>NZ_RKJG01000006.1:0-7034 GCF_003940475.1 Acinetobacter sp. FDAARGOS_559
AACAAATTGACCGTATGCAAACACTCATTGAGCTGAAAAGTGTTGCTCCTGCCACAGCAGCACCACAACAAGATGCTACGGCATGCGACACCGACCTACCACAGCATGCGACAACACAACAAGACAATGATAATAAAAAGAATAATGAATTAAATATTGCAGAAAATGTGGCAGTGCCACAGCAAGAAACTACGGCATACCACACCCAAACGCTACAGCATGCCACGTTGCAAAATGTGGCAGTGCCACAACACAAAAAACGTGGCTTATTTGGCCGTGTACTGAATGCTGTTTTTGATCATGACTGAGCAATCAAGGGAGAGAGCTCATGCCGAAACTGAAAGATATTGCCCTGGGCATTATTGTGGCTCCGCTGCTGATCCCGATTATGCTGATTGCATCGTACCAGGATAAAAAGGCACTGAAGAAAGAGCTGGATGAACGCCAAAAAGAAAAAGACCAGGCATCCTGATTATTCAATTGAGCTAATCAAAAGCGTGGAACATTGATTAAAGATTAAGCGTGGAACGGTAGTATTCAACAAAAAAGCCGAACTCAGCTGAGTTCGGCTTTATGATATCAATTAACACATTGAATTATATAGATATAAAAAGAGCATTTCGTATAAGGTGTATTATGTTAATTTTAATTATTCTTAACCTCTTTGACCTTACATAATTAATGAGCTTTTTATGTTTTCACAAGATGATATTCGTTTAGCATTCGATAAATTAGAGCCACATTGGAATGAAATTGAGGCTGAACATAAGAAAAGAGAGGAGTACTTTATATCCTTAATAAATAATGATTATTCAGAAACAGCAGAATTACTAAAATGCCACTTAATCATTGAACACTATTTAAATATTTTCTTAGAGAAAGAACTTGGACTAGATAATTTGAATGAAGCAAAACTAAGTTTTTTTAATAAAATGAAGTTACTTCCTGATAATAAAGTTGTAACTTTTGTGAAACCAGGCATTGTTAGAATAAATACATTACGAAATAAGGTTGCACATCAACTCGATGTTAAATTTTCCAATAAGGATTTAGGAGAAATCTCTAGTATCTTAAAAATTGCTAGAACTGACGTAGATGCGCTTAGTTTCATAGAAAATATTAAAAAATTCACATCTGTTGCATGCACATGGCTAACCCCTAAAGATGATAAAATTCAGGGGTATATAGCAGAATCTATATCTCATATAAAATATAATGAATGAGATTATCTAGCTATAAAAAAACCAACAAAATGTTGGTTTTTTTATCAAGATCCTATCTCAGATATAAAGGCCTTCTACTTCTGTGCTAGACAAAACACTCTGCTTTACCATGTCTTTATTCTTCAAAATTAGCTCATTTTGTTGAGCTTCAAGGCTAGGATCAATATGAGAAAACGTTTGGATAGTTTTCTTTAAAAATTTCTTACCATCAAAATCTATTGAGGCGAAACGGTTAAAAGAAAAACCATTGAAGAAGAATAAATCGAACAGAACCTTACCTCTGAAATGCTTGTATTCCAGATCAGAAGAGATAAGTTTAAGACGATTCATAGGATTAATATCATCATATGCTGTCACAATGGCGATATTTTTATCCATTAATATACGAATATTGTTCATGGCATCGCTTTATATAGACTTTTGATCAGATTGTAAACATCATCTGTCAGATGTAATACTTGATCAAAATTCATTAATACCCTTGTGGTAACAATTACATTATCAACATGGAATAGCGTATGTCTCTGATGATTATAAAAAGAATACGCAGCATTGAGGGCTTTTATTAGATCCTCATCATTGATGATAGCCGAATACTTTGGAGATAATGTAAATTTTTGAGGACCTATCTTATCAAAATGTTCTCCAACCTTTGTCTCATCAAGATCTATTTCATCAAATTCGCCTAAAATATGTTTCAATACACCTTCTAAAGCTCGTAGTTCAGAATATAAAAAGCAACTATAGTCTGGAAGATCAAAAGTAATTGTTTTCAAAGATGCACTACTGATTAGCATATTTCTAAGAATATCTGGTAATTTTGAATAACTCTCTTCTAACTTTGCTTCTAAATTATTTATAACAGTTTTTTGTTCAACAACTTGAGTGCAATTTTCATCAGTTCGGCTGAATACATGAGCTAATCCATTAGCATCTAAAAGAATTGAAAATTGGAAAATAAATTCCTGATAACAGGATAACGGAAGTCCTTTAATCAGTACCTTCTTAGAGTTATAAACTGTTACTTGTAATGTATCTTTGGAAATTAAATTACATATATCAAATCTAGTTCCATGTAATTCTTTTGTTTCTTTATACTGGAATACTTGTTTTCCATCTTCTGTTTTTTTATCTAACATTAATTCAACAATTGGTTGGATATGTTCATACTCATATCCAACCAATGTCATATTAATTCGACCCTTTTCTTCAGCAACATGAGAAGCTAAGAACGACGCTAGCATTTCTCCAATAGATTTATTTTTACCCGTAGGGTTTAAGGTCGTTGTACCTTTATTATTATGATAAATTTCAAATAATCCATCTTCCATTCCTATTTTACTAATTACAAAAACCTCCTTGGAATTAGTACTAGTCCTTCTGATGATGCTAACTTTATGTTTTTCTTTAAACTCCTCCATAAGAGGCATTATTTTTTCTTTTAACAAGACTAGATCTTTATATGGATTCGAAGATGCCAATTAAATACCCTCTAAAATTTTATATTGAAATTAAAGCTTTATATCATAATTTCGATTCTAGAATTTAACATAAAATCTCTTATATGAAATTTAGAACTTATCCCTTAAAAAGATCATTAAAAAGCTCTTTATCTTTCTGTCTATTTTCTTCTGTCTTACTTTCCGCACTTAAAAACTGCTCAAAATCAGCCCATTGATGTTTAAAAGATTCATCATTTTTAAATTTATTCAAAACCCAAGCGCCAAGCAAAATTTTCCGTCTAGTTTCATTTTTCCGTTCTTGAGCTTTTGCTTCGCTTAAAAGTTTTTGCTGTTTGAGTTTAAGCTCATTCTGTTTCTGTTTTGCCTGTTCTAAGATCTGCTCTTGTTCTTTTTTTAAATACTCAATTTGCTCTTGCAGGGATAATTTTTTCTGCTGTGCTTTGGTGAGTTTCTTTAAAACTGTATCTTTCTTTTCTTGAATATCTGACATAGTATTAAACCGTGATGATCAATAATCAAACATCATCATAGAGTCAAAAAACAAAGCAAGCAATATCAAACGTAGCGAAGCGAAGTTTTCCCGGAGTGAAACGAAGGGCGCACTTACCCACTTTTATCATTTCATTTAAAAGTGGACGTTGCGACAGGGGAACCCCCTGTACCCCATGACCTCGCTTTAGCATGGTCAGCAACTTTTTCAAAGTTGCGAAAATCAAAACCACGGTATGCAGAAATTTAGGTTTTTAAAATGGCAATTTTTCATTTGAATGAAAGCAATATCTCACGAAGTGACGGACGTTCAGCCGTTGCTTGTGCTGCTTATCGTGCCTGTGAAAAATTAGAGGATCTGACTTTTGGAAAGACTCAGGACTACACTAAAAAAAAGGGACTTGCATACAAAAATATTTATGCACCAGAACATACCAATACAAAACTTTTAGACCGTCAAACACTTTGGAATACAGTAGAAAAAAAAGAATTCAATGCCAATGGCTCAATGAAAGCCAATGCACGACTCGCCAAAGAATATATCTGTGCTTTACCACATGAATTAACAGATGCAGAACGCATAAAAATCGTTGATGACTTTTGCCGAGACTTTGTGAACAAGCACAATGTTATTGTCGATGCCTGCATCCATGCACCACATGAACATAACGATGAAACCAATAATAAAAACTATCACGTACACATGATGTTCACGACCAGACTCATCAATGAAAAAGGCGAATTAGGAAAGAAACAAAGAATCTTCAACGACCATGGTCCCGAGATCCTGAAGGACAGCCGAGCAACTTTTGCCAATGTTGTAAATACAGTATTGGAAAATGCCGGGCTAGACGAACGCATCGACCACCGGAGTTACAAGGATCAGGGCTTAGACTTTCTTGAACCCACTCATCATGAAGGGCATGAAGCTACAGCACTTCGCAGACAATATGACGAGGAACAAAAAAGACCGCTTGAAGAACGTAACACTGAAATTGTGCTACCAAGAATTGCACTTGAAAATGATGCAATCAAAGCCAAAAATTTAGATGCTGCACGAGAATACCAACAGATCATCAAGGGCCTTGATCAAGAAATTATTGTTCCAAGTCGATTAGAAGATCAGATTACCCAGCTGGAAAACGAACTTCAGTTAACCGAAACAGAAGAAAAAGAGCTTTTAGCAGAATTAGTAAATCTCAACCTAGAAGAAGAACGCCTGCAAGAACAACAGGTTCAACAGATCGACAACGCATATGATGACTTCATCCGGTGCCAAGATATTTATGCAGAATTTGCCAATCAGTTTTACACCATTCAAAGCAATGCTGCTGATAATCAAAAGCAGATTGAATCAAATCTCACCAAGACAAAACGATGGTTAGCAGAAAACAAAAGCGATTTTTACCTACATACCAATAATTTGTTTTATGACTCTTATCATCATACTTACAGAGATATAAAAAAACCTGATTTTTATGCGACTGAAAAATCAGTAGAACAGGCAAAAAATGAGAACTGGAGAGAATACGCAACCGAGGTCGAACAACTTGCTAAAGAATACGATATTGAGAATGTCGTCAAACGCTTAGGCCAATGCTCAGAGATACTGGAAAATAATGGGATTGAACGACCAACGATAAAACCCTCGTTTTGGCAGAAGCTAAAACGAGAGTACGTTCATTCATTCGATACCCTACATGATTTTAATGATGATGTGAGTCCCCTCCTTAAAGCAAAACGGGCAGATGATCTCAAAATTGAACAAGAAAGAATGCAGCAAGTACGCCAAGCGGAAGTAGATCGCCAACGAAGAATTGAAAATGATCGCAGAGAAAGTGAATTTAGAGAGCAATTACGTAAAGAACGAGAGCAAAAAGAACAACGCTATGAACAAGAAAGACACGAACGAGAACATTTGGCATTTTTAAAACGCCAAGAATTGGAAAAACAGCAGAAAAATGAGCCTAAAAAACCAGAAAATGAAAATAACAACGATTACCGACCTTGGTGAATGCTGTTTAAACGCAAAAAAATAGGGTTTTTAGCGATGTTTTGCTAAACCACAGTAGATTTTATAGTTGAGTTAAGAAAAAACTCTTAAATCGCAAATGAGAGCATTTAGCGAGTGTCTACGAGCGAACTACAGGGATCTAAATTTTTTCACCTGTTTTTCCCTGATTACAGGCTCCCCTGTGTATCAAGAACTCAGAATCAGAGCATCCCGAATGGGTGCGAACTGATTACGGTGGCTTTATGTCGAGCGAAGCGAGTGAAAAAGTTCTATGAGCGAAGCGAATTCCTAGTTGCTTTTCTTTTTTAAAAAGTCACGAAATTTTAAGCCAAAAATTGCCCCTACGAACTGAGCGAAAGCGAAGTTCAATAGAGTTTGAGCGTAGCGAAAACATAGGGCAATTTTTCCTTGCCTGGGCTTTTAATTATTTTAAAGTTTTTAAATGCTTTTAGGTAAGCTGAAAGCCTTGTAAATAAAGGCTTCTAGACTTCATATGACACCGTTTACCTTGCAATATGACACCGTTTACCTTGCAATATGACACCGTTTACCTTGCAATATGACACCGTTTACCTTGCTTATAGCACTAAAATTAATTAAGGTGTCATAGCATAATAAATAATACTGGTGCTTCATGAGAGAGTTAGTTGTAAAAGACAATGCCTTAATTAATGCAAGTTATAACTTAGATTTAGTAGAACAACGTTTAATTTTATTAGCTATTGTTGAGGCAAGAGAAAGTGGGAAAGGGATTAATGCTAATGATCCCTTAACTGTCCATGCAGAAAGCTATATCAATCAATTTGGCGTACATCGCAATACCGCTTATCAGGCATTAAAAGATGCCTGTAATGATTTATTCGCAAGACAATTCAGCTATCAAAAAATAAATGAAAGAGGGAATATTGAGAACTATAGATCCCGTTGGGTTAGTGAAATTGGATATGTAGATAATGAAGCAGTGGTTAAGCTTATTTTTGCCCCTGCCATAGTTCCATTAATTACGCGCTTAGAAGAGCATTTTACTAAATACGAATTGCAGCAAGTTAGTAATCTCAGTAGTGCTTATGCTGTTCGTTTATATGAGTTATTAATTGCTTGGAGAAGTACGGGCTCTACTCCAATTATAGAGCTAAGTGATTTCCGTCAAAGAATTGGCGTACTCGATACTGAGTACAAGCGTATGGAACGCTTTAAAACTAGTGTACTTGAGCTCGCTATTAAACAAATTAACGAACATACAGATATCACAGTGAAGTATGAACAACACAAAAGAGGTCGATCAATTTCAGGATTTTCTTTTAACTTTAAACAGAAAAAGAAGGACAGCCCATCAATAGAAAGAGATCCGGATACTTTGGGTCTTTCTTCAAAGATGACCGATGCTCAACGGCATATGTTTGCAAATAAACTTTCCGAACTTCCTGAAATGGGTCGTTATTCCCAGGGAACTGAAAGCTATCCGCAATTTGCTATTCGTATTGCTGAGATGCTGCAAGACCCTGACCGAATAAAAGAACTATACCCATACCTAAAAAAAGTGGGATATATGCCATCAAATAAAAAGGACACCGTAAATGGCTAAGTTATCACTAAGTGAAGTATCTAAAAAATTTCATGTGGATAGATCAACCATTTACAGAGCTGTACGTAATGGACGTTTATCACGCTCCAGTGATGGACAATTCGATCTAGCAGAGGTCATCCGATGCTTTGGAGAACCTGAGCAAACATCTCAAAAAATTGAATCATCTAAGCAAGAAGGTGATGAATCTACAAAAAAACTTATTGCCCATTTAGAAAATGAAGTCAAAAAATACCAAGAACGTGAAGAACGGTTAATGC
>NZ_RKJG01000007.1:0-6078 GCF_003940475.1 Acinetobacter sp. FDAARGOS_559
AATTCGTTGTTGTACTTCTTGTCTATATTCGCCAGTAGCTCTAAAGCCTTGCTCATAAATCTCGCCCTCTAAACGGATGGGACGTTTTGCGCCCTCATATGGGTTTTCAATGGATATGGAGTTTTTTACTTGTCGAGTGACATTGATTTGATTCGATTCAAGCCATTGCACCAATTCTTGCCGATCGGCAACATCACCATTGGCAACCGCTCGGTAAACACGTTGATGTAACTGCGCTTTAAAATCCTTAATATCTTTGGGTAGGTTCTTTTTATTTAAAAATAGCTGTCGATGCTCAGGATCATCGGGGTCATACAGTGAATGTTCGGTATTAGTGATCTGCTTAAATAGATCGACTCGATCTAAATCGACTGGCGCATAGAATGGCTGTAGGCGTTTGCCTGTTGAAAGCTCAACATTAGGAATCACAAAATTAAGCTCAAGCCTTGTCTCACCTGTGTCCTGATTAATTTTGTCTTGGTGCTGTACCCATAAAATTTGATATTGGTCTTTATCTAGTCCCGGGAATAAACATTCCTCAAAATTTTGCATGATTTTCTGTTTATCCTGGTCAGATAAATCATGCTCATAAAAGGACAAACAACCACTGGTATATTTTTTGGCAAAAGGACTGCTATCAATGAGTTGTGCTGTCAGTTCTACATCACCATTGAGCACTTGAGCATGTTCACGCTCTCGATCTTCACCTAACAAATAATCGAGACAGCCTTTTGATAAACCTGAACCATGTCTAAAGAAATCAACGATCATCTGGACGTAACTCCCGAAGCTGCTGATCTATGGAAATCAACAAATGAAGTAACTTCACTTTGTCAAAAGTACCTACCCCTGCAATATCGGTATTCACTGCTTTAGCAATCTGATTCACATTGTTGCCAATCCGACCAAGCTCTAAAATTAATGCTCGCTCTGTCTTGCTATACGAAGATTCAACAACCTTTGTTGCTTTAATTTTTTGGTCATCTTCTGCTTTGGAATTATGAATTTTAGTCGCTTTCTCTACTGCTGCTTGTCTAAGCAACTTTGCAATCGAACCATAAGGATTATTGGAATCGAGCAATTGATATTCTGATTCTGAAAGTCTGACTTTAAAGGTTCGTTCTCGAACTGCTTTGCTCTGTTTGTTTTCTTGTTCCTGTCCTGACATTTCAATCTACCCTGCTTTGGCTTTTGTAAGCTTTAAATTGGAAAATCTTTGATTTTTCTGTTTAAAGCTTTTCGGGGGTATCGGGGGTGAAGCCCCTGATCAAGGTCACAGACTATCACTGTTTAACGAAGTTAAATAGGGGTAGCTGTGTATCCTTGCTTATTTAAAAATGGACGAGTGAAATTCAATAAAAACTAATCAAATGACACGGTATATAAACTCTAGTAGGTATTGGCATGAATCTTGTAAAAACAAATGCGCTCAACTCTTTCTCACCGTCCCCACATCCCTCGCTTTGCTCGGGCTGATGGTGAACGTTGAGAGAGTTTCGGCAATACTTTCCCTAAGAGGCTTTGATTTAAAAAAATCAAATATCCTCTTAAGTATTGCCGATTAACCTGTAATTGGGCTGACGGAGCCACGCATCGGTCGTATCCGCACATGGTTTTGCTGACCATGCAGACAAGGACTAAAGGTTTTGCACCTTCTCCCACGCGCTCCCTGTCGAAGTATGGTGGTATCTCTGCGAGGATTACTCCAACATGCAACTTAACCAACCTATACAACTACTTCCAACGCTCCGCCTATGTGAGATCCCCTGTAAGCGGTTTAGCCTTGCGACTATCGCTACGATGCACCAGTGACACTTATTCCCTCCACATGCAACGCATATCTTCCTTAAAAAAGGCGCACAGAAGTAGATAAAGCTCGACCGTTAGGTGCTTATTTGATGATTTAAACTGCTGAATTAACGAAGGACTTCAAATTGAGGCTTGTCAAACTGTTCTAATTCTTTAAAATAGATAGTGGTACTAGCCTTTAAGGTGAATATCAGTATGAGTTGCAAGCTCTGCCGATCTTTCGTTAATTGATGTTGCAAGCATCAAATAACTGTACCCATCGAATTTAAAACTAATGGACAGATTTCGCAAGAGACCTGTCCATTATTTTTTTTGATTACACCTAAGAATTAAGCTGAAACTCCTATTCTTTGGACTATTAATGTCAAAACTTCCTAGATTTCATAACAAGCACATCGAAAAACGTAAGTATTCAAATAGCCTCCTAGCCAAATCTATTTCTTCTAAAGTACGTTTCTCTAATAAAACATTTTTTAATGTTAATTTGAGAGGATCCCGCCTACGATCATGTTCATTCAAAAATATAAAAATTGTTTTATCTGATTTTTCAGGAGTAATCTTAAATAAGAATAGGTTTACGAATGTTCACTTCAAAAAGTGCGTATTTTATGCTGCTATTTTTAGAGATTGTCGCTTTAAAAATTGCACATTTGAAAAATGCATTTTTATTAATACAAATACAGAAAGCCTAAATCACTCGATATTAGACTGTTCTAAAAAATATAATTTTTACGAAATGAAAATTCCTGATGACTTAAAAGATCAACTAACAGAATATAGAAATATTCCAATACTGCAAAAAAACCGTTTACTTCATCTAAAAGGGGGAAGAATCAATACCGCAACCTTATTCATTCTCCTATCCAAAATATCCAAATACAAGCTGCTAAATGGTCTTAAAAAAATTTATATTGAGGAACAAAGTAAAGTAAAAATACTTAGCACTTTCAAACTCCTTGAAGAAATAAAGAACCTAGTTGACACTAACACCGCATTCAAACAGAATAATGGTGCTCTGCCCCATCCAATCGAAAGGTTGGATAGTTAAGACAATCACTGGGAGCTCACTATTGGATGTAACAATTCAATTAATAGTCTAATTACTGACATTCTGGGAGGGCTTACTATGTTAGGCCGCATGGACACAACGCAGGTCGCATTGATACACCAAATTCTAGCTGCGGCAGATGAGCGAAATCTGCCGCTCTGGATCGGTGGGGGCTGGGCGATCGATGCACGGCTAGGGCGTGTAACACGCAAGCACGATGATATTGATCTGACTTTTCCCGGCGAGAGGCGCGGCGAGCTCGAGGCAATAGTTGAAATGCTCGGCGGGCGCGTCACGGAGGAGTTGGACTATGGATTCTTAGCGGAGATCGGGGATGAGTTACTTGACTGCGAACCTGCTTGGTGGGCAGACGAAGCGTATGAAATCGCGGAGGCTCCGCAGGGCTCGTGCCCAGAGGCGGCTGAGGGTGTCATCGCCGGGCGGCCAGTCCGTTGTAACAGCTGGGAGGCGATCATCTGGGATTACTTTTACTATGCCGATGAAGTACCACCAGTGGACTGGCCTACAAAGCACATAGAGTCCTACAGGTTCGCATGCACCTCACTCGGGGCGGAAAAGGTTGAGGTCTTGCGTGCCGCTTTCAGGTCGCGATATGCGGCCTAACAATTCGTCCAAGCCGACGCCGCTTTGCGGCGCGGCTTAACTCAGGTGTTAGGAAACACTGCTACCGTTATCGGATTTACTGCTTTACTACTAACCTTGTTAATTCAACATTTGCAAAATAGTCTGACCTTTCGATTGTTTGGGGTGAAATTCTTATCTTAAAAATCTAAATATTCTTTTAGATCTAATGCAGATTGCTCGATAAAATCGTATGTATTAATACAACGACAGTAAATAAATTTTGTTAAAACCTCTAAATCATTTTCTAGATTACGGTTAAAAATAATCGGTTCATGATGAGCAATCCTGTTTCTTAATTCACGTAATTGATCTGTCCAATCGTAAAAAATTTGCCTGTTTTCAACTGTTGCATTAGGAAAAATAGAATTAAAACATCCCTGCCAAATACGTTCTTCATAATTAGCCATAAGCATCTTTTGCCAGAATACAAATTTAAGCTCAGGGATCATTTTACTAGGCGAATCTGGGAACTTCTCTTTAGCACTATCAAACATACTTTTAGGGCTATACCTCCCTCTACGGCTAAGGCTTCGAATAAAAGCTTCATTTTCATGCCAACTATTTGTTTCATTACACCTAAAAGATATTTCTATTGCCTGAACAACAGCATTTCTCAGAACAACTTCAAAATAATTTAATAAGTAAAAAAACTTATTGGAAATTATTAAATTACGTTCATAAAGCATCAATACATCAGATTTTTCATATGGTTCACCTTTATCTTTATAGAAATTTTCATACTTAGATAAGCGTGGTATAGATAAAGCCTGCTCTATCTTAAGCACTGCATCATTTGACAATTCCACCGTATATACCCTAATATATAGTTGTAAGTTTGAGAGACTGCGGATCTAAGATCTTCCCTCCCAAGCGCTAAGATTCAAAAAAGCCTTTCATTAACGTGAAAGGCTTTTTTCTTTTTTTGGTCAATTAAAAGCTTACATATTGATTGTAATTGAAATATTTTCTTGAGGGACATCAAAATAATTAGCTAATAGTCTCTTAGCTTCAGGAATAGATATTTTATCCAGTGTTTTAGAAGAATTATCTTCATTTAATTTGGTAAATTTCAGCTCATTCAAATCGATATTCATCTCTTCTAATGAACTATAAGAAACTGGATTCCGATTACCATCCCACATATTGGGAATAGATATATCAGCATATTCGGAGATATTTATTATCCATCTACCATCTGCATCTTCTTCTTGAGATTGGCTGATACTAGATATTTTGCCAACTAAAAATGCAGTGTGATGATCAGCCTCTGGTTCTCCCCAAGATTGTTTCCTATTTTGCACACAAACTAGATAATCGCACTTTCCTGCATTATGAGCATTTAGTCTCCAAGACTGACTACCACCTTCTTTTAAAATTCTAGTCTTTCCACGAGCAGTTAGTACTACTACACAGTTATTATTCATAACACCACCAAAATATATAAACAAGCCTATACTACATTCAATATAGCTAAATTTAAACATTAGTACAAGCTAATACTAAGAAATAAACACCAACATACTAGAAAATAATTACATCCCAAAATCCATACCTCGATCTTGCTTAGGTCGAGGTTTTTCTATCTCTTGTTTACGCTCATTCATCTGGACGAGATTTTTTTCAATATCTCGGATGTTTCGAGCAAATTCTGCTGCGCTTTGGCTACTTCTGACGAGACAGAATGCTGTGTGGTTGAGATTCTCTCCAGAATTTCTTCGTTGTTGGCTGTGATAAGGCTCATCTCTCGGACTTTGCCATTGATCTGCTCGGTATAGCTTGCTGTACTTCGTTCTAGCTCGTGAAATTGCTTCTGCATTGTCGCTAATGATTTCTGTGCTTGCTGTAAGCTTTGCTGATCGCTCTTGATTGTCTTTGATTGTGCTGACAAGGCTTGGATAATTTTGGTTTGCATTGTGTCTAAAGCTTGCTGTTGCTTCTGCAATTGCACTTGTTGTTGCATTAATTGTTGCTGTTGTTCTTCGATGATTCTCAATAATTGTGTTTCTAATTCGGTCATCGTTTAATACCCCATTGGAATCATGTAGCCGTTCTGCCATTCGCCTGCGTTCTTGTTGATCTGAATACATAGGCGCTGTGCTTTGCTGTCTGGTCGCTTGCATGTGCTGATCGTCAAACTGCCTCCCGATCGGTTCAAATGGTCGACCCTCATTTGCTTCTCGTTGATCACGGTATTTAGCGTCTGCATCTCGCTGTACTTGTTTTTGGTGACGAGACCAAGCGAGAAAATTGCTATAAGCAAAATAACTGCTACTGAAATCAGTCCCATATTCAAAGTGGTAAGTTTTTTCTGTACCGCTTGATTCTGGGCTTGTTGTTCTTGGCTCTGTATTTGCTCGTTTAATTGCGTTAAATGGCTCAATTTCGATTGCAGCAAGGTTTGATACAGGCTTAACTGCTTCTCGACCGTCTGGGCGTTGTTTTGAATGCTCTGGGCTATTTTCTCGTCCGACTGTTGGATAGCGGTCGCAGTGATATTGGCTCTTATGTTCAAGCTGTCTCTGATAGTCTGTGACGTTTGTTCGATACCGCTCAGAAGTTGTTCCTCTGTATTCTTC
>NZ_RKJG01000005.1:0-4255000 GCF_003940475.1 Acinetobacter sp. FDAARGOS_559
AAGTGAATTAAACCTCAACGTGAAAAGGGTGCAGTCATCCAAGGTGTTGTTGTAAATCGATAGTGACTGGTTACTGTTGACACTGCCTTAAATCTGAAGGCATTGTTGACCGTGCTGAATTTTTAAATGAACAACGTGAACTTGAAGTTCAGGTTGGCGATACTGTTGACGTAGTTGTTGAAGCTCTTGACAACGGTATGGGTCAAACAGTTTTATCACGTGAAAAGCTAAACGTGCTGAAACTTGGACTAAACTTGAAAAAATCTTTGAAGATGGCGAAATCGTTACTGGTGTTATCTCTGGTAAAGTTAAAGGCGGTTTCACTGTTGACATCGGTCCTGTTCGTGCGTTCTTACCAGGCTATTAGTTGACACTCGTCCTATCCGTGACACAACTCACCTTGAAGGTAAAGAGTTAGAAAGTATCAGCTTGATGCTAAACGTAACATTGTTGTATGTCGTTGTTATGGAAGCTGAATCTTCTGCTGACCGTGAAGCATTACTTGCTCAACTTGAAGAAGGTCAAAGTTACAGGTACTATCAAAAATCTACTGATTACGGTGCATTCGTTGATCTTGGCGGTATTGATGGTCTTCTTCATATCACAGATATGGCTTGGAAGCGTATCAAGCACCCTTCAGAAGTTGTTGAAGTTGGTCAAGAAGTTACTGTTAAAGTACTTAAGTTTGACCGTGAACGTAACCGCGTATCTTTAGGTCTTAAACAATTAGGCGAAGATCCATGGTTAGCGATCATGAGCCGTTACCCTAAAGGTTCTATCGTTAAAGCACGTGTTACTAACTTAACTGACTACGGCTGTTTCGCTGAAATCGCTGAAGGCGTTGAAGGTTTAGTACACGTTTCTGAAATGGACCACACTAACAAAAACATCCACCCATCTAAAGTTGTTCAGATCGGTGACGAAGTTGATGTTATGGTTCTTGAAGTTGACGAAGAACGTCGTCGTATCAGCCTTGGTATCAAACAAACTCGTGCTAACCCATGGGAAGAGTTTGCTAAGTCTCATGAGAAAGGCGAAAAAGTTTCAGGTACAATCAAGTCTATCACTGACTTTGGTATCTTCATTGGTTTAAATGGCGGTATCGACGGTCTAGTTCACTTGTCTGATATTTCTTGGAACGAACAAGGCGAAGAAGCTATCCGTCGTTACAAGAAAGGTGACACTGTTGAAGCAGTTATCTTGTCTGTAGACGCTGAAGGTAACCGTATCAGCCTTGGTATCAAGCAATTGAACAGCGATCCGTTCAATGATTTCTTAGCTGCTAACGAACGTGGTGCTTTAGTTAAAGGTACTGTAACTGCAGTTGATGCTCGTGGCGCAACTGTTAAGTTAGCTGACGAAGTAGAAGCTACTCTTAAAGCTTCTGAAATCAACCGTGACCGCGTTGAAGACGCAACTAAATTCTTAGAAGTTGGTCAAGAAGTTGAAGCGAAAATCATCAACGTTGACCGTAAATCTCGCTCTATCAACTTGTCTATCAAAGCGAAAGACGAAGCTGAAGAGAAAGAAGCAGTTGCTAACTTGCGTACAGCATCAGCTTCTCAAGACAATGGTCCTAAGACTATTGGTGACTTGATCAAAGCACAAATGAAGTAATAAGTTAACAAAGTACAGTTTCATGTAACGAAATTGTACTTTTTATACAAATTACTGTAAACGGTAGCGTAGTATTCAACATACTGCGCTACCGTTTTGTATTTAAACAGGTTATTATCAAACGACTTAGAGTAGTAATAAATAACGAGGTCGTAGATGACTACTGAAGCTCTTAATAAGTCTGATTTGATTGAACGCATTGCGCTAAAAAATCCACACTTGGCTGAACCATTGGTGGAAGAAGCGGTTAAGATTATGATTGACCAAATGATCGAAGCTCTTTCGTCTGACAATCGTATTGAAATCCGTGGTTTTGGTAGCTTTGCATTACACCACCGTGAACCTAGAGTTGGTCGTAACCCTAAAACAGGTAAGTCAGTAGATGTTGCAGCGAAGGCTGTTCCACATTTTAAACCAGGTAAAGCACTCCGTGATGCAGTGAATGAATCTGGAAAATAAATAAAACTCATAAGTGGGGTGCCTATGCGTTATATTCTAATTGCATTACTCATTATTGTATTTGGCTATTCTTTAGCACTTGTTTTGCAGAACCAACAGAACTTCCTGTTGATTTATTATTTACTCAAGTTCCTGCAATGCGTTTAGGTTTATTATTGTTGCTTACCTTAGCGCTTGGAATTGTGGTTGGGCTTTTATTAGGTGTACAAGTTTTCCGAGTTTTCCAAAAAAGCTGGGAAATTAAACGTCTCCGCAAAGATATTGATCATTTGAGAAAAGAACAAATTCAAAGTGCTCAATTGGCGGCAGCAGAAGCAGCTGCAAATGTAAGACATGAAAAAACTGTTGTAGATATTTATCCCCAAGATAAAAACTCTACTCCTTTATAATTTTTGGTACTACTCTTTATCTCGTCATAAAGAGTAGTATTTTCCCTTCTATATTCCTCATTATCCTTCTAGTTTAAAATCACTATTTCCTCATTTAAGAATTTGGTTCAATAGATTTCTTTATTACTGGCTGACTTGTCTATTATAATAGCGCTGATTTTGTGATGGAAGAAAGTCTCTTGAGTATCATTGTTGCGTTGGACGCTAAAAGCCAATATGACGCTTTAAAAATTGTTGAACAACTTGATCCTACTTTATGTCGCGTAAAAGTAGGTAAAGAGCTTTTTACTCATGAAGGCCCATCTGTTGTAAAAAAACTTCAAGAAGAAAATTTCGAAGTTTTCCTAGATTTAAAATTCCATGATATTCCAAATACGACGGCTCAAGCTGTATGTGCTGCCGCAGACTTAGGTGTATGGATGGTTAACGTACATGCATCAGGTGGCCGTAAAATGATGGAAACCTGTGTGGAGCGTTTAAAAGCAGGTAATTATCAAACACAATTAATTGCGGTAACAGTTTTAACTTCTATGGGGCGTGAAGATTTAAAAGATATCGGGTTAGATATTGAACCTGTAGAACAAGTTAAAGATTGGCGAAACTTACTAAGAAAGTGGTTTAGATGGTGTAGTTTGTTCTGCTCAAGAAGCTAAAATTCTTCGTGAGTTAATTGGACAAGATTCTCTTTAGTTACTCCGGGAATACGTCCTGAAGGTAGTAATGCAGATGACCAAAAACGTATTGTAACTCCGAAACAGGCAATGCTTGATGGGTCTACACATTTAGTTATTGGTCGTCCGATTACTAAAGCAGAAATCCAACTGAAATGTTGAAATCAATTCTTGCTTCAATTGTTTAAAAGTTTAAAACACAGTAATTAAAAGTGGAGCGAGTAGACTTAAGAGTAAGCCACTCATCATGGCATGTGGTACATAATGTGTGCCACATGACTGTTTTACCATTGCTAATGTTACATCCATTGAGGTAGCGCCAGCACTTGAAATCGCTGGACGTGGAAACCGCCAACCCATTGTATACATGAGTAAAATTGCAACTATCTCTCTAAATAGATCTGTGAGCAAGGCAATCCCACCTAACTCAGCTGAATGTAGCTGTGTAAATAAAATACTGACATTGGAATACCAACCATAGCCTTGGCCCAAAGCTAATATTTCATTAAGTGTAAACTCATGACCAAGTAAGGAATAGTTGAGAAGCCCAGCTAAGCACGAGCCTATAAAGGCGGCCAAAGGTACAATAAGAATTTCCAACTTAACCATGTACGATTAAAATGAGTAAAAGCAAGTTCGATTCCGATTAAAAAAATAAAAAGTAATAGTAAATACCAACTATTAAAGGGAATATGGGTATGTAATTGGGTAAGAAGAATGCTAAAATCACGCCTATTGTTAAAGCTAAAAATGCCTTGGCAATATTTTTTAATGCATTCATAAAAAGTTGAAGCGAAATTTTCCCTTTAACACTTTCTTTATCAAAAATTGTATAAGCGAATAAGCAAGTAAAAAAGAACCAAGAGAAGTGGTTAATGCAATTAATAGAGCAGGTGGAAGTATAGTTGAGGGATTATCAATTTGGTCAAGGGCGAGTGTTAGTTCTAAAGCTACACTGGTTAGTAAAATATAAGAAAAATAAGGCAGGATTTTAAAAATAAAATGCCGAATATTATTGAGAGTTTAGGACCTAGAAAATAACCAAATGCTAATACAAGAAAAATTTGAATAATGAGACTAATGGACTGCATATAATAATAGATAGATTGTTATCAACCTATCTATTATGTATTGAACATATTATGCTGCATAGCTCTGTGAGCATTTATTTAATAACAAATAATCTTTAGGATTAATTTTACGAGTGTCTAGCCAATATTTCCATGTATAAGTTGGCCATAAAGAAAAGTTCTTTCCATCGGCAGCTTGATACCAGCTGCTACATCCGCCAGCTTGCCATACAGTACCTTGAAGTTGTGTTTGTATTCTTTCATTGAAGGAATCCTGAACTTCCGGTTTAATTTCTATAGCGTGCTGTCCAGATTTTCAACTAGATCAATAAGCTGTAAAATATAATTAACTTGTGACTCAATCATAAATATAATCGAGTTATGACCTAAAACGGTATTTGGCCCGACCAGTTGAAATAGGTTAGGAAAATTCTTGGTCATAATTCCATAATAACTTTCTGCACCGTTTTTCCAAGCCTGTTTCAATTCAATTTGATTGCGACCAATACATGTAAAATGTTTTAAATAAATACGTGGATCGGTAACAAAACCAGTTCCATAGATTAAACAGTCAATTGGTCTTTCTTTTCCATCCTTTGTAATAATACTGTTCTCTTTAATTTCTTGAATACCCTCGGTCACTAATTCAACATTTTTACGGTTAAAAGTAGGGAAGTATTTATTTGAAATAAGAATGCGTTTACAGCCCATCACAAAGTCTGGTGTAAGTTTCTTGACTAAATCTTTATCTTTAACTTGGAAACGTATAAATGCCTCAGCTAATTTTTGTCCATATTTCATGATTTGCGGCTGAACTATAGGAACAACGCGGATTCATTACTCCAATAAAGGCGGCTGCGATGAATTTGTCGATAGAAGTTTGATTTTTTAAATAGAGCTTTGCTCAAATTAGAGTATTTACGCTCATCTCGTGGGATAACCCAAGCTGCTGTACGTTGGAATACATATAATTGCTTAACGTCTTTTGCGATTTCTGGAATATATTGAATTGCACTACCACCAGTACCAATGGAAGCAACTGATTTACCTTCTAGACTGTAGTCATGTTCCCATTGGGAAGAGTGAAAAACTTTACCCTTGAACTTTTCAATACCTTGAATATGAGGGATTTGTGGAATATGTAGTGGACCTGATGCAAAAACTACAAATTGTGCTTCGAGAGAAGGTTGGTTGCAAAATCTAGTGTCCATATATGGCGCACTTCATCATACTGTACATGAGTAACCTCATGGTTAAACTTACAGTAGTTTTTAATTTGATATTGATTGGTTATATCTTGGATATAATCGAAAATTTCAGGAGCTTCTGCATAACGTTTTGACCAGTCAGTTTTAGGTGCAAAAGACAAAGAGTACATATGTGATTGAACATCACACGCAGCTCCTGGATAGCGGTTTTCACGCCAAGTTCCACCGACATCATTAGATTTTTCTAAAATAAAAAATCTGATTGTTGGCTTTGTAACAGACGAATAGCCATGGCAAGGCCACCGAATCCAGCACCAATAATTGCGATTTTAGTTTTTTGAATAGCATGTTGTTTTGCGTTTAGCATTGGAAACCCTGCATATGCGGTAAAGAGGATTGCAGGCAAGACTAACGTTTTTTAAACAGTTTAAACATGATTGTATCGACGTGAAAATTGATAGATTCGGCAATTAATTTTATCACTTCTTTATAGTAAAACATTTCAGTCTAGGGAAATTGATAAAAGAATGAAACGATCGGCACTTGGTTTAATCTATTTAATTCAAGGAATGCGCAATGCGGGCATTGATGTCGACTCACGTTTGGCAGATATAGGTATTAAAGTAGATTCCTTGGACCCAAGCTCAACAATTCATGACAGTTTGGAATGGGATATACAGCAAATTATTAGTGAGAATGTTGACCCAGAGAAAGGATTATTTATTGGACAACATTACGCATTGGCAGGTTATGGTCCTTTACTCATGTTACTTGTGACCAGCCATGATATACAAACAGCCTTAGAAAAAGGCATACAGTATCAAAAGCTTACTCATTTATTTGGTACTTTGAGCTTACAAGAAACTGAAAATCACATTATTTTGAACTATTTACCGGTCGATTTAAAAACAGAAATCGGTTTACTCCGTGCCCAATGCGAAATTTCGGGTACTTATAAGTTTATTCAAGATATTTATACCATGATGGGCTTAAAAATGCCTGACATGCGTATAGATTTACCATTTCCGAAACCCTCTGATCCAGATACCGTTGCTCAATATTACGCATATTATGGAGATGATCTACATTTTAATTCTACACATGCAGCATTTAGCCTAAGTAAGAATGTGCTGGAAATAAAAATTCCTTCAGCAGATATTATTACTCATCGTATCTATGAGGCTAAATGTATCAAAGAAATAGAAAGATTAAATGAACAAGATCATCAAATACCGCCTATTATTCAATATGTGCAAGATTATTTAGAGCTACAACAAGGAATTATCCCGAGCATGGCGGAAACCGCTTTTGCTTTGAAAATGCCTGAAAGGACATTAAGGCATCAATTGCAGCAGCTTAATACGAGTTATAAACAAATTCGTGAACAGATTATTAAGAATAAGGCGCTTAAACTTATGGAATATAAAGAGTATTCAATAGAAGTTATTGCAGAAGCACTTGGTTATTCTGAACCTGCCGCTTTTAATCATGCATTTAAAAGATGGTTTGGACAGAGTCCTCGGCAATATGGAAAAGAGTTTTACTGAGTGTAACTCTTGATGCTAAAAGCTAATGTGGTCGGACAAAATGTTCGCTATACTCTCTTCAGTTAAAATTGAAATAAAATGATATGTTAAATTTAAAATCTTCTCATAGTACTGCATTTACTCCGTCTTCCCCAGCAGAGCGCTATGCTGAGGCATTGGCTTCAGGCCAGTTTATGGCAGATGAGGCACAAGCACAGGCAGTGCAAGAATTAGATCGTGTATGGAAAGAACTTTTAAATCGTTATAAGGCTTCTAAAAAAGCTTTCCGTCGTTTCCGCCGCCAAACTTCTCCAAAAGGTGTATATATGTGGGGCGGTGTAGGACGTGGCAAAACTTGGCTTATGGACCAATTTTATGAGTCTGTACCATTTCGCCGTAAAACACGTATGCATTTTCATCACTTTATGCAACATGTTCATAAAGAGTTAAATAAACTTTCGGGTCAACGTAATCCACTCGATATCGTAGCTGATCAAATTTATAAAGATGCTGTCGTTATTTGTTTCGATGAGTTTTTTGTCTCGAACGTAACTGATGCAATGATTTTGAGTGACTTATTCCAAAAGTTATTTGTTCGTGGTGTAACACTCATTGCAACTTCAAACATTGCACCAGACGGTTTATATAAAAACGGGATTCACCGTGATCGTTTTATTCCTACAATTGAAATGGTTAAAAAGAACTGTGTCGTTTTAAATGTAGATGCAGGGGTGGATTACCGTTTACGTGTTTTAAAACAGGCTCAATTGTTTAAATCACCATTAGGTAATGAAGCTCAAAGCTGGATATCAGAGCGTTATACTGCTTTAACTCATACTCAAACCAATTCTCATGAACCGATTGTGATCAATAACCGTGTTGTTGAAACACTAGGGCATACGGAAGATGTTTTATGGT
Organism: Acinetobacter sp. FDAARGOS_559; assembly: GCF_003940475.1. Classification (NCBI taxonomy): domain Bacteria; kingdom Pseudomonadati; phylum Pseudomonadota; class Gammaproteobacteria; order Moraxellales; family Moraxellaceae; genus Acinetobacter; species Acinetobacter sp. FDAARGOS_559. The sequence goes on from NZ_RKJG01000005.1 coordinate 7,859, forward strand.
GTGAGTTTTCTGAACTTTGCTTAAAGCCGCGTAGTCCAGCAGACTTTATTGAAATTGCCAATATTTATAATACGGTTTTAGTCAGTAATGTTCCTCACTTAACAGACTTCCTGTCTGAAGGCACACGTCGTTTTATTTATCTAGTCGATGAATTTTATGATCGTGGAGTGAAACTACTTTTAACCTCTCAAGATAGTATTATTGATATCTATCAAGGCGAGAAATTGGCTTTTGAAATTGAGCGTACTCGTTCACGTTTATTAGAAATGCAGTCAGATGAGTATTTGCATTCTGAACATCGACATATTGATGCGACTAAAACTTCTTAAGAAATCAGATATGAAGAGCGCTCTAAATTGAGCGCTTTTTTTACAACAAAAAAAGATAAATTTAGCGAAATAGTACTTTTTCATTGTGCAAAGTTTGATATAACTAAATACGCTTTAGAAAAAAACAAGATAGTGAAATTTTTTGTCTGTTAACAAAAAGTCTAGTTTCAGTATCTTTAAATATTGAATAAATTGTTGGGAATCCTAGTTAGAATTTTAATATTTTCCTATATAGAAAAATTTATCTTTGTCAATAGTTATGCAAGGGAAAATGCTTACTATTTAGGAATGTGATATTAGTATTCAGCTTAATTTAAATCGGTATACTAGGATTCTCTTGGTATAAAAAGTAGCAACTTCAGGAAAGACAATGACTGCACGTATTCAAAAGGCAAGTTAGCGATTGCTAAAGAACTTTACGATTTTATCGAAAATGAAGCTTTACCAGGTTCTGGTTTAGATAGTGAAACTTACTGGAAGAACTTTGAGCAAGTTGTTGTCGACCTTAGTCCAAAGAATAAAGCATTATTGGCTAAGCGTGATGAATTACAAGCAAAAATTGATGAATGGCACCGCAACAATAAATTTGAATTAGGTGCTTACAAAGCATTTTTAACTGAAATTGGTTATTTATTACCAGAAGTTGAAGACTTCCAAATTACTACTGAAAACGTAGATGAAGAAATTGCATTGTTAGCAGGCCCACAATTAGTAGTACCTGTACGTAATGCACGTTATTGCTTAAATGCAGCAAATGCACGCTGGGGTTCTTTGTACGATGCACTTTACGGCTTCGATGTAATTTCAGAAGAAGGCGGTGCAGAAAAAGGAAAAGGATATAACCCTGTACGTGGTGCGAAAGTTATTGAGTTTGCTAAAAACTTCTTAAATGAAATTTTCCCGCTTGCGCAAGGCTCACATGCTGATGCAACTAAATATGCAATCGAGCAGAATAAACTCGTTGTGAATTTAAAAGATGGTACTAAAACTGGCTTAGCTCATGAAGCTCAGTTTGTGGGTTTCAATGGTGAAGAAGCGAACCCTTCAGAGGTTGTTCTTTTGAGTAATGGCCTACATGTCATTATTGAAATTGATGCGAATAGCCCAATTGGCCAAACTGATTTAGCGGGTGTTAAAGATCTAACACTTGAAGCTGCGGTTACAACAATTCAGGATCTTGAAGACTCTGTAGCAGCTGTTGATGCAGAAGAAAAAGTTGAAGGTTATCGTAACTGGTTAGGTTTGATGAAGGGTACTCTTCAAGAATCTATCGAAAAAAATGGTAAAACAATTGTTCGCGCTTTGAATAAAGACCGTGAAATTAAAAATTTGATCGGTGGCACAACCAAACTACATGGTCGTTCACTTATGTTACTTCGTAACGTAGGTCATTTAATGACGAATCCAGCGATTTTAGTTGATGGTGAAGAAATTTTCGAAGGTATTATGGATGCGTTGGTAACACCATTGTTGTCAATTGCTGACATCCGTAGTGAAAACGAAAATAAAAACTCTCGTAAAGGGTCTATGTATATTGTTAAACCAAAAATGCATGGTCCTGAAGAGGTTGCTTTTGCTGTTGAGTTATTTGAGCGTGCTGAGCAAGCCTTAGGATTACCAGCGAAGTCTTTAAAAATCGGTATTATGGATGAAGAACGCCGTACATCTGTAAACTTGAAAAACTGTATTGCTGCTGCTAAAGATCGCACAATCTTTATTAACACTGGGTTCATGGACCGTACTGGTGATGAAATTCATACTTCTATGGAAGCTGCTCCAGTTGTTCGTAAAGAAGCGGTTAAAACACAAAAATGGATTGCTGCTTACGAAAACCGTAACGTTGCAATTGGTTTGAAATGTGGTTTACAAGGTAAAGCTCAAATTGGTAAAGGCATGTGGCCAAAACCAGATAGCATGAAAGATATGTTGGCAACTAAAGCTGCTCATCCAAATGCTGGTGCTTCATGTGCTTGGGTTCCATCACCAACAGGTGCTGTACTTCATGCGATGCATTACCATCAAGTAAATGTAAAAGCACGTCAAGATCAGTTAAAAGCTGAAGAAATGTTGTCATTAGATGACTTGTTAACTCCTCCATTTGCAACTGATACAAACTGGTCAGCAGAAGAAATTAATAACGAACTTGAAAATAACTGCCAAGGTATTTTAGGTTACGTTGTTCGTTGGGTTGACTTAGGTGTAGGTTGTTCAAAAGTTCCTGATATTAACAATGTGGGCTTAATGGAAGACCGTGCAACATTACGTATTTCTTCTCAACATGTTGCCAACTGGTTACGTCACGGTATCGTGACTCGTGAACAAGTTGAAGAAGTGCTTAAACGCATGGCAAAAATTGTTGATGAACAAAATGCGAATGATCCATTGTATAAACCAATGGCAGCTAACTTTGAAACTAGTATTGCTTTCCAAGCGGCTTCAGATCTTATCTTTAAAGGTTGTGAACAGCCTTCTGGTTATACTGAGCCATTACTACATGCGGCTCGTTTAAAATTAAAAGGTTATACAGGTGACTAATTTTAACCTGTTATAAAAAAGCCTCTTCGGAGGCTTTTTTTATTTTTGGTATATTTTGTGCTTATAGATAAGGCGTGAATTTATAAATAAAGGATTTCAAGTTTGATTAACTTAAAAAATCTTGATCGTGAGAATTGGCTTCTATGCGCAAAATTATCATTAGATGATTATCAAAAGGACTATGTCGCGCCAAATGTATACTCTATTGCTGAGTCTAATGTTGAGGAATACTTTAAAAAAACGCTAACTGAGAATTCAAGTTAGCGTTGAAGGAAATGGAATTAACTAAAGTTAAAAGCGATATTAATTGCTACTCACAATCCCAATTTTAGTTACACCTAAACGCTGCGCCATAGCCATGACCATCGCTACATTTTTATATTCAGCCATTTGGTCTGGTTTAAGTTTGATTTGGTCTTGATCTTTTTTGGCGACAACACCTTGAAATAAAGTCTCTAGTGCCTTGCGGTCAGAAACCTGTTGGTTATTCCAAAATACTTTGCCTGCTGCATCAATTCTTACATCAATGATTTCAAGTGGCTTTTCATTTGTTGGTGGCGGTGTGCCATTTGGCAAATTAATATTAATCGCATTGTTTGGTGCAGGTATAGTAATAATAAACATAATAATGAGTACCAGCATGACATCAATAAGCGGTGTCATGTTCACCTCTAGCATTACATCGTCATCATTATTTGAGCCAACATTCATACCCATAAAATTCTCCTTAAAATCATTACGGGGAGGCTGGAGGGGTAGTAACAAAGGCAATTTTGCCAATACCAGCTTGTTTGGTCGTACTAATGACCTGATCTATCGCTTCAAAATGGGTAAGCTGATCTCCTCGAATATGTACCTCGGGCTGCGGTCTTTTTTGTGCCACAGCTTGTAATTTTGCTAACAATATTTCTTTATTCGGTACATAACTCTCGTTCCAGAAAATATCGCCTTTCTTATTAACTGAAAGTTGGATGTTTTCAGGCGTGGTCGCGTACGGAGTATTTTTTTCTTCTGGTAGTTTCACCGGAACTGTATGCGTAACTACCGGAATAGTAATAAGAAAAATAATAAGTAAAACCAACATGACATCTACGAGAGGTGTCGTGTTAATCGTTCCAATCATTTCGTCATCATCTTCAGAACCAACACTCATACCCATAATGTCTGCTCCTGATTATTTAATGCTGCGATTAATTGAATTGTTGGTATTAATTTCTCCGCTTAATAAAACTGCATGTAAATCTGAACCAAATGAACGAACATTTTCCATCACTGCTTTATTACGACGAGTCAACCAGTTGTAACCCAGTACAGCAGGTACTGCGACCGCAAGACCAATAGCTGTCATAATGAGAGCTTCACCAACTGGGCCTGCAACTTTATCAATAGATGCCTGACCTGAAATCCCGATTGCAGTTAAAGCGTGATAGATTCCCCATACTGTTCCGAAAAGACCTACGAAAGGTGCTGTAGAGCCAACTGTTGCTAAAAAAGCGAGACCGCCGCCTAAATGGTTTTGTACTTTTTCGATAGCACGTTGTATTGAAATGCTCACCCAAGTATTAAAGTCAATGCGTTCAAGTAGTGAGCCGCCGTGTGATTTAGTCGAGTTAATGCCTTTTTCTGCAATAAAACGGTACGCGCTACTTTGTTCTAAACCTTCTGCAGCATTATCAAGCGAAGTTGCCTCCCAGAAATGTTTTTCAGCTTCTTTACCTTGGCGTTTGACTTTACCTTGTTGTAATAATTTAGAGATGATGATGTACCAAGTACCAATCGACATGAGTACTAAAATAAATAAGGTAGACTTAGCGACTAAGTCACCTTCACGCCAAAGGGCTTCTAGACCATATGGATTTTTAACAGTTTCACTTGTTGCAGGCTTTGGTGGTGGAGTTGGAGTAGTTGTATTTGAAGTAGCTTCAGTAGTTGCTGTTGCCACAGGAGCATTGCTCGTTTCTTCTGCGAAAACTGAGCTTAATGGAAGTAATGAGCAAGCTGCGATTAAACTTGCAGAAGCGAAATGTACTAGTGGTTGAGTTGATTTTTTCATCATATATCTCCAATATTTTTTAATTTCTTGCTAATTCAATTGTTTATTCAATTACGAATGGATATTCAATTTCATACCAGTCTTGCTGAGGTACGCCATCTTTCATTGCTGGTTTGAACGTACATAAGCTGTAGGCTTTAGTTGCTGCTTTATCTAAAATTTTGCTGCCACTCGATTTTTTTACTTTGGCATCAATGACTTTGCCGGATGTATCAACCAAAACACGTATACGCACTGTTCCTTGCTCTTCGTTCATGAGTGCTTCACGTGGATATTCTGGTTTTTCACAGCCCGCAGAGCCTTCTGAAACACCACGAGTTACACCAGCGGGTTTAGGTGCTGGTGCAGCCGCCGCCACTGGAGCGGGTGCAGCAACAGGGCTCGGAGAAGGAGTACTAGGTGCAGCAGGAGCCGGAGTAGCGACTTTAGTCGGTTGAGCTACTGGCGTCGTTTTTTGTACTGGTGTTGCTACTTTCTCTACTTCTTTTGGTGGCTCAGGAACCTTGGCAACTTTTTCTACCATTTTTGGTGGCTCAGGTGGTTTTTCCTTTGGTTTCGGCTCTTCCGGTTTTGGTGGAGGAGGTGGCTTAATATCCTGAATAATTTGTAATTCCACAGGTTTTTCTGCTGGTTTTTGAATATTGTTTGCTAAACCTGACATCAGAATATAGGCAACAAGAAGATGCAGAAAAATGACTGCAGCAATACCAATTAGGCGTTTGGCAGATTTATTTTCTATGTCTGTAAAAGTCATGCCCATAGTTACTCCTGAAACTGTAGACAAACAATTTTTAAATTAATGTTTGGCTAAGGATGAGTATTCGGTCTGCAAACACGATCTCTAAAGTCGTGTTTGCAAAATAACCACTTAGAACTTGTATGTACCACGTAAATAGTATGTACGTCCTGTTGGGTCACCATACCGAGGGTCATATCCGTATTGGAAATTATCTAAAACGTTTGAAGCAGATGGGTCTTCGTCGAAAATATTTTTAATACCCGCTGTTAGCTCAAGATTTTTAAAGCCTTTATAGGTACCAGAAATATTATAGAGGGTATAATCACTAACTTTGTGATGATCATATTGTTCTTCACCTATCTGATTTTGATCATCGTAACCACGTACAAACTGTTGTTCAAAAACTAATTTCCAATTTTCATATGCCCAGTTAATATTAGCTGTGTGTTTCCATCTGACGACAGCAGGGTCCTCATATAGACCAACCTGTCCTGTCCATGGCTCACCTTTTGAGTCGCGATAATCTAGTTTGGATACATAAGTCCCATCAATTCCAAAGCCAAAACGGCCAGTGGATGTCATTGGAGTTAAATAATTTAGGCTAATATCAAAACCTTCTGTTTTTATGCCACCAGAGTTGAATAAGTTGGTTTTTATATAGTCGATAGTACCATCAGCATTTCTTACAAAAAGAGCAGAGTATTTTTCAGGTTCCCCAAAGATGGTGGCTTCTCCCACCTGAGCAATTAGGTCGTCAATTTTAATATTGAAATAGTCAACCGTTAGTACAAGATTTTTAATTGGTTCAAAAACAAAGCCGGCAGTAAATGATTTTGATTCTTCTGGTTGTAAATCTTTTGAGCCTCCCTGTAATTTCATAAATTGAGTATTACAAAAGTCATTTTTATTTTTCCCTTCTACGACCTCACCGCCTGGGCAATAAAATGGGTCATTATATTTTGCACCAGTATAAGTTTTGCTTTGAGCAGCATTAATCTCATATAGGCTTGGTGCACGGAAACCTGTGCTATATGAAGTACGGAACATGAGTTGTTTTAATGGTTCCCAACGGATCGCGAATTTAGGATTAAAAGTATCGCCAAAGTCACTATAGTCATCGTAACGGGCTGCAAGTTGTGCTTCGATCGTTTTGGTTATAGGTATTTGTAATTCAGCAAATGCAGAGGTAATGTCTCGGTCACCGGAATTATCAGGTTTACTAGGGTCTGTACCACTACTAGGAGCTTGACGGACTAAATCTGCATTAATATGTTGTTTCCAATCTTGATTAGTAAAGCTGCCTCCTAAAGCAAAACCAACCTCACCAGCAGGTAAAGTAAAAATAGGGCGGCTAATACTGAAGTCAGCAGTAGTGGATTCTAAAGTTGCTTCATTATATTTCCCTTTAACTGATAAATTATTCCAGATATTAGGATCACTACTTTCACCAAATGGGTTTAATGTTCCGTTATTTAATGCATCTTGTAATTTAGTCTTATTTAATTGACCAGTAACGAAATTATCTGAGGCTTCACTTTTTGCATAGGTAACACCTGTGTTTAAATCCCAGCCCCATACGTCACCTTCCAAACCTGCAAAAAGCCGATGTGATTCATTAATTGATTTAGCTATACGGTTTCCTGCATGTGATCGTAAATAGAGTTCAAGGGGAGCACCACTTAACCCTTTAACGCTAGGAACAATACCATTGCCTGGATAATATGGACTATCACTTGGAAGGGTGACGCGAGTTGACAGATTACTGCGGCTAAATGGGTCAGGGGCAACAGAAGTGATAACTTCACTACGTGAATAAATATATTCACCAATAGCATTTAAATTATCGTTAACTTTGAATGTACCACGTCCTAAAACAGAAACGTTTTCTACATCTGGTTTGATACCTATCAAAGCTTGAGTATTTGCATAACAGAATCCTTCTTCTGCTGACTCTGCGGGACCCAAACATTGACCATTTTGAGCATAGGGATTTCCTGAAACTCCAGATATAGGGTCATAAAAATTTGAGGTAAAGGCATTAGCAGAGCGTCCATCAAGACCGAGTTCTGGTAATACTCCTCCACGTTCAGAAATTTTTCGGTCTTTCGCCATAATGCCGTTAGTACGACGATAATCTACAACACCGAAAATATTAAAACCATCTTCATCTAAGTCGCCGTAGCCACCAAAGATAGAAATATCTTGTTTATCACCACCTTTGTGTTCTGGTTGTAATAAACCTGCGCTAATACCTACACCTTGATATGTTTTTTTTGTAATGAAATTAATAACCCCTGCAACAGCATCAGCACCATAAACTGCTGAGGCACCATCACGTAAAACTTCAATACGATCAATCATTGCTAAAGGAATAATATTTAGGTTTACAGTGGAAGTACCAAAAGGGTTCGCTGCGAGGCGTCGTCCATTAAGTAAAACGAGTGTTTTATCACTACCTAAACCCCGAAGGTTAGCAGTAGAACCATCGGTATTACTGGCACCCACATTCTGGTCAGTTGAAAAACCTGCCTGATTTGAACTTACACGGGTTAATGCTTCTTCAACTGTAGTAACGCCAGCATTTGCGAGATCTTCGCCTTTAATAATGGTAATTGGCGAAGCACTTTGTGCCGCAACCCCTTTAATTGAAGAACCTGTAACGGCAACTTTTACGACTTTTGTTGGTTTTTCATCGGTACTTGATTGTTCGGTTTCTGCTGCTTGTGCCATGGTAAGACACATCATGCTTAAACTAAGGGTGCTTAATTTAAGAATTGTTTTGCCAATCTTGGGGGTTGCCTGAGATCGAACATTGTATTTTTTTTTCATCGTGGACTTGATCCCTTTTTGTTGTCGTTAGCGATATTGCTGGAAAGTTTTTAAGCAAAGCAAGTGCCAACTATATATTTTTCTTTTTTTAGTTTATGCAAAATGTTGATAAATATTGATTTTATTATGCTTGAGTATGATGCTTTAGCTTTTTTGATATAAAAATAAATTTTCCGTTTGGAAAAATTTTTGTTGTTGGCGAAAAGTTTCAAAATTATTTGTATAAAAAATATACATTACTGGACTCTTCACATGCTTATTAAATAAAAATGTATCGTTTTAGAGCCTTTAAATATGTAATGTTATAATATTTATCAATACATGGTTAAATTATATTTTTATTATTAATCAATATATTGTTTTAAAAATATCTGTAATTTAGGCTTGATCTAATGTGGATCATAATTAATTTTTAATGTATTTTATTTGTGCATTTAAGGTATTAGATGATTAACTTATATGAATATAATATTTGGCAAAAAGTTACTTTTATTTATATAGTTCAAAAGTTTTTAAGTATCTAATAAAAATATGAATTTTTAATGTTTTTAAATATTTTAATATGGATATTAATAAATGGCATGAAATTCGCTTTATATTCAATGGTTACAAAACACTAGGTATTTGAGTTTATTTTTCCATTTGATCAAATCGAAAGAGCATAAAGGAAAGCAAATTTCAAATCCTAAATAGGCCTATCTGTTGAAAAAGAACTTTTCTTATGCAGATTTAGATGTTACTCAAAAGGATAATATCTTTTAAAAAAACTAATTACGTGGGTATGAACTTGAAATTAAAATTTTTTAAGCTCGCCATTTTAAGTCTGGCTATTACATCAGTTCCTTGTGCTTACGCAATTACGCCAGCGCAACCAAACAAAATTTTGCATGTTGCCTATGAGGCCCCAGATGATGGCTTCGATATGGTCAAAACCACCAATTTCTATAGTGCTAATATTGCTGAGGCAATTTTTGAGCCTTTACTCAAATATGACTATCTAGCGCGTCCACTACAGTTAGTTCCCAATACTGTAGAAAGCCTGCCCAAAGTGGAACAAGACGGTAAAGTTTATATATTTAAGATTAAGCCGGGTATCTATTTTACCAATGATCCAGCTTTTAAAGGTAAACGCCGTGAGTTGGTGGCTGAAGACTACGTCTATACAATTAAACGTATTTTAGACCCTAAAAATAGAGCGCCTTCTGTTTCTTTTATTGATGGTAAGTTACAAGGTGCCGATGCGGTTGTAGCTCAAGCAAAGAAAACTGGAAAATTTGATTATGCTACCCCAATTGCTGGAGTTAAAGCTCTTGATCGATATACTCTACAATTTACTTTGACTCGCCAAGACTATAATTTTCCTTATATTCTTGCCTATATTGCATTTGGTGGTGTTGCTAAAGAGGTTGTTGATTATTACGGTGATCGTATTGGCATGCATCCAGTAGGTACTGGTCCTTATATGTTAAGTAAATATGTACCGAGAAGTAAGGTCGAGTTAGTTGCTAATCCTGATTATCGTGGTTTTGTCTGGAATTTTAAGTCAACAGGAACACCTTGGGATAACCAACTTGTTAAGGAAATGTTTGGAAAGAAAATGCCACAAGTTGGCAAGGTGGTGGTCAGTATTATTGAAGAAGAGCAGTCACGATGGTTAGCTTTTCAGTCTGGACAACTAGACTTTGATAAACTCACAGCGAATGCTGTTCCTCAAGCTTTAGATGGAAATCAGCTTAAAGCTTCTTTTAAGAAGAGAGGAATTAAGCACTATCCAAATAAGGATCCTGAGATTACCTATACTATGATGAATATGCGGGATCCGGTGATCGGTGGTTTTAGCCCAGAAAAAATAGCGCTTCGTAGAGCAATTACTCTGTCATACAATCAAAAAGAAAGCATACAACAAGCTTATAAAAGTCAGGCCGTTAGATCACAAATGTTTATACCTGAAGGTGTAAACGGATATAACCCGAAGTATAAAAGTAGCGTAGGATATAATCCGCTGTTAGCAAATAAACTACTTGATCATTATGGTTATAAAAAAGGGGCTGATGGCTACCGGACCTTACCAAATGGCAAACCTTTAATTTTAAAAATCAATACAGAAAATAGCTCAGCATCGGTTATTCATTCAGAACTCTGGAAAAAAAATCTAGATGCGATTGGCATTCGAGCTGACTTTAAGGTAAGTAACTTTGCAGATAACTTAAAAGCCGCTACTCAATGTAAATATATGATCTGGAGCGGTGCATGGATTGCTGACTATCCTGAAGGAGATAATTTTGCACAATTATTATATGGACCAAATGCTGGGCAGGGAAACCATGCTTGTTATCAGTCTAAAACATATGATGCTCTTTATACTCAGGCCATTCATTTACCACCTCAACAACGTCTACCATATTACGAAAAACTTAACCGTCAGATAGAAGCTGATAACCCTTGGATTATTCATGTAACACGAATTCGTAATTGGTTGATACAGCCTCAAGTTCAGGGGTTTAAAGCTCACCCAATGATGAATACAAACTGGCAATATCTTGATATTACCCCTATTAAAAAATAATTTTAGATAAAGATCATCATGACCGAAAATTTAAAACAAAAGCTTAAGCACTGTAGTGTCGGCCTATTCTTTGCCGGAATGGCTTTAACGGGTTCTATATCTATTTTTGCGAAAAGCCCAGCCGATCCAAATAAAGTTTTGCGTTATGTATTCCCAACAGCTGAAACAGGCTTCGACCCAGCTTATGTACATGACTTATATTCAGCGCATGTACTCACATCTATATTTGAAACTTTATATACCTATGACTATTTGGCAAGACCAGCAAAATTAATCCCACACGTGGCTACGGCTATGCCAGAAGTGAGTGCAGATGGTCTGACTTATACCATTCATATTAAGAAGGGTATTTACTTTACAGCCGACCCAGCGTTTAAAGGTAAACCTAGAGAGTTAACAGCTTACGATTATGCATATTCTTTTAAGCGGTTATTGGACCCAAATTTACGCTCACCCAATAGTTGGTTATTGGAAGATAAAATTGAAGGTATGAATGCTTTAGTCAAAGCAGCCAATAAATCCGGAAAATTTAATTACGATCAAAATGTAAGTGGTTTACAAACACCTGATAAGTACACTTTGGTGATTCGGTTAGTAAAACCAGACTATAACTTTCCTTTATTACTGGCCCATGATCCGACAGGTGCGGTGGCACGTGAAGTCATCGAGAAATATAAAGATAAAGCTGGTTTTGTTATGGGGCATCCAGTAGGAACCGGACCTTATATGCTCAGTAAGTGGATACCTGCCTCACGTATTGTTTTAAAAGCAAATCCTGAATATCGAGGTTTTACCTGGAACTTTAATGCCAGTAGCCCCGGGGATGAAGCAATTGTAAAGCGCCTTAAAGGTAAACAAATGCCTCAAATCGGCACAATTGATATTCAGGTGATGGAAGAAAACCAGTCACGATGGTTAGCATTCCAGCGTGGTGAGGTAGATATCATTCAGCTTGAAGGACAATTAGTTTCAAAAGCGATTAAAGACGGTAAATTAAGACCCGAGCTTGCAAAAGAAGGCGTGCAATTATCTCGTATTGTTGATCCAGAAATTAGTTATATCTATTGGAATCTCAAAGATCCCGTTGTTGGAGGAATGAGTAAAGAAAAAATTGCCTTACGCCGTGCTATTGCGATGTCCCGTTCAATAGATCAAGAGATTAAATTGGTAAGGAATAGTGATGCAGAACGTCTTCATTTCCCAGTTCCACCTGGTGTAGTGGGATATGACCCACAGTATAGAAGCAGTACACCATATTCAGTAAAAGCAGCCAATCTGCTGTTGGATCGATATCACTACAAAAAAGATGCTTCTGGTTGGCGTACACAACCAAACGGCAAGCCGCTCGTGGTCGAATATAAAGCGCGCAATGACAGTATTGGCCAACAAAGTGCTGAACTTTGGAAGAAAAACTTCGATAGCCTACATATTCGCATGGTGTATAAGCCAATGCTTTTTTCAGACTTACTTCGATCACAGAAACAATGTGAGGGAATGTTTGGTTCTTCTGCTTGGATCGCTGATTATCCGGATGGGGATAATTTTATGCAGAATTTTTATGGCCCAAATACTCATATGACGAACTGGTCTTGTGGTTCGATACCAGAGTTCGATGAGTTGTACCGCCAGTCTCAACAAGTGAAGCCAGGCCCAGAAAGAGATGTGTTATATCGAAAAATGACGCGTTTGTTAGAGGTTTATATGCCTGTGCAAATGTCTTATGCACGCTATCGCAATATGTTGGCCCAACCACGAATTATTGGATATAAGAAGCATCCGATTTTACATGCTGAATGGATGTACTTCGATATTGATACAAATACGAAATCTAATCATTAAATGAAAAAAATTGGAGATACGATGAAAAATAATACACTGAAAATGACTACATTATGTATGTTGACCATAGGTATAAGTCAATTTGCATCGGCTGAAGCGACGCGTGCGACATTACCATTACTCAAAGCAGAGCAACTCCCAGCATGGTGTGATTCTAATTTAAAAAAAATTCAGCAAGAGATTTCTAGTTTTGAAAAAACGCCTGTTAAAAACGATGCTGCCGCTGCTCCGATATTAGCCAAGTGGGATAAAATTTTTGCTCATCTTGAAGATTTTTCGGGGCCCATAGGTCTATATAGTAACGTCGACCCAGATGCGAAATTACGTAAGGCAGCCGAAGACTGCGAAATCAAAATTAATCAGTTTCATACTGATATCTTCCAAAATTCAAAACTATATAACGTAATTAAAAATACAAAAGCAACTGATCCAATAGATAAAAAATACCGTCAGGATATTCTCGATCAGTTTGAAGACACGGGGGTTCAATTAGAACCAGCAAAACGTGCAAGAATGAAAGTCATTCTGGATGAGTTGACTAAACTCGAACAAGAATATAACCGCAATATTCGTGATAACCCTGAAAAACTTGAATTTACTCCTGAAGAAATGAAAGGGCTGCCAGAAAGTTATATTTCAGGGTTAAAGAAAAATGCTAAAGGTAACTATCTATTAGGTTTTGAGTATCCGGAATATCGTCCATTTATGGAGCTAGCGGATAATGATGATGCCCGAAAAAGATATCAAATTGCCTTTACACGACGTGGGACTGAACAAAATTTAAAACTACTCAAACAGGCAATAGATTTACGTTATGAACTTGCACAGTTATTTGGAAAAGCGAGTTATGCAGATTGGGCTTTAAAAGACCGAATGGCAAAAACACCAGAGGCTGTAAACAAGTTCTTGGCAGAAGTACAAAAAACGGTAGCACCACTTGAACGTAAAGAAGTAGAAGAGCTTCGTGCATTTAAAGCACAAACCTTAAAAACACCGTTAGACAAAACCGAGATAACGCGTTGGAGTGAAGCTTACTGGAGCGAAAAACTTCGTAAGAGTAAATATCAAATTGATCAGGAAAAGCTTCGTGATTATTTTCCGACTTTAGCCGCACAAAAATGGTTATTTGCTATTTCATCTGATCTTTACGGTATTGATTTTAAACCTGTCAAAGTTAAAGCATGGCAGGATGAAGTTGAATATTACGATGTAGTTGATAAAAAGACAGGAAAACTCCTTGGTGGCTTATATATGGATAAATTCCCCCGTGAAGGGAAATACGGCCATGCAGCAGTTTGGGGAGTATATGGTGGCAGCACTTTAACCAACCGATTTCCGATTTCAGTATTGGTGACTAACTTTAACCGTAAAGGTTTAAATAGTGATGAGCTTGAAACTTTTGTACATGAGTTCGGTCATGCTTTACATGGCATCTTATCAAATACCCGCTATACCAGTCAGTCCGGAACTTCTGTAGAGCGTGATTTTGTAGAAGCACCTTCTCAAATGTATGAAGAGTGGGCACGCCGTAAAGAAACCTTATCTAAAGTGGCCGATTATTGTGATCCAGCTTGTCCACGTGTTGACGATGAATTAATTGCCCGTTTAAAAGCAGTACATAATTATGGCCGTGGCTTGCGTTATGCCCGTCAAACGCTTTATGCACAATATGACATGGCACTTCATACGGCAGATGCCTTAAAAGTAAAACCTTTAGAAACTTGGCAAAAAATGGAAGCTGCTACAGCCTTAGGATATGTGCCAACAACAGAGTTTCCTGGACAGTTCGGGCATTTAATGGGTGGTTATCAGGCAGGTTATTACGGTTATATGTGGTCTGAGGTTTTAGCGCTAGACATGCTTTCTGCTTATGGTGACAACCTGAATAACCCACAAGTGGGACAACGTTATCGTCAGACGATTTTATCGCAGGGTAGCCAAAAACCGGCAGCTGAATTGGTTAAAGATTTCCTTGGTCGTGAACCTGACAATAAAGCATTCTTTAACGAAATTACCGGACAACGGGTTAAATAAGGAATTATCACTATGCTGGCATATGTTATTCGGCGTTTATGGCAGATGATTCCAACCATGTTGGGAGTAGTGCTGCTTATTTTTATCTTATTTAATTGGGTCGGTGGAGATCCTGCCTATATTCTGGCAGGTAAGATGTCTAACCCTGAGCAGATTGAAAATATCCGTAAACAGTTAGGTGTTGATCAACCTTATTATGTTCAACTTTGGATTTTTATTAAGCAAATTCTTACTTTTGACTATGGCGCAAGTTGGAGCACAGGTGAATCCGTTTCACAAATTATCTTAACTCGATTAGGACCGTCGCTCACACTTTTAATTCCACTCACCATTTTACAAACAGTTATTTCAATTATTTTAGCATTGGCTGTAGCGGCGGTACGTGGCTCTCTAACTGATCGTATGGTCATGATGTTATGTACCATCGGTATGTCGATTAGTATTTTGGTTTACATTATTGTTTTTCAATATGTTCTGGCTTATCAACTGAGCTGGTTTCCAGTACAGGGATGGAGCGATAGTTTTACCGACAATTTATTTAAGTTTTCCTTACTACCAATTCTAATCATGCTGGTGGTGAGTATTGCACCTACTTTACGTTTATATCGTAGCTTTGTGCTTGATGAGGTAAATCAGGATTATGTGAGAACCGCACGTGCTAAAGGTGTAGGGGAAAGCCGAATTTTAAGCGTGCATGTTCTACGTAATGCCTCAATTCCGATTATTACCGATGTGATGTCAAATTTACCGGCATTATTGATAGGTGCATTTTTAATTGAACGCTTTTTTGGTATTCCCGGTATTGGTCGTGAAGTGATTATTGCTGTAGAGCGTAGTGATTTTCCTGTCATCAAAGCCATTACTGTATATATTGCAGCTGCAACCATGATTTTTAATTTGATTGCGGACTTGGTCTACAAAGTGGTTGATCCACGTGTACAGTTGAAGTAGGTGGGTTATGCTGAGTGTTTTATCAAAAAGAAAGTTAGAAACCCAGACAGCTCCTGCTTCAGCGGGGCTATGGCGACTTGCCATGCGTCGTCTCCGGGCCGATAAAATTGCAATGGCATCGCTCATTGTTGTGTTGTTCTATTTGATCGTATTAATACTATCTCTCACGGGTGTGATTGCATCTGATTGGAATAAAGAAGTTGCTGTCAGTTATGCGCCTCCTACATTTATAGGTGCAGATAAGACAACTGAAGCTTTGAAAAGTACAGCCGCTGTAGATGAGGAATTACCGGAAAATCCAGTCGATCCTTTAAAAGATGTAATTCACCAACTCAAGGCTGAAATCAAACAAGAAAAGAGCTCTGGAAGTGCAATTGATTATTATGGTGTAGTTGATCCATTAGCTGATGATATGAAAGCAATTGATCAGCAACTCGGTGGACATTTACTTGATCAGCAAAGTGAACTAAAAAGTACCCTAATTTTTGGTGCTGACAAATGGGGGCAAGACGTCCTTAAAAAAACCATTAAAGGCGCTGAAACTTCAATTATTGTAGGGCTTGTTTCTGCCTTACTGGCAGTCACATTAGGAACGCTTTTAGGGGCAATTTCAGGTTATTTTGGTGGTTGGGTCGATGATATTCTCAACTGGTTTTATAATATTTTTACTTCCATTCCATATTTATTATTAGTTCTTGCGATTGCTGCTGTACTACAACAAAAGGGCATTTTATCTATTGTTCTGATTTTAGGCTTAACGGGCTGGACAGGTGTCTATCGGTTAATTCGTGCTGAATATATGAAACATACGGCACGCGAATATGTACTTGCAGCTAAAGCGATTGGTGTCGGTCATTTTCGCCGTATGTTTATTCATATTTTTCCTAACGTCAGCCATATTGCATTGGTCCAAATGTCTATTTTGGTGGTTTCTTTTATTAAATCAGAAGTGATTTTGAGTTTCTTAGGGTTCGGTGTGCCAGTAGGTGTAGTGTCTTGGGGCAGTATGTTAAATGAAGCACAAAGTGAACTTCTTTTAGGTAAGTGGTGGCAGCTTGTCGCAGCCTCTGTCGCAATGGCTGTTTTGGTTACGGCATTTTCAATGTTTACTGATGCGCTACGCGATGCATTAGACCCGAAACTAAAATAAGAGGAAATCCAAATGTCAGAACAAGAAAAAAAGACCCCATTACTCCACATTGAAAACTTACGTGTAAGCTTTAAAGGTGAAGATAAACAATATATCGAAACTGTGAAAGGAATTTCCTTTGATATTCCGACCAATACGACTGTAGCTTTGGTTGGTGAATCGGGTAGTGGTAAGTCTGTCACTTCTTTAGCAACTATGGGTTTACTTCCCGTAGGTCAAAGTAAGATTGATGAAAAAAGTAAGATTATTTTTGAAGGTAAAGACTTGCTTGGCTTATCGCGTACAGAGATGCGAAAAATCTGTGGCAAAGATATTGCCATGATTTTTCAGGAACCGATGTCATCATTAAATCCGGTTTTTACGGTTGGCAATCAAATTGCAGAAGTTTTGTGTTTACATATGGGTATGAGCCGAAAACAGGCACGACAACGTGTTTTAGAGTTGCTTAAAGAGGTCGGTATACCGTCACCAGAAACGAAAATTGATGCTTATCCTAACCAGCTTTCGGGTGGTCAGCAGCAACGTGTCATGATTGCAATGGCAATTGCTTGTGAGCCCAAACTACTGATTGCCGATGAACCGACTACGGCACTTGATGTCACCATTCAAAAGCAAATTATTGATTTACTTGAATCATTGCGACAGCGCCGTCAAATGTCGATGCTTTTTATTACTCACGATTTGGCTTTGGTTGGTGAAATTGCAGATCAAGTGATTGTGATGCGACATGGTGAAATTAGAGAGCAAGGTACCGCAGAACAAGTTTTGGAACAGCCTAAAGATGTATATACCCGAGCCTTACTTTACTGTCGTCCTCAAATGTCACAAAGACCTTATCGTTTGCCTGTAACCAGTGATTTTATGCGACAAGAAAACAATATATTGGTTGAGCAAAGCTTTGATGTTTCAGAAATTCCTGAGCGTAAACGTGGTTTAAATGGCGATGAGCACATTATTTTAGAAGTAAAAGATCTGAAAAAAAGTTTTTATAGTCGTAAAGGATTGTTTGGCAAAGAAGAATTTCAGGCAGTAAAAGGCGTTTCTTTTAAATTGGCTAAAGGAAAAACGCTTGGTTTGGTAGGAGAATCGGGCTCCGGTAAAACGACTGTCGGGTTATTGCTCATGCGCTTACATCAAGCATCGGGGGGACAGGCTTTAATTGAAGGTAAAGATATTCTTTCTTTAACTGAAAAAGAGTTTGCCAAATATCAAAGGAAGATCCAAATCATCTTTCAAAATCCATATGCTTCACTAAATCCACGCTTTACGATTGGGCAGATCTTATTGGAACCTATGCAAATTCATGGAATTGGTAAAGATGATGCGGAACGTAAGCAAATTGCGCTTGGTTTACTTGAGAGAGTGAATCTGCCTGAACAAGCTTATTATCGATACCCACATGAGTTCTCGGGCGGTCAACGCCAACGTATTGCGATTGCGCGCTGCTTAACGCTAAAGCCTGAAATTCTAATTTGTGATGAATCTGTTTCGGCGTTAGATGTTTCAGTTCAGGCACAAGTACTTAATTTATTACAAGACTTACAAGATGAGTTTGGGCTTAGTTATATTTTTATTTCACATGACTTGTCGGTTGTGAAATATATCTCTGATCAGGTTATGGTCATGAATCATGGTGAAGTTGTTGAAATTGCCAACTCGGATGAGCTCTATGCACATCCGCAACATGACTACACCAAACGACTATTGCAGGCCATTCCACAAGGAATTCAGCACGTTTCTTAAGCGTAAAGTTATGTCGTTAAAGGCACTTTCGAGTGCCTTTTTATTTGGTTTATAGAATAAATACTTATAAAATAAGAGATGTAAAAGTACAGTATTTTATTCCTGCTATGTGTGCCAACTTTAAGCCTTTAACTCTTGCCCAATTGCAGCAACTTCAGTTGCCTGTGGTCGGCTTTAGCTATGCCGATGAGGTTTATCCGGGTGGGACAATGCCATTGTTATTCAAATCATCGCAAGGTTTTGAGTGGCGTGAAGTCATGTTCGGTTTGGTTCCTAAATGGGCAGAAGATACGAACATAGCAAAACATACTTATAACGCCCGTCATGAAACGATTTTCCAAAAACCGAGTTTTCAAGAAGCTGCTCTTAAATGTAAGTTCGGTGTAATACCCGTCACGGAGTTTTATGAGAGTAAATATATAAATGATAAATCTGAGCGGTGGGGCGTACACCGTAAAGATGGGCAGGCTTTTTTTATCGCAGCAATCTATGAAATTTGCAAAATGAATGAAACGATTGTCCGTTCTGCGAGTATGTTAACCATGGATGCGATTGATCATCCCATGATGAAAGACTTCCATGAACCGGGTGATGTTAAAAGATCAGTCATTGTGATTCCACATGACCGCTTAGATGAATGGTTAAGTTTAGAAACACCAGATATTTCAAGCTTTATTGAAGGTTTTCCTGTTGAGGAATTTGAATGTTTACATGTTCCTAAAGAGAAGATTATAAAACCTACACCTCAATTAAGTATGTTTGAATAACTGCATTGGAGTTAGGTTATTGGCTTAATTTTTAAGTCAATAACCTTTGATACTTAATCAATATTCTTACTTAAAGTTTGTACCTGCTCATCTTGCGCCAGATAAGCCAATTCAATCGGTGAGATTACAAAAGTTGAGTTATCTGAGGTTTGTTTAAAAACAAATCCATATTCAAAAGATTGCGTATTTTTACTTGGTAACCAGAATAAATAAGGACAGCCTGTATAGCTGCCATCCCAACCCATTTCTTTAGCTAAGGCCAAAGCTGTATCGGATTTAGCAATGATTTCTTTAAGTGATTCTTTATCTCTTTGGGAGACATCACCATCATCATCTGCAAATGTTTGTAAAAACTCATTTAATGGAGTTAAGTCTTCCCAGTTATTTTCAATTGTTGAGAAGTGATATCCATATAGCATCATATTTAGTCTTCCATTTTGTTATTGTGCTATTGAACATAGCAAGAAATGCGTGAAAAAGAAATGGTTGAATTTACTTTAAGTTGTTTATTTTTCATAAGTTATAGCATATTTTCTATACAAAAATTAACTGAGCTTTCTCTTGAGTAATAAGCGTCTAATCAAGTTAAAATATAAAGATTCAGCTGTTGAAGGAATAATAGTGTTCTTAATAAAAAGTTAAGTCTTTTTGTAAGGATACTAGACTGTTGGTGAATATTGAATTTGTCATAATTCACTTATAATGAAAAGGAAAGTAAATAGAGCTTATTTATGTTTATAACAACAACTCGCCCCAATGATGCTTTAATTGAACAGTTACTACCAATCTTGGAAGAAGCTAGCCAAATCTTATTACAAGAATATCAAAATTATTCGGCTGGATATGAATTTACGATTCAAGAAAAACATGATGATTCACCTGTAACGCAAGCAGATTTAAAGGTAAATCATTTTTTATTAAAGCATCTTGCAGAAATTACACCTGAGTTACCGGTTTTATCGGAAGAAAGTGACTATAGCGCTCGCCATGCTTGGACTTCTTGCTGGATGCTAGATCCACTTGATGGTACGAAAGAGTTTATACATGAGCGAGATGAGTTCACGATAAACTTGAGTTTGATTGAAGGGCGTGAAACGATTTTTTCGGTGATTGTTGTGCCATGTGAACAGGTCGTTTATTTAGGTTATTTAAAAGATTTACCTTTTAAATATAGCTTTAGCCAACAACAATGGTATCAATATCAAAAAACACCTTATTCAACACAAGCACCTGTACAAATTGGTTTAAGTCATAGTAGTAAAAATCCGAAATATCAGAAATTCATTGAACCTATTGAAAAGATTCGTACCGTAATTCGACGTGAAGCAGGTAGTGCTTATAAGTTTTGTATGATGTTAGAAGGAGAGATCGATATTTATCCTAGATTTCATCCGACATCAGAATGGGATACTAGCTCAGGTCAAGGATTATTAGAAAGTATAGGTGGTGGTTTACTCACTCTAACAGGTAAGCCCTTTGAATATAACCAGCGTGATACCGTATTAAATGGGGGCTTTATCGCATTTCGTGATCAGGAAAGCAAAAAAATAGCATTTGAAGCTTTAGCTCAATCAGGTGTTTTGGATTGAGAGTTATTGTAGACATGCTATAGTGGCAAAATATTGAGAAAAGATGACAAGATAAAAATGGCACTCGATTTATTGCCTAAAAGCATGTTTGAAGCAATTGATTTATTGCCTGATGCTTCGACCCCTGTAACCCTTTTTACACGTCACTCCTTAAGAGAGTTGGTAGATGGGCAAGGCTTGGCAGGATATGACCTTCAGCTTACACCGCAAGGACGTGAGCTTGCTCAGGAATGGGGTAGCTATTTAATTAAAAACACGGATCGTGTAATTCAACATTGCATTTCTAGCCCAATTCAACGTTGTGTAGACACTGCTGCACTTATGATTGAAGGAGCAGATGGAGTGAGCCCTGAACCGAATACGCATACAATTGAAATAGTTGAACAAGGTTTGTTGGTTGAACCTGGTAGCTTTGTACTGGATATTCAACAGGCGGCGCCTTATTTTCGTAAACAAGGGGCACTTGGTTTTATTAATAGCTTTGTGAACAATGCCTTACCGGGTATGAAACATCCAATTACTGGCGTATTAGATGTATTAGAGCTGATTTATCAAACTCATCCTAAAACAAAAAGTGGTCTAAGTTTAGCTGTAAGTCACGACACAATTATTGCAGCGATTGTTGCAGTAATTTCAGGCAATAACCAAATACAAAAAGCAGATTGGCCTGCCATGATGGAAGGGCTGTTTGTATGGTTTGAAGGTGATGAATTTCCAAATTGTAAATTAAAGTGGATTTGGAGAGGCAAAACTTACGAGTTAGATGTTTCTGAGTTCCATAAAGTACAGTAAACACAAAAACATAGACAATAAAAAAAGCCCTGTTGGGCTTTTTTTACATGCTTCAATTAGTTAGCTAAAGCTTTAACTTGAGCATTTAAACGGCTCTTATGACGAGCAGCTTTATTTTTGTGGATGATGCCTTTATCAGCCATGCGGTCGATTACAGGAACAGCTTTTTTGTAAGCTTCTGTAGCAACAGCATAATCACCACCAGCGATTGCACTTAAAGTACGTTTGATGTAAGTACGAACCATAGAACGCAAGCTTGCGTTGTGTTTACGCGCTTTAACGTTTTGGCGCGCACGTTTTTTAGCTTGAGCAGAGTTTGCCACTCTTGCACTCCTTGAAAATAAGTTGGTCTGGGCGGGCTGTGGTCAATCCAGTAAACTGGTGCAACCATCACCAGCCCGTAAACAAGTGCCATATTGTGATGAATCAATACCGTGAAGTCAAGCCTTGAGAGCATTTTAAGCGGTTTTAGGGGCTGCTAAAACCGTAAGAAAAGGTTAAATTTGATACAAACTTAAAGAGGGTTGGATAAAAAATGACTATAAGTACGAAAAAAGCAATTGTAGTAGGTGCTACAGGACTCGTTGGTTTAGCGCTTGTTGAACAACTTGAGCAAACACCAGAATTTGAGGCCATTACCGTTGTAGTAAGAAAAGAATCACAACTACTTAATACATATAAGAAAGTTACTCAGCTCGTTATAGACGATTTTTTATTGCTCAATGATGAAGATGTGAATGGTCATACTCATGCATTTAGTTGCTTAGGTACAACTTTAAAAATAGCGGGCTCAAAACAAGGCTTTTATGCAGTTGATTATGAGATAAATGCTCACTTTGCAGACTTAATCCAAGATAAACATATTCATTTTTTAATTGTTAGTGCACTTGGGGCAAATGCTAATTCGCCAATTTTCTACAATAAAGTAAAAGGCGAATTAGAAGATTATATTCAAAGTTTAGGAATCGAAAAATTATCTATTTTTAGACCTTCTCTACTGATTGGTAAGCGTAGCGATGTGCGTTTTATTGAAGATTTAGGACAAAGTCTATTTAAACTTATTGAAAATAAATGGACTAAGCCTTTCAAATATAAACCAGTTACAGCAGAGCAATTGGCTCATACCATGGTCGTAGCGGCACTAACGCAAATTGAAGCTTTTAAACGATATGATAATCTCAGCATACAACAAACTCGATAAGGGAGAATAAAAGTGTCGACAGTACCATTTGTGACATGTGATTTATTAGATGACAATCCGGAAAAAGATTTGCAAGTAGTCACGCCCTCAATGGACGGTAAGTTCTTTAAAAGCTATGGTGCACGTCAAACTTTTGGCGGACAAGTTGTGACTGTAAAGTGTTTTGAAGATAACTCGCGTGTAAAAGAGTTGCTGGCTACAGATGGTACAGGGAAGGTATTGGTTGTGGATGGTGGTGCTTCAATGCGCTGTGCACTTATGGGAGATATGATTGCTGAATCGGCAGTTAAAAATAACTGGAATGGTGTGGTTATTTATGGCTGTGTACGTGATGTTGATGCACTTGCAAGCTTAGATTTAGGTGTACATGCATTGGCTGCAATTCCGCAAAAAAGTAACCGTAAGGGCATTGGTGAAGTAGATATTCCTTTGTATTTTGGTGGAGTCACAATTCAATCTGGTGATTTTATCTATGCAGATAATAATGGAATTGTGATTGCTAAAGAAAAACTAGTCTAGCTCCACAATTAAATAAAGGAATGCATAATGGTGAATCATCAAATTAAAGTACTGCAAGCATTAGCGTCTGCAATTGCTGAAGGTGGTAGAGGTGTTACAGGTACAGCATTTCCTAAACAGCCTGTTAGAGCTCTTAAACTTTATGAATTTGAGGGTTCACCATTTTGTCGCCGCGTTCGTGAAGTGATTACACTTTTAAATTTGGATGTCGAAATTTATCCATGCCCGAAAGGTGGATTAAAATATCGCTCCATAGTTAAAGAAATTGGCGGTAAATTACAGTTTCCTTTTTTTATTGATGAAAATACAGGTGACAAATTATACGAATCACAAGATATTATTCATCATTTATTTAAATACTATGGTAAGACAGGCCAAACTCCTGATAAGTTTTCAAATTATCCAAAAATGCCATATCTGGCGTTTGCCGGAACATTATTAAATGGTGCTCGTGGGGTCTGGATTAATAAAAAAATAGTAAATAGAGCTGCGCCTGAGCATAAACTTGAACTATGGAGCTTTGAAGCAAGTCCGTATTCAAGAGTAGTAAGAAGTGTATTAAGTGAGCTTGAGCTACCTTACATTTTACATAGTGTTGCCAAAGAAAGATGGCAAGATATGGGGCCTGCGATTCTTCGGTTAAAACCGGGCAAATATGAACCTTTAAAAGAGGGAAAGCGAGAAAAATTGTTGCTGGTCATGCAAGGTAAAATGCAAGTGCCTTATTTAGTGGACCCAAATACAGGCGTTAAAATGTTTGAATCTGCGGAAATTGTAAAGTACCTAAAAAAACAATATGGCAGTTAAAATATAAATGAGAAAAACACACTAGAGATTGAGATAACTCAGTCTCTTTTAAGAAGCGACAACAATAAGAAATCATACGATAAAAACATGAATATGCTAAATTACTACCTTAAATTACCAAAATAAGGCCTGTTTTATGGAATGTATGAGAATTCAGCCTGTAACGAGTCATCCTGGAGAAAATGCTTTATTTATTGTATTAGGATTAGCTCAAGGTGATTCTGTTGTAGAAAAAGTAAAAGATTTTGCTGGTAAATTCTCAGCGTTAACCAGAAGTTTGTCTAACCGTTATCCTGAAACTAAATTTAATGCCATATTAGGTTTTAGCTCAAACGCGTGGGATATTTTATTTCCACAGCAAGCAAAGCCTCAAGAATTAGAAACATTTCAAGAAATCAAAGGCCCAAAATACACAGCCGTTTCAACACCCGGGGATTTATTCTTTCATATTCGTGCTGATCGACAAGCTTTATGTTATGAGTTAGGAAGTATCATCAATGAACAGTTAGGTAAAGTAACTTACCCAATTGATGAAGTGCATGGTTTTCGATATTTCGATGGGCGTGCGATTATTGGCTTTGTAGATGGAACAGAAAATCCTGAACCTGTAATTGCTGCACAATGGGCATTAGTGGGTAACGAAGATCCTGACTTTATTGGGGGAAGTTATGCATTTATCCAAAAATATACCCATGATATGGAAAAATGGCGTGCATTAAGCGATGAGGAACAAGAAAAAGTTATCGGGCGTAAAAAGTTCAACGATATTGAGCTTGATGATGAGGAGAAACCTTTAACAGCACATAATGTAGTAAGTAAAGCGCATGATGCAGAAGGCAATGAACTAAAAATTATGCGTGCAAATATGCCTTTTTCGAATCCATCCAAAAATGAATATGGTACTTTTTTTATTGGTTACTCACGTAAATTTAGTACGACACGTCAAATGCTTGAAAATATGTTCTTAGGAAATGAGCAAGGTAATCTTGATCGATTACTTGACTTTAGTACTGCCCAAACAGGAACTCTATTTTTCGTACCGACAGTAGATTTTCTAGATGGCTTGGGTGACGAGTAGGCATTAAAAATAAACTTAGATGGTAGAGGTGAGTAGATTACCTCTACTATATAAATTGAAATTAATATGATGTGATGAGATGTTTAAAAAATTAACCCAACTTTTTCAAGGTTCGAAAGAGACACCAGAACAAATTTATTTACAAGAGAATCAGCTCAGTTTTGATTCAGAGCGTGGTCCGGTTATTAAAGATGTCGTGATTAATGAAAAGTGGTCAGAGCACCTTGAGTATTTTTCAAATCGTAAATTACAGAATTTTGATAACTTACCTAAGCTATTTCAAATTACACCACAAATTAATGAAAAGATTGATTTAGAGATTGCAACGCAACGATATGTGGAAAGGTTAGGTAATACACAAGAAAAGTTACTTGAGCTTAAAGCAATCATACAGGTATTAAACCAATATTATGTGATGTTTTTACGAGACAAATAACTTCAAATGATTGTTTAAGAACTATAAAAAAGTATCACAAAGTAGTAGCTTGATTGCAGAAAAATAACTCAATTCACTAAAAACATCATGCTACTATTAACCTCATATCTTTTTAGCTCATAAAAGCCATATACATGTTTCAACAAGAAATCTCTCAATTGAATTTGCAACAGCTCAAGGCCGGTGAAAAGCGTTGGGTGGGGTCATTATTAGGTTCATCAGCAGCTTTATTGCTTAAAGAAATTGCCACTCAACATTCTTCTTTATTGGTATTAGTTGCTAGAAACAACCAACATGTTGCTCAATTAGAAAGTGAACTTGAGTTTTATGGAGTTAAGCCGACAATTTTTCCGGATTGGGAAATTTTGCCTTATGACCGTTTATCTCCCCATCAAGATATTGTGTCAGAACGTCTTGCTATTTTATCTAATATGCCTCAGCAAGGCGTATTACTGATTTCAGCAAGTACCTTGGCTCAACGGGTTGCACCTTACTCATGGGTATTGGGAGAACACTTTGATATAAAAGTGGGTCAAAAATTTGATTTAGAACAACAAAAATTAAGGTTAGTTCAGGCGGGCTACCACTTAGTAGATACAGTTTATGACCATGGTGAGTTTGCTGTACGCGGCAGTATTATGGATATTTTTGCATCTGGGCAAGAATCTCCAATCCGCATAGATTTATTTGACGATGAAATTGATTCTTTAAAATTCTTTGACCCAGAAACTCAAAGAACAACAACCACGCTAAAAAGTTTTACGGTTTTACCCGCGAAAGAATTCCCTTTAAAAGAAGGGCGTTCAGTTTTTAGAGACCGTTATTCTGAGTTTTTTCCTACTGCCAATCCTAAGAAAAATCCAATTTATCAGGACGTTTTAGATGGTATAGCATCGCCTGGTATTGAATTTTATTTACCGCTATTTTTTAATAAAGAACAAATGCAATCACAAAGTATGTTTACAACATACTTACCAAAGAATTGCATAGTAATTACAACTAATGATATTGATACTGATTTAACGAGTTTCTGGAAAGAAGTTATGCGTCGTTATGAAGACCGACGCCATAATATGGATCAACCTATTCTTGCTCCAGAAGAGCTATTTATTTCTCCAAATCATCTGCTAAGTGCTTTAAACCAGTTTCCACGAATGCTTGTAAGCGCAGAAACTATTGAAGAAAAAGCTGGTGCACTTAATCTTAAAACTGAACAACCACCCAAGTTGCCAGTCGATCCGAAAAAAGAAAAACCATTTAGTGCCGTAAAAAAATATATTGATGAAGCAAATCATCCCGTTCTATTGGTTGCGGAAAGTGCAGGACGTCGTGAAAGCTTAAAAGATGCGTTGCGTTCAAGTTTAGGTGAGATTCCGAATGTAGAGAATTTTGAGCAATTCCAAATTAGTCAATTCGCAATTGCTATTACTAATGCACCTTTAGATCGTGGTTTACTTTTAACTGATCAATTAACGGTTATTTCAGAAAATCAGCTTTACGAGCACCGAGTTATACAGCGTCGTCGCAAGCGTCAACAGGAAGTTTCAGAAGAGTTTCTGATCCGAAGCTTAACTGAGCTAAGCATTGGTGCTCCTGTTGTACATATCGATCATGGTGTGGGGCGTTATGCTGGTTTAATTACACTCGCGATTGAAGGACAAGACTATGAGTTCTTACAACTAGATTATGCCGAAGATGCAAAAGTCTATGTTCCAGTAACGAACTTGCATCTAATTAGCCGTTATAGTGGTGGCGACCCGGATTTAGCACCGTTACATAAAATCGGTACTGATGCGTGGAGTAAAGCTAAGCGTAAAGCATTAGAGCAAATTCATGACGTTGCAGCTGAGCTTTTACATATTCAGGCACGTCGTCAGTCAAAACCCGGCTTTGCTTTTGAACTGGACCAGTCGCTCTATATGCAATTTGCGAGTGGCTTTGCGTATGAAGAAACACTTGATCAGGCTAATGCAATTGAAGCCACACTCTATGATATGCAGCAAGCAAAACCAATGGATAGGTTGGTGTGTGGCGACGTGGGTTTTGGGAAAACCGAAGTGGCCATGCGTGCAGCATTTGTAGCGGTACAAAATGGCAAACAGGTCGCTGTTTTAGTTCCTACGACTTTACTAGCTCAACAACATTATGAGTCTTTTAAAGACCGTTTTGCTGATTGGCCAGTACGTATTGAAGTACTCTCACGTTTTGGTTCAAACAAAACACATTTGAAAAATATTGAAGACTTGGCAAATGGTAAAGTCGATATTGTGGTAGGTACACATAAGCTTCTACAAGAGAATGTTCAGTTTAAAGATTTAGGTTTAATGGTTGTAGACGAGGAGCATCGCTTTGGTGTGCGTGATAAGGAGCGTATCAAAGCTTTACGTGCCGATGTTGATATGTTGACACTTACAGCAACGCCAATTCCTCGTACGCTTAATATGGCTTTTTCGGGTATGCGTGATTTGTCGATTATTGCGACTCCGCCAGCCCGTCGATTAGCAGTAAAAACCTTTGTGCAAGAGCATACAGATGCTTCAATCAAGGAAGCGATTTTGCGTGAGTTACTTCGTGGTGGACAAGTTTATTTCTTACATAATGAAGTAGAGACCATTGAGCGAGCTGCTGAAAATATTCGTGTGCTTGTACCCGAAGCACGTGTAGCGGTAGCACATGGACAAATGCGTGAACGCGAACTTGAGCAAGTTATGCAGCAGTTCTATCACAAAGAATATAATGTGCTGGTGTGCTCAACCATTATTGAGACAGGTATCGATGTTCCAAATGCCAATACAATTTTAATTGAACGTGCGGATAAACTTGGTTTAGCGCAATTACACCAGTTACGTGGCCGTGTAGGTCGTTCGCATCACCAAGCATACGCCTATTTGTTAGTACCTTCGATTAAACACTTAAAAGGTGATGCCGAAAAACGCCTTGATGCGATTCAACGTGCTTCGACATTAGGTGCAGGCTTTATGCTCGCTACGGAAGATTTGGAAATTCGTGGGGCAGGCGAGTTGTTAGGCGAGCAACAAAGTGGCTCAATGCAGGCGATAGGATATAGCTTGTATATGGAAATGCTTGAGAAAGCGACTAAAGCAATTCAACAAGGTAAAACCCCGAATTTTGATGCTCCATTGTCGTTAACTGCCGAAATTAACTTACATATTCCTGCACTTATTCCAGATGATTACCTAGGTGATGTTCATCAGCGTCTATTATTCTATAAACGTATTAGTAATACCGATACACAGGAAAAACTAGATAACATCCGTATGGAGCTTATTGACCGTTTCGGTATTCCACCGCAGTCAGTTAAGCACTTATTTAGCGTGCATCAAATCCGTTTGAAAGCAGAACATTTAGGTATTACGAAAATTGATATTAATACTCAAGGTGGAAATATTGAGTTTTCACCAGATACGCCAGTTCAGGCCATTAGTATTATTCAATTAATGCAAAAAAATCCGACCTATTACCGTATGGAAGGCGGACAACGTTTGAAGGTGATGGTGCAGCTTGAAGAGTATGAAAAACGAATTCAATTTATCAATGATTTATTGCAAAAATTGATGAGTGAACTACATGTCTGAGACCTGTTTTTCTAACCAGCGCTAGCTAATTAGGACATTTGTTTTGATGTAATCGGATTTTATGTACTATTTATACTTTGAGATATGAATAAGTGCATAAAATCATTGTTATTTGTAAGCAAACGGGCTACTAATAATATTCACATCAAAACTGATGTGATAGTATTAGCCATTATTGTTTATTGTCATTTATAAAAGATATGTTTAGTTTGCATCCACAACTTGCTCAAGATACTTTTTTTGTAGGCGATTTCCCGCTTTCAACATGTCGTTTAATGAATGATATGCAATTTCCTTGGTTGATTTTAGTACCACGCGTACCAGGAATCACGGAACTATACGAATTGAGTCAAGCTGACCAAGAACAGTTTCTACGTGAATCAAGCTGGTTATCTAGCCAGTTATCTCGCGTTTTCCGTGCTGATAAAATGAATGTAGCAGCTTTAGGTAATATGGTGCCTCAATTGCATTTCCATCATGTTGTCCGCTATCAAAATGATGTAGCTTGGCCGAAACCTGTATGGGGTACACCAGCTGTGCCATATACAAGTGATGTTTTAGCTCATATGCGTCAGACTCTTATGCTTGCTCTACGTGGCCAAGGTGATATGCCTTTTGATTGGCGCATGGATTAAATCAATGTAATGCCACATATCAATGTGGCAACATTGAAATGTGGAGGATAGGGTGCAATTAGAGAGGTTTATAGATCGGGAACCTAAGCAGTTTGCATATTTTCATCGTTTGATGGGATATTCAATTCTGTCATTAATTTTAGTGATCTATGCCTTTACCTCACCAATTACTAATTATCAAATCTATATTCCTCCTTTTTTTCTTTTTTTGCTTTTTGTCAGTTCTAAACTAGAACACTGGTTGCAGTACCAGTTTGATAAGAAAACTCAAAAAAGTGTTTTTTTCGCAATAGATGCGATTGTAGTGGCTGTTACTCTGGCAGGAGTGCACCTTAATCTCGTTCCAACATTTATTGCACTTTTTGCATTGTTTTACTCAGCAATTAATAGTCGTATTTCCTTTGCAGTTATTTGTTTAACGAGTCTGCTTGGGGCGATTATTTTTTATTTAAGTACATTTTTCCTATTTGGTTTTCATCCATATTTCGAAGCCACAAGCCAAGAATTAACAGTAATTACCTTACTTGGTTTGGTAATGTTTATCACTATCGGAAATTATTACCAACACCGCTGGGTTAAAAAAATTAGTCAGCAACGTCAGCATTATTATGACCAGATGACACGTTATATTGCTTTTGCTAATCAGTTAAGCCGCTATGCTCCATTACAATTATGGCAGTCAATTATGCGTGGGGAAGCTGAAGCAAAAATCGAATATAAACGTAAAAAAATGACCGTATTCTTTTCTGATATTCAGGGGTTCACTGAACTATCAGAAACTTTAATTCCTGATGACTTAGCTTTCTTGCTTAACGATTATTTAAGTCATATGACTGAAATTGCAAAGCAATATGAGGCGACGGTCGACAAATTTATGGGAGATGCGATTCTCATATTTTTTGGAGATCCGAATTCACAAGGGGTTGAGCAAGATGCCAAATCCTGTGTAGAAATGGCAATTGCTATGCGTCAGCAAATGAAGCTGCTGCGCGAACGATGGAAGAAAATGGGATATTCGGCCTTACATATCCGTATGGGTATTAGTACGGGTTATTGCCACGTAGGGAATTATGGAGCAACCCATCGTATGGCTTATACGATTGTAGGTCGCGACGTAAATTTAGCGGCACGTTTACAGTATGCTGCTGAAATTGATGAAATACTCATTTCTGATGATACTTATCAATTGATCAAAAGTGATTTTCTATGTGCGCCTAAAACTCCAATTTATTTAAAAGGTATTCAAGGGGCAGTAAAAACATGGCAAGTCATGGAAAAATACACAGGAAATAAATCAGACCATCAACAATGGTTTGATTATGAATATAAAGGTTTCCATTTAGTTTTAAATTTAGAAGAAGTACAAAACTACGAATACCCTGAGTTGGTTGAAGTGCTTGAAAAAATGATTCAGCGCATTAAAGTTCAACAAAATTTGGTTAATACTCAAGGTGTTGCTCAGCTTAGACTTGAGGATGAAGTTAAGCCTATAAATATCGATGAAGAACAAGATCAGGTATAAATTTATATAAATAAAAAAAGCTGCCTAAGCAGCTTTTTTTATTATTTATTAGTGATTTTCCGAAGCATGGTTAATTGTGTATTTCGGAATCTCAATTTCAAGATCTTCATCTACAATTTTAACCTGACATGAAAGACGTGAGTCAGGTTCCAACCCCCAAGCACGGTCTAGAAGATCGGCTTCAACATCATTCATTTCTTCTAAGCTATCAAAGCCTTTACGAACGATCACATGACAAGTTGTACATGCACAAGACATATCACAAGCATGTTCAATTTTGATTCCTTTGTTGAGCAAACTTTGGCAAAGATTTGCATTTTGTTCAACCTCAAATTCTGCTCCTTCTGGGCAAAATTGAGCGTGAGGAAGTACTTTAATACGTGGCATATTGATCACCTATACCTTTTAATTTGATTTTGACCAATCATCGAGCTTCGTGCCTTTTAAGGCATGGTCAATATGTCGATTCATCCGTAGTGCTGCAAAAGCATCACTATGTACTTTAAGTTGTTGAACTGCGTGCTCAATTGCTTGAATATCACTGCCTTCAAGCTGAGCTTTTAATGATTCCTTAGCAGAGTTGAGTGCGTCAAGCTGCTTTTCATCAAGTAAATCCGCATCTACTTTTAATGCTTGCTCAAGAGCCTCAAGCTCACGTTCTGCTTCAACTTTAGTTTCTTTTAAATGACGAAGATTTTTGTCCTCTTCGGCATGTTGGAAACCTTCAATTAATAAGCGTTCCGTATCCGCCTCAGATAAACCATAAGATGGTTTGATATCAATATGAGCTTGCACGCCAGAAGTTGCTTCACGAGCAGAAACGGTGAGTAAGCCATCTGCATCAACTTGGAAAGTGACTTCAATACGAGCTTGGCCTGCAGTCATTGGTGGAATGCCATGAAGTACAAATCTACCTAATGAACGGCAATGTTCAACTAAATCACGTTCGCCTTGAACTACATGAATTAACATAGCAGTTTGACCATCTTGATAAGTGGTGAACTCTTGACGACGTGCAACAGGAATCGCTGTATTACGAGATATCAGGCGCTCAACCAGTCCTCCCATAGTCTCTAGACCAAGAGAAAGAGGAGTTACATCTAAAAGAAGAGAGCCATCTTGGCTATTACCGATTAACTGGTTGGCTGTAATAGAAGCGCCAATTGCCACCACTTCATCCGGGTTGATCGTGCAAAGAGGTTCTTGGGCAAAAACTTCCCGTACTGCTTTTTGAACAGCATAAGAGCGCGTAGAACCACCTACCAAAACAACATTTTGGATATCAGTTAACTCGAGTTTTGCATCACGCAGTACACGCTTACAAACACTAATCGTTTTGTCTAATGCTACTTGAATAATGCTTTCAAATGTAGGGCGATCTAGTGTGAGAGTTGCTTCGAGTAACTTTAATTCGACTGAATCTTGAGTTGATAATTGTTCTTTAGCTTGACGTGCTGCCACAATAAATGCGGCATAATCTTTATCACTTAATACATCAATATTAAGTTGTTTTTTAGCCCATTTTACGATTAGACGGTCTAAGTCATCACCACCTAAAGCAGTGTGACCGCCAGTCGCTAAAACCTCAAATACGCCTTGTGAAAAACGTAAGATAGATACGTCAAAAGTACCGCCACCTAAGTCATAAATTACATAATTACGGTCGGTCGCTAAATTACTTTCTTGATCTAATCCATAAGCTACAGCGGCAGCTGTAGGCTCATTTAATAAACGTAATACATTTAAACCTGCAAGTTGAGCTGCATCGCGAGTTGCTTGACGCTGAGCTTCATCGAAATATGCAGGAACGGTAATTACTGCTCCATTAACAGGATTTTGTAAGCTGTCTTCAGCGCGATCTTTTAATTGTTTTAAAATTTCAGCTGAGATTTCTACTGGTGTTTTGCGTCCAGCACGGGTTTCAAAAGCAGGCATTTCATTTTCTGAGCCTACTAACTCATAAGGGTGTTGAAATTTAATATCTGCCTTTGAACGGCCCATAAATCGTTTAACAGAAACAATTGTATTTTTTGGATCTGCAATGATAAACGGTTTAGCTTCTTCACCGTAATGAGTTGTATTGTCCCCATAATGAACGATAGAAGGAAGTAATCTTCTATTTTGAACATCATTGAGTACTTTAGGTTTGCCTGATAACACTGTCGCAACTAATGAGTGTGTTGTTCCTAGGTCAATACCAATCGCAATGCGATGTTGGTGTGGGGCACTGGATTGACCCGGTTCAGCAATTTGCAAAAGTGCCATGAGTTAAATCCCTTGAAAATAAAGTAGAGAAAGCAAAATTAAAAATCGTCGTCTAAATCAAAACTGTCTTCATCATCTAACAGTTGATCTTCTGCTTTATCAATATCGTTTAAAACACGTTGAAAGAAACGTAACTTACGTACGGTATCGCGTGCTTCTGCCCAATCTTCTTCACTGTAATCAATTTTGAATTCACGGACCAAACCATCAATCCATTGTTGTACTTCTAATCTTAAAGTACGTAAATGTTCAGATGATGTCGCTTCATCAAGTTGTTCACGAAGTTCTAAAGCGGATTGTAGAAATTCGAAATCACTAATAGATTGATCAAGATGATGATCCTGCTTTTTAAGAGCTAAAAGATAAGCAGCGCGGCTATCAACTTGAGAAAGCGTTTTAAAAGCTTGATTGATTTCACTTGATTTGATCAATGCTTGATCTTTATCTGCGGCTTTATCTGGATGATATTGTTGTTGCAAACTTAAGAAATTTGATTTCAAGCTTGCCAAATCGATATCGAGTGCCACAGGTAAATTGAACAACTCAAAATGATTCATTAGAAATGAGGTCCACATTAATTAAATACATTAAAACAGTGCTGTTAAAAGGCACTGTTTTAATGAGAAAAAGGAAAGGAGAGAATTAAACAGTGAATGACTCACCACAACCACATTCACCCTTTTTATTAGGATTGTTAAATTCGAACCCTTCATTAAGGCCATTTTTAACATAGTCCATTTCTAAGCCGTCTAAGTAAACTAAGCTTTTAGGATCTACAAAAACCTTAACGCCGAATTGTTCGAAAATTTGATCATGTTCATCGATATCATCTACAAATTCGAGAACATAAGCCAACCCAGAACAACCAGAAGTTTTCACACCAACGCGAATGCCTTCACCCTTACCTCGGTTTTTAAGGTAATTGCTAATATGAGTCGCAGCATTTTCAGTTAAATGAATCATGAAAACTCCAACGTTTATAATGGTAACAAATTAAGCTTTTGATTTTTTACTACGATAATCTTCAATCGCAGCTTTAATTGCATCTTCAGCTAATACAGAACAGTGAACTTTTACTGGCGGAAGAGCTAGCTCAGTTGCAATATCAATGTTTTTGATTGCTTGAGCTTCATCAAGTGTCTTGCCTTTTAACCATTCTGTTACAAGTGAACTTGATGCAATTGCAGAACCGCAACCATAAGTCTTGAAACGTGCTTCTTCGATTACACCGTTGTCATTTACTTGAATCTGTAAACGCATTACGTCGCCACATGCAGGTGCACCCACCATACCTGTACCAACATTCTCAGAGTTTTTGTCTAAAACACCAACATTACGTGGATTTTCGTAATGATCAATTACCTTTTCGCTATAAGCCATTTCGCTTCTCCAAACCTCGGGGTCAGCCTAATATTAATATGAGGGTTAAAACACTAATTTCAATAATTAGTGTTCTGCCCATTCAACTGTAGAAAGATCGATACCTTCTTTGTACATATCCCAAAGCGGAGAAAGTTCACGTAATTTCTCAACAGCGGCTTTGGTAATTGTAAGCACGTGGTCAATATCTTCTTCAGTCGTGTATTTACCAAAACTAAAGCGAATTGAGCTGTGTGCTAGCTCATCAGATAAACCTAATGCGCGAAGAACATATGAAGGCTCTAAAGTAGCAGAAGTACAAGCAGAACCACTTGATACAGCAGCGTCTTTAAGCGACATCATTAAAGATTCACCTTCAACAAAGTTGAAGCTGACATTTAAATAGTTAGCAACGTTTTGAGTTGGGTGGCCATTTAAGAACACTTGTTCAAGGTCTTGTAAACCGTTCCAAAGTTTGTCACGAAGTTTACGAATACGTTCTTGTTCTGCATGCATTGTTTTGCCTGCAAGTTCAAAAGCTTCACCCATACCAACAATTTGGTGAGTCGCTAAAGTACCAGAACGCATACCACGTTCATGTCCACCGCCATGAATTTGTGCTTTTAGACGAACACGTGGGCTACGACGTACATATAATGCGCCGATACCTTTTGGACCATAAATTTTATGAGCAGAGAAACTCATTAAGTCAATTTTCATTGTAGATAAGTCGATATCGACTTTACCAGCTGCTTGTGCTGCATCTACATGGAAAAACGTTTTATTTGCACGTGTTAATTCACCGATCGCTGCTACATCTGTAACTGTACCAATTTCATTGTTTACCATCATAAGAGAAACAAGAATAGTATCTGGGCGAAGGGCAGCCTTAACCATTTCAGGAGTAATTAAACCTGTTTGTGGTTCTGGCTCTAAATAAGTGATTTCAAAACCTTGTTCTTCCAATTCACGGCAAGGATCGAGAACAGCTTTATGTTCAATTTTACTTGTAATGATATGTTTGCCTTTAGATGCATAGAATTGAGCAACACCTTTAAGAGCAAGGTTGTCTGATTCAGTTGCACCAGAAGTCCAAACGATTTCACGTGGGTCAGCTTTAATTAAGTTTGCGACTTGCTCACGTGCATATTCAACTTTTTCTTCTGCCTGCCAGCCATAAGCGTGGGAACGAGATGCAGCATTACCAAAGGTACCGTCGAAAGTTAAACACTCCATCATACGTTCTGCAACTTGCGGATCTACTGGAGTGGTTGCTGCGTAATCAAGATAAATTGGACGTTTCATATCAAATACCTGTACCCGATAAAAGAGCTGAATCTGTGCCAGTTACATTTTGGCGTAATGCAACAGTTTGAACGTTGTCTCGGCTAATGAGGTTGGCAAGAGTGATTTTAGCTAAATAGTCGGCAATATGATGAGAGAGTTCTTGCCATAAATCGTGAGTAAGACACATTGCACCATTTTGGCAGTTGCCTTTATGGTCACAACGCGTTGCATCAACGGTTTCATTTACGGCTTCAATGATTTCTAACACAGTAATTTCATCAGCGTTTCGAGCCAAATGGTAACCACCATTTGCACCGCGAACACTAGAAACTAACCCATGACGCTTAAGTTTTGCGAACAACTGCTCTAAATAAGCAACTGAAATAGATTGACGTGCGGCAATTTCGGCGAGCGTGATCGTTTGTTCAGTTGGCTGCAAAGCTAAATCAAGTAGAGCAGTCACTGCGTAGCGACCGCGAGTTGTAAGGCGCATGATTCGATACACATGTTAAAACTAGATAATAGGATTTTATGAATCCCGACTAAAATAGTCAAGTTTTTTTATTTTTAATTCAAGTGCAGGATCAAATTAGAAAAAATAAGTTAAGCTACCCACAAATTATATATGAAATAAACAATAAATATTAGGCTAATTATACCAAAGCACAAGTTAATGTTCCGTTGGCGCTGTTGTAAACGTGCAATTCGGTTTTGATACTGTTTAATTTCGACATGCAACGAATTTATTTCTGAGCGTTGTTGGTCGATTTTTTCAAGTAATGGAGCAATTTTTTTGCGAGAGGCTAGGGCTTCGGCTTCATCATCTGGTGCGTTGAACCACTGTTTCCAGTCTGCTAGAAGCTTAGGTAAAGTGAGATGCGAAATTAAATCGATAAGTTCTTTTTTAGTCTCTGCATCCCCATCAATTCGCATGTTATTCAGGCTACGTTGATTTGAAAAAACAAAAATTTTGATAAGGTCAACGAGAGTACTATTAATTTCTAAATCAATCCGACGGTCATATGAGTGAATATCAAATAGCAATCCTTTTTCCGTAAACTGCACATAGAAATCGAAAAATGGCAAATAGCTATTAATACGGATTGTTATTTTATTGGCGATAAACTTTTTCGCTTGCAAGCGAAGAACACCATCGTGGGTGAGAATAAATGAGAAAAAAGTTTCTAAAATAATTAGAACAATATTCAGCAACAGACGTGGATGTTTTTGTCTTTGTTGCGTTTCACTCATAAAAGTTTATCCTTAAATATTAGAGATTAATTGAGAGAATGAGACATCCTATCTCAAACTTAACACAATGTCCTGTTAAATATATTTACATGACATGATTGTTTTGTAGAACAGTTTCATAAATGTATCAAGTCTTGACTTTGTTATTATAAGAATATTTTGTGGTTAAATAACACTTCGTCTCTCTCATCCGATCAGGAGCTTAGATCAATGGATAATGCAAACATAGAAACACAAGCAGAAGAGCAAGGAGAAAAAAATAAATCAAAATCAAAAAGTTCTAGAAAATCTGCATTAGATTTTAGAAAGTATACGAAACAAATCTGGTTGGCAGGTTTGGGTGCTTTTTCTCGTGCCGAAGAAGAAGGGAATAAACTATTTGACTCATTAGTCAAAGTAGGAGAAGAGTTAGAATCCAAAACAGGTGATTTAGCAGATACAACTGTTGGTAAAGTAACCGAAAAAGCAAAAGAGTCGGTTTCTGATACAAAAGACAAGGTCGAGAAAATTTTAGATACGAGTGTAAACCACTCTTTAAATAGAATTGGCTTGGTCACTCCGAAGGATTTACAGCACATTGAACAACTCCTAGTTCAACTGCATATAAAGGTAGATGCTTTAATTGAAGAAAATCAGAAATTGAAGGCAAAATTGAATGAAAAGTAAAAAAATGTAGGGATTTAGCAAATATATAACAGTTTTTTAGCATTTATTTTTGCTAAAAGCTCTGCTCTAGTATTGCGTTTTCCCCCAAAGCATTGCTATAAAGGCGTCATGGCCTTTTAAACTATAGCCTTGGACCTTAAACAAACGATATTAAGAGGATGTTTTATTCATGAATAAATCAGAATTAATCGATGCAATTGCTGAAAAAGGGGGAGTATCTAAGACTGATGCAGGCAAGGCACTCGATGCGACAATTGCGTCAATTACTGAAGCACTTAAAAAAGGTGACACAGTAACTTTAGTTGGTTTTGGTACTTTCAGTGTTAAAGAACGTGCTGCACGTACTGGTCGTAACCCTAAAACTGGTGAAGAGCTTCAAATTAAAGCAACAAAAGTACCTAGCTTTAAAGCTGGTAAAGGTCTTAAAGATTCAGTTGCTTAATCTTTTAAGATGATTAAACGCGCCAATATAGGCGCGTTTTTTATTAAAAATCTGAATTGACCAATATTGCTCATTCATTCATTGTGGTTTTTCAGTTAAAATTCTCCTCGAAATAAAATATTGGAATACTTATGGAATCGTTTCGTACAGTCATTAAGGGTTGGCTCGGCAAAGTCCTTTTAGTTTTGTTTTTGACCCCTTTAGCGCTTGTAGGTATTGAAGGATATTTTAATAGGGGAAACAAGGCAGATGTCGCAAAAACTGTAAATGGACAGGACATATCAAAAAAAGACCTTGAAACTTTAACGCAAAGGTATAAAGAACAATATTTAGCTGCTGTAAAGGGTGATGAAAGTTTACTTAATTTACCGGTAATTCAAGCCAAAGCTCTTGATATATTGGTATCCCGTAATTTGCTCATTCAACAAGCTGAAAAATTAGGTATTTCTTTAAGCGATGCT
Organism: Acinetobacter sp. FDAARGOS_559; assembly: GCF_003940475.1. Taxonomy (NCBI): domain Bacteria; kingdom Pseudomonadati; phylum Pseudomonadota; class Gammaproteobacteria; order Moraxellales; family Moraxellaceae; genus Acinetobacter; species Acinetobacter sp. FDAARGOS_559. The sequence goes on from NZ_RKJG01000005.1 coordinate 47,300, forward strand.
CAAATCGAGCAAATGTTAGCTCAGCAGCCAAGTTTGCAAGAAAATGGCCAGTTTTCACAAAAATTATATGAAAATTATTTGCGTTCGATTGGCATGACAAGTGAAGGTTTAATTGCTAGCTTACGTCAAGATCACGCTTTAAAAATGTTGACTTCAACTTTTGCAGATTATTCTTTAGTGAGTAAAGTTGATTTAATGCAAATTGCGAATTTGCAAACCGAACAGCGTACATTGCATTTGGCTAGTATTAAGTTAGACCCTTATAAAACTGGTTTAACTGCATCGAACCAAGAGGCTACTGATTACTACAACAAACATCAGAATGAGTTTAAACAGCCTGCTTCTGTTGATGTAGATTATGTTGTTTTATCTCCGTCTTTAATGGCTAAGCCAGCTCCAGCCACAGATGCCGAGCTTAAACAAGCTTATGCAAAGTTCGTAGAAACTCAGCAAAAAGATGCTAAACGCATAGTGAAACATATCCTTATTACGACAGACGCTCGTGATGATGCGGCAGCTCAAAAACTTGCTAAAGATGTATATGCAAAAATTCAGGGTGGACTTTCATTTGCTCAAGCAGCAGCTCAGTTCTCTGAAGATCCAACTTCTAAAACGAAAGGTGGATTAGTTGAAGCATATGCACCTGGTGTTTTCTCTGATGCATTTGATAAAACTGTTTTAAGCTTGAAAAATGGTCAAATTTCTCAGCCAGTAAAAACACAATATGGCTATCATATTATTGAAGCGGAGACTCAGGCGAACCAAATTCCTTCATTTGAAGCTGAGAAACCACGTTTAATTGCAGAAGTTGAAAAGAATAAAGTTGCATCTGTTTATTCAGATACCGTAAATAGCTTGAATGAAACGATTGTTGGTAATGATTCTTTAGACGCTGTTGTACAGCAGGTTAAAGGTACAAAAATCGAATCATTAAATGGTGTAACTTTAGCCACTCAAAATCCATATTTAAGTGATCCTAACGTAAAAATTAAATTGTTTAATGATGATGTGAAAAATGGCGATCGTAATGCTTCATCTAATATTCAATTAGCGAACGGAGATACTGTTTGGGTTAAAGTACGTGACTATCATGCGGCTGGTGTTAAACCACTTGCCCAAGCAATGAATGAAGTAAAAGCTAAAGTAATTGATGAGAAAGCACGTAAAGCAGCTCAAGCGAAAATCGCTACAATGCTGACAGAATTCAAAACTCAGCCAGCTGAACAAGTTGTCGCGAAAAATAAAGTTGCTTTTGAATCAGCGGGTGTATTTACTCGTTCACAAGGTTTAAAACGTGCAATTGAGCGTGCAGCATTTAGTGTTCCTGCGCCAAAACCAGGTATGTGGTCTGTAACTACCGCGAACTTACCAAATGAGTTAGTGGTTGTGGCTGTTTCTAATGTAAATTCAGCTGCTGTTAACGCTATGCCTGCTGATCAGTTGCAACAATTAAAACAGCTTTACCGCCAATCTCGTGGTCAACAGATACTTGAAGATTACAGCGAATACTTAAAGTCACACGCTAAAATCAAATAAAATCTATGTAATAAAAAAAGCGCTTCGGCGCTTTTTTTATTATTCATCGAGATTAGTACCAATATAATTTTGTCTATATTGTTTAGGTGATAAATCAAATACTCTTTTAAATGCCTGACTAAATGCGGTTTCGGAAGAATAGCCCACTTTATTTGAAATTTGTTGTATTGATAAATTACTTGTGCGTAGATATTGGCTAGCTAAGCGGAAGCGATAATGCTGTAAATAAGTAAGAGGTGGTTCACCAATAATACTATTAAAAAGATTGGCAAACTTAGATCGTGACATGCAGCATTGTTCAGCTAATGATTCAACAGTCCAGCTTATTTCAGGTTGACTATGAATTGCGGATAAAGCATTACTTAATTCAGGATGTGTGAGGGCACCTAACCAATTTTGTTGATCTGACATTTGTTGAATATGATCACGAATACATTCTATTAAAAGAATACTGACTAAGTGATCAATAATTTTGTCATGGCCTGGTTGGATTTTTTGTGTTTCGACCGCTAAAAAGTAGAGACCTATTTGCAACCATTCAGGAGGAGTGGCCTGGTTCTCATGTTGAATATGCATAATAGAGGGTAATGCATTAATAAGTGGCCCTGCCATATAAGTATCGACTTGACAGCGCAAGCAGAGTAATAGGGTATTTTCAGCTGTTGATGAGCCTAACTCAATTGGATCGTGGCGATGTCCATTAAATAATGGAGTAATATCGACTGGATCTACAAGTTTACTTGCAGTAGCTTTTGAGTCTGTAGCATGATGCGCTTTTCCAGAAGGAATTAAAATAATATCTCCAGCTCTTGCTGTTATTTTCTCTGACACATTTAATTGGATATATACAGAACCCGTTAAAACGATATAAGCCAGTAAAGCAGATTGATCTTGTGTTTTAAAAGCCCATTCACCTTGTGCTTTTATATAAATATATTCAGACTTATTTAAGTGGATATCATCAAAAAATTTACTTAGTGCATCCATGTTTACGTGATCAATCATTATTTTAATAAAATTATAGTGAGCTATAAGAATAGATCAACATGTGTTTTTAGGACAAAAAAGTGGAAGAAAATGCCAAAGACTTTGAAATAGGTTTTTTGGACGGTTACAACTGTTAAGAAAATAGTATTTCTTTAACTATATAGATATATAGAAAAAGGAAATATGACTATGAATGCACCAGTAAATGTTCAGCAAGAACTTATGCCAGTGCCAGCGTCTATGCGTGAGATAGATCGTAAGCGCTATTTATGGATGATTAGTCCGGCTCTACCTGTAATTGGTTTAGGTATTTTAGCTGGATACCATTTTGGTCCACGCCCATTAAAGAAAGTATTTGCTTTAGGTGGCCCACTTTTATTACATGTTGTGATTCCTGCAATTGATACAATTATTGGCAAAGATGCGCGTAATCCAACCGATGAAGAAATTAAACTTCTTGAGAAAGATCCATATTATTCGCGTTTGGTAAAAAGTTTTATTCCATTGCAGTATGCGGCAAATATTTATGCATGTTATTTAACAAGCCGTAAAGATACTTCATTTCTTGACAAAATTTTGCTTGGTATTTCGATGGGTGCCATTAATGGTATTGCAATTAATACAGCCCATGAATTAAGCCATAAACATGATCGTATAGACCATATTTTATCTCATCTTGCTTTGGTGCCTACAGGTTACAACCATTTCCGTATTGAGCATCCATATGGCCATCATAAACGTGCAGCTACTCCTGAAGATCCGGCATCTTCACGTATGGGTGAAACATTTTATGAATTTTGGCCACGTACTGTTATCGGTTCTTTTAAATCAGCAATTGAAATTGAGAAAAATCGTTTAAAACGTAAAGGTAAAGAGTTTTGGTCACTCGATAACGAATTGCTGCAAGGCTGGGGTATGAGTGCTGCTTTCCATGCTTCTATGGTAGGAATTTTTGGTAAAAGTACGATTCCTTATTTAGCAACACAAGCATTTTACGGGATTAGTCTATTCGAAATTATTAACTATATTGAACATTATGGCTTATTGCGTCAGAAAAAAGAAAATGGCCAATATGAACGTACAATGCCAGAGCATAGCTGGAATAATAACAATGTAGTGACCAACTTATTCTTATATCAGTTACAGCGTCACTCAGATCATCATGCTTATCCAACTCGTCCATTCCAAGCGTTACGTCATTTTGATGAAGCACCAGAGTTGCCAAGTGGCTATGCAAGTATGCTGCTACCAGCCATGATTCCTTCATGGTGGTTTAAAATGATGGATAAGCGTGTATTTGATCACTACAAAGGGGATTTAAATAAAGCAAATATTTCACCAAAACGTCGTGCAAAAATCTTCAAAAAATTTGGTGTAGTCGATAAGTCCTTAGAAGCTACACAGGCTGAATAATTAAAAAATATATTCCTGAAATACCGAACCCTCTAATCATGTGATTAGAGGGTTTTATTTTTGCCGATAAATCATAGTGCTAAAAAGCAAGGAAGTTAAAAAACTCCCTTGCAATATTTCTATTTTAGTTCACTTGAAGATTTTCCAAGCTCACGTCGAGCAATAATAAGTTGCTGGATTTGTTGAGTACCTTCAAAAATATCAAGAATTTTTGAATCACGTGCCCACTTCTCAAGTAGTTCATCTTCGTTATAGCCAACACTTGCAGCTAACTCGACACACTTCAAAGTGATTTCATTGCCTACACGACCAGCTTTTGCTTTAGCGATGGAAGCTTCTTTTGAGTTTGGTTTTTTGTTGTCTGCCATCCAGGTGGCTTTCAGCATAAGTAACCGTGCAGCTTCCCATTCGGCTTCCATTCGGTAAATTTGTGCAGCAAGGTTGGAAGTTTGCAAATATGGAGTCGAGTAATTGGGGTCTAACTGGTCTTTAAAAATTTCTTTAATACGCTCTAAAGAAGCCTTGGCACAGCCAATTGCCATTGCTGCGACTAATGGACGTGTATTATCAAAGGTTTCCATTACACCGGCAAAACCTTTTGCAACATCAATTTCAGGGTTACCGAGCAAGTTTTCAGCCGGAACACGACAGTCAGTAAAACTAATAACGGCTGTATCAGAAGCTTTGATACCTAACTTATGTTCAAGTCGCTCAACCTTCATTCCGGGTGTACCCTTAGGCACCACAAATGATTTGATTGCTGCGCGTCCAAGTTTTCGGTCAAGTGTAGCCCATACAACCACGGAGTCCGCACGTTCACCAGAAGTTACGAAAATCTTTTCACCATTTAAAATATAGTCATTGCCATCTTTAGTTGCCGTAGTACGGATCGCAGCAGAATCAGAACCACAACCTGGCTCAGTAATGGCCATAGCCGCCCAAGTACCTTTAAAACGTTCTAGTTGCTCATCATTTGCGACCGCGGCAATTGCAGAGTTTCCTAAACCTTGACGTGGCATGCTGAGTAATAGTCCAGTATCGCCATAACACATTTCAATGATGCCTAACGCTGTTGACATATTAGTTCCGTTACGGACTCCTTCATTATCAGTTTCACCACGTTTTCCTGCACCGGCAGCACCTGCATTAATTCCTTCACCACCTTCATTCATGCCATCAATGAGTGAAGCAAGCATATCCAGCTCTTTCGGATAAGCATGTTCTGCTTTATCGTATTTACGGGAAATAGGGCGTAATACATTGATCGCAACATCATGTGCCTGATCAATCATCATTTTGAATTTTTTTGGATTTTGTAAATTCATGGAAATATCCTCTGATTGATCTTAAGCATGTAAGCCAGAATATAAAATTGCGGTTGCACGTAAATCACGATACCAACGTTCAACAGGGTGCTCTTTTGTAAACCCATGACCACCTAAAATTTGTACGCCATCTGTTCCTATTTTCATGGATTTTTCTGCGCAAAGAATGCGAGCTAAATATGCTTCACGATGGAAAGGTTTACCTGCTTCGGCAAGACTTGCGGCATTTAGAATTAGCATGCGCATAGCATCAATTTCAATTGCCATATCTGCAATCATGAATGCGACACTTTGACGATGTGAAATTGGTTCTCCGAAAGCAGTTCGCTCATTGGCATATTTAATACAATATGCTTTTACAGCTTCACAGGTTCCTACAGCCATTGCACACCACATTAAGTTGCCTAAATCTAAAAAGGCGGTGTAATCAAAATCTGTTGCACCTAGTCGTAGAGCAGGCGTATTACTGAATTTTAAAGTAGCTGTCTCTGCTGCTTTGAGACCCATAGCAGGAGTACTTTTAATAGAAATGGTATCGCCAGCTTGTACTACAAATACATCCGGCTTGCCATTAAAGTCTGCACTTACCAAGAACACATCAGCCAAATCTCCTAAAATGACTAAGGTTTTTTCGCCCTCTATAAAATATTGATCATTTTCAAGAGAAGCTTTTGTTTTTAAAACATAAGGGTTAAATGCTGGAGTAGCTTCTTGTACAGCGAAAGTGGCGGTAATGTCGGAGTCTTCTGCAAAGCAAGGTAAATACATTGACTGAACTTCAGTAGAACCCCAACGTGTAATGGCATTAATAACACTAAACGTACTTAAGAGCCCTGCTGTAAGACTAAAATCACCTTCAGCTAGTTTTTCAGCAATCAATAAGTTACTTACAATATTTTGTTCAGCGGCGACACCACCTAGCGCTTCTGGAAGAGCGTAATAGTTTAATCCTAAATCTTCTACATATTGCCAAAGGCTTTCTGGAAATTGAGCTGTCTGATCAGCATCATGAGCTAATCCCAATAAAACTTCTTGAGCAAATTGAGACATTGCCTCTGAAGTCATTTGTTGTTCTTCAGTTAGGCTTAAATCAAATAGGTTTTTCTTCTGTTGAGGTAGACGTTGTTGGGGAATTTGCTTAGGTTTAAATGCTTTCTGAGTCTGACTTAATGCTCTAAAACCAGCTTTTGAACCTTGGTAAAGAGACCTTTCAAGAAATTTACGTAGTTTGAGTTGATCAAGTACATCGCTTCCAGCTAGTTTTGTGATCAGCGATAAACCCAACCCTTGGGCTTTATTGATCATATTTGTCATGATTATGGTGTCCTAACACATTGTTATTGTTTTATGCTGACACGCTGTATAAGAAAAAACTATGTCGTTGCTGACATTCAAAAAATGAGTAGATAAATGGTAAAAGCAAAATAGGTTTTGGTTTATGTTTCTGATTTCAAAAAATAAAATAAATTTTTAAAAAGAACTATTTTGATTGGATTGACTAGAATGACACGGAGTCATTCTAGTCTTAATAATATTAAGCAAAGTTACGAATCATACGTCGTACATTTGTTTTGGCATCAATAACAGTCATAAATGTATATGCGCCAATAAACTTACGGCTAATAAACATAAATTCTTTTGGAGGAACCGAGAAATATCGAGACGCCATTGATTTGCTTGCTTGCTGCATAACACGACTATGTAACTGGCTCTTTTTCCAGTCATAACGTTCATGTTCATCCATCAGCCCAGCTGGCATATCTGGATTATTTGCAGGGGTACTGAATGCTTCTGTCGCAAGTAAAAAGACATCGGCCATGCCAGGTTTAATACTTTCAGGCATTGCATCGAAAAACTCATATCCAGTCATTGCTTGAACCATCGCATGTTTATCATGCTGATAACCTGCTTGTATAAGATTACGCGCAACTGAGAGTAAATGTTCATCGAACTGACGGATCGCACCAAAGTCTAATAGTACAATTTTATCCTGAATATCTTGGCCATTACCTAAACGAACAAGGTAGTTACCAAAGTTAGGGTCAGTTTGCATTTCGCCCCATTCAAAAATCTCACGAACTGCAATCTCTAGTGAAGCTTCACCGAGCTGATTACGTCGTTCTTGAGGAAGGGAAAGCATGACTGGACTATTGATAGGCACGCCACGTTCAAAGGTCATACATAAGACTTGATCGGTACAGTATTCATCTACAATTGTAGGGACGATATAGCGCTCATCATCTTTTAAACGCTCAGCAAAGCGACGTGTTGTGGCTGCCTCTACGTGATAATTGACTTCACGATGCATCATTTCACGTACTTCATCAAACCACTGATCAAACTCACGAGTTTGAGGAACCATACGTGTAAGCTTAAGCATGTTTTTAAACAGACTCATATCGGAGTCAATTGCATTCGCAACACCAGGGTATTGAATTTTTAAAACTAACTCTAAACCGTCTGACTTACGTGTTGCGCGATGAACTTGTGCCAGAGAAGCCGTACCGATAGGTTCATGGTCAATTGTTAGATCATTTAACTTAGAACCTAGTTGTTCTTGTAAATGAGGTTTAATTGCTGGCCAGTCTAAAGCAACAGTTTGGTTATTTAAGGTATTTAAAGCTTGAGTAATTTCTTCTGGTAAAAAATGTTCACCATAAAGCGCCATCATTTGGCCAATCTTGACAATAGAACCTTTAAGTTTGCCAATTTCAGAAACAAGATAATTAGCTTGCTCGCTCATTGCCTTTTTACGCTTCTTCTCTTTTTCTTCTTCACTAGAAAAGAGGGAAGAGGCACTTGCAGTAGCCCAACGTGTTCCTGCCAGTAAAGAAGCTTTCGCGATTGATAAGCGTCGATCCATGGAAGAAGTTTTTAAACTCTTAAGCTTATCGTTCTGATTTGACATGAAAATAGAATCCTATGCGCATCATGCAGCCAAACGCTGGTGATCTAAAATTGTAACGAATATTACATGTTTTGAACGTATTAAAATAGTTCCCTCAGACTGAATGGTGAGTTGAAAGTCTCATTTTAGATTTTAATTTTCTAAAAATAGCCTAAGCGGTAGAGAGAAAATTAAAATATCTGCCATTCAGAAAAATAAACTACTACAAAACGTCGTATCAGATGCTAACCGTAAAATTACATTTTAAACTGAATTTTTAATTCAGCCTTTTGCATTAAATGCATACGATTAGCTTGAATATGTTGAATAACCATTTGCTTGACGGAATCATGCATAAAACCAAGCGCATGAGCCTTTACAATAATGATGCTAGGCAGTGTATAGAAAAAGTACTTAACATCATCAAAAGTCGCATTATTAAAAATGCCTTGTTCGATTAAGGTCTGCTGTAAAAATTGCTTTTCATTTAATACATGATCTGAAGACTCATCCCAAAAACGGTGACGCATTGCCATCAGATTATTGTGTTTGTAACTCATAAATTCGCCAGTTCAGACTTTAAATCTCAACTAAATATATTGGAGTCATCTACTCAATATCAAGTTTAGATTGTTTTTTGTTCGGTGAAGGTTTGATTTTTCATGTAAATGATGTAAATAGCCTAAGCAAATTTTAAACTTTTCTTAAAATAAATATAATCAATATCATTTCATTAAAATTTAAACTCCTATGACTCCTGCATGTAGACTGTTAAAAAGTAACAAAATCGAATTTTCTATCCATGAGTATGAACATGACGCAAATGCTAAAAGTTTTGGCTTAGAAGCTGCGGAAAAATTAATCCTTAATGTAAATGAGGTGTTTAAAACACTTCTGGTTACCGATGAGAAAAATTATTTTGTTGCGGTTATACCAGTTAACCATCAACTCAATTTAAAAAAAGTAGCTACGGCAGTGGGGTGTAAAAAATTACAGATGGCAAATCCTAAAGATGCCGAACGGTTAACAGGGTACTTAGTGGGCGGAATTAGTCCTTTAGGCCAAAAGAAACGTTTGAAGACAGTAATTGATGCCTCTGCGCAAGAGCTCAGCAAAATTTATGTAAGTGGTGGTAAGAGAGGGTTAGATATTGGTGTAAATCCTAAAGATTTAGCACAAATATTAACGGCGCAATTTGTAGACCTACTTGATTAAATTTATGAAAAGGTGACTACTTATTAATTTAAGCAGGAGTGGGTTGGCTCAAATCGGGTTTTATAATGAAAACCTATTGTAAATGAGAAGATTATCATTTAATACTATTGTTAAATTTAGTGAAGAAATTTACATTAAGTAATCACTCTTAGAATAAACATATTTAATTTCAAAAAGTTATTAAAAAAATAAAAATTATTCAGCATGTTGAATAATGAAATGATAATAATTATCATTAATATTATTCTTAGCCTTAACTTGGCTGAGTAGAAAAATCATAAACTAAATATGATTAAGCAGTTGTTTTTAACAAATTGTTAAAAAGAAATTTTTTTAAAACAAAAGCTTAAGATTCTGAATAGGATGTAGTCAGATGCAAGAACTTGCCAACCGATTGGCGATACAAAATTTCGTCAACGCTTATATGCAAGAGACTGGCAAAGGATATTTACTTTCTTTTGACCAACAAAGTTCAACTCAACAAGCGTTTAGCTCTGGTTTGACGCTGTTAACTCTTCCTCTTCCTTCTATACAAGCAGAATGTTCTGTACCTTTATCTTATGTAAGTCGTGTAGGACGCCATCGTCTCGCTGCTTTACCGAAAATGTGTATTGATGGTCAATGGCAAAAAATCAGTGCAGGAACCATTGTTAGTCTTTTACTTGAAGAGTTGGTTATTGAATCTCAATTCAAATTAGATGCTGCTTCATTGTTAGAGAAATGGATACAAAGCCGGGACGCGCTACTACAATTCTTAAAACAACGCCACAATGATTTCGATGATTTAGTAAAGGCTGGACAGAATTTTATTGAAAGCGAACAGGCATTAATTTTGGGTCATAGTATGCACCCAGCGCCTAAAAGCCGGAATGGTTTTGTTCATGAAGATTGGTTGAAGTTTTCACCTGAACATGCTGGAAAAACCCAGTTACATTATTGGCTTGTTCATCAGAATTATATTGCTGAAGGTTGTGCAACTGAGCAGCCAATTTCAGATCAAGTTAAAGACGCAATCCGTTGGTATTTGTCCGAAAGCGATTTAAACCTGTTAAAGACTCATGTTGAATTTAAATTATTGCCACTACATCCTTGGCAAGCTCGTTATTTACAAGGTAAACCTTGGTTTGAGCAATTAAAACAAACAGGACAGTTAATTGATATCGGTTTACGTGGATGGCAATTTTCACCGACTACATCAATTCGGACCTTGGCAAGTTTTAACGCCCCTTGGATGGTTAAAACTTCACTATCAGTCATGATCACTAATTCAATTCGAGTGAATTTGGCAAAAGAGTGTCATCGTGGCGAAATTTCTTATCGTTTATGGCACAGTGAATTAGGTAAAAAAATATTAAAACAATGCCCAACACTGAAAGCAGTTAATGATCCAGCCTGGATAGCTCTGCAAATAGACGGCGAGATTATTAACGAGACAATTTGTATTTTCCGTGATCAACCATTTGCAGTACAGCAACAAGTCACTTGTATTGCATCTTTATGTCAAGACCATCCAAATAAAGAGTTAAATCGTTTTAATGCTTTATTTGACCAAATTGCTCAGAAAAATCAACAAACGAATTTTAAAGAAATTCCTTTGGATTGGTTTGATCATTTCTTGAAGATTGGCTTGGCTCCGTTAATGTATGTTTATCATAAATACGGTATGGCTTTTGAATCGCATCAACAAAATGTATTGCTTGAGCTAGAAGATGGTTTACCGAAAAATCTCTGGTTACGTGACAACCAAGGCTTTTATTATATTGAAGAGTTTGCAACTGAAATTGTAGAAGCATTACCAGATTTACTAGAAAAAGCTCATGCGGTTGGTCCTAAAGATTTTGTGGATGAACGCTTTAGTTATTATTTCTTTGGCAACACTTTATTTGGTTTGATTAATGCAATTGGAGCAACTGGCTATATCTCTGAAGATGAACTGTTAATCCATTTGCAACAAAATTTACTTCAATTATTAGAGCAATATCCAGATAGTACATTATTACAGGGTTTATTGTTTAACGATTCTTTACCGTATAAAGGCAATTTACTTACACGTTTACATGAATTAGATGAGCTTATTGCTCCATTAGAACATCAGTCCGTGTATGTGCAGCTACCAAATCCACTGTACGTTGAACAGAAGGATGTGAGCTATGCTTGATTTTATTGGAATTGGGCTAGGGCCGTTTAATTTAAGTCTGGCTAGTCTGTTACATGATAAAAGCGAGCTGCAATATCGCTTTTTTGATCAGCGTGAGAAATTTGACTGGCATGCTGGTATGCAATTGCCCAATGCGATGTTACAAGTTCCTTTTATGGCTGATTTGGTTAGTATGGTTGAGCCAACCAGCCCTTTTAGTTTTTTAAACTATTTAAAACACCATCAACGTTTATATAAATTCTATTTTAGAGAAAATTTGTATATACCGCGTCAGGAATATAACCATTATTGTCAATGGGTTGTAGAACAACTTAACCATATTGAGTTTAGTAGCCGTGTGCTGGACATTAAACCGATTATAGGTGGATTTGATGTGGAGGTAGTGTGTAATGGGCACCACCAACATTATCGTACTCGACAATTGGTATTGGGAGTGGGTACAACTCCACATTTACCAGAAAGCTTACAACAGATTTACTCAAAATCAGGAACCTGCCTGCATTCATCAGAATATTTACAGTACAGCTCCCAGAAGTTATCAGGAAATGTAATTTTAATTGGTTCTGGACAGTCCGCAGCAGAGATTTTTTTAGATCTATTTGATCGTCAGTATATGAATGGTCGAACTACACCAGACTTTCATCTTTATTGGTTAACCCGTTCTGCTGGTTTCTTTCCAATGGAAAATACACCATTCGGTTTAGAACATTTTAGTCCGGATTACATGCATTACTTTTACCATTTACCATCAGGTTTAAAGGCAGAGTTACCAGCGCAACAAGCAAATTTATATAAAGGTATTAGCAGTAAAACGATACGTGATATTTATGAGCGTTTATATCATCGTAGTATCGGTGGAATGCCTACAGATGTTACGTTGGCTGGACATCATCAACTGCAATATGCAGAGCTTCTAGAAAACCAGAAAACAAAGTTGTGTTTTGAACACCGTCAGCAAAATAAGAATTATATTCTGGAGGCTGATTGTGTTATTGCAGCAACGGGTTATCGTTATCCAAACCCTAAGTTTCTACAAAATTTACAATCTTTGATCCTACGAGATCAGGCCGACCATTGGCAGGTGGCTTCAAACTTTAAAGTCAATTATCAAGGTGAGGGATCTATATTTATTCAAAATATGGAAGTTTATCACCACGGCGTAGGTACGCCTGATTTAGGCTTAGGAGCATATAGGGCAGCCACAATTGCAAATCAATTGGTTGGTGAAGAGTTATTCAAACTTGATCATTCTCAGTCGTTCCAACAATTTGGAGTGAATGCATCAGCGCAAGAAGAAGTTTCTATTCGCAATATTGCAGCCTCAAAAATAACCGAGTTTTCAAGACCCTTAAATAAATCAGGGCCAATGCGTCATTCTGCTTTGGGAGCGTATGCACGAAGTAAATTATCTGAGCATATTGAATAAGCTGAACAGAGGATATGTGTATGGAACGTTCTTCTGTGTCCGCGGCTCAACCTCATGAGCAAAGTTTACAACGCTACGTACTTCTGACGGTTATGCTTGGTACAGGTACGGTTAGTTTAAATAACAGTAGTTTCAACCCTGCAATACCTCATTTAATGTCCTATTTTCAGGTAGGTGAGGTATGGGCAAGTTGGGTCGTTGTTGCCTTTTTATTAGCAATGAGTATCAGTTTGCCTTTAGCTGGGTTCCTAAGCCAGCGTTTTGGTAAGCGGTCAATTTATTTAATTGCCTTATTGGGGTTTGCTTTGGCTTCTACAGCAGGTGGTTTATTTAATCAGTTTGAATCGGTGTTGATTGCTAGAGCTCTGCAAGGCTTTTGTAGCGGATTAATGATTCCATTATCTCTTGGACTAATTTTTTCAGTTACTCCAAGTGAACAACGGGGAAGTACAACAGGATTATGGGGTGCCATGATCATGCTAACCTTAGCAGTTGGGCCTATGCTCGGAGCACTGGTTTTGGTATGGCTTAATTGGAAGGCCTTATTTTTTATCAATTTACCTGTTGCTTGTCTGGCATTAATTTTAGGCTATGTTTTTCTACCTAAAGAGCAAGGGGACAATAAGCAAGAGTTTGACTGGGCAGGATTCTTTTTTCTCGGTTCAAGCATAGTTTTATTACTTGGGACACTGAGCCAAATCCATCAAATTCAGGACTTATTTCAACCTCTATATGGTGCGCTTTTAGTTCTAAGTGTGCTGCTTTTTATAAGGTTTATTTTTTTACAAAAGAATAAGTCGATGCCATTAATCGAGCCAGCTTTGTTTGCTACGAAGGGTTTCCGCTACAGCTTAGTCATTTGTGTGGCACAAACAGTAGGCTTATTTATTGGCATGTTGCTCATTCCACTATGGATACAGCACCTTCTAAAGTTAAGCCCGCTTTGGACTGGTTTTGCGCTAATGAGCAGTGCAGTAGTTACCGGTATTTGTAGTCAACCTGCAGGAAAATATCTAGATCGTTACGGTGCTGCAAAAATCATGTCTCTTGGACTAATGATTACTGTGGCTTCTTTTCTTTTGCTTGCTTGGGCACCTATACAAAATGTCTGGTTCATTGTGTTTTGTATGATATTACATGGCTTAGGAATGGGACTTTCTTATATGCCATCGACTACGGCAGGTTTGAACAGCTTACGCCAGCATCAACAGCATCTAGTTACTCAAGCGGCCGCTCTAAATAATTTATTCCGACGTATTTTTGCAGCAGTGGCAGTCGTTATTGCCGCGTTATATCTTCAGCTAAGACAACAATCATTGCCGTTAAATACTCAAGCAATATTTACATCATTTCACACTATGCAGGAAATCTTTGTGTGTTGTGCAATTCTTATACTTTGCACTTTGCCTTTCGCATGGCGTTTTCCTGAACAGTACAGAATCGACCAATTAAAGAAATAGGATTAATAAAAATGGGACAATTACATCCAGTTTTATCAAATACACATGTGATTCAAAATGCTTTACAGGCTTGGCAGCATCCAAATTCGGATCAGGCAAAATATGTTGAGCAACGTGTTATTAAACAATTACTTCAAGCTTTAATTTTTGAAGATATTATTCATTCAGAATATGATGGAAAAAATTTTATTATAGAAGTACAAAATAGTCAGGGCCAAACCATTCGTTATGTCGCTGCAGGGCAAAGACAATATAGTTACAAACTAGTACGCCTCGCCCGTAATCAGGATGTATTTCGTCAAGATGAAAACGGTCATTATCAGATTGCTACTTTAAATTTAGTTATTGATGAAATTCTTAGAACCATAACCGATGCAGCAAAAGTTGAAGATTTTATTTTTGAATTAAAACGAACATTTATTCATGATTTACAGTCTCAAGCATGTTTTGATCACTATGCTTTGCCGGCAATTCAATATCCATATGATATTTTAGAATCATATTTAATGGATGGTCATCCATATCATCCGTGTTACAAGTCACGTGTAGGTTTTAGTTTACAAGACAATGTACGCTATGGTGTAGAGTTCGCCCAACCAATCGCCTTGGTCTGGTTGGCTGTGCATCAGGACATTGTTGCAACAAAACATTCAGAAGATATAGAGCCAGATTTATTTTTTAAGGAGCAATTGAATTCACAAGAACAAGAGCTATTCCTGCAACATCTCACAGATCGTGATTTGAAGGCTGATGAATATATTTGGATTCCGGTTCATCCTTGGCAATGGGAAAACCATTTAATTTCTATTTTTGCTGAAGAAATTCTAAATGGCAAAATTGTTTATTTAGGGCAAAGTCAGGATCGCTATTTAGCCCAACAATCTCTACGCACTATGACTAACTTGCAGCATCCGGAAAAGCCTTATATCAAACTGTCGATGAGTCTAACTAACACATCAAGCTCACGTGTTCTGGCTAAACATACAGTAATGAATGGGCCAATTATTACAGACTGGTTGCAACGCTTAATTAAACAGAGCAAAACCGCCCAAGAGCTTGATTTTGCTGTATTACGTGAAGTGTATGGTTTAAGCGTGGATTTTACTAAATTGCCAAAATCACATGCTCAACAGGCCTACGGCACAATTGGATGTCTATGGCGTGAGAGTGTGCATCAATATTTACGTGAAGGTGAAGATGCAATACCGTTAAATGGCGTGAGTCATATCCAAAAAGATGGGCAAGCATTAATTGCGCCATGGTTACAGCAATATGGTGTTGAATCATGGACACGTCAACTTTTGAAAGTTGTGATTACTCCTTTGATTCATTTACTTTTTGCGGAGGGAATTGCAACTGAATCACATGGCCAAAATATTATTCTTGTACATAAACAAGGTTGGCCAACACGAGTTCTTTTAAAAGACTTCCATGATGGTGTGCGCTATAGTCCAGCACATTTAGCGCACCCTGAATTGGCTCCTGAACTCGATCAGTTGCCGCCTGAGCATGCGAAAACCAACAGTATGTCATTTATTTTGACAGATGATTTAAATGGTATTCGTGATTTTAGCTGTGCCTGTCTGTTTTTTGTCGCTTTAACCGATATTGCAATATTTTTAAATCAAAACTTTGATCTTCCAGAAAAAAATTTCTGGCAATGGGCTGCGGAAGTCATCCAAAATTACCAGCAGCAACATCCAGAGCATGCTTCACGTTACCAATTATTTGATGTTTTTGCCGAAAAATTGCGCATTGAGTCATTAACTAAACGGCGTTTATTTGGCGATCGTAGTATACAAATTAAATTTGTCGATAACCCGTTAGCTCCTTTTAAATTGCAGGTGAAGTGAGATTTATCTATGAATGCACTTCAGCCCGTTTATCAAGTAATGAACCAAGGAATCTTACAGGGTTTTATCAATAGCCTACTGGTTGAAACGATTATTCCTGAACAGTTTATTTTTGATTTTGCGACTGCCCAAACTGCGCTAAATCAACATGGCAAAAATCTTCAAGAAGTTTTTAAAAACACGTCTGAACAATTTTCTTTTGTGCTATTACACGAAGAGAGTCGGCAAGGCTTGGTCACGTTTACGATACAAAAAGGTATTACTCAAGCCTGGAAGTTTGCTAATGAAACAGAAGTTTTTCTATTGGAACGTACAAATGATCATGTTCAGATCAATGTGATTGGGATAATAGAACTTTTTGAGTTTATTCAAGCGATAGGTCTTTTTAATCATTGTAGTGCTGATAAAGTTCAAGCCTTTTATGAGCAGCTGCAAAAATGTTTAAAGCAATATCATTTATTACAACAGCATCGGGTAAATGCACATGATTTATTGAATCAAAGCTTGGCACATAGATTCCGCATTTTAGAGCAATATGCAGGTTATCGGGACCGCCCATATCATCCTTTAGCCAAATTAAAAGAAGGTCTCAGTCAGCAAGAGTATATGCAATATTGTCCGGAATTTGCTCAAGAATTATCTATTCATTGGGTGGCTGTACATAAGGATAAAATGATGTTTGGTGAAGGGGTAGAAAATATTTTCAAACAACAGCCAAGCGAAATTTTTATTCCTCGTTCTGAGCGATATCAATTAAAACAGGAAATGTTTCAACGTGGGTTAAATGAAACCCACATTGCAATGCCAATTCATCCTTGGCAATTTGAGCATTTATTTCCCAAGTTCTATGCGGATGATATTGCCGACGGCGTTTGTCATCCTTTGAATTTTATCTCTAAAGGAATGTATGCCAGTGCGTCTATGCGTAGCCTCTTATCAAAAAATGTTTTAGAAGAAAGTCTAAAATTACCGATAGGAATTAAAGCTCTTGGTTCATTAAGATTTTTGCCTATTGTGAAAATGATTAATGGTGAAAAAAATCAGAAATTATTACAGCAAGTCAAGGCAAAAGATGCTGTCTTAAAACAAAAATTATGGCTTTGTGAAGAAACACAATGGTGGTCATATTTACCCGAGAAGCAAAATGACCGGACAGCAGACAATGAGTGGTTATTTGTAGAGAAACCTACCCATTTGGCAGCTCAGCGCCGTCATATTCCAGCTGAATTATTGCAAGAACCTTATCAACTTATACCAATGGCAAGTCTTGGACATACCATTACGGGACAGCCTGCCATTTTTGATTATATTTTGCAGCTTCAACACAAGGACATAAATTCCAAGCAGATACTTATCGAGTTTGAGAAACTGTGTACATGTTTCTTTGATGTAAATTTGCGATTATTCCGCTTAGGGCTTATGGGTGAAATTCATGGGCAAAACATATGTCTTGTGCTGAAAAATGGCGAATTTGATGGATTGATGTTCCGTGATCATGATTCATTACGTATTTATTTACCTTGGGTAGAGCAAAACGGATTAAAAGATCCTAATTATTTGAGTCCACATGATTTTAGAAATACGCTTTATCATGAATCGGTAGAGGCTCTGTTATTTTATATTCAAACTTTAGGTATTCAGGTTAATCTAGGGTGTATTGTTGATAATTTAGCGAGTCATTATCAAATTGAAGTTAAGAATCTATGGTCTGTACTTGCTCATGCGTTACAGCAAGTTATTCAAAATCTAAATTTCCAGCCAGAGATTTTGACTCAGCTCCAACATTTACTATTTGAAGTGCCTGAATGGCCATATAAGCAGTTACTTCGACCTTTGCTAGAACAAGATACACGGATTGGTAGTATGCCATCGGGAATTGGGAAAACCCGAAACCCACTTTGGTATGCCTTAAATTGTTAGTGATATCTGACGATGAATACGTCTTTTAAAATACAGGCAGAGAAGTGCGCAACTCTGCCTATATTGCAACAGCGTCTGAAATTAAATGTTCAAATACTACCTGAAAGTTCAACAACCTTAGATTGTCTGTTGAATGATGATGTATGTCGACAGGTGTTACAGGATTTTGCAACACGTATTCATGCTAAAAATCTAACTTGTGCGACCTCATTGTTTGTCAAATATTGGTGTACAAGTTGGATCTTACCTTTTTTATATTGCCATGTGGCTGTTTTGCCATTTGTAAAATGGGATAGTTCAGCATTAGTTATAGACTTGCCGGAACAATGGTATTGGGATAGGACTTTACAGTTAAACCAAACAAGTTTTTATTCTTTTCAGATTATACATTTGCAAGAGTTTAATGACTTGATAGAACAACTGAATGTGCTATTTAAGCAGTTAGCGAAAATAGGTCGCGTACCTTATGTATTACTCTGGGAAAATGTAGCTGTTCGAGTAGTACAGTTTTATCATTCTTTTACAAATCAAAATCTAAATCCGGATATACAGTCTCGGTTAGAACAGCAAAAACAATTCTTTAAGTCAAAAGCTGCCGAAAGTTTTTATTTAACTGAAAATCCATTTGTGCGTTTATGGAATGGATGGCATCCAGAATTTAATACTTTTATGAGACAAAAATGCTGTTTCTATTTTCAGCTCGAAGAGGCTGAGCAGACCTTATGCCGTAATTGTCCCTTACGTTTAAAAGAAATCGGAAAATTTAAAGATGAATCAAATTGATACTTCTAAAGCACTTGTTACAGCATATAAAGAAATAGCAACCTCTACTATTGGTCATGTACTTGATCAGGGATATATTCCTCAGGTATTCCCCTTAAGACCTGAAGATAAGGTGGTAGGGATTGTACGTACAGTTCGGATTGAATCGATCAATGCGAGTGGTTTAAGACAAGTCTTGATGAGTTGTCAACCAAATGAAGTTCTCGTTATTGATGCAAGATATGATCTACAACGTGCTTGCTGGGGAGAGCAAAGGAGCGTAGCCGCTATACACTGTGGTCTGGCTGGGGTTGTGGTCTTAGGTGCTATTACAGATCGGCAGGCTTTACTTAAACTCAAACTTCCTATATTTGCTCATACAACCAGTTGTTTAACCACTCGCAATGAAGGGGAAAGTCTCATTGAAATAGATGCCAAGATTCATATTAATCATACCATTGTACAAACTGGAGATCTGATTGTAGGGGATGCAGATGGAATATTTATAATAAAAATGGATGTGGCACAGCAATATTTAGATGAATTTCAAATGCTTGAGCAAAATGAACAAAATAAGAAAAATGAATTCTTTTTAAAAAATAAGATAGATGACTATTATTTTTAATAAAAATCATTCTCATTAATGTTCGTATTTAGTATGATGTCGTGCCTCTTGAAAAATCGTTGAGTAACATTTGGGCTAGGGAGAAATGGAAAAAATGAATGTAAACAATAAGATTGGGGTTAAATCACGTAATCACATACGTTCAAAACAAGTACTTTTTAAGATGACACCTTGTTGTCTTGCCATATCGGCTATTTTTGCACAGCAGGCTTATGCAGAAACCGTAACTCAAACGGCTGAGGTAAGCGAAAATGCAACACAAAAACCAGTAG
The DNA here is from genome assembly GCF_003940475.1 of Acinetobacter sp. FDAARGOS_559. NCBI lineage: Bacteria > Pseudomonadati > Pseudomonadota > Gammaproteobacteria > Moraxellales > Moraxellaceae > Acinetobacter > Acinetobacter sp. FDAARGOS_559. The sequence continues at coordinate 67,139 of NZ_RKJG01000005.1, forward strand.
CCCAATTGCAAAAGATTGTAGTAACTGCGACTCGTACACCAAAAAATATTGCAGAGATTGCAGGTACAGTTCAATCTATTGATCAGAAACAAATTATCCAGCAAGCTACGGCGGGTCGTAAAGTTGCTGATATTCTTGCTCAACTTGTACCATCTCTTGCATCAAGTAGTGGAACAACAAGTAATTATGGTCAGACAATGCGTGGACGAAACGTATTAGTCATGATCGATGGCGTTTCGCAAACAGGTTCTCGCGATGTTTCTCGTCAATTAAATAGTATTAGTCCTGGTATGATTGAACGCATTGAAGTAATTTCAGGTGCGACTAGTATTTATGGGTCAGGTGCTACTGGCGGTATTATTAATATTATTACTAAAAGAGCAGATACATCTAAACCACTTAGCTTTGAAACAAAAGTAGGCATTACATCTTCAGATACATTCCGTAGTGACGGCTTAGCTTATGAAGCCGGACAATCTGTCTCATTTAATAAAGGCAATATGGATGGTTTCTTAGGAGCTAATTTTACAAGTAGAGGGTCTCAATTTGATGGAAATGGCGATAGAATTTCCTTAAGCCCTTGGCAAGGTAGTACGATGGACACTGATACTATCGATGTAAATGGGCGTTTAAATTTCAATTTAAATGATACTCAGACATTGAGCTTTGGTGCCCAGTACTATAAAGATAAGCAGGATACTGACTACGGACCGGATTACTCTTATTTACCGACAACCTCTAAGAGTAATGATGCTACAACGCCAACTTATAAGGCAATTAAAGGTTTAAAGCTTAGTAATCCATTATTTACCGAGCGTTATGCTGTTAATTCACAGTATCAAAATCAAGACTTTTTAGGCCAAATACTAAATGTTGAAGCATATTATAGAAATGAAAAATCACGTTTCTTCCCATATGGCCTATCAAATAAATCCGTGACTTCTGTAAACCAGTCTCAATCAGAAATTGAAGTAGCTGGATTACGTTCAACTATGCAAACCGATCTTAATATTGCCAATCGGGATATGAAAATAACCTATGGCCTTGATTATGATTGGGAAAAAGATAAGCAATTTGTTGATATTTTGGCAACTCAATATCCTTATTTAGTATATACGCCAACAGGCCAACGTAAAGGTTATGGACCAAACACTGAAATTCAAAATATTGGAGCATTTGTTCAAAGCGATTATGCAGTTACGGATAAATTGAACTTGCAAGCAGGTATTCGTTACCAATATATTCAAGCGGATACCGATGCTTATATTCCTAGCCGAGAGACAACAATGGTTCCGGCAGGATCAACACATGATGATAAGCCGTTATTTAATTTAGGTGCAGTTTATAAACTTACAGATGCACAGCAGGTATATGCTAATTTCTCTCAGGGCTTTAGTTTCCCTGACGTACAACGTATGTTGCGCGATGTTTCTACTTATACCGTTTCAACAGCAAATCTACAGCCAATTACAGTAAATAGTTATGAACTAGGTTGGCGTTTGAATCAGGATGATGGCCTAAATCTGGGATTGACTGGTTTTTACAATACTTCGGATAAAACTGTCCAATTCAACAATCGTGCAGCAAAGGTTGTAGATACAGATCAAAGAGTATACGGGGCGGAAGCAACTATTAGTTATCCATTTATGGAAAATTATAAGGTCGGTGGCACTTTAGGATATACCCGTGGTCAGTATAAAGACGTGGCGAATAAATGGCATGAATTAAACTCATTTACGGTTGCTCCAGTGAAAGGAACCCTTTTTGCTGAATGGGATAATAATGAAGGGTATGGTGTTCGTGTTCAGATGCAAGCTATTAAAGGAACAAATAAAGCTTATAAAGATGACCGTGAATTAGCAGCATTTGCAACAACTCAAGATGAAGCTTTCCAAAACGCTGTAAAGAATGATGCGAATAGTGCTGCGCAAATCAAAGGTTATACCACTATGGATGTATTAGCACATTTCCCGGCTTGGAAAGGTCGTGTAGATTTTGGTGTTTATAATGTGTGGAACCGTCAGTATCGAACAGTATTTGCTCAGCAAGCAGCCGTCTCTAATGCTAATCCGTTGTTAGCAATCCCTGCAGAAGGCCGTACTTATGGTTTAAGTTATACTTTTAACTATTAATGCAACTAACGAAAGAGATACCTGTATAGAGCAGGTATTTCTTTCAATCAAATCTGGCATATTTAAATTTTTAAGGCCATTTAAATGAGTCATCTAAAAAAACAAGAAAATTTTAATTTTACGTATAGCAGGATCTTTTTTATCTGTTTAGCCGCTTATTGCTACAGTTCATGGCTCAGCCTTGTTTTGGCTAAATGGTTACCTTTTGCTAAAGCAGAGAATGTTTATTTTTCGGTATTTATCAGTTTTATCTTTTTTATTTTTTATATTGTCTTTACGAGTTCCATTTTATCAAAACTATGGTTTTGGATGATCAATAGCTTAGGCGTAGTGTTATTAGTGAGCTATTGGCTATTAGCTAAATGGGGAGTGGCTTAAATGAATTTTCGTCAAATTCAGGCAATACTACATAGTTGGTTTGGAATTATTGTTCTTTGGGTTATCTTTTTCATTTTTTTTACGGGCTCTATTGCTTATTTTCGAACGGAAATTAATGTTTGGGCACAGCCAGAAGCAATCAGCCATATTCAAACAATCCCTTCTGCACAACATTCTGCGCAAACTGCGTTTAACTATCTCAACCAACATGCACCAAATGCCAAAAGATGGCGAGTCACAGTAGCCAATGAGCAGATGCCTGTGAACCTACTTCAATGGCATGATAAAGAGGGGAAACATCAAGAGCTACAAAACCCTAATACCGGAGAGCTATTAGGACCTGTACGGAAGACTTTGGGTGGAGATTTCTTTTTCAAACTACATTACACGCTTTATCCTTTGCCAAGTACGTTCGGTAGTTTAGTTGTAGCAGTTGTTGCCTTAATTCTATTAATTAGTTTAATCACTGGTGTGATTACGCATAAGAAAATTATTAAAGAGTTTTTTACCTTTAGGGCTTTTAAAGGACAGCGTTCTTTATTAGATCTTCATCACATAACAGGAGTTATCACTTTTCCTTTTTATTTGGTGATGGCCTTTACTGGGCTGTTGATTTTATTTTATCTAGTTTTACCGTGGGGATTATCGGAACAATATGGTAAAGCTGGTATACCAAAGTTCTATAATGAAATGCAGTTTACCGAGATGGCAAAACCTCGAGAACCTTCCTTAACAGAAGCGATGCAACCTTTTAATCAATTCATGGCACAAATGCCTAAGCGAACAGAATCTGGAGCTATTTTAGATAAATTTGAAGTTCAAAAGCCTAATACAGCCGATGGCATGATTACATTTGACTATAACTATAAAAATATTATTACCTTAAATACTCCTCAATATATTTTTGCAACAAATACGGCTGAACGACTCAATCAACCACGAAATTTAAGTGCAATTGCACAATTAGGTTCATCAAGTTATGGGATTCATTTAGGTTACTTTGCTTCTATCTGGATGCGTTTTATTTTGGCTTGTTTAGGAATAATAGGATGTGTCATGTTGGTTGCAGGCGCATTACTATGGCAAAAAAAGCGCATCAAAGAACAAAAGAAATTTGGATATAGATTAGTAAGACATTTGAACTTTTTTACTTTCTTAGGGCTGCCTTTTGCCTCAGCCTTTTATTTAATGGTTAGTCGGATTATACCTGCTTCATTTGAGCCGAGGGAACTATACGAGGTTTCAGCATTTTATATAGCATGGCTATTAAGCTTATTGATTAGCTTTAGCTGCTCAATAAGGAAGGGAATAATCATCATGCTATATATTACGGCTGCTGTTTTATTGCTTATTCCTGTTATTAGTGTCGTTCTGGTACCAGAAGCCTCTTTATTAAATAGTCTAAAGTCTGTGCATTGGTCTCTTGCCGGTGTTGATCTGGCGCTCATACTGCTCGGGCTATTCTATTTAGTAGTATTACGCTTCTACCAAACCAAATTTATTACGTTAGGAGAGGCTAAATGAGCTTTGCATCATTATTTTGGGCTATTGCTGCCATGATGCAAGCATGCATGCTCAGCCAATTTGGTCAGAAAAAGCTTCAATATAGCTGGCTTAAAAGTACATCTAGACGAATTTTATATGGAACAACCATATTATTTTTGCTTAGTTCATTGTTTTGGAATTGCTCCTTTGAAGGAAGCTCTGTAGGAGTCTTATCATGGTTTTTTGCCATAATCACAACCGCTTTCTTTTTTCAAATTATTGTTTTTTATTTTTTTAGAAAATATTTTATTCCTATTTGGTTAATGGTAATCGTCGTTGCAATTATTTTCTCGATTGTTGAGTGGGTACCTTAAATATTAGTAGGGGGAAAGCTGAATTTTTTGTCCATGATTTATGCAATAAAAAAAATAGTAAAAATAAGCTTGCATCTTAAATAAAAATGATTATCATTATCAATTATAGGTTATGTCATAGCAAGGACCGTTATAATGCTTACGCTTTCACAAAAGCTCCCAGATTATTTTGAATATATTGAAAATGATGTTAGCTACTCATTACGTCAGGTTCAGTATCCTCAAGATATACCACTATTACACCGCTGGATGCATGAGCCACACGTTATTCCTCAGTGGCAATTAAATAAAAGCGAAATAGAACTCAAAGTTTATTTTGAAAAAATGCTAGCTGATGATCATCAACGTTTAATGATTGTAGGAATCAATGGTCAAGACGTGGGGTATGCCGAAATTTATGAAGGGAAGCGTGATCGCCTAGCTCGTTATTATAAAGGTGAAGACAATGATTTAGGTTGGCATTTACTATTTGGGGAGAAATCTGCTTTTGGTCAAGGCTTTTTGCGCCCAACAATTCGTTTATTGAATTTCTATATTTTTGAAAATTCCCCAACAAATAGAATTGTAGGAGAGCCAGATCATACAGTGAAGCCTTATGCGGCTGTAGTAGAAGACATGTGCTATGAAGAGCAGGGCTTAATTCCAATGCCGGAAAAAACGGCAATGTTGTATTACTGTTTCCGTGAAAAGTTCTATGACAGATTTTTTGAGTTATACCAGGCATCGCGACAAAAATTACAGCAAAAAGCGAGTTAATTTCTGGTATGGGTAGACCTGCAAGACATAATAAAAACAATGCAGGTTTGTTTAGCAGTAAATGGACCTAAGAAAAATAAACATGATCAGCGCATAAAAAGAAGAAGCAAAAGTAGCAAGCGAGGAAGGCTTGCTACTTTTGTGTTTAAACTCAGTTTCAGAATTATCTATATTGTTCAACCTTTTTGAGTTTTTAACTCTTCTCAGTAACAGATTGCTTATATTTTTGATTAAAAAATAACCACTAATGTTTCATTTATTATCATCCTGCCTTTTTTAGCAATTTTTTGTATACCCTGAATAAAACACGATCAAAAAAGAGGTAAAAACGTGCTTATTTTTCATGGAAAACCTGTTCATGGAGCTATCTTCGATATGGATGGGACAATGTTTGATACTGAACGGTTGCGGTTTCAAACATTGCAACAGGCATCTCAAGAACTCATTGGGCAGGAGTTTTCACACGAATATTTAATGCAATGTTTGGGGTTAAGTGCGACTACAGCGGAAAAGCTTGCACAACGTTTATACGGAGTAGATGTTCCATATAAGGAAATTCGAAAACGTGCCGATGAGATGGAACTAGAACATATTCGAAAACACGGCGTGCCTATTAAAAAAGGTTTGGTTCAAGTTCTAGAGCGTTTAAGAAAATCTGGTTTAAGAATGGCTGTGGCTACTTCAAGCCGCAGAGCAATTGCCGAAGAATATTTAATTAATGCAAATGTTTATAAATTTTTTGATGTCATTACTTGTGGGGATGAAGTAGAACAAGGGAAGCCACATCCAGAAATCTTTTTAAAAGCGGCTAGTCAACTTCATTTAGACGCTAACCAGTGTCTTATGTTTGAAGATTCGGAAAATGGTTTAACTTCAGCACATACATCGAAAGGTTTAACGATTTTATTAAAAGATATTAAAGAACCAAATGATGAAATGCTGGAAAAAGCGCATTTTTATTATGACCAGATGTATGACTTTTTAACCGACCTTGACCAATTTATTTCCGTTATGGATATGCCAGAGATACAGGAACCTTTTCCGCAAAGTCTGAATCAGCTTACTGTTGGAATACATGGTTTCGGTGCTATTGGCGGTGGTTATATAGCGCAGATCTTGTCGCATTGGGATGGATATACGAAACCAAAACGTATAATTGCGTCAACACGAAATAGTCTTTTCCGCGAAGCTGTAAATGCGTTTGGAACCTATAGTATTCGCTATGGGCAATTTTCTTATGATGAACGTATTGAGAATATGACCATTGTTGATTCTGACAATGAACAACAAATGTTAGAGATGTATACTCATTCAAGTTTGATTGCATTATGTTTGCCTGAGCAAGCGATCAAATCTGAATCAAAGATAATTGCAAAAGGGTTATATGCGCGTTTTAATTCGCAACTTGAAACATGTATAGAACCTTTAACCTTTCTAATTATTTTAAATAAGGTTGGTGCGAAATATTTGGTTATGAAGCATCTTAAAGAAGCTCTATTAGAGTTAACCAACGATGAAGATGTAACCGAGCATATTTTAAAAGAGCATTACTTTTGCGACACCGTAGTTAATCGCATGGTTTCAAAACTTTCTAATCAGAATTTATATCGTCAACTTCGTATTAAACATAATTTTCTTGAACAGCATTTAGAAGATGTGGAGCAAGAAGACCAAATCGAAATTGAAGACTGTAATAAACTAACTCCAGATCAACTAAATCAGGCTTCTATCTATGTTGATAACATGCGCCGTAATTTCCAGCCGGGACATATCTTACAAAGCATGGATTTAATCTTGTTCCATAGCGAAACTGATATGCCAATCTATGTAGAGAAAGGCAGTCCTTTACTTGAAAAGTTGCGTCAGGTGGTATTGGTTGACCAAATTACTGACATTCAACTCATTAAAAATCGTTTATGGAATGGTGTACATGCAATGCTTGCTTGGTATGCATCTTTAATGGGTTATGAATCTATTGGTGTTGCCATGGGTGATCATTTAGTTAAAGCATTTGCAGAGAACTTAATTGTAGAAGTGAAGCAGGGACTTGCTATTGTATTACCTAACTATGCAAAAGATCTGGATCGAATGTCACAAAGTTTTCTAGACTCATGTGAATATGCATTTAAAGATCCTTGTCAACGCGTAGCTAGAGATCCACTACGCAAACTCAATCATAATGAACGTGTCATGGCATCAATTGCAGTGAATATTCGTCATGATTTGTCTTATAAAAATTTATTAAAAGGTGCTGCTTTAGGTTATGCCTATGCGATTCAATTTTTAGAAATTGAAGAGACTAAAGCTGTTGAACATCTGCAGCAACAAATTCAGAACCTAGACTTGGGTACAACTCAAAGAAGACAGCTTGAAGCTGAATTGGTTCAACTTATCCAATATTTGTTTTCTGAACAAGGTAAACAACCTTTGGACATTAAGCTGAACAATACCAAAACTACATCAAATCAATATGTTTGAGTTTGCTTATTGAATTAACCTCAACAATTGAAAGACAAACATGTTTTAATACAAAATTTGAATAATTTTGAATTAAAACTGTGCTGTTAAAACCCTCCACACTCATGGTGCCAACACCTATACGGGATTATCCCGAATGGCACCTTGGGCGTCAAAATTACGCATTGTGGTATCTAGAAATTAATGATCAGAAATTAGTTCATTATCTAGATCAATTGCGTGCGCATTTTTCAGAATTTTTAGTAGCACCTAACCACCGTCAATATCATGTCACGCTGTTTATATGTGGATTCTTGACCCATGAAAATAAAGTTCATGATGATGACTTTTGTTTTAGTGGCTTTGTGCAGCAAAGGGAAATTTTAAGAAAAGAAGATATTGCACCATTTCAATTAAAAATTGGATCAGTTGATAGTTTTAGTAGTGCTTTATTTGTAGAAGTCCAAGACACCGAAAATAACTTATCTCTCATACGGCAAAAATTAGGTACAGTTTCTAATGAAATTGCCGCTTTAGATTATTGCCCGCACATTACATTGGGTTTGTATAAGAAAGACTATAGTAGTAATTTGATTTTACAAAAAATTTCTCAATTACCTGTACAATACACACAGGCTGAATTTGATCTTAAAGTTGAGCATTTAAGCTTTGGCTATTATCAGGCTCAAACTTTACAAGGTCAGCTGTATTCGTATCAGCATTTGTTTTTAGGTGATTCATGTTGCAATTGATTTTAGGTGGTGCCCGTTCTGGCAAAAGCCGATTGGCTGAACAAACGGCCATATCTATGCAATTAGCTGTCACTTATGTGGCTACGGCGCAAGCGCTTGATCCAGAAATGCAAAGCCGAATCGTCCATCATCAAAATCAGCGTCCTGCTCACTGGTCTTTGGTTGAAGAACCATTATTTTTAGCAAAAACTCTGCAAGAAATTGATCGACCTAACCAAATTATTCTGGTGGATTGTTTAACACTTTGGCTAACCAATTTGTTACTTTTAGAAGATCAAAACATTCAACAATTTGAGTGTGAGCAACTGTTAAGAGTTTTACCCACACTCGAGTCAGAAATCATTTTAGTAAGTAATGAAACGGGGTTAGGCGTTGTGCCACTTGGTGAAATTAGCCGCCGTTTTGTCGATGAAGCAGGAAGGCTACATCAGGCTTTAGGACAAATTGCAGATAAAGTTGTGTTTTGTGTGGCTGGTTTTCCAATGATTTTAAAAGGTGATAAGTAAAATGAACTGGTGGTTAGAATCCGTACAGCAACCTAATTTAGATGCAAAACAACAAGCTGAGCAACATCAACTCCAACTTACCAAACCTACAGGTGCCTTAGGCGATCTAGAGCAAATTGCAATTACACTTGCCAGTTTACAGTCAAATGCACATCCACAAGTTAGCCATCCATGGATCACAATTTTTGCAGGTGATCATGGTGTAGTTGAAGAAAATATCTCTGCATATCCCCAAGCTGTTACCCGTCAAATGTTGCAAAACTTCACAACTGGCGGTGCGGCAATTAGTGTCATTGCCAAATATCATCAAGCTCATTTGCAAGTGATTGACTGCGGTACAGCAGGCGAAGCATACGAATATGCAGGTGTTGAACGTCATTGTATTCGTGCTGGCACAGCAAATTTTGCCAAACAAGCTGCAATGAATGCTGACGAGTGCCGTGCTGCCTTAGAGTTAGGGAAAAAAAGTGTAGATACTGCTAAAGCGAATGGAGCAGATATTTATATTGCGGGTGAAATGGGGATTGGAAATACCTGTTCTGCCTCTGCTTTAGCATGCCTTTTATTAAATGATACTGCCGAGCAATTGACTGGAGTAGGTACAGGAATTGGTGCCGATCAGTTAAGACATAAAATTGAAGTAATTGAAAAAGCAATTGAACTTCATCATAAACATGTCATTGGTGATGTCTTCAAAACACTATGTGCTGTAGGTGGTTTGGAAATTGCGGCAATTGTCGGTGCTTACATTCGCTGTGCGCAGGTGGGTTTACCTGTGATTGTAGACGGTTTTATTAGTTCTGTAGCCGCTTTATGTGCGGTGCGGATGAATCTTCAAGTGCGTGACTGGATGCTTTTTGGTCATCAATCGGCTGAATATGGACACCGTCGTATTTTACAAGAACTCAATGCTGAGCCAATTTTAAAAATGAATTTGCGTTTGGGTGAAGGTAGCGGTGCTGGTACTGCCTTAGTATTGGTTAAAATGGCTTGCGCTTTACATAACCAAATGGCTACCTTCGCTCAAGCGGCTGTAAGCGGAAATAAAATTGGCTAAATTTAGGATTGATTTGCTCAGACATGGCGAAAGTCAATATAGCCATACTTTACGTGGCCATTTAGATGATGAGTTAACAGCAAAAGGTTGGCAGCAAATGCAGGCAACCATTGAGCAAGTTACAAACCAGACATGGGATGTCATTGTAAGTTCTTCATTAAAACGTTGTGCTTGTTTTGCCGAGCAACTGGCCAAAACAGCAGAACTCCCTTTACTTCTAAATCATGACTTAAAAGAAATGTATTTTGGTGAATGGGAAGGCATCTCAACTCAGCAAATTTATGAAACCTCACCCGAATTACTGGCAAACTTTTGGCAAAAACCAAGTCAATATTGTCCACCTCACGCAGAAACATTAAACCAGTTTCAAACAAGGGTTCTTAAAGGTTTTCAGGATTTGCTGGAGTATATGCAAAAGCAAAACTTACAGCATGCTTTAGTTATTACTCATGGCGGTGTGATTAAGCTATTGGCTTGTTTAGCCAGACAACAGCCTCTAGATGACTTACTTAAAATGCCGGCAGAGCTTGGAAAATTATATTCACTCAAATTTTCTGAAGCAGATGGTCAATTAACTTTTATATTGAGATAGTAGTTTTATATTTTTATACACTTGTAAGTTATTATTTTTAAAATGTTATTTTAGTCTGTGTAATAGAACTGTCATTGCTAGTATCTAAGCTATTGGCATTTCTTATTAACCATACATCTGGCTTATGAATATTTTATTTAAAACAACTGTGCTTGCAGCATCATTATTACTCGCGGCTTGTAATAACAATGATGATCAAGAAGCTCAAACTGCACCATCTACAAACCCATCAAAATATTATCAAACGAAAACGCCTTACCAACCTCAACAAGACTTAAAAAGCTATGAACAAGCGCCGACTGGGTTCCAGCCAGTTTTTACAGAGTTAGTGGCACGTCACGGTTCGAGAGGTTTATCAAGTCTGAAATATGATTTAGCACTTTATAATTTATGGAAACAGGCGAAAGCTGAAAATGCCTTAACGCCACTAGGTGAGCAATTAGGTGCTGATTTAGAAGCAATGATGAAAGCTAATATTTTGTTAGGTTATGGTGTTGAAGGGATCCGTCAGTACGGTTATGGAAATGAAACCATGACTGGTATTTTAGAACACCGCGGTATTGCCGATCGATTATTACAGCGCTTACCAACTCTTTTAAATACGCAGGCGTCTATATTGGTACAAAGTTCTGGGGTGGATCGTGCGGTAGATAGTGCTAAATTTTTCACTGCTGAACTCATTAAACAACAACCCCAACTGAAAGATAAAATTGTTCCATTGTCTTATACCAATTTATCGAGTGAAAGCGTGCCAAGTTTTGAAGATGGTGGCGTTGATCGTTTTAAACTTTATTTTCATAGCTTGAATGCAGACGAAGACTTAGCTCAACCACTGAGTGTTAGCCAACAAAAAATTTATGATGCAAGTCAGGCTTATCAAGATTTTGAAGAAAATAATAAAGATTTAGCTCAAAAGTTAGATGAGTTATCTAAAAATACTCAGGCTGAAAAAACTGCCCAAATGGTACTCAGCCCGATTTTTAAAGCTGACTTCATTAAAAAGCTTGGTACCACGGGTTATAGCTTTAGCAATAACGGATCCTTTACCGTAACTTCGCCGAAAGGTGAGCAAATTACAGAAAAAGGTAAGGGGAAAAATACAATTGCCAGCGCAGTTGATGCAGCGGCTTATATTTATGAACTCTATTCAATTTCTGGTGGTATGAAAGATGAGTTAAAAGGTATTGATTTTGATAAATATATGCCTTTGGAAGCCGCAAAATTTTATGCTGAATTTAATGACGCCAATGATTTTTACGAAAAAGGCCCAAGCTTTACAGAATCAAATAAAGTCACCAGTGAAATCGCTCAAGGACTTAAACAGGATCTGTTCCAACAAGTTGACGCCGTAGTGAATAAAGCTCAACCTTACAAAGCAGTTTTACGTTTTGCCCATGCTGAAATTATTATTCCTTTAGCAACTAGCTTAGATTTGCATAATATGATGCAGCCGTTACCACTACGCCAGACTTATAATTACTCGACAAGTGCATGGCGTGGTGAAGTAGTTTCACCTATGGCGGCAAATGTACAGTGGGATATTTACCAAAATAGCCAAGGCAATACTTTGGTAAAAATGCTTTATAACGAAAAAGAAACTTTGTTCAAATCTGCATGTAACTATGCACGTTATACACCAACCAGTTTTTACTACGACTACATCAAATTGAAACAGTGCTATCAAATGCAATAGATTTTCAGTTTTTGAAGTCTTTAATGGGAATAGGGATTGCTATTCCCATTTTTATTTCTTCATAATTCAATTTGTTTTTAAATATAGACCAGTTAGAGACTTGGATATGACACCTTTTTGGATAGCATTGCAATTTTTAACTGTTCTGCCTATTGAGCTAAAAACAATACCAACGGCGCAACAAAATGGTCGAGCTATTCTGTTTTATCCTCTAGTTGGTCTGATTATTGGGGGCATACTTTTTCTTGTTACCTGTATTTTTGTTAAATTACCCGCTCTTTTACTTGCGGTAATCGTACTCGCTTTATGGATCTGGCTAACGGGTGGATTGCATTTAGATGGGCTAGCAGATACTGCCGATGCGTGGGTAGGTGGTTTTGGAGATAAACTACGTACTTTACAAATCATGAAGGATCCAAGTTGTGGTCCAATTGGAGTCCTCAGCTTAGTTATCATATGTTTGCTCAAATTTTCACTGATTTATGTGTTGATTGAACAGCATCAATCTTTATTTTTAATATGCATTCCTATCCTTGGGCGTGTGGTGCCATCTATTATGTTTTTAACTACACCATATGTCCGCGAAAAAGGCTTAGGCCGTTCTTTGACAGACTATTTACCCAAAACTGCTTCATGGATAATAACTGGGTTCGTTCTGTTATTACCTTTGTATTGGGAGTGGCAAGGGCTTATTGCCATCATTAGTTTTTTAATCAGTCTTGTTTATTTAAGACATGTGTTTATAAAAAGGATTGGCGGTATTGTCAACGGCAATTTAAAACTGACCCCTTTTACCTTAAAACAGCAAAGTAAAATTGACCCCTTTGATGATTTATTAAGACTCAATTTGTGGTTGAATTCCTACTCTCTTTTTATCTTTTAGACGATAACTTTCCCCAGATATTTGTACAACATGACAATGATGTAATAAACGATCCAACATTGCTGCTGTCAAAGTAACATCATCTGCGAATGATTTAGACCACTGGCTAAATGGTAAATTACTGGTCAAAATCGTACTGCCTTTTTCATAGCGCTTGGCAATAACATTAAAAAATAAATTTGCTTCTTCACGACCAAATGGTAAATATCCTATTTCATCGATAATCAATAACTTTGGAGCAAGTACAACACGTTGCATGTAGTTTTTTAATTTACCTTGTTGATAAGCTAGGCTAAGTTGCAACATTAAATCAGCTGCAGTAATAAACTTAGTCTTAATATTATTCATAATTGCCTTATAGCCTAAAGCCATTGATAGATGTGTTTTCCCAACACCACTTGCACCAATAAATACAACATTTTCAGCTCTTGGAATAAAGCTTAAATTAAATAGTTCAAGCAACTGCGACTTTGGAGCACCTAAAGCATAATTAAAATCATAAGCCTCCAACGTTTTGATTTGAGTAAGACCTGAAAGTTGTAAAAGAATCTGTTGACTACGTTGCTGCTTGGCTGTGTATTCATGTAATAGCATAGCTTCAACGAAATCTGCATAACTGCCATCCTTTGCTAAGGTTTGTTGTGCATGATGTGACCATTGTGATGCCACTGTTTGTAGACCAAGCTGACGGCAAAGCTGTTCAATACGCTCATACTGTAAATTCATTAAGAAACCTCCAGTAATTCATCATAGATTGATAAGGGGTGTTGAACACTCTCATGAGGTATGAGTGATGATGGGCTAACATCATCAATTACAGATTTTTTAGAACCATCATTAAATAAAGGTAATGAAGAAAAATATTGTTGTTCTTCAAGCAAACGAGTACTTGGTTTTTCTTTAGTTGTTGCATGAATGCGTTGATTTGCTGTTTCACTAAGCCATCGACCAATATAGGCATTTGCCATATCAACATCTAAGCTAAGGTCAACCACCTTTAAACTTGCTTTTAATGGCACGATAAAACTTGATTTCAAATAACTATTAAAGCGTTCTACTTTACCTTTTGTTTGCGCACGATATGGCTTACAAACACGTGGTCGGAAGTTATATTTCTTAGCACAATCAAGTAATTTAGCATTCCAGCGATGTTGACCATCTTGATAAGCATCACGTTCAATCATAATGGCCTTAGCATTATCAAATAATACATCTTTAGGAACACCACCAAAGAACTGAAAAGCACTTTCTAAGCCATCAATCCATGCATCAGAACGTTCATGATCATAAAACTTAACAAAGGTTGCTCTAGAGTATCCCAAAGTTGCAACAAATGCTTTTAATGTGGTGTGATGACGTCGAATTTTTGTGAAATCAACCTGCATTTGTTGACCTGGTTGAGTCTCAAATCGCTTAATCGGCTCTGGTTGTTTAGTTGGCTTTAATGTATTGAGATAATTTTGTAGTGTTCTAATTTTCCCCGTGTAGCCTTTTTGCAAGATTTCTTGATACAACACTGCAGCCGGTATCCATTCTGGATCGGCGGCATTTACACGTTTGATTAAATACGGTTTATAAGGCTCAAGAATACTCACTTTAGATTGTGTTCGTTGATATTTAGGTGTTACTTGAGATCGTAAATATTTACGCACAGTATTTCTAGAAATACCGAGTTCGCGGCTAATTGCCTTAATAGATTGACCTTGTTGATGAAGTATTTGGATTGTCACTGCTTGCTCCAAAGTTAACATGTTGAGCAGTCCAAAAAGACCACTATATTAACCAAGGGGGTCAATTTTCAAATGCTGTTGGGGGGTCATTTTTACATTGCCGCTAACAGTATTACAGGGGATACCGTCGGTGCAGCGATTGAAATAGGTGAAACTGTACTGATGTTTACTTTTGTCGTAAGTTATTTTTATTTAGTTTGATGTTGAATTCCACCTCAATAAAATAAAAAAGCCCTCAAAAAATGAGGGCTTAATTTTCAATCTCAAAAAGATGAATTAGCGGTTTGGTAAAACTTCTTTTAAAGCTTCATGCATTTCAAGCAATGTCTTTTCAGTAGTTTCCCAGTCAATACAACCATCAGTTACTGATTTACCATATTCAAGGTCACAAAGATTGTCAGGAATATCTTGGCGGCCGCCTTTTAGATGGCTTTCAACCATAATACCTACAATTGACTTATTGCCGTCTAAAATCTGTTCAGTAATGTTTTTAAGAACAAGCGGCTGTAAGTACGGGTCTTTATTCGAGTTAGCGTGGCTTGCATCAATCATAATTTTGTTGCTCACTTTTGCTTTCGCTAAAGCGTTTTCTGCTTCTGCAACAGAGCCAGCATCGTAGTTTGGTTTACCATTACCGCCACGCAATACCACATGTGCGTAAGGGTTACCTTTTGTATTAATGATTGAAACCTGACCGTCTTCATTTAAGCCTAAGAAACTATGGCCATATTTAACAGACTGCATGGCATTGGTTGCGACAGTTAAACCGCCGTCTGTACCATTTTTAAAACCTACTGGTGATGATAGACCAGAAGACATTTCACGGTGAGTTTGGCTTTCGGTTGTACGTGCACCAATCGCAGACCAAGAAATTAAGTCTTGATAGTACTGTGGAGAGTTAGGGTCAAGTGCTTCAGTTGCACAAGGTAGACCTTTTTCATTTAACTCAAGCAAAAGTTTACGGCCAATACGTAAACCTTTTTCGATGTTAAATGAGTCATTCATATCCGGATCATTAATTAAGCCTTTCCAGCCAATTGTGGTACGTGGTTTTTCAAAATAAACACGCATAACCAGATATAAAGTATCTTTAACCTTTTCGCTTAGCGCTTTTAGGCGATCAGCATATTCGTGAGCAGCTTTTGGATCATGAATAGAGCAAGGACCAATAACGACAAATAAACGTTTATCTGAACCATCTAAAATATTACGAATAGTTTCGCGGCCTTTTAGAACAGTTTGTGAAGCAACATCAGATAACGGAAGTTCTGATTTAAGCTCAGCTGGTGTTACAAGAGTTTGGATGCTTTTAATGTTAACGTCGTCGATATCTGGCTTGGAAACGGAATTTGAATGTGTAGTCATTGCTGTCACTGGTTCGATCATACTAAAGGTTGTTTTGTGTACTGAATATACCATGAAATAATTATGAAAATACTACATCTCATGGCAATTCAGTTTGGAAAAATCCCATTGATTTTGCTATCTTTCGGTCGAGTTGCCTGTTTTTTCAGCAACTACTGCTTGTTGTTGTACCACAGCTGCTTTTGGTTTGGCTTTGACTGGGTGGACCATAAAGTTAACACCAAGAGCAAATAGTGTAATACCCAAAATTTTACGGATTAAACGTTCCGGCATACGTGAGCTAATTAATGTTCCAATAATAATTGCCGGAATTGAACCTACTAATAACCACATAAGCAGCACAAAATCGACATTACCGGCACTCATATGCCCAAGACCTGCGACTAGGGTTAAGAGTACAGCGTGTACGACATCGGAACCAATAATACGAATCATTGGTAAGTTAGGGAACATGATTACAAGTGCCATAATTCCAAAGGCACCAGCGCCGACTGAGGATAGTGTTACGAATACGCCCAAAATAATACCCATAATCACAATATAGGTGCGTTTATTTTGAACAGCTAATTGCTCATTTTCAGTTTGAGTATTCTCTTTATTTCGGAATTTATTAAAGAACTTTTCAATCCGAGTACGGAAAATGATAGAAACACCAGTTAAGGTCAACATAAAGCCTAATACCATGGTTAATACAGCTTTATAATGAGTTGACTGACTTAAATAATGCTCAAGTACCCACGCAGTACCAAAAGATGCAGGAATACTACCGACCGCTAGCCATAAAACAATCGGCCACACGATATTGAGTTTTTTTGCGTGAACCATCGATCCACAGAACTTAGAGATCGCGGCGTAAAGTAAATCAGTACCAATTGCGATATGCGGTTCAATCCTAAAAAGACCAATTAAAATTGGTGTCATTAATGATCCACCACCAACTCCTGTAATACCTACACAGAAGCCAACTAACATACCTGCCAAGATAAATTCAAAAGCACCAGACATCTTTATCGCCACTTATCACGAAACGCAGATATCTTATTCCTTTTAGAGATAAACAGTTGTCATGAATAATGTAAGCGTCCGCTGAATCCCATACCTATTTTTTAATTCGATTTAGGTTTCCAGCAGTGCGGCAGTAACTCTTCAATCTGGGTCACTTTATGTGTCGGTAACCTTTTCAGCACATCACTTAAATAGGCATACGGATCCAGCCCATTCAGCTTTGCTGACTGGATTAAAGTCATGATGTTTGCCGCTCGCTGACCACTGCGCAGCGAACCTGCAAACAGCCAGTTCTTGCGCCCCAACGCCCAGGGACGCATCTGATTCTCTACCCAATTGTTGCATATCGGTAGATTGCCATCATCCAGATAGCGGCTTAAGGCTGGCCAACGCTTCAGAGTGTAATTGATGGCCTTGGCGGTGGGAGAACTCGATGGCACTGTCAGATGATGTTGGTTGAGCCATTCATATAGTTGTTGCATCACTGGTTGACTATGCTGTTGTCGGTATTCGCGGCGGTCTTCCGCTGTACCATCGGTCTTTTTCCTGAGTTCTGCTTCTATCGCATACAGTTTCTGAATCAGCACCAATGCCTGTTCAGCGACCTGACTTTTCCCGGTCACATGCAGTTCATGGAATTTACGACGTGCATGGGCCATGCAGCCGACCTCTATGACCTGGCCTGATTTAAAGCGTGCTTTATAACCACTGTAATCATCACAGACTAGATTGCCCTGCCAGCCTTTCAAGAACTCTGCAGCATGCTGGCCTGAACGACTATCCTGAAAGTCATAGATCACCGCCTGAACTGGATTGTACTGTGTGGTGGCATAGGCCCAGACATAACCTTTCTTCGGTTTTTTCTCATTCTCACCCATCCGCATGATGGTGACCGGTGTTTCATCTGCATGCAGCACCCGCTGTTGCAGCACCACCTCTTTTAAGGCATTGGCCAGAGGTTCCAGTTCTACACCGCAGCGACCTATCCAGTCAGATAAAGTTGATCTAGAAAGTTCGATTCCCGCCCGCTGATAGATCAGACGTTGACGGTACAGCGGCAAATGATCGGCATACTTCGATACCAGCACATGGCTGAGCAATTCAGGTGAAGCAATGCCTTTATCAATCACATAGGCGGGCATCGCTTGCTGAGTCAGAGTGTCACACTGATCACAGACCCATTTACCACGCACATGCTGTTCCTTATAGAACTGTGCCGGTCTGAAATGCAGTTTCTCACTGACATCTTCGCCGATACGACGGAGTTGGCATCCACAAGTGCATTGGGTTGATGCAGGTTCATGCTCAATACGGATGGTGTGTAGATGATCTGGCAGTGGTCGACGTTTAGGTTTATTGGTTTTGGCTTTCTGTGTCGCTGCATCGGTTTTATCTGCATTTAATCGTTCTAATTCCAGATCAACAGCAGCAATATCTTCTTCAACCGCTTCATCCCATAGGTGGATTTGTTTTGCCGTTAAGTGTTCATTCTTTTGGGCGAATTTGTGCTTTTTAAACAGCGCCAGTTCATGCTCGTATTTTTGATTGAGAATAGAAAGATGTTGAACTTTGGCATCCAATTGTTGGTTTGATTGTGCTAGAGACTGATGCTGCATCGCCAACTGTCTGGTGAATTCCAGCAGTTGTTCATGGGTCAGTTGGCTTAAGTCAGGCAGCGTATTCATGACCGCAGTATGCCTGAGGTCATGAAGAGAATGAAATAGAACGTTTGGAGGATGGCAGAATGGTCGAGCTTGGTTTAGAGCATATTCACCACTTGCTGCAATCCAATTCTCTGCCAGGGCAAACCTTGGATTAATGCCTGTAACTGTTCCGGGCTGAGGGCCACGGTTTCACCTTGGTGAACTTGAGCCCAGTGAAATTTACCCTGTTCCAAACGCCGGGCACACAGCCAGATGCCCAGTCCATCATGTACCAACACTTTCATACGATGACCACGTTTATTACAGAACAGGTAGGCGCAATGCGGTTTGATGTAGCCAAAGGCTCTCACCACCTGAGCCATGACAGTATCCATTCCTGCTCGCATATCCATGGGCTGGGTAGAGAGCCAAATTTCATTGATACGGATCATGTTGCCAGTGCCTTGAGTAATTCTGCCAAGGCAGGTATTTCTGATGTCTGCCATTTTAGCTGAATATCATTATTCGTATGAGGCACGGTGATACACAACGTGATCCTCTCATCAATAGGTTGGCTGATTGCAGCAGTGTAAGGCAAAGCAATAAATGCTGGATTCACATGAGTAGGATCCTGCACGGCACCCTCATGATGGCTGAAGATCCTGATCCAACGACTGACAAGGTTGGCATTAATACTATGTTGCAGTGCGACCGAAGCGATCGAGGTATTAGGATTTTTACAGGCATTGACAATACTGAGTTTGAATTCTTTGCTGTATGTTCTGCGTTTTTTAGCAACAGGAGGTGTTGCTGAATATATATCCATGTTCATGGATTAAGTCCCCACTTGTTTTTAGGTGGGAACTAAATTAAGGCTTATAGGACCGCTTGGTAAGGCTGTGTTAGCCGGATGCTTACTGAATAATGATTTACTTATGCAAAAAAAAGCTAAGCAATTAAAATCATGCTTAGCTTGAGGAAATTTTATTCAAATTGATGACTTAGATGAAGTTTTTGCTGGCTTGAGTGGGTTAAGCCAAAGTATCAGTAAAAAGGTTAGGGGTGTTGCAAAGATCCACCAACTGACAAAACCAATTGAAAAACCATATTTCTTGATGAGAATAAACCCACCCAAAGCAAATAATAAAAAGGCCAATATCCTCAACAATGAATAATATTTTTGAGCAAATAATTTAAAATTGCCTGTCGACTTCGGTGCTCTATATTTTTCGCTCGACATAAATAGTAAATACATACCCAGCAAAGTTAGGGCAAAAACAATTATCATCATGAATTCACCTCAATATTTAACTTACTCAGCTTTTTTTGAATTTTATCTGAAGCTTTATGTTGAATAGGCTTAATTTTAAGAAATATAAAAAAGGCTAAAGCTGCAAATAACCAGAAAAATATATCTATACGTGCAAAATCCCAATAACCACTAAAGTTTTGAATATAATTGTTTTTTAGTAAATAACTTATATTCAAGATAGGGAGAGCAATACAAAGTAGAATAAAAATACCTAGCTGAGTTTGCCATAAATATTGTTTTTTAGTGATGAGCGCAATAATAAAGCTCATGAGCCACACGAAGAAGAAACTATAAATTTCATAATTAACAGTGGTGGCCGTGACAGTAAACAATCGATTCGCATACAAATAAGCAAGAGTTGCACAAGGCAAGCCTATAAAGGTAGCGACATTTAAACGGTCAACTAAATAGTGCCCGAAATGAAACTTACTATTTTTATTTTGAAGTTGGCGTTTAAGGCTCCAAAGCAACAAGCCAGAGGCAATCATTACACAGCCTAAAATGCCAGAGAAAAACAATCCTAAACGAAGTAGAGGCTGAGCAAAAGTTGCCATATGTAGACCATATACTCCAGCATAAAGTGTGGCAATAGGACTATGATTACGTGTATCACCCAAGACTTTAGCATTTGTAGCATCTAATGTGATTTGTGCTTGATTGCGGGTAATAGAATGGTCTTCTTGCTGAATGAACGTAATTTGAGCCTGATTCGTATTTGGATTTTTAACACTCATAGTTGCTAAAGTTTGATTTCCCCAACGCTGTTTAAGTTGGGCTAATAGCTTTTCAACTGGTAAATTCTGTGCAGGATGCGGTGTTGTACTCTCTGTGACCGTTTTTATACGTATATCATTGAAATATTGATAGGGATTCTCTGGATAGAGTTTTTGCATTCCCCAAGGCAAATATAAATAGAAGAAAATAGCCAAGCCAGTAAAAGTAACTGTTAAAAAGAAGGGCAGTGCAATAACAGACGAAATATTATGAAAATCTAACCATGAGCGCTGCGATTTAAAGGTACGCAAGGTAAAAAAATCGGTGAAGATTTTTTTATGAGTAATAATGCCTGAGATTAACGCAATCAACATAATAAAAGCTGCTAAAGATACGACTAACCGCCCAATTAATATCGGGACACCAAAAAGTTGATAATGGAAACGGTAGAAAAAGTCACCGCCTTCAGTCGCAGAAAGTTTTAATTCTTGACCAGTGTTTGCATCGAGGGTTGCATTCCCATAACTACCATCTGGTTTTTCCCAATACATCGTATTCACCGGACTTTCAGGTGTAGCAACAGTTAAATACCAAGATTTAGCATCTGAAGCGTGTTCTTGTAAGTATTGATATGCCGTTTTAATTGCCACATCTTGTTTTATTTCAAATTGTGCAAGGGGTGGTTGCATCCACAAATTAATTTCATGGCGGTAATAAGACAAACTTCCCATTAAAAAAATAGCAAATACGAGCCATCCAAAAATTAAACCAGTCCACGAGTGGAGCCATGCCATAGATTGACGTATACCTTTATGCATAACCTACCGTCCGTGTCACAATAAAGAAAAAGGCAAATAGTGCGATTGATAAAATGGTCAGTCGCAATAATGATTGGATGCAGAAACCAACAATCACGAAAAATACATAAAACAAAATAGAAATAAAGGCCGCCAAATAGATAGCTTCTGGTTTGTCTAAGTTAAAATGGAAAATTTCAGTTAGTCCAAGACTTAAGTACGCAATACAGGCATAACCCATACCGAAAACAACTAAGAATCGATAGAAAACTTTTATGCGATATAACATGGGAAGATTTAAAGTTTTGGACATATTTACTGACACATAAAAAAATAAAAAAGAAAGCCAACCCCAAATTGGGATTGGCTACGCTATTAATATTTAAACTTTACAGCAACTGTATAGTTGGCTGGGGCACCATAGTAACCCTGACCACCAGATAAACCTGTCAAATACTTTTCATTTGTTAGATTATTGCCATTCACTTGGAACATTACATGTTCGTTTAAATCATAGCTGGCCATAACATTAAGCAATGCGTAAGCATCTTGTTTTACAGTTGAGTAAGAGGTGTCATGTATATCATCTTGCCATTTAATGCTTGCACCAACTTTCAATTTTGGAATTTGGGGAACAGTATAAGAAGCTAAAACGTTAAGTGTTTGAGTTGGGATATTTGGTCTACCTCTTTCACCTGATTCCATATTTTTTAGACTAAATGTTGAGAAACCAAAAACTAAATCTAAGTTATCAGTTAATTTTCCAGTTAATCCAACTTCAACCCCTTGCGATCTAATCGTTCCTATTGGTGACGAGTATTTATTATAGAGCGGATCCCATAATGGGTTTAGTGCAAAGTTATCTTCGTCTGTTCTAAAGATAGCGATATTTCCAGTTAAAGCACCATCTAACCAAGAGCTTTTTACACCTACTTCATAACTTTCACCCTCTACTGGTACAGCGGTTTGTTTAGTAGAAAGATCGATAACCGTTTGTGGCCTAAAAATAGAGGTATAACTCATATAACCTGTGTATTCAGGAGTAAAGTTATATGTAATACCCGCATACGGGGAAACTTTATTCTTTTTATAATCCAAAGTTTCGATTTCAGTATAGTTAGCACCTAAGATAAATTTCAGATCCTCACCTAAATGAAGACGTGTGGCACCGTAAACAGACTTCATTATTCTTTCTTCTGGGTCAGCATAGGTAAAGTCTCCCCAAGTCGGTTCTTCAGGTGTCCAGCTTGGTAAGTCTGTAGTAATAACGCCTAAACTACTACCATACGAATAAACACTTTGTGCATTATACTTTGACCAGTTATAACCAATATTTGCTTCGTGTTGCTGCCCTAATAAATTAAACGTACCTTGAATATCTGCATTTGCTGTAGTTTCTTTAAATTTTTGATTATAAATTTCTGGTAATAGTGAAATACCAGATGTATTGTCTGTAGCAGAAGGAGAACCATTGAGATAAAGCATTTTATCTTTAACCTCTGATTTTTTGAGGTTATAACCTAACCTTAGCTTCCAGTCTCCCCATAAATTTTGTTCAATATTGGCAAAATAATTATCAATTTCCCAATCGTAGTATGTCCATGATGGTGCATAATTATAGTTGCGTGAATAATTTAATGGTTCTCCTTTTGAGTTAACTAAGGGTAGTGCACCCCATTGCGAACCATTAGCGTATTGACGAGTTTTTGAATATCCTGCTGAAATATTTGTAGTGTCTGTAACGTCAGCTTCTAAAATTCCTTGAAAACCGTTTTTTTCTTCTGAATAGCGATCAAGATAAGAATCTCCGACTTTCTCATAACCTACGAGACGTCCTCGTACTCGCCCATCTTGTGTAAGAGAACCTGAGATATCAGCTTCATAGCGCTGCGTATCCCATGAACCATAGCTCACCCCAGCGTTTGCTTGAAATTCTTTGGTAGGGCGTTTACGGATATAGTTAATTGTAGCCCCAGGATCACCTAGAGCATTTGTTAGAGCATCAGCACCTTTTACAATTTCAATGCGATCATAGAAATAGCTATCTGCATCACTATTATTATAATTGTAGCTATCAACTTGAGGAATACCGATTCCGTCAACCAAAATATTTGAAATATCAAAACCACGAGCAGTATAAGTTGTTCGGTTTGTTTCTAATCCAGTTACTGTCACACCTGGTGTATTACTTAAAACATCACGAGTACTGGTAAGGCCAAAATCTTCAATTTGCTGACGAGTAACGACATTAATGGTTTGGGGTGTTTCCTTCGCCTCAATATTAAGCTTGGTTGCACTACTTGAGTTTTTAACATTATATGCCTTGGTCTGTTCAGAAGACTGCTCTGCATTTGATGCTTTGACTTGAATCGTTTGCAAAGCTTGTACCTGTGCATCTTGGGCATAGGTGAGATTGGCATAACAAATCGCGCAGGCGATTACAGACAACTTAAATGGTCGAGGTGGGATATTCATAAGATTAAAGATAATGTAAATAATTCTCATTTATTTTATTGTTTGTAAATGTAAGCTACAATTCAAATAACATTGTTAATTTAGATTAAAAGATAGTGTATGAATGTAATTTTAGATAGTGATGTGCTAGGGCTAGGTTTAGCTGGGATTGATTAGGCAAGTTCAAGATTAATAAGCCTCTATGCTAGAATGCATTATTTCAAATTCTTGGGTAAATCGCCTTGGCAAACCGAAAACTTAAAATAGGCATTGTAGTTGGAGAAGTTTCTGGAGATACGCTCGGCGTAAAACTCATGCGTAGTTTTCGTGAGCAGGGAATCGATGCTGAATTTGAGGGAATCGGTGGCCCTCAAATGATTGCGGAAGGTTTTAACAGTTATTACCCAATGGAAATTCTGTCTGTGATGGGCATTGTTGAGGTATTAAAAGACTTAAAAAAACTATTCGCCGTACGTGATGGCTTAATTAATCAATGGACTCAGCATCCAGTTGATATTTTTATTGGTATTGATGCACCAGACTTTAACCTCAGACTTTCGAAAAGTATCAAAGAAAAGAATCTTCCAATAAAAACAGTTCAATATGTGAGTCCATCAGTTTGGGCATGGCGCCAAGGGCGAGTACATGGCATCAAACAAAGTATAGATTTAGTACTTTGCTTATTTCCTTTTGAAAAAGTTTTTTATGAACAATATGAAGTTCCAGCGGCATTTGTAGGCCATCCATTAGCTAAACAATTACCGCTTGAAAACCCTATTCAAATTGCTAAACAAGAATTGGGTGTTGATGAAAATCAAAAACATATTGCTTTGTTGCCTGGTAGCCGCAAAGGTGAAGTAGAAAGACTTCTTCCTATGCTATTGGGGGCAGCCAATATTTTGCATACAAAATATCCAGATATTCAGTTTTTAATTCCGGCAATTAATGATGCGCGCAAACAGCAGATTGAGCAGGGGGTTGAACAATTAGCACCGCAGTTAAAAGCAAAAATTCATATTTTAGAAAATACGGATAGCGAATCGAAAATTGGTCGTATGGTCATGAACGCGAGTGACATTATTGCCTTAGCATCTGGAACGGCGACATTAGAAGCAATGCTCATGCATAGACCAATGGTCACTTTCTATAAACTGCATTGGCTAACTTATTTAATTGCTAAATTCTTGGTGAAAATACCTTATTACTCCTTGCCAAATATCATCGCGGGTAAAAAAGTAATTGAAGAGCTGATTCAGGCAGATGCAACACCTGAAAATTTAGCGGCTGAAATAGAAAAACTAATGAATGTTGAAACCGCTCAAATTCAAGTAATGCAACATTTAACTATGCATAAACAGCTTATTTCTGGAAATACAGAAGATCCAGTTCAAGCCATTTTGCAATGTTTGAATAGCTAATTTTTAAGATTTGATTGGCTAATTGCTTTTAATCCAGCTAATGAAAATTTTTTAAAGTGTTCAACTAAATCATGTAAGGGCATCTGAGCAATATTTTTAAGTGGCTCAGGTGCTTGAGCATTAGGTCCGGCAATAATAAGCATCATGCACGGGGTCATCACGCTTAAAATACAAGGTAAAACGGCCGGATCATTTTCATCTAAGTTCGCCACTTGGCTAATCAACTTTCGAATAAGAAAAAATTTTCTCATACCAGTTAATTCAATAAAACTTAATAAATGCTCAGACGGTGAAAACAGTTCGCGAATAAAAACTTTGCCATGCCAAACATCTTTTTCCGTCAACTTATGTAATAAAGTTTCAAGTAATAAACTCAATTTTTCTTCGGGAGAGTAAGTACTTTCAACAAGTTCTAGTAAGTATTGTTCATCTAGATAATGGGCATGAGCTTCCATTAACACTGCTTGGTATAGCCCATCTCGGCCATCAAAGTGATAATTAATTGCTGCTAAATCGACATTTGCTACTTTGGCAATTGTTTTGTTTGCTGTTTTTGCAAAACCATATTGGGCGATTAAGGGTCCTGCTGCCTCAATAATTTTAGTCTTTGTCAAATCACCATCACTTCGTCTAGATCTGGACATGTTTAAACCTAATTTTATTTCATCATAAAAGTATATCTTTTATTCAAAGATTAAGGTAATTTAAATTTAAATTGAATTTAAACTATGTAAATTTGAATTTAATAAGAAGGCCAAAAAGATGAATAAAAAAGTGATTGCCGGCATTTTAGTTGTTATAGCTGTAGTTGCCATCGGCTTTTGGGTATGGGGATATAATCATAAAAAACAATTAGATAATGATGTATTAACTTTATATGGAAATGTGGATATCCGCCAAGTTTCACTTGCATTTGAACAGTCTGGCCGTATTCAGAAACTTTTAGTTCAAGAGGGCGATAAAGTTCAAGCAGGTCAAGTACTGGCGACTCTTAATACCAATGCATTACAAATTCAGGCAAAGCAAGCTCAAGCACAACTTAAAGCTCAACAAGAGGCAATTATTAAACAAGAGGTTGGAGCTCGCCCTGAAGAAATCACCCAAGCAAAAGCTCAACTTGCGTCTGCCCAAGCTGAGCTTGATAAAACCAATAAAAACTTGCAACGCTTACAAATTTTGGTAAGTAGTACCGATGGTCGAGCAATTAGCCAACAAGAACTCGACTATGCCAAAAGTAATCAACATAGTGCTGAGGCAGCGGTCCGTGAAAGACAAGCCAATTTAGAATTATTAATTAAAGGTGCACGAAAAGAAGATCGTGAAGCAACCAGAGCACAATATGAAGTGACTAAGGCTAATTTAGATTTAATTAAGTATAACCTTACTCAAGCAGAACTAAGGTCTCCTGTAAATGCAGTGGTACGAGCTCGGTTGCAAGAAGTTGGCGACATGACAACTGCTCAAAAGGCCGTTTATACATTAGCCTTGACCAATCCAAAATGGATTCGTGTGTATGTAAATGAACAAGATTTAAGTTCAATTAAAATGGGAGGCACGGCTCAAGTTATTCGTGATGCTTATCCCAATCAGCCTATTAATGGAAAAATTGGCTATATATCTTCAGTGGCTGAGTTCACACCTAAAACAGTACAGACAGAAGAGATTAGAACAACACTTGTTTACGAAGTTCGGGTGTATGTAAATGATCCGAATGATCAATTAAAAATGGGTCAACCTGTGACAGTAAAAGTCCCACTTGCTTTCAGTGAGAAAGCCCATGATTGATAGTAAAGCAGTGGTTCAAGCCCATAATTTATTCATGACTTTTAAGGCCGAAAATAAAAATTCAGCAGATATTAGTGCAATTGTTGATTTGAATATGCAAATCAAAAAAGGAGAACTTACCGCTTTAGTCGGTCCAGATGGTGCGGGTAAAACAACTTTATTAAGGTTAATTGCAGGATTATATAAAGCGAGTTCAGGTTCTCTTCATGTGCTTGGGTTTGATATTGAAAAATATCCTCAAGTTGTCCAAGACCGTATTAGTTATATGCCACAACGTTTTGGACTCTATGAAGACTTAAGTGTACAAGAGAATCTAAATTTATATGCCGACTTACACGGCGTTCCAAAAAATGTACGTAACCAAAGATTTAAACGTTTATTGGAGATAACGGATCTTACTCAGTTTACTCAACGTCTAGCAGGGCAACTTTCTGGTGGAATGAAGCAAAAGCTAGGATTGGCATGTACTCTAGTTCGTTCCCCAGAGTTACTGTTGCTCGATGAACCTAGTGTTGGAGTAGACCCTTTATCACGACGGGATTTATGGATCATTATTGAACAACTTGTTCAGGAAGAAAATTTAAGTGTAATTATAAGTACCGCTTATATGGATGAAGCAGAAAAGTGCGCTTACGTATATATAATGCATGAAGGCAAAATTTTAAGACAAGGTTCACCTGAGCAATTAAAAGCGTTAGTACATGAGCAAACATGGCAAATAAAACCTTCAGAGCAGATTAAGACTCGGATTGTACAAGCCCAGTTGCTTGGAAATTCTGGAGAGATTATTGATGCAGTGCCAAGGGGAGAGCAAGTAAACTTTATTAGCCGCCAAAAAGAACTATCAACAAATATTTTACCTCTGGGGCTAGTGGCAAATAGGCGACCACCTGAACTCGAAGATGCTTTTATGATGTTGTTACAACAAAATCAAAAACAACAAATCTCTATTTCTCAGCAAACTTTTCGATCAGAACAAAACAATAATTCGCAATCAGACCAAGCGGTCATTGTAGTTAAAGATTTAGTGAGAACTTTTGGAGATTTTACTGCTGTTGCCAATACGTCATTTACTGTACAGCGTGGAGAGATCTTTGGGTTACTTGGGCCAAATGGAGCTGGTAAAACCACGACATTTCGCATGTTATGTGGGTTACTACCGGCAAGTAGCGGTTACCTAGAAGTTGCAGGTAAAAACTTACGGACGGCCCGTGCTGAAGCAAGAGCTAAAGTAGGCTACGTCTCTCAAAAATTTGCACTGTATAGCAATTTAACTGTGTTGGAAAACTTAAAGTTTTTTGGTGGAGCCTATGGTTTATCGGGCAAAAAACTAGATCAACAAATTGATAAAGCTTTACAGCAATATGATTTAAAGCCGCAAATTAAAAGTGGTGATTTACCTGGTGGTTATAAACAGCGCTTATCTATGGCGGCTGCATTATTACATGAACCAGAAATTTTATTTTTAGACGAACCTACGAGTGGAATAGACCCACTTGCACGGCGTTCATTTTGGTACAGCATTGGTAAACTCGCAAATCAAGGCATTACCATCATTATTACCACTCATTTTATGGAGGAAGCAGAATATTGTGACCGCATTGCTATACAAGATGCAGGAAAGTTACTAGCCCTAGGTTCTCCTCAACAGGTCCGCGAATTGGCAAGTAAAGATAAACATATTGTTGATATGAATGAGGCTTTTATTGCAATTGTGGAACAAGCACGTGCATTAAAGCATGCGGGTTAGGAGACCTACAATGAGCTTTGCATTTTGGAGTCGCTTGAAAGCCTTAGTTCGGAAAGAAACTAAACAGCTTCTTCGTGACAAAAGCAGTCTCGGAATTGGCCTAGTTTTGCCTGTTATCTTAATTTTACTGTTTGGTTATGGACTTTCTTTTGACTTGAACCAAGCACGAGTTGGTGTTGTAGTTGATCAGTCCTCGCCGCAGGTCAATCAGGTCTTAGCTGGCTTAAATGGATCGCGATATTTAACCAGTCTAGAATTTCATAATTTGCCTGAAGCAGAACAGGCCATTCGAAATGGCAAAATTGATGCGATTTTGCATTTGCCTTCCGATTTTGCAAATCAGGCCCAACAAGGTAACGCAAAGGTTCAATTGCTATTAAATGGTGGATCGACCACCATAGCAACTGTTTTAGAGGGGTATGTCGCGGGTGCTTTGGCTACCGCGCCATCAATACAAATTGATCGTAGCCCAATATTAGCATCTGCAAGCGCCGTTAAAATTGAACAAAGAATATGGTTTAACGAATCTGGTAACAGTACTTGGTTTTTAGTACCGGGTTTAATGGTACTCATTTTAACTTTAATTGGCGCATTTTTAACGGGTCTGCTTATTGCCCGTGAAAGGGAACGGGGAACATTAGAAGCCTTATTTGTCACACCAGTACGGCCATTTGAAATTGTGTTGGCAAAACTCATTCCGTACGTTGTTGTCGGCATGATTGATATCGTTATTTGTATTGTTGCTGCACATTTTATTTTTGAAGTACCTATGCGCGGTTCATTATTAACAATTTTATCTGCTTCATTTCTATATTTAATCGTTTCATTATTACTTGGTTTAACTATATCTGGCTTTGCCCAAAGTCAGTTTCAGGCGAGTCAAATTGCTTTGTTGGCAAGTTTTATGCCAGCACTGATGCTTTCCGGATTTGTTTTTGATACACGCAACTTGCCTTTGGTTGTGCAAATTATTAGCCAGTTACTTCCAGCGACGCATTTTATGGTTTTAATTAAAACTTTATTTATGGGAGGGGATGATTGGAAGCTATGGTTTAAAGAGTGCGGTATTTTATTGGGATATATCGTTGTTTTGATATGTGCTGTGAACTTTTCACTGAAAAAACGGTTGAGATAAAGTTATGGGGCAGCAATTAATCACGTGGCTGAAACAATTAAGTTTTTTAGTCAAAAAAGAATTCTTAACCATTTTTAGTGATCCTACAAATAGGGCTATTCTATTTGTACCCGCTCTGATGCAAGCACTTTTATTTGGCTATGCGACTACTTATGACGTTAACCATGTAGATTATGCAATTTTAGATCAGAGCAACGGGCAGATTTCACATGAGCTGATCTCGAAGCTCGATGGCTCTGGTATTTTTAAGCGTGTTGCAACACTGGAATATACCGAACAAATCAAACAGGTCATTGATAACCGTCAGGCATTGCTCATAATTACGATCCCTAATGATTTCGAGAGTAAATTAAACAATAACCAAAGCGCTCCTATACAGGTCATTGTTGATGGTAGAAATTCATCTACAGCTATGGTTGCAGGATCATATCTAAATAAAATTATTGGTCAGTTCAATCAGCAAAAGTTTAATTCAGCTTTACCGATTAGCCTTGAAACAAGAACATGGTACAACCCAAATCAGGAATCTCGTTGGAGCTTAATGCCTGCATTAATTGCAGCATTAAGTATGATGCAGACATTACTTTTATCTGCTTTATCAGTTGCGCGTGAACGTGAGCAGGGTACGTTTGATCAATTATTAGTGACACCTTATACGCCATTAAAAATTATGATTGGTAAGGCTTTGCCGCCGATTTTTGTAGGTTTGATGCAATCGACCATTATTTTATTGATTATTTTGTTCTGGTTTAAAATTCCAATGAATGGCTCTATTGGACTGCTTTATTTTGGATTATTCAGCTTTAACGTGGCTGTAGTTGGTGTGGGCTTATCAATTTCAGCTTTATCTTTAAATATGCAACAAGCCATGCTTTTTACATTTTTATTGATTATGCCTTTGATGTTACTTTCAGGCTTACTGACACCTGTAGAAAACATGCCAAAAGCATTACAAGTAGTAACTTATGCAAATCCATTAAGATTTGGAATTAACTTGGTACAGCGGGTTTATTTGGAAGGTGCAAGCTTTGCCCAAGTCAAATTGAACTTTTTACCAATGATTGTGCTGGGAATAGTAACTTTACCTTTAGCAGCTTGGTTATTTAGAAATAGATTATCTTAATTATATTGATTAAAAAAGCCCCATTTTTATGGGGCTTTTTTAAATCGACTTTTATGCACGTACAATCAGCTCGTAACCTGTATATTTACGGATATTAATAACACCAATATCAAAAATTAAATATTGGCCCTTAATACCTTGCAATACTCCACGAATTTTTGGTGTTTTATCTAAGTTTAAAGACTTAATTTTTTCAGGATATTGTTCAACTGGATAAACAAACTCACGTGGCAATTCATTTTCTAGTAATTCAACCGTTTCGTTAAATTCAAGGTTTTGACTAAATTCTTCACGAATAGTTTGAATTTTAGGGGCGAACTCCTCAATTAACTGATCACGTTGTTCAATCAAATTTAGAGGTTCAGCTTCGCCTTTGAGAAGTTTACGCCAATCTGTCTTATCCGCAATTAAGGAACCAAACATGGTTTCAAGCTGACCAGATAAACGACGTGAACCAACTTTTAAAATAGGTAAGGCTTGAGTTGCCCCTTGATCTAACCAACGACCAGGCATATGGCTAACGCGAGTAATACCTACTTTTAAAGCACTTGAATTTGCTAAATAGACAATATGAGGCTGGAAACATACGCTATGGGCAAAGTCATCTTCACGACATGTACCCAAATGGTAGTGGCATGTTTCAGGTTTCATAATGCAAAGGTCACATTCCGCTTTCGTTTTAAAACATTTAAAGCAATGGCCTTGCGAATAAGACTTTGGTGTTTTAGCACCACAAGAGGTGCAATAAATATTACCTGTCCATTCGATTTCTAGTTCTTGTCCTAAATTAAAAGGAAGATCAATTTCTGAACGGTCTAATACAAATTTGTATTCAACATTTGCCTTGGTTGTCTGTTGATCAGTTACACTAGCATCTTTTAGGCCTGCATGCATTTTATGGCAAATGCCTTGTAGTTCCATAAAGTTTAAACTCACATCTTTCAATTAAGGGTTGCAGTTATGGCTGAACAAAATGTCATCACTTCTATGCTAGACGATTTATCAAATGAACAGCCTATTCATACTGCACTTTGTATTGGCCAGAAAATTGACCAGAATAACGCAATTCAATGGCACTATTTTACCGTAACTGAGCTGTTAAGTCTGCCTTTTACTCAGCGTTATGATTTGGGTTTTGTATTGTTTGATACTGATGAAATGCAGGACATCAGCGATGTGCAGAAATCACAATTATTAGTAAAGCTAAGAGATTTATTAGCAAAACGAATTGTTGTCGTGAGCAAACGCAGTGATGAACAACTTCTGCGTTCTTTAGGTTTTACCCAACTTATTGATAAGACTTCACATGATAGTGATTTTGCTTTATGGCAATTTAATATTTTGACCTATAAGCATGTACCAGATTGGTTTAATTCAAAATTTTGGGCAAATCCAGAAAATTGGAATAAATTCCGTTGGTAAAAGACCTTGCAATCTCTTTCAAAATTTAACAATTTGATTTTTGCTGTCTTAACAAAAAAACGCGTATGCTCATGTATAAACCATACATAAGAGTTACTCATGACAAATTTAAGCAACATTGTAGAAGTTTTGGCTAAGCAAGCTTTAGGTGGGAATCAGCAAGCGTCGGGTCAAGGTGGTTTAGGTGGAATTTTAGGTTCTGTATTAGGACAAATGGGCGGTAATACTTCATCTGGTGCCCAAGGTGGTCTTGGTGGAGTATTGGGTTCTGTATTAGGACAAGTCACTGGTAATAACAACACACCTCAAGCTGGTGGCGGTGTACAAAGTTTATTAATTGCAGTGGTACCTTTAATCTTAGGCTGGGTTCAGCAACAAGGTGGTTTACAGGCTGCTTTAGAAAAGTTAAAAGGCGCTGGCTTAGGTAGCCAAGTTCAAAGTTGGGTTGATCCAAACCAAAGTAATAGTGAGGTTCCAACCCAGCAATTACAAAGTCTGTTTAATCCAGCAGACATTGAACAAGTTGCTCAGCAAGCTCAAGCACCAAAAGAACAAGTTTATGGTGCAATCGCTTCTGTCTTACCTCAAGTCATTGATTCTTTAACACCTCAAGGTGAGAGTACAGATCATCAAGAAGCTAACCAAGATATTCAAAATGTGATGAATCTTGTAAGTGGTTTCTTAAAATAAGATATAAATTTTTTAAAAGCCGATATTTTTATATCGGCTTTTTTGATAGCACAATAAAATAAAAGGGCATAAGCCCTTTTATTTTAGATCTGAATCAAACATAACTGATTAGAAGTTATATTCAATACCAGTACCTACAACAGTTTGTTTGTCGTCGTCGTTCAACCAGTCACGTTTTTGTTGAGCAACGATACCGTAGAAGCGAGCTTGTTTATTGATTTGATAATCAAGACCTAAACCATACAAGTCAATTTTACGATCTGCCTGACCACTTACTTGTGTTTCAGCAGAAGCATATTCTGCTTTTACTTTAAGTTTAGTGTTAGGAATTTTATAAGCAGCAGTTACCGCGTATGCTTCTTCTTCTAAACCACGGTAAGCTTTACCAGCTTTATCGATTGAACCATCTGATTTATATGTTTGACCATATGCAGTCAAGTCATCAGTAGGTTCAGCATGTTGCCATAAAGCACCTACTACAAAACCAGATTTAGCAATGTCATAAGAACCAGTTACACGGTAAGCGTCTGTATAAACATCTTTCAAACCGTAAGCAGCATATTTACCTTTGATACCGAAGTCACCAGCAGCAGCGATTGCTAAACCTAAGTCTTTATTTTCATAACCTAGAGAAGTCGAAACTGAATCGAAGCTATCATTTTTGCTGTCTTTACCAGTTTCGCCTTTTTTACTATCAGAAGTGCTTTCACCAGTTTGAGCCATGATATTGAATGTCAAACCAGCTAATAATTTAGGGTCTAATTCAAAACCAACCACGTTATCTAAGCGGTTTTCACCGTACATAATATTTGTAATATCTAAACGTGTGTCATCGTTAAAGATGTCTTGGTTGCTACCAGCAGAGGTTTTGAAGTAAGAATCATATTTACCTACTTTTAACGTACCGACGCCTTCAGTTTTTAAACCAATAAAACGGTTACGGGCGCTAAGGTCAGTATCTGAACCAGAACCGTCAGTAGAAATTGCCCATTCAGCTAAATAAACAGCAGATAGCTTATCAGTCAACTTCTCTTCGCCTTTTACCCCAATACGAGAAGAGTTTGAGTTAACTTCGGTAACGTCACTTTTACCATCGAAATTTTTGTTGTCAACTTGGTTAATGGAAACGTTTAGTTTGCCGTACAAAGTTGGCGCTGCTTGCACCGCGTTTACGCTCAAAGTTGCAACTGCGGCAGCGAGAAGCAATTTCTTCATTGAGATTTCTCCAAAAGGTATTTTTAAATGGCGTATGCCTAGCTAACTTTTATTTTTTAGTTGGCTTATGTACAAAAAGTTACAGAAGCTCACCAACTTGCTAAGAAGTATCTGTAAACTTTGTGACAATGGAGTGAAGAAGAAATGACAGTTTTATGACAATTAAAAATTGGAAATACTTTATTTTCTTTTGATTTTATTACACTTTTTAAATAAAAAAAGCGGAGTTTAAACTCCGCTTTTATCTCTTAAAATCAAAGTGCTGCTTTAATTTTCTCAGCCAAAGCTTTGATTTTATCTTGGTCTCCTAATTGCGCCGCATGTTTGCCAAGTTGGTGAACATTTGTCGGAATTAGGTGAAAATGAACATGAGGGACAGTTTGTCCGGCAGCTGCTCCAGATAACTGCATGAGCACAATTCCATCCAAATTTAATGCAGTTTCCATTGCCTTAGCAATTTTTTGCACGATCTGGATGGTATAAGCTGCCGCTTCAGGAGGTAAATCAAGTAAAGTTACTGCAGGAGTTTTTGGAATAACTAATGCATGACCATCGGCTTGGGGCATAATATCCATAAAAGCTAGAACTTGATCATCTTCATAGAGTTTTATCGCTGGAAGTTCACCACGTAAAATTTTTGCGAAGATATTTTGATCATCATATGCCATGTATTATTCCTTTAAATACTATTTACATTTCAATTCTTTTTGACGTTCTTTAATTGCGTCTAGACGTTGCTGCTCTTTATCAGAGAATTTTGGCTTAGTCGTATGACAGTTTTCATTACCATATTTTTCTTTAGCATCTTGGTCTTTAAAACAAAAGCCTTTTGACGCATAAATCAAATTGTAATCATCTTGCAATTTTTGACATTCTTGCTCAGGTGTTGCAGCTTGAGCACTGAAACCGGCAAGGGTCACCATTCCAGCGAATACCGCAACCATTAATTTATTCATGAGCTTTTCCTCAGTTAAAGGTATGAACCTGTACTCAATATAAGGTTTATTCCCAATATTTCAATGACTATTAATTACTCAAGTGTTATTTAAAGTCACATTTCACCTTATAATATAAAAAAGCTTTATATATCAAGATCTTTTTTATAATCTGTTTTAAATCAAAAGATTAGATATATTTTATATTAAACAATTAAAATATATACTTAACCAATATTTAAAGTCATGATTAAAATTTTTATAGTAATGAAATAAGTACGTTATATGATTAACATCGGTTCTTGTTTATGCCATAAAGTAAAATTCTCTGTACCTTGTGAAATCAAAACGGTTTATCACTGCCATTGCAGCTTATGCCGAAAACAAACAGGTACTGGAGCGAATGCCGCTACTTTAGTAAAAGAAAATCAGTTTAATTGGTTGATGGGTAAGGAATATGTGGCTACCTATAAAAAAGAAACTGGTTTTACTTCATCATTTTGTAATAGATGTGGTTCGCCTGTCCCTAATAAAATTAATGGTACAAACTATATGTGGATACCGTTGGGGCTTCTCGAACAACCGTTTAAACCAGATTTAAAACTTAATTTTTGTATAGAGTCAAAACATGATTGGGTTGTGTTAGGGGATGCTCATAAAAACTTTGCACATTTACCTGAGTTAGAAGAGTTTTTAAAATATTTTGAATAACACTATTTAACTTTTTATATATTTTAATAATTTTTAAGTATTCTTTACATAAATGATGTGTGTTCACTGTTGAATATATCCGATATTTATTTGAGCATGAAATCACATAGCTTAAAAAAGGATGGTTCACATGATAGATGAAGAAAAGCCTTTAAATTTTGAAGATGATGACGAGCCTCTTGATTTTGAAGATGAAGAATTCATAGACGATAAAAAAGAGGACGAAATGTATAACTCGATTACTAAGGATGGCTCTAGTGTCGATCCTGCTGATGATGGGACACGACATATTCGTCCTGAAGACGGCGATCCGATTGAAATTGATGAGTAAATGCATCAGTTTAAAAAGATTAGTCTTTTTAATCTTTAAGTATAAGTGTAATATCCGAGCGCTGTCACAAACAGCAAAAAGTCCTGAATGATCAGCGCAAAAAATCAAAAAGGGTAAAGCCTGCTTACAAAGCGGGCTTTTTTTGTATTTATAAAAATCTAGACTAAAGAAAGTAAGTAAACGCTTTTAAGAAAATAATTAATTTTTCAAAAATATTTAGCAGATGAGAAGAACAGATACAAATACCTAGTGTTTGTAATGAGCATTTAAGAGGAGTACAAAGGTAAATAACAAAAATAAGAAAAGTAAAAAGATCATAAGTTAAAACATATCATTAAATTATTTAGGTATTTTACACAATTTAACACTTTATGCAAATTACTTTACATTTCATTGAGTTTTTGTAAAGAATTGGCTTAGACTCAATCGTTTTAAAAATGTGACAATCAGTAGATAATTTGTTAGATTGTTTGATTTTTATAATAACAGGTGAGACAGATGAAGAGATTGTTACTTGTATTGGCTACAGGATTTGGTTTAGATGGGTGTGCATCGTTAACACAAAAAGCAGATGAAAATTATATTACTAAATCACCTGTTACTCCGGTCAATACTGCCTTTAATGGTACTAAAGTACTTGAACATGGAATTTTTACTGAGCAGGATATTGCTGATATGCCTGAACACTCAAGTATAAATTCACGTTATAAAATATCTTTTTAAAACGATGCTGAAAATTATAATTAAATAGTTAAACTAAATAATCCTCGTAAATTAGCTAAAATCTAGAATTTGCTAAGAACATATTTAGTAGTAGCTATTTAGCATAAAACCACCATTTAGGTGGTTTTTAAAAAGATAAAATGTTAAATTTTAATCGTTGAAAAAATTGGTTTTATAAATGAAAAACGTCATTATTTTAACTTCTATATTGTTATTAAGTGGGTGCACAATTAATTCTAAGTTATTATCACCAGCAAAAAGTGATGATGACAAAATTATTGTAGAAGCAGAAAAGTACAAGCAACAATATCAAAAAAAGATCTTTAAAATTTGGAATGTTCCGCCTTCTTCAGTGGGAATGAGTGCTAGCGTTAAAGTCTTTTTAAGTGATACTGGTGAGATTGAACAAATTATTTTTCTAGATAAAGAAGACCAAAAGTTTAAGTCGAGTATTGAAAAGGCAATATGGCGTGCAAGTCCCTTTGTTTTACCTTCTAATCCGGAAGTTAGAAAACAAGTAAGAAAGTTCAACATTAAATTTACTGCAAAGTAATTTTTAAATATGAACTTGGCCTTACATTAAAAAACCACCATTTGGTGGTTTTTTTATTAAGAATTGATAGAGATACAAATTATAACTTTATTTTATTAATTATTGAAAAACTAATCATTATTTTTTATCTACTTTTTCTTTTATGGTTAACTCATCAAAGAAGAGGAATAAGCCATGTTGAAACAACATGAGATAAATTTAAAACAGTATCAAAATAAATCTTTAAGTTATTTGAATAGCACAGCTCACTCTGAAGGGGTCGAGTTTGATAAATTCATTAAAGAAATTGATGAATATCCAAATGCCGTTGTTTTAGATTTAGGTTGCGGTGGTGGTCATGTAGCTTATAACGTTGCTCGCCATGCAGATCTGGTTTTTGCTTATGATTTATCTCATGAAATGCTCGATACAGTTTCAAAAGCTGCCAATGCTCGAAAAATAAAAAATATTTTTGTACAGCAAGGTATTGCTGAAGATATGCCTTTTACTGATGAACAGTTTGATGTAATTATTAGTCGATATTCTGCCCATCATTGGCAGCATGTCCCAACAGCAATGAAAGAAATTAATCGTGTATTAAAGCCAAATGGCACTGTTATTTTTGTTGATATTATTAGCTCAAGTTTCCCTATTTTAGATACATTTTTACAGACTATAGAAGTGATTCGAGACCCTAGTCATGTAAGAAATTACAGTATTAAAGACTGGGTTCACTTTATTGAAGATGCTGGTTTTGAATTAACAATTTTAGAAAAACAAATTCTCAAACTAGATTTTGATAGTTGGGTACAGCGCATGAAGACACCTGAAGGTCAAATAAAAACGCTTAGGTATCTCCAAGAAAATGCAGCAGGTGTTGTTAAAAAGTATTTTAATATTCAAAAAGATGGAAGTTTTGAAAGTAAGGTCGGGTACTTTGTATTTAAAAAACTATCCTTCTAGTGAGTCTAAGCTTGGATTTGTGTTCATAGAGAAAATGTTAGATAAAAGCCCTCATATAGAGGGCTTTTTTATGCCTAAATTTAGATTTTTGTTGAACGCTCACTCAGCCATGTTGCTAGCTTTGGCCAGAATTCCTGCGCACTTGCTTGGCTTGACATTAGACCTAAATGACCGCCAGGAATAAGAGTAAACGTAACATCTTGGCTACTGGTTAACTGGCTTAATGGCTGAGCTGCATCAGCCGTAACTAATTGATCACTACGACCAGCTCCGACTAAGAGTGAACAGTCGATATTTTTTAATTCGATTTTTTTATCTTTTAACTGAATAGAACCTTGTCTTAATGGATTTTGCAGCCAAACATTAAATAACATGTCCTGATTAATGCCTCCCGGATAATCAATCATATTGTTTAAAAAACTGCTTAATGTGGCATGTTCTTGTACGAACTGAAGATCATTAAGGTTCTTAAGTAATTGAATATGACCATCGAACCAGCCTTTAGGGTCAAGAATTTTAAAGCCTAAGGAATTTAAAATGCCCGGAGTATGAATCAAACGCTTCGGTAAACCTGAGTAAATACGTTCCTGAAGCTTTTTATTGCGGGCAATAGTGTTGTTTATGGTTCGGTAGAGTTTTCCAATATAACCAGAAGCATAGCTATCGATTGGGCTACCTAAAACTATAAGGTTTTTGACATAATTCGGATGATTATGCGCTGTATATAAAGTAACGAATATGCCAGCCATACTCCATCCGTGTAAAGAAATTTGATCACTGCCTGAATGTGTGCGAACAAACTCTATAGCTTTAGGAATAAAATCTTCAATAAACGATAAAAAGTTAAGATGTCTATCTTTAAAGCCTAAACGCCCCCAATCGACAAGGTATACGTCAAAACCTGCATTTTGGAAGTATTTGATAAGAGAACGATATGGATATAAATCATAAATCGCCATATTAATAGCTAAAGGTGCCACAAATACTAATGGTTCTCTAAAGCTCTTTTCTGTAGCTGCATAATAACGAACACGGGTTTGATTGAATTCACCAATCACTTCAAACGGAGTGCTTTGTGACAATACTAATGTTTGAGGACGAAATAGTCGGGTAGAGAGGTGCTTGATTTGACTTTGTTCTGAGACAAGGGACTTTAAGCGTTTCATCTTGTTTTACCAACTATACTAAAGATTGATTGAAGTCTAAGCGATAATTTTCAGGTTTACCTTGACCTTAAATACCTTAGGCACTCAAAATGATGATAGTTTTTAGTACATGACCAGTAAAGGCGAACATTTAATGAACCAGTCTGATGATTTAGAATACCAACTTGATACTTTAGCCATTCGTACAGGACACACTCGTAGTTTTGAAGGTGAACATGGCGAACCAATTTTTTTGACTTCATCTTTTGTATATGAAAACGCTGCTGAAGCAGCTGCAAAATTTTCTGGTCAGGTTCAAGGAAATATCTATTCTCGTTTTACTAATCCGACTGTATCGATGTTCGAAAAACGTTTAGCGGCTTTAGATGGGGCTGAACGTGCCGTGGCTACAAGCTCAGGTATGGGAGCAATTCTATCGATTGCTATGGCGTATCTAAAAGCAGGTGATCATGTTATTTGCTCAAGAGCAGTTTTCGGTTCTATTGTCGCTTTATTTGAAAAATATATTGCCAAATTTGGTGTAGATATCACATTTGATGATCTACGCGATTTAGATGCATGGAAAAATGCAGTACGTCCAGAAACTAAACTATTATTTGTTGAGTCACCGTCTAATCCATTAGCTGAAATCGCAGATATCCAAGCGCTTGCAGATATTGCACATGCAAATGGCGCATTACTTGCTGTTGACAATAGTTTCTGTACACCTGTTTTACAGCAACCGTTAAAGTTGGGTGCAGATCTCGTGATTTACTCTGCGACTAAATATTTAGATGGCCAAGGCCGTGCGTTAGGTGGTGCAGTGGTAGGTAACCATCAACTCCTAGAAGAAGTTTTTAGCGTAGTGCGTACTTTAGGGCCATCTATGAGTCCGTTTAATGCATGGATTTTCTTAAAAGGATTAGAAACTTTACGTTTACGTATGAAAGCGCACTGTGAAAATGCTCAAAAACTTGCCGAGTGGTTGTCTACCCATGAAAAAGTAGAAAAGGTCTATTATGGCGGGCTTCCAACTCATGAAGGTCATGAACTTGCAGCAAAACAGCAAAATGGCTTTGGCGGGATAGTTTCTTTTGTAGTTAAAGGTGAGCGTGAAGGCGCGTGGAAGGTTATTGATAACACCAAATTTATTTCTATCACGGGTAATTTAGGTGATGTGAAATCAACAATTACGCATCCTGCTACAACCACACACGGCAAACTTTCTGCTGAAGCAAAACAAGCTGCTGGT
Organism: Acinetobacter sp. FDAARGOS_559; assembly: GCF_003940475.1. Lineage (NCBI taxonomy): Bacteria > Pseudomonadati > Pseudomonadota > Gammaproteobacteria > Moraxellales > Moraxellaceae > Acinetobacter > Acinetobacter sp. FDAARGOS_559. The sequence continues at coordinate 108,354 of NZ_RKJG01000005.1, forward strand.
ATTCAAGAAGGCTTAATCCGCGTTTCGGTTGGCTTAGAAGATATTAACGATATTATTGGTGATATCTCACGTGGATTAGATTTGATCTAATAAAATTTATATATCTAAGAACTAAGCCACACTCTTTTAGTGTGGCTTTACTTTAAGGGAAGTTACTCACAAACAACGATTGAAATAAAAAAGCTACATTTTGTTGTAAATGAATTAAAAATCACAACGTATAAAAGTTCTAAATTTAATAAAAATAACAAAGTGAGTTTTTAACCATGCTTAAGCCTATAATTATTTTAGTTGCTATAGGGGCAATTGGTTTGGTTGGATACAAAGTATTTGCCCAAAAGGATGAACCGACTCAAATTAATGAAACTGTTCTATTGATTAATGATGCAAATAAATCAGTTGAAGAAGCTGATCATACAATAGAAAAAGCGAATGCCTCTTTTCAGAAAATTCCTTTAAATGAATACAAACCTGACAATAGCACCCTCCAAGCCTCGCAGTAGTTTAACTTAAATTTTAGAACTGGCCTTCACAGTAAAAAGTTTCGTATAGAAAGCTTTAAATGGATGAGTTACCTAAAAGAGTTTCATAGATACCAATAGAAAACATTAATTTATTGTGTCAGAATTGCGGATTAATTTTGATTTAAACGTACTGACCTCAATGATCTTATTGATCGATAGGGGCGTTCAAAGAGTTTAAGTTCCGAAGTGTTATATGACTATCAATAATACTTGAAATATTTGATAGAGATACGGAGTTAGGTTTATGAATATCAATATGCTCATGCAGCAAGCGCAGCGCATGCAAAAAGATATGGAATCAAATATAAAAAAGGCTAAAGAAGAGCTTGCTCAAACTGAAGTACACGCTGAAGCGGGTGGTGGTTTAGTTAAAGTAACAATGACTGGCCGTTATATCGTAAAACGTATCGAAATTAATCCAGAATTACTTCAAGACGAACCAGACATGATTGAAGACTTAATCGCAGCTGCGGTGAATGATGCTGTGCGTCAAGCTGAAGTAGTTTCTGAAGAAAAAATGCAAAAAGCTAACTCAGGTATGGGTTTACCTCCTGGTTTAGCAGGCATGTTCTAAGGAAGATCAGTGTTTAGTGATAGATTTGAACAACTCGTTCAAGCTTTACGTATTTTGCCTAGCGTTGGACCGAAGTCGGCCCAACGTATGGCTTTACATCTTTTGATGAAAAATCGTGAAGGTGCATTTGCTTTAGCACATGCTCTACATGAAGCATCAAGTTATATTCATGAATGTAGTGTTTGCCACTCTTTAACAGAGCATGAAATTTGTGATATTTGCGCTTCAACAGAAAGAGATGATCAATTGCTTTGTGTAGTTGAGTCTCCGGCAGATGTTATGGCAATCGAGCAAAGTGGTAGTTTTCGTGGCAAATACCATGTGTTGGGTGGGCATCTTTCTCCATTAGATGGAATCGGGCCAGAAGAAATAGGTATTCCTTATCTAATCCAACGTTTAAGCCAAGGTACGATCGAAGAAGTCATTTTGGCAACTAATGCTACTGTGGAAGGTCAGGCGACAGCGCATTATTTGGTTGAAGCGACGAAGCATTTACCTATTCACATGACACGTATTGCTCAAGGCGTACCACAAGGTGGCGAGCTTGAATATGTGGATAGTCATACCTTAAGTCAGGCTGTTCATAACCGTATGCGTATGAAATAAGTACCTCGGTGCTTATTTCAAATATTTTTTGAATAATATCGTATTATCAAAAATCTTTTTAAAAGACAAAAACATATTTTTAAAAACGACTCAGTGAATATATAAATTAAAAAAATCTTTTGTAAAAAATAAACATTTAGAAGGACATTAAATTTGAAAAATTTAAAATAATGATCAAAAAATTATCTCTTTTTTGGAAAATTGTTCAAAAATAGATTATTCATCAAGGATTCAGTAGCATTTTTCTAATCCTATGTTATATATACCAGAGTTTAAAGCACTCTTTGCATTTACTTGAGAAAGCATGTTTCAGTTTATCCAACAGCAAACCGAATTGGTTGATGTTCTTCAACAAATGGATCAATGTTCAACTTATGGGCTTGATACAGAATTTATTAAGGTTGATACCCTTTGGCCTAAACTTGGAGTATGTCAAGTCAATGTCAACGGAAATGTATATTTGCTGGATGGAGTGTCTTTAGATTTAAGCGAGTTTTGGAAAAAAATCTTTCTTGCTCAACAAAATATTTTTCATGCATGTGGTGAAGATATTGATTTAATCTATCACTATGCCGATGAACAAAACCTATTAAATGTTTTTGATACTCAAGTTGGATTATCCTTTTTGGGACATGGTTTACAAGTAAGTTATCAAGGTGCATTAAAGCTTTGTTTAGAGATTGATATTGAAAAGGACCAGACTCGATCAGACTGGTTGGCACGTCCTCTATCTCCGCAACAGCTATGCTATGCGGCAAATGATGTTTTATACCTTATGCAATTGGCTAACCATATTAAAGATCAGCTCAAACAAAAAGGGCTTTATGAGTATGTTCTTGAGGATTGTAGTAGTTTAACGAAAGAAATTATTAGTGAAACACCAACCCCATTGTTATATACAGATGTGGGCAATTATCGTCATTCACGCCGCCAATTAATGCAATTGCAAAATTTAAGTGAGTGGCGTGAAGAGGTGGTTAGAGCAACAAACCAGCCACGTAGTTTTATCCTTAGAAACTCGACGATGATTGATTTAGTCGAAAAAAATCCACGCAATAGTTTCCAATTATCTCAAGTAAAAGATATTCGTCCGAATGTTGTCCGTGAATACGGTAAGATTATTCTTGATCTTTTAAAAGACTTACCTGTTGAAGGACACTGGCCAGCTAAAATTGCTAAACCTTTTAAAATTACATCCAAAGAAACCCTAAATAAAATGGATGCATTGATTGCTAAAGCGATAGAACAAACCTCTATACCAAAAGAAGTTTTACTTCGTAAGAAATGGTTAAATGCGATTCATCAGCATGTGCTTACTAAAGGTGATGAACAGGATCTCCCAGATTATTTATTGGGTTGGCGCTATGAGCTTTTAACTAAGCCGCTTATTCAGTTATTTAAAGAAGAGAAAGCCAGTCTTTTATTTTAGGTTTATGTATTAAGAAAAATTTTCAGTTAAATTGAATTTTAAGATTCAAAATAACTTATCTGATTAATAACTGATTATTTGGTGTTCGTTAATATAACTTTAAAATAAAGTCATTTAATAAGTTAGCCTTTATAAGATTAACTTTTTGTTTAGTTTGAGTTTACATTTTACTGATTTTATAAAGTTTAAATTATAAAAAGATGATTTAATCTTAATTATAGAAAGTCATGCTGAATTAAATTAACTTTATTAGTGAGAAAAATTCAATTGTGTATATATACAGGTCTGTATATTCTTGGTAGCAAGAAAAACAATTTCAAAATAAACAATATATAACTATAAGTTTGTTTCGGTGCAGAAATATAGAGGCCTTCTCGGGGAGAGGAGGCCTCTAATTTTATATATGGAGGTGTAAAAAGTTTTTAAAATCAATAATAAGCTAATATTGAGATCAATTTTTTTATGTTATAAATGAAAACTACTAATAATTAGAGATATAAATATGACGAATAATTTTAATGCTGAACAGGCAAGAAAAAATGCGAAAGACGTAAAAATAGATCAAGCACTATTGTTAGAAAAAATTTTATCTGGAACCGAGGAAATCTCGAAAGAAGGTAAGCGACGGGCAGTTTTTCAATTTCCAATAGATGCTTTGCATCCTGAACATATCACACAGGTAGAGGAAGAGTTAAAAATACGAGGTTTTAATGTTTCAACCAATATTGAGCAATCTGGTACAACAGTCAATATTGAAGTCAGTTTCTAAGCTTTTGTTTAATGAAAACGCCCATGGTTTTGGGCGTTTTTTATAATTTTTTACAATCTAAATTTATAATAATCAACATATTGTTTGACAGGTTTATCCTTCTTCTGTAGCTTTACTTTTTAAGTGGAATATGGATATGAACTTCCAAACAATACTTTCATCTTTCAAAAATCAATCTACTGGTGCAGATGCATTTAAGAATTTAAAAAGTGCCTGTGAACACCATCTCAAACATTCATCAGACCTAAACGAAAAAGCTGTAATTTATCTCATTTATGGGTTTGCCCGTAGTTATGTCATCTTATATGAAGATGAAGCGGTAACTACCGATTTCGCTCAAGCTTCGAAAGAAATGTTAGTGAATTACATGAATCGCTTAAATGAAGCCTTACGTACTCAAGATGACCATATAATCTTAAATACTTTAAATCAGGTAAGTAATGATTATATGCAAGGCTCAAGAATCTTTTAATGCTTGCGTTAACATGTTGATAAGATACTTCTTTAGTCATAGGCCAACTAAAGAAGTATCCAGTGGTAGTTTTAATGTGATTTTTTCTTGCCGCCGCCATCTTGTTTATTGACGGTAGACCATGCAATACGTTCAGCTTCTTCTTGAGAATGACCTCTATCTACTTCACTCTCAACAATATGTTTCGCCTGACGTTTTTGTTTTGCTGTATAAGATGATTTGTCGCCACGAGACATAGCATAACCGTAAGCATCCGGCTAACACAGCCTTACCAAGCGGTCCTATAAGCCTTAATTTAGTTCCCACCTAAAAACAAGTGGGGACTTAATCCATGAACATGGATATATATTCAGCAACACCTCCTGTTGCTAAAAAACGCAGAACATACAGCAAAGAATTCAAACTCAGTATTGTCAATGCCTGTAAAAATCCTAATACCTCGATCGCTTCGGTCGCACTGCAACATAGTATTAATGCCAACCTTGTCAGTCGTTGGATCAGGATCTTCAGCCATCATGAGGGTGCCGTGCAGGATCCTACTCATGTGAATCCAGCATTTATTGCTTTGCCTTACACTGCTGCAATCAGCCAACCTATTGATGAGAGGATCACGTTGTGTATCACCGTGCCTCATACGAATAATGATATTCAGCTAAAATGGCAGACATCAGAAATACCTGCCTTGGCAGAATTACTCAAGGCACTGGCAACATGATCCGTATCAATGAAATTTGGCTCTCTACCCAGCCCATGGATATGCGAGCAGGAATGGATACTGTCATGGCTCAGGTGGTGAGAGCCTTTGGCTACATCAAACCGCATTGCGCCTACCTGTTCTGTAATAAACGTGGTCATCGTATGAAAGTGTTGGTACATGATGGACTGGGCATCTGGCTGTGTGCCCGGCGTTTGGAACAGGGTAAATTTCACTGGGCTCAAGTTCACCAAGGTGAAACCGTGGCCCTCAGCCCGGAACAGTTACAGGCATTAATCCAAGGTTTGCCCTGGCAGAGAATTGGATTGCAGCAAGTGGTGAATATGCTCTAAACCAAGCTCGACCATTCTGCCATCCTCCAAACGTTCTATTTCATTCTCTTCATGACCTCAGGCATACTGCGGTCATGAATACGCTGCCTGACTTAAGCCAACTGACCCATGAACAACTGCTGGAATTCACCAGACAGTTGGCGATGCAGCATCAGTCTCTAGCACAATCAAACCAACAATTGGATGCCAAAGTTCAACATCTTTCTATTCTCAATCAAAAATACGAGCATGAACTGGCGCTGTTTAAAAAGCACAAATTCGCCCAAAAGAATGAACACTTAACGGCAAAACAAATCCACCTATGGGATGAAGCGGTTGAAGAAGATATTGCTGCTGTTGATCTGGAATTAGAACGATTAAATGCAGATAAAACCGATGCAGCGACACAGAAAGCCAAAACCAATAAACCTAAACGTCGACCACTGCCAGATCATCTACACACCATCCGTATTGAGCATGAACCTGCATCAACCCAATGCACTTGTGGATGCCAACTCCGTCGTATCGGCGAAGATGTCAGTGAGAAACTGCATTTCAGACCGGCACAGTTCTATAAGGAACAGCATGTGCGTGGTAAATGGGTCTGTGATCAGTGTGACACTCTGACTCAGCAAGCGATGCCCGCCTATGTGATTGATAAAGGCATTGCTTCACCTGAATTGCTCAGCCATGTGCTGGTATCGAAGTATGCCGATCATTTGCCGCTGTACCGTCAACGTCTGATCTATCAGCGGGCGGGAATCGAACTTTCTAGATCAACTTTATCTGACTGGATAGGTCGCTGCGGTGTAGAACTGGAACCTCTGGCCAATGCCTTAAAAGAGGTGGTGCTGCAATGTCAACGGCAATTTAAAACTGACCCCTTTTACCTTAAAACAGCAAAGTAAAATTGACCCCTTTGATGATTTATTAAGACTCAATTTGTGGTTGAATTCCTACTCTCTTTTTATCTTTTAGACGATAACTTTCCCCAGATATTTGTACAACATGACAATGATGTAATAAACGATCCAACATTGCTGCTGTCAAAGTAACATCATCTGCGAATGATTTAGACCACTGGCTAAATGGTAAATTACTGGTCAAAATCGTACTGCCTTTTTCATAGCGCTTGGCAATAACATTAAAAAATAAATTTGCTTCTTCACGACCAAATGGTAAATATCCTATTTCATCGATAATCAATAACTTTGGAGCAAGTACAACACGTTGCATGTAGTTTTTAATTTACCTTGTTGATAAGCTAGGCTAAGTTGCAACATTAAATCAGCTGCAGTAATAAACTTAGTCTTAATATTATTCATAATTGCCTTATAGCCTAAAGCCATTGATAGATGTGTTTTCCCAACACCACTTGCACCAATAAATACAACATTTTCAGCTCTTGGAATAAAGCTTAAATTAAATAGTTCAAGCAACTGCGACTTTGGAGCACCTAAAGCATAATTAAAATCATAAGCCTCCAACGTTTTGATTTGAGTAAGACCTGAAAGTTGTAAAAGAATCTGTTGACTACGTTGCTGCTTGGCTGTGTATTCATGTAATAGCATAGCTTCAACGAAATCTGCATAACTGCCATCCTTTGCTAAGGTTTGTTGTGCATGATGTGACCATTGTGATGCCACTGTTTGTAGACCAAGCTGACGGCAAAGCTGTTCAATACGCTCATACTGTAAATTCATTAAGAAACCTCCAGTAATTCATCATAGATTGATAAGGGGTGTTGAACACTCTCATGAGGTATGAGTGATGATGGGCTAACATCATCAATTACAGATTTTTTAGAACCATCATTAAATAAAGGTAATGAAGAAAAATATTGTTGTTCTTCAAGCAAACGAGTACTTGGTTTTTCTTTAGTTGTTGCATGAATGCGTTGATTTGCTGTTTCACTAAGCCATCGACCAATATAGGCATTTGCCATATCAACATCTAAGCTAAGGTCAACCACCTTTAAACTTGCTTTTAATGGCACGATAAAACTTGATTTCAAATAACTATTAAAGCGTTCTACTTTACCTTTTGTTTGCGCACGATATGGCTTACAAACACGTGGTCGGAAGTTATATTTCTTAGCACAATCAAGTAATTTAGCATTCCAGCGATGTTGACCATCTTGATAAGCATCACGTTCAATCATAATGGCCTTAGCATTATCAAATAATACATCTTTAGGAACACCACCAAAGAACTGAAAAGCACTTTCTAAGCCATCAATCCATGCATCAGAACGTTCATGATCATAAAACTTAACAAAGGTTGCTCTAGAGTATCCCAAAGTTGCAACAAATGCTTTTAATGTGGTGTGATGACGTCGAATTTTTGTGAAATCAACCTGCATTTGTTGACCTGGTTGAGTCTCAAATCGCTTAATCGGCTCTGGTTGTTTAGTTGGCTTTAATGTATTGAGATAATTTTGTAGTGTTCTAATTTTCCCCGTGTAGCCTTTTTGCAAGATTTCTTGATACAACACTGCAGCCGGTATCCATTCTGGATCGGCGGCATTTACACGTTTGATTAAATACGGTTTATAAGGCTCAAGAATACTCACTTTAGATTGTGTTCGTTGATATTTAGGTGTTACTTGAGATCGTAAATATTTACGCACAGTATTTCTAGAAATACCGAGTTCGCGGCTAATTGCCTTAATAGATTGACCTTGTTGATGAAGTATTTGGATTGTCACTGCTTGCTCCAAAGTTAACATGTTGAGCAGTCCAAAAAGACCACTATATTAACCAAGGGGGTCAATTTTCAAATGCTGTTGGGGGGTCATTTTTACATTGCCGCTAACAGCAACAGCGGGTGCTGCATGCAGATGAAACACCGGTCACCATCATGCGGATGGGTGAGAATGAGAAAAAACCGAAGAAAGGTTATGTCTGGGCCTATGCCACCACACAGTACAATCCAGTTCAGGCGGTGATCTATGACTTTCAGGATAGTCGTTCAGGCCAGCATGCTGCAGAGTTCTTGAAAGGCTGGCAGGGCAATCTAGTCTGTGATGATTACAGTGGTTATAAAGCACGCTTTAAATCAGGCCAGGTCATAGAGGTCGGCTGCATGGCCCATGCACGTCGTAAATTCCATGAACTGCATGTGACCGGGAAAAGTCAGGTCGCTGAACAGGCATTGGTGCTGATTCAGAAACTGTATGCGATAGAAGCAGAACTCAGGAAAAAGACCGATGGTACAGCGGAAGACCGCCGCGAATACCGACAACAGCATAGTCAACCAGTGATGCAACAACTATATGAATGGCTCAACCAACATCATCTGACAGTGCCATCGAGTTCTCCCACCGCCAAGGCCATCAATTACACTCTGAAGCGTTGGCCAGCCTTAAGCCGCTATCTGGATGATGGCAATCTACCGATATGCAACAATTGGGTAGAGAATCAGATGCGTCCCTGGGCGTTGGGGCGCAAGAACTGGCTGTTTGCAGGTTCGCTGCGCAGTGGTCAGCGAGCGGCAAACATCATGACTTTAATCCAGTCAGCAAAGCTGAATGGGCTGGATCCGTATGCCTATTTAAGTGATGTGCTGAAAAGGTTACCGACACATAAAGTGACCCAGATTGAAGAGTTACTGCCGCACTGCTGGAAACCTAAATCGAATTAAAAAATAGGTATGGGATTCAGCGGACGCTTACGCATAACCTCCATATTTTCTTTTAAGATCTTCTATTATTGAATCATATTAAAAATCAAAAACGGTTAAATAATGTCTTATCCTGTATACATAAGTTGAATCTTATTTAGAGCTTATTTAACTTTATACTTAACCTTAAATTTATAAAATTCAATAGATTAAATCAAAGCTAGTCTGCTTTAGTTCAAATTTTATTGTTTTTAAAATGTAAAATTTTTATTTTATAAAAGTCGACAAAAAGATTTTTTATGTAAAATTAAAGAGTTAATGAAGGTTGAAAATTTAAAACTTTGGAAAATTAAAAGTTATTTATCGACCTTAATGATTGTTGTAGGTTAATATTTCTCAAGAAAAGAAAAAACGACTGATGCGTAAACAAACCTGCGTGTGTCTGTCGTTTTTTTTCATGTATGCTGTCCTTAGTTCAAGAGTTGATTTGAAATGCACTGTGATATTTATAGATCGAGCAAAAAAGATGAAATGTATATTTATATTGCTCGTCCAAACTATCCTGATGAGACGGAGCAAGCCGATCCGTTTGAAAAAGTTCCAGAAGCTGTTTTACAAGCCTTTGGTCGCGCAACGTTTGTCATGCATTTAGAATTGGCTCCAACACGTAAATTAGCGCGTGTAAATGTTTTACATGTTCTAGACTCATTACAAACAAAAGGCTTCTTTATTCAGATGCCGCCAGAAGGGTTAATTAACCCAAATGCAGTTGAACCAGAGGGCTTACGTGGTGCGTGAAGATCAAGCTGGAATTTTAAATCAATTACTTTCTTCTCTCGATGCAATTCCTGAAGAGATTATTGCTTTAACAGCTTATGGCGTTGGCGCTATTATTGCCTTGTGGTGCTGGTGGCGTTTAATGCGCCGCTTACCTACCACTTTGGGCGCAATAAGCTGGTTAGTTGTTTTTGCTATTTTGGTGACACCGACTGTTTCGGAAGGGCCTAATGCATCTGTAGCGCCAGCTATTTTTGGACTACTATTTGGTGTTTTAACTAAAGACAGTCCTTTAATCTGGTCAAATTTATCCTTAATTCTGTTTGTAATCGGTCTAGGTTTGGTTATTGGCTATTGTTGGTCAAAATATATAACAAACAAAAGCATGCGTTCCATCTAACCATTGAAATAGAAAAATAAGGTCTCTACATGTCTGCTGATACCCAACATTTTACCGGTACAGATCAATATATCGCGACTGATAGTCTTAAACTTGCTGTAAAAGCAGCTCGTGCTTTGCAAAAGCCTTTATTGGTTAAAGGTGAGCCGGGTACAGGTAAGACTTTACTTGCCGAGCAAGTGGCAGAAAGTCTTGGTTTAAAACTCATTACTTGGCACATCAAGTCAACGACTAAGGCACAGCAAGGCTTATATGAATACGATGCTGTGTCTCGTTTGCGTGATAGCCAACTTGGTGATGATCGTGTTTACGATATTAAGAACTATATTAAGCCCGGTAAATTGTGGGAAGCTTTCACCAGTGAAGAGCGCTGTGTGCTTTTAATTGATGAAATTGATAAGGCAGACATTGAATTTCCAAATGACCTGTTACATGAACTTGATAAAATGTCTTTTTATGTTTATGAAACAGGCGAAACAATTACGGCTACTCAACGTCCAATCGTAATTATTACTTCAAATAATGAAAAAGAATTACCAGATGCTTTCTTGCGTCGCTGTTTCTTCCATTACATTGAGTTCCCAGATGAAGCAACGATGCGCGAAATTATCTCGGTACATTTCCCGAATATCTCTGCAACTTTGGTAAATGAAGCGCTTCAAGTTTTCTTCAAGCTCCGTGAAATTCCTAACTTGAAGAAACCACCATCTACATCTGAACTGATCGATTGGTTGAGTCTGCTTATGGCAGATGATATGCCTGAAGATGTACTACGTAATCGAGATACATCAAAAGCTATTCCACCTTTGTATGGCGCACTCATTAAAAACGAACAAGATGTGCAACTGCTTGAACGTTTGGCTTTCATGTCGCGACGTTAAAGGAGGGAATAACCCATGTTTGTGCGGTTATTTTACACCTTACGAAAATATGGTGTTCCAGTCACGACTCGTGAACTGATTGACTTAAATCGTGCAGTAAGCGAAGGGCTAGTTTTTGCCGATCAAGAAGATTTCTATCAACTTGCTAAAACCATTTTAGTTAAAGATGAACGTTTTTTTGATAAGTTCGATCGTGCCATGAAAGATTACTTTGATGGCATAGAAACCTTTGATATTGATGAGTTACTCAAGCAAGTCCATAAACTTCCAAAAGACTGGTTCGACTTAGAACTTCTAGAAAAGCATTTAACACCAGAGCAAAGAGCTGAACTTCAAAAAGCAGGTTCTTTAGAAGAACTGATGAAAATGCTAGAAGAGCGTTTACGTGAACAGCATAAAAAACATCAAGGTGGTAACCGTATGGTTGGCACGGGTGGAACTTCACCTTTTGGTGCTTTTGGTGACCATCCGGAAGGCGTCAGAATTGGTGGGCCGGGCCGTAAACGTTCAGCGGTTAAAGTTTGGGAACAGCGTAAATACCAAAATCTAGATGATGACCAAGTTCTTGGTACCCGCCAAATGCAAATTGCTTTACGACGTTTACGTAAATTTGCAAGACAAGGTGCTGCCGAAGAGTTAGACGTTGACGGTACAATCCGTGAAACGGCCAAGCAGGGTATTCTTGACGTCCAAATGGTGCCAGAGCGTCGAAATCGAATCAAAGTGCTCATGTTGTTTGATGTAGGCGGTTCGATGGATGCACACATTGCCCAATGTGAAAAGTTATTTAGCGCAGCTAAAACAGAATTTAAAACGCTTGAATACTTTTATTTTCATAACTGTCTTTATGACTATGTTTGGAAAGATAATTACCGAAGAACAGCGACCCGCATGAATACGTGGGATTTGTTTCATACTTACGGACGTGACTATCGTGTAATTGTCGTAGGTGATGCCAGTATGGCACCGTATGAGCTGAAATCGGTAGGTGGCTCGGTTGAATATATGAATGATGAAACAGGTGAGGTTTGGTTGCGTCGCCTACGTCAACATTTTGATAAAACAGCATGGTTAAACCCTGAAACTGAAGGGTATTGGCATTACACTCAAACTATTGGTTGGATTAAAGAGATTTTTGAAAACCACATGTATCCAATGACTCTAAAAGGCATTGAGGATTTGACGCGTTACCTTTCTCGATAAACTTGATAACTTTAATAATTTAAAAAGAGGGATAATATGCAACATCAAATTAATGGTATTGCTTTACCAAATGAACAAGGATTTTTTGGTGAGTATGGAGGTCAGTTTATTCCTCCGCATTTAAAAGAAGCAATGGATGAAATTAATATTGCTTATGAAGAAATTCGCCATACACCAGAATTTCAAAATGAATTAGCAGACCTCTTTGCAAATTATGTCGGCCGTCCAAGTCCTTTATTTCATGCAAAACGCCTTTCAGAACAGTTAGGTGGCGCGCAAATTTATTTAAAACGTGAAGACTTAAATCATACCGGTGCCCATAAAATTAATCACTGTTTAGGTGAGGCTCTACTTGCTAAATATATGGGCAAAAAGAAAGTTATCGCCGAGACTGGTGCGGGTCAACATGGGGTTGCTTTAGCAACTGCTTGTGCTCTAGTGGGTATTCCATGTGAGATCCACATGGGTCAAGTTGATATTGAAAAAGAACATCCAAATGTGGTCAAAATGAAAATTTTGGGCGCTCATTTGGTGTCAGTAACTCGCGGTACAGCAACCTTAAAAGATGCGGTTGATAGCGCGTTTGAAGAATATTTAAAAGATCCTAAAAATTTTATTTATGCGATTGGTTCTGTGGTTGGTCCACATCCATTTCCTAAAATGGTTCGAGATTTTCAATTAATTATTGGTAAGGAAATTAAAGAGCAGACGCATCAACGATTTGGTAAAAACCCAGATTATGTTGTCGCATGTGTCGGTGGCGGTTCAAATGCAATCGGTGCGTTTACAGCTTTTTTAAACGATTCAGATGTGAAACTTGTAGGAGTTGAACCTGCTGGGCATGGGCTAGATACAAATATGCATTCGGCAACCCTAACATTAGGTAAACCGAGCCAAATTCATGGTATGGCATGTTATGTTCTTGAAAATGAGGCTGGTGAACCTTTACCTGTGCATTCTATCGCTTCAGGATTGGACTATCCTGGTGTTGGGCCACAACATAGTTTCTTAAAAGATTTAGGCCGTGTGGAATATAGCACTGCAACTGACCAAGAATGTTTAGATGCGTTTATGACCTTATCACGAGTTGAAGGTATTGTTCCTGCGCTTGAAAGCTCACATGCTGTCGCATGGGCAATACGTGAAGCGCCAAAACTGCCGAAAGAAACCATGATCGTGGTGAATCTGTCGGGTCGTGGCGATAAAGATTCTGATTATGTGGCAGAAAAACTTAAGCTTTAAACTAAATATACTTAAAGAGCGGCCCATTTTAAAAGGCCGTTTTTTTATTTTATAGGCTAAGTTTCACCCTACTTAAAAGTTCATTATTTCTTAATTAAAACAAAGTATTTTGTTTTTGAGGCGTGACTGTTCAAGATAGATATGTAAAACACTGGTTCACAAGGCAAAGCGTTGCTTTGCACTACCTCACTCAGTAGAATAGTCACTTTGCAAAATTTGCCTTTGGAGACGCCTAAGTGGAGCGACCGACGATTAGCCCTGAACATTTACAGGAAGCTGCTGAAAATTTATCAACAATTCGAGATTTTATTCGTTTTGGGGTGTCAGCATTACGTCAATATGATGCACATTTAGGACAAGGTACTGAAGATTATTTCGCAGAAAGCTCTGCATTAGTTTTACAAACCTTATCTCTTGAATGGTCTGCAGATTCAGAGATTTTAGATGCGAAGCTTTTACCAAGTGAAAAAGCAGAATTCTTAAGCTTGTTGGAGCGCCGTATTAATGAGCGTATTCCGACTTCTTATTTATTAAATTTAGCTTATTTCTTTAATAAGCCATTTTATGTGGATGAGCGCGTACTTATTCCTCGCTCACCAATTGCAGAGTTAATTGAGCAACGTTTTGCGCCCTATTGTTTAGATGAAAATGGCCAAATGCGTGAAGCGCTTAATAACTTACCAGAAAATACCAAGCCTAAAACTCCACAACGTATTTTAGATATGTGTACAGGTTCTGGCTGTATTGCGGTAGCTTTAGCTTATGCTTATCCAGATGCAGAAGTAGATGCAACAGACATCTCTAAAGAAGCTTTAGAAGTAGCATCAATTAACGTTGAACATCACAATAAACAATACCAAGTTGCATTACTTGAGTCGGATTTATTTGAAAAAATTCCAGCTGAAAACCAGTACGATTTAATTGTAAGTAACCCTCCGTATGTTGATGCCGAAGACATGGCTGACTTGCCGGAAGAGTTTTTACATGAACCTGAACTTGCATTAGCAGCAGGTCAGGATGGTTTAGACTTGGTTCGTAAAATGCTTGCTCAAGCGGCAGATTACTTAACGGAAGATGGTCTTATAGTTATTGAAGTCGGTAACTCTGAATGGGCTATGCGCCAAAACTTTAATACAGTTGATTTCAATTGGCTTACTTTCCAAAAAGGTGGTTCAGGTATTTTTGCTTTGACTGCTGAACAATGTCGTCGTTATAGAAAATTATTTGAAGAACAAGTTTAAGGAGTTGTACATATGGCAGGGAACAGTATTGGACAACTCTTTCGTGTGACTACATGCGGTGAATCGCATGGGGTTGGTTTAATGGCAATTGTTGATGGGGTGCCACCAGGCCTTGCATTAACCGAAGAAGATTTGCAAAAAGATCTGGATCGCCGTAAGCCGGGAACCTCGAAATTTGCGACGCAGCGTAAAGAGCCTGATCAGGTTGAAATCATTTCTGGTGTGTTTGAGGGTAAAACTACTGGTACGCCAATTGGTTTACTCATTCGCAATACAGACCAAAAATCGAAAGATTATGGAAATATTGCACAAACTTTTAGACCGGGTCACGCAGATTACACTTATACGCAAAAATATGGTTTTCGCGACTATCGTGGCGGTGGCCGTTCCAGTGCTCGTGAAACTGCTATGCGTGTTGCAGCGGGTGCTATTGCGAAGAAATATCTAGCAGAAAAATTTGGTGTTTTGATTCGCGGTCATGTGACTCAAATTGGTAATGAAGTTGCTGAAAAACTGGATTGGAATGAAGTTCCAAATAATCCATTTTTCTGTGGCGATGTAGATGCTGTTCCTCGTTTTGAAGCATTAGTTACATCTTTACGTGAGCAAGGTACAAGTTGCGGTGCTAAGTTAGAAATTTTAGCCGAAAAAGTTCCTGTAGGTTGGGGTGAGCCTGTCTTTGATCGTTTAGATGCTGATATTGCACATGCAATGATGAGTATTAATGCGGTTAAAGGTGTTGAAATTGGCGATGGTTTTGCTGTAGCAGGACAGTTCGGACATGAAACACGTGACGAATTGACTAGTCATGGCTTCTTGGCAAATCATGCTGGTGGTATTTTAGGTGGTATTTCAAGTGGCCAGACCATTCGTGTGGCGATTGCACTAAAACCAACAGCAAGTATTACTACTCCGGGTAAAACGATTAACTTAAATCGTGAAGATACTGATGTGTTAACTAAAGGCCGTCATGACCCGTGCGTGGGCGTTCGAGCAACTCCAATTGCGGAAGCAATGTTGGCAATTGTACTAATGGATCATTTCTTACGCCACCGTGCTCAAAACGCGGATGTTGTTCCTCCATTTGCGCCAATTGAACCATAGTTAGTTCTAATCAGCGTATTAAAAAAGCCACATAATCAAAATTATGTGGCTTTTCTATTTTTATTGAAATCACATGATTACCTTAAAAATAAATCATTAAGTTAGATCTACAATTTGTTCTTCATTCAAAGCAATTTGATATTGGTTGCGGCCATTTGTTTTTGCCTGATAGAGCGCATGATCAGCACGACTAACAAAAGCAGAAATTGAATCATTTAAACGTGGAATTGTGGTCGCCACGCCAACACTAATAGTTACGTATGGTGAAACACTACTACATGGATGAACAATAGCAATTTTCTTAATTGCATTCATTAATCTTTCGGCCTGAATTTTAGCTTGTTGTGCATTTGTCATCGGGAACAAAAGTAAGAATTCTTCACCGCCATAACGGGCAACCAAATCGCCACTACGAGCAGCGATTGAGGAAATTGCAGTCGCAATATCTTTTAAACACTGATCACCCTTGAGATGGCCTAAGCTATCGTTATATGGTTTAAAGAAGTCTATATCAACCATCATAATAGTAAGAGGGGTCTCATGGCGTAATGCGCGTCGCCATTCATTATCAAGTGTTTCATCAAGATAACGTCGGTTAGCAAGCCCGGTTAAAGCATCTTGTTGAGAAAGCAGTGAGAGTTGTTGAGCTTGTTGCATGAGTTCAATACGGTTGAGCTCAATCATACAGTTTTGTAAATAGTTTTCACGGTGCTGACGATCCGTAGCATAGGCAAGGGTCATGCCTAAGAAACTACTAAACGTATAGGTACGGTTTAAGAAGGTCCAGTCTATGTCTCCGTTCAAATAGGTACTTACCAAAATACCAATAAGACCGCCGACCCATCCTGCAATAATGGCAGTATAAAAACGCATGCCTACCGCACCATAGATAATCACAATGGCATACATCATTGCTGCATGAAAAAGTACATTATCTTGGCCATTTTCTAAAACGTTAATTAAAATAAATGTTATGGCAACGGCAGCGGAAGAACCAATTCCGACATAATAATCAAACCACTGATTTAATTTTTTAATAAATGATAAAATCCAGGCGATTAAAACAATTATGCCTACCCAAGAATAATAGCTTAACCAGGATAAAACTTGTTCGGTTGGTAAAACTTGGTATATACCAAAGCTTAAAAATAAATATAATATTAAAATAATAGGTGCTCTATAGCGAAACTCATAGGCTGCACCATTTTGATATTGAAAACGATATATCGTTTCAAGTTGCTTTGGAAACCATACGAAATTTAATCCGCGTGTGGTTAATAAATCTATTTGTTCCTGTCCCAATATATTGGAACCTTGCAACTTCATAATTAATGCTCTCTATATTGGAAGTTGGCATAAAATGAGACTAGTTTTATTAAAGTTCCATCTAAAAGTATTGGTTATATAATGTGTGGTTTATTTAAAATAATAATACAGATTTTTTAAAAAAGTAATGATTTTTACACCCCCTAATTGTGATAAAAATCACGACATTTCAATGATTGGCGTCACAATTATCTAAAGATTCGAAACCTTTGAGAAAAAATTACAAATGGTCGATTAAAGATTGTATCTTTATCATTTTCGGATAGACTTATAGCCGTGAAGTACAGATGATTGCTGTCATATAAATAGGAAAATTAGCAATGACTGCTCTAAATCAATATGGAATGAGTTTAGAAATTACGCCGCATAATGGATGGTCTCAGCGGTTTTGGGAGGATCTTTTACCAGTGAAGGAGCGGGTGAGTAAACATCCGTTTTTTACTGAAATGGCCAATGGGGGATTGAGCCTAGAAAGTTTCCGTTATGCTTTACTTAATTTCTATCCATTAGTAGCGCATTTCCCGTCATATATGGCTGGTGCGTTAGCTAAAGCAACTGCTTTTGCAGAACCTGGCGTTACTGAAACAAGAGATTGGTTAATTCAAAATATTAAGGTCGAAGAGCGCCATTTACAGTGGTATCGGGATTGGGCTAGAGGTTTTGGATTAACGGTAGAACAACTCGATAGTGTTCGCCCACCAGCTTCGATGAATGCGGTGAATCATTTTCTTTGGAATATGAGTCACCGTGGCAACTTGGCTGAATGTTTAGCTGCGACCAATTTGGCAATTGAATGGGCGACAGGTGACTGGTCTATTCAAGTCTATAAAGGCATACATGCTTATACGGATCATCCGGAAGTTACCATTGATAAGCGTTCTTTAGCCTGGTTACGTGCACATGCTCATTATGATGATTTACATCCTTATGAAGCCATGGAGCTGATTAAACGTTTGTGTAATGAACGTCCTGATTGGCAGCAAAAAGCATTTCATGCGGCGGAAGAAGGGCTGCGGTATTATGAATTAGCTTTAGACGATTGCTATAGAGTACAGCTTCAAGCCTCTGCTTGATCTCATCTTAAAAAGGGAGAATATTCTACATATTCTCCCTTTTATTTTATTCAAGCAATTTTAAGAGCTTTGCCCGATAAGGTGTTTCTTCAGGCAGAAGCTCAAGTAAGCGTTCAACGGCATCAACACGGTCGGGAACACGGCTAACCACACGTAATAGTTGGTCTACATCATCAATTTGATAAATCACATGACTCAAGCGGGCATCAAAGCAATCTCTCCAAGCACACAAAAATGGACTTTCTGACTTGGCTAAAAAACTACCTCTATACAGTGTTAAAGTGGTTGCAGTAAAACCTAAGTTTAGTGCTTGCTCAGCCATGAGAAAGTCACATTGAATTTCACAGTTAAGTCTATATGGTCGTGACTCGATCACATCGGGAATCAGGTTTCGAAGCTGTGAGAGCTCAGCTTTTAGTGTAGTGGTACTCACTGGTCGATCGCCATATAAGGCATAGTGAAGCTCTTCTAAGTTTATGCCTTCCGGACATAAAGCAAGAATACATAAAATTTCGATTTGGCGCTGCGTGAGTGTCAAGCCATGTTGATTGTATTGAACTTTAGGCGTGCCTAGCGCCTTAATATATAAAATGTTCTTTTGATGAAGTTGAATGGCTTGTTTTACAATATCGGCGCAGCGTTCAACAGCTAAAATTCCAAGTGAATTATGCTTTTGATATTTAGTTGATAAGTTCATAATGCCATAAAACTGGCCTGTATTTGCGTCAGTGATTGGGGCTGCATAACATACCCAGTCTCTAACGCTGTTCATCTGGTTTTCATGTGAATAAACACAGCTTGCAGAATGTGTATTTAGGGCAAGACCAATTGCATTTTGACCAACCGCTTGAGTTGACCATTGCCCACCTTCAACAAAATGGACTTGTTCAGCAGATGAACGCATAGGTGTACTACTCCATGTCCAGAGTAAAGTACCGTGAGGGTCAGTCACCCCAATTGCCATATCTGCATCTTCAGCAATGTGCATCAAATTTCTATGGCACTCTTGGATTGAACGACCAAATAAGGAATGTTGCCATTCATGATCTAGATCAAATATAGGAGCCGCATCTAGATCGAGTGACGGCTTTTTTCCTAAACAAGGGGTTTCAGAGATTGTTTCCGGTCTAAAGAAAGACGGAAGGTTGTCTGTAGAAGGCAATAATAATTGTTTTGACATATCCATATCGAAGTTCCTTTATCGTTGAAATGGCGTATCCGTGGCCGCTCAACAGGTTTAGCTTTCTTATTGTGACTATTTCCTCGTTATTTCATTTACCTTAAATAATTTTAAACGGTTTGACTATTATCCTATTGGGTAAGTTTTGTTATTTCGCCTCGCCCTATGACAAAACATCCTCTCTTGAAAATGGCTTTGGGGCAGGTTCTCCGAAATATTGCCGATCGGCAAAATAGCTAGAACGGACCATCGGCGCACTCCAGATATTTTTAAAGCCTAAACGCTGACCATGCTGAGTGTATCTTTCAAATTCTTGTAAATTCACAAACCGGTGAATAGGGGCATGTGATTTAGAGGGCTGTAAATATTGTCCAATAGTCACTAAATCTACATCATGATCTTTTAAATCGTTGAGTAGAGCAATAACCTCAGCTTCAATTTCTCCTAGCCCTACCATTAGACCGCATTTAGTTTTGATATCAGGACAGTATTTTTTAAAACGTTTTAATAAATTTAATGAATGCTGATAGTCAGAACCGGGACGCATTGCTTTATATAAACGCGGTACTGTCTCAATATTATGATTAAATACATCGGGTGGTGATAAGCTTAATGTAGAGAGTGCTGTTTCTAAACGGCCACGAAAGTCCGGAACTAAAATTTCAATTAGCGTATCTGGACAACGGTTTCTGATTTCTTCAATACACTTCACAAAATGTGCTGCGCCCCCATCATGTAGATCATCACGGTCTACAGAGGTAATGACTACATATTTTAAGTTTAGGTTAGCGACCGTCTCAGCTAGATGTTTAGGTTCATTTTCATCTAAAGGCATTGGACGACCATGTGCTACATCGCAGAAAGGGCAACGTCTTGTACAAATATCTCCCATAATCATAAATGTTGCCGTACCACCACCAAAACATTCAGGTAGATTTGGACATGCAGCTTCTTCGCAAACACTATGTAACTTTTGTTGGCGTAATAAATTTTTGATACGTTGAATTTCTTCGAAATCAGTTATTTTTGCTCGAATCCATTCAGGTTTTTTAGGTAGTTCTTCGGTAGGTAAAATTTTAATAGGAATACGAGAAACTTTATCTATTCCTCTTAACTTAATACCTGTCTCTATTTGCCTTTTTAAGTCCATATATAAAATTCCATTTTATATTAAATAAATTTGCAACTAGACTAGTTATAATAAAAAACCTTATTTCTATAAATAAGAAATAAAGAATTTATTAATGCGTATAGTGCACAGCAAATATTATAAATTAATAAAGGTTGGTTAAAGGTTTGTTTTACAAGTATATGAAATGAATTAAAATTTTTTAATTTTATTTTTGTGGCGTAAGTTTGTGAAAAATAAAAATTAATAGCTAAAAAACTTATTTTAAACTTTTTAGTCTAATAGCATATTAAATTAAATTGAGCTTTATTATTTATAGCGAAATATATAAAACTCGCTGAAACTTGGTTGATTTTTAATAATCAAGATAATAAAGGAAAAGGATATGCAATTAACGGAAGAGCAATTACTCGCAGCATATAAACGCATGCGTGATATTCGTGAATTTGAAGATCGACTTCATGAAGAAAATACCAATGGTGATATTCCAGGCTTTATTCACTTATATAGCGGAGAAGAAGCTGTAGCAGTCGGGATTTGCGAAAACTTAACCGACAAAGACTATATCACTTCAACACACCGTGGACATGGACACTGTATTGCAAAAGGCTGTGATATTCACGCCATGATGCTGGAAATTTTCGGTAAAGATGACGGACTATGCCGTGGAAAAGGCGGTTCTATGCATATTGCCGATTTAGATAAAGGTATGCTCGGTGCCAACGGGATTGTGGGTGGTGGGCCTCCTTTAGCAATTGGTGCAGCGTTGACAGCGAAAACCTTAAAGACTGGTGGCGTCGGACTGTCTTTTACAGGTGATGGTGGTTCAAACCAAGGCCTTACTTTTGAAGCGATGAACATGGCTGTTGTTCTTAAACTTCCAGTAATTTTCGTTTTTGAAAATAACGGCTTTGGCGAAGGTACTGGTCATGATTACGCAGTAGGAAGTAAAGACATTGCTGGTCGTGCAGCAGGCTTTGGTTTACCGGCAGTTAAAGTTGATGGTACAGACTTCTTTGCCGTCTATGAAGCCGCTCAAACTGCCATTGAACGCGCGCGCCGTGGTGAAGGTCCAAGTGTGATTGAAACCATCACAAACCGTTTTTATGGCCACTTCGAAGGTGATCCTGGCTTGATTCGTTCTAAAGAAGAAGTCGAGTTCATCAAAGAAAATAAAGATCCTTTGAAAATTTTCCGTGAGAAAGTCAAAGGCAAAATTGATGAAGCCAAACTAGACGAGATTGATGCAGCTTCAAAGGCAAATGTTGATGATGCCGTTGCTAAAGCCCGTGCTGCGGCATATCCGAAACCAGAACAACTCCTTACTGACGTCTATGTCTCTTACTAAAGGAATAGTAAAGATGCCAAATAAAAGTTTTCGTAATGCAATTAAAGAAGCCATTGGATCAGAAATGCGCCGTGATCCAACCGTATTTGTTGTTGGTGAAGATGTTCGCGGTGGGCACGGCGGTAAAAACACTGAAGAAAACCAATTAGAAGGTTTCGGTGGTGTATTGGGCGTAACCAAAGGTTTATGGACAGAATTTGGTTCGGAACGTGTTATTGATACGCCAATTACCGAGTCTGCAATTATCGGTATGGCTGCGGGTGCTGCAGCAACAGGTTTACGTCCTGTTGCCGATTTAATGTTTATGGATTTCTATGGCGTGTGTCATGACATGCTCTATAACCAAGCCGCTAAATTCCGTTATATGTTTGGCGGAAAAGCAAAAGCACCCATGGTTGTACGTGGCATGATTGGCGCAGGTTTCTCTGCGGCAGCTCAGCATTCTCAGTCACCATATAACGTATTTGCTGCAGTTCCGGGCTTAAAAGTTGTAGTTCCATCTAGCCCATATGATGTCAAAGGGCTGTTAATTCAGGCTATTAGAGATGATGACCCTGTAGTGTTCTGTGAACATAAAATGCTTTATGACATTAAAGGCGAAGTTCCAGATGATGCATATACCATTCCTTTTGGTGTAGCAAATTACACCCGTGAAGGGACAGACGTGACCATTATTGCTTTAGGTTTGATGGTACACCGTGCCAATGAAGTGGCAGACAAACTTGCAAAAGATGGTATTTCAGTTGAAGTGGTCGACCCTCGAACAATTTCACCTCTTGATGAAGAAGGAATTTTAGAGTCTGTTGCATCGACTGGGCGTGTGGTTATTGTGGATGAATCAGCAGCACGCTGTGGCTTTGGTCATGATGTGGCTGCACTGATCGCGCAAAAAGGTTTCCACTATTTGAAAGCACCCGTTGAACTCGTAACGCCACCACATACGCCTGTTCCATTCTCTCCAGTTTTAGAAAAAGAATGGATTCCAAGTGTAGAGCGTATTGAGCAAGCTGTGCGAAAAACATTGGAGGCTTAGGATGAGCGAAATTAAAACGTTGGAGATCCCGAAATGGGGATTATCCATGGAAGAAGGCACGATCGCCCAATGGTTGATTAAAGAGGGTGATAGCTTTAATAAGGGCGATGAAATTTGTGAAATTGAAACCACAAAAATCGTCAATGTGTTAGAAGCGCCTTTTGCTGGAACGCTCCGTAAAATTTTAGCGAAAGATGGTGATACTTTACCTGTTGGTGGTCTTATTGCCGTATGTGCTGATAGTGAAGTTTCTGATGCAGAAATTGAAAGGTTTATCGCATCACTAGGTGGTTCAGCAGCTCAAGCACCTGAAGCACCTTCGGAGCAAAGTAAAGCGGAAACATCTGCACCTGTTGCTGAAAAAGCAGAACAACCACAGACTGTAGCAGTTAGTGCTTCAGCTCCTGTAAAGGTAGCGAAAGATGACTACGCTGTACCAGAGTCATTACAAGGCTATCAAACATCTGATGAGTTGTTTGCAACGCCGCATGCCTTGAAGCTTGCAGAAAAACACAATGTAAACTTGGCAAAAGTCACAGGTTCTGGTCGTGAAGGACGTATTAGTGTTCAAGACATTCAGAAGGCTGTACAGGTTGCTGGTGGTCAATGGCCTGATGTTAAGCAGCAAACTCAAGCTAAAGTAGTTAAATCTACGGCCGATGATAGCCAAGTTTTAGCAACGCCTGTAGCACGTCGTTTAGCAAAGCAATGGGGCATTAACCTAAATGACTGCCGTGTTTCAGGCACTCGTGGCCGTGTCTGTAAAGAAGATGTTGAGGCAGTTTACTATCGTAATAACCCAACGTCGGTAAATGAACAATCTGCTCAATGTGCTGTTGCTCAACCACAATCAACCGTTACGACTGTGGCGATGAATGGTATGCGTAAAGCGATTGCTTCACGGTTACAGGCTGCAAAACGTAATGCACCGCATTTCCGCTTAGTGGTCGATCTCAACGTAGAGGCTTTGCAAAAACTACGTAAGCAGATTAATGAGACTGTTCCCCAAGTGAAACTTTCTATTAATGACATGCTAATTAAAGCAGCTGCCGCCGCGCTGATTAAAGTACCTGAGGTGAATGTTCAATTTGATGAGGCGACTCAATCAATTTTACAGTTCTCTCAAGCGGATATTTCGGTGGCCGTAGCGATTCCAAACGGTTTAATTACACCCATTGTAAAAGCAGCAAATCAGAAGTCTTTAGCACAAATTTCCGATGACATGCGTGATTTGGCAACGCGTGCTAAAACTGGCAAGTTACAACCTGACGAGTTTCAGGGAGGCAGCTTTAGCATTTCAAATTTAGGAATGTTAGGCATTAAACAGTTCGACGCCATTATTAACCCACCGCAAGGTGCAATTATGGCATTAGGTGCTTCGGAATCTCGCGCTGTTGTTGAAAATGGCAATGTAGTGGTTCGTGAGATTGTCACAGCGACGTTGTCATGCGATCACCGAGTTATTGATGGCGCAGTTGGGGCGAAATTCTTGGCTAGCTTTAAGCAGTTTGTTGAAAACCCTGCTTTAATTTTGGTGTAGGAGAACCCGCATGTCAGAAGCTCAATTTGATTTAATTGTGATTGGCGCGGGACCGGGTGGGTATGTGGCTGCAATTCGTGCAGCCCAGCTCGGGTTAAAAACCGCAATTGTAGAAGAGCGACATTTAGGCGGAATTTGTCTAAATTGGGGCTGTATTCCAACCAAAGCTTTGCTTGCAGGGGCAGAGCTCGCAACCCAGTTTAAACATGCCGGACAGTTTGGTTTTCAGGTATCGCAACTCGATTTTGATATTCAAAAGCTTGTGCAACATAGCCGACAAGTGTCAGCTCAATTAGTACAAGGCATCGATTACTTACTGAAAAAGAATCAGGTGACGGTTTTTAATGGTCGTGCTCAGCTTACGGCAAAAGAAAAACTTGAAGTGACAGATGCTCAAGGTAATAGTCAGGCTTTGAGTGCACCACATATCATTTTGGCAACTGGAGCTAAAGCTCGACATGTTCCTCAACTTCCTGTCGATGGAACATATGTCTGGAGCTATAAAGAAGCGCTTGTTCCAGAGCAGTTACCGAAAAGTTTGCTGGTTGTAGGTTCTGGTGCAATTGGTAGCGAGTTTGCTAGCCTTTATCAAGACTTGGGTTGTCAGGTGACATTAATTGATTTAGCCAAGCAGATTTTACCAACTGAAGATGCGGAAGTTGCCCAATTTGTCAGAAAACAATTTGAACAAAAAGGTATGAAAGTCTTAACCGATGCTGTCGTTCAAAGTATTCAGATTGAAAATGAGCAAGTCCACTGTGTGGTTGAAACGGCAAATGATGTTCAAACTCTTGTTTTTGACCGCGTGCTTTCGGCAATTGGTGTACAGCCGAATACCACGGGGCTAGGACTAGAACGTTTAGGTGTAGAACTCAACCCACAAGGTTTTGTGGCAATTGATGACTATTGTAAAACCAACGTAGCAGGGCTTTATGCGATTGGTGATGTGGCTGGAGCACCGTGTCTTGCCCATAAAGCAAGCCATGAAGCCATGATATGTGTTGAGAAAATTGCTGGTGTGGCAAACGTCCATTCACTCGACCGTAGCCAGATACCCGGTTGTATTTTTACACATCCACAAGTGGCGAGTATTGGTTTAACAGAAAACGCAGCAAAAGCTAAGAATCTACCTATACGTATTGGTAAGTTTTCTTTAACTGCAAATGGTAAAGCTTTGGCAATTGGAGATGCGTCAGGTTTCGTTAAAGCGGTGGTACATGCAGAAACGGGTGAGTTACTTGGTGCACATATGGTCGGCCATGAAGTGACCGAACATATCCAAGGATTTGCCATTGCGAAATATCTAGAAGCAACTGATGAAAGTTTAGCTCAAGTGATTTTCCCACATCCAACATTATCAGAAGCCATGCATGAATCTATTTTGGCTTCAATGCAACGAGCGATTCATATGTAGAAATTCTACATTTACAGGAGTTGAACATGGTTAAGGGATTAAAAAATAAAGTCGCTTTAGTGACTGGGGCAGCCCAAGGCATTGGCCGTGGGATTGCCCTGCGCTTGGCGCAAGAAGGGGCACATATTGCATTAGTTGATATGAAACAAGATCGACTGAACGATGTGCAGCAGGAAATTCAAGCTTTAGGTGTAAATGCGAGCACATTTATTGCTGATGTAAGTGACCGCGAGCAAGTGTATGCTGCTATAAATCATGCTGAGCAGACACTTGGTGGGTTTGATGTCATGATCAATAACGCTGGAATTGCACAAGTTCAAGCGATTGCTGATATCACACCTGATGAATTCCAAAAAATTGTTGATATTAATATTGGTGGAGTGCTGTGGGGAATACAGGCTGCTGCTGCAAAATTTAAACAACGCGAACATAAAGGTAAAATCATTAATGCTTGCTCAATTGCAGGCCACGACGGGTTTGCTTTACTCGGTATTTACTCGGCAACCAAATTTGCGGTACGAGCACTTACCCAAGCTGCGGCAAAAGAATATGCCAGTCACGGTATTACGGTAAATGGATATTGCCCCGGAATTGTCGGAACGGACATGTGGGTTGAAATTGATAAACGTTTTGCTGAAATTACCGGTGCCGCTATAGGTGAAACTTATAAAAAATATGTGGAAGGCATTGCTTTAGGTAGAGCCCAAACACCAGATGATGTAGCTGCATTAGTTGCTTTTCTGGCAAGTGAAGATTCGGACTATATTACGGGTCAATCCATTTTAACGGACGGCGGCATTGTCTATCGCTAAAACAACATCCTGATTTGAGGGAGATAATAATGAAAGCAGCACGTTTTTATGACAGAGGCGATATTCGTATTGAAGATATCCCTGAACCAGAAGTCACTCCCGGCACTGTAGGCATTAAGGTAGCTTGGTGTGGAATCTGTGGTACAGATTTGCACGAATTTATGGAAGGACCAATTTTTATTCCACCGTGTGGACATCCGCACCCTATTTCAGGTGAATCTGCACCGATTACCATGGGACATGAATTTTCAGGTGTGGTTTATGCCGTAGGTGAAGGTGTTGATGATATTGAAATTGGCCAGCATGTAGTCGTAGAGCCTTATATTGTGGCGGATGATGTACCGACTGGACCGGGCGATAATTATCATCTTTCCAAAAATATGAACTTCATTGGTTTAGGCGGTCGTGGCGGTGGTTTGTCGGAGAAAATTGCGGTTAAACGCCGTTGGGTGCATCCAATTTCCAATAAAATCCCACTCGATCAGGCAGCCTTAATTGAACCGTTATCGGTGGGTCACCATGCTTTCGTACGTAGTGGTGCAAAGGCTGGTGATATTGCACTGGTTGGCGGTGCGGGGCCAATTGGTTTATTGCTTTCGGCAATTTTAAAAGCGAAAGGGCTTAAGGTCATCATTACCGAACTAAGTGCCAAACGTAAAGAAAAAGCCAAAGAGTCGGGTGTTGCAGATTATATTTTAGACCCGTCTGAAGTTGATGTTGTTTCTGAGGTCATGAAAATTACTAATGGCGATGGTGTTGATGTTGCATTTGAATGTAGTAGCGTTAACAAGGTATTAGATACTTTGGTTGCGGCAGTGAAACCAACAGGCGTTATAGTTATTGTTTCGATTTGGAGCCATCCAGCATCAATTAATGTGCATAGTGTGGTGATGAAAGAGCTTGATGTACGAGGCACAATTGCCTATGTAAATGACCATCAAGAAACTATTAAACTGGTCGAAGAAGGTAAAATAAATCTGGAACCTTTTATTACGCAGCGCATTCAACTTGATGATTTGATTTCACAAGGTTTTGAAACCTTAATTCATAACAATGAATCAGCCGTTAAGATTATCGTACATCCCTAAATAGACACTCAAGCCTTAAAAAAGAGCGATGATTCGCTCTTTTTTATTAAAGTAAGTTGTTGTTTTGAGCTTCAATAATAGGGGGTAATGGCTGTCCTAAAGAACTTAGAGACTCACGTTCAATCAAACGCACAATAGAATCGAGCGGTAAATCATTTTCTTGCAAACCAAAAGGTTCTTCAATTTGAGCGCTTAAGGCATCTAAACCTAAAAACATATAAGCGATTAAGCCGACAATAAGCGGTGTCCAAATACCTAAAGCTGCTTCAAGGCTAAATGGTAGAATGAAACAGAAACAGTAAACGGCGCGGTGCAAAAGTACTGAATATGAGTAGGGTAAAGGTGTCCCAGCAATACGGTCACAACCCGCTTGAATATTACCTAGCTCAACAATATGGCGTGTCAGAGTGCCATAGATAATGTCACTAATTTCGCCGTCTTTTAGAGCTTTGACTAAATCTTTTTGAATATTTTCGAGTACAAATTGAGGTGCATTAATATGCTCATTTAAATAATTAAGTGAAGAGTTATTTAAATAGGCATGCTCAAGAAATTTGGTGGGTTCGACTGTTTGTTGACGTAGTCGATCACGCAACAAGTTACTAAAAATTAAGACCTGATGAATTAAATGTTCACGTTGTTCATTAGATAAAACATGGCTATCTCTAACAATATGTCTGGCATTGGCAATTAAAGCACCCCAGAGCTTGCGGCCTTCCCACCAACGGTCATAACATGCGTTATTTCTAAAGCCTGTACAAATGGACAGAATCACACCAAAGATGGTAAATCCGATCGCGGGTACGGTAGGAATTTGAATCCAATGATAATAAGAGAGCCAGACCACACATGCTGAAATAAAGACAACAAAACTCAGTGCTGGCAAGACCTTCGGTAAAATTGTTCCTTTCCAAGCAAATAAGAGTTTAAATACATTGCTTTTATCACGAACAATCATATAAAGCCTTTGAACTAACGAACCTAACCAAGTGCAATATGATACGCCTTAGATGAGCTAAATACCTAGCTAAAGCTTATGCTTTTGTCTATATCGCCAAAGCGTGGTGCGGCTAATTCCAAAAATATTCGCGACCATATTCAAATTATGGTTATATTTTTCTAAAGCAGCTTGTACATTTTCAGGGGTAAGCTCTGTATTTGACTCCGGTAATTTAACGTAATCTTCAGCATTTAAGAGTTCATTTGGTAAGTCTTCGATTTCAATTTCATCTTTACCATTTGCCATGGTTAAAGCATAAAGCAGAGTGTTTTTAAGCTCACGAACATTTCCTGGCCAGTCATAATTCAATAAAACTTGCATGGCTTTTTGATTGACATGACGGGGCATTGTGTCGAGTTGAGTTGAGCTTTCTTTTAAAATCTGATCGACAATGAGTGGAATATCGACTTTTCTCTCTCTGAGTGGTGGTATGAAAATTGGAATTACGCGTAGACGGTAGAGTAGATCATGACGGAAACGCCCAGCCTTAGCCTCTTCGCGTAAAGCTTTATGTGTTGCTGTAATAATGCGGATATTGGCCTGAATCGGTTTTTCACCACCAACTGGCGTAAATTCACCTGTTTCTAACACCCGTAATAATTTAGATTGAAGCTCTAAAGGAATCTCGGCAATTTCATCCAGAAACAGCGTTCCGCCTGCGGCACGTTCAAACACGCCTTTATGGTCGCGAATTGCTCCGGTGAAAGCACCTTTCACATGCCCAAATAGTTCACTTTCTAGAATATTGGCATTGAGGGCCGCACAGTTAATCGCTACAAAAATCTTATTTTTACGTTGGCTATAATCATGAATTGCTTGTGCCACCAGTTCTTTACCGCTACCAGATTCACCGCGTACGAGCACTGGAAACTCAGTAATTGCCACTCGTTGAATAATTGAAAACATACGAGTCATTTCTGGTGAACAACTATTGAAAACTTTAGCCAAGTCTTGCAATTGTTCTGTTAGCTCTACTTCATCAACAATATCATTCTCTATGCTAACGGGCTGTAGAATATGCAATTTCCCGATAATTCGATGCTCTGCGATGTAAATATCATGTTCTTGATAGATAAATCGCTTTCTCATTTTAGGAGTATTGATCTCAAGATATTGATTGTGATGGTCTTGAGTAAGCGCTGCTATGTTCTCTACAGAAATGTCATCTGTATTAAATTTATAGTGAATTGCTTGAGTCGTTGTGTCTGCTAAAAACAGGCTCGCATTTGGGAAGAGAGCCTTAAGCTGCTCAAATAAAATATAAAAATTCTGTTCTGACTCAAAATTTAGCTTTGCCATTTTATATGTTTCACAATCGTTTCATTGAAACATACTTGAGTTTCATAGGAACATCAAGCTGAGTTCATTTTCTAAGTTTAGTTTTACTTATTATTTTAAGTTTTTGATTTTTATATTTATTATTTAATTTTGAATAATTGGCATCTTATTTGCAAAATATAGGAAAGAAATAAATTATTAGGGTATAAATCATGTTCTTTAAGCAGTTTTTTGAAAAAGAAAGTTCGACTTATACATATATGCTTGGATGTGAAGAAACACGAGAGGCTGTTTTAATTGATCCAGTCGCATCAGATTTAGAGATTTATGCAAAAGAATTAGAGCAGCATCAATTTACGCTCATCTATACCTTAGATACTCATGTTCATGCAGACCATATTACCGCTGCAAATTTACTTCGTGAACGGTTTCATTGCAAATCAGTTTTACACAGAAACTCAGAAGTAAATTGCGGAGATATTTTAATTACTGATGGTTGCATACTTAAAGTTGGCAACCTCAGTATTGAAGCACGTTATACACCAGGTCATACCAATGCTTGTACGAGTTATCTAGTTGGAAACATGGTTTTCACTGGTGATGCATTATTAATTGATGGCTGCGGTCGAACTGACTTCCAGCAAGGTAATGCAGGTACACTTTATGACAGTATTCATAAACAACTTTTTAGCTTACCTGACAACACTATTGTATATCCGGGACACGATTATAAAGGTCGTTTCTCTTCAACAATTGGTTATGAACGCTTAAATAATTCACGTCTAGGTCAGAATCGCTCGCGTGAAGATTTTATTGAATTAATGAATAACTTAAATCTGCCATATCCAAAACAAATTGATAAAGCACTTCCTGCTAATCAGGCTTGCGGCTCAATTTCACAATTATAAGGTGGCAATATGGAACTTAAACGAGTTAATCAAGATTTTTATGTTGCTGGCCAGATTACTGCCAACGATATTGTAAAAATTGCAGACCAAGGAATAAAAACTCTGATATGTAACCGTCCAGATGGGGAAGGTGCAGATCAACCCAATGTGATTGAAATTGAAGAAGCAGCTCAGCGACATGGCCTAAACGTAATCTATCAGCCTGTTATCAGTGGTAAAATTAGCGATCAACAAGTTACCGAGTTTAAGCAGCTTTATCAGAATGCTCAGAAGCCCGTTTTAGCATATTGTCGCTCTGGTATGCGTGCAATCAGTTTGTGGGCTTTGGCTGAAGTTGCTCCACAAGATGCAGCACTGTTAGTTGAGTCGGGTAATAAGCTTGGGTTTAACTTAAAAGGCTTGGTGCCACGTATTTTAAAACGTGATCATGAACCAGCCACAATTCCTTGTTATAGCGTTGTGATTGTTGGCGCTGGGGCAGCAGGAATTTCTGTAGCGTCGAGTCTTTTATGTCGTGAACCTCATTTAGATATTGTCATTATTGATCCCGCAGATACACATTATTATCAACCGGGCTGGACCATGGTCGGTGGTGGTATTTTCAAACCACAAGTAACCGCACGCTCAATGACAAGTGTGATACCTTCAAAAGTAAAATGGATGAAAGCTGCGGTTGCTGGATTCGACCCTGAGCATAATCAGGTTATTTTGGAAGGATGCCAACCTATTCAATATAAAGCTTTGGTCGTGTGTCCCGGTTTAAAACTGAATTGGCATGGCATTGAAGGTTTAGTCGAAACCTTAGGAAAAAATGGGGTGACGTCTAACTATCGTTATGATCTAGCGCCGTATACATGGGAACTGGTGCAACAATTAAACGGTGGAAAGGCGATCTTTACCCAACCGCCTATGCCGATTAAATGTGCAGGTGCTCCTCAAAAAGCGATGTACCTTTCAGCCGATTACTGGTTAAAGCAAGGCCAACTTAAAGATATCTCTATTCATTTTTATAACACTGGCGCTGTTTTATTTGGTGTTAAAGAATATGTACCTGCACTAATACAATACGTTGAAAAATATGGCACTGAACTTCATTTTAACCATCAACTTGTCAAAGTAGACGGGCCTGCAAAGAAAGCATGGTTCAAAGTGGTGAATGATGAAAATGCAGCATTGGTCGAAACAGATTTCGATATGTTGCATGTTGTTCCACCGCAACAAGCGCCTGATTTTATTCGTGCAAGTACTCTTACTGATGAAGCCGGCTGGGTGAGTGTGAATCCTCAAACCCTACAACACACACAGCACGCCAATATTTTTGCTTTAGGTGATGTGATGAATGCGCCTAATGCCAAAACTGCTGCTGCGGCACGGGCACAAGCTCCGATTGTTGCTGTAAATGTTCTCGCACAACTGAACGGTGAGCAAAACTTCTGCGAGTACAACGGCTATGGCTCATGTCCACTCACTGTCGAGCGTGGAAAAATTGTTCTGGCTGAGTTTGGCTACGGCGGCAAATTACTTCCAAGTTTTCCAAAATGGGTAATTGATGGGCAAAAACCTTCCCGTTTGGCTTGGCTGCTTAAAGAGCAGATTTTACCGCCAATTTACTGGCAAGGCATGCTCAAGGGCCGTGAGTGGATGGTCAAACCTGAGCGAGGATAAACAAAGCAACGCTTTGTCCTGAGAAGCGACTAAAGCTTCGCAAGAAGACGAGATCAACTCACTCATTAACCAGCAGTCTACTGCAAACGATGTATATGCAATTTTAGGCTTTTAATATGTTATTACTTGTCGTTGAAGGCATTGTGATTGGCTTTTTACTTGGTCTTACCGGTGCGGGTGGTGGCATTCTTGCTGTACCCGCGCTTATGACCAGTCAAGGCTGGAGCGTGGCGCAAGCTGCACCGATTGGGTTGTTGGCGGTTGCGCTATCTACTCTCATTGGAACCATTGAAGGCTTATTTAAAAAGATTGTTCGTTATCGCGCTGCGATCTGGATTGCCTTAATTGGTGCTCCTATGGCACATATCGGTATTTTAATAGCTAACACAATTTCACCTATTTGGCTCATGTTAATGTTTAGCTTGGTCATGTTTACAGTGGGCTATCGACTTATCAGTAACCGAGTTTCGGATTTTCATAACCCGCCGTGTCAGGTCAACCCAAGTACGGGACGCTTTATCTGGAATTTTAAAACTGGTGGTGTGCTTGCAAGCATCGGGATTATTGCTGGACTTTTAACTGGTATGTTAGGGGTTGGAGGCGGCTTTGTAATTGTACCCGCGCTTAGAAAAGTCACAAATTTGGATATGCATAGCATTGTTGCAACCTCACTTATGATTATTTTCCTTATTAGTGGCATGAGTATTGTGATGCATATTGCAGAGGGCTTTCACTATCCAGTCGCCATTACTAGTGCGTTTGCACTCGCATGTGCATTCGGTATGTTATTAGGACGCCGAGCTATTCGGTTTATTCCGTCTGCAATTGTACAAAAGGTCTTTGCTTTAATGGTTTTTGCTGTCGCAATTTATATGGTTATTAAGATTGTTAATCTAACAAATATCTGAGCGATATAGTATTTTAACCTTCTCTATAAGTAGCAATTTTTCCAAGATGAGATATTAAAATTATCTTTGGAAAATTGATTTAAACCATTTAAATTTTTGAGAAAGTGAAATGAAGCGAATTAATGTGGCAATTTGTGGTTTCGGACGGATTGGGCAACAAATTGCAGAGCTTCTTTTAAATCGATCGACATACTATAAACAAAAATATCAAATTGATGCCCGTTTAGTGGGTGTCTGTAACTCATCATCAGGCTTAATTGATCAAGAAGGTTTACAAGCTTCAAAGTGGCTAGATAAAACACAATATCAAGCAGGCCTAACTGAGCAAAAGTTTTTAGAACAGGTTCAAGCAGATGTCATTATTGAAACTGGACCAAGTGATTATGTGACAGGTGGGAAAGGCCTATTTTATTTAAATTATGCTTTAACACATAGCATGCATGCGATTGCGGTATCTAAAGGTGCTTTAGTCGTAGAAGGTAAAAAACTAATTAACTTGGCGCATCAGCACAATAAAAAACTATTTTTTAGCGGTGCCACTGCTGCAGCTTTACCGACTGTTGATTTGTTTGAATATAACTTGGCTGGTTGCCAAATTTTAGAAATAGAAGGTGTGTTTACAGGTACCACAAATTTTATTTTAAATGATATGTTGCAACACGAATGCGCATTTACAGAATCTCTTGAAAAAGCTCAAGCAAAAGGTATTGCTGAACCGAATAGTTCTTTCGATGTAGATGGATGGGATACTGCTGCAAAAATTACGATACTAGTCAATACTGTTTTGGGAGCTGATATAAAAATTCAGGATATTCCAAGACAAGGAATCAGTCATGTAACTGCCGATCATATTCGTGATTGGAAAAAAGAAAATGTAATTCCTCGTCTGGTCGGTTTTATCCATATTAAAAATCAGCAAATTCAAACAGGTGTTGAATTAAGGTTAGTCCCAGCAAATCATCCGTTTGCTCATCTGCAAGGTTCTAATAAATGTATTCGGGTGTTAACGCAAGAAATGGGGGAATTTGTTGTCAGTGGAGGGGCATCTGCGCCATTAGCCACAGCCGCTGCAGCTTTAAAAGATTTCGAGTTGATACTAAAAACGGGCTGCTAAAATTAATTATGATTTATAAAAAAGCAGGCTTTTATGCCTGCTTCTCACAATTTTTTTGACTGCTAAATAACTTCTTTCCAATTTCAAACTTACTAAACATTAAGTAGTTACCAAGTAAGATGAGTAAAATTCCAAATACAGCATTTAAAGTCCACTCATATCCTTCAAAGAAAGTAGAAACTGTTAAAGCAACTAAAGGAAAGAGCAACGTGCTATAGGCTGCTTTGGCTGCGCCAATTCGTCCGACTAGAGAAAAATAAGCAGAGAATCCAATAACCGTACCAAATACAGCTAAGTATAGTACCGAGCTTAAGAATGGGAAATTCATCGGCGGCATTAAATCTTGTCCTGTAAATAAAGCCAGAATTAACATCACCAATGCGCCGTAAGTCATGGCATAACAGTTTGTTGAAAAGATATTTAGACCACGTTTTTGGTGTCTAACACTAATCATGTTCCCTAAAGAAAAGCCGTAAGTGCCTATTGCACATAGCCCAATACCCATTAATAGCTGCGCATTAAACTGGCTATTAATCAGATCGTGCCAAAATAGTAAAACAATACCACTTAGGCCCAAAAGTGCAGCTGGCGCAAAGTTTGGGGAAGGTTTCTGCTTAAAAAAGATAAGTGCATTAATGGCATTAAAGAAAACCGCCATCGAAAAAATGACAGACTCTAAACCGCTATTTACATATTTAACCGCAGTATAAAAACAAATAAAGTTTAGGCCAAAAACACAAAGTCCTTGCAGCATACAGAACAAGTGATCTTTTAAAGCAATTCGCTGTAATTTTCCTGAAAATAGTAAAACAACCCAAAGTAATAAGGCTGAAATAGCAAAACGCCATAAAATTGCGACAACGGGTGTTGCATAATGGCTTTGAACGGCAATTCCAATCCATGTTGTTCCCCAAATCAACACCACCGCAACATAGAGTAAAATATTCATAACTTCATCCTCGATTACCAAGCTTAAGTATCTAGGAATCCTTAATTTTTCACGTATATATTCTTGTGTTGTACATGCAAGATCTTGCGTTTTTTATAGATCTAAACTAGCTGAATTTTGCTGAATATGGTTAACTTAAGCTCAATCATATTCGTTTTAATTTTGCATGGCTTATCAAACTTTAGAACAGCTACAGCAGTCTAAAGCCAAGCTTCACGAAACTGTGGTGCTTGATGAAAATATGCAACTTGCATTTTGGTCTAATCAGCAAGATCGTGTAAGTGTCTGTAGCGATCACCACACTTTAAGTCTTTATATTCAAGATGGCTATGAAAGCTATCAAAAAACACCTGCGGGCTGGAAAAACGGCGGTGGGCCGGGTCGTTTTTGTTTGTTGCCTGAACATCAGGAGTCTACTTGGGACATACGTGGTGGGCTTAAATTTGTCCACTTGTACTACACCGATCAACATTTGCGTGATGTTGCTGAAAAAATATGGGACAAAGAACCGAATCAAATTGAACTAAACGAAGTTGTTTTTAACGATGACGAAAAGATTCGAGCGCTTTATCAATTCTTCTTGTTAGATTGCGATTGGCAAGATTCTTCAAATCATTTGCAAATGAGTACAACGGCAAGTTTATTGTTGAATCACTTAATTCGAAAATATAGCAGTGTTCAATGGCAACAGCCTACTATCAAGGGTGGGCTGGCACCTCATAAACTCAAATATATTCAGGAATGGATTGAAGATCATCTAGATCAGGCACTCACTTTGTCTGATTTGGCAAATATTGTGAATTTAAGCGAATACCATTTTGCTCATATGTTTAAACAGTCCATGAATATGGCGCCTCACCAATATGTCATGCAAAGACGCTTAACTAAGGCCAAAGGACTAATTCAGTCATCTCAGCTTTCTTTGCAAGATATTGCCCTAGTATGTGGGTTTAGTTCAGCAAGTCATTTAAGTCATCGCTTTAAACAATTTTATGGCATGAGTCCTTCGCAGTTACGTTAAGTGTCTAATGTAATTGGTTTCTCCTGAGCTGCATCAAATGCAGCTCTTGCCGCATCAATATCCGCAATATGCTGCTGAGCCCATTGGCCTAAAGCAATTACAGGCTCTGTAAGTGAATGGCCCAATGGAGTTAATTCATATTCAACATGAGGTGGAACTACAGGATAAACCGTACGTTTAACCAACCCATCTCGTTCTAAACCACGCAAACATAAGGTAAGCATACGCTGCGATATTCCATTGATACGTCTCTTTATTTCAGAAAAGCGATGAGGATGTGATGCAAGTGTCATTACAATGAGTATACTCCATTTCTCTCCAACTCTAGCCAACACTTGACTGACTCTTTGGCAATCTGAACTCTGAATATCATGAGGTATGGTTACAGTCATATTACTTGGTTCCCTAAATGTGCCTTCTTGTGCATAAGAATAATAGTAGTAACATAATTAGCTCAAGTAACAATTTTATACTGTAGGTATAAGCGATGAAACTACTTCAAATTGACACAAGTATTTTAGGTGAGCAGTCTGTTAGCCGCCAACTCACCTCATCTGTTATTCGTCAGCTCAGCACAGCTTATCCAGATGCAGAAATTATTCATCACGATTTTGCTTTAGAGCCAATTCCTCATTTGTCTGATGCTGAGTTTTTAGCATGGCAAGGTGTTGAACCTAATAATGAAACAGCGCAACAACGTGTTGCAAGAAACACCCAATATTTGGATGAGTTCTTATCGTCAGATATCGTTGTAATTGGCGCACCTATGTATAACTTTAGCTTCCCATCACAGTTAAAAGCGTGGCTTGACCGCCTATCTGTTGCTGGAAAAACATTCCGTTACACGGAAAACGGCCCTCAAGGTTTAGTAGAAGGTAAACGTGTTATTATTGCTTCTTCGCGTGGCGGTGTGTATTCAGAAGGTTCACCAGCCGAAGCTTTAGACTATCAAGAAACTTATATCAAAGCGTTTTTCAATTTTATTGGGGTGACTGATATCACTTTTGTGCGAGCGGAAGGGATCGCTTTTGGACCAGAAGCACGTCAAGCTGCCTTAGATAATGCAGCAGCGCAAATTGCCCAGTTAGCGGGTTAAAAATATAAATAGCCGAACAGTAAAGGAACTGTTCGGCCTTATTGAGATTATGATTTTGAAAAATCAATTCAATCAGTAAATAACTAGAAGCTAGAAGAAAGTGACTGCGAGCCCAACCAGTGCCGAAGCAAAAATGACATACAGCACGTTAATGTTAAATCGGAATAAAGCAATAAATGCAGCAACAGTAATGAGGGCCGCGACAATATCAAAATGGCCTGAAAAACCCTGTGGCCATAATACGTGATAACTAAAAAATAGTGCTAAATTTAAAATGACACCGACCACAGCCGCGGTAATTGCAGTGAGGGGGGCAGTAAATTTAATTTCGTTATGTGTAGATTCAATAATCGGTGCACCCGCAAAAATAAAGACAAATGAAAATAGAAAGGTAAACCAAGTCACAATGACTGCACCGAGTGCTCCAGCAAAAAATAAATGCTCAGAGCCAAGTAATGAATGATTGACGCCTCCTAAAAAGCCAACAAAGGCAACGACCATAATTAGTGGACCGGGTGTAGTTTCACCAAGTGCCAATCCATCAATCATTTGTGTAGGTGAAAGCCATCCAAAATGATTGACAGCCCCTTGATAGACATAAGGTAAAACCGCGTAAGCGCCCCCAAACGTAAGCAGCGCAGCTTTAGTGAAAAACCAAGCCATTTGGGTATAGGAATGATGCCATCCAAAATATGCGCCTAAAGCTAAAATTGGCAATAGCCATAAAGCGATTGCCACAAAAATAAGTTTAGCTAACCGCAACCAATGGAATTTAGCATGCTCTGGTGTCGGGGTATCATCATCAATATATGCCGGACCATAATCTTTTTGACTGGCTTTATGTCCAGCCGCTGAGGAAAATAGTTCTGGGTACTTTTTACTCGCTAAATAGCCAGTAATACCAGCTGATAAAACGATAAGCGGGAAAGGAAGCTTTAAGACAAAAATGGCAAAAAACGCTGCAATTGCGACGACCCATAAAAACTTATTTTTAAGCGAACGACTACCTATACGGTAAGTTGCATGAAAGACAATTGCAGTGACGGCAGGCTTTATCCCGTAAAAAATACCTGCAATAACAGGCACATCTCCAAATTTTATATAAACCCAAGATAGCCCAATTAAAATAAATAAAGAGGGTAATACAAATAGAATACCTGCAACCAATCCTCCCGCAGTTCTATGCATAAGCCAACCAATGTAGGTTGCTAACTGCTGTGCTTCAGGACCGGGTAACAACATGCAGTAGTTCAGTGCATGTAAAAATCTTTTTTCGGATATCCAGCGCTTTTGCTCAACGAGTTCCTGATGCATCACAGCGATTTGTCCAGCTGGCCCCCCAAAGCTAATAAAACCAAGCTTGAGCCAAAATAAGAAGGCTTGCCAGAAGGTGACTTGTTCCACTGAATCATCAGGGGTATTTAATTGTTTTTGTTGCATATTATCCCCTAAAAAATAATATTAATTTTTACGTTTATGGCATAACGGAGTATGTTTTATAGCATAACAAACACAAATGTATTTTTTATGATAACCATTCAACTTTTATAGATAACTATTTATTAATTTATTGATATTAAATGAAATTATTTTTTTAACTAAAGTTATCGCTTTAAATTATTTCCAAAGCTGAAACATTTTAAACATTATTTGCTCAAGTTGTTATAACAGGTTGTGAGCCGTGAGCCAGCTACCCCAAGATCCCAAAAATCACAAGCCTCTTTACGATCAATTAAGGGAACTCATCCTTAACAAAATTGTAAATGGTGAATATGCCGTACTGAGCCAAATTCCATCTGAAAACGAGTTTGCTGAAGAATTTGGTGTAAGTCGAATTACAGTTCGGCAAGCGCTCAACCAATTACAGTTGGAAGGCTATATTTTTAAGGTGCCAGGTAAAGGGACCTTTGTAAGCAAGCCAAAAACGTTCCAGAACATCTCAAGTTTGCAAGGTTTTGCAGAAGCAATGTCATCTGCTGGTCACGAAATTTTAAACCGTGTCATCTCCGCCGAGCTTAAGCAGATCCCGATGCACGTTGTGCCCAAATTAAAGTTACCTGTTAAAGCCAATGTGTATGAAATTCAACGTGTCCGTTTACTCAACCGTCAGCCAGTGTCGTATGAGTTGACTTATTTGCCTGAACATATTGGTTTGAAGCTTAAAGAGAAAGCGATTGATTTACGTACAACCGATATTTTCAAGGCATTAGAACAAGAGTGCGATATTCCTTTGGGACATGCGGATTTAAGCATTGATGCCACGGTAGCAGATGAAGAGTTAGCGGCTTTGTTGCAAGTCGAAATCGGAACTCCGGTATTACGGGTCGAACGTTTGACTCATGACGCAAATGGCCAACCAATTGACTATGAATATCTCTATTTCTCGGGCGATACCTTCCAGTACCGTTTACGTATTCATCGTTAATAACTCAAATAAAAATAAGGAATATTCAATGGAAACTAAATATCTTGAGTTTGATATTGTGGTGATTG
Organism: Acinetobacter sp. FDAARGOS_559; assembly: GCF_003940475.1. NCBI lineage: Bacteria > Pseudomonadati > Pseudomonadota > Gammaproteobacteria > Moraxellales > Moraxellaceae > Acinetobacter > Acinetobacter sp. FDAARGOS_559. The sequence goes on from NZ_RKJG01000005.1 coordinate 148,598, forward strand.
GTGGTGGAACTGCAGGGCCAATGGCTGCGATTAAAGCCAAGCAAGAAAACCCGAATTTAAAAGTCTTGCTCATTGAAAAAGCGAATGTAAAGCGCAGTGGGGCGATTTCAATGGGAATGGATGGGCTGAATAATGCTGTCATTCCGGGCTATGCAACACCTGAGCAATACACCAAAGAAATTACCATTGCTAATGATGGGGTAGTTAACCAAACCACTGTATATGCATATGCAAAGCATAGTTTTACAACCATTCAACAACTCGATCAATGGGGTATTAAGTTTGAAAAAGATGAGACAGGCGAATTTGCAGTAAAAAAAGTACATCACATGGGTGCATATGTTTTACCAATGCCCGAAGGTCATGATGTTAAAAAAGTTTTATATCGTCAGTTAAAGCGTGCTCAAGTCAAAATTAATAATCGCATTGTCACCACAAAGCTTTTAAAAAATGAACAAGGTGCAATCAATGGTGTACTCGGTTTTGATTGTCGTAGTGGTGACTTTTATGTCATTAAAACGAAAGCTGCCATTTTATGTTGTGGTGCCGCAGGGCGTTTAGGTTTGCCAGCTTCCGGCTATTTAATGGGCACTTATGAAAACCCAACCAATGCAGGTGACGGCTATGCAATGGCATACCATGCAGGTGCTGAGCTTGCTAACTTAGAATGCTTCCAGATTAATCCATTGATTAAAGACTATAACGGTCCGGCTTGTGCCTATGTGACTGGTCCTTTAGGAGGTTATACCGCTAACAGTAAAGGTGAACGTTTCATTGAATGTGACTACTGGAGTGGTCAAATGATGTGGGAGTTTTACCAAGAACTGGAAAGTGGTAATGGTCCTGTTTATTTAAAAGTAGATCATCTGGCCGAAGAAACCATTCAAACCATCGAAGAAATCTTGCATACCAATGAGCGCCCAAGCCGTGGACGTTTTCATGAGGGCCGAGGAACCAATTACCGTCAAGATATGGTGGAAATGCATATTTCAGAAATTGGTTTCTGTAGCGGGCACAGCGCTTCTGGCGTATGGGTCAATGAAAAAGCTGAGACTTCAGTTAAAGGATTATACAGTGCTGGCGATATGGCGGCTGTACCTCATAACTATATGCTTGGTGCATTTACCTACGGATGGTTTGCGGGTGTAAATGCCGCGCAATATGTGAATGCAATTGAAGATAGCGAATTAAACCAAAGTGAAATAGAAGCAGAAAAAGCTCGAATATTTGCGCCACTGGATTGCTCAGAAGGTTTACCTCCAGAACAAGTGGAATATAAGCTGCGCCGTTTTGTAAATGACTATTTGCAACCGCCTAAAACTCGCCAAAAAATGGAAATTGGGCTCAAGCGCTTTGAAGAAATCAAACAAGATATTAAGAGAATTTCAGCAAGAAACCCTCATGAGCTGATGCGTGCCGCTGAAGTTTCTTTTATTCGAGACTGTGCTGAAATGGCAGCAAGAGCTTCATTGTTTAGAGAAGAAAGTCGCTGGGGACTGTACCACTATAGAGCTGATTTCCCTCAAAAAAATAACTCGGATTGGTTCTGTCACACGCATTTGAAAAAAGATGAATACGGGAACATGGTCAGTTTCAAAAAGCCAATCGAGCCTTATGTGGTTCCGATTAATCAAGATGAAGCTGTGTCGTATGACCGTTTACGCATTCAAAAAGATGTTGCTCTAGCAGACTAAATAAATCAGGAATTCAAATCATGGCTTTTATTTTTAAAGAAGTACAGCACCGTACTGCCGCACCCGTCATTATCGATGAAGATAAATGTATTGCTGATAAAGGATGCACTGTCTGTGTAGATGTTTGTCCAATGGATTTATTGGCAATCGATCCAACAACTCAAAAAGCTTATATGCAATTTGATGAATGTTGGTATTGCATGCCTTGTGAAAAGGACTGCCCAACAAATGCAGTCAAAGTAAATATCCCATACCTACTCAAATAATTAATTTGGAATACGTAACATGAGACAAAATAAATTGATCAATAAAAAACTATTACTCAGTAGCTTAATTGGTGCCATGGTACTCGGCACTTTGGGGTGCGGCAGTAAAACAGAAACTGTGCGTGTCGCCATTGGTACACAAGACACGACCATTAACTGTGCAACAGGTGGGTTGCTGATTCGTGAATTGAATTTATTACCAAAATATTTACCCAAAGATGGTGAATACAAGAATGTTAAATATGACATTCAATGGAAAAATTTTACCTCTGGTGCACCACTTACCAGTGAGATGGTGGCTGGACGTCTAGATTTGGGAGCAATGGCAGACTTTCCTGCTGTTAATAATTTAGCAGCATTTAAAAAAGCTGGGAAAGAAAGCATATTTTTAGCCCCTTTGTCAGGCAGTATTAATGGTAGTGGGAATGCGATTGTTGTTCCAATTGACTCAAAAGTAACATCACTCAAAGAACTAAAAGGACAAACCATTTCCGTACCTTTTGCTTCAACTGCTCATGGACTTTTGCTACGAGCAATTCAGGCAGAAGGCTGGCAACTTGATAAAGATATTAAAGTGATTGCTCAGGCGCCAGAAGTGGCGGGACCTGCATTAAAAAGTCATAAGATTGCTGCACATGCTGACTTCGTACCATTCGGAGAGTTATTTGCTTACCAAGGTTTTGCTAAAAAAATCTATGATGGTTCACAAGCAAAATCACCTACATTTCATGGATCACTTGCGAGCAAGGATTATGCACAGCAGCATCCAGAAGTTATAAAAGCCTATTTACAAGCAACTATTGAAGCGAATCGTCTAATTCAGGAACAGCCAGAAAAATATAGTGAACTTATTGCTGAAAAAACAGGTATTCCTGCCGAAGTTGTTTATCTATTTCATGGCCCTTTAGGTCTGCAAACTCGTGACTTAACGTGGAAACCTGAATATCGAAAAGCGACTCAAATTGCGATAGATACCTTAAAAGTTTTAGGAAAAAACGACGGTACGCTTGATGTAAATAAATTTATTGATGACCAATATATTAAGGACGCATTTCAAGCATCTGGACTTAATTACAGCCAGCAATTGGCTGACTATACAAAATCACCTTTGGTTGCCAATGACGCTTTAACTGGCCAACCCATCAAAACATTTGATCGGGTGACTCAAATTTGGGTAACGGGTGAAGAAAAAGTTCGTAGCTACGAAACGCCTGAGCATGCTTTTTCTGATTTAAAGAAAATACAAGCCGATGGAAAAACGGTGCGTGTGGTTTATAGCCAAGATCATCAGTCCGACATTAAGTTACTTGCTAATTTAGCATGGTATGCCACAGACAAAGCAGGACAAATTCAAGCCTTTTTATTAAAAGATGATGCTGAAAAATGGGCTAAACAACAGGGCGGAAAAGTATATGACTTTAAAGCTATTCAGCTTGTAACACAGAGCTGATGTGTTGTCTTACCTAATGATCAGGAGGTGACAAATGAGTAGTTTAGCCCAGACAAAACCTAATAACCAAAGTACATTTTTGACTAAATTTTTTCAGCAGTTGAGATCATATCCGGCGCGTTTAAAAAGCTACGTGATTGCTTTTACATCCATAGCTTTTTGGATAGTCATTTGGCAAGGACTTGCTCAGTTTAAAGTAAATTTAGGCTTTGTGAACTTTAGCAATGTCCCGACACCTTTAGATGTCATTCATGCGCTATGGGCTTTTTTTCAACTCAGCGCTGCATTTGAACATGTTGAATCTAGTGTGTTTCGTGTAGTGATTGGTTTTGTGCTTGCGGCTCTAATTGGTGTAGGTATTGGTTTGTTGGCAGGACGTTACCAAAAACTGGCTGCCTTTCTAATGCCACCATTAGAAGTATTACGTCCAATACCAGCAGTTGCATGGATTCCTTTAGCAATTCTGATTTTTCCATCCTCAGAAGCTTCCATGATTTTTATTACCTTTATTGGGGCTTTATTTCCAATTTTATTAAACACCGTACATGGCGTTGGTGCAGTTGACCCAAGGCTCGTTGCGTCAGCGAAAAGTCTGGGTGCTTCTGATCTTGCCATTATTCATGAAGTCATTATTCCGGGCGCATTACCGAACATTATTACGGGTTTATCTATTGGAATGGGCACTTGTTGGTTCTGTTTAGTGACTGCGGAAATGATTTCTGGACAACACGGAATTGGATATTTCACATGGGAGTCTTTCACCTTGCAAAACTATAGCAATATCGTGGTTGGCATGGTGCTGATCGGAGCGTTAGGTATGTTTAGCAGTACATTGGTGCGTGTGATTGGAAACCGATTTACTCCATGGTATCAACTAAGGAAGTCTTAAAATGTCAATTACACAAGGCCATGTACGTATTCAAAATCTATCTCTACATTTAGGGCAAGCTAAAAATCGTTTTCAGGCATTAGATCGGGTTAATTTCGAAATACAACCGGGCGAGTTTATATGTCTACTTGGCCCGTCGGGTTGCGGTAAATCAACATTATTAGGTGCTTTGGCAGGGCATTTACCGATTAGTTCCGGGTCTTTAACGGTCGATGATGAATCGATATTTGAACCGCATCCAGATAGAGGTTTGGTGTTTCAGCAACATACCTTATTTCCTTGGAAAAGCGTGCTCGAAAATATTGCCTTTGGTTTAAAAATGAAAGGCATCGCCAAGCAAAAGCGTATTGAACAAGCTCAGAAAATGATTGATCTGGTCGGACTTAAAGGTTTTGAACATAAATTTCCAGCCGAACTTTCTGGTGGCATGCAGCAACGAGTTGAAATTGCGAGAGTATTGATTAATCAACCTCGCATTTTATTAATGGATGAGCCTTTTGGTGCCTTAGATGCTCAAACTCGTTTGAAAATGCAAATGCTATTACTCGAAATTTGGCAAGAAATCCAAACGTCGGTTTTATTTATTACCCACGATATTGATGAGGCACTTTTTTTAGCCGATCGAGTGTTGATTATGAGCCATCGACCAGGGCGAATTATTGAAGAAATTCCACTTAAGTTTGAACGTCCACGGGATGTTGAGCTTGTAACGAGTAGTGAATTTACAGCCATTAAAAAACATTGCATCCAAACGTTAAAAGAAGCCACTCAACAAGAAGAGTTAAGCCGTTTAAATCCATTAGGGCTTGGAAAGAAATCACAAATTAAGGAATACGAATGAGTTTTTATTATCAAGCTTTAGATGATATCGATGAATATAATCAGGAATTTCTTGCGCAGCTCAATCATGCAGATGAAAAGATACGCTTTGTCGCTTTAATGAATATTGGTGATGAAGAAAATCCGAGTTTACTTCCGTGGCTGCATGCAGCACTACAACACGACTCTTCAGCTTTAGTTCGTGAAGAAGCGGCAAAAAAACTAGAAAGCTGGGAAGACCCAACCAGTTTGCAAGTATTGGCTCAAGCCTTATTTGATGTTGATCTGAATGTGAGACAAGCTGCCAGCCAGAGTTTAAGTGAAGTCAAAAATGCGGCATCGGCCCAGATACTGGCACCGTATTTAAAGCATACGGATACTTTTGCTCTTGGTGCAATTCTGCGTGCTTTAAAAACTTTACGACCACAGCAATTATTTGAAGAGATATCTGCTTTGGTACACCACGAAGATGCATTTGTACGCCGTGAGGCAGTCAGTGCATTAAGTTGGTTACAACAAGACCAAGCAATTACGATATTGGCAAAAATTGCCGAAACAGATACAGATGATGAAGTCCGCCGTATTGCAACAGGTGGTTTAGCTTATGGTCAGAGTATATCTGCAGAGGTAATCCAAGCACTTCAACATTCTTTAACTTCGGAAAGTTGGCAACTAAGAGTTGAAGCTGCACTTACGATTGGAAAATTACATATCGTTCAGCTTGAAACTCCCTTAATTCATGCTTTATCTGACTTATATTGGCAAGTACGTATTGCTGCAGTTCGAAGCTTAGGATTACTCAAGTCGCGTCTGGCAGTAGCTCATTTGACTGATAACTTTAAACATGAAATTAGTAACTTGCGTAAAGAAGTCGCTTTAGCACTCGGTGAAATTGGTACAGCAGAAGCTCAGAAGCTATTGGAACAACATCAAAATGATCCAGATCCTGAAGTACGAAAAGCGATTCGTATTGGATTAAATCAAATTGGTGAGGTGAAGTATGCAAATCAGACCTGATATCCGTGTCGACACTATAAATAAGCAGGTTCACTTTATATGGACCGATGGCTCAAGCGTATGTCTGAGTCATCAAAGTTTAAGGGAAATTTGCCCATGTGGCTTTTGCCGAGCGAAGCGGATTAAACAAATTAAAATAGAGCATCAAAATGTTGAAGTGACAGCTATGTTTGATCAAGGTTATGGTGCCCAAATTTGCTTTAGCGATGGGCATGACAAAGGGATTTTTCCGTGGGCTTTTTTAAAAGAATTTGCTAAGAGCTAAAAGATGCCTTCTGCTTGGGACAGAAGGCATCTTATTTAATTAATGATCATGTTCTAAATAATCTGGTTTTTTCGGAAGCGCAAGGCTACATAAGAAACAGATAACCAGCATGACAATCACATATATAAAGAAGGTATTTTCAATTCCGGCAGCTTTAAACTGTAAGGCAACCGAAGGCGCAGAACCACCAAACAGCGCATTACCTACTGCATAAGAGAAACCTACACCTAAAGCTCGCACATGAGGTGGGAACATTTCAGCTTTTACCAAACCACTAATAGAAGTATAGAAGCTGAGTAACATCATCATAAAGATGAGTAGCAATGTAATGATGATCGGAGAATCTATATAGGCACGCATCCCGATCACCATGACGGGATAAATAAAAATGGCGGACAATAAGCTAAATGCCAACATTGAAGAGCGTCGCCCAATACGGTCCGAAATTGCACCAAATACAGGTTGAGCACACATATAGACAAATAGGGCGAAGGTCATGATATAACCAACTGTTTTTCCGTCCATCCCTAAGTTGGTTAAATAGGTTTTTGAATAAACGGTCTCTACATAAAACGTTAATGAACCAGCAGAAGTGTATCCAACCACCAATAAAAAGGTTTTCCAGTGCTTTTTAAAGAGTTCTCTTAAGCTACCAGACTCTTTTCGTTCGCTGTCTTGATGAGAAAGTGTTTCTTCTAAACGACTACGTGCAAGCAAAGATAAGATTGCTGCGATACCACCAATAACAAATGGAATACGCCAGCCGCCATCATGTAATTGTTGTTCACTTAAGAACGTCAACAAAATAACGCCCAGTAAGCTTGCAAGCAATTGACCACCAGAGAGAGTGACATATTGGAAAGATGAGTAAAAACCACGCTGACCTTTTAAGCCTAATTCACTCATATAAGTGGCAACGGCGCCATATTCACCACCCACTGATAAGCCTTGAAGCAAACGAACAAGGAGTAACAGAAAAGGGGCAAATAAACCGACTTGATCATAAGTAGGCAAAGCTGCAAATAAAAAGGAGCTTAAAGCCATCAGACAAATTGATATGATCATCGACTTCTTTCGGCCATGTCGATCTGCAATACGACCAAATAGCCAGCTTCCAATCGGACGCATAAAGAAGCTTGCGGCAAACACCCCCCAAACATAAATAGACTTGGTTGTGCTATCCATATCTGGCGCGGTTAAAGCTTGAGTAAAGTAAGCAGCAAATACTGCATAAATATAAAAATCAAACCATTCAACTAAATTACCAGAGGCTGCGCCTACAATCCCACGTATCCGGCTACGTTTTTCTTCCTGAGTATATGTCATATTACTTCCATCATTTTGTAGACAAAAACTAGGAACTTTTAGGTGGGCTAAACAGAAAATAGAATGAACTTTTTAAAAATCACTCAACCCTGAGCACGTCCTTAGAATTCCTAACCATTCATTTTTTCTAATTTTAAAATTCGATTCTAGTGAGATTACGCCCTTTTGTTCGATTTAAAGAGATTTTTACCAATGATCGAACACTTCCTTTTATTTAACTGAATAATTAATTGTTTTTAAAATCAGTAAGCTAATTTAATACCAGTATTTTTCTATTCTGTTTCTCCTTTTAAGTACTATTTTGAGCTTAAGTGTATTTTGAATATTTGATAATACTTAAAAAGTTATAGTATCAATTCCTAAGAAAATAAATGAAATTCATAGAATGATAAGTTGAAAAAAGTCGAACTAAATTCACTTAATCGAAAAAATACAGAATATGTTGTTTCTCAATATATGTAGCTGTATTCTTGCGTGGCTAAAAATCGGCTCAGCACTTATTTCTAGCGCTTCAAATTATGCACGGTATGGCAGGTAGTTATTCAATGGAAAGACGTTCGTTAAATCTTCACTTCATGACATGCTCTAAAACAGCATTGGCTTCATCTATTGCACTCATAACATCTGTCGTCTATGCAAATGAAGCGGAGGTTTCGCAGCTCCCAACCATTACTGTGAACGCTACACAAAATAGTGATGCACTATACACATCAAAAAAAGTGAGTTTATCTGGTTTTCAAACTGGTGATGTAAAGAAAGTCCCTGCATCTATTACCACCATTACATCTGAACGTATAGCAGATCAACACGCAAAAACACTGACCGATGTGATTAAAAATGATTCATCCTTAGGCGATGGTTATGCCGCTATTGGTTACTATCCAAACTTTGTAGCACGTGGTTTCGCACTCGATTTAGGCTCAAGCTATCTCATTAATGGCCATACCATACGTGGCGAACAAAATGTAGCTTTAGAAAATAAAGAACAAGTTGAAATTTTAAAAGGCATTTCTGCAATTCAAAGTGGAATGTCGACACCAGGTGGTGTGGTTAACTATGTAACCAAAAGGCCTGCCGATATTAAAACTATTACAGTCGATGCAAATTCAGAAGGTGGTTATACACTGGCAACGGATGTAGGCGGCTTTGTTAATGATAGTTTTGGTTATCGAATCAATTTAGCCCATGAAAGCATCCATCCAAATATTGATCACGCAAATGGTAAGCGTGAGTTTGGTTCAGTAGCTTTAGACTGGAAAATTAATGAGCGTTCTAAATTACTGTTTGATATTGAAGCTCAGCATCAAAGTCAACGTTCAGTACCCGGTTATCAACTGCTTGATGGGCAAGAAGTACCAACAAATGTAGATCAAGACCGTTTATTGGGTTACCAGTCTTGGAGTAAGCCTGTTGTAAATAACAGTCTAAATGCGAGTTTGAAATATCAATATGCATTTAACGATCAATGGAATGGTAGCTTAAGTGCGTCTCAAAGCCGTGTTGTGATTGATGATTATATTGTATTTCCTTATGGAAGTTATTACTCATCAGGTAATGAACTTGCAGTATTCGACAAAGATGGCAACTATGACATTTATGATTATCGCAGTCCAGATGATGCACGTATAACCAATCAGTTTGCTGCTGGGTTAAATGGTCAATTCAATACTGGCAATATACAGCATCAAATCGCTTTCGAATTACAACATACTTATAAAACTCTAAAACACCATACACCACTTAATGGATTTCTCTGTACACGACAAATTTCACAGAACCCTTATCCTATCAGGGTTCTGCCTTCTTAAAATTGCCAAAATTTCCTTAAACTCTTCTTTTTTCCCAAAACCAATTAAACGCTGAATCGCCATTTGAACATAGTCTAAACCATAGCGAAATAAACTCATTGAGAGTCGTCCATGCTTCTTTATTTTTATCGCTTTTTTTTGATCATGTTGCCATTCACCCGTTAAGTAACACCAACAGAAGCTTATAGCTAACACCGCAATCAATTTTTTCACTCGTCTAGGGTCTGTCAAGCGCGTATTTTCAAGATTAAACCCGCGTCCTTTGAGACAACTGAATAAGGTTTCAATTTCCCAGCGTAATGCATAATCCTGAATAGCATTGGCATTAAACTGAGGAGAAACGACGAGTAAAAGCTCTCCATTTTCTAACTGTAGTGCACTTATATATAGTTTCACCCGACCAACCAAAATCCGTCGTTTACGACATTCAATTTGACCAACTTTAAGATGGCGAAATAAATCACTAATTTTATGATTCTTTCCTAAATGATTGGTGACAATGAAGTTTTTTTAACACGAATGCAGAAGTTGATGTCTTGTTCAATTAACCATGTAAACCACTGCTCACCGATAAACTCTCTGTCTGCGAACACATTCACAATACGGTCTTTACCAAAAATGGCTATAAAGCGTTGAATCAAAGCAATACGCTCTTTCGTATCTGAATTTCCACGTTTATTAAGCAATGTCCAAAGGATAGGTATCGCTATTCCACGATAAACGATTGCGAGCATCAGGATATTAATATTTCGTTTTCCCCATTTCCAATTGGTTCTATCTAAAGTCAGTTGCACTTGGTCGAATGAAAACATATTGAAAATCAACTGAGAAATTTGACGATAATCAAAATACTGACCTGCAAAGAAGCGCTGCATACGTCGATAAAATGATTGTGGTAAGCACTTGATGGGCAAGGCTTTAGATGCAGAAGAAAGATTACATGTTTGCTTTAAAATAATCACAAGCATGATGAGCGCAAAGCACTTTAAATGTGACTTGTTCCATTTTAGATATTTGTTTAAGATAAGATATAACTCATTGAGATGTGTCATAGTATTCGTCGTTAGAAAACAATTATTATGACATTATTTCAATGAGTTATCTATTTTTATCGTGTACAGAGAATGGATTTATAGGAACAGGCAATATCTATGAAAATACGGTCGACTACAATCCGTCATTGGAAAGTCCAGGCGATCGTTACAAAGCTCTACAGAGTGATCAGACTGCATTTACTGTATCTGACCGAGTTCAATTTAATGATCACTGGTCAACCTTACTCGGTGGGAAACTGATTCATCTTGATGAGCAAGCTTATAATTCAGATGGGCAGCAAAGCCGTGATACGGATTTAAACAAGTTCTTGCCACAATTAGCGCTCATGTATAGCCCAACTGCTACGACTAATCTATATGCTTCATATGCTAAAGGTTTATCAGACGGTGGCGAAGCTCCGTGGTATACAAATAATATTAAAAATAATATAGGCCCTTCAGTACTATCACCTAGAAGCTCTGAACAATATGAATTTGGTATTAAGCAACAAATTCGGAACTTCTTGTTAACAGCAGCTATTTTTGATTTAAAACAAGACAATCAATACAGCAAGATTAATATTGATAGTCCTCCAGATTTTATTGAGCAAGGCGAACAACACAATCAAGGTATTGAGTTAGGTTTAACAGGTGCCTTAACCGATACACTTGACGTAAGTTCTGGCATTACCTATACCAAATCTCGTCTTGTTGATATTGATACTGACAGCTACAAAGGTCATCAAACTCAAAATGTGCCGAAAGTACGTGCCACAGCCCAGTTATCTTATAAAGTACCGTCAGTTGAAGGTTTAAGATTATTGAGTGGTATGCAATACAGTAGCAGTAAATATGCAAATAAAGAGGGAACTGCAAAAGTAGGCGGATATAGTGTCTTTAATATTGGTGCTGCCTATAAAACAAATTTTGCTGGGCATGACACAACTTTTAGATTTAATATTGATAACTTATTTAATAAGAAATATTGGCGTGATGTAGGCGCATTTATGGGAGATGACTATCTGTTCTTAGGTAATCCTCGCACGGCTCAATTTTCTACAACTTTTAGCTTTTAATAGTTGTTATGGAACAAATAAAAAAGGAGCTTTAAAAGCTCCTTTTTTATTTCAGGAATTAAGCCGACATTTTTGGTTTAACCATATTATTAATCGACAAGATATCATCAAGTACTTGTGCTGATAATAAACCTTCATTTTGAACTAAAGCCAATACGCTTTGCCCAGTTTCGTTTGCTGTTTTAGCAATACGAGTTGTAGTTTCATAACCTAGGTATGGGTTAAGTGCAGTCACAATACCAATTGAATTTTCAACCAAAGCTTTACAGTGTTCAGGGTTCGCCGTAATCGTATCAATACACTTAGTTTGGAACATTGCCATTGCTTTACCAAGCAAGTCCATCGATTCAAACAGTTTGAATGCAATAAGTGGTTCCATTGCATTTAACTGTAATTGACCAGCTTCAGCAGCTAAAGTTACAGCCAAATCATTTGCAATGATCTGGAAGCAAGCAAGGTTCATTGCTTCAGGAATAACTGGGTTTACTTTACCCGGCATAATCGAGCTACCAGGTTGACGTGCTTCTAAATTAATTTCATTAATACCAGTACGTGGACCACTTGAAAGTAAACGCAAGTCATTGGCAATTTTTGAAAGTTTAGTTGCAGTACGTTTTAATAAACCAGATAAAAGAACAAAGTCACCCATATCAGAAGTGGCTTCAATCAAATCTGGAGCTGACTTAATTTTCTTACCAGAGATTTTTCCAAGTGCTTGAATCGCGAGTTCACGGTAACTATATTCAGTGGTAATTCCTGTACCAATCGCTGTACCGCCAAGATTCATATAAGCTAAAACATTTGGAATAAGCGTATTAATTTGCTCAAGGTCTTTTTGTAGAGTTACCGCAAAAGCACCAAATTCCTGACCTAATGTCATTGGCACCGCATCTTGTAACTGAGTACGACCCATTTTTAAAATGTGTGCAAACTCTTGAGATTTATTCAAGAAGCTAAGAATCAAATTGTTAAATGGAAGGTTTAACTCATCTAAGCTAAGTAATAAACCTAAACGAATTGCAGTAGGGTATACGTCATTTGTTGACTGCGACATGTTAATGTCGTTATTTGGATGTAAATATTGATATTGACCTTTAGAATGTCCCATATATTCTAAAGCAACGTTTGCCAATACTTCATTTGCATTCATATTGGTTGAAGTACCCGCACCGCCTTGCAACATATCGATTGGGAACTGATCGTAGAAATTACCACGAATAAGCTGATTACAGCTGTATTCAATCGCTTCAAATTTAGTTTGATCTAAGTTTTTAAGATTATAGTTTGCTTCAGCACAAGCTAGTTTAACCATAGCTAATGCTTTAATTAAATTAGGGAAATTTCCAACTTTGCTATTTGTTAAGTTGAAATTTTCTAAAGCACGTAATGTTTGAACTCCGTAATAATGGTCATTGTTGATTTCTCGATGACCAATAAGATCCTTCTCAATACGGGTAGTAATATCAGCGTTCATCATTAAACTTCGAATTAGTTAAGATGATTCATCTTAGAATTCGAAATGCTTCACTTCTAATGCATTTATTAAAGCAATTATGCATTTTTTGCATAACAAAAAAGAAGGTAGTCGAGAAATAATCGTTGGTATATGAGCGTATATAGAATGAATACTTGTTATAAAGTTTAATATATTCAAATATTTATTTAATTTTATAGATTGGTTAAAGGTGTGAAAATTTAAGTAAATCAAAATTTATACAGAAAACTAAGTAATCATTTCCGTGTATTAAAATCAAAAAAATATTTGATTTTTCATGTGAAAGTTAATTTATATAAGCAGATAATGAGTTTTGTTTAATAAATTTTAATAAAATTGTGATGCATTTCACATAAAAATACTTATAATACAGAAAATTTTGATTTATTAAGTTTATGTTAAAAGTAACTGCTGCTTTATTAATATTGGGAAGTTTTGCTTGTTATCTCCTTTGGGGTAATGAAGAAAAAGCTGAAACTAAAAGTTCGCACATGCTTAAAGAAGCTGAGCAATCAATTAAGAATGCTGAGTTATCTATTCAAAAAGCTAAACAAAATATCCCTACTGCATCGTATCAATAATTTAGGCATTCAAGATTATTGTCTGTTAAATAATCTTTTGACTGAAATTTTATAAGGTGTAAGCACGCTGTAAAGAGACAAATGCATGAGAATGAAGTTTATTGCATATGACCCTAACTCTGGTGAGAAACTCAGCTTGAAAGAGCATATTCATCACATGGATAAATACACAACTTATGTTTTTTTTAGTGATGAAAAAGACAATATGGTTTTCAATCCACAGAAAAAACAGATATTTGAAATCAGTCAATATACTTCTAATATGATGGTTGAAATTTCAAGAAAGTTATACTACTTGATTGGTGAATATTAGGTCATTTTGATCAACCCGTCTGCGAAAATCGTCACCGCTTTTAAAGGGAACTCAATACGTTTGCGTACACCCAAATAGATACTTTAGTATAATAGTCGGGATTATCTTTTTATCTTATACTCTTTTCAAATATTGTATTTAAATACAATCAATTATTATGACTGCTTAAATCCTGAAATGAGGTAAGGTAATCATTTTCTTATCAATTATTACCTTACCAACCCATTGAGTGAGTAAAAAAAATCATTTTTCATATTTTTTGGGTTAGGCAAAGTAAAAAGGATATGAAAATAGATTTTTTAACTACCGTTTATAGTGGAAAAGTATCTTAATTAAGATTCTGAAAAATTTAATCAATAACATAAGGATTGGTTATTGAAACAGTTTACAGTCCGCATTCTTCCCCAAGGTGCGGACTTTTTTTATCAATAAAATGTACAAATATAAGTTCGTGCTTATTTCTAAAAGTTATCTTGTTAAGATCACTTATTTATTTTTATGATGGCTTTTTATTGTTTGATTTAAATAATTTTTTTAGCTGAATTGTACTTATGTTCATCTCTTGTCTCGTGAAAACAAAACCTATTATTTTCTTATCTTCTTTTCTATGTCAGAATTATTAAATACTTAATTTTATAGATTGGCTTTGTCCTTTCACTTCTCGCATTTTTGCAGGTACTCCCTATGTTTTATCATTCTTTCTCATCACTAAATTTATTTATGCTACTTCCCAAAAATATCAATTAATAAAATTACAAATCTAAAAGGGAATAGATAAGATGAATTTAGAAGTCCGTTGGGTAGAGGATCTCCTCACATTAGAACGTGAACGTTCAATCTCAAAAGCAGCAGAGAAAAGATTTATTAGCCAGTCTGCATTTACTCGAAGAATTCAACAAATTGAAGAAATGATTGGTGCTGAAGTCATTATTAGGAACAACAAAAACAACATCGAATTTACAGACATTGGTCGAATTTTATTAGTGATGTCTAAAAATATTGAAAAACAGGTAGAGGAGACCGCAAAACTAATTAAAAATATTAAAAATGAAACTGAATCGACCATTCGTTTCTGCGTTGTTCATTCTTTAGCCTCTGGATTTTTAACTACTTTTTTAAAGAAATTTCCTACACTTATTCGTGATTTAAAAATTGAAATTGTCGCAACGAATAGTGGAGAAGGCCTGTCTTTGTTAAAAGAAGGTGCTTGTGACTTTATGATTTGCTATGCAGATAAAAGCAATATTAGAAAAGTTGGGGATGATATTTTAAGTGGTATCAAAATTGCTGAAACGGTTATTGTACCGGTTTCTGCAACTGAACCTGACCACAGTCCTAAACATACAATACAAAGTAATTTTGCTCTGCTAGCGTATAGTAAACACGCGTACTTAAGAAAATTGGTAGATCAACTGATTGAAGGTAAGCTTGTATATAAAACGTTATATGAAACAGATAATGCCACCAATTTAAAAGAGCTGGTTTTACAAGGTTTAGGAGTTGCTTGGATTCCAAAAATTAATGTTGAAGAAGATCTTGCAGCCGGAAAATTAGTCATTTTAGACCAACAAGAATATTGCCTTGCTCAAGATATTTATATCTTCAAAAATAATTTGAGTGATAATAAGTCGGTACAGAAAATATGGAATGGTTTTAAAGGCCAGCAAGACCTATAACGTCTACTCATTTGAAATGATGAAGTACACGATATTTATATATAAATTAAGCAAATAAGTAGATTATGCTTTGGTCTTTACGATGAAAGGCAGTATAAAGCATTGCCCCTTGTCTAAATTCTTTGATAATTTAGAGTAAATTTCAATAAGTCAAAAGTAGAGTATAGGAGTATTTATCTCTTTCATACCTACTTTGAACTTATTTCAATGGATTATTGAGTCCAAGCGGAGACAATTTTGTTTGATCTAGACAGTAGATTATTAAATATTTTTTATCATATTTATCGGTTCAAAAGTGTTTCAATGGCTGCAGATGCCATTGGTTTGACACAGCCGAGCGTTAGTAATGGTCTAAACAAAATCCGCCAACATTTTAATGATCCTTTGTTTATTCGAGTCGGTAATGAAATGATTCCGACTGAACTGGCAAAGCAAATTTTTCCACTCATTAGCGAAGTTATTGATAAGGTTGAAAGCATTAATAATTTTAATGTGAACTTTGATCCGTTGACCTCAGATCAGTTGTTTACGATTGCGATGACTGATGTGTCTCATTTGGTTTTATTGCCGCAACTGACCAATTATTTAAAAGAAAAAGCTCCTTTGATTCGTTTAAATATTAGGCCGATTACACCAGAAACTAGCTATCAAATGGCAAACGGTGAAATTGATCTAGCCATAGGTTTTTTACCGCAGTTAGAAGAAGGTTTTTATCAGCAGAAGTTTTTTCGTCAACACTATGTCGTAATTAGCTCAAAAAGCCATCCACGTTTAGACCCAAATAATTTCACTTTAGAGGATTATATGCGTGAATCTCACATCGATATTGATGCGGGTATTGGGCATTATCACATCAAAAATGAGCTACAAAATAAAGGGCTGGATCGAAATATTTTAATTCGCTTACCAAGTTATTTAGGAGTGGGATTGGTCGTTCAGGAAACAGATGCTATTGCCACTGTGCCATATTATTTAAGTCAGGTTTTATTGGTTAGAGAGAACTTACAGATTTTACCGGCACCGCTTGATTTTCCAACTTATGATGTTAAGCAACATTGGCATATGTCTTGTCACCACAAGAGTAGCCATAAATGGTTCCGTCAAACCTGTTATGAGCTATTTAAAACTGCTTAAGAGTTTTAATTATAAAAAAGAAGATGTAAGAAAATCCTTACATCTTCTTTTAATTTTAAATTAAATTTCAATCGCAACGGCTGTTGCTTCACCACCACCAATACATAGGGCAGCGACACCTTTCTTTTTACCTAAGCGTTTTAATGCATAAATAAGAGAAAGGATAATTCTTGAACCTGTAGCACCAATTGGATGGCCTAATGCACATGCACCACCATGGACGTTTACTTTTGCTTCATCAATTCCTAGCTCATGAATTGGTGCCATTGCCACCATCGCAAAAGCCTCATTAATTTCCCAAGCATCTACTTCATCAACAGACCAACCAGCACGCTCAAGTACTTTCTGAATTGCACTAATTGGAGCAATAGTAAATTCGCTTGGATGCTGAGAGTGAGTCGAAGTTGCCACAATTTTTGCTAAAGTATTTAACCCGTGACTTTGAGCATATTCTTCAGTGGTAAGTACTAATGCAGCAGCACCATCAGAAATTGAGCTTGAGTTAGCGGCTGTAATTGTCCCATCTTTACTAAAAGCTGGACGCAATGTTGGGATCTTCTCAAGATTAGCTTTTAATGGTTGCTCATCTTGATCAACAACTTCGACACCTTTACGGGTTTTTACTTCAACAGGAACAATCTCTTCTTTGAAGTAACCTTCCGTAATCGCAGTTTGCGCTTTTTTAAGTGAAGAAATTGCAAAGTCATCCATTTGCTCACGGGTAAAGCCTTTGGTATTTGCCATGTCTTGAGCAAAAGACCCCATTAAACGACCTGTTTCTGCATCTTCGAGACCATCTAAAAACATATGATCCTTAATTTCGCCGTGTCCCATACGATAACCACCGCGAGCTTTAGGCAAAATATAAGGTGCATTCGTCATAGATTCCATGCCGCCAGCCACAATAATATTGGCACTGCCTGCTTTTAAGGTATCTGATGCCATTAACACAGCTTTCATTGCAGAGCCGCAAAGTTTATTAATGGTCACAGCTCCGACATGATCAGGCACGCCAGCTTTACGCATGGCTTGACGAGCAGGGCCTTGACCAATACCTGCACTGAGTACGCAACCGAAAATCACTTCATCTACCTGTTCAGGTTTAACACCTGCACGTTGGATCGATTCACGGATGACAGCAGCGCCAAGTTCTGGAGCAGTTAGAGAAGATAAACTACCCTGAAAACCACCCATTGCAGTACGGCTACCTGAAACTATAACAATTGAACTCATCTTAATATCTCTTATTGGTGTATTTGCTAAATTTGCCTTTAGCCTAAACTAAAGGCGCCACTAAATTAAAAAGTTGGAGGGGTATAGCTGAGCGTTCTACCAAAGAACCACAGCAAGAATAAAACTAAAGGAAAATGCACAACGAGCTGTGTCACTGTAAAACCAATCACATCTTTTGCTTTTAGTTTTAAAATGCCTAACATTGGAAGCATAAAGAATGGATTGATTAAGTTTGGTAAAGCTTCGGCTGCATTATAAATTTGTACAGACCAGCCTAAATGAACCTTTAAATCATTTGCTGCTTGCATAACATATGGGGCTTCAATAATCCATTTTCCACCACCTGACGGTACAAAAAATCCAAGTACCGCAGAGTAAATTCCCATCACAATTGCAAAGGTTTCTTTTGAAGCGATTGAAACGAAAAACTCGGCAATATAATGTGACAGCGATAAGTCTTGGCTATTTAAAGCTTGGGTCATAATAAAGGCGATACTTCCGTACAGTGGAAATTGAATTAAGATGCCCGATACTGCCGGAACTGCTTTTGCAACAGCATTTAAAAAGTTCCGTGGTGTGCCATGTAAAGCTAACCCAAGCATTAAAAACACGAAGTTGTAGGTGTTGAGACTTGAAATGGCAATGATGGGATTGCTTTTTGAAAATTCAAAAAACATCCAGATTAAGCCTAAAACCACCACAATAATCGTTAAGATAGGCGAATTTTCTAACCAGTCACCTGGGCGAGTAGATTTCGCTTCATTTGTTTTTTCTACTTCAAATTGCACATCAAAACTATCAATGGTTTTAACGCTATTGCCTTTTGGGGCAGACCAATATGCAATAGCGATTGAAACAATCACTAAAATAATGGTCATTGCAATTGATTGCCAAAGGAAAATGGTTTCGGTAAATGGAATAACACCAGTCAGGTTATAAATTGACTCAGGTAAACTGGTTTTATTTGCCTGAAGCTGTGCTGCTGATGAACTAATTCCAAGAGCCCAAGTTGCGCCCATACCAATGATTGCGGCTGCCGCAGCAGCACGATAATCCATATTCAGCTCTTTACGTTTTGCTAATGCAATCACTAAAAGTGCAGTAAGAATCGTACTTATTGCCCAATTGACTAGTGAAATTAATAAACTAACGGTTGCCACCAAAACAATAGCACCACGTCCAGAACTTGGAATACGCGCCATTTTTTGGATCAGGAATTTTACGGGCTTAGATACAGAAACGACATAACCTACAATAATGAGCATAGTCATTTGCAGGGTAAAGGGAATAAGACTCCAGAAGCCATTACCAAATGAGGTCGCTACATCATGGATTGGAGCACCAATACCCAAGGCGGCAACAGAGACAATAATGACGCCAAGCAGAGCAAAAATATATGAATCAGGAAACCATTTTTCAGACCAGTCACTAATCCGAAGAGCAAATCTTTCAAAAATTCCTTGCTGTTTTTCCATAGCTGAAAAAATCCTTCTCATTCTTATTTATAGACAGCACATCCGGTGCTTGATAGGGCTAAGACTCAAGCTCACTTACTAACTTGAGTCTTGTACAGCTAACTAAGCCTTAGAATTTACGCGACTAAGGTTTTATAAAACTCGACACCTGTAGCAGCTTGAATTTGTTCGAGCGTTACGTCTTTAGCAAGTTCAATGAGCTCTACACCTTGTGGCGTAATATCCATTACGCCTAAGTCTGTAATTACGCGATGAACAACACCTTTACCTGTTAAAGGCAAACTACAGTTTTTCACGATTTTTGGTGTACCGTCTTTTGCGCAGTGTTCCATAAGAACAACAACTTTTTGAACACCAACAACCAAGTCCATTGCACCGCCCATACCTTTGACTTTTTTACCCGGAATCATCCAGTTCGCTAAGTCTCCTTTTTCAGAAACTTCCATTGCACCTAAAATTGCAATGTTGACATGGCCACCACGAATCATGGCAAAAGATTCTGAGCTTGAGAAAAAGGCTGCACCAGGGCGAGCAGTAACTGTTTGTTTACCGGCGTTAATTAAATCAGCATCGACAGTTTCTTCAGTCGGGAATTCACCAATACCTAATAGGCCATTTTCAGATTGAAGCCAAACATTAATATTTTCAGGAATATAATTGGCAACAAGGGTAGGTAAGCCAATACCTAAATTGACATAAAAACCATCTTCAAGTTCTTTTGCAGCACGTTGTGCCATTTCATTACGTGACCAAGCCATTTTATACTGCCTCCGTGCTTAAAGTTTTATGCTCAATGCGTTTTTCAGGTGATGTATTTAATACAATGCGGTTCACATATATACCTGGTAAATGGATTTCATCCGGATCCAATTCACCAATTTCAACCACCTGTTCAACTTCTGCAATTGTAATTTTTCCAGCCATTGCACATTCGGGATTAAAATTCTGAGCAGTTTTACGAAATACTAAATTACCTGCCTTGTCTGCCTTATATGCTTTAACAAGAGCTACATCGGCTGTTAAAGATTCTTCTAAAATGTAATTTTTGCCGTTAAAAATACGTTCTTCTTTACCTTCAGCAATGAGTGTACCTACACCAGTTTGTGTGTAAAATGCTGGAATTCCAGCACCTCCAGCACGTAACTTTTCAGCTAAGGTGCCTTGTGGGGTTAGTTCAACTTCTAATTCACCATTTAAATATTGGCGCTCGAATTCTTTATTTTCACCCACATAAGAAGAGATCATTTTTTTGATCTGTTTGGTTTGAAGCAATATACCTAAACCAAAATCATCTACACCTGCGTTATTCGAAATACATGTGAGACCAGTCACACCACTTTGCTTAACTGCAACAATTAGTTTTTCCGGAATTCCACACAAACCAAAACCACCAACAGCAAGTGTTTGATTGTCTGCAATTACATCTTTCAGTGCTGCCTCTGCGTTGGCATAAACTTTATTCATTCTGTTGTTTTCCTATATCCCTTAGTGTTTCTAGTTTTAGCATCACATTTTGTGTTATAGAAGTTAATTTTTTTAAATGATTAATAAGTATAATCAATGAATAATATCAAATTAATAACAAAACTTAAGACGCATACAAGCTAAAAAATTTAAAAATTAATCTACAACATATTGAAACTTATAAGAATTAAAGAATTTAACTAATCCATAAGCTTAACTTATACAAAAAGACAATCTTTAATTTTTTAAAATTTATATTGAACCAGTGCCTCAATAAATTGAGCAGAAATATTTGAAATTTCAAAGTTCTTTTTATAAACAATTCCTACTGTTTTATGAATGGCTTCGTCTTTTAAATCAATCAGTACGTTATGTTCTTTATCAATGTGTTTAGCAAAATGCCTTGGAATTGCACTTACCCCAATTCCATAAGCAACGAAACTTGAAAGAGATGAAATTTGGTGGCATTCAACTTTTAAATCAAGCGTTATATTATTTCGCAAACAATTTTGCTCAACTAAATATCGAACAATTGAGGGTTTTTGCAAGGTTACAAATGGATTTGAACAAAGCTCATGCCATGTAATAGAAGATGATTGAGCGAGTGGGTGACTCTTAGGTAATAGAGCTAAGAAGTCTTCTTCAAACAACGGTTTAAACTCTAAACCTTCGGTGAGATCAGGTTCAAAACAAATACCAAGCTCAAAAATACCGTCTTGTACTTTTTCTATAATGGTCTCATTTGGAATATCGTGAATTGAAAAATTAAGATTGGGATGGACTGCTAAAAATTGATGAATCACCTCTGGCAAAATTGCATGGGTCACAAAGGGCATAGATGCAATACTTAAGGTTCCACGATTGAGTTTAAAGCGTTGTTTAACATCGTTTTCCATTTCATCCCAATTGGCGAGTAATTTTTTTGCATATGGAATGAGTGATTTGCCTTCTTGAGTAAGCTCAACTCGGCGTGTATTACGGTTAAAGAGCTTTCCGCCTAATTCTTCCTCTAAGCTTTTGATGGTGAGACTTAAAGCAGATTGGCTGAGATGTAACTCTAAAGAAGCATTGGCATAGTTGAGTGTACGCGCAAGGGCCAAAAAAGCTTTTAGTTGTTTAAGCGTCATTTCTTTCCTTTAAATTACTCAACTTACCTAGAAGAGTAATTTATACGAAAATTTGCCTAATATGATGTTTTTTGACAAAAAATTATGAAAAATAAAAATCATGGACTTATTTAATAGAGAGCTAGAAATAAATGTAAAAATCTTGAATTACTTTAATAAATTGTCCCAACAAAACTCGTCTCTATTATTAGAAAAATATATAAACACGCCAATTACATGGAAAAACAAATAACCTAGCCAAATTGCTTGAGGAGCAACTTTCAAGCCTTCTAATAAAACAGTTGTTGAATAGATTGCCAATAAAAAGGTGAAGAGAATGACGTATGTAGTACTCACTACAAATTTATATTTCGGTGCTAGATGAGGGATTTTATAACCAATAAGAATTTGCATCCCGCAATTTATGATCAATGAAATTATACCTATAAAGACTTGTGGCATATTTAGAGATGTTAAAGAGAGTTGCGTAATTATAAAAATAGCTTGCCACAGTACAAACATCCCCAAAGGATACAGTATAAATTTAATCCACATCATATTTTGCTTTCTTATCAATATCTTACTTCGCTATTGTATTAAATAATTTAAATTAAATAAATATTATTTTTTCAAAATTTATTTTCAAAAAATATCAAGATATAAAGTCATTCTAATTTCAATTAATATATCTATGAATTTTTAAATTCTTTAAAATTTAATTTAAAAGATAAATAAATTATGTAAGGGTATAATTGATGAATAAAACTATTCTTGGCTTAATGGTAGTACCACTTGTATTGAGTAGATGTATAAAAAAAGCAGAGGAAAAACCAACAGAAAAAACGGAAAAAACCTCTACTATAAAAGCAACTGAACAGCCCCCAAAAGAAGAAAATATAATTCCTGCTATGCTAGTACGTAATTTTCTTGTGAAGTTTCAACAACCCAAAATTTGTGCTCCAAATCCAGATGTTGATGGAATTGTATGTACCTCTAAAGAAGCGATTGCACTTAAAAGTAATATTGAATGGATTGATCAAGTAATCGATAAGGAAATCCGTAAAGATTATGCAGATGCTCTTACACCTTCTTCAGAAAAGCAAAAGCAACTAAATCAAACCCAAGCTGAAGGGTTTAATAACTGGTCACAGAGTGTGGTTTATCGCTTTAATGGACAGTTTGGCCAATATGTGCAAATTTCGAAAGTAAGTTCAGAATATTCTGGCGGGGCTCATGGTATAGCAACTTTTGAAGATTATATTTTTGACTTGAAAAATAAAAAACGCATTGAATTAAAAGATATTGTTATCAATGGAAAGATGAATGCGCTTAAAGAAGAATTGTGGAAACAATACGGATATTGGTGTCAAGAAAAAGATATGCAGCCTTATATTAGTAAAGAAGACTTTAAAGTAAGTGAAAATTTCTATATTAATCAATCAGGCGGGATTACATTTGATTTTCAGCTTTACGAATTGGCACCATATGCCGCAGGTCCTGTGAGTTTAGAACTCTATGATACAGATCAACTGATAAAATCAGATTTTTTACCGCCAATGCCTACTTTAAAAACTGAAATGTAAAAATAACTCCTGCCTAATCCGATAAAGATAGTAGAGCAAAATTTTTATATTAATTTACAATCTCTAGTAAATGGTAATAGTCACAATGGCACAGAATTTTTTGAGGAAGAGGATTATTCGGAGTCTCTATTAAAGAGCCCTGTGAAGACAGAACTCACTATTTATGTAACACAGAAGATTTTGAGTTTTTGATTATCTCAACTTATTTCTTGGTGGCTATTGCTGCTAATAGAAGCCCTCCACTTAAAGCAATATGTTCTAATACAATTTGGAAATCCTGAGTTCTTTGTGGTTCAGCTAATTTCCAAAAAGGATGTCCAATAGGAATACAAAGTAAAGTGAAAATGGCTAGTATTCCTGCACCCAACCATGTAAGCCCTGCAAAATTTGAAATAAGTAGAATTGATCCTATAAGTTGAATGGCTATAGTTGCAAAAGCAAATAATTCAGGAAGTGGTAAATTTGCTCCAATCATTTCATTAACAACAGTATCAAAGTTAAACACACCAAAAATACCAGCGATTAAAAAGAATGAAGATAAAACTATTCGCCCAATAACTAATGTGTAATTACTTGATAAAGTATTATGAATTAAGGATGCCATAAGAAGATTATTCCTATATAGAGTTGATGGTAACGATCGTTACCATCATACTTTTGTACATGGTAATGTCAATAACCATGGCACGCCTTTTATTTTGTAGGAAAGAATTGTGATAAGTGAAAGTACCAAAACCAATCAAATTGATAATAAAAATCGCCTTATAATTCAAACAGTAGGTGATCTTTTTCTAGAGTATGGTTACTCAAGAGTTTCTATTAATTTAATTATTTCCAAGATCGGGGGGTCTAAAAGAGATCTATATGCTCAGTTTGGAGATAAGGAGGGGCTTTTTAGGAGTGTGATTGCGGATGTGTGCCAGCAAGTACTTGATCCACTAAAAGCCTTACCAGTAGAAGGTGGCTCAATTGAGCAAGCTCTTACTTCTTTTGGAAGAATATTTTTATCAGTACTTTTATCTTCTCGCGTAATTGCTTTACAGAAACTGGTACTTTCAGAAGCGACTCGTTATCCAGAGTTTGCAAAAACATTTGTACAATTAGGTCCAGTTAGTGCATATAACTTAGCAGCAGAACTTTTAATGAAAAGGGCTGAGGTTGGGGAGATAAAAGTTTCAAAACCGAAAGTCATGGGTGCTTTATTTTGCGATATGCTCATCTCAGATCTACAATTTAAAATTATATCTGGTGAAATAGTTACTGATAGTCAAATAGATGAACGTGTTGAAATGGCAGTTTTAACTTTCCTAAATGGTATAAAAAGCTAAAGTTCGGTTCAACTGAGCGAATACAATTGCTCAAAATCCGTAAAATTAATGAAAAAGATCTGAACTGTTAAATTTTACACATTATTAAAATGGATAATTTCATGAAAAAGATTATTTTATTTGGGATAACAGTTTTATTAAATGGATGTTTAAATCTTGCTAATCAACTGATTAATAATAAATTTATTGAAGTAAAACCATCCATATCTTCAGTGTCAGGTATATGGACGTTTTCGAGTGGCCCTAACATATCAACAATAAAACTTTACTCAGATGGGAGTGGAATAATTTGTGATGATATTAGTGGACATATTGTATTTAACAAAGTTAAGTATGCAAATAATATGATTTACATTCAAAATGGTATGGTTCTAGAAGTTAAGCTTCTTAACAAAGATATACTCAAAGTTAGAACAATTTTAAGTGCCTCTACTTCAAATATGATCTATAAAGCTGATAACGACTTAAAGGCAGCTTCATTAAAATGTGTTAAAGAAATATAAATACCACTTTATAAATAAGAATTGGCATGACTTTACAACAGCTGATACAGCTTCTTTTCAATAACCTAAGGGTTATTATTCCTAATAATATTTAAAACTATTTATTTTAAATCAACATATCGCATTCAGAGTCTCAGCTAGCCAGTAACCATGATTTGTACAAGTATAGGGAATAGAAGGGGTGACTTGTGGGGATTTTACTCATATATTTTATTTGTGCTTTAGGTAAAAGAAATTTCTCATATTTAAGTCTCATTTCTTTAATTTAAATGTAGATTAGTTAGTTCACTTAGAGGGAAATTTTATCTGGACAATATTAAAAAGAATCAAGTGAAGAGTATTTATAATATTGTTTTAAAAAATATATTATTCAATTGGCTTTATTAAATAATATAGAAACATTAATTTAATTTACTCAATAATTAATAAGTTTTATAAAACAATAATATTTTTTTAATAATTAAATTTTACCAAGAGAGCCAAATAAGTTCTTGTAATTTATTGTTATTTAAAAATTTCAATAAATTACATTGTTTTTAAATATTTTAGTGATATTTTATTTTTAAGCTCATTTACCTATTACCACACATGGATATTGTGATTTTTATCATTATAGGTTTGGGATAACCTAAATATCTTTTGGTAATTTTATTGAACCTAATATCTATTCTTTAGGGAGAAAGAATATATGTGGGAATTATTTGTAATTCTACTTTCGCTTGGGCTGTTGATGTATACAGCTTACAAGGGCTTTTCTGTCATTCTCATGGCACCAATTTGTGCCTTACTTGCAGTTTTACTCATTAATCCAGCCAATGTTTTACCGTTTTATTCGGGTGTTTTTATGCCCAAAATGGTGAACTTTATTAAAGATTACTTTCTTGTGTTTTTGCTGGGGGCAATTTTCGGTAAAGTCGTTGAAATGTCAGGAATTGCTGAGTCTATTGCTCGAACCATTGTAAGATGGATTGGGGCAAAAAAAGCAATTTTAACGGTTGTATTACTAGGTGCAATTTTAACCTATAGCGGTGTAAGTTTATTTGTTGCTGTATTTGCAATTTATCCCTTTGCAAACCAGCTTTTTAGACAAGCGAATATTCCAAAACGTTTAATTCCAGGAACCATCGCGCTGGGTGCATTTACATTTACCATGGATGCATTGCCTGGTACACCACAAATTCAAAATGTAATTCCAACTACATTCTTTGGCACCAATATTTATGCCGCACCATTTCTAGGAATTATTGGTGCTATTTTTGTTCTATGCATGGGTTTGGCTTACTTAGAATGGCGTCGCCGAGCTGCTGCAAAAGCTGGCGAAGGTTTCTCGGGTTTTGGCGTAGACAATACGTCATCTCAAGAAATTGAAGCCGATATGAACTTGCAAAATAATGGAAGTACGGCTCGTCAGTTTTTAGCGTTTGTGCCTCTCATTCTTGTTGCCGTAATGAACAAATATTTGTCTAAAGCAATCAAAGAGTGGTATCCAAATGGTTTTGATTTTGCCGCAGTTGGATTAGCGGATTACACCGTAGATGTTGCAAAAACCGGTGCGATCTGGGCAGTTGGTCTTGCGCTGATTGTCGGGATTATTACTGCAATTTTATTTGATTACCAACGTGTAGTGACGAACTTTAAAGAAGGCATTAATGCCAGTATTGGTGGCTCACTTTTAGCTGTGATGAATACAGCTTCTGAGTATGGTTTCGGTGCAATTATTGCGTCATTACCGGGCTTTGCCATGATTAGTCATGCAATGAGCAGTACTTTTAC
Source organism: Acinetobacter sp. FDAARGOS_559 (assembly GCF_003940475.1). Lineage (NCBI taxonomy): Bacteria > Pseudomonadati > Pseudomonadota > Gammaproteobacteria > Moraxellales > Moraxellaceae > Acinetobacter > Acinetobacter sp. FDAARGOS_559. The sequence goes on from NZ_RKJG01000005.1 coordinate 175,906, forward strand.
AAATCCATTAGTCAATGGGGCTGTGACGACAACAGTTTTAGCAGGTATTACCGGTTCAGCTTCTGGTGGTATGAGTATCGCTTTAAGTGCGATGGCTGAACAATATAACGCCGCGATTTTAGCTGCGGGTATTCCACCAGAAGTCATGCACCGTGTGGTTGCAATGGCATCAGGCGGTATGGATACCTTACCGCACAATGGTGCTGTTATCACTTTACTCGCTGTTACAGGCTTAACCCATAAACAATCCTATAAAGATATTTTTGCAGTCACGGTAATTAAAACGTTAGCGGTATTTGTGGTCATTACGGTCTTTACCGTAACAGGTATTGTTTAAATCAGCACGTTATAAGTATTAAGGAGTAAATAAATGACAAAACTTTTAGACGGTAAGGTCGCTTTTATTACAGGTTCTGCAAGTGGTATCGGTCTAGAGATTGCTAAGAAATTTGCTCAAGAAGGTGCCAAAGTTGTTATTTCTGATATGAATGCCGAAAAGTGCCAAGAAACAGCGAACGCACTTAAAGAGCAAGGTTTTGATGCCTTATCTGCACCATGTGATGTGACTGATGAAGATGCTTATAAACAAGCCATTGAGCTTACTCAAAAGACCTTTGGTACGGTTGATATCTTAATTAATAATGCTGGTTTCCAGCATGTTGCGCCTATTGAAGAGTTTCCAATTGCTGTTTTTCAAAAGTTAGTTCAAGTCATGTTAACGGGGGCATTTATTGGAATTAAACATGTTTTTCCAATTATGAAAGCTCAAAAATATGGCCGTATTATTAATATGGCTTCAATTAATGGCTTGATTGGTTTCGCTGGAAAGGCAGGTTATAACAGTGCTAAACACGGCGTAATTGGCCTAACAAAAGTTGCAGCTTTGGAATGTGCACGTGATGGTATTACGGTAAATGCTTTATGTCCGGGGTATGTAGATACACCATTGGTCCGTGGTCAAATTGCAGATTTGGCTAAAACCCGTAATGTAAGTTTAGACAGTGCACTTGAGGATGTAATTTTGGCAATGGTTCCTCAAAAGCGTTTGCTATCTGTTGAAGAAATCGCTGATTATGCAATTTTCCTTGCGAGTAAAAAAGCAGGTGGGGTAACAGGCCAAGCTGTCGTGATGGATGGCGGTTATACGGCCCAATAATTTAATTGTTTTATAAAAACCGCTTATTCTATATAAGCGGTTTTTTATTCGTTAAAAATTTATGATTATCTACTGTTAAAAATAATGCTTTATCTCTACTATAACTTGTTATAAAAAAACTAAGAAAATAAGTTCGTTAGGGTATAAATTTATACTTTAAAGGTATTTAACTTATTTCCATTTTTAAAATTTAATAGAGTATGAGAAAGTAATATTTACGCTATTTCCTGATTAGATATTTTTCAGGAAAACTCGTCAATTAAAGGATATTAATTGGCATACAAGTTGCTTTTTTAGCAATAAGTTTTAGCTAGGTGAAAAGGATATGATATCACTCAGCCAACAGATGGAACTCAATCATTATTCACGCAAAGCTGAATTTGCGCAGAATCTAATGTCCACAATTTGTGGTGAACACCGTCTAGACACAATTTACAAAGATAATCTCGATTTCCACTATGACGGAATGCGTTTGCCCAATAAAAAAATGGCAATCGGCACAATCAGTTATGGTGCAAACGTCGCTATCAACATCTCAAATTTAAAAGCGTATAGCATTAGTTTACCTATACAGGGGCGACAAGCTCTCAACATTCGTGGTGCACATTATCAATCTGATGAAAACAGAGGCCTAATTGTTTCAAATAATGATCAACAAGATCTGATTATCGATAAAGACTGTAGAAAATTTCAGGTGGTTATTCCTGAGCGAAGTATGCAGATTGTCCTTGCAGATTTACTGAATAAACCTATAGAAACGCCTATCATTTTTAACCCTGAAATGCACTTAGACTCTGAGCAACTGATTGGAGCGTGGTGGAAGAATATTCAGAATTTTTTGCAGCTAAAATCACAATATAGCAATTTTTATGGTTTACAGATGTTATCTGAAGACTATGAAAATTTTGTAATTAAAGCCTTACTATTATCTCAAGAAAACAACTACTCTGAAGCTTTAAAGTCACTCTCACATCAAGATGAGCCAGCTTATATTCGAAAGGTTCGTAATTTTATTATTGAACATGCTCATGAAGAAATCTGTGCAGAAGACTTGCAGCGTTTGGCTGGGGTTTCAAAATCAAAATTGTATGATGAATTTCAGCAATACTACGGCACCAGCCCAATGTCGTATTTGAAAAAATATCGTCTTCAACAAATTTACAAAATCTTGAGCACTACAGGAGCAGATAAAAAGGTTTCTATTTCAAAGCTTGCGTATGACTGGGGCTTTAACCATTTAAGCCGTTTTTCTCAAGAATATCGTGAAGAATTTGGAGAAAACCCAAGTGAGACCAAAGGCAAAATTCTCTGATATTTAATTTTCCAAATAAAAAACTGATTTAGGCAACTAAATCAGTTTTTTATTTATCGATTAATATTTATAGGCTTTCTTCGAGCTTTAACACTTGTTTGTGTTTAGATTTCTCATAAATTACTTTTAGGCTAAGTGCAATAAATGAGATGAAGGTTGGTATTGCTAGAATAAAGAAAATACCGCTTAAGCCTAGGTTGAAAGTGAAAATGAGCGAGCCAAAGAAGGCGCCTAAAATTGCACCGATACGACCAATACCATGCATCCATGAAACACCAACCGCGCGGCATACTGCTGGATAGAACATAGCTGCAAGTGGCAGTAATGAAGACTGTGCACCAGCGAGTAATGCACCAATTAAGAAGATAGTAAGACCCAATAAGAAAATATTTGAGCTCACCAAACCTGCAACAATGAATAGGACGAAAGCAATCAGATATGAATATTTAATAACTGTAGTTGGGTTCAGTTTATCCATGTACCATCCCATAATGGTTGCGCCAATTACACCACCAAAAGGGAAAATCGCGGCAATTAAACTAAACTGTTGGGTACTGAAACCTGCTGTTTTTAAAATCGTTGGCATCCAGCTTGTTAAAAGATAGAACACCAAAAGACTGGTAAAGCAGCAGAGCCAAAGCATGCTTGAACCCCACAGGTATTTTCCTAAAACCACTTTAACCGGATTTTCATCCGATGCAGTTTCTGCTTGAGTTAAAACAAGTTTTACAGGCTCTTGGAAAGCATAGCCTTGAATGTTTTCTAAGATACGCTGTGCTTTATCTTGTTGATGACGTGTAATTAAGTATTGCGTTGATTCAGGTAATTTAAGCAATAAAGCAACCACTAAAATTAGGGGAATGCTTCCACCAATAATAATAACCTTAGCCCAACCATAGCTTTCTAACAGATAAGCGGATAGCACACCGCCACAAGAAATACCCAGCATAAAACCACAGCCAGCAAGACCTGTAAGGAATGCTTTACGTTTTACGGGCATATATTCAGAGACAATCGTACTGATGTTTGGCATGGCTGCGCCTAAACCAACACCTGTAATAAAGCGATAAATCATTAAGTCTTGGGTTGAATTGGCAAAGCCACACAAAATCGTAAATATGGAAAATAAAAGGCTTGTAAAAACAATAACGCCTTTGCGGCCAAACTTATCGGACAGAGGCCCAGAAATGATTGCACCGATCGACATGCCGACTAAAGCAGCACTTAAAACGGGAGCAAGCTGAGGCTTGGTAATTCCCCAATCATCTAGTAATGCCGGAGCAACAAAACCAATAATTCCTGTGTCTAGACCATCACAGAAAAAGACAAAAAAGCCTAGAATAAAAACCACCCACTGTAAGGGAGACAGTTTTTCGCGATTGATAATCGTATTCGCATCTATCGTTTTCATATGTATTCCTTCTTAAAATTATTTAATTCCCTGAGTAATTCAATGTATTCGTTACAAAACCTGTATCTTTGATTGAACTATTTTTAGCCAGTCTTCACTATCCAATAAGTCCTAATCTTCATCCATATTTTCCAAATTAGATAAAAGCAGTAATTTAATTTTTTAATTTAAGTTTTTGAAATATAGATGTTTCTTTGTTTTTAATTTTTATCCAGTTTGATTGATTTTGATAATTGCGCAGAGATTGGATAATGCTTGCAGCTTTTGGACAGTCTAAAAAAAATTTCAGATAGAAAATAAAGCCATAACAATGTCAGGAGTTGACACTATGGCTGGTCAAACCATTCAAATTAAAACTGCATCTGGAAAGCAGTTCAGTGCGTATCTAGCGACACCAGAAACAGGAAAAGGACCTGGAGTGGTGCTTTGTCAGGAAATCTTTGGGGTGAATGCAGCAATGCGGGAAAAGGCAGATTTTCTTGCAGAAGAAGGCTATACCGTTTTAGTTCCTGATCTATTTTGGCGTGTAGCACCTAATATTGAACTCGGTTATACACCAGATGATTTTCAAAAAGCTTTTGAACTTTATCAGCAATATGACGAAAACCTTGGTGTTGAAGATATTCAAGACAGCTTAGCTTTTTTAAAGACACGACCAGAATGTGATACCTCTACAGGTCTCGGCGTGGTGGGCTATTGTTTAGGTGGAAAGCTAGCTTATTTGGCAGGCTGTCGACTTTCTGACGTGGCATGTGCCGTAGGTTATTACGGTGTAGGCATTGAAAAAGCGTTAGATGAGTTAGCTAACGTAAAAGGACGTTTGGTTTTACATATTGCAGAACTGGACCAATTTACACCGCCAGATGCGAGACAAGCGATTGTCGATGCAGTTAACCAATATTCAAATGTACAAGCTTATGTTTACGAAGGTGTTGATCATGCCTTTGCGCGACCAAAAAGCAACCATTACCACAAACCTTCAGCACGCTTTGCTCACGAACGTACAGTAACAGCACTACATGAAACGATTGGGCCGAAATATGACCTAGTTGCACTATGGGAAGAGCATATTCGTCATGAGTTCGATACGCGTGACGTGCCAGCAACCATGGCAACAATGGTTGCTGAACCTTATGTGAACCATATCCCAACCTTAACTGGCGGTGTAGGCCAAAGCCAGCTTGCTCGTTTTTATCAGTATCACTTTGTTCATCAAAACCCGAAAGATATCAAGATCACTTCGATCTCTCGTACGGTTGGCTCAACGCAAGTGGTAGACGAGTTCATTATGAGCTTTACCCACGACGCTGAAATTGACTGGTTATTACCGGGTGTAAAACCGACTGGTAAATATGTCGAAATTCCAATGTTAGGTGTAATTCAGTTCAGAGGTTCAAAGCTGTGCCATGAGCATATTTACTGGGACCAAGCATCGGTGCTCGTTCAAATTGGTTTATTAGACCCAACAGGCTTACCAGTTGCAGGTGTCGAGACAGCGCGAAAACTTCTTGATGAAGATCTTCCTTCCAATACGTTGATGCCATCTTGGTCAAGTAGTGAAGGCAAGCCAGTTAGTTAAGGAGGATCTGCAATGAATATAGATTTAAAAGGAAAAGTTGCTGTGGTGAGCGGCGGTGCAACACTGATTGGTAAAGCTGTTGTACAAGCCTTGGTGAGTGCAGGTGCTCATGTCGCTATCTTAGATATTGATGCCAAAGGTAAGGCGATTGCCGAAAGCTTTAACCATGACGTGATGTTTATTCAAACCGATTTAACCAGCGATGCGGCTATTCAACAAGCTGTGGCGGATATTCACCAACATTTAGGTGAAGTGAGTTACTTGGTCAATCTGGCATGTACCTACTTAGATGACGGTTTTAAATCTTCACGTCAGGATTGGTTACAAGCACTCGATATTAATCTGGTCTCTACAGTTGAGCTGAGCCGTGCTTTATACAATGACCTAAAAAAGCAACAAGGTTCAATTGTTAACTTTACTTCCATTTCAGCCAAAGTGGCACAAACAGGACGCTGGTTATATCCGGTTTCTAAGGCCGCGATACGTCAACTCACACAAAGCATGGCAATGGATTTTGCTGCCGATGGTATTCGCGTCAATTCGGTTTCTCCGGGTTGGACATGGTCTCGTGTCATTGCAGAAGTCAGCGGTAATAACCGTGAAAAAGCCGATAGCGTGGCAGCCGATTATCACTTACTAGGTCGATTGGGTCATCCCGAAGAAGTCGCCAATGTTGTTTTGTTTTTATTGTCATCCGCTGCCAGTTTTGTCACCGGAGCAGATTATGCGGTCGACGGTGGCTATTCAGTGATGGGCCCTGAAGGATTACAGCCCGCTATTCCACGTTTAGCTGAATAGCACAGCGTTTTAAAAGCACATTTAGAAAATTATGGAGAATATTATGCGCCGTATTGCAATTGTTGGAGCAGGACAGTCTGGTTTACAGCTTGGTTTGGGGTTATTAGATATAGGTTACGACGTAACCATGATTACCAACCGAACTGCTGATGAAATCCGTCAAGGTAAAGTCATGTCAAGCCAGTGTATGTTTCATACCGCTTTACAAACTGAACGTGACTTGGGACTAAATTTCTGGGAAGAACAATGTCCAGCCGTAGAAGGCATTGGGCTAGCTTTAGTGAACCCTGAAAATGGTGGTAAAGCATTTGAATGGAGCGCTCGTCTTGAGCGCTATGCTCAATCGGTCGATCAACGCGTCAAAATGCCATATTGGATGGAAGAATTTGAACGCCGTGGCGGTCGACTAGTGATTCAAGATGTGGGTATAGAAGAGTTAGAACAACTCGCAAACGACTATGAGCTTGTATTACTCGCCGCTGGTAAAGGTGAAGTTGTTAAACAGTTTGAACGTGATGATGTACGAAGTGTTTTTGATAAACCGCAGCGCGCTTTGGCTTTGACCTACGTCAAAAACATGAAGCCAATTTCACCTTATTCACGTGTGACTTTTAACATTATTCCTGAAGTCGGGGAATACTTTTCATTTCCGGCACTGACTGTGAATGGGCCTTGCGACATTATGGTGTTTGAAGGTATTCCAAATGGGCCAATGGACTGTTGGCAAGATGTGAAAACACCAGAACAGCACCTGCAATGTAGTCTGGACTTACTCAAGAAATTTGTGCCTTGGGAATATGAACGCTGCGCAAATGTTGAATTAACTGATGCTGGCGGTTATTTGGCAGGGCGTTTCCCGCCGACGGTACGTAAGCCCGTTTTAACCTTACCCTCTGGCAAAAAGATTTTTGGCATGGCAGATGCCTTAGTGGTCAATGATCCAATTACCGGTCAAGGCTCAAACAATGCGGCTAAGTGTAGCAAGATCTATTTTGATGCCATTTTAGCCAATGATAATCAAAGCTTTAGCGAACAATGGATGGTTCAAACTTTTGAACGCTATTGGGCTTATGCAGAAAAAGTCGTGGCTTGGACCAATAGCTTGTTATTACCACCAGAGCCTCATGTCGTTGAACTCCTAGCAGCTGCAAGCCAGAACCAGAGCATTGCTTCAATTATGGCCAATAACTTTGATGACCCGCGCGCCTTTGCTCCGTGGTGGTTTGATGCAAATCAGGCTCAAGCATTCTTAGCTTCAAAAAACACAGCAAAAGTGGCCTAAGGTCAAAATATCAAAGGGAGATTTAAAAATGGACACAATTGAAACTTTAGCTTTACAAGCGATTAATGCCGAAAACCCAAGAGAAATTCGTAATTTGCTTGGTCAGTTTGCAACTGGCGTTACCGTGATTACCACTCGTGGTAAAGATGGCCGGAAAATAGGCATGACAGCCAATTCATTTTCATCTCTGTCTTTAGATCCGCCATTAATTTTGTGGAGCCTTTCAAAAACCGCGCCAAGTTTACCTGATTTTGTAGAAGCTGAATATTTTGCCATTCACATGTTGGCACAAGAGCATCATCAGCTTTCGGGGCATTTTGCTCGAGGTGCTGAAGACAAATTTGCAGGCATTGCCCATCAACAATGTAATGCAGGCGTTCCAATTTTGACGGATGCACTCGCAACCTTGGTTTGTCGTAATGTAAATCAGTATGAAGGCGGAGATCACCTGATTTTTATTGGTCAAATTGAACAATACCAACAGCGTCAAGGTGAGCCTTTAGTATTCCACGCAGGAAAATATCGGATTGCCGCTGAGCATCCAGAATTAGCACATTAATTCACCCCAATCACGATCAATCCGGTCGTGATTTTTTTTATAGGAAATAAGAAGATGAAAAGCACTTTAATTAAACATGGCTTTTTAGCAGGGACATTATTAGGTTTGCCGTGGGTTACACATGCCTATGATTTACCGACCGTAAATTTAGGCATGACCAGCTTTCTCGATGGTGGATTACCTGCAGGGCCCGGCTGGTATACTCAAACCTATTTTCAAAATTACGATAGCAATAAACTAGTCGATGCCAAGGGACAAAAACTTGGTTTACCTAAAACAGATTTAAATTATCAAGTACTGGTTGAACAGGTTAGTTATTTATCGAATGTTCGAGTAAAAGATAAAGCCAGTCTAGGCATAAATTTTTTAATTCCTTTTGTCAGCAAAATGGACATGGATGATGGCTTGAATAATGCTGCAATTAAGGCCCAAAGCGGCTTTGGGGACATTATGGTCGGACCTTTTATTCAGTTCGATCCAGTCATGGGTGCGCAAGGGCCGAAGTTTGTACATCGTTTTGAGTTTCAGGTGAATTTACCTACTGGCGAATACGACCAGCAAAAAGATATTAACCCAAGTAATAACGCTGTTTCATTTGACCCGTATTGGGCTGCCACATATTGGTTTAATCCCAAATGGACTGCGTCAACACGTATCCATTATCTCTATAACTTTAAAAATGATGACCCAAGCTATGCCTTTGCTGGAGCAAATGATATGCAAGCTGGGCAAGCAATTCATGCAAACTTTGCAACAGACTATGCCATTACTGAACAGTTCCGTTTAGGACTAAATGGCTATTGGTTAAAACAAGTCACAGACACCGAAGTTGATGGTGAAAAAGTTAAAGGTCGACGTGAACAAGTGTGGGCAATTGGTCCGGGTGCGATGTATAGTTTTTCTAAAAATGATCACTTGGTTGCAAATGCCTATTTTGAGCAAGATGCTGAAAACCGCCCAGAAGGTACGCGACTACAAGTTCGTTATGTCCATCATTTTTAAGTCATAAAAAAAAGCCTTTTATATCAACAAATATAAAAGGCTTTTATCTATTTTTTAATTTAAGAAAAAATTGAAGTAATGATGCCTGACCCTTCACTCTGTCCAGATCGGCGAGTAGACGAAGGTAACTCACCATAACGGCGTTTGTACTCTTGTGAAAAACGGCCTAAATGGGTAAATCCCCATTTAAATGCAACGTCAGTGACCGATAGATTTTCATTGTGCATGAGCTCTAAATGGGCTTGTTCAAAACGTAATTCTTTTAAATAAGACATTGGGGTTGTCCCCAAATAATTTTTAAAACCAGTAAATAGGGTTCTTACGCTCACGCCTGCATGCTCGGCCAGAATTTCGACATTAAGCGGCTCATGCAAATGTTCTTTAATATAGGCTTCTGTGCGCTTCACGAAATAAGGAGAGACTGTTTTTTCTTTATGCTGAACTATTTTGTGTAATGCGTTATTGGGTTGACCATAAATGAGAGCATTAAATAAATTTGACTCAAACTGTTTAAAGGCTAAAGGATGATGGAGAGGGTGTTGCTCGCATGTTAAAGCATCCATCAATGTTCTAACCAGCTGCAAAAAATAGGCTCCACCTTGGGTAGAAAAATCTAATTTAGGGTCAAAAACGAGTAAGTTATTCTCGGAATCCGCAATGTGTTAACGGCAATGGTAAGTAAAATCATCCTTTGACACTTTTAGAATAAGCTGGGGTGAGTTTGCATGCCAGCGCATACGTAAAGATTGCTGAGGAGAAATAAGAGAAGCAACTTGAGAATAAGAAATAAACTTTTGCGAACCAAACTCGATTTCTGCATAGCCCTGAGTTGGAATCTGAATTAAGTAAAAGTTATCCAGATGATCTGGTTCAATAATGACATCTGCGCCATATTCCAAGCGACTAATAGACAATGCGCCTGTTTTAACATGGTGCATAGTTGCACTGAAATCTCGCTTCTGATGAGAGATTTTAAGATCATGCGGTTTAAAAATTTGGCCTACATTTCGGCAGGTTTCGCTTAAATCGTGGTGATCGAACACCAAATTATGATCAGTAAAGATCGGCTCATTTTGAAAATGACGTCCATTGAGTTCGTGGGAGTTGGCTTGGTTCATATTTATCCCTTTTGGCTCACTCCTGTATTTACCTATGTTGCAAAAGCTTTAAACTTTCACTGTGCAATAAGTAAATACGGCACTTAAAAATTAAGTTAAGCGTAAAATACAATGAGATATAAGCAAGATATAGACCAATCTAACCGCTAGTTATTGTGATTTTCTCAAATTTTTAAGTCGGATTTTGACTATCAATTTAATACATTCGAGAAATAGAATAGGGGGATATAAAAGGTGCTATAAGTTAATCTCATCATGATCTTATTCCTTAAGATCTATCAAAATTTATAGCAAATCCGAGTGAGCTGGTCAATTTATTTTGTCGGAATTCATTATTTTATATTATTGATATATAAAAACTTTTAATTTAAATGCAAAAATTCAATATACCCTTTATAAGAGTATATTGAATGATTTCAGGTTTAGTGGTTTTTAAATTATTTATACTTCAACGTGATGTATTGCTCTGTAAAAACTTCTCGCTATAAATACGATAGTTTTGCAAAGATTGTTCATCTAACCAATTTTTCACGGCTTCAATCATTGGCGGTGGACCACATAAATACATATCAAAAGCTTGCTCGGCCAGTTGATCTTTATTTAAGTGCTCATGGATATAACCGGCTTTACCTTGCCAAGTTTCCGTTGCCTTAGTCACAATCGGGTGATAGCTAAAGTTTGGTAACTGTTCAGCATAAGCATGTAAACGCTGTTGTTCACACAAGTCGGTTTCACTATTTACGCCGTAATATAACTGAACTGCAGGCGAGTTAGGCTGATCAACCAAGTTATCAAGCATTCCCAAGAAAGCTGATAAACCAGTTCCACCTGCCACAAAAACCAGTGGTCGCTCTACTTCACGTAAATAGAAACTACCAAGCGGTGCTTCAATAAGTAAGCTTTGTCCAACCTGACAACGGTCACGTAAGTAATTACTCATCACACCGTCTGGTAAGAGACGAATTAAAAATTGTAATTGATTGGTCGCATTTGGTCTGTTTGCAAAAGAATATGAGCGCCAATCTTCAGTATCTGGTATTTGCAAACGAGCGTATTGACCTGGCAAAAACTGAAGTTGTTCAGCATGACTGCTCGCATCAAGATGTAAAATTGCTGTTGTTTCTGAAACCAGCTCAACCGCAGTCACTTTGGTTTCAATTTTTAAGGTATCACCAGCATTGCAAATAGCAGAATCATGATCGAAATAAAAAGCTGCATCTGATTTTACACGCGTCTGGCAAGCTAACATTTTTCGCTCGGCCAAATCACGTTCACTTAATGCATCTTCATCAACATATTCTTGTTCATAAATGCCGGTTTCACACTGTCCCTGACAGGTACCACAAACACCTTCGCGGCAGTCTAACGGCAGGTTAATTCCTTGACGAACTGCTGCATCAAGCAACAATTCGTCGTTATTTACCGAAATGAAAAAGGTTTTGCCATCGGCAAAGTTAAGTGCAACTGAATGTCCCATTTTCATTCCCCTTAAACGTGATAGAAGTCTAAAACGGAATCAATTTTGTCATTCAGCAAAATGCTGTGCTGACGACGAATACGGAAACTCTCTGCTGTTTGGCGTAAAAGATAGGTTGCGTGTCCGTAAAAACAGCCTTCTAAGCCTTGACGGTTATAAAGCGTTTGCCATGCAACTTTTGCTTCAATTAATCCATCATCCAGTGTTTTAACTCGGATGTTGTTTATGCTATGCAAAGTACGTGGTAACGGTGTTGCAGACGCTGCTTTTCCGGTACGAATACGGAATACACGGTCTTCAAGGCCTGTACGGTCCGCATAATAAATATAAGACAAGCCCTGATTTGGATCTTGAACATAGTTATGGTCATCAATCCACTGTGGAATATGATATTCACTATCTTCATCGTAAAGCTCTAGGTAGGCATCCCAGTCATAAGCATCACAAAGTTCTGCTTTTTTGTACAAAAACTGAGATACAGCAAAATGTAGTTCTTGTGACATGGTTACACCTCATCCATTACGGCATTGTTTTCAAAAGTAATATCCTGCATTTTCAAGGCTTTTTTATTTAAGCCGTCGAGCATGAGACGTTGCCAGTGTCCATGCTGGTTTACATAGAGTCCTTCATGGGTAAATTCACGGCCAGTAATAACGGGTTGAATGCCTAAATCTTGTGAGTTTTTGGTCGCGCCATATTCCCACGACTGACAACCACGTGAAATATCGCTCCAACGTTCCAGCCGTGCCTGAAAACCTTTTTGCTGTTCACGGAATTCAACTAAATCGTCTGGTGTACCAAGGCCTGATACGTTAAAGAAATCTTCAAACTGGCGAATACGATTACGGCGTGCTTCAGTAGATTCACCTTTAACACCAATACATTGGCTAATGACTTCAGTTTTATTCCATGCCACAGGGCGAACAATACGAAGCTGTGAGCTAATTTGATCCATAAAAAATAGGCTAGGGTACAAGTTCAAATTTCTTAAACGATGCATTGCCCATTCAGCATATTTTTCGCCGTATTTTTCAACCATATATGGCATAACTGTGCTGTAACCCGGACGAACTGTCGGATTTGGCATGTCACTAAATAAAACACTATGGCCATTCTTAAAACTAAACCAGCCATCGTCAGTTTCTGAGTCACCTGCACCTAACTTGCTATAGTCAAGCGTGTCGAGTTCGGCACCTTTTGATGCATTGACTTGCTGACGGTGTTGAACTGTAGAGACATAGTTATAGTGAACAGTGCTGACATGATAACCATCTAGACCATTTTCATTTTGTAGCTTCCAGTTACCTGCAAAGGTATAAGATGACTTACCTTGTAATACTTCGAGTTCACCTGTTGGCGACTGGTTAACCATTAAATCAAGGAACAGTTTTGCATCGCCCAAAAAGTCTTCTAGGGAATCTGTTGCTTGAGTATCAAGGCTTACAAATACAAATCCACGATAGCTGGCAATACGGCCTTGTTTTAAACCACGGCTTGATTTATCAAAATCTTCACAGTACTCACTAGGCGCTTTGACTTTAACCAAACGGCCATCTGACTTATAGCACCATGCGTGGAACGGACAGGTAAATGTAGATTGATTGCCTTTAGCAACACGTGTTAAGGTCGCACCGCGGTGTTCACAAGCATTCACCATGGCATGTAGTTCGCCTTTACCATCACGGCTTACAATAATCGGTTGGCGGCCAATTTGAACGGTTAGGAAATCATGATTGTTTGGAATTTCACTTTCGTGACATGCGTAAATCCAAACCTTTTCAAAAATAAATTCCATTTCCAAGTCAAATAGTTCTGGCTCGGTAAACATGTCGCGTGCAATACGGAACACGCCATCGTTAGGACGGAAGTCGATACATCCATCTATAAAATCATTCCATTGTTTTAAATTAGATGAGGTCATTTACTCAATCCTCCAATCAATCAGCTTTTAACTGATTGAACCGCGATTAAGCATTGCTCTCTATCCGTTTTTTCCAGATCTTTATCCACTTTGTGCAGTTTTGACTTTTTAATCGAACTCTTTTGAAGAAAGAGTAGAGATTTAAATTTGTATGTGTTTTAAGCTATTAAAGTTCCCTATAATGTCAAGCAGCATAAAAATGAAACTTTGTGAACTAAGTCTATGAAAGAACAAAACTTAAAATTACAAATTAGAATTCTTTTAGAGCAAAATATTGCATTTGGTCCAGGTAAAGCAGACTTACTTGAAGCAATTGCGAGAACTGGTTCAATCTCACAAGCTGCAAAATCTATGAATATGAGCTACCGCCGTGCATGGCAGTTGGTCGACACCATGAATCAGTGCTTTGAAACAGCTTTAGTGGAAACACAAACGGGCGGAACACATGGTGGTGGGGCAGCCGTTACAGCTTTGGGCCAGAAAGTCTTACAGCATTACCGCCAAATGGAAATCAATGCTCGACAAGCCTTAGAACATGATTATCAAATCATGAGTAGCTATTTAAAACGTTAAATAAAAACTTTCATAGCGACTGAATTTTTTAATGTGGTATAGCTTTTGCTTCATATAAATTGCACGCTGAAAAAGCACTGCTGCATTCCAGACATCTATAGTTAATGAATTATGCTTTTCATAATCTTCATGTAGCGCTATATTCTTGGGTATATATCGCTGCAAAAACGACAAAAAGGTAAAAATAATGGTAAGTGATACAAAGATAAAAAAATTGGCTTTAGCCTGTTCAGTCCTCAGCATCGGATTGGTCTTTAATATCTCAGCCAAGGCTGAATCAGTTACTGTTTATGCAGCAGCAAGTTTAACGAATGCAATTAACGATTTAGAAAAAATTTACGAAAAACAGAATAAAGTAGAAGTTAAAACTTCGTATGCAGGATCATCGACCTTAGCTAAACAAATTGAAGCTGGAGCACCAGCTGATATTTTTATTTCAGCAGATACCCAGTGGATGGATTATCTACAAAACAAAAAACGAGTTGCAGCAAATGACCGTATAAATTTATTAGGTAATCGTTTGGTGCTAATTACCCCAAAAGGGCAGTCACTAAACGTAAAATTAGATAAAACTACTGACCCAAATAAAGTATTTACAGGCAAGATTTGTACAGGAGATACCAAAAGTGTGCCTGTAGGCAAATATGCTAAACAAGCTTTTACTAATTTAGGTTGGTGGAGTCGTATTGAGCCAAAATTAGTTGAAACAGAAGATGTTCGAGCTGCTTTAAATTTTGTTTCGCGTGGCGAATGTCAGGTTGGGATTGTCTATGCAACCGATGCAGCGATTAGCAAAGACGTGAAGGTAGCAGGCGTATTTCCAGAAAATACACATTCGCCAATTATTTATCCTTTAGGGTTGATTAAAAAGAACTCAAACTCAGCAAAGTTCTATCAATTTTTACAAAGCAACCAAGCTAAAGCTGTCTTTAAAAAATATGGCTTTAGTGTGTTGGCTCCAGTCAAGCCATGATGTTTTCTTTAACCCCAGAAGAGCTCAGTGTACTGCAACTTTCTTGTAAGGTGGCAGCGAGTTGTCTTGTGGTCAGTATTATTCCTGCAATTTGTGTGGGGTGGTTTTTGGCTCGTAAAGACTTTTGGGGTAAGTCACTCATTGAAACATTGGTGTTTTTACCTTTAGTGCTACCGCCAGTGGTTCCTGGTTATTTGCTTTTACAAGTTTTTGGGAGCCGCGGCATTATTGGGCAATATTTGGCGCCACTCGGAATTAATTTTGCATTTAACTGGAAAGGCGCCGTTCTTGCTTCGGCAGTGATGGGTTTTCCACTATTAGTGCAATCTATTCGTCTAGCGATTGAACTGGTCGATCAGCGTTTAGAAATGGCAGCAAAGACATTAGGAGCTTCATCTTTAGGGGCATTTTTTCACGTCACTTTGCCTCTTGCCAGCAGTGGCATTTTAATTGGCGCTATTTTGTGTTTTTGCCGCAGTTTAGGAGAGTTTGGGGCCACCATTACTTTTGTGGGTAATATTTCAAATGAAACACGGACTTTGCCTCTAGCCATGTATAGCTTAATGCAACAACCCGATACAGAAGCTGCTATTCAAAGGCTTATTGTTTTATCGTTAAGTGTAGCTTTTCTGGCATTATGGTTTGCCCAGTGGTTTCATCGTTATCAAAAGAAGCGTTTAGGGCGGTAAAATTATGTTGATTGATTGCCGTTTTGAGCTACAAATGGGTCAGTTTCATATTGAAGCTAGTTTCCAGTCAGATGCTTCTGTTATTGGGCTATTTGGTGCCTCAGGATCAGGTAAAACATCAGTTTTACATGCCATTGCAGGGCTGAACACTCCGCGTAGTGGGCTCATTAAAATACAGGATCAAACATGGTTTGATTCAGATCAAAAAATTAATGTCAGCACGCAAAAACGGCATATTGGATTGGTTTTTCAAGATGCTCAGCTTTTTCCGCATAAAACAGTCAAGCAAAATTTATTATTTGGTCTTAAGCGTCTATCCCAACAAGAACGTCACTTTGAAGCAGATTACATTATTGAATTATTAAAGTTAGGGCATTTATTACAACGTATGCCTATCAAACTTTCTGGTGGAGAAAAGCAGCGCGTGGCACTAGGTCGAGCATTGTTATATTCACCTAAACTGTTACTGCTTGATGAACCTTTATCAGCATTAGATGCGAATCATAAAGCTGAAATTATTCCTTTTTTTCAGAAAGTAAAAGAGGAAATTAAAATTCCGATGATTTATGTAAGTCATGATATTCAAGAGATTAAACAACTGACCGAAACAATGTGGATTTTATAATTTTTCATTTTTTATACGCATTTCCAAACTTACGAGAGTCGGAGTTATAGAGAACTCATTCTGAGCCTGCGGGAGATTGAACCCTAAAAAGTTACTAGGTGTGATAAACCATAAACCTGATTTTAGCCGAATAAATCAAAACCTGTCTTATTGAAAATGGTTATTAATAACAAAATATTCTTGACCTTTAAATTTTATAAACTACATATAAAACAATATTTTAGCTTGTAATTTTAAGCTGTAACTCATTTGTATAAGATCATAATTTGAACTTTTATATCCATTTACTCTTGATAAGAATGATAATTATTTGCAATTGTATTTATAGATTTCTTTATAATATAAATTGGAGTATTAACATGCGCTCTACCATCGTGGTCACAGGTGCTGCAAGAGGGATAGGAGCGGCTATCGCCAAGCAACTACTAGATCAGGGGTATCATGTTATTGGTATTGACTGTCAAAAAAATCCTAAACAATGGGATATCAGTAAAACAATGACGTCAGATCAATCTTCACAATGGCAAGGCATCTCACAAGACATTACCCATCAACAAGAAACACAAACTTTAATTTCAGAGCTGTTAGAAAAATACGAAATTACGGGGTTAGTAAATGCAGCAGGAGTATTAATTATGCGCTCCATGCTTGAAGCAAAAACGGAAGATTGGGAAACACTTTTTGCGGTCAATGTCATGGCGCCTATCGCGATTAGTCAACAAATTGCTAAACATTTTTGCGAAAAAAGGCAGGGTAGTATTGTCACTATTAGTTCAAATAGTGCGCGTATGCCGCGTATGCAACTTGGTATGTACGCCACCACTAAGGCTGCACTGAGTCATTTTTGTCGCAATCTGGCACTTGAAATCGCCCCTTATCAAGTCAGGCTGAATATTGTTTCACCTGGATCTACTCTCACTCAAATGCAGCAACAACTCTGGACAGATAATGCACCTCCACCTGCAGTAATTGATGGTGATTTGAGCCAGTACCGAACAGGAATTCCATTAAGAAAACTCGCGCAACCAGATGATATTGCCAATACCGTGAGCTTTTTACTTTCGGACCGAGCGGCCCAAATTACTATGCAAGAAATAGTGGTAGATGGAGGAGCTACACTTGGGGTTTAAAGCTTACTTCAGCACAACAATACACTGAAATTAAAGAACAAATATTTTTAAAGATAGAAAAGGAAAATACCAATGAGTATTCCAAAGATTGCAAGTTACAGCATGCCCCAAGCGTACGAATTTACTCCAAACAAAACAAATTGGCCATTGCATACCAGTCGTGCTGTTTTATTGGTTCATGATATGCAGCAATATTTTTTAGATTTCTATGATCTAACCCAAGAACCTATTCCAGAACTAATTCAAAACACTAAGGCATTAATTGATGCTGCTCGCCAGTCTAATATTCCCGTTGTTTATACAGCACAACCTGGCAACCAGTCACCTGAATATCGGCAGTTATTAACCGACTTTTGGGGGCCTGGTTTAAAGGATGAGCCAAGCATCACACAGATTTTTCCGAAAATTTCACCTCAAAAAAATGATACGGTGCTTACTAAGTGGAGATATAGTGTTTTTAAATTTTCCCCGCTCGAACAACTCATGCGGGACTCTGGTCGTGATCAACTCATTATCTGTGGTGTATATGCACATATTGGTTGTTTAATGAGTGCTGCGGAAGCATTTATGCTAAACATACAGCCATTTTTATGTGGTGATGCGCTGGCTGACTTTAGCAGAGAAGAGCACGATATGGCATTAAAATATGCCAGTACACGATGTGCTCAAGTCATGACAACACAACAAGTAATCCAAGCATGGATACAAGAATAAGATGCACTACCTCTAGAATAAAAATCATTTAACTTTATGTATTTAAGATATAAAGAGCAGGTCATTGATCTGCTTTTTATATGGGTCGAAATGAATACTTATAATAGAGGATGGATGCAATTCATCACTATTTAATCAATAAAATATAATGGTTATCATTATGTATTTGATAATTACTTAATATTGAATATTAAAACTTATGTGTATATGATACACCGTTAAACACAAATGATAATAATTATCATATGTTAACCATTATACAAAATAATGTTGAAGAGTGACATTAATGAAGAGGGTCGCCATATGGTTCAGTTCAAGAATGCATCTATTCGCAAAGTGCGCACATGTAGAAAGCAAAGAGAGGGATAATATAGGAGTTATTTTAAAACGTAATAATTAGCTCAGAGCTTATTTATAGGGTAGTAAGTTCTAATTTATAGATCAAATCATTTCCATAATTTTCAGGTAAATATAGTCAAAATAATTTTAAAAAATTCCTATATTTCTAGACATTAAGGTTCAGTAAGATGACGACAATATCAAAATCATTATTAAATGGATTACCGATAAAAAAATCGAGGGTACAAGTTTTTGAGATTTTAAATCAGAACCCACAAGGCTTAAGCGCGGTAAGTATCTATGCGCAAATTAAAAATGAACATAAAATTACGTTAGGTACCATTTATCGAATTTTATCTGAGTTTGAAAACCGTAAAATCATCAAAAGGGTGTTTTTAGGAAAAAGTAAAAGTATTTATAAGCTTAGAAAAGACAAGATGAGCTGTAACCTCATTTCGCTCAAAACCTCTGAAGCCTTGAACTTTGAAAATGAGAAAGTTAAAGAATTACTTCATGAGGTTACGGATATTATTTTTGCAAACACCGGAGTCGACATTAGTAGTGTTGAACTTAATCTTTATACCGAATAAAAATCTTTTAAACTGTTATAAAAATAAAGGACAGCTTCATGCTGTCCTTTATGTATTCTTAAATGAGTTATTTAATGACTTTAATACGAGTCGTAGCCGGAATAATTAACGGTGAGTTCTTAGCAACATAGCTTTCAAGCGCATCGATATCTTGACCACCACCGACACGGTTTTGACCTTCTTTTAACACCGTGAAGTTGTCACCACCATCTGCCAAGAAGCTATTTACCGTCACACGGTATACTTTAGTGTCAACTAATGGTGAACCAGCAACCATGATGTTACTTGCTCGTGGTGAAACAGATGTATTTGCCGCATATTGATAACTCAACTCTTTAGACGGCTGTAAAATTCTAGGCGAATTTGCATTTGCACCAGACCATTGCTGTTCAAGCACATCTCTAATCTGTTTACCGGTTAAGCTCAAAGTCACAATCGAGTTACCGAAAGGTTGAACTGCAAAAATATCACCAAACGTAATCTGGTTACTGCTGTTAATCAGTAGGTCAGCACGTACACCGCCCGGGTTCATTAACGTAAAATCCGAACCTTGATTACTTGCTTGAAGAGCAGCAGCTTGCTGTGCATCGGCAATCATATCACCTAGTGGGCTTTCACCACTTTCGACTTGTGTACGGCTCACAACGGCAGTAGAAGTTCCAACAACACGTCCAGAAATTGTGGTTACCGCTTGACGGTATTTATCTAAAATCGCTTCGATACTTGGCGTTTTACTAAATTTTTGATAGAGGTCTGTCAGACTTACAGTGGTTGTACCCGAAGTATAGGCCTCACTTTGAACCGGAATTTGTTTAGCATCTTTTTTAATGATATCGCCAGTTTTACCATTCAACTCCACCTTAATATCGGTAATAAGCGTGCCGTATTGGCCAGCTGAGGTTAGTAAAAACGGTTTAGCCGGATTCTTGGTTGCATAATCACAAATATAAGACTGATGTGTATGCCCCGAAACAACAATATCAACTGCAGGATTTAACCGATCTAAAATACCTAAAATTGGCCCACTTAAGCCATCACATGTTTTTTGATTGAGTTTCGTACTTGGCGCTGCACCTTCATGGACAACGACGACAATGGCTTCAATACCTTGTTTTTGGAGTTCAGGAATTAACGCATTTACCGTATCCGCTTCATCACGGAATTCAACATCCTTAATACCCGCCGCTGAAACAATACTTGGAGTCGCTTTGAGTGTTAAACCAATAAAAGCTACAGGAATCCCGCCATAAGTTTTGACTTTATAGGCAGGAAAAATCGTTTTACTTGTATCATTTTTCATTGCCACGTTAGCTGCAAGGAAATTGAATTTTGCGCCGCTAAAGTTTTTATTAATTTGGCATGGGGCAGTGCTGGTATATTGTTGACAACCGCCATTTTGTAAACGACGCAATTCATCTGTACCACGGTCAAACTCATGATTTCCAACCGCATTAAAGTCAATTTGAATATCATTCATGACTTCAATAGTAGGCTCATCTAGAAATAACGAAGAAGTGAGCGGGGAAGCACTAATTAAGTCACCTGCTGACACAACAGCATTATTGGGATTTTGAGCTTTAAGTTTCTTAATCGCATCTGCAAAGTAACTCACACCACCGACAGGAATACGTACAGTTTGAGATGCATCATTTGGATTCGCTGCTTCAACGTAACGTTTAGGTGGTTCTAAATTTCCATGGAAGTCATTGAAAGCTAAAATATTTACAGTTTGGTTACTTCGCGGTGCTGGTGTGCTTGAATCATTGTCATCGTTATCATTACAGCCTACCAATAAGGCCATTGCCAGACATAAAGATGTTGTCTTAAATAGTATGTTTAAAGTCGTCATTTTTTTATCAATTGATGAATTAAGATGCATAAAAAATACGCATAGAGTATGAATATTTGATGAAAATTGAAACTGAATCAAAATAGAATGATCTTTAAAAAATTAATGTTAAGATGATGGTAGATATGGATGACTAGAAGGAAGTAAATAAGGCAAAAATAAATATTAATTTTAAGGTTTTCATAAAAAATTCATGAATTTGCAATAAAACAGTTACAAAATGTCCGGTGGATAAAATCGGTTATACATTATTAAATTAATCTTTTTTATTCATTTTAACTTTTTTACCCAGTATAAGAGTCAAGAATGACATCATTGCCCACTTTAGCTAGCTCAAACCAGCACAATTTAGAAACGTATATTAATAGAGAACTCTCTTTATTAGAGTTTCATAAACGGGTGCTTGCTCAAGCCAAAGATATTGAACACCCATTACTGGAACGTTTGAATTTTTTAATTATTTTTTCACGTAATCTGGATGAGTTTTTTGAAATTCGTGTGGCAAGTTTAATCCAGAAAATTAGCTTGATGAGTCAGGCAACCGGACCAGAAGGTTTACCGTTAGTAGAAGTATTAAAGCAAATTTCCAAAAATGCTCATGAGGCGGTTGAAGAGCAATATAAAATCTTAAACTATACTTTGTTACCGCAACTCCAAGGCTATGGCGTTCATTTTATTCAGCACGGCGATATATTAGAAAAGCATAAAGAATGGATTAAAGAATACTTTTTTAAAGAAGTACAACCTGTAGTTACGCCAATCAGTCTAGATCCAGCACATCCATTTCCACGGCTGGTCAATAAAAGTCTAAACTTCATTGTAACTTTAGAAGGTAAAGACGCTTTTGGACGTCAAATTGATTTAGCTATTGTGCCGGCACCGCGTTCGTTACCAAGACTTGTTAAAATTCCAGAACATATTTCTGGCGGTGCAGAGCATTACATTCTGCTCTCTGCTATTATCCATCAGCACATTTCGGATTTATTTCCGGGCATGAAAGCGACGGGCTGTCATCAATTTCGTGTAACTCGAAATGCCGATTTAACCGTTTCTGAAGATGTAGAGGATTTGGCTGCTGCTTTAAAAGGTGAATTATCTTCACGCCGTTTTGGCCAAGCAGTTCGTTTGGAAGTAGCAAAAAAATGTCCTGAAGAAATTGCTAACTATTTATTAGAGCAATTCGATTTAGATGCAGAACATCTTTACTACGTCGATGGCCCTGTTAATTTAGCCCGTTTTATCTCAAACTTTGATTTACCAGAGTTACGCTATAAACCATATCAACAAGTATTACCTCAGCTTTTGTACACTAAAAAACCGATTTTTGATGTGTTAAAAGCAGGAGATGTTCTACTTCATCATCCATTTGATTCTTTTGCACCTGTTATCAAGTTCCTTCGGGAAGCTGCACAAGATCCAAATGTCTTGGCAATTAAACAAACCTTATACCGTAGTGGTGCCAACTCGGAAATCGTACAGCTACTTGCAGAAGCTGCGCGTAATGGTAAAGAAGTAACCGCGGTTATTGAGTTGCGGGCACGTTTTGATGAAGAATCAAATATTGAAGTCGCAAACGTTTTACAAGAAGCTGGCGCAGTCGTGGTGTATGGCATTGTTGGCTATAAAACTCACGCTAAAATGATTTTAGTGGTCCGCCGTGAACAAGACAAAATCAAAAGATATGTGCATTTAGGTACAGGCAACTATCATGCAGTGAATGCCAAAATCTATACCGATTTTGGTTTGCTGACCAATGATGCGGAAATTTGTGAAGACGTCCATAAAATTTTCCAAGAACTGACCGGTATGGGCAAAATGGCAAAGCTTAAAAAGCTTTTTCATGCGCCATTTACCTTACATTCTCAGCTGTTAGAACTTATTGAACAAGAAATTAAAAATAGCCTTGCTGGTAAAAAAGCACACATCATCATTAAAGTGAATGCGCTTACTGAACCACAGCTCATCAGCGCGCTTTATAAAGCATCACAAGCTGGTGTAAAAATTGATTTAATTATTCGTTCAATTTGCTGCTTAAGACCACAAGTTGCAGGACTTTCAGAGAATATTCGAGTACGTTCAATCGTTGGTCGTTATTTGGAGCATACGCGGGTTTACTATTTTTATAATGATGGCGATACAAAAGTTTATTGTGCAAGTGCAGACTGGATGGAACGTAATTTGTTCTCTCGTATTGAAACCTGCTTCCCAATTGAAAATAAAAAATTAAAGAAACAAGTCATTGAAGATGGCCTAAACAACTATTTGAAAGACAATCGTCAAGCATGGGAATTACAAGCTGATGGAACATGGGTTCAATGTCATCCTAAGCCGGAAGAAGAACTTTATATTGCACAGCAACACTTGATGAACTTAACTGGGTAAGGCATAAGTCATAACAGAACATTGACCTGTTATGACTTTTCAAATGCTTTTGAAAGATCAGGATTTATTAAAATTTGGACAAAAAACACAATTATCGAACAATATCTTGTTCCGAGCTTATCTACAAACGTGGCATTTTTAATTAGAATAAATTTTTAATTGCCTTATGTGATTTAATCAAGTGATTCATTTCACGAGATTAATACTGACTGGAGTAAAATTTATGCAATGGACAAAACCAGCTTTCACTGATTTACGTATTGGTTTTGAAGTAACAATGTACTTTGAAGCACGTTAATCATTTCTATTCAAATCTGTCATAAGCCCTAGTCTTGTTCTAGGGCTTATGTCTTTCTAATAAGATATTAATTTTATGCATATTTATATTTTAGGTTCAGCAGCTGGAGGCGGTTTCCCTCAGTGGAACTGTAATTGTCCTAATTGTCATGGTGTTCGTACAGGTACGATTAATGCCAAAGTGCGTACTCAATCTTCAATTGCAATTTCAGAAAACGGCGTAGACTGGATTTTATTAAACGCATCACCAGATATCCGTCAACAATTATTTGATTTTAAAGCGGCTCAACCAGCGCGAAAATTACGTGATACTGGTATTACCAATGTTATTTTAATGGATAGCCAACTTGACCATACCACTGGACTGTTAACTTTACGTGAAGGCTGCCCAATGAATGTGTGGTGTACTGAAATGGTCTATCAAGATCTCACCACGGGTTTTCCGGTATTCAATATGCTGAAACACTGGAATGGTGGTCTTCAATATCACCAAATTGATCCTAAACAAGCTTTTAAAATTGATGGTTTCGAAAATTTAGAATTTTTCCCCTTAATTATTCAAAGCGCGGCACCCCCATATTCTCCACATCGCCATGACCCGCATGAGGGCGATAATATTGCCTTGATTATTAAAGATCATAAAACGCAAAATCAGTTATTCTATGCGCCAGGTTTGGGAAAGATTGATGATCAAATCATGCAGATTATGCAAGATTCTGACTGCGTCATGATTGATGGCACATTATGGACAGATGATGAAATGCAGCAAACCGGTGTAGGGAAAAAAACTGGCCGTGAAATGGGGCATTTATATATTAGTGGTGAAGGCGGTTCGTTATCTTACTTAAACCAACTCAATACACCAAAGAAAGTGCTAATTCATATTAACAATACCAATCCGATTTTAAATGAAGACTCTGCTCAATTTGCTGAACTAAAAGCAAATGGTGTAGAAGTTGCCTTTGATGGCATGCAAATTGAACTCTAAGGTGAAACATGACTCAAACACCTGAAGCTTTAACGACCGAACAATTTAAACAGGCCATTATTGATAAAGGTCAGTATTATCATATCTATCATCCATTTCATGTGATGATGTATGAAGGTAAAGCCACTCAACAACAAATTCAGGCTTGGGTTGCAAACCGCTACTACTATCAAATCAATATTCCGCTCAAAGATGCCGCGATCATGGCAAATTGTCCTGATCAACGTGTGCGTCAAGAATGGATTCAACGCATGATTGACCAAGATGGCGAATATCCTGATGGCGGTGGACGAGAAGCATGGTTACGGTTAGCCGAAGCTGTAGGCTTGAGTCGTGAGCAAGTGATTTCCGAAGAATTGGTTTTGCCGGGTGTACGATTTGCTGTAGATGCCTATGTAAATTTTGCACGCCGTGCGTCATGGCGTGAGGCAGCAAGCAGTTCTTTAACTGAGCTATTTGCGCCTCAAATTCATCAGTCTCGACTTGAATCATGGCCACGGCATTACCCTTGGATTGATGACAAGGGCTATGAATATTTCCGCTCTCGTTTAAGTCAAGCACGCCGTGATGTTGAACATGGTTTAACAATCACGCTTGATTCATTTACTACTCATGAACAACAACAAAGAATGCTGGAAATATTACAGTTTAAACTGGATATTTTATGGAGCATTTTGGATGCTTTAACACTGGCATATGTACACAATGAAGCACCGTATCATAGCGTGACTCAAGAACGAGTATGGCACAAAGGACTATTTAAATGAATAAAGAACAATTTGATGTAAATCTTGTGCCTACCTGGCGCCAAGGTTATCGCTTTCAATTTGAGCCTGCTCAAAATGGTTTTGTCATTTTATATCCTGAAGGCATGATCAAATTAAATGAAAGTGCAGGGGCCATTGGACAATATATTGATGGGAAAAATAATGTTTCTGCAATTATTGCCCAGCTCAAGCAACAATTTGGTGATATAGCCGAAATTGACAACGATGTTATTGATTACATGTTAGTTGCCCAGCAACAACACTGGATTGATTTAGTATGACAGAAGGTGTTGGTCTACCTTTATGGTTATTAGCGGAGTTAACTTATCGTTGCCCGCTACAATGTCCATATTGCTCAAACCCTTTAGACTACGCACAGCATAAAAATGAACTGACCACACAAGAGTGGTTTGATGTTTTTGATCAAGCGCGTCAAATGGGGGCAGTACAACTCGGTTTTTCCGGTGGTGAACCTTTGGTGCGTCAAGATCTGGAACAGCTTGTGGCGCATGCACACCAACTAGGCTTCTACACCAACCTGATTACCTCAGGCATGGGACTTACCGAACAGCGTATTTCGCATTTAAAGCAAGCTGGCCTAGACCATATCCAAATCAGCTTTCAAGCGAGTGATCCGGTCGTTAATGATGCTTTAGCAGGGTCGAAACATGCTTTTGAACAAAAGTATGAAATGTGCCGACTTGTTAAGAAATATGATTATCCGATGGTCCTCAATTTTGTAATTCATCGGCATAACATTGACCAGATCGATAAAATTATTGAGCTTTGCCTAGAACTTAATGCAGATACAGTCGAACTAGCAATTTGCCAGTTTTATGGTTGGGCGTTTTTAAACCGTCAGGGTTTATTACCGACACAAGAACAACTCATACGTGCTGAACGTATTACCAATGAATATCGGGAAAAGTTAAAAGCGCAAAATCATCCTTGCAAACTTATTTTTGTAGTGCCTGATTATTACGAAGAAAGACCAAAAGCCTGTATGAATGGCTGGGGTAAAATTTTCTTTACAGTTGCTCCAGATGGTATGGCACTGCCTTGTCACGCAGCAAGACAATTACCGATTTCTTTCCCAAATGTTCGTGAACAAAGCCTATCAAGAATCTGGTATGAGTCTACCGGTTTTAACCACTTCCGTGGTGATGCATGGATGCCAGAAGGATGCCGTAGTTGCCCAGATAAAGACCGCGACTTTGGTGGCTGTCGTTGTCAAGCTTATATGTTAACAGGTGACGCAAGTAACGCAGACCCTGTTTGTAGTAAATCGCCGTATCATCAACTCATTGAACAGGCACGTGCCGAGAGCGAAATTGATTCCTCTCTGGAAAAATTGGTGTTCCGTAATAGCCGAAATTCAAAGCAATTCACGGTTCAACAAAACATTCCGGTTCAAAATATTGTAGATGATTAGCTATGAGAAAACCGATATGAACCATAGCACATTTCCTGTTTTTGATGGCCATAATGATGTACTAACCCGATTGTGGTTAAGTGATCATAACAATCCTGCTCAAGCTTTTATTCAAGAAGGTTTAGCCGGACATCTCGATTTAAAACGTTGCCAACAAGCCGGTTTTGTTGGCGGTATGTTTGCTATTTTCTTGCCGCCTTTTCATTATGTTAAGCAGCATCATCCCAACAAACTATTTGACCAAGACGCATCTGACTTCACGCAACAGCAAATTGAACACATTTGTTTGGCACAGCTCGATTTAGCAAAACAACTTGCCGAGTACTCTAACGACATTCAAATTTGCACAACTGTTCAGGATATCCAGCTCTGCCTAACACAGCAAAAGTTAGCCATTGTATTGCATATGGAAGGTGCTGAAGCATTACAACATAATCCAGATTTACTCGATGTATTTTATGATGCCGGGCTTCGTAGCATCGGTCCACTTTGGAATAGACCAAGTCGTTTTGGACATGGTTTAAATGCCAAGTTTCCGCATTCACCTGATACCGGAGCAGGGCTTACAAACGAAGGTAAAGCATTTATAAAGCGCTGTGCTGATAAAAAAATGGTGATTGATGTTTCCCATATGAATGAACGAGCTTTTTGGGATACAGCTAACATTCTTCAGCAGCCAATTGTCGCAACTCACTCAAATGTTCATGCTTTATGTCCACAAGCCAGAAACTTAACAGATAACCAACTTAAAGCAATTAAGGACTCTAAAGGCATAGTCGGGTTAAATTTTGATGTCGCATTTTTGCGTAAAGACGGGCAGCGTGATGCAAATACATCCATTGAGGTACTTTTAGAACATCTTGAATATTTAATAGATCAAATGGGAGAAAATCATGTCGGTTTTGGTTCTGACTTTGATGGAGCACTGATTAGTCATGAAATTGAAGATGTAAGGGGACTACACCTACTGATTGAAGCAATGCAAAAGCGACATTATTCGAATGAGATTATAGAAAAAATTTGTTTTTCTAACTGGCTAACCGTGCTCAATCGCATCCTAAGTAAATAATTTATTGCTAAATATATTAAAAATAGCGAATTATTTTACATTTTTTATTGGCCGAAATGACTAAAAAAAGTACAACTAGTTTAATTGTCAACCAATTGCTAAGTTAATTAGAATCAACATTACTAAATGTAAGAACATTTGGTATTTCAGGTCTTTAGTGGTTTTCACTTACGCTCATTTCTTTTTGAGAAGTAGAAATGGGCGTTTTCTTTTGCTTAATTACAAAATGAGAACCTCATCACAAGAATAGCCAATTAATTGCAAATCATCGCTTTCCTATCTTGACTAAAAGTTCAGCATTAAATACATTGGAATTGTATTTAAATATAAATAAGATTGCTTAAAGCAATTAATAATACTGCTTAATCCTGAAATACAGTAGAAAGCCTATTCTGTTTTGAGAATAGGCTTTTTGCTTTGTATCAAAATTTATTTTCTCAAAATATTATACTTTTTAATTAACATAAAAATTAAATACCTTACAAAAGCGGCTCAAATGAAAGCCCTTAAATAACAAAGAATATGCTATTAATTTAAGTTGATTTCTCAGAAGTTTCTCCGTCAATTGAAGAGGTGCAAAATGTTAAAGTCAATTTTAGTAGTAGGAACAGGTATTGCGATTGGCATGTGTATGTACAAGAAAAAGCAAAAGAATAGTAAGAGCTTCTCTACTGATAGTAATACTGACTCATTGATTAGTAAGGATAATAATAAGAGTAAAGATGACAATTCACTCGATAATGCTGTCCAGGTTTAAAGTTAAATGCAAGGGTTCATACGTGAGCCCTTTAAATATTATTTTTTATAAAATTAATTTTACTTAAAATAAAGATAGCTTTAATAAGTTAATTTAATAATAAAACTTATTTTTAAAGATATTCCACTATTCATTTAATTATTAAATAAATATGTTTAAAACAAAAAAAACACTTCAAATGTTAAATTTTACACATTGTAGCAAAACACCCTTTACTATTTTTTATGTTAAGAATAAAAAAATGGAGATTAGAATGTCAAAGCGCCATATTTTAAAAGAAGTTAATGCGAAAAGTATGTGTGGGATGGAAATTGTGGTAGAGCAAATTTTTGAAAATACATTGGAGAAAAATTTAGCTTCGGCTGAAATCGAACAAAACTGGTTACCGCTTTCCAAGATTGTGATTTCAGATAAAGTTATCAATTTAGACCAAGATAATACCTTTGCTCATCCCAGAACAGGGAAAGTCTTTAAAGTTTTAAATTCTTAAATATTTTGGTTTTTAGCATGAATATAAAATTAGAAATGATTGAGGCGAAACAACAAAACGTTTCGCCTCAATACATTTAATTAAGATAATTTGCACTTCTTGACTCGTGATTAACCTTAAAATACGTTAAGTTATTTATAAATTTTGAAGTAAATACTGATTTTTTATGATAATTGAGATAGAGACCCATCCACTGCAACCGTTTTTGCCAGAAAATGCCCGTTTATTAATGTTAGGAAGTTTTCCACCACCACGTAATAAATGGAAGATGGACTTTTACTATCCGAACTTTCAAAACGATATGTGGAGAATTTTTGGTTTAATCTTTTTTCAAGATAAAACTTATTTTTTAAGTGAGAATCAAAAAAGCTTTAACGAAGAAGCTATCCGCAGTTTCCTGATTGAGACAGGCATTGCTATTTTTGATACGGCGTATCAAATTAAACGCCTAAAGGGCAATGCTTCAGATAAGTTTCTTGAAATTGTCACTCCGACAGACTTAGCGGTTTTATTGAAACAGATTCCTCAATGCCACACTATTATGACTACGGGCGATAAAGCCACAGATACCTTAATCTCAGTTTTACCTGAGAACACGGAAAAACCTTTAATTGGGACATCTACATCAACTTATTTTGCAGACCGCGATATTAATTTATATCGATTACCGTCATCTTCTAGAGCATATCCATTAGCTCTCGAGAAAAAAGCAGAAGCCTATCAGAAATTCTTCAAGGAAATCGGTTTCTTGTAATAAGAAAATTACATCATCCACTCAATTGGCAAATAAGAGACAGCTTTAATCATTGTTCTCTGAAAACGGCTGGTTCCCGGGTCTTTATCATATTCAATGACTTGTCCGTTGGGTTGGTAATCTAGCCAAGTAATTTGGCCTTGGCTATTTAGCTTAAGTTGATATGCTACTTGAGGTAAATGTTGATCTAACATGACAGAAATCTGAGTTTGTAATTGACTGGACTCAATCACCAAACCTACTTCGGTGTTTAAATAGGTAGAGCGGGGGTCAAAGTTAAATGATCCTATAAAGACTTTGCCATCTACATCAAAAAACTTGGCATGCAAGCTCGACTTATTTTTTCCTTTTGCTGGTATAACGCTGCCTGTTACGATTTCGTACCACGTTCTACGTCGTCGTTCCAGAACAGGTTTAAACTCATACAGTTCAATACCATTCTTAAGCATTTCTACACGGTATTGGCTATAAAAGGCATGTACGATCGCAACATCATTTGCAGCAAAAGAATTTGTTAAAGCGCGGACTTTTATACCTTCAACTCGTAGTTGCTTTAAGTAATAAGTGCCTTGTTGGGTAGGTACAAAATAAGCTGAAGCTAATTCTAAATGTTGCTTAGGTTTACCCATAATAGACATGACTTGGCCATAAAGCATTTCATGTTGAGTTGCAGTGCCCAGTATTTTCTTCGGAGAGTCAGCAACAAAATGGGCCTTAGACCATTGAATAGGGTTATGCTCTAAAAGCTCTTTTAAATAGCTCTGTGCATCGTAAAGCTTATCTTCAGTGAGGCTATGGTCTTCGTGGTGGAGTTGTTCATAGTGCTCTCTTAAAGCTTTTAAATGGTGCTCAGCACAAGTTCCGATAATCTCAGTTGCATTTACACTTAAGGTACTTTCCCAAAAATCAGCAAATACAGCTTGGGCATGGCGTACTGCATGCCCGTAAAATAAGATATCCATATCCGTAAATTGAAACTTACTACTTGCTTCAAAATATTCACTACTAATATTTCTACCGCCTGTTACTGCAATCGATCCATCTGCAATAATAAGTTTATTGTGCATACGATGATTTACTTTTTTAAATCGGAACAGATAATCAAAGATACGTAAGTATCGAAATTTATAAGGATTAAATAATCTAATTTCAAAGTTGGTATGCTGTAAAAGGCTTCTTAATATACCATCGAGCTTTATACCGTTTTGATCATCAATTAATAAGCGAACTTTGATGCCACGATCCGCTGCCTTGAGCAGCTCATGTAAAATAAGGTTCCCCACAAAATCATTGGTCCAAATGTAGTATTGTAGATCAATCGTTTCCTTGGCATTTCTAATTAAATAAATCCGTGATGCAATACTCATGAATGCGTCATCAAGAGCTACAAAGGCAGTAAGACCTTGCTGAGTTTTTTCCTCTGCTGCCTCATCATTCAACCAATTATTTGTCTTTATCACTATATCTTTCTCATTAGGATCATATTTATCTGTATAAGAAGGTAAATCAGTAAAGCCCCAAGCACTTAAGGCCATAGTACTGTACTGCTCATATAGCCGATTGATCATGTAAGCATTTAATTTGCATCCAAGTTAGAGCTATAAGAGCATTCTTATATGCAATTTATATGTCAAAATTCACAATAACTGTATGATTTTGTTATAATCTAAGAAGATTAAAATTTAAAATATAATAAAAACAGAGGCTTATAAAATATTTTTTAAATTTTCTATAGTTATATATGACTAATCAACCTAATTATGTGAGCTGTATTTTATTGCAAACAATTATTTCGATAGTTTACGTTTTTTATAAGTAAAACAGTGACGTAGTTCTCTTTGTCGGTATAAGATGCGTTTTATTAGATACTCATATTTCATAACTTTACATTACTTACAATTAAGTTACCAACAACTACATTACAACACATGATTTCTATCATACTTCCTTAAAAAGCTGAGTAAGCAACCAGCCAGAAAGAGGAAGGAAGGAGATAGGAAATGCCACAATATTTAATGATTGCTGAAAAGGTGTATAAAAAAATTAAAGAAGATGATCTTTTCTCTGATACTCCGACCGAGCATTTAAATAACTTAATAGGTGTGATTCGTAAGGAAATCAAAGGCACAAAGTTTAAGCTTAAATATAATTTTATTGACTTTGACGAATGTTTAACAAAGCCACTAGATGAATGTGCCGTCAAAATTGATATTAGCCTCATGCCTAGTCATAAAAATAAAGATGAATATATTTTATGGTTAGCTGGATTTATAGAACGAATGACGACAGGCGGGGAAACCCATCTTCCACCTATCTCAAAATTTATTCCGCCCGATTTTAAGTTTAATTGCGAATTTGACAACGCTAAGACACCAGCAAAATCTACACATCCAGATGATGAAGGTGAACTGATCATTAACTATTTTAAATCTGAAGCTTTTATGAAAATTATAAACGAAGAAAAATAATGTGATAAGAAATATAGAAGGGTTTCTGCCGTACTTCTATTCATAGCTGTTAAAATTCAGCAACCGCCTTTTGGGGCGGTTTTTTGTGGCTTAATCTCTTTTTTATCTCAATCTCTTCACATAAGTTTTCATTGTAAACAGAACTCACTTGTTCCCTATAAAAACAGATACATAGATTAGTGCTACCTTTTACTTATATTCATTGAGTAAGGAGATAAGATATTTTGAAATATTTTCTTTTTGCTTCAACTTAATCTTTTTCACATACCTTTCAAAAAAGATATGGTGAAAAATTTCCCTTTTAGACAATTGAGTCTAGAAGAATTCTGAATTTCTAAAAAACTTCCATAATTGTTGGTTTTTTTAAGGAGGTGTCTATGCTCCATAATATTAGACAATTTTTCTGCATGCACATCTGGGAATATGATTTTGATATTTCACATGATGAAGTCAGAGAATGCAGAAAGTGTGGGAAAATTCATAAAATGAAGAGTTCCCATAAAATGACTTAAGTTTAAAGTGAAATACTTCAGTCATACTAAGCCAATTAAAGATAGGCTCAATAATTAAAAGTGTTGAGCTTATTTATTTTAAAGAAGAGCATAGTTTAATTCAGTAATCATATAAAACCTATTAATTTACTCAGAATATAATTCAAAGTAGTCCACACTTTAAAATAATAAAAAGTTGCAACTTACATAAAACTCTATTAATTTTAAAAAATAAATAACACTTCAATAAAAACTGAAAACTTAAATTTATAACTTTAATTTTATACTCATATTTTATAAAAAATTGATAAGGAGATAGAAATGCCAAAATACTTACTATTAGCAGAAAAAATTTCTAAAAATATTAAACAAGATTCTTCAAGCAATTATCTAAAAAGCTTAAATAATTTAATTATAGAAATAAAAAAAGCCATTACAGGAACAGAATTAAAATTTTTATATAATTTTTTAGATTTCAGTGGTTCGCTGCTTAACCCTCAAGATGAAGTATTGCTCAAATTTGATAGCAGTCTGATTCCTAGCTATAAAAATGAAGAAGAATTTATTTTATGGTTAGCAGACTTCATTGATCGGATCACCATAGATACAAGTAAAGGAGATTATCCAATAAAAAAGAATTTAGCCAACCTAAGCTCTATTGCTGAGAAATTGATGTATAGAAATTAGAAAATCTATGGCCATCCTCATCAAATACTGAACTATAAAGAACTGCTTTGATTATTGGCAGTTCTTTTATACTTAAATTAGTTTTTGGGTTCTTGTCGGGGAGCTGAGTTGATATCGTGTCTAACTCTGCTTATATTTTCATAAATAATTTTACGCATTCTATTTATTGCGCCAAGCGGTTTATGCTCAGGTAAAGCATGCCACGGTGTAAAAGAGAGATTTTCACAAAATTGATTCTGTTCAGGTGTATCAAAGCTTTGCTTTGGAATATGAATGGTCGCAACTTGATAAAAAGGTGCTTCATTTTCTTTCCACTCGGTCATTGCATCTTCAACCAGCATTTTAGTCGAAGTTCTTGGCTGTATAAGAAATTCCATACACACGTCTTGCTTTTGCAATGTATCTTTTAAAGCATCTCGCAAAAAATTATAGCTAGGATGATCAGGTAGAGCTGTAGCCACTGTAGAGCAATTTCTTACGGAGTATTTAATCGCTTGACGGTCGACACCTAAACCTAATTGATAGGGCACCATAGACCAGTACCGTGCATATAATGGATTTGCAATTTTAGAATTACGCGCGCCTAAAGCATTCATAGTACCTTTAAAACCTAAGGCAAATGGAATATGAAGCTTTCTGATCATATTATGGCTATTTAGATCGTTCATAAAAGAAAGGTATTTTTGCCCGTCATTTACAAAAAAGACGGGGTGATTAATCATAATAAAGTCTTGAGTTGTGGCCACTTTTTCATTTTCTAAAATTTTCTGACCTGATACACCTAAGATTTTTATTGCCATTCCACGTGCGTCTTTTTCAATATCTGCTCTAGAAGCATCATTAGAAGCATTCGAAAAACGAATCCATGCTTCATAGTTTTTATCTGGAATAAAAATACCTTTTGCAAGTTGAGCTGGTATATTTTTAAGTACATGAAATTCAGCACGAACACATCCATGCGCTTTAGTGTGTGCATCACGTAAAGCATTTCCCGCCGTATACTGTTCACGAATCGACTTCTCAATAACTTGAGTTATTTGATGAGCTATTACTTCCTCATTTGGTTGTAACTTTTCTCCTAATGCTGTATCGATCTCTGGATAGTCTATATTCTCTGAAGAAGAGTTTACTGATGGGATTGTTTGGGAATATAGCGTTTCACTACAACCTATTGATACAAACAGAAGAGGAGCAAATATAAACAAAGCCTTAAAATTGATAGGCTGTATAAATTTTGACATTTATAGTCTCCTCGGTAGAAAAAATATTTTAGAATAATATTAAGTTTTTTGTTTAAGTTTATTTTGGGCTTTTTAAAATTATTCACTGTAAATAATTTAAACGTCATTGTTACTTATCTGAACAGTAAAATAAGAATACTTATTTAATATAAAACTTCTTAATACATTAAGAGAATGACGTCATGATAACTAATCGACAAAATATGCAAAATAATACTAATACATCACCTCATCCAATTACCCAAAATACACTTATTGATCGGTTTAGTCCTATTTACTGGAGAATAGACGGCCCACAAACCACGTCTTTTGCCATTACAAATTATGGAAATGGATTTGAAGCATCTTTTAGATCACGTATGACAAATGACTTGGTAGGGATTAGCCGTTTCTCAGATCCCAACTCAAGATTTAGGTTATCCGGCAAATAAAGTTGCTTATTTATCTGGATTTGTACCAGATGCATCTATTGCTTATATCTATGGATTCGACAATAACAAACCTTATCGGACTCCAATTTGGCAGAGGATTTTTGGCTATATGAAAAATAACGTATCTCTTGGCCTAATGAAGCAGTTTATCTGGGCCTATCCGCAAGTCATGTTCGATTCAATTACAATTGATACGACCCAAGCCCCAAATGGCTTCTTTGTTGAAAATACGCTTTACTCACCAATTAGTGATAACATACCGTATCCACCAGATATTTACCTCTAAGTAAACATAAGCTGTTTATAAGAGAAGTAATCTGATAGAAAACCTCTTCATCTAGGAGGTTTTCTTCTTTTTTTAGTACAGGCTTGCTTAGACGTTTCTGACTGGCTATGCTGTGATGGATTGTCATGAAAGCCAATTTTAATTTAAGCAAAATTAAGCTCTTGTATTACGGTTACATAATCTATTTTGCTCGACTATAAGTACCGAATGATATAAAGGAAACCCAAAGATGAAATCTCGTGCAGCTGTCGCCTTTGCCCCAGGAAAACCTTTAGAAATTGTTGAAGTTGATGTTGCACCACCCAAGGCTGGTGAGGTTTTAATAAAAATTACCCATACAGGGGTATGCCATACCGATGCTTTTACATTATCTGGCGATGACCCAGAAGGTGTTTTCCCAGCGATTTTAGGTCATGAAGGTGCAGGTGTTGTAGTTGAAGTAGGCGAGGGCGTAACAAGTGTTCAACCTGGCGACCACGTGATTCCACTTTATACAGCTGAATGTAAAGAATGCTTATTCTGTAAATCCGGAAAAACTAACTTGTGTGTTGCGGTACGTGCGACGCAAGGTAAAGGTGTAATGCCGGATGGAACTACACGTTTTTCATATAACGGCGAACCGATTTATCATTACATGGGTTGTTCAACCTTTAGTGAATATACAGTAGTTGCGGAAGTCTCTTTAGCTAAAATCAATCCTGAAGCGAATCACGAACAAGTATGTTTACTGGGATGTGGGGTGACTACTGGTATTGGCGCCGTGCATAACACAGCAAAAGTACAAGAAGGTGATTCAGTTGCTGTATTTGGTCTAGGCGGTATTGGTTTAGCTGTTGTACAAGGTGCACGTCAAGCGAAAGCAGGACGCATTATTGTCGTAGATACAAACCCAGATAAATTTGAACTTGCTAAACAGTTTGGTGCTACCGATTTCTTAAATCCAAAAGATTATGACCAACCTATTCAGCAAGTGATTGTAGAAATGACAGGTTGGGGCGTAGATCATTCATTTGAATGTATTGGTAACGTCAATGTTATGCGCTCGGCTCTAGAATGTGCACATCGTGGGTGGGGACAATCCGTTATTATTGGTGTTGCTGGTGCTGGTCAAGAAATCTCGACACGCCCATTCCAGTTAGTGACGGGCCGTAAATGGTTGGGTACTGCGTTTGGTGGAGTAAAAGGCCGTTCACAACTTCCTAAAATGGTCGAAGATGCTATGAAAGGTGAGATTCAACTTGAACCTTTTGTAACACATACCATGCCTCTACAAGACATTAATACTGCTTTTGATTTAATGCATGAAGGTAAATCAATTCGTACTGTCATTCATTTCTAAACGAAAGAAAAGGGCTGTGATTCAGCCCTTTTTTACACTTGATAGTTTTATATCTTAAATAGCATTACACAGATATCGGTTGTACTCTGAGGGTAGTTAAACTGTAATGCATTACGGTCAGTAATGAGTTTGTTAGACAACTCTTGTCCAAATAATTGTTCAGCATCTATTGATATTGCACTTATGATGAAAAGTTTTTAGATGTGACTTTTTGGCTAGCCTCATTATGCGTTACTGTATTGGTATTATCAAAAGACATCTCATACATAGCCCAATATAATGTAATTGCACTAACAGTTACTATACCTATTTTTTCATAAATATTCCTATCGAGTTAAGTATGAAATTTTTAGAAAGTAAAAGTTATTATTAATATTTAATTATTTGAAAATTATTAATTTTATTAACTATTGAATATGATTAATCATATTCAATAGTTACAGTAGCCATTGCACGTACTTTACCCGCCGTCACATTTGCTGCTGTTTGATAGTAGCGGGCAGTCATTGGTACATTATATTGAAGTGTCTGGTTAGAAGACAAAGTACCTAAGGCTAATTTGTCACCTTTTTTGATAACCTGATTTTTATTTTGATAATTCCAGAGTAACTGTACACCTACACCATTTGCTTTTTCAGATGTCGGAGCAGTATTTGCTAGGACCTGATTATTTGTTCCGTCTTGGGTAAAGTCGTAAGTTAAGCTAATGAGGTTTTTCTCTTCATAACCTGTTGGGTTAATACCACCATTACATAGAATGTTCATATCAAAGGTTTGGTCGCCTTGAGTTGAGCCAACACCTTTAAAACCTGCCTTTGTAACTGTTGGCAGCTGTACAACTTTATTGATATTACCCTGAATTTCACATGAAGAAGAAGCAATGGTAATTGCATTACCATACACAGTACTTGTTAACCAAGGAACAGCTGAATAGCCAGAGGCATTATAAGTACTATAACGACCGGGTACTAAGGTACCTGAGCCAGTCTGTGTTTCAGTTTTAACAATCTCCACTACAAAATACCCTGTTGCTAGCGTATACCTTCTACTTCTTTGAGTGGCCGCTCTATAAGGATAATAACCAGAGAAATTTGTAGCATTTTCTGCTTCACGGTATAAACGAATACCAATCCCAGGAATATTTGTTGAATAGACATTATTTCCGATGGAGCTAATAGGATAATTTTGTGTAAGATTAGCTTCTAAATATCCTCCATATGAATCACACCAGTAAGTTGAGCCATTGGAAGAAATAGGGAAGGTAGCTTTCCTTAATACCTTTCCAACTTCATCAGTTGGGCGAACTACCACACGTCCAACTGCCATAGGAACGTCTAGAGTCTTAAATCCAGTTTCAGGAGTACAAGCAGCATTAGCTTCACCATATACACCAAGGCCTGCCGTAAATAAAAAACCCGTTAATAATATTCTTTTCATTTGCATACAGCCTCAGTCATAACTATGCTTTGTTGTTTATTTTGCAACTCATTACTGATGTTGTACTCAACCGAACAACGTTCATTACTTTCATCGCCCCATTTAACATAGAGACGATCTTGAGCGAGGGGTGTACGTAAGTAAATCATACTCCCTTGTGCAACAATACCTACAGCTTCATCTTTCTGGTTAAAAACTTGCGCTGCAAACGGTAAACTGTTGCCATCTGCAGTTTTACTATTAATATAAACTGCATAGCCTGTTTTAGTTGCAAAATCTACTTTAGCAATTGCACCAGCAAATGGGGCAATACGTTGACTTGTTTCTTCAAGTTCAACTTCGCTCGACATTTCTTGTGGGTCAAGAGTAATGTCATTCAGGCGGTATGGCGTAACATAAGGAACTACTGCATAACCCGCTTTATTTACACTTAGACCAACCGTGTTATTCACTTTTGCTCCAGCAGCATCAGGTGCATGCACAAGTACCATGGTTTGGCCTTGTTCAGGTCCAAATAAAATACCATCTGAGTGAGCAACAACACTACCGCTTAAACTTACCATTGCTTGTTGGTAAGAATCAGCAATACTATAAGAGCCGCCAACAGTTGCATAGTTAGTACGGTAACGACCATTTGCGTTAAATGTTGGGTTCGCATAGTCTTGATGTGACACAGAAGCGCCATAACTAAAGCGATCACCCACCATTCCACTTGCACCAACAGTACGGCTGTCTTCAGAAGCAGTAACGTTGACGTTGACTGAATTCTTCTTAAAGTTAATTGGGAATGAAAGCGTCATTAAATATTCAGTATCATGCGACGCATCATTTGAGCCGTACTCAACCTTACGGTTAATTGCAGATAAACCATAAGTTAAACCATGGTAGTTATTACTATAACCAATCTGATACTGCTTAGTACTCTCGCTACGATTCCAGTAATCTACCCATGAACCTACCACATAGAAGTTACCCCAACCCTCAGGTAACCCTTGGTTTAAAGTAATCTGGAACTCACTACGTTGACGACCAGCAGCATAAGTGTTTACACCTTTTTCTTCCAAGTCACGTATAAGCAGGGCATCGCGCAATTTATAGAAGTTTTCGGTTGAATAACGGTAAGCTGCAAGTGTTAAGTTTGTGTTAGTCGGCGTAATTAACTTACTATAACTTAAACGGAAACTTTGACCTGATTGTGAAGCCTGTTTTTCAAACTCGGCTTCAGAGTGAGTCACGTCGAATGCAATTGCTCCAATTGGTGTAGCAACGGCAGCACCAAGCAATATTGCAGCGTAATTCTCAGATGCTTGAATTCCGGTATAGCCAGTTAAATAGTTATTAATACCTTGTTGGTATTTACCCTGAATAATCCAAGGGTCCAGATCAATGTCTTGATCACGGAACTGACCTACAGTTAATGAGTAACGGTTCATGCCTGGGCGTAACATCTGTACAACAGAGGCATAAGGCACAGAAAATTTCTGTATTTCACCATTCGCTTCGATAACAGAAACTTCAATTTCACCACCAAAGCCGGTAGGGTAAAGGTCATTAATTTCGAAGTTACCTGGTGCAACAGTTGTTTGGTAAATCAATTGGCCCTGTTGACGTACTTCAACTTTTGCATTGGTTTTTGCATTACCACGGATACGTGGAGCATAACCAAGCATACTATTCGGTAGCATTCGATCATCACTTGAAAAATCGATACCACGATAACCATATGAGTCAAATACTTCGCCGTTTGTAAAACTATCCCCGAGTGTTAAAACACCACGATATTTAGGGAAAGCTCTTTGTAAATAGGTGCTTGTTTCTTGATAGTCTGATTTAGATTGATTTTCCGCAGGCGTATCTTGCCATTGCCACTGACCATTATGACGTAATTGCCAACCTGCTAAATTTAGTCCAGCCGTAACCCCCATAAAAGCATTGGTCGTTTCGCTTCGGTCACCAGACTGATTAAAAGTTTTATACGCACTACCACTATAAGACAAAAAGCCGGCATTAATCCCACGATCCCATACGCTTGGGTCGACATAGCCTTGAGCATTTTTTTGTAATGCGACTTGAGGAATTGAAATATCTACACGTAAACGAGACGTATCGAATTCATAAAATGCGTTTTCTACCCATTCTTCAATTTTATAACAACTATTATTTTCTTTTTGAAGGGGAGCATGCTTGGTTAAAATTTCTTGTTTTACGCCGTATTCAAGAAGGTTCATTCCAGTAAAACAAGTTACGGCATTTTGATTTGGATCTAATGCCTTGAAAATCATGCGGCGTTTACCAAACCATTGACCATTTACATAAACGTCAACGTTATATTCACCTGGTAAAACAGGGTTGCCGTACTTAAATCGAGAAATATCGACTTTCTGAGCGTCACCAATTAAAAAAGCAGAATCAAATTCAGCTTCTACAGGCGCACTCGCAGCTGCTTCTTCAGCATGCACGAACACAGGCATTGTCATTGTAACAACGCCAGAAGCCAAGTAATAACAAATATGGCGTTTTAATAATTTATAAGATTCTTGCCTTTTTTTTGGCATAGCTAAGTCCGCCTACTCACATAATAGGTGCTTAAATTTATTAAAAAGATAATCTGATTACTGAAGTTTTATTTGGTGTTCGACTCGACCACCATAGTCGTTGACATTAATAAAACTCATATCCTGAAGGTTGCTATTCTTAAGCTGAACAGGCTCTTCAGAAAAAGGCTTAACCATTAGCCCTTGAGGCAATAAATCAACTTTTTTATCTCCAACCTTTTGATAAACAGAAGTCATCGTAATGTGGAAAGGAGTTGGATTTTTTACCGTTAAATTCTGACCAGATTTAACCCATTGAAGCTTATCTGCTGCTAAATTCGCATCTTCTTTAATTGAAGCCGGACGATAGAAGAATTTGATCCGGGAACGAATTGCAAGTTGTAAGAAGTTATCAGGTGTCGTATCTGCATTTTTTGAGGTAGGTCTTGGTGGAATATCCAAAACGTTTAACCACAAAACAGTTTCTTGCTTCTGGTTAAATTGAGAAGCATTTGGAAGGGCAGTAATACGAAGCGTCTGACTTTTTGTCGCTTCAACACGAGAAATTGGAGGAGCAATCATAAAAGGAACTTTTGATTGATCCGGAGTACTTTTTGGATCACCTTCATCAATCCAAGCTTGGACAA
This sequence comes from Acinetobacter sp. FDAARGOS_559, assembly GCF_003940475.1. NCBI lineage: Bacteria > Pseudomonadati > Pseudomonadota > Gammaproteobacteria > Moraxellales > Moraxellaceae > Acinetobacter > Acinetobacter sp. FDAARGOS_559. The sequence continues at coordinate 217,500 of NZ_RKJG01000005.1, forward strand.
GTGCTGGCTTTGAACCGTTATTGCTAACTTGTAGCGTAACTTCTCTAGCATCCGACGGATAAATTACACGGGTACCATGAATTACAATTTCTGCTTGAGCGGCAGGAGCAGCAACAGATGAAGCAAATGCCAAACCTAACAAAAAATTATAACTGTTCAATTTCATTTTTCGAGTTCTCAACCAAGAAAGATTCAGGAAAGTGCTACACAAAACAGGGTTTCCATGCAGACACAGAAACCCCGCTATCAATTAATTATTGATAGATAATTGTGTATTGAACAGAAGTAGTTACTTTACCAGCAGTAGAAGCGCCAGTTGCATAGTATTCAGCATAGTAGTTAAGGTCAGCAGTACCAGTTGCACTTACATCAACCCATTGAGAATTAGCTTGAGCACCATTTGTACCCGCAGCAAGTACAGGGATGAAATTATTGTTACTACCTAAAAGTTGAACATTAACGTTTTTAGCACCAGTAGCATCTGTGTTAATTAAACGACCAGTATTGAAGTCAACAGTTGCACCTGGCTCAAAGTAAGTAGCTACTTTACCTTCAGAACATTTATCTAATTTAATTTGGAAAGGAGTACGACCAGCAACATTCCCAGCAGCAGCTAAAGTTTGTTTAGAAACAGTTGGAAGAGTCACTGTGAAATCTTTACCAGCTGGAGTAGCGATGTTACAGGTTTTGTCTGTAACTAAACCATTAATTGTAATTGTACCATCAGCAGCTTGAGCATTCGCAATCCCTACAACCGAAAGAGCAGCGATCAAAGCAAGTTTTTTCATAGTGTTTTCTCAAAAGTCTGGATAAAAGTTTAATTCCTTACTTTTCCAGTGTTTGACATCTTGAAAAGTAATGTAACAATGCTAACACTTTTTAAACAAAATGCAAACTATGTCACATTATTTTTTTATAGTTTTAATTGTGTCGCACTTTTAGGATGGAGTTACAGCTAGTTAACACAGCTTATATAACTGTTTTATAGATAGTTTTTATTGTTTAGAAGAAAGGAATCATAGAGATAAGAAAATTACATAAGGCTACTATGTAATTAGAAAAGAATTAAACAATTTACGTGAAGAATAAGCTTAAATTCTTACAATACAATTATATAGAATAAATTATGCAGATGTATATAGAAAAAACATACAAATAGACATTTTTGCAGAAAAAGAGTGACTCAATACCCAATTCATAAAAAATTATGTTGAATTGTATGAAACACTCTTTTGCCAGCTTCTATAGTAATATGATGAAATGAGCTTAATGATAATTGATAAGTATAATCTTTCGATTAGAACCTAGACTTTCAATGCTAGTGTCCATCTTCTCTGTATGTTGAGCTAATTTATAGAGACTATCTTTATTTAAATATTCACTATCAAGTTTAATATTCAAATTGTTGACTTCGTTACATTCTATCTCATTACTTTTTGTTGAGCATGTGTCTTCAACAATATTTCCTTTAATCATTATTGTGTTATTTGCATAACAAAATAGTGGGGAAGTAGAAAATACCGCCAAAACCAAAATTTTAAATATATTATTTTTCATTTTATAAGTACCTATTTATTAAATAGTTAATATAAGTGATACAATATTTTTTATTTAAAAACAATATATAAATCAATTTCAATTAAAAAATACAAAATAATATGTGACCCGTATCTCACTAATTATTTAATTTGTTTAAATAGGTTTTATTTCTACATCTATTTTATTAAAACGATAATTAAATCACACTTTATAAATATTAATGTATCTTAGTTATTGTAAAATTAAATTATTGATAATAAATGCTTTAATTAAAATTATAAAAATTTAAACTAAAATACCAAGCTAAAAAACAATTTAATTAATTATAATATTTATTGAAATAATATATATTCACAAGTATTAAAAGTGATGGTTTAGCTCAGATTTTTTATTTATACGAATTAAAATATGAAAAACAAAATCACTTTTGAATAGGTTATAAATAATTCTCGTATTTATTTAATTTTACTTAAGAACTTAAGGTAATAATAAGACGAACTAAATTAGAAGATTTAATCTTTAAAGTATTTAAAAGGAATAAAGGAAGTTGAGTATCAGAATGATTATTTTAAAATTTCTGTAATGATAAAGTTGTTTGAATTTAATTGAGTAGTAAGGAGCATAGTAAAGCTAAATAGAGAATGATGAATGTCATATTTTTGCTCAGATATTGATGTTTAGCCAAATAACTTAAACCTACATAAAGAGAGCTTTAGATCTGAAACGTATGTTTAACTCAACTTGTTCCTTTTTGGTCTTATAAAATTCAATAACTTAAGTAATAAGGTAACAAGTTGAGTTAATTTTTTTTTAACTGAACTTGTTACCTTAATGAGCAGTAATATAAGGATATTTTTTAATGAAGCCTATGTAGAATTGATTTCAGTCCATAGTATTAGTGAGATGAGATAACTGATGTTTTTTTATATATAAACATTGAATCCTTAGCTTTCTGATACTTATATCTAGAAGATAGTGTTCTGGCATCCTAAAAAAATCATTGAATTAAAAAGTGGTCATAACAAATATATAGAAAGTTATATTTGTCTAAAATAATTGTTGATAAAACAACACTAGCCTTGAAAAATGATGAAATATAAACATTTCCAATCCTACTATATTTGCATAAACATTTGAAAATAAATAATAAATTAAATTGGCATAAAAGCTGCTCAATGTAAGTGATGAAAGTGGAATTATCCTAAGGAATCCGTATGTCACTTGTAGTAGATAAAAAAGAAAATTCTAAAGAATTTGTAAAAAACATCCTGTCTGAAATTTGGGTCACTCGATGTCCAGTACCCACAGCAACAGGTATTTCATTAAAACGCGGTACTTTAGTTAAAAAGTTTGAAAAACACGGCATTGATGTTGCTGTCTTGCAAGATGCGCGTAAAGGTTTATCGGTCCATCATTTTGATCATCAATTGCCAGCTCTGTTCCGAGAGGGTGGAAATGTACCTGCGTTAGCCGCACGCTCTGAAGGCGCGCCAAGCCGACTCATTGGATTGACTTGGATTGATGAGTGGCAAGTCATTATTGTGCGACCTGATTCAGATATTAGCCAGCCAGAGCATTTAAAAAATGCGAAAGTAGCTTTACCAGAATATGCTGACAAACGTGCTGGCAGTATTTTTAGAGCCATGTCATTGCAAGGTATTCGTGGTGCTTTACAACTTGCCAATCTCACTTTTCGTGATGTGAATTTTATTGAAGTACCTGAACGTGCTGGATCTAAAGAGAATCGTGATGCGAGTACGTATTGGTCAGGTCTTGATGCATTAATTACAGGTGAAGTTGATGCCGTGTATGTAAAAGGAGCTTCTGCTGTTGAAGCTGCAACTAAACGTGGCCTAAAAGTTGGGATTGATTTAGATAAATTTGAAGATGTGACTTCTCGTGTTAATAACGGTACACCTCGTCCCATTACGGTCCATGAAGACCTATTAGAAGATCATTTTGATGTGGTCGTCGATTTTCTTGAAGAGTTGTTTGATACCGCAGATTGGGCACAAGATCATTTAGATGAGGTCTTGGTCATTTTAGAAGATGAAACGATTGCAGGAGCAGAAAGTGTTGCAACAGCCTATCGAAATAATTTTCATAAGTCTTTACATCCGTCATTAAGTGAAGACCGTTTAGAGCTATTAAAACAACAAAAAGATTTTCTTTGGTTGCATGGCTTCTTAGAGCGCGATGTCGATATTGAAACATGGGTTGATCATCGTCCTTTACTCGAAGTTTTAAAACGCCGTCAAAATAAAAATTTTTAAAGAGGATTTGACCATGACAACACTTATTCAAACGCCATTATCTCGTGAACTCAATGACTTTATCGAATTGAACCGTGAAAAAGCTGAATTTGCTTTTGAAGTATTCCGTGAAACAAGAACAATTACTGCAAATGGAACAGTTAATTTTGTTGAACGTGGACCTGAAAATACCTTAGTCACTTTTAACTATGCAGGACCGTGGTCTAAAGATAAAAAAAGCAAAGTATTGGTGGAGACAATTGATGGTGAAGTTTTATTGGGAAGAAAAAGTGCAGGTGGGCGCTATAACAAGCTTTTTAAAGAGCATGCAGATGTCACCACAATATCTCATGTACACGCGCCGAATTTAGGCGCATGGGCTCAAACCCATCGTACTTTACCGATCCGCTATGTGCCTGTTCAGCGCTTCCATTTATTTAAAGAGTTGCCGATTTACATTGATCGCCGTCAAGCTGAAGTGGATTTTATTTTAGATCAACTCAAAGTTGATATTGAACATCGGGCCATTTTGGAAGCCAATGGTGGAGCAACTGTATGGGGACGCCAAGGACTACAGGAAACTGCTGAATTTATTTTATTGCTTGAAGAAGGTGCTCAAATTCAGCTGCTGGCTGAATTAGTCGGTGGCAGCCGAGAATACGGGCAAGGGGTTTTACATCAGCAATGGAAAATGAGCGGATTGACTGAAAAAGCAAAATCGCTGGGTTTACTTCCCCTGAATTAGATAAAGATTAAAAAATAAAGATCGAGAATACTATGGCTGTAAAACTTTTATGGTATCTCACTTCTCCAGATGGACCATATCCTTGGTTGGAATCTGGGCAGTGGGATACCGATTATGAACACTTGCAACAGATTGCGATTACCGCAGATCGACTTGGTTTTTACGGTTCACTCATGGGTACAAGTGAGTATGAAACACTTGCTGTTGCTGCAAGTTTAATTCCATTTACTGAACGTTTAAAGTTTCTGGTTGCCCAACATCCTGGAGAAGTCCAACCAGCAGTTTTGGCAAAATATGCGCAAACTTTTGATGCATTTTCTAAAGGGCGTTTGTTATTTAATGTCGTCAATGGAAATGATAAGGGTTTGGCAGCTTTAGGCATTCACTATACTCATGATGAGCGTTATGACTTTAGTAAAGAATACTGGAATGCATTTCAACAAAACTACTTAGGTGATACCTCGGGATTTGAGGGCGAGTTTATTCAAATTGCTCCACGCTTAGAGGGTGGATCTCCAATGTCCAAATGGCGTGGTCCAACTCAAAAGCAGGGTGTTCCTTTGTGGGGAGCAGGAACTTCTGCCAAAGGCGTTCAGCATTCTGTTGAATTATTAGATGTGTATTTAAGTTTTGCGAATACACCACCATTACTTGGAAAAAAGTTTAGCAAGGTTGCGGCTGAGGCAGCAAAAATTGGCCGAACTTTAGAATTTGGGACTCGATTACAAATTATTGTTCGGGAAACAGAAGAAGAGGCTTGGCAATATGCTCAGTCGTTACTTGACAAGATTGATGTAAATTATGCAATCGAAGCTGTTAAACGACAGCTTCCTCCAAATGAAAGTTTTGAGAGTTATCAAAGCAACAACCCATCTATTCAAAAGAACTTAGAACAATTACGTCGAGGTGATTTGCCTCAAGCTAAAGATTTTGAAATTTATCCTAATGTTTGGACTGGCCCATCTTTATTTGGTTTCGATATTTTAAACCCAGCCGCAGGAACTGCCTTAGTTGGTAGTGCTGAAAATATTGCCAAGCGGATTAAAGAATACGAAAGCTATGGTGTATCAACCTTTATCTTGTCTGGTTTCCCTTTAATTGGAGAAGCCTATCGGGTAGCAGATTTATTGTTTCCATTATTAGAGCTAGATCATGGTTTTGAGTTACCTAAGCTAAATAAAAATTCATCCATTGATTCCCTCTTGAATCAAGAAGTCGTGGTTTAAGGGAGAAGGCATGAATAAAATTACACGTAGAGAACTCATTAAACAGACGGGATTAGGTGTTGGCGCTTTTGCTGCAATTAGCCTTATAGGATGTTCTAAACCTGACTCTTCATCGTCTGAAAGCGCTACTGCCGCTACCCCCCAAAATGATACGCCGAAAAAAGGTGGTGTTATCAAAATTGGAGTGATCAATGGTAACCAAGCAGGCAATTTAGATGCACATAAACCTATTGGTATGTCTAGTGCGTTTAGAGGCTGGCCTTTATATGCAAAGTTATGGGAATGGGGCAGAGATATTCAGCCAAAACTTGCCCTTGCTGAATTTGCTGAACCTAATAATGACGGAACGAAATGGACCATTCGCCTTAAAAAAGGACTCGAATTTCACCACGGTAAAACCATTACAGCCGATGATGTTATTTTCTCTTTACGCCGTTTGACCGACCCAAAACTTGCCTCGCCATTCGCAGCTTATCTTTATTCTTTGCAAAGAGATGCAATTAAAAAGCGCGATGAATACACCGTTGAAATTCCTTTTTCTCAAGGAAAGGGATTGGTTGCTTTACCAGAAGCATGGATGAGCTGGGGTGGTATTGTTCCTACAGATTATGACCCAGTTAAAAATGTAGTTGGTGCTGGTCCCTTTAAGCTTGAAAGTTTTACACCCGGCCAGCGTTCACGTTTTGTACGTTTTGAAAATTACTGGAAAGAAAATCAACCTTATGCCGATGCAATAGAAATTATTGATTTTAAAGATCAAACAGGGCGTCTTGCTGCTTTGCAATCTGGTCAAATTGATATTGCATCTGGAGTAAGTGCTGAGCATATTTCTTTAATTCAATCTAATAAACGGCTAAATCTTGTTTCATCAGAAACCGATGCTTGGCAATCATTTGATATGAATACGGCTAAAGCGCCGTTCAATGATCTTCGGGTACGACAAGCTTTTAGATTGATTGCTAATAGAGACGATTTGGTCAAACGTGCTTTAGCTGGGCAAGGACGAGTTGCAAATGACCTTTATTCGTTTAGTGATCCTGTATATGACCACAGTATTGCGCAGCGCAAGCAAGATTTAAATAAAGCAAAAGCGCTACTCAAAGAAGCTGGTTTTAATAATAGTTTGACTGTCGATTTATATACAGGCCCAGATAGCAATGCTGCATTAGTTTTTGCTCAACATGCTGCTCAGGCAGGTGTCATTATTAATGTTAAACAGGTTGAGGCTGCTACCTTTGCGGATGCAGTAAAACAAGATTGGGCATTTAGTACAGGCTCGAACGTTTCACGTCCTTTCTTATTAACAGTTTTGCAAATTGATGGACCAGGTGCGGCAAATAATAAAACTCGTTTTAAGAATGAGCGTTTTACGGAACTAGTGCATGCAGCATTGCAACAACCCGATTTGGAAAAACGAAAAGTTCTTGTTCATGAAGCACAGCATATTCAACATGAGCAAGGTGGTTTACTCATTTGGGGCTTTAATAATGTCCTTGATGCACATTCGAACCAAATTGGTGGTGTAACCCCTGATCGCACTGGTTTTGCTGCGTGGCGTACAGATGAATTCTGGCGTAGAGGGTAACCAATATGACAATTCAATCCAGCAAAATAGAAGCATCTATTCAACAACCAACAATTGCCAAGTCATTTGAATTTCCTGCATGGTTACCTTGGTTTTTGACACGTTTGGTGTCAGGGGTATTGGTTGTATTTGTTATTAGTCTCATTGTTTTTATTGCAACACAAGCACTTCCATCTGACCCGGCTCGCGTCATTTTAGGACCAGAAGCACCTGAAGCGACGGTACAAATACTTCGTGAACAATTGGGATTAAATGATCCGATATTGCTTCAATACTGGCATTGGTTGAGTCAATTGTTACAAGGTAATTTTGGACGCTCGATTGATTCCAATGTGCCTGTTTTAGAAATTATTCAGAATTATTTTGGTAATACAGTTGCACTCACGAACCTCGTGATTGTTGTTACTGTACCGATTTCAGTCGTGTTAGGTGTGTGGCTCTCGCTTCATCGCGATAGCAAACTCGATCGTATTATTGTCTCTAGCTCTATTGTGTTTAAAGCGGTGCCGGGGTTTGTTATTGCGATTTGGTTAATGATGTTTTTTTCAACATCGGTTTTACATATATTACCAGCGGCCTCGTTACTGATTCCTAATGAGTCTCCTTATAGCCAACTAGAGTTTTTAATTTTACCAATTTTAACTTTAGCTTTATCACTCATTCCATATCTGATGCGTTTAGTACGTGGTTCAATGATTGATGCACTAGAGTCGGAATATGTGACCTCTGCACGACTGCGTGGTATTCCTGAGCGCCGGATTATTTGGAAACATGTTTTACCAAATGCATTGGTTCCTGTGGTGCAGGGTACAGCATTGACCATACGAGTTTTGCTGAGTGGTGCTCTCATTATTGAGGTTGTTTTCAGTTACCCCGGTATTGGTAATGCACTTAATGCAGCAATCGAAATGAGGGATATCCCGACCATTCAAGCAATCGTTTTATTGCTCACCATTTGTGTGGTCGTTGTTAATTTAATTGCAGATTTAATCACGACTTTACTCACACCAAAAATACGAACTGCAAAAAGACATAAAGCACGTTCACCAGGGCGACGTCAGGCATTACGTTTATGGAAGTCTGGCCGACCAATTACGGTAAAACCTGTCGATCGTCGCAATGCGTTAAAGAATATTCAGCAAGGAGGTGGGAAATGAGCTCACTTCATTGGTACCAAAGAAACTTTTTTCAAACATTAATCCGTGAAAGACAAGTACGTTTTGGATTTGTAGTCACAGCCCTAGTTTTGATTTTCGCATTGGTTGGACCGTTATTTGTTGCATTTGAACCTACGGCATTGGTCGGCATGACTTATGGACCACCCGAAGGAAAATCATTTTTAGGTTATGACTATATTGGTCATGATGTTTGGTCACGTGTTCTTGCTGGCGGTGCTTCAATTATCTGGATGACGCTAGCTGCCAGTTTGGTCGCATTAGTTATTGGTTCTAGTTTAGGCATATTAGCTGCTTTTGCCCGAAATAAGATTGATCAGTTCGTAACTTGGCTGACTGATGTTTTTATGGCCTTTCCTGATCTTATTTTGGTCTTACTTATCGTTTCGATGTTAGGTCGACAGCCTTGGCTCATTGTTTTAACGGTTTCAATTGCTTTTATTCCAGGAGTCGTGCGTCTTGCACGAAGCGTTGCACTTAATTTAGTGGAACAGGAATATATCGAAGCTGCCCGAATTCTTGGTTATTCAAAAACTTATATTTTATTCCGTGAAATTTTACCCAATATATTGACGCCATTACTCATTCATCTTGGTGTGATGCTGACATGGGCAGTGGGTATGTTATCTGGTTTGGCTTTTCTAGGTTATGGCGTGGCACCTCCAGCAGCAGATTGGGGGCTCATGATTAATGAAAATCGCGCTGGTTTATTAGTTCAACCATGGGCCGTGTTTGCTCCTGTCATCTTAATTGCCTTGTTTGCGCTCGGAACGAATGTATTGGCTGAGGGCGTTGGACGTGCAGCAGCTCGGATTGAGGAAAAATAAATATGGCAAATACATTTAAAAATACAGTATTGACCGTAACAGACTTAACCGTGGCATTGGTAAACACCGGCAATCACATCGTTTCTAATATTTCATTTAGCTTGCGAGAAGGTGAAGTTTTAGGTCTGGTCGGAGAGAGTGGTTCTGGTAAAACGACATTATCGAGTGCCTTATTGGGCTATGCACGACATGGCGCCAAGATTATTCAAGGAACTATTGAACTGGATGATGAAGATATTCTCAGTTTAGATGATCATGCTTTACGTCAGGTTCGTGGCTATAAAATTAGTCATGTCGCTCAAGATCCTGGAACGGCACTCAACCCAGCATTAAGTATTGGTCAACATTTATTTGAATTATTAGAAGTCCATCAGGCCCAGTTATCAAGCGCTGAAAAATACCAGAAAGTAGCCAAAATTTTAGATGAAGTGGGGTTACCTCATGATGAGCTATTTCTCAAGCGTTATCCTCATCAACTTTCAGGTGGACAGCAACAACGAATTTTATTGGCCTTGGCATTCTTATTACAGCCACGTTTGATTGTTTTAGATGAGCCAACCACCGCCTTAGATGTGACGACACAGACATTGGTGTTGAACATCATTCGTAAATTATGCCGTGAATATAATGTTGCTGCTATTTATGTATCGCATGACTTAACGGTTGTAAAAGATATTGCAGATCGGGTGATTGTTTTATATTCAGGGCGAATTGCTGAAGATGCGGTATTAACCCAACTATTTGAAACCCCTAAACACCCTTATACGCAAGGTTTACTTAACGCCATTCCCGATGTGGCCATTCGTAAATATTTATCTCCAATTGAAGGACACGCACCCTCACCAAATGAGCGTCCAGCCGGATGTGCTTTTGCAGTACGTTGTACTTTCGCCACAGACATATGCCGTCAAAAACAACCTGAATTAACTCAATTAAAAGATGAGTTTGACCCGCATTTTGTTGCTTGTCACCATTCGGATCATGTTGGCGTGATTAATTTTAAAGAGCTTGATCATCAGGTTATTGAACGAGAAACTGATCGAGAAGCACTGCTGAAAGTTGAACATATTAATGCGTGGTATGGGCAGCAACAGGCTCTTTTTGATATCTCATTTCAACTCAAAAAAGGTGAATGTTTAGCATTGGTTGGTGAATCTGGCTCAGGTAAGACAACTTTATCACGTGTGATTGCTGGCCTGAATGAAAATGCAGATGGACAAATTACATTAGCAGATGAAGTCTTGTCATTGCGTGGACAACAGCGTCATTTACGGCAACGACATAAACTGCAATATATCTTTCAAAATCCTTATAAAGCCTTGAATCCAGCGCATACGATTGGACAGACCTTAATTAAAGTTGTGCAGCATTTCTTTGGAGCATCTCGACAAGAAGCCATAGAAAAAGTCACACAGGTACTTAAACAAGTCTCTCTACCTATACAAGTTCAGGAACTCTATCCAAGAGATTTATCGGGTGGGGAGCGACAACGAGTGGCGATCGCGCGAGCTTTATTGTGCCAACCTGATGTTTTGATTTGTGATGAGATTACCTCTGCTTTGGATGTTTCAGTTCAGGCATCTATTTTAAAACTGTTACAAGACCTTCAGCAGCAAGGTGTGACCTTACTATTTGTGACTCATAACCTAGGGGTTGTTCGTGCAATCGCAGATCGAGTCGCCGTATTAAAAAATGGACATATTGTTGAATACGGTGAAACAGATCAAGTGCTTAGTCATCCTCAACATATATATACCAAAACTTTGCTTACCCATGCGCCAAGCTTGTTTAAAAACAACGTATTAGAAGTTAGCGCATAAAAAAGAACAGATTTTTCGGAGTTAAAAATGAACGATATTAACCAACACAGTTTTTTAGAATTAGGTAGCGTAAGACATATTCAAAGCGAGCAAGAAGCACTTGAGATTGCAAATGAGGTGGCAGATCAACTGAATCAATTTGCTCAAGATCCAAGTTATAACAAGACTGTCCCTTATGATCAGGCGCGTTTAATTTCAGAAGCTGGTTTAACCGCGATTATTGTGCCCAAGCAATTTGGAGGCTTAGGTGCCAGTATTTCAACCTTGGTCAATGTGGTGAAAATTATTTCATCTGCCGATGGTGGTGTAGGGCAGTTATTACAGATTCACTTCACTATGTTCCGAGGAATTTTAACTGGCTATGACAATGAAATTCGTGATCAATTACTTGCCGATGTATTAAGTGGAAAGCGTTTAGGCAATGCACTTGCAGAAGTGGGAGGCAAAGATAAGTTCCAGCATAAAACACGCGTAGAAAGGAATGCAGAAGGACAATTAATTCTAAACGGGAGTAAGTTTTATTCTACGGGCTCTTTACTTGCAGAATGGATTTCTTTATTTGCGGGTAGTGATGATGGACCAGTCTCGATTTTAATTCATCGAGATACAGAGGGAGTAGAGTTGCTTGATGACTGGGATGCAATGGGACAAAATAATAGCGTCAGTGGCACTGTTAATTTTAAAGATGTGATTGTTGATGAACGTTATATTGCTAAGCGGAATACTGGTGGTTTAGGCACGGTTTTACGTACGGGACTCACTTGGCCTCAGATTTTACACGCTGCAATGGACACAGGAATTGCCAAAGGGGCATTACAAGGCGGGATTGATTATTTACAACATCATGCTCGACCTTGGGTAGAAAGTGGGGTCGATTCACCTACACATGAATCTCATATTATTAAACAAATTGGTGAGTTTGCTGTTTTGGTCCGTTCGGCTGAGGCATTGTTAGATCGTTCAGCACAAATTTTTGAACAGCATTTGGCAAATGTAGAAGATGAAGACTTACAAACGGAACTGATTTTATCGGTTGCTGCTACCCGTAGTCAGTCTGATCATGCATCTTTAAAAATTTCGAGTGAAATTTTTGGATTACTCGGCGCAAGTTCAACCTTATCGAAATGGAATCTAGACCGTTTCTGGCGTAACGCACGAACCCACACCACGCATGATCCAATTCGCTGGAGGCTATATCATGTAGGAAATTATTATTTAAATAATATTCCACCAGGAGAATACAACTCGGTACTTCTGAAGAAACAGGCGGAAAATGTGACTAAATTTAATAAATAACCCGAGTTCGAAAGTAAATATGATACTCGGAAACGTCATCTGCAACCTGCATGGTTTAAACAAGAGGCTGTTTCTACGAGAGGTTTTAATAAATCCAAGAAAAGAACAGGTTTTGCAGATGACAATGCCTTTGGTTACTTTGGGCGAAACCAAAGTAACTCCAGCTGAAAGCTAATCCTAAAATTGGATAAAACTCGATAAGACTCCGTTAAAATAATTGTTGTTAAAGAGATTAACATTACCGATGCTAACTACTACGATAGTTTAGGGTTACTTGAATTTGGATGCTAAAAATAAAAAAGGTTGTCATCAAGACAACCTTTTTGTTTTGAAGTATTAAGCCACTTGAGCTTGAATAGAAATATCCTGCGCCAGCCATTCACGAACATTAATCTGTGCAGGAATAAAGTTCCAGCGGTATAGAAAGTCACTCAGGTCTTGTAAAGCAACAATAGAAGTCTCATCAAAGTTAGTGTTGAGTTTCAGATGCGCATCTGCACCATACGCCGCATGAACCCATTGTTCACTGCTATTACACTCTTTTGCCAAATAACGATGGGTTTCATCGGGATGGGCATGAGCCCATTGTTCTGCTTGTAAAACAGCATCGACAATCGCTTGGGCTTGCTCTGGATATTGCGTTAGAAAATCTTCATCAACAGTGAGCGTTCTTGGTGTTCCATTATTAGAGCGTAGAATAGGGTCTGGATGTGAGCCAATATCAATAATAGTATGCAGGGCGAAATCATGAGCAATTTGCGCAGCATGTGCACCTTTTAGGAAAATAGCATCGACATCACCTTTAATTAATGCCACGATTTCTGCACTTGCATTAATTTTGTTACGATTACCATAAAAACTAGAATCATTTTCTTCAGGCTGTTGTTGCTGTGCAGCTAAAATATCTGCTCGTAAACAATCGACCAGCTCAAGATCGCTCACCTTCAAATCCACTATTTTTAAGGCATTCTCTAAACCACGAATCGCCTGTGCACGTGAGAAATCAATAATTGCATCTTGATTCAGTGGAATACCAAAACGTTTGCCTTTTAAGTCTGCAACAGTTTTGATGTTTGAATCGTAGCGTGTTAATAACAATTGAACTTCATCAGCCCAAGATAAGCCAATCACTTTGGTTTTTTGACCAGATGCATATGCCCAAATTGCAGGAATACTGCCGCCATGTCGAACTGAGTTGGCAAGGGTATGGTTAAAATGGGAGTTACGAATATCTTTGGAGTTTGATTCTCGAATTGATTTTATTTCAATCTGCTGCTCATTAAATTTTTCTTTGAGCCAACCTTTTTGAATTGAAATGCCTAGACCAGTTGGTACGGGGCAGCGTGTATACCAAAGTGTGTTTAATGGTTGAGTTTGAAGTGTTGTCATCGTGACATCCTTTTGTGGTTTTCATGCTTTAAAGCAAAATTGATGCCACTCATTAATTTATTGATATTTATAAATTATTTTTAATATCTTTTTTTATGATGTTGATATATCAAATTTTGTTGCGATTACAACACAAGAATTGCGTTGGTGTTTTAAAAACAACACCCCCATAAATAGCGCTCTATAAAAACAATATAAAACAATAATTTAAAATATTTTTTAAGGTCATTAATTTGGCATGAATCTCGCAATAAAACGGAATCTTAAATTTTTACTATCTTTTATGTTTAAAAATTATCCATTATTGCGAAGTTTGGCTTTATATCGTTTTATGCCATTTCGTTTTGTATTGACGGCGACCTTATTTGTTATCGCAAATATCGGGTTAGCACTTCAACAGTATTCAATCGGTCATGCGATTGATACCTTAAAACATAGTGAACGAGCAACCTTATTTCAGCATGCTATCACTGATCCTTTAAATCCTTGGTTTTGGTTCATTCTACTTACGAGTATTGCAAGTATTAGAGCTATTATTCAATATTTAGCAGGGTTAAGTGCTTTAACCATTGGCCAGCAACTGCTAAGTATTTTAAGGGAAAGAATCTTTAGCCAAGTACAGCATTTAGATGTTTCATGGCACTGGAAACATGGGCTAGGAGAAGTATTATCTCGTACAACACGTGATTCAGATAAATTAAAAGAAGCGCTCATCAATTTTTGGCGTCAAGTATTTGAGTCAAGCTTGGTTGTTACGTTGGGCTCTTGTGTTGGTATCATCCTTGGCTTGGCCTAGTTCCTTTATTATTTATTTTTTTAGGGCTTTGGGTTCTATTTAAACTGACCAATCAATTGGTGGTTCTGGACCATCAAGTTGCATCTGCATATGAAAAAGTCAGCGATACATTGGCAGAAAGCGTCAATGGAATTCGGGTAGTCAAAGCTTTTCAACTCGAAGAGAAACTTTTACAACGTTTTAACCATGCTGTAGATCTATTTATTCATCATTCTATTCAGACCATCAAGACAAGTGCAAAACGGTTACCTATTCCGCAAGTAATTATTGCGGGTTCTTACTTATGGGTCATTGCTTTTGGTGCTTATTTAATTGGTCAAAATCAGTTGCAAGTAGGGCAATTTGTTGCTGCCATTCTCATGGCAAATTTATTGGTGTTTCGTATTGAAAGCATTGGTCAGGTCTTACATATTTTTGCCGATGCTCGCTCGTCTGCAACAAGAATCTGGCAAATGCTAGATGAGAAGTCCGCAATTGAAGATCAACAATATCCTCTAACGTTGCAATGGCGTGATGAATTAAGCATTAAATTAGAAAATGTCAGCTTTCAGGATAAAACAACAAAAAATTTTATTTTAAAGCAATGCAGTGTTGAATTTCGAGCAGGTGAAATCGTTACTGTTGTCGGTAAGACAGGCTCAGGTAAAACGACTTTGATGAATTTACTCAATCGGTTTATTGACCCAACAGAAGGGCAAGTTTTAATTGGTTCTGAGCAAATGGGATGGACGAATATTAAAGATTTGAGCCTATTTGAATTACGACATTGGATTCAGATCATTCCTCAAGAAAATTTCTTTTTTAGTGGCACACTGGCAGATAACTTAAGAGTTGCTAAGCAAGATGCAACGGAGCAAGAGATGAAAGAGGCTTTACATTTAGCTTCTGCATCTGAACTATTACAACGACTTGATAATGGTTTAGACACGTTGATTGGGGACAAGGGCGTTACCTTATCTGGAGGACAAAAACAACGACTTGCCTTGGCCCGTTCTATTTTAAAAAATTCACCAATTTTAGCACTAGATGATTCTACCAGTGCCTTAGATGCTACTACAGAAAAACAAGTTTTACAGCGACTATCAGGACTTTCTGATGATGGAAACCATTTTAAGAAAACAATCATTATTAACTCTAATAAACAAACCACGATTGCTTTATCTGATCGCGTTATTGTGCTTGATCAGGGTCATATTATTGCCCAAGGCACACATGCTGAATTGGTTCAAAATTGTTTGTTTTATCGAGAGTTGATGGGTTTTCAGTTAGAGCAGCAGGAGATTGATGCATGAATACCAGTGTTAAAAATTTCCGCCCATTTGCAAAATCAGCTGATCTACAAATCGAAGAAAATTTGGCAAATGCCTCAATTCATAGAGGAATGCTAAAAAAACTTATTCCTTTAATTTATCCCATTCGATACTTGCTGCTTGCTTTAATTGCAGTAGAAATTTTACAAGTGATGAGCGTTTTTGTTCGGCCTTGGGTGGTGAAATATATTTTAGATTCGGGCTTTCAACACATTGTTGGAAAAATAGTATTGAATCAGCCTGTTTTATTCATTGCGATTAGCATTTTAATCTTAAGTTGGATTTGTCGTTTTGCTTTAGCGGGCGTATCAAAATATCTTTCAGGTCGAGCAGCTTTGAAAGTGATTAATGGTTTAAGACGTTCGTTATTTCAGCATATCCAAAGTTTAAATATTGGTTATTTTGATCGTACCAAGGCTGGCAGGATTATTTCACGGGCCGATCGTGATGTCGAAACGCTAGAGCCTGTTTTGATACAAGGGCCACCAGAGTTACTTTCGGCAATTTTGCGTTGTGGATTAGCTTCAGTACTCCTTTGGCATATCTATCCACCATTTTTCTGGTGTTTATTTGCGACGCTACCCATTTTATTTGGAATGACTGCAATTTTTAAAAAGTCATCACAAAAACATTGGGGACGAGTTGCGGAGGAACGCAGTCGGTTTACTGCTCATTTGGTTGAAACAGTAAATGGAGCAAAAATCATTCAGCAATTAAATTACACCGAAACCAATCAATCTCGTTATCAAGAATTATTAAAAGACTTTAATAACTCTATTATTTATGGCAGCAAGCGGACCAGTTGGTTTGCTCCCTTTACAGGTTTACTCTCAACTCTAGCTACTGCCGGATTCATTGTGATTGGTAGTTATGCGTATAGTGATGGCATGATTAGTATAGGGCAGTTTGCAGAGAGTATTTTCTATGTGTTTTTATTCTTAGCCCCCTTACAGGAACTGACCGATTTATTTGAACGTTATGCAAATGGAGCAGCATGTGCGCAACGAATATTTTTACTTTTAGACACTCAGTCTACGATTCAAGAACAACCGAATGCTTTGAAGCTTGAACACTTGAACGGTCATATTCGATTTCAGTCGGTAGATTTTGCCTATACCCACAAACCTGTTTTACAAAACTTTAATTTGGACATTGAAGCTGGAAAAATAATTGCGATTGTAGGGCCAACGGGACATGGCAAAAGTACCATGGTTCAGTTACTAACGAGATTTTATGAACCCCAGCAAGGTGGAATTTTTCTAGACCGTTATCCAATACAAAATATTCATCTTGCAAGTTTAAGACAGCATGTGAGTATCGTTTTACAAGATAATGTTTTATTTAGTGGAACAATTTTAGATAACTTACGTCTAGTTCAACCTGATGCTACAGACCAGAAACTTATCCAGGTTATTGAAGACTTGGGAGTGGATGAGATATTGCAACAACTGCCGCAAGGCTATTTCACCGAAGTGGGAGCGCTTGGTAAAAATCTTAGTCATGGACAAAGGCAACTTGTTTGCTTAGTTCGTGCTTATTTGGCAAACCCCAAAATATTAATTCTAGATGAAGCCACCTCTGCAATCGATATTTATACCGAGCAAAAAATACAATATGCGCTCAGACGCTTATGCCAAAATAGAACATGTATTGTCATTGCACATCGGCTGAGTACCATTCGTGAGGCTGACAAAATTGTTGTGATTAAAAATGGCCATGTCGTAGAAGAAGGTTCACATGAGCATTTAATACAGCAGCAGTCAGCTTACTTTCAGTTATATCAGTCATATTTACAAAACCAACTTGTTTAAGCGATTTACAGATTTCACAACTGTAGTTTTATAAGCATTTTTTTGAATCATTGTTTAAATTTAAACAATGATTCTTTTATTTAAATTTCTTAATGCATTGATAATAAATAATAAAATATTTGGCATCAGCTTTGCTATATCGGTCTAGATCGTTAAGGAAGCTAATATGCATACATATTTTTCTCAATTCATTCTTCACTCCTCAATTTTTGCACTGAGTACACTCACTGCCTCAATTACTTTGGCAAATGATCAAAAGAATTTGCCAGATAAAGAGGATGCCATCACATTACAATCTGTGGTTGTCACAGGCTCTAGACGGGCAATTAGTAGCTCACTTGATGCACCTGCACCCGTTGATATTTTAACTGCCAAAGAGTTACAAGAGACTGGTGCAACTGATCTTGCAGCAGCATTAACACGATTGTCTCCTTCGGTGACTTTACCGAGTTCTCCTGCAGGTGGGTTTGGGGCATCGGTTCCGCCAAGTATTGCACTTAGAGGATTATCTGCTGATCAAACTCTAATTTTAATTAATGGAAAACGTCGTCATACATCCGCTTATTTCACCCGCCAAGCCTATGCAGGTGGAAGAGGCGCAGCGGTAACTGACCTAAGTTTAATTCCAGTGAGCGCGATTGAGCGTATAGAGATCTTGAGGGATGGTGCTGCCGCACAATATGGGTCAGATGCAATTGCCGGCGTCGTTAATATTATTTTGAAATCACGAGATCATGGAGGTGGCGTAAGCTATCAAACAGGTGGCTACACTCAAGGAGATGGTGAACAACATAAAGTTAATCTTTGGAAAGGTTTTGCACTTCCTAACGATGGTGCATTGACGGTTGCATTAGATTTAGGCAAACGTGAAGCTGCAAGTAATACAGCACCTGATACGCGAACTTTTTATGATGGTTCAACCAAGGCTCAATATACAGAACAAAATACACCCTATAGAACGTGGAAATTTGGCTCCCCTAAACAAAAAGATCAAATCAATGTGACTGCCAATCTAGATTTGCCTTTGACAGATGACGTTGCACTTTATGGTTTTAGTAGCTATGGCCATCGTAAAACAATAGGGGAAAACTTTTATGAGCCCCCAACAACCAAAACCGTACTGAATCAATCCAGCTATTTTAAAGAACGTTATCCAGATGGACGCTCGCCATTGAGCTTGGTCACTGTAGATGATTTTGCAACGACAGTTGGAGTTAAAAAAGGAGAGCAGAAGTCAGGTAAATATGATCTTTATGCAACCTATGGACAAAATAAAGTCAGCACAGAACAAGGCAATGGCATTAATCCAAGTTACGGGCCAAATTCTCCTTCAAACTATGACTTGGGCGAAAATATTTTTTCACAATTAAATACAGGGCTAGATTATAGCCGTGATATTGCAATTGACTGGTTCGCAAGCCCACTCACGTTGTCTACAGGGGTTTTATATCGTTGGGAGCAATATAAGCAAAATGCTGGTGATCCGATTGCCTATACCCGCGGCCCATATTTCAATCCAAGCACAACTTTGGGCGTTGGTGTTCCGGGAATATATGCCGGAATTACAGACCAAGATGAACGAAAAATTAGCCGTGATGTCTATGGTATCTATCTAGATTTAGAAGCAGATATTATTAAAGACTTGAATGTGGGTGCCGCTGTTCGAAGTGAAAAATATTCAGACTTTGGTTCGACCACAAACGGAAAATTATTTGCTAAATATGATGTATCACCTAAATTTACTGTACGTGGTTCAGTAAATACAGGCTATAGAGCGCCGTCATTGGCACAGCAGGGCTATTCGGCTTATAGCGTACAAACAGTGCAAACCGCTTCAGGTTGGCAAGATGTTCAACAAAGAACTTTAGTTGCAGGAAGTGAGGCGGCTTTACTGATTGGCGGAACTTCTCTTAAACCTGAGAAATCGACGAATTATTCTTTAGGTTTTGTTTGGAAGCCACTTGTTAATACATCGGCAACTTTGGACCTTTATCAAATCGATATTAAAAATCGTATTTTGCTTTCAGACAATATTACTGGAAGTGTAATTACCAATGCTTTTGCCAATACACCGTATTCGAATATTGCCAATGTGGCGTTCTTTAATAATTTACTAGATACACGTACTCAAGGCTTAGAGCTCGCACTTAAACATGATTTAAACCTTGAACAATATGGTAAGTTAAATCTGAATCTCGGTCTGGCATATAACAAAAATGAAATTACCGAAACTCGAGATTCTATTACCGCAAAAGGTGAGCGAATTCCTGTTTCAAGTATTGCAGGACGAAATACACAAAGCCTGATTGAATCTGCTGCGCCGAAAACAAAGTTAACGCTTGGCGCACTTTGGTCAAATCAAGCATGGAGCGTGAATACGGCTGTCCGTCGCTACGATAAATGGACTACTTTAAATAATACCAATACTGCACTAGACCAAACCTTTGACCCTCAGTGGATTGCAGATTTGGATATTGGCTACAAAGCGGATGCATTCGTGAAAGGCCTGAAATTCAATTTAGGGGCGATCAACTTATTTAATAGCCATCCTGATCAAGCCAAAGATTCTTCGGTCGGCAATATTGTCAAATATAGTTTTAATGCGCCTGAAGGAGCATTTGGAACGTATTTATATGGCCGCGTAAGTTACGAATTTTAAATCAAAAATGATGAGACAGTTTTTAAGGTAAATAACAATGCAACATACTTTTTTATCAACTTTATGCAAGTTTTCTTTAATCACAACGATGTTAACTTCAAGTTGTTTGGCCACCGCTCAAAAAGCTCCAACGCCAGAAGATAAATATGGAGATGGCCGAGTTTCCGAGTTTTATACATGGAAATCAGCTATTCCTGAACAGGCAGGAAAATTATTAAAAACAGAAGCGATTCATAATCCTTATATTCGTTTGGCAAATGACAGTCAGGCTATTCGGATTCTCTACAGTTCTACCAGTGGTAAAGATAGCAAAACACCTATCGTGGTTTCAGGAAGTATTCACTTACCAAAAGGAACGCCGCCGAAAGAAGGTTGGCCAGTGGTGTTATGGGCACATGGTACTGTAGGTTTGGCCGATGCTTGTGCGCCGTCTTGGAGTGGACGATCATACCGAGATGTACAATATTTAAATCGTTGGCTTAAAGAAGGTTTTGCTGTCGTTGCCACAGATTACGAAGGGTTAGGTGTTGCAGGACCACACTTGTTAATTAATAAACCAATGCTGGCTTATAGTATTTTAGATAGTGGTAGAGCTGCTTTAAAAACCAAGTTACCACTTGCGAATAAGTTTGTGATTGTTGGCCAATCACAAGGAGGCGCTGGGGCTGTTGCGGCTTCTTCCTACTCGGCAACGTACGCACCTGACTTAAATATTAAGGGTTCAATTGGTACGGGCGTGATTTATCAAGATCCTGAAGCGACGCCTGAAAAAAATCAGTTAAAGTTAAATCCTTACGAAGTCAGCCCATCACTGGCTTATGGCATCTATAGTTTTTTAGTGACACAAAGTTTATATCCAGAAATTAAAACAGACGATATTTTCACGCCTGAAGCTGCTCCTTTAGTTGAACAAGCAAGAAATGCCTGCTTAACAAGTTTTATGGGAGATATTCAAACCGCAGGGCTTTCGCCAGCACAAGCATATAAACCTAATCCGCCGGCAAGCTATAAAAAACTGCAAGAGAAACAGTCAAATGATTATGGTTATTACCCTACATTAAAAATTAGTCATCCATTATTTATTGGGACAGGGGCAAATGACCGAACTCCAGATGCTCGTTCTCAAATGAAGCTGGTGGCAGATGCTTGTAAAGCAGGTACAGTGGTCGAAGGTCATTTGTATCATGGCTTAGGACATAGCGAAACTGTTAATGCTTCCTTAAAAGATTCAATTCCGTTTGCTAAAAAGGTGATTGCGGGAGAGAAAATTCAGGCTATTTGTAAACCTGACTTGCAATAAAAGATGGACTAAAGATTTTCTCACTAAAGAAAATCTTTATTAAAAAAGCCGCTCTTCAAAGATATTGAATGAGCGGCTTTTGCTTTAAATATTTAAGCGATTTGTTTTAATCTTTTGGCTGCCTCTTCACGTACAGCGGGGATAATATAACGACCATAATCGACCGTATCATAGATCGGATCGTAGCCCCGATTTAAGAAAGTCGTCACCCCTAAATCTACATAATCAAGTAATGAGGCAATAATGGTGTCTGGTGTACCAACAAGGGCAGTCGTATCGCCATAAGCTCCAACAGCAGTTGCTGTTGGCATCCATAATGCGCGGTCATGTCGATCACCTTGCTGGGCTGCTGCCAATAAGCGCTGTGAACCGATACCTTTGATTTTATGTCCCGATAATGTGCCGTTATTTTGAAAAGTCGGATTATTTTGAATATCTGCAAGAATCTGTTCTGCTCGTTGCCAAGCAAGTTCTTCGGTTGCACCAATAATAAGACGTACAGATAAACTAACAGGAGGCTGTGGTTTATTGGCTTTTTCTGCTGCGAGCTTCAATTTAGTAATTTGCTCTTTTACTCCAGCCAGTGGTTCACCCCATAGTGAATAGAGATCTGCATGGCGGACTGCAATATCATAAGCAATGTCTGATGAACCACCGAATGAAATCGGGATTGTACCGTTGACAGGCTTTAACGGGCAAAAAGCATTATCTAACTTAAAGTATTTACCTTCATAACTAATCGGTTGATCGCTTTTCCAAAGTTTCTGGATGATATCTAGATATTCACCCGTCCGTTCATAGCGCTGAACTTTATCAACAATATAATCACCTTCTTGAGGCTCCGCTGTAATTCCCGTAATTGCATGTAATCGGATTCTTCCACCACCTGTAGTATGGTCAACCGTAGCAAAAGAACGTGCAGCAAGATTTGGAGTGAGGAGTGCAGGACGATGGGCAATCATAAATCCAAGACGTTCTGTATGTTGGGCAAGGTATGCCGCGATTTGTGCACTGTCTGGGCTGGTTGGCCCGCTAGCAATTAAGACTTTATCAAAACCCGCATATTCATGTGCCCGTGCGTGGTAACGTAGATATTCAAGGTCAATTTTATGGCCAATTCGTGTTCCTTTGGTTTCAGACCATTGGTTAGGGAAAACCATACCTACAAATTCGATGCTCATTATTAAACCTATTTTGTGGATTTTAAATGAATGAGCAAAATAAATGCCAAACTTTATACCTATATAAATCGAATATAGGAATGGATTATAATTTTTTAGAGTGTTTGGATTTAATCAAAAACACAACATTGTGTTTGAGAAGCAACATATCATAAAAAAAGGATTGTGTTTATTTTTAATTTATAAGAGAAAATATTTTCAGAATAAATTAGATGAATTTTGGATTAAATATATTTATTTGTTATTTATTAAAAAACACACTGAAATGTAATATAGCCTTTTAGAATGCTTATATCATAAGTTTTATGGGGTAATTATGAAGACCTTTTTAGATAATGATTATAAAGTAATTACTTTGCCTGATAATGGTGTTCCTGTAAAACCAATAAGAGCAAAAGCAATTATCTTTTCAGATCAGAACTCCCGTAAATTATTAAATCAAGTTGAAACGATTGCTCCAAGCTCTGCTAGTGTCATCATTCAAGGAGAGTCTGGGACAGGTAAAGAGTTAATTGCACGCGAAATTCATTTGAAAAGTGATCGTAAAAATAAGCCTTTTCTTGCGGTCAATTGTGGTGCTTTGGTCGAGACTCTTGCCGAGTCTGAACTGTTTGGCTATGAAGCTGGTGCTTTTACGGGTGCAAACAAAACTCGAGCTGGTATTTTTGAAACAGCCGATGGGGGTACTTTATTTTTAGATGAAGTAGGTGAGTTGCCTCTATCCTTACAAGTTAAGCTGTTAAGGGTGTTGCAAGAAAAAGAAGTCGTACGCGTGGGTGGTCGAAAACCAATTCCAATTAATGTCCGTATTCTATCGGGGACACACGTTGACCTACGTAAAGCGGTAGCAGAAAATAAGTTTCGTCTCGATTTATATTATCGCTTGAACGTGGTTGTGCTTAATATTTTGCCACTGCGTGAACGTAAAGGAGATATTTTACCTCTGGTTGATTTCTTCTTAAGTTCATACTCTCAGAAGCTCATTACGACTAAGCCAAATATCAGTGATAGAGCAAGAAATGCGCTGCTGAACTATAGCTGGCCAGGCAACATTCGTGAGCTAGAAAACAATATTCACTATGCTTTGCTGGTGAGTGGCGGTAAAACAATTGATCTTGAGCATTTAAGATTTTCTGAGGAAACGGGTTCTGCCGTGTTACCAGACAATGATCTTATTCAAGAGTTTGAAAGTATTTTGAAGCGTCTTTTTCAAGAATATGATGGGGAAGCATGGCATATTATTGAAGATAAAATAGTAAATACTGCATTTTCAAGTTGCTGGAACAATCAGGTCAAGACAGCAAAAATGTTAGGCCTATCGCGTAATGTTTTACGTAATCTTTTATCAAGATATAACTTACTACCTAATAAGAATGAAAATGAAATTGCTTAAGGGTTTTACATAGAAAAAACATCCATTTTTTAATGGATGTTTTTTTGCGTTGTGAATTTTGTGATCCATAAACCCAATTCAAATAACAACCACATTGGGACTGCAAGAGCAAGCATGCTAAAAACATCAGGAGGGGTAATAAACATTGCAATAAAAAAGAAGAATACAATGATGTGCTTACGATGTGCTTCTAGCTGTTGAATAGAAATAAGACCAATAAAAATAAGAATATAAGTTAAAACTGGAATTTGAAATGCCAGACCAAAAGCAAGAAAAAGCTTTAAACAAAAATCTAGATAGCTATTGATATCCGTCATAGGTAACACATTATCAGGCGATGCCAAGACGAAAAACTTTAAAGCGAGAGGCAAAATTAAAGTATAGGCAAACACAATTCCTAAATAAAATAGAAGGTTACTCGAAAGCATAAGTGCTATACCGAACCTTTTTTCTTTTTGATAAAGAGCTGGAGCTACAAATTGCCAAAATTGATAAAGAATAAAGGGAATGCTTAATAAAATCGCAAAATAAATATTGAGTTTAAATGGTGCTAAAAATGTACTCATCACATCTGTTGCAATCATGGTGGAATTGCTAGGAAGTAATGAAATTAAAGGATGAGCAAGAAAATGGTAGTTCTTCTGAGCAAGCGGAAGTAATAATAAAAAAATCGCTAAAACAATACCAATGCTATAGATCAGCCGTTTTCTTAATTCTTTTAAATGTTCGCTATATTTCATTTCAGTGAGACTTTCACTGACAATATGTTCCGTCATGCGGCTTGATCCTCACTGAATTTATTGGCTGTTTTAAAATGAGCTAAAAATGGTGTTTTTAACTCATCTTGTGAGCGGGTATAGATATAGTCATTGATGCGCCGTGCTTTGGTTTTTTGTTCCGTAAAAACAGATGTTTGTACATTTTCAATTTCTTGTTGCATAAGAGCGAGTTGTTGTTTGAGCTGCTCTTCATTTTGTTTTATTTTTTGCAGCTCTTCTTGCATGACTCTCTTAAGTTCGATCAGGTCAAGTTCGTTTTCAATATCATTTTGAATTTTACTAATTTGGTTTTTAACTGCTCTGTATTTGAGGAGGACTGATCTTAACGTGTGAGGAAGCTTTTCAGGTCCTAAAATAATAAGCGCAATAATTGCAAAAGCTAATAACTCTCCAAAGCTGATATTAAACATAATAATAAATCACTCATATTTTATTTTGTTTTTTATTATGTGATTCAACTGGACTAATATCTTTGTATTGCTGGTTTTGCAATAATTTTTGATCGTCAGAATTAACTGAATCTTTAAAATCTTTAATTGCACCACCTAAGTCTTTACCTAGATTTTTTAACTTTGAAGTTCCAAATAATAAAATAACAATCACTGCAAACAGTAAAATATGCCAAATAGATAAACCCATTTTCTCTATCCTATATTAATTAAATGTAAAGAATATTAATATCACGACATTATCTGTTTTCTAAATCATATTAATATAGATCAATATTCAAATTAATTATGCTGTGTGATCTAGCATATTAAGTGCCTGATTGCGGAAACCAAATAAAAGTTCACTTTCTTTATGTCGAGGATGTGTCAACGGAACTTGAATAATTTCTTTAATTTTTCCTGGTCGGGCTGACATCACAATGACACGGTCTCCAAGATAGACAGCTTCTTCAATATCATGGGTAACTAAAATCATGGTGATTTTTTCGTGTTGCCAGATACGCTGAAGCTCAGCTTGTAAGTGACTCCGTGTGATGGCATCTAAAGCACCAAAAGGCTCATCCAAAAGTAATATATCGGGTTTATTGACGAGTCCACGGGCAATTGCAACACGTTGCGCCATGCCACCCGAAAGCTCATGTGGATAAGCCTTTTCAAAACCTTTCAGCCCGACAATTTCAATATGTTCATTTACCCGTAAATTTTTCTCTTCACGAGTGAGTGGAGTCTCTTCAAGTGCTAAATGGATATTTTCAAAAACAGTAAGCCATGGAAGTAATCGGTGTTCTTGAAAGATAAGACCACGTTTTAAATCGGTACCTTTTATTTGGGTTTGATTCAATAAAATTTCACCGTCATAGTCTTGATCTAATCCAGCAATAAGACGTAATAGTGTTGATTTTCCACAGCCACTACTGCCAACAATCGAGATAAATTCGCCTTGCTCAATGTTGAGGTTAACCTCATCTAAAACGGTCAAAGTATTTTGATCACGTTGAAAAGATTTATTGAGTTTTTTAATAGAAAGTAGTGAGAACGACATATAAATTCCTAACAATATTTTTTAAAAGACAAATTAGGTACGCCATTGCAGCAGGCGTTTTGAAATAAGATGAATACCTGCCGTCATAAAGGCCCCACAAAGGGTAACCGTAATGGCACAAACCAACAGAATATCCATTTCGGCATTAATCTCGGCTTTCATCATTAAGTTGCCGAGTCCCGCACCCGCATTGAATAGCAATTCACTTGCTGTAGTGGTGATCCAAGTAAAGGGCACCGCTAAATTTAGACCAGTTAAAATATGGGGTAGGGCTTGGGGAAGGCGTATTTTTTTAAATTTTCGCCAGAATGAAAATTGATAAATACGTGCGATTTCATCGTATTTTGCATCATTGTGGCTAAGGCCCTGAAATGTATTAATGACTAATGGAAAAAATGAGGCAAGCGCGATAATAAAGATTTTTGCTTCTTCTCCATTACCAAACCATAAGGCAATTAAAGGTGTTAAACCCAGTAATGGAACTTGTCGAATACTGTTAAATAGTGGAGAAACTAAAGCATTTAAAACTTTTGAATAGGCAAGCAAAGTACCTAAAATTAATCCGCTTATCGAACCTAAGATAAATCCAATTCCAGCTTTTTTAAGACTTCCCCACGTGTTTAGCCACAATTCACCTGTTTCAAGCAATTTGATAAATGCGAAATAAATGTTTTGTAGAGGAACAAATGCATAGGCATGACTGGCACCTAAGCTTGAGTTGTATTGCCATAAGCCTAATAACAATAATGGTAGTACTAAGCCTTGTACTAAAATGATTGGCCGTTGCCATGTCTGTTTTAAAGTAAATGAACGCTGAGACATTATTTATTTCTCCCCCGAACTAAGCGCAGGTGAGATAAAGCGTTGTTCCACTAAACGTAAAACTTTATCTAAAATAAACCCGACCACGCCTGTGATAAACACACCAACCATCACAACATCTAAGCGCAACATTTGACGTCCTAGTTCCATCATTTGCCCAATACCCGTTCCAGCTGCCAGTAGTTCAACGGCAACTAAAATCAACCATGCACGACCAAGTGCAATTCGTAGCCCACCAATTAACGGCGGGAGTATGGATGGAAGAATAATAAGCCTGAGCCAAGCTCGTTTTTTAAGTTGGTAAATTTGTCCTAATTCAATATATTGTTTAGGAATATTTTTCACTGCATCTGCTGTTGCCACAGCAATTGGGAAAAAACAGGCTTTGATAATAAGTAAAATTTTAAACAGTTCACCAATCCCAAAAACTAAAATAAAAATAGGAATAAGGACAAAGATTGGAATTTGATAAAAAACGTTAAATAAAATATAGGTGTAATTACGAAAGAGAGTATTTGCTCCATAGGCAATACCAAAAGCAATTGCACTGATTGCTGCGATAGAAAATCCCAAAAACAGACGAGAAAGACTATCTTTGAGATGCATTTGAAGCTCACCACTTTGTAACAACGCAATGAAAGTATTCCAGACAGTTTTAGGCGGCACCAAAATTTGGGTTGGGAAAATCTGTAAAGAACTAATCAAATGCCAAATGAGGAATACTAATAAGGGTGAAATCACAGAGAGCAGCCCATACACCTTTTTAGAAGAAAATTTCTTACGGAGTGGGGTTTTAAATAAAACGTTATTTTGCTCAATAAGTGGCTTTACTAGTATTTTCATTGTCTAGTTTCCTTGCTTATTTGAAGCATGATTCGTCTGTAAATTTTGAATCGCTTGACGGGTAAACTTCGGATTCAACAGTTCATCTGCTTTGATTGGAGTTTGAATAAGCTGATTTTTCACTGCGTGATCAATGACTTTTGAATAATGCTGTTTCAAAAAGTCGACTTGATAGTCTGGAGACCAGTCTTGTTGCCATGTGCTTGCCGTATTCTGGCTTTCACGTTGAATCACACTAAGAGGTTGGCCAAACTTAGTTTGACTTTGCTGAAACTCATCTTGATGGTGCGCAATCCAATCCATTGCACGTACTGTCGCATCAGCAAGTAATTGCGTGGTATCTGGATGTTGCTCAATATAACTTTTGCTCCCCCAGAGTTCGGCACGCATTTTCCAATCTGCGGGCAAAGATTGTGATGACCAAATAATTTTACCCAAATGGCGATCTTGTAAAGTAAGTGCATCGCTTAAGGTAAAAAAGGCATCTATACTTTTGGCAGATAAAGCAGCAGCCCCAGCTTGCGGGTTTAAATTCACAATTTGAAAGTCTTTTAAGCTTAATCCTTTACTTTGTATGAGTTGTCCAAAGTTAATTTCCCACGGGCGGCCACGATGTAATGCAATCTTTTTACCTTTTAATTCCTCAATAGATTTAATAGGTGAATTTTCTGGAACGATAAGGTAGACGTTATTACCAATACCTCCCGGTACAACAATTTGTGTTTTAACGCCTGTTGCGTTAAGGACTACAGCAGGAAGATTTCCATAAAAAGCAAAATCGATTTTATTATTTAGAAAACTTTCATTAACCAAAGTCGCTACAGCAGCAGTGGTCACAGGTTCCCATTTCAATTCAATGTGATTTTGCTTTAATGCTTTTAGAAAAATTTGATCTTGTGAAATGAGTTGTGGCACACCAATAAAGTCCAAACTACCCGAAGTGCCATTAGCAACAACAGCAATTCGGAGTTGTTGCTGTTCAGACTGTTTTGGGGTGGTCTCTTCTGTTTTTTGTGCGCCACAAGCAACAAGACCCAAAAAACTAAAACCTAAAACTAGACGTGGAAAAATACGCATATCATCATAAGAATTAAAAAATATATGAGTATTGAGCAAGAACCACGCCAATAAAATTATCTTAAATAAATCAATAAATTATAATTTTTTATAATTATTATTGAGGTTAAATGCCGCCGTTGTGTTGTGATTGGGACACTCTTTAGCGTTTAAGTGTTGAAATATCAACACAGCTTTTAAACTCGATTTTTTAATATTTATATAAAACAGTAGTATAGCTAAAAATTAATTTAAAAAAATAACGGCATGATTCCTGCTCATAAGACTTATAACGAATTAAATATCGTCAAATCTTTAAATTATCGAGATTCATTATGTCAGTTGAGTTTTTATGGAGAATCCCTGTTCATGGGGATGGTCGTCGAGCACATCAATTACACACACGCGGTGAATGGAATCAATTAACTCCAGCAGTTCAATCTCCACAACGTGTTGCACCGCAACATGAAGATCAGTTATTTGCTTACTATGACTATGTCGAGCAAGTGGCGAAAGCAGCCGATATTGTTGGTTTTCACGGAGTACTCATTCCTGCTTTCCCACATACTGAAGAGCCATGGGTGTTAGCGTCTGCACTGGCAAGAGAAACTAAAAGACTTCGTTTGCTCATCGCAATTCAGCCTTGGTTTATTCATCCAGCCTATGCAAGCCAAATGGCTGCAAGTTTACAACGCTTAAGTCAGGGACGAGTCGAGTGGAATGTGATTTCAGGGGGAGGCGGTGCACAACAACGCGCATATGGGGACTTTATTGAACATGATCAACGCTATGCACGGACCAACGAATTTTTAGAATTTGTGAAAGGTTATTCGCACCATGCACCATTCAATTACGATGGAAAGTTTTTCCATGTTGAACAGGGCGGCCTGAAATACCCAATGAATCAATATGACGTTCCACGTTTATGGTTAGCAGGTGCAAGCGATGCGGCTTTACAAGTCGCAGGACGTCACGCAGATATCCACTTAACTTGGGGCGAACCTGTAGACCAACAGAAAAAAGTGATCGAACAGGCACAAAATTTCTTTGAGCAGAACTCGCCGGAACGCAAAGTTAAATTTGGTATGCGTATTGATATTTTAGCTCGACCAACCCAAGAACAAGCCTTCCAAGAGCTTAAACAAATGTATGAAACCATTGCTGTCGATAGTAATGCTTTTGAACGCAAAGACACTGAATCTGTAGGAGCAAAGCGCCAGCAAGCCTTAGCACAAGGCAACCGTTTTGAAGACCTATTTGTGAGTCCGAATGTGTGGGCGGGAATGTCAAATGTACGAGGTGGCCCAAACTGTATTTTAGTGGGGAGTTATGAGCAAGTCGCAGAACGTTTGCAAGAATATATTGATATTGGGGTGGGACATTTTATTTTAGCAAGTAACCCGCATTTAGAAGAAGCATATCGCGTGGCTGAAGAAGTCTTACCCTTAGTAGGATATAAATTAAAATAATAAACTTAGATCCCTTTGTGATATCAAAGGGATCTTGTTGTTTGAACAGCATAACACTGTCTGAAAACCAACATTTTTTGTATCAATCATTTAAAAAATACAAATTAAATTAATAAAAAATAATAACTTACAGTTTTGGCATGGCTTGTGCAATTTACGACTTAATCTTTTATTTTTAGTTTAAATTTTTATGCGTGATCAAATCTTTAATCCCCATAAGCGGGCTTTGCTCTTTGAGCAATTTGCGACAGTTGCAGCCACAACTGAAATTGCAGATCCGTTTGCACAGCATGATCAAGACGTTATTCAACCTGCTCCAGTGAAGTTGAATAAAGTCTTAATCGCAATTATTGCGGTTGCTTCAGCACATCTTGGAATTTGGTATGTTGCAAAACAATTGCCGACACCAGCTTTAGATATTCATAAACCAGAACCTGTGGTGATTGAAATCGTAAAACCGGTTGAACCACCTAAAGTGATTGAACCCAAAATTCCACCCATTACTGAAAAACCAAAAGTTCCACCTGTGGTGGAAAAACCCAAGCCAATTCCTAAACAAGTTGAACAACCCAAACCTGTCCAAAAAAGTGTGGAGCAACCTAAGCCAGTTGCAAAAGCGGTGGCTGAACCAACTCCACAAAAAGTTGCAGAACCTGTGGTCACAAAAGAAGTAGTCACAGAACCGGTTAAAAAAGTGGCTGAGCCTGTAAAAGCGTCAGATGACAATTTACCTGTGACTGAAGCCAAAGGTTATGCCGGATATCTCAGTAACCCTGCACCTGAATATCCTGAACAAGCTTTAGAACGTGGTTGGGAAGGCTCAGTCATTTTACGGGTCAAAGTATTAGCAAATGGCAGTCCTGATACGGTCAGTGTCAAGCAAAGTAGTGGCAAAAAAATTCTAGACAGTGCTGCCGTAAGAACAGTAAAGCAATGGAAATTTTCACCTGCGCTAAAAGGGAAAACCCCTGTAGAAGGCTGGGTCGATGTTCCAATTCATTATCAATTACCGAAATAAAATTTAAATTAAGAGGATATTTTCATGTCAGATATTAATTCATTGATCCATGACGGCACGATCTGGTTATTAGTTGCTTTCTCAATTGTGACTTGGGTGTTGATTGTGATTAAAGTGGTCCAGACGCAGCGAGCGACAAAACAAAGTAAACTTTTTGTAGAAGAGTTTTGGAAAGCAAAAAACTTATCAGATGCAGTAACTAAGTCTGAATTGGGGGAAGGCCCAGCAGCACGAGTGGCTAACACAGGTTTTCAGACTTTAATTGAAGCAGATGAAAAGACGCACCAAGACTTACAAAACAGTTGGAGCCGTCAGGACTTATTAGAGCGCCATTTAAGTAAACAAGTTCTAACTGAGCGCCGCCAATTAGAAAAAGGTTCGGCTTTACTGGCTTCTATTGGAAATAACGCCCCATTTATTGGTCTATTCGGTACAGTATTTGGGATTATTCATGCATTACAAGCGATTGCTCATTCAGGTAATGCAAGCATGGATGTCGTGGCTGGACCAATTGGAGAGGCGCTGGTGGCAACAGGTATTGGTATTGCAGTTGCTGTACCTGCGGTGCTTGCCTATAACTACTTTGTGCGTAAAGTAAAAACTATTGGCGCAGATCTTGATGATTTTGCAACGGACTTCGTGAGTCTAAATCAAAAAGCAGGATTCCAACTATCAACTGCTAAAAAAGGTACGACTGGTAATACGGCGCTTAAAGATAATTCTGCTAAAGAAGTGAAAGAGAAAGGAGTGTTTGCATAATGGCAATTTCTACCTCTCAAGAAGACGATGTCGTCAGTGAAATTAATATTACGCCGCTAGTCGATGTCATGTTGGTCTTACTTATTGTATTCATTGTGACAGCTCCTTTGTTAACAAATACGGTGAAAGTAAACTTACCAAAAGCGGCTCCAACTCAATCGACAGATCAAAACAAAGCTGTGGTGATTAGTGTAAATCCACAAGGTGAAATATTCCTTGATAAAGATAAGGTTACACTTGCGAACTTTGAACAAGAAATAAAGTCACGCAAAAGCAGTAACCCGAAATTAGCATTAAACTTAAATGCTGATGAGACCGTACCGTATGGAACAGTTGCAAAATTATTGGCAAGTATTGAACGTGTAGGCGTAGATAAACTTTCTGTGATTACAGTGCCTAAATAATTATACCTCCATAAAAAAAGCTGCTTCGGCAGCTTTTTTTATATTGTGATTACAGACGAGTATTAAGCTTTCCAGAGTTTTTCAAAGCGCCATGTCGGAAAAATTGTATGCTCAGGCGCTAAACCACCAATATTTTTAGCTGCTGCGTCAATCGTATGGCTAAATCCCCAAATGAGCATTCCACCACGTTCATGTTGAATTTTTTGTGCTTGCGCTAAATGGATTTTGCGTTTGGCTAAATCAGGCTCTGCCAGTGCTTTAAAAAATAACTCACTATATTCAGGGTCTTTAAAGTTCACACGGTTGGTGGTGGAAATTGGAGCATCGTTAACAACGGCCGTCGATAAATATGGCGTGCCGACATTGGTCGCATTACTCGATAACTGCCACTTACTGCGGTCAGGGCCATTAAACGTTGCAAAATCCACTTGTTTAACTCGAATATTCACATTGGCTTGTTTTGCTTGCTCGGCAAAAATTAATGCAGGTTGAGCGCTACTCACTGGGGTAACAAGCTCTACACTCAAACCATCTTTAAAACCTGCTTGCGTTAATAGATTTTTTGCCTCGGCAATATTTTGCTGACGTTGCGGCAAATTGAGAAAGGCAGGGTCTTGCGGCGAATAAAGATCGTTGGCGATTCGACCTTGCCCATTTAAGCCTCGCTGTACCAACTCCTCTCGGTTTGCAATCAAACGAAATGCCTGACGCACTCTAGGGTCATTAAACGGCGCTTGTTGAGTGTTAAAGTCAAAACTATTATGCGTATTAGTCGCAGAGCGTATGGTTTGAATGTGTTTTGCCTGCTCCAAAATTTTAATATATTCGGGTGAAATCGCATTTGCGACATCAATTTGTCCAGCCAATAAAGCATTTAATCGAGAGACCTGATCTTTAAAATCAATCACTTCAAAACTATCTGCATAAGGTTTGTCTGCTTTAAAGTAATTATTAAAACGGATAAAAACAGAACGCTGCCCCGGAATAAACTCTTTGACTTTATATGGACCAGCTCCGACTGGATTATGAATAGGGTCGAAGTCAGTCGGTACAATTCCTCCAAAGTTTACCCAAGTTTCGGGCAATGCAACAAAGCCGGGAATCGTACTAATAAAAGGAATACGAACGGTATATTCATCTAGTTTTTGAATACGATCTCGGTCAATCCACTGCACCAGATTGCGAAATGGTGAAGCGAGTTTAGGGTCTGTTAGGCGTTTCACTGAAAAGATTACATCATCTGCGGTAATAGTTTTACCATGATGAAATTCTAAGCCTTTGCGTAAACGGATGGTCCATTCGCTTGCATTGTGATTCGGCTCGGCAAACTCCGCTAAAGCAAGTCGGGGCAGCATATTTTCATCCCATTCCCATAACTTATTATAAATAGCGAAACCTCGTGTAATACCACTTCCCGATGCTGAAAGATGAGGATCTAGACTGCCTGATTGTTGTCCTCCAATCAGCCCCAAGCGTATAACTCCTCCATGCTTAGGCGTTGCTGAAGAAGTACTTTTTGATTCGTTACTATTATCTGGAGAGGGGCCACAACCTGATAAACTGCCCAACAAAGAGACGCCACCTAGCGCCGTAAGACTTTGCGTTAAAAATTTTCGACGTGATAACTGAAATGTTTGATTTGTCATTATAAATACCTGATTAGATCTTCATCTTCTAAGGTATTGCAGAATAAATGCCAATATCTTTATATAATTTTACTATATTTATCAATATCTTATATAATTATTGTTTTTGGTGAGTGTCTCTATTTCAACAGCTTTGTTGAAAAAATAAACATGAATAGAATTGATAAGTAAACAATGAGAAATTAAAAACAACTGAATCAAATGGTTAGGGTAAATTATTTGGGCATTTAATGGTTGGCATAGGCTTTGCGTAACGCATTGTAAATTTACTTTACTGAGTGTGATATGAGACAGCCTTTTCAATTAAAACCTTTAGTTATTGCGCTTAGCGTATTAGGGGCGACTTTACCGTTATATGTTTTTGCCGAAGAAACGCCACAGCAAGCAGGTGATTCTGAAAGTGATGTAATTACTTTGTCCGATGTAGTCGTTACTGGAGCAGCCAAGAAAACTACTGTAGTTCCTAAACGCAAAGTTACCTCAATTTATGGAACGGATAGCTCTGTATTGGATACTCCGCGTGTAGTATCCCAAGTATCAGAACAACAATTTAGAGAAGATGTTATTCGCAGTGCGGATGATCTCGTCAAATATGCACCGAGTATTACGCGAGGCGGGGGACAAAATGCTAACTTTGCTCCACAAATTCGTGGACAGAACTCGGAAGTTTTTCAAGATAGTCAACGCATTTACAGTACTCGCCATCCAACCAATCTCAATGCTTATGAAGAAGCCGATATTGTGGCAGGACCAACAGGTGTAATTTTTGCGCCGACTTCAGGTTCTGGCGGATATATTAACTACCTCACCAAAAAGCCTAATTTTAATAAAGCCGAGACCAATATCTCTGGGACTGTAGGTTCCATTTACTCAGGTAAAGGCGCAAAGCCTAATTTCTCTGTCAGTATTGATCATACGGCACCCATTTCAAAAGAATTAGCATTTCGCGTGAGTGCAACAGCACAAAAGACAGATGACTATTATGACAATGTGAAAAATAACTTTAATGCATTTTATGGGGCACTTGCTTGGCGTCCAAATGATCGTTTAAGGGTAGATTGGAATATCAGTTACGATGACTATTATGATTTTAACGTGACGCATGGCTGGAATAGAGCATCGCAGCAATCGGTTGATAATGGTCTTTATTACAAAGGTAGAGCTACGCCTATTATTCAAAATGGTTCGACTTTTTGGTCTCCTGTATTTGAATCTGGTGCGGCAAATTCTAAAGTCATTGGTTGGCAAACTCGTCAGAAGAACGATAAAAACCAATATGTTGCTGTTGGTGGAGTTCAGACCACGCCTTTACCGAACTCAACTGCGGATCAAGCAGGAACCATTAAAGGTTGGGTCTATGATCCATCAATTCCTGGTAATGAATTGGTCAAGCTAGATGATAATGTTTCAGGACGTAGTGAAGATAAAAATAGTGCCAAGCGATTTAGCACTCAATTAAAAGTCATTAAAGATTTAAATGACCATTGGTCTATTGCAAACAGTACGCTCTATCAAAATAACAAAGATTTAGGCGACTCTGTTGGAAGCTTTTTTACAGATTTAGATCATGAGTTAATTGATAACCGACTAGAATTTTTAGGTGACTATGATTTTGAAATAGCTGGCGTAAAAATTAATAATAAAAGCAGTACCGGAGGAACATATCGTCATGAGAAGTTTACCTCTTTAGCTGCAAATAATAGTTTTAATATTAATCCTTATGATTTAACCAATGATCCATCGCAGAAGAATCCTGGTGATTTACTGGGGTTAATTAACAATAGCGGTTCAACAGGAGGTTGGATTGGACAAGCCGGAGTGCCTCAATATTCTCAATATTTTGGTTATTTAAATTTACCGCGCATGTACCCAATTGGAAAGGGTTTATATGCAGAAAAAGGTGGCTTTCCACCGAATGGAGGAGGTGCTGTCTATACGGGTTCTGGTTTCTGGGATACGTTGAGTGTATTCACTCAACAAAACTTTACCTTTAACGATGTATTCGGTATTAATTTAGGTATTAACCATAGTTCTGTAAGAGCAAAACTTGAAAACCCACTTGTTTTAACCCCAACAGATGTCCGTTCTTCGAGTGACAAATATAGTCTATTGAGCTATCAACTGAGTACGTTTATTAAGCCTACTGCGAAAAGCACACTCTATTTTACTTATGACAAAAGCACTGCATTAAATACGGGAGTATTTGGGCCTTTCTTGATTTGGGGCGCTGGAAATCAACTTAATCCTTTAGCTTTTGACAGTCAAAGTGAGCTAAAAGAAGTAGGATTTAAATATGAACCTATTACTGACCAGTTATTTTTAACCCTAAGTGGATTTGAACAAAAACGAGATTTATCGCCCGATACGAACGGAAATATGGCTCGCTTTGAAATAAAAGGTATTGAGTCATCATTAAGATGGCAACTTCAAAAAAATATAGCGATTGGGGGCAATTTCACTTATTTAGATGCTGAATACAGCTCTATTATACCTGCTGGTTTTTCACCATTTGGCTTTCATGCGGACAATGCTACGGTTTGGGGAGACAATAATGCTTTAAACCAACGTAAAGCCGGACGTTATGATGCAGCAGGAATTCCTAAGTACTCTGCAAGTGCTTATGTAGATTACCAGCATGAGTCTGGTTTTGGGGTCAACCTTTCGGGATGGTGGACAAGCTACTGGTACACAAACTTAAGTCAAACCGTGAAAGTACCGAATAACTATAATCTGGACTTAGGTCTTTATTATCGCCAGCCACAGTGGACGGTGGGTCTTAACATTCTTAACCTAACCAATGAACGAAATTTTGTGAATGGTTTGGCAGGGTCGAATAGCGAGTTTTTACAACCAATGCGACCTCTGACTGTACAAGGCCAATTTAGTTATAAATTTTAAAACCAATCAATCATTTCCAACAATCTTAAAAAGCCATACGTCCGTATGGCTTTATTATTAATACAGCATATAAAAACACGTTAAATCGTGAATGTTGAAATAACAACAATAATACCTTTCAGACTGTCTATCTATCAGCAGCATTGAATCATTTTTATTTCTAAAATTTTATTAAGTATTTGAAATTATTTAAATAAATTAAATGGCATAGAAGTTGCCAATATAAGAATAGATTTATTTAAATGGAGTCACCATGTTTAAGGTTACAAAAATTAGGCAGAGTATTTTAACTGCTATGTGGGGAGTAACGGCGAGTGTTTCGACATTAGCTTTAGCGAACGATGATGCTGATGCAATTTCTGCTGAGCAACAGGCTCAAGTGGTAAATGCTAAAGATGTAAAAAAACTAGGCGATGTCATCGTTACTGCACAATATCGTGCACAAAACATTCAAAAAGTTCCGACTGCAATTACAGCGGTTTCAGGCAAAGATTTGGCCGCGAAAGGCTCAACATTTATTGGCGATGTTTTAACTTATACGCCCAATGCAGCAGCTGAAAACCCAGATGGCGATAGCCGACCACGTTGGTATATTCGTGGTTTAGGAACTGGCGATGTTGCAGCCTCTACAGTTTTTCCAGTCGGTATTTATGCAGATGGGGTTTATTTAAATGCGCCTGTTGCTGGTGCTGGAGATTTATTCGATTTAGAACGTATTGAGGTTCTACGTGGTCCACAAGGCACGCTTTACGGTAAAAACACCACGGCTGGTGCGGTGAATTACATTTCACGAAAACCTGTTTTTACAGATAAACCGACTGGTTATGGAACAATAGGAATAGGTGACCATAATCTTCGTACTTTTGAAGGCGCCGTGAATGGGGCTATATCAGATAACGTTGCCGTGCGAGGAGCATTCTATTCAGAAGACCGCGATGGCTATGCAAAAAATTTAGCCAATGGTGAAAACTACGGGGATGTAGATAAAAAATCATTTCGCTTCCAGATATTAGGAAAAATTAATGATGATTGGAATGCTTTAGTCAATCTACATAGCCAAACTTATAATGGTCTTGGCAATAATGGCTCTTTAAGTATTGGAAAATACTGGGGTGTTTATGAAAGACCACAAGGCCGAGATACAAATTTAGATTTACCTGAAAGTAATAAAATCCAACATGATGGCGCTTCACTCACCTTAACAGGAGATTTAGGCGGCGGTCATACTTTTACATCCATTACAGCGTTTGATAAAACCACTCAAAAATCTATTTCTGATGGTGACTATACGCCTTACGATGTAGCAAGAAGCTATAGCGATAATGAGTGGCGCCAATATAGCCAAGAGTTTCGTGTTTCTTCTGATGCTGAAAAAAGACTCAGTTGGATCGCAGGTTTCCACTTCTTTAATGAAGACTTAGATTCAACAGGTGTAAGTGCGCGAGTAAATAAAACATTACCTAATGGCGCTCCAGCTCAGACTGCGGGAACACCAGCTTTTAGAGATATTACCTATAATCAGACGACACAAAGTTTTGCCTTGTTTGGTAACAGTACCTATAAATTTACCGATAAATTTAAAGTAACAGGTGGTCTACGTTGGACAAGTGAAGAAAAAGATATTGATCTAGATCTTGTTCAAATTACCTCAGGCGATTACACCAAAGGCAGTTGGTGGCAAAAGGATGGGTACAGTAATGCGGTTTATAACCCAGCGCCTAATGCAAATGGTTCAACAAGTCGTAAAAAGAGATGGAATGAGCTGACCTACGATATTACGCCAGAATATGAAATCACTCCTGATATCAACACATACTTCCGTTTTGCTCGAGGTTTCCGTTCAGGCGGTTTTAACACTGGACTTTCTAGTAGCCTGACGCAACTAGCAGATGTTAACCCTGAATATTTAAATAGCTACGAACTAGGCTTGAAGTCTAGCTTGTTACAAGGCAATTTAACGGCCAATGCCAATATTTTCTATTACGACTACAAAGATATTCAAACAAATTTATTGGTTGCGACAGAAGGACAAGGTGGAGGAGTAACCTCAGTTCTGGCAAATGGTCCTAAAGCAGAAGTAAAAGGTGCCGAATTAGAATTAGATTATTTAGCGACTGATAACTTACGCCTACGTTTTGCAGGCGCTTATTTAGACAGTGAATACACCGACTTTGTTGATAAAAACCCAGTAACCAATGTCGTAAATGCTGACAATACAGGTAACAGCTTGGTTCGTTCTCCAAAGTACACCATCGGTTTAGGGGGTGAATATACCTTTAATCTTGATAGTGGAGCACGAGTTATTGTGGGCACAGATGCAAAATATCGTGACCGTGAGTTTTTCTTAGTAAATCGACAAGATTATTCTGTTGACCCAATCTTGAGTCAAAAAGGGTACACCTTATGGAACGCGAACGTTGGATATATCAGCGCAAATAATAAATACCAAGTTAATGCTTACGTTAAAAACTTGCTAGACGAAGAATATCAAGTTCATGGGCGACCAAATGGTCCTGCTGGACAATATGTCTTAACCTATGGAAACCCACGTCAAGTTGGTGTTTCTCTCACTGCAAAATTCTAAGCTTTGCTTTAAGGAGAAAATAATGGGAATTGAATTTTTTACACGTTTACCGCTTCATGGCGAAACAGAATTTTTACCCGGTGACCCACGTAATCGTGGTGATTGGGCCAATATTGAAAATGTTGAAAATACTGGAGCGGTTTCGAACTATGAAGTAGGTGACGATTTTACCTATATTGATTACTTAAGTCAGGTAGCGCGGGCAGCAGAAATTAATGGTTTTGCTGGTGCACTCATGGTGAACGCACCAACGGGTGAAGAGCCTTGGACAGTATGTTCATTGCTAGCAAGAGAAACCAAAAAACTTAACTTTGTGACTGCATTTCAGGCTTATCATTTTAGTCCATATAATGCTGTACAAACTGCGGCAACTTATCAGCGTGCAACGGGTAATCGACTGGTTTGGAATATTATTAATGGCGGCTCGGAAGTAATCCAACGTCAAGTAGGCGATGACTTACCTCACGATGAACGTTATGCACGTGCTACTGAGTTCCTAGATGTTGTAAAAGGATATTGGAATAATCCTTCATTTCACTATAAAGGGAAGTACTATTCGGCAGAAGGCGGTGGTCTAAAATATCCACTGAATAAAGCAAGTCTTCCAATTATTTGCACAGCAGGTTCTTCGGAAGCTGCTCGCGAGTTTGGAGCAAAACATGCCGACTATTATTTAATGCGAGCTGAAAAACCAGAAGAAATTGCAGCATTGATTGCAGACGTACGTACTCGTGCAAAAAAATATGGTCGTGAAAATATAAAATTTGGTCTATCAATCGATACCATTGCTCGCCGTACTGAACAAGAAGCATTGGCAGAGGCACAGCGCTTTCTCGATGAAGCCGCTGAAAAGCAACGTTTACACGCGGCAGCAGCCCATGCGGGTTTACGCTCAGCGCGCGTATTAAGCTTCGAAAAAGAGTATGCCGAAAAAGATGGCAGTAAAAATGTTAGCGACTTTTTCATCCATCCAAATGTTTGGTCTGGATTTGGATATATTGGTGTGCCACCTGGTGTTGCTTTGGTAGGGAGCTATCAACAGATTATTGAGCGTATTGAAGAATACAATAGCATTGGCATAGAGTTATTCTTTCTTGCAGGCTATCCACATCTTGAAGAGTCATACCGTCTTGGTGAACACGTTCTTCCACACTTTAAAAAGCAACGTGCTCGATTACAGCCTACAGTAGCTAGCCCAGAGTTTGATATTGCGCTTTAAAGTTTAAATGTTCTTTAAATAAGCCTGATTAGTAAGCTAGTTGGGCTTTTTAAATTTTTTGTTCCTTTCAATTTTCATGGGAAAAAGAAATTATGCATTTTTTTGATCACAGCCTTATGGGGATGGCCGAATGTTATTTTTATTCTTTAACTCAGTGGTTACAGATGATGACTAACCCTAAGAATCAAAAAGGTAAATTCCAAAGCTCAAACTTTATGGATTTCGCCATGTCACAGATATATTTAAAATTTAACAGTGATAATTCATGTGAGGTAATGAGCATAGAAAGAGTAGATAAGTAATTCTAAGAAAGAAGTAACAAGTTGAGTTAGTTTTTAAAAAATTATTTAAAAAACTGCATTTTCACTCAAATTCATAAAACAAAGTAAGCTTATGAAATATTTAAGATTTAATTTTCATAGTTAACAAGTTGAGTTAAATGTACGATAGAAATAACTAGGGATTAGTTGAAACTATATAATTATTCGTATAATGTATATTATGTTAAATAAAAGATTT
The DNA here is from genome assembly GCF_003940475.1 of Acinetobacter sp. FDAARGOS_559. NCBI lineage: Bacteria > Pseudomonadati > Pseudomonadota > Gammaproteobacteria > Moraxellales > Moraxellaceae > Acinetobacter > Acinetobacter sp. FDAARGOS_559. The sequence goes on from NZ_RKJG01000005.1 coordinate 259,311, forward strand.
GGAAACCTACCATATATAAGGCTTTGCTACTCTGTATTGTTGCTCTAGCTACATTTGACCTTTACTGTAATCCACCACAAATTGATTAGGTATATGTTCACTCCTAGACATGCAGCAAAACTTTATTTAATTTAATTCATAACAAATTTAAGAAATTCTCTATTACTTGTTTGGGTCAACCTTAACCCTATTAATTTAATCTTATCTGTTAGCAAAATCTGACACCATGAACTTTATACAATGTGTTTATTTATAAAACTTGTTCTTCAGTGCCCTTATTGCTTATTGATATATAGAAAGGCTTATAAGTTAAATATTTAAACTATTTTCTTAAGAAACATATACATCCTTCTCATCAATTTTACCTTATCTTTACGCTAAATCTTTGATTTCAAGTGATCACACATGACTAAAAGAACAATAAATATTTATGGTGCCAGACAAAATAACCTTAAAAATATTTCATTGAAGATTCCTAAACATAAAATCGTTGTCTTTACTGGAGTCTCTGGTTCAGGTAAATCTTCTTTAGTTTTCGAGACTATTGGCGCAGAAGCTCAAAGACAAATTAATGAAACTCAAGATAGTTTTGTACGTAATCGCTTGGAACATTTTGGTGTTACTGACGTTGATAAAATTGAAAATTTAAATGTACCTGTGATTATTAATCAAAAACCTTTAACGGGCAATATTCGCTCAACTGTTGCAACAATTACAGATATTTATGCCAATCTTCGCTTGTTATTTTCACGTATGGGTGAGCCGTTTGTTGGATACTCCAATGTCTTTTCTTTTAATCACCCAAATGGCATGTGTCCACAATGCGAAGGTATTGGAATCGAGCAAACAATTGATATTTACAAAATATTAGATTTAGATAAATCCTTAAATGAAGAAGGTGCTATAGACTTCCCTACTTATCAACCTACAGCATGGCGTTGGACGCGATATGCAGATTCAGGTTACTTTGATTTAGATAAAAAATTAAAAGATTATAGTGAAAAAGAATGGGACTTATTTTTGTATGCTCCTCAGCACAAACCTTTAAACCCGACAAGTAAATGGAGAAAAACCGCACTTTATGAAGGACTAATTCCCAGATTTGAGCGTAACTTTTTAAAAGGTGAAGCACAGGAAAGAAATCGTTATAGAAATAAACTTGAGCGAATTATTACAATCAAAGAATGCTCCTTATGTAAGGGACAACGGCTAAATCAAAAATCCTTATCTTGTAAGATTAACGGTAAAAATATTGCGGAATGTACGGCCCTATCCGTATCAAGGCTTTTAGAGTTTCTCGAATCGATAAAAAGTGAAAAATTTGAAACCGTTTTGCACGAAATAAAAAATAAACTCAATAACTTAAATCTCGTTGGACTCAGCTATTTAAACCTTAACCGTGTCAGCAATACATTGTCGGGAGGAGAATCACAACGAATTAAAATGGTTAAACATTTGGGTAATAGTCTGGTTGACCTACTCTATATTTTTGATGAACCAAGTATTGGCCTGCACCCCAAAGATTTAGATAATATTATTAAAATTATTCAAAAAATTAGAGATAAGGGAAATAGTGTTTTATTGGTTGAACATGATCCTGATCTTATTAGAACAGCTGATCATGTCATTGATATGGGCCCTCTTTCTGGTATCAACGGCGGCGAAATTATTTACCAAGGAACTTTTGAAGAATTAAAAAATTCATCAGGTTTAACAGGTGCGTTTTTTAGAAGGCCAAATACCTATAAGAAAGAACCACGTATGGGCAATGAATGGATTTCAATTAAAAATGCTCATTTATTCAATTTAAAAAATATTGATGTCGACATTCCTAAGAACTGTCTAACCGTTATTACAGGAGTCGCTGGTTCAGGAAAAAGCACATTAATAAGTAAAGTATTACCACAACAATATCCTGAAACAAAAGTTGTTGATCAATCTGCAATTACTGCAAGTATTCGCTCAAATTTATTGACCTATCTTGACCTTCTTGATCCGATTCGTCAGCTATTTGCAAAAACAAATAAAGTAAGTGCCAAGCTCTTTAGTTTTAATAGTGAAGGTGCTTGCCCTCAATGTAAAGGATCTGGTATCGAAAGGGTTGAACTTGCATTTTTAGATGATATTGAAATGACATGTGATGTTTGTCATGGTTCTGGATATGCACCTGAAGTTTTAAAATATCTTTATAAAGATAAAAATATTGCTGAAATTTTAAAAATGACGGTTGCAGAAGCAAGCAACTTTTTTGAAGATCGAATTTTACAGCAACAATTTAATTCTTTGATGAGTTTGGGGCTAGACTACATTGCAATCGGCCAACGCTTAAATACATTTTCGGGTGGTGAGCGTCAAAGGTTAAAACTCACAAAACAAATTAATGAAACAGATAATATTTTTGTATTGGATGAACCGAGTACAGGTCTACACCCTTCTGATACTGAAAAACTAATTAGTTTATTAAATAACTTAGTTGAGAAAGGCAACACAATCATTGTGATTGAACACAACTTAGACATCATAAGTCAAGCCGACTGGATTGTTGATATTGGTCCTTTGGCGGGTGACAAAGGTGGTGAATTGGTATTCTCAGGAACTGTTAGCGGTTTGCTTTCAGCAGAAAAATCTTTAACAGGTTATTATTTGAAAAAATATTTAGAGCTGTAAAAAAATATAGGCTAGTCTGACTTTTTATATAAATTTAAAACCCCAAAGACTATAAATGGCTGACATTTATTAGTTAGTAATATTCTCTCATTCAGATCAGTAAAAATGCATCAGAGGAAATTGAGTATTTCCCCTGATGCATTGAACTTAAGATGAGATTTTTTTCTTAGAGGAAAATAGCTTTTCTACTGCACCCAGAATGAAGATAAAAAACACGGGAACAAAGAAAATAGCCAGAATGGTTGCTGAAATCATGCCGCCAAAAACTCCTGTACCTAAAGCATGTTGAGTTTCAGAACTTGCACCAGAGGCAATTACCAATGGAATTACACCACAGGTAAATGCAAGTGATGTCATCAGAATTGGCCGTAAGCGAAGTTTGGCTGCGGCAACAGTAGCTTCAATCAAACTCATACCTTCTTCTTTCAGCATTTTCGCAAATTCAACAATCAAAATTGCATTCTTTGCCGATAGACCAATAATGGTAATTAGCCCGATTTTGAAGAACACATCATTCATTAACCCTCTAGACATAATGGCAATGATTGCTCCAAAAATACCGAGTGGCACAACGAGCATCACAGAAAGTGGAATTGCCCAGCTTTCATAGAGTGCAGCTAATACAAGAAAAACCACTAACATGGATAAACCAAGTAAAAAGGCCATTTGTGATTCAGACTGCTTTTCCTGTAAGGAAATACCTGTCCACTCGTAGCCAATACCTTTCGGTAATTTCGCAATCAGCTGTTCCATTTCACGCATTGCTTCACCCGATGACGTATCGAAGTTAGGAATACCAGCAATACTCAAAGATGGTCGTCCGTTATAACGATTATATTGTTGTGGTGCCTTATTCCATTGTGGCGTTACAACTTCTGATAACGAGACTAATTGACCGCTTGACCCCATGACTTTCAGATTCAAGATATCTTTCAATTGCATACGTGATTTAGCCTCAACTTGTACAATGACTTGTTGCATACGTCCTTGATTAGGGAAGTCATTGATATACATTGAACCCATTGATGTAGAGATGATGTCTGAAACATCAGAAAACTTAACACCAAGTGCACTAAGCTTTTCACGGTCAATTTTTAAAGAAATATTGTCACCTTGTGGCAACCCTTCATTCCAAACCATATAGAACTTTTTATTCTTGGCTGCCATTGCCATAAGTTCATCTTGAGCAGCCAGTAAAGCAGGCATACCTAAGTTAGCGCGGTCTTGTAAACGTAAACTGAAACCTGAAAAAGTACCTAACTCATCAATAGCGGGTGGTAAAACGGCCATGGTCTCGCCTTCCGTACTGTTCGCCATAGAAGAATTAACGTCGCTTGTCATCTTAGATGCAGAGCTAGTTCGCTCTTTGAAGTCTTTAAGTGTCGTAAAAGCCACAGCAACATTTTGTCCTGCGCCACTAAAACCCCATCCCAAAATGGTGGTATTACTTTTTACATCGGGATTGTCTTTCAAATTATTTTCAAATTGATTGACTACATTCCGAGTACGCTCAGCGGTTGCATCTGAAGGTAGTTGGAACGAAGTCATGAACCAGCCTTGATCTTCCTCTGGCATAAATGCTGTTGGCCAATATTTCATTCCGGCAAAGGTAATACCGGTAATTACTAAAAAGATTACCATCATTGGAACTGTATGTTTGATGATTTTAAGCAGCATCAATTCATACTTTTTAGTGACTTTATCGAAACTACGGTCAAACCATGCAAAGAAGCCCTTTTTCTGATGATGCCCATCGATTGGCTTTAAAATTGTGGCACAAAGTGCCGGTGTTAAAATAAGTGCCAATAGCGCTGAAAATAAAATAGATACTGACATGGTCAAGGTAAACTGTTTATAGATTACCCCTACAGAACCACTCGCAAATGCCATAGGTAAAAATACTGCCGCTAATACCAGCGTAATACCAATAATCGGGCTGGTAATCTCTTTCATTGCTTTAGAGGTTGCATCTTTAGGCGATAATCCTTCTGTCGCCATAATTCTTTCTACGTTTTCAACGACAACAATGGCATCGTCGACAATAATCCCGATAGCAAGTACCATACCGAACATGGTGAGTACGTTAATTGAAAAGCCGGCAAGCAACATCACGGTAAAAGTACCGAGTAAGGCAATAGGCGCCACAATCGCTGGAATAAGCGTATAGCGGACATTATGTAAAAACAGATACATCACAATGAAAACCAGAACCATGGCTTCAAGTAATGTATGTATTACCTTTTCAATTGAAATTTTGACAAACGGCGCGGTGTCGTAAGGAATACTAAACTCCATGCCTTCCGGTAAATTTAGCTTCAATTCTTCAATTTTTGCTCGAACACCTTCGGCAGTTTTCACGGCGTTAGCACCCGGGCTTAACTGAATTGCTGCCGCGGTAGCAGGCTTAGCATTTTCCAAAATGGCAAAGTTATATGCTTGTGAACCTATTTCTACATTGGCAACATCAGATAATTTAATTACGCTACCGTTAGTTTTACTTTTTAAGCTGATATTTTTAAATTGCTCGAGACTAGACAATTGCCCTTGAGCCGACAACGGAATAGTAATGAGCTGGCCTTTTTCAGCTGGTAAATCACCAAGTCGGCCGGGTGCAATTTCGACATTATTTTCACGAATGGCATTATTCACATCACTAATCGATAAACCGTAAGAAACAAGCTTATTCGGGTCGACCCAAATACGCATAGCTTTCTCGGCACCGAAAGATTGAACCTTCCCTACACCTTCGACACGTTTTAGCTCTTCTACAACATTTCGAACCAAATAATCACTCAAATCAACTTCGGAATATTGATTATTTGGAGAGTTAATCCCGACCAGCATTAAAAACCCGGACGATGAAGCCTCAACCTGTAAACCTTGCTGACGTACGACTTGCGGTAAGCGAGCTTCTACAGCCTTGATTTTATTTTGAACGTCGACCTGAGCCATTTCCACATCTGTGCCCGGTTTAAACGTAGCGGTAATCTCTGCTGTACCAGAGGTATCTGTTGTCGCACTATAGTAGAGTAGATTTTTTACACCCGATAATTCGCGCTCAATTAAGGTTACAACGCTATCGTTAATGGTTTTAGCTGTAGCACCAGGATAAGTCGCACTAATATTCACCTGTGGCGGGGCTACACTTGGAAAACGTGCAATTGGCAGTTTAGGAATACTCAGCAATCCAAATATAATAATAAAGATCGCGATAACCCAAGCAAAAACGGGACGACGAATAAAAAATTGTGACATCATGGTTGCGCCCCCTCAGCTATAGAAGTTTTGGTTTCTACACTTGAAACATGATTTGCCACGGCTGGTGCTTTCCATGCTGCCAATGCCAATTTTTGATTTGGCTTAATACGCTCAATACCTTCAACAACAACTTTGTCTCCAACCTTTATACCCTTGTTGGCGATGTAATACTGCTCATATTGCTGTCCAATTTCGATAGGACGAATTTCCGCTGTACCTTGGGCGTTGATGACATATACCTGAGGCTCGCCACTGATATTACGTTGGATCGCTTGCGCCGGAACCAATAGCGCTTGAGGAATAGAAGCACGGTCAATATTGACACGCACATACATGCCCGGAAGTAATTTTCGTTCAGTGTTATTAACTTCAATACGGAATGTGACATCGCCCGTTTCCGGGTCAACATTAATATCTTCAAACAACATTTTTGCTGTGACGTTATAAGGTTGCCCGTGACTATTGGTAATACGAACGGTTTTGTCACTATTTGCTGATAATTCTCCGCTTTGTAGCGCAGCTTGTAGGCGTTCATACTCACTAACTGATTGCTTAACATCAACATAGACTTTATCAATCTGTTGAATGGTTGCCATCGTATTAGTATCGCCCTGACCGACCAATGCACCTTCAGTGACAAAAGATTGCCCAATACGCCCAGAAATAGGCGCTCGAACTGTTGCATATTGCAGATTCAGGTTTTGTCTAGCCAGCAATGCTTTCATTTGAGCGACATCGGCTAGAGCCTGACGATATTGAGCTTGGGCATTACTTACTTCTTGCTTACTAATTGCATTACTTGGTAACAGCTGCTCATAACGTTCTAGCTGAACTTTGAGTCTTACTACCTCAGCTTCAGCTTTATTGAGAGAAGCTCTATTGCTATTTACATCGGCCTCAAATGTCTCGGAATTAATTTTATATAAGGCTTGCCCTGCTCTAACTTCACTACCTTGTTTAAATAGAACCTTTTCAATGATACCTCCGACTTGCGGACGGATTTCCGCCGTACGGAATGCATGTACACGTGCAGGAAGATTTTCACTAAAATTTACCGATTGCGGTTGAATGTTTAATACACTGACTTTAGCCGGTGGTGGCTCAGCTTGAGCGACTTCTTTTGAATCACACCCCTGTAATATCAGCCCAATAGATAAAAATAAAGGAAGTAAAAGATGCTTTTGCATACTATCCAAACCTAGTGAGTTTTTGATGTTCGTATTATTTTTGATGAGTGTGTAAGGATAATCACTAAAGTGTGGAGTAAGTGTGGAGAAATACCGATAATTTAGCGTATGATGAGTTTAAGCACTTTCTATAGCCAGATTTTCTATGTTTGATCATTCTTTTTCTTTTGATTGCCAAGATAAAGTTATTCTTGTGGTAGAAGATGACTACGATATTGGCGACATTATTGAAAATTATTTAAAACGTGAAGGCATGAGTGTTATTCGGGCTATGAATGGAAAGCAAGCGATTGAATTGCACGCTAGCCAACCCATCGATTTAATCTTACTTGATATTAAATTACCCGAATTAAACGGTTGGGAAGTATTAAATAAAATACGCCAAAAAGCTCAGACTCCCGTAATCATGCTGACGGCGCTAGATCAAGATATTGATAAAGTTATGGCATTACGCATAGGTGCAGATGACTTTGTGGTGAAGCCTTTTAACCCAAATGAAGTCGTCGCTAGAGTTCAGGCAGTCCTAAGAAGAACTCAGTTTGCAAACAAAGCAACTAATAAAAATAAACTCTATAAAAATATTGAAATTGATACCGACACTCATAGCGTTTATATACTCTCAGAGAACAAGAAGATCTTGCTTAATCTGACGCTAACTGAATATAAAATTATTTCATTCATGATTGACCAGCCTCATAAAGTTTTTACGCGTGGAGAACTTATGAATCACTGCATGAATGATAGCGATGCACTAGAGCGAACCGTAGATAGCCATGTAAGTAAGCTGAGAAAAAAACTAGAAGAACAAGGCATATTTCAAATGTTAATTAATGTGCGTGGCGTGGGATATAGGCTAGATAATCCCCTAGCTGTAAAAGATGACGCCTAAATAATATTAAAAAATAGCTAGGGAATATTTTATGAAAAGTAAGTTAGGAATTAGTAAGCAACTTTTTATTGCCTTAACTATTGTGAATTTAAGCGTTACGCTATTTTCTGTAGTACTGGGTTATGTGATTTATAACTATGCGATTGAAAAAGGCTGGATTAGTTTAAGCTCATTTCAACAAGAAGATTGGACTAGTTTTCATTTTGTAGACTGGATCTGGTTAGCCACTGTTATCTTTTGCGGCTGTATTATTTCATTAGTGATTGGCATGCGCCTTGCAAAGCGTTTTATTGTGCCAATTAACTTCTTAGCCGAAGCAGCAAAAAAAATTAGTCACGGCGACTTCTCTGCTAGAGCTTACGATAATAGAATTCACTCCGCTGAAATGTCGGAGCTTTTATATAATTTTAATGATATGGCTCAAAAGCTAGAGGTTTCTGTCAAAAATGCGCAGGTTTGGAATGCAGCCATCGCACATGAGTTAAGAACGCCTATAACGATCTTACAAGGTCGTTTACAGGGAATTATTGATGGCGTTTTTAAACCTGATGAAGTCCTATTTAAAAGCCTTTTAAATCAAGTTGAAGGTTTATCTTACTTAGTCGAAGACTTACGGACTTTAAGCTTAGTAGAGAACCAGCAACTCCGGTTAAATTATGAATTGTTTGACTTTAAGGCGGTAGTTGAAAAAGTTCTTAAAGCATTTGAAGATCGTTTGGATCAAGCTAAGCTAATACCAGAACTTGACCTAACGTCCACTCCTGTATATTGCGACCGCCGTCGTATTGAGCAAGTTTTAATTGCTTTAATTGATAATGCGATTCGCTATTCAAATGCAGGCAAACTTAAAATTTCCTCGGAAGTGGTATCACAAAACTGGATATTAAAAATTGAAGATGAAGGCCCCGGCATTGCAACCGAGTTCCAAGACGATTTATTTAAGCCTTTCTTTAGATTAGAAGAATCAAGGAATAAAGAATTTGGCGGCACAGGTTTAGGTCTTGCTGTTGTACATGCAATTATTGTGGCACTGAAAGGTACTATTCAATATAGCAATCAAGGCTCGAAAAGTGTTTTTACCATAAAAATTCCTATGAATAACTAAATAACCTCCTGACCCTAAGTTCTATTTTGACTTTTTCACTTAAAATTTTTATTGAAATGCCATATCTAACCTTACCAAGATTTATAAAATAATTTTTATAATTTAAATAATGGATAACTAGATATGGATCGTTTTAAAACTATTTTACTTATTACAAGTACATGTTTAACAACAACTCTTTATGCCAAACAACAAGTCGTCTGTGTGTTTGACCCAATTGGTAAATCGGGAGACGCTTTCGCTTTAGCCAAAGATTATGCACTTGAAGCCAAAAATTGGGGAGCTGATCTATCTTTAAAAGCATATGTTGATGAACGTGTAGCTGCTGAAGATTTGAAAGTTGGAAAATGTGATGGCGCTATTATTAGCGGTTTACGTGGCCGTCAGTTTAATAAATATACAGGATCTTTAGATGCTGTTGGTGCATTAACAAATATGAAAACGGCAATTAATGCCTATAAGCTGTTGTCTTCACCAATGGCCGCAAAAAACATGGTGGTAGGTCCTTATGAAATTGCAGGTTTAGGCACAATTGGACCAGCCTATTTATTTGTAAATGATAGAAGTATAAATACTCTCGCCAAAGCTGCCGGTAAAAAAATTGGGGTATTTAAATACGATGAAGCGCAACCAAAGCTTGTTCAACATGTCGGTGGTCAGGCTGTATCGGTAGACGTTACCAATGCCGGTGCAAAATTTAATAACCATGAAATTGATATTGTGCCCGCTCCTATTGTTGCGTTTAAACCTTTTGAACTCTACAAAGGTTTAGGTGAGAAAGGAGCAATTGTTCGTTTTCCTTTGACTCAAATTTCAGCAAACTTCATTATTCGTAAAGACCAATTCCCTGCGGGTTTTGGGCAAAAGTCTCGAACTTGGGTAGCCAGCCAACTCAATAGAACATTTGGTATTATTGCCAAATATGAAAGTGATATTCCTTCAAAATATTGGATGGATATTCCTAAAAATGAACAATTAAACTATATGAAAATGATGCGCGAGGCTCGTATACAGCTAACCAAAGCAGGTATCTACGACCCAAAAATGATGAACTTTTTGAAAAAAGTAAGATGTAAAGAAAACCCAAGTAATTTTGAATGTGCATTAAACGATGAATGAACACTCAAAACATCTGCATATCTTTTTTAAAGCATTTTTATAGAGCTAAAAGGTAGAACTTATAGTATGAAAGTTCTACCTTAACTCATTCATTTCTTCTCTAGCTTGTTGTGGTGTTTTACCCGACCACTCTTTATAAGCCCGTGTAAATGGACTGTGCTCGGCATAACCTAACAGTAAAGCTATTTCTATAATTTGTAGCCTTAGATCTTTTAAATACGATTTTGCCAATTCGTAACGGACAGTATTTAATTCTTTCCGAAAATTCGTACCTGCCTCAGTTAAACGGCGTTGCAAGGTTCTACGTGAGTAATTTAATCGCTCTGCAAGCTGTTCAATACTGGGTTCGCCTTGATGAAGTAAGTAAGCAATCTGTTTACGAACTTGATCTGTAATTTCATCAATATGTGGCAGACTTGCCAGTAACTTGTCGGCATGTTTTTCAAGTATGGCAACTAAGGCGGCGTCGGAGTTTTTAAGCGGTAGACTTAAGATTTCCTTATCAAAACGCATAAGTGCCACGGGTTGCTCAAAAAGCACAGGACAACCAAAATACTCCTCATAAGGCTGAACATTTTCAGGCTGTTCATGAATAAAATGTATTTCTTTAAGTCTTTCTTTTCCTCTAATGAGACTACGGCAAAATTGAACTATAACGGTACGGCCAGTTTCGTCCGATAAAGGGCCGACTTGCTCACCTTTTGTATCCCATGAAAGCTCTACATATTCAGTATAAATACGAACAGTGGCTGGATAAACATCATAGACAAGCCGCTGATATCGCTCAAACCTTTCTAAAACTGCCCCCAGATTTTCACAAGCAAGAAATACTGACCCTAAAACACCTAGATGCTGAGCTGTAATGGTTTGACCTACATGTAAACCAATGAAAGGGTCATTTAAATAATCTTTGGCAATAATGAGAAGACTTTCCCAATGATCGATATCTACGCCTTCTAAATGATTTGAATCTGCTTTAGGCCACGGTTCACCCAATACCTTTTCTGGGTCATGTCCTAGTTTTTCCAGATATTCAAATAATAACTGAACATAGATTTCAGAAATCCTTCTTCTATATAACGGCTTATTCAATCCATTCATTCCGTATAGTTCTAATTTGGCGCCAATTATCAATTAGTGTACTTAAAGCTTTTAAACAAAAGCAAATGACTAAACACACCTACTCAATCCAAATTTTGGCGCAAAGTGTCAAGCAATATGGCAGCTTTCATCAAGCCCTATCTCATTATTTTTCAGAAGATAGCGTTATAGCCAATATTGAGAAAAATACGATGGGTAAAAGTCTGAATAATGTGCCCCAAGCACCACTTGATGTTCAGTTTAATTCAAATGGCATGAAATGCAGCGCCTATTTATATCGTCCAGCGACCGAGGCCACTACACCAATTATTGTAATGGCGCACGGTCTGGGTGGTACTCGTAGAATGCGTTTAACAGCTTTTGCAGAGCGCTTTGTGGCAGAGGGTTATGCTTGTTTAGTGTTTGATTATCGCTATTTTGGTGATAGCGAAGGACAACCTCGACAATTACTAGATATAAAAAGTCAGCTCGAAGACTGGAAAGCCGCTATTGCCTATGCACGTAGTCTAGAAAAAATTGACCCAAACCGCGTAATTATATGGGGAACTTCTTTCGGTGGAGGCCATGTGCTGGCAACAGCTGCTGAGGATAATCGACTTGCTGCTGTTATATCACAATGCCCCTTCACTGATGGTTTCTCATCTAGCATGGCAATGGACCCGATAACGACCCTCAAGCTCACGGGACTCGCTTTAAAAAACAAGATTGGATCAATACTCGGCGCCAAGCCAGTCATGGTACCTCTTGCAGCACCATTAGGATATACAGCATTAATGAATGCACCTGATGCTTATTCAGGCTATCTCGCACTCATGCCTTCAGATTCAAATATTCCAAACTATGTCGCTGCACGTTTTGTACTCGACATCATACGCTATTACCCGGGCCGTAAGACATCACGTATTCAAGCGCCTGTGTTGTTTTGTGTCTGTGATACCGACTCGGTGGCGCCCTCAAAAACAACATTGCGTCATGCGAGCCATACACCCAATCATGAAATTAAGCACTACGCCGATGGTCATTTTGAAATTTACGTTGGAGAAGCTTTTGAGCGTGTTGTTCGTGATCAGATCGACTTTCTTAAACGCATCGTTCCAGTCAAGTAACAGTAAATTTAAAATATTTGGAGAAAGTCCATGAAATATGACCTGAACAAAAAAGTTGTTTTAATTACAGGAGCCGCTGGAGGAATTGGTGCAGCAACAGCCCGTGAATTTTATGCATTAGGTGCAAACTTGGTACTCACCGATATGCAACAGGAAGCTGTAGATAAACTTGCATCTGAATTTGAGGCGTCTCGTGTTTTACCATTAGCGCTAGACGTTACTGATGCAGTAGCCACAAAAGATGTAGTCCAGAAAACAATAAAACACTTTGGACACCTTGATATAGCTTTCGCCAATGCAGGTATCTCATGGCGTGATGGTGCTTCGACAATTGCTAGCTGTGATGAAGCTGAGTTCGATAAGATTGTTGAAGTTGATTTACTGGGTGTCTGGCGCACAGTCCGTGCTGCCTTACCAGAGGTGACCCGTAACAAAGGACAAATCCTCATAACCTCTTCTGTTTATTGCTTCGTCAATGGAATGGCAAACGCTCCATATGCCGCTTCAAAGGCGGCAGTAGAAATGCTCGGACGCTGTCTCCGTACAGAAATTGCATATACTGGCGCAACCGCTAGTGTTGTCTATCCGGGCTGGACAGCAACACCAATCGCTAAGGTCGCCTTTGGGGGTAACGCAACTGTAACGAAGATGATTGAAGCAGCATTTCCAGCATGGTTACGCAAGCCTATTTCTCCGGAATATATGGCGCAAGCAATTGTAAAAGGTGTACAGCGCCGACAGCCACGGATTTTTGCTCCAGTGCGCTGGGTTCCGTTCTCGATATTACGCGGAATGTTTAATGCAGCTAGTGATGCAATGGTTATACGCCACAAGAAATTGCAGGGATTACTTCAACAACTTGAAAGTGAATCTAAACCTGCCCAGAAATAATCCATTGCCTTAAAGCTCATTTATAAAAATGTCTGGAAATCTGATATGTCTAAATACAAATTAAAAGATAAAGTTGTCGTAATTACAGGTTCAACAGGTGGACTAGGACTTGCGATTGCCCAAGCATTACAAGCCAAAGGCGCAAAATTAGCACTCCTAGATTTAGACCTTAACAAAGTTGAAAGTCAGGCAAAACAGCTAGGTGGGCAAAGCATTGCCGCAGGTTGGGTAGCCGATGTACGCTCTTTGGAAAGCCTAGAAACGGCTATGGCAAAAGCAGCTAAACACTTCGGTAAAATTGACGTGGTGATTGCAAATGCTGGCATAGCTACAACAGAAGCACTAGAACATATGGCTCCTGAAACATTTGAGCGAACCATCGATATTAACCTGACTGGAGTATTTCGTACTTTTCGCGCAGCTATACCGTATGTAAAACAAACTCAGGGATACTTACTGGCTGTATCTTCAATGGCAGCTTTCGTTCACTCCCCATTAAACACTCACTATACTTCGAGTAAAGCAGGCGTTTGGGCTTTATGCGATAGCCTTCGACTAGAATTAAAATATTTAAATATAAGCGTTGGTAGCATTCATCCAACTTTCTTTAAAACACCATTAATGGACAATATTCAAAATGACCCAGCAGGTAAAGCTGTGTGGAAAGGTAACTCGGGTATTTGGAAATATATCTCTATTGAGGAAGTTGTCTCGGGCGTAGTTGAGAGCATAGAACGGCGTAAAGATATGACTGTTGTACCTAAAATAAATACTCCGATTGCTAAAGCACCCGCATTGTTTAGAAATGTGATTGAGTTTCTAGGTTTCAACCGTAAACAGCTTAAACAAACCATGCTCTTGGCAGAGAAAAACCAAAATTCATTTTAGGTCTTTTCGGACACGGATGTTTTTGAGATATCCGTGTTTATTTTATTCGCTAATCATAAAGTTGAGTCTGTATGTACTTACACCACATTCCTCTTAATCATTTTTTGTAGATCATCGACTGTTAATGTTTTATCTCTTTTTCGATGGATAACAGCATGGCAGTTTGCACATAATGGGACTAGATCCGTCTCAGGATTTACTACTTTTTCACCTACTGAAAAAAGCGGCTCTATGTGATGGATATGGATAAATCCTTTCGCATAATCACCATAAAATTCTTCAAAATTAAAGCCACATGCAACACATGTATAGCCATGAATTAAAATTGCTTGTTTTCTAAGCTTTTGATCTCTTTCATACTTAGTAGTAATTTGTAGAGATGGTTTACCTTCTACTCCAGATTCAAAACTTTGGCTATCCTCATTAGATAATAGTGTTTTTGTTTTTGAAATAGGTCCTAAATTCGCCAGGTTTATAATTGCATTGTAAGTATCATCATCAATCTTTCGTACACCATCTCTCCAATAATTCTTTTCCTTATTTTTAGGAATTTTTTCTAGATATTCATTATTTATTTGAAAATCAACTGCTTGAATAAAAGGCCTAAAATTAATAATTTCCGCTAAAAGTTCTTTGTCGTTATTGATGGAAATAACATCTCCTATCTCAGCGATCCCAAAGTAATGAGGAAACTTACTTAGTCGACGAGATTCAAAATTTTTTATCTTTCATCCTGCCTTTGTAATAAATAACTTTTTCACCAGTTAAGAGCAAGTCCTTATATCTTTTAGGAAAATGATAAACCTCACCGGTTAAATCATCCCATTGGGAAATATCATTTTCTACAATAACTGTTGGCATCTTTATACCTAACGAACTCAATTTAAAATATTAAAAAAGATGTCAAAATGATCTATGGTCTAAAAATACATTTTAAACTTATTTAGTTTATTAAGTTAATAATCATCTATGAAAAATTTAATAATTAATCATAAAGTTAGCTTTAAGTGAACGTCAATTAAGTAATAGATTTAGAAATACTATAGATAATTTCCAAAACTGGTCTTCAAATTGGATAACATTTAAACTTTTAAGATTGTTATAATGTTTCCATCAATTAAAACCTTAGATAAAAAAGGACCTAGAAAGCTCTATTTTTTATTATTCATACCCCGTAATATTATGAATATTAAAAAATTTATTCAGTTTTAACTTTGATACACTTTTAGTTAAAAATGAAAAAATTCAAGTTTTAGCCTTGATCCAAAGAACCATTGTCATATTACTCATTAGCAACTATAGAGTAGTCTATTCCTTTGACAGAAATATAAAGCTCTGGGCGCTCATCCATTATTTTGTATGCAATTCCTTGAAGCCAATTCACAGTTTCATTAAGGTTCATCTTCTCTTTTGTTTCTGGATTTTCCCATTTGCGAGTCTTTCTCATACCAATAAGAAGACAACCAACGTAACATCGTTCATGATTCAAATATCGACCAACGAGTTGGTCAACCAATGCTACTTTTAAATCTGCTCCAGTCCATTTGTTTCGATTATCATCAAGCTTTAATTCAATTGCTGCATACTTATCCATAGCAGTGGGTAGTAATCTAATATCAGTTCTCTTTTCTGTAATTACTACAGCTTCTTGCGTTACGGTATAGACACCTCGACTATTTTGTTGAAGCCAATATGAAATAAAGCGACGCAGCTCAGTTTCGCCTTCAACTTTTCGAAGAGTATCAATAATACTTTGCTCATCATTCAATAAGTGGTATTCAAAATCATCTAAACGATTATTCATCACTGTAAAAAGTGAAGCATCGTCATAGGGTGAATAATTTAATTCTCTATCGAATTTATTAAAAGTTGACGCACTCATAGCTTGAGGTTCTGAAATTCTAGATGCAAGTTCAATAGCCATTTGTTTCAATCGACTACTTAAGTGACTAAATTCAGGAAGAGATGATAAATCATATAGAACGGATATTGTGCCTACCACTTGAGTTTTTGAAAGACATTCTAGTAGATATCCACCTGCTAGCTTAGCATCATCTCGTATATTAGGTTGATATGACTCTTCTTCATTTTGATTATGTTCCATTTCTTTTACAATCTGATACGAACGAATCACTAATTCTTTCAAGATATTCAGTCTACGGATAGGCTCTATTTCTTCAAATGATAGTTGTTTGCCCCTATAACGATCACCAAATACTATAGTAAACAACGCAGCAGCACTTTCACTTCTATCCTCACTAAATTGTATAACCCTATTGCAAGCTTTATCTAAATCAAGTGAAGCTAAGATCACCACGCCTGAATTTCTCTCATCAGTTGTGATTTGTGAAGTATCCAAATAATTATTTATTAAATTTATAAAAGCTTCTTTACATTGAGTAGAACCATATGATGCAACAAGTTCAAAAATATGGTGTAACTCACTAAGATAGCCTTTCATTATTAATCCAGCGATTGCATCAAGTTTACTCATAAGAGTAGAAAGAGCAACTTCT
This sequence comes from Acinetobacter sp. FDAARGOS_559, assembly GCF_003940475.1. NCBI lineage: Bacteria > Pseudomonadati > Pseudomonadota > Gammaproteobacteria > Moraxellales > Moraxellaceae > Acinetobacter > Acinetobacter sp. FDAARGOS_559. Next base: position 276,038 of record NZ_RKJG01000005.1, read on the forward strand.
TTAACTAGCTGAAACTTTGAATATAAAATGTCTTGAAATATTGGTAATTTCTCTAACTCTAGAAAATCTTCAATTTGTGCGTGGATTTCACTAGTAAAGACCTCTTCAATAGCTGAAGGGTGCACTATTTCTAATTTAGACAGAAAATCAGCAAAGCCATTTAGCTCAATTGTAGAAATTCTAACTGCTTTAACAGCTTCATCATGAGATAAGCTCTCTGCCCAATTCGATTTTTCCGAACAACACTTCACTGCTGTAAGGCTCATTAAACTTTCATAAGAAAAAGTATTCTTAGACGCCTTACTTCGTTCACTATATAATGCAACTTCAGCATTTTTCCAGAAAATTGACATTTTAGACCTTAAAGCCTCAAGAAATTCTAGCGAGAATACCGTCTCAATAAGCTTAGAGTCCCATGGTCCCCATTCATCAAGATGCTTTACTTGTCTTAAAATTTTAAACACATTGTAGAGAGTATTTTCTAACTCCTCCTCATGTAAAAAAAAGGTATCACTACTTAAAACTTTTTCTCTCCATATTTTCCATCCCTTAATTCGTTCTTCTTCTTTTTCTTTATTCTCTAACGCCAGCTTTTGATATTTAATTTCGAGTTCACTAGGCAACGTTGGAAGTGGGTTAAGTATTCTTTCGAGCTGAATACAATATTCTTCTTTGCCGAATGTTAGTTCCATCATTTTTTGCGCTAACTGAGGATTTTTTTCACTTCCTATAAATTGAAGTAATTTTTGAAATGCTATATTTTTTTTATTAGTTGAATCATTACTAATAAAGGCATTCATTAACCATGGTATATCATTATCAGTAAAAGGATGTAATACGTCGTCATAATCAAGTAAGTAAGTATTGTTAAGAGATTTGATCTCTTCTGCCAATTCCTCTACAAGTCTCAAACATGCCCAGTAGTAAGCTTCTCTTAATAGGATGTCTTTAGACAATAAATCTTGCAACTCTTCAATTTCTGTCCGAGCCACAATACTTCTTCGATGCTCACCAAAATGAAAAGCGATGGTAAGGCACCATGCCCATTGTCGAATATCTTCGGGGCCAGAAGGGAGTGTTTTTAAACATGAGTAAATTACGGCATCAACAAAATGATCGTATTTTGAATGGGCGTCATACACTTCACAATCTTTATTACGATGAATCCATATTGTTTCAGCAAAGTTATCTCTTAAATAGATCCTCTGTTCATTTGTTAGCGACTCTGATTTTACAGCTTGAAAAAGTTGATAGCCTAACCCATGGACATTATTTGGCACTTCATCTAGTGTTTTGACAAGGTTGAAAAACTCAACTTCTGTAACAGCATGAGGCATAAGGTTGGGTAAGATATTTCGAACTAATTGTTCAGGCCATCCTCCATGTACTATTGCCTTTCCAATTTTTTGCTTTTGTTCTAGATCTCCAAACTCGAGCACACTCCATGCTGCATATAGTCTATGTTGGGAGGGAAGATTGTCATCAAATAAAGCATTCCAGGCCAAATCTATACAATCATTCATAGGAGTTAAGTAAATGAGTTCTAGAAGAAGTTCACGGGTATCATATCCCGTATAGGCTTGTGGCCATAAATTTCGGACTACAGTAGCTAACTCAGGCGTTGCAATACGCTTTAATTCAGTATGACTAATACCCACACCACACCATTTGCTATTACTAGCAAATTTTTCAACATATTTACAAATGAGCTCTTCTCGATATTCAATTGACAATAATGCTGGTAAACCTTGCCGAAACATCAATGATGGTGCTCGAATTTTCACCTCAGAATAAATGTCCGGATACCACAGAGCCATCCATGCTACAAGAGGTTCCATACTAGGTATGACAATTTTTTCTTCTTTGACATTCACAAATAGCTGTCTAAATAAGTCTCTTGTACTAAGTCCTTGCTCTCTAATTTTTTTTAGACGCTTTGCAGCTAAATATTCCTGAGTAGAGCGATGATGGAATCGAAAGGCATTTACACCGGTCGGATCAAAAAGTGGGGTTCCAAGTAGCTCACATCGCTCTTCATAAGTCCAATCGGTGAGTATTTCACTAATGTTAATCATATCTACAGTATAAGTAGAAATTTCTGAATGAATTGATCTTCGCTTCATCATAAAAAGAGCTAAGGCTAAGCGCTCAACACCTTCAAGTGCCTTTTCTTCACTTAACAAGTTTCTTTTCTTAGCAGATACTGCCCGAACTTTTTGTTTAATTCCAAATTGAAGTTGTTCTTCAAGATTTCCCAATTTTTCTTCAGTAGATAGTTGGGCTAGTGCCGAAATAATTTCATACGGTAAACGATAAAGGTGCCATAATTCTTTTTCTTCTAAATAATGTTCAAATATTCCCGCATGATCAGGAGCATATGATTTAGCAAATTCTACTGTTTCATGTCGATTAAATGGAAGTAATGCTAGGACTTGAATAGGTTCATTTAATAATTTATTTTCCCTCTCGAACTTATCAGATTTTTCATGAGAAATAATAGTATTAAATACTTTCTCACCATCTACAAACTCACCCTCATGTCTATGATAATTTTCTTGAACCACTAACGTAGAAAGGGCTCTATAGTCCAACTCCTCATTCCAGTCATTTGGTCGACAGGATATATAAAATCTAGAACGTGAAAGTGCATTTCCAATAGCCTGTTTAATTTTTCTCAATGCTTTGCGAAGTGTGCCTTGGCGTAATTTTAATTCATCTACAGCATCTAGAAAGAAAGTAGCAGTATCAGTCATTGAACCTTCTTTCCAGAATTCAAATTCTTCCTCTTCTTCAACAGTAATAACATCAAAAAGTTCATGATCCTGAAGTAGCTCTAAAGGTATAAAAAATGAAAACTTTTTTTTACTCTTCAATAATTGATGTTGTCGCTGAAACTCAAAAGTTTTACCACATTTCCCCTCGCCCAATATAACCACACATTGACAGTTATTAATATTTTCCCAATTTATTCCACTTTCCTTCTTCCACCCAACAGATAGAGAATTGGAATTTTTAAGTTCATTTGAGGAATAGGGAGCAAATCGACGTATACTAGCAACGTGGTTATCGGTCATTCTCTTTGATATTCCTGAAATAAAAGAAGATTACAAAAACAATATACTCAAATTACCGAAGATTACTAGTTAAACAACCAATCAGCTAATAATCACCCCATCCCCCTCAAAAACACCTCAACCATTCTTTCATCAACTTCATCTGAACTTAAACGCTGAATAATGGCGCCTTCAATTAAATATAAAAATAATTTGGCATCGGTAAAGGAAGCATCGGGTTTAAGTACTCTAAGCTGACTATAGGTTTCATTGATGAGCCATGTTCTATATCTTATGGCGGTTGTATATGCATTTGGGTAGGTATTTTTGATTTCAAAAATGGCTTTAAATAACAGGTAGTACAGCCCGTCTACATCGGTATGTAGAACATAGAGTTTCTTGAGTTTGTCGATTGCGTTTGTGTCGTGGTCGTATTCGACCATAGCAACCACTTTTTCTTGGAGTCGTTCTTTTTGCACCATTAGGCAGATTTCAATTAACCGTTCTTTAGAGTGAAAGTAGTTATAAAAAGTTGCTTTGGTAATTTCGGATTCTTTTACAAGTCTGTCGACGCCCACAATATGAAAACCGCGGCGGTGAAATAACTCAATTGATGTATTTACAACTTTTAATGCACGTGTTGGGAGAGTTAAATTTGGCATATTTTTACCGTTATAAATTAAATTTTTGTTGTATATAAATGAGATATAAAAACTGCTGGCTTTTTTGGGAGAAAAAAGGCATAGCAAAGCCGTAAAGACTGTGCCCAGCACATCTCAAGTTTTAATTGTTCGAAGTTTTAAGTAATAACGAGCTAAAGCCTGACAAAGCCTTACGGCGATCAAGCTGCGTTAAATGTTTTAAGCTGTGTTGTTATAGCTTTTGGCAAGGGTTGCCAAGAAATGATGGATGCGCAAAGCCAACTCCTTATATATGGAGTTCTGCCAGAGCATAAGATTTATGGTGGCAGAACGAAAGAGGGTTAGCAGACTAGTCACTCAACTAGCACACCCGAAGGTGTCCCTCTCCCGTCCTACCGCTACGGGAGGGAACTGGGAGTTTACGCACAAAACTATTCCTCAGAAAGAATAAATTCTGATGCGGAGTGAACGGTCTGCTAAAACCGACTGGCAATGTAGGCCAGCCCGCAAATGGTAATCTTCAATATTTGAAGTGTCAATGTGAAATTGGCTAGAAAATATTTAAATAATTATTATTTTTCATTTAATTACATAATTAAGGATACTCTTAAGTAATATTTACAATCTGCTTTTATATCATTAAGTTAAATTTTAAAGTTGCAAAAATTTATGTATTAGATTGGCTCAAAATTTATCATTTTAGTGTTCACAAGCGTTCCCTTGTGAACATTTAAATAGTTTCTTACTCGTTTGGCTTTATAATTTTGCTAACAATATGTTCATGCGTAGGTACAAGCCCTGCTTTTAAACCAAGTGGTTTAAACACTTTATCTAACACAGACTGAGTGAGTTTACCTTTATCCTGCTCAATGTCCGTTAAAGTCCGACGGCTTATACCCACCAAATTAGCATATTGTTCTTGCGACAAACCCAACACATTTTTGCGTAAATACGATAGCAATTGCCCCAAAGTAATCTCACTCAACAAATATTGTTTATATAAATCTATAAGAATCTGCTGACGGTCTTGGGCTTGTATTGTTAATTTTTTCATTCGTGTAAATGAGCAATTATTTTCTCAAAAATACGATAAAAAAGACTTTTTGTGAATATATTTGCTCAATTTGATTTATTTTAGATAAAAGTGAGCAATTTTTTGCGCATCTCATATTTATAGATAGCAATAATTTATTTATCCGTTTTCATATGTTGAATATTACATTGTGGAGATTCACCAAACAAACGAGAGTATTCACAACAAAGTAGCTTATTCAGTATAAAATTATGACTTAAACTACCCATCTCGCCCATTAGGCCGTGTCATATACTTAAAGTAATAAGAGCAAAAAATGACTCAAAATAAAGTTGAATTAGCAGAGAAATTGTCAAAAGAGTCTCATCAAGGCCAAAAGTATGGTTCTCATGATTACTTTGATTACCATATTAAAGGTGTGGTCAACTCATTAATTGAGCACCAATTTTCAGAAGTCTATATTATTACAGCCCTTCTCCACGATAGCGTTGAAGATACGCCTCTTACCCTAGCCAAAATCGAAAGTTTATTCGGAAAAGAAGTTCGTGATGCGGTTGATGCATTAACTAAACGAGAAACTGAAACACGCGAAGAATATTTAATTCGTTGTAGTTCAAATCCGATCGCTCGAGTCGTGAAACTTCATGATGCAGCCTTTAATGCGCACAACTCACATAAAGAAAATAATCAATCACGTGTCGATTATTACCTTCAAACCATGTTGATTGTTTCAACGGCGCAAGATAGGTTGAGATAAAAGACAACGAAATAAATCCGTTGCCTTTTTGATTTTTAAGATTGCGCAAATGCCCAAATGTCTTTTGATGCAATGGTGTCAGATACGAGTCTAAAACTCATATGCTCTAAGTCTTCATCTACCACAACATAACCTTTCGAGTTATTTTTTAATGCATCACACTTATTATCGGTAAGTTGATAGTTTGCTGTATTGGCTAATGCACTTTCAGTAATAACACCCGTAAACACACAATTTGAATCTTTCGAGACAATTTTACCTTGTGCACTAACCTCGGCATTTACCGTCGTTCCATCTGGAAACGATAAATCGTAGGTGCCGACCAATTGATTAAGCAAAAGTTTTTGATCAGCAATTTTTTCATAATGTGCTAATTCGACTGTCATCGCCTGATTAGACTGGTTGCTTCGCCAAGCTTTGGTTTTTGCATCGTAGCTCATCACAATCTTGGCACGGTTTTCGTCATCATCTAAAACCAATAATTTAGAACCATCTGCACCAGAATAGTATTTACCCGCCATAGGTAATTCTTGATCAGTTTCGGTACTAATAATATAAGTACCGACGTCTAAGCTCGGCGCTAGTGCAGGTTTTTCAGTCGAGACTTGGTCATCATGATCATTGTCATTACAAGCCGCCAATCCAAGTCCAAGGAGTAAAACCAATAAACAACGTTTCATGGTCTTGCTCCTTACTTGTTAAATAAGCTTTTTAAACGGATTTTAAGCCATTCTTGACCTGCTGGTCGTTGGTCATAAGCAACTTGCATGGCAGTCACAGCAATTTTGCTTTGCATTACAGCACTTTCATCCGACATTTGAGCGGCAGTTGGCGCCGATGGTGCCGCATCGATTCCTAAGCCAAATTGATTGTTGCCTTTACTATCTTTGGTCACTTGGAACTTCAATTTATATAAGTCATAAGTCCCAATCTTTGAAAAAGCAAACGGCGTGCTGGTTGTTAAATTTTTAGGAAAATTCACATTTAGCGTAATGCCTTTTGGCAACAATTGGCCCTTGCCTGCCTTAGCTTGTAATTCTTTTAATAACACTACAGTTTGCTTTGCCACAATTGCAGAGTTAGGGTTGTTTAAAGTTTTGTCATCTACCGTGTTTGTATCGGCGCTTAATGCAATAGACGGAATCCCGCGTGCTGCCGAAAACTGTACATTGCCAATGGTGCCAGAGTGTACAACGACTTTTCCGACATTTTGGCCTTCATTCGGGCCAGATAAAACTAGGTCTGGTGCTTTACCCCAGCGTTTTGATGCAACCACGTCTAGTCCATAAACTGTTGCCATGACTGGTGTGCCATGCGTGTAATTCCAGTCGCCATTGGTATAACCCGCTTTGGTAAAAGTTCCAGCCGCAGGTGCACCAATGGGTGCTGCGCCATTGTGACAACCGTTTTCAGCCGCAATTTGCTTATCATTATCCGCGGTAATCGTCGTTGAGCTGTACATCACAATTGCACCACCACGACCACTTTGTGGTGAACACGGTACAGACACAACCACGTTATGCCCATTTGCTTTTAATTCGTCATAAAGTGCTTTGATATTGCTGGTTAGGCCGTCATCGTTAACCAATAAAATATTTAATGCAAAAGCTGGAGTCGTACACAAAGACAGAATAAGGCCGCCCAATAAACTCTTTTTCATCACTTAACTACCATGTTATTAAATTTCGGTTTGTATGGTAGTGGTGGTATATGTATGTTTAGTGACTAAGTATAAATATATCAAAAACCCACTTTCGTGGGCTTCATTAAAAATATCACCTCAGGCTTTAAATTAAATACGCCCAACCTCTAAATATGGAATCAGGTTTTTATCAAAATTTGGTCGTGGGTCGCCCTCATAACTAATAAAACCATGCATATCCGTTAAACGTTCACCTTTATAGAACTGATTTAACTGATAACGCGGGTCTTTATGGGAAAGCGTAAAACTCACCACACCAACGCCCTGCTGTTTTGACTTGTTATAGGCATCTTCGAGCATTTTATGGTGTAAAGCCAAATCTTGTGGATGGCACATAAGCGTATGTAGCACATGGTACTGAATTGAATCACCCAGCTTAGGCAAACGCATGCCCTTAGTCATTGGCGTCAATAAGTTATAGACGGGTCTAAGCACAGCTATGGCCGAGCTGTAATTTAAAATTTTGGTTTGTTTAATACTATGCTGATCCCACAAACCAAACATGCCCACCAGTTTTTCACCTTTAAAATAAAGTGAAAAGTCCGAGAGTTTCATACCTGAAAAATACCGATGCCCTTGGGCAAGTTCTTCAAAGTTATAGGCTGGAATAAAGTTATAAAACTCTGCCATGTCACGAATAAACTGGTTCATGGGTGGTACATGCTCAGCTTCAGCGACACAAGTACGAATCTCTTGAAGATCACTCTGTTTATTAACCTGATTTAAAAAAGCCTTGATTTTCCGTTTTGCACCAGTGCTCGTCAGACTAAGTGTCTCTATAAGCCCTTCATCATAATAATCGGGCATTCCCGTTTTGCCTGTTTGGATGGCAGCACGCGCCGCGTGGTTATCATCAAAAATAATCATTTGGCTATAGTTTGGTTCATGCATAGTCTGTTTTACATGTTTGCCTAAGACTTTTACCAATGATTTACCCCGATAGCTGTGATCTACCCGTAAATCTCCAGCATAGCGTAAGTTTTGAATGTTCCGATTGATATAACACGGACGGTAACCATTGCTATAACAGGCAACTTTCTTTTGACTCTCGGTATCTTCAATCACGACATGCAGTTTATGCCGATAAACGATGTCGGACGCCCTAAAATAACTCGGTTCACGCTGAAAGCTGATTTGTATGCCTTTGGTGGTCATCGGTACGGCAATTAACTCTCTTAAAGCCTCGTCATCTGCCAAAGTTGCTTCTCGGGTACTGAGAGTGTTAGCAAGTGGTGTATTTGTTTTATTCATTATTCACCTGTTGTGCGGTCTGTGTAGGTACCAAATTGTTTAAACGCCCCATTTGGTCGAGTAGCTGATAGACAAACACCACTTCGTCTTGATCATTTACGGTTTTCTGGGTTTGTGCATCAAGTAGTTTCTGCTCGGTATTAAGCAAATCAAAAGTGGTTTTGGTACCAACATCAAACTCTTTACGGGTATAGACAAAGGCAATAGACGCTGCCTCTATGGCATTTGCCAATGCATCTTTATTTTGTCGAATGGTTTGAAGCTGTGCATAGGTGGTACGGGTACGCTTGTTCAAGTCCAGCTCAAGACTTCGAATTTTTTGCGCAGCCAAATCGATATCGGCCTGCGCTTTTTTAACATTGGCCCGATTTAAACCATCGTCATAAAGCGGCACATTGAGCTGCACCCCAACCATATAGTTATTACTTTCAGAACCAATATAACTCGCTTCATCTTGCTTTCCGGCACGGCTAGTGAGCATGACCGTTGGCCAGAGTTCTCGTTTAGTTAAAGCGTATTGTTTCTCGGCGGCTTGCTTTTCATATTTAGCCCGCTTTAACGCTGGATGATTCTTGGTTTGAGCCAATATTTCATCTAGGTTAGCGGGAATAGTAGGTAATTGATTGATTGGAACAAGGTTGTCAGGCGTTATACCTGTCACTTGATAAAACTGCGCTTCACTTACGGTCAAGTTAGATTGCGCCTGTGTAATATCGGCTTGACCTTGCGCGACTTGTGCCAACACCTGAGCCAAGTCTGCACGGGTAATCATACCTACATCAAAACGGCGCTTTGACTCATATAAAGACCGTTGCAGATTTGCCATAGTCTTTTGTCTGAGTTCTAAAATGGCCTTCTTTTTTAATACGTCGGTATAGACCATCACGGTATTTAAAATAGTTTCCGATCTTTGATCTGATAAGCCTTGGTGTTGGGCTGAAAGCTGACTCTCGGCAATGTCTATTCCTAAACGGTGTCGCCCAGAGGTATAAATCGGATAATCTGCCTGCAATTGCAAACTTCGGCCTTTACGGTTTCCTTCGGTTGGAAACAAGACGTGTGAAGGCGTATTTATTCTTTCATAGTCAAGTTGCCCGACTAAATTAACTTTGAGTCCATCACGTTGCTTGGCCTGTTCAAGCATAGCGGTGGACTGGTTCACACTTAAACGGCTCACTTCAAGCTGGCTTTCATGCCTTAAACTAGCCGACAAAGCCTCATCTAAAGTCATGGCATGTGTATTCGACACAACCAACACGCCTAGAAACAAGGCGTGTCGAAGTGTTAAAAACCGAGTATTAAATGGCTTCATCCCTTTCATAGTTGTTCCAAACTATTCAGGGTGACTTTTTTGAGTGGCTCAGGCTTGATATTGCCTTCGATAATGCCATCAAACATGACTAGTTTCTTGTACGCATTCCAACCATTATTGGCTTGGCGAATTTGAGGCTGGTCGAGCTGCCCTAAGTTTCGTGCAAGTTCATAGTGGAAGTTTTGACGTAAGATACTGTCGATATATTCATTGCTAATGCTGTGATGAATTTCACCTTCAAAAAGCACGCAATAAAATGGTTTAACTTGTTGTTGGGTATCAATCGCCAGTAAAGAAATTGCTTTTGATTCCGTTTCGTTTAACTGCGACAACAACTGTTGAGCAGTTTCAGGCGCGAGTTTTTCACCGACCAGATCTACACCAAAGCGACGGCCTTGGAACTCAAAACACGGAATTTGCTCTATAAAGCCAGTCACTTTTAAGCAGTCATCTAGACAGTAACGCAGTAAGCCATTACCCGAAGTAATCAGCGGGCTGACCACGTCACCTTGTTTAAGCTGCCATGAAGGAACGATTTGACCTTGTTTTTCACCTTCTAAATATTCAAATTCATAGAAGTGACTTTGGTAAGCCAATGGGTATTGGTCATTGTAGGGAATAGTCACTACACCTTCCGTCGCCCATAAGCCTTTACCTTCAAACTGAACACTGGGTAATTTTTCTTTTAATTTTTCGGCCCAAGCTTTTGAACCTGCGGTGTCCCAACTTGAAACCAGACTTAACTTTGGCCAAAGTTTTTTAAAGTCGATCTGTTCGCCATTTGAACTTGCAATTAAAGCTTGAGCACTTTCAGGGCTATGCGGTGCCGTCACTTCTTTTAAGGAAGCCTGACGGTTGCCCCATTTGCCACTGTTAAGCACCTCAATCACGTCTTTTTGTAATGCCTCTAAACGTTCAAGTAATTGCAAAGCAAACGTTGGACTCCACACCGAAATCATGGCTAAGTTACGGTTTGCGACCAAATAACAAATCGTGGCAAACAGTGCATCATCAGCATTGGCCGCAAATGCAACGTTACTTGGAACCGCTTGGGTAAACTTAGACAGTATGCGTTTACCTATACCAAGTAGCGCACTATCATCATTTAAGTTTTTGTCTTTTAAAACTTCACGCTGACTCTCAGGCAGCCATGACACCGACCAGTAATGTGTACCCGAACTAAGCTCTGGACATTTACGGTATAAACTTGCCATCCACGGTGCAATTGCATGGTCAAGTTCATCTAAAAACAGCTTGGTGTATGGAATAAACTTGATTTGTTCACTCGAACCACTGGTCGGCTGGAAACGAACCAGTTTACTGCTAGAGAGTGAAAGCTTTTGTTCACGGTAACGCTGAATGTCTTCTCGCCAAGCGCTATAGCGAGTTGCAGGAAAAGCTTTTACAAACTGCTCATAGTTTTGAACCTGTTTATCTTTGGCCAAAGTAGAGGTCTGTAAAATCGAATGCAAAATTTGACGTTGCGTAGTCTCTAAAGCATTAAACTGTTTTTGGAAATTACGGTCAGATGCATCACACCATTTTTTTAAAATAAGATGCGAGCCGAGAGTCAACCATTGATTAGATTTCATTGGATAGCCTCTCTACGTTTTGTTTTATGGCTTAACTGCGCTTCAAATTTTCCTTTGCTTGTTGGTTTAGTCATCAGTTTTACAGGGAACCGGGCAATATCTTTCCAACCAAGTCGACCAATACATGGCAGTTCTGTACCGGCTCTCCAAGTTGGATTTTTCTGCTCAAAGAAATGAATATTTGGGTTCTTTTCTCTCATTTCGGCAGTAATCGGTGCGACTTCGCCTTTTAATGGTTGATAGTCGTCACCAAAGTTGAGTAAGCCGGCTTCTTTGTCGTAGTATTCACCAAAGAATTTTTCACAGTAATGTTCAACAACTTCCGAAAGATGTTGGTTTTCATCTTTAATGTTTGGGTAATACACATAGTAGTTATTAGCAAGTAAGAGATAAGTCTTATAGCCTTTAGAAATGAGAAGCCAATAAAGTTCGTTAAAAGGATATTTAATTCGAAGCTTGATCATGAGTTTGAGCATGGTACTTTGCAATGTACGCGTGCCCCAAAACTTTTTCAAAATGACCGTATCACCGCTAAAGAGCACGGTATAATCTTTACCGTTTAAGTAGAAATGCTGCACAACTACCGTCGAGAAACCGACAATCTCATCTGTTTCTGAGTCAAAAATTAAGATCGCACCGCTTTTATTTTTAAAATCATCTACGAAAATAGAAAATCTGGTATTTTCATAATACTGCTCGTAAATGGAATACATCACTTTTAATCGTTCAGTATCGATTTGCTCTTTTTCAAAATATTGCCCATAAGTTGCGTTTTTCAGGTTCAATTTTGAAATCAGTTTATATGTTGTATTAATCATAATACTTTAATCTCCCACATCCAGATCTGTGAGTTCCCCTATCTCGTACAGCGATATTCGAAACTCATATCAATGTTCTTTTTCTATAAAGGGATATGTTTTGATATGCCCTATTGTTTTCATTCTTTGAAAGCTGCCTTTTATTTCTAAATCACTACATATTCATTTTCTTCCCCCGATCCATAAATATGGTTAAAAAGGCGGTCACAAACATAATGATTGCGAGCATGCGTAATAAGTCATTGAAACTCGATGTCAGTGCTTGAAAGTGAATATCGCGATAGATCACGCTGAGCGCGATTTGCTGGGCATTTGCACCGACTTCCTGATATTGCGCCGTAAGCCGGTCAAGCCGTTCTGTAAATATCCAGTTTTGCGGTGTCATCGACTGATTAATCTGGGTGACATGCATGGCGGTCAGCCAATCTAAGGATGAATTGATAAGTGCTAACCCCACAGCGCCGCCGATATTACGCATCAGGTTATAAATACCACTGGCATCAGCTACTTTACTGAGTGGTAATGTACTCATAGCCAAATGTGACACCACAATCAGGCAAATCATGAGGCCAATACCACGGTAAATTTGCGGCCAAAACATAAAGTCATAATCACTATGAATGCTCAAATGTGAATTAAGCCAGACACCAAAGCCCGCCAGAATCATTCCGACAAATACGGTTTTGCGGGTATCAAAATTGGGAATGAGCCACGCAAGAAATGGCGCAAAGCAGAACATAACAATACCTGTCACCATCATGACGTGACCAATTTGGCTACTGTTCATTTCACGGACTTGCCCAAGAAAGACAGGAATCATGTAACCCAAGCCATATAGCGCCATGCCAATCACAAACGTTGTAATGGCACTTAAGGTAAAGTTTTTATTTTTAAATACGGACAAATCGAGCAAAGGTTTAGGCTGAGTAAAACTTCGAGAGAAGAAAATCATGCCACCTACAACACAGACCATAAAAGCAATCCGAACGCCTGTGTCTGCAAGCCAGTCATGCCGTGCGCCTTCATCAAGAAAATATTCAAGCCCACCCAAAAACATCGCCATACCAATGAGACTAAACCAGTCCATACTTTTGATGAGTGAATAGTTGGCACGGTCGATATTTGGACCTGAGTAGATGACCGTAGCAATGATAATGCCCGGAATAATATTGATCAGGAACATCCAATGCCACGAAAAGTTATTGGTAAGCCATCCGCCAATGGTTGGGCCAATGGCTGGACCTAAAGTACTGATCATGCCAAACATGACCAAAGGCAAAGAGCGTTTTGCTTCTGGAAAAAGTAAGTACAAGGCCGTCATGGAAGTCGGAATCATACCGCCGCCCATAAAGCCTTGAATGCCACGGAACACCAGTAAACTTTCCAAGTTCCATGACAAAGCACAAAGTAAAGAACTCACCGTAAAGCCGATTGCACACATGGTGTAATACACCCGTGTTGAAAGCACTCGCGAGACAATACTCGACATTGGAATCGCAATAATCTCGGCAATTAAATAAACCGTTTGTACCCAAGTGACTTCATAACGACTTGCGCTCATGCCAGCTTGTACTTCGTTTAGAGAACTCGCCACAATCTGAATATCAAGAATCGCCATGAAGTTGCCAAAAATCATGGCAGCAAAAATTGCCCATGCAGTTTTTGCGGGAAACCTCCACTCAGCTTCAACATGCTTATTCATTTATGATTACCCAAAATTTTATTATTAAGTTCTTAGGTCAACGGTGGCGCTCACCGACATTCCAGGTTTTATCAAATCAATATGTGGGCTTGAATCTATGGCGATACGTACAGGAATACGCTGTACAACCTTGTTAAAGTTGCCTGTGGCATTGTCTGGTGGCATAAGTGAGAAAGTCGCACCTGAAGCGGGAGAAAAGCTCTCAATTTTTCCGGTAAAGTTGAGGCTTGGATAAGCATCAAGTTTTAATTTAACTTTCTGACCGATATGCATTTTTTCTATTTGAGTTTCTTTAAAGTTCGCCTGTACATACAAACTATTTTCAGGAATGATCGCCATTAAGCGGGTTTGCGGTGAAACGCGTGAGCCTTTTTGAATTGCAAGACTACCGATCTTACCGCTTACAGGACTCACCACTTTTGATGAGGCTAAATCAACTTGGTACAAGTTCAAATTTGCATTGGCACTTTGAATATCTGCTAAAAGCTGTGCTCGACTGGCCTGTAAACTGCCTAACTGAGCTTCTGCTGCATTTACGGCGGCTTGTGCTTTACTGAGCTGTGCTTGAGCGGTTAAATATTGAGACTGAACCCCTTCAAAGTTTTGACGGGTAATTACGCCATCTTTTAATAAGTCTTGATAACGCTCGAACTCTTTTCTTAAGCGAGTTAAATCGGCTTGTGCTGCCACTACACCACTATTTGCTTCACTAATTGACGACTTGGCAGACTTTTCATTTTGTTGTTGTACACCTAGGGCGGCTTCTTTTAAGCTGACTACTGAACGGGCTTGGTCATATCGAGCTTGGTAGTCACGATGGTCTAATACCGCTAAAGTTTCCCCTTTTTTTACCACCTGATTATCGTTAATTAATAACTCCATCACTTCGCCTGAAATCTTTGGCATTACCCAAGTGACATCGGCTTGTACATAAGCATTATCAGTAGATTGATAGAATCGGTATACAAAAAAATAATATAAGATGCCAGCAACTAAAAATAACAGCAGGACACTAAAAACACCCCAAGTTATTTTCTTTCGGCTTTGGAAATTAGTATCAGTTTCTAGCTGAGCTACGTTATCCATAATCATTCCGCTTATTTGTAATATTCGATTTTTTATTTAAGCCAATAAAATTATTGGTTTCTTTTTTACGTAACTTTTCACTTGGTTTTATTCAATGAATCGTGACAGCGTAAAATTTGGTGCAAATTATGGTTCTTAAGTGAATTAAATATCATTGACCTCTTTGACATATATTTCTTCTATTTATGTCAATTAATCATATTATATAAACTATGTTTAAAAATTATGTAATTCGAATTTGTCTAAATTTTCGATATAAATTTATTTTAAAGAATTAAATATAAATAATTGTTTTACAAATAAATTACCAATTAGTAGACATAGTTTTTTTAAATTTACTAAATAGCCTTTTATTGCAATATTATTAAATATAAGTTTAATTATGTAATATTTAAGTATTATTAATTAAAATAATATGTAATTTCAAAATTGGTTAACAATCTAAATTGTTATAGTTATACGAATAAGATATATAAGTTATAAATATTATATTTCTTTAAATTAACAATAGTAAAACTGACAGAATGTTTAATCTTATAAGTAATGATTGTTTAATAAATAAGCTACTAAAATAAGTAAAGTAGCTTATTATTTTTATATAAAACAATCTTACAAATAAGTTTAAACCTACTATTAAAAGGCGAACAAACCTTCAAAAATAGTGATTTAGGAGGTTTTGTTTATTAATTAAACTCTTAAAAATTTCTTCTAAAGTTATTCCCAATTAAACCCACTCATTGAGTGGGCTTTTTTATTACTAACCGTTTTGCCTGAGGTGGTCTTGGAACTCTTGGTCGTGTATTTTGTTGTAATTAACAGGGTCGTAGACACATCCAGTTAAAACAACAATTACAGTAAGTACAGCAACCAATTTTTTCATTGAGACAGCCTTTCCTTTAACGCAAAAGATTTGCTTTAAGTATACTCCTCGGTAGCCATTTTGACTGGACATAATTAAGGCAACTAATTGTTATTTTTAAATTATTGCTGTTCTTTAGCCTATCATTTGATTGTTTAACAAGTTCAAATCAAGGGTTAATACAAAACTTAAGCCTCAGTCGCTAAATACCAGTTTTTCCAAGAACTGGTTCCTCTCGTTTCAAGAGGCACCGTTGGAATCAACTTATCTTTTAATATTTCGGTTTGTTTAACCGCTTTGGCTAGTCTTGCTTTGACTGAATGAATACATTCACGATCACCAAATTCACAGCGGTCTAAAGTTGTTCCACCGCAAGGACCATTGGCTAAGCCTTTTGGACATGTTTCAGGACAAATATACAAAGTGTCGCCTAAGCGGCACTGACCACAGCTTTCACATCCCACTAGGCTATGTTTACTCAGTACTTCCGTTTTAAGTAAGAGTTTGGCGATCAAAGCGTTTTCCCAAAAAGATGCTTTGAAAATAAAACGTCCGACGCCTTTGGCAATTTTTGATCCAAACATTGCTTCATGCATAACATGTAGCTGACGATATTTAATTAATTGTTTAGATGTTGGCTGACATGAAAAATGCGTAATTTCAGGTGAAAACTCTTTGCCTGACGTGACTTGCCAAAGTGAATTCCAAAGCTCTTCTAAGGCTTTAAGCTCCAGATGTCTGTATTGCTCAATGTAGCTCTCAAGCAACATTTGCTCTTCTGGCTTATGACAAGCAGATAAATGAATACCAGCAAATCCTAAGTGTTTACATATTAAAATTTGTAAAGCGCAGCGCAAATAAACACGGTCTGTATGCCCTGCCTGTTTTTCCTCTGCCAAGACTTTTAGCATGTGTGGAGTAATCACAATACCCGCAACTTTATGCTTTACCATAAAGTTGGCACGACCTAAAGTCAGTGGCATGACGCAAGCTAGTATTTGCTGCGAATAATTGTTCTTGATTAAAAATGATTTGGCTTTCTTTAAGGCTTCAATATCATAGCCCAATTGGGTAATGATAAAGTCGGCACCTGCTTTAATCTTCTTATGCAGTTTTAAATACTGTGCATCACGCTCAGCTTCTACATATTTAAATGGGTTAAAAGCAACCCCAATACGAAACCCGCCATGATGCTTAGCTGCCATTACGGCGTTTACCGACTCTAGGTAACGACTACGAGGCTGTCCATCTCGACCATTATGATGCTCTTTAAGTTTGTCGCCTGTAAGCAATAACAAGTTTTGAATATTGGCAGACTTGGCTTGTTCTAAAAAGCGTTCAAAATCTTGTATGTCTCTCGCTTTACCTGAAAAGTGTAAGACTTTCTCTATTGAGTCAGGGTAACTTTTACTGGCTTCAAGCGGCGCGATATCATGATCTGAATGTACACGATCTGCCAATGTCATTGCAGCCGGATATCCTGCAAACTCATGTCTTACAGGATAAATTTCATGTAGTGAAGTGAGGTACTCCACCAACACAAAAAACTGGTTTTGCTGGAAGCAGGGAGAAACGTGTGACATAGGCAAAGTGCTGATCAAAACATGACATCAATCATAAGCGCGGCATTATAAATCAAAAGTGCATCAAGATGCGCTAGTCAGAAAGCTCATTGTTTTGCTTGTCTTCACTCTCTTTATTTCTAGGTAATTCGAGTGAACGAGGAAATATAAAATCAAAAGAATCAAGTGCATAGCGGTAAAGCTGAGCTGGTCGTTTGCCTACAATTTTACTGTGGTTGGTTTCTTCAACTGCCCCCGCTTCTATCATACGGCGTCTAAACGCTTTTTTATCTAAAGATTGCCCAAGAATAATTTCATAAATAGTTTGGAGCTCGGTTAGCGTAAATAACTCGGGCATTAGACTAGCTGGCAATGCGGTATAGCGAGTTTTACTGGTTAAACGCTCTAAAGCCAAGCTGAGCAATTCATTATGATCAAACGCCAATGCTAAATCCTGAGCTTTTGCTACAGGTATCCATTCGCTGTATTCAGCCAAGGCTTGGTGTTGATAGGCATTAAAATCGATTAATGCAAAATACAAAATGGTTACTGCCCAGCCACGCGGGTCACGTTTGGCATTGCCCACAGAGGCAACTTGTTCCAAATAAGGTGAACTAATTCCTGTTTTTTCGACAAGCTTACGATAAGCCGTAGCCATCAAATCTTGATCGTGCTTTAAATCGGCAAAACCACCCGGTAAGGCCCATTGGTCTTTGGCTGGAAAGTTGGGCCGCTTAATGAGTAATACCTGCAACTGACCATTAAATACCGAGAAAATAGCCATATCTACAGTGAGTAAAGGTGCGTCATAATCTCGGCGATCATAACTGGCAAGGAATTCTTGTTCAGTTTGAATAGTCACGTTCAGTCTCTCAATGAAAATGATGAGCCGATACTCATGCAACGGCTCATCTAAACTCAGTTATGCGATGGATAAACGCTCACGTATTTGATCCAAAGTACACTCATATTGAAGTTTACCATTTTCAAAGACGGTTTTAAGTGCTCCACCTTGTTCTTGTTCGGCTGTTTGCTCATCAAACAAAGTAAAGCCATTTTCACTTTCTTCGATGCGTAATAGACCTTTCGCAGATTTTTTAACGCCTGAGTCAGTAATCGGGTCTTTAAACAGTTCGCGGCCTACACCATTCACCTGTCCCCAAGTCGCTTTCACAGCAAACCCAAAGGTATCGCGAGTTAAGTAGTTATAGGTAAAACTGCCTATACCAAACACCAAGTTGTTTGAAGCAAAACCTTTGGCTTCTAGCCCTTCTAAAATACGCTGTGCACGGTCTAGGGTAATGGAGTCACCATAAATTAAACCGACACGTTCATTCAGTACTTTATAGCCTTGGTCAGTTGTTGTACCACCAAACACTTCCCATAAACATTCAACAGCGCCTTTATATGCTGGGCTACCGACTTTGGCGTCTGGGTCACCACAAATAATTTTAACTGGGTCACCAGAGTCTGGACGGAAAACCAATTTAGCCAAGCCTAAAGCATTAGGTTGTCGCGCCAAAATTTCAGGTTTTAAAGCCACCGTAAATTCTGTAATGACTCGCCAAAAGTCCCAAGTATCAGACACAATACTGACAACACCAGACGGATAAAGCTCGCAAATTAAACGTTTAAATGTTTCGAGCTCACTGTCTTCTGTGCCCATACACATCACACTGTGTTCGGTCGCTGGTACAGATACCCCAATCACACCTGTGGCATTGTAATATTCTTCTGCGTAGTCGATTGAAGCAACCGAGTCTGTTCCAATAAAACTGGTTAAGTGGCCTACTCCTGATTGTGCCGCATCATATATTCCACTCATGCCACGGCTACTAAAATCGTGTCCTTGCACAGGTACAAAATCGAGTGGTGCGCCAGTTTTTACGGCATATTGAGTTAATAAACGTTTGTACTCATAGGCAATTGTGGCCGTAGTGCAGCTTTTCCAAAGTTCAGCACTTAATACAGTTTCAATATAGTTAGTTAGCCAAAAGAAACGCGGGTCGGTATTAATTACAGTAAGCACAGGTACACGCATATTGACGCGGCTACCTTCTGGCAAAGCTTTAATCCGTAAAGGTAAATAACCCAAATCGTGTAAAGCTTCAATATGATCGACTGGTACAGCACCTTCACCTAATGAGCTATCCATACGGCGTTTATATGCAGCTACCACTTTGTCTTTAGGTTGCTTGAAAAAGCCTTCATTCCATGTATCGATTAAAAAGTGTTTGATAAAACCCTGAAGACCAAATAACACAACTTTATCATCGAAGTCAGGCAACATTTTAGCAAGTCGAGATGAACGCGGCGTAAAGTTTGCGTACACGTACTCTGTACCTGCTGGATACTGACGTCTGTGATCCGCTTTATAAAAATCGATAGCATTTAATGGATTAAGTTTAATCGTCATCTTTGTTCTCTTTATTCTGCTACAAAAGCAATTACTGAAATTTTGTCTGATGGTTGTTGTGGAAAGCTGTCTGAGGTAAATAGCTGGTCAAGCAGCCCATCAAAAACCTCTATTCCTTTACTGAAAATACCGTGGGTCACGTATAGAACGACCTTATGGCAATTGAGACGACGCAGTTCTTTGGCAATACCAATAAAGGTTGCACCGCCGTCGCAAATGTCATCGGTAATGACCGCTGTGAGGCCTGATAAATCAGTCGCATGTACATGTGTACCTAAAATTTTGCCAGTTACTGGATCACGTTTTTTATCGCACTGAATAATAGTGATTGGTTGTTTGCGCTTAGAATTAAAAGCATCTGCGACCATTTGTGTACGCGCTTTTGCGCCTTTGTCTGGGCAAACCAACACTGTTTTTTCATCTTTTAACAATGTACTTAGTGCTTCACTCTTTGCGATGATGTCGACTGAACTGATGTTTACAACTTCGCTAAAAGAAGTATTGGCAGCAAGTAATGTTGTTGTTACTTCACTATGGCAGTCCCAAACAGTCACCTTGCCTTGTTTGCCCGCTTTTTTGTCAGCATTGATGTTGAGTAACTTGGTCATCACATCAAGCGAGAATGCTTGGCCTACTGCACAAATACGGTCCTGACGTGCATATGGAAAATACGGAATTTCTAGGTCAACGGTTAAGCCTTGAGTCAGCAATATATTTTCAAGTAGTAAATAGTCCATCACATCGTGACTTGAGGCCATCTTTGCACGGACCAATACGTTGCCAGATAGTGAACCTAAGGTTGCCTCATCAATTTGAACATGACGCTCGCCACCAGAAAACTGCGTAAATTTCACTGGAATCTCATTTCTTGCCGCATCTAAAAGCTGGATAGCCATATCATCCTCTTTTTGTCTGATGACCTTCGATGAATATATAGTGGCACAAAGCCACTATATATTTCAAGTCTAATTTTTAAACTTTTTTCAAAGCCCTTTAAGACATAAAATTTGCAGTTTTAGAGCATTTAAAAATTTGATATTTAAGAGAGATTATTCTTCAACTAATTGAAATAACAAGTTAATTTACAAAAAATATGACGAGTAGAACTATTATTAAAAGTAGCGGATATAACTTTGCCCGCCATAAATCAGGTAGTTTTGAAATAAATTTTTCTGAAAAATATAGCCCAATCCATGTTCCAGCAACCAAGAATAAAGCAGCTTCAAACCAGATGAGACCGATAAATCCGTTGGGTGTAGATTGCCAAAGTGACAATACGCAATAGGTCAGCGTTGCAGTGAAAGACAAAGGCAGCGTGAGAATATTTGCAATAGCGGCAGCCTCTGCCATAGAACTGCCCCGCCGCCGTAATAAAGGAACCGTCATTACACTTCCTCCAACACCTAAAAGTGCTGCAACCCAACCAATAATGCCCCCTTTAATGAGTTCACTGTTTTGACCATAGTGTTGCTTTTGCCTTGAGGTCACTATAAACCCTGGTCGGTAATAACAATCTAGAATGGTTATGAACACATAGCCCATAAATATCCAGCGAAGCCAATTTCCATTAAACAATGAGGCCATTACCGCACCGACAATTCCACCAAGTGCAATACCACCCCCTAAAAAGCGGATTTTTTGCCAATCTATATGTCCAGAACGATAGTGCCGAAAGGTTGCAAAACTTGCCGAGCAGAGCATGACAAAAGCTGATGTAGCTACGGCGATTTGCATGGCATGTATGCCGATATTACTTTCATTACTCCACTTTTGAATAATGACTGTATAAAGCAAAGGTACAGCAACAAAACCGCCACCAAAGCCAAATAACCAAGTCGTTATGCCTGAAAGTAGTCCAAATAAAAATAGCTCATATAGCATGATTATCTTCCTCACGTTTATAGAGGCATGATATAAAATAGCTCTATGGCAAACTAACGTAGAAAAGCCATATTTTTATTTGTTTCAGCCAAAAATATATGCGTAATATTTCAATTAACGAGGTAGACCATCTACCACAAGCAGTTCTAGCGTTAGGGTCAGATTATCCTGCTGATACCTTGTTAGATACACATAGCCATCGCCGTGCACAGTTCTTATATGCACCCGAAGGCCTCATGAAAGTTGAAACTGAAGATGGACAATGGCTCGTATTACCGTACAGCGGTGTATGGATACCCGCAGGCAAACCACATCGGGTATGGCTATCTAAAGTCAGTACTTATAGTTTGTATATAGAAGTGAGTAATGCCCCAAGACAAGCAAACTATTGCGAGGTTATCCAAGTCTCGCCTTTGTTACATCAACTGCTCATTCAGGCAAATAAGTTATCCATTGATTACTCGCGCTCAGGCCGTGACGGCGCTCTTATCGATTTATTGTTATATGAATTAGAAGCTGCACCAGCCCTGCCTCTGTTTATTCCGCTGCCTCGCAACACATTATTATCTAAACAGTGTGCTGAGTTTATGCAGCATCCTGATATTCATAGCAGCCCTAAAGATTGGGCACATGACCATAATAAAAGTGAACGAACTTTTCATCGTTGGTTTAAGTCTGAAACTGGCATGTCCTTTCAGGCTTGGCGTAATCGAGTCTGCATTATTTATGCTTTAAATGCCTTAAAAGAAAATATCTCAATTACTGAAATTGCCTTTAGTTTGGGCTATGAACATTCGGCAGCTTTTACCGCAATGTTCAGTAAAATTATGGGTTATTCACCTAGCCAATTTCAAAAAAGATTTCATACGCATGATAAAGCGCTATAAAGATTTACTCATATGAATGGTGTCATAGGTATCGATCCATTCCCGTTGAATAACCTCAAAACCTTGTAGACGCCAAAACTCTTCAGCCGCCGGTAAAAATGGATGGGTATGCAAATACAAAGTCGTAATTTCACTGTTTTTGGCATGGCTAAACAACATGTCACATAGCTGGGTCGCGATGCCCTTACGACGGTATTCAGGCAATACAAATAACTTAACCACCTCAACCGTATTAGACGGTAAATTTAAATCAAAACGATGGTCATAAGCCCGATATGCAATCGTGCCAATAATGCGGTTTTGGTCTTTTACTGTAATGAAGCAGCCCAGTGGATCATGGACATAATGCTGCTCAAAATTTTGTAAATCATTGGGGACTTGCCCATGATAAATTTCTGGGAATAACAGCTCTCTTGTATAAAGCGCAAACTCTACCGCAGACGTATAGTCTGATTTACCAACCAATTGATAATAAAGTGTCATATTTACAGCCAAGAATGATCAGGAATCACAATGGTTTTGTCTTGAATCATGGCTTCATGGAACTCAACATCGTAGACACTTTTTAAAAACTTCGGATCGGTTATTCTTGTTTTTGACTCAGGCTTAACCACCTCATGTTGGCGCATAAAAAATAAATGATCCGCAAATAAAAAAGCTAAATTGGGATCATGCATAATCGCAATCACCGTAAAATTTTGCCGCGACAACTGACGCAATTTTTTCATTAAATAAGACTGATAATAAACATCGAGATGATTGGTTGGCTCATCGAGCAAAATGACTTTCGGTGCTTGCACTAAAATACGCGCAATCATAACCAATTGCCGTTCACCACCCGATAGCTCGGTATAAGGACGATCACGCAAATGCTCAATATCTAAATCAAGCAAAGCTTGGTCTACACACTCCCAGTCTGATTTTGAAGGACGATATCTGCTAAAAGCAGCACGCCCCGTAATCACCACATCTTTAACCAAAAATGGAAATACGGTTTTATGAAACTGTGGTAAAAAACCGAGTAAGGCTGCTCGATCTTTCCCTTTAAAGTCCGATAGTGGTTTTCCAGAGTAACGAATCAAGCCATCTTTTACGGGTTCTAGGCCCGCCATCAGCTTAAAAAGTGTCGATTTGCCGCAGCCATTACGTCCTAAAATGACGGAAAACTGATTTTCAGGAAATTCCAGATGAATATTTTTAAGAACCTGTTTGTGCCCATAGGCATAATTTAACTGATCAATTTGAATCATGCCCAATGAGTCCTCTGTGTTTTCATTAATAATAAGAAAAATGGTGCGCCAAGTAGCATGGTAAAAATACCAATCGGTATTTCAAACGTCAGTAAAACCCGAGAAAAGTTATCAATCAACAGTAGAAAACTGCCACCCAACACCATATTGGCAGGAATACTGTAGCGATGATCTGGCCCAACTAACATTCTCACAATATGTGGCATAAACAGCCCATATAAACTAATAATGCCTGCCGCAGCCACAGAAGTTGAGGTACATACAGTCACCAGCGCAATTAAAAGAAGCTGTTCCCACCTTGGGTTAACACCCACCGCCTGTGCTTCTTCAGCACCAAGTGCCATTAAGTTTAAGCGCCAACGCATCGCAAATAATCCGGCAAGACCAATACAAATCGGAAGCACGGCGTATTGAACCTTTTGCCAAGAAGCCTGATGTAAGTTGCCCATCGTCCATTGCACAATCGCTTGTAATTTAAATGGATCGCTTAGGTATTGAATAACCGTAAGTCCTGCTAAAAACAGTCCCGAAACAATCATGCCCGATAAAATTACCATCACTAAAGACGTCTGGCTTTCATGTTTTTGATGTGCAAATAAATACGTTAAGCCAACAGCACAAACGCCAAAAATAAAGGCTGATAGATTGGGTGAAAGCCAACTTAAAGAAAGTGCCAAGGCTGCACCGAACGCAGCGCCAGATGAAATACCAAGTACATAAGAATCAACCAATGGATTACGAAACAAGGCCTGCAAGCCATTACCTGCGGTTGCCAATGCAGCTCCCACCATAAAGGTCAGTAAAATTCTAGGCAGCCTGACATTTACTAAAATGTTTTGCATCAGTCTAAATTGTTCTGCATCAAAATAAGGTGTACCAAAAACTGCTTGTACACCCCAAAGCAAATAATCCCATGCACTCAATGTTTGAGTTGGCCCAATAAGCAATGAGATAAAAATCATGATGAAAGGTAACGGGTAAAACCAATAATATTTCAGCTTTTCCATATTCATTGCACCAACGCTTTAGCAAGCTGCTCACCATACAACTTGGTTAAAATACGCTGTTGTAAAGTACTTACTGGTAAATCAGACTGTTCAGGATAAATACCGTGATTTAGATAAATCGCCGTAATAATGATTTTGATGGTGTGCGGGTTATATATAAATGCAGGACTCAAATTAAATACCTTTCGGTTTTGTACAGCGCTTAAACCCTGTAATTCTTTTCGTTCATAAATCAGTTTAGGATTGGTATTCCAAAGCACAATATTGTCAGGGTTCCATTCAATTAATGTCTCGGGGTTTACGTTAGGTTGGTTAGCAGCGGTCTGAACAATGTTGTACGCACCAGCGAGTTCAATAAAGTCATTGGTAATCGACTCTCGTCCAGAGGTAGAAAAAATTCGTCCACCAGACCAAGCATAGTAAATCGATTGTTTATTTGGCTGACGGGCCGTTTTGGCTGCGACTTCTGCCACAATTTCATCAGAGAAATTTAAAATTTCCTGAGCTCGCTTTTGGGCGCCGCTCAGAATAGCAATTTCAGACAGTTCTTCTTTCACTTGTTTATAGGTGCCTGACTCCATTACATATACAGCGATGCCAAACTGCCGTAACAGTTCAATCGTTTGAGTCTGCCCGCTTCCTACAATCACCAGATCTGGTTTTAGCAACACGAGACTTTCAATATTGGTTGCATTGGCTCCTTGCGAAGGTGCTGCAAGCTGCTTATTAGCAATGCGTTTATCTATTTTTGAATAGGCATTAAATAATAAAGGTTGAATGTATACTTCGGCAGGTATACCAATTACTTTGTCACCTTGCCCTAGCATATAGAGGCCATCTAAACCCGACTCAAACAAAGATACAATTCTTTGGGCAGGTTTGGCTACACAGACTTTTGTATTTGTACTATCAAAGACACATATTGAATGAGAGGTTGAGTTTTCTTGAGTTTTTCTATGTTGCTCAGATGAGGAACATCCACATAGAATGAGTAAAGTGAGTAATGAAGCCAATAACTTCATTATGACACCCCGTGCACAAATAGAGTGCAAAATAAAAAGATGTGTTTATTTAGTGCATTTTTCATGTGAAAAAACACCATAAGAGAGCAAGACGTTTTGAATCATCATTTATACAGCAATCAAATTAAGTATGTTAGCTAAGGCCTTAGATAGTAAGCAA
Source organism: Acinetobacter sp. FDAARGOS_559 (assembly GCF_003940475.1). Classification (NCBI taxonomy): domain Bacteria; kingdom Pseudomonadati; phylum Pseudomonadota; class Gammaproteobacteria; order Moraxellales; family Moraxellaceae; genus Acinetobacter; species Acinetobacter sp. FDAARGOS_559. The sequence goes on from NZ_RKJG01000005.1 coordinate 302,029, forward strand.
AAAAAACGCCAAATTTACCAACTAATAAAAACTATTTAATGATTGGGCAAAAAGTCTACAAAAGCGAGTCAAATAATTTAATCATGTTTATAGCGGTGAGCCTCGTGTTAGGACTCAGCTTACCTGTTTTTGGATTTAGTATTTTATTTAAGCTATTTATCTTTGCTATGGGTAAATATATATCTTCTAAATCATATCGCTTGCATTAATTAACCTGATGGGCTGTGCACACATAGCTATAGTATGCACAGCTCAAATAATGTCTGAATTAATCTTCAGATAGAGTTTTCATATCAATCACAAAACGATACTTCACATCGCTCTTTAGCATACGTTCAAAAGCTTCATTAATGTTTTGCATATTAATCATCTCTACTTCAGAAACGATATTATGCTCACCACAAAAATCGAGTAGTTCTTGTGTTTCTTTAATTCCACCAATAACCGAGCCTGCAATTGATTTTCTACCTAAAATCATAGGTACTGAATTTGCGCTAATTTCACCTAAATATCCCACTAATACAATGGTTCCATTTAAAGCTAAAGTTGGAATATAAGGCTTCAAATCATGGTTATAAGGCACAGTATCAACAATTAAATCAAATTGATTTAATACCGACTTCATTTGATTCTCATCTGTTGATAACACTACATGATGTGCGCCAAGTTGTTTTGCATCTTGTTCTTTGTTTGCTGAGCGAGTAAATAGTGTCACTTCAGCGCCTAGAGCATTGGCAAGTTTAATTGCCATGTGTCCTAAACCACCTAAACCAACGACAGCAACTTTACTGCCCTTTCCAACATTCCAGTGACGTAGCGGTGACCATGTGGTAATACCCGCACAAAGTAGTGGTGGTACAGCTTGAGCATCCAGATTTTCAGGTACTTTTAATACAAAATCTTGACTACAGGTAATGCTTTGTGAATATCCACCATAAGTTGGGCGTTGGTCATGGCGATCTACGCCGCCATAAGTCTGGATGTTACCTTCTTCACAATATTGCTCGAGTCCTGAATGACAAGCAGAACAAGTACGGCACGAATCGACCATACAGCCAATGCCCACTAAATCACCAACTTTATACTTTGTGACTTTAGGACCAATTGAGGTAACACGTCCAACAATTTCATGGCCCGGAACTAATGGATAAGCACTAAATCCCCAATCATTTTTAGCTTGATGTAGATCAGAGTGACAAACACCACAATACTCAATTTGAATGACAACATCATCTTCACGTGGGGTTCTACGTTCAAATTTAAACGGAACTAAAGGAGTTTCTGATGACAGCGCGGCATAACCTAAAACTTCAGTTGTCATATTTTTTCTCTCATGCTTAATGTAAATGAAGACGATTTTTTCGCTGGGAGCTCATTTAGAGCGATTGATTGTGAAAACTGGTCAATACATTTTGGAACCTTTGACCCACTTGCAGACTTACTTTTTCAGCAAGTATTTTCTGTATATTTTCAAATTGATGAGAACTAACACCTTGAGTCTTTGCAATATTAAGATGGGATTGAAGTTGGCTATCTACACCTTCTAGAGCCGAAAGCATGCTCAAAGTAGCAATCTCACGATCTTGCCAATTCAGCACATCCCTTGAAAAAATATCGCCAAAAAGATGAGCCTTTAAATACTCATCTATAGCTGGAGCAAACTCAAAAAGTGCACCTTTTACAGGTTGACCCACCAACTGAGTTTGATTCTGAGTACCTTGTAAAAGTGCCTGATAATCTTTCGGTAGAGTGCTGTTAGTCTTACCCTCTATGTCACGAATACCGCTTTCTTTACGCTGCTCTAGCACCTGCATAAATGTTGTAAGGGCATTCAAACTTCGAGGAAAACCTGCATAGGCATAGGTTTGAACTAAAACTTCCTTAATTTCTGCAATGGTTAACCCTAAATCTAAACCATCTTTTAATGATTGACTGAGTTTAGCTAGGTCACCATTTGCAGCATAGGCAGCAATCGGTATGATTGCCTGTTGCTGTTCGGATAAAGAATTTTGCATTTGTGTTATTTCCTTCTTTTGAGATAAAGGAAGCTGGACCATATGGGTAGCTGCATAAATCTGTTGATTCAGCGCCAACAAACTGATGGCTAGAAATAGGAACTTTATAATTTCAGTGGCCCGCCTCTTTATATTGCTCATCTGATACAGGCTCTAACCAGTCCACATTTTTGCCATGTTCATCAGTTGCAGTTAAAGCAAGATGTGTCATCGCAGAATTTCCACTTGCACCATGCCAATGTTTCACTCCAGGTGGACAATAAATCACATCTCCTACAGAAATTTTTTCCGCAGGTTTACCCCATTCTTGCACCAGTCCCTCTCCTTCTGTAACAATGAGATATTGCCCTTTAGGATGGGTATGCCAAAATGAACGGGCATTGGCATTAAAACTTACATAAGCACTGGAAGCATTTATACTGTCAGTAACATCAGTTAATGGTTTAATTGCAACTTGACCCGTGAAAATATTATCTAGGCCGGTAATTACCTGTTGTTGGTTGGCTTTTTTAACGGTTTGAAATGCTGTGACTGATTTTTTATCCATTGCGGGTACTCCCATTGAGATAAATAAACTGGTCACAAACGTGACTGCCTTAACATTCATCTTTTTTCCTAGATTGATACCAATGCCCTCAATTTAATGAGGGATGCAGGATTAAGCGTTGTTCAAACAGTATAAAAATGAAAGTTGTAAGGTGTTGTTCTATTCCTCTCACAGATTTGCCTAATCCTCCGAATTGTTGCACTTCTCACTATTTTTCTTATTTGAAATGCCTACAATAAAAATACAGAGGGTAATCGGTAGAATCTGAATGGCGAATAGGTCTAACCATAATCAAGAATTGGCTCAACTTGTCGATCAATGGACACGAGAAAAAGGCACATTCGAAACAGCTATTACGGGACTGACTTTATATCGTGCAGAGACATTGACCAAACCAAGTAGCAGCATGATGGATGCGAGTCTATGTATGATTGCTCAAGGCAAAAAACAGGTGATTCTTAGCGAAGAGACTTATACTTATGACTCTAACCATTTCCTTTTTACTGCAATTGACCTGCCTGTAATTGCTCAAGTGCTTGAAGCTTCTGTTGAACAACCCTATCTCTCAATTGTGCTAAGGCTAGACCCATATTTACTTGCTCAAATCATGCTTGAGGCCCATATTCCCTTTAAAGATGTAAATACTGAGAAAAAAGGAATGGCTGTTGGAGTAGTCAATTCAGAGCTGAATGATGCGTTTATACGGTTAATAAAATTACTAGATACGCCACAAGACATTCCCATCTTGTCTCCTCTTATTATTAAGGAAATTTTTTATCGTTTATTGATGAGCCCGCAAGGCGATCGACTTAAACGTATTGTAGCGGCAGGCACTACAGGCCATCGAATTGTGAAGGCGATTGAATGGCTGAAAACAAATTTTGCAAAACCATTTAGTATTGAAGAACTGGCAAGCACAATGGGGATGAGTGCATCAAGTTTTCATCAACATTTTAGGGATATAACCTCAATGAGTCCCTTACAGTATCAAAAGAGAATGAGATTGACCGAAGCACGGCGTTTATTAATGACCGAAGAATACGATATTTCATCTACCAGCATGCAAGTCGGTTATGAAAGCTTGTCCCAATTTTCCAGAGAATATAAACGCTTTTTTGGGGTTTCTCCGTCAGTAGATATTAAGAATATATAAAAGCAATAAACGTGGACTATTAAAAAATTAGTACCAGAAAAAAAAGCGGTACTTGATTATGTCTATTCATCAAGTACCACTAAAATTAAAGCAATATTACACATGATTCATTCGTTCAAGCTCACGAATTAAACCAGAATGATCAAGCTCACCGTCTCCGGCAGCAAGCATATTTTCAAATAATTGACTGACTTTTTGGGCTATAGGTAAATTCAACTCAAGCGATTTAGCATAGCTAACGGCTGTATGAATATCTTTATGCTGGTTTCGAGCTGTACCTCCCGGTTTAAAATCTCGATTTAACATACGTTCACCATGCTGTTGCAAAATCGGAGAATCTGCAAAACCGCCTGTTAATGCTTGTTTGAGTTTTATCGGGTCTGCTCCTGCTTTACTGGCAAGCAATAAACCCTCACTCACGGTTGCAATGGTGGATGCGACTATCATTTGATTGACAAGTTTTGCCAGCATTCCACAGCCAGCCTCTCCAACTAAAATTGGCCGCCCCATGGCAGATAGAACATGTTCAGCATGTGAAAATGTTTGAGCATCGCCGCCAACCATAATCGCCAGACTTGCATTTTGAGCACCTTTTTCACCGCCCGAAACAGGTGCATCTAAATATCTAAGTCCTCTTTCTTTACATTTTTCACTTTGTGTCTTTGCAAATTCAACAGGTATCGAACTCATCACTATGACCGTGCTTTCAGGTTTTAGCTGTGAAATTGCACCACGTTCTTGAAATAGAATTTCATCACAGGTTTTTCCATCACTGAGCATACAAATCAGAAACTCTACATCTTTTCCGACTTGTTCAAGTTCACTACAAACATGAGCACCCGCCTCTTTTAAACTTTCTGCTTTAGATGAAGTTCGATTCCAGACCTTAACTTGATGACCAGCTTTTAATAAGTTCATGGCCATTGGCATTCCCATAATGCCAGTTCCAACAAAACCAATCCGAGCCATTATTTCATCTCCGTAGCAGTCCGCACTTTAAGTCGCTGTTGTTCTACTTTTAGGCTATCAGACTTTAACTTTGCTAAAAGCAGTAACCCTAAACCGCCCATGGCGACAAATCCTGCAATGGCAAGGAACGCTACTGTATAGGTGCCCGTGGTGGTATATAAATAGCCTGTTAAATATGGACCAGTAAAACCACTTAAATTACCTACAGAGTTAATTAAGCCAATACCGGCTGCGGCACCCACTCCTGTTAAAGTTTGTGCAGGAATAGTCCAGAAGATGTTAATTGCACTAAATACACCAATTGCGAGCAAAATAAAGCCCACAATAATTGCCCACGGTTGATTCACAATTAAAGCAATCGCAATTGCGAAAGCCGCCATAAGTGCAGCACAAGCACCGTGTTTATAACGCTCTTGTTTACGGTCAGAACGGCGGCTCCATAAAACCATACCAACCGCCGCAAATGCATAGGGAATTGCGGTGAGTAAGCCATTTTGGATAAGGCTAATTTGCATACCAAAGGTGTTACGGAACGACTCTAAAACACTTGGTAAGAAGAAGAACATCGCATTTGAACCAGACGTAATTCCAAAATAAACAATTGCCATAATCCACACTAAAGGATTTTTAAACACTTGTTTAATGAGTTCACCTTTTGTTAAAGCAGCATCGGCAGATTGCTCTTTTTCTCTTTCTTCACGTTCTAGCGTATTCATGAGCCATTGGCGCTGCTCAGCTGTTAACCACTGTGCTTCTTTCGGGTTATTGGTTAAATATTTTAGACAGACTAATCCTAAAATAATGGAAGGAATCCCTTCTAAAACATACATCAAACGCCAGCCTTCATAGCCAATGGTATTGCCCCATTGCATAAGGCCGACCGAAATTGGCGCTCCGATAATTTGAGCAATTGGTAACCCTAAATAGAAGGTCGCGAAGACACGGGCACGATATTTAGCAGGAAACCATAAGGTTAAATAAAAAATAACCCCCGGAAAGAAACCCGCTTCTGCAATACCCAGTAAAAACCGTAAAATAATAAATTGAGTCCCACTATGGATAAATCCCATAAGTCCGGCAATAATTCCCCAAGTAATCATGATTCGGGCAATCCAGATCCGTGCACCAAACCGATGAAGTAAAACATTACTCGGTACTTCTGCAATAAAGTATCCCAAGAAAAATACACCCGCACCTAAACCAAAAATAGTTTGGGTAATTCCAATTGCATCATTCATATGTAGCGCAGCAAAACCAATATTGGTTCTGTCCAGAAAAGCCATAATGAATAAAATAATAAGAAACGGGATAATGCGATTTGAAATACGTTTAATTGTCTGCTCTTCGAGAGCAGTGACATTTTTGATATCTTCCATAATAACTCTCACATGAATTGGCGATCACTGCCATTAATTTTGGGTATCTTCTATATGTGCCTGAATGATGCTTTCAAAATTCTCATCTGCTTGGAAACCTAAAGATTCGGCATATTCAGCTTTCACTTGAACCGGCCAACTTTGAACAATCCTTTGAATCGTTTTATCTTCTTGCCACTGCACTAAATCAGTTGCTTGTTTACCAGCAACTTTTTCAAGAGCCTCAAGCATTTGCTTAACGGTAACGGTCAATCCCGGTAAAGGAATAATTCGGTTATCTTGGAGTGCATCTGAAGAAATTGATGCAGCCTTAATCATTGACTCAACACAGCGTCGTGGTGAAGTAATAAAAACCGGAGTATCTGGCGGGACTGGACAAACTGCCGTTTCACCTTTTAAAGGCTCGCGGATAATTGAGCTAAAAAATGTAGATGCGGCTTTATTAGGCTTACCCGGACGAACCACAATAGTCGGTAATCTTAAAACACGGCCATCAATAAAGCCTTTACGTGAATAATCTGAAACGAGCAATTCTCCTACTGCTTTTTGCATACCGTAAGAGGACTTTGGTGTAACCACCGTATCATCTGTTACAACTTCTGGTAATTGACCACCAAATACAGCGCAGCCACTCGCAAAAATGACTCGAGGCGTGGTTTGTTTTTTTCTTAATTCTTCTAATAAATTTAAAAGGCCATAAAGGTTTACATCCATTCCCAAGTCAAAATCGGCCTCTGCTGCCGAACTCACCACGGCGGCTAAGTGCCAAACAACATCAATTTTTTCTGTAATATTTGCCACTGTGGTTTTGTCGGTAATATCGCCAATCACCACTTCAATTTTTGGGTCTTGCGGCAAATCATCACCAGCAAACGCATCAAACAAAATAATTTTATCGATGGGCTTAGCTTGTTTACCGTCTAAAGTCAGGCTTCCGGTTTTTAAAATCTCTTTGGCGATTTGCTTTCCAATAAAACCCGTGCCACCAGTAATTAACACATTCATACAGGGATCCTTTCCTAATTCTTATTCACTTAAAGATTTTTAATCATCATGAATTAAACGATAAGGAGTCCCTGCAATAATTTCCAATGAATAATTTCTAAATATTGATAACTTTTTAATATCAGTTTTATGATGAAACTTTGACTAAATTAAATAGGCTTTCTTTTAATTTAAAAGCCCCAAGTCTTCTATGACTTGAGGCTGAGGACTTTACTTACGTTTTGCATTTTTAAGTAAAATATTAATAAATGCTGCGGCTATATCAGACACTGGTTCATCTTTACGTGTCAAAATTCCATAATCTTGGGCATCTAAAATCAGGTCTGTTTCTAAAATCTGTAGTTGTCCTTCTTTCACCTGATCAATCACCATTGCTTCTGGCAACATGCCCACCATAGGTGCCCCTTTTAAGATCTGTAAAAAGGTCTGCATCGACATGGTATTTACCGTATTTAAAGGAATTTTGACTTTAGCTCGGGCGAATGCACCTTCCATACGCTCTCGAATCGGTGTGCCTTTAGGATAAAGTACCCACGGCCATTTTAATAATTCTTCTAATGTACAAAACTTTTTCTGGGCACATGGGTGCGCATTATTGACAACAATACAGAACGGTTCAGGGCCTAACGGCTGGAAATCGAAAAACTGACTTTGCGTCACATCGGTAAAGCGACCTATGGCTAAATCTAGAGTATGTTCACTCAACATTTCCATTAAATGGTCACTGGTCTGTTCAACAACATCTATAGAAAGTAGCGGCCATTGTTTCTTAATTTCGATAATTGAGTTTGGAATTACCACGGCGGTTGCTGCAAATATTCCCCCTACTTTTAAAAATCCATGTCCACCCAACCGTAAAATCTCGATGTCTTCGACAAAATGCTTTGCGTCATTCAAAACACGTTGTGCATAACGAATGACATGTTCACCCAATGCCGTTACAGGCATATTACGAGGCAGTCGCTCAAAGACCTGAAACCCAAGAAGGCCCTCAATTTCCTTTAGCATTTTACTTACGGCAGGTTGACTTAAATTCATCTGCTCGGCAGCCAAATGCATGTTATTGGTTCGAGCTAACGTCTCTAACAAAACCAAGTGCTTGAATTTAAGCCAGTTATTTAAACTTGAGTAAGTCAAATCTGCCATTTTTAAAATTCCTTTTTGATAACCACTGGTTATTAATAATTAAATTATTACGATTGGTGTTTATTAAATAAGAAACATATCATGATTTCAAATAAAAGAAGGAAGCTTTAAATGAACTTTACGTTAAATTCCCAGAACTCATTACCAGATGATGCAACTCAAGGATGTTTAATTGGCCGTGCGTGGATTCCAAGTCAAATTTCGGGTCCATCCCCTATTATTTTAAGGGGCAATCAAGTTTTTGATATCTCGGAAAAATTTCATACTATTTCCGAGTTACTTGAAAGTGCTGATCCTTTAAAAGCTTTATCTGAAATTGAAGGAAGACGAGTTGGTTCAATTGATGAATTATTTGCCAATACTGTCGCCGAGCCAGATACCGACAAGGCATATTTTTTAGCCCCTATTGATTTACAAGTAATTAAAGCGGCAGGCGTTACCTTTGCTGCAAGCATGTTAGAACGCGTGATTGAAGAACAAGCTGGTGGCGATGCACAAAAAGCTCAATCGATTCGTGAAGTTGTACAAGGCGTAATCGGTGATAATTTAAAAACAATCGAACCCGGTTCTGAAAAAGCGCTACAACTCAAAGAATATTTAATCGAACAAAAAATGTGGTCTCAATATCTTGAGGTGGGTATTGGTACAGATGCCGAGATTTTTACTAAAGCCCCTGTTTTAGCAGCTGTAGGCACAGGACAAAATATTGGTATTCACCCAAAGTCTGAGTGGAATAATCCAGAGCCGGAAGTCGTATTAGTTGCCAACAGCCAAGGTAAGATTTTAGGTGCGACTTTAGGTAACGATGTGAATTTACGGGACTTTGAAGGCCGTAGCGCCCTCTTGTTAAGCAAAGCGAAAGATAACAATGCATCTTGTGCGATTGGCCCATTTATTCGCCTTTTTGACCATACTTTTACTTTAAATGATATTCGTACTTGCGATGTTGAACTGCAAATTCAAGGCACCGATAACTTTGTGTTAAATGGGGTGAGTTCTATGTCGCAAATTAGCCGAGATCCTGAAGATTTAATTCAACAAACTCTTAATGAAAACCATCAATATCCAGACGGTTTTGTTTTGTTCTTGGGTACTTTATTTGCACCGACTCAAGATCGAGAACAAGCTGGGGCTGGCTTTACCCATAAAGTCGGAGATGTCGTCCGTATTCATTCACCTAAACTTGGTACTTTGTACAACACGGTTATGACCAGTGATAAAGCAACACCGTGGAATTTTGGAATAAATGCTTTGATGCGTAATTTGAAGCAGCGTGAATTACTATAATTTTCACGTATTATCGATCGGTTGAATTGCAAGATTCATCCCGTAAATAAACTAAATTTCAAAAAGTATGAGTGAAAGGATCAAAAAATGAATGATCAAAATAAACGGATTTTTTTACGTAGCCAAGAATGGTTTGATGATCCTGAACATGCCGACATGACCGCTTTATATGTTGAGCGCTACATGAACTATGGTTTGACCCGTGCCGAGTTACAATCAGGTCGCCCGATTATTGGAATTGCACAAACCGGTAGTGATTTGACCCCATGTAACCGTCACCACAAAGAACTTGCTGAACGCGTTAAAGCGGGTATTCGAGACGCGGGTGGTATTCCAATGGAATTCCCCGTCCACCCGATTGCAGAACAAACCCGTCGTCCAACTGCTGCACTTGACCGCAACTTGGCCTATTTAGGTTTGGTTGAAATCTTGCATGGTTATCCACTTGATGGTGTAGTGCTGACCACTGGTTGTGACAAAACTACTCCTGCATGTTTAATGGCAGCAGCCACAACAGATATACCTGCAATTGTGTTGTCTGGTGGGCCAATGCTAGATGGTCATTTTAAAGGTGAGTTAATTGGTTCCGGCACTGTGCTTTGGCATGCAAGAAACTTACTTGCCACTGGTGAAATTGACTATGAAGGGTTTATGGAAATGACCACTTCTGCTTCACCTTCGGTGGGACATTGCAACACTATGGGCACTGCACTTTCCATGAATGCTTTGGCAGAAGCGTTGGGTATGTCTTTACCAACATGTGCAAGTATTCCGGCACCATATCGTGAACGTGGGCAAATGGCCTATATGACCGGCAAAAGAATATGTGAAATGGTTTTAGAAGATTTACGTCCTTCTAAAATTATGACCAAACAATCTTTTGAAAATGCAATCGTAGTAGCCTCAGCTTTAGGTGCATCGAGTAACTGTCCTCCTCACCTCATTGCAATTGCCCGTCATATGGGTATTGAGCTGAGTTTAGAAGACTGGCAACGTGTGGGTGAAAACATTCCGCTCATTGTGAACTGTATGCCGGCGGGTAAATATTTGGGTGAAGGTTTCCACCGTGCGGGTGGTGTTCCTGCCGTTTTACACGAATTACAAAAAGCTGGTGTATTACACGAAGATTGTGCATCGGTTAGCGGTAAAACAATTGGGGAAATTGCCAAAAATGCAAAAACCTCAAATGCAGATGTCATTTTCCCTTATGAACAACCTCTTAAACATGGTGCCGGTTTCATTGTGCTCAGCGGCAATTTTTTTGACAGTGCCATTATGAAAATGTCTGTAGTGGGCGAAGCATTTAAAAAAACCTATTTATCAGATCCAAACAATGAAAATAGTTTCGAAGCACGTGCAATCGTTTTTGAAGGTCCCGAAGACTATCACGCACGTATCAATGACCCTGCCTTAAACATTGATGAACATTGTATTTTAGTCATTCGTGGCGCAGGTACAGTGGGTTATCCGGGCAGTGCTGAAGTCGTCAATATGGCTCCACCAGCAGAGTTAATTAAAAAAGGGATTGATTCACTGCCTTGCTTAGGAGATGGCCGCCAAAGCGGAACTTCTGCTAGCCCATCTATTCTCAATATGTCACCCGAAGCGGCTGTAGGCGGTGGAATTGCCTTACTTAAAACCAATGACCGTTTACGTATTGATTTAAATAAACGTTCAGTCAACGTACTCATTTCTGACGAAGAGTTAGAACAACGCCGCCGTGAATGGAAACCGACGGTATCTCCATCTCAAACACCTTGGCAAGAAATGTATCGCAACATGGTAGGTCAATTATCTACTGGTGGTTGTTTGGAACCCGCAACTTTATATATGCGAGTCGTAAACCAAGACAACCTTCCAAGACACTCTCATTAATTTCAGGATATTTGTTATGACCATTATCGGACACAACTTTATTGGTGGTTCACGCAGCGCACAAGGTACAACCTTATTAAAAAGTATTCATGCTACGACTGGTGAAGCTCTGCCTTATGAGTTTCACCATGCAACCGAGCAAGAGATTAATCAGGCCTGTGAAGCAGCCAGTCAAGCGTTTAAGACTTACCGCCATACGTCTCCTGAACAGCGTGCTATTTTTCTAGAAAATATTGCCGATGAACTCGATGCTTTGGGTATAGATTTTCTTGAAATCGTATCACAGGAAACCGCTTTGCCACTTGCACGCTTACAAGGTGAACGTGCCCGGACCAGTGGGCAAATGCGCCTGTTTGCCAAAGTACTACGCCGTGGTGATTTTTTAGGTGCCCGTATTGATACTGCTTTGCCTGAGCGTCAGCCTTTACCTCGCCCAGACTTGCGTCAGATTAAAATCGGTGTTGGCCCTGTTGCAGTCTTTGGGGCAAGTAACTTTCCTTTAGCATTCTCAACTGCGGGTGGAGACACTGCTTCGGCACTCGCCGCAGGTTGCTCTGTAGTGGTGAAAGCCCATAGTGGACATATGGCGACAGCAGACTTTGTAGCGCAGGCAATTGAACGTGCCGTAGAAAAATCAAATATGCCAAAAGGTGTGTTTAACATGATCTACGGTAATGGTGTGGGTGAACCACTGGTTAAGCATCCTTTAATTCAGGCAGTTGGTTTTACCGGTTCACTGCGCGGTGGTCGTGCTTTATGTGATATGGCCGCAGCCCGACCACAACCGATTCCGGTGTTTGCTGAAATGAGCAGTATTAACCCGATGCTGATGTTGCCAGAAGCCTTAAAAAACCGTGGGGAAAAAATTGCACAGGACTTGGCTGATTCAGTGGTTTTAGGCTGTGGTCAGTTTTGTACCAATCCGGGTTTAATCTTGGGAATTAAATCAGCTGAATTTAACCAGCTCATTAGCAATCTGACTGAAATTATGGGGGCTAAGCCTGCACAGACTATGCTCAATGGCGGAACCTTAAAAAGTTATACCGCTGGTCTTGAGCACTTGACCCAGCATCAAGGCATTAAGCATTTGGCTGGCAATACTCAACAAGGTAATCAGGCGCAGCCACAACTGTTTAAAGCTGATGTTGAGCTTTTACTGGCGGGTGACCAGCTTTTACAAGAAGAAATCTTTGGGCCAACCACAGTCATCATTGAAGTCGAAGATAAAGCCCAACTCATTCAGGCACTACAAAGCATGAATGGGCAACTGACTGCGACTTTAATTGCCGATGAGGCTGACTTAACCGAGTTTGCAGATGTAGTTCCAGTTTTAGAAGAAAAAGCTGGGCGATTACTTATAAATGGCTACCCAACAGGTGTTGAGGTGTGTGATGCGATGGTACACGGCGGGCCATACCCAGCCACTTCAGATGCACGAGGTACTTCAGTCGGAACCTTGGCCATTGACCGCTACTTGCGCCCTGTGTGTTACCAGAACTATCCACCGAGTTTATTGCCGGAAGCCTTAAAAGACAGTAATCCGTTGCAGATTTTAAGACTGGTGAATGGTGAGATGACTAAAGAAGCGATCTAAGAATAAAAAGAGACCACAAGTTGGTCTCTTTTTACTTCTACATTTAGGTTTTTTAAGGAGGTATAAGCTCCTTAAAATCAATCTAGTTTGTAATTAATATTTTTTAAAAATAAATCAACAGCGTATTCAACCCAAGTACTAATTTCATCAGCTGAGATTAAATAATCAGGATGAGTCAAACACTTTAAGTGGGCATCACTTCTTAACAGTGATAAAAATATATTTGCTGCGACTTCCGAAGAAGACGTTAATTCAATTTCTCCTTGTTTAATCGACTTTTCAAGATAACCTGCAATAATATTTGCCAGACGTTGTGGTCCCACTTCAAAGAACTTTTCGGATAATTCCGGGAACCTTACAGCCTCTGCAATACACACTCTAAAAAAAGCTAAACCTGAATGCGATAAGATAAAGCACAGATAAGTTTTCCCAATTTCGGTTAAGGCTGAACGTAAATTTTTGGCTTTTGTCTCGACCGACATAATTTGTTTTTGCATGTTGGTACATTGGCGTTCAATGACCGCAGCAAACATCGCTTCTTTATTTTTAAAACAACCATACATGGTCGCTTTTGAAACGCCCGCTTCTTTTTGAATCATATCTGTGGTTGTTCCACTAAAACCATGGATCAGAAAAAACTTTGTTGCTGCATCCAGAATTTTTTGATCTTTCTCATTCGTTTTAGTGCAATCAGACATACGACCCTACAAACATATTTAGCAATTTCATTCTTAGTGTAACTCATCGAAAAGTTCAAAATCGAGAATTGACGTAAATTTAATAAGATAGTAGAGTACCGATCGGTACAGTTGAGCTTAATCACCGCTATAAGCATTAAGCTCATTTTAAAATTTAAGGTAAAAGATGAATATACGACCACTCATCGGTTTGGCAGGTGCCATTTTTGCAGCCATGACTGTCGAATTTAATAACCGAATTAGCAGCATTACCTTGGTCGATATTCGCGGTGAGATGGGTATTAGTGTCGACTCTGGTTATTGGGTCAGCAGTATTTATGCCAGTGCCATGATTATTGGGATGATCCTGTCCACCAGTTGGGCCGTTATTTTTTCCATGCGTCGGGTTCTTCTTTTTGCGATAGGACTTTGCCTCTTCTCTAGCGTTTTAATTCCTTTTAGCCCAAATATCGAAATATTTTATTTATTACGGGGCTTACAAGGACTCGCCAATGGTTTAACCATTCCTTTATTAATGGCATGTGCACTTAGATTCCTAGGACCTGAAATTCGTCTATGGGGCTTGGCCTGCTATGCATTGACAGCAACTTTTTTCCCAAACTTAAGCGCTGCGCTTGCTGCCTTTTATTTAGATGTGATTGGTTGGAAGATGATATTTTTCCAAACCATTCCTTTTTGTGCTTTAAGTGCTGCGTTAGTATACTTCGGTATTCCGCAAGATCCGTTAAATTACTCAAGAATAAAAACTTACGATTGGACTGGCGCGATTCTAGCCATTATTGGTTTGGCAACCCTTAGTACCATGCTTTTGCATGGCAATCATTTGGACTGGTTCCATTCAAAATTGATTTGTGTTTTGGCTTTAATAAGTGCCATTACCCTACCTTTATTTTTAATACATGAATGGCGCTATCCAACACCATTAATTAAACCGCAAATGCTCGAAATACGAAATTTTGGTTATGCTGTTATTGCGTTGTTCTGCTTTGTGGTTATTGGTATGTCAACCAGTACATTACCCCTTAATTACTTAAGCGCCGTGCATGGTTATAAGCCTACTCAAACCATGTGGATTGGCTTACAAATTGCCGCATTACAATTTATCTATATCCCGATTGTTATTAAAGTTTTGAACCAAGCTTGGGTTGATAGCCGATATGTACATGGCTTTGGTTTACTTTTGGTTATGGTTGGCTGCTTAGGGGCAAGTCAACTTGATACGACTTGGAACCAAGACCAATTCTATTTTTGGCATGCAATCTCATGTTTAGGTCAAACCTGTGTAGTGCTTTCTCTCCTCATGATGGGTACAAATAGTGTCCACCCAACTATGGCAATCTATGCTTCGCCTATGATTAACACCCCGCGTGCTATTAGCGGCGTACTCGGTGTATGCCTTTTGGACTGGGTCAATCGAGTACGTGGCGAATACCATTCAACACGACTGATTGAAAATACCGCACAACATGTTTTTCAAAATATTCAAGGTCCTGTTATTAATCCTCTTACCCCGCCTGTGCTGAGTGCAGATGGTACCGAACGTGTTTCCGGTGGTTTATCTGCCTTAAATTCTGCGATTCAGGCACAGCAATCAGTGTTAGTCATTAGTGATCAATATCTGATTTTAGCGGGACTTACTGCAATTTTATTTATCGTTATGCTGATTTTGCCAGTTAGAACTTATCCACCACGCATTGCTCTCATTAAGTTAATGAATAGTCATAACTCAGGAAAATCTTTATGAGTACTCTCGAAGCCCAAGATCACTCCATGACCGAGTCACCCAAGTTAACAAAGATGCAATATCTTAAGAAACACTGGGTTATGGTTATTGCATGTATTATCGTTCTAGTTTCCATTTTATGGATTTTAAAAGTTATATTTTTACCTTCTTCCATTGTTAAAACTGACGATGCGCGGGTAGACGTCGAGTACTCAACCATTGCTCCAAAAGTGTCAGGTAATATTGAAGAAATTTATATTAAAGATCACCAGACCGTAAAAAAAGGCCAGCTTTTGGCACGGATTGATGCACGTGATTATCAGGCGGCTTTAGCTGAAGCTGAATCTAATTATGCCAAAGCACAAGCTGACTTAAATGAAGCAATGCTGGCAGTAGAAAGACAACCAACTGTTATTCGAGAAACAGAGGCCCAGCTTAGAAAAGTAGAAGCCGGCATTAAACTCACCAAAGATAATACCGCACGCTATGAGCAATTACAGGCACTTGGTGCTGAATCTAGATTGATTACACAACAATCAAAAACCACATTGACCGAGCAATATGCCGACTTGGACAGCAGTAAAGAAAAAGTTATTGATGCACAGTATCAGCTCAACCAATATAAGATTCAGGTTCAAGCTAAACAAGCGGCATTGAAACAAGCCCAAGCTGCGCTTGATAAAGCAAAACTGAATCTGAGCTATACAGAAATTCGAGCGCCTATTGATGGTATGATTGGGCAGAAGTCTGCAAATGTGGGCAACTTTGTTGGCGCAGGTAATCCACTCATGGTGGTTGTGCCTTTAGATCAAGTGTATGTAGAAGCAAACTTCCGTGAAATTGAGCTAAAACAAATTAAAATCGGCCAGCCTGTCACTGTTTATGTCGACGCTTACAATGTTGAGTTAAAAGGTGTGGTAGATAGTTTTTCACCATCGACTGGCGCATTTTTCTCGCCAATTTCAGCAACAAATGCGACGGGTAACTTTACTAAAATTGTTCAGCGTTTACCTTTACGCATCAAACTCCTTGAGAACCAACCTGATATTAAATTGTTGCGTCCTGGTCTATCTGTTGTGGTTTCTGTAGATACGACTAAATAGTTAGTCTAAACCTTGGAATATGAAAGAAAAAAAGAGACCTTTTATGGTCTCTTTTTTAATAATGAGTTTTAAAAAGTCTTTAAAACTTTTTGGTATAGTTTACAAAAAAGCGATCTTCGCCAAAGTCATTGCCATGTTTTACGTTGTAATCAATTCGAATGTATTGCAGGGCAACACCCTTTAAGAAAGGCTGTTGAAACGTATAGTTTAAAATCACATTCGACTCGGTTTCGTGGTTTTTCTCGCCATTTGCTGCTTTAAAGTCATGACCGTAAACATATTTCACCATCGCATTTAGGCCAGACACATAGTCTTTAAAATCGTAGCCGTACATCACATGGTAAGACTTTTCGTCTTCTTTAAAGAAACCAGTAGCGTTCCAGTTAATAAAATAGGTTTCTGGTAAAAAACCATCCGGTAGCGGATAAGCTGACTCACCAATGATCTGCTGATAGCCCAAGCCAAAGGTGTGGTTTTTTACTTTTACAGTTTCAAGTAAACCAATGTTCTGCGCATCAATATCAAAAGTATTGCCATCATCTTTTGCATTGAAGTATTTAAATTTAGACGTAAGAGCAAAATTAGATTGTTTCCAATTGTGCTCAAGTCCTACATAGTGTTTATTATACAGATCTTCTAAATTACCGAAGTAATATTCAGCCTTTAAAGACGGCGTGAATTGATATCGCAGATCAATATAATTTAAGCCATCAGATTCTTTGGTAATGCCGTTCGCTGTGAAAGAAAACTTTTTAAAGTCTTCTTCATTACGTGGAGAGACTTTTTCCACTCGTCCAATTTCAGCATAAAGCTGATCTGAAAGTTGTGACTTAAGATTAGTTCCCCAATACGAAGTGAGTAACTGACGACTAGCATCAACAGCCGTTACAGGTAAATCTAGCCAGAGTTCACCGACACTTAAAAGTGTTTTGTCATAACCTAGTTTTAAAGTTGCGCCGTATTTTAAAAAGTCCGATGCTTGTGACTGTGTTTCCTTATTAAAAGGTAAAACCGTGTCCGCAACATGTTTATCTGAACTCAAGCGCACGGCGTATTGAACAGAAGCATCGGCACCAATGGTAATGGGCTTATCTGCAATTTGCAGTGGGGTGTCATGCATTTTCGACTTATAAAATAATGAAGCTGCCTGAGACCAACTGCCCGTATCTTTGATTGCATCATTATCAAAGTCACGGTTTATATAGGCATTCTTTAGCGTGAATTTCCATTCATCTTCGTCTTGTTGAGTGGTATCTGCTGCCCACAATATTGAATGACCACTACAGATAAATAAAAGAGTAGAAAACTTTAAATATTCGATTTTTAAATATTTCATGAAACAAATCATCCTTTAACTATTGTCTGCGCCATCCTTTGGTACAGACATATATTTTTTCAGTGGAATCGTGTTGACTCAATTCGAAGCGACTAAAACTTGAGATTGATTTTTCTTTAAACGTTTAATGAGTAACAACGAAACCGCGGCACAAAATGCAGGTATCGCTAAAATACTTAAAATTTCAAAACTGGAGAGATTTAATGACATTAACCAGCCGCCCATAATTGATCCCACAATCGACCCTGAGCGCCCTACTGCATTGGCCCAACTTACCCCTGTTGCACGGCAATGTGTTGGATAAAAACTAGATGCAAAAGCGTTTGCTCCCACTTGTGATCCACTAATTCCAGCACCTACCCCAAACATAGCAAACATCAATAAAACCGCATTTGCCTGTTCAATTCCAAACCCTAAGCAAATCAGAAAAAAACCACCAAAAACATAAGCCGTACTTAAAATTTTGGTTGCATCCATCTTATCCATTAGCAGGCCTAAAACAATGGCACCAATGGTTCCACCTATTTGGAAAATTGAAGTAAGCCATGATGCGTTGGATAAATTAAAGCCCTCATTGGTTAATAAAGTAGGCATCCAACTTGAAATCATATAAATAATGAGAAGGCTCATAAAAAAGGTAAACCAAATCAAAAAAGTGCCTAAAGCAAAGCCTTTATTAAACAAATCTTTCAAAGTTGATTTTTCAACTTCATTGACTGTTGGAACCAAAGTTGGTGTGTTATTTAAATGCGGTGCGATACGGTGAATAATCTTTTCAATTTTCTCGGGACTCTTCTTTTTAAGTACTAAAAAGCGAAGGGATTCAGGTAGTAAAAAATATAAGAAAGGTACAGTCGCTAAAGGTAACACTCCCCCAATAAGCAAAATACCGTGCCAACCAATATGAGGAAGTAGCTGAGCTGAAAAAATGCCACCAAGAGCAGAACCAATGGTAAAACCACAGAACATCATGGTCACTAAATTAGAACGGCGAGATGTAGGCGCATATTCAGAGGTTAGAGTAATTGCATTAGGTAAAGCCCCACCTAAGCCCAATCCAGTGAGAAATCTCCAAATAATTAGGGTTTGTAAATCTGGTGAAAAAGAGGCAAAAACACTGGCAATTCCAAACATGATGACTGAACCAATCAAAATCGGTTTACGGCCTAATTTATCGGATAACGGCCCAAAAATGAGTGCACCTGCCATCAGTCCAAATAAACCAGCGCCAAATAAAGGTGCCAAATCGGTTGCTTGCAACCCCCATTCTGCCTTTAAAGCAGGTGCAATAAACCCAACTGCTGCGGTATCGAAACCATCAATCGCAACGATCAAAAAACACAACCACATGATTAATTTTTGCAAAGACGATAGCGGTATTTCATCAATGAAACTTTGTACGTCTATAGAATTTTGAGACATGAGAGCTCCTTTCGCCAATACATTGGCGTATATGCAATCCTTAGCAAAGGTGCCCAACTGTATTTTTTATTTAGGTTGAGCACCGATTTCAATAAATCAGATCAATTTGATTTATTTCACCTTCACCGTAATTCCAGTCAGTCCGGTAATGTCTGCACGCATAACATCACCTTTCACTACCACACCCACGCCTTCTGGAGTTCCTGTAAAAATCAAATCACCTGCTTTTAGTTCAAATAGCGTAGACAAATTGGCAATCGTTTCGGCCACAGACCAAATCAGATGACTGACATCGCTGTGCTGTTCGGTTTTACCATTTACCGTTAAATGAATATCGGCATTATTGATTTCACCCGTTTGAGTAATCGGATGAATTGGGCCAACTGGTGCAGAAAAATCAAAAGCCTTACCGATTTCCCATGGGCGGCCTTTTTCACGCATTGCCATCTGTAAGTCACGGCGTGTCATATCT
This sequence comes from Acinetobacter sp. FDAARGOS_559, assembly GCF_003940475.1. Lineage (NCBI taxonomy): Bacteria > Pseudomonadati > Pseudomonadota > Gammaproteobacteria > Moraxellales > Moraxellaceae > Acinetobacter > Acinetobacter sp. FDAARGOS_559. The sequence continues at coordinate 321,750 of NZ_RKJG01000005.1, forward strand.
AAACCAACGGCATAGCCATAGATATAGTTCACTGCATCCTCAACTGAGACATTTTTGGCATTTTTACCAATTGCAACGACCAACTCGATTTCATAATGAAAATTTGAAGTTTCAGATGGATATGGAATATCAACCGCATCTGTATTTACCGGGACAACCGACTCAAGATCATTTGGCTTACAAAAGAAAAATGGTGGTTCACGGTCTGGGTCAAAACCCATTTCACGTGCATGAGCAGCATAGTTACGGCCAACGCAATATATACGGCGTACTGGAAATTTATGCTCTGAGCCGTGAATAAATAGACCCGCAGTGGTCATTGGTTCGAAAATAAATGACATATGTAAATTCCTTCTATTAAGTTAATCACGACTCAAAATGCATCGGCCTGCTGTTCAGGCGCTGCCTTTTGAAATGCTTCTAGCGTCATGCAATGTTGGTAAATCTCATTAATGTTTGGATAAACCGATAAATCGACTTTAAAACGCTCAGCAGAAACTACTTGTGGAACCAAATAGGCATCTGCAATGGTCGGTTGCTTGCCATAGCAGAACTTTTCGCGATTCTGGTCTTGTTCCAAAATATGCTCTAAAGCAGTAAATCCATCTTGAATCCACTTGGCACACCATGCATTGATTTGTGTATCATCCAGCCCTAAGTTCTGGCGTAAATATTCAAGAACACGCTTGTTATTTAGGGGATGAACATCGCATCCAACTAATGCAGCAATGGCACGGACTTTTTCACGACCCAATACATCTGTAGGTAATAAAGCAGGTTCAGGATATTGTTCTTCTAGCCATTCGATAATGGCTGGACTTTGCAACAAGTTTCCCGATTCAGTTTCAAGTACTGGTACAAACCCTTGCGGATTTAAAGCTTTAAAAGCAGCTTGATGGTGTTCGTTTTTAGCGAGCGAGATATAAGTCGCTTCATAAGCCAAACCCTTTAGGTTCAACACAATACGGGTTCGATGTGATGTGCCACTACGGAAAAAGCTATAAAGTTTCATGCCACATTCCCTTGATAGTTTTTCACTGCATCAAGGCATTTATTGACATTCCAGCCATATAACCATTCCATTGCATCATAAAAACGTTCCGTAGGACGTCCACGCCACAAATCGTTGCGAACTAAGCGTTGCACACCTTTGGCATGGTAAATTTTGCCCATTTCACGTGAAGATAAAACAATACGTGCTGTACGTGCTACTCGTGCTTTTTGGTAAATATCAAAAGCTTTTAAAATGTCATGGTCAGTAACACGTAACGCTTCACCTAAAGTTACGGCGTCTTCCATCGCCATACATGCACCTTGCGCCATATATTGCGTGGTCGGATGTGCCGCATCGCCAAGTAATGTCACACGCCCAAAAGTCCATGTTTCAATCGGTTCACGGTCTGCAGTTGCCCAGCGGCGCCAGCTTTTTGGTAACTCAATCAATTGACGTGCTTTCTGGCAAATTTCTTGAAAATAAGACAGTACTTCTTCTTTGGAGCCATCAGTTACGCCCCACTGTTCTTGCTCACGGCTATGAAACGTCACTACAACGTTATATTCCTTTCCACCGCGCAGTGGATAATGCACAAGATGGCAATTTGGCCCTACCCAAATACTGGCTGCATTCCATTTCAAGTCTTCAGGAAACTCGCTTTCAGGTACAACAGCACGGTAAACCACATGACCTGTAACCAATGCAGGGTCACCCACATAGGTATCACGCACAACGGATTTAACACCGTCAGCACCGATAAGTGCCTGACCATGATATTGTTTCCCGTTTTGATCGGTAATTGTTACACCAGCATCATCTTGGTCAACTTTTTGAATATGACAATTAGTGATAATTTCCAAGTTGCCGTATTGTTTTGCACCTTCGACCAATGAACCATGAATATCGGCACGGTGAATCACCGCATATGGGTTACCGAAACGTTCACGGAATTTTTCATCGGTTGGAATTTTGCCGACCTGATATTCATCAATCGCATCATGCATGACCATATAATCGGTATAGACCGCTTTACTGCGAGCAATTTCACCAATTCCTAGCGCATCAAAAGCATGAAATGCGTTCGGCCCTAGTTGAATTCCTGCTCCGATCTCACCAATTTCAGGGGCCTGTTCAAAAACCTGTACCTTAAAGCCTTGTTTTGCCAAAGCGAGTGCGGCTGCAAACCCACCAATGCCGCCACCCGCAATTAATATCGGTTGTTGAGTATTTGACATGATTTATATCCTTATAAAATATTCTATTTACTGGCGCTCACGCACAGAGTACAAACCCAGTTTCCGTTGTAAGGGCGCCTCATCTGCAATAAACAAATAACATGGTTGATCTGAGGTATTGATTAAATCAATATGTGAAAAACATGGCGCACATGCCGTATCAGCTTTATTTAAATTGAAATCTTTCTGATCGATTTTGACTTGGAGCTGACCATCAATCACATGAAAAATTTGGGCAGTAGAGCGCGGTTGGAGCTGTAAAGTTTCATTTGGTCTGAGCATTAAAGCTGAGTAACCAATAATATTTTGACAATCATCACCAGTTTCTGGATTGATGTATGTCACCTGAATTGGAGCTTGATGGTTTTTATTATCTGCAAGCGCATGCAAAACTTTTTTGGTTTCTTTCCAAGAGTAACGCATGATCGGATATGAAGTATTTTCACGGGTAAAATGTGCTGTTGGTACAATGCCAGTTCCATAATGATGAGCATTTCCGGCACTGGTTACTTTTTGGATTTCACCCGGTTGTACATAAGAAGCTTCCATGTAATAAACTAAAGGTAAATCCAGTACATCTAACCAGATCACTGGCTCATCGCCATCATGTCCATGTTCATGCCAAAGACCTGATGGTGTAAGGATTAAATCCCCATGCTCCATCATGCATTTTTGACCTTCAACAGTCGTATACGCCCCTTCACCTTCAACAATCAGACGCACTGCATTTGGGGTATGTCGATGTGATGGTGCCCACTCTTTTGGTAATAAAAGCTGCATGCCAAGATACATGACCGAACTGGCTTTCATATTTTCCAGACCATGTCCGGGATTGGCTAAAACCAATACACGGCGTTCAGCTTTTTCAATTGGTGTTAACTCACCAGCTTCAAGCAATAAAGGTTTAATATTCTGAAAATACCAAGCAGTTGCTATGGTCTGCGGCATCGGTTTATGCGGAGGTAATACATTGCGTAAACTTGGCCATAAAGGGACTAAATTTGATTCTTCAAGTTGACCAAGATAACGTTTCGGTAAGTCATCTAGTGTTGCTAAATGTTCCATTTCAGATCCTCTATTTAAGGCCAATTTGTACAAGAATGCTTTGTACTTTTACGACCTATTCTTCCTTGATCATCAATTTAACAATCGAAAATTGTTGAATCCATGCACAAAAAACAATAGTCTGTATTGATAAAATCAATACAAGGAAATTAAAGTGTTTGATCTTGATACTCGGCTTTTGCAAATTTTCTTTGAAATTTATAAACATAGCAGTGTGTCTAAAGCTGCCGAACAGCTTGAAATTGGACAACCAACTTTAAGTATTGCGTTAAATAAATTACGTGAGCATTTTCAGGACCCACTTTTTGTCCGTATTGAAAATAAGATGCAACCTACTGAGTTATCTAAACAAATATTTCCGCTGGTTGTAGAAATTCTGAACCGACTGAAACTGGTTCAAAACTACAATATTGAATTTGATCCAAAGACTTCAAATTATCAATTTAAAATCAGCATGACTGATATTAGCCATCTGGTTTTATTACCTAAACTGATCAATTATTTACGTGCACATGCACCTAATATTCGCTTAGAAATTGTCCCAATTGATGCCAATAGACCAGTCATGATGTCAAATGGAGATATTGATTTAGCCATTGGTTTTTTGCCTCAGCTCGAAGCGGGTTTTTATCAGCAAACACTTTTCCAGCAACGTTATATTTGTATTGCCAGTAAAGAACACCCAAGGCTTACAAGGACAACACTATCAGATCAAGAATTTCGCCAAGAGCTGCATGTCGATATTTTCGCAACTGGTGGACACTATGTTCTGGAGCATGAGTTACAAAAACTTGGAGTAAACCGAAATATTCTGGTTCGCCTCCCAAGCTATCTAGGCGTTGGATTAGTTGTTCAAGACACAGATGCGATTGCGACTATTCCTCATTATTTAAGTCAGGTGCTTTTAGTCAGAGGTGGCCTAAAAGTCTTAGAACCGCCTTATCATTTTCCAACTTATAGCGTGAAGCAGCATTGGCATGCACGAGTTCATCAAACACCAAGCAACCAATGGTTAAGAAGAGTATGTTTTGAACTTTTTTCTGAATAGAATATTTAATCAGACACTATTAAAATCTAATAAAAATAAAAAGACTTTGCGTAGAGGGATAAATTGCTCCACACAAAGTCTTTATAAAATTTTTTACAGCATTACCCTTCTACCTTTTTATCCTTACTACTTGAATAGATAAAATATAAAGCAATCCCTAGGCAAATTAGCGCTCCTAATCGATACGGTGAAAAAGAGAGCACTTCATTACCAAACCAGCCAAAGTTATCAATCAAGATACTCATCAAAAGTTGCCCAAAAATTACAGCCACCGTAGCAACCGCCGCTCCAATTCTTTGCACGGCCAGTACCATAATGACAATATAAGGCACTCCACACATGGCACCTAACAACTGCCATTTGGGAACATCTAACAAGGTTAAGGTTTGTTTTGGTTCAAAGTAAAAAATAAGGAGAGCCGTAATTAGAGCACCGACCGAGAAAGTCAAAAAAGCACTACGAAATACACCAACTTTTGCTCCAAGTTGACCATTAATTGCAACCTGTACACTCAATAAAGCACCACCAAGAACGGCGAGAAGAATCATTAAAATTGTCATGGCTGTCTCCTACGCTTTTGCCACAAGTACAAGTGCAGCAACAATAAAGATGAGTGCCACTACCCGTTTACGATCAACCTTTCGGTGCGGAGTTCCTAGTAAACCATAGTGGTCGATAATCAGACTTTTAGATACCTGTCCCGCTAAAATGCCAATCATGGTCATTGCAATGCCAATAATTGGAGTGGTAATGGTCAAAATAATGACGTAAGCCGGACCTAAAACGCCACCGAGTAATTGCCAAGATGGAAGTGTAAAAAATGAAGGGCTATTGCGTGGGCTAAAAAACAACATGAGTAAAAAAGTAAGTGCTGCACCCACACCAAAAATACTAAAAGTGGCCCACAACTCACCTACTTCCTTTCCTAACGGCCCTAAAAGCCCAGCTTCGACCGATAGCCCCATTCCCCCTAAAATGGTTAGGAGTAGTAATAGAATTTGCATCTACATTGCCTCATCTGTATCTAGGCAACGAATACTAAGGTAGCCAATTCATCAGAAAAACAGCATAATGCATGAATCACTTTTGCAGAAATTGCACAAATGGATTTAACAAATTCGATTGATATCCGCACGCTTCGCTTCTTTATTAGTGTTTACAATGCTCAAAACTTCTCGAATGTAGCACGTAAAGAAGATGTGTCTGCCTCCATGATTTCTCGAACCATTCAACAACTTGAAGATGCGTTGGGGCAGCAACTTTTCTACCGAAATACACGAGCAATCACACCAACGGAATCGGGCAAATTATTTTTTGAGTATGCAAAAAGAATTACCGAACAATTTGATGAAGCTCAAAAGGCATTGCAAGATAAAACCATAGAACCATCTGGACTCGTCCGAATTAATGCCCCTGTATTTTTTGGTCAACGGCATATTGCGCCGTGGTTGGCGGGTTTATCAGAGCGTTATCCAAGGCTTCTAATAGAACTAATTCAAACCGATGAATTTATAGACCCATTACGCGAAAGCACAGATTTAATATTTCGTATTGGAGCACTGACTGATTCATCATTTCATGCCCGTATTTTTGGTACACAGAAATATCATTTGGCTGCCTCTCCTCAGTATGTTGCCAAATACGGTACGCTCGACCACCCAGCAGAACTTAATCAACACAAGTGCCTAGTTTATAAAGGTTTTGAAGGTCCTAACCGCTGGTTAGTGAGAAAGCCCAATGAAGAATGGGTACATTATCCAATTACCCCGTTACTTTCATCGAATAATGCCGAGAGTTTAATGACAGCCGCGCTTCATGGCATGGGGATTGTTTTATTTCCTGATTGGCTGATTGGCGAAGCTTTAAAACAAGGTGATTTAATAAAGCTTTTACCTGAATATGAAGTCGCGATTAAATCGCACCCCCAGCATATCGCAGCCATTTATCCCAATGTCCGCCATCCACCACTCAATATTAGAGCAGTGATCGATTATTTTGCAGAAATCTATGGAGACACACCGTATTGGCAGAATTAGTTTTCTTTTCAATGCCAGCAAAGTATTCAAATATCGACATACTTTGCTGGTGTCTCACCAGTGATGAAAATAAGACTAAAAACTTTAAATAAATAAGAATTTAATTTGCACTCAAACTTAAATTATCAACTTGTTCTGATTTTTCTTTTTTAATGAGATAACCCAATATAATTTGCAAAATCACGCCAATAAACGCGCAACATGACATTAAGAGAAAACACCAGATATACCCCTGATGACTATGCCAGCCACCAAAGCTCGTAAGCAAATATCCCATAATAATCGGTGCGACAGCCCCACCTACATACTGAGCAACTGTGATTAAACTATTTGCAGTTCCAATTGCTCCGGCTGGCGCATAATCTGATGCTGTCGCATAGAAAATAGGCCAAATTGCGTTGGCAGATAGACCAAAAAACAGTTGTATTGCAATGACGGAAACCACGCCTGAGGTTAAACAAAAACTTGCAATGCTGACCGCCATCCAACAACCACATAAAATCAATGTGAGTCGTCTGCCAATCTTATCGGACAAAGTCGGCCAAATAATTTGCCCCATCATGCCGGTAATTGTAAATACAGCGCTTAAGCCAGCCGATTTCGCCAGATCTAACCCGACAATATTGTATAAAAATGCAGGAAAGATAGTTAAAAAACCAATATAAACCACATGGGTAATTAAAGTACTGGCTGCGGTAAACACAATTCCCCGAGAACTTAGAGTTTGTTTTAAACGTTCCCATGTACTATGCGTACTTGTTTTTTCTTCTCCTTCATCGTGCACAAAATCTGTTGGTGGTGTGAATTGATTATCTACACAAGATTGGTGAAACTCTGAATAACGTTTACGGGTCGAATAAATCGCCCAAAAAGTTAATGCCGGTACAGCAAATATAATTCCAAGAAAAAAGGCATAGCGCCAATTCTGCGGACCAAAATAAGTAATGATGGTGGCCATTGCAACACCACTAAGTAGCGCTCCAACCGGATAACCTGAGTGATGAGCACCTATGGCAAAACCGCGGTGTTCCTTGGGCCACCATTCAGCAGTATTACTCACCCCAACTGGCTCTGCCACCCCACAACCCAAAGAAACCATAATACGTAAGGTTACAAACTTATAGAAACTTGAACTTAAAGATGTAATACCTGAAAGCAACGAAATAAAAGTAAATCCGATTACTAAGGGCCACTGAAAAATTCCTCGCTTCCAACCGGACGCATGTTTATCACTTAAAGCAGCAACCGGAATACTAAGAACGGCTAAAGAAAGTGTAATTGCAGCAATGGTGTATCCCCATTGCGTTGGAGATAAATTAAATTCATTACAAATCATATTGGCTGCGCGGAAAATCAACTCTCGGTCGTATGCAACAACTACCCAGATAATCCAGCAAATCACTAATGATACCCAAGAGTGGCGATGAACTTTTTTTAGGCTCATTTCTAATTCCTTTTTAATTAAAATGCATCCACATGCTTTTGCGTATAACGCTATGTCATTTGTTCACTCTTAAACTATCAAGTCGATTTAGAATTACTAATGATATTTCTACACCACGCAATAACTTATATTTATCAATTTAGTTTTAGCTATTTATCTCCATACATTTTTAATTCACAGGACCAATAACAATCTCTTATTAGATAAAGAAAAATTTTCATTGGTTTTTATATTTGGCTTTCATTAATTTAGTTTCATCGATGAATGACTGAATAAAAGGACTAAAAAAGGAATTATGGAAATTAAAGTACTGGTAGATGTAAAAACAAAACTTGGAGAATGCCCAACTTGGGATGCTGTTCGCCAACGCCTATTTTGGGTAGATATTGTTGATGGACGATTATTCTGTTGTGATGAATTCGGTGGGAATATACGGGCGTGGGAAGTTCATAAAAAAATAGGTTCTTTTGCTTTACAAGAAAATTATAACGGCGCAATTGTTGCGCTCGAAGACGGGTTATATCAACTCGACTTTGACACAGGCAACTTAAAATTTATTTACAACCCTGAACCAGACCTACCTCAAAATAGATTAAATGATGGTCGTGTTGATCGGCAAGGTCGATTCGTTTTTGGCTCTATGAACCGCCTTGAAGATGGGAATACCGCGTCTCTCTATCGATTAGATGCAGATTATAAAATAGAAAAATTAGAAAATAATATTAATACTTCAAATAGTATTTGCTGGAGTCCTGATGGTACTAAGCTCTATTTTGCAGACACATGGCAAGGTGAAATCTGGTCTTATGATTATGATCTTGAAACAGGGCAAATCTCAAATAAAACTACTTTTTGTAAGATAGATACATCAGACGGTGGTTCAGCAGACGGCTCGACAGTAGATCGTGAAGGCTACTTATGGAATGCAAAAGTATATTCGGGTCAGTTAGTACGTTATCGTCCTGATGGACAAATCGATCGTATTATTGAAATGCCTGTAAAAAAAATTACCAGTGCAGTTTTTGGTGGAAAAAATCTTGATGTCTTGTTTGTTACCTCTATGTCACAACCGCCTCTTCCGAGGTTCCCTGATGACAACCAATTGCGAGGCAGTGTTTTTGCCATTTATGGGCTAGGCATCCAAGGATTAGCCGATGCTCGATTTATGGGGTAATGACTCACTTCCTACAAGAAATACTTAACCATAAACGGTAGTGAACCAGCTCTGCAGCTTAATAAGGAAATCTTTATTAAGCTGCATAAAGAATTAATTAATTGTTATTTCATAATGAAAATTATCGGCCAAACCATAAGACTCACGGTATTCGACCGCTACACCTTCAAGATTTTTTGCAATACGGCATACCTTCACTAAAGGGTCTTCAAGGTGATTATTTAAATAGCTATCTTTAATATTTTTCTCAAAAGTTAACCGTTCTGTTGCAGAAGAAATAAATTGGCCACAGTGCTGATAATAAAAAGGATAAAGTAAGTTACCAAACTCAGCGATTGGAATTTCTTCCAGATTTTTAAATAAGCGTTCAGGTAGCCAGATTCTCTCGCTTAAAACAACGACATCTTCATGCTTACGGACACGCTCGATATAAAGCAACTTTTCGATGTGCTCAAGCCCTAACTCGGCGTTTACTTCCGGTATTGCATCACACACTTCTACTTTTTTGATTTGTCCTTGTGGCTGAATGAACTCGCCTTTTTTATTACGTAATCTAAAAAAACGAATGAGCGAATTTTCAAAATTAGGTTGTTTGAGGAAAGTTCCTTTTCCTTGCTGTTTAACCAATAAGCCATCTTCAACCAGCCCTTCAACCGCTTTTCTAACGGTTCCTACCGATACGCTATACATTTGCGCAAGTTCTTGTTCACTTGGAATAGGCTCTTCGACTGTCCATTTTGACTGGATCAGTAGTTTTTGAAGTTCCCAACGGACCTTTTCATATCTTGGCAATTTAAAATTTTTAAATGCAGTCTCATCAAGCATTTGCGTTAAACATTATGAAATCGATTTGACAATATTAGCATAGTTCTGTGTAATACAAAAAACCAAACATATATATGTTTAGATGTTTATATATTTATCAAGGAAGATAATATGACTGTATTGATGCTGATGGCTTTAGCCGTATCGATAGGTTTAGGTTATAAAACGAAAATTAATATCGGATTTTTTACGATAGCGTTTGCCTACCTGATTGGTTGCTTTGGCATGGGTCTTAAACCTTCCGAAGTTATTGAATTATGGCCTGTCAAAATTTTCTTTATTATTTTATCTGTCACTCTGTTTTATAACTTTGCTTTGGCAAATGGTGCTTTAGAGAAGCTTGCCAGCCATCTTTTATATAAATGCCGTAAGTTTCCTCAGTTTTTACCTTTAGCGATTTTTTTCGCAGCAACCATTATTGCTGGCCTAGGTGCTGGTTTTTATACAGTACTTGCCTTTATGGCACCCATTACACTGCTACTGTGTAAAAAAACCAATATGAATATGATTATTGGTGGGATGGCTGCAAATTACGGCGCTTTAGCTGGCGCAAATTTTATGACATCGCAAAGTGGTATTATTTTCCGAAGTTTAATGGAAAATACTGGCATTAGCTCACAAACAGCTTTTTCATATAGCGGTGGCATTTTTGTCTTAACTTTAATTATTCCAATTGCGGTGTTGGGAATTTATACCCTTTGGAATAGAAAAAGTAATTCGATTGTAATTGAAGATCAAAAGCCTGAGCCATTCGACAAAAAACAGAAACAATCCATCTTCCTTATTATTTTAATGATGTCGATTGTTTTAGTTTTTCCAATCTTGCATCTTGTTTTTCCCGATGTAAAAACGATTAGCTTTTTAAACTCCAAAATTGATATTGCCTTCCTTGCCATTACCTTCTCGCTCATTAGTTTACTTATGAAACTTGCCGATGAGAAAAAGGTCATTGCACTTGTACCTTGGGGAACACTGATCATGATTTGCGGTGTTGGTATGCTCATCGCATTAGGTGTGAAACTTGGCATTATTACTACCCTATCTGAATGGTTAGCAAACAATGTTCCTGTGTGGGTCATTCCAGTACTTTTATGTCTGATCAGTGCCATTATGTCTGTATTTTCAAGCACTCTAGGCGTGGTTGCTCCTACCTTATTTCCAATTGTTCCGGCGCTTGCACTTACCTCTGGCCTAAACCCACTAGTGCTGTTCATTTGTATTGTGGTTGGCGCTCAGTCTACAGCGATTTCTCCTTTCTCGTCTGGCGGTAGCCTCATTATGGCTTCAGCACCAGCAGACATCGACAAAACCAAATTCTTTAATCAACTGTTATTTAAAGCAATTCCTGTAGGAGTCATTGCCGCTTTAATCGCTATTTTCGCTTTAAAATTTGTAATGTGAGATGAAAATGAACTGTATAGATACACATGCACATGTTTTTTCGACACAGGACCACAGTATCGAAACAGCACGTTATGCACCTGATTATGAGGCAACTGTACAAAGTTTTATCTCTCATCTTGATGAACACAATTTCACGCATGGTGTTTTGGTTCAACCCAGCTTTTTAGGTACCAATAACCAAGCGATGTTAAACGCAATTCAGCAATACCCTGAGCGTTTAAAAGGGATCGCCGTTGTTCAACATACGACGACTTTTGATGAGCTAGTGAATCTCAAGGCACAAGGCATTGTAGGTGTTCGCTTAAATCTATTCGGTCTTAACCCTCCTGCACTAAATACGCCTGACTGGCAAAAATTTTTACGAAATGTGGAAAACCTCAACTGGCAAGTTGAATTACACGCACCGCCGAAATATCTGGTTCAGCTTTTGCCACAATTGGATGAATACCGCTTTGATGTCGTAATTGACCATTTTGGCCGAGTTGACCCTGTTAAAGGGATTGAAGATCCAGATTATCAGAAGTTTTTAAGCTTACTTAACGTAAAACAGCACTGGATTAAAGTGTCCGGTTTCTACCGTTTGGGCACTACTCCAAACAACATAAATACGGCACAACAGGCCTATAACATTTTTAAAGAAAAAGGCTTTTTACAAAAACTCATTTGGGGAAGTGATTGGCCACATACCCAACATGAATCTTTAATAACTTATGAAGATGCGATTAAAGCTTTTAAACAAATTGTGTTTGATAAACACGAGCAATGTTTAATTTTAAATCAGAACCCTACCGAGCTGTTTGGTTTCTCACGTACATAAGGAGTATGTATGAAAAATGATATATCTATATCGGAAGTAGAAAAGTCAACGATCCGTAAACTTTCTTTCCGTATTCTTCCTTTCCTCATTCTTTGTTATTTCATCGCTTATATTGATCGGGTGAATATTGGTTTCGCCGCTTTAACCATGAACCAAGAAATTGGTTTAACTGCTACTGCCTTTGGTTTTGGTGCGACATTATTTTTTATTGCATATGTCATATTTGAAATTCCAAGTAACATGGCTATGGAAAAGCTAGGTGCACGTATCTGGATTGCCAGAATCATGATTACTTGGGGAATTGTCGGTTGCTGTACCGCCTTCATTACCGGCCCAATTTCATATGCAATTTCACGGTTTTTACTTGGTGCTGCCGAAGCCGGATTTTTCCCAGGCGTATTACTGTATTTAACACTATGGTTCCCTAAACGATATATGGCTCGAATTGTTGCCGTATTTATGGTTGCGATTCCTTTGTCTAACTTTATTGGTTCACCATTATCTGCCTTACTGTTGGGCTTGCATGGTTTACTGGGCTTAAGTGGATGGCAAGTGCTTTTAATTCTTGAAGCATTACCTGCAATCCTTCTTGGTTTGTTATGCCTTGTATGGCTGCCGAATACCGCAAACAATGTGAAATGGTTAAATCAAGAAGAAAAGGACTGGTTATCAAGCACTTTAACTTTTGAAAAAAATCAATTGTTGAACTCTGAAAAACAAGACAGTGCCGAACAGAAAAAGAGTAAGTTCAAGTTGCTGATTACCAATAAATATCTATGGTTCTTTGCAATTATTTATGCAGGAAGTTCAGCAACCAGCAATATTTTATCGTTATGGATGCCACAGATTTTAAAAGCCTTCCATTTAACTGCTATGCAGACGGGTCTTTTAAATATGATTCCGTTTGGTTTAGCTGCCGCTTTCATGATTGTTTGGGGCGTACATGCCGATAAAAGTGGCAATAAGAGTCTCAACACAGCTATTCCGTTATTTGTGACCAGTTTTGGTTTGCTCCTTACTATTTTTACCTCGTCTTTAACTTTGAGCTTACTTTTATTCTCACTCGTTTTGATGGGTAACTATGCCATTAAAGGTCCTTTCTGGGCATTGGTTTCTGAGCGCTTACCGCCTACTTTAGTGGCTGTAGGTATTGCAGCGGTGAATACGATTGCGCATATCGGTACTGGGCTTATGAACTCTATTATGGGTATTGTAAAAGATTATTCGGGAAGCTTTCCTATTTCTCTTTTACCGTTATGTATGCTTACATTTACGGGTGCCATGATTGCGTTGTATTTGGGAAGAAAACCGACATTGCCAAAAGCGCAAAAGGTTCAAAAAGCAGTTTAGGTTTTAGAAATAAAAGATTTAATCAAAAGAGACCCATTGATGGGTCTCTTTTTTATTTATAACAAATATATAGAAGCTAAGATGGGTCAATATTTTCCTATTTTTATACGAAAACTAAGTTTGTCCATCTTTACTCCAACAAAAAAGCCCATCTTCCGATGAGCTTTTTATTTAATTAAGATTATCAAATGCATTAGGCTTTAAATTCTGCTAATACAAAGTTTTTTACTATTTCATCAAAATTAGGTTTCAGAAGAGTTGGCTTGCTATTTTTTATAGTTTTATACCAATAACTCGCTGCAACTCCCATGCTAACCAAAGCTAACAATTTCATAGCTCACCTCACTTATTGGGAAGAGTGGAGTTTAAAGTATCATTCGCGTTTGTAGCGTTCTAACTCGTTTTAGGGAGGTTTCTGTATATTTTTTAAGCACTATGTAATAAATAAAGCCCATATCTTTGTGAACTTTCTTTAAGGCCAGTAGTGCAATTTACTTACACTTCTTCCCATATAACTTATACTTAGTATCGGTCCTGTACAGGATCTATTTTCAATAAAAGATAAATAAAGGAATCTTCTAGAATGAAGAAATATTTATTAATTTGCCTTTTGCCTATTTTTATAACTGCTTGTAGTGCTAAACCAAGCCCTCAAGAAGAATTAGATCTCCAAGCTAGATTTTTACCTACAGTTTATAATATTGATGCAGGTACTTATGCTTTTGTTTCAAAAGAAGCACCTACACCTTTAACAAAACAAATGTATGAAGATGCATTATTTAAGCTTGGCTTATTAAAAAGATATGATGACCAAGCAAGTGCAAATTTCAAGCTTGAAAAAACTATAGAGCCAATAAAATTAAATACTTTATGTTTAATGAGTAAGTTTGTTAATAACCCAACTTATATAAAAGCTGTAAAGCATAGTATTGAGCAAGAGCCTGATTTAAATAAATGGCTCAAAGAAAAACAACCAAAATGGCAAAAAGCTTTGAGTAAGGAAGACCCAGCAATTTTTGACTACCCATGTAATATAACCATAAAGCCGCTTTGAGCGGCTTTTATACTTACGAACAAATTTTAGAAAATGGGTAGGAGTATTAAATTTATTATTTATTGTTTTGATGGATTTTATAGTCTAATTTGATATCTGTTTTAGCTCCTAGTTCTTTTCTCAAACTATGTGTTATTGGTAAGGTTAAATCATTAACTTCATCCAACATTTCTCTAAGTTGAGTATGACATTCATTTTTCTTAGTAAAAGTATCTATTTCTTGATCTGAGATTAATTTCTCTAATTTTTCACTTTCTTTCAGATTTTCATCAATAAAATTTAGAATTTTAGGTATCCGTTCATCTCTAGGATTTTGAATTTGCAGACTATCTAAAAGTTCCATTTTTTTATTGAAGATTTCTGTTAGATTTTTCCTTTTTATTTTTAGTTGTTCTAATTCTTCGACTGCTTCCATAAACTCATTAACTGATTGAATTCTTCTATTCAGATTATCATTAAAGCTTTCAAGAAACTCATAAAGTTCTTTTTTTGTTTCAGTAGTACTAATAAATGCTGCTTTATCTACCGTAATACAAAATTTAGTTATATTTTCAAAGAAAAAAGTCCAGCTATGAGAGTCTAGAAGGAATTTTGAAAAACCATTCACCATAAATGAGTAATGTTCAATCAACTCTAAATAAACATCTCGCCTTGTCTCAGCTAATCGTGCAACCTTTTGCAAATGTAAAGCTGTGTACCATGAGATTAAGATCCCTAAGATAATACCCACTGCACCTATAGATGCAGAGATTAAAGCGTAATTTGCCTGAATTTGAGCGGCTTTTATTGTTGCATCTATCACTTTCTTTTCCTAATTCATTTCAACTTATATCAAATATTCTTTTAAGTATATGTTTTACTCTCTCCCCAATAGCACATATATTATTCAAATAGTTATATTTAATCTACTTACTCAAATTGGAGGAAATTATAAAAACTACTAATGATCAATGTAAAAGTATTTTCATTTCCTACAAAAAAACCTCACCACCACCACATCCCTTTTCATCCAAACTTTTTGAGCTTAAAATTTGAAACATCAAGCCATCAATTAAATTTAAAACCATGTCGGCACTTGGTTTTAACGCATGAGTTTCCAAACTAAAAACCAAATCAAAAAGTTCTTTAAGCAGCCATTTTCTATATTCAAACGCTATACGGTAGGCCTGCGGGTAAATCTGTTTAGTTTCAAAAATGGCTTTAAGTATGCAGTGCCGCCTAATTATGCTACTACACCTCAAGCAGTAAAAATAAGAAAAAGAGACCTTTTATGGCCTCTTTTTCTAAAAAATAGAACTTGGTAAAAGATTTTAAATTTATTTTTTCATTAGTTTAAAAGCAACTACATAGTCACCGGGCGGTGTTTGCATAAAGTAATGGCCACCTGCAACAATGACAACATACTGCTCACCATCAATAGAATAAGTCATAGGTGTTGCTTGTCCACCCGCAGGCAATTTGGCACTCCAGATCGACTTACCAGTTTTACTATCAAAGGCATGCAAACGGTTATCAGTTGCAGCAGCAACGAATACAACTCCACCATCTGTAATAATAGGCCCACCATTATTAGGTGTACCAATATTAATAGGTAAGTACGTTGGCAATCCAAATGGACCATTGTGCTCTGCAGTTCCCAAAGGTTTTTGCCAAATCACTTTCTTGGTGTTCATATTAATAGCGGTAACCATGCCATAAGGCGGTTCATTACAAAGCACATTGGTAATTGGAGCATAGAATGGTTGAACATTTACTGCATAAGGAGATTCAGCCATTGCCGCAATTGAGCCATTTTTCTTAGCACTAAATTTCGGATCATCCATCGGTAAAATGCCTTCTTGATCTGCTTTAGCTCTTGCAATCAACTGGTTGTACATAGGGGTATTACTCCAGTTAGCTATCAAAATGCCATTTTTAGGGTTATAAGCTATGCTGCCCCAATCACTACCACCATTAAATCCAGGATATTGAATCCATGGCTTATTAACCGTAGGAGGCGTAAATTCACCAACATAATATGCCTGTCTATATTTAATACGACAAAGCATTTGATCAATTGGTGATATGCCCCACATTTTTGATTCTGTTAAATCTGAAAACCCTAATCGAGGAATATCTACAGACCATGGTTGTGTAGGCGAACGCACATCATCTGGAATAATAGATTTGGGAGCTTGGCGCTCGACAACGTTTGAAATCGGCTTCCCTGTAATTCGGTTTAAGACAAAGGTTTGACCTCTTTTTGTTGGCATAATGAGTGCAGGAACAACATTTCCTGATTGATCTTTATAATCAAGTAGAGTTGCTTGTGATCCTAAATCATAATCCCATGCATCCTTATGAACAGTTTGAAAGCTCCATTTTTTTACCCCTGTTAGAGCGTCCAATGCAACAACTGCGGTAGAAATTTGATTTTCTTCTTCTGTACGTAAAGCGCTATAGTAGTCGGGCGCTGAACTTCCTGTTGGAACATAGACTGTATTTAATTTTTCATCAACAGTCATAACTGTCCAAGAGTTCGGCGTACCACGGCTATAGGTTTCACCTTTTGGAGGTAATCCATGTCGATTTGGTTGTCTTACATCCCAAGCCCATTTAAGAGAGCCTGTATCAACATCGTACGCACGTATTACCCCAGATGGTGCTGTACGACGTTGGTTATCTTGAACTTTATGATTAACTACAATTACTCCATTTACTACTGGTGGTGGCGACGTAACAGCCATGAATCCTGGAACTGTATGACCAATTCCTTCTAGCAAGTTTACATGTCCTTTTGTACCAAATTGGGGACAAGCCTTTCCTGTTTTTGCATCTACCGCTATAAGTTGCATATCTAGCGTGCCTTCTATCACCTTTTCATGACATATTTCATTCTCAGGAATTACTTTTGAAGTATAGAATGTGACACCGCGACACACTGCTGTCGACGGTAATTTCTCGTAAGCTAAATTATGCTTATATTCCCAAATTTTCTTACCAGTTCGCGCATCTAATTTCAGCATATTATTGGTAGCAGTACATAAATAAAGAGCATCATTGACTTTGATTGGTGTAGTTTGAGCTGCCCATTTATTTTTTTTATCTATAGGAGGCATATCTCCTGTACGAGTTACCCAGACTTGTTTTAATTGATTAATATTCTCAGGAGTAATTTGGTTGGATGGTGAAAAGCGGGTTCCTTGCGTATCCCGCCCATAATAACGCCAATCATCGTCTGGCTGGGCACTAACTGAATGATAGGTATTCGTAGTATTTTGGGGAATTTGACTATTATCAAGCGTAGTAAAATATGGATACCATGCTAATGCTCCAGCCGTAAAGAAACAAATAACAATTAAACCAGTAAAGCTATAAGCAATTTTTTTTCTTATCCCATGCTCAAAATATGGAAGTAGTAAAGTTAGAAAAAAAGCAAATATAGCTATAGTTGCTAAACGAGGTATCCAGCCCCAAAATCTAGTGCCCGCTTCCCACATTGTCCAAATTAATGTGTAAACAAAAATCACTGCAAAGATTTTAGTTCCTGATAGTTTAATTCTAAAGATATATATTCCAGAAATTAAAAGAAGAATACCTGTAAATAAATAATAAATTGAGCCTCCTAAATACAGTAAATAAGCACCACCAAAGGTCAGAATAAGAGCAAATACTATTTGAATTAACGCATAGGTTTTTATAAAAAACCTACTTATATTAATAGATGTAGATTTCATTAATACCTCTTTAACTTTTGTAGATCATAAGAGTGCTAATGAATAATTAAAAAAGCATTTAAAAGTATTATTTATCAATACTTTGATACTGATTTCTGAATTCGCACTATTTTTATTATATTTTTTTTAAAGAAGATCTTGGTTGTCGAATTCACAACCTAAGATTTCATTTTTAGCAACCTTTAAACTATTTTTGCTTAAGTTGATTTTTTTGATTATTGGTTTCTTCTTCTTTTAGATGTTTTTCACCCCAGTCACATAGTTGTTTACAAATAGGACTTAAGCTAAAACCTAAGGTAGTTACACTATATTCAACTTTTGGAGGTACGACTGGATGAACAAAACGACTTACAATGCCGTGCTCTTCCATCTCTCTAAGTTGTTGAATCAAAACCTTCTGGCTAATATTTGGAATAAGGCGAAGAAGTTCCGATTGTCTTTTTGGACTATCAATCAGATGAAAAAGAATCATCATTTTCCAACGCCCACCAATGATTTTTAAGGTGCGTTCAATATGATTTAGCGGAAGTTTATTCATATTAATTTATACTTACTTTTTAGTCTGTATATGACAAAAAAGTCTGTTCCTACTTAATTTTACATATAGATATATTAGAACACTCTTAATTAGATATAAATATCGGAGTGTCTTTAATGAAAGCTATTCAATTTGATAATTTTGGTGAACCTTCAGTTTTAAAATCTGTAGATATTGTAAAACCAGAAATTTTACCAAATGAAGTATTAATTAAAGTGAGTCAAATTGGGGTTAATTATCATGAAACTCTACAAAGACAAGGTAATTATCCTGGACCTGCTTTATCTCTCCCAGCGATATTAGGCTCTGAAGTAGTGGGTACAGTTGAAGAATTAGGGATTGATATTAACTATATTCAAGTTGGGTCAAGAGTTGCTGTTCCTCTCTTTGCAATTCAACCAACTGGTGGATATGCGGAATATGTAAAAATACCAGCAAATTTCTTAGTTCCTATTCCAGATTCAATAAGTGATGAACAAGCTTTAAGTACGATGCTACAAGGATTAGTTGCATATTTTTTACTTAAAGAAAACTCTATACAAGGTAAAGTTGTATTAGTAACCGCTGCTGCTGGCGGGGTAGGTTCATTACTTGTCGAACTTGCTAAGATTCAAGGTGCAAGTAAAGTAATAGGAATAGTGGGTTCAGATGAAAAAATTGAATATTTAAAGACTAAAGGTATTGATTACGGTCTAAACTACAAAGCAAAAGATTGGACTCAAAGTTTAAGTGAGATATCAGATAGCTCACCTATTGATTTAATATTTGATTCAGTTGGTGGTGATATTGCTCAAACGATACTTCAAAAATTAAATACTTTTGGAACATTTGTGAGCTATGGAGCTGCTAGTGGCGTATTACCGGAACTAAATGTAAATGATATAAATCGATTTATTTTCCTTAGTCAAACATTTAAAGGTTTTGCATTATTTAACTCTTTAAATGAAATATCTATTAAAGAGGGTTTAACTGACCTATTTAAATTAATTGAAGAAGGTAAATTAAAACCAACAATTGATCATATCTATCAATTTGATGATATGGTTAATGTTCATACATTACTTGAACAGAATAAAACAATAGGTAAAGTGATCGTTTCTATATAAATATAAATGGAAAAATAAAAAGAGGAACATACACGTTCCTCTTTTAACTTATAATACTATACTTGATTCAAACTTTAGAACTTCTTGAACGGAACTTCTTTTTCCCAAGTTATATTTCAAATTGAGAATTTTAGGCCATTTCTCTAAGTCTATAGAAAAATAGTCACACCAATGTAGCATTACAAAGAAATAGAAATCTGCGATTGAGATTTCATTGCCGTTTAAATACTGATTTGACTGAAGTTTATTTTCAATAAAATCAAAACTTCTTGATAACTTATGTTTGGATACTTCAATCCAAGAATCAATCTTTTCTTTGTAGAAAAAAGCAGAGAAATTTTTATGTATATCCATACTAATAAATGACAATAAACTCATCATTTCATAACGTTCAAAAGAACTAGATTTAGGTATTAGATTTTTCTCAGGAACCAAGTCAGCTAAATAAGTCAGTATCGTTGTAACTTCAGTTATGACTTTACCATTTTCAAGTCCAAGTGCTGGAACTGCCCCTTTAGGATTAATCTTTAAATAATCCAATCCGGATCCAGTGACTTTTGTTGATAAGTCAACAAATTCTGTATCAAATTCTTGTCCAGTTTCTTTTAAAGCAATATGAATCGCCATTGAACAGGCATGAGGATAAAAAAATAATCTCATTGATAACAACCATTATTTAAATAGAAAAGTAAAGGTAAAAATACAAAAATGCACTTTTACCTCTCTGAAATTATTTAAGTTTCTTATCTACACTAAGGCCACCTGCGCCAAAGATAACAAGAGCCAATAGACCTCCAGCCATTGAAATGTTTTTCATAAACATAATTTGGCTGTTCATATGTAAGCGTCCGCTGAATCCCATACCTATTTTTTAATTCGATTTAGGTTTCCAGCAGTGCGGCAGTAACTCTTCAATCTGGGTCACTTTATGTGTCGGTAACCTTTTCAGCACATCACTTAAATAGGCATACGGATCCAGCCCATTCAGCTTTGCTGACTGGATTAAAGTCATGATGTTTGCCGCTCGCTGACCACTGCGCAGCGAACCTGCAAACAGCCAGTTCTTGCGCCCCAACGCCCAGGGACGCATCTGATTCTCTACCCAATTGTTGCATATCGGTAGATTGCCATCATCCAGATAGCGGCTTAAGGCTGGCCAACGCTTCAGAGTGTAATTGATGGCCTTGGCGGTGGGAGAACTCGATGGCACTGTCAGATGATGTTGGTTGAGCCATTCATATAGTTGTTGCATCACTGGTTGACTATGCTGTTGTCGGTATTCGCGGCGGTCTTCCGCTGTACCATCGGTCTTTTTCCTGAGTTCTGCTTCTATCGCATACAGTTTCTGAATCAGCACCAATGCCTGTTCAGCGACCTGACTTTTCCCGGTCACATGCAGTTCATGGAATTTACGACGTGCATGGGCCATGCAGCCGACCTCTATGACCTGGCCTGATTTAAAGCGTGCTTTATAACCACTGTAATCATCACAGACTAGATTGCCCTGCCAGCCTTTCAAGAACTCTGCAGCATGCTGGCCTGAACGACTATCCTGAAAGTCATAGATCACCGCCTGAACTGGATTGTACTGTGTGGTGGCATAGGCCCAGACATAACCTTTCTTCGGTTTTTTCTCATTCTCACCCATCCGCATGATGGTGACCGGTGTTTCATCTGCATGCAGCACCCGCTGTTGCAGCACCACCTCTTTTAAGGCATTGGCCAGAGGTTCCAGTTCTACACCGCAGCGACCTATCCAGTCAGATAAAGTTGATCTAGAAAGTTCGATTCCCGCCCGCTGATAGATCAGACGTTGACGGTACAGCGGCAAATGATCGGCATACTTCGATACCAGCACATGGCTGAGCAATTCAGGTGAAGCAATGCCTTTATCAATCACATAGGCGGGCATCGCTTGCTGAGTCAGAGTGTCACACTGATCACAGACCCATTTACCACGCACATGCTGTTCCTTATAGAACTGTGCCGGTCTGAAATGCAGTTTCTCACTGACATCTTCGCCGATACGACGGAGTTGGCATCCACAAGTGCATTGGGTTGATGCAGGTTCATGCTCAATACGGATGGTGTGTAGATGATCTGGCAGTGGTCGACGTTTAGGTTTATTGGTTTTGGCTTTCTGTGTCGCTGCATCGGTTTTATCTGCATTTAATCGTTCTAATTCCAGATCAACAGCAGCAATATCTTCTTCAACCGCTTCATCCCATAGGTGGATTTGTTTTGCCGTTAAGTGTTCATTCTTTTGGGCGAATTTGTGCTTTTTAAACAGCGCCAGTTCATGCTCGTATTTTTGATTGAGAATAGAAAGATGTTGAACTTTGGCATCCAATTGTTGGTTTGATTGTGCTAGAGACTGATGCTGCATCGCCAACTGTCTGGTGAATTCCAGCAGTTGTTCATGGGTCAGTTGGCTTAAGTCAGGCAGCGTATTCATGACCGCAGTATGCCTGAGGTCATGAAGAGAATGAAATAGAACGTTTGGAGGATGGCAGAATGGTCGAGCTTGGTTTAGAGCATATTCACCACTTGCTGCAATCCAATTCTCTGCCAGGGCAAACCTTGGATTAATGCCTGTAACTGTTCCGGGCTGAGGGCCACGGTTTCACCTTGGTGAACTTGAGCCCAGTGAAATTTACCCTGTTCCAAACGCCGGGCACACAGCCAGATGCCCAGTCCATCATGTACCAACACTTTCATACGATGACCACGTTTATTACAGAACAGGTAGGCGCAATGCGGTTTGATGTAGCCAAAGGCTCTCACCACCTGAGCCATGACAGTATCCATTCCTGCTCGCATATCCATGGGCTGGGTAGAGAGCCAAATTTCATTGATACGGATCATGTTGCCAGTGCCTTGAGTAATTCTGCCAAGGCAGGTATTTCTGATGTCTGCCATTTTAGCTGAATATCATTATTCGTATGAGGCACGGTGATACACAACGTGATCCTCTCATCAATAGGTTGGCTGATTGCAGCAGTGTAAGGCAAAGCAATAAATGCTGGATTCACATGAGTAGGATCCTGCACGGCACCCTCATGATGGCTGAAGATCCTGATCCAACGACTGACAAGGTTGGCATTAATACTATGTTGCAGTGCGACCGAAGCGATCGAGGTATTAGGATTTTTACAGGCATTGACAATACTGAGTTTGAATTCTTTGCTGTATGTTCTGCGTTTTTTAGCAACAGGAGGTGTTGCTGAATATATATCCATGTTCATGGATTAAGTCCCCACTTGTTTTTAGGTGGGAACTAAATTAAGGCTTATAGGACCGCTTGGTAAGGCTGTGTTAGCCGGATGCTTACTTTAAATATTCATAAAAATGTAGAATAGGCTTTATGAATTTTGGTTAAGGATGAAGATGCTTTTAAGCTTTATTATTGTTTTTTATAAGATATAAGATATCCAATTTATCCAGATTTATATCCAATAATTCCAAATTTTAATTAAGTTATATTTTTTAATTAATTGTTTCATTTTAAAAATTAATATTTTTAAAGTTGTTGTGTGAATTGATTTTTATTTTTTTAACAAAATCAAACATATATTAAAATAAAATTATTTAGAATTATTTCATCATAATTTTGGAATTTGCTTATGAAATTTTTAGGAATATTGTCTATCCCTTTTATTATCTCCGCCTGCATTACTAATCAGAATGTGCAAAAGGAAGAAGCCCCAGAATGTATGAATTATCATGCAATGATGACAGCACCTATGCCAGAACAGGCAATTGAAAGCTTAAAAAAAAAGCTTGTTATGAAACTAGAAAATAGCTTTGAGCATTTATATTTAAAAAAGAATTTATTATTACGAGAATAGTAAGTTAAAAATAACTACTGACCGTTCTTATTTTTGCAACTTAAGTTCTTATTTTAGTAGCTTGTTTTAATCTTTCGAAATTAGAAATATAAGAATGTTTTTATGAAGTATAGAACATTTAATTTAATTGTATATCTGAGGTTTCGAATGAAAAAGATCTTTTTAAATACAACACTACTAGGCTTGATGTATTTGAACATAAGTCATGGTGCTAATGCTCAAATTACGATAGATATTCCCGAAGCTCCCTCTACTGTACATGCGGTTTATGTTAGCCAATCAAGTAAAAAAGTTTTAAATCCATCGGAAAAAATTGACCGGCTATATAACCGAAATCTTCAGCAAGAGTATGTACTGCAACGTATGACAGAACATACTTATTTTTTTCAATCCCAATTTTATGGAACGATGTTTTATGTAGGTGAAAAAGGAGTACTCTTATTTGACCCAGTTGAAAATGCTGGAGAAAAGATTTTAAAAGCTATCTTAGAAGTAACAAAACTACCTGTTACAACAATTGTCTATTCGCATGCGCACGCTGATCATATCAGTTCAGCTCCAGTAATTGTTGAAGCTTCTAAAAAGGCAGGTGTCAAAGTACGTATTATTTCATCTGATGCTACAGCAGAGCTTTTAAACCGAATTAAAAGTAAATTGCCAAAACCTACGGAAACAATTCCTTTTAAAAATGGTAGTTTTAATTTTGAAGGGGTGAATGTTCAAGTACATGGTTTCAAATATGCAGCACATACTGCCGATACAGGTGTTTGGTTAATTCCAAATGAGAAAGTTGCACATATTCCCGATCTAATAAATGCCGATCAATTACCTTATTGGGGTTTCGCTGGTGCTGAAGTTCCTCTTTATTTTGAAGAAAATTTAAAAGAATTAAAAAGTTTAAATTGGGTATTTCTGAGTGGTGGCCATGGAAATGTTGGATCTAAGGCTGATGTAGATTTCTATTTAGAGTTCCTAAAAGATATGAAACAAGCAGTGGGCCAATCATATGGCGTGGTGCAGTGGGGAGTAGGAGCTCCTGATCCTCAGAAAACAAATTCACATATGGCCCAGCTACCAGCATATCTTGATGCAATAGGTAATCAGGCAACTGAATATTTGCGACCAAAATATGGACAATATTATGGGTTTGAAACTTCAGTTCCAAAGAATGGTGAAATCACAGCTTTATTAGTAAGCATCCGGCTAACACAGCCTTACCAAGCGGTCCTATAAGCCTTAATTTAGTTCCCACCTAAAAACAAGTGGGGACTTAATCCATGAACATGGATATATATTCAGCAACACCTCCTGTTGCTAAAAAACGCAGAACATACAGCAAAGAATTCAAACTCAGTATTGTCAATGCCTGTAAAAATCCTAATACCTCGATCGCTTCGGTCGCACTGCAACATAGTATTAATGCCAACCTTGTCAGTCGTTGGATCAGGATCTTCAGCCATCATGAGGGTGCCGTGCAGGATCCTACTCATGTGAATCCAGCATTTATTGCTTTGCCTTACACTGCTGCAATCAGCCAACCTATTGATGAGAGGATCACGTTGTGTATCACCGTGCCTCATACGAATAATGATATTCAGCTAAAATGGCAGACATCAGAAATACCTGCCTTGGCAGAATTACTCAAGGCACTGGCAACATGATCCGTATCAATGAAATTTGGCTCTCTACCCAGCCCATGGATATGCGAGCAGGAATGGATACTGTCATGGCTCAGGTGGTGAGAGCCTTTGGCTACATCAAACCGCATTGCGCCTACCTGTTCTGTAATAAACGTGGTCATCGTATGAAAGTGTTGGTACATGATGGACTGGGCATCTGGCTGTGTGCCCGGCGTTTGGAACAGGGTAAATTTCACTGGGCTCAAGTTCACCAAGGTGAAACCGTGGCCCTCAGCCCGGAACAGTTACAGGCATTAATCCAAGGTTTGCCCTGGCAGAGAATTGGATTGCAGCAAGTGGTGAATATGCTCTAAACCAAGCTCGACCATTCTGCCATCCTCCAAACGTTCTATTTCATTCTCTTCATGACCTCAGGCATACTGCGGTCATGAATACGCTGCCTGACTTAAGCCAACTGACCCATGAACAACTGCTGGAATTCACCAGACAGTTGGCGATGCAGCATCAGTCTCTAGCACAATCAAACCAACAATTGGATGCCAAAGTTCAACATCTTTCTATTCTCAATCAAAAATACGAGCATGAACTGGCGCTGTTTAAAAAGCACAAATTCGCCCAAAAGAATGAACACTTAACGGCAAAACAAATCCACCTATGGGATGAAGCGGTTGAAGAAGATATTGCTGCTGTTGATCTGGAATTAGAACGATTAAATGCAGATAAAACCGATGCAGCGACACAGAAAGCCAAAACCAATAAACCTAAACGTCGACCACTGCCAGATCATCTACACACCATCCGTATTGAGCATGAACCTGCATCAACCCAATGCACTTGTGGATGCCAACTCCGTCGTATCGGCGAAGATGTCAGTGAGAAACTGCATTTCAGACCGGCACAGTTCTATAAGGAACAGCATGTGCGTGGTAAATGGGTCTGTGATCAGTGTGACACTCTGACTCAGCAAGCGATGCCCGCCTATGTGATTGATAAAGGCATTGCTTCACCTGAATTGCTCAGCCATGTGCTGGTATCGAAGTATGCCGATCATTTGCCGCTGTACCGTCAACGTCTGATCTATCAGCGGGCGGGAATCGAACTTTCTAGATCAACTTTATCTGACTGGATAGGTCGCTGCGGTGTAGAACTGGAACCTCTGGCCAATGCCTTAAAAGAGGTGGTGCTGCAACAGCGGGTGCTGCATGCAGATGAAACACCGGTCACCATCATGCGGATGGGTGAGAATGAGAAAAAACCGAAGAAAGGTTATGTCTGGGCCTATGCCACCACACAGTACAATCCAGTTCAGGCGGTGATCTATGACTTTCAGGATAGTCGTTCAGGCCAGCATGCTGCAGAGTTCTTGAAAGGCTGGCAGGGCAATCTAGTCTGTGATGATTACAGTGGTTATAAAGCACGCTTTAAATCAGGCCAGGTCATAGAGGTCGGCTGCATGGCCCATGCACGTCGTAAATTCCATGAACTGCATGTGACCGGGAAAAGTCAGGTCGCTGAACAGGCATTGGTGCTGATTCAGAAACTGTATGCGATAGAAGCAGAACTCAGGAAAAAGACCGATGGTACAGCGGAAGACCGCCGCGAATACCGACAACAGCATAGTCAACCAGTGATGCAACAACTATATGAATGGCTCAACCAACATCATCTGACAGTGCCATCGAGTTCTCCCACCGCCAAGGCCATCAATTACACTCTGAAGCGTTGGCCAGCCTTAAGCCGCTATCTGGATGATGGCAATCTACCGATATGCAACAATTGGGTAGAGAATCAGATGCGTCCCTGGGCGTTGGGGCGCAAGAACTGGCTGTTTGCAGGTTCGCTGCGCAGTGGTCAGCGAGCGGCAAACATCATGACTTTAATCCAGTCAGCAAAGCTGAATGGGCTGGATCCGTATGCCTATTTAAGTGATGTGCTGAAAAGGTTACCGACACATAAAGTGACCCAGATTGAAGAGTTACTGCCGCACTGCTGGAAACCTAAATCGAATTAAAAAATAGGTATGGGATTCAGCGGACGCTTACCTTTATTAATGTATGCCTATCAATAGTAAAAAATGTCTATACCTAAATCGGGTATAGACATTTTATATATTTATTTAAAACTCAATTGATTATGTTAATTTTAATTAAATATCCTGCATTTCTTTAAGTAGAGGAGGAATTTTTTCGATTAAAAAATCAAGAAAAACCTTTGATGCTGGTAAAGCACCGCTTCGAGATGGAAAGATTAAATGAAAATTTCCAGTTGGAAGTTCCCATTCAGGTAAAACGACGATAAGTTTCTTTTCTAGTATCAGGCTTTTGCATTTTAACAAAGGCAGCAAAGCAATACCTTTTCCATCGGTAGCTAAACAATTAAGCAAAGTTAAACTTGCAGCTTTGATAAATGGTTTTATAGGCAAACTTACGTTTTCATTAATAGTTTGATTGCTAAAGAACCAAGTTTGATTTTCATTTTCGATATTACTTAACAATTTATGCTTACTTAAATCGCTGGGATGCGTAGGTGTACCATATTGGTTGAGATATTGTGGACTGGCGACTAATACTGATTGTGTATAACCAAGATGTCTCATTACTAAATTATGATCGCTATCTAAGTTCTGTCGAATACGGATTCCGATATCGACAGATTCTTTAAGAATATCAACTCTCTTGTTAGTGACAATAAATTTAATTTCTACTTTGGGGTATCTATCCATAAATTCAGGAAGAATGAGGGGCATAATTCTTTCTGCAACATCTATAGGAATGCTTACAGTAATTGATCCAATCGGCTCGCCGCGCAACTGATCTATTAAGTCATAAACAGTTTGCGCTTCTAAAAGCATTGATTGTACATATTGATAAATCTGCTCGCCGATTGCCGTAAGCTTAATTTGTCTAGAGTCTCGTTGTAATAATTTAACGTTTAAATTTTTCTCTAAATTTGAGAGTCTTCGGCTTAATTTTGATTTAGATATACCTGTTTTTTGTTCTACTTTACTTAGACCACCATGTTCGACAATTAAAGCAAAAATATATAAATCATTTAAATCTTTCATCGGTGTTTTAACCTTAATGAACCAATAATTTATCTTACTTCGAACTTTATCTTTGTTGGTTGCATTTTTTACAACATATATTCCCGATTATAGGGCTTAAGTGGCAAATATAAAACGAATAAACTCATTTCACGACTTAAAACCCTTATAGGTATGAAATGAAACTTTTACATTTAGACTCAAGTGCTCTCGGTGAATTCTCGGCTACTCGGGAGATTGGGCAAGCAGTAGTTCAAGAGTTAAAAAAACATGGTCCTTTAGAGGTAACCTATCGAGATTTGCATGTAGAACCACTTCCACATTTTTCAAAACACTTTGATAGCTTGAGTGAAGAAGCACAAGTTGATGAACGTATTCTTCAACAATTTGAAGAAACGGATATTTTTGTACTAGGTGCACCAATGTACAACCTAAGTATTCCAACCACCTTGAAAGCTTGGATTGACCGAATTTTAATTGCAGGTCGGACTTTCAGATATACAGAGAATGGGCCACAAGGCTTAGTTTCAGCTAAGAAAGTTATTATTGTAAGTGCTCGTGGTAGTGCCTATGGTGATCAATTCCCTATGGATCATCAAGAATCATATTTAAAAGATATTTTTAATTTCTTAGGCGTACAAGAGGTATTTGTAGTACGTGCAGAAGGAATGGCTTTTCCGACTCGTTCTCAATCAATTAGTCAAGCAATTAATAGTATTCCACAAATGTTTGCTATGCCTGCTCAAAACTAAGGGAGAGAATAATCATGACTAGAATTAATAACGCAATCGAAAAAATTATCCAACATCCAAAAGTATATGCCTTTTCATCACTTCTAATGCGGCTAATGATATCTGTAATTTTCATCTTATCTGGATTAGGAAAGATATTTCAATATTCGAGTAATGCTGGGTATATGGAGTCTATGGGAGTGTCATCTGCATTACTGCCATTAGCAATTCTGGTTGAATTTGGAGGTGGTTTCCTTGTATTGATTGGCCTTCAAACACGGCTTGCAGCATTTCTATTGTTTGGTTTCTCGTTAGTGGCAGCAGTGCTATTTCATAGTGGTTCTGATATGAACGTAAGCATCCGGCTAACACAGCCTTACCAAGCGGTCCTATAAGCCTTAATTTAGTTCCCACCTAAAAACAAGTGGGGACTTAATCCATGAACATGGATATATATTCAGCAACACCTCCTGTTGCTAAAAAACGCAGAACATACAGCAAAGAATTCAAACTCAGTATTGTCAATGCCTGTAAAAATCCTAATACCTCGATCGCTTCGGTCGCACTGCAACATAGTATTAATGCCAACCTTGTCAGTCGTTGGATCAGGATCTTCAGCCATCATGAGGGTGCCGTGCAGGATCCTACTCATGTGAATCCAGCATTTATTGCTTTGCCTTACACTGCTGCAATCAGCCAACCTATTGATGAGAGGATCACGTTGTGTATCACCGTGCCTCATACGAATAATGATATTCAGCTAAAATGGCAGACATCAGAAATACCTGCCTTGGCAGAATTACTCAAGGCACTGGCAACATGATCCGTATCAATGAAATTTGGCTCTCTACCCAGCCCATGGATATGCGAGCAGGAATGGATACTGTCATGGCTCAGGTGGTGAGAGCCTTTGGCTACATCAAACCGCATTGCGCCTACCTGTTCTGTAATAAACGTGGTCATCGTATGAAAGTGTTGGTACATGATGGACTGGGCATCTGGCTGTGTGCCCGGCGTTTGGAACAGGGTAAATTTCACTGGGCTCAAGTTCACCAAGGTGAAACCGTGGCCCTCAGCCCGGAACAGTTACAGGCATTAATCCAAGGTTTGCCCTGGCAGAGAATTGGATTGCAGCAAGTGGTGAATATGCTCTAAACCAAGCTCGACCATTCTGCCATCCTCCAAACGTTCTATTTCATTCTCTTCATGACCTCAGGCATACTGCGGTCATGAATACGCTGCCTGACTTAAGCCAACTGACCCATGAACAACTGCTGGAATTCACCAGACAGTTGGCGATGCAGCATCAGTCTCTAGCACAATCAAACCAACAATTGGATGCCAAAGTTCAACATCTTTCTATTCTCAATCAAAAATACGAGCATGAACTGGCGCTGTTTAAAAAGCACAAATTCGCCCAAAAGAATGAACACTTAACGGCAAAACAAATCCACCTATGGGATGAAGCGGTTGAAGAAGATATTGCTGCTGTTGATCTGGAATTAGAACGATTAAATGCAGATAAAACCGATGCAGCGACACAGAAAGCCAAAACCAATAAACCTAAACGTCGACCACTGCCAGATCATCTACACACCATCCGTATTGAGCATGAACCTGCATCAACCCAATGCACTTGTGGATGCCAACTCCGTCGTATCGGCGAAGATGTCAGTGAGAAACTGCATTTCAGACCGGCACAGTTCTATAAGGAACAGCATGTGCGTGGTAAATGGGTCTGTGATCAGTGTGACACTCTGACTCAGCAAGCGATGCCCGCCTATGTGATTGATAAAGGCATTGCTTCACCTGAATTGCTCAGCCATGTGCTGGTATCGAAGTATGCCGATCATTTGCCGCTGTACCGTCAACGTCTGATCTATCAGCGGGCGGGAATCGAACTTTCTAGATCAACTTTATCTGACTGGATAGGTCGCTGCGGTGTAGAACTGGAACCTCTGGCCAATGCCTTAAAAGAGGTGGTGCTGCAACAGCGGGTGCTGCATGCAGATGAAACACCGGTCACCATCATGCGGATGGGTGAGAATGAGAAAAAACCGAAGAAAGGTTATGTCTGGGCCTATGCCACCACACAGTACAATCCAGTTCAGGCGGTGATCTATGACTTTCAGGATAGTCGTTCAGGCCAGCATGCTGCAGAGTTCTTGAAAGGCTGGCAGGGCAATCTAGTCTGTGATGATTACAGTGGTTATAAAGCACGCTTTAAATCAGGCCAGGTCATAGAGGTCGGCTGCATGGCCCATGCACGTCGTAAATTCCATGAACTGCATGTGACCGGGAAAAGTCAGGTCGCTGAACAGGCATTGGTGCTGATTCAGAAACTGTATGCGATAGAAGCAGAACTCAGGAAAAAGACCGATGGTACAGCGGAAGACCGCCGCGAATACCGACAACAGCATAGTCAACCAGTGATGCAACAACTATATGAATGGCTCAACCAACATCATCTGACAGTGCCATCGAGTTCTCCCACCGCCAAGGCCATCAATTACACTCTGAAGCGTTGGCCAGCCTTAAGCCGCTATCTGGATGATGGCAATCTACCGATATGCAACAATTGGGTAGAGAATCAGATGCGTCCCTGGGCGTTGGGGCGCAAGAACTGGCTGTTTGCAGGTTCGCTGCGCAGTGGTCAGCGAGCGGCAAACATCATGACTTTAATCCAGTCAGCAAAGCTGAATGGGCTGGATCCGTATGCCTATTTAAGTGATGTGCTGAAAAGGTTACCGACACATAAAGTGACCCAGATTGAAGAGTTACTGCCGCACTGCTGGAAACCTAAATCGAATTAAAAAATAGGTATGGGATTCAGCGGACGCTTACTATTTAAACAAATTTCAGGAATGTATATGATTAAAATAGATGTGAACGATATCGTAGATAGAGAAAAACTAGCTCCCCTCCAGTGGGTAGTCTTTGTTTTAGGTTTCTTAGTATTTTTCTGTGATGGACTTGATACTGGAATTATAGGTTTTATAGCACCACCTTTGTTAGATGAATGGCAAATTTCAAAGGCCGAATTAGCTCCTGTATTTGGTGCTGCTTTAATCGGCATGAGTATTGGCGCCTTAATATCAGGTATTTTTGCAGATAAGTTTGGCCGAAAGAAAATTATGATTAGCAGCATGCTAATCTTATCTATATTTACAATAATCTCGGCTTACTCGACCAATACAGCAGAACTCATTATCTATAGATTTATCACGGGACTTGGGTTAGGTGCGACGATGCCTAATGTAAGTACAATCGTTTCAGAATATATGCCTAAAAAGCATCGAGCATTTCTCACGGGTTTAGCTGGTTGTGGATTTCTAATGGGAGTATCTTCTGGAGGATTCCTTTCAGCTTATCTATTGAAAATTTTTAGTTGGTCTGAATTACTAATTATTATTGGTTTGATACCTGCATTACTTACCCTTGTACTCATTTTTACCCTCCCGGAATCCACACAATTTCTTATTATTAATAATCAAAAGAAAAAAGCTCTTTTAATTTTAGAAAAAATACATGGTAAAAAAATTGATAAAGAGCTTGTCTTATCTATAGCTGAAAAGGAACTTGTCGAACAGAATAATCCACTTAAAGATATCTTTAGCAAATACTTATTTGGTTCATTAATGTTATGGCTTTGCTCTTTTATGAGTTTATTAGTGTTTTATCTTTTTACGAGCTGGATGCCGACAATTTTAAAAACTGTTGGTTTTGATCTACAACAATTAAGTCTTATGTCTACTTTATTCCCATTCGGGGGCGTGATTGGAGCTATGATCATGTGTAGATTCATGGATAGATTAAATCCAACCAAAGTGATTACTTCCTCATATTTCTCAGCATTCTTATTATTCATTCTTCTTAGCTTTACGCATACAAACATTAGCATCTTTTCAATACTGATCTTTATGATTGGAGGCCTATTAGCAGGTGCCCAAACAGCATTATTTCCGTTAGCTACTCTTTTTTATCCAGCGAACTGTAGAGGCTCTGGCGTTTCATGGATGCATGGAATAAGCCGTATTGGGGCAATTTTAGGTTCATTTTTAGGTTCTTTCATTTTTACTTTAAAGCTAGATATGAGTTCAATTTTCTTAAGTTTAGCCATACCTACTTTTATTGCTTTTATTTGTTTAGCACTTAAGTGGTATGGGGAGCTAAATATAGCTAAACAAAAATTTAAAGTTGTCTGAACTAATTAATTACTATCTTTTTATTAAATAAATTGTTATCGAGGCTTATATGACAGACCTATTCTTCTCAAATCTTCAAGAAAGAGAAATTCAATACAATGCAAGAAATTCAGTGGCTGATTTTGATGCTTGTATGAAGGAATATGCACGACTTGCGCAGAAATCCAAAGATGCCATTACAGGCTTATATAATCTACATTACGGCTTAGCTAGAAGAGAAACATTAGATATTTTTCCAGCAAAGAAACAGCCTTCACCAATTTTTATCTATATCCATGGAGGCTATTGGCGGGCACAAAGTAAAGATGATGCTTGCTCTATGGCTGAAAATTTTGTAGCACATGGAATAGCGGTGTCTACAATTGAATATAGCCTCTGTCCTCAAGCATCACTTTTTGAAATTGTGAGAGAAGTAAGAACATCGATTGCTTGGATTTACCATAATGCTAAAAATTATGGCATAGACCCTGAGCAAATATATATAGGCGGGAGTTCAGCTGGAGGACATTTGGTTGCAATGCTGTGGAATGATTGTTGGCAGGAAGAATTTAATTTGCCAAAAAATGTCATTAAGGGCGTTCTTGGGTTAAGTGGCCTTTATAATTTATTACCTCTGTGCGATACCAACATTAATGAATGGCTTAATCTCAGTCCAGAACAAGCAACCAACCTCAGCCCTTATGAAAATTTACCATTGCCAGAAAATGCTGCACCACTCATACTCAGTGTAGGAGAGCTAGAGACAGAAGGTTTCCAAAATCAAACCAATTTTTTCTACTCAATATGCAAAGAAAAAGGATTAAACGTTTCATTAATTAAAGATGAAGGACATAATCATTTTGATATTGTGAATACCCTTGCCGACAAAGATAGTCTGCTATTTAAAAAAATGTATGAAATAATCTCTGACTAAGTTTATAAGATTATGGCTCTTTCAATAGAGCCATCTATTTATAAATGTATTTGCTTATTTGTAAAAAAACCTCTCCACCACTTCATCCCTTTCATCCAAACAATTTGAGCTTAAAATCTGGAACATCAAGCCATCAATTAGGTTTAAAACCAAATTAGCATCGGGCTTTAATGCATGAGTTTCTAAACTAAAAATGTAAGCATCCGGCTAACACAGCCTTACCAAGCGGTCCTATAAGCCTTAATTTAGTTCCCACCTAAAAACAAGTGGGGACTTAATCCATGAACATGGATATATATTCAGCAACACCTCCTGTTGCTAAAAAACGCAGAACATACAGCAAAGAATTCAAACTCAGTATTGTCAATGCCTGTAAAAATCCTAATACCTCGATCGCTTCGGTCGCACTGCAACATAGTATTAATGCCAACCTTGTCAGTCGTTGGATCAGGATCTTCAGCCATCATGAGGGTGCCGTGCAGGATCCTACTCATGTGAATCCAGCATTTATTGCTTTGCCTTACACTGCTGCAATCAGCCAACCTATTGATGAGAGGATCACGTTGTGTATCACCGTGCCTCATACGAATAATGATATTCAGCTAAAATGGCAGACATCAGAAATACCTGCCTTGGCAGAATTACTCAAGGCACTGGCAACATGATCCGTATCAATGAAATTTGGCTCTCTACCCAGCCCATGGATATGCGAGCAGGAATGGATACTGTCATGGCTCAGGTGGTGAGAGCCTTTGGCTACATCAAACCGCATTGCGCCTACCTGTTCTGTAATAAACGTGGTCATCGTATGAAAGTGTTGGTACATGATGGACTGGGCATCTGGCTGTGTGCCCGGCGTTTGGAACAGGGTAAATTTCACTGGGCTCAAGTTCACCAAGGTGAAACCGTGGCCCTCAGCCCGGAACAGTTACAGGCATTAATCCAAGGTTTGCCCTGGCAGAGAATTGGATTGCAGCAAGTGGTGAATATGCTCTAAACCAAGCTCGACCATTCTGCCATCCTCCAAACGTTCTATTTCATTCTCTTCATGACCTCAGGCATACTGCGGTCATGAATACGCTGCCTGACTTAAGCCAACTGACCCATGAACAACTGCTGGAATTCACCAGACAGTTGGCGATGCAGCATCAGTCTCTAGCACAATCAAACCAACAATTGGATGCCAAAGTTCAACATCTTTCTATTCTCAATCAAAAATACGAGCATGAACTGGCGCTGTTTAAAAAGCACAAATTCGCCCAAAAGAATGAACACTTAACGGCAAAACAAATCCACCTATGGGATGAAGCGGTTGAAGAAGATATTGCTGCTGTTGATCTGGAATTAGAACGATTAAATGCAGATAAAACCGATGCAGCGACACAGAAAGCCAAAACCAATAAACCTAAACGTCGACCACTGCCAGATCATCTACACACCATCCGTATTGAGCATGAACCTGCATCAACCCAATGCACTTGTGGATGCCAACTCCGTCGTATCGGCGAAGATGTCAGTGAGAAACTGCATTTCAGACCGGCACAGTTCTATAAGGAACAGCATGTGCGTGGTAAATGGGTCTGTGATCAGTGTGACACTCTGACTCAGCAAGCGATGCCCGCCTATGTGATTGATAAAGGCATTGCTTCACCTGAATTGCTCAGCCATGTGCTGGTATCGAAGTATGCCGATCATTTGCCGCTGTACCGTCAACGTCTGATCTATCAGCGGGCGGGAATCGAACTTTCTAGATCAACTTTATCTGACTGGATAGGTCGCTGCGGTGTAGAACTGGAACCTCTGGCCAATGCCTTAAAAGAGGTGGTGCTGCAACAGCGGGTGCTGCATGCAGATGAAACACCGGTCACCATCATGCGGATGGGTGAGAATGAGAAAAAACCGAAGAAAGGTTATGTCTGGGCCTATGCCACCACACAGTACAATCCAGTTCAGGCGGTGATCTATGACTTTCAGGATAGTCGTTCAGGCCAGCATGCTGCAGAGTTCTTGAAAGGCTGGCAGGGCAATCTAGTCTGTGATGATTACAGTGGTTATAAAGCACGCTTTAAATCAGGCCAGGTCATAGAGGTCGGCTGCATGGCCCATGCACGTCGTAAATTCCATGAACTGCATGTGACCGGGAAAAGTCAGGTCGCTGAACAGGCATTGGTGCTGATTCAGAAACTGTGTTAGCGGCAATGTAAAAATGACCCCCAACAGCATTTGAAAATTGACCCCCTTGGTTAATATAGTGGTCTTTTTGGACTGCTCAACATGTTAACTTTGGAGCAAGCAGTGACAATCCAAATACTTCATCAACAAGGTCAATCTATTAAGGCAATTAGCCGCGAACTCGGTATTTCTAGAAATACTGTGCGTAAATATTTACGATCTCAAGTAACACCTAAATATCAACGAACACAATCTAAAGTGAGTATTCTTGAGCCTTATAAACCGTATTTAATCAAACGTGTAAATGCCGCCGATCCAGAATGGATACCGGCTGCAGTGTTGTATCAAGAAATCTTGCAAAAAGGCTACACGGGGAAAATTAGAACACTACAAAATTATCTCAATACATTAAAGCCAACTAAACAACCAGAGCCGATTAAGCGATTTGAGACTCAACCAGGTCAACAAATGCAGGTTGATTTCACAAAAATTCGACGTCATCACACCACATTAAAAGCATTTGTTGCAACTTTGGGATACTCTAGAGCAACCTTTGTTAAGTTTTATGATCATGAACGTTCTGATGCATGGATTGATGGCTTAGAAAGTGCTTTTCAGTTCTTTGGTGGTGTTCCTAAAGATGTATTATTTGATAATGCTAAGGCCATTATGATTGAACGTGATGCTTATCAAGATGGTCAACATCGCTGGAATGCTAAATTACTTGATTGTGCTAAGAAATATAACTTCCGACCACGTGTTTGTAAGCCATATCGTGCGCAAACAAAAGGTAAAGTAGAACGCTTTAATAGTTATTTGAAATCAAGTTTTATCGTGCCATTAAAAGCAAGTTTAAAGGTGGTTGACCTTAGCTTAGATGTTGATATGGCAAATGCCTATATTGGTCGATGGCTTAGTGAAACAGCAAATCAACGCATTCATGCAACAACTAAAGAAAAACCAAGTACTCGTTTGCTTGAAGAACAACAATATTTTTCTTCATTACCTTTATTTAATGATGGTTCTAAAAAATCTGTAATTGATGATGTTAGCCCATCATCACTCATACCTCATGAGAGTGTTCAACACCCCTTATCAATCTATGATGAATTACTGGAGGTTTCTTAATGAATTTACAGTATGAGCGTATTGAACAGCTTTGCCGTCAGCTTGGTCTACAAACAGTGGCATCACAATGGTCACATCATGCACAACAAACCTTAGCAAAGGATGGCAGTTATGCAGATTTCGTTGAAGCTATGCTATTACATGAATACACAGCCAAGCAGCAACGTAGTCAACAGATTCTTTTACAACTTTCAGGTCTTACTCAAATCAAAACGTTGGAGGCTTATGATTTTAATTATGCTTTAGGTGCTCCAAAGGTAAGCGTCCGCTGAATCCCATACCTATTTTTTAATTCGATTTAGGTTTCCAGCAGTGCGGCAGTAACTCTTCAATCTGGGTCACTTTATGTGTCGGTAACCTTTTCAGCACATCACTTAAATAGGCATACGGATCCAGCCCATTCAGCTTTGCTGACTGGATTAAAGTCATGATGTTTGCCGCTCGCTGACCACTGCGCAGCGAACCTGCAAACAGCCAGTTCTTGCGCCCCAACGCCCAGGGACGCATCTGATTCTCTACCCAATTGTTGCATATCGGTAGATTGCCATCATCCAGATAGCGGCTTAAGGCTGGCCAACGCTTCAGAGTGTAATTGATGGCCTTGGCGGTGGGAGAACTCGATGGCACTGTCAGATGATGTTGGTTGAGCCATTCATATAGTTGTTGCATCACTGGTTGACTATGCTGTTGTCGGTATTCGCGGCGGTCTTCCGCTGTACCATCGGTCTTTTTCCTGAGTTCTGCTTCTATCGCATACAGTTTCTGAATCAGCACCAATGCCTGTTCAGCGACCTGACTTTTCCCGGTCACATGCAGTTCATGGAATTTACGACGTGCATGGGCCATGCAGCCGACCTCTATGACCTGGCCTGATTTAAAGCGTGCTTTATAACCACTGTAATCATCACAGACTAGATTGCCCTGCCAGCCTTTCAAGAACTCTGCAGCATGCTGGCCTGAACGACTATCCTGAAAGTCATAGATCACCGCCTGAACTGGATTGTACTGTGTGGTGGCATAGGCCCAGACATAACCTTTCTTCGGTTTTTTCTCATTCTCACCCATCCGCATGATGGTGACCGGTGTTTCATCTGCATGCAGCACCCGCTGTTGCAGCACCACCTCTTTTAAGGCATTGGCCAGAGGTTCCAGTTCTACACCGCAGCGACCTATCCAGTCAGATAAAGTTGATCTAGAAAGTTCGATTCCCGCCCGCTGATAGATCAGACGTTGACGGTACAGCGGCAAATGATCGGCATACTTCGATACCAGCACATGGCTGAGCAATTCAGGTGAAGCAATGCCTTTATCAATCACATAGGCGGGCATCGCTTGCTGAGTCAGAGTGTCACACTGATCACAGACCCATTTACCACGCACATGCTGTTCCTTATAGAACTGTGCCGGTCTGAAATGCAGTTTCTCACTGACATCTTCGCCGATACGACGGAGTTGGCATCCACAAGTGCATTGGGTTGATGCAGGTTCATGCTCAATACGGATGGTGTGTAGATGATCTGGCAGTGGTCGACGTTTAGGTTTATTGGTTTTGGCTTTCTGTGTCGCTGCATCGGTTTTATCTGCATTTAATCGTTCTAATTCCAGATCAACAGCAGCAATATCTTCTTCAACCGCTTCATCCCATAGGTGGATTTGTTTTGCCGTTAAGTGTTCATTCTTTTGGGCGAATTTGTGCTTTTTAAACAGCGCCAGTTCATGCTCGTATTTTTGATTGAGAATAGAAAGATGTTGAACTTTGGCATCCAATTGTTGGTTTGATTGTGCTAGAGACTGATGCTGCATCGCCAACTGTCTGGTGAATTCCAGCAGTTGTTCATGGGTCAGTTGGCTTAAGTCAGGCAGCGTATTCATGACCGCAGTATGCCTGAGGTCATGAAGAGAATGAAATAGAACGTTTGGAGGATGGCAGAATGGTCGAGCTTGGTTTAGAGCATATTCACCACTTGCTGCAATCCAATTCTCTGCCAGGGCAAACCTTGGATTAATGCCTGTAACTGTTCCGGGCTGAGGGCCACGGTTTCACCTTGGTGAACTTGAGCCCAGTGAAATTTACCCTGTTCCAAACGCCGGGCACACAGCCAGATGCCCAGTCCATCATGTACCAACACTTTCATACGATGACCACGTTTATTACAGAACAGGTAGGCGCAATGCGGTTTGATGTAGCCAAAGGCTCTCACCACCTGAGCCATGACAGTATCCATTCCTGCTCGCATATCCATGGGCTGGGTAGAGAGCCAAATTTCATTGATACGGATCATGTTGCCAGTGCCTTGAGTAATTCTGCCAAGGCAGGTATTTCTGATGTCTGCCATTTTAGCTGAATATCATTATTCGTATGAGGCACGGTGATACACAACGTGATCCTCTCATCAATAGGTTGGCTGATTGCAGCAGTGTAAGGCAAAGCAATAAATGCTGGATTCACATGAGTAGGATCCTGCACGGCACCCTCATGATGGCTGAAGATCCTGATCCAACGACTGACAAGGTTGGCATTAATACTATGTTGCAGTGCGACCGAAGCGATCGAGGTATTAGGATTTTTACAGGCATTGACAATACTGAGTTTGAATTCTTTGCTGTATGTTCTGCGTTTTTTAGCAACAGGAGGTGTTGCTGAATATATATCCATGTTCATGGATTAAGTCCCCACTTGTTTTTAGGTGGGAACTAAATTAAGGCTTATAGGACCGCTTGGTAAGGCTGTGTTAGCCGGATGCTTACCTCCAAAGTCGCAGTTGCTTGAACTATTTAATTTAAGCTTTATTCCAAGAGCTGAAAATGTTGTATTTATTGGTGCAAGTGGTGTTGGGAAAACACATCTATCAATGGCTTTAGGCTATAAGGCAATTATGAATAATATTAAGACTAAGTTTATTACTGCAGCTGATTTAATGTTGCAACTTAGCCTAGCTTATCAACAAGGTAAATTAAAAAACTACATGCAACGTGTTGTACTTGCTCCAAAGTTATTGATTATCGATGAAATAGGATATTTACCATTTGGTCGTGAAGAAGCAAATTTATTTTTTAATGTTATTGCCAAGCGCTATGAAAAAGGCAGTACGATTTTGACCAGTAATTTACCATTTAGCCAGTGGTCTAAATCATTCGCAGATGATGTTACTTTGACAGCAGCAATGTTGGATCGTTTATTACATCATTGTCATGTTGTACAAATATCTGGGGAAAGTTATCGTCTAAAAGATAAAAAGAGAGTAGGAATTCAACCACAAATTGAGTCTTAATAAATCATCAAAGGGGTCAATTTTACTTTGCTGTTTTAAGGTAAAAGGGGTCAGTTTTAAATTGCCGTTGACAACTGTATGCGATAGAAGCAGAACTCAGGAAAAAGACCGATGGTACAGCGGAAGACCGCCGCGAATACCGACAACAGCATAGTCAACCAGTGATGCAACAACTATATGAATGGCTCAACCAACATCATCTGACAGTGCCATCGAGTTCTCCCACCGCCAAGGCCATCAATTACACTCTGAAGCGTTGGCCAGCCTTAAGCCGCTATCTGGATGATGGCAATCTACCGATATGCAACAATTGGGTAGAGAATCAGATGCGTCCCTGGGCGTTGGGGCGCAAGAACTGGCTGTTTGCAGGTTCGCTGCGCAGTGGTCAGCGAGCGGCAAACATCATGACTTTAATCCAGTCAGCAAAGCTGAATGGGCTGGATCCGTATGCCTATTTAAGTGATGTGCTGAAAAGGTTACCGACACATAAAGTGACCCAGATTGAAGAGTTACTGCCGCACTGCTGGAAACCTAAATCGAATTAAAAAATAGGTATGGGATTCAGCGGACGCTTACCTAAAAATGAGGTCAAAAATCTCATGAAGTAACCATTTCCTATACTCAACCGCCATACGATAAGCGCTCGCATACATATGTTTAATTTCGAAAAAGGCTTTAAGCAAAAGGTAATACAGGCTATTAAAGTTAACATGTAAGTTTATAATTTCTTTGAGTTTGTCTTTTGAAGTGCGGTAACGACTTGAGTAAATAATGGCAAGTACTTCTTCTTTCAGCAGACTTTTTTGAAAAGCGATGCACATTTCAATTAACCGTTCTTTTGAGTGAAAGTAGTTATAAAAAGTTGCTTTAGTTATTTTGGCTTCTTTAATAATAAGGTCTACGCCCGTCGTGTGAAAACCATAAGTAACAAATAGACGTATGGCAGTATGAATAACCTGTAATTTTTTGAAAGAAGTTTTTAAATTTTGCATAGTTTTACCGTTATAAATTCTTGTTGTTTCTAAAAGAGATTAAAAAGCCTGTGCCTTTTCTGGGAGAAAAAAAGGCACAGCAAAGCCGTAAAGACTGTGCTTGGCACATCTCAAGTTTTATTGTTGCTAAGTTTTTGGTCGTGACGATTTAAAGCCTGAAAAGCCTATAGGCAATCAAGCTTCTTTAAAGTGTTTTAAGTTGTGTCGAGATAGATTTTGACAGTGACTGCCAATAATTTATGAATGTGCATAGCCAACTCCTTCTTTTGGGAGTTCTGCCGAAACATTATAAATTATGGTGGCAGAACGGAAGCAGGTTGACGGACTGGGTAAGACTCCAGCACACCCGAAGGTGTCCCACTCCCGTCCTACCGCTACGGGAGGGAACGGGGTGCGCACACATATAAGTATTCCTCAGAAGGAATAACTCTGATGTGGTCTTACTACTCGGTCCGTCAAAACCGACTGGCAATGTAGGCCAGCCCGCAAATGGTAATCTTCAATATTTGAGCTGTCAATGTAAAATTGGCTAGAAATTATTTAATTAATTATTGTTTTTCATTTAATTACATAATTAAGGAAAAATTTAAGTATAAGTCATGCTAATTTATGAACTTTTATTTATCAGTAAACAAAAGTATTTAACCCACTACTGTTAACGACATTCCAATGAAAAAATATATTTTGTTTATCTATGTCATTTTATCTGTACTAGCCCTACCAGCTTGTACTAAAAATACATTATATTTTACACCTGAAGTGACTGGTTATATTTATGATAGTAAAACTCATAAGCCATTAAGTAATCAAAGTGGAGATATGGGGTTTAATGGTCGAACTGATAGTGATAATGCTAAAGTTAATTTGAAGTCAGATGGTAATTTTACCATTCCTGCAGTTACAGCAACGTATTACTTTATAAAACCTGATGTAAAGCAATACACCAACTTCCCTCCAGAAATTTTTTAAGTTTTAAGAATTATCAACCTAAAATTATTGACTATTCAGAAGCATATAATCAACAAGTTTCAGAAGATATGTCTAGTTTTAGTCATTATAAAAAAATTGATTTAGGTAAAATTTATTTAGATCATGAGTAAGCATATTTTAGGGATTTAAAAAATGAAAAAATATTTAATATTCTTTTTTCTTATACTCTCGTGTTCAATTGCTTCGGGCTGTACAAAAAAAATATTATATTTAACTCCTGAAGCAACTGGATATCTTTATGACAGTAAAACTAAAGAGCCTCTACACAATGTAAATGGATATATTGGTTTCTATTTACCTGATGAGAAATCAACAACAATAAAAGTAAATAACGATGGTAGTTTTACTATTAAACCACTAATAAAAGAATACTTTTTCATTGAACCTAGTTTGGAGGATTATAAAAACCTCCCACCATTAATTTATATTAGCTTTAAAAATTATCAAAATAAAACATTAGATTACTCAGAAAAGTTTAATGAACAAGTTCCAGAAGAAAAAGCTAATTTTGAACATTATAAAAAAATTGATCTAGGTAAAGTTTACTTAGATCCTGAGTAAAAGTTTTACTCAGTCATATAACTCAATCCTAAAAGCCCTTCTTTAAGAGCTTTTTATTTAGCTTGCATTATTTCCATTTTTATTTATGATTGAGTAATCACTCAATTATTTTATTTGTATATGGCTCGTCCTCGTAGTGAAGATAAACGTAATGCAATTTTAAGCGCTGCTATCGAAACATTGGCAGAGCTTGGCGAGCGTGCGTCTACCTCAAAAATTGCCAAAGTTGCTGGCGTAGCAGAAGGTACTTTATTTACCTATTTTAGTAATAAAGAAGAACTGCTTAACCAATTATATCTTTCACTAAAGGCTGAACTACGTCAGGTGATGATGCTTAGTTACCCCACTAACGCTGACCTGCAAACACAAATGTCGCACATTTGGCAAAGCTATTTGGACTGGAGTTTAGAAGCTCCCCTTAAACGTAAAGTGATGGCGCAGCTTTCAACATCGGAACAAATTACTGAGCAAAGTAAACAAATTGGTATGCAAACCTTTTGTGACCTCACCCAAAACATTCAAGAATGTATTAACGATGGCAAATTAAGAGATTACCCGCCGTTATTTATTGCTTCAATTTTAGGTGCGCTTGCCGAAGTTACCCTCAATTTTATTGCCCAAGACCCTTCTCAAGCCGAGCGTTACCGCAAATCTGGTTTTGAAGCATTTTGGCATGCAGTTTCAATATAGATTAAAGTAAGGATGCACGGCGTCCTTATTTTTAAATCAATTAATGAGTGAGTAAATACTCATTTAAATGAATCGAAATAAGCACTTAATTCAAGTTCTTATTTGCACATTAGGTTTGTTCCAATAAGGAAAAATAAGATGACTATTTCAAATACAACAGACTTATCTTCTCCCCTAATGCCATCTCAACAACACAATGGCAAATTTAGAAATACACGTCCAAACCAACACCAGCCTTCTTTTGGCAAAACGCTTCAACTCATGTGGAAGTTTCTATTTAACAAACCTAAAGACACTGTTCCAAACACCGCAATTCCTGTTTTAAGTTTGTCAAAAGAACAATTATTAAGTGCGCCTGACCGCTCTCTATTTCGTTTGGGCCACTCAACCATTTTGTTAAAACTGCAAAATGAGTTTTGGTTAACCGACCCTGTTTTTTCGGAGCGTGCCTCACCTTTTCAATGGATTGGTCCAAAACGTTTTCACCAACCACCGATTAGTATTGCAAACTTACCACCCATTAAAGGCGTGATTTTGTCGCATAACCACTACGACCATCTAGACTACCATGCGGTCATGGAGCTTAACGATAAAGTTGAGCATTTCTTAACACCACTTGGTGTAGGCGACACCCTTATTAAATGGGGAATTCCAGCAGAAAAGGTTCAGCAGCTCGACTGGTGGGATACCACACATGTAGATGGACTCGAACTGGTGGCTACCCCTGCCCATCATTTTTCAGGCCGTGGAATGGGTGATAGCAATGCGTCGCTTTGGGCGTCGTGGGTGATTATTGATAACGACTTACGTGTATTTTTTAGCGGTGATACGGGATATTTTGACGGTTTTAAAGAGATTGGACATCGTTACGGTCCTTTCGATCTGACCATGTTAGAAACTGGTGCTTACGACCCCGAATGGCCCGATGTTCATATGCAACCAGAGCAAACTTTACAAGCACATCTCGA
Source organism: Acinetobacter sp. FDAARGOS_559 (assembly GCF_003940475.1). Lineage (NCBI taxonomy): Bacteria > Pseudomonadati > Pseudomonadota > Gammaproteobacteria > Moraxellales > Moraxellaceae > Acinetobacter > Acinetobacter sp. FDAARGOS_559. The sequence goes on from NZ_RKJG01000005.1 coordinate 366,709, forward strand.
TTTAAAAGGACGTCATTTGTTGCCTATCCATAACGGTACTTTCGACTTGGCGCTTCATGCTTGGGACGATCCTTTTGAACGTATCGTCGCTTTGGCTCAACAAAATAATTTAGCGATTAGCACACCGCAAATGGGTGAATTATTGAACTTAGAGGAACCAAATATTGAAAATTATTGGTGGCGTTCGTAAGTTTTCCGATAATTTTTTAAATTATTTATCCTATTAAATTTCAATTTAAAGGTATTTAAATTCAGTTATATACCCTACACATCTAACCTTAATACCACTTTCAAACAAAACTAGGACTAACTTTGTCTTAGTTTTATTGTTGACTTAAAACACAGACTACATTAGTCTGTGTTTATAGTTGATCAATTATGAAATTAAATGGCTTATATCACTAGTAGCGTCGAGTATGCGTTTCACTGTCTTCTTTTTCTTGTGAACAATGAAGATAAACCTTTGAGTAGTAAGGATCTTGCCGAATTACAAGGAGTCTCTCCGAGTTTTATGGCTAAGATTTTTCCTAAACTTGAAAAGGCAGGCCTTGTGGTCGCACAAGAAGGTGTTCGCGGCGGCTATTTACTGGCTCGATCTGCCCACGAAATAAGTTTTTTAGATATCGTGAATGCAATCGAAGGTGAAAAACCGCTTTTTGAGTGCCAAGAAGTGCGTGGTAAATGTGCAGTCTTTAACAATGTCCCGCCAGATTGGGCAACCAGTGGTGTGTGTGCCGTACATGCTGTCATGCTACAGGCCGAAAAAGCTATGCGAGACGCTTTAGGTGCTCATACACTTGGCGATATTGCAGACCGTTTTGGCCGTTATGCCCCCGACGTATTTTTTAGTGATGTAAATGGTTGGATCAATGAACGCATTGAAGGAAGAACAGCAAAAATGCGGAAAAGTAAAATATCGCGGGATACTCCCGACTAATGAGCTAATAACCCTCAAATACTAAAGTAAAACATCCCTAATCCGTTTTAAACGCCTTCTCAGATTTTTTCGGACAATCAGAGAATGGATTCGCTCACCCTAAATTTTATGATGAGCTGGAATGTGTTGTCCGAAAATCTATCAAAAGGATAATCCAATGAGTAAGCGTATTATTATTGCTGGTTCTGGCTTTGCAGGTTTATGGGCTGCACTCGCTGCACAAAGAGCAATTCATTTAGCATCACAAGAACAAAATATTGAAGTACTAATGGTTTCCCCTAGTCCAAATGTCGGGATTCGTCCTCGTCTTTATGAGGCCGTGCTTAAAAACATGAACCCTGATATTTCAGAGTTATTAAGTGTGGTGGGAGTTAAATTTCTGGCAGGTTGGGTAAATAAAATTGACTCAAACCAACAGACTATCGAAGTTGCAACCACCGATGGTAACAAACAAAATTTAAGCTATGACCGTTTTGTTCTGGCAACCGGAAGTACGACTTTTATGCCACCTATACCAGGTCTAAAAGAATATGGATTTAGCGTAAATACATTAGAAGATGCTGAAAAACTAGATCATCATCTTAAAAACTTAGCCACTAAACCTGCAAATGCAGCTCGTAATACTGTAGTCGTTGCTGGTGGTGGTCTTACTGGGTTAGAAACCGTGACCGAAATGCCTGAACGGTTGCGTAGCATTTTAGGTGAAACTGATGTCCGTGTGGTTTTGGTTGACTCCTCAACAGAAATTGGTGCAGCAATGGGCGACCAAGCTGCTAGTGTTATTCGAGAAGCCCTTAACGAACTCGGTGTTGAAGGTAAAGCTGGGCTAAGAGTTACTGCGCTAGATGCCACTGGCGTAACGCTTTCTAACGGCGAAAAAATTGAAACAGAGACCGTGATTTGGACTGCCGGTATGCGAGCCAACCCACTCACCTCTCAAATTGCTGGTGAAAAAGATAATTTAGGTCGTTTGATTGGGGATACTTATTTACATGCACCTGAAGCAAAAAACATTTTTGTGACTGGCGATACTGTAAAAGTTCCAACCGATGATTTAGGCAATTTTAATGTGATGTCGTGTCAGCATGCTATGAGCTTAGGCCGTGTGGCGGGTTATAACGCTGCGGCAGAATTGGTTGATTTACCACTTCATCCATACAGCCAACCAAAGTATGTCACTTGTGTTGACTTAGGTCCTTGGGGCGCACTTTATACTGAAGGTTGGGATCGACAAGTTCAATTTGTGCGTGAAGAAGCGAAAAAAATTAAACAGGAAATTAATACTGTTTGGATTTATCCACCAGTTGCACACCGTGAAGCAGTTTTTGCAATAGCAAACCCTGATTTTGTGATTGTTCCTTAAGCTTAATTTTTTACACCAATCCATTTATTTAAAACCCTAAAAGCAAGCCCATCGCTGTTTTGCTTTTAGGGTTTATATTTGAATCATTAAATTATGACTTTTCTAGCTCTTCTATTATCGCTAAAGCTGTCTTTTTAGCTGAAAACGGGTTTTGCCCCGTAATTAACTTACCGTCTTGAACGACATATGGTGCAAAAGGAATAAAAGCCTTTTCATAACGAGCACCATATTCTTTCGCTAACTCTTCGGCATTATATGGCACTTTTTTTGCCACCCCTGCCAAAACCTCTTCACTCCATGCAAAGCCTGTTAACTTTTTACCTTTTATAAGTCTTTCACCATTTGAAAGTCTGACATTGAGTAAACCGCAATAACCATGACATACACTTGAAACAATGCCGCCCTTTTCATAAATATTTTTGGTGATTTCTTGCAGTTCAGGGTTATCTAAAAAATCCCACATCACACCGTGACCACCCGTATAGTAGATCACATCATAATCTTCCCAATTAATATCGGAAGGCTTAAAAGTATTTGCCAGCAGCGTAATAAAAGCTTGATCTTTTTCTCGGTCTTTAACAGATTTATCTGCCACTAAAGGCACAAGCGATTTTGGTTCAATTGGAGTTTTTCCACCATTTGGACTCACAATATCTTGTATATAGCCTTGCTTTTCAAACTCATCATAAGCATGGGTGAGCTCACCTAACCACAGTCCTGTTTGTTGATCTACATCCTTATAGCGCGAAACATTGGTCACGATGTGTAATATACGTTTAGACATTTTCTCACCTCATTCTTCTTTATAGTTCTATCTTTTATCAATCAAAGCATAGAAAGTTGTTACTGAAAACGTGTGCTTGGTAAAGTTATGAACCTTGCTTTTATGTTACTATAAGTCTAAAGTTAGCTTGAATGTCAAGAGAGTATGTGGCTATGAATATTAGCGAGTTATCAAAACTAAGTGGTTTAAGTACCCCTACAATTCGTTATTACGAGCAAATTAAACTCTTACCCAAAGCCAAAAGGAAATCGAATGGCTATCGTGAATATACCGATAACGATTTGAAACAACTTTCTTTAATTCAGCAAGCTCAGCAAGTCGGGTTTTCTTTAGCAGAAATTAAAGCATTTTTGCCCTCGAAAGTTGCTGTTTGGGACCATGATGCTCTTATTCGAACGATTGAAACCAAAATTCAGGAAATAGAGCTTTTAGAACAAAAGCTAAAAATCAGTAAGCAAAACTTACATACCATGATTGATGCAATCAACAACAAACCTGATGAAATTACATGTGAGCAAAATGCAGAACGTCTTATGAATCTGTATTTTGACAAGGTAAAAACACCCTAGTTTTTAAGTTCAAAACGAGTTAAGGCTTCTCACATTGAAACTACAACGCGTATTGTTATCAACCAAGTAATTCAAGCGATTAAGTAGCATTTCATAAATTTAAAAAACGAATTACAGAATTAATCAGTAATTCGTTTTTTATATACATGTTATAGAAAAAATCAGCTTATCTTTTGATAGTGAAGACCGATAGCTCCAGAAGCAAACGTTTTATTTTCAATGAGTTTAAGACCGATCTTTTGCTCAATACCTTGAAATAGTGGCAAGCCACTACCAAGCAGCACGGGCGAAACTGTAATTTTATATTCATCAATTAAACCAAGTTGCATCAGATAGTGCGCGAACCGTGGACTACCCAAAATCACCATATCCTTACCCGGTTGCTGTTTGAGTTTATTAATTTCTTCTTCAACATGGTCTTTTACAAGTCTGGAATTATTCCATTCAACTGTATCTAATGTGGTTGAAAAAACGATTTTCTCTGTCTTTTCAATCCATTCTGCATGATTTCGTTCATGCTCTGAAGCTTCTGGGTTTGAAAGCATAGTTGGCCAATAATTATGCATCATCTGGTATGTCGCACGTCCCCAAATTACCGTATCAGCAGAGCTCAAGATTTCATTTGCATGATTTGCCAAATCGGCATCGTAAGCAATCCATCCTATATCCATTGCCCCATTTGGCCCTTCAACAAAACTGTCAAGCGATGCATGTAGAAATAGTATGAGTTTTCTCATTCTTCTCATTCCTTTGTTATAAAAAATTTATCGTTTTTAGTATATTCAATTTATATGATTTCTTATGGAGTATTTTGTTTTCTGTTTTTCTTATACTTATGCACTGTATTCTTTTGAAATATTTATAAATTCCCCGAACAAGAATGACTCCTTATTCGGGCTATCTATAAACGTCCTTTTAATAAAGGCTTTATTAAATAATAACCAGCGGCCCTGAACCCGGCAGCTCGGTCACTAGCTTATAACCCATCAGTTTTGCAGGCGTATATGTACCGCCCTTAACGGTGTTTTTGAGTAAATAATTCACCACAGTCAGTGAGCCATTTACGGTAAGGCTATAAGCGTTTTCCGTTTGGATGCGAGCAGTTTTGATTTCCCCACGTGAATTTCTTGCTTCTCCCCAAACATAGGTGGGTACTTTCGCGCGGAGTTCCTCATTTGGTCCAACAATCGTTTTTTCAATACGTGATTTAATAAACTTTTGCACGGCATTGAGTTTTAATACAGGGCGGAAGCAGTTCATCATTTTCGCACCAAAAATCATTTTGGGAGACGCAGGAACAAATACTTCAATGTTTGGAATACCCGTTGTATAAAACGCTGTAGATACATCTCCCCACGGAACGCTCATAGCACTTTTTTTACCATCACCGAAATCGATAGTACGGACATAATGTGCTAATGGAACAGTGGTAATTTTTCCGTCTTTACGAATTTTGCCGCCTTCGGCCATACCTTCTGTACTTGTTTTTGCCGTACCCGGTGAAAGTCCTGTTTTTGAATCAAAACCAAGCGCCAAATGGGTCGCATCTGGCAGAGCTTCTTTGAGCGCAGCGGCAACGCAATCTGTCGGAATCACATCAAAGCCAACACCTGGACAAAGCACAACATCGGCTTTTTCGGCTTGGCTGTTAAGTGACTGTGCCAACTCAAATACTGAGATTTCGCCCGTAATATCTAGATAGTGAGCACCTGCCTTTATACAAGCTTCCATCATGGGTTTCGATGTCGCGGAAAATGGCCCTGCACAGTGCATGACCAGTTTAAAGCCTTGGAGTTGTTCACTTACCGCATCCACGTTATCGAGCCCAAAAGCCTTATAACCAAGCCCCAACTCTTGAGCAAGTGCTTCAACCTTAGCTTTGTTACGACCAGCCAAAGTTGGTTTTAGACCTTGGCGTACAGCTTCACGAGCGATTAACTCGCCCGTGTAGCCATTTGCTCCATAAATTATCCAGTTTGAATCGATCGTATTTGTCATAACACAACTCACTTATTAAGAAGCAAATGAATAGTCACGCATGCCTTTTTTGTATTGGCGAGTACGGCATGACATAGCTGATTGTTGCAAAATTAAAGCCCAAGCTGGTGAAACATTTGGTTTTGTTTTTTTACCTGCGCTTAAATTACGTAACTGGAATTTGACCACAGCCATATTGGCAAGTGAAGCAAGTGTTTTGTTCTTCCAAGTAATTGGTTTTAACTCAGGAGTAAGATTCTGGCCTTGTTTCCAAGCATTTGGCAAATTAGGTTCAATTGCTAGAGCTGTGGCAATACCGACCATATCTACACCACTTTCAATCACTTTCTCTGCCACTTGTTTACGGCGTATCCCACCTGTCACCATAACAGGCATTTTGGCAACTTTACGAATCTCTTGCGCAAATTCTAAAAAGTAAGCTTCACGAGCAAGTGTACGGCCATCACGTGCTTGACCTTGCATTGCAGGTGCTTCATAGCTACCGCCTGAAAGTTCAACCAAATCGACTGCATGCTCATTTAACATTTTAACCACTTGTTGAGCATCTTCAGCGCTAAACCCACCACGTTGGAAATCGGCTGAGTTCAGTTTTACTGCAACAGTAAACTGAGGCGAAACCACTTTACGAACAGCTTCAACAATCTCAATTAAAATGCGAGCGCGGTTTTCTAAAGAACCACCCCATTGATCTTGGCGTTTATTACTCAGTGGAGAAAGAAACTGACTTAATAAATAACCATGTGCTGCATGAATTTCCACACCGGTAAACCCTGCTTTTTCACCTAAACGCGCCGTGTTTGCAAAACGCTGAATCACTTCTGCAATCATAGATTCAGTCATTTCGATTGGCGTGTTGAAGCGATTTGACATTTTGCCAAGATCAAGTGAAATAGCGGATGGTGCCCACGTCTGCTGACCAAGATTGGCTTGCATTTGGCGACCCGGATGGTTAATTTGAAGCCACATCTGAGCACCTTTTGAGCGCCCAATTTGTGCCCATTTTTTAAAAGTATCTAGATGCTTTTCATCTTCAAGCACTACGCCGCCTGGTCCAGTCATTGCTCGGCGGTCTACCATTACATTTCCGGTAATGATTAGACCTACGCCACCATTTGCCCAAGCCTGATATAAACGCATTAATTCTTCTGATGGTGCATGGTTTAAATCAGCCATGTTTTCTTCCATTGCTGCTTTAGCAATACGGTTAGGAACATATGAGCCATTTGGGAATACTAATTTTTCGAACACTTTCATTGGAATGACCTCATTCAGTATGGCTTTACTTTAAGATTAAAGCCAACTTTAATGTCAATACCTTTTATTATTCCCCTATTTAAAGAGTTGTATTCATTAATTTTTTATGTAAAAAAGAGGCCTTAAAATGCCTCTTTTTTTTAAAGTTTAAAGCTTCAAATTATTTGCAGATAAAAATTATTTTCAGTTAAAGAAAACTTTATAAATCTTCCAATAATTTCAAAGAAAGCTTTCTCAGCATAGTCAGCTCCTCATCATTCATATGCATTGAACATCGCAATTGATTGGGTAGATCAATCACTTTTTCTTTTATCTCTAAAGCTTTGTCCGTCAATATTACTTTTTTTACCCGCTCATCTTCTTTGATTGATACCCTCTTCAAAAACTCTTTTGCTTCAAGTTTTTGAACCAACGGCGTTAAGGTGCCTGAGTCAAATAAGGTCTTTTCACTGAGTTCTTTTAGGGAAATATCATCTTCTTCGTAAAGAGCTAAAAGAACGATGAACTGAGGGTAAGTTAAATCGAAATCTTTAAGTAATGGACGATACTGACGTGTAAGTGCATTCGCTACTGAATAAAGCGAAAAACAGAGTTGATCACCTAATATCTTGTTTTCTTTCATATTTAAACCAAAAAATAAAATTATCTAAAAATTATTATAAATAATTCTTGACCATAAGTATCTTGCGTGCAAGTATTATATACACAAGATACTTATTGAACTGAGCTTTCGATAGAACCAGCTTGATCTTGGACGAAAAGCCTTGGCTCAAAGTTGTATTTCAAATTTTTAACTTAAAGTGAGTTTTCACCATGAAAATCGCAACAGCTTTATTAACATCTGCTCTTTTCACTACAGCTGTTTCAGCTGAAGCTATCAATACTCCTACTCCGACTGTGGGTGTACAAGCATTCCTAGACGTACTCAATTCGGGTAACGGTAAACCAATGGAATTGATGACACCAACCGAAGCTCGTCAAGTTTTAATAGATGCACAAAAAGGAGCAAAACTACCACCAGCACAAGTTTCAGATAAAACTATTCAAATAAATGGTCAAAGCATTCAGCTAAAAATTGTTAAACCAGAAAATGCTAAAAGCGTTCTTCCTGTATTCATGTTCTTCCATGGTGGCGGTTGGGTGTTAGGTGACTTTGCTACCCATGAACGCTTAATTCGTGATTTAGTTCGTGAGTCTGGTGCAGCGGCTGTATACGTGAACTATACGCCTTCCCCAGAAGCTCATTTCCCTGTAGCAATTAATCAGTCATATGAAGCAACCAAATGGGTCGCTAAACATGGTAAAGAAATTGGTGTTGATGGTAGCCGTCTAGCTTTAGTAGGTAATAGCGTTGGCGGCAACATGGTGGCTGCTGTTGCTCTTCAGATTAAACAATCTGGCGGTCCAAAAGTGCGTTACAACGTAATGTTATGGCCTGTTACCAATGCTGGTTTCGACAATGCTTCTTACAATCAGTATAAAAAAGGATACTTCTTGACTAAGAACATGATGAAATGGTTCTGGGACAACTACACAACCAATGCCAATGATCGCAACAATATTTTGGCATCACCACTTCGTGCTACAAGCGAACAGTTAAAAGACTTCCCACCAACATTAATTCAAACAGCTGAATTAGATGTATTGCGTGATGAAGGTGAAGCTTTTGGCCGTAACTTAGATAAAGCGGGTGTACCAGTGACTGTAACTCGTTATAACGGTTTGATTCATGACTATGGTCTGTTAAATCCGTTAAGCAACGAACCATCTGTGAAAACTGCGTTATCACAAGCTGGATCTGAACTTCAAAAGCATTTGAAATAATGATTTAGTGCGGTGCTAATTAATGTAAATCTTATAAAGAAAGCATGTCATCATGCTTTCTTTATAATTTACCTGAATCATTAACTTCCTAATCTCTGACTAATCATTTTTCCATTCATCGGTCATTTTTTAAAAAAGCTTGACCTTACACCTAACTTTAATCTTAGCATTCCTAATAGGTAAATATGAGGAGCCTAACGTGTCTAAAGTTTGGAGTTTTCAGCGTTGGTTGATTGCCTTTTTTATGGCTTTTTTATTAGTAAGCTATGCAAATGCATCTGACCAAGTACAAAATCAAGAAACGGCTAAAAGCAAAGGTAAAATTTTAGTCGTTATGACCAATCATTCAGCCTATCCGACTCGTTCAGATAAAACTGGCTTATGGCTTACTGAATTAACTCATTTTTATGATGTCGCTAAAGTTGCTGGCTATGACATGGATTTTGTCAGTCCTCAAGGTGGAGTTGTACCAATTGATGAACGTAGTATGAAGCCTATTTATGTTGATAAATCAGCTCGAAAACTTTTAGCAGATCGTCAGTTTATGTATCGCTTAAACCACACTTTGGCACCAAGCAGTATCGATCCAACACACTATAAAGCAATTTATTATACGGGTGGACATGGAACAATGTGGGATTTCCCGGATAATAAGGAACTAAAAAATATTAGTGAAACTATTTACCGCCAAGGTGGTATCGTTTCAGCGGTTTGTCATGGTGTGGGAGGCTTATTACCGTTGGTAGGTGAAGATGGTAAACCACTCATTTCAGGTAGAACTGTTACTGGGTTCGCGAATAAAGAAGAAACTTTATCTGGAATAAAATCTCAAGTTCCTTTTTCCTTACAAAATAGCTTAATTAACCACGGCGCTAAATATAAGCAAGGCTTTCTTCCATTTACTTCATATGTCGTATCGGATGACAGAATCATTACTGGACAAAACCCTCAATCTAGTAAAGAAATTGCCGAAGCTGTTGTTAAACGCTTAAGTACTCTTAAGTAATTATTGAAATAGTTTGAAAAAGAGAACCAGAATTTTATATTCTGGTTCTCTTTTTTAATGCATAAAAAATCATATATTTTATTTTTTAATATTCTAATTTTATTTTTAATAAAATTTAAAATAATTATAAAAACGCTTGACCTTAAACCTTACTTTAATCTTAGCATTAATACATGGTCTATAGGAGGAACATATCAATGTTCAACAAGCTTAATCTCCCTCGAACAGTTACTGCTTTATCCGTAAGTTTATTATTGAGTTTTTCAGCTCAAGCGGTTGAGACTAACTCAAGTTCTGTACAACAACCATCAAACTCAAGCACTTCACAGGAAACAACTGTTGTAGAGTTTGGGCCTTATAAAGTTAATGTTCCAAAAGGCGGCTATTACGATCGTTTTCGTATGAACCCGAATCTAGACGAAGTTGCAAAAGATCCTGCAGCTGGAAATATTGATTATTTCCGTACCATCCCAAAAAAACTTGTAGATACTAGAGTGGGTAAAGTATGGTCTCCGAATTTTTATTACCGTACTAGCAATATCCAACTCTTGATGCTTGCTCCGATTTCTAAAGTAAAAGCAAAACTCCCTGCTCCACTTGAACCATTACAACCTATCCCAGGCTATGGTTTGGTTTCATTAACATTCTTCTCTTATGCAGTCGGTGATGTCGACCCATATGATGAAGTTTCGGTTGCTGTGGTTGTACGCCAACCTGGTGCTCATCATTTCAATACCACAGAATTATTGAGCTCAATGCGTAACCATAAATATTATGGTCATGTACTCGCATTACCAGTAAATACAGAAATTGCTCGTGTTCGCGGTGTGTATGGTTACCAATTACCAAAATGGTTAACACCTATTGATATGAAAATTGGCGATAAATCAGTTCAAGCTCATATTTATAATACTGATGGTAAACCTGATTTAAGTGTAGCTGCGCCATTGCCAGAAATTAAAACTGTGAAACCACAATCTCGTATTGAAACAAAAACCATGTATCAATTGGTAGATGGGAAATGGCACAGCACTTCTGTAGAGTCTAATACTTTGGCATTTGGACAAAAGCTTTTTCCAAAGAACGTTCAAGTTGTAAAAAGTGGTGGACCGCTGAGTAAATTACTTGATGAACTAGGAGCTAATAAAGTTCTACGTTTTGATGTAGTGAAAGATGCACAATTGGCATTAAATATGCCTGTTCCATATCCATCACTTGATAAATCGACAGCTAAAAAATAATTTTAAAGAGCCCTTTCTACTTATTATAAGAAGAAAGGGCTACGATTATTTTTGTTATATACAATAATATTTTTTATATTTTAATTTATTTATAAAAATTCTAGTTACTTTAAATATATTATCTGGAAACAATAAAGTTCTATTCTCTTTTAAATAATATTAGTTAAACCGAATCTTTGAAGATGAATTTTGAGTTAATATACCAAAATCTAAATCTAATAAAGGTATGGCTGTTTCAGGTAAAGCTAAAGCCTCTTTATAAGCAGTCTTTGCTTGAGGCGTTAAATATAAATGAATCTGATTTGGTAAAACCCACAGGAATGGTCAGCCCTGCTTATACATTACTTGTGAAGAATAATGATGGAATACCGAGACTGAGTGTAGATATTAATTTTTTCATTCGATGCTATAAAATAGTTAAGTACATAAAGCTATTATTGACATAGCCTTATGTACTGTTTTTAAAGATTTAAATAAAACTTGGTAAACCACGTGCAGGGTCAGTTTCTCTAGCTGCTTGAGCATTTTCAACTGTCAAACCAAGCGCCTTAGCCACACCTTCGCCATAAGCTGGATGACATGCGTAACAGTTACGAATGTGGCGATATTTAATGAAATCAAGAGCATCACCCATTGCGCGTGCAGTATTATCAAATAAAGCCTGTTGTTGCTCTGGAGTCATAAGTTCAAACAAAGCACGAGGTTGACTGAAATAATCGTTGTCATCTTCACGATAGTTCCAGAAATCAGCATCCCCATTGATTTTTAACGGTGGTTCTTTGTACTGAGGCTGCTCTTGCCATTGCCCAAAACTATTTGGTTCGTAATGTGGAAGACCACCATAATTGGCATCGATGCGTCCTTGACCGTCACGGTGATTACTATGAACTGGGCAACGTGCCGCATTTACAGGTATTTGCTGATAATTCACACCTAAACGATAACGCTGAGCATCTGCATAGTTAAATAAACGGGCTTGCAACATGCGGTCTGGTGAGGCGCTAATGCCAGGAACCAGATTACTTGGTGCAAAAGCAGATTGCTCAACATCTAAGAAGAAATTTTCAGGGTTTCGATTCAGCTCGAACTCACCCACTTCGATTAATGGATAATCTCCATGAGGCCAGACTTTTGTTAAATCAAATGGATGATATGGAACCTTTTCAGCATCTTGCTCAGGCATTACCTGTACATACAAAGTCCACTTAGGGAAATCTTTTCGTTCAATCGCATCGAATAAATCACGTTGATGACTTTCACGATCATGCCCCACTAATTCACCAGCTTCGGCATCTGTTAAATTTTTAATTCCCTGTTGGGTCCGGAAATGAAATTTCACCCAGAAACGTTCATTCGCACTATTGATGAAACTATAGGTATGGCTACTAAAACCGTGCATATGACGGTAGGAAGCAGGAATACCTCGATCAGACATGACAATAGTGACCTGATGTAAAGCTTCAGGTAATAAAGTCCAGAAATCCCAGTTATTCGTTGCGCTACGCAAGTTAGTTTTAGGATCGCGTTTTACTGCTTTATTTAAATCTGGAAATTTACGTGGATCACGTAAGAAGAACACTGGTGTATTGTTCCCCACCATGTCCCAGTTACCTTCTTCTGTATAAAATTTTAAAGCAAAGCCGCGAATATCACGTTCAGCATCTGCTGCTCCACGTTCACCAGCTACAGTGGTAAATCGGGCAAACATTTCTGTTTTTTTACCAATTTCACTAAAGATTTTAGCGCGGGTATATTGAGTAATATCATGAGTCACCGTGAAAGTGCCGAATGCACCTGAACCTTTTGCATGCATACGACGTTCTGGAATTACTTCACGAACAAAGTTAGCTAATTTCTCGTTTAGCCATAAATCTTGAGCAAGTAGAGGCCCTCTTGCACCTGCCGTCATACTATTCTGGTTATCTACAACTGGAGCCCCAAAATCAGTAGTAAGTTGGGAAAAAGGACATTTTTTAGTATCGTCATTCATTAATATGCACCCGAAAAAAATAATCAATCGAATCAATAAAAAGGGCAGTCAATTTTGGCTGCCCTCTTTTTTAAACTTAACTTCTAATAAATGCTAAAAGATCTTTGTTAATTGTTTCTGCTTCTGTAGTTGGCATTCCGTGAGGAAATCCTGGATAACTAATTAAAGTACCGTTTTTAACGAGTTCCGCAGATTTTTTACCTGAAATTTCAAAAGGTACAACCTGATCATCTTCACCATGCAAGATGAGAACTGGAACTTCAATCTTTTTGAGGTCTTCAGTAAAATCTGTTTGAGAGAAAGCAACAATTCCATCGTAATGAGCTTTTGCTCCGCCCATCATGCCCTGACGCCACCAATTTAACACCACAGGTTCTGATACTTTTGCTCCTGGTCGGTTATATCCATAAAATGGACCTGCAGGTACGTCATGATAAAATTGTGAACGATTTTTAAAAAGTTGATTTTGAAGGTCATCAAAAACTTCTTTTGGTAAACCATCCGGATTACTTTCAGTTTTCACCATTAATGGTGGAACGGCACTAATTAAAACAGCTTTAGCAACAGGGTCATTAGGATAACGAGCAACATAATGTGCTACTTCACCACCACCTGTTGAATGCCCTACATGTACCGCACCTTGTACACCTAAATGCTCAACCACAGCAGCAACATCATCTGCATAATGGTCCATATCATGACCATCCCAAACTTGAGTGGAACGACCATGACCACGGCGGTCATGAGCAACTACACGAAAACCTTCTTTAAGAAAAAAAAGCATTTGCGCATCCCAGTCATCTGAACTGAGCGGCCAACCATGGTGGAAGAAAATTACAGGAGCATCGCGAGGGCCCCAATCTTTATAAAAAATATCTACGCCGTCTTTTGTTGTGACATATCCCATTTTTGTTTCTCCTGTGTAAAAGTTACACTATCGATTTACTGTATATGCTCTAATTAATTCGTAATAAGTACATATAAAATTTTCAATCCTACCCTCATGGATAGTCATAACATAGTAAGGTTAAAGTTCACTTTAAGGTCAATAGATTTTAGAGAAAACAGCGTTTAAAAAATGTAAAAAAATAATTTCTACAGTCCTAAAAACTAAGGGTTTTCTTTAGATCATCTAAAAGCTAATCAACTCTACCTATTCTTATTAAAAGTTATTCTAAATTCGTTACAAGCAGTTTTAATTCTTAGAGAAATAGCATATTGACATTCAAGTGAACTTTAAACTTATAGTAATCCTACAGACAGAAAGTTGATATCTGCTTTTAAAGATTATCAGCTACTCAGTCGATCAATTTAAAGGTTAACCAATTATGAATACAAATAAAGCGTTCACTGAAGTTGAATTTGGTCAACAGAAAGTTAAAGTTCCAAAAGGTGGTTATTATGACCGCTTTAGAATGAATCCTGATTTAGATGAAGTTGCAAAAGATCCTGCAGCTGGAAATATTGATTTTTTCCGTAGCATTCCTAAAAAGTTAGTTGAATCAAGAGTTGGACCTGTCTGGGCTCCCAACTTTTATTATCGTAGCGGCAATGTGCAAGTTTTGATGCTTGCACCCGTTAAGCTGTTAAAGAAAAAATTACCTTCGCCTCTAGTACCCTTGGAAGCTTTTCCAGGTTATGGACTAGTTGCACTCACCTTTTTCACTTATACAGTTTGTGATAATGATCCATACAATGAAGCGTCTGTCGCTATTGTCGTGCGTAAACCTAAAGCTCATGGTCCGCATGCTTTAGAGCTGATTAACTCGATTCGTAAACGTCACTTTTATGCGCATGTATTAGCTTTACCTGTCGACACTGAAATAGCACGTGTACGTGGCGTATATGGTTATCAACTTCCAAAATGGCTAGCCGAAATTGATGTAAAGATTGATAAGAAAAAAGTTGAAGCAACACTTTCAACTTACAACAAATTAGATATCAGCCTAACAACCGCAACTCCGTCATTAAAAAGAGTTAAGTCTGAATCCCGCATGGGTAAAGCCACGATGTTGCATTTAGTCGATAACGAGTGGCATCAAACTCTAGTGCAAACCAATGTTCTCTCGTTTGGTGAAAAACTTTTCCCGCGCAAGGTAAAAGTGACACGCCATGGCGGCCATGTGAGCCAGCTTCTAGACCAGTTGGGCGCATCTACTATTCTTCGTCTCGATGTTATTGAAGATGCTCAGGTCGTATTAAATCTACCGACTAAACTTTAATCATCAGTCAGTTAGCTTAGGATCGTTAAGCTATGTTTTGAGGTTTAAGATGAATACTCTCAATGAAGTAAGCAGCACTTTAAATGCATCAGAGATACTCTCTCGACAACGCAAAGCATTTTTGAAAGCTGAACCACCAACACTTCAACAGCGTAAAGCAAGTCTTGCAAAACTTCGTGCTGCAGTCATTGAATATCGTAGTGAATTACAAGTTGCTGCAAGCGAAGACTTTGGACACCGTTCATATCATGAAACAGATGTCATGGAACTTGTTGGTATTGTTCAGTCCATCGATTATTTAACGCGTAATTTACGTCGTTTCATGAAACCGGAAAAGCGTCATGTCAGCTTATTCTATCGCTCGGCTAGTGCTCACATAGAATATCAGCCTAAAGGGGTTATTGGGGTCATGGCTCCTTGGAACTACCCTATTTCTCTTACGCTTATTCCTCTTGCTACAGCGATTGCTGCCGGTAACCGAGCAATGCTTAAACCCTCAGAACTCACCCCTCGAATAAGTGAAGTGATTTCACGCATGCTTGCGGCGAACTTTTCTATAGAAGAAGTTGCGGTTATTTTAGGTGGGCCTGAAGTTGGTGCTGAATTTAGTGCACTGCCTTTCGACCATCTATTGTTTACAGGAAGTACACCTGTGGGCCGTAAAGTCATGAAAGCAGCAAGTGATAACCTCGTTCCGCTCACTCTTGAATTAGGTGGTAAAAGTCCAGCGATTGTAGGTCGAGGCCACGTAAACTCGAGAACCATGACTAGTATTGCCTATGGAAAATTATCCAATGGTGGGCAAACATGTGTTGCTCCAGATTATGCTCTTGTTCATGAAGATGATTTAGAAGCATTTATTGAAGAATACAACGCGACAGTCTCTCGATTCTATCCAAACGGGCCAGATTGTGATGATTACACTTCAATTGTCAATGAACGTCACTATGCTCGTTTACAAGGCTTACTTGATAGTGCAAAACAAAATGGCGCACGAATCATTGAACTAGGAGTCAAACCTGAATCGGCAAAGAATCGCGCTCGTACTCTTGTTCCAACACTTGTTGTAGGAGCAAAAGATGATGATGCAATTATGAAAGAAGAAATCTTTGGCCCAATTCTACCCGTGCGTACCTACCGTGATATTGATGAGGTTATTAACTACATCAATGAAAGAGACCGTCCACTCGCCTTATATTATTTTGGTGAAAAAGATGCAGATTGCAAAAAACTACTACGACGTACGACTTCAGGTAACGTTGGTATTAACAATACCTTAATTCATGTGGCGCAAGACGATCTACCGTTTGGTGGTATCGGTCCAAGTGGTATGGGTGCTTATCACGGAATTGAAGGTTTCCGTTCTATGAGCCATGCAAAAGGTATCTTTGATCAGGGCCGCTGGAATTTCCCAAGTTTCTTACATGCTCCTTTTGGAAAATTCATGGAGTTAGCGCTTGCCATTACCTTGGGTAAGAAAAAAGCTAGATCTTAATTATTTTTCATCCTAAGCAGGATTGCGCACTCAGTCTCAATTCCGCTTATTTAATTAACAATATCTAATAAGGAAACAACTTTATGAAATGTATCACTTTTAACGGTGCTGGCGGCCCTGAAGTTATTACGGTTAGTGAAAGACCTATGCCTGAGTTAACAGATGATGGGATATTAATTGAAGTTGTTGCAGCAGGTATTAACGGTCCAGATGTAATGCAACGAAAAGGTTTGTATGCACCACCGCCTGGTGTAACTGACATTCCTGGCCTTGAAGTTTCCGGAATTGTTAAACAAGTAGGCAAGCAAGTTACTAAGTTTAAAGCTGGAGATGAAGTCTGTGCATTAGTTCCGGGCGGTGGCTATGCTGAATATGTAGTTGCCCATCAAGATAATGTACTCTTCATTCCTGAGGGTCTGACATTAATTGAAGGTGGAATTTTACTAGAAACTTTTATGACAGTTTGGTCACATCTTTTTCAACATGCAAAATTCCGTCCAAACAGTTCAATTTTAATACATGGCGGTACTTCAGGAATTGGTACTACCGCAACGATGTTAACTCGAGCTTTTGGAGCAACCCAAATTTTTACAACAGTTTCGAGCAAAGAACATCAAGAAGCGAGTTTAAAAATTGGTGCTGATGTAGCCATAAATTATAATGAAGATGACTTTGTTGAAGTTGTAAAAAAACATACTGATGGTAAAGGTGTAGATTTTGTTTTGGACATTATTGCTGGAGATTACATCCAGCGAAATTATGAAGTCGCTGCAATGAACGGCACAATATTGCAAATAGGTGTGCTTAAAGGGTTAGCGGATAAAGTCAATATTTTTCCGATGCTTGCTAAACGCCTAACTCATACAGGCGCTACCCTACGCTCTCAATCTGCAGAAGCGAAAGCAGAAGTGATGGCAGCATTGCAAGAAAAGGTATGGCCTTTAATTTCAAAAGGACAGATAAAACCCTTGTTATATAAAACATTTGATCTTGAAGAAGCTCGCCAAGCTCATGAATTTCTTGATCAAGGACAACATGTTGGTAAGTTAGCCTTAATCGTCAAAAAATAAAAACTGAAAGTAAAAAAGACCAGTTAATACTGGTCTTTTTTACTTAATAAGTCCAAATTATTATTAACTTATATAGGGAGTCATCTCTCTTTCCTTTACTCTCATAATCCACTCCAGCTATCTTACTTTTGGGATTATTTAATAGACTTAATGCAAAGGCATTTTTTCAAACGACCCTTGTTGAGCCCCAAGCTCTGAACGCACCACTTGTAATTCAAAACCCTGTTTATCTAACTTGGCTCTTTCACTTTTATCAGTCAAAGACACAACAATACTCACTAAAAAAGCGAGGGGCATTGAAAATAATGCTGGATTATCAAATGGGAATATTGCTTTTTCATGCCCTAAAACACCTACCCAGACCGTAGGTGATAAAACTACAAAGGTAATTGCGGAAATGATTCCTACAAACCCACCAAATATGGCGCCACGGGTAGTTAAATCTTTCCAGTACATAGAAAGAATAAGTACAGGAAAGTTAGCGGAAGCAGCAATACCAAATGTAAGTCCCATTAAAAAAGCGATGTTCATTTTTTCAAATAAGATTCCACATGCTATGGCAATCACACCTAGAACCACTACAGAAAGTCGAGATACAACCATTTCCTGCTTTTCAGTTGCCTTGCCTTTCTTAATGACTTTTTGAAATAAATCATGGGAAATCGCAGAAGCTCCAGCAAGTGCCAAGCCAGCCACCACAGCTAAAATCGTTGCAAATGCTACAGCAGATAAAAAGCCGAGTAATAGATTTCCACCAAGGGCTTTTGCTAAATGCATAGCAACCATGTTACTGCCGCCAATTAAATCTCCACCGAGTTGCCCATCTACAAAATATTGAGGATTAGTGCCTACTATGGCGATGGAAGCTAAACCTAAAATACAAACTACAATGAAGAAGTAACCAATATAACCAGAAGCATAAAAGACTGAACGGCGTGCTTCAGCAGCATTTGGAACCGTAAAAAAGCGCATCAGAATATGTGGTAAACCTGCCAAACCGAAGATCAACCCAATAGACATAGAGAGTGTATTAATCGGGTTGGATAGCATTGGACCTGGTTCTAACACCTTTTGTCCTAATTTATGTGCATTTACGGCAGCCTCAGCCATATTATTTAAACTAAAACCAAACGCTTTAAATGCCAGAAAGACTAAAACGGTTCCGCCAAAGAGCAAAAGAATAGCTTTAACTATTTGTATCCATGTGGTTGCAAGCATTCCTCCGAAAATGACATACACCAGCATTAGACAACCGACCAACATAACGGCAATTTTATAATCTAGACCAAACAATAATTTAATGAGCTGACCAGCACCCACCATTTGCAAAATTAAATAGCAACACACAACAATAAGTGAACCACACGTTGCCAAAATACGGGTGCGCTGTGGATCTAATCGATACGAAACAATATCTGCAAAAGTATATTTGCCAAGGTTTCTTAGTCTTTCAGCCATTAAGAAAGTTAAAATGGGCCAGCAAACAAAAAAGCCTGTCACATAGATAAAACCATCATAGCCTTTGAAGAAAACCATACTAGAAATACCGAGTAAGGTTGAGGCAGACATATAGTCTCCCGCAATCGCCAAACCATTTTGCTTAGCTGAAATAGCATTACCCGCTGTATAAAAATCTTCTTTCGATACTGTTTTCTTTGCAGCTTTAAAAGTAATAAGTAGTGAAATACCAACTACACATGCAAACATAATAATTGCGGTCCAATTCCTTGGCTCGCTTTGTGAAGCCCAAGCACCGGAGCTAAATAAGGTCAAAATAGTAAAAGCAAAATATTTATTCATAACGATATTCCTTTCTTAATTTTTCTTTTTGTTTGTCAAAGTATTGATTCGTAATAAATATATAAAATCCCGTTATAATCCAGCTCAATACAATAACAATTGCAGCAATTGGTAAACCAATGGTGACTTTGCTTGCTTCTAATGGAATTGCAAGTAATTCGGGATGAAATGTGGCTGTTCCTATAAAAATAAAGTAAATGCTGAGTACAATTAAGCTTAAGATAACGGCGAATCGATTTCTCTGCTTTACCATCTTTTTAAATTTCGCATCTAAAACGATATTTGCTTCCTGAGGGATGTTCATATAAAAAATCCTTTTTTATGTTGATCATTATTTACATTCAGCAAAAGCACTATTGGTGAAATAGTCGTGATAACGTTCTCTCAATATTTTTTTACTGATTTTTCCAGTGGGCGTATGCGGTATTTCTTCAACCAATATGGTTGCTGACGGAATGGCCCATTTATGTAATTTGGATGATAGAAAAACGACAATTTCTGAATGTTCAATTTTTTCTTGTGGAGACTTTGGCACCAATATTAAAAGTGGGCGTTCTCCCCATTTCGGATGATTGGCGGCAATAACAGCGGCTTCGGCAACCTTTTCATATCCCATCGCTGCATTTTCAACTTCAACACTACTGACCCACTCTCCTCCTGACTTGATCATATCTTTGGCACGGTCTGTAATATGCATATATCCATATTCATCTATGCACGCGATATCTCCTGTATCAAACCATTTGTCTTCTTCTACTGCTTTGGTTTGATTGATATATTGTTTGGCAATTGTATGGCCGCGTACTTCTAAAATACCTTCATGCATCCCATCGTGAGGAAGCAATTGATGGTTCTCATCGCGCAATCTCATTTGAACGCCGAAGATAGGTTTGCCGCATTTAATTGATTGGGTTTCGACATTATTTTTGATTTGATTTACTCGATTACAGACTGCCATTGAACTGGTTTCAGTCATTCCCCAAGCATTTTCAACAGAAATTCCATAATGGCTCAAAGACTCAATAAGCGAATATGGCGCAGCTGAACCACCAGATATTGCCCTTTTTAAACTGACTGACGAAATATGGTGGTCTTCAAGATAATTTTTAAAAGAATTCCAGATGGTCGGAACAGCCATAGAAATATCGACGTGTTCTGATTGGATCAGATTAAAAATTTTCTCGGTTTGACCTGCAAATGAATGAGGCCAAACAATTTTCGCCCCCGATAAAACCGCATTAAATGGCATTCCCCAAGCACTAATATGATAAAGCGGAACCAAAGGCATAATGCAGCTATCATGCGTTAAGCCAATCGCATTTGGCATAGCGAGTATTAATGCATGCAATACGGTACTACGATGTGAGTAAAGAACACCTTTAGGGTCACCTGTTGTCCCCGATGTATAGCAAAGGCCACTTGCACGTTCTTCAGGGATATCTGGCCAATCATAATAAGACTGCTCTAGAGCAATGAGTTCTTCATAAAAGGCAAAATCAAATTGTGCTTTTAGGTTTTTATTCGGATCACCAAGCACAATAAAATGTTTTATGACTGGCTTGATATTGTCATAAATAGAATCAACTAATGCCAAACAATCTGGTTCAATAATGAGTACTTCATCTTCAGCAGAATTGATAATTTGAATGAGCTGTTCAGGCGCCAATTTAGGGTTAATTGTATGGTAAATTCTTCCCGTACATGGAATAGCATAATGTAATTCAAAATGCTGATATGAGTTCCATGCCATCGTCCCGACTTTAGCATCAGAACTTATATTTAATCGGTCTAGCGCATTGGCAAACTGAGCTACACGTTCGAAAGCATCTTTATATGTATATCGGTGTTTAGTTATCCCATCTGCTTTCAAAGTCACAATTTCTTGATCTGCGTAAACTGTCAAAGCATGCTGCATTATTGAAGTAATGTTTAAATTACAATGCATCATTAATCCATTCGTCATTCTTATTTCCTCACACAATTTAGCAACTGATTCAGATGCTTATATGAGTCAATGCAACTATGATGCCAAATTATTTTTATATTATTTTCAATTACTTAATCACTTTTATCATTTTTCTTTTTTGAAAAAATTTCAATTTTGAAATTAGTTATTTATGAGTTTCATTCTACGCCATAAGGTGGTTCGACTAATCCCGAGTTTTTGTGCAGCAAGATCTAAATCACCATCTACTTCTGCAAGTGTTTGCTCAATTAAACTCAACTCTTGATTAACTTTTACTTCTTTTAATAAAGGTTGCGCCGTATAGTGGTTTTGAGATTGAAATAGCTCGGGTAATTGTTGCTTTAAAAACTCTGGAGTTAAAATTTCATGATCAAGCTGTAATAGCACATTGATTCTTTCAACAATATTTTCAAGTTCGCGGATATTGCCCGGCCAAGAATAATGTAAAAAAGCCTTCTGTAAAATATTTGGCAAATCATCCAATGATTTTCTATATTTCTCTAGAAAGGAATTTGCTAAATACAAGATATCTTCTTTTCGTTCTTTTAAAGACGGCGTATACACTCTTAAAATATTTAAACGATAGTAGAGATCTGCCCGAAAGGTTCCATTTCGTACTAACTCTTCTAAGTTCGCATGAGTTGCAGCAATCACACGTATGTCTAAATGATGACTTACCACTGAGCCTAAGCGGTTAATTTGTCTTTCTTGTAAAACTCGTAAAAATCTAGTTTGTAGATGTAATGGCATATCTCCAATTTCATCTAAAAAAAGCGTCCCGGTATGTGCCGCTTCAATGAGACCAATACGCCCATTTTTCTTAGCTCCAGTAAAAGCACCTTCCTCATAACCAAATAATTCGCTTTCTAATAAGCTTTCGGGAAAAGATGCGCAGTTGATTGCAACAAACGGCGCTTTATAACGACTGCTATGATTATGAATACTTTGTGCTAAAACTTCTTTACCTGTACCACTTTCACCAGTAATGAGAATGGTACTATCGGTTTTTGCATATGCTTTGGATAACTTAATGATTTGTTGAAAATTTGGATTTTGCGTCAAGATCTGGTCAAAGGTATATCTTGTATTAAAATTCTTTGATGAAACCTTTCTAAACTGACTATTAGACTGCTCTAATGCATTTAGTTCCTGCACTCTTAAGATATAGCCATCTATGTAGTCATTTTTTAATTTGGAAATATATACAGCAAGTTTTAAATTTTTAAATTGGACGAGTTGATGACTATTTTCTTGATCGATATCAAAGTTTAAACCTTCAAAAATTTCGAGTGCTGATTTGTTTAAAACGTCTGAAGAGTCTTTTTCAAGTAACGAACTCATTGAATTATTAATTAAAGAAATCTTTTTTTGCTTTGTAATAAAACAAATGCCTTCATTTAAGTGATTAAAGATCTCGGTTAAACGTAAGGTTGAATACTGTTCTCTACGAATCTTTTCAAGGGTACGTAAGGCATTTTGCAGAAGGTCTTTTAAAGACGGCACACTAATCGCCAAATGTCCGACTAGGTTTTCATTCAGAGCTAACTCTACTGCAACAGGCGAACCAATAATGGCATCAAAGCCTTGATTTTTAATTAAATGAATTGTTTTTTTAGCATCTAAATATGAGTCATAGTTAAACTGTTGTATATCTAAAGCAAAAATATCAGAGTAGTTCTCAAGATCGACTGTGGACGTATTACCCACCAAAGCAATTCGCTTATATTGTTTTAAGTTTGATATGGCTTGAATGACATCAAAAGTACCAGTTCGAATAACCTGTATATCAATGTTTAATTTCTTTTGTAGAAAACTCGCAGTTGCACCAGTACATAGAAG
The DNA here is from genome assembly GCF_003940475.1 of Acinetobacter sp. FDAARGOS_559. Lineage (NCBI taxonomy): Bacteria > Pseudomonadati > Pseudomonadota > Gammaproteobacteria > Moraxellales > Moraxellaceae > Acinetobacter > Acinetobacter sp. FDAARGOS_559. The sequence continues at coordinate 390,067 of NZ_RKJG01000005.1, forward strand.
AATCTGACAGCCATTTTCTACCAAGCTTTGAGCAACGTCTTGCACATCTGAAATATGGCATTCCACCAAATCAATTTCGTTCGACTCTACTTCACTAATCGCCTGCTCAACCAAAGAACGAAAACCATTAATATTAGGTTTTTTAATATAGGTGACCAAAATATTAATTGGTTTTCGATTAAGCATTTTTTACTCCATTAAAAAACGTTTTATATAGGCGCAGCGCTATGACCGCCATCGACTTTAATTTCGATACCTGTTATGCCTTGACCCGCTTGCGAAGCAAGTAACAGTAAAGGCCCATTTAAGTCATCAAACTCTACAAACTTCCTTGTAGGAATTTTCTTTAAAAGCTGTTGGCCTGCCTCACTCGTTAAATATTCTTCATTAATTTCAGTAATCATATAGCCTGGCGCGATGGCATTTACATTTATACCAAATCTAGCCAACTCTACTGCCATAACTTCTGTTAAATGACGTAAGCCAGCCTTCGATGCACAGTATGGGCTAACACCAAGGTTGGTAGACTGAGACAGAATTGATGTAATGTTGATAATAGACCCTTTACGTTCAGCTTTAATCATATGCTGCACAACTTCTTGTGCACATTGCCAAGGGGCTTTAAGGTTAGTATCTACAATCTTATCCCAATCTTCATCGTTATAGTCTAAGAAACGCTTGGTATCACTCACCCCGGCATTATTAATTAGCACATCTACTGTGACTCCTTCTGCTTCTAAAGAACTAAGCATATCTTTCACAGCGGAACGATCATTTACATCTAACGCAAAGGTATAAACTTTCACTCCAAATTCATTTTTTATATGCGATTCTAATTCTTTCAATCGCTCTAACCGTCTGGCACAAATAACGATATTCGCACCTTCTTTTGCAAATAATTCAGCTATGTGATGCCCCAAACCACTTGAAGCACCCGTAATTAAAATATATTTATCTTTTACATCAAAAATATTCATTCTCTTATCCCTGTTTTATTATGCCTGTTTCCCTAATAGTTTTTTGGCTATGCTCATGCGGTGAACTTCATTTGCGCCATCATAAATTCTAAAACCTCGCGCATCTTTAAAAATCTTGCAGACCACTGATTCATCCGTCATGGCCTGTCCACCTAAAATCTGAACTGATCGGTCCACCACACGCCAGATACCCTCAGAGCTGATCACTTTAACTAGGCTCGACTCGTAATTTCCTTTCTCACCCAAATCTAAAACCTGCGCACAATAGTGAACAGCTAATCGAGTCGTTAAAATATCCATTTCATTGTCGGCAAGCATAAAACCAACGCCTTGGTGGTCTCCTAATCTCTTACCAAAAGATTGGCGTTCTCGTGCATATTGAGTAGCGATATCATGTGCTCTCCTTGCTTGTCCCAGCCATCTCATACAATGTGTTAAACGTGCTGGTGCAAGGCGAACTTGAGCATATTTAAAACCTTTACCAATTTCACCCAAAACGTTTTCTTTAGGTATACGTAAATTCTCAAAGCGTAAAATACCGTGCCCGCCTGAGAAGCATGAGTCCATAGCATTCATATTTTTTTCTAATATAAAGCCTTCAACGTTTGTATCTGTTAGAAACATTGAAGCGGAGCCATCTTCCATTTTTGCCATAATAATCGCAACGCTCGCTCCATCGGCCCCTGTAATTAACCATTTACGGCCATTAATAATATAGTCATCGCCATCTGCAATTGCCGTTGTTTGAAGCATGGATGGATCCGAGCCAGCACCTGGTGCAGGTTCTGTCATGGCAAAGCAAGATCTAATTTCTCCAGCTACCAGTTTTTTTAACCATTTTTGTTTTTGTGCATCATTTGCCACAACATCTAAAAGATGAATATTCCCTTCATCTGGCGCATGAATATTTAACGCGATTGGGCCTAAAGCAGAGTATCCTGCTTCTTCGAAAGCTACAGCCTTTTGCAGATGCGACCAACCAAGTCCTCCCATTTCTCGACTTGCATGAGGAGTTAGCAGCCCCCAACTACGCGCCCGACTCACTAATTCTTGGCGTAAAGCTTCACTAGGGCCATGGCTATCTTGGCGAGGATCACTTTCTAATGGAATCACCTCTTGCTGAATAAATTCTCTAACTTTCTGTTGTAGTTCTAATAATTCATTAGATAGTGTGATCATGAGCTGAGCTCCTTTAATTTAAAGCCTTGAGTCGCGATATAAGTTTCATACACATCATCCATAGCGCTATTAAATAGCTCATTTTTAATCAGATTGTACGGCGTGAAATTTTGAAGCTTGATTCGTTTGCTTATTACCTTTTGATTTTCAATCGTTAGATCAAGAATATTTAAGCAGCCATAATCTTGTTCCTGCGAATAAACATCTTTGAAGTCATGTCCATAAACCCAATTAATGAGTATTCGATTTACAATATCGTGTGAAGAAATTAGGATATTCTGGTCTTTGTTTGCCGTTAATATCATGCCTTCAAACCAAGTCAGTACACGACTAATAAAGTGAGTCCAACTTTCGCCTTGTACAAATAATTCAAGGTTATTTTTATGGAACTGATAGGCCTTTTTGATTTCCAGCTCAGCGCGATCCAACGAAATTTCTCTTAAACGTCCTGCTCTTATTTCCCGAATATCATCGAATGACTGAATGTCCTTATGCTCGTTTTGATAGCGCTTCAAAATTTCGGCTGTCTGAATCGAACGAGGCATAGTAGACGAGTAAATTTTTTCAAAACTAACATCTCGTAATTGATGGGCCAGCTGTTGTATTTGCTCTATGCCTTGTTCGGATAACTGAGCAAATTTCGGATTAATCGGATTATTAGCTGCATCAAAGTATGAAACATGCCCATGTCGAACCAAATAAATTCGTAGCCGATATTTATCCATGATTGGCCACCTTCGGTTCAGTAATTTTTAATTCTTCCAAATTCAGGGCTTTTAATGTCTCAAAAGTTTGATCCGATTGTTTACCTTCACGGATATCGCTAATAAACAATTGAGTTGCCTCATCAATATCTTTAATTGGAAAAGAAAAATAATCTTGTAAAATGCCTGAACGATGCAATGTACAGGTATCTTTTTGCAAAATATAAGCCTGCAAAATTTCTAAGCTTCTCATGAGCATTAACAAGTTATATTTCTGACTGCCCGATTGCGGTAAAAGCTCATTTTTAATGACGGCTTGGCTAGCTTTGATCAGATCAATTATCTTTTGCTCGCTCATTCTTTTTCTCCCAATATTTCCAAGATATTTTTTTCAAGGCGGGGAACTAAAAATTCCGTTAGGGCTAATTCGAGTGATGGAGTATCCATCTCGTTGTTTCGGTCAGACTGCTGCATCGCAATAATTGCCCATCGAACATGAGACAGTACATGCCAAAATTTCATTTCAAATTCAGGGATATAAATATCGGAAATCTCAGCGTAAGCTTTCGCAAAGTCCTTATATGAACCTATTCCCCCAGCTATATTTTCATCTTGACCAAAACGCCAACATTTAGAGGTAAACCATCCTAGATCTTCTCTTCGATCACCCCATTGCGTAAATTCCCAATCTAAGATTCCTGAAATTTGGTCATCATTAATCATGATGTTACCGATGCGGTAGTCGCCATGAACTAACACCAAATCATCGACTTTTGGAAGATTGTTGAACATCCACTGAATAGCGTACTCTAAGATTGGACGATGTCTTTGTAAGTGATCTAGTTGCACCAGAAAATCTGTAAGCTTGTTTTCTAGATATTGATCTTTATCCGGTTTAGGAAGTAGTTTCTCTAACACGTCATCAGATTGAATGGCATGAATTAAGGCAAGTTGTTTACCAATGTCTTGAGTAATCTTTTTACGTTTTTCTTCTTCTGCAATTCGAACTAATTTATGGCCTTCTGTGACACCTTCAATTTTTTTCATAATGAAGAAATCACTATTTAAAAAGTTAGGCGACTTCTTAAAATAAAGTGGTTCTGGCACCTTAATACCAAAATGATATAACCGATCTAAAAGTAAAAATTCTTGCTCACGATCTGAGCTGGCCTCTACACTAGATTCGGCATTTTTTCGTAACACTAATTCGAAATCTGGAGATTGAACTAGCCAATTTTCTTGGATAGCTCCACCACTCATTTTTCTTAACTGAATTTCATGAGGTATTAGCCCTAAACTCTCCTGCAATATCCCACTTAATTGCAGTATATGATTAGCATTCATTATTCACTCCTTGTAACTATTTTAATTGGAGCAAATTGCATGCCACTATTTTCAATATTAAAATCAATCACTTAAAAACAAAATATTATTTCAAATATGAAAATTATTTCACATTTGAAATTGACTATTAAAAAGAGACCAACTTGTGGTCTCTTTTTATTCTTAGATCGCTTCTTTAGTCATTTCACCATTCACCAGTCTTAAAATCTGCAACGGGTTGCTGTCTTTTAAGGCTTCCGGCAATAAACTCTGTGGATAGTTCTGGTAACACACAGGGCGCAAGTAACGGTCAATGGCTAAGGTTCCGACTGAAGTGCCTCGTGCATCTGAAGTGGCTGGGTATGGCCCGCCGTGTACCATCGCATCACAGACCTCAACACCTGTTGGGTAGCCATTTATAAGTAATCGCCCAGCTTTTTCTTCTAATACAGGAACCACATCTGCAAACTCGGTTAAGTCAGCTTCATCGGCAATTAAAGTCGCAGTCAGTTGTCCATTCATGCTTTGTAAGGCCTGAATGAGTTGGGCTTTATCTTTAACTTCAATGATGACCGTGGTTGGCCCAAAGATTTCTTCCTGTAAAAGCTGATCACCTGCCAGTAAAAGCTCAACATCAGCTTTAAACAGCTGTGGCTGCGCCTGATTGCCTTGTTGAGTTTGACCTGCCAAATGCTTAATGCCTTGATGCTGGGTTAAGTGCTCAAGACCAGCGGTATAGCTTTTTAAGGTGCCAGCATTGAGCATAGTCTGTGCAGGCTTAGCCCCCATAATTTCGGTCAGGTTGCTAATGAGCTGGCTAAATTCAGCTGATTTAATACCTAAAATCAAACCCGGATTGGTACAGAACTGACCACAGCCTAAAACCACTGAATCAGCCAAGTCCTGTGCAATTTTTTCTCCACGGTTTTTTAAGGCTTCTGGCAACATCAACATCGGGTTAATACTGCTCATTTCAGCAAACACAGGAATCGTTTGTGGTCGGGCTGCCGCCATGTCACATAAAGCTCGTCCGCCACGCAATGAACCTGTAAAACCCACAGCCTGAATTAAAGGATGCTTCACTAAAGGTTCACCCACGCCATTACCGTAGATCATATTAAACACACCTTTTGGCATATTTGATTTTTCTACGGCACGTTCGATTGCCTGCGCTACAAAGTCTGCTGTGGCCATATGTCCACTATGAGCTTTCACCACTACAGAGCAACCTGCTGCCAGTGCCGAAGCAGTGTCACCACCCGCAGTTGAGAATGCTAAAGGAAAGTTACTTGCCCCAAAGACTGCAACAGGGCCAACACCGATTTTAATCTGGCGCAGGTCTGGGCGAGGTAAAGGCTGGCGCTCAGGCAAAGCGGTATCAATACGGGCACCTAAAAAATCACCACGGCGCAGCACTTTGGCAAACAAACGCATTTGCCCACTGGTCCGGGCACGTTCACCTTGTAAGCGTGCAAGTGGCAAAGCGGTTTCTTGTGAGACAATTTCAAGAAAATCTGTACCCAAAGCATCGAGCTCATCGGCAATGTTTTCTAAAAAAACAGCACGCTGTTCAGGTGTGGTATGGCGGTAAGTCTTAAACGCTTGACTGGCTGCTTCACAAGCCTGATTCACTTCTTGCTCGGTGGCATGGTGAAACTCATAAGGCAGAGCTTCACCAGTCGTAGCATGAATACTTTTTATTAAAGTGGAACTTTGTGCGCTGCGTGAACCGCCAATAAAGTTGTGTCCAATGACCATTTTTATATTCCTTAGAGAGTAATAACTGAACCGATCGGTAACTCGGGTTGCATATGAGCAAGTTTGTTTTTGAGTGGATGGCCGAACTCTTTCATTTCTATTTCAAACTCATCATTAACCTGCGCTTGAATACCATCGGCAAAAGATAGAGTCGCTGTACCGAAATAATGGATATGTACATCCCCTGCTTTTAAAAATTGTTGATACTTAAAGTGGTGATATTCCAGATTTGCCAAGCTATGGCACATATTGTCCTCACCCGACAAAAACTCTTTTTCCCAAATAATTTGTCCATCACGGCGCAAGCGGCTGGTTCCGACTAAATGTTTTGGTAACTCGCCCGTCCGTAAAGCTGGACCAAAACTGCAAAAACGCAATTTTGAATGGGCCAGATATAAATAGTTACGGCGCTCCATCACGTGATCAGAATATTCATTGCCCAGCGCAAACCCGATTCGGTAAGGCTTTAAATCTTCGCCAATAACATAGAGGCCTGCGATTTCAGGTTCTTCGCCGCCGTCTTCAGCAAATGGGGGTAAAGGTAATTCAGCTCCCGGTCTTACCACAATTGAACCATCGCCTTTATAAAACCATTCCGGTTGCGCACCGATCTGACCTTCTGCTGGACGCCCCTTTTGTAGCCCCCATTGAAATATCCGCATAGTGTCGGTCACCGAGTTGTCATCACTTAAATTTTGTTGATGCATTTTGTCGCGTGCAGATGCAGAACCTAAATGGGTTAAACCTGTACCGGAAATTAAACAATGCGTTGAATCTGGATGGTCTAAAGGCGGCAGTACCTTTAAATCTGCTAATAAAGATGAATAATCATAAGTTTCGGACTCAAACCCTAACGCCTCAACTTGTTGTTCCAGTGAAACTTTATTGCGGATTGCTAAAAGTGCTAAATCACGAACCGATTGAATATCTTTAACCGGATATGCCATGTTGCCTTCTACTTTCGCGACGGCACGTTGATTTGCACGATTTTCAAATTGAATAATTTGCATGTTTTATTCCTTACAAAGGCTTTTGAATATTCACTGTTTGTGTTTTTTGACGTTCGAGCTTGGCATAGACGATGTAGGTCAAAATCAAGCCAAAAAGCATGACGATAGATAAGAAATACAAACCAGCAGCCATATTTCCCGTGTATTCTTTTAAAAGTCCGATCCCAAATGGACCGACATAGCCACCTAAATTTCCAACAGAGTTAATTAAGGCAATACCAGCTGCTGCACTTGCACCCGTTAAGAAACGACCCGGTAGTGTCCAAAACACGGCAGTCGATGAAAATAGACAGAACGCAACTACAGCCAAAGCTGCCAACTGCATAACTGGAGAATTTAGCCAACCACTTAAAAACATTGCACAAGCACCTAGTGCATACAGAAAACTTAAGTGTCCATAACGATCGTTTAGGCGGTCAGTACTACGCGGAATAATGAGAAGTCCAATAATTCCAAAAATATAGGGAATGCTAGATAAGAACCCAATTTGAATATCACTACCTCCGCCAAATTGCTTAATAATGGTAGGAAGCCAGAGATTTAAACCATAAATACTTAACGTTACCGGTAAGTAGTAAAGTGCTAATAAAAGTACGCGTTTGTCTTTTAAAGCATGTAGTGGATTGGCATGTCGGGTTTGGTCATATTCGGCTTCATCTTTAACGAGTTCATTTTTAAGCCATTGTTTTTGTTCAATGCTTAACCATTTTACTTTATCAATGTTATCGGGCAGCCACAAAAAGGTAGGTAAAGCCAATAAAACCGCGGGCAAGCCAACTGCAACAAACAACCATTGCCAACCGTGCAAATTTGCAATGCCATCCAATCCAAGTAATAGACTAGCTAAAGGCCCTGCAATCATCATGGCAATCGGTTGTGAAAGTACAAACATTCCCATGATTTTTCCGCGATGCCGCACCGGATACCACTGTGTAATTAGGTATAAAACACCAGGGAAAAAACCCGCCTCTGCTACACCGAGTAAAAACCTTAAGAGATAAAAACTTTTAGGGCCTTGAATAAGCGCCATGGCCATGGTGATGAGGCCCCATGTTAATAAAATGCGGGTAAACCATTTACGAGCACCAAATTTGTCTAAAAGCAAATTACTTGGAACTTCAAAAAGAAAATATCCAATAAAAAATAAGCCAGCTCCTAGACCATAGGCAGCATCACCAATTCCTACATCGGCACCCATATGCAAATGAGCGAACCCGACAGCGGCCCGATCAATATATGCCACCAGATATAGTATGACTAATGCAGGTATCAGCTTAAACGTGACCGTCCGTATTACATCCTTTTCGAAATCCATGTTCGACTCCATTTCCTATTATTTACTTATAGAGCATCTTGCTCGTAAATTATCCTTTCAATTTAAAATATAGTAATACTATTTAAATTTCAAACCTTTTAAAAATAAAATTTATGGTGTATTTTTAATTTAATTAATTCTAATAGTAATACTATATAGGGAAATTTGTATGAATAACAAACAAGTTCTTCGTTCGGCTGCCTGGTTTGGTACAACGGATAAAAATGGCTTTATGTATCGCAGCTGGATGAAGAACCAAGGAATTCCAGATCATGAGTTTCAAGGCAAGCCTATCATTGGGATTTGTAATACGTGGTCTGAACTCACCCCATGTAATGCGCATTTTCGAAAAATTGCCGAACACGTAAAAAAAGGAATTTTAGAGGCGGGCGGCTACCCTGTTGAGTTTCCTGTATTTTCAAATGGTGAGTCGAATTTACGTCCTACCGCCATGTTTACCCGTAACTTAGCCAGTATGGATGTTGAAGAAGCGATTCGTGGTAACCCTATTGACGGTGTGGTGTTACTGACAGGTTGTGACAAAACCACCCCTGCATTATTAATGGGAGCTGCAAGTTGTGATATTCCTGCCATTGTAGTGACTGGTGGACCAATGCTGAATGGTAAGCACAAAGGTAAAGACATTGGTGCAGGTACCATCGTTTGGCAAATGCATGAAGAGTTAAAAGCAGGCAAAATTGATTTAAATGAATTTTTATCTGCCGAATCTGGTATGTCACGCTCAGCTGGTACATGTAATACCATGGGCACGGCTTCTACAATGGCTTGTATGGCTGAAGCCCTAGGCACTTCTTTACCCCACAATGCGGCCATTCCAGCGGTAGATTCTCGCCGTTATGTGTTGGCTCATCTTTCAGGTATGCGCATTGTTGACATGGTTCATCAAGATTTACGCCTTTCTAAAATCTTAACCAAAGAAGCCTTTGAAAATGCGATTAAAGTCAATGCAGCTATTGGTGGTTCAACCAACGCCGTGATTCATTTAAAAGCAATTGCTGGACGCATTGGGGTTGATTTACAACTGGATGACTGGAACCGTGTTGGCCGCGGCATGCCAACCATTGTTGACTTACAGCCTTCGGGTCGTTTTTTAATGGAAGAGTTCTATTATAGCGGCGGCTTGCCAGCCGTGATTCGTCGCATGGGTGAAGCCAGTCTCTTACCACATCCACAAGCCTTAACCGTAAACGGTCAAACCATTTGGGAAAACTGCCAACAGTCACCTATTTATAACGATGAAGTGATTCGGAAAATAGATAATCCAATTCGACAAGATGGCGGTATGTGTATTTTGCGCGGAAATTTAGCGCCTAAAGGTGCGGTGCTTAAACCATCTGCTGCCACACCGGAGTTGATGAAACACCGTGGTCGTGCAGTCGTATTTGAAAACTTCGATGATTATAAATCCCGTATTAACGACCCAGATCTAGATGTCGATGAAACTTGTATTCTTGTGATGAAAAATGCCGGCCCTAAAGGTTATCCCGGCATGGCCGAGGTTGGAAATATGGGACTACCGCCAAAGATTTTAGCTAAAGGCATTACCGATATGGTTCGTATTTCCGACGCACGGATGAGTGGAACAGCGTATGGCACGGTCGTTTTACATGTTGCCCCTGAAGCTATGGCGGGTGGGCCTTTGGCCGTAGTTCAAAATGGTGACTTTATCGAACTTGATGCCTATGCTGGAAAACTTCACCTAGAAGTGAGTGATGAAGAACTTAAGCAACGTCTTGAAAATTTAGCGCCACCAGCTCCACCAAGTTTTATTGGCGGCTACCGTAAGCTCTATGTAGAACATGTTTTACAAGCCGACGAAGGTTGTGATTTTGATTTCTTGGTCGGTTGCCGTGGCTCAGAAGTTCCACGTCATTCCCATTAATATTTATTCTTGAAAAAGATGATCTTGTTAAAACACAAGGTCATCTATACCATAGGATATTCAACATGTCGTAATAGTGAAATATGAGTAAAGCTGACTATAAAAATCCTATTCCAAGCAAAAGCCAACATGCATTAATCGTACAACAATTGGGATTAAAAATTGTTTCTGGAGAAATTTCAGAAAATGCAAAACTCCCAAGTGAAGTTGATTTGTGTGAGGAATATAAAGTCAGCCGCCCTGTCTTTCGCGAAGCAATACGCGTTTTAAATGCGAAAGGCTTAACTTATTCAAGGCCCAAAATCGGAACAGTAGTTCGACCTAAAGAAGAATGGCATTTACTCGATCCGGATGTATTGTTTTGGCTAATTCAAACGACGCCTGAGCACGAGTTTTTTAAAACACTTTCTACCGTACGACGCGTTTTAGAACCGGAGTTAGCCTATATTGCGGCAAGTACAGCAAATGAAGAAGATATTGAACGTATTAAGCAAGCCTATGAAGGAATGGAAAAGGCAACAACAGTTGAAGAATTTATAGAGCCAGATATCCAGTTTCACTTAGCAATTGCCAAAGCAACGCATAATGACTTATTGGCTTATATGTCAAAAATGCTGGTTTTACCTTTGCAGCAATCGATTCAAGTCACCAGTCTACGCCCAAATTTACAAGGTCATTCATTACCAAGACATAAAGCTATTTTGACAGCAATTGAAAATAAAGATCCGCTCTCTGCTCGTCATGCTTCACTGGTTCAGCTAGACGATACTAAAATGGCTTATGATTTAATTAAAAAATAATTTTCTCTATGTATTACAAAAAGCCTGCTGACTCCAAATTAAAGTGATCAGGCTTTTTATGTATAAATTAGAACACCTTTTTTACAGATACTGTAAAGGTCGAATCAATCGGATTTGAAATTGGTGCATCTGGTTCACCATTACTATAATTTCTATAGTATCCGTCTTTGTCCCACGCTTTGGTATAAGCTAACCCTGTAGTCCAGCCATCACCTAAATCTTTAATAAGTTCAACTTTCATATCCTGAAAATTAGCTTCAGAGAAATTTTTAATTCTTTCATAGCCATAGTGCGCACCAAAAGTCCAACTTTCATTGATCGGCTGTGTAAAGTTGAGGTCTAAATAAGTTGTTCCTCGTGAACGTTTACCTTCCGGTCCACCCATCGTATTTGAGTTATAACCTGCGTAATCTGGGGTATAAGTAATAAAATATTTGAGACTTAAAGGACCATAGCTAATTTGAGGCACAATTTCGCCATAGTTATAGCTTGTACTCCCCGTTTCAGCCGTACTTTTTGCACCTGGGTAATAATAATAAAAAACAGACATTCCAATTGAGAATTTATCGATGGTTTTTAAATAACCTGCATAAAAGTCCCATTCAACTGAAGCATCACGGAGATAGTTAGAACTTACATTGGATGCCCAAGTACCCACAAATAGCCCATTCGGATTTGCATAGTCGAAACCAATTTGTAGTGCAGGCTTACCCCAAGTTTGTTGAAAACCACGCGAAATATATTGACTTGCAAAAGTCACATTCGCACTATACGGAGAAATTTGTTCTTGTTCATTTAATTGTTCAGCATGTACAACACCTGTAGACATAATGAGAGAAGCTATACCTAAAATTTTTCTCATTTAATAATTCCTTTTACATATTACCTATAGGTTTAAAGTTTTAAAATAACATGATAATTCAATTTAAAGCGTATTAAAAATTTATAAATTCAAATTTCTGGATACTTCTTCTTCGCTATAGATCTCTTCAATACAATCTAAGATTTTAGGAATATAGGAACTTTGGTCCATGTTACGCATAGATAGAGAAATGGGACTATAGGCTTCTAAGTCTAAGATATTTAAATAAGTTAGATTCTTCATTCCAATGTCGCAGGCGCTTTCCGGAATAATACAAATACCCTCTCCAGATGCCACCAAGCCAAGTGCCATATGAATTTCTCGTACTTCAGTCAGCTTGGCCGGAACAAGACCTAATTTGGTAAATAAAGCTTGAATAGTGGTCGAAAAATTTGGTTTAGGTGTGGTTGGATAAGAAAAAATTGTCTCATTGATAATTTGAGATAAATAAATTCCTGACTCTTGGAAATCACTTAATGGGTGTTTTTTATGGATTGCGAGTTTTAATTTTTCTTTTCTGAGTAAAAGTCGCTTAATGGCTGGATCACTAATTGGTAATCGACCAAAACCTAAATCAATTTTACCGAGTTTTAATGCTTCCACCTGATCTCGTGTACCACATTCAATAAGCTCGACATGAATGTCAGGATTTTTTTGCCTAAATAGATAAATGACCTGTGGTAATCGCCCATAAAGAAGCGAACTCACATAACCAACTTTAACAACATTCTCGACCAGCTTCATTTTTTTAGCCATCGAAGCAGCTTGAGCGGTGTGCGTCAAAATTTGTACCGCATGCTGGTAAAAAAACAGCCCTGCTTCCGTTACTTTTAATGGACGAGAGCCTTTTTCGAATAAATCGATCCCTAATTCTTCTTCTAGTTTTTTGATTTGGCGTGTTAAAGGTGGCTGAGCAATAAAAAGCTTTTCTGCAGCTTTCGTCAGACTCTGTTCTTCAACAACGGTAACAAAATAACGTAGATGTCTTAATTCCATTAATATACCTTTTTAGTATCTTAAAATACCGTTCTATATCTATTTTAGGCTATTACATTCTTCTATGGTATACAAACAAGTTCGTAATAGTTGAAACTTCATGTATAGAACCATAGAAACCATACTTGTGGATATTCCAACTATCCGTCCTCACCAGTTGTCTGTGACTACCATGCGTATTCAGACTTTGGTACTCGTTAAAATTACGACCACGGATGGTATTGTCGGTTGGGGTGAAGCCACCACCATTGGTGGGCTGAACTATGGTGAAGAAAGTCCTGAGAGTGTCAAAGCCAATATTGATACTTACTTTGCACCATTACTGACATCAGTTAAAGATTTAAATGTTGCACAAACACTAAAACTGATTCGTAAAAATATTAATGGTAACCGCTTTGCTAAGTGTGCCATTCAGACTGCCCTACTTGATATTCAGGCCAAACGTTTAGGTGTGCCATTAAGCGAAGTTTTAGGTGGACGTCTGCGTAATAGTTTACCTGTGCTTTGGACGCTTGCGTCTGGTGATACGGAAAAAGATATTGCTGAAGCTCGCAAAATGATTGAGCTAAAGCGCCACAACACGTTCAAACTTAAAATTGGTGCACGTCCTTTACAGCAAGATGTTGACCATGTGATTGCTATTAAAAAAGCATTAGGTGCTGATGTTAGTGTACGTGTAGATGTAAACCGTGCATGGTCAGAACTTGAGTGTATTCATGGTATTCAACAGCTCCAAGATGGTGGAATCGATTTAATCGAACAGCCATGTGCAATTCAAAATACCGAAGCACTTGCTCGCCTCACCCAACGTTTTGATGTAGCCATTATGGCTGATGAGGCTTTAACTGGACCTGACAGCGCGTACCGTATTGCAAAAAATCATGGTGCAGATGTATTTGCCGTAAAAATTGAACAATCTGGTGGTCTGATTGAAGCATGTGAAGTTGGCAAAATTGCTGGTTTGGCTGGTATCGATCTATATGGCGGCACTATGCTTGAAGGTCCTGTAGGAAGTATTGCATCGGCCCATGTATTTGCAACTTTTGAAACGTTAGCGTTCGGCACTGAATTATTTGGTCCGTTATTACTTACCGAAGAAATTTTAAAAGAGCCGCTACGTTACGAAAACTTTGAATTGCATTTGCCGACAGCTCCGGGCTTAGGCATTGAAGTTGATGAAGATAAGATTGAGAAATTACGTCGTTAAGGCAACAGGATAAGGAGTTTCCCATGTTATTTCATGTACGTATGGATGTGCATATTCCACTTGATATGCCAGCCGACAAAGCAAATGAAATTAAGGCCGTTGAAAAAGCTTATTCGCAAGACTTACAACGCCAAGGTAAATGGCGTCATATCTGGCGAATTACAGGCCAGTACTCGAACATCAGCATTTTTGATGTAGAGAGCAATGAAGAATTGCACAACATTTTACAAGGTTTACCTCTCTATCCATATATGGACATTGAAGTGATGGCACTTAACCGTCATCCATCTTCTGTTCGTGATGATGATTCGTAAATAGAAAGAATTTTTTAAATGCGATCTCTGAAGTCCATTTAAAAACCAAGCAGATTATTCAGAAGGTAACAAGGAACGTGGCGGCAATTATTCGCTAGCAAAACAAAATGCCCGCAGCGCTGCCACCCAAAACCGTATTGCATACTTAAGGAGTTTTAGTATGAACCGTCAACAAATTGATGCGCTTGTAAAACAAATGAATGTCGACACTGCAAAAGGCGAAGTTGATGCACGTGTTCAACAAATTGTAGTGCGCCTTCTTGGGGATTTATTTCAAGCCATTGAAGATTTAGACATCCAGCCTTCTGAAGTTTGGAAAGGTTTGGAATATTTTACCGATGCAGGTCAAGCAAATGAACTTGGTCTTTTGGCAGCAGGCTTAGGTCTTGAACATTACCTTGACTTACGTGCAGATGAAGCAGATGCCAAAGCTGGTATTACAGGCGGTACACCTCGTACTATCGAAGGTCCACTTTATGTTGCTGGCGCACCTGAATCAGTTGGCTTTGCACGTATGGATGACGGAACCGAGACTGGCAAAATCGATACCTTAATTATTGAAGGTACGGTAACCGACACTGATGGCAATATTATTGAAAATGCCAAAGTTGAAGTATGGCATGCCAACAGTTTAGGTAACTATTCATTCTTTGATAAGTCACAATCTGACTTTAACTTACGCCGTACCATTTTCACCGATGCAGATGGTAAATATGTAGCGTTAACCACTATGCCAGTTGGTTATGGATGCCCTCCTGAAGGTACAACACAGGCTCTTCTTAACAAGTTAGGCCGTCATGGTAACCGTCCATCTCACGTTCACTACTTCGTTTCTGCACCGGGTTACCGCAAGCTGACTACTCAATTCAACATTGAGGGTGATGAGTATTTATGGGATGACTTTGCCTTCGCTACTCGTGACGGTTTAGTAGCAACAGCAGTAGATGTCACAGATCCTGCTGAAATTCAACGCCGTGGTTTAGATCACGCTTTCAAACACATCACATTTAACATTGAACTGGTTAAAGAAGCCGCTGCTGCTCCTTCAACTGAAGTTGAACGCCGTCGCGCTAGTGCTTAATTGAAAGCGTATGTGAGTTAAAAGTTCGCTTTTGACTCACAAAATTTACTCCATTTATTACTACCATTAAGAATTTCAATAAATTTTTAGCGGTAGTAATACATCACGTTACCTCATGCTCTAAGGTTTCTCACATGATTGACAAAAGTAAGTCCTCACTAAGCGAGGTTCTATCGCAGATTAAAGATGGTGCAACCATCCTGATTGGTGGTTTTGGTACCGCAGGACAACCCGCTGAACTCATTGACGGTCTGATTGAACTTGGCGTTAAGGACCTGACCATTGTGAGCAACAATGCCGGTAATGGGGATTATGGTCTGGCTAAACTGCTCAAAGCCGGTTCTATTAAAAAAGTGATTTGCTCTTTCCCACGTCAGTCTGACTCTTATGTGTTTGATGAACTGTACCGTGCCGGAAAGGTTGAACTTGAACTGGTACCGCAAGGCAATCTGGCGTGCCGTATTCAGGCAGCAGGTATGGGCCTTGGGGCGGTGTTTACCCCAACTGGCTTTGGAACACTTTTAGCTGAAGGCAAAGAAACCCGTCATATTGATGGTAAAGATTACGTGCTTGAGTATCCGATCAAGGCTGACTTTGCCCTGATTAAAGCCTATAAGGGCGACCGCTGGGGCAATCTGGTTTACCGTAAATCTGCACGTAACTTTGGCCCGATCATGGCCATGGCTGCTGATGTCACTATTGCTCAGGTCTCTGAAGTGGTTGAGCTGGGTGGATTAGACCCGGAACACATCATTACCCCAGGTATTTTTGTACAGCACGTTGTACAAGTAGCGCCCGCACAGTAAGCAATAAGGAGAAATAACATGAGCTACCAGAAACTCAGCCGTGACCAGATTGCACAACGTGTGGCACAAGATATTCCAGATGGTGCCTATGTCAACTTGGGTATTGGTTTACCAACCAAGATTGCCAGCTACTTACCTGCCGATAAAGATGTCTTCCTACATTCTGAAAATGGTCTGTTGGCTTTTGGCCCACCACCAGCGGCAGGTGAAGAAGACCCTGAACTGATTAATGCGGGTAAAGAGTTCGTGACCATGCTTGAAGGTGGCAGCTTTTTCCACCATGGCGATTCATTTGCCATGATGCGTGGTGGCCACCTTGATATTGCTGTACTCGGTGCATTTCAGGTGGCAGCCAATGGTGACTTGGCGAACTGGCACACGGGTGCACCTGATGCAATTCCTGCGGTAGGTGGTGCGATGGATTTAGCGGTTGGTGCCAAGAAAGTATTTATCACTACAGACCATGTGACCAAACAAGGCGAGCCAAAGATTGTCGCTGAGCTCACTTATCCGGTAACGGGTAAACAGTGTGTTGACCGTATTTACACTGACCTGTGTGTGATTGATGTGACCAAAGCTGGTTTAAAGGTGATTGAGAAAGTTGAAGGTCTTAGCTTTGATGAGTTACAGGCTTTAACGGGTGCAACTTTGATTGATGCGACTCAAGGGTAAGGTTTACACAACAAACACCTATTACACAGCATTCACTATCGTGACAGGCGACATGGATGTCGCCCGTTGGACAGGGAGGCAAGGAAGCCTCCTCTATTCAACAAAGGTTTTTGTTACTTTTGACCTTTCAAAAGTAAGGTATCGCTTAAGCAAAAGACCTACGGTTATCACAGTAAATTACAGCCGTGATGTTATTTGTTGATATGAAAATTTATAAAGCATCACAACGGAGTCTTATCTGTTTAAGCCAGATGCCACCAGCTAATTCGTGTCACTTTTTTAAAAAAGTAACCAAAAACCTTTGTTACTCAGACACAACATCCCTGTTGTGCTGAGCAACGAGGCGACATCCATGTCGCCACCGTGAAATACCTACGGAGAATGGCTAAAAAGGCCTGAAGTAAAGGACAAAAGTTAGAATGAAAAACGCTTATATCATCGATGCCATCCGTACTCCATTCGGCCGTTATGCCGGTGGCCTTGCACCCGTCCGTGCCGATGACCTTGGCGCTGTGCCGATTAAGGCTCTCATGCAGCGTAACCCAAGTGTAGATTGGGAACAGGTCGATGATGTGATTTATGGCTGTGCCAACCAAGCGGGTGAAGACAACCGTAACGTGGGCCGTATGTCAGCACTACTTGCTGGTTTACCGTATCAGGTGCCGGCAACCACCATTAACCGTTTGTGTGGTTCATCACTCGATGCCATTGCTATTGCTGCCCGTGCCATTAAAGCAGGTGAAGCGAACTTGGTGATTGCAGGTGGTGTAGAAAGCATGAGCCGTGCACCGTATGTGATGAGTAAGTCTGACAGTGCCTTTGGCCGTAGCCAGAAGATTGAAGATACCACCATGGGCTGGCGTTTCATTAACCCTAAACTTAAAGAATTGTATGGTGTAGACACCATGCCCCAGACTGCCGAAAACGTAGCTGAACAGTTCAACGTCAATCGTGCAGATCAGGACCAGTTTGCCTTGGTGAGCCAACAACGCACCGCAAGCGCGCAAGCCAAAGGCTTTTTTTCTAAAGAAATCGTGGCAGTTGAAATCCCTCAGCGTAAGGGTGATGCGGTGGTGATTGATACCGATGAGCATCCTCGTGCATCAACCACACTTGAAGCTTTAAGCAAACTTAAGCCTGTTGTAAAAGCAGAGGGCACGGTCACTGCGGGTAATGCTTCAGGCATCAACGATGGTGCAGCAGCTCTATTGATTGCTTCGGATGAGGCAGTTCAGGCCTACAATCTCAAACCACGTGCCAAGATCATTGCTTCAACAGCAGTGGGTGTAGAGCCACGTATTATGGGTTTTGCTCCGGCACCAGCCATTAAAAAATTACTTAAACAAGCCAACCTGACTTTAGAGCAGATGGATGTGATTGAGCTGAATGAAGCCTTTGCTGCACAAGCTTTGGCAGTGACCCGTGATTTAGGCTTA
The DNA here is from genome assembly GCF_003940475.1 of Acinetobacter sp. FDAARGOS_559. Lineage (NCBI taxonomy): Bacteria > Pseudomonadati > Pseudomonadota > Gammaproteobacteria > Moraxellales > Moraxellaceae > Acinetobacter > Acinetobacter sp. FDAARGOS_559. The sequence goes on from NZ_RKJG01000005.1 coordinate 408,410, forward strand.
CCAGACAACTCTGACAAGGTAAACCCAAACGGTGGTGCCATTGCTTTAGGCCATCCACTTGGTGCATCAGGTGCACGTCTTGTGACTACAGCCTTAAACCAGCTTGAACAAACAGGCGGTCGTTATGCCTTGTGTTCAATGTGTATTGGGGTGGGTCAAGGCATCGCATTGATTATTGAACGTGTTGAAGCACTTTAAGGAGAAACAAATGCCATCTTTTCAATCTGCCGATGCACAAATTAACTATCAAACCTTTGGTGAGCCATCTTCCCCTGCTCTGGTGTTTTCCAACTCTTTGGGCACCAATTATGGTATGTGGCAAAAACAGTTTAATGAGCTAAAAGATCAATTTTTTGTGATCTGCTATGACACTCGTGGTCACGGTTCATCATCTACGCCTAACGGCCCATACACTGTAGAGCAATTAGGTGAAGATGTTGTCCGTTTACTGGATCATCTGAATATTAGCAAAGCTGCTTTTTGTGGTATTTCCATGGGCGGTTTAACAGGTCAATGGCTGGCGATTTACTACCCTAACCGTTTTAGTCATGTCATTGTGGCAAATACTGCCGCTAAAATTGGACAAGAACAGGCATGGCTTGACCGTGCAAAATTAGTACGTGAGCAAGGTTTACAACCAATCGCAGCTACAGCAGCTTCGAGATGGTTTACAGATCCCTTTATCCAAAGTCATCCTTCAATTGTCAACAACCTGTGTAACGACTTAAGTGCTGGCAGCGCAATAGGTTATGCCAATTGTTGTGAGGCTTTGGCTAAAGCGGATGTCCGTGAGCAATTAAAAGACATCAAAATTCCTGTATTGGTGGTTGCAGGAACTCAAGACCCTGTAACGACAGTTGCAGATAGTCAATTTATGCAGCAGCGCATTCCTCAATCAAAACTTGCAGAAATAGATGCCTCTCATATTTCTAATGTCGAGCAACCAGAAGTTTTTAATAAAATCTTAACGGATTTTTTAGCAGATTAATTTAATGATTCAAAAAAATGGCCTATAGGGGCCATTTTTTATATTTCTTAGAGTTTTGAAATTTAATACCGAATCATCACCGATTTTAATTCGGTGTAATCTTCAATAAATGCATCTGAAAACTCCCTACCAATTCCTGAAGCTTTCACGCCACCAAATGGAACTGATGGATCTAAGAACGTATGCATATTAACCCACAAGGTACCTGCTTCAATTTTAGGAATTAAACGTAAGGCTTTAGATAAGTCATTTGTCCAAATACTTGCGGTTAAACCAAAGCGTGACTGATTCATCAGTTGAACGAGTTCTTCATCAGTGTCGAATGACATTACCCCAACTACTGGACCAAAAGTTTCCTCTGAAAATAAAGGATCATCCGTATTTTTAAAAGAAATTAAAGTCGGCTGTACAAAATACCCTGTCTGATCTAGAGCCTCTCCACCTGCAATAATCTGATTGTTAGCTTTAGCCATATCTAAATAATGTTTTACTTTATGAAAATGTGGCTGATTAGAGAGTGGACCAAACATACTTCTCTCATCCATGGCCGAACCAATTTTGAAACTAGAGAGAGCTTTAGAGAGTTTTTCTACCAATTCATCATATTTTGTACGGTGTACAAAAAACCGTTCTGGGGATGCACAAACTTGACCTTGATGCACAAAAGTTGCTTGTAATAAAGTTGGTAAAATCTCATCAATATTTGCATCAGCCAAAACGGCTATGGCATTTTTACCGCCCAGCTCTAGACTTACACGGGTTAAATCACTATTCATCGCGAGCTTACCAATGGCAATGCCGGTTGGTACTGAACCTGTAAACGAAACTTTCTTAACGAGCGGAGATTCAATTAAATATTGCCCTGTATCGCCCTTACCTGTCACTACATTAATTACACCGGCTGGAATACCTGCCTCAATAGCAAGTTCAGCTAAACGTAATAAAGATAAACTGGCAAACTCACTTGGTTTAAGCACAATGGTACAGCCTGTTGTTAAAGCTGAACCGATTTTCCAAACGCCAATCATGAGTGAAAAATTCCAAGGCACAATCCCTGCAACCACACCCACTGGTTGCCTTAAAGTAAAGGCTGTATATTTCTCACCTTGCATAGAAGGAATAGACGGTTGCATGGTTTGACCATTAATTTTGGTTGCCCACCCTGCAAAATATCTTAAGAAAATAACGGATTGTGCAACTTCAAGATGACGGGAAATATTGATAAGTTTTCCTGTAGACAACGTCTCGAGTTGTGCAAGTTCTTCACCATATTGCTCAATTAAATCGGCTAGCTTGTTCAGTTTAACGCCACGTTCATACGGCGTCGTTTCAGCCCAAGCATTTTGAAAAGCATGTTCAGCACTTTTGACGGCGCTTTCGACATCTTGTTGACTACCAATACTAATTTGAGCAACCACTTGTTCAGTCGATGGATTCACAATATCCACTTTATCTAAATGCTCTGCAGTAGCTAATTTTCCATCAATAAAATGTCCATGTTGACGTGTCATAAATTGCTGCACGCTTTGTAAAATCTTAACTTCACTCATTTTTTATTTCTCTCAATTCATTTAAAAGGATTTATTAATAGATGTATTGCAAAATTAACTGCGCATAGACATTGGTTTTGTCATCGTAGTTTTGAGTACCGCCACTATGGATATCGTGTTTTGGTTTATAAAGTCCCACTAAAGGAATCACGTTGAATTTTTTATTAACTGACCAGACTGAAAAGACATCCAGCTCATATCCATCTATATTGGTTAAAGACTTATTTACTGTTTTAAACTTATAGGCCAAAGCACCCAACATAAAATTTTCTTTTAAGTTCATCATGTAAGAAAGTTGATGAATGTCGGCATTTTTATTGAATGGTCCAGCATAGTTTCCGGCAACTTCACCCTGAAACCATGTACCAAAGCCGACCGTATTTCCATAAAACATAGGGTCGTATTGGTCTGAAAAATGACTAAAACGGTAGCCTAATGAAGGCGTATATTTTGAAGATAAAAAGTTATAGTTCAGCGCTAAGTAGCCAGCATTTTCTTGGCCATCTTTTTTATCTTGAACTACAAACTCAGTTTTAACTTGTATCTCTGGTAAAGGTTGATAATTCAAGCGTAAAGCATAATTTTTAAGGTCTTGTCGTCCTGAAACCTGTTCAGCATCTGTAAGATCTAATACGTTTAAATAGGTAAACCCAACGCCCTTATCTTTAAGCTGATACATCAGATCAGTCACAAATAGTTCTGGGGAAAATTGTGCTTTATTATCTGACTTTAAATAAGCCAGCTTTAGCGTTGTATTCTCTTGCGGTTTATATTGAAGCAAACTTGTAAAATCAAAGCTTCGACGAGCTGCCAGATAATATGCTCCGCCTCGATCTAGTGTGCCATCCGCAGGCGCTTTTCCAAGGTTTAATGCATCACCCGCAATAAAGAACCCGTCACCAATCATGATATTTTGCCGACCAATACTTAAATCATAGGTCGTTAACTCATCTTTATTGGTGCCGTCTTTAAAACCAATGACCCATTCATTCACATCTGTTTTACGTTCTTTGCCATTACTATTTTGGCCTGCGTCACCATCACCAAATGTGGCCGAACTAATACCACTCAAACTTGCATAGAGCTGATTGTTTTTAAAGGTGTATTGTCCTTTAGCACCATATTTAAGATGGCCTTCTTGCCAATTGATTCTTTCATCATGTAGGTTTTCGCCGTTATAGCTTTTACCACTACTAAAAGCTCCAAAAGTTGCTTCAAAAGTTGGCTTAATTTCAAGTTCACCAGCATGCACAGTTGAAAAAAATGAGACAAAGAGAGTCCCTCTCACAACCTGAGAAAATAAATTTTTCATTGAGAAATTCCTTTTTTGCGAACAGCCTAACCGTGCTCAGATATGGGTAATTTATTCGTTACCCATCCTCGTCATGTTGGTCTTTAGTGATGGTCGTGCTGCGTGCTTTGCTCTTCTTCACCCAAGTTTAAAGTCGGGGTGTTGTCAAAGAAGTTCCAAGGTTTGATTAGGGTATAAACCCATTCTGTCGGCATAATTGGCCATTCTTCAGCACGTGCCACATGGGTTGTGCCTGTTGTCATCCACACCACAAGGTCTTTATTTTCAATATTTTCGTTGTTACCAATGAACTGTCCTAAGCCTGTATCATGAGTTGAACGGTTTGAATATTTCCCTTCAGGATAGCGTTCGTCTGGATTGTACTGAGTCACCCAAATTTGCTTATCCATAAAGTTCAAACGTTTAAATAACCATTCATCTTTAGAAAAATTAGCTCCTTTCGCCACAGGGTGTGTTCCACCTGCAAAAGGAATCAATTGGTAAGAAACCGGATTACCTAATTTATTTTCCTTATTGAAATTAGTCAGTAATCGAATGGTAGATGGATCAAACTTTTCAGCTGCATTTTGCTCATTGGTAATGACTTTACTGTCAATTTGCATTGAACTTGTACGAACACCACCTTTGTCATTGGCTTTCACTACAGGGTCCATATGCATAAAGCTGTTATTTTCCCCATCTACATCCATGTCTAAGCGGAAGTTATAGATGTGCTGATGCGTTGTACCCACAATATTATGGTCAATTAAAGTTCCATATTTGGTGTCTTCTTTGGCAGTACTGTCATGCATGGTGCGTGCTTTAACACCTTTAACAGCTTCAATACCCGTTGCACCCGCATTAATTCCAATTACACCATTTTGGGAAAATACCCAGTCAAACATGTAATCGTAGTTTCCAACTGTACTAATCCAGCGCACAACAAGTTCACGGCGTGCTTCACTCGCATCCTGATTGCCAAAAATTTCGTGATGTTTATATTCAGGTCCTGCATAACGTTCAAACACGGCAATGGCATTTGGAATCACTTGTGGCTGGCCTTTATAGTCTGCAATCACGGCATCAAGTAAAACTGCATTGTCGGGTGCATCTGTTCCCGGAAGAATAGATGAGGTAAGTGTTCCCATACCATATTCGCCAGAGTCTAAATAAGATTTGAAGTACCATCCAATATCAGGGTCACCATATGGAACCACCATTCCACCCAAGTTACCCTCATACATGACTTTACGCTTTACGCCCTTATCTTTATAAGTCACAGTTGAAAGCTGCAAGCCAACACGAGAATCTAACGCCACATGCAAACACCAGTTGCCCCAATGTATGGTTTGACCGGTAATGCTAAAGTTCTTACCCTCAGGTTCAGTAATATTGAGTGGTTTTAGCTTACTTGCTACGGGCTTATTCGACATATAAGGTCGATTTGCCATTGGCACAGGAATGATCGCACCTTCTTCAATCTTGATAATTTTTTCTTTATCTAAATCGACTACAGCAACTAGGTTCTCAATAGGATGCGCCCAATAGTTACCATCGCCGACATCGAGATAAGCAACGACTTTTAATATATTGAGTTGTTTATCCAGACCATCTTTACCGCCAAAATATCCAACAGTTAGCGGAGTAGCGATCACTTTCTTCACATCGGTAATACCGCGTTTGCGTAACGCGTCTTGATATTCTTTACTCGTCTCAATTACGCGCTGTACGGCTTCAAAATTATCAAGCAAAACCATACCGTGAGTATCTTTAAGTACATTCCATTTTGTGACTTGTTGAGTATTAAGATTAACTTCACCTTCAATCGCTTGATTGCCCTTTAATAAAATAAATGAGGCAATACGATCTTCTTTAAAATCTTTATGATTAATAAAGTAATCCCATACTTTGGCTTTTTCAGGTTCTTTAAGCTTTAACTCGGCAAAACGCATATTTTTATAGGCGTATTTCGAGCGGTTAATCACATCAAATGTCTTTTTAATTTCATCGGAATTTAAGCTATTGAGTGGATGAAACGTATTTTCAATTTTAAAGGTTTGATCTAACCCAGACTGGAAGACTTCGTTAAAAAAATCTTTTCCAATAACAGGCTTACCATCTTTGATTAATAACGGGACACTGAGTTTTAAAGGTTTGCCATTCACTAAAACCTGATTTGAGTTTGGCTTGGCTCTCACCACTATAGAACCTTTGGTAATTGTATAGGTATTGGTAAAGTCATCTTTAACAACTTTAGCGCCTTGCTCATTCATGTTCTGATAAAGTGAGACCATGTCGGCCTTTCCACCATGCGCAAACGCTTGAGTATTGAGTCCCCAAAAGCTTGCAGCGATTGATAAGTTAAGTGCCAGTATTTTTTGTATGTCATTCAATAATCGTTGTTTACGCATTGGTTTCATCCTTTTCATCTATCCCTGAACTATCTGAATCAGACAGTTAAAATGCACTTTCCTGTGAGTGAAATTCATTAGACCAACTTAATAGTTCTATGGTTATTAAGCTTATCTAACCTGTTCTAATGAATTTAATTTCAACACAGTTACATAGGGCTAGCTTGTTCAAGAATGACGTCGAATTTGTCTAAAAATGACATTAAAAGAAGAAGTATTTTAAACTGACATACCCTCTCTAAATTCTTTAGGAGAGATACCATAGGTCTTTTTAAAGATTTTTGAAAAATGAGCACCATCCCAAAACCCCCACTTCAAGGCAATTTGGGCAATCGAATTCTGTTTGTTCTTTTTATCGAGTAAATCTGCTTTGACTTTTTCTAGGCGTTTGAGCTGTATGTATTTGTTAATAGATAAATTTTCTTGAAGGAATAAACGGTAGAGATGTCGTAGTGATACTCCAATATGCTCTGCAATTAATTTAGGGGTTAAATCTGGTTTTGCTAAGTTCTCAATAATAAAACGCTCGGCTTTTTCCATCAGGTTATTTGAACTATTAATATTTTTATAATTGATTGTGGGTTTGATTAAAGCAATCAGCGCATCTTCAAAAGCATTACCATCTTCCGTTGCATACCAAAGTTTGATGTTTTCAGCAGACATATTTTTCAAAATATTCTTGAGTAAAAAACCACTCATATTTTGCGTAATCAGTTTTCCAAAATATTCGGTACTAATATTTTCTTTAAGTAATTTTTCACGCGACAGGTGCACTGAAATCTGACTCACCAAACCTTGCGGATACATCGAAATAGTTTCGACCGGGTCTACCAACACAATATCGCCTTCATTCAGACTTAGAGTCTCATTCTTATACTCGAGCAGCATTTTTCCCGAATACTGCAAAATCAAAAAACAAAAACGATTATTCACTCGATCTATTTCATCGGCTTTTCGGACAATTTTATTGGCATTATTTTTAATAAAAGCAATTTCGGTATCGCCCAATAAAAAGCACTGAACCTCACCAATGAATAAATTACGGGTTCCATCAAAATCGGTTTCAAAATTGCCGCACACATTTTTAATATGGTGCGTCCATGTGAGTAATGCATCACTTACATATTGGTTCATCCCTTACCTCTCTATACATGTGCCACCGCTCAAGATTTTGCGCTTGTGGTGGTGCACTGTCTTGGCATATTTGCAATCATGTTTTATTGATAAACAAATTGTGTGCCAAAAATTCCTTATCCGTGGAATTGTTTTGATGATAGTCAGCTAGATGTAAAGAAGCTGATAAATCAATTCAATTTATCAGCTTAATGGGGCTTATGCTACTCCCGCAAAATCTCGCAGCATGGTAATAAAAATATTCTTTTGTTCCTCAGAATACTTTTTAAACACCTCATTTTGGTGGCTATCGGCAATATCAAACAAATACTGCGCCGTTTGTTTGCCTTTTTCGGTCAGGGCGTACAAATTATCATGATCGACCAATAATCCTTCAAATTTTAGAATTTCAGCCGACCTTTCAACTTCTTGCATTGGCATAGCAATATCGCGCGGTAAATCTTCTTTACTTGAAGCAGTACCACTGGCCAAAACAAGCAAGAGACGAGATTCACTGGTACGAAAACCCGAAGCCATTTGCTTTGGAATATAGTCGGTTTGATAAGCTTTGAAAGCACGGCTCATTAAGTAGCAGACATTATTATATAAGTGCCCATAATGTGTTTGGTCTACGCCGCTCTGTTCAGTTTGCTTAACTTGAAGGCTCGGATGCGGCATGACACAAGAATATGCACCTTGATGGTAGACCAATGGGCTTCGACCTTGGTCATGGAAACGAACCACCTTACCAATAATAATCCAGTGATCACCGCCTTCAATAACCTGATAGCGTTCGCACTCAAACACCGCAGAACAATTTTCTAAGATGGGTGCACGTCCTGCACCGAGTTGAAAATTTGTGTCGGCAAATTTATCTATATTGCGTCTCGAAAACTTATTAGACAGCTCAATTTGCGTGCCCGATAAAATATTAACTGCAAAATGTGTTGCTTCTTCAAATACTGAAAAACTTGACGATTTTTTATCAATACTCCACAAAATAAGTGGTGGATCGAGTGATACCGAGTTAAAACTATTTGCGGTTACACCGACTTTCTCACCTTGTGCATTTTGTGCAGTAACAATGGTAACGCCTGTTGCAAAATTTCCTAATGCTCGTCGAAACTGTAGTGGATCGACCGTAAACTCATCTATTTGTTGTAATACATTCATCATCTTTCTCCTAAACCTTCTCTTACATCCATATAAATCGCGAGAGCATTAGATATCTAAAACTAATCTCGGTGTTTTAGAGCGTGAACAGCACACTAATATTTGCTCATTGCTGGCCTTTTCTTCGTCAGTAAAATAAACATCTCTGTGATCTGGTTCGCCTTCAATCACATCGCACATGCAGGTTCCACATACGCCTTGCTCGCATGACATTTCGATCTCGATGCCTTCTTTAGCCAAAGCCTGCAAAATGGTTTCACCAGCTTCGACCATAATGATTTTTCCACTTCGCTCAGCCACCACCTCAAATGAATCTCCTGACGTGTCTGTTTCGACTTGGAAATACTCTTTGTGGATTTGCTGCTCAGGAAAATCGTGAGTCGTGGCGAGATTAATCACCCAATCCATGAAACCGACTGGACCACAGGTATAAATATGACTTTCAGGGTCAATATCTTTAATGGCAGATTCAAAAAATGCTCTGTGGCTTGCGCCTTCAGATTTAAAATGGAAAGTTGTGTATTGTGCTAACACACCATTTTTAATTTCATCAACAAAAGCACATTTTTCAGGGCTAGCACCACAGTAGTGAAGCTCAAATGATGCACCTTCATGTGCAAGTTGATATGCCATCGTAATTAATGGCGTAATCCCGATTCCACCGCCAATCAATACACTGTGCTTGGCTTTTAAAAGTGGAAATAAATTTTTTGGCTCACTGACCTGAATTTGCATCCCATCTCTAATTTCATCAAATGCAGAAATCGAGCCGCCACGTGATTCAGGGTCACGTAAGATTCCAAGGCGAAACTTTCCTTCGTCATTTGGATTTTGGCAAAGCGAATATTGGCGCACCATACCATTCGGTAAGTGCACATCAATATGTGCACCGGGTTCAACCTTTGGTAATGCAGCAGAAGTTGCAGATTCAAACTCCATAACTGCAATATTTCCACCTTCCACATGGCGATTTTTAACGACAACATCATAAAGTGTAGTCATGATTTAACTCCCTTTTCATGGTTAAGCGATTGGCTTAACGCATGAATAAACCACCGTTAATATCCCATGTTGTGCCAGTCACAAAACTTGCATTTGGACTCGCAAGCAACCCACAAGTTTCAGCAATAAAATGCATACTTCCTAAGGCCTTAACCGGAATATTCTGGATGAACTGTTCCATTTTTTCGTCTGGCACCACACTATGAACGATTGGTGACTCCATTGGTCCCGGTGCAATCGCATTGACCGTAACACCTTTTGCCGCAAACTCTTTGGCAAAGATTTTGGTTAACGTCACAATGGCACCTTTGGTTGCCGCGTAGTGTGCACCCGTTGCAGTACCGCCGTTTTGTCCTGCTAACGACGCCATATTAATGATGCGTCCATAACCTTTTTTCGCCATATATTGGCCAATAATTTGACAAGCCTGAAAGGTGCCGCGTTGATTAACTTGGGTCACCCAATCAAAATCGGCTGCGGTAATTTCTAATACAGGCGTTGCTTTGGTGACGGTGGCATTGTTAATTAACACATCAAGTTTAGAAAATTTCTCTTCAATCCATTGCACCGCTGCATGAAAATCTGCCTCGACCGAAATATCCAGCTTTAAAGGAAACATATTTTGGGCATACTGACTTTGTGCCTTGGCATTTTCGGCTTTTTCAAGCGTACTGGCTGACAAAATCACTTGATGGCCTTGGCTCGCAAAATATTCAGCAATCACATTACCGAGTCCAGAAGCAGCACCTGTCACTAAAACAACCTGTTTCATGTTACCGCTCCTAAAGAATGTAGCTAATACCAGCCAAGGTATCTGTTGAGTTAACCAAGTTAATGATTTTACGGTTAATCTTAAAACCAGTATCGGCATCACGAGTTAGATGGTATGTAATATCGGCCGTGTAATGCTTGAGGTTTTCTTTACGGAATTCACGTAGGTTTTGAGCACAACGTAAAACGATTTCATCATTTTGATCTTGAATCACTCGTACTCGCGAAATACTGCGTACCGTATTCGCCTTTGGTGCTGTAGAAATTGCCTCACCATTTTCAAGACGCTCTACCCGTAACTTACGCATATGATTATCGTCATAGGCATAATTTAAGTTGTTTTCGTAGTCTGTGAGGTTCGGGTCAATCGGAATGATATAAATGCCCTTTTCACTCCATAAATTAAGCCATTCACGGTACTCGCTGTGGTCTAACATATCTGCTTCAGCCCAGATGAAAGCAGTGACTTCATTTAATAATTGCAGATTCATATTCATTGCTCTCTCCTTAAGCTGTCATCATCTTTTTCCATTGCTGATATGCTGCACGCATACCTGTTTCAGCACTGACATCACTTTTTAAGCCATCTTCAGTTTTGACTTCGCCCGGTAAACCGCGGTTGAGCATGATCCATAAATCATTACCGGCATTGGCACCGTGTTGCACGCGTTCCCAAGCCTCAGAGTCATCTGGCGTACCAAAACCAAATGGGCCTTGGAAATGTTCATGCAAACGTAAACGATATTGATTGGCAATTTGTGGACCGCCATCCATCGTAATCACCGAGTGATGAATTTCTGTTTCAGCAACTGAAATTGGCTGTAACACACGGAAGAACGCCATTGAGCACGCAATATTCGGAAATAAATTTAAGTTAAAGCCAGAACCACCGACGGCACGAACAATACGGCGTACTTCTAACTCTTCATGACCTTCATCACGCAAAGCTTGAGCCAAGTCTTCGAAACGCTCTTGAATTGGTCGCTCCATTAAGTCTTCTTCTAAATCGACCAGTTCAGGAATCATCACCATGACACTGTGACCATTACCTAAGTCTTCAACAAAGCCCGGCTGGTTTTCGAAGTTAAAGAGTTCTTCGGTTTTTTCATCTACAGAACTTAAGAATGACTTATGTACCAACGGGAAGTGATATGCATCGGTGGTATTTTCAAGCTGGATTTTCCAGTTACCCGGGAAACGGAAACGGTGTTCACCCAACACTTTAATTGGATAACCCGCACCTTGTTTCATAAACAGGTCAATCCATTTTTTCGCAGGCCCAAGGAACTCTTCAAGCGGTTGGATGTCTTCTTTAAATGAAGCGAAGATCATGCCGTTATATTCTTCTACCCGTAGACTCACCAGCGGTAATTCTGACTTATCTAAACAATCGCCGTAACTTTCCGGAGATGGCACACCACGTAAACTGCCATCAAGTGCATAACTCCAACCGTGATATGGGCATACAAAACTGTTAGTTTTTCCTTTTTTATGTTCACATACGGTTGCTGCACGGTGACGGCAACGGTTTAAAAGTACATGGACTTTCTTTTTACGGTCACGCACCACTACAACAGGCTGTTTACCGATATTAATGGTTTTATAGCTTCCGCCTTCTGGAATTTCGCTGGTATGCGCAACCCACACCCAAGTGCTATAAAAGATTTTTTCCATCTCTTCATCAAAAATGCGTTCATCTTTATAAAGAGAAGTATGGGCACGGTCACTTTTAACTAAAGCATCATAATCAATGCCAATGTTATGCGTTGGGATAATACTGTTCATATCAATAGTCCTTTTAAATATGTCCTGGGTCATTCCTGGGAAGGTACCGGCAACTCGGCTTCACTGTGCCAATGCGATACCGGACGACTGAAAATATTCTGTGTTTGGAAATGTTTAATTTTCCATGTTCCATCTGCTTGCTTCTGAAACTTCACCTTGAGCTTTGCTGCATTTAGATGACTACGGCCATCTTGAAAAGTTGAAGTTTGCAACATCAGCCATGAAGCATTTGCATCATTTTGATTTACATAAATTTGTTCTGAATTTACAAAGTGTGCATTCATGACAAAGTGAGATTCTTTTTGTGTATAGCGTTTGAACATGTCGTAAATCGACTGCCAAGAATCATAACGGCCAAAAGATTTGGCATATTTCTCACCAATACCTTCCCAAATACAGTCTTGATCAAAAAGATTCATCAACTCATAAAGATCTGTATTTGCATTGAGCTCGTCGCAGATTTCCATATAACGGTTTATGCAGTTACGAATGGCATTGTGTGCTTCCAACTGTTCTAGCCGTTCTATGATTTCTGCAATATTCACTTTGTCAGTCATTGCGGTCGCCTTAACGTTGAATAATCAATTCACGCCCAACACGAGCTTCAACTTTGCAATATTTCCAAAGTTTGTATGGCCCTTCACCCACTACGGTCGTTCTAAACAAGTTACAAGCTGCATGTACTGTCTCAATATCCGGAACATCTGCAAGCAAATAAGTGGTCCAAGGCCAGCCCGTACTTGCACCCACCATGCTTTGGTCATCATCAAGATTCCCAAAAACATGCACACCAGGTAGGTCATGAATGCCATTCCACATTTCACCAAATGCTGCCCAAACCGCTTTTGCTTCAGCAGGTTCTGCATCAAAAAAGTTCTGGTTAATACCCATGCAAAACAACACGCGTAATGGTTTTTTAGCTTCCATCTCAATATTCCTTTTTTAAAATTTAAACTTATAGATAACCAGGGGTTGGCTTTAACCCGAAACTGACTAAACCTGCATTTTGTAAAGTTGCATCACCCATAAAGGCATGCTGGGTCACCACGTTGGTGTCATTTACAAAACGGCTAAATGGATTGTTGGTATAAATCGCTGTCATACCCGCAAGCATTTGCATTTTTCGGGTGACTTTGGCGCAAACTCGCGCTGCATGGGTACATGCCAAACGCATATCGCTAATTTGTTCAGCAGTTGCTTCACGACCAGCAATAATTTCATTCCACACAATATCCATGGTTTGATAAAACCAAGACTTTGCCGCCTGAAACTCTGCATCAGCTTGAGCAAACTCATATTGAGTCACTGGGCGGTTTGCAATTTCTGACCCACCTGTAATAGATGCTTTACCCGGTGCTAATTTTTCAAATTCTTCTAATGCGGCAGCTGCAACCCCAATACCCACCACGGTTAATACTTGAGTCGCTAAAGACAGTGATGGATATTTAAAAAATGGCTCGCTGAGTTTTGAAGGTTCGCCACGTACAAAGGTCCATTTCTTTTCGACCAATACATCTTCAACCACCAAATCATGGCTTCCGGTACCTTTTAGGCCAACAGTGTCCCATGTCATTTCGATTTTGGCTTTGTTGGCAGGCATCACTGCCATGCGTGGTAAACCTTGCATTTCATTATTTTTAAGGGGTGAAATTCCCACGCCAACAATGTCAGCGCCCATACAACCACTTGAGAATTTCCAGCGTCCGCGCACCACCACACCTTCATCGGTAATTTCGGCAGGCTGCGGCGGAAAAATACCTCCGGCAAATACGACATCTGGCCCGTTTTGGTATAACTCTTTCAGCGTTTCTTCCGGCAAACTTCCTAAATACGCAGGACTCATACCGAAACTTGCTACCCAACCCACTGAACCATCAGCTTTAGATAAAGTTTCGATCAACTCACAAAACTGCCGTGGTGACCATTCTTCACCACCAAAACGTTTAGGCACTAAGGCACGGTAAACACCAATTTTTTTAAGTTTTTCGATAATGTCTTGGCTCACATAGGCCTGATTATCAAACTCACCTGCACAGGCACGCTCACGAATTTCTTGGCACAAAGCATCTAAATCAACTGCTTTGTCTTGAGAAGCAAACTCCATTTTAGACAACTTATTCATCATCTAACTCCTTGTAATTTATTGCATTGCATCAACACAAAATTTAGCTATTGCACATAATTGCTCATCTTTTTGATGCTTTGATACGATCTGTAAGCCCACAGGCAAACCTTCACTGGTTTCAAGTGGCACTGAAATGGCTGGATGTCCTGATAAATTAAATGGTCGAACTAAACCGGTTAGGTTCAAAAAAGCGACCGTGTTTTCAGCTTCAGAAACTTTTGGTGGAATTTGTGGAAGTGTCGGCAGAACCAATGCGTCATATTTTTCTAATAAAGCATCGAGTTCCTCTGTCAGTTGTGCTTTCACAACTTCTGCTTGTTTTACTTGCTCTAAAGTGGTTTGGGCTGCTTTTAATAAACGATTATTTACATCAGAACCAATTAAGCCTGTTTGGGTTAACTCACCAAAAGCTTGCCAGTTTTCATAGTTAATAATCTGCATGCCTGCATCATAAGCTGCTTCAAAATGTTCAACTTTTTCTAAAACGGTCTCTAAATTCGCTTTTTGAAGTGCTTGATAAATACAGTTCCAAACAACCTCATCTGCTTTGACATTGAGCAGCGCAAGTTTTGGTGTACGAGTGCATTCAGCCGGCTTAAAAGTTGGATCAATAATTTGCATAGCTTTTTCAATCATCTCGACTGAATTTGCAAAAGGACCAACGCAATCTAAAGAACTTGACGGCGGGTATACGCCTTCGCGACTTACCCGACCGAAAGTCGGTTTTAAACCATAAACTCCACAGCATGCAGCGGGCATACGGATAGAGCCGCCCGTGTCTGTCCCTAAAGTAAAGTCAGCTTGTTTAGCTGCAACTGCTGCGGCTGAACCACTTGAAGAGCCGCCCGGAATAAGTTCAGGATATTTAGGGTTAATAGGTGTACCAAAAGCGTGGTTAATGCCTGTAATTCCAAAAGCCAATTCGTGCAAATTTGTCTTGCCAATAATTTCGCAATCAGCTTTTAAGATGTTTTTAACTACCTCAGCATCATCATGTGCGGGTTCGACTTCTAATAAAGCTCTACTGCCAGCAATGGTTTTTAGACCTTGAATATCTATAGTGTCCTTCACCATCACCTTAAGTTTGCCGTTTCCTTTTTGCACACTTTGGCTAATAATATTCATTCACTTTTCCATGTATTTTTATCCATTAATTAAAATATCAGAAAATTTAATGGAATTGTCAAGTAATTTTTCTAATGTGTGTTCAAGGAAATATGCAAAATTTTGTTTATAATAGAATTACCCTTTTTTTACTAAGTTATTGCTTAGCTATGCTTGATCATTTAGAACAATTTCTTCCCAATAAAGAACCGTCGAGTATTCAAAACTTCCCCTTTTTCTGGATTTCCCAAGTTAATGGTAAATATTCACAACTTATTGAAAAATCTATAAAGAAACTTGGCATTGATAATACTCGCCGCAAAATTATTTTAAGTACCAATGCGCTTGGGGAAGCCAGTATCACTGACATTGCCAATCTTTCTACTTTAAAACTCACAACAGCAACAAAGGCTGTATATCGTTTGGTAGAAGATGGAATTGTGGAAGTCTACTCTTCTACCGCTGATGAACGGATTTCGATGGTGAAATTAACGGCCAAAGGTGTTGAGCTTGTTGAACAGATTAACCAAATTAGTGTGGTTACC
This sequence comes from Acinetobacter sp. FDAARGOS_559, assembly GCF_003940475.1. Classification (NCBI taxonomy): domain Bacteria; kingdom Pseudomonadati; phylum Pseudomonadota; class Gammaproteobacteria; order Moraxellales; family Moraxellaceae; genus Acinetobacter; species Acinetobacter sp. FDAARGOS_559. Next base: position 424,268 of record NZ_RKJG01000005.1, read on the forward strand.
TTAGCGGGGATCCTCAATGCTTTTTCAGAAGATGAACTGCATAATCTAAATCATCAGTTAAAAAAATTATTTGATCTCATGCCATCAAGTTAATTATTTCCATCGACACTAAATTAACTTGGCTCTAGAGCAGTTAAAGCTAGTCTTTCTTTAGCTGCTCACTATAAAAAATCTGCTATCAATAATAAAATTCATTAAATTCAAATATTTATAATAATTCACCCCTCCTAATAGCTCACTTAACATACTTTTTAGGTATCTAAACATACTCAACAAGTAATGGAATTTTACATATAAAAAGAAAATAATAATTCAATAATCTAGTCAGCATTACTATTTCCGTTTGTGTTAAGTCACCTTCTTCAAGGCCCCTTACCAAACCAAATTCAATCATTTCTAGCCGTTTCATAATTCATTTCAAATGGGGACGTATCAAAAATTTTGAGGATGAATAGAAGCTAGAGATCAATTTCTTTAAAGCGTTTTATACATAAGGATTAAGTGTATGAACCAAAGTAATATCGCTGTTGAAAGGACACAAAAGAAAACCAATGCATATGCATGGTATGTGGTCATACTTTGTATGTTGGCCTATATATTTTCATTTATTGACCGTCAAATTCTGGCGTTGATGATTGAACCCATCAAAGCAGACCTTCAACTTTCAGATACTCAATTTAGCTTGTTACATGGCCTTGCCTTTTCACTATTCTACGCTGTGATGGGCTTACCATTAGCCTATATTGCCGACCGTTTTTCCCGACCAAAACTGATTTCAATCGGGATTATTGTCTGGAGCTTAGCAACAGCAACTTGCGGTTTAAGTAAAAACTTTATTCAACTATTCCTAAGCCGTATGGCTGTGGGCGTTGGTGAAGCAGCTTTATCTCCAGCGGCCTATTCAATGTTTAGTGACATGTTCAGTAAAGACAAACTAGGCCGCGCGGTCGGGATCTATTCAATTGGTGCTTTCTTAGGTGGAGGTATCGCCTTTTTAGTTGGCGGTTATGTGATTAACTTGCTTAAAGGCGTGACACTCATTGAAGTTCCTTTATTAGGTGCACTCAAAGCATGGCAAATTGCCTTTTTAGTGGTGGGATTACCCGGCATTATTATTGGTTTGCTATTTATTTTGACAGTTAAAGACCCTGCACGTAAAGGACAGCAGCTCAACCAAAGCGGACAAGTTGACCAAGTTAAATTCACGCAGTGCCTACAGTTTATCAAGAAACATGCAAAAACTTTTGCTTGTCACTATTTAGGTTTTACCTTTTATGCAATGGCACTCTACAGCCTGACTAGTTGGACACCAGCATTTTATATTCGTAAGTTTCAACTCGCGCCGACTGAAACAGGCTATATGCTCGGCACTATATTGCTAGTTGCAAATACTTTAGGCGTGTTTTGTGCAGGATGGCTAAACGACTGGTTTATTAAAAAAGGACGCCAAGATGCACCGATGTTCACGGGGGTGATTGGTATTGTTGGCCTGATTATTCCAATTGCATTTTTCACCCAAACAGATCAACTCTGGCTTTCAGTAACTTTGCTCATTCCTGCAATGTTCTTTGCCTCTTTCCCACTTGTGATTTCGGCAACAGCATTGCAAATGTTAGCACCCAACCAATTTAGAGCACGCCTTTCTGCCCTATTCCTTTTGGTAAGTAACTTAATTGGACTAGGTGTTGGTACAACATTAGTCGCAATTATTACAGATAAGGTTTTTGGCAATCCATTAATGGTGGGTTCTTCTTTATCTATTGTGGGTGGTTTGTCCTGTGTACTGGCTTTGGCTCTACTTTTTAAAGGCTGTAAATCCTTTAGTGAAAGCATGAAGCTTGAAAAATTACATTAATTGAAGCAACAGCCACTTATAAAAACAGGAGTTCCCTTTAAACAATTTAGGGAACACCACACCAATATTTCACAATACGTAATGCCGAGGACTGGCATATATCTTGGAAATGGATTATGGAATTATTTCACCGTTTTAAACCACACACTTTAGCTTTTGCCACTTTATTTATTATGTGCAGCAGTTCTTGGGCTGCAAATCCAAATCAGCAAACTGAAGATGAGTGGAAATTCACTTTAAAAAATGCCTATATCAATCGTGATTTTGATAATGACGCCCTTAAAGATACCGGTAGTTGGTCTCAGGCAGCATCTTTATTTTATAAATCGAAAATGCATGACACTCCACTAGTCATAGCAGATAAACCTATTACGATTGGAGCTGACGCTTCCGTTCAATACGCCGTACGTTTGAGTTCAGACAAACATGTCGCAGATACAGTTTTGCCTTTTAATAAAGAAACGCAATCTCAAGCATCTGATTATCTAAAATACGGCGCGACTTTAAAACTAGGTTATGACAAAACACTTTTAAGTGTCGGTGAACTCTGGCTAGATTTACCTGTAACGGCTGTTGATGCTAGCCGCCAGTTACTCACCTCGTATTGGGGAACCAATCTTAAATCACAACTTTCAGATCAACTTTACGCAGAAATTGGCCGAGTGGAAAAAGTCTCGCCACGAAATGAAGAAGATTTTAAAAAGTTTTCGTTCACAGCAAATGGAATGACCAAAGAATCTGATGGCTTAAATTATATTGACCTGCGCTATCAGTTTACGCCGTCTTTGAAGGGCGAATATTATTTTGGTAATTTAGAAAATCTCTACAATAAACACTATGTAGGGCTTGAGCATACGTGGAAACAACCAACTTTTGCCCTGACCTCCAAATTTAAATACTTCAATGCAAAAGATGACGGCAATACTTTTGATATTGATGCCCAGAACATCGGTTTACTTGAAACCGTTAAAGTTAAAAACCACACCTTTGGCTTGGGGTACCAGCAAATTATGGGTGAATCAGCTTACCCTCTACCGGATGGATTCTTGCCAGAAACCTATTTCATTAACTGGAATGCTACAGGTTTCTTTAAAGAAGATGAAAAGTCTTACCATGTCATGTATGGCTATGACTTTAAAGATTACATTCCCGGCTTAAACGCAATGGTGAAATATGTTTACGGTCATGACTTTAAAGCAGCTAATGGTGAGAAAAACCACGAAACCGAGTCTAATGTGATTTTAAACTATGCATTTCAGCAACCTTTCCTAAAAGGTGTGGCCCTGCAATACATTCGGATTGACTACAACGTAAAACATGGTAATGACTTTGGTGAAGACCGTTTATTTGTTAATTACACCAAAAAATTCTAAATAAAAATTACCCCCTAAATCTTAGGGGGTAATTTTTTATCCTAATTTATTAACCAATCTCAAAGGTAAAACCTTCATGGCAATACTCATTGGTAACCACGGCCACTGCGGTACATAAGCTTTTACAGGTTGTTTTTCGATCGCTTTTACTAAAGCTTTACACCCTGTTTTGGCGTCAACTTCAAAAGGTAAATGTTTAGCACCTTCATTCATTTCGGTACGGATATAACCCGGGAAAATGGTTGAGACTTTAATTGGAGTATCTAGTAATTCAGCACGAATACCTTCAGCCAAGTGAGCGACCGCAGCTTTACTTGCCGCATAAGTCGATAAATGTTTTGGTAATCCGCGCATCGCACTCATGGATGACATCACCACCAAATGACCAGCGTTTTGCTCTCTAAAAATTTCAACTGCTGCTTCACACTGCGCTAAGGCAGAAATAAAGTTTGTTTCAGCTGTGGCTCTGTTAATTTCAAAATTACCTTTACCAATACGACGGCCATTTCCGACTCCCGCATTTACAATAATTCGGTCTAAATAGCCAAACTCTTGTTTAAAGGCTCGAAATACTTCAAAAACCTGATCGTAATTGGTGACGTCCAGACTTTTTGCAATTACTTTAATACCATACTGATTTTCCAGTTCAGTTTTTAAAGTTTCTAATCTGTCTAAACGGCGTGCACAAATCGCTAAGTTATAGCCTTTGGCTGCAAATTCATGCGCCATACCCGCGCCCAATCCAGAACTTGCACCTGTAATTAAAATTGTCTTTGCCATGCTTTTATCCTTATTTTAAATCCATGTCAGTAAATCTGGACGCTCAGCTTTTATAAAATGATGTTCATTTAAACTTAAAACCTGAGCTTCATTTCCAACCAAACGTAAAGTCGTGAGGCTTGTATTAGCAATTGCCCAATTCAATGCAAAAGTTCGATTAGGACTGAGTTCAAGCAGTTTTCCAATTGCTACAGAAATCACACCACCCGAGGTAAAAACAATTGCATAGCGAGGTTTGGTTTTTGCTAACTCATCACAAAGTTGCTGCAATGCTGTTTCGACTCTTTCTTTAAAATGTGGCCAAGACTCATCATATTCATGATGAAAATCACCATCTGTCCATCGTCCAATGGCACCTTCAAATATTTTGGCAAGATAAGCACGTGGGTTCTGTTCTTGCGCCACGTCAGCTTTTAACAGTTCAGGTTGTTCAAATCGCGGCTCATAACGGGCAAAAACCTGTTGATGGTTAAACTCATTCCATAAATTATTATGATGAATCACCGCATCTGGAAAGCATTCATTAAGTGCAAGCTTTGCAGTCTGCTCATGACGCTGCATAGTTCCAGCAACCACATAAGGTTGTTCTTTCAATATTTGCTTAAAATAACGACCTAACAAAGTCGCTTGAGCCTCGCCATTTTCAGACAGCTCATCATAGTTACTTTTACCAAACGATGCCTGTCCGTGTCTTACCAGATAAATTGTGGTCATCTTCTTAAAATACCCTGTATTTTCTGTAGAGATTGCTGAGCAAATTCAGATTCTTGCAATTTTTGCTGTGCGATAAGTTTTAAAGCTCGAATATGTAGCGCATGAATCACGATCCAGAAATCTTTAAATGCAGGATTTCGGGTTTGCTTGTGGTAATAACGGTAATAGATTTGCTGGGCAATCACGGCTAAACGGAATACACCGAAGACTTCATAAAAAGCCCAGTTTTCAGGCTCCAGACCTGTTTTTTGCAAATAATACTCAACAACTTCTTTGCGAGAGAACATTCCCTTTAAGTGAGTAGGCTGACGGCGTGTTGATCTAAAAATCATATTATCCGTTGGCTCAACCCAATAGGCCAAAGCGCTACCCAAATCCATTAATGGATCACCTAAGGTCGCCATTTCCCAATCCAGTACCCCAATCACTTCTGTTGGATGCTCTGGATCTAAAATCACATTATCAAAACGCCAATCATTATGAATAATACAAGTCGTAGAGTCTTGAGGGATATTATCATTTAACCATTTTCGGACATATTTAAATGAAGGAACGTTGATTGTACGGACTTTTTCATAGCGCTTATCCCAACCTTCAACTTGTCTACGGCAATATCCCGCACCTTTGCCTAGTTCAGCTAAAGGCGTGTTCTCATAAGGAACTTGATGTAACTCAATCAGCTTATCAATAACATTTACACAAAGCTCATGAACATTTTCTTCAGTAAAACCAAGCTCAGGCGGTAACTTTGCACGAGGAATAATGCCTTCAATGCGTTCCATGACATAAAAATCACAGCCAATGACCGATTCATCCTGACAAAGTGCCACCATTTTAGGAAGCACTGGATAATAAGGCGCAAGATTTTTTTGCACCATATATTCACGGGCCATATCGTGGGCCGACTTCGCTTTTGTTCCTTTTGGAGGACGTCGTAAAATTAAATCGGTATTTTCATACTTTAAACGATAAGTCCAATTCGACGCCCCACCTGTATATTGAGTAACGACTGCTGGGCCAACCAACTCAACACCTTGGTTTTTTAACCAGTTTTCAACTGCCCCAATATCAAGTTCTTCACCTTCACGTACTTCACCGCCTACATCAATTACCGACATATTTACTTCCTTTAAACTTATACTTTTTTATGACGACCAAAATAACCACGTTTGGCTAACTCTAATTTGGCAATCATGCCTTTATGTACTTCATCTGGACCATCAGCTAAACGTAAACTGCGTGCTTGGGCAAAGAAACCCGTTAATGGCGTATCTCTCGAAACGCCCGCACCGCCATGTAGCTGAATCGCCATATCGACTACTTTTTCTAATACACTTGGAGCCACTACTTTAATTGCAGATATTTCTGTTAAAGCAACCATATTTCCTAAAGTATCCATTTTATAAGCAGCATACAAGGTTAATAGTCTGGCTTGATCTATGGCTACCCTTGCATCAGCTACGCGTTCAAGGTTCCCACCAAGTTTTAAAATTTCTTTGCCAAACGCCGTTCTAGACATACCTCGATCAATCATAAGTTCTAGAGCTTTTTCAGCAGCTCCAATACAACGCATACAATGGTGAATACGCCCTGGCCCTAAACGACCTTGTGCAATCTCAAAACCTTGGCCCGCTCCACCAATAAAGTTTTCAAGAGGCACTCGAACATTATTAAAATGAACTTCACCATGTCCATGCGGTGCATCGTAGTCACCAAACACAGGTAACATCCGTTGAATTTTGACACCTGCTGTATCAATTGGTACTAAAACCATGGAGTGTTGATGGTGACGGTCTTTGGTTTCATCTGGAGTATGCGCCATAAAAATAATGACTTTAGCATTTGGGTCACCTAAACCAGACGACCACCACTTTTTGCCATTTAAAACAATTTCATTACCATCGATGAGCGCAGTCGCTTGCATATTGGTTGCATCGCTTGAAGCAACATCGGGTTCAGTCATACAAAAAACCGAACGAATTTTTCCGTCCAATAAAGGCTCTAACCATTGTTGTTTTTGCTGTTCACTGCCATAGCGCCATAACAATTCCATATTTCCTGTGTCTGGTGCATTACAGTTAAAAACGGTAGGTGCCAATAAGCTACGGCCAGTTAATTCAGCTATGTGCGCATATTCTTGAACAGTTAACCCTGCACCCAGCTTTTCATCGGGTAAAAACATATTCCAAAGACCAGCTTGCTTTGCTTTAGATTTCAAAGTTTCTAAAAGCTCAGGCCATTGCCATTTTTTCCAGTTTCCATCCGGATTTAACTCGTGAACTTCTTCCCAAAATTTTGCCTCGACAGGTTCTATTTCTTCTAAAATAAATTTTCTTGTTCGCTCGGTAAAATCCTGAGCTTTCTTTGAGAGTTCAAACATTCTTTTTCCTTTACATCATTATCTGGTCTTTACATCAACATAACTTGAAACTTAATATGAATGAAATGATTTTATTAAATAATACCTCATGAATAATATTCATAACCTGCATGGCCTAGACTTAAGTTTTTTCCATCGAATTGATATCAATTTATATCCGCTATTTATCGCAATTTATGAGCAAAAAAGTATTTCAAATGCGGCAAGCAGTCTCAATATTACGCAGTCGGCAGCAAGTCATGCTTTACAAAGATTACGCCAGCAACTTGAAGATGATGTATTCATACGTGTAGGCAATAAAATGTCTGCAACGCCTTTTGCAGAACAGATTTATCCAACTGTTAAGCAAGCACTTTTAACGATTCAAAATATTAGCCAACAGAAACATGTCTTTGATCCAACCAGTTTAAAAAGCTTAAAAATCGCCGTTCATGATGAGATTGAACCGATTATTCTTCCAAGGCTTGCTCAACATTTTCAAAATCTTAATTTAGATTTGCAGTTTGTCAGTATGAAGCTAGATCGAAAACACATCATGGCGGACTTAGCGACGCAGCAGCTCGATTTCGTGATTGACCTAGAACAATACTTATCTCCTAAAATTACCTTTGATCATTTGGTCACAGATGAGTTCGTCATTTGCAGCCCACTTAAAGAAGTCGATTTATCTCGTTATATTAATGGTCGACACATCGGTGTTTCATCACGCCGTACGGGTGCCTTACTTGAAGATATTTATTTAAACCAGCATCAGAAAATTTCAAGAAATGTATTTATGCGCTGTCAAAACTACTCAACAGCGTTACAAGTTTTGGGAGCTCAAGCCGACGCAATATTGACCATGCCTCGTATGATTTTGCAGCATTTATCTTATAGCCCTAAGATTCGGTTACATTCTCTACCTTTTGAGATGACCAATATTAAAATGGGTATGTTTTGGCACGAAGATTTAAGGGATAATTTAAGACATCAATTTTTGCGACATGAAATTATTAAACTTTTTCAGTAAAGCAAATTGATCTACTAAGCTTCTATCGTACAAGGACCAGTAATGAGTAAAGATGAACGGATAATCCAGAATCAGGACAACAAAAAAACGATTCGTCATGAAGATTACATTGCTGGCATCGGTAAAGGCATGGCGATTCTAGATAGCTTTAGCAGTAATCAACATCGTTTAAATATTTCTATGGCGGCTGAAAAAACTGGGCTCACCCGAGCGGCAGCAAGACGTCACTTATTAACTTTAGAATATTTAGGTTATCTTGAGTCAGATGGCCACTATTACTATTTAACTCCGAAAGTTCTTAAATTTTCAGGAGCTTATTTAGGTGCAGCTCAGCTTCCAAAAGTGTCCCAGCCTTTATTAAACCTTCTAACTAACCAGACTTCCCTTATTTATTCAGTGATGGTACTTGATGGTTATGAAGCCATCACCATTGCCCGTAGTGCTGCCCACCAACAAACTGACCGTGTAAATCCATATGGCTTGCATTTGGGTAACCGCTTACCTGCTCATGCGACATCGGCGGGTAAAATTTTACTGGCACATTTAAGCCAAGAGGAACAATTAGATTGGCTCCAAAAATATCCTCTTCAACGTCTAACCAAATATACACATGTTGAAAATGATAAATTTTTAGAGTTACTACAAGAGATTCGAGAACAAGATTGGTGTTATTCACGTGAAGAACACGAATTAGGTGTTCATGCGCTCGCCGTACCAATTTATGGACAAGACTTTAAAGTGGTTGCAGCTTTAAATATTGTCTCTCCGACCATGAAAACAACTGAAGAATATTTGGTTCAACACATTCTGCCTTTATTGCAAGAGACTTCGCGGGACTTAAGACAAGTTCTTTAAATCTTGCTTAGGCTATTTCCATAAGATTAATTTTATTTTTGCTTAGGCTATTTGAATAAATAAAATGGTCGGAATGTATGCTTAGGCTATTTCTAAAAGTAATTAAATGGGATTTTTAAATAGCGGATGCCATTCACTTCAGGTTCCGGAAAATTTCCACCGTTCATATTAATTTGAATTGAAGGCAGAATTAATTTTGGCATTGCCAAAGTAGCATCTCTTTCTTGACGCATTTTTATGAATGATTCTTTGGAAACTCGTCGATTTAAATGGATATTGCTTTGCTTTTGAGTTTTTATATCTGTTTGACAGATATATTCGTCACGGCCTTCGGGCTTATAATCATGGCATAGAAACATACGCATATCGTCAGGAAGTGTATAAAGCTTTTGTACCGAATCATAAAGTGCAGCAGCACTTCCTTTAGGAAAATCGCATCTGGCCGAACCATAATCGGGCATAAATAAAGTATCCCCGACAAAAACAGCATCACCAATCACATAGCTTAAGCAAGCAGGTGTATGCCCTGGTGTAGGAATGTTATAGGCATCTATTTCCCCTATTTTGAAATGTTCATAATCTTCAAATAGATAATCAAAAGGCTGATTTTCATTGAATTTCTTAAAATCAAAATTATAAATAGCCGAAAATGTTTCTTGTACTACCGAGATTTTTTGACTAATCGCAATTGTACCGCCCAATTTAGATTTTAAATATTGAGCCGCAGTCATATGGTCCGCATGTACATGGGTTTCTAAAATCCATTGTACTTTAAAGTTTTGCGCCAAGACATAATCGACGATCAGATCAGCATTAGTTGTTTTTGTAGTGGCCGAAGCAGCATCATAGTCAAGCACACTATCAATAATTGCGCATTGACGAGTCGCTAAATCCGCAACAACATAGCTAAAAGTATTGGTATTTTCATCAAAAAAATCTTTTACTAGAGGTTGTTGCATATCTTTAATTTCCTTTATTTAAAATTCGGTAAATAAACATTCCTACTAACATCGCGACAATAAAATAAAGTGCTTCAAAATGCCCTAATCCAATAAGAGTTAAAGCGGGCGCTGGACATATACCTGCTATTCCCCAGCCTATACCGAAAATAAAAGCGCCTACAATTAACCTTTGGTCAATCTGTGTATTTGTTGGTAATTGAATTTGTTCATTAAAAATCGTTTTTGGTTTTTTAATAGCCCTTTGAAACGGAATAAATGCCACAGCAATAGCACCTAGCATCACAAACATTAAGCTAATATCCCATTGTCCAAAAATATCTAGAAACCCTAAAACCTTTGCAGGGTTAGACATACCAGAAATCATTAACCCCAATGAAAACAAACCACCAAATATAAAAGCAAAGATATTTTTCATAAGATTACCCCAGCACATGGCGAATGGTATAAACAGTCAGCATGCCAGCAAACATAAAAACTGCGGTCGCTATTATTGAGCGTTTTGATAGCCTGCTCATTCCACAAATACCATGCCCACTTGTACAGCCTGATCCAAGTCGTGTACCAAAACCAACAAGTAGCCCTGCCAGAATAAGTACAAATGAATTGGCTTTAATTTCGATTTCAGGCTGATAGAAATAACCATATATAAAAGGTGTAATCACGAGTCCTGCAATGAACCAGAATGCAGAACTTTTAAATATATCTCTAGATGGGCTAATGAATTGAGCAAGCAAACCACTAATTCCAGCTATACGACCATTTATATATAAATACCCAACTGTTGCGATACCGAGTAATAAACCACCCACAAAGGCATAGACAATACTTGACATATAAGCACTCTTAACAATATATGTTTTTATAATCTGTATTATACGCTGATTCTTTTAGAAATACTTAATATAAAAATTTTAAGTTTATAATTCTTCTTAACAAGAAAAAACCCCAAGATTTTGGGGCTTTTATCATTAAATTAGATCTTTAATGCCTAATTGTTCAGGTAATTTTTCCATAACTTTATTTAATCTATTATTTGCTGGAGAGATACAACCTGTGTAATGGCTTAATTTTGTTTCTGTACCATTGGGTTGAATCCAGGTGATGTAATAGCTAGGCATATCGGTCGCAGTTTGCTGACAACCTGCAGTTTTAGATTGGGTTCCTGTTTGCGGACGATAAGTTTTTAATTCATCAGCAAGTTTTTGATAATCTTTTACGCTACCTTGAATTTCTTTAACGCCAATTGCTTTTGTATATTGCTTACCTTCAAAACGAATTAAACCTGTAGGTGTTACTTCTACTGAGTAAATTGGGCATGCGCCGAAACATGGACTAGAAGCATAACGAATGGTTTCTTGTGTATTAGGTGCTTGTTGAACAGAAGCACAACCCATTAAAGCCAAACCGGATAAAGTTGCAAGAACTAAAAATCTCATTACATCACCTATTATTATCAAGTGGCATTAATCTAACAAATCATATGCAAATTGTCATTAAAGACTCATTTTTCATAGTATTATTTGCTATTACTTAGGCTATTTTTAGTTATTAAGAAAATTAAAATATAAAGCACATAAAAAAAGGCCCATCGTTAGATGAGCCTTAAGCCAATTAAAGCTTAAATTCCTGAAATACAAATTATTACTGGGTAGTAATAACCTGCGCCGACCATTCTATCTTAATGCAATACATTATTTAAATATAATATAAGTATATATTTACGCTCGTTTTTCCAACAAAAAAAACCTGTTTTTTAGAGTTAAAAACTCAATAATGTTTATTTTTAATTAAAATTCACAACTTTAAGTTAAACAAAACTTAATAAATTTTGAAATTTTATTTATAGGTAAAACATTATAAAAAAATGCTTAATAGTTCGGCTATATCTAGTGTTCAGGATGAATCAATTATAGGAATATTTTAAGTTTAGCAATAACTTCAAGCACTTTTTTACTATTTGGTAAAGCTATCTCACTAAAATTACAGAATTTACGCAAACACTCTAATAGAAAAAAGATATTAAAAAAATAAGGGCAAAAGAAAATTTAACCTTTTGCCCTCTTTCATTATTTCTCTAAACTATATGCGATCACATAATCACCATGGTCTGGGGACTGTCGTGCACCACCCGCGGTAACCACTACATATTGTTTACCTGTTTTAGGTGAAACATAGCTGATTGGTGTACCTTGACTACCTACTGGCATACGTGACTTCCACAGCTCTTTACCTGTAGATGAATCAAAAGCACGCAAGTAATAATCTTGAGTTGCAGCAAAGAAAACTAAACCACCTTGAGTTGCCATTGGCCCACCAATAGTTGGCATACCAATCGGTGCTTTCAAGCCCATCTTAATACCAAGTGGTCCAGTGTCCTCAACTGTACCAAGTGGTACTTGCCATGCAATCTGACGAGTTTTCATGTCAATTGCTGTCATGGTACCAAACGGTGGTTTTTGACAAGGAATACTTAAAGCGGACATAAAGCGGTTTTTATTCACTTTATATGGTGTACCTTTCATTGGTACAGCACCCATACCTGTATTTACTTTTTCGCCACCACTCGCCTGAATCTTAATATCTTCAGGTGTTTGTTTAATGAGTTGAACCCATAAACCAAGACGCATATCGTTTACGAACATGTAACGATGTGTCGGGTCAAAAGCAATACTACCCCAGTTCATGCCACCTAAAGAACCAGGGAAGCTTAATGAAACATCAGTACCCGGTGCAGTAAATAAACCTTCGTAACGCATTGACTTAAAGTTAATACGACACATGAGCTGATCAAACGGCGTTGCACCCCACATATCTGACTCAGTTAAAGTCTGATTACCAATTTGAGGCATTTCAACAGAACGTGGTTGAGTTAAACTGTATTGCTCACCCGGAATATTTGCCGCTTTCACTGGCTGTTCAATTACTTTAGTTAGCGGTTTACCAGTTATGCGGTCAAGGACAAAGAATTGACCTGATTTGGTTCCAATCACAACAGCTGGCTTAGTCGTACCATCTTTTAATGGAAAGTCGACTAGACTTGGTTGCATTGGTAAGTCAAAGTCCCATAAATCGTTATGAACAGTTTGATATACCCACTTTTCTTTACCCGTTGTCGCATCAAGTGCCAAAACAGAAGTATTGTATTTGTGATCTAACGGATTACGGTTACCACCCCAAATGTCGACAGATGAACTACCCATCGGTAAAAACACCGTATTCATTTGTGGATCATATGACATTGCAGCCCAAGAGTTTGCCGAACTACGTTTATAGGTTTCACCCGGTTTAAGAACATAGTTAGGATCTGGATTACGCGGGTCAAATGCCCAGCGAAGTTTACCCGTGATCACGTCATAACCACGTATTACACCACCCGGCATATCTGCTGCCACGTTGTCTGCAATACGGCTACCCACCACAATAGTTGTTCCGGCAATAGTTGGTGCAGAAGTCACTTCAAAACGTGGAGCCTTAGTCCCACCACCTAAGCCTTCGAGTAGATCAACCGTTCCATTTACACCAAAGTCCGCACAGCGCTGACCATTATCTGCATTGACTGCAATTAAACGGCCATCTGGCGTATTGGTATATACACGACGTGGACAGGCTGTGTTGTTGGCAACAGTAGTGACTGGAGTTGCACCAGCTAAAGTTGGTTGCACCAGTGGTTTAGTTGAATCGAAGTATGCAACACCACGGCAACGTTCCCAAGCATCGGCTTTTGAGTTTACCTCAGCTTTCCAGATCTGTTTGCCCGAGTCAGCATCTATGGCAAAAATGTTGTTATGTGGCGTACATAAAAAGACTTTATTTCCAACTTGTAGTGGCGTCATTTGATCTTCGGCACCATTACCGCTACCCGTTGTAAAATCACCTGTTCTAAAGCGCCAAGCTTCTTTTAGTTTATGAACGTTATCTCGGTTAATTTGATCGAGAGCAACAAAGCGACTACCACCCGCATCATTTCCATAATTTTCCCAATTCACCTGTTTTTTTGCAGGGTCAACTGGTACTAAAGGTAGTTTTTCACCTGAGCTTGCTACTGTCGGATGCGGTTGGAACATTTGATAGAGCGCAATTAACATACCCACAACGACTAAGCCACCTACTGCATAGGCTGAAGATGCCAAACTAGTTTGAAATTGGTAGCGTCGAATTGAAGGTAAGGTAAATAACAACGCAGCAAAAAGACCAGCAGGAAACATTAACCGCGAGAATAACGGCCAAAATTCCCATCCAGCATCAATGAGTGACCAAATTACGGTACCAACAAAAACAGCCGCAAAAATCCAGACACCCAGCGCTTTTTTCCGGAAAATACTAATTGCTGAAATGGTTATAAACAGTCCTGAGATAAGGAAATACCAAGAACCACCGAGAGATACTAGCTTTCCACCGCCCACGATATAAAAAATACCAGTAGCCAATAAAGCTAAACCTAAAATAAAACACCATATTTTGAATAAGATATGAAACTTAGAATCTGACTCAGACATAGATCCTACTCCACATATACTGAACCCGAATAGTTCAAGCATTTGGGCCAGTTAAACTATGTCTAACCAGCCATCAATATTATTAAAAATTAACTTTTACACTCAGGCCTGCCACCCAAGCATCATCGACTTCTTTCACACCAGCAGGTTGATGGATATATTGAATGTTTGGACGTAACATGACGGCCGGAGACCATTGATAGGTATAGTTCAACTCGACATTTAACTCGTCGTCTTGAATTGGAATATAGTCAGATGCAATCGGATCATAGCTATAGTATCCGCGGCTTTCGTTTGTCGCGATCTGTTTATCTTTAGCACGATCATTGACTACATAATTGGCAATACCAAAGCCAATCGAATCATTTGGACGGCTATCAAACGGTCCCTTATACCAAAGAGCAAGCTGTTGCGTACTTTGAACAAAAGTCGTTGCTTTATCATTTACAACGCCATTAAAACTTACATATAAACCGCGTTTCGGATCTTGGCCGGCATGGCTAAGTTGTTGCTGTGCATTAATCCAGAAGCTTTGTTTTCCGTGATGCACTTTACCCGCAGTTTTAATATCATTTGCTTCTGCGGTTGAGTACAGCGCACCTACTTTATATTCACCCGGTAAACCATTAAAAGCAGCAAGTTTTGGTTTCCATGCAAGTTCAACTGGTATGGTAGCACCCTTGACGTTATTCATATCCAGATTAAAACCATCACTATTTGATTCGGTTTTAATATTGTCTGGATTGACCTCATACACACCAACACCTAAAGTCCACTCAGGTGCAAACTGATATTTAACGTTTGCAGCCCAAACACCGACTGGTGAGTTATACCAAATTGAACCAATTGATTTTCCTAACTGCCCACCGCAAAGCAATAAGTTCTGAAACTCACATTGAGAACTATTAAAGTCCTCTGACATTCCCATACGACCAAATTTGACCTGTACAGTATTATCAACAAAGCCCTTCTTCACCCATGCTTGGGATAAACGCCAAATTTTCCCGCGACCATAAATTTCTTGAGCATTGCCCAATTGGCTAGAACGTGGGTCTTTAATACGCTCAAGAGTTAATGCATTACCGTCACGTTTAGTCACGACTAGGCTCGCTGTTGTATCTTTCCAACCAGCAATTTTTTCTAAATCGAAGTTGGCACCTAAAGAAAGTTGTGCGGCATTTTCAAAAGTATTGCTGTCGTTATAACCACCCTCTAAATTGGTGGCAGCTTGACTCATGATAGAAGCCGTAAATTTATAGCCCTGTTGCTCTAATTGTTGGCGTTTTCCATTCCAGTCGCCTAGCAACCATTGACGGTCTTGTGACCACGGCTCATTTGCAAGTGCAAATTGGCTGCCCAATATAGCAATTGTTAGCATACTCAATTTCATTACATTTGGCATTTCAAGTCCCTTTTGTCTTTTCTGAAATGCGCCCCTGTTTTGAGGCGCTTTATTTTTTGTTATTTAACTTGCACAAACCCGAGTTCAGATGTAGCACCAAAGCGATCAGTCACATTTGCTGTAATTGAGGCAACTTTGACTGTTGGTTTCCAATTGGCTTTTGCTTTACCTTCGGTATCTGTAGCTACTGTTATTGTTCCTAAATATTGCTCAGCTTCTTTTGATACTGTATTTTGGTTGCCAAAAAACTCAACTTGATAGCGTTGATTTGGTAAGCCATTAACTTCTACTGTAACTGAACCTTTATTCGCTGTTAACTTAGGAGCTTTAATACCCTGATTCGGCTGAGCATTACAGCCCTGTTGATTTGGCTGAGTACATGTCTTTTGAAGCTTAGATGGTTCAATCACCACACCACCACCACGAGAACCAACAAACCCTTCATGCTCAAGTGCGGGTACTCCAAATACAATTGCCCCTAAACGCTGATCTGGTACACATGAACCACCTGCTTCACAACGTTTAATATCTTTACCATTGTCCCAAATCAGGTTTTTAGTTAATGTAATTCTTGCATTTGCATCTTTTTCAGAGCGGATGGCTACACCAATACGGTTACCATGTACTTTATTGCTATCAAGAATGTTGCCATCACCCGTCATATTGAAACCAATCGAGTTATTGGTCATTTCGTTGTAGGCGATATAGTTACGTTTGCCCCAGTTAATCTGTAAACCATCTGAATAGTTTTCGAATTTATTACCAACTACGGCATTGTCATTACCCCACAAAATTTCAATACCTTGTGATGGTTCAGGATTTGCTTTGGTTGAAACAAAATGGTTATTCGCAATTAAGTTAAATGCTGCACCACGTGTCAGTTCTAAGCCATCACCATTGTCTTGGAAAATGTTGTCTAAAACTTTGTTGTTATTAGTCGTAGTTGCGGTTGGGTTACCTTTACCATCATCACCCGTCAACATAACACCTGCACCACCATAGTTATTACTAATACGGTTGTGTTGAATCAGGTTATTGCTCGAGCGGTTAATCAATACCCCAATACAGAAGCGATGAATGTCTAAACCTTTTAAAGTGACATTGTTGACGTCACGCAATACCAACCCCGGTAAAGTCATAGTACGTACATTGGTGCCGTACTGCTCAGGGTTTGCACCTGGACAAGCTTTTGCACCTTCGCCTTTAATATAGTTTGAACCATCAATTGCGATGTATTCGCCAGTTTTATCCCACTGAGTACCAATGATTTTGACGGGTGCTTTAATTTCAGGAAGTGCACTATTTAATTTAATCGCATAAGGTGCTTTGCCTACTGCTTGAATCAAGATATCGCTAGCTTCGCTTGGGTTTGCATTGGCTTGTTCAATTGCCCAGCGTAAAGAGCCTTTATTGCTATCATCTTGATAACGGTCAACCACATAAGTTTGAGCCGCAGCTATGCCTGAAACCATCAAACCTAATGCAAGAGTAATTAAACGTAATGTATTCATTTCATCATATCCTTATGATTTACGGGTTTGTTGGTTGAACGGTTTGTAAAATCTGTTTGAGCTTAGTTACATCAATTTGACCCGGTGCAGAAGCCTGACCAATCATGCCAAAGCTATAACTTCCGCCCATATTGGCAGTCGCAACACGAGAAATCGTACCTAATTGCCCCATCGACATTGTCAATAATGGCTTAGTGGTTTGCTGGCTTACTTTTAAAGTTGCGTTCATTAAAGTGAAGACATCTTGTTTAGATTTAGGCATTACAGCAATTTTGAGAACATCTGCGCCCATTTGATCTTGTTTTAACAAGCGTTTTTCAATTTCATCTTGGCTTGGTGTTTTTTGGAAGTCGTGATTAGACATGACAACGAGCACTTTCTTTTGATGTGCTTTTTGAACAATTTCTGAAACTACTTTTTGATCACGGAACATTTCAACATCTAACCAGTCCATGAACGGATTCTTTAAATAAGCCTGATAAGTCTTACCATAATCAGCATCACTAATTTCAAGCTGGCCCCCTTCGTTTTTGGTACGAATAGTGGCAATCATTGGCTTATTGCCTAAAATCTTTTTCAGCTCATGACCTAAGGCAATGACTTGTTTTGTATCGCTGGCAAAGCTTAATAAATCGATACGGAACTCTGCTAAATCAGCATCTGCTGTATTTGCAATGACTTGAGCTTGTGCCAATGCTTGTTCTTTAGTTTTTGCGGTAATCGGAACAATCGTTTTAACGGCTGTAGCGGCAGGTTGTGTCTGAGCAGCTAAAGCAACAGGTTCAGCATTTACCTGTGCTGTAAAAAATGGGAGTGCAAGCAAACTGAGGCTTAATAATGTTTTCATGTTCATATCGTTCATCCTTAAAAAGGCTACACGCATCCTTGAATAATCAGGTGTAGCCTTAGGTGTTTCTTAAATATCAAAAAATACAGTTTCGTCATCGCCTTGAATACGAATATCAAAGCGGTAAACAACTTCACCATTTTCTTCAAAACGTTTTGCAATAAGAGTTTGGCGACGTGGGGCCCATTCAATGCTATTTAGAATTGGATCGTTAGCATTTGCCTCTGCTTCATCTTCAAAATAAACACGTGTATGAAGACCCAAGTTAATACCGCGAGCGAAAATAACTAACGCAATATGTGGAGCTTGAGTTGAACCCTTACGACCTGCTGTCGCGCCCGGTTTAATCGTATTGAAACTCCAAACGCCTGTTTCAAAATCGGCACCTGTACGGCCCCAACCCTGAAATGCCGGGTCAGCTTTTTGCTCACGCGTATCTGCCTGACTTGGATAAATACCGTTCGCATCAGCCTGCCAAATTTCAATGAGTACATCACGTAGCGGTAAACCTAATCCGTCAAATACTTGACCTTCAAGACGAATACGCTCACCTTTTGTCTGGTCTTTAACTAACTGGTTATTAAAGTTATTTTCAAAAACTTCAATACCGGCCTGTTGTGGCAATAAACCAATGTGAACGTAAGGACCACCTGTTTGAGATGGAGTTTCTTTTAATTCCTGAAAATTCCAGTTGTTCATGCTCGTGCTCCCGATTAAGTCAAATCATTTTCGAAGTAAGTCGCTCGACGTCCACGTAAAGTGATGTCAAAACGGTAACAACGGCTATCTGCTTCGATAAAGTTGTTTTTATCTTCTAGTGCAATCAAGGCACGACGTTGATCTTCAGACGGAATCGTTTTTAAGATCGGGCAAGTATCAATGAGCGTATCGCCCTCAAAATAAAACTGTGAAATCAGACGCTGCGCCCAACCATCAGCGATTAAAGAGAAATGAATATGGGCAGGACGCCATTCATTAATACGGTTACGCCATGGGTACGGACCCGGTTTAATGGTACGGAAAATATAAAAACCGTTTTCATCAGTTAAGGTACGACCACAACCACCAAAGTTAGGGTCCATTGCACCAATAAACTTATCGTTTGGATGACGGTAACGACCAGAAGCGTTGGCCTGCCATACTTCTAGAAGTGCATTTTTTACAGGACGACCAAATTGGTCACGAACATAGCCATGAACAATGACACGCTCCCCAATTGGCAAACCATCTTTGGCATAGTTCAAAATCAAATCGTTATCTTTTGGGCCAAACAGGTTTGAAGAAAAATGCGGCGCAGTGACTTCAGTTAAAGTCTCATTAATTGAGATCAATGCATTTTTTGGCGAACGTAATACACTTGTTTTATAACCTGGCGTATACGCTGGTGGATGATCATCTGTATTACGTTGGGCGTAAGCACCCCAGCTATGTTGTGACATCTTTATCTCCTTAATCCTGTTCTTTCGCTGCAATTGGGTTTACTTCTATCCCCAACTCTTTAAAGACTTCTTCAGCCATATGCATTGCAGCGTTTGCAGCAGGTAAACCCGCATAGAGTGAACTGTGTAAGATCAGCTCTTTTAAATCTTCTTTAGTTACACCGTTGTTGAAACAAGCACGTAAATGCATGCGTAGTTCATCTTCACGGCCCAGTGCCAATAAAATTGCGATAGTCACTAAACTACGGGTATGACGTGGTAAGCCTGGGCGAGACCACACTTCACCCCATGCATAACGGCTAATAAAATTTTGGAAATCTTGGTTAAAGTCATTTAGGTTCTGCAAAGACCGACCAACATGTTTTTCACCCAAAACTTCAGTCCGCACCTCAATGCCTTGTTTATAGCGTTGTTCATCATTCATTGTGATAGACCTCTATTAAGTTGCATCGGTATGCGCAACAATTGATTTAATAAATACCGCAACAGCAGCAGCGGTCGCTGGAATGAGTAATAAACTAAGAATGGCGGTAAACGACCAATCATTGCCGAGTAACACAGCTCCAATCCACGCACCAAATACCGCACCAAAACGCCCAATACCCGTCATCCAAGACACACCAGTTGCGCGGCACTGCGTTGGGTAGAAACGAGCGCTTAACGCCGGCATCGAAGATTGCGCACCATTAATGGCGATACCCGCACAAAGTACCAATACTGCAAGTAAGGTTGAGTTGCCTAAGCTTTGACCGACAGCAATTGCAAATAGACCTGCGGCAAAGTAGAAAATGGCGATAACTCGGTTCGGGTTGAATTTGTCCATTGCCCAACCAATAAACAATGCACTCACTACACCGCCGAACTGGAACAAACCGCCAATAAATGCAGCACGCTCCATCGAAGCACCTGTTTCACGCATAAGTGTTGGTAACCAACTTGTTAGCAAGTAAACAACCACGAGTCCCATGAAGTAAGTCACCCAAAGCAAAACCGTACCTTTGGCATATGGCTTAGAAAACATAATTCCAAAGACATTTTTCTTTTGAACAACTTCTGTTTTTTCTTCAGGCACATGAAATGCTGTCGCATTTTGAATCTGTGCTGGTGCAATATGGTTTAAGATTTTGCGTACTTTTTCTGGATTCTTGCCTTTCACAATTAAAAAGCGGTAAGACTCAGGTAACACCAAAATCACTAAAATCATTAAAATTAAAGGTGACCAGCCGCCGAGCAAAAATAAACTATGCCAACCGTAGGTCGGGATAAGCCAACTGCTAATAAAACCACCTGTAGCCATACCCAAGTTGTAGCCACAGAACATACATGTCACGAGTAATGAGCGAATGCGGGTTGGACAGTACTCAGAAAATAAAGTGGTCGCATTCGGCATAGCTGCGCCAAGCCCAATACCTGTCAAAAACCGTAAAACGACAAGGCTATCCAAGTTGGTTGCATAAGCAGATGCCAAGGTGAACCCACCAAATACAAGCATCGAAAAGGCTAAAACAATTTTGCGGCCAAAGCGGTCAGCTGTCGGGCCAGAAACTAAAGCTCCAATAATCATTCCACCAAGTGCGGCACTCATCACCGGCCCTAACTGAGAACGGTCAACGCCCCAGTCCTGAGCCAAAGCTGGAGCGATAAAACCCATTGCAGCAGTATCAATACCATCAGTAAAAATAATTAAGAAACAGATGATTGCGATCATCCATTGATACTTACTGAGTGGAGCATCATTAATTAATGCTTGAGCATCGATACTTTTGCTTGGTGCAGCGTAATCCTGAGACGCCATATTTGCCTCCTTAAGGCCAATTCCTTTTAAATTACTAAGCGATTAGATTTGCTGAATAAATCTAGTCAATTCCTGAGTAAATCTTTGTGGTTGCTCAATATTAGAAAGATGAGATGCTTCAAGTTTTGCAAGCTGGCTATTATTAATTGCTTTCTGCATAAATTCGGCATCTGCCACTGTCGTTACCGGATCTTCTGTTCCTGCAATCAGTAGCGCTGGAATTTGAATTTGTGCAATTTCATCTCTTAAATCAGCATACGCTAAAGCACGACAGGCATTCGCATAACCTTGTGCTGGTGTGTTTGCGAGACTTTGAATCGTTGTCTGTGCAACCACATTATGTTGATAGTCAAATTTTTCACTGAACCAGCGGGTATGCGTAGTTTTAACTAGCTCGGCTAAACCATTTTTTTCTACCGATTCAGCACGACTTAACCAAGCCTCAGTCTGACCAATTTTGGCTGCTGAGTTTGCAACCGTAATGCTATTAAAACGATTTGGATGATGAATACCCAACCAAAGCCCTGTAATTCCGCCCATTGATATGCCGCAAAAATGAGCTTTTTCAATATTCAAGGCATCTAAAATATCAACAACATCTTCAGCTAAGTTTTGCAATGTGGTGTCACTAATTACATCACTTTCGCCATGACCACGTGTGTCGTATGTAATGACATTAAAATGACTTTTTAATTCATTCAGCTGAGGTTGCCACATACCATGGTCTGTTCCTAATGAATTAGAAAACATAAGCACAGGAGCATCTTTTAGACCATCTGTATAAACTGCTAACTGTTTTCCTTGACGATTGCTAATAGTCTGTTTCACTTTGACTCTCCTTGTGCTTCTTTCAAAACCGCATCAATCTGTTGCTGAATATTGCCTAAATAGTTTTCTGGTTTGAAAATATTCCTTATCTCTTCTTGGCTAAACTGCCCTTTTATTTCATCTAGTTGGCTAACAACATCAAACAAATGCTCATTTTGTGCTACTGCTGTTTTACATGCAGCTTCAACTAAATGATGAGCATTTAAACGACCAATTTTGGGAGCAAGTGCCATCATCACCGCTTCTGCCATAATTAACCCGTTGGTACACTCAAGGTTCTGTTGCATATGCTCAGCATTAACTTCAAAACCTTGTAGAACTTCACCAGTACGGCTTAATGCTCCAGCACAAAGCTGAAAGATTTCTGGAACTGCTAACCATTCTGCATGCCACGCACCTAAGCTACGTTCATGTTCCTGTACCATGCTTTGATAAATGCTAGACATCAGTGCTGGTACACGATTCGCCGCGGCCAATACGGATGCTGCCGCAACTGGATTACGCTTATGAGGCATGGTCGATGAACCACCACGACCCTTTGCGGTTGGCTCAAACAACTCTGCAATTTCAGTTTGCATCATGAGTGACCAATCCCGTGCCATCTTGCCCGTATTCCCGACAATCATGCCAAGCACACTTGCAATTTCTACAATACGATCACGCTCACCATGCCATGTACTTGTTGGTACAGTCAGATTCAGTTGCTTCGCAAATGCGCTGACCACAAGCGAACCTTGGTCTTGCAATGAAGCCAACGAACCCACAGCACCGCCTAACTGAGCAGTGAGCACACGTGACTTCATAGCTTGTATACGATCTAAATCACGTTTAAATGCAGAAGCCCAACGAGCAAGCTTATGCCCTAAAGTAATAGGTAAAGCTTGCTGTAACCATGTACGCCCAATCATGACTTGATGGCGATATTGTTTAGCTTGTTGTAATGCTGTGGTGTAGCACTGTTGAAGTTGACCTTCCACAATTTTCAACGCATCACGGCATTGCAAAATACAAGCTGTGTCTAAAATATCCTGACTGGTTGCTCCCCAATGCATATAACGCGAAGCATCTTCATCAGTATCTTTAACAATTGCCGTAAGCTGTTTTACAAATGGAATTGCGATATTCCCAGCTAAGCCAGTTGCTACCGCCAAAGCCGAAAAGTCAAACTTTTCTAACGCCTGTTCAGCTACTTGGGCAATGGTATTTGCTGCATTTTGAGGAATCACGCCAACTTGTGCCTGCGCTTGGGCTAACGCAACTTCAACCTGAATCATGTAGGTGATTAAAGATGAATCACTAAAGATTTCAGTGACGTCTTTTTGGTAAAACAAGCTGGCATATAACTGGCTCATGATTAGACTCTCTCAATAATCAATGCGATACCTTGACCTACCCCAATACACATTGAACACAAGGCATAACGGCCACCTGTTTGTTCAAGCTGGTTTAAAGCTGTCGTCACAAGACGTGCACCTGATGCACCAAGTGGATGACCTAAAGCAATGGCACCACCATTTGGATTTACCTTGTCAGAGTTGTCTGGTAAGCCTAAATCACGGGTCACTGCCAAAGCCTGTGCAGCAAAGGCTTCATTGAGCTCAATTACATCCATTTGCTCTAAAGTCAGGTTGGCTTGTTTAAGTAATTTTTTAATGGCTGGTGCTGGAGCAAAACCCATAATGCGTGGTTCTACACCTACAGCTGTCGAAGCAATGATCTTGGCACGTGGTTTTAGGTTGTAAGCCTGAACTGCATCATCAGAAGCAATCAGCAGAGCCGCTGCACCATCGTTAATGCCTGAAGCATTCCCCGCAGTAACTGTGCCATCTGCTTTAACCACAGGTTTAAGTCTGCTTAAACCTTCAAGTGTGGTTGATGCACGAGGATGCTCATCGGTATCAATCACCACCGCATCACCCTTACGCTGAGGGATTTCAACTGCCACGATTTCTTTAGAAAAAAAGCCTTTGGCTTGCGCGCTTGCGGTGCGTTGTTGGCTCACCAAGGCAAACTGGTCCTGATCTGCACGATTGACATTGAACTGTTCAGCGACGTTTTCAGCAGTCTGGGGCATGGTGTCTACACCATACAATTCTTTAAGTTTAGGGTTAATGAAACGCCAGCCCATGGTGGTGTCCTCAATCTTCTGGCTACGGCCAAAGGCACTGTCAGACTTACCCATCACATAAGGTGCACGGCTCATGCTTTCCACACCACCAGCAATTACTAGATTTGCTTCACCTGCTTTAATGGCACGGGCAGCAATAGCAATGGCATCGAGTGATGAACCACACAAACGGTTAATGGTGGTTGCTGGAACCTGATACGGTAACCCAGCAAGCAGTGCTGACATACGGCCGACATTACGGTTATCTTCACCGGCTTGATTGGCACAGCCATAGATCACATCATCGACCTGTTCCCAATCTACACTTGGGTTACGCTGCATGAGCGCTTTAATCGGCACAGCGCCAAGGTCATCGGCACGGACAGGCGCAAGGCCACCGGCATAACGGCCAAATGGAGTACGGATGGCATCGATGATATAAGCGTTTTTTAATGTCATTTCCCTACTTCCTTACCCTTGAGTCGCATCAATCAAAGTTGCACCGGTTAAAGCCTGTAACTCATCAAAGCTAAGACCTTCAACTTTCTCAATCACCTTTAAACCATCTTTAGTCACATCAATCACACACAGGTCAGTGTAAATACGGTCAACACAGTGTTTACCCGTTACCGGATAGGTCAGCTCAGCCACAATCTTTGGCTCACCTTGCTTGGTTACATGGTCTGTAGTGATAAATACTTTCTTGGCACCAACCGCCAAATCCATCGCACCACCAACAGCAGGAATCGCATCCGGCGCACCCGTGTGCCAGTTCGCTAAGTCACCATTCGCTGCCACCTGAAATGCCCCAAGCACCGCAATATCAAGGTGACCACCACGCATCATGGCAAATGAATCGCCATGGTGGAAAAAGCTGCCGCCTTCAAGCATAGTCACAAACTCTTTACCCGCATTAATCAGTTCAGGGTCTTCTTCACCCGCAGCTGGCGGTGGGCCAAAAGCCAACAGGCCATTTTCAGAATGTAGAAAGACATCTTTGTCAGCAGGTAAGTAGCTGGCAATCTTGGTTGGTAAACCAATACCCAAGTTCACATAGGCACCATCTGGAATATCTTGTGCCACACGTTGTGCAATCTGGTCACGGCTGAGTTTCTGGTAGCTCATGTTATTTCTCCTTATTGCTTACTGTGCGGGCTGTACTTGTACAACGTGCTGTACAAAGATACCTGGGGTAATGATGTGTTCCGGGTCTAATCCACCCAGTTCAACCACTTCAGAAACCTGGGCAATGGTGACATTGTTAGCGGCAATGTAAAAATGACCCCCCAACAGCATTTGAAAATTGACCCCCTTGGTTAATATAGTGGTCTTTTTGGACTGCTCAACATGTTAACTTTGGAGCAAGCAGTGACAATCCAAATACTTCATCAACAAGGTCAATCTATTAAGGCAATTAGCCGCGAACTCGGTATTTCTAGAAATACTGTGCGTAAATATTTACGATCTCAAGTAACACCTAAATATCAACGAACACAATCTAAAGTGAGTATTCTTGAGCCTTATAAACCGTATTTAATCAAACGTGTAAATGCCGCCGATCCAGAATGGATACCGGCTGCAGTGTTGTATCAAGAAATCTTGCAAAAAGGCTACACGGGGAAAATTAGAACACTACAAAATTATCTCAATACATTAAAGCCAACTAAACAACCAGAGCCGATTAAGCGATTTGAGACTCAACCAGGTCAACAAATGCAGGTTGATTTCACAAAAATTCGACGTCATCACACCACATTAAAAGCATTTGTTGCAACTTTGGGATACTCTAGAGCAACCTTTGTTAAGTTTTATGATCATGAACGTTCTGA
Organism: Acinetobacter sp. FDAARGOS_559; assembly: GCF_003940475.1. Taxonomy (NCBI): domain Bacteria; kingdom Pseudomonadati; phylum Pseudomonadota; class Gammaproteobacteria; order Moraxellales; family Moraxellaceae; genus Acinetobacter; species Acinetobacter sp. FDAARGOS_559. Next base: position 450,450 of record NZ_RKJG01000005.1, read on the forward strand.
TGCATGGATTGATGGCTTAGAAAGTGCTTTTCAGTTCTTTGGTGGTGTTCCTAAAGATGTATTATTTGATAATGCTAAGGCCATTATGATTGAACGTGATGCTTATCAAGATGGTCAACATCGCTGGAATGCTAAATTACTTGATTGTGCTAAGAAATATAACTTCCGACCACGTGTTTGTAAGCCATATCGTGCGCAAACAAAAGGTAAAGTAGAACGCTTTAATAGTTATTTGAAATCAAGTTTTATCGTGCCATTAAAAGCAAGTTTAAAGGTGGTTGACCTTAGCTTAGATGTTGATATGGCAAATGCCTATATTGGTCGATGGCTTAGTGAAACAGCAAATCAACGCATTCATGCAACAACTAAAGAAAAACCAAGTACTCGTTTGCTTGAAGAACAACAATATTTTTCTTCATTACCTTTATTTAATGATGGTTCTAAAAAATCTGTAATTGATGATGTTAGCCCATCATCACTCATACCTCATGAGAGTGTTCAACACCCCTTATCAATCTATGATGAATTACTGGAGGTTTCTTAATGAATTTACAGTATGAGCGTATTGAACAGCTTTGCCGTCAGCTTGGTCTACAAACAGTGGCATCACAATGGTCACATCATGCACAACAAACCTTAGCAAAGGATGGCAGTTATGCAGATTTCGTTGAAGCTATGCTATTACATGAATACACAGCCAAGCAGCAACGTAGTCAACAGATTCTTTTACAACTTTCAGGTCTTACTCAAATCAAAACGTTGGAGGCTTATGATTTTAATTATGCTTTAGGTGCTCCAAAGTCGCAGTTGCTTGAACTATTTAATTTAAGCTTTATTCCAAGAGCTGAAAATGTTGTATTTATTGGTGCAAGTGGTGTTGGGAAAACACATCTATCAATGGCTTTAGGCTATAAGGCAATTATGAATAATATTAAGACTAAGTTTATTACTGCAGCTGATTTAATGTTGCAACTTAGCCTAGCTTATCAACAAGGTAAATTAAAAAACTACATGCAACGTGTTGTACTTGCTCCAAAGTTATTGATTATCGATGAAATAGGATATTTACCATTTGGTCGTGAAGAAGCAAATTTATTTTTTAATGTTATTGCCAAGCGCTATGAAAAAGGCAGTACGATTTTGACCAGTAATTTACCATTTAGCCAGTGGTCTAAATCATTCGCAGATGATGTTACTTTGACAGCAGCAATGTTGGATCGTTTATTACATCATTGTCATGTTGTACAAATATCTGGGGAAAGTTATCGTCTAAAAGATAAAAAGAGAGTAGGAATTCAACCACAAATTGAGTCTTAATAAATCATCAAAGGGGTCAATTTTACTTTGCTGTTTTAAGGTAAAAGGGGTCAGTTTTAAATTGCCGTTGACAACATCAGCAGCCATGGCCATGATCGGGCCAAAGTTACGGGCAGATTTACGGTAAACCAGATTGCCCCAGCGGTCGCCCTTGTAAGCTTTAATCAGGGCAAAGTCAGCCTTGATCGGATACTCAAGCACATAGTCTTTACCATTAATATGACGGGTTTCTTTACCTTCGGCCAAAAGTGTTCCAAAGCCAGTAGGTGTAAACACCGCCCCAAGTCCCATACCTGCTGCCTGAATACGGCACGCCAGATTGCCTTGTGGTACCAGTTCAAGTTCAACCTTTCCGGCACGGTATAGTTCATCAAACACATAAGAGTCCGACTGACGTGGGAAAGAGCAAATCACTTTTTTAATTGAACCGGCTTTGAGCAGTTTAGCCAGACCATAATCCCCATTACCGGCATTGTTGCTCACAATGGTCAGGTCCTTAACACCGAGTTCAATCAGACCGTCAATGAGTTCAGCGGGTTGTCCTGCGGTACCGAAACCACCAATCAGAATGGTTGCACCATCTTTAATCTGCGATAGAACCTCGCTTAGTGAGGACTTACTTTTGTCAATCATTAGACAACTCCATTGTGCTCATTGAAGAAGAGAGAGGTAAGAGATTTAGGCACACTGAGGCGAGAAGAATAGATAAATATTTCACTCAATCCCGAGTGTTTCCCTTAGATTTCCCTTTTAAACATTTTTGATAATTTTCAGATTTTGATCTAGTCAGCTATATATAGTTTTGTTCGATTTAGGATTTTTTTGTTCGACTATCGAACATTATCTAAGTAAATTACTTATTCAATCTTACAAATACAAGTTGTAAAAAAATACTAATTATTTTGGATAGATATGTAGAAACACCATATTCACTTAGGCTATTTTATAGGTAAAAAATTACCATCTATCCTGTATATAAAATCTTAATTTTGTGATTGTAAAATCAAGCGAGCAAGTTCTAAATCATCGGGGTAAGTAATTTTTATATTATCAGAACGCCCCATGACCACCAGTACACTCTCTCCTATAGATTCAAGTGCACTCGCCTCATCAGTAATAGTCAAATTATTTTTTAGCGCTGTTTCTATCGCTTTTTTAAGAATTCCGATTTTAGCAATTTGAGGAGTTTGAGCTTGCCACAACAGCTCTCGACTCACTGTTTTGTCAATTTGCTGTTCCTGATTCACTTGTTTTAGCGTATCGCGTACCGGAATTGCCAAAATAGCACTCTGGTTAGTCTCAATTGCATTTTTAATAAGAGTATTCAAGCATTCGAAAGTCACGCAAGGCCTTGCTGCATCATGTACTAATACCCAATCATCCTCATCTGCAATCTGTGATAGATAATTCAGCGCATTTAATACCGAATGCACACGTTCAACGCCACCATTACAAAAATGCGCTTTATGCTTATCTTGAAAAGATAAAGTTGAGGCAAAAGTATCTTGTTTTCCAATTGCCAAAACATAACCCGTCAGCGGAAGCTGACTTAAACGCTTAACCGTATGTTCTATAACAGTAGCATCTTGAATATATTGGTATTGCTTTAATTCAGTTTTGGAAAACCGACTTCCTGAACCAGCCGCAGGGATAACTGCCCATAATTTAGTCTGGGATGTCTGGTGATGGAGGTGTCTCATTAGTTTCCAAATCTACTTTAGCGTTCGGGTCAATATAAATAGGTTTGTAATGGGTACTAATTGTACTCATTTGAACAAATGTCTCATGTGGCTTAACCAAACCTAGATCTAGGCGAGCATGCTCTTCTATCGCCTCCGTACCATTCTTTAGGTCGAAAACTTCAGCTGCCAAAATACGGTTTCGCTCTTTAAGCTCGTCATTTACTTCGGCTTGTTGTTGAATCTGCTGCATAAGCGCTTGATGAGGAAAATAACCACCCTCACCTAACCAAAACTGATATTGCAATATAGCCACTAAAACAATAACCAGTAGCAATATAAGTTTGCTTGAAGTGGAACGAAATACTTCTAACATAGCATTAAGAGCTTTAATTAAAAACTTTGATTAAGTTTTTGTATTGTATGACAATTTACAAGCAGCATGCAAAATTCCTGCAAAGTTCCTGCAAAACGATGAATGGTCATATTACTTTAAATTGACCATTGTGACATGTTTCATTTTGTCAAAATTCAACTCAATTGGAAAGGAAAATAATGTTTATGAACACAACTGCTTATAAATCAATCTATGCATATAAAAATACTTCTAATTAACAAAAAAAGCATCTCAGTAAATATAAAAAAGCTTCCTGAAAGATATAAAGAAATAGATTCTCTGAACATAAAGACTATCTTCTTACCACCAATGACCAAAGTTTAAATATTGTATTACTTACAATGCTTGATTCCGGCCGTAGTTTTATTCAAGATGATAAATTAATAAAACAGAATTTTTTTAAAATTTAATAGCTGTATCGTCATTTTTTTCAGGCTCGGCCCTTCTATTCTATATATGAGATTTATATCTTTTAATTTCATATAACAATACACATATATCAATTTCTTAACCAATAACCACTTAAAAAGTATATTTTTTTTAATTTTATTCTGATATGAATTTTAAATGTATTTTTTATACATATTTAAACAAGTGAGAAAAAGATGGATCTTTCTAATATTCTTATAGGTGACACAACGTGGTCCTTTGTTTTAGAAATTTTGGTCCGTTGTACCATCATGTTTATCATTATCATTAGTTTTCTAAGGCTATCTGGTAAACGTGGTATTCGGCAACTCTCCTTATTTGAGCTTGCCATTATTTTATGTTTAGGTTCTGCTGCTGGCGATCCTATGTTTACTAAAGATTTACCGATTGCCCATGCATTGATAGCTTTTATCGCTATTCTTTCTCTATATCGTCTGGTCACTTGGGGTATGGTAAAACATAAAAAAATTGAAGACTTATTAGAAGGAAAAGCGCTCTGTGTCGTTAAAGAAGGCCTTTTAGTCTACAAAGATTTCCAAAAACAGACCTATTCTCATGATGAGTTTTTTTCGGAAATGCGCCAACAAAATGTTGAACATTTAGGCCAAGTCAGAACAGCCCTGCTTGAATCAGATGGTATTCTGAGCTTGCTTTATTATGAAGATGAAGATGTCAAATGGGGACTTCCTTTATTCCCTGATGCTTATCGTAAAGCAGAAGTTCTTAAAATTAATACTTTTTATTCCTGTATGAAATGTGGCGAAACTAAAATTTTAAATAAGCTAGATCAAGAATGCTCTCGTTGTCATCACCACAGTTGGGCTGAATCTTTAAAAACCCGGCGCTTAGGGTAAATAAAAAGTGCTATTTCTAACACTTAGAAATAGCACTTATATTTAGATATTAATTTTTCATCAATATTTAAATATATAAAGCTTTATTCAAAAGATTAGTTTAAACCTTTGAATTCAGCTTTACCGCGGTAAACCGCTTTAGTTAACTCTTCAATACGAAGCAATTGGTTATATTTAGAAACACGGTCAGAACGGCAAAGTGAACCAGTCTTAATTTGACCTGCTGCTGTACCTACTGCTAAATCAGCAATAGTTGAATCTTCTGTTTCACCAGAACGGTGAGAAATAACAGTAGTGTAACCATTTGCTTTAGCAAGGTAGATTGCATCTAAAGTTTCAGTCAATGTACCAATCTGGTTATATTTGATCAAAATTGAGTTACCAACTTTTTCATCAATACCACGTTGTAAAATCTTAGGATTAGTTACGAATAAATCGTCACCAACCAATTGGATTTTATCACCAAGAATTGAAGTTAAGTAACTCCAGCCTTCCCAGTCAGACTCATCCAAACCATCTTCAATAGAGATAATTGGATACTGCTTAACAAGACCAGCTAAGTAATCAGCAAATTGATTGCTTGTAAAAGACTTGTTGCCTTCACCTTCAAGAATATATTGACCATTCTTGTAGAATTCTGAAGATGCACAGTCAAGTGCAAGCATAATATCTGAACCAGCTTTATAACCAGTTTGCTCAATTGCTTGAAGAATTACTGTAATCGCTTCTTCATTTGAACGAAGGTTAGGCGCAAAACCACCCTCATCACCTACAGCTGTGTTCAAACCTTGTTTCTTAAGAACTGATTTCAAAGAATGGAATACTTCTGCACCAGCACGTAATGCTTCAGCGAATGAAGTGAACCCAACTGGCTCAATCATGAACTCTTGAATATCAACAGTGTTATCTGCGTGAGCACCACCGTTCAAAATGTTCATCATTGGTACAGGCATAGTCAAAGTAGTTTGACCACGTAAGTTAGCAATGTATTGGAACAATGGAAGTTTTTGTTCAGCTGCTGCTGCGTGAGCTGCTGCTAAAGATACCGCCAAAGTTGCATTAGCACCTAGTTTAGATTTGTTTTCAGTGCCATCAAAAGCAATCATTTTTTCATCAAGCGCTTTTTGTTCAAAAACACTTTGACCAACAAGCAATTCATGAATTGAGCTATTTACATTCTGAACAGCAGTACGAACGCCTTTACCTAAGTAACGAGATTTGTCGCCGTCACGAAGTTCTAAAGCTTCACGAGAACCAGTTGAAGCACCAGATGGTGCACATGCACGACCAACCACCCCAGATTCTAAGATGACGTCTGCTTCGATGGTTGGGTTACCACGAGAGTCCAAAATTTCACGTGCACGAATGTCAACGATTTGGCTCATGAACAATTCCTCAGTTGAATGAATAACGCGATGCAAATTCCTGCATCAATGAGTATCTAACTTTTTGAATCCTTTAACTAAAGTATCCAATTCTTTTAGTTGTGCCAAGAATGGCTCAAGCTGTGACAAGCGCAATGCAGATGGTCCATCACATTTCGCTTTATCTGGATCTGGATGAGACTCTAGGAATAATCCCGCTAAACCTGTTGCCATACCTGCGCGCGCTAAAGTTGTAATTTGAGCACGGCGACCACCAGCTGAATCTGAACGACCACCTGGAGTTTGTAAAGCATGAGTCACGTCAAAGAATACAGGTACATTCATTTCTTTCATGATGTCAAAGCCAAGCATGTCTACAACTAAATTGTTATAGCCAAATGCTGAGCCACGCTCACAAAGAATAAGTTTGTCATTTCCCGCTTCTAAACATTTATGCAAAATATGGCGCATTTCATGAGGAGCCAAGAACTGTGCTTTTTTAATGTTGATAATAGCTTGGGTTTTCGCCATTGCTTCAACAAGATCAGTTTGACGGCTTAAGAAAGCAGGAAGCTGGATAATATCAGCGACTTCGGCAACTGGCGCTGCCTGATATGGTTCGTGAACGTCGGTAATAATTGGTACATTAAAATGTTTTTTAATGTCGCCTAACCATTCAATACCTTTTTCAAGTCCAGGACCACGGAATGAATGCAAACTAGAACGGTTTGCTTTATCAAAACTCGCCTTAAATACATAAGGAATATCTAGGCGTTTACAAATATCAATATAAGTTTCAGCAATTTCAAAAGCTAAATCTTTTGACTCGAGTACGTTCATTCCGCCAAATAATACAAATGGCAAATGATTTGCCATTTGTATATCGCCTAAACGTACAACTTCTTGTGGTTTTAATTGTGACATTTAAACTTTCCCAGTTTATTTTAAAATCGCATTACTTACTTTTTTGGTGCTGTGTTTTTGCAGCGTCAATAAAACTAGCAAATAATGGATGTCCATCACGTGGTGAACTTGTAAATTCCGGGTGGAATTGTACAGCAATAAACCAAGGATGTTCAGGAATTTCTACAGTTTCAACTAAATGTTGCGCTGAAGAATAACCAGAAATCTTCATGCCCGCTTGTTCAATCGCTTCAATGAAACGATTATTCATTTCATAACGGTGACGATGACGTTCGGTAATCTCAGCTTTTCCGTAGACTTCACGAGTTTTTGTGCCTTCAACCAATTCTGATTTTTGTGCACCTAAACGCATTGTTCCGCCTAAGTCAGACTCAAGGCTACGCTGTTGTAATTCACCGCGCTCATCTAACCATTCGGTAATTAAACCAATCAATGGATATTTTGTAGAGCGGTTAAATTCTGTAGAAGAAGCTTCTGGCATACCTGCAACATGGCGAGCATATTCAATAACAGCCAACTGCATACCCAAACAGATTCCCAAGAAAGGAATACCATTTTCACGTGCGTATTGAATAGCTTTCATTTTGCCTTCAGTACCACGCTCACCAAAACCACCAGGAACTAAAATCGCATCAGCTGTTTTCAAAATAGAAACATCTTGACTTTCAAGCTCTTCAGCATTGACATAATCAATTTGTACTTTTACGCGATTTTTAATACCAGCATGTAACAATGCTTCGTTTACGGACTTATAAGCATCCGGTAATTCAACATACTTACCGACCATTGCTACACGTACTGTGTATTCTGGGTTAAGTAATGCTTCTACAACATTATCCCAATCAGTTAAGTCAGCTTCCGGTAAATCAGTAAAACCAAAACGTTCACAAATCAGGTCATCTACGTTTTGCTCATAGAAGCCACGTGGAATTTGATAGATCGTTTTCGCATCTTTACACACGACAACCGCACGAGCCTCGACGTTAGTGAATAACGCGATCTTACGTTTAGTGTCAGCATCAACATCATACTCAGTACGACAGATAAGAATATCTGGCTGAATACCGATTGAAAGTAACTCTTTTACAGAGTGCTGAGTTGGTTTGGTTTTTAACTCTGCTGCCGACTTAATATATGGCAACAAAGTTAAATGCATAAGCATGGTACGTTTATGACCAAGCTCAACCATTAACTGACGAACCGACTCCATAAACGGTAAAGATTCGATATCACCTACGGTACCACCGATCTCTACGATAGCAACATCATAACCTTCGCCTGCGCGGAGTACACGTTCTTTAATATTGTCAGTAATATGAGGAATAACCTGAACTGTACCACCTAAGTAATCACCACGACGCTCTTTATTTAAAACGTCTTGATATACACGACCACTAGTGAAGTTGTTTAGTTTGGTCATTTTCGCGCGACGTAAGAAACGTTCGTAATAACCCAGATCCAGATCTGTTTCTGCACCATCTTCGGTAACAAAAACTTCACCATGCTGGAATGGGCTCATTGTCCCTGGATCGACATTAATATAAGGATCCATTTTAACCATTGTGACTTTTAAGCCACGAGCTTCCAAAAGTGCAGCAACAGAAGCAGCAGAAATACCTTTACCTAGCGATGAAACCACACCACCAGTGACAAAAATAAAATGGGTCATTAAGTTTCTCGTACAATCAAGCCGAAATCGGCCTACAATGTTTGGCAATTTTACTGTACTCTGCCCCTATAAAGCAAAGTCAAACCGCATCAATTCAAAGAACAATAAACAACTGGTTATTCTATCAGCATTTTTAATAAAAAATTAGCTCAATCTGACATGATTTTTTCATAGCTATTTACTGTTATAATGCCAATTCCTCAATTAAATGTTGTTTAGGGCAATGGCAAATAAAAAACTTTTAATCTGTGCTGCAATTGCGGCTGGACTATTGTTAACCGCATGCGTTAAAAAAGAGACACCGAAAGAAGAAGAGCAAGACAAGATTGAAACTGCTGTTTCAGAACCTCAACCACAGAAGCCTGCAAAATTTGAATCTTTAGAGAGTGTAGATACTCAAGAAGCTCAAGTTCAAGAGCAACCACAAGTTGAAGTTCATCGTGAAGAAACTGCTAACACGACAACTGAAATTCGCCGTGAAACTCGTCCTGCGCGTTCTGATGAATCTTCACAGACACAAGTTGCTGAACAACCTAAATCTGAGACACCAAAAGTAGAACCTAAACCAGAAAAAAAACCTGAGCCTAAAGCTGAACCTAAACCGGAAAAAGCTCAGTCAAAACCAGCTGCTAAGGCAACTGAACCTGCGAACACAGAAGATGATGCCGTTGCTGCTGCTATTGCTGCTGCAACACCAGCACTTAAGAACTAAGCTTCTGTTCAAGAATGCCCAAATTATTTTTTTAATTTGGGCATTTATATAAATAGTCATAATACAAATAAATTTAATTTTATTACTTTTTGTCTTTAAAGCTCTCCTGTCTATCATTTTAGGACAATCTATTTTCAATCATTCGAAATTTATTGACTCCAATCTAGTCTGCTTATAATTTTTATTAACAAGTTCCTTTTTGGAACTTAATCTAAAAGAAGATTGGAGCAAGAAAATGAAAACAGCTTTAAACCGTACACCAGCCTCTTTTCCTGTCCGCCGCATGGACTACAATTTTGAAGATACTCCGCGCTATTGGTGCAATCATGAGCCTTCTCTCACCCACTATTTCACGGGTCTTTCAACTTTATTTCCTGAAGGTGAATCATACTTTGTTAGATCTGTCCGTGCTTTACGAGCTAAAGCCAAAGAGAATGAAATTCTAGACAGAGAAATAGGTGCATTTATTGGTCAAGAAGCAATGCATTCTAAAGAACATCATGCTTTCCATGTCAGTGCACAACAATATGGTTTAAATCCAGAATCACTAGAGAAAGCTACAGGTATTGTTCTTAAAGCTATTGAGAAAGTTTTTAGTAAAAAATGGAATTTATTGGTAACTGTTGGATTAGAACACTATACAGCTGTTCTGGTAGTCAGCATGATGCAATCTGTAAATGAGCTTATGACCGACAACACTATTCGCAACTTATGGTTATGGCACAGTGTTGAAGAAACCGAGCATAAAGCTGTTGCATTCGATTTATATCAACATCTATATGGCAACGGATTAGATGCATATATTCCACGTGTTGCAGTTTTTACATTCAGTTTAGTTCTGATTACAGCCTTTTCAACTATTTACCATATTGTTCTAATGAAACGAGATAAGCAACTGACCAATTTCAAAACTTGGCGCAACTTTTTTAACTTTGCGAGCAAACAATATAAAGTGTTGATTCCTAAATTTCTTGAATACTACCGTTTTGATTTTCACCCCAACCAGACAGATGAAAAAGCTTTAGTTGCCGCTACAAAAGTAAAACTTGGAATAAGTGATAGATCACCCCTCTTATCTTAAAGTATAAAAAATAAAGCCCGAGATCTGGGCTTTATTTATATTCAAAGATTATCTATTTATTATGTTCAATTAAAAAATAATCAGCCATGAGACGTGCTGCCCACGATGTACTGCGCCATCCCTCATAAAATGCACAATGACTTCCTTTTTTCGTTGTCACCACAGCAACATTGCTCATCTGCTGAATTGGCTCTTTATATGGCTCTAAATTTTTAATAGAACATACAGGGTCATCTTCAGCATTCAAAATCATTAAAGGAATTTTAATATTTTCGAACACATAAATCGGGTTAATAGATTTACAGTAAGTTTCATAATCTTCAAAACCCGCCATCTCGAAGTATTCTTTTTCAAATTCTTCTAAATTGGTTGCTGATAAAACTTTCTCTAAAGATGCAATCTGACTCCATGTATTTTGGTACGGATAAATAAAATACTTGAAGAGCTTCTTAGTCATCATTTTACTGTAAAAAGGATGGACATTTTTAAAACCAATTTCTGTGTTATAGCCCGGACACATCGCAAAAGCAGCTTTAAAAGGTGTATCTTCGCCTTGTTCACCCAAATAACGAACTAGCAGCCCCGTACCGGCCGAAGAACCTACCGCATATAAATCCGATGCCGGAAATAAACTTTGAATATGGTTAAGTTGTTCTTTTAAATCACTTGTAGAACCAAAAAGAGAAATTTGGGGCACAGGCATTGGCAAACCTGCGTGACCACGGCGCAGGCATAATGCAATTCGCCAGCCTGTGTATTGATTTAAATCACGTACCAATTCACGCATACTCTCAGGTGTACCTGTAATGGTATGCATAATTACAATTGTTGGTGTATCTGGAGGTAAGTTATAGCCATACCAAGCAATTGCGGTAATACCACCATCACTCATAGTGAGTTGATCAATTCGATCATATGCCAACTTTATTGTTTGTTTTCTAATAAGATCAAAATAAAGTAAGTGAACATGACTATTTGTGAGCCAAGGCGTAGGACGATATTTCTGTTTAAGTTGAGGTAGCTTATCCAAAATATCTTTTATTTTTCCTTGAGGATGATAATAGACTTTTGGGTGCTCAGCGCCCAATACTAAATCGAACAGCTCCGAACCGAAATCTTTAATTTTATTAAAAACAGATATGCCCATATCCAATAACTACCTATGACTATGAGTTAAATGATTGCCGCACTAAGGCTGCAACCTGCCGTCCCCAAACTGCGTAAACATCTTTACTTGGATGAAAACCGTCGCTTGCCATAGGCAAGTTCATGGCTTGAAAAGTTTCAATATCATATTCAAGAAACTTAAAATGGCTTTGTGGTGCTAACCATTGTTGTAATTTTTGATTCATTTGCTCTGCATATTGCCCAAACAACCAAGCTAGTGGATTCGGTAAAGCCGGGAAATGTTGCATTGGAGGCACACCGGAAATGATAATCAACTTTGGCTGAAAACGTTTCTGTATATGCTCAAATAATTGCTTCTGTTGTTTAATCCATGATTTAGCAGAGGTCAACTTTGTGACATCATTTACACCAATAGATGTCACAATCACATCATACTTCTGCTCTTCTAAATGCTGCAAAGCATTAAAAACTTGTCGAGTTGTATCACCAGTTTTGGCATGAAGTTTCCACTGTAGGGAAAATTCATTTTGCAGTTCTTGAATAATAGCACCAGACAAGGCATCTTTCTGATTTTCTACACCAACACCTGCTGCGGCAGAATCCCCCAAAATAAGCAGAGATAAAGATTTACCTTGACCAGCTCTACCTTCTCGTTCACCTTTAGCTTCTGCTAAACGTGGTGTGTTCTTCCGAACTTTATGGCCTTGTATAAATAATACGGGTAATAAAAACAACGTTGAAAGTTTTAACCACATTTTTATATACCTCAATATTCTTTCTTAGGCTATTTAACAAAATTATTGAGGTTTAAATTGAGCTATTCGTATGCCCATTTGCTCAGCTAATGCAGCTAAACCGCTCATTGGACGAATCATTACTTCAAAATCAACAATTTTACCCTGCTCATTAAAACGAATCATATCAATACCTTTTAATGATTTATCTCCCACATCCGCACTAAACTCTAGCACTACATTTTCACCATCTTCCGTGTAAAATTCTCGATGATAGGTAAAATTCTGAAATACCTGAATTACATTGGTGAGAATAAAGAAAACAACTTGTCTTCCCTCATAAGGTTTATAAGCAACCGGTGAATGGAAAACGACTTCATCTGCCAGCAAATCATTTAAGTTCGATAAGTCATTTGATTGAATCATGTGATGCCATTTTTCTAATGACTGTTTAGTTATTTCGAGTGTCATTTTTATTTTTCCTTCAAATAGGTTTTAGTAATGAGCATTCTCTTACACAAGACAATGCTCATTTAAGTCATTAAAGAACCGCTGCTAGTTCAGCACCTTGACGAATAGCACGTTTAGCATCCAACTCACCTGCTTCTTTAGCACCACCAATCAAATGAACATTCTTACCATCTGCTTTTAATTGGTCATACATCGCAGTAAATGATTCTTGGCCCGCGCAAATCACAACATTATCAACCTCAAGTACCGTTGGTTTGCCATCAACAGTAATATGAAGCCCTTGATCATCTACTTTGTCGTATTGCACACCTGCTAACATTTTCACGTTTCTGTTCTTAAGCCCGGTACGGTGAATCCAACCAGTCGTTTTACCCAGCCCTGCGCCTACTGAGGAAGCTTTACGCTGCAACAAATAGATTTCTCGTTCAGAAGCTTCAACTTTTGGCTGCTTTAAACCTCCGACATGTTCATAGTGAGTATCAATACCCCACTCTTCATAAAATTTTTCTGGATTTAAACTGCCACTTTCACCTTCATGGGTTAGGTACTCAGCCGTATCAAAACCAATACCACCCGCACCAATAATGGCAACACGCTGACCTACTGCTACACGCTCTTTAAGCACCTGTAAGTAGCTCAACACTTTTGGATGATCAATACCTTCAAATTGCAATTGACGAGGCGTTACACCAGTTGCAACTACGATTTCATCAAAGTCTGATTGGCTTAACTCTTCATAAGTGGCTGGATGGTTTAATACAAGTTCAATGTTCGGGCGTAATTCAATTTGACGATTGAAATAACGCAATGTTTCGTAGAACTCTTCTTTGCCTGGCACAGTTTTAGCGATATTAAACTGACCACCAATTTGATGACTTGCTTCAAAGATTTTAACTTGGTGTCCACGATCTGCCGCATATACAGCAAAACTTAAACCTGCTGGTCCTGCACCTATGACAGCAATATTTTTCTGATTTTGTGCTTCTTTAAAGATTAGTTCTGTTTCATAACATGCTCGAGGATTAACCAAACATGTTGCAATTTTCATAGAGAAAATGTGGTCGAGACAAGCTTGGTTACAGCCAATACACGTATTAATTTCATCGCTACGGCCTTCACTTGCTTTTAAAACAAAATCAGGATCTGCAAGCATTGGACGTGCCATTGAAACCATATCCGCATGACCCGACGCTAATACATGTTCAGCCATTTCTGGTGTATTAATACGGTTCGATGTAATTAATGGAACTGAAACTTCACCTTTTAATTTTTCAGTGACCCAAGTAAATGCAGCTCTTGGAACTTTGGTGGCAATTGTTGGAATACGAGCTTCATGCCAGCCAATACCCGTATTAATGATCGTAGCCCCAGCTTTTTCAATCGCTTTAGCAAGTTGAATAACTTCTTCTAAAGTAGAACCACCTTCAACCAGATCAAGCATCGATAACCGGTAAATAATAATAAAGTTTTCACCCACTATTTCACGTGTGCGTTTTACGATCTCAACAGGAAAACGAATACGGTTTTCATAGCTACCACCCCATTCATCATCACGATGGTTTGTTCTGGCTGCAATAAACTCGTTAATTAAATAACCTTCTGAACCCATAATCTCAACGCCGTCATATCCAGCGTATTGAGCAAGCTTCGCACAGTTTGCAAAATCATCAATCGTTTGTTGAACCTCAGCAGAAGTCATTGCTTTAGGCTTAATAGGATTAATAGGTGCCTGAATTGCCGAAGGCGCAACAATCTCTGGCTGATAAGAATATCGGCCCGTATGTAATATTTGTAATGCAATCTTCCCGCCAGCAGCATGTACAGCTTCGGTAATGACTTTATGTTTTTCTGCTTCTTCTGTGCTATCTAACTTAGAAGCATGAGCAAAGGTTAAACCTGCCTGATTGGGTGCAATACCGCCAGTAACAATAAGACCCACATCACCTTTAGCACGTTCTGCATAAAAAGCTGCCATACGCTCATAACCACCAGGCGCTTCTTCTAGACCAACATGCATAGACCCCATCAATACGCGATTTTTTAATGTCGTAAAACCTAAATCTAATGGTTTTAATAAATGTGGATATAACGACATAACAACTCCTTGGCTTGCTAATCTGCTTGCTTAATGCAACTTGTTGCACAAATTTATAATCAAATTTTGACTTTTATGCAACATGTTGCATAATCTAATGAGTCACACTTTACTTTTGCTTACAAACGGATTGCCATGTCACTTCCTCATGTTTTATTGACCAGTTTACTAGAACGGCCAAGCACGGGCTTTGAACTCGCCCGCCGTTTTGACCGATCTATGGGCTTTTTCTGGAATGCCACACATCAGCAAATTTATCGTGAACTCAATAACATGCTTAAAAAAGGCTGGGTTTCCACTTTAGAAAATGAGATGGATAGTGGCCGAAAAAAAACTTATCAAGTCGAACAGCTTGGCCGTATTGAACTCGCTTCATGGATGACGCAGCAAAGCGAACCGGCACAGCTTAGAGATGACCTAATGGTAAGATTGCGCGCTGAGGCGCAATTGGGCAATAATCAAATATTACCCGAACTGTTACGACATCTTGGTCTACATCAAGAAAAGCTTAAGCTTTACCAAACTATTTACGATAAAGATTTTAAAGATAGCGATGATTTGAATAATCGAGTGTTATATATTCATAAAATGATCTTAAAACTCGGCATTACTATGGAAACTGAGTGGATCAAATGGTTGGAACAAGTCATCCCGCAATTAAAACACTTTGCTCAAGATAATGTATCTGGAGAATAATCATGCCTTATTACACCATGCCCGATCAGGAAAGTTTATTTGTACGCCGTGTTGGTCGTGGTGAACCGGTATTAGTTTTATCCGGCTTAGGTATGCAAAGTTGGCAATGGCTACCTTTTATCTATGCAAATCGTAAAGAATACGAGTTTATTATTCCCGACTGGCGGGGCTTTGGCGGTTCAAAAAATTGTGCAATTCCCGAGCAAGATGCCATATCAAGCCACTGGCAAGATGTTGCTCACTTAATTGAGCAATTAAAATTAGATAAATTTATTTTAATAGGCTACTCAATGGGAGCCACCACTGCAATGCATGGCATGAAACATGCTCATCTCGCTCAGCAGTTAAAGGCCTATTTACATATCGATCAAACGCCTAAAATTTCAGTAGATGCTACATGGCAATATGGGTTATTTGGGCCATTACATGCCCAATTTAAACAATTACTCAATGATATTTATCAGTTATTATCAATCCATAAAAATGCTAAATATCTTTATGAATTATCACTTCCGGACCGTCAAAAGTTGGTGCGGTTGTGGGTAGATTTTATTGAATTGCAAAGTAGCAATCCGTTTAGTCCTTTTGTTTTTAAAACTGCATTAAAACAACCATTTTTACAAAAATATCTTCTTCCGATTCAGCGTTTAGACTACTTATTTTGGTATGTCGAAAATTATCTTTTCCACAATGAAGATTATCGTGAAGCACTTCAGCAATTACAGTGCCCAACAACTTTCTTTATTGGTCGCAATTCGACACTCTATCCAGAAACGGGCCAAACCCTGATTGCACATAGTGTCGAACATGCAAAAACAATTTATTTTGAACGTTCAGGCCACACGCCATTATTAACCGAGCCAAAAAAATTCGGGCATGAAATCACTACTTTTTTATCCGAACTTAAACATGCTTCTTAAAAAAAGGGATCTGCTAAAACAGATCCCTTTTTAAATTTTTACATCATTAAGCTGAATGAGCTAATTCACTTGCTTTTAACTGTTTAGCAACATTTAACAAAAGCTGTTCAGTTTTATCCCACCCCAAACAACCATCCGTTACCGACTGACCATAAGTCATTTCACATGAAATCTTCTGGTTACCATCAACTAAATGGCTTTCAATCATGATACCCTTTACCTGAGTTTTTAGACGTTCAGCAACGATTTGCTGTAAAACTTCTGGCTGACGTAAAGGATCTTTACCACTGTTACCATGACTACAGTCAATAACTAAGGCAGGTAGGTTTTGTTTGTGCTTTTCTCTAATTGCCTGAATTGAAGCCAAATCATAATTAGGACCGTGATTGGCTCCACGTAAAATCAAGTGTGGCAATGGATTTCCAGCACTCTGAATCACTGAAGGCAAACCTTGCTGATTCATACCTAAAAATTGATGCTCATTTTGTGCAGACTGAATAGCATCTAAAGCAATTTGAATTGAGCCATCCGTACCATTCTTGAAGCCAATACTGTATGGCATATGACTTGAGATTTCACGGTGGATCTGAGACTCACTAGTACGAGCTCCAATTGCACCCCAGGCCAATAAATCATCAAAATAGCCTGTTGCCATTGGGCTTAAAATTTCGCTCGCAATCGGCAAGCCTTTTTCAATAATTTGTAAATATAGCTCACGCGATTTTTCTAAACCTAATTGTAGATTAGATGAACCATCAAGATTTGGGTCATACATAAACCCTTTCCAACCTACTGTTGTACGCGGCTTTTCAATATAAGCACGCATCACAATGAAGATTTGATCTTTTACTTTTTCTTGTAATTTTTGCAATCTATCTGCGTATTCAAGTACAGCAACTGGGTCATGAATTGAACATGGTCCTGTAATAACCATTAAGCGCTGATCTTTGCCAGCAAGAATATTTTGAATAATTTGACGATGTTCTGCAATTTGTCGTGCGAAGGTCTGCACAAGCGGGTATTTAGCTTTTAACTGAACAGGTAAACTAACTGGTGTTTCTTTTGTATTGCTTTGAGTTAGTAAAGTATTTAAGGCATTCATTGGTCTTTTCCTTTGGACTGAAACCTAATCAGTCCGATCATTTATTTGAGCGTTTTGGATCTATTCGTTGGCAAAGGTAGGCAAAAGTAAAACCAATAAAAGTTGCTAAAGTATGAATAAGTCATGTTGTTCATTTTAAAGTCCTCGATTTGAAAAAGATAAAGCATAAAAAAACCTGATCGGGGTTGCCGATCAGGTATTAACTGTGATGGGCAACTCTCGTGCCCGAATACGCTCAGGCAACTATCTAAATTGCCAGAAATAAAAGTAAGCGTTAGAATTCACAGATTGATTTAACATCTTTATCTCAAATATTAAAAAATGTTCCTTAAATCTAAAATACGCATTGTTGATGACTTTGACAAGTATTTTTTGCGAAAAAATTGCTTATTTTTTTCACTTAAAATTTAAATAATCACTCTCAGAATTAACGGATTAATCCTTGGGGCTGTAAAATAATTAAACCTGCTCCGCAAAGCACGATTACGCCACCCAAGATATCCCATCTGGTTAAAGCGACCTGATCTACAAAACGAAGCCACATAAGCGCAGTAAAAATATAAATACCGCCATAGGCTGCATAAATCCGTCCAGAAGCTGCCGGATGCAATGTCAGCAACCAGACAAACACGGCCAAACTCAGAGCTGTAGGTAACCATAGCCACGCAGACTTCCCTTCTTTTAAAATAAGATAAGGAAAGTAACAACCCAAAATCTCAGCAATTGCAGTAATAATAAATAACCCGAACACACTAAATATTCGGGTTATAGAAAGACTATCAATTAACATAAATTAAGCTGGTTCTGCCGTATGGTGATCTTCAAACACTTCAAGTTTTAGACCCACTGCTTTACCATCTTCTTTCTTCACTGATACCGCCACATTACCGCCATGATCTGCAAGTTCACCAAACAAAATCATTTCAGCTAATGGTTTCTTCAAGTGTTCTTGAATGAGTCGTTGCATTGGTCGAGCGCCCATTAAACGATCATAACCATTTGTCGCTAACCAGTCGCGTGCACTTTGATCGACATCTAAAACTACGCGTTTTTCATCTAGCTGCGCTTGCAATTCTGTCAAGAACTTATCAACTACAGATTCAATCACTGTGGTTGGTAAAGCTTTGAATTGAATAACACCATCTAGACGGTTACGGAATTCAGGTGAGAATGCACGTTTCATGGCTTCTTGGTTGTCCGAACTATGGTCTTGCTCTGTAAATCCAATGCTTGCACGAGAAATACTTTCTGCACCAATGTTCGTCGTCAACACAATAATGACATTTCTAAAGTCTGACTTACGACCATTATTGTCTGTTAATGCACCATGATCCATGATTTGTAATAACAGGTTAAACACATCAGGATGTGCTTTCTCAATTTCATCCAGTAACAATACACAGTGTGGATTTTTATGAATCGCATCTGTGAGTAAGCCACCTTGATCATAACCTACATAGCCTGGAGGAGCACCAATTAAGCGAGAAACAGCATGACGCTCCATATACTCAGACATATCGAAACGGACAAGCTCTACACCTAAAAGTTTTGCTAATTGCTTAGTGACTTCCGTTTTACCAACACCCGTTGGACCAGCAAATACAAAGCTACCAACAGGCTTGTCTGGTGATTTCAAACCAGCACGTGACAACTTGATTGCAGAAGCTAATGCAGTAATTGCCTCATCTTGACCAAATACAACACGTTTTAGGTCACGCTCAAGATTTTCAAGTACTGATTTATCATCTTTAGACACTGTCTTAGGCGGAATACGCGCAATTTTAGAAACGATGTCTTCGATATTTTCTACAGTAATTAAGCTGTCTTCACTTTCTGCTTTTAGACGGCGCTGTGCACCTGCTTCATCAATGACATCAATCGCTTTATCTGGCAAGAAACGATCATTAATAAATTTCGCAGAAAGCTCAACCGCAGAAACCAAAGCTTTGTCGTCATACTGTACATGGTGGAAATCTTCAAACTTCGTTTTCAAGCCACGTAAAATATCAATAGTTTCAGAAATGCTCGGTTCATTTACGTCAATTTTTTGGAAACGACGAGATAACGCATGATCCTTTTCAAATACCTGACGATATTCTTGGAACGTGGTTGATCCAATGCAGCGTAAAGTACCATTTGCTAAAGCTGGTTTGATGAGATTCGATGCATCCATTGTGCTGCCCATACTAGAGCCTGCACCAATGATCATATGGATTTCATCAATGAATAAAATCGCATTCGGATTTTTCTTCAAAGCGTTTAACAATTGTTTTAAACGTTTTTCAAAGTCACCACGATATTTTGTACCCGCAACCAATGCACCAATATCAAGACTGTAAATTTCTGCATGGCTTAGCGGTTTTGGTGCTTTACCATTTACAATGAGCCAAGCAAGGCCTTCTGCAATTGAAGTTTTACCTACACCTGGGTCGCCTACTAACAATGGATTGTTTTTACGACGACGGCAAAGAATTTGTGCTGTACGCTCAATTTCTTTCTCACGACCAATGAGTGGATCAGTTTTACCTTTTTGCGCTTCAACATTTAAATTGAGCGTATAAAGTTCTAATGGTCCGGCATTGCCTGAATTGCTTTCACCTTCAATGTCTTCAACTTCTTCTTCAACCTGAACTTCGTCTTTACGTGTCCCATGAGACAAGTATTGAGTTAAAGTCAATCGATTAATTTGATGACGTTTAAGCAGATAAACAGCAAAAGAATCACGCTCTGAATACATTGCGACTAAAACATCCGCACCTTCAACAGTACGGTCACCACCACTCGATTGAACGTGGAAAATTGCACGTTGCAAAATACGGTCGAAACTTTCTGTTGGATGTGGAGCTTGCTCGCTATTTTCGCCAAGCTTAGGAGTATGTTGTTCTACATATTCTTCTAATTCTTTACGTAAAGAAACAATATCAGCTCCGCATGCTTTTAATGCATTCACAGCCGAATCGTTATCGAGTAAGGCTAATAGTAAATGTTCAACTGTAAGAAACTCATGTCTCTTTTGACGAGCCATGCTAACAGCCAAACGTAATGATACTTCTAATTGACGACTGAGCATGTGACCCCCTTATGCTTTAGGCTCAATCTGGCAAAGTAATGGATGACCTTGCGATCGAGCGTAATTATTAACAAGGTTTGCCTTGGTTTCCGCGATGTCTCTTGGATATACCCCGGCAGTACCTTTACCTTCATAGTGTACTGTTAGCATTACTTGAGTTGCTTGGTCAAGATTCATTGCAAAGTATTGTTGTAAAATTTCAATTACAAAGTCCATTGGCGTGTAATCGTCATTCAATAATACCACTGCATATAAGGGAGGACGCTTGAGTTCGGGAGGTGCTGTTTGCACAACAACCTCTCCGTCATGATCTTCGTTTTGCGAATCACTTAAGCGTGGATTGAAGTGCCAATCGACATAGCCAGACTGCTGAAAAGAAGCCTTAATATCTTTTAAATTTGTTTGACGCTTATTTGTTCGCATATGATGTTACTATTGTGAATTTGCTTCAGCTTGAGGAATTTCTGCAACAAAAGCAGAAGGTGTTTCGACAGGTTTACCACGCTGCCAACTAAAACGCTTAATAACCGGTGTATCAGAACCGCCTGTTAGACGCACTTCAATAAATTGAGGTGTGAACCCCTTAGGCATCGTCCAACGGCCAGTCAAACGCTCAAAATCAGTGAAGTTAAAGTTCTTATCTTCAAGTGGTACCACTAAAACTTCTGTATCTTTAATCAGTCTTATTTCAACTGAACCTGCAGCACGGCGTTTACTCGGGCTAACTTGTACCAGATCAAGCTGATATTCATAAGCATTTTCCGGTAACGGTTTAATCGCCAAATTCTGAATTGTTAAGCTTAAACCACCACGTTGTCTTAAAATTTCACGGTAGATGTTACTCATACCTTCTTGCTGTGTTTTATCAGCATTGGCTTGATTAAGTGCTTCAAACAAATCATTAGCATTTGTAACAGCAACATCACGCTCTTGTACAGCAGCATTCAAACTTTTGTTAACTGCATCTAATGCTGTTTTTTGTTTTTGCACTACCTCAACCAATTGCTCTGCATCTGCATCGTAACCAACAACAGTTAAACCTTGACGGTGCCCAATTGTATAGCCGAGCGCAAAACAACCACTCATTAAAATAGCGGCACCAATAAATAATGGTTTATTGGTGTTTAAAAATTTTTTCTTTTGCAACGAACTTTCTACAGAAGTCGTCTGTTCCGAGTTTTGCATCGTCATCTCAGTGTTTAAGATCAGAGTCAAGACACACATTTAAATCGAAATTTAAATGTGTGTGAAGCAAAAAAGAGTTTTTTATGGTAATAAACCAATCCCTTGTAAGCCTTCATCTTCATTAAAGCCAAACATAAGGTTCATATTTTGTACAGCTTGGCCAGATGCACCTTTTACAAGGTTATCTTGAGCCGCCAAAATAATGAGTTTATTTGGTTGTGGTTTATACAAAGCAATACGTAATTCATTTGCTCCACGCACGCTGCGAGTTTCAGGTGAACTATTTGCAGGCATGACATCTACAAATTTTTCATTTGCATAGAAGTCTTCATACAAAGCTTGTAAGTCTGTTTGTTTACCCGCTTCTGTCAAGTCTACATAAATTGTACTTAACATACCGCGAATCATCGGTACTAGGTGCGGAACAAATAAAAGACCCTCAAAAACATCTTTCTTACCTGCAATATTTTCCAAAGCCTCTACAATCTCTGGATGGTGGCGATGGCCTGCAACACCATAAGCTTTAAAGTTATCCGCATTTTCACTGTAAATCATGCCCAAACTTGCTTTACGACCAGCACCAGAAACACCGGATTTTGCATCAATAATAATATTCTTTGTTTCAATCAATGCTTGTGCTGATTTTAAAAGTGGAGCCAAGCCTAGTTGAACAGTCGTTGGGTAACAACCCGGATTACCAATGACTTGAGCTTGCTTAATTTTTTCACGATTTAACTCGGTTAAACCATAAACAGAATCTTTTAGTACATCTGGGCAAGCATGCTCCATACCATACCACTTTTCAAATTGCTCAAGATTCTGTAAACGAAAGTCAGCAGCTAAATCAATAACTTTGGTGCCTGCCGCAATCAAATCTTTCGCATGTTGCATCGCAACACCATGAGGAGTTGCAAAAAATACAACATCACATTCTTTTAATGCATCAATGTTTAAATCTGAAAATTGAAGATCTGTATGCCCACGTAAGTTTGGGAACATATCAGCAACTGGTTTGCCCGCTTCTGTACGTGAAGTCAGAACTCGAACCTGCGCTTTTGGATGTCGTAATAAAATACGTAATAGTTCAACGCCTGTATAACCAGTTCCACCAACAATTCCGACAGAAATCACGTGCATTACCTCAAATTTTGAATCTATACTTGCGGTAGTATGACAGGATGTCTAGGCTTACAAAACCATTTCATGCTTGGTAATTTTAATTTTTTTATTTTAAACGATAATTACATAGCACTTGCCGGCCTGTCAGTACCAAACAAATATCAGTAAATAAATACCAAATTTATTTTTGGAGAGCTAGGATGCTTGATCAATCAAAAGAAATAAAAGTGTGCACTTATCTCGGCCTCACCACTTTAATTTTAAGTGTAGCCCTTGTTGGGTGTGGTGGTGGTAGCAGTAGCGGAGGTTCATCTAACACGCCTAAACCGTCTGAACCCACTCCTGAAGTCATGACGGATATTACGCTTAAAACCCCTGTCGAAATGCGCAATGTTCAACTCAAGGTATATGATAATACCGACAATAGTATTTTGATTGATACCCAAGTTGCCAGTTTAACGAGTTACGATATTAAACTTCCAAGCACAAAACTAAATCGTCTTTATCGTGTTGAAGTCACGACCCAAGGCTCATCTCAAGTATTTGATCCAACCAAATCTGAATATCAAAATATTTCTGGTGTTTATCACGCTTTTATTACCCCAAGCTCGATAAGCAATAAAACACAATTGATCAGCCCAAGTTCAGAAGCAATTTATCAACGTGCTGTGATTCGTTCAGGTCAGTTGCCTAATGAGACAATTATCCCAACCCGTATTGAACAATTACATGTTGACTTAGCCTCTCAAGATGTCTACAGATCTCTTCTTAATGCGTTTAAAGATACCAATATTCCAAGTTTAAGTCCGGCAAGTACGCTTACAATTTTAAATTTATTGAAATACTCAACCACAAAGCCAAGTACTTATGTGGATAGTTATCTAAGCTTTGGTTATCTTCAATATTGGTCAAGCATCCATAATACGAATTCACCTTATCAAGATCTCACCCAAAGTCTCGCTACAGATTTAAAAGATGGATATTTAGACGGCAAAAAACTTATTGGGGACAAAACATCTTTTACCCCTATCTTCACCTCAGCCCCTGATAATATTGATCCAGCAAAAAACACACTTTTAGATATCGCAGCTAATCAAAAGGTAACACGTGATTACTTTGCCACTAATCTAAGAGCAGCCACCTTTAAACTAGCAGATTTGCAAGATCAATCCCATCTAGACCCAATAGGTTATGATCTACTGGACAAGAAACAATATTCGGGGATTATACCTGCTGGTAATACATCTGAATTTTTCCGTATAGATGGTGCGGGAGATTACCGACGTGCTGTTGGCTTTAGTGGTATTACAGCGACCTGCAGTGGTTCGGCTTATCCGTGTAAACAAGGTTTAACTAGTATCAATATTTCTGACCCAAAACTACCAGCTACAGACTATTTAGTTGGTCACTATGAAGACAGTACAACAGGCTGCCAACTTAACTTCCGTGCTAATGGTCAAATTGAATTAATTAAAGGCTCTCAAAGCTATCGCTCTGCCTTAAGCGCAGATAGTACAGATAACTTACTGCAAACCGACGCTGCAAGTTATAGTTATTTACTTAACTCAAGTTCATCCGAACCTAACAATTCAACACAGCAATATAATTTTATACAGCTACATATTAAAGCGAACAAGATTGTTAGTGCTCAAGCAGGCCTTGATAGCCGCAAAGCACCAGATGTCTTACAAACAACACAATTAGAGTGTAGTTTTAGTTAAGCTGTAACATACCACCATGCAGGCAATGGATTACCTTTTAATTGTCTGCGATGCTGCATATAGTTAGGGTCGAACTTTGCAACTTCGGCCCAAAATGCAGGACTATGGTCGAAGTGTTTGGTGTGTGCTAGTTCATGAATGCAAACATAACGGGTAATTTGAGCAGGCATAAGAACCAGACCTGCATGCAGCATAATATTATGTTGACTACTGCAACTTCCCCAACGAGTTTTAGGACGTCGGATTGCACACTCTGTATAACTCAGCCGAGTTTTTTGGCTAAGCTCTGACAAAAGTACTGGCAACTCTTGTTTTGCATAAGCAATAACAGCGTTTTGTAAAGCTTGATAGGGTTGTTGATCTTTAATAAATAAATAACTATTTTCCCAATCAAATTGAAAAATGCGATGTTGCTTCTGCACAACAATTTGAAAAGGCTGTTCTCTATTAAAAAAAGAAATTTCTGAAGGAATTTCAAACGAGGTAGATTGAACGTGGTGCTGTTTATTCCACGTCTCGATTAACCATTGTTCAGACTGAGCTAAAAACTGCTGAATTTGTTTCTTACTACAAAATAACGGCACAGTAAGTCGTATAGACGCAGGCTCAACACGTAAGCGCAATTTTCTTGCCCTTACGTGACGAACAATTTTAATTTCTGGCATTTCCACAGACATTACTGTGCAGTACGCTCTTCAATACCATCATTTGTTGCAACAATTGCAATCGTTGCTGGATTTAACGCAAAAATACCGTTAGTCACAACACCCGGAATGTTGTTAATTGTCTTTTCCAAATCAATTGCATTTAAGATATTCAAATTAAATACATCTAAAATAACGTTTCCGTTATCTGTTACCACACCTTCACGATAAACCGGATCACCCCCTAAGCTTACCAATTTACGAGCTACAGCAGAACGCGCCATTGGAATCACTTCTACAGGTAATGGGAAATCACGACCAAGTTGATCAACCCATTTTGAATCATCAACGATACATACAAACTTTTTAGCAATTGAGGCTACAATTTTTTCACGAGTTAATGCTGCGCCGCCGCCTTTAATCATATGCATGTGACGATCAATCTCATCTGCACCATCAACATAAGCATCAAGGCTACCCACATGGTTCATATCAACCACTTCTATGCCTAATTTTTTAAGACGATCTGCTGTTGCTTGAGAACTTGCTACTGCTGCTTCTAATTGTAGTTCAGGCAATAAATCAATCAGGAAATTTACAGTACTTCCAGTTCCTACCCCCAAAATGCCACCTTTGGGTAAGTGTTTTAAAGCAGCTTTCGCAGCAGCTTGTTTCTTTTCATCTTGGGTTGCATATAGGCTCATTACATCACTCAACTATTTTTTGACATTTATGCGCCAATAAACGGCGCAAATGCACAAGGGTTTGCTACAATAATTTCCTATTTTAAACTGTTATAGGGAAGATGAACATGCTGTCTCGTGTGGTACGACAAATTTTACAAGCAACGGTTTATGATGTTGCAATTGAAACACCTCTCGAAGCAGCTCCACGAATTAGTCAAAAATTAAACAACACAATTCGTTTTAAGCGTGAAGATTTACAACCAGTTTTTTCTTTTAAATTACGCGGTGCCTATAACCGTATTAGCCAATTACCGAAAGAACAACTTGAACGTGGCGTGATTTGCGCATCTGCCGGCAACCATGCGCAAGGTGTAGCGTTGTCTGGTCAACGTTTAGGTATTCCTGCAATTATTGTTATGCCAAGTACTACCCCTGACATTAAAGTTCAGGCAGTGAAGCGTTTGGGTGGCCAAGTTGTATTACATGGCGATAGTTTTGATATTGCAAACAAATACGCTCAGCAACGTGCCGAAGCTGAAGGATTAGTTTTTATTCCACCTTATGACGACGAGTTGGTTATTGCGGGCCAAGGCACAATTGCGAATGAAATTTTACGCCAATGGCGTGATGTAGAATATGTTTTTGTTGCTGTTGGTGGTGGTGGCTTAATTGCTGGTGTAGCAGCTTACTTAGGTGATGTTGCACCGCATGTCAAAGTCATCGGTGTTGAATATGAAGAGTCAGCTTGTTTAAAAGCAGCGCTAGAAGCAAATGAACGTGTAGTCTTACCCCATGTAGGCCTATTTGCTGATGGTACAGCAGTCGCTCAAATTGGTGCCTTACCTTTTGATATCGTTCGTCTACGCAAATCAGATAACTCTGGACCAATTGTTGAACCAGATATTGTTACTGTAAATACAGATGAGATCTGCGCTGCAATTAAAGATACTTTTGATGAAAACCGCAGCATTGTTGAACCGTCTGGTGCAATGGCCCTAGCGGGTATCAAAAAATATGTTGCCGAGCATAAAATTAGCGGCAAAAACATGGTCTCGATTGTTTGCGGCGCCAACATGAACTTTGACCGCTTACGTTACATTGCAGAGCGCACCGAATTGGGTGAACAACGTGAAGCAATTTATGCAGTTACTCTTTCTGAAGAAAAAGGCGCATTCTTAGGCTTCTGCCGTGCTCTACAGGGCCGTAACATTACCGAGTTTAACTACCGTGCAAATAACACAGAAGAAGCACAAGTTTTTGTGGGTATTAGCTTAAAAGGTGGTGACACTGAACGTCATGAAATTTTAGAACAACTTAAACAGCAAAATTATGTTGTAGATGATTTATCTGATGATGAAGTTGCCAAATTGCATATTCGTTACTTGATTGGTGGTCATGCCAATCTGGATGACGAAAGATTGTTCCGTGTTGAGTTTCCGGAACGTCCAGGTGCCTTACTCACCTTCTTAACTCGTTTAGGTCCAACCCACAATATTACGCTATTCCATTATCGTAACCACGGCGCGGCTGAAGGTCGTGTACTAGTTGGCTTACAAGCAACAGATGCTAAACAAAACCCAGATGGTTTAATTGAAACTCTTGAGCAAATTAGCTATCCATATGCAGAAATTACCGACAATGTGGGCTATAAACGTTTCTTGAAGTAACCTTTCATTTTGATAAAAAAGCCGGCAAATATGTCGGCTTTTTTATCATTTAAGCTTATTATTTTTTATATTTACATTGCTTCTCTTTATCTCAAAGAAAATATCATTAAAAATAAAGCCCTAACTAAGTATAAAAGGACAACTATGGCACAGTTCGCGGTCATCGGCTTGGGAAGTTTTGGGGCAACTGTTGCTCAGGAGCTTACGAGATTAAACCATGATGTTATTGGTATTGATACAGTCAAAAAGAATGTTGAGAATCTTGCCGATGTTTTAACTCATGCTGTCATTGCTGATGCTACAGATGAACATGTATTGGATGAATTAAACATTCAAAATTGTGATGCAGTGGTTGTAGCAATTGGTGAAGATATTGAAGCCAGTATTTTATGTGTGCTGAATTTAAAAAATCTGGGCATTGATAAAATTTGGGTAAAAGCAAAAACCAAAGCACATCATACGATCTTATCTCATCTAAATATCAATAAAATCATTCATCCTGAAGAAGACATGGGGGTACGTGTTGCTCAAGCACTAAACTACCCAATGGTGAGCCGTTACATGTCTTTAGATGATGAGCACTATATTGTAAAAATTGATATTCCAGAGAAATTAAACGGCATTAATTTGTACGGAATTATGCAGCAAGCTCCTCAAGTAAAAACGCTTCTTGTAAAAAGACAACAGCAGATTTTATTTGAAACCGAAGAGACTTTTACTTTACAAACGCATGATATTCTTATTTTAGAAGGTCATTTACAACAGCTAAAAAAACTCTCAAATTGTTTCATATAAGAAAACGAACCAGAAAATATGTCTCTTAAGCCTAAACCGCATAAAACACTAAATTTAAGCCCACCTTCTCTGTTAGCACTGGGCTTTCTGGGCTTTATTGTCTTTGGCACATTATTGCTTAAACTTCCCATTGCCAATAACGGACATGTTAGTTGGATGGATGCTCTATTTACGGCGACCTCGGCAGTCACTATTACAGGTCTATCCGTTTTAAATATTCATGAATCTTTTACACTTTTCGGACAGGTCATTATTTTATTATTGATTCAGTCAGGTGGTTTGGGCTTTATGACTTTTGCTATTTTGGCAGCATTAAGTTTATCTCCTAAAGTTGGCCTTAAACAGCAAATGATGGCTCAAGATAGCCTTGGGCAGACTAGTCTTTCAAAGGTTACTTTTGTAGCAAAAGGTGTTGTTACTTACACACTTCTTTTTGAACTGATTGGAACAGTGATCTTAACTACCGCATTTACACCGATTTATGGCTTTGCTCGAGGACTATATTATGCAGTTTTCTATAGTATCTCATCATTTAACAATGCGGGTTTTTCACTATTTAGCAACAGTTTAGTTAACTTCCAAAGCAACTACCTTATATGTATTACGATTAGTTTGCTCTATACATTAGGTGGACTGGGTTTTTTAGTCCTCATGGATATCAAACAAAATAAAAAATGGAAAAAACTCAGCCCAAATAGCAAACTCATCCTAACAACTATTGCGATTATTAATTTGGTTGCGTTTGTATTAATTTGGGTTTTGGAAGCACAAAATCCTCATACCTTAGGTCTGCTCAATGTAGGTGATCAAGCTTTAAATGCATGGTTTCAAGCGACTGTTCCACGTTCTTCAGGGTTCAATACTATTGATACTGGAGCAATGACCAACAGTAGTTCTTTACTTATGATGCTACTCATGTTCATCGGTGGAGGTTCACTCAGTACTGCTGGAGGTATAAAAGTCGGCACCTTTGTCATATTAGTTTTAAGTGTACTTTCCTTTTTAAGACGTACCGATGAAATCAGGGTTTTCAATCACTCCGTTTCTCACGAAACTACTTATAAAGCCTTAGCTGTCACCGCAATTACCAGTATTCTCATATTTATCGGGTTCTTTATACTTTTACTTTTAGAACCTAAAGCAGACTTTATGAACTTATTATTTGAAGTCGTTTCAGCAGCCTGTACGGTAGGCCTTTCTCGCGGTATCACGCCAGATTTACACAATAGTAGTTTATTTATTTTAAGCCTACTTATGTTTGCAGGCCGTTTAGGCCCCTTAACACTCGCCTATTTAATTGCTACTCCTAAAAAAAGCCGTCTCAAACACCCTCAAGCCAATATTCAAATTGGTTAATAAAAAAGCCGCTGTAAAAGCGGCATTTTTATAGGTCAAACTTAGTACCAGTTCATGAGTGAAACACCCAAACCGGCATAAGTTGCACGATGGTTATAGTCAATTAAGCTTTCCCCATAACCATTAAATAATTGGAAGTGTCCGCGCAGCTTGCCACTAATCGGGAAAGCCCAGTCAAACTGAACAGCACCATGAGAATCATCACCACCTTTTAAAGAGTGACGTAGCATTAATGAGAAGTCATTTTGCTTCCACTTATAAAAAGCAGTTAAATCACCACGACCGATGTAATCTTCAATATCTGGATTGTTATCATCTTTGCTGTCTTCTTCAATGCGTATCCATGGACGAAGCATTAAAGCAAAGTTACCGCGTTCTAAACCCACATTAAAGATGACACGGTTCCAGCTACGAGATAAAGGATCTGAACGTCCATTTGATTGGTGATTTAAAGTTACCCCAAGCAAACGACCATCTAAGCCAAGCAACTCATAGTTTGTTCTAAACATTAAACTTGCTTCTGGCTCATAGTTCGTTTCACGGAATGGACGAGATTCTTCAGCATTAAAGGTCTGCCAACGTGAAGATTGAGTATAACCTACCCACAAGTCACCATTGTTACCAAAAATATTTTCCCAAGCTTTCGTTTTCAAAGAAATCTGGAATTTACTTTCAGTTGATTTAAGGTTTTGGGCCTCTGTCACCGTATTATTTGGGTTTGGACTGCTTGGAAACTCATTTTTATCGCTCGTCCAGAAAACTGGTAGCAAGTAAACAGGTTGATAAGCACGAATATTCCAAACACCCAGTTTGCTTTTTTCAGACAACTCCCAGCGCTGATCTAGCAAAGAAGAAGTAGGTTCAATTGTAGGTGCCTTACCAATTACTTTGATATTACTTACCTTATCTACAACCTTTTCTTTAAATGTTTCAGGTTGAACAACAGGTTTATCAATTTTTTTAACAGGCTCTGGTACTACTGCGGCTTGAACTACTGGTAAGGCCGATGGTTTAAACACAGCATCATAACAAGCTAGGCGATCAGCATTCGAAGCAAGGGCAACACATGCATCTACACTCGCAGGTTTTACAGGGGCTAAGGTGTCGGCATATGCCACCGACGCACATAAACAGCTAAGCAGGGTTCCCATACTTAGCTGTAAAGATGTGCGTTCAAATTGTCTGAACGCCATGTTCATCTCCAATTTTTATTTTAATTAACTTGTTTGATCGTAAAGCCCAGTTGTTGCAATTCATCACGTTTTGCAAAAGGTGCAACGACAGCTTTTACAGGTGCTTGTTCAATTAAATATTGACGCGCAACACGTTGTAAATCTTCTAAAGTTACATACAATAATCTTTCACGTAATGTACGACGGAAAGTCGGAGTTCTTGCATGCAACAATGCATAACACGCTGTTATTGCTTCACCTGCTGGTGAACCAGGTTTGTCCATACTTGCCACCAGACCAAGAATTGCTTCTTCAAGCTGATGAGGTTGTTGCTCTGTGTTTAACAACCATTGCACGCTCGCTTCAAAATCTTTAAAAGTCTCTGCTAAGCGTGGGTCACGGTAACTAAAGAAACGGAATGAACATGCATTTCCATCATAACTAGCACCACCACCATAAGCACCCCCTTTTTCACGGATAGCACTGTGCAAGAAACCATTACGCAAGTAAGCTGCCAATACCATTAGAGGTGCCGCATCTGGATGAGATACTTCCACAGCTTGATATGCAGAGGCACAGAACTGAACATTGGTTTGAATTAACCAAGCTTCATGTTCATTATCATTTTCTTGCTCAACTTGGGTTAACTCAGCCGCTGCTGTATCAACGTTTAATTTATCCCAAACATTTTGTATTTCTTCAACTAAACGTTCTGACTGATGCTCTTCACATACGAGCAGGAACTGTTTAGGTGCTTGCAATAATTTTGTGTGAATATGCTTCAATTCAGTAATAAGCGCATCATAAGCAGCATCATCTTGGGTAATTTTAGTAACAAGCTCGCCTAACCAGTTCAACGCACCTAAACCTGTGTTTTGATAGTCGCGTTGAGCTAATGCACTCATGTTACGAGAAGCAATCTGCATTGCATAACTATGACCAGCACCAGATAAACGAGACTGCCAGCGTGTCTTACGTTGCTGCAATAACTCAATGATTCGCTCTTTTTCATCAAAACGAAGTTGTTCAAATGCTAATTTTAATAAATGAATCGCATCGAACTTCTGAGTTAAAGATTTAGTTGTTAAAGTTAACCAAGCACTAATTTTGTCTTTATCATCAACCTTACTGCGTAACGAAGCACCCATGCCCAAACCACCACTTACAGCTGTTTGTAAGTTCTGGAGTTCAAGATAATCGTACTCACCTGCACCAACTTCACCCATTAAAATAGAGAGCAAATTGAAGTATGGTGATTTAACCACATCATCTGGAATTTGAATAAGTACTTGTTGATAGTAAATACCATTGGTTCCGGCATGATACAAATTCAACGGCGTATCCATTCGATTACAGATAATTTCACGCAATTGACCTTGTACAATATGCAAGTCAGCCGGTACGTCTTCTAGACCTACTTTTGGCAACAGTTCAAGATTATCTGGTGTATCTTGACGTTCTTGCAATGCCTTGGTTTTAGCGATGATCTCTGCTTTATCTTCTTCAGTTAGCTTTTCACCAATCGCAGCTAAACGTGCTTTTTCAGCTTCTTGTTCTTTCGCTGACTTGGTTGCATCCGGTACTAAAGTCATTTGCACGCGGTGCGGATTATCTAATAAATGCGTTTGAATCAGGTTAGATAACCACATTGGGTCTTGGAGTTCTTCTTTAACCTGAGCAATGGCACTATCAACATCCCAAATTTGAATCGGATCGTTATGGTGAATCGCACCACTTAACCCATTTAAAATTAGGCTTAAGCCATATGGTGTACCATCACCATTAATTTCACGTTGGTGTAACTCGATTTGATGCAAAATTGCATCAACTAACGATGAGTCAATTGGTTTTGCAGCTACTTCACGTAAAACGTTTAAAACACCATCTCTAAAGCTCTCTGCATGCTCTGGATTTGAACCTTGAACACCACAGTAGAACGTCATTTCAAAGTTACTATCGTCTACACCCATTAAAGGACCAGTCGACTGAGCATAGCCACAAGTTTCTAAATAATGACGAAGTGGTGAAGCTGAGTTTTCGAGTAAAACGCCTTCTACTAATCGCATACCCAGACGAAGTTTAATGTCACTTGCCTGAGGTAATAACCACGACAATACATGGTAAGTTTTGTCCTTTAACTCATCGCCATCAACAGCATAAGTTTCAGTAACTTCAACAGGTGCTGTTAAGCGTTTTTCTGGTTTCGAATATAAAGTTGTACCAGCAGTGAACTTATGTAGAGCCAATTTTTCAAATTGCTCTTGTAATTCATAGGCGGTTTGGTTACCAAAAGTCATAAATACCGCATTACTCGGATGATAATGGGTTTTATAAAATTCAACCAATTGTTCATACGTTAAGTCAGGAATATCTTTTGGATCGCCACCTGAGTTGTAGTGATAAGTGGTTTCAGGGAATAAATGATGGGCCAACTGGTGGTAAAGCTGATCAGAAGGCGCACTCATTGCACCTTTCATTTCATTGAAGACTACGCCTTTGTATACAGGCTGACCATTTTCAAGTTCAATACGGATACCTTCCTGAGCAAAATCCAGAGGATTCAAATTTGCCGAGAAAGCAGCATCAAGATAAACAGATAATAAGTTTTGGAAATCTTTCTTATTTTGAGTTGCAAATGGATATGCAGTCCAATCTGCTGCTGTAAACGCGTTCATAAAAGTATTTAATGAACGGCGTATCATTAAGAAGAATGGGTCACGAACAGGAAACTTTTCAGAGCCACATAAAGCAGTATGCTCTAAAATATGTGCGGTTCCTTTAGAGTCCATAGGTTGTGTTCTGAACGCAACAAGAAATACATTTTCATCATAATCAGTTGCCAAGTGATAATGCACCGCACCTGTGACTTTATGCTTATATTCAGACACTAAAATATCTAATGCTTCAACATGGTGCTGACGTAGCAACTGAAACGCAGGGTGAACAGTTTGAGAAATGGTTTCAGTGACATCTACAGTCATGTGATCTCCTAACATATCGGATAAGTGAATAAGTCTCATTATAGCCTGAGTCGGCTTGAGAATGGCGAATAAAAGCCAAGCAAAACACTATGTTTTTGTTAAGTATTAGTTTTCATAGCCATAGCTTTAATATCAAGCACATAGCCCGCGTCGTTGTATCCTATCAGAACAAAACCTTTTAATACCATCTATATCCTACACGACAAATAAAAAAGCTCATCGAAATGATGAGCTTTTTAGAGTTTTTTTTAATTAAAAACGATAGCGAAGTGCAACTTGAGCATTTAAAGGATCGCCCATCATGTTCGAATCATTTGCTCCACTATGACCTGACACAAAATAATCGCGATCAAACAAGTTATTTAGGTTCAAGTTCACATCATAACGTTCACTTTGATAACCTAACGCCGCATTTACAACTGCATATCCCGGTAAAACGTTTTTGTTGTCTGGCGCACTAAAACGTGATGATTCACCACGACCACCCACAGCTGCATACCAATGATCATTAATTTGATATTTTAACCATAAGTTAGCAGTATTGTTTGGCGTGAGCGCAGAATGATTGCCTGTAAATCCGATAGTCGATTTTTCAATCTTACCATCCATATACGAATAACCAGCCAATACTGACAATTGATCGGTCAACTGACCTGTTAATGAAAGCTCAACACCTTTGGTTTTTTGCTCACCTGCTAAAATTGCATTTGAACCATTAGGATCATTCGGGTCTTTATTTTGAATATTAGTTTGGCTCATTTCAAATAAAGCCAAGGTTACATTCAACTGATCATTTACATCCCACTTTGCACCGATTTCATAGTTTTCAGTTTTTGTTGGCCTTAAGTCATCACTGTTTTGATAAAAAACAAATGAATCAGCCAAAGGTTGGAAAGAGCGGTTATAAGAAGTATAAAGTGAGATATTATTTACTGGCTGATAAACTACCCCTATTCGTGGTGAATAAGTATTATCAGTACGATTTAAATCCAGATTCTTACTCGTTTTATCGTCACGATCTTGCGACAAATTGTCATAACGTAAACCAACTAAAACTTTAAGCTGGTCTGTCACTGTCATTAAATCTTGCAGATATACACCATAGTTTTCAAAGGTATTAGTATTATTTGTGTCTGCGTCTATATTTGTATCTAAAGGAGTCCAATTTTCGAGCTGTGGATTAAATATGTTCGTAATTTGACGAGCTTTACTCCACACAAGTTCGTCTTTATGTTGCTTACTATATTCAGCACCTATGAGTGTATTATGCTTTAAAAAGCCTGTATTAAATAAAGCACTTAACTCTTGCTGGACATATATACCATCTTCATTACGTATTCGTTTATTCTGACTTAATTGAATTTGATCAGCAGGCAATTTATTTTTGTCAGGATCTTGATGAGATACAACACTATACTGGCGATCGAGTGAGTAATTATAGTGACGAACTGCACCATGATATTTAAAATTATCATTAAACTCATGGTCTAAGCTGATAGTTTGGCTTGAGATTTCAGTATCAACATCCCCAACCTCTTTACCATTTAAAGCGCCATAAAAAGTTTTAGGATTTGTTTTAACAGGTTTACCTGTAATCGGGTCTGTCGGGAAACCTTGATCTGCCAAACGGTTATCATGCAAATAGTCAGCCTGAAGTAAAAGTTTGGTCTTATCAGTAATATCCCACTGTACAGATGGAGCAACCGCTTGACGTTTTAAAAAAGCCTGATCACGGTAACCATCTGAGTCTTCAACTGCACCAGTTAAACGAACCTTAACATTCTCTGCGACTTTTTCATTTACATCGACTTCTGCGCGGCGTTGTCCTGTTGTACTACCAATCAGGCTCACTTCATGCAAAGATTGATCGATTGGTTTTTTATTAATCTTGTTAACTAAACCACCTGCCGAACCACGCCCATATAATACCGAAGCAGGTCCTTTTAAAACTTCGATCCGCTCTACATTCGACATATCGCGAAAATACAATGCGTCATCGCGAATACCATCTACATAGTTATCGGTGATTGCAGAGAAACCACGAATCATGACCTGATCACGTTGTCCATCTCCTACACTAAAGCTTAAACCTGCAACGTTTTGCAAGGCACCTTGCATAGAGGTAACTGTCTGTTCTCTTAAAACTTGTTTGGGTACAACGTTTACAATTTGAGGGACATCTTTTAATTGCATAAGTCCTTTAGTTGCACTTGATGCTTGCCCCACTTCTTGTTTTAAACTGATTTCCTTATCAGCTTTAACTGAAATTGTTGGAAGGTTGGTTACTGCCTGTTGATCTGCTTCCAGAGCATATACATGGCTTGTCATAACCCCAACTGATGAAATAAATAAAACTGAACGCTTCATATAAGTTCGCTACGAAAAATTTCAGGCGAAGTTTCAATGAAACAGTATAGATTTGTAAATATTAGCAAGAATCATTATTAATTGATAATATTTATTAAAAAGATTATTTCAATTGCTTAGGCAAAAAATAAAACTCTGCTAGCCGCTGAATAACCTGAATTTTATTCAACAAACTACAGGAAATGTGAGCAATGGTGTAAACTTATCGATCTGATTTTTTATTCTGTGACAACACATATGGCAACTGTAGATCTTTTTGCAATTGGTAATGCATTAATCGACCAAGAATTTAAA
The DNA here is from genome assembly GCF_003940475.1 of Acinetobacter sp. FDAARGOS_559. Lineage (NCBI taxonomy): Bacteria > Pseudomonadati > Pseudomonadota > Gammaproteobacteria > Moraxellales > Moraxellaceae > Acinetobacter > Acinetobacter sp. FDAARGOS_559. Next base: position 487,079 of record NZ_RKJG01000005.1, read on the forward strand.
GTTTCTGATGATTTTCTTAGTCAGCAAGGCTTACAAAAAGGCACCATGCAGTTGTCTGATGGTGAAACACAATCTGCCCTTTATGAAAAATTAAAACAAACTCAAGATTACAAAGGTCAAGCAAGTGGCGGCTCTGCTGCAAATACAACTGTAGCGTTTAGTGCATTAGGTGGTAGCGCATTTTATGGTTGCCGCGTTGGTCATGATGATTTAGGTGGAATTTACCTGCAAGGGCTAAATGATGCAGGCATCCAGACTACACCAAAGTCCATCAGTGAAGGTGTGACCGGTACCTGTATGGTTCTCATTAGCCCAGATTCTGAGCGTACTATGCATACCTATTTAGGTATTACCGCTGAGCTCTCTCAAGGCCAAATCGATTTTGAACCATTAAAAACAGCGAAATGGCTTTATATTGAAGGCTATCTTTCTACAAGTGAAACAGCACGTAAAGCGGTAAAACAAGCTAGAGAAATTGCAAAAGCTCACGGCGTTAAAATTGCCCTATCTTTATCAGATCCTGCAATGGTTCAATACGCTCGTGAAGGCCTAGAAGAGCTTATGGATGATGGTGTGGATTTATTGTTCTGTAATGAACAAGAAGCCTTAATGTATACCAATACCACTACTGTTGAAGATGCACTTACTCAATTACGTTTTAAAAACCATACTGTTGTGATTACACAAAGTGCAAAAGGTGCTTTAGTTGCAAATCCAACTCACCATTTTCACGTCGCAGGCCGTCATGTTGAAGCTGTAGATACAAATGGTGCGGGTGATGCTTTTGCAGGTGCCTTCCTCTACGCATTAAACCATCATGAAGATTTAACTGCTGCTGCACAGTTAGCCATCTTAATTTCAAGTGAAGTCGTGTCTCAATTTGGTCCTCGTTTAGCCATTAATGACTATGCTAAACTTCTCGAAAATTTTCAGAAGGAATGTGCTTGAAATGGAAAGGATCTGTATGACGGAAGAAGTTCCTGAGCGTGAAGCTAGAGCTTTTGACACTTTACAAGGAACTACTATTTTCATTACACAGCGTGATGGCTCTTTCTACGCCTATCAGAATTTATGCCCACATTTGCAAACCGAACTTGAATATCTAGAAAACCAATTTCTAGATCAAGACCAAGAATATATCCAATGCTCAACCCACGGTGCTTTATTTAACGTGGAGACTGGTGAATGTATTTCAGGTCCTTGTTTAGGTGAGTTTCTAAATAAAGTTGAGATTAAGGTGCATTCAGATGGCGGTATTTATATCGTAGACTGAGATCATCAACATTAGAGTTTCTACCATGGCTGATTTCTTTTTTAATTATTATCTTATGCCATTTCATTTAAGTGTTGTGGCTTTGATATTGCTCAGCGTGGTAGAAACTATTGGTATGTATGTTGGTTTACGACCAAGCCAGCTATTAAAAAAAATTGCGCCAGTTTGGCTTACCAACTCCCCTTTGCTCAATGTTAAATTCTCTAAAGCTCTAATTTTTGTTTTTTTACTCATCAATTTCAGTTTTGCCGGTTATTTTTTACAGCTTTCTTTCTTTGCTATACAGCATTACTTTATCACGCCGTTTTACTTAATCATCCCTGCACTGGTCATCGCGATTTTCTTTACCGTGTTTATGATTCACTGCCTTGATCAAGTCATTAAGCCCAAGCTTACACATACCAACTATAACCTTTTAGGGCGTCTAGCAACTATTTCCAGTGGTAGTGCAAGACCTGGTTTTTCAGCACAAGCTCGTGTACGTGATGAGTTTGGACAACTGCACTATGTCCAGGTTGAACCTGAGTATGGTGAGTTAGAACTATATTCACAAGTCATCCTTATCAAAGTGCATAAAAGCCATTATGTTGCCAAGAAAATTTCTGTTTCGAATGACCTTTTCGCGCCTGATTAATTATTAATAATTCTTCTCGTCTTTTATTGCTTTTAAAAGGTGTAATTATTGCCTTTATTTTACTGTTATTTTAATTGAATATTAAACCAACCATTTTAGTTAGAAATAAAAAAATACTTTATTATATCCAACCTTTTTAATCAGAATTAAATATAAATCAAACTATTTTAATCAACTTAATATTTTTATTTACAAGTGTTTTAGTTGGATTTAATAATTAATTCAAACTATTTTAGTCAGATATTTTATCAATAATTATTTTAAATTATTAACCACATGATTTTTATTACAAAAATAATTAAGTTTCTATTTAAAATATATTTATTGTTTATTTTTAATATATTTTGATTAATAATGAAATTAATATGTATCGAGGTTTATTTTATGAGCCTTAAAAATCTAGATATTAACTCCCGATTAATTAGAGAAATCGCAATTATTCTAATAATTAAAGTCGCGCTTCTCTTAACAATCAAACATATTTGGTTTGACGCTCCTACTATCCCCAAAAATTTTGACAATCAGGTCGCCGAGCATATTGCAGGCGATAACTCTTCCCACATTAAGGAGACACGTTGATGATTTCTGAAAGCGTGGTTGATCTTTCGCGGTTCCAATTTGCCATGACCGCAATGTATCACTTTCTTTTCGTACCTTTGACCCTAGGCCTTGCATTTATTCTGGCTATTATGGAAACCACTTACGTTATATCTGGTAAAGAGATTTACAAGGATATGACTAAGTTTTGGGGAAAACTATTTGGTATTAACTTTGCCTTAGGCGTAACTACAGGCTTAACCATGGAGTTCCAGTTCGGAACAAACTGGGCATATTACTCTCATTATGTAGGTGATATATTCGGTGCACCATTAGCAATTGAAGGCTTAATGGCATTCTTCCTTGAGTCTACATTTATCGGTCTATTCTTTTTTGGATGGGACCGCTTAAGTAAAGTTCAACATCTAGGAGTAACTTGGTTAGTTGCCCTAGGTTCTAACATGTCAGCGCTCTGGATTTTAGTTGCGAATGGCTGGATGCAAAACCCTGTAGGTGCAGCATTTAACTTCGAAACCATGCGTATGGAGCTTGTTGATTTCGGTGCACTTATTTTCAACCCGGTTGCACAGGTTAAATTTGTACACACTGTTTCTGCCGGATATGTAACAGGTGCGATTTTCGTACTCGCCATTTCAAGCTACTATCTACTCAAAAAACGTGACCTTCCTTTCGCACGTCGTTCATTTGCAATTGCTGCCATTTTTGGCCTTGCTTCTACACTTTCAGTAATTTTACTTGGTGACGAGTCGGGTTATGAGTTAGGTGATGTTCAAAAAACTAAACTCGCTGCAATTGAAGCCGAATGGGATACTCATCCTGCTCCTGCTCCGTTTACTTTGTTTGGTGTACCAAACCATGAAGAAATGCGAACAGATTATGCAGTTAAAATTCCATACGCATTAGGCCTCATCGCCACTCGTTCAACTACCAAAGAAGTTACTGGTTTAAAAGACTTAATGCAGCAGCACGAAGTTCGTATTCGTAACGGTATGCTTGCTTATGCTGAACTTGAAAAATTACGTGCTGGTGATCGCTCACCAGAGTTATTAGCTTCATTTGAGAAAAATCAAAAAGACTTAGGCTATGGTCTACTTCTTAAGAAATATGCTCCTAATGTAGTCGATGCAAGCGAGCAGCACATTCAAGCAGCGGTAAAAGATACTATTCCAAATGTTACAGCTCTGTTTTTCTCTTTCCGTGCAATGGTTGCTTCTGGCTTCTTAATGCTGCTTCTTTTCATTTTAGCGACTTGGGCAGTAGCGAAAAGAAATGCTGAGAATAAACCTTGGCTACTTAAATATGCATTATTTGCCCTACCACTTCCGTGGATTGCTGCACAAACTGGTTGGTATGTAGCAGAGGGCGGCCGTCAGCCGTGGTCTATTGGTGAAATTTTACCTACGCACTTATCAGCTTCAAGTTTAAGTACGGGCGATGTGTGGGGCTCAATTCTCGCTCTAGCAGCGTTCTATACCGTACTTTTGATTATTGAAATGTACTTAATGATTAAGTTTGCTCGCTTAGGTCCAAGCTCACTTCACACTGGTAAATACCATTTTGAAAAACAAGAGCCAAAAGCAGCTGTTAATGGGGAGGCTTTATCATGATTGAATACGAACTCCTAAAAATCATATGGTGGGTGTTAGTTGGAGTCCTACTCATTGGATTTGCCCTAACCGATGGTTTCGATATGGGCTCAATGGCACTCATGCCTTTTGTTGGTAAAACTGATAACGAACGCCGTGCTGCTATTAATACGATCGCACCCCACTGGGATGGTAATCAGGTCTGGTTTATCACTGCTGGTGGCGCGCTATTTGCAGCTTGGCCAATGGTATACTCGGTCGCATTTTCCGGAATGTATTGGGCCTTATTACTTGTGCTATTTGCCCTGTTCTTACGTCCTGTAGGTTTTGACTATCGTTCTAAACTTGAAAATACCCAATGGCGCAACTCTTGGGACTGGGGACTTTGTATTGGTGGTGCCGTACCAGCGCTTGTTTTTGGTGTTGCCTTCGGTAATTTATTCTTAGGTATTCCGTTTAGTTTAGACAGTACATTACGCTCGGAATATTCAGGTAGCTTCTTTGCTCTTCTTAACCCATTTGCTTTAATTTGCGGTATTGTCAGCCTTTCTATGTTGTGTGCTCATGGCGGCGCTTGGCTTATGCTACGCACAGAAGGTGCCTTGAAACAACGCTCTGCTAAAGCAACTCAAATTATGGCAGCCATATTTTTAGTTTGTTTCCTTGTAATTGGTGCATGGTTGTACTTCGGTCAAGTCCCAGGTTATAGCTATGCTGCTGCAGTTGATCCAAACGCAGCACTTAACCCTTTAGCCAAAGAAGTAGTCACAAACAACAACCCAGGCTGGTTGAATAACTACAGCAGCTATCCGATTACAAAAGTAGCTCCTGTACTGGCAATTTTAGGGGCAATTATTGCCTTCTTTACAGCATCAAAAGCCAAAGCGGGTTTAAGTTTTGCTGGCACAAGCTTAATGATTGTAGGTGCGATTTTAACTGCCGGTTTTGCACTCTTCCCATTTTTATTGCCATCAAGTGTTAATCCAAACTCTAGCTTAACAATGTGGGATGCCGTATCAAGTCATCGTACTTTAGGGGTTATGACTGTTGCTGCATGCATATTCGTTCCGATCATTTTGATCTACACCAGTTGGTCGTATTACAAAATGTGGGGCGTTATTACTAACAAACATATCGAGTCAAACTCGCATAGCCTGTACTAATAAGGAGAAGCAAATGTGGTATTTCGCATGGATTCTTGGAATTTTGATGGCATGTTTCGCGGGTGTATTGAGCGCTCTTTATATCGAACATCATCAAAATTTAGATGAGGAATAAATCATGGCAACCGCAATGACAGCATCAAATCAACGAAAAGCTCAAGCATTCGCAATGGCCATTTCATTTCTGTTGGCATTGCCGCTTGCTGTAATTTTACTGGTGCATCCTTCCCTCATGTTAGATGCAAACGGACACTACAATCATAGCCAGCTTATGCTGGTGATGGTGGGTATTTCCGGAGGCTTCATTTATGGGGTGGGTTTTGTGCCGCACTTCTGGTTATGGAAATGGTTGTTTAGTCCATGGATAGCTTGGCCTCTCATGCTTTTAGGCTATTACATCTGGTTTCTAACCTAAACAAAAAGGACCTCATTTGAGGTCCTTTTTCATTTCGATTAGTTTAATAGATAATAATTAATTCGACTGCTCAGCTAACCAAGCCATAAACTTTTGACGCTCTGCTTTAGAAGATTTTTTCCAAATTTCTGCCAAACGCTGATCATTAGTTTGTGCTACACCAGTAGCAGGCATAGTTGTTGCAACAGGCGCATTAGCTTGAGTCGTGGTAGGTTTTGCAGCAGCATACACAGCGTCAGGTTGTTGTTTAGATGATTTAGTCGTGAAATCAGTAACCTTACCTAGCAATCCCGATGCAAACCACGGTCTTGCCTCATTATTGGCACCAGTTTGTTGAACAATTAACTCATTATTTGAATTATATAAAGCCACTGTAGGTTGCTCAGCATATTTTTTGGCTTGTTCAAATTGTTTTGGAGCATCTACCATTGCAAGCTTATAAGTTTGACCATCTTTGAGCGCTGGAGTTTGAATGGTAACCACTCCTGACTTAACAATATCGTGTTCGCCACTTAAATGCTCAAAATATTCTTGATAACGTACACTTAGGCTTGTCTCACCAGCATCGACTTTATAATTATTTTTAGAAGAACGGAATAATCCAGAGTTGACTTCCTGACCATTCACCGCAAGGATTACGATTTCCTCTGGCGCTGTAATTGTAACTGCTGAAAATACTGAACCGCTGAGTAATAAACCCATCGCAGCGACACTTAATCTTAAAGTCATCTGTTCACGTCTCTGTAATATTTAATAGTTTGTAAAAACATGAGCAATATGCAATATGATTATGACGATTTTATGACAACCTCCTGTTTACGAAGCTGCCTCTCAAGCTTTTAAAATATTTTTTTGAATTCTAATAAACACCTATTTTATTGATCATTAATTTCTAACTAATTTTAAAAGCATAAAAAAAGAGTACCTCTAGGTACTCTTTTCATCCACTCAATTTAGTTGAATGTTTTAAAACGATCTTCATCGCTAATAAATGCTTTTTCACCAGCTGGTGCTTCAACAGAACCAAATACAAGTTGAGCACGTAATTTCCAAGTTGCTGGAACATCAAATGCTTCAGCAGCATCAGCATCAACAATCGGGTTATAATGCTGTAACGATGCACCTAAACCAAGTTCTGAAAGCGCAGTCCAAGTCGCAAACTGAGCAATTGCACTTGAATGTTCAGACCAAACTGGGAAGTTATCTGCATATAATTCAAATTGTTCTTGTAAGCTTTTAACAACGGCTTGATCTTCATAAAATAGTACTGTACCAACACCAGCAACGAAGCTATCAATCTTTGCATTTGTACCGGCAAAGGCATCTGCAGGAACAATTTTACGTAATGCTTCACGAACTAAATTCCAAAATTTAGCATGTGATTCACCATAAAGAGTAACAACACGTGAAGATTGAGAGTTGAACGCTGATGGGCTATGTTTAACCGCTTCACGAATAGTTTCTTCAATTTTTGTGCGATCTAATGCAACATTTTTACCAATTGCATAAATAGTACGACGGTTTTTAATTTTATCTAAGAAAGTAGACATTTTTTATTTCCTACCTATTTAATTGACCATGGGCCGTTGTTTGGGAATGAATATAGTCTATGGAACTCATTTCTTATAATCAGCATTAAAAATATGACAGTTCGTTTTATTTTCGCAACAATAAAAAAAGATATGGATATAAAAAAACCTCACTATTTTGTGAGGTTTTTTTAAGTCTTGGCTAAGAATTATTTTTCAGTTTCAAATAGTGCTGCAACAAACGATTTCGCCGAGAATGGTCTTAAATCATCAATTTTTTCACCCACACCAATGAAACGAATTGGCACATGAGTACGACTAGCAATATTAAATAATACTCCACCTTTTGCTGTACCATCCAACTTAGTAATGGTAATACCTGTTAAACCGACAGCCTGGTCAAATTCTTGTACTTGGTTGATTGCATTTTGCCCAGTACCCGCATCTACAACCAACATAATTTCATGAGGCGCTGTTGCATCAATTTTTTGCATAACACGCTTAACTTTCTTAAGCTCTTCCATCAAATTACTTTTGTTATGCAAACGGCCCGCAGTATCTGCAATCAGTACATCAATACCTTTAGCTCGCGCACTTTCAAAAGCATCAAAAATAACTGATGCACTATCGGCACCATGACCTTGAGCAACTACAGCAATATCGTTACGCTCACCCCAGATTTGCAATTGTTCAGTAGCAGCAGCACGGAATGTATCACCTGCCGCCAACATCACTTTTTTGCCTTCACCTTGTAAACGCTTCGCTAATTTACCAATTGTTGTTGTTTTTCCAACACCATTTACCCCAACCATTAAAATCACATAAGGTGATTTATTAGGGTCAATATGCAAAGGCTTCACACGTGGAGCAAGCAAAGCAACTAACTCTTCTTGCAAGGCTTTATAAAGTGAATGTGAATAGATCAAATCACCACGAGCAGTACGTTCAGTTAAGTTGGTAATAATCGTTTTTGTTGCATCAACACCAATATCTGCAACTAATAATTGCTCTTCGACTTCTTCAAGCAACTCATCATCAATTTCTTTCCCACCAATTAAGATATTAACCATCCCATCGGTGAAATTACGACGAGTTTTGCTCAAGCCTTCTTTCATTCGCCCAAAGAAACCAGATTTTGGTTGCTCAGGTTCTGTAGAAGGTGCAGCCTCGACCACTTCTTCAGCTTTTACTTCTTGCTTAACAGGTGACTCAACGATAGGAACATCGATAGCAGGTAAATTAGGCAATGTGACATCGTCATCCCCGATCTCAGCATCTATCAAGAATTTATTTTGCATATTCGATTGTTGTTGCATGCCGATTCCTTGAAAAGCAGCGTGTTAAAAAACGGAAAGTTTAGCATAAATTCAAATTTTTGCCTGCTTCAATAGCGTGCAAAACCTTTTTGAAATAAAGACAATACTTATTGAGTATCTTCTTGCGCTAATGCAGGATATTGCTTGATATGATTATGTTCAAACTGATAAGCATGCATTAACTTTAAATACTCTGCTCTATGAATTTCTGATTGAGCCATAATCAACTCGGCCATATCTTGAGTTCTTGGATAAGTAGCCTGTCGAGAAAGTTGCACAATTCGTTGATACTGTTCTGAATTCACAGGACGTAGTAATGCCAAATAAGACAGCATAAAAATACAGCCAATGATAATAATCACAACCAGATTAAAACATTGATCTGCCTTTAACTCAGACTTTAATTTAAGAAAATTTTCTTTGAATGTGAGCATGACCTACCTCTAATGAATGTAGTGTAGGGTTCAATGCACTTCAGCACAAGGTCAAAATCCAGTAAGGCTATTATTCTTTAACCTTACTGGATGACAATTGCTAGCCCATTAAGGAACGAATTACAGAGAAGTATAAAATTGCAGCAATAATAACTAATACTAATAGCATAGCAAAAATACTTAAACCTTCTTCTGCATCTGCTGGGTGCAATTCATCTTCATCTGCAATTTTTCTAAGTTCACCATCATAAACTTGATAGAACCAAGCTTTTTGATTAGGGTCTAATTGACGAGCATAGTCGAAAACCCGTTTCCTTTGTGCTAAACAATAATCCCCTAAATGTATTTCTTGATGGAAAATTGCTTCGTCTAATAATTTACGATGGTAATGGGCAAGTTCTATGATTTGCTCCTCTTTAGGAGGATTATCAAAAACAAAGCCATCAATAGTATTTGTCATAGTTATTCTCCTTGTCTTTTATTCTCATATTGATTTTACTCAAAATTATTTGTGAATAATGTTTAATCATGTATCCTAATAGTGAACTAATTGATGCTTCTCAATAGTTGACAAATCCATTAATTTGTAATATTAGTTTAACAATTCTAAGTTAAATTAGTTCAAAGGCAGTGGCCTTTAGAAAAAGTAATCATAATTACAATAAGGAGTTTTATATGATTCAACGTATCTCTCATCATGATTTAGAACATGTATACGCAACTGCGGTTAACACAATTCAGTCTCAAATGAATTTCCAAGATGCAGTTGCACAGTTAGAAGAAGTTGCTCGTGCTGGTCACGGTAAAGCTGCTTTGTTCTTAGCAGAACTATACTACCAAGGTTTCCGTGTTGAACGTGATTCCATGAAAGCACAATACTGGCAGAAACTAGCCACGATGCAAGCATAAAGAAACGTCACTTAGGTGGCGTTTTTTTATGTCTGTAAAAAATTCAATATAAATTAACCATAACTATGTTCATCTTGCGCTTCGCCAAAGCTTTAGCCGCTTTGTCTTGCTCAGGTGGCGTTTTTTTATACCTGTAAAAAGTTCAATACAAATTAACCATAACTTCGTTCATCTTGCGCTTTGTCAAAGCTTTAGCTGCTTTGTCTTGCTCAGGTGGCATTTTTTATACCTATACAAAACCAAAATTACCTATTTATCTAAAGCCTTACTTCGCCACTTCAGTCGTGACTTAGAAAGTCCCCCTTATCCAGCATTTATTTGTATAGATATTTCTACTCATCAATATTTGTTTACGATTTGACACCTGTTTAAACTGAAATGTCATGTGGTTCTCTTATAATAAGCAGGACAAGTTGAAAACCTTTAAATTTAAAATGAACAGTTTAAGTAATCTACAACCGGTTTCTAAAGACTTGATGATCAAGATTTATATTTTAAGAACCATGATGTACTGCGGGGTTCTGTGGGGACTATTTGATGAAGGCTGGGCCATTAAATCAGATCAGGAAGATTTTATTTTTCCGTTCTGGCTAAATGGAGTACAAGCACATCGATACGCCAAAACTCACTGGCCCAATTACAAGCCAAGAAAAATTACCCCAAAAGACTTCCATGAATCTTTATTACCTACTTTAACACGGTTAAAAGTCACTCCTGCTTTATTTAACTCATCTCATCGCAAGTTGAAGTTATCTACACAGCAAATGCATCATTTCTTTTTTAATCATCCAAAATGGCAGGTAGCTTAAAGTTTCTTTGAGCTACCCAAGATAGCGTGCTTTTTGAACGCTTAAGCATAAAACTTATATTTGAATGACTAGCAAGTCTTTGCATTTTTCAAAAATCGAGCTAATTTAAATCAAAATGATAAAACAACAGGACAGAAGAAATGACTATCGTTGCACAAGTAATTAAGAACAAATCTGAACAAGCCATTTTTACAATTTCACCCGAAGCAACTGTCCTCGAAGCAATTACGATTATGGCTGAAAAAGGTATTGGTGCTTTAGTCGTAGCAGAAGGTGAACAAGTTGTTGGAATATTATCTGAACGCGATTACACACGAAAAGTAACGCTTATGGAGCGCTCATCTTATAGCACTACTGTTGCTGAAATTATGACAGCAAAAGTGATTACGGTAGGTTTAAATAATACGGTTGAAGAATGTTTACAGCTCATGACTGATCGTCATTTACGTCACTTACCTGTATTAGATAATGGAAAATTGGTTGGTTTCATTTCAATTGGTGACTTGGTTAAAGCCGCAATGGAAGACCAGAAAGTTTTGATTGAACAATTAAAACAATATATTTCAGGCTAAATAGAAAAAATAAAAATGGGCGATTAACGCCCATTTTTATTGTTTTTAAACTTAAAGATAATTCGTAATTAATGCGACTAAACGCTCTAGCAAAATATCAGCTTGAGCTTGTGTCATGTTAATTGGCGGTAATAAACGAACCACCGAACCTGCCGTAACGTTAATAATAAGTTTGTATTCATCACGAGCAATCGCAACGAGCTCAGCACAATCTTTAGGTAATTGGATACCAATCATCATACCGAAACCACGTACTTGCACATTCTTATCCGACAATTGAGCACGTAATTGGTCAACAATATAATTACCCACTACTGCTGCATTCTCTACTGCATTTTCCTTCTGGATCGTATCAATTACCGTGTAAACCACACGAGAACCCAATACTGTACCACCATAAGTAGAACCATGACTGCCAGGCCCTAATAACCCTACCGCTTTACCTTGAGTCATTACAGCACCCACCGGAAAACCGTTACCCAAACCTTTTGCAGTAGTCAAAACATCCGGAATAATATTCGTATGTTGATACGCAAAGTATTTACCAGTACGGCCATTACCAGTTTGGATTTCATCTAGCATCATTAACCAGTTATGCTGGTTACAAATTTGGCGAACTTCTTCTAAATAGCTAAATCCTTGTGGTGCAGTATTAATACCACCTTCACCTTGAATTGGTTCAATTAAAATAGCAACGATATCTGGATGCTGTAAGGCAGCCTCTTGGATGGCTTCAATATCACCAAATGGCACTCGAATAAAGCCTTCCACTAAAGGTGCAAAACCGTCTTGTACTTTCTTGTTACCAGTTGCTGAAAGTGTCGCCAAAGTACGACCATGAAATGACTGCTCAGCAACAATAATCTTTGGCAAGCTTATACCTTGTTGAGTACCAAATTTACGAGCAATTTTAATTGCCCCTTCATTTGACTCGGCGCCACTGTTTGAAAAGAAAATTTCTTCCATACCTGAAACTTCAGCAAGCTTTTGAGCAGCCGCAGTTTGCCAAGGAATTTCAAATAAATTGCTCGTATGCACGAGTGAAGCTGCTTGCTCTGCAATGGCCTCTGCAATAGCTGGATGAGCGTGCCCTAAACCACATACAGCAATACCAGTGAGTGCATCTAAATATTCTGTACCATCTTGTGTATAAAGATACGCCCCTCGGCCTCGAACAAAACTGATCGCTTGGCGACCATAAGTAGCCATTAAATGTGTTGGTTGATCAGGTTGTACTGGAGCTAGGGTAATATCAGTCATCACGAACTCTGTCTGTATGAGGTTTTAAGAAGGGTTTATATAAACAAAAACTTGCACTGATGAAAAGTCTCATCATTCATTTATCTAAAATTTCGTCTGCTTTTTGCTATCGCTTCGGTTTATACAATAAAATATTGAATATTCTGTCCAACTTTAAGCAACAAGGCGGTTTGCAAAGCGATGTGAACACCCCCTATAATGCTGCAAGATTAGTTGAGGATCTATTTATGACTGAACAAGCACGTGATACTGAAGCGTTAATTCGCGATCAAATTGCGAAGCATCCCGTTTTACTTTACATGAAAGGCACTCCACAGTTTCCACAATGTGGTTTCTCTGCACGTGCAGTAGAGGCGCTCAGTCAAATTGGTCGTCCATTTGCATATGTGAACATCTTAGAAAACCCTGATATTCGTGCAACTTTACCAAAAATTGCAAACTGGCCTACTTTCCCACAATTATGGGTAAACGGCGAGCTTATTGGTGGTAGCGATATCATGCTTGAAATGTTCCAAAATGGCGAATTAAAACCATTAATCGAACAATACAGCGCAGCTCCAGAAGCTTAAGTATAAAAAAGCCAATCGAAAGATTGGCTTTTTTATACTTATAAATTTAACAATCACTTATACCGACATAACGAAATAGTCCATCTACACCAAGATCTGCTTTTAAAATAGTTAAATTTTTATATGGTGTAGTCGTTATCGCATCAAAAATATTCATGTTCGGATCTTCATGTAACTCATCTACGTTTTGATTCATAACTTGTTCAAAACGGTCAGCAACAAATTCAAATCCTAAGTCCATTGCAATAAATACTGTATGTTCACAAGGTTGAACATATTGCTCTTGTGTCCAATCAATAACAGCAAGCTTACAAATCGGGCAAATAATATTAGCGGTTGCGTTCTCTAATTCAACTAACTGGTAAGACATATTATTTAAAAAATCGAGAAAAATATATTTTAGGAGAATTAGCCTATAAGCGCCATATTTGCTTATTAATTTAAGAAAATAAATTACAAAATAATTTCAATGTAATTACAATGAAATTTCAACTTATTTAATACTCTCTTTTAAGGTTTATTTATAAGCTTTTTACAAAAAATTAAAATCAAACTTTATCGTTGCAAAAGTAATAATGTAAAATCTTTAGTGTTGCATAAATAGGATATTTTAATGCTCACAGATCTTGATGATTTTTATTGTTTTGCCCTTGTTGTTGAGCATGGTGGATTTAGTGCCGCCGAACGTGTTACGGATATTCCAAAATCAAAATTAAGTCGTCGTGTTTATAACTTAGAGGAAAATTTAGGGGTTCGCTTAATTCAGCGCAGTTCTCGTCATTTTGCAGTTACCGATATTGGTATGGATATTTATAGACACGCCCAAGTCATGATGAATGCCGCACAAGCAGCTCATGATTTGGTTGATCACTTAAGTATTCAACCTAGGGGTGTAGTCAAAGTAAGCGTTCCTGTAGATATAGCACAAAACCAGCTACCCAAAATTTTACCGGCATTTTTAAAAAAATATCCTGAAATTCGTTTACAACTTATTGTAAGTAATCGACGCGTTGATGTAATTAATGAAGGAATTGATATTGCTCTACGGGTCAGATCTAAACTAGATGATGACCCTAGTCTGGTACTAAGACAGTTTGCGCTAATAGAACAAAGTCTCTTTGCAAGCCAAGCTTATTTAAATGAGTTTGGTAATATTAAGTCACCTGATGAGTTAAGTGATCATCGTATTTTAAGCTTGTCTGAAGAGCATTTAGATCAACAATTTATATTACATGGCCCAGACAACCAACTGAAGAAAGTGAAAGTTAGCCCAACTATCATGGGAACAAATATTTATATGCTTGCCCAACTTGCAAGTCAAAATTGTGGTATTGCCTTGTTACCTGACACAGCAGCTGAGGATTTTGTAAAATCAGGTCAGCTTGTGCAAATCTTGCCAGATTGGAAAGCAGCCCACGGTATATTCCATGCTGTTTATCCGTCACGAAGAGGCTTATTGCCAGCTGTACGTGTATTTATTGATTATTTGGTAGAACATCTTTCAGAACATCCATAAATCAAAGCCGCATAAAAAAGTTCGATAGATTATCGAACTTTTTTATGCATATTAAATTTCTGAATAATTTCCCACACCTTCAGGCCACGGTGTTAATAATTCAAATCCAGTATCTGTAACAGCAACCATGTGTTCCCATTGAGCAGATAATGAATGATCCTGAGTAATTACGGTCCAGCCGTCATTTAGCTCTTTTACCTGAGGTTTGCCTGCATTAACCATAGGTTCAATTGTAAAGACCATCCCTTTTTTCAAAACAAGACCTTGGCCGCGTTGTCCATAATGCAGAATATTAGGTTGTTCATGATAAACTTTACCAATACCATGCCCGCAATATTCACGAACAATGCTATATCCTTCGCGATGAGCGACCGATTGAATAGCGTAACCAATATCCCCTAAAGTCGCCCCTGGTTTAACTGCATGTATACCAGCGACCATTGCTTCATAAGTAGTTTCAACTAATTTTTTAGCATGTGGATTTACGTTACCGACATAGTACATACGGCTCGTATCACCAAAATAGCCATCTTTAATAATTGCTACATCAATATTAATAATATCGCCATCTTTTAAAATTTTATTTTGAGAAGGGATACCGTGACATACCACTTCATTGACTGAAGTACATATTGTTTTTGTGAATCCATGATATCCCACATTAGCCGGTATAACTTTTAAAGTATTTACGATGTAATCATTACAAATATTGTCTAAATATTCAGTTGTTACACCTGGCTTGACATACTCCCCTATCATTTCTAAAACTTGTGCAGCCAAACGCCCAGAAACTCTTAATTTTTCTAGATCTTGTTCAGTTTTAATTGTAACAGTAGAAGCTCTCATTCAATTTTATCCTCGTAGGCACTGCTTTTACCACGCCTACAAAAATGTTAGTTAATTTAGAATATTTTAGAATGGATATAGGATAGGCGGAAAGCTTTAAATGTCCAAATATTCAACATTCATAATAGAAATTTATATTTTCATTTTTACACAATTTCTTTAAAAAGTCAGACCTAAAAAATGTTTTCTTTATTTCTTTCAATGAGTTTTCAAGTAGATAACTTAACCAGTTGATATTTTTAATATCTCTGGATGATTGATACGGCCTAAAAAAAAGCTTTTTCACATAAAATAGCGCTTGATCATGATCTCTTTTGCTCTAAAATTCTTTCTTTTTTGTTAAATTTAATTTATGCAACAGCTTCGTACCGGAGATATTATTGCCTTAGGTTTTATGACCTTTGCCCTCTTTATTGGGGCTGGCAATATTATCTTTCCTCCCATTGTCGCTCAACAAGCTGGTGATCATGTATGGCTAGCTGCCATAGGTTTTTTGATTACTGCCGTTGGTTTACCTGTAATTACCATTATGGCCCTCTCTCGTATGCAGGGTTCCATTGAAATTATTAGTTCACCGCTAGGTCGTATCGCAAGTCTGATCTTAACTGTAGTTTGTTATCTATCAGTTGGCCCTTTATTTGCTACACCACGCACCGCAACTGTTTCTTATGAAATTGGTTTCTCATCTTATTTTGGAACGTCTAGCAGTAGCCTTTTAATTTACAGTGCAATTTACTTCGCATTTGTAACTGTCGTTTCTTTATATCCGAACAAGCTTTTAGACACAGTTGGACATGTTCTAGCTCCTCTGAAAATTATCGCTTTAGCAATTTTAGGTATTGCAGCGGTTATGATTCCTGCGGGTTATGTTCCTGCTCCAATTAATCATTACGTTAACTCTCCTGTTTCAGAAGGTTTCGTAAATGGTTATCTCACCATGGATACTTTAGGTGCCTTAGTATTTGGTATCGTCATTATTCAAGCGATCTATTCGCGTGGTGTTACTGACAACAAGCTAGTAACCAAGTATGCAATTATTGCCAGCCTTATTTCTGGTGTAGGGCTTACTTTAGTTTACTTAAGCTTATTTAAATTAGGTTTGGGTAGTCATGAAGTCGCTCCTAATGCAGCAAATGGTGCTGTAATCCTACATGCATATGTTCAACATGCTTTTGGGAATATGGGTTCACTCTTCTTAACAGGCCTCATTTTCTTAGCATGTATGGTTACTGCAATTGGCTTAACTTGTGCATGTGCTGAATATTTCGCTCAACTCACCAAATTGCCATATAAGCTTTTAGTTTTCATCTTAGTTGGTTTCTCTTTCATTATTTCCAACCTTGGATTGACTAAGCTAATTGCCGTATCAGTACCTGTCTTGAGTGCAATTTATCCACCTGCAATTGTAGTTATTATGCTCAGTTTCTTCTGGAAATTTTGGCATAAACCATCTTTTATTGTCGGTTCAGTAACAAGCATTGCTTTAATTTTCGGAATTATTGACGGGCTTAAGGTTGCGGGCTTTGGTGATTACCTTCCTAATTTCCTTCAACACTTACCGTTAAATGAACAAAACTTGGCATGGTTGATCCCATCTTTAGTTGTTCTTGTAGTGACTACTCTTATCGACAAAGTTAAACATAAAAGCATTTAATCTGATGTTTTTTTGAAATCGAGTTTTACCCAAACATGATTTTATATATTGAATAAAATGCTGCGTTTACCCAACCAGCATTTTATTTCTAACATCAGCATTTAGTGACAATTCAACTATAGATATAATTAATTTTTACTGTAATATTACACTAAAATAATTTTTAGCTTACTCAGGAAAGAAGAGCATAAATGAAAAGTAAATATTATTTAACATTAGCAGATGCTGAGTTTTTAATGGAAGAAGCTCAGAAATATGCAATTGAACACAACTTTAAAGTCAGTATAGCCATTGTTGATGAAACAAGCTCTTTATTACTTATGAAACGTCTAGATGGCGCTTCTCCTCTCACCACACATCTTTGCTTAGAAAAAGCTAAATGCTCATCAATGAGCGGTCGTCCTTCTAAATTTTACGAAGAGCTTCTTCAAAATGGTCGTCTTGGTTTCTTGAGTATGCCAAGTGCTAAAGGTATGCTAGAAGGCGGAAAAGCGATTATTTATGAAGGCCAGATTTTAGGCGCGATTGGTGTTTCAGGTGTTCAATCTTTTGAAGATGCTGAAATTGCTCAACACGCTATTGATGTTTTTTTAAAAAAACAAAGTAGCTAAAGCAAATTTAAAGAACAGAGAAATTATTACACTTTTCATTTAAATAATTTCTCTTTTCTAAAAAAGTAATTATTTTATACAAAAATGTTTAATATTTACTTTTTTAATACCTTAACCATTTATAAACATAGAAGTTTTTATAAAACTGTTCAAAAAATTTTCTATTGACTATTGAATTAAGCTAAAAATACAAGTACAACATTAAACTTATTCTTGACTAAAACATTCGGTTTTAGCGCAACCACAAGGAGGGATGGAGATGTTATCATTACATTTCAACAAACAAGTCTTCATTAACACTCTGAACAGCAAAGATTCAGTTGTTTATGGAGTAACGACGCTTGCTCTTATGCTGACTTTACTGTTTCAAGGTATGATTAAAGGGAATCTGAAACCCGAATACTTTATGTATGCCATGGTTGTTTCTTTTGTATTTTGTGTATGGGCCTTTGTCGACCACAAAATGCGAAAATTAGCTAAAAGACGACTTAGTCAACAGAAATAAGAATTCTAAAAATGGATGAGCGATCATCCATTTTTATTTGCTTAAAAACAATAAAATTGTCCCCATCACTAAAATAGCAGTTGCTAATAGCTCAGTAATAATTAAGGCGAACATCATAAACGTCATCAACCATGTAGGTAAACTAAAATGTCCTAACCTATGAGGTTGTTTAAACTGATTGGTCGTATCCTGCAAAAATCCGTGGATGATATAAACTAAAATTGAGAAACTAAAAAACAGTATATTTGCCAATACACACCATAAAGCAATATCTTCATTTAAAATCGTGAAATAGCTCAATACAGCCAGAATAAGTGTGGCTGCTGCATAAAGCAAACTGCTTCTATGTGCAATATCTACATAATAATGTGCGCGGCTTAATTCGGAACGGCGAATTTGCCAATATTTCCATACTCCAGTTAACATTCCTATCCATAAAAAGACGCCACTAAAGACAATAGCCAGCTGTACAGCTTTTGATAAATCCATAATTTCCATTATTCGTTTTATTAAAATTTGATGAGCTATATAACATAAATCTTGACTTTATAGTCACATTTTAATCAAGTACCTTTTCAGAACTCATGTACATTAAGATAAATGATTAGCCAATTAACTTTAAATCTATGGATAAGACTTTTGAATCTTTTGGGATTACCTGTAAAGATGGTTATCAGCTTGCAGCTCAATTTTATCCTGCTCAAGAAAAGAAAGCTGAATACCCTATCCTGATTTGTCCAGCAACAGGTATAACTAAAAACTTTTATCACTCTTTCGCAACGTGGTTAAGCCAACAAGGCTATGATGTATTGAGTTTTGACTTCCGTGGTATTGGCGAATCCCTACATGGAGCTTTAAAACAAAGTACCGCAAGTATTACCGACTGGGGAACACTTGATATTCCTGCTGCAATTGATGCTTTATTAATAAAAACGAAAGCAAATCAAGTTATTCTTATTGGACATAGTGCTGGCGGACAACTACTAGGGGTCGTACCTAACTATAATAAAGTCGCAAAAGTGATAACGGTTGCAGGTTCAACTGGACATATTAAAGGTCTTAAAGGAAAAACCAAGGTTTTAGCGCCAGTTATGTTTAATCTTATCTTCCCTATTTCTAGTCTTGTTAAAGGTTATGGAGCAACTCAATTCATTGGTATGGGAGAAAACCTACCTAAAAAAGTTGCTCAACAATGGCGAGAGTTTTGTAGCCGTCCCGGATATGTAAAAAACGCCATAGGCAAGACAATTTTTCATGATTTTCATTCAGATATTCAATGTCCAATTACTGCTATTTGGGCTGATGATGATGAGATTGCAACCAAACGTAACGTACAAGAATTATTAAGTTTATATCCAAATGCAAATAAAAAAATGATTGAGCTTAGCCCAAAAGATTTAGGCTATAAATCAATTGGCCATATGCTGTTATTTAAAAAATCACATCAAAAACTTTGGTCTATTTTAGAACAAGAAATTAAACATTAATCACTGCTTTTATTTTCGCCTCTAAGTCAGTAATCCGGCTTAGAGGTTTTTTTGTATTAAAAACGAGCAGCTTTTTACTTAAATGCGTCGATATACCATTAAAGTTCTGCTAAGGTAATTCATCTGAAGCTGTTGTCAAAAAACAGGTATATTTACTTGTTTAATGCAAACAGCTTCTTTTTTTCTGTTTTAGCTAAAGCCAAAGAAATTGTTCAAGGATAATTATGCTAGCACTAGAGCCTCAACATATTCATATGAATCAACATGCTGTTGATAAAACACATGCATTAAAGTGTCTAGTAGATATATTAGAAAAAGATGGGTTAGTTACGCCTGAATATATAACGGGACTCATCAATCGTGAACAACAAAGCGCGACTTATTTAGGCCAAGGCATTGCCATTCCCCACGGTACTCCTCAATCACGTGAATATATTTTAAAAACAGGTATCCGCTTAGCCCATTTTCCCGAAGGTGTGATCTGGGATGGAGAAAATAAAATTTATTTAGCTGTAGTGATTGCAGCAAAATCTGATGAACATTTGCAAGTTTTGCAAATTCTTACTCGTGCATTAATGCATGACGTCAGCGAACAAGTAAAGAATGCTTCTAAACCTGAGCAGATTATCGAATTACTACAAGCTCAGCCATTATCTTTAGCGCTTCATGAAAATCTTATTCAAACCGAAATCGACGCACAAGATATCGAAGATTTATTTTGGGCAGCTTCTCAAACACTCAAAAAACATAATTTTGTAAAATGTGGTTTTCTAAGCTCACTTGATCCAGAACAGGCCATTCAACTGCAAGATCAAATCTGGTCCATTTCTAGCAATCACTTTGTTCAGCAACCAGCTATTAGCATTACTAAACCATCACAGGCTTTAGAGCTAAATGGTAAAAAGCTGAACACCCTCGTTTGTATAGCAGCCAATGACCAACTCGATAATGAAAGATTTAATCGTTTAATTGATATTTTATTTAACCCTGAGCAAGTTGCCGAGCTAGATAAAACTCAAACTCCAAACGAAATTGCAAAAATTATTGGAGCTGACGTTGTTCCTGACTGGCCTCAACGTTCAGTAGTGCTGGCAAATGCACACGGCTTACATGCCCGACCAGCTACACACCTTGTCAATCTTACAAAAACCTTTCAAGGCGACATCCAAGTTGCAGTAGACGATGGTAGCTTTGTTTCTGCCAAAAGTTTAACTCGTCTTTTAGCATTAGGTTGTAAGCGTGGCCAAACTCTACGTTTTATCGCTGAGCCAGAAACCGATGCCGTAGAGGCTTTAGATCAAGTTATTTTGGCAGTGCAGCAAGGCTTAGGTGAAGAAGTTGAAGCGCTACCTGTAACCAGTGAAACTCCTGACCAGCTCCCTGCTCAAACTGCAATATCAAATGCTACGACATTAGGTAACAATACGGGCATTGCAGCATCAAGTGGCTTAGCTTTTGGACCCGTCCATGTGATTAAACCAAAGGTTTATCAATATGAACGTATGGGTTCAGGCGTAAAAGTCGAGAAAGAAAATTTAGATATTGCCCTACATGCAGTAAAAAACAATATTCACCAAGTCATAGCCAAAGCTGATGCCTCTGAAATTAAACAAATCTTTCGAGCTCACCTAGAAATGCTTGATGATCCTGATTTAATTAATGGTGTATATCAAAAAATTTATCAAAATTTATCAGCACCAGCTGCGTGGCATGAACATATTGAAGCTGCAGCTAAAGCACAGGAAGCACTACCAGATCGTTTACTCGCTGAACGCGCAACAGATCTACGTGACATTGGTGACAGAGTTTTAACCCAATTATGTGGTGAAGTGGTTATTGAAGAGCCTAAAGAGCCTTATATTCTAATCATGCATGACGTGGGGCCAAGTGATGTCGCTCGTCTCAACAAAGACCGTGTCGCAGGTATTTTAACTGCTATAGGCGGTGCAAGTGCGCATAGTGCAATTGTCGCACGTGCTTTAGGCATTCCAGCTATTGTTGGTGCTGGTGAACAAGTCCTAGAAATTGATCCGAAAAGCACTTTACTTATTAATGGTGATACTGGAACTTTTGTTTTAAATCCAGATGCAGCGCAAATCGAACAAGCCAAGCAAGAGCGTGAGCAACAGCGTCAAATTCGTGAAGAAGCTGAACGCCATAGCCACGAGCCAGCAATTACCTTAGATCAACACCAAATCGAAATTGCAGCCAATTTGGGTAAAGTTCAAGCGACAGCACAAGCAGTAGAATGTGGTGCTGAAGCAATTGGCCTACTTAGAACCGAACTTGTTTTTATGTCTCATAGCAGTGCACCTAATGAGGCTGTTCAAGAGGCTGATTACCGAGTTGTATTAGATGCACTTGCAGGTCGCCCGCTTGTAGTACGTACATTAGATGTAGGCGGTGATAAGCCTTTACCTTACTTACCAATTGCTGAAGAAGAAAACCCATTCTTAGGGTTAAGAGGAATTCGTTTAACTTTAAGACGCCCTGAGCTTTTAAAACAGCAATTAACCGCTCTACTAAAAGCATCTGATAATCGTCCGTTACGCATTATGTTCCCTATGATTGGACGCGTTGAAGAATGGCGTGCAGCCAAAGCAATTCTTGACGAAGTAAGAGCCCAACATCCATGTGACAATTTACAAGTTGGTATTATGATTGAGGTTCCGTCTGCTGCTTTACTTGCACCGGTTCTTGCACAAGAAGTCGACTTTTTCAGTATCGGCACAAATGACCTGACCCAATATACTTTAGCGATTGACCGAGGCCACCCAATACTCTCAGCGGAAGCAGACGGATTACATCCAAGTATTCTTAATTTGATTGATCAAACAGTAAAAGCTGCCCACAAACATGGCAAATGGGTAGGAATCTGTGGTGAGCTTGCAGCAGACCCTAAAGCTGTACCTATTCTCATGGGATTAGGTGTAGATGAACTGAGTATGTCCCCAAATAGCATTCCTTTGGTAAAAGCTCAAATCCGTACACTAAGCTATAGCCATGCTCAAAAGCTTGCGCAACAAGCTTTACTATGCGATAGCGCCCCTGCTGTGCGCCAGCTATCTGAACAAGACTTATAAGATTGGGAATAGTAATGGCTAAAATTTTAACAATTACTTTAAACCCTGCAATTGATGTAACCATTCAACTGAATGAGTTATTAGTAGGAGAAGTGAACCGACAAGAGTCGGTAGAAATTCATGCGGCTGGCAAAGGCCTTAATGTTGCTCAAGTATTAAAAGACTTAGGTCACGATGTAATCGTAACCGGCTTTTTAGGTGAGCATAATCGACAAATTTTCGATACACATTTTGCACAAGCTCAATTTCAACCTGAGTTTATTTATATTGATGGTGAAACCCGTCAAAATATAAAAATTGCTGAGCATTCTGGGCGGATGACCGATTTAAACGGCAAAGGTTTCTTTGTTTCTGAAACAGACAAACAAAGGCTATTTAATAAGATTGAAGCTCTGTTACCACAAGTCGAGGTTGTTGCAATAGCTGGTAGCCTCCCACAAGGTTTTAGTATTGATGAGTTACAACAACTTATTCAACTGATCAAAAAAAATAATAAGAAAGTTGCCCTAGATACCAGTGGTAAAGCATTGGTTGCTGCAATTGAGTGTCAACCTTGGATGATCAAACCGAATACCGATGAGTTGGTTGAAAGTTATCAACGTCCTGCAACAAGCTATGCTGAACAAAGAAAACTTTTTGATAGCTTAACCAATATTGAGCATGTGGTTATCTCAATGGGTGAAGATGGCGTAAATTGGTTACACGCCATTCATCCCTTACATGCTCAAGCACCAAAAGTTATCGTAAAAAGTACAGTAGGCGCTGGTGATTCACTCTTAGCCGGCATGATCCATGGACTTGTTAACCAAATGCCTCCTGAAGAGACCTTAAAAACTGCGACAGCCATTGCAAGCCATGCTGTAACACAAATTGGTTTTCGAATCCCTACTTCTGAGGTTCTAAACCAATTAAAAGCACAAACTATTATCAATTCATTGAGTGAATCTGATGCAAACTGCTAAACATTTATTATTTGTCACTAATAGTCCGCAACAGCAAGTCAATGCTTTAATCTTGGCTCGTAAACTTGCTTTAGTCGCAACCCAACACGGCTATAAACATAGTGTCATTTCACTCGATGAGTTTGAATCAAGCGATCATTTTGATCATGTCATTATTATTGGACAGCAACCTAAAAATCTAAATATTTTTGGTCAAAACGCTTTATCTTTAGTTTCTATTGAAGATATTAAAGATGATGCAGACAAAGCACTTTTAACGGCACTTGAACACTCAAAACCAGCAAATGAGTGGGAACAAAAACCTAAGCAAGCTTCAAATACCGCAACTCATTTTGTTGCCATTACTGCTTGCCCAACTGGAGTTGCCCATACATTTATGGCAGCTGAAGCGTTACAACAAGGTGCAGAAAGACTTGGGTATCAAATCGATGTAGAAACTCAAGGTTCTGTAGGTGCGAAGAATATTTTATCACCTCAAGCGATTGCTGATGCCGATATTGTTATTCTTGCTACTGACATTGAAGTCAACACTGACCGTTTTGTAGGTAAACGTGTCTATAGATGTAGCACTGGTTTTGCTTTAAAACAAACCGACAAGGCTTTTGCTGAGGCAATTGCTAATGCTCAGGTTTTAGAACAAGGTAAACAGCAAGCAACAACGGAAAATAAGGATAAAACTGAAAAAGTTGGTGTATATAAACACTTATTAACTGGTGTTTCTTATATGCTGCCTATGGTTGTTGCGGGTGGCTTGCTAATTGCACTTTCTTTATGTTTTGGCCTAAATGCAGCAGAACAAGCTGGTAGTCTGCCAGCCATATTAAAACAGATTGGCGCAGCAGCATTTACCCTCATGGTACCCATGCTGTCGGGTTATATTGCATATTCGATTGCAGATCGCCCTGGTCTTGCACCCGGTTTAATCGGGGGTTTATTGGCAGCACAGTTACAAGCAGGATTTTTAGGTGGTATTGTTTCTGGCTTCCTGGCAGGTTATATCGCATTATTTATTGCTAAAAAAGTCAAGCTTCCAACTAGCTTAGAGTCCCTTAAGCCCATTTTGATTATTCCATTATTAGGAACATTATCTGTTGGGTTGATTATGTTCTATGTGGTAGGTCAACCTGTAGCGCATATTTTTGAGTTAATGAAAGATTTCCTCAACAACATGGGCACAACAAATGCTGTATTAATGGGAATTATTTTGGCAAGTATGATGTGTATTGATTTGGGCGGACCAATCAATAAAGCTGCTTATGCTTTTACAGTTGGACTACTTACCACCAATACCTATATGCCAATGGCAGCCACGATGGCAGGCGGTATGGTTCCTGCAATTGGGATGGCAATTGCAACCTTCCTCGCTAGAAATAAATTTAGTACTGGCGAAAAAGATGCAGGTAAAGCTGCGTTTGTGCTTGGTTTATGCTTTATTTCAGAAGGTGCAATTCCATTTGCAGCAAAAGATCCAATGCGCGTTATTCCAACCTGTATTCTAGGTGGCGCAGTAACTGGTGCATTAGTTGCTTTATTTCACTGTGAGCTTGTGACTCCGCATGGCGGTGTATTTGTACTACTGATTCCGAATGCAATCAATCATGCGTGGTTGTATCTTGCAGCAATTGCGGCTGGAAGTATCGTAACGGGAGTAAGTTATGCCATCATTAAAAAGAATCAAGAAGAAAAATTATTAACAAACTCATAATTTAAAAAGGGAGAATATAAATTCTCCCTTTTTATTAGTACTCAGTTTTATAGATTAATTTGAACGGCATGTGTTATCAGTTGTTCTAAGGTAAAACACTAAAAATTTAATTTGAGGCCACACTCATCTTTTAATTTCAAAATTTGTAGAATTACATTTGAATCTTTGAGAAATAATTACCCCTTATTCACACAAATAATTTTAACATTTAAAATCAATAACTTACAAACAAATATTCATTAATTTTATAGATAATTCATCAATTGTGTTAAATGTATGGTAAATTTTCATCTTCAAAAAATCTTTTAAACATATGATTAATTTAAATATTTACCTATTGAATGGATTTATTTTTTTAAGTTATGACTTTATAGACAAAAAATTTTGATAGAAATGTCACGTTCAAAACGAGTTTTTTTTTCTACGATTCTCATGCAAACAAATATCGTTCATTTTACGACCAAGCGAGTAGCCAAGTTCAAATAAACGGTAAGGAATAAGTTTTATCAGAAGAGAAAAATTTATAGTTTGTCCTTGTTAATCAAACAATATAAATTTTGCTCATGACTTAAAGTCCTGATATAACTTGCTTAGTGAAACTATATTTTTCCACTATTAAAATAAGTTTCATAAAATGCGATCCACCAAGGTATGGGGAAAAGTCAATGACAAAGAAGTATGCGCGTTTTTTACCTACAACAGAATCTTTCACTCTTGAAGATTTTCCATATTATTGGATTACTCAGGTCCATGCTCAATATGTTCAAAATATTGATAATGCCCTCAAAAAATATGGCCTAGATAATTCACGTCGACGTATTATGCTTGCACTAAGTAGTAAACCTCACGCTAGCGTATCAGAGCTATCTGATATGATTATTTCAAAAATGTCGACTACCACTAAAATTGTTTATCGCTTAAAAGATGAAGGCTTAGTTGAAACCTATTCTTGTCAATCAGATGGTCGTATTACACGTGTATATCTTACCGAACGTGGTACAGAAATGATTAATAAAATTAATGACCTAACGAGTGTAGTACTTGAACAATCATTCGAAGGTATCACCCCTCTTCAACTAGAAAAAATGATGGAAAGCTTAAAATTGCTTTTAAAAAATCTTTCTCGATAATTGTTGTTTTTAACATTTTAAAACGATTAATTCTCAAGCTCTCTCATGAGAGCTTTTTTATTATTTTCTCTTATGTTTATAGGAATACAGACTTCATAAAGTAATCAATTAAACACTATGCTTGTTGACTTGTTCCTTCAACTCCAGTAGAAACTCTCTCTTAATATCTCTAACGTAATTTTAGGAAAAAATGGCTAAAAGAAAATATAAAAGTGATAAGTTTCAAGTACGTCGTATTAACCGTCAATGGTGGGTACTTGAAAAAGATTTAGAAACTAACTGTTACAGCAAGCATGAACAGGTAGCTACTAAGACATTAGCTAACAATTATGCTGACGATTATATAGAGCAGTATTATATGAACCTCTACATTCAACAACAGTTGAAAAAACCGGAAACCGTATAAAAAGCCTCCATGGCTTTTTTTATTTATAATTTAATAAGTTAAATAAAATTAAAATAATAAAATTTTGACATAAAAAAAACCTACATCTTGGGGAAAATGTAGGCTATAAAATGCACAAAAAGGAATTATATATCCTTTTTGATGAAAAGAATTCTACGATAATATAAGACCTTATTTTATATTACTTTTGTAAAGTTAATAGTATTTATTGTATTAACCTCTAATATCTTAAATGCTTTTTCTTTATAAATTTTTTCTCATAAATATTTAAATTAATTAACTCTTCACGAGTTAAAATGTTTTTGATGTATGAGTTTTTTATAAAAACTCTATTTGAATTTTATAAACAACTGTTTTAACAAGTTTTTTACAAAAATACGCATAATTTTTTCAAGTTAAAATTCTACATTTCATAATCTTTAGGAGATTAAAAGTTAATAAATAACATATGCATAGATGATTAATAAAATTTTTATTTAAAAAAAACCTTTATTCAAGACGAAAAAAACATCAAATATTAATTTTTTATAGCTTTTGTGGTGACGACACAACTATTACAATACAGTTTATAAATAGTTTAACTCTTCAGCAGTTTTAGGCATGTTATGACTTCAATGTCGAACACTACCCAAAAGCATTTTATTGTTGAGCAGTTTCCTTTACCGACTTGGGTCAGTGATGAAAAAGGCTTAATTTTATACTGCAATACGGAGTGTACAAAGTACTGGCGCGATACTTCTCCTCCATTGTTTCAACAATGGCTAGATTTCGTGTACCCTGCCGATTTAGAAGAAGTTAAAAACAACTGGTTAGATGCGATACGACTCCGATCAAGAATTGAATTTAAATGCCGTCTTTTGCATAAAACCCATTATTATCGATGGTGTAAAATTTCTATTCAATTGTCGAAATACCATGAATCTTCTCAAGAAAATGAATGGTTTATTAGTTTTCTTGATATTGACCAAGATATACAAGAGCAGCAAAGCTTACGAAA
This sequence comes from Acinetobacter sp. FDAARGOS_559, assembly GCF_003940475.1. Taxonomy (NCBI): domain Bacteria; kingdom Pseudomonadati; phylum Pseudomonadota; class Gammaproteobacteria; order Moraxellales; family Moraxellaceae; genus Acinetobacter; species Acinetobacter sp. FDAARGOS_559. The sequence continues at coordinate 515,008 of NZ_RKJG01000005.1, forward strand.
AGATATCGATATACAAAATCAAATGCTCGATATCAGTGTCGATTGTATTAAGGTTTTAAATACAGATGGCACTGTATCTCATATGAATAAATCAGGATGCCTTGCATTAGGTATACCTGTAGATGAAAAAAAATTCGGTATGCGATGGTTAGATCTTTTACCACCCCATATTCGTAAACGCGGAAGAGTTGCCTTAAAAAAAGCCTTACAGGGTAAAGTGGCCCGATTCGCTGGCATGAGTTGCTTACCAAATCAAGATCCAGAATATTGGGATAACATGCTTACCCCAATTCAACATACAAACGGCGAAATTATTCAAATATTGTGTGTTTCGCGAAATGTCACTCAACAGTATCTTACCGAAAACCGTCTAAGAGATATTAGCGAGAGAGATGAACTCACAGGATTATTTAACCGACGCTCATTTAAGCTACAACTAAAACGCACCCTAGCTTACTCAAGAGAAACCCAAACCAGTGTAGGGCTACTTTTAATTGATCTAGATCATTTCAAGCATATTAATGACACTATAGGTCATAGTGCTGGTGACCACTTATTAAAAATACTTTCTAAACGTTTTAATCAGTGCGTAGACCCTGAAAGATGTTCAGTTGCCAGATTAGGTGGTGATGAGTTTGCAGTTATTGTTAGCCATTTAAAAAATGAGAGTGATGTTCGTGAACTTGCAGAAGTATTGCTTCAACAACTCAATCAACCCATTACATATGCTGGGAATGTGCTCAACGGCGGCATGAGCATCGGCTGCGCCATTTATCCTCAAGATGCAGTTGATCAATCGAGCTTATTAAGTTGTGCCGATATGGCATTACATGACTTAAAAGCCCGTGGTCGTGGCGGCATACGTATGTATAACCCAAGTATGATGCAGTTAACCGAGGCAATCGCCTCTCAACTCAACATTGCTCGCCAGCTTATTCGTCATCATACCATTCAGCCCTACTATCAACCCAAAGTCGATCTAAAAACTCATGCTGTAGTGGGCTTTGAAGCATTACTCCGCTGGCATACGACTTCGGCCCAAAGAGGTTTGCCTTCTCAGATTGCTGAAGCTTTTAAAGACTACGATTTAGCCAGTAAAATTGGTGAAATCATGCAACAACAAGTTTTGCATGATATTGCTAAATGGATAAAATTAGGTTTTGTGCCGCTTCCTGTTTCTCTAAATGCCGCACCAGTTGAGTTCTTAAGAGATAATTATGCTGAACGTTTATTAAAAAAGATTAATCAACTTGAAATTCCTACCCATTTAATTGAAATAGAAGTTACTGAACATATGCTGGGTGACCGTGGTTCTGAATATGTGATTCGCGCACTTAATAAACTAAAACAGCATGGAGTACGCATTGCTTTAGATGACTTCGGAACAGGTTTCTCTTCTTTAACACATATAAGAGACTATCCTATTGATTGCTTAAAAGTTGATTGTAGCTTTATACAAAAGATGCAACATGATCCATCCATTTATGCAATTGTTCAGGCAATTGGCTTACTTGCTCCAAATCTCTCACTCGGATTAATTGCAGAAGGTATTGAAACACCAGAACAAGAAGAGTTGCTTCTTCAATTTGGATACAACATAGGGCAAGGTTTTTTATTTGAATCAGCTATTGACGCTAATCAGGTGATCTCTATTCTTAAACAGGGTCAGGCTTATCTAGAAAGTCACTATTCTATGAATTAGTCATTTACCTTACACACTAAAAACAAACAATAAAAATTATAAAATTGGCGATAATATAATCATAACGATAACAAGTTTAGGTTCTTCAACAATAAATATTGTCACAAGACAATAAGGAGCAATATATGAGTTATCACCATATTTTAGTTCCGGTCGATGGTTCTCCTACCTCACTTATTGCTGTTAATCATGCTGCAAGTCTTGCTAAAGCCTTTAGTAGTAAAGTTACTTTGGTATATGCGCTCACTATTGATCCATTTATTTCAGTTGAAATTATTGATAGTACAGAAATTGCGCAAGATTATTTTAATAAAGCGAGAGCTTCGATTCAGAGCATTTTAGATCAAGCTAAAGAACAATTTAGCCAACATGGAATTTCTGTTGAAACCAAAATTGTTGAAGGTCAAACAATTCATACAGAAATCATCAAAGCAGCAACTGAGCTAAAAGCTGATTTATTAGTGATTGGTTCTCATGGGCGAAAAGGTTTTAAAAAGTTCTTCTTAGGAAGTGTAACTCAAGCACTTTTAGGAGAAATTCATGTGCCAGTATTGGTCGTAACTGAATAAATCTAAACCTTTATATAAAAAACCCAGCTATATAGCTGGGTTTTTTGAAATAAGTTACTTACCGTTATATGTAAATTTAATGAGAGAACCGGGATTCTCTAAAGTATGAGTGACTGAACCATCATCTTTTTGTACATTCCCCGCTGTATCAGTCAGCACATATAAGGTATTACCTTCTGGACTAGCGATGACATCACGATAACGGTTATTGCTTTTAAACATTGGGATAGCATCATCCAAAGTCGTGCTATATGTCGGGTCCAATTTAATACGGAAAATCACCCCACGTTTTAAAGATGGGACCAATAATGTATTTTCCCACCCTGGAATCGCTTTTTTGCCTCCCGTATATACATATGCCGATGACGGCGCAACCGTTGGCCAGCAAATATATGCCATCTCACCACAAGTAGGGTCATTATAGTTATAGGTATCTTGTACCGTATATAAAGTTTTCAAAGGCGGCACAAAGTTTTTACCAGTCCATTCAGACTCTTTAGTCACAGGAACACCTGTTGCTACTTTTATCCCGTTTTGAGCTAAATCTTTAATTTGTGATTTATTGGTTGCTGCCGAATAGTTTGCATAGGCATAACCACTGTCATCTTTATAACCAGCTACATTTGGCCAGCCATAGTTACCACCTTTTAATACAAGGTTAATTTCATCATCAGAATTTGGCCCTTGCTCAGATTGTAAAAGCTTTCCATTTGGAGCAAATGCTAAACCTTGTGGATTACGGTGCCCTAAAGTGTAGATATGACTCACTACTCCGTTAAAGCTTGGGTTGTCTTTAGGAATACTTCCGTCCAGATTTAAGCGTAATACTTTACCCATATATGTATGGTAGTCTTTACTATTGAGCTCTTGCTGAGTCGGAGTATGCTGTGCCTGATTCGGTAAGAACAGATAAGCTAACTGATTACGACCTTGGTCACCAATCGTATAGTAGATTTTTTGGTCTGGACCAATGACGAGACGACCAGACTGATGATCTTTTGATGACGGTAAACCTGCAATCAAATCAATAGGCTTTTCAAATGTATCTGTAGTTTTATTATAGGTATATCTACGAATAATCGTCTGATTAGGTAACTCTTTATCTGTAGATTTTGGATTTTTAAAAGTGCCTGAAATATAGATATAAGGGTTATGTTTAAAGTCAGGATGAAAAGCAAAGCCTAACAAACCATTTTGCCCATCAGCATCACTCACAATTTCAGGCACCTGAAATACTGTTTTCGCGCTACCAGATTCAGGATTTACTCTTAAAATTTTGCCAGTTGCACGTTCGGTTAACCAAATTTGATTATCTGGCCCCCATAACAAAGCATGTGGTTTATTTAAATTGGACAGAATCACTTTTTTATCAAAATTTTCTGTTTTCGCTTTTGCGAACTGAGCAGGTGTCAGAGGTATATCTGCAAATGCCGTATGAAACGTAAATAGTTGTGCAGCACCTAAAAGAGTGATTTTTGCTAATAAATGTTTATTCATAGTTCCACCTTATAAAGTTTTCTAAAGAGTTACTTAAACCGCTGAAAACATTGGTTTGTATACGTTCTCTATATCTTTTGTATTATGATGATTAGCTCATTTATTAAAATCCAAATTTCTGCAAGGCTCTGTTGCATAAAAGTAGCTATTCAAAACAAATGAATATTTTATAAGTTGCCTTATAAATCATTGATCTCATTTTTAAGATAAATAATTTGAAAGAAAGCTTTAACAAAGTAATTGAAAAGTAAAATTTAATACTCAAATAGACAATTCAATCTATAAAAATATACATACCACATAGTTAAAAGATCCAAGCTAAAGATTAAGGATCCTTACAAATCGAATTTCGTTATGTGTGCAAATTTTAAACCCCTTAAGAGAGAGCATTCTTATCAATTAGACTTACTTGAACCCACCTTTGATTACAAATCAGATGTCTATCCAAGTGATGATTGCCCAATAATCTTATCTCATCAAAATGAATGGGAATGGCGAAAAGTTAAATTTGGAATGTTGCCACCATATGCGAAAGAAGTTTCATTTAAATATGCAACTTATGATGCAAGAACTGAAACGGTTGATCACAAACGTTCATTTAAACATGCCTGGTCAAATGATCAATTTGGCCTAGTTCCTGTTGAAGCTATTTATGAACCGAAATATATCAATGGTAAAGCACATTGGTATGGCATCTTTCGTCAAGATGGGAAGCCATTTACGCTTGCAGCAATTTATGAAGAAACCATAATTGATGAGCAGAAAGTTAGAACAATGTCGCTATTAACAATCAATGCAGATCGACATTCTTTTATGAAACAGTTTCATAAACCTGACGATGAAAAACGTTCAATTATTGTAATACCTGACCATCTTAGAAACGATTGGTTAAACTGCAAACACACTGACGCTCCTAACTTTTTCTTAGATATGCCATTAAATGAATTTACGTCTCTGCCTAAAGCAGAAATGAACAAATCAAAAAAAAGTTAGATGCCTAATAAGTGAAAGTAGCAAGCTTAAATGGCTCCCCCTAAAAACTTATGTTATCCTTCGCACCTCTTTAAAACTTCAAATTTTCATTATCCATGACACTAACGCCACCTTAAGTTTATTTACCCTTCTCCTTTGTAAATAACTCATCACTGTCTAGTGATGTGGTGTAGTCGCTTGTGTGTTGGTATATCACATCACTAGCCTTTCTAAAATTTAAAATTCTAGGCTATTTCCATGTTAACGAATCTTCGAGAACAATGGTTCTCTAATGTCCGTGCAGATATTCTTTCTGGGCTTGTTGTTGGTCTGGCTTTAATTCCAGAGGCGATTGCCTTTTCAATTATTGCAGGTGTAGATCCCCAAATCGGTTTATATGCGTCTTTTTGTATTGCGGTTATTATTTCTTTTGTAGGTGGCCGTCCTGCCATGATTTCGGCAGCAACGGGTGCTATGGCCTTAGTCATGACGACCCTAGTGAAAGAACATGGTCTTCAGTATTTATTCGCAGCTACTATTTTGACGGGTGTCATACAAATTATAGTAGGATATCTTAAGCTTGCTAAGCTCATGCGCTTTGTCTCTAAATCGGTTGTGATTGGTTTTGTAAATGCTCTCGCCATACTCATTTTTATGGCCCAGCTTCCAGAACTAGTCAATGTAAGTTGGTACGTCTATCTATTAGTCGCTATTGGTTTAGCAATTATTTATCTATTCCCTTATGTACCAAAGCTTGGAAAAATTTTTCCATCTCCCCTTATATGTATTGTTATAGTCACATTACTTGCTCTCTTTTTGGACCTTGATGTGCGAACAGTTGGCGATATGGGAGCACTCCCAAAGTAAGCATCCGGCTAACACAGCCTTACCAAGCGGTCCTATAAGCCTTAATTTAGTTCCCACCTAAAAACAAGGTAAGCATCCGGCTAACACAGCCTTACCAAGCGGTCCTATAAGCCTTAATTTAGTTCCCACCTAAAAACAAGTGGGGACTTAATCCATGAACATGGATATATATTCAGCAACACCTCCTGTTGCTAAAAAACGCAGAACATACAGCAAAGAATTCAAACTCAGTATTGTCAATGCCTGTAAAAATCCTAATACCTCGATCGCTTCGGTCGCACTGCAACATAGTATTAATGCCAACCTTGTCAGTCGTTGGATCAGGATCTTCAGCCATCATGAGGGTGCCGTGCAGGATCCTACTCATGTGAATCCAGCATTTATTGCTTTGCCTTACACTGCTGCAATCAGCCAACCTATTGATGAGAGGATCACGTTGTGTATCACCGTGCCTCATACGAATAATGATATTCAGCTAAAATGGCAGACATCAGAAATACCTGCCTTGGCAGAATTACTCAAGGCACTGGCAACATGATCCGTATCAATGAAATTTGGCTCTCTACCCAGCCCATGGATATGCGAGCAGGAATGGATACTGTCATGGCTCAGGTGGTGAGAGCCTTTGGCTACATCAAACCGCATTGCGCCTACCTGTTCTGTAATAAACGTGGTCATCGTATGAAAGTGTTGGTACATGATGGACTGGGCATCTGGCTGTGTGCCCGGCGTTTGGAACAGGGTAAATTTCACTGGGCTCAAGTTCACCAAGGTGAAACCGTGGCCCTCAGCCCGGAACAGTTACAGGCATTAATCCAAGGTTTGCCCTGGCAGAGAATTGGATTGCAGCAAGTGGTGAATATGCTCTAAACCAAGCTCGACCATTCTGCCATCCTCCAAACGTTCTATTTCATTCTCTTCATGACCTCAGGCATACTGCGGTCATGAATACGCTGCCTGACTTAAGCCAACTGACCCATGAACAACTGCTGGAATTCACCAGACAGTTGGCGATGCAGCATCAGTCTCTAGCACAATCAAACCAACAATTGGATGCCAAAGTTCAACATCTTTCTATTCTCAATCAAAAATACGAGCATGAACTGGCGCTGTTTAAAAAGCACAAATTCGCCCAAAAGAATGAACACTTAACGGCAAAACAAATCCACCTATGGGATGAAGCGGTTGAAGAAGATATTGCTGCTGTTGATCTGGAATTAGAACGATTAAATGCAGATAAAACCGATGCAGCGACACAGAAAGCCAAAACCAATAAACCTAAACGTCGACCACTGCCAGATCATCTACACACCATCCGTATTGAGCATGAACCTGCATCAACCCAATGCACTTGTGGATGCCAACTCCGTCGTATCGGCGAAGATGTCAGTGAGAAACTGCATTTCAGACCGGCACAGTTCTATAAGGAACAGCATGTGCGTGGTAAATGGGTCTGTGATCAGTGTGACACTCTGACTCAGCAAGCGATGCCCGCCTATGTGATTGATAAAGGCATTGCTTCACCTGAATTGCTCAGCCATGTGCTGGTATCGAAGTATGCCGATCATTTGCCGCTGTACCGTCAACGTCTGATCTATCAGCGGGCGGGAATCGAACTTTCTAGATCAACTTTATCTGACTGGATAGGTCGCTGCGGTGTAGAACTGGAACCTCTGGCCAATGCCTTAAAAGAGGTGGTGCTGCAACAGCGGGTGCTGCATGCAGATGAAACACCGGTCACCATCATGCGGATGGGTGAGAATGAGAAAAAACCGAAGAAAGGTTATGTCTGGGCCTATGCCACCACACAGTACAATCCAGTTCAGGCGGTGATCTATGACTTTCAGGATAGTCGTTCAGGCCAGCATGCTGCAGAGTTCTTGAAAGGCTGGCAGGGCAATCTAGTCTGTGATGATTACAGTGGTTATAAAGCACGCTTTAAATCAGGCCAGGTCATAGAGGTCGGCTGCATGGCCCATGCACGTCGTAAATTCCATGAACTGCATGTGACCGGGAAAAGTCAGGTCGCTGAACAGGCATTGGTGCTGATTCAGAAACTGTATGCGATAGAAGCAGAACTCAGGAAAAAGACCGATGGTACAGCGGAAGACCGCCGCGAATACCGACAACAGCATAGTCAACCAGTGATGCAACAACTATATGAATGGCTCAACCAACATCATCTGACAGTGCCATCGAGTTCTCCCACCGCCAAGGCCATCAATTACACTCTGAAGCGTTGGCCAGCCTTAAGCCGCTATCTGGATGATGGCAATCTACCGATATGCAACAATTGGGTAGAGAATCAGATGCGTCCCTGGGCGTTGGGGCGCAAGAACTGGCTGTTTGCAGGTTCGCTGCGCAGTGGTCAGCGAGCGGCAAACATCATGACTTTAATCCAGTCAGCAAAGCTGAATGGGCTGGATCCGTATGCCTATTTAAGTGATGTGCTGAAAAGGTTACCGACACATAAAGTGACCCAGATTGAAGAGTTACTGCCGCACTGCTGGAAACCTAAATCGAATTAAAAAATAGGTATGGGATTCAGCGGACGCTTACAAAACAAGTGGGGACTTAATCCATGAACATGGATATATATTCAGCAACACCTCCTGTTGCTAAAAAACGCAGAACATACAGCAAAGAATTCAAACTCAGTATTGTCAATGCCTGTAAAAATCCTAATACCTCGATCGCTTCGGTCGCACTGCAACATAGTATTAATGCCAACCTTGTCAGTCGTTGGATCAGGATCTTCAGCCATCATGAGGGTGCCGTGCAGGATCCTACTCATGTGAATCCAGCATTTATTGCTTTGCCTTACACTGCTGCAATCAGCCAACCTATTGATGAGAGGATCACGTTGTGTATCACCGTGCCTCATACGAATAATGATATTCAGCTAAAATGGCAGACATCAGAAATACCTGCCTTGGCAGAATTACTCAAGGCACTGGCAACATGATCCGTATCAATGAAATTTGGCTCTCTACCCAGCCCATGGATATGCGAGCAGGAATGGATACTGTCATGGCTCAGGTGGTGAGAGCCTTTGGCTACATCAAACCGCATTGCGCCTACCTGTTCTGTAATAAACGTGGTCATCGTATGAAAGTGTTGGTACATGATGGACTGGGCATCTGGCTGTGTGCCCGGCGTTTGGAACAGGGTAAATTTCACTGGGCTCAAGTTCACCAAGGTGAAACCGTGGCCCTCAGCCCGGAACAGTTACAGGCATTAATCCAAGGTTTGCCCTGGCAGAGAATTGGATTGCAGCAAGTGGTGAATATGCTCTAAACCAAGCTCGACCATTCTGCCATCCTCCAAACGTTCTATTTCATTCTCTTCATGACCTCAGGCATACTGCGGTCATGAATACGCTGCCTGACTTAAGCCAACTGACCCATGAACAACTGCTGGAATTCACCAGACAGTTGGCGATGCAGCATCAGTCTCTAGCACAATCAAACCAACAATTGGATGCCAAAGTTCAACATCTTTCTATTCTCAATCAAAAATACGAGCATGAACTGGCGCTGTTTAAAAAGCACAAATTCGCCCAAAAGAATGAACACTTAACGGCAAAACAAATCCACCTATGGGATGAAGCGGTTGAAGAAGATATTGCTGCTGTTGATCTGGAATTAGAACGATTAAATGCAGATAAAACCGATGCAGCGACACAGAAAGCCAAAACCAATAAACCTAAACGTCGACCACTGCCAGATCATCTACACACCATCCGTATTGAGCATGAACCTGCATCAACCCAATGCACTTGTGGATGCCAACTCCGTCGTATCGGCGAAGATGTCAGTGAGAAACTGCATTTCAGACCGGCACAGTTCTATAAGGAACAGCATGTGCGTGGTAAATGGGTCTGTGATCAGTGTGACACTCTGACTCAGCAAGCGATGCCCGCCTATGTGATTGATAAAGGCATTGCTTCACCTGAATTGCTCAGCCATGTGCTGGTATCGAAGTATGCCGATCATTTGCCGCTGTACCGTCAACGTCTGATCTATCAGCGGGCGGGAATCGAACTTTCTAGATCAACTTTATCTGACTGGATAGGTCGCTGCGGTGTAGAACTGGAACCTCTGGCCAATGCCTTAAAAGAGGTGGTGCTGCAACAGCGGGTGCTGCATGCAGATGAAACACCGGTCACCATCATGCGGATGGGTGAGAATGAGAAAAAACCGAAGAAAGGTTATGTCTGGGCCTATGCCACCACACAGTACAATCCAGTTCAGGCGGTGATCTATGACTTTCAGGATAGTCGTTCAGGCCAGCATGCTGCAGAGTTCTTGAAAGGCTGGCAGGGCAATCTAGTCTGTGATGATTACAGTGGTTATAAAGCACGCTTTAAATCAGGCCAGGTCATAGAGGTCGGCTGCATGGCCCATGCACGTCGTAAATTCCATGAACTGCATGTGACCGGGAAAAGTCAGGTCGCTGAACAGGCATTGGTGCTGATTCAGAAACTGTATGCGATAGAAGCAGAACTCAGGAAAAAGACCGATGGTACAGCGGAAGACCGCCGCGAATACCGACAACAGCATAGTCAACCAGTGATGCAACAACTATATGAATGGCTCAACCAACATCATCTGACAGTGCCATCGAGTTCTCCCACCGCCAAGGCCATCAATTACACTCTGAAGCGTTGGCCAGCCTTAAGCCGCTATCTGGATGATGGCAATCTACCGATATGCAACAATTGGGTAGAGAATCAGATGCGTCCCTGGGCGTTGGGGCGCAAGAACTGGCTGTTTGCAGGTTCGCTGCGCAGTGGTCAGCGAGCGGCAAACATCATGACTTTAATCCAGTCAGCAAAGCTGAATGGGCTGGATCCGTATGCCTATTTAAGTGATGTGCTGAAAAGGTTACCGACACATAAAGTGACCCAGATTGAAGAGTTACTGCCGCACTGCTGGAAACCTAAATCGAATTAAAAAATAGGTATGGGATTCAGCGGACGCTTACCTCCCAAATACTCTACCTATTTTTTTAATTCCGGATATTCCTCTTAATTTAGATACAATTCTTATCATTCTTCCTTATTCATTGGCGTTAGCTGCAGTTGGCTTACTTGAGTCGATGATGACAGCCACAATTGTTGATGAAATGACGGACAGCCCGAGTAATAAATTTAAGGAATGTAAAGGTCAAGGTATTGCCAATATTGCCTCGGGTTTTATGGGTGGGATGGCTGGATGTGCCATGATTGGGCAATCAATGATTAATGTTAAATCAGGTGGTCGCACACGCTTATCTACTTTATGCGCAGGCATATTTTTGCTGATTTTAGTAGTATTTTTAAGTGATTGGTTGAAAGTTATTCCTATGGCTGCGCTTGTTGCTGTCATGATTATGGTATCAATAAGTACTTTTGAGTGGCGTTCACTTACCCAATTTAAAACTAATCCTAAAAGTAGCAATACCGTTATGATTGCAACGGTTGTTGTAGTTGTAGCTACTCACAATCTAGCATTAGGCGTATTGACAGGTGTGCTACTCTCCGCGCTTTTCTTAGCCAATAAACTTGAAAATGATATACAGGTAATAAGTTCATTAGAAGGCAACGCTCGTTTATATGATTTAAGAGGACAAATCTTTTTTAGTTCTTCAGATAAATTCATGCACGGCTTTAACTTTAAAGAAGAAGTAAAAGAAGTCATTATTGATCTGACTCATTCACATATTTGGGATGTCACTTCGGTTGCAATGCTTGATTCAGCAGTAGAAAAGTTCCAAAAGAATGGCATACAAGTTACTGTACGTGGTTTAAATGAAGCCAGTTCAATCATGATTGACAAGTATGGTACACATGCAAAAATTTAAAAAAAGGTCCTTCGGGACCTTTTCAATCATAGAGAATTATATTTTTATTAAGGAGATTTATATAACAAGCGGTTTGGGCTACCTGAAGGGTTTTTTACTACGTTACTGCTCGCTTGATTTAAAAGATTGGTAGAGATCGTTTGAGGTGAAGCCGTAGGTGTACTTTGAAGCATTTCAGCAACTACACCAGCAACATGCGGGGTTGCCATTGAAGTACCATTTAATATCTTGGTAGCTGTATTACTTCCAATCCAAGAAGAATTAATTTGGCTACCCGGTGCAAAAATATCAACACAGCTTCCATAATTAGAATAGCTTGCCCGAGTATCGGTATTATCTGTCGCAGCAACTGTAATAGCCTTACTTACTCTTGCTGGAGAAGATGTACATGCATCTGTATTTGAATTGCCAGCGGCTACGACCATGACATAACCATTATTATATAAGTTTTCCACTGCACTATCTAAAGAAGAACTTGTCGCCCCACCTAAAGACATATTTACAACTGCAGGTTTTTTACCATTTTTCAATATCCAGTCTAAACCAGCAATAACATTACTTGAGGCCCCTGACCCATCACATCCCAAAATCCGGATTGGAACTAAATTGACATTTTTGGCAACACCATAGGTCGTACCCCCTACCGTTCCAGCAACATGGGTCCCATGTCCATTACAGTCGGTTGTACCATTGCCATCAGATATTGCGGTATAACCACTTAATACACGTCCTGAAAACTCTTGGTGACTAGATAATATACCAGTATCCACGATATAAGCCGTAGTACCTGAACCGGTCTGTAAATAAGAATAAGCCGAATTTAATGGTAAAGCTTTCTGGTCTATACGATCTAGTCCCCAATCTGGATTACTTTGAGTAGTTGCATCAATATTTACTATTGTATCGCTTTCTACTGAAAGAACATGAGGGTTCTTTTTCATCGCTTCAATAAAGGCTGCCCCTGCTGTATCAGGTAAATAAATTGCAAAACCTTTAAGAACAGTATCGTAGCTTTGTAAAACTTTACCAGCATGTTGTTTAGCAATATTTTGTGCGAAATCTTTAGAAGGACCTGCATCCTTATTTAATATAACAATATATTGATTTTTAATAATTCCTTTTGCTTGGGAAGAATCATTTACAGGATTTGTAACATTTGAAGCGGCATACACAAAATGAGTAGCTGCTATTGAAAGACAAATAGCAGACACTTGGCGAATATTCATGACTATCTCCATATATTATATTTCAGGTATTTTTATGATAATTAATAACTTTTTACTTCAGGATTAAAATTTTAGATGAGAACTTTGAGGAGTTTTATCTGCTTTTAAACCCCAACCATATTTTCATAATTTTTTAGGTTAAACAATATCAATCCACTTTTTTATAGAAAAATGTGACATCTATCTACTTATAATTTAAATATTTTATTTTTTTATAATTAAAATATCACTCTATTTGGGTTCAATAATATAAAAGAATATAACCATTATGATAAGAACTATAGTAGCCATTGCTAAGTAAGTACCAACAGTATTAAAACTTCTTAAAAACTTCAAAATATCCATAACAATATGATAATTAACAGGTTATAGACAATTATTTCAAAATATAAAAGTCCATACAACTATAAAAAATTAACAATTTCTTTAACTGTGATTAATATGTATAATAAATGTATAAATATATATTCCCTATTTTTTTATTAATCAAGCTTATTAGTAATAAATTATATAAACAAATGATTTGAATTTTCTTATCTAACTAAAATAAACCCTTTATATAAAACTTAGCCAGTTTAAAAATATTTTTAATAAAAAATACCCACATATCTTAAAAATATGTGGGTATTAAAAAACAAACAACTTTACAGACGCAGTATATGCATATATAAATATATACCTTTAAAGATATATTTACAATACTTCTTTAAATTTTTCACTTGAATTGAACCGAATTTACTATTAACTGTCTTTTTAATGCGCGGATCTTTGTATCGTTAACGAATTGTACAAAAATAAAAAAGTCCGCATCTTGGGAAGCTACGGACTATAAACTCATCTAAGCAACAGCTAAACAGTTTGTCGATTAGAGAGAAAACACTATCTTTTTAATCTAATCGAGATATTAGTTTAGGTCAACTTAAAATAGTATACAGCAGTAAAAAACTCAAAAAATTGTGACACACTCTACACTTCCTTGTTGATTAAGCAAAAATCAATATATTTATTTAAATTTAATAAAACAATATATCAATTTATATGTTGTTCAACTTGGTTATTTATCATACTCAGTGCTCTTGTACTGAAATATTTTATTAGCTGAACTTAATATTATAAATAAGATAACTTTTCATGATTTTCCAGCCACCTATTGTTTCTATAATATTTAAATCAACTTACCCTATGTTTACCAAGGCTAACTCAAACTTAATTTCTCACTTAAATATAAATTTAAAATAGTGTTCTAAAATAGAGTAATGGTTAATCTCAGGAATAATTTCAAAAGAAATCATATCGTCACCTTGACTAAGTCGGTACTCAAAATAATTTTGACTTTGCCATTTTAATTCACTAAGTTCTAATCCACCACACAAAATCGTACAAGGAATATTGATCTGTTCCTGCTGATGAATAGGACTATATTTCAAAATATCCTCTTGCGATAAGTTTAAAGCGTGATTTAAATGACTCTCTTGTATAGGTAATAAATCATAAATCCCACTTAATAAAGTTGCCTTGGATAATAACGGATGGTTTAAACATAAAGCACCAAGATGAGCACCTGCTGAATGGCCGACCAATACTACTTCGTCTGTTTTCCAATTCTGCTGTGCAATAAAATCGAGCGCTTGTTGAGTTTGAGCAACGATTTGTGAAATATGACTTTGAGGAGCCAAGTCATATTCTAAAAGTACACACTGCGCTCCTTTTGCTAATATGTACGGCGCTATAAAGACAAAGTCCGATTTATCACACCACTGCCAATATCCCCCATGTATAAAAATTACGGTTTTATTGACATGTTCTAGAGGAAAAAAATCCAGCGTTGATCGGTTCTTTGAACCGTACTTTATATCTTTTATATGATGATAGGCCTGATAACTCAGCAAGCTTCTGTATTGGAAGCCTGCTAGTATTTCACCTTCATTCTCTACCGTTGTAGCATTGTCATACTTTCTCATATACCAATCACTTCAATGTTTCTTCACTAGAGTTGAGATTTAACTTTACGGTAGAACGTTTCAAATAATAGAAAAATATAAGAACCAGAACTAAAGGTACGCCAAATTGTAAAGTAGACTTAAATTCACTGGTAAACCAGGTAGTCACTGTAATGCTTAAAATCGCAATAAACCCAAACAAAGAGATAAATCGACTAGCAGGAATTTTAAATTTTAGTTGTATATTTTGCTGAACCATATGTCTTCTAAAAAACATATGAGTCACAAATATACTTCCCCACGTGAACAACGCACCAAACATGGATAGCGCAATCATAATTGGAAATGCGGAAGCTGGATTAATCGTATAAACAATACTAGCAATACCAATCCCTACCGCAGATAACAACAGCGCATTTACCGGTACACCATTACTACTAATTCGACCAAAGACTTTTGGGGCATCACCTGCACGTGACAAGCTAAACAGCATACGAGTTGAAATATAAAGCATGCTATTCATGGCTGATAAGGCAGCTACAATTACAATAAAGTTTAAAATACTATCCGCATACGGGATACCGACATTCTTCATGACCATAACAAACGGACTTGTTGCATCTGCTCCAATCAAAACAGTCCACGGCACCAAAGTAACGATTAGGAATAAGGACAATAAATAAAACAAAATGAGTCGAAGTGCTGTGCTTTTGAATGCTTTTTTAACTGCCTTTTCTGGGTCTTTAGCTTCGCCAGCCGCGACAGCAATCATTTCTATACTTAAATAACTAAATATTGAAATGATTACTCCAATCCAGACCCCACTAAAGCCATTTGGAAAAAAGCCCCCATGTCCTGATAAATGAGTTACAACTTGTGTCATTCCCTGATTGCTTTGCGTCAAGATACCAATAGACAAAAGAATAAACACAATAATGGCAAAAACTTTAATTGTGGAAAACCAGTATTCCACTAGTCCAAAAGCTTTAACACTATAGGCATTTACAACAAGTAAGGTCAGTGAAAAAAATCCAATCCAGACCCAAGAGCCTACATTTGGGAACCAGAGCTTCATATAATCAGCAACGGCGGTAATCTCTGTACCTACCGCCAGTACAATACAAGCCCAGTAACAGTAGCGAACTAAGAAGCCAGCAAGTGGACTTATATAATGTTCTGCATATGCACCAAATGAGCCCGAAGTAGGATGCTGAACTGTCATTTCAGCCAAACAAGCCATAAGCGCAAAAGCAATTAAACCACCAATCGCATAGCTGACTATGACTGCGGGACCTGCAAAGCTAATTGCAAATTTGCTTCCCATAAACAATCCGGTTCCAATTGCTCCACCAATCGCAATCATCCCCATCTGTTTTGCAGATAACTTTTTATGCAGCCCAGCTTCTCTATTTTGTATTTCATCAAAACTACTCATAGGCCCTCCTAGCCATTTGTTTTATTTTGATTCCTTAAAATCAGGTCACTTCACCGCGAACTAAATACTTTTTGTTTTTCCATTCACTATTCAGCATGGTTTCTTTTAAGTGCTGTACTGCATTCCAAATATCTTCAAAGCCCAGATACAAAGGTGTAATACCAAATCTCAAGACTGCAGGTTCCCGATAATCACCAATCACACCGCGTGCAATAAGTGCCTGAATAATTTCATAACCGAATTCATGACGATAACTAACATGGCTACCACGATGCTTATGATCTAAAGGCGTAATTAACTCAAATCCAAATTCAGAACATTCTTGATGTACCAATTGAATAAATAAATCAGTTAATTTCAAAGATTTCTCACGGATTTTTTTCATATCAGCATGCAGGAAAATATCCACTCCGCATTCAATCAAACTCATAGAAATAACCGGCTGAGTTCCACATAAATATCGGCGGATACTATTCGCTGGCTCATAATGCTGTGCCATATCAAATGGTTTTTTATGACTCCACCAACCTGATAAAGGCTGCCAGAACTGATCACGGTGCTTTTCATTGACCCAGAGCAATGCAGGAGAACCAGGGCCACCATTTAAATATTTATAGGTACAACCAATCGCAAAATCGCTATCAGTTTGATTAAGGTGCATAGGAACAGCACCGACTGAGTGACATAAATCCCAAATCACCAAAGCACCTTTAGAATGAATTTGTTCATTAATAGATGCCATATCATAAAAATAACCAGTGCGGTAATTCACATGGGAAAGTACCACTACAGCAACATCTTTCTCTAAAGCACGAGATAAGTCTTCTACGCCATCAATTAATTCAACCTGATAGCCCTTTTGAATTAAGTCAATGAAACCTTCAATAATGTAAATATCTGTTGGAAAGGCATCTTTTTCTGCCACAATAATTTTGTGTTCAGGGAATTTATCAGCCTGAATTTTTACCGCTGCAGATAAAACTTTAAATAAGTTCAGTGTAGTTGAATCTGAAATAACAACTTCACCTTTTTCCGCACCAATCAGTTTAGCGACTTTGTCACCCAGCCGTGTTGGTAGCCCCCACCAGTCTGCCTTATTCCAGCTATTGATCAGATCTTCTCCCCATTCTTGGGAAATAATATGCTGAGCGACAGCCAAAGATTTCTTTGGTCTAGCACCTAAAGAGTTACCATCTAAATAAATGACGCCTTCTGGCAATGCAAATTCATCTTTAAATTTTTTGAGTTCATCTTCCTGATCCCAATACAAACACTGTTCACGAGTAATCATTTGATATTGCACCTATTTCTACATTTCCTTTGTATTTGAATTTTATCACGTCAATTTGTACGATTTATTCGATAATATTTGATCAAAAATAGCTATTTTCGTATAAAATTCTAATTAAAATTAAAAAATATGGATGAAATTCGAAAATGAATGTAGATGCGATCGATCTAAAAATTTTGAAGTATTTACAAGACAATGCCCGTTTAAGTAACCAAGAACTTGCTGATCTTGTTAATCTTTCAGCATCTGCTTGTCACAGACGCGTTAAAATTTTAGAAACCAACGGAATCATTGAAAAATATCAAGCAAAAGTTAATTATGAAAAATTAGGTATAAAAATTGAGGCAATAGTTGAAATAAAACTTGCTCAACTCACCGAAAATGACCACAACTTTTTTTTAAGCCAAATCAAGAATTTTGATGAAGTCATCAATGCTTATATCATTACAGGTGAATCTAATTATGTACTGCACGTTGCCACTAAAGATCTAAACTCTTTTTCTCATTTTGTTATTAATACACTCAATAAAATTAAAGGTGTGGTAAGCATTAACTCAAAAATTATCTTACAGAAAATTATACAAAAGCCGCTGTAGAATATTTAGCTAAAATTAAAAAACTCTCGTTAAAAAATTTTTACTATGATCGAAACTGAACGTTTAATCTTAAGACAATGGAAAGAGTCTGATTCAGAGCCATTTATCAAAATGGGTTTAGACGAAGATGTTATGCGTTTTTTCCCAAAGCTTTTAGCTGCTACTGAAAGTATAAGTTTAATTCAAAGAATATCAGCTCTTATTGATGAAAATGGCTGGGGATTTTGGGCGGTAGAATTAAAAGAAACTCAAGAATTTATAGGCTTTATTGGCTTACACAACCAACCAGAACAATTTGATTTTTCTCCCTGCATTGAAATTGGATGGAGAATTGCTACAGAACACTGGAAAAAAGGTTATGCCACTGAAGGAGCAAAAGCAGCATTGGACTATGCCTTTAATATTCTCAATAAAGATAAAGTGGTTTCTTTCACAGCAACAGTGAATAAGCCATCTCAAGCCGTGATGGAAAGACTAGGAATGCGCAAAGTTAAATACTTTAATCATCCCAAGCTTCCAGATGAACATGCCTTACAAAAGCATGTTCTTTATGAAATATATCATCCTAAGCTTGAGTTATGACTGAGTTAAATACTAATATAAAAATATTTCAATAAATTTAAATGGTTACTACTCATCAAAGTCATAACCTACAGAGGTGGAATACTCCCAATACTCATTAATCTTATTCGCTATATCTTCTTTGTCCATGGTAGTTAAAACGTAGAAAAGTTTTGCCTCTTTATTTTTTCTCAAAATTAATAAATTGTAATAGTCATATTCGGGGCCATTTAGCCCTAATGATGGCTGTTCTTCACAATGCTTCTCAGCCTTGTAATGCCATTCAAGTTTATAAGTATCAATACCATTGGCAGCATTGATTACAATGCCATCATTGGCTCCTCCAATAAATCCAATTTTCATCGCCTACTCTAAATTGTTATTCAAATGATTTTTAATATAACTTTAAATAAGTAGAGTTCAATTTATAAAATGTTTGCCAATACGTATCCTATGTAAATCAAAATAACGAGATGATTATTTCATTGTCCGTAAATACTCATAAGCTTCTTTTTCGTTGCTCTCAAGATGAACTTTTGCTTCCGTTTCATCATTTAATGTTTCGTTTATTATTTTGCTCCCTTCATAAGAAATTTGATGACCAATCTGGAAATCTGCTCCTAATGCATCAATCACAATAAACTGCCCAGCCGTGTTTGAAGCAATAAAAAAACTGTTGTTACGATAACCATATCTAATTGTATATAATCCCACTTTTATTCCAACTTTTAATAATATTTAAATAATAATAATTTCATATAAAGTATAGAAACGCAAAAAAGTATCAAAAAACTAATTTACAATTCATATAACTACCTATTTTTAAAAATTTTATCAGTCATTTTTTTATCTACTCTACTTCTATGACCATTTTCAAAAAATTTATTCACATGGCACAATTTAGTAGTGGTATCACAAAATACACCATTAGAAAAAGTAAAAGCAGATGTATCAAAGTCACCTTGTGAAAAAGCTTGTTTTGCTTTTTTTGCACCTAAATATTGATTAGTTAAGGATTTGGAAACGCCCTTTTTATCTGCACAAATATATTTATCACAGACTACACCTCTTTTAGGTGAAAAAACTGCAGCTGTATTTTGTGCCAATGTATTTGCACTAAACGCAAAACAAACAGAACCGATAAAAACAACAAAGAAATTAGAATTTTTCATTTTTTAATTCACTCGTTATCATTAATTATTGAAATAATATACCAAAAGTAAAATATCTTTAGAACTTTAAAATGATGAGATAACAACAAATCAATCTGTTTTTGAGGCTTTAATGTTTATAATCTTAAGCTAATTTCTTCCATGTATATTTAAAGCTGGAGCGTTCGCAACATGAATAAGGTAGTCCTGTTTGACATGGATGGAACTTTACTAGATTTGGCTTTTGATGACTTTATCTGGAACGAATGCTTACCTAAAAGACATTCTGAAACACATCATCTATCTTTAACTGAGAGTCAAGAAATATTAAACCAGTTTTATCGCAGCCATAAACATACGCTTGCTTGGTACTCATCAAATTACTGGACACAAACAACTGGCGTGGATGTTTTAAAGCTCCAGCAAGAATTTCAGCATAAAATTAAAGCGAGACCAGGATGCATGGAGCTGCTCAACGCTTTAAAAGCACAAGATTATCAATGTTGGCTAGTCACCAATGCTGACTGTGCAAGCCTAAAATTAAAACTTGATAACGTTCCTATCCAAGATTTTTTTGAAGTCATCGTATCTAGCGAACAAATTGGTTACGCAAAAGAAAACATCCGATTCTGGCAAGAGTTGCAACGCTTGCATTATTTTGCGCCAGAAAGCACTATTTTTTTAGATGACACTCTTCCTGTTTTAAAAACAGCAGAAAAATTTGGTATAAGACACTTGTTTACTATCTTACAGCCCTCAAGTCTTAAGAGTAAAAGACAGCCACAAGATTTAGAGTATAAAGCTCTAGATCAGCTTACAGAGCTACTGTCTATTTTGAATCAAATTGATAGAAAGGATAATGATGTCAAAATTGCGTGAAAACGATGCTGTAGAAACCATGCGTGTCGACAAATGGTTGTGGGCAGCACGTTTTTTTAAAACCCGTTCTATTGCTAAAGCTGCAATTGAAGGGGGTAAAGTACATCACAATAATGAACGTGTAAAAGTTTCTAAAGAGATTCGTGTCGGTATGGAGCTCGTAGTTCAACAAGGTTTCGATAAAAAAACAGTTGTTGTTAAAGCGCTCTCCAATACCCGAGGACCGGCTCCTGTTGCACAACAACTTTATGAAGAAACAGAAGTAAGTATTGCAAGACGGGAGTTGATTGCTTCCCAACGAAAATTGCATAATCTAGCACGACCTGACCATAGACCAAGCAAGAAAGATCGGCGACAAATCAATCGGTTTAAACAGGATAATGATCAACATTATGAAGATCACTGGTCTTATAATGATGAATAAAAACGTCGAGTTGTGTCGCACTCACATATACAATATATAGAAGCTAGAGAAAAAATCTGTCACTATTAGCCCTGTGAAACAAGTTGAGATTCAATGCATCCACTTGGGTTAAACGTGATGAACATAGAGTATTGAGGTTTTTGAGATGGATGAGAATAAAAGCAAAGCATTACAAGCCGCTTTGAGCCAAATTGAGAAGCAATTTGGTAAAAATACGGTTATGCGTCTTGGTGATAACACTGTTCAAGCAGTTGAAGCCGTATCTACAGGTTCTTTAACTTTAGACATCGCATTGGGGATTGGTGGTTTACCAAAAGGCCGTATTATCGAAATTTATGGTCCTGAATCTTCTGGTAAAACTACAATGACATTGCAAGCAATTGCTCAATGTCAAAAATCTGGTGGTACATGTGCTTTCATTGATGCTGAGCACGCCCTAGACCCTCAATATGCACGCAAACTTGGTGTAGATATTGATAACCTACTTGTTTCACAACCCGACAATGGTGAGCAAGCACTTGAAATTGCTGACATGCTTGTCCGTTCAGGCGCAATTGATTTAATCGTTGTGGACTCGGTAGCTGCACTTACCCCTAAAGCAGAAATCGAAGGTGAGATGGGTGACTCTCATATGGGTCTACAAGCACGTCTTATGAGCCAGGCACTTCGTAAAATTACGGGTAATGCTAAACGTTCAAACTGTATGGTTATCTTCATTAACCAGATTCGTATGAAAATTGGTGTTATGTTTGGTAGCCCAGAAACTACCACTGGTGGTAACGCTCTTAAATTCTACGCTTCAGTTCGTTTAGATATTCGTCGTATCGGTCAAGTAAAAGAAGGCGATGAAATTGTTGGTTCAGAAACTAAAGTTAAAGTCGTTAAGAACAAAATGGCTCCTCCGTTTAAAGAAGCTATTTTCCAAATTCTATACGGTAAAGGTACTAACCAACTAGGTGAACTTGTAGATTTAGCTGTACAACAGGATATCGTACAAAAAGCTGGTGCATGGTATTCATATCAAGGCAATAAAATTGGCCAAGGTAAAAACAATGTAATTCGCTATTTTGAAGAAAATACTCAAATAGCTGAAGAAATTGAACGTAATATCCGTGAACAATTGCTGACTACAGGCACAAATGGTGCAGTTCAAATTGAAGATGAAGAAGAGCCAGATCTTTTATTAGAATCGTAATTATACATGAGTCATAAAACGCCCTTCGGGGCGTTTTTTACAAGGAATTTTATATGTTCAAAAGAAACGATGAGCAATCTCAGCAGCGCCCTCCTCTTACTGGCCAACGTTTACGCTCATATGCTTTTGCTTTACTCACTCGCCGAGATTACTCTAAAGCAGAGCTTATCGAGAAATTAGCTCTTTATGCACAAAATATAGAAGAAGTAAAACAACTGGTTGAGGAGTTATCTGAACAAAATTACCAGAGTGATCAGCGTGTTGCTGAGCAAATGCTAGCAAGCCAAATTCGTAAAGGTAAAGGACCGAAACGGATTCAACAAGCTTTAAAAACTAAACAAATTGAAAATGATTTAATTGCAGATGAAATTCAAGAAATTGATTGGGTAGAACAAGCTTATCAACTTAAAGTTAAAAAATTTGGAGAAGCTGTAGAGAAAGATCCAAAACTTAAAGCAAAACAGATCAGATTCTTACAATATAGAGGATTTGATTTAGATGTAATTTTAAAAGCAATCCAAAGAAAATTGGATTAAAAGAATGGTGGCAACCCCACTAGCAAAACTTCGGCACATCATAGATCTGCTACCGTTGCTACCTTCCGGTCC
Source organism: Acinetobacter sp. FDAARGOS_559 (assembly GCF_003940475.1). Taxonomy (NCBI): domain Bacteria; kingdom Pseudomonadati; phylum Pseudomonadota; class Gammaproteobacteria; order Moraxellales; family Moraxellaceae; genus Acinetobacter; species Acinetobacter sp. FDAARGOS_559. Next base: position 537,765 of record NZ_RKJG01000005.1, read on the forward strand.
TGGCGGGGTTCACAGAGTACAATTGCGAAGCCACCAGCGGGGCTACCATTGCAAAACAAAGTATAGAGATTTTTAAAAGAGTTGCAACCCTTCTCTGTCTTTTTCAGCAAGTTTTTGTTTCGATTGATTAATTCATCAGCAAAAATAGCTTAAAACACTAAAAATGTAATTTTCTGAACTTATGCTCTTTTCGTATTTTGCATAAAATATGCTTGAAGATTGTAAACTATCCTTGCATTTAAACTGTTAACTGCTTTAATTGCATTGATCAATGAAAAACCTTAGATATTTAGAGAATTGTTTTTTATATTCCTGTATCGAGGTGGCTTTTATATAAAATTATGGATTTATACACATGCAAATGAAGAAGCATTCTTTATTATTTATTGCCTTAATGAGTACCACTTCTCTATACGCAAACATTCCTATCGAGTCTCGTGGTTTAAGTCAAAATGATGGTAGTGCATCTAATACTTCTTCAAGCAATATTTCAGTTCCTACAAATTTAAACTGGGAATTGATGCAAAAAAACCAACAATTAGAAAATGATATTCGTACATTAAGAGGTCAGTTAGAAGAACAAGCGAATGATATTGAGCAATTAAAGAAAGACCTTGCGAACCGCTATACTGATTTAGATCAACGTTTAGAATTATTACACCAAAAAGTTGACCCTGACAGTGCTACACAAGATGATAGTTCGAATGCAACGTCCGATAACACTACTCCTGCTAGTGCACCAGCCCCTCAAACCACAGAGAGTAATAAAGTAGCTACAGTACCAGCCACACAAACTTCTGAGCAGCAGCCTAGCGCACCAACAACCACTACTCAACCAGCACCAGCTGCTGCGCAAAACCCGTCAAATTCCCTCGAATTAGAAAAAGCTGCTTATACTGTAGCTTTAGATGCGTATAAACAAGGCGGTGCTAAAAAAGCAATTGCTCCAATGCAAAACTTTATAAAAAACCATCCTAATAGTATCTATACAGGTAATGCTTATTTTTGGTTAGCCGAGTTTCATTTAGCGACAGATCCAGTAAACTATAATGAAGCAAAGAAAAACTATAATGTCGTAGCTAACCAATACCCAAATTCAAGTAAGGCACCTCGAGCATTGTACCAACTTTATAGTATTGCTAAAGATGTTGATAAGAATACTGTGTCAGCAAATCAATACAAGAACAAGTTACTTAGCCAATATCCAAAGTCTGAAGAAGCAAAATTCTTTAACAAATAATTTAGACATAAAAAAGACACTGTTTTAACAGTGTCTTTTTTTATGTCTTCTTGATTAGCGCACAATTCCACGCTCTGATTGTTCAAGAGAATCAATCAAGAGTTGAGCTTCCGGAACTGAAGGTAAGATTTCACTTTTAATTTGGTCAATAGCTTGAACAGAAGTTAATCCAGATTTAAATATCAATTTATAAGCTTCTCTTAAGCCTTGAATTGTATTTTTAGACCAACCTTTTCTTCGCATACCTTCAATATTTATACCAAACGCATGTGCAGGGTTACCAGACGCCATCACATAGGCCGGAACATCTTTAAGAATCAGAGATGCCCCACCAATCATGCTATAAGAATCGATCTTACAGAATTGATGAATTCCAGAATTACCACCCACAATAACGTGATCACCAATATGTACATGTCCAGCGACACCTACATTATTAGCAAAGATATTATGGTCACCTACGATACAATCATGTGCAATATGTGTATTTACCATTAATAGGTTATGACTACCTATCTTGGTTAATGCATTATCTTGCACCGTACCTCTATGTAAGCTGCAATGTTCGCGAATTAGATTATTGTTACCAATTTCAAGCCACGTTTCTTCACCTTTATATTTGAGGTCTTGGCAAACTTCGCCAACACTTGCAAATTGAAAGATTTCGTTATTTTGGCCAATTCTGGTAAAACCACCTACAACCACATGAGAATGTAATTTAGTACCAGCACCAATAGTCACTTGAGGACCAATAATACAATAAGGTCCTATTTGAACATCTGAAGCAATCACTGCAGATGGATCAATAATGGCGGTAGAATGGATTAAATCGTGATTGCTCATGCCTGCTCTGTTTTTTGGTGTGAAATCATAATCTCAGCGGTTGCTGCTACAATGCCGTCAACGCTAGCTGTACAATTGTATTTGTAGATACCGCGCTTCTGCATAACCAACTCAGATTTTAATACAAGTTGATCACCTGCAACTACTTGTTTTTTAAATCTAACTCTTTCTGCACCAGCAAACAGGAATAATGAACCTGGTTTTGGCGTTTCATTGTTCATAATAAAACCAAGAACGCCTGAAACTTGAGCTAATGCTTCAACAATGAGAACACCAGGCATAATTGGATATTCTGGGAAATGCCCTTGTAGGAACTCTTCATTGATAGAAACATTTTTATAACCAACAATACTATTGTCAGTAACTTCAGTCACACGATCAACCAATAAGAATGGGTAACGATGCGGCAAATATTGACGAATCGTTTGAATCTGCATTGGTAATTCAGGGATGGCAAATTTAGGTGTAGTAGACTCGGTCATAATATTCTATTTACGCAAATTAAAAGTTGATTCAAGAGACTCTATTTGAGCTTGTATATGATCAAGTCGTTTAGTGATTTGGGTCAATGGCACATCTGCTAATTGTCGCAAGCGTACAATCGTCTTTTTCCAATGATTATTTTCAAATAATCCGGTTCCCGAAGAGTAAGTTCCAGCTTCAGAAATATTTTTTGTGACCATTGACATTCCAGTCAAAGTCACATTATCAGCAATTGAAAGGTGTCCTGCCACTCCACACGCCCCAGCTAGAATACAGTTTTTGCCAATTTTTGTACTTCCAGCAATACCGCACTTCGCTGCAATAGCAGTATTTGAACCAATATGGACGTTATGTGCAATTTGCACAAGGTTATCAATAATAACCCCATCTTCCAAAATTGTATTATCAAGTGCGCCTCTATCAATACTACAATTTGATCCAATTCGGACATCATTTCCAATTAAAACTGAACCTAATTGAGCAATACGATGCCACTTTCCTTGATATGGAGCAAAACCAAAACCTTCTCCACCAATGACAGTACTTGAATGAATACGGACGCGATCTCGTAATTTAGAACTACCTGTAATAGTGACATGAGAATCAATAAAACAGTCTTTTCCAACTTCTACATTATCATCAAGTTTGGTATGTGACTGAATGACGGTATTATCGCCAACTACACAATTCTCACCAATAACCACATAGTGACCAATATAAGCAGTTTCGGAAATAACAGCAGATGGATGAATTTGGGCAGTGCTTTCTATGCCTGTTGAGCTAATCTTTTTATCAAATACATGGGTAAGGATTGCAAACGCAAGATAGGGATTATCAACAATAATAAAATTATCTTTTTCAGGAAGATGCTCTTTTAAAGCTGCAGTAATAATGTAAGCACCCGCACGGCTTACTTTAGCTTGATCGAGATGTTTCTCACCATTCACAAAAGTAAGATGGTTAACCTCTGCATTTTCCAAACTCGCCAAGTTTGAAAATTGAAGACTACCTTCACCAATTAGCTCACCTTTAACAAGGTGAGCTAATTCATCTAAACGATATTGTTGCACTTTCATTAATTTATTTCATTGAATTAACCTTTTGTATCATTTTATCAGTTAAATCATACTTAGCGTCATAGGCAACAGTCGAATTTTTATTCAAAATAAAGTCAAGATTATTTTCTTTTCGTAATTGCTCAGCAGCTTGCTTAACTCTAGTCTCAAAAGTTGTATTCATACTTTGTAAGCTCGTTTGAACTCTTGACTGTAAGCCTTGCTGTGTTGAATTAAACTCATTTAATTTCGATTGATACTGAGATTGTAATTTTTTAATCTCATCTTCTTTCATTTTTTGGCCTTGAGTCTGCGCTTGACGTTGAAGCCCTTCTAACTCTTTACCTAATTGCTCAAGCTTAGTTGTAGTTGGTTTCACAGACTGGTTTAAGCTTGCATTTTGCTGTTTCAAATAAGTACTACTTTCAACAACTTTAGCAAGATCAATTACCCCATAACCAGCTGCATTAGCTGCTACTGAAGCTACTGTCAGGCCTAACCCTAACATTAATTTATTTAATTTATTCATATAAATCTCTTTCCTTATTTCGTTATGCAAAAAGATCGTACTTAGAAAGTACGACCAATTTCAAACTGAATTTCTTTAGTTTCATCACCCGGTTTATCATTTAACGGGAATGCATAGCTAAGTGACAATGGACCAATCATGGTAATCCAGGTTACACCAACACCCACACTATAACGTAAGTTACCTAAATCAAATCCATAATTATCTTCACAATATTTTCTAACATCCGTAATGGTCTGGCCATTAATCTTCATACCTTTGTTGCCATAAACAGAGTTATCAATATTACATTTAGTATCAAAAACCTGACCGCCTTCAGCAAAAAGAACAGGACGTACTTGTCGAGTCCAGTCACCTTTAAATGGCATTGGTAAAACTAACTCTGTACCAAATTGGACCAGAGCATTGCCACCTACTTCTTCAGGAGAACTATCATTTTGCTTAGTTTCTTGTAGATTTACACTTGGATATTTAGGTCCTAGGGTACTGTTATCATAGCCACGAACAGAACCGTAACCGCCTGCATAGAAGTTTTTATAGAATGGCAAATCATTACCATAACCTAACTTACCATAACCACGAAGTACAAAGCCGGTACTACCAATAGGGAAAAATGCTTGAGTATCATAAGTTACTTTTTGATAATCAACATCACTACCTGGTAAACCAATTTCAAGACCTACACGATGAGACATACCTGACGTTGGGAAAATTGGTCTGTTTAAAGTGTTATAAGACCAACCCAAGTTCAAGTTATAAGTAAAGAATTCCCCTTCAAATGCATTATCATAAGTTTCTTCAGGGACTTTACATTCCCCCTTCTCGGTATCATATTGAGAATTACCATTTGCATCTGTTGGGCAATATGTACCTTTACTAGTTGCCTTACCGCCATTTGCCAATAAATAATCACGTACATATGTAGAAACATAAGGACCTGTGGTTACTTTAGTGTTATCAACGCCCACCGAAGCACTTAAACTTTGATTTTCGTCAATTGGATAACCAAAACTTAAACTACCACCGAAACTATCCGTTACATAGTTGTTAACGTTATAGTCATCATTCAGCTTCGTTTTACGATAATAGACATTATAACCGCGGCTTACCCCATCAATGGTAAAGTAAGGGTCAGTAACACTTAAGTTGTAATAGTCTTGAGTTTCAGAACGCGATAAGTCAATTGCAACTCGGTTACCAGTACCCATAAAGTTAGTTTGACTAAGTCCTGCTTGGAACGTAATACCACCACTTTGCGAATAACCAACCGCTAATGTAGTAGTACCTGAATGTTGTTCTTCAACATTTACGTTTAAGTCAACTTGGTCTGGAGAGTTTGGAATACGAGCAGGTTTAATATCAACGGTTTTAAAGAAACCTGTACGCTCTAAACGAACTTTAGATAAGTCAATTTTTTCATTGCTCGCTAATGCACCTTCCATCTGACGCATTTCACGACGTAATACTTCATCAGAAGTTTTGCTATTACCAGTAAAATTAATACGACGTACGGTAACTTGTTGACCTGGATTCACATAATAATTTAAGTCAACAACGCCAGTTTCATTATTAATCTGCGGCACAATATTTACATCTGCAAAATAATAACCTGCATTACCATACTTACGTAAAAGTAATTGCTTAACTGCATTTACTTTTTCTTGTGAATAGGTATCACCATCTTTATAAATTTTTAATGCTTGTAATTCTTCAGGCTTATAAAGTGCATCACCTAAGAATTTAGTTTGACCAAATTTAAATTGACTACCTTCATCAACAGCAACCTCAATAAAGATATGCTTTTTATCTTCACTAATATTGAGTTGGGAATTATTAATATTAAAATTAATATAGCCTTTGTTAAGGTACATGGCACGTAAAGCTTCAAGGCTTGCAGCCATTTTTTCACGTGCATAGCGGTCATTACGTGTGACTACAGAAGCCCAACCACTTTCTTTAACTGCAAATGCTTGTTTAATTTCACTGTCTTTAAAAACAGTATTACCAATTACATTAATATCAAAGACTTTTGCCGGCGTTCCTTCATTAAAATTAATTTTTAATTCAACGCGGTTATTTGGACGAGCAACTGTATCAACTGTAACATCAGCATCGTAACGGCCTTGTTGAGTATATTGTTGCTCTAATTCTGTCTCAATGGTTTGCAAAGCAGATTTCTTAAAAACCTCACCCTCAGCAATACCCATTTTTTTGAGGCCTTGTTCTAGAGCCTCTTTTGGAATAAGTTTATTACCCTTAAATTCAAGCTTTGAAATAATTGGGCGCTCAATAACATTAAAAACCAAAGTATCATTTTCTTTTGATGCTTTAATATCATCAAAAAGTCCAGTGGCATACAATGTTCGAATTGCTTCGGCGATCATCGGTTCATTAACGCGATCGCCACTGTTGATTGGCAACATGGTATAAACATTTGCAGGAGTAAGACGGACCAACCCGTTTACACGAATATCTCTAACAACGAAATCATCAGCTGCATATGCTTGTTGTACCGCTGCCATAGCGCTAACAAGTGCCAAAGGCATTAAAAAATGTGTGTGCCGCATGCCAGTTTTTTCCAGTAAGTTATAAATCCATATACGTTTACAAACGCATAAAGTCATTAAATAAAGCTAAAAGCATCATACTACCGAGCAGTACCATACCAATTTTTAGACCAAACATTTGTATTTGTTCAGAAACAGGCTTCCCACGAATAGCTTCAATAATGTAATACACTAGATGGCCACCATCTAGCATTGGAATTGGTAATAAGTTTAAAATTCCAAGGCTTACACTCATTAAAGCCATAAAAGAGATAAAGGTTTCCCAACCCATTTCTGCACTTTGGCCAGCTACTTTTGCAATGGTAATTGGTCCAGAAAGATTTTCTAATCCAATTAGTCCCTTAACCATTTTTACTATTGAATTCAAAATCATGCTAGAGATTTGGCCAGTTTTATCAAGTGCCATTTCAAAAGCTTGTATTGGAGTATATTGAATTGTTTGCTTATATTCGTCAGGAATTGTAATTTTTCCAGCATCACTTTTTACACCAAGTACTCCATTTACCTGCCCCATGCTATCACGCTTACCTTGTGGCATAACTTGTAAATGTACTAGTTGTTCATGACGTAAGACATCAATCTTAAGTAACTTTTCTGGGGAACGCTGGACAACTTCTACCACGTCGAACCAATCTTTCATAGGCTGGCCATCAATCGCAACAATACGATCGCCCACTTTCATCCCTTGACGAATCGCCGCACCATCTTCCGTTAACTCTGTTACAACAGCAGGAATCACAGGTCGATAAGGCAAGAAACCTAATACGTCCAGTGCAGATTCATTTTGATTTTTTAGAAAATCTTTAATTGGTAATACAAAATTTTGTTCGGAACCAGCACGGTCCACATCAATATTTATAGTACCTGTTTCCCCAACTCGATCAATCAAAGCAAAGTTTAGCTTTTCCCATGTCGTTGTCTCTTTCCCATCAACAGCAATAATTTTGTCACCTACATGCAACTGAGCTGCTGCAGCTGGAGAGTTTGGAATAATTTTGCCAATTTTAGTATTTAATTGTTCTTGTGCTGGTAAAAACAAAATCCAAAAGAGGAGTACGGCAAAAATCAAGTTAATTAATGGTCCAGCAGCAACAATCGCTATACGTTTCCACGGTTTTTGACGGTTAAAAGCATATGGTAGATCTTGTTCTGCCACATTACCTTCTCGCTCGTCCAACATTTTGACATAGCCACCTAAAGGTAAGGCAGAAAGCTGATATTTAATACCAGACTTCTTAGACGTCCATTTCAGTAAAGTTGGTCCAAACCCAATTGAGTAAACTAAAACTTTAACGCCAAGTTTTCGCGCAACCCAGTAATGGCCAAACTCATGGATTGCAATTAGAGGCCCAAGTAAAAGAGCTGCCGCTGCAATCATAAACAGTGCATTCATTTCAGCCTCCAATACTTGATATATATTGCTGAGCTACAGATCGGGCCACTTTATCTTTATCTAAAATGCACTCGATGCTTTCAGCCGCTGCATTCTCTAATTTTTCCAAAGTATGCTCTACCACTTGCGGAATACTTGTGAATCCAATCCTTTCCATTAAGAATGCTTCAACTGCAATTTCATTAGCTGCATTCAAAATGGTGGGCGCCAAACCTCCCGCACGCATTGCTTGTCTTGCCAAATTTAATGCAGGAAATTTTTGGGTATCCGGTGCCTGAAAATTAAGTTGAGAATACTCAAATAAATCTAAAGCAGGAACATTAGTTTGTAAACGCTCAGGCCATGCCAATGCATGTGCAATCGGAGTACACATATCCGGGTTACCCATTTGTGCTAATGTTGAACCATCAACATACTGCACCATAGAGTGAATGATACTTTGTGGATGAACAACAACTGTAACAAAATGTTCAGATATTGAAAATAAATGACAAGCCTCAATTAACTCTAACCCTTTATTCATAAGAGTAGCCGAGTCAACCGAAATTTTTTGTCCCATTGACCAGTTTGGATGTTTACATGCTTGTTGCGGTGTTACATGAACCAATTGTTCTAGGGAATGATTTAAAAAAGGACCACCAGATGCTGTAAGCAATATTTTAGATACACCTAGCTGTGGTTGCCCTGTTCTATCTGCTTGTAAATAATTATGAGGCAATGATTGGAAAATTGCATTATGTTCCGAATCAACTGGCAATAACAATGCCTGATGATCACGAGCAGCTTGCATCATGATTTCACCAGACATAACTAATGCTTCTTTGTTGGCAAGTAGTACTCTTTTACCTGCCTTAACAGCCGCTAAAGTTGGCAACAGCCCAGCTGCCCCTACAATTGCAGCCATAACAATATCCACATCTGTATGAGATGCGATATCGACTAAACCCTCTTGCCCAGCTAAAACATCAATAGCCGATATATTTTGCTGAGCAAATAGTGTTTTTAGTTCAGCTATTTTCTGTTCAGGAACAACAACAACTTTAGGTCGAAACTGTTTGCAGATTTCAACAAGTTCAGAAATTCGACTATGCGCCGAAACTGCAAAGACTGAATACTTATCTGGATGTTGACCTAAAATTTTTAAGGTACTTTGTCCAATAGAACCGGTTACACCCAATATGCAAACAGATTGTGTCATCTATAAATCTACACCAATAAGCTTTAATATATACATTCCCGTTGCAAAAATCGGGGCTGCTGCGAGTAAAGAATCAATACGGTCCAATACACCACCATGACCTGGCAAAACACGGCCAGAGTCTTTAATACCAGCACGGCGTTTGATCATTGATTCAAATAAATCACCTAATACTGAACCGAACACTGTAATTAAAGACAAAATCAAGAATAGAAGTTGTTGAACCCAAGTTAGGTTTAAATATTGATATTGCACCACAAGCATTACAATAATTGTAGTGAGAATACCGCCATATAAACCTTCTACTGATTTATTAGGACTTACTGTAGGCGCCAATTTTCTTTTACCGAATTTACGGCCTACAAAGTAAGCTCCACTATCTGCACCCCACACAAGCAAGAACAAATACATCAACCACCATGGTGAGCTTTGCCATACTACAAAGATTGCAGTCACTGCTGCACAGATAAGAATCAAACCAATGACATATAGGGTCGCGTTATACCACCCATCGAATTCAGGAAAAGACTTGACCCAATAAACACTAACGAGCCAAGTTAAAATTGAAGCAGACCATAACAGTAAAGCAATGTCATGAAAGAATAAGGCAACACCAGAAACAAAGGCAACAAGTAGACCATAACCCCAAGCTTTAGGTTTTACTACTGCACCAACTTCCCGAGGCATTAACTTATACCATTCATACCCCGCAACTCCTGCTGCTACAATCATAAGTACCAACATTGGATAATGTGATTGCGTAGCAAACATACAGCCCAAAACAACTGCAACAAGTACCAATGCGGTAACAATCCGCTCTAACATTATAATTTCTCGATTTTCTCTTGCTGAATTTGTTCAGATGTTTTACCGAAACGACGTTCACGCCCTGAAAAGACATTCAATGCATGGTCGAATTCTTCCACTGTAAATTCCGGCCACAAAGTATCCGTAAAATACAGCTCCGCATAAGCTGCTTGCCATAACAAGAAGTTAGATATACGGAAATCTCCACCTGTACGGATCAACAAGTCCACAGCTGGCAGATCGTTTAGACTGACATATTTTTCGAACAAATCAACATTTATTTGATCAGCGTCAATTTCGCCACGGGAAACTGCTTGAGCAACCTGCTTAGCTGCATTTGCAATATCCCACATACCACCATAGCTTACTGCAATAGTTAATGTCATGGCGTCATGATGTGCTGTTTGTTGCTCTGCATCTTCCATTAAGGCAACTAAATGTGAAGGTAATCGGGAACGATCCCCTATAAAGCGCAAAGCAATATTGAATTTCTTCATGCGAGGTATTTGCTCATGAATCGTTTCTTCAAGAAGTTTCATAAGCAGATCGACTTCATATTGTGGTCGATTCCAATTTTCACTCGAAAATGCAAAAACAGTTAAAGCACGAACGCCAGTTTTAACACAATGTTCAACAATAGGGTCAAGAACATTTTTACCCTCTCTGTGCCCATCGCCTTTTTGCATTTGATTTTTCTTTGCAAAGCGATTGTTGCCATCCATGATGATGGCAACATGCTGAGGAAGATGATACTCTTCTGAATCGGTCATAAAAATTAGACCTTCATCAATTCTGCTTCTTTCGCTGCTAGACGCTTGTCTACTTCTGCAACATATTTATCAGTGATTTTTTGGATATCATCGCCTGCACGACGCTCATCATCTTCAGAAATTTCTTTCTCTTTTAACAATGCCTTGATATCACCTAATACATCACGACGAATATTACGGATAGCAACTTTCGCATTTTCAGCTTCACTACGAGCGATTTTCTGCATATCACGACGTGTTTCTTCAGTTAAAGCTGGTAAAGGTACACGGATTGAATCAGCAGTAATAGGATTTAAACCTAAATCACTTTCACGAATTGCTTTATCAATTGCAGCAACCATCGTACGTTCAAAGGGTTGAACGATAAGCGTACGAGAATCTTCAACACCAACGTTCGCTACTTGGTTTAAAGGCACATCAGAACCATAGTAAGGAACCATTACCCCATTTAAAATTGATGGGTGTGCACGGCCGGTACGAACTTTAGCAAACCCTTGTTCCAAAGACTCAAGAGTTTTTAACATACGCTGTTCGCTGTCTTTTTTCAGATCGTTAATCATATGATCTTCCTTACTTATTTATTCAAGGATGTATATAACAAATTTAATTTAGCGCTAGTATAAAGAGCTTTACGGCACACGTACATTATTTAGTAACGCGTGTACCCTCTTTTTCACCCATTACCACTGACAATAGCGCACCAGATTTATTCATATCAAATACTTGTAATGGAACATTATGGTCACGGCATAAGCAAATTGCCGTTAAATCCATAACACCCAGTTTTTCATCTAACACTTGGTCAAATGTTAAATGGTCATATTTCACCGCATCTTCGTATTTGCTCGGATCTTTATTATAAACACCATCTACTTTGGTCGCTTTCAAAATTAAATTTGCTTCAATTTCAATACCACGTAAACATGCTGCTGTATCAGTTGTAAAGAAGGGATTCCCTGTTCCTGCTACGAAAACGCACACTTCGCCTTGGCTTAAATGACGAATCGCATCACGACTTGAGTAAGACTCTACAACAGTACCGATTGGTAGCGCTGACATAAGACGAGTTCTGATGTTACGGCGCACCAATGCATCACGCATTGCCAAACCATTCATAACAGTTGCAAGCATCCCCATCTGATCACCTGTTACACGGCCAACCAAACCGTCTTTTTGTAACTGGCTACCACGATATAAGTTACCGCCACCCACAACGATACCTACTTGCACCCCCAAGCCAACCAAATGTGCAATAGAAAGTGACATCTGATCTAAAACTTGAGCATCAATACCCATATCTTTATTACCTGATAAAGCTTCACCAGATAATTTTAATAAAATTCGTGAATAACGGGGGCTGATTGTTTCCGCCATGATTTTGCTCCAAGACCTCTTAAACTGAATGCTTTTTGAATCGTGATTCGATTAGACCGATTTAATTTTAATTAACTTTGCAAATAAGTCGTATTCATCCGCATCGGTAATTTCGACTTCCAACATATCGCCTGGTTGAATAGTGCTCTTATCGATATCTTCTACAAAGACATTACCGTCAATTTCCGGAGCATCGGCATAAGAACGTGCAACAGCAACAGGATATTCATCTTCCAAACTATCGACCAATACAGTCATCGTTTGACCAATACGTTTTTGTAATTTGGCAGCAGAGATTTGTTGCTGCACTTGCATAAAGCGCTCGTAACGCTCTTGCTTAATTTCTTCTGGCACATGATCTGGTAAATCATTTGCCGTAGCGCCTTCTACTGGTGAATAGGTAAAGCAGCCTACACGATCAAGTTGAGCTTCAACCAACCAATCGAGCAAAATCTGGAAGTCTTCTTCAGTTTCGCCTGGAAAGCCAACCACGAAAGTAGAACGGATCACAAGATCCGGGCATTTTTCGCGCCATAATTTAATTTTTTCTAATGTATTCTCACTATGCGCCGGACGTTTCATTAATTTAAGAACGCGTGGGCTTGCATGCTGGAATGGAATATCGAGGTATGGCAAGATTTTACCTTGAGCCATCAAATCGATTACTGCATCAACATGTGGATATGGATATACATAATGTAAGCGAACCCAAATTCCAAGCTGACCAAGTGCTTCACACATGTCAAAGAATTTGGTTTTTACGGGCTGTCCATTCCAGAAATCGAGCTTATATTTGGTGTCTACGCCATAAGCTGAGGTATCTTGGGAAATGACCAAGATTTCTTTTACACCTGCACGTTTTAACGCAGCAGCTTCTTCTAATACGCTTCCAACCGGACGTGATACTAAATCACCGCGCATGCTCGGGATAATACAGAAGGTACAACGGTGGTTACAGCCTTCAGATATTTTTAAATAAGCATAATGTTTCGGTGTTAAACGGATACCTTGTTCAGGAACAAGGTCAATAAACGGATTATGTTTAGGCGGTGCTGGGACATATTCATGTACAGCTTCCATAACGTCTTGATAAGCTGCTGCACCAGTAACTTTTAGAACATTAGGGTGCATTTGACGAATTTTATCTTCGTCTTTACCTAAACAGCCCGTCACAATAACTCGGCCATTTTCACTCATGGCTTCGCCAATTGCATCTAAAGATTCTTGTACTGCAGATTCAATAAAACCACAGGTATTAACAACAACTAAATCAGCACCATCATAATCTGATGCAACTTGATAACCTTCAGTCTTTAACTGAGTTAAAATTCGTTCAGAATCTACCAATGCCTTAGGACAACCTAAAGAAACAAAACCGACTTTGGGGGTCTTCATGAATCTGCGCTCCACTTGAATGCGCGTATTGTATGTCTTTTCTCGTCTCAAGCATAGGTGGAAACCCCACTCTTTGTGTAATGCACCAAAATACAACCAATATTTGCACCAAAACTCAATATTGCACCAAGTTGGATCATGATATTATTGGTCTATACATCCGTATTTTTGACCAAAAGATATTAAGAACGATTTTAGAGCGCTTTAACTACGCTTAAAACCTTAAAATAAACCATAAACAAAGTTGGCGTACATTTTGCATCAATCATGTTCTATAACGGTGAAAACCGATAACCAATGAAGATGCCATTGCGCCATTTTAAGACAGGAACGATTCGCTAATGGATCAACACACACCTATCGACTATCGCCTATTGGTAGACAATTTAACTACTGCGATTTTATTAATCGATAGTAACTTTAATATTTTTTATTTGAATTCCGCTTGTGAAGCACTTTTTGACATTAGTTTGCTTCGCGCTTCTGGACAACCGGTTTTAAATTTACTTCATGCACCTGATGATACCTTTAATACGCATGAAGCCTTATTGAACACATTAAAAACGGGACAACCTTATACACGTCGTGAAGCCATCATTAATGTCAATTTTAAAGATTTACATGTGGATTATACGGTCTCTCAATTAAATGCAGGTAAAAGCTACCACCCGCTGTTACTTATTGAGTTAAATCCTATTGATCGTATGTTGAAAATTTCTAAGGAAGAAAACCTAATTCAACAACATCAAGTGGCTAGACAACTGGTTCGAGGCGTTGCTCACGAAATTAAAAACCCTCTGGCTGGTATTCGGGGGGCAACTCAGTTACTTGCTCGTAGTTTAAATGACGAGAGCTATGCTGAATTTACAGATATCATTATTAACGAGGTAGATCGTCTCACCAATTTGGCCGACACCATGTTGGGCTCAAGACAACTGCCAAGTTATGAAAATGTAAATGTGCATGAACCTCTAGAACGGGTACGCTCTTTAATCGCAAATCAGACCAAGAAAAAAATCAAAATTACGCGTGATTATGATTTGTCTTTACCCGATGTAAAAGCCGATCGAGATCAGCTCATTCAAGTCATGCTCAATATTAGCGTTAATGCGATTCAAGCTATTACAGAAAATAAATCATTTTTTACAGATCAAGAGCCTGAATTAATTTTACGCACCCGTATTCAACGTCTAGTCACCATTAATGGAGTACTCAACCGCTCTGCTGTACGAGTCGATATTGAAGACAATGGACCGGGTATTCCCGAAAGCATTTTAGAGTCTGTGTTTTACCCTTTGGTTACAGGACGAGCAAAAGGCACAGGGCTTGGCCTGAGTATTGCACAGAACATCATGCATCAACATAACGGAATGATTGAATGCCAATCAGTTCCTGGAAAAACAATGTTTAGCTTATATTTACCTTGGGAGTCAGACCGTGTCGCGAAATAAAATATGGGTTATTGATGACGATCGCGCCATGCGATGGGTACTTGAAAAGACCTTTAAAGAAGAAGGATTTGACGTCACCAATTTTGAAGAAGCTCAAACAGCACTGGAACGTTTACATCATGATGCGCCCGATGTCATCTTAACTGACATTCGTATGCCAGGTATTGATGGGTTAACTTTCTTATCTAAAGTGAAAAACTCTCACCCCGACTTGCCTGTTATCATTATGACAGCGCATTCGGACTTAGAGTCTGCTGTATCAAGCTATCAGACTGGTGCATTTGAGTATTTACCAAAACCATTTGATATTGATGAAGCTTTAGCTCTAGTCAATCGAGCGATTTTGCATATCAATAAATTGCAGCAGCAAGAAGCGACAAAAACAGCTTCACCACTACAATCAACAGAAATTATTGGCGAATCTCCTGCTATGCAAGAGGTTTTCCGAGCGATTGGTCGTTTATCTCAGTCGCATATTACCGTTTTAATTAATGGTGAATCAGGCACAGGTAAAGAACTGGTTGCGCATGCTTTACATAAACATTCTCCACGACGCGCTAAGCCTTTTATTGCTTTAAACATGGCAGCAATTCCTAAAGATTTAATCGAAACGGAATTATTTGGTCATGAAAAAGGTGCTTTCACGGGTGCAAACACCCAACATCAAGGCCGCTTTGAACAAGCAAATGGTGGAACTCTCTTCCTTGATGAAATTGGTGACATGCCATTTGAAACCCAGACTCGATTGTTACGTGTGCTCGCAGATGGTGAGTTTTACCGAGTTGGTGGTCATATACCGGTTAAAGTAGATGTCAGAATTGTCGCGGCAACCCATCAAGACTTAGAAAAACTGGTGAATGAAGGTCGTTTTCGTGAAGACTTATACCACCGTCTAAATGTTATTCGAATTCATATTCCGAAGCTTGCGCATCGTAGTGAAGACATCCCGATGCTGGCTCAACATTTCTTGGCTCGCGCGGGTAAAGAGCTAGGTGTAAGTCCAAAGATTTTACGCACTGAAACAACGGACTATATGCAACAATTACCTTGGCCTGGTAATGTTCGTCAGCTTGAGAATACCTGCCGTTGGTTAACCGTCATGATTACTGGTCGTGAGGTTTATCCGGAAGATTTACCTTCTGAGCTTAAACAGGTTCCACTCCAAAAAAGTAGTGAGACTAGTCAACCAGCACCATCTTTTGAACGTATTTCTTTGCACCATTGGGATGAGCTACTAAGCCAATGGGCAATTCAAAAACTTAAAAATGGTGAAATGAAGATTTTAGACATTGCTACTCCAATGTTTGAGCGCACCTTAATTAATGCAGCACTACAGCAAACTCGTGGGCGCAAACGTCATGCAGCCGAACTGTTAGGTTGGGGTCGTAACACCCTAACCAGAAAGTTAAAAGAGCTAGGCATGGATTCTGCTGATGATGATGATGAAGACGAACATAAAGCAACTTTGTCAGAAGCTTAAAACCGAAGCAAAAATCAAAAAGCGGCTAATTTAATTTAGCCGCTTTTCTTTATGACTATTTAAATCGGAATTAACTGCCAAACTAAAATGTGAACATACAGTTACATGATCAAAAAATTCTAAATTTCCACATAAATCATTATATTTTATATATTTTACCTGAACCTATGCTCTACTTATTGTTTACCAGATGACCTAAAAACATACCAATGACCATCGTTAAAGATAGATTTGCTATACTAGATAAGCAGTGTTAGCCGTCGTTATTAAATTTTATGCATGATCCAGTCCTTGAGTCACATCATCTCGTATGTGAGAAACCCCAAACACGCCGCGGTATAGAACGTCGTTTAGCTCTATTGCTAAGCGCAACCGAGCTGTTTTTGGAAAAAGGATATGATGCTGTCTCTCTTGACGACATCGTTAATCATGCTGGTGGTTCAAAAACCTCTATTTATAAATACTTTGGTAATAAAGATGGCTTATTTACTGCAATCTGCGATTATCGCCGTGAAATGTTTTTTAAAGATATCTGCATTGCATTTCAAACAGAGCAAACTTCTTTAAAAGATTATTTAATCCAAACTCTCATCCGTTTTTATAAGCACATTATTCAACCTGAACACATTGCCTTTTTACGTTTGGTTATTGAACAAACTCAATGTAATGCGACTTTAAGCCAATACTTATATGAAAAATGTGCTCTGGATGTCCAAAATACAATTGCTCAAGCCTTACTCATATCTCATCAATCAGGTGAAATTACCTGTACATCTCCTGATCATTCCTCTCTTATGTATTTTGGAATTTTACGTGATATTGAATGGCGAATGATTATGGGAATGCCTCTCCCACCTAATGAAACGGAAGTCATTGATTATATTAACTATTGTGTTGATATTTTCTTAAAGGGCCATCATAAAGTCTAATTCTTTTGCATTTTGAAATGCTTATAGTATAGTAGACTTCTTTTTTCCCACTTCCACCCAGCCAACAACAGATAATTGTTGTAATTCAAAACAATTATTATGGAGTAGCTACATGGCTCTAAGACATTTCCTGACTTTACGTGATCTATCCACTCTAGAACTTAATCGCATTTTGGAACGCGCAAGCGAACTTAAGAAAATGCAGCAAAGCAATAAGGTATATCAACCTTTTGTTGGTAAAGTATTGGGAATGATTTTTGAAAAATCGAGCACACGCACTCGTATTTCTTTTGAAGCTGGTATTAATCAATTTGGTGGTAGTGCCATTTTCTTATCACCACGTGATACGCAATTAGGCCGTGGTGAACCGATTGAAGATTCAGCCCGTGTTATTTCAAGCATGCTTGATATCGTAATGATTCGTACTTTTGGTCACGATATCGTTGAACGTTTTGCATCTTATTCAAAAGTTCCCGTTATCAATGGCTTAACTGATGATCACCATCCTTGTCAGTTACTTGCAGATTTACAAACTTATATTGAACATCGCGGCAGTATTGAAGGCAAAACCGTAGCTTGGATTGGTGATGGCAATAATATGTGTAATTCATACATTGAAGCTGCACACATGATGGGTTTCAAACTCAAGATTGCATCACCAAAAGGTTATGAACCTAAACCTGAGTTTTTAGCAGAGTTTGGGCATTGTGTTGAACTTTTTGATAATGCGGAAGATGCGGCTGTAAATGCTGATCTTATCGTTACAGATGTATGGGCAAGCATGGGACAAGAAGAAGAACAGAAACTTCGTGAAAAAGCCTTTGCTGATTTTCAGGTTAACGAGAAATTAATGGGACTTGCACACCCAGACTGTTTATTCATGCACTGCTTACCTGCTCATCGTGGTGAAGAAATTTCTGAAACCATGCTCGACCATAAAAATGCCGTAGTATGGGACGAAGCAGAAAACCGTCTGCATGCACAAAAAGCTTTAATGGAATTTTTACTCAACGAAAATTTGAAAAAAGCTTAATTCTAATTCAAAAAACAGCATCGTTAAGGTGCTGTTTTTTTTATTTTTATAAGATCCCTATTCCCCTCATTTATTATTTTAAAAATTTTTATGATGTTGCCCAATATATAAACAGTCTATATTTCAACTGTCACACATAATCGTGTATAACATTCTACACAATAAGCCAAGCCTACTCGTGTAGAGTGCGATTATGACAACCCTTGAACAATCATTATCTGAAATCCCTGCATTTTCGATCATTCATGAACATTTATTTAGTTCAGCGCAACCTTCTATCGAACAACTTAAGCTCATTAAAGAGTATGGTTGTAGCACTGTTATAAATTTAGCTTTATCGAATTCACCAGATAGTATTAAAAATGAAGATCAGGTCTGTCTTGAATATGGTTTAAATTATATTCATATTCCAATTGACTGGGAAACACCCTCTTCTGACCAATGCTTATTAGTTTTAGATTTGATTGATCATTTAGTGCAGAATGAAATTGCTTGGATACATTGTGCCAAAAATAAACGCGTAAGTTGTCTTATGTATGTCTACAGACAATTTTATATGAATATGGATATGCCAACCTGTCAGGATTTGCTTCATGAGATTTGGGAGCCAAATGAAACATGGACAGGACTCATTCATAGTATTACCTTACAGCTTCAAGGCCGTAAGGCTACCTTAGAACTTCAACAGTCTTTGCAACAAACCAATGATTTAGTTTAATGAGATATTAACACCGTCGCTGTTGCTAAAATTCCTTCTTGGCGACCAGTAAATCCAAGTTTTTCGGTTGTGGTCGCTTTGATACTAATTTGATTTAAATCTACATTTAAAACATCTGCAATGCTTTGACGCATTTCCAAATTGTATTTGGCTAATTTAGGACGCTCACAAGCTACCGTAATATCAGCATTATTTAAATGATAACCTCGGTCTAATATTAATTGATAAACATGTTTAAGTAGAACACGGCTATCCGCTCCTTTAAATTCTGGATCTGTATCCGGAAAATGCTGACCAATATCACCAAGTGCTAGAGCACCTAGTAATGCATCACATAATGCATGTAGCACGACATCGCCATCAGAATGTGCCTTCAAACCATGCGTATGCGGAATTTGAACGCCAGCTAAGGTTACGAAGTTACCCTCTTCAAAGGCATGCACATCCATTCCTTGTCCAATACGAATTTGAGCAACCATATAAACTCTTCCCTTCTATTATAAAAGCTTAAGAAATCTTGTATTCAACCGTCGTGTTTCGCTATAGTACACTTAGCAAAGTAGACTGAAAGTATAAGCGATCATGCCGTCGAATACTGATATGAATCAATTGAAAAGATTAAGTTTTGTCGTGACATTGAGTTGTTTATGCTCATCGCTTGTTTTTGCAGAGTCTATCGACTGCTCCAACTCAAAAGCAGAGCTAAAAATCTGTTCAAAAACCTTTAGCGAAGCACGAAAGCAGCTCAACAATAAATATCTTTCTGCATACTTGGTCACAGATGCCCCCCTGCAGCTTCTACAAGATACTCAAACATTGTGGCTTAGACAAACACAACAATGCAAAACCAATTCATGTATTCAACAACAGTTTGATGTACGTGGTGATGATTTAAATTTTTATGCTTCACTTAAACAAACCCTAACTCAGCATTATCTTAAATTTGAAAATGGACATATTGCATCTCAGCCCGTTCATTTACAAATACATCAACTTGCTAAAGATAAAATCAAAATTGAAGGTTTAGCTTACCGTAATCCGAATAACCGAAAAGAAACCCAAACGGTTTCACTTATGGCTTACAGCTCTCCTGAACAGAAAAGTGAAATTTTAGATAATGAACATAACTGTAAATATAAATTTGACTTTCAGAAAGCACTGCTCATCGTAAAAACCCAGCAAAAAGGTTGTGAGCGCTTCACAGGAATTTATCGCCTGTACGACTAGTGAATATAAAATAAAAAAGCCAGTGCATAGACACTGGCTTTTCTTTTTATGCTGGATACTTTTGTTGAATATCCTGACTCACCAAAACAGCTGTAGCTGCTGACAAAGTCCAGCCTAGATGACCATGCCCCGTATTATAGAAAACTCGAGACTGTTTAGACTGTTTCACAACTGGCAACATATTAGGCATCATTGGTCTTAAACCCGCCCAAGGCACAACATGCTCAGTTGAAATGTCAAAATTGCGGTTTACCCAATTTACCAAAGGTTGAATACGGTCGGCTCGAATATCTCGATTATAACCATTAAACTCGGCCGTACCTGCTACACGTAAACGATCTGGTCCTAAACGAGACGTTACAATTTTAGCGCTCTCATCCAACAAACTCACCCACGGTGCATTTTTTATACTTTTTTCATCTTTTAATTGGACGGTAATTGAATAACCTTTGACCGGATAAACATTTACACGTTCACCAATCATATCAGCCAACTGATAACTTCCTACACCACCACAAACCACCAGAACATCACCTTCTAATTGAAAGCTGTCTGTTTGGGAAAGATGCGGATGCTCAGCACTTGGCTGACAATTCAGTACCACTTTATCTGTATGACACTTAATATCAGTAACTTCCAAACCGAATTTGTACTGAACGCCATATTGTTTAGTCTTTTCAGCTAAAGAGGTTGAATATTTATGGATATCACCGGTTGCATCGCTTGGTGTGTAATAGCCACCAAAGTACTCACCCGTTAAAGAAGGTTCGATTGATTTCATTTCCTCAGGTGAAACCGAGTAACGTTCTAAAGTCCCTTTATTTA
This sequence comes from Acinetobacter sp. FDAARGOS_559, assembly GCF_003940475.1. Taxonomy (NCBI): domain Bacteria; kingdom Pseudomonadati; phylum Pseudomonadota; class Gammaproteobacteria; order Moraxellales; family Moraxellaceae; genus Acinetobacter; species Acinetobacter sp. FDAARGOS_559. Next base: position 559,082 of record NZ_RKJG01000005.1, read on the forward strand.
AGACATCATTAACTCGCTTGGCGATGTCATAATCATCCTTTGTATGGTACATATGAAGAATACCGCGTTTCTCCAAATCAAATTGAAGCTGCTCTTTTTCAGCTACGTCAAACAAGCGCTTACGCGCAAGTAATGCCAAGCGAACGGTTTCTATTGTGTTGGCTTCATAGTTTTTAATATGAGACAAAAACTCAACCAACCAACTATATTTATGTAGGCTAAAGGAAGGATTCAATAATAAAGGAGCATCTTTTTGCCTCATCCATTTAAAACCTTTTATAACGGTCGCTTTCTGGTTCCAGACTTCTGCATTACAAGCAGATAATTGCCCTCCATTTGCAAATGATGTTTCCATGGCTGGATAAAGATGGCGATCAATCACTGTGACTTGGTAACCTAATTGAGATAATTCATAGGCTGAAGTAACCCCTGTGATTCCTGCACCAATCACAATAACATGTGGCATAACAGACTCCTCTGAAATGCAAGAACATTTCATCAGTACAGCCCATCTGTCATTTGTACCTGAGAGTTTCGACCTAAATACTACCTTTTAGTATTTCGATCTTCCCCTTCGGTGAGTTTATGACTTATAAGTTTTTATTCTCCATGCTTATAAATCTTAAGCTGCTCTCCAGATTTTTTAATTATTACAGTCCTTTTGCCTGAGAGTTTCCGGGCCTGTTGCTCCTTCGGCGGGTTCTTAAGAACCTCTCTCCCGCAATAATTTTGTATTTATATAAGCAATGTATCTGCCACTTTTAAAAAAACGCATTCTTTTCTTGTAAACTTTTGTACAACCCACCAAAAAAACACACAATCTTTTGATTTAATTATAAAAAAGGTGAATTATAAGAATTCACCTTTTGATATTCATTAGAGCTTTCCATTAAGCACTTGGTCCGAAACGGTACCTTTCCATTGCTCCCGCAAGGTTGGCAAATAAAATTTCTCGCCTATTGTGAACAGTTCAGCATCAATGAGTGCATGAATTTCGTGCATAAAAATATAATCCAATGCAACTAAAGAAAGTTGATGATTTTTTTGTGCTACTTTTTTACGTTTCGCTTGAGCTTGTTTAATTAGCTCATTTGCAAAGTTTTTATCTTTATAAGCAGTAATTGCATTTAAACGAAGCTCAATCACACCCCAACCTGCCAATAACTTTTTGAAGATTTCAAAGTCTTTTGAGGTTGATTCCCAAGTTACATTTTCCAGATCATTATCTTCAGGTAAAACAGGTAATAATAAATCACCAGTACTTGGAAAAATCTTTTTAAGATTTAACAGAAATTTAACAGGCTGATCACTTGGGTAATCATTAAATTGCACATGTTGTTGAGTATCTGTTAAATAAATAGAGAGCATTCAAAAAATCCTTAACTAAACGACTGTTTTTCATAATTAATTTAAAAATTGCAAGAACGAAAGCAATTAAAAAATAATATAAAAACAGGATAAGGTGGGCATTTTAACAATTATGGCAGCTTATTCAACACCAAGTTGGTTTGATAAAGCTTAATAATGAATAATTACAACCTAGAAACTTGCAAATAAATCTTATACAACTTTGAAAATTAAAAATATGCATATTTTAGATATATTATTTTTTAGTTTACTGTTAAATTTAGTGTTATAATACAGTGATTTACTCACTTTCATCTGGGCTTCCAAAGAAATGAATAGATTACAATTAATTTTATTAGTTTTAAGTACTGCTACTTTTTCTCCTTTTGTATTTTCTGAAACAACTCTCTCCCCAACCAAATATGAATTTTATGGACAAGAGTCAAAACGTCATAAAAGTATGCTTGAGGTAAATAATAGTTCAGATCATAAAATTAACGAATCACAACACAATCCTTTCCGCTCTGATTCAAACAAACAAAACGTAGATTTTTTTGAGATTGCAAAACACTACCAAGAAGAGCAACCACAAAACACTTATTCTCACTCTCCTGACCATACTGTAAATATGAGTGATCATGAACGAAGTCTCTATTACATTAGAAATCATGACAACATGGGCCTTCAAAGAGATGTTCGTTATCAACAATATAGATCATTAAAACAACAATATGATAAAGGTGTCATTTCTCGTGATGAATATAAAAATAAAGTTTACAAAATCTCAAGATAAGCTTATCTATATTGAAGCCTTCTTTTAAAAAGGAGGCTTCTACAGTTAATTTTGATATAGATTGTTAAAAATATTTTAAATAACAAAGATTCATAGTAAACAAACAATAAAAAGTAAACAGTTTTAGCTTTTAAAACGCGCCACACTACTCAAATCTTCTCTACAAATAAAGGAGATAGCAATGAAGATTCGCGCTTCACGTACCTATTCAACTTATTCAAATAATTATTTTATTTCTAAAGAGTATGAATGCAGTGTTATTCCGGTAAAAGGAATGTGCTTTACTGATCTTGGTTTGACCGAAAATGGTGTGATTCAGCCAGTAGAAATTAATGAGGTCACTATAGATCCAGCATCTAATTCTTATCATATTCTTTTAGCTAAAGACTCACATGAATATACAAAAGAAGAATTAAAAAGAAAGTTTGAAGAGATGAAAGCTAATGGCTGGGAATATATAGAAGATCTATTGGTATAGCTCTTATTTTTAATAAATAACTTAGGGTAAATGAATGGCCCTAACTTTAACATCTTAAGCATAATAGCCATCAGTAGTTAAGAGTTTGTAAAATCGCTACAAAATATACTGCTGATGGCTATTGTTAAATCGCTTATTTACTATTTGGCGAAACCATTTTTTCAGGTTTAACCACTTCATCAAATTGCTCCGCTGTAACAAGTCCTAGCTCTACAGCAACTTGTTTTAAAGTTTTATTCTCTTTATAAGCAGTTTTCGCCACTTTTGCAGAGTTTTCATAACCAATAACCGGATTTAATGCCGTAACTAACATAAGAGAATTATGCAAGAAATGATCAATTTTCTCACGATTTGGCTCAATCCCTACTGCACAGTGATCATTAAAACTATTACATGCATCACCAAGCAACTGAATAGATTGCAGTAAGTTATAAGCAATCACTGGCATAAATACATTGAGCTCGAAGTTACCGGAAGCACCAGCGACATTAATAGTGGTATCGTTGCCAAGTACTTGGGCAACAACCATGGTCATGGCTTCACTTTGAGTCGGGTTCACTTTACCTGGCATGATACTTGAACCAGGTTCATTTTCAGGAATACGGATTTCGCCGAAGCCGCAACGTGGACCACTTGCTAACCAACGAATATCATTGGCAATCTTGTTTAAGCTTACCGCTAGTGTTTTTAATGCACCTGATGCAAACACAGCAGCATCACGTCCTGCAAGTGCTTCAAATTTATTAGGAGCGGTAACAAATGGCAAACCCGTTAAAGCTGCAAGCTGAGCTGCTGCCTTAACAGCATAGTCAGGATGAGCATTTAACCCAGTTCCTACGGCTGTGCCACCTAATGGCAACTCATACAGACCACTTAAAGCTTGTTGTAAACGCACTAAACCATGCTCGAGCTGAGAAACATAACCGCTAAACTCTTGACCAAGTGTCAGTGGCGTTGCGTCTTGTAAATGGGTACGGCCAATTTTAACAATATCTTGGAATTCGTCTGACTTTTTTTGCAAAGTCGCTTTAAGCTGTTCTACAGCAGGGATCAGTAATTCATTAATTTGCAAACTTGCCGCAACATGAATAGCCGTTGGGAATGAGTCATTAGTAGATTGTGCGCGGTTAACATGGTCGTTTGGATGTACCGGCTTTTGTGCTCCGAGCGCTTGGCCTAGCTTTTGATTTGCAATATTTGCAATCACCTCATTACAGTTCATATTACTTTGCGTACCTGAACCTGTTTGCCAAACCACAAGTGGAAACTGAGAGTCCCATTTCCCTGCAATCACTTCCTCAGCTGCCCCCACAATATATTGGCTCAAATCTTGTGGTAACTGGCCTAACTCTGCATTGGTTATTGCCGCTGCTTTTTTTACCAAGCCCATCGCTCGAATCATGGCACGGGGTAAACGCTCCTGCCCGATTTTAAAGTTCTGTAAGCTACGTTGGGTTTGTGCACCCCACAGCGCTTCATTCGGAACTTCAATCTCACCCATTGTGTCATGTTCAATTCGTGTTTGCATAGAAACCTCGGTTATCTGGTTAAAGAACTCACGGGCTGAAGCAATTTATGCTTTGGCTAGTTAATTTTAGTATCGTACTCAAGCATTCCATTATTGTAAATAAGAATCATTATCTTATCTTCCATTTAATGTATTTTGATAAAATCTCCATTCATCTTCAATCATTTGTTTTAAAGTTCGCTTAGGTGCCCATTGTAATAAAGTTTTTGCTTTTCCTATATTTGCACCAATCTGTGCTAACTCTTCATGCTTATAAATCGCAGATTGTGTCGGAATTTCGGCTTGGGTAACCTGTGAAATTTCATCTAATAATTGACGAATCGAATGCACTTGCTCATGAGCAATATTAAAAGCTTCACAGCAATGGGTTTGATCACGTAACCAATGTAAAGTTGAGCTTACTGCCTCACATACATCTAATACATGTAAAAAGCTACGTTCCACGGTATGGTCCTCGGTAGAAGACTGATCTTGTAACTCAATTAAATCACGTTGCATCGCTGCAACTTGCATGGCAAGCGGTACAATATTTTTAGGGAGCTGTGCTACATACTCGCCTAATACGCCATGCTCAAAAGCACCTACAATATTTGATAGACGTAAAATTGCAATTTTCCATTCATGATCAATTTTGTAAGTATCACGGATGATTTCTTCAATCATCTGTTGCGACTTAATATAAGGGTTAGGATAAGCATAGTTGAAATCATCTGTTTCGCTTAACTGTGAACCAGATTTTCCATAGACTGCCAAACTAGATAAATGAATAAAATGACGGACGCCTGTACGTTGCATTGCACGCAATAGGCTCATGATACAACTGACATTATCATTATAATATTCAAGCGGTTTTAAATTAGACTCTTCAATAGATTTAAAACCAGCCGTATGAATGACTGCATCAATTGAGTACTGTTCAAATACTTTGTTCAATGCAGGCGTGTTACGTACATCAAGTTTAACAAACGGAACGTACATACCAGAGATGTATTCTAACCGCTCAAGCGTTTGCAAGGTCGAGTTAGCCAAATTATCGACAAGAACCACTTCTTGGCCTTGAGCCATGAGACTCAATGCAATATGTGAACCGATAAAGCCTAAACCACCTGTCACTAAAATCATTGTATACTTACCTTTCTCTTAATGTATCTACGCCCATTTAGACGTATGACCATAGTGAATTCTCAATGAGTACATTACTACTAATAACCTCTGCTCCTACTTCGATCCATGCTTGGCATGCGCTGGGCCTAGCTCAGGCACTCAAAAGTAAAAATGAAGACTTTCGTGTATTCTTTTACCAAGATGGCGTTCAAGTTGCGAATGATTTTCAGTGGGTTCCTGACGACCAGCGTAATTTAACGCATGAATGGCAAAAGCTCGCGATCAGACTTCCTGTTTGCGTTAGCGCTGCTCTTGCACGCGGGATTACCGATGCAGAAAATGCGAGTCGCCATCAACTTAGTCATCACAACCTAGCGAACAACTTTGAGTTGGTTGGTCTAGGTGAACTTGCTGATGCAGTACAGTCAGCCTCTCGTCTTCTTCAATTTTAAGTTACTTTGTTAACTTAGATTGTTGCTTTTAAAAGGTATATTGTGTGAAAACTGTACTCGTTATTTTGACCCAAGCCAATTTAACCAGCCTACAAGTCAATGAAAGCCTCGCCGCTACTATGGTTTTAGCAACCTTTGGCTCACCAGTCAAAGTATTATTAAAAGATGCGGCTCTTAGTCTTTTACAAAATGAAGGTAACTTCGACCAATTGCAGCATGCTTTTAAAATTGCTTCAAACATGGTGGATAGCTTTGAGTTTTATGACTTAAGTCCAATTCTTATTGAAGCAAAAAACAAACAGCATCCATTTGTTCAAAACAGTGAGCAAGAACTAGAATTTGTTCAGTTAGATACTGAACTCATCCAGTCTTTCGATCATGTCTTATATTGGTAGATAAAGGTGTAATTTTAATGACGCAATCAACTCTTTATCTTGTGCAAGCTTCTTATCACCATACTCCTCGCATTATTGAAGAACTTGCAAAGCTATTTCATAAAGATGATCAAATTGTTTTTATGGGTGACTCAACTGCTCAACTTTCGGTAAATATTTGTCAGCAGTTTGGCTCAGTTTCTTGTTTGTCTCATGAAAAAGATTTAATTGATGCAGAAACCTTGGCTCACGTTAAGGTATTGAACTATGATCAGTTTGCGGATCTGGTTTTACAATTTAATCGATGCATTTCTTTGAAATAATATAGTTAGGCTCATTTTTATGAATTTAGAATTAGATCAAGATGGTCATTTAGTCGACTATACGATTTGGAATCCCGAAGTCGCACAGGAACTCGCCAAATCTCTCGATCTTGAATTAACAGATTGGCATTATGAAGTTTTAGCTGCGGTTCGCCAATTTTATCAGCAATTTGGGCATTCTCCTGCAACACGTCCTTTGATTAAGTTTTTAATGAAAACCGTCAGTCCAGATATTAATAATGCTGTTTTACAGCAAAAATTTAATACCGGTTTAGTTGCTCGCCATCTCAGTCGCTTGGCTGGTATTCCTAAACCGGCAAATTGTTTATAAATTTTTATGCGAATTTTTTAGCGGCAGCGACACATAAAATTGTTACTGCCGTTACCATTAACATCGACCAACTTACGTGTTCATGTAATAAAAGTGCGGCAATCGCAAGTCCCATTAAAGGCTGTAAAAGCTGTAGCTGGCTAATTGCAGCAATACCGCCTTGTGCAAGTCCTTTGTACCAAAAAAAGAACCCGATGAGCATACTAAATAAAGATACGTAAACCAGTCCTGCTACCGCTGATGTAGATACATCTTGAAAGGAAACGGGCATATAAAAAAGAGTAGCAAGCAGCATAATCGGCAAAGCTAAAATAAGCGCCCAACAAATCACCTGCCATCCACCTATTTTTTTCGAAAGTACTCCGCCTTCTGCATAACCAAATCCACATAGAATAATTGCAATAAGCATGTATAAATCGCCGATGCCAAAAAAAGCTTCACCCGATAAGAAAAACATATAGGTAAAAACAACCAAACTGCCTAAAATTGCAAATATCCAAAAAAATAAATTTGGTTTTTCTCCACCTCTCACTACTGCAAATATGGCAGTAGCTAATGGCAGAAGACTAACAAAGACAATCGAGTGGGCTGCGTTCATATACTGTAGAGCAAGCGCAGTAAATAAGGGAAAACCAACTACAACGCCTAAAGCCACAATAGCGAGTGGCCACCAATCTTGTTTAGCAGGCTTTTTTTCCTTAAGCAAAAAGATAAGAATTAAACCCAAAACTCCTGCAATGACAGCTCTTGCTGCTGTTAGAAAACCAGGCTCAAAACCTGTTACCGCAACACGGGTAGCCGGTAATGAACCAGCAAAAATTGCAACCCCAATAAAACCATTCACCCAACCGTTCATAAACTTTTGCATATTATTCTCCGCAACTATACGAAGAATTTAAGCTGTGATATGGTGTCAAAACCAGATACAAAGCAGTACAATTTAAAAAAACTGTTATGTATAAGCAAACAGTACAGTTAGAGATAAATAGTGTGAACCAGACCAAAACAAAAATCGAACTTGTTATTTCACAGATTGAACAACAAATTAAGAATCGCTCTTTAACTCCAGGAACCCGACTTCCCTCTGTACGTAAACTAGCCAAAGATTTAGGTTTTTCTGTTTCTACTATTGTCGAAGCTTATGAGCGATTAATTGCCCTAGGTAAAATTGAATCACGTAGTGGTTCCGGCTTTTATGTCGTGGCACCACTTGCACCTTTAGCCTTAAGTGAATTAGGACCCAAATTAGATCGCTCTATAGATCCGTTATGGATTTCACGCCAGTCTTTAGAAGCAGAACCTAATGCGTTTAAACCCGGTTGTGGTTGGTTACCAAATGATTGGATGCCACTTGAAAGTATCCGCAAAGCATTAAGATCAGCCACACGTAGCGAAGACGATAGTTTATTGGGTTATTCTTCACCGTTAGGGCTGCCCGCATTAAGAGATCTACTGGCTAGACGGGCACAAAGTAAAGGTATAGAGGCAAACCTTAATCAAGTCCTTCTAACCGATTCAGGCACTCAAGCTATTGATCTGGTTTGTCGTTTTTTACTTAAACCAGATGATGTAGTTCTAATTGATGACCCTTGCTACTTTAACTTTCATGCTCTACTTAAAGTTCATCAAGTTAAAGTTGTTGGTATTCCCTACACTCCAAATGGCCCGGACTTAGAGGCATTTAAAGAAGCTATCGAGAGCTATAACCCTCGGCTTTATATTACAAATTCCGGAATACACAACCCAACTGGTGCAACACTCTCACTCTCGACAGCTCATCAATTATTAAAGTTGATTGATCAGTCTAATTTAATTGTGATTGAAGACGATATCTTCTCAGATTTTGAATATACTCCCGCTCCACGACTTGCAGCCCTAGACAACCTTTCACGCGTGATTTTTATTGGAAGTTTCTCTAAAACGCTCTCTGCTTCCATTCGCTGCGGCTATATTATTGCGAAACCAGAATGGATTGATCAAATTACCGATTTAAAAATAGCCACCAGCTTTTCTCACAATGGACTCTCAGCCAAGATTTTACACACAGCTTTAACCGATGGTTCATATCGTAAGCATCTAGATTTATTAAAAGTTCGTTTAGCTCAAGCCATGCAAGAAACAATCGCGAAGCTTAAATCGATTGGGATAGAACCGTGGATTGAGCCCAAAGCTGGAATTTTTGTGTGGTGTCGTCTACCGGAAGGTGTAGATGCAGCGAAGATTGCCCGTTTTTGCCTGAATCGGCAAGTGATTCTCGCCCCGGGTAATGCCTTTAGCCAAGCACAATCGGCAGGTCAATTTATCCGTTTTAATATTACACAATCAAATCATGATTATATTTATAAGACTCTTGCAGAAGCGCTTCTACAAGAGTCGTTAGAGAAACAAGTTTAAGCCTGTTTTTGCTTTTGTTCCATATAAGCAAAATAGCCCGGCCCAGCCGAAACCTGAACTTGTTTTGCATGTAATGGTTCACGACATACTGAACACACCATAACAGGTTCAAACTTATGTCCACATGCTTTGTGTCGATATTCCAAAGGTTTACCTAAACCTTGGTCCATCCATTTATCTGCCCAGTTCGCCATAGATAAGATAATTGGATAAAGCTCAAAGCCTTTATCTGTGAGACGATATTCAAAGCGTTCCTGACGGTCAAAATAAGGCGCTTTCACTAAAATTTCGTATTCAACCAACCGTTTTAAGCGATCAGAAAGGACATGACGAGTGACACCTAATGATTTTTGAAAGTCATCAAAACGACGAATTCCCATAAAAGCATTACGTAATATTAGCATCGTCCATCGATCACCAATCACTGATAGCATACGGGCAACAGAACAAGGCTGATCACCGATGTCATCCCATTTCATCTTTATGCTTTCCTCAATATAAAACTGGCCTACTTGCCTTATTATTTATACCCTAAACCACTTAATATGTTATATGCAATATTCAGCTTAGAAATAAGTTTTTAGTATATTTATAAAGCTTATTTTTTAAAATAACAGTCACTAAAAATAGTTATAAAATATAATTAATCCATCAGTATGGATTAATTATATACAGCTTATTTATAAGTTAATTTGAAATAAAGATCCCCTTTAGCACCGTTCCTGATGCTAGTTTTGTACTTGCAGGAATACGGACTAAACTATTGGCTTGCATAAGGTTACTCAGCATATGGGACTGCTGCTTGGCCAAACTTTTTACTTTAAGTTGCCCTGCATCAAAGTAAGCATACATTCGTAAAAAACGCTCACGTGCATCTTCTTTTAAATCATGCTCTAAAATTGCAGTAAACCATTCTGGTCCATGTCTATTGCCCTGCAATGCATCAAGCAAAGATTTACCATAAACTTGCATTGCGACATATACCGCAGCCGGATTGCCCGGTAAGCCTAACAAATAACAGGAATGGTGGGTTTGTGAATTATGGTATTCGGCAAAGAATAAAGGTTTACCCGGTTTTTGTTTAACTTTCCAAAAGATTTGTTCAAATCCAACTTCGAAAGCACAGGGCCGAACAAAGTCGTAGTCTCCTACCGAAACTCCGCCAGTCGTTATAACAACATCATAGCTGTCTTTTAGTTGGTTAAAGTAATGGGTGACCTGATCTGCTTCATCTGCCACATGAATGAGTTCAACATCTAAACCATAATCTTCAAACCAAGCTTTTAGTAATGGACCATTTGCATCAAAGACTTTTCCATCGATTAAATCTTTTGCCGTTTGAGCAACTTCATCACCCGTGATCAAAACAGCGACTTTCGGTGCACGATAGACTTCAAGGGTTTGCACACCTGCCATACTTAAAGCAGCCAAGCTTCCAATATTTAGAAACTGACCTACTTGAGCAAGTAACTGCCCTTGCTGGATTTCTTCTCCGGTAAAGCGGATATCGGCTTGAGGGCGTATATGTTCCGTTAAACAAATTTCTTGAGCCGAAATAACCGATACGATTTCTTGCCGTGCTACATGCGTTGTCCCTTCAGGAATTTTGCCGCCCGTAAATATACGAATCGCCTGACCTTCACCGAGTATGTCATGACTCTCGCTTCCGGTACGAATCTCACCTGTGACTTGGAACTTTTGATTATTTAAATCTTCTGTATGGCTACAAAGTGCATAACCGTCTACCGCACTTTGAGAAAAGCTAGGTAGATTAATTTCAGAGTAAATCTCTTTGGCAAGATAACTACTTAGGCTATTTGTTAGAGTCTTTTGAATAGAGCTTAAGTTTTTAGGCTTATTAATAACTAAATCTAGCGCTTCATCTATACTGATTAATCCACGCTCAGCACCACAACCTGACATTATTCATAGCCTCCTGGATGCGGTAAATCACGGCAAACATCAAAAATATGGACTAATGCGGGTAAAATAGCGGCCATTGATTCGCTTGCTCCACCACGGCTTCCCGGTAACGTCACTACTAACGAACGGTCAATAAACCCGGCTACTCCGCGTGACATAGCAGCGTATGGCGTGCGTTTTTGTCCAAATGAGCGAGCAGCTTCCATTAAGCCATCTAATTTACGTTCTAAAAGAGGCTCTAGCGTATCAACTGTAATGTCACGCTTACCAATTCCTGTCCCACCCACGGTCATAATACAAGCATACGATTTGGTGAGTTCTAGGACCAATTCTTTGAGATCATCTGCTTCATCAGGCAAAATTTGATAATGGATCGGATCAAATCCAGCTTCAGTTAAAGTTTCAACCACAGATTTTCCGGCAGTATCCGGCTTTCTACCCGCTGCTACGGTGTCTGACAAGACAATAACAGCAGCCGAAACAGGTTGACGCAATACCCGTTTAAAATGGGATTTTCCGCCTTTTTTCTTAAGTAGTTTACATTGATCCATCCAGAGTTCTTCTGGTTCACAATGAGGCTTTAACATATCGTAAATAGTTAAACCTGCAAGGCTTGCCGCCGTTAAAGCTTCCATTTCTACACCAGTTGGTCCAATGGTCTCAACGACAGCAATAATTTTTACAAAGTCATGTTCCAATTCATATTCTACATCTGCCCGATAAATCGGTAGCGGATGACATAGTGGAATCAGCTCATCAGTTCGTTTTGCTGCCAAAATTCCTGCAACACGTGCTGTTTTTAATGCATCACCTTTTTCCGTGTTTCCTTGTCTTAATAGTTCAATACAGTGCGGTGGTGCATATAAAATCGCTTGTGCTTCGGCAACACGATAACTTTCCGGCTTCATTCCTACGTTTTTCATTATTTATCCTAGTATTACATATTTCAGTGTGAGTGCTCATGGCCGGCATGATGATGGTGATGTTTGTGCTCGTGCGGTGCATCCTTACGAATACAACAGCCCTCTACATAATGACTTGTGCCATCTGTAAAAAACTCTTCTTTAAAGACAGGTACTTCATGCTTTACCCGTTCGACCGCTTCCTCACATGCCTGAAAAGCTTCACGGCGATGGGCTGCATAAGCAATTGCAATGATTGCTGTTTCGCCCACATCTAAATATCCAATCCGATGAACCACTCGCACATAAGATACCTGATACTTTTTCTCAATTTCTAGTTCAATTTCATGTATCATTTTTTCTGCAAGCGGTTTATACGATGTATATTTCAGCGCCTTTACCGCTTTACCTTCGTGGTGATTACGAACCGTACCCATAAAAATATCGATACCGCCACATTCAGGAAAAGACTGAATCGGATCAAAAGTATCCAAGCTTAAAGCCTGCTCTTGTATTCTTGCGAACTCTTTCATGACTCATCCTCCGGCAACTGGTGATAATAAAACCAAAGTACATGGCTCACTTAAGACAGTTTGTCTGGTTATGACATTATCACCAATCGCACATGCTCATTTTTCCATGGCTTTTGTAGATTCCGGATGCAATAAAACAATTTCATCTAATACATCTTTAACCAGACTATGGCTAGGACAAACTAGCAAAAGATTTTCAGGAAGCAATTTTTCAATTGCACCAAATGCTTCGACTTTAATTTGGATAGATTGTTGCATTTATCCCCCAAGCATATGCATGCTGATTTTACGGGTTTGTTGATGTTGTAAGGCATGGAAACCTTTGGCTTTATGCCAGATATAAGGATGAACCAGATTCTTTAAATTTTGGATATACACACCATATTCCGGAGTATGTTGTTTGCTTACCAGCGTTTGAAGCTGAGGCTTAATATTTAAGCCTTGCGGCGCAAATAAACAGTTATATAGTTCGCCTTTTGCGGTAAGCCGTATACGGTCACATTGGTGGCAAAATGAATGCGTAATTGTGGAAATAATTCCTAAATGATAGCTACCGTTAATTAGATATTGACGCGCTGGCTCATGTTGCTGCTCGATGACTTGTACCGAATAATACGGTTGCAATACCTGTAAAATTTCAGCCTCACTTACCACATCTTTATTTGACCAAAGTGCATCACCATCAAGCGGCATAAACTCGATAAAACGCAAAGGAATATGATGAGCAATTGACCATTTCACCATAGGTAAGATTTGATCATCATTTCTATCTTTCATTAACACGCAGTTAATTTTAAAAGGTAATCCTACTTCTTTTGCAGCTTGTATCCCCTCTAAAACAGGCTCCAATTTTTTCTTGGTCAACTCTTTAAACTGAACAGGATCTAAACTATCTAAACTAATGTTTAAATCATCTAATCCAGCGTCTTTTAACTGCTTGGCATGTTTAGCAAGGTAATGACCATTGGTAGTCATCGATATACGTTTTAAACCTAAACTTTTTAAAGACTGTAGATCTCGAATGAAATGAACAATACCTTGACGCATTAATGGTTCACCACCCGTAATGCGAATACTTTCGATACCTTGCTGCACCATAAAATGACAAAATTGAAAGAGCGCTTCAAAACTAAGCAAGTCTTGTTTATTTAACCATTCTGGATGCTCAGGCATGCAATATACACACTTAAAATTACAGCGATCAGTTACAGAAATTCGTAACTTACGCTTGATACGCCCATATTGATCTTGCAGAAGGCTTGGCGCAGTTTCAGAGTGATATTGTTTCATCATTTGCACTCATATCGAGAACAGTTCAAATATTGCGAGCACCGATTATGAACAATCAAATAGAAAAAATTGCGCCTAAATAGTGCTTTGCTTTTTATGCAAAATTTGTTCCAGCTCTACTTATCTTCCATAACATTTAAATTTTTATCGGTTTTTCACCGCGCCTTCTCAAGAATAATTTAAAAATAAATCTCGAGTTAGCGCGGTAAAATCTATGTTTTACTTGATTCTATTTCTAACACTTTTCTAAACGGATGGGTACATATTTATGGTACGGCGTTTTCGACAATGGATCACAATGTTCAGCAGAAATAAGTAAGTTTAATTGTGGTCCAATCGGTTCTCCATTTTGAAATCGCATACCATAGCCGTGTGGAAGTGATACGACACCTCTTCTCATCCCATCATCCAACTCAATAGCTACCTGAATTTCTCCATGCGCTGAGATACATTTAAGCTGCCCTCCTGCATCTACATTTAAGTGTCTTGCATCTTCAGGATGAATACGCAGTGCACCTTCTGCATCTACTTTTCGCCAAGCAGGGTCACGGTAAATTTGGTTGGCATTGTAACTACGGCGTTCACCTGACAAAAGGATGAAAGGAAACTCTTCAACATTAACGTTATGGCTTTTCAAGCTTGCGAGTTCACTTAACATCTCGGGAATTGCAAGACGTATTTTCTTATCTTTATAAGCTACCAGTTTCCAGACTTCGTCATATTCATGTTGCGATAAAACCATACCTGAACGTTGCTTTAATATCTGCTCAAATAGTTTGACACCTTGTGTTAACGGATTACCTTTATAACCTGCACGGCGTACTGCTTTGGTATGTAAAACAGCATATTGAATAGATAGCGGCAATAAAAAAGCAACTGAATCTGCAGAATTGCCAAGTCGTTTACCAAGAGTTCGATAAATAATAGAGGCAGCAAAAGGAATATATTTTTTATGTCGTGCTAAGGTAAGTCCTAGCGCCGACAAGTAGGGTAAATAGGCTGTTTTTCTCGAGTCGACCGCAGCTATTTTTTCTAGAATTGGAAAATTCTTCGGAATGGCATACATAGCTTCCAGTAATCGAGTATAAATTTCGGCTTCCGGTAAAGTGTTTGCTTGAGCAGCCAATACGGGATGACGCAGGTGAAAACCATTCTTAGGAAATTCCAAGTTAAAACCGGTAAATTCCCATTTTTCAAACTGAGTATGAGCAGGCAAAATATAGTCCGCTAGTCTCGCGGTTTCCGTCATGGCAACATCGACCACAACCAACAAATCTAATGCTTTAAAGGCTTCCTCAAAGGCAGGTGTGTCAGGGTAAGTTAATAGTGGATTACAACTATCTACAAACACAGCACGAATTCGCTTTTCCCCTGCTTTTAGGATTTCATCGGGTAAAATATTAGGTGGAAAAAACCCAGAGATCGGGAACATTTTATGATAAACGCTACGTCGATATTTTGGTTTTCTTTCGTCCGTATCGGTCAAAATTGGAATAAACATGGTATGCAAATTATTGGTACCCTGTTTTCCAAAATTCCCTGTCAGCAAGTATAAAAGCTTTTCTAAATAACCATTTAATGTCGTATTCAAAGTATGTTGAATACCTAAATCGATACGTACACAGCCTCTTTTTGCCTTTGAAAAATCTCGAACAACCTGATAAATCAAATCGACAGGTACATCAGCTTTAGCAATATAGTCTTCAATCGGGACATGGTTAAATGCAGCTTTTACTTCTTCAAACCCGTGTGTATGCTGCTCAATAAACGCTGCATCATAAAGCTTTTCTTTAATAATGATTGCAATCATGGCCGACATTAAAAAAGCATCTGTTCCCGGTTTTAGCTGCACGTGAATGTCTGCTTGTTTTGCCGTTTCAGTAACACGCGGGTCGAACACCACCATGGTTCGGTTCGAATCTTTCTTAATATGTTTTAGCGTGTCTCGTGCGTTGGGAATACCATGTGCCTGAAACGGGTTCGTTCCAATAAAAAGTACGTAATCTGCGTATTCAACATCTTCTGTAGTATGGCAGGCCTGACTACCGAATAAACGTCCATTGAGCCAGAAATCACCTGTTTTTTCTTGGGCAAGTGAGTTATATGCATAATAACTTTTCATAGCCAATAAAAGTTGTCGGCCATAAGCTGCGCCGAGGTGGTTACCCTGACCACCGCCCCCAACTGAAGCAAAAGCAGTACCGCCAAATTTATCTCTAATCTGAACCAATTGATCGGCAATTTCTTGTATCGCTACATCCCAACTAATTTCTTGAAATGAGCCATCTGGCTGGCGTTTTAAAGGTGCGGTCAAACGGTCTGCATGTTTCTGGTAATGCTGTAATCTTGCGGCTTTTTGGCAAATGTAACCTTGAGAAAATGGATGCTCAGGATTACCTTTAATTTTGACAAATTGGTTATCTTTAATTTCTACGCTCAAACCGCAGTTTCTTGAACATAAAATACATGCGGTCACATCTGTTTTACTTTGCTGAGCTGCAGCTGCGTCCATCATTTTTCTGGCTCCGTTTATTTTTATACATCTGGCTAGAATGAAAATAACAAGTTCCAAAATAGAACTTAAATTCTAAACAGTCAATAACTCAAAATTTAAAAAATGATTTCAGATTATCAATGTAAATTTTAAATCGATATGATTGAAGTTCTAATTTGTCGAAAAAATCTCTTTAAATGCTTTAATTTGTTTGTATTGTTGAAGCTCATCTAAAGAATTAATGCTATGGAAAAATAAGTTCTGCTTTTGAAAAATGGCTACTTGTGCATGTAAAAGTTTAAAGCAATTTTTTAAACTCAATTGTTGCTTATCAATTTGCTGCTCTAGAACCTCTAAACTTTCACGTTTTAACAAACAAAATGGGTATAAAGCATCTCCGTTAATTGAAACGTAAGCTGCCTGAGCCTGTTTATTTTTCCGAAGAGCGCTGTGTAATTTCGCAACGACTTGTGTAGGTATGTAGGTCACATCACAAGGAATAAACAAAACATAATCTGCCTTTACATGTGACCATGCACTTTTCATCCCCATAAGCGGACCAAAAAAACCGGAAGCATCATCTTGAAAACATTTAATATCGGGCACAATACTTTGATAGATTGAATAGTCTCGATGACTATTCACCCAAATTTCAGATACTGAAGATTTTAGCTTTTGGTGAATCTTAAGAAGTTGCGTATCGCCATCGAATTGCTGCAACAGCTTATTTAAACCATTCATACGGCGGGCTTGTCCACCCGCCAGAATGACCAGATCAGTTATAGGATATCCCTTATTCACACTTCTACCTCTTGCTGGCAAGCTTTAATTAAGCCACGGATTTCAGGTAAACATGATCCACAATTGCCACCAGCTTTTAAACAAGCAGTGACCTGTTTTTCATGGGTAATGTTTTGTGTTTTTATTGCTTCGATAATTTTATTCTTACCTACTTTAAAACAACTACACACCAAAGGCCCATCATTATTGGTAGCCGACATTGGCATACCTGCTAGTAAAGCTTTACGGTGCAAGGCGCTCAAACGTTCTCGTTTAAACAGACTTGCTACCCAGTCACGGTCTGGCAATAAATCTGGCGGTGCAATATATAGACTTGCAATTACAATGCCATCTTTCAAAATAATACTATGGCTCAGCTGTGAAGAAATATCTTCTATGCTTAACCATTCAAAGGTTTCATCGGCAAATGGCAAAAAGCTTTTCAGATTCTTTTGAGTATCATGAAAAGTTTGGCGGTCTGCAAGTTCATAGCGATTGGTTTTCACCATTTTGACTTTAGTCCACCATGCACAGTGCTGTAGCGATTCTTGAATATGCGAATCGTATCCTTCACGAATATAGAGCACACCTTGCCAAGTGGTATAGAACGGCTGAATAGTTACAGGCGTATGTTTGAACTCGGGCTCACCTGAAATTGCATCAACTTCCGGATTCACGACTTTACCAATACGGGCGTCGGATGCGACCTGTTCAGTCCAGTGAATCGGTGCAAAAATTTGCCCACGACGGACACCTGATGAGAATGTCACGCGTAGTACACAACTGCCCCATTTCGAACGAACTTCTACCAAGCCTTGATCACGCACACCAAACTTCAATGCATCACTCGGATGAATCTCACAGAATGGTTCAGCACGATGACTGGTTAAATTTGGCGACAAACCAGTACGGGTCATGGTATGCCATTGATCACGAATACGCCCCGTGTTCAAAATGAGCGGATAATCTTCTGAAATTGCATGTACCGGATTAATTGCAACAGTAGCAATCAATTTTGCCTTAGCATTTTTGTGACTAAACTGGCCCTTGCCAAACAGTTGTTGAACAGCTTTAGCGTCTTGGTTTTTATCCCATACTGGCCATTGCACTGGTTGTAGAGCGTCGTACTCAGCAGTACTTAGGTTCATTAAACCTTTTAAGTTGAAATAACGGAACGTATCAGTTTGCTCACGTGTATTGATGTCAGCATTATCTTGTGCTGACAAAGCCGCATGTTCATTAAAAATATCAACAGCACTATTAAAGTCAAAACCTTTAAAGCCTAATTTTTTCGCAACTTGGCTCACTGACCACCAATCCGCTTTTGCTTCACCCGGCGCAGGTAAAAAAGCACGTTGACGTGAAATACGGCGTTCGGAGTTGGTTACTGTACCGTCCTTTTCACCCCAACCTAAAGCTGGAAGTAACACATCGGCGTAAGCCGTAGTATCGGTATCGGCACAGATATCTGACACCACAACCAATTCGCATTTCTCTAAAGCACGTTTCACCTGATCGGCATCTGGTAAACTTACCACCGGATTGGTTGCCATAATCCAGATGGCTTTAATTTTTCCAGCTTCAACAGCACGGAACAAATCAACAGCTTTTAAGCCAGCTTGAGTTGCAATAAATGGGCTGTCCCAAAAGGTTTGCACTACTTTTTGATGTAAAGGGCTATCTAAGTCCATGTGTGCCGCTAGCATGTTGGCTAAGCCACCCACTTCTCGACCACCCATAGCATTGGGCTGGCCTGTCATTGAAAATGGTGCAGCACCGAGTTTTCCAATTTTACCTGTTAGTAAGTGGCAATTAATAATGCTGTTGGCTTTATTCACACCCTGACTTGATTGATTCACACCCATTGAAAATAGCGTGATTACCTTTTCAGTCTGCGCAAATTTCTCAAAGAACTGCTGTAATTTGTCTAAAGAAATACCACTGCGTTTGGCAACATAGGCAATATCCGTTTCTTGCTGACTACTTACCAAAACCTCTTGCAAACCTTCAGTATAGGCATCCACAAAGGCCTGATCGGCATGACCATTTTGATATAGATATTGGAATAGTCCGTTAAACAATGCGACATCTTGGCCCGGTAAAATCGGTAAATGTAAATCCGCTTGCTCACAAGTACTGGTAAAACGTGGGTCAATCACCACAACAAACATATCTGGATTGTGGCTTTTAGCCTGCATAATCCGCTGATACAGCACAGGATGGCACCATGCGGTATTGGAACCAACCAAAACCACCATATCTGCATGTTCAAAATCTTCATAACTTGCAGGCACAATATCTTCACCGAAACTACGTTTGTGACCTGCCACTGCAGATGACATGCAAAGGCGTGAGTTGGTATCGATATTTGCAGTGCCCAAATAGCCTTTTACAAACTTGTTCACCACATAATAGTCTTCAGTCAAAAGCTGACCTGAAACATAAAATGCAATGCTGTCACGACCATATTGATCGATACAAGACTGGAATTTATCGGCAATTTTATTGATTGCTGCATCCCATGTGGTTACAGTCCGAAGTGGCTTACGACCAAACATCGGTTGAAGTAGACGTGTTTCTAACCCCAAAGTATCCGCAAGTCGGCTACCTTTAATGCATAAGCGCCCAAAGTTGGAAGGATGCTCAGCATCCCCCTCAACTTGCACCACAGGTCCTTGAGGTTTTTGTTGAACGTTTACACTAACACCACAACCTACACCGCAATATGGACATGTTGTTTTAGTTGTTTTTGCAACATGGTCGGAGCTATCGATTTCAACGCTTGGAATACTATTCATAACTGCTCCTTTCCCTATTTAGCCTGCATTTTTTAATGCAAAATCTCGACCAAATAGCAGCTTATTTCTAAATGAAGAAACAGGAGTTTGATCTGCAATTAACTCTGCATACCACATGCCATCTTCAGTATCACCGAACAGTACTGCACCGATTACTCGATCGCTTTGAATGATAATACGCTTATAAATCTGGCGTTTTTCATCGTTCAGAATAATGTCTTCATAATCATTTTTCGGTTCAAAATTGCCCGCAGAGAATACATCGACTCCACTCACCTTTAACTGAGTCGGTACGGTTGGCGCTTTAAAAGTTAAGCTGCCGTGTTCTGCTAAATGGGTCGCGCAAATAAAAGCTTGCCCCCATAGTGGCTCAACTAAACCAAAGGTCTGTCCACGATGTTCGATACACTCACCCACCGCATAAATACTTGGATCAAACGTTTGCATGGTGTCATTCACCAACACCCCTCGATTGCAACGTAGACCAGCACTTTGCGCCAAAGCAATATTCGGACGGATACCTACAGCAAACACCACAAGGTCAGCATCTAACACTGTGCCATCTTTCAAACGGATTTGTTTGACATGACCGTTTTCATCACCGATTAACGCTTCGGTATTAGCTTCGGTAATGATTTGAATGCCTTTTTGCTCAATGCTATGACGAAGTAATTGACTCGCACGCCCATCAAGTTGGCGTTCCATAATACGGTCCATTAAATGCAGCACAGTCACATTCATACCACGTTGCTTTAATCCATAGGCAGCTTCTAAACCCAGCAAACCGCCACCAATCACGACTGCATTAGTTTTTGAACCACAGTATTCAATCATGGTGTTAACGTCATAAATATCACGGAAAGTTAACACCCCTTTTAGGTCAACACCTTGAACTGGTGGAATAAATGGTGCCGAGCCTGTTGCCAGAATCAAACGGTCATAATCAACTGTCTGGCCTTTTTCGGTGTAAACCACTTTACGCGGACGATCAATTTTTACGGCTTTATCACCAGCAATAAATTTAATGCCTTTATCGTCGTACCACTTCGGTGGATGCAACATAATGTCTTCAATGGTTTTCTCACCCGATAAAACCGGAGACAACATAATACGGTTATAGTTACCCCATGGTTCTTCACCAATCACCGTAACTTCATAACGGTCTGGTGCCATATCAAGCAAATCTTCCAGACAACGCATCCCTGCCAAACCATTCCCGATCAGCACCAGTCTAAGTTTGTCTTGTGATACACCTGTATTGGTAATATAAGTTTTTTGCGGCACCGCATTGACCCAAACACGACCATCAACAATTTTGCTCGGATAAACCGCCAATTTTTGGTCTTTATCTTCTAAACAACGGCCCGTAGCTAAACTGAAATGTTGTTTATAAATTGGTGATGCAACGACTCGTTCGCCTTGTAAATCACCAATAATCCCGCGGCTCATCACATTCGCTTGGCTAAACGGATCTTTATTGCTCAGTACATAAACACGTTTTTCATGCCCCACACGGAAGATTGCAACCGCTTGGCCGCCCACTAGCGCTCCCGCACCCGTGTTTGGGGTTAAATCATCGAGTGCACAAACGTCAATCCATTGATCATCAGGAAGCATATTTTTGTCTTGTACAATATTCATAGAAACTCTCCTTTATGCTTCAACCATTGGAATACGGTCTTCTGAACGTTCAGCTTCGGTTAATGGACGGATTTGACCACGTTCAGTTGTAAATTGAATGTGTGGATCGGCCTGTTCATTTGCTCCTGCGTTGATATACGTTTGGAAGCGTTTACGCACCTCAGGGTTTTCGACAGCTGTACGCCATTCATCTTGATATGTACCAATAATGTGTTCCATACGGCGCTCAAGCTCGGCAGCTAAACCAAGAGAGTCATCAACGATCACAGATTTAAGGTAGTCTAGACCGCCTTCCATGTTGTCACGCCATACACTGGTACGTTGTAAACGGTCTGCCGTTTGAATGTAGAACATAAAGAAACGGTCGATATAACGAATAAGTGTTTCTTTATCGAGGTCAGATGCAAGTAATTCTGCATGACGCGGTTTCATACCACCGTTACCACATACATAAAGGTTCCAACCCTTTTCAGTGGCAATCACGCCTACATCTTTACCTTGTGCCTCTGCACACTCACGTGTACAGCCAGACACTGCCATTTTCAATTTATGTGGTGAACGCAAACCTTTGTAGCGGTTTTCAAGTTCAATCGCCAAACCAACCGAGTTATCTACCCCGTAACGGCACCAAGTGCTACCCACACAAGATTTCACTGTACGTAACGACTTACCATAGGCATGACCAGACTCGAAGCCCGCAGCATTTAACTCTTCCCAAATAAATGGAAGCTCATGAACTTGCGCACCAAACATATCAACACGTTGACCACCAGTAATTTTGGTGTACAAGTTATATTTCTTCGCAATTTGACCAATCGCAATTAAGCCATCCGGAGTGACTTCCCCGCCTGCCATACGCGGTACAATTGAGTAAGAGCCATCTTTTTGAATGTTACCTAGGTAGTAGTCGTTACTGTCTTGCAGACCTGCATGACTTGGCTTAAGTACGAAATCATTCCAGCAAGATGCCAAAATATTTGCTGCCGCCGGTTTACAAATATCACAACCTAAACCATGACCATGTTGATGAATTAAATCATCAAATGTCTTGATTTCATTGACACGAACCAAGTGATACAACTCTTGACGCGAGTACGGAAAGTGTTCGCAAATGTGATTATTAACAGTCACACCTTGACGTTGTAACTCTGACTTCAATACTTGAGTCACTAATGGTGCACAACCACCACATGCTGTTGCTGCTTTGGTGCATTTCTTTAATGCACCTAAAGAGGTCGAACCATCACTAATTGCTTGGCAGATGTCCGCTTTTGATACGTTGTTACATGAACAAATAGTCGCACTGTCTGGCAGCAAATCGACTCCGCTACCACCAGATTTTGCTGCTGATTGCTCAAAACCCGGCATGATTAAACTTTCAGGCACTTCCGGTAAAGCCAGACCATTAAGCATCATTTGTAAAAGGTCGTTGTATTCTTTGGCATCACCCACTAAAACCGCGCCAAGCAATTTGGTTTTGTCGGCATTTACAACAATCTTTTTATAAACCAGTGCATGTTCATCTGCATAGAAATAGCTTAATGCACCTGGGGTCATAGCATGTGCGTCACCAACAGAAGCAACATCAACGCCCATCAACTTCAACTTGGTGCTCATGTCTGCGCCAGCGAAGCAATGACACTCTTCATCTAAAATGTGTTTTGCTGCAATACGCGCCATGTCATAGCCCGGTGCAACTAAGCCATAAATTTTATTTTGCCAAAGCGCACATTCACCAATGGCATAAATGTTTTGATCCGATGTTTGGCAATAATCATTAATCACAATACCGCCACGCTCACCAATCGCAAGTCCGCTATTACGCGCTAATTCATCCCGTGGGCGGATCCCCGCAGAGAATAAAATCACATCAGTTTCGAGTTCACTACCGTCGGCGAACTTCATCACATGAGTGGTATTTACACCAGACTCAATAGACTGAGTCGCTTTTTGTGTATGGACTTTTACACCTAAATCTTCAATTTTACGGCGTAAAACCTTGCCCCCTAAATCATCAATTTGAACTGCCATCAAACGTGGTGCAAACTCAACAACGTGTGTTTCTAAATCTAAATCACGTAATGCTTTGGCTGCCTCAAGCCCAAGTAAACCACCGCCAATTACTACGCCTGTTTTAGCCTTTAAACTTGCTGCACGAATGGCATCTAGATCTTCAATGGTACGGTAAACAAAGCAGTTCTCGCGATCATTACCCGGAATTGGCGGAACAAATGCATATGAACCAGTCGCCAGCACCAACTTGTCATAGCTAATCACATCACCATGATTGGTTGTTACGGTTTGTGCAGTCGTATCAATCGCCACTGCTTTAGTATTTAAACGCAGGTCAATGCCATACGCATCGGCAAAATCAAAACGTGCTAAAGATAAATCTTTTGCCGATTTCCCTGAGAAGTATTCAGTCAAATGCACGCGGTCATATGCGATACGAGGTTCTTCTGCAAGAATCGTGATTTCCAATTCATCATCTGCTTTTTCTAAAATGGCTTCGATGAATTTGTGGCCCACCATACCATGACCAATCATTACCAATTTCATAGTGTTTCTCCTCAAATCACGTTGCTTTTAAGCTGCGTTCTTGCGTTCTCAAATAGACATTGTTGTTTTGCCTTGTGCTCTACCGAGAAACGTATCAACATCACAAAGCGTATAGCTGCTTGGAACCCATTTTTTCCACTCGTTGACGACACCCAATGCATAGCAAAGTCATAAAAACAAATAAAAAAAGCGAGCCCCCTCATACGGAAGGCTCGCATCGCTGAAACTGAAAAATTAGTTAATTCAGATGTAACTTTTTTATGCAATAAAAATAAAGACATAACCTTCACTCCGACTGAACGTAAATTTTCTGTGTGTACAGTTGCACTCACAAATTCGATCAGAACGGACATCGTTGGCCGTCTTTAAAACTTATGGTCGTCTTCGACCTGTAATTAACTAAGCATTTTGCATGCCAATTCTTTTTAAAATTAATATTAATAATTTTTTATTTTTATTTTCAATTACTTAAAATAAAACCCATTTTTATCCAAAAAGAATATTTAATTTCCCCTGCACTATTGCTGCTCGTCTATATGGTTTAAACAAAAATAAGTCTTGCCACAAAATGAATCGCTTTTTTGCACCAATATTGATCAAAACAATGCTTTAGCATAGTAAAGGACCACTCATGCCTGGTTTTTTGTTTAATTTTGGATGGCACTAATCTTGCTTAAAAATTGATAACAAAAAACGCGTCGAATTGGCGCATTTTCTTAGCCTGATTTTCTGAACTTATGCCAAAACTCAAAATAGCTCTTATCGATGATGATCATGCGCGGGCCGACTATATAAAAAATAGTCTGCTTGAAAATGACTTTGAAGTGGTTGCCTGCCTTACTTTGGACCACTTAAATATTTTTCGTCTTGAAGATTTACAAGCCGATGTCATCTTGCTCGATATGGATCATCCCCATCGTGACATTATTGAAAGTTGTGTGAGTAGCTATGACCTACCAACTGTTCTATTCACTAAAAATTCAGATAAAGACACCATCAAACAAGCTATAGATGCAGGCGTAACGGCTTATATTGTAGATGGCATAGACCCCGCCCGCTTACATACCATTTTAGAGATTTCAATTGAGCAATATAAAAAACATAAAAAGCTCGAAGGTGACTTAAAAGAAGCTCAAACTAAACTGGCAGATCGTAAAGATGTTGAAAAGGCCAAAGTGCTACTCATGCAACTGCATGGCTTACCTGAAGACACAGCTTTCCAATTACTCAGAAAAAATGCCATGAGTCACCGTATAACGATTGGAGAAATGGCACGGCGTTTACTTGATGCTCAAAAATTACTAAATGATCAACTAAAGGATGAATAAATGAGCAAATTAGAAAAGACTCAATTGCAACTCGGCTATATTCCTTTACTTGATTGCATCGCTTTACTTTGGGCAAAGCAGCAAGGTTTCTTCGAAGAAGTCGATTTAGATGTTACTTTAGTCAAAGAAGCATCATGGGCAAGTCTACGCGACCGTTTAGCTTTTGGTTTATTAGATGCTGCACATTGTTTATCTGCAATGCTCCCTGCAGCAGCAATGGGTGCAGATCAAATTGGTATTGCACTGCAAACCCCGCTCGTTTTAAGTAAAAACCGTGCTTTTATCAGCTTAAGCCAAAAATTAATTCATCAACTGGCTATTCAAGAAAACGATAATGCACAAACTACCGCCCAAAAAGTTATTCAATACATTGAACAAGATCATACTCTTTCTCTAGCCCATGTATTTAAACATTCAATCCATCATTATTGTTTAAGAGAATGGCTTGCGTTGGCAGACTCTAGAATAGCTCAAATGCTCAAACTCAAAGCACTTCCGCCACCGTATATGGTCGAAGCTTTAGATAACCATGTGATTGATGGTTTTTGTGTGGGAGAGCCTTGGAATACTCAAGGTGAACTTTTAGGTTTAAGTAAAATCGTCTGCTCAAGTCAAGACATTATTCCCAATGTGGCAGATAAAGTTCTCGCAGTAACTCAAGAATGGGCTGAACAACATCCTCAAACCTTAGTTGCCCTTACAACGGCAATTATGAAAGCTCAAAAAGAATTGAGTAATTTAAAAGATTTTGCACCTGTCTTAAAGTTATTGGTCGAGTTTGGGATTGTCCGATTTCACTGTTCTGAAGAAGTGCATGTCGATAAATATTATATGATTCAAAATATTGTAAAGTACTTGGTTAAAGAAAATGCGGCTCCCCAACCTGAAGATTTCCATTGGTTATTTCAGCAAATGCAAAAATGGGAAAAACTTCAATTAGCCCCTGATCAAATCATAGAACTGAGTGCACAATGCATTAATCTCGAGTGCTACAATCAAGCCAAACTCTAAAAAAACTTAAGCGTATTATAAAAAAAGCTGTCTTTATTAACAAAGACAGCTTGAAAGACCCATAAGACAAATGCGTTATACGCATTACTACATTTAAAAGACTCAACTCATCCATTAAATATAGCTCTTATGTTTCCGATCATAACCAGTTAAAACTTATCATTTTCAGACATTTCCATATCAATAACTGACATTTCATAGATTTTATCTCCCACCTATAATTTCGACGAACAGCTGAAACTCCCCTAGATATCAGCCCGTAATTTTGTTAACTTGATTATGTTACAAATTCAAAATGCAGATTTTAGTTAATGAGTAAGGGGATAAAATAATGAAAGATATCTCACACCGTGAAGTTTATGCACTGGTTGATATTAATAATTGCTATGTCAGCTGTGAGCGTCTTTTCAACCCTAAACTCAATGATAAAGCTGTAGTTGTTTTATCTAATAACGATGGATGTGTGGTCTCACGTAGTGAAGAGGCAAAACTTTTAGGAATAAAAATGGGAGTACCTTGGTTCCAAATTGAAAAAGATGCTTTACAAGCAGGCGTTCAAGTCTATTCAAGCAACTACACTTTATATGCCGAGATGTCCCGCCGTTTTTTTGCTGTTCTCGGTGAGTTTTTCTCTCCAGATGATTTAGAAGCCTACTCTATAGATGAATGCTTTATTCATCTCACCCCTTACCTCCAATCTATCGATATCTCTGACTACTGCAACAAAGTGAGAAACACTCTCCTAAAATGGTTAGGCTTACCTTGTTGCATTGGAATTGGATATTCAAAGACACAAGCAAAACTTGCCAATCACTATGCTAAGAAAATTAAAAGTTTTAAAGGAGTATGTAATTTCATCACCTTAGATCCATTAATTATGGAAGACCTCATGCAACAGACATCAGTCAAAGAGGTATGGGGAATCGGCTATCAATTAGTCAAACAGCTACAAAGTTATGAGGTGTACACATGCCTAGACTTAACTTTTGCCAATGAACACCATATGGCAAAGGCATTTTCTGTGGTCATGGCACGCACTATTCGTGAGCTAAAAGGCCAATCCTGTATTCAACTTGATGATCCAGCTATTCCAACGAAACGGATTTTAGCATCACGAAGTTTTGCTCAAGCTTTATCCAGTATTGAGATTATTAAACAAGCACTTATCTTTCACCTTAACCGGGCACATCGCCGTTTAATGAAACAAGAACAACTTTGTGCCTGTGTTCAAGTTATGCTTTATGAAAAAACCGACAAACCGCCCTATAAAAAAGCCACATCTCAAGCAATTGGTCTTCATTATGCAACAGATGATTTATGCATACTTACTAAAGCAGCTATGCAGCAAATTGATGTTTTATATAAAGAAAATAAAAGTTACATAAAAATTGGAGTATTATTTTGTGCTCTACACGCACGTCAGCAACATATTGATGATTTATGGCAGCCTCTGGAACTTATTCATCAAAGACAACAATTGATGGAAACTTTAGGTACAGTCCGTAAGCGCTTTGGTAGCCACTATTTACAAGTTGGATATCACTCACGTAATCCATCTTGGCAAATGAAACAATGTCATCGCTCAAAAAATTACCTAACTCGCTGGAATGAAATGTTAACGATTGAAGATGCTTATACCCCCGTTACACAAAATACATGAACTGTTTTTGTCAATTCGGTTTAAAATAAGCTCCGTTAAATTACTTGAAATTTTGTCATTTTTTAACATTGCTAATTCGTCGCAAAATTTACAATATATAAGCCGAATTTGGTGTACCCTTTCTGCGACAATTAAAAGAAATTATAAAAAACTTGTAGAAATATATGCCATAATAAGCAAACTTTGCAGACATCTTGCAAAGATTATTTGCAACTTTAGAGCTGGAGCAATCTGAATGAGTTCGACCATTTTGGTAATTCATGGACCGAATTTGAATTTGCTGGGAAAACGCGAACCAGAAGTATATGGTCATCTTACCCTAGACAATATCAACCAACAACTTATTGCTCAAGCTGAACAAGCCTCAATTACACTAGATACTTTTCAAAGCAACTGGGAAGGTGCCATTGTTGACCGTATTCATCAGGCACAAACAGAAGGCGTAAAACTGATTATTATTAACCCTGCTGCCCTCACTCACACTTCAGTTGCTTTACGCGATGCCTTACTTGGCGTTGCCATTCCCTTTATTGAAGTACATTTATCAAATGTTCACGCACGTGAAGCTTTCAGACATCATTCTTATTTATCAGACAAAGCAATTGGCGTGATTTGTGGTCTAGGCGCAAAAGGTTATAGCTTTGCGCTCGATTACGCTATTGAAAAAATTCAACCATCTAACCCAAACTAGTTCAGGAATAGTCGCCCATGGATATCCGCAAAATTAAGAAACTCATCGATTTAATGATTGAGTCTGACTTGCAAGCGATTGAAGTTAAAGAAGGTGATCAATCGATCGCTTTAACTCGTCGCAATCCTGTCGTTGCTGCGGCTGGTGTAGCACTTCCGGCAGCTCCTGTTGCTGAAGCACCTGTTGCAAAAACACCACGTGGAGCAGTTGAAACTTCTCCTATGGTTGGTGTGTTCTATGCTGCTCCAAGCCCAGGCGAAGCACCATTTGTTAAAGTAGGTCAAACAGTATCTGCTGGTGAGACTTTGGGTATTATTGAAGCAATGAAAATCATGAACCCGATTGAAGCAACTCAAAGCGGTGTGATTGAAGAAATTTTAGTGAAAAATGGTGAAGTGATCCAATTCGGTCAACCTTTATTCCGTTATCGCGCGTAATACCCCGGGGACATCTATGTTGCAAAAAGTTTTAATTGCAAACCGTGGTGAAATCGCTTTACGAATTACCCGGGCTTGCAAAACATTAGGAATCAAAACTGTTGGTATCTATTCAGATGCCGATAAAGATTTGATGCATTTACGTTTCGTTGATGAAGCAGTATGTATTGGTCCGGGTGCAAGTAGTGACAGCTATTTAAACATTCCGGCAATTATTACTGCTGCAGAAATTACTGGTGCCGATGCAATTCATCCAGGTTATGGCTTCCTTTCGGAAAATGCCGAGTTTGCTGAAATTGTAGAAAGCTCAGGTTTCACATTTATTGGCCCTCGCCCAGAACATATTCGTTTAATGGGTAACAAGGTTTCTGCAATTGTTGCAATGAAAAAAGCTGGCGTACCTACGGTACCTGGCTGCGACCATGCTGTAACTATCCATAACGCATTAGCTGAAGCGAAAGAAATCGGTTTCCCGCTTATTGTTAAAGCGGCAGCTGGTGGTGGTGGTCGTGGTATGCGTATTGTTGAACGTGTAGACACACTACTTGAGTCAGTTCAAGCGGCTCAACGTGATGCAGAAATGTGGTTCGGCGATGATACCGTATACATGGAACGCTTCTTACAAAAACCTCGCCATGTCGAAGTTCAAGTTTTAGGTGATGGTAATGGCCACGCGATTCATTTATATGACCGTGACTGTTCATTACAACGTCGTCACCAAAAAGTGTTAGAAGAAGCTCCTGCGCCAAATCTACCGGAACAAGCACGTGCTGATATTTTACAAGCCTGTGTACACGCATGTCAGTTAATGCAATATCGTGGTGCTGGTACGTTTGAATTCTTATTTGAAGATGGTGAATTCTTCTTCATTGAAATGAATACTCGTGTTCAGGTTGAGCACCCTGTAACTGAAATGGTGACTGGTGTTGACATTATTGAGCAGCAATTACGTATTGCAGCTGGTTTAGGCTTAGAGCTTCAACAAGAAGATATTGAAGTTCGTGGTCATGCCATTGAATGTCGTATCAATGCCGAAGATCCAACAACATTCTTACCTTCACCAGGTAAAATTGAAAGTTTCTATGCACCAGGCGGTGCGGGTATTCGTTTAGATTCTCATATCTATCCTGGATATAGCATTCCGCCATATTACGATTCAATGATTGCAAAATTGATTGCTCATGGTAAAGATCGTGAAACTTCACTTGCCCGCATGCGTCAAGCGTTAGATGAAATGATTCTTACAGGAATTAAAACCAATATTCCTTTGCATAAAGATCTTATTTTGCAGGATAAAAACTTCTGTTCTCAAGCAATGGACATCCATTACCTTGAAAAACACTTGTTAAAGCAAGTGGAAGAAGAAAAGAAAGCTGAAACTGCATAATATGCTTCATATAAAAAAGCCTCTTAAATAAGAGGCTTTTTTATATCTACTTGTTTATGGCAACATTCGGCGTAAAGTTGCGAAACATTGCTCACCCTTAGCCGTTGAGCAGAAATTAATAGTATGGTCATTTTTCCATTGCACGAAATATTGAGAAATATCACCTGTCTGATCTTGCTTCTGACCAGAACAATCTACTTTATTATTATCAAACTTAATTTGCATTACTAAAGCCGATAGCTGCTCTTTAGGGTCATCAGATGGCTGATATTCATAAATACCGTATGACCACTCTTCACCACTTTTAATCACCACATCGTTACTACTGCGGAAATTATAATACTCTACACATTTTTTATTATTTGGAATCTCCATTCCCCATAATCCCATAATTTCAGGACGCGTAACAATACGTATAGCATTAGGATTACTTGCAGTGCGAACAGGTTGTGCTGTTGGCTGTTGAGTCGCTGTCTCAGCCATAGCAAAACCAGAACAAGCCAATAATAATCCCATAATATAAATATTTTTCATAGATTTATTAATCATTAAACGCATGGGTTTAAGTTAGCACATTTTTTTAGAAAAACATTGTTTCATAACCATATAAAAACAATATTTTTCAACCGTAACGAACCGATACTTCTCATCAAACAATTTCTATCTTTAACTCGGTATTCCTAACAATTTTTATCACTATTTAATCTAAGAAACTGACTTTTCGATTTGTTTAGGTAACCAATAGACAAAGCACAAACCAAATAGAACCACTAAAGCAGCGATCATAAAAATATGCTCACCCGTAAGAATTTTCCAGTAATGACCAGCCAAAATACTTCCGAACGCCACTCCAAGTCCCCACATGGTGCTATAAAAAGCCTGACCTCGACCTTGCTGCCCTATTGAAAAGTTTTGAAAGATAAGCCGCATTGCGATGAGATGAAATAAGCCAAAACTAAAGGCGTGTAGGCACTGTGCAAATAGCTGACCTATGAAATAGTGAGAGAAAATAGCAACTAATAACCAGCGTATACTTGTCAAAATCAAACATACTGCTACAAGGCTACGCCAAGAAAATATTTAAAAAACGTAGTTGCATATGCAAACATCACAATTTCAGAAACCACGCCCATAGCCCATAAAAAGCCAATTTCCGTTGTACTAAAATTTAACGATTTCAGAAAATTGCTATAGAAGCTATAAAAAGGTGCATGTGAAAAAAGAAGAATAAACTCAATTGTGAAAAAAGCAGCAACTTCAGGACGTTTCAGCACAGGCAATAAAGGTTCTAAATGCTTTTGTGAAGTTGGGGCCCCTTCTGGTTCACGTATCGTAAATGCCCAAATAAATGCTAAGGAGGCAATGATAAGCAATAATATAGGCAACATTGAAATCGGAATGATTTCTAAAATTGCCCCTATTGTAAATACACCTACAATAAACCCAACTGATCCCCATTTTCGAATCTTGCCATAAAGTTTCGCCCTTTGGTCTCCTAACCAAAATAAAGTTACTCCTTCAAATTGAGCTAAAATAGCATTTTGGAAAAAACTAAAAATAAGCATCAATAAAGCAACTGACTGAAAAGTATTAGGAATTATAAAAATAGCTAACCATATACATGCCTCCATCCATGTGGCAATCCGCACTAATAGCATTCTTTTACCGGATTTATCGGCGATCCAGCCCCAAACCAAAGGGGCAAAGAAGCGCGTCACAATAGCAATAGAAGATAAAATACCTATCTCTTGATAATTAAATCCCTGATCTTGGAGATATAAGTTCCAATACGGCATAAATGTGCCAACAATGGAATAATAAAAGAAGTAGAATCCGCCTAATCTGGTTTGGATTGTAAATGGTGGGAACAAGATGTAAACCTTTTTACTTTCAATAGGTTAAAAATTTTAGATAGCTGTATATGAATGTATTCATTTGCTCACACTTATAGGATGCATGTTTTTAAGCTCTATACATATCAACTTACTGACTTTCGTAATTCTATCATTTCCAACAGATGCAAATAATGTATTAAATTAAATACTTCAGGTTATTAGTTTATAGATGGGCTGGATTTAAAGTATTAAAAAAGCCTATTCATATATGAATAGGCTTTTTAGTTTTTATCAATTATTCGTCTTACTATGAATACAAGTTATGCTAACTTCTTTGCTTCTAAATAGTGAATATCAGCAATTTGTGCATCCAAAACTCATTCCATAAAGCACAATAATCTATACAAAGCGTTGTTAAGCTCTCATAATCTTCTTTGTTATTGCTTGCGCTAACGCAAACCAGAGATCATCTTCATGATCATCATCTGCTGCTTCTGAGGTTTCGTCAGTAGATACCCCATGAACATGGTAATAGCCGCCACCTTCAACATCCACGCCAATGGCTTTAGTCGCTTCACGAAGTGGTGGGCTAAAAAGAATCACTTCTTCTTCCGCCACTGCAAGTAAAGCAACTACTTTAATATAACTATCATAAGATGATTCTAGAAAATTTCTTACCTGATCTGCAATTTTGAAGGTTGATACTCTCTACGGTCCTTCTCACTCAAACCATAATCATTCAATAAATCTTCATATAAAGGATAATGTGCATACTCCGGATTACCTAGATAATAATTGTCCGGGTCTGTTCCTGGTCTAAAACCAAATTCATCAAGTACATTTAAACTTAATAAAACACGTGGAAACATTTTAGCTCCAGAATGGAGTTTAGGCTCCAATTGTTTTGTCTGGAACTGGCCATTAATAAGGCATCAGTAAAAATCTGAACAATCGCATGACGATATTCTAAATGAATTCTTGTTAAAGTGAATTTATCAAGCAATCCATTATTTAAAACTTCGATCGCCGGATGTTACATACTGGTAATTCAGCAATTCTCGCTCTTAATTGTTTGAGAAATTTTAGATTTTCTTCCCACTGTTCTGTAGGAATACTATTCTTCATCCCCAGTAATGCCTTTTGTCTTGGATTATCGAAATCTTCAAATTTTTTGACATAATCATTCTCAATAACAAATTAATTCTTATAGTTAGGTTATGAGTTCCCCATTATTTTAATCGTGCATTCATTTGCTACTAAATAAAATTGTATACTCATCCCTAACAATTTGATATTAGGTTTATTATTACTACAAATCAATGGATAATTTAATGAATTTTTTTAATGAATCAAATAACAATTAATATCGAAAAATACTATTTTTTTTAGGCTCTCACATGTTGTATTACATTAGCGTTTTCAATATGATTAAACTGACTTTTGCCAGAGCACTAGCCTTAAAAAGAAACGGATTTCAAAAGATTTACTACGGGGAAATCGATGTCAAAAGAGACACTATTATAAAAACAGCAACTGCCCTTTTTAATGAAAAAGCTATAACTCTATTGGAGTGGACAGAATTATGCTGAATCTAATGTTGCAAAGATGACATTCTACAAGTATTTTCCTTCAAAGGAAAAGCTAATAGAATCATGCCTTTACAGAGAAACTCTGATATACAGTCCGCTATATTAGAAAGAATCAATACCAATGACCTACCTTTAGTTCAACTCAGAAGCTTATTTAATTGGTATATTGACTGATTTACACAGAAGACTTTAATGGATGCTTATTTAAAAGGCAACTATGGAAGTAGTACAACTTTATCCATCCGTTAAAAATCCTATTAATGAATATAGAGAATGGCTCTATGAGCTTGTTTTTCTATTTTAATTAAAATTCAGGTAGAAGACGCAGCTGCATTAACCAATCTATTTCTTAATATCCTCGATGGAGTTATTAATGATGGAACAATTGATAAAAATTTAATTAATGCTGAAAAACTTGGTCTTATATTAAAAAATAATCGATCTTGAAAAAATTGAGGAATTAGTCGCTATTTAATTTAATAACATTGAAATACTAGACTAAAAACAAGAGTGTATACTTTTGTTTTTAGTCTAGAAGTTTCATTTAAAAATTTTATTAAGCACTAAATATTATAAAATTAATAAGATAATTTTTCTTAAATATTAACCAATAGAATTAGTAACAATATAAATTTTATTAAAAAGCTTATACATAAACCCTTAATACCTCTAAAAGAGTTCTTACTCATTAGCTGTATTCCCTCAAACCAACCTCATAAATCTATTGGTACTAGAATAAATTACGAAATTATAATTACTAAGAAATAAATCATAGATTATTTAGTTTCTCTAGATAAATTAAAGAATAATATTTAAACAAACTTAACAATAAAAATTTTTCTATAAAGTGCTTTTCATAAATATCTATACTAAATATTGTATTGATCATATGAGCTGTGTATTTAGAGAGCAAAATTTACGAGATATTTCATAACACCAAGCAACAGCATTGCTAGTAATTCAGCACAATGATACTTTAAAATCTACAATCAAGCTAACCAATGAAAAGTGCAATTTCAAATACAATTTAAAATAGATATACTTCACGACAAAGTTTGCTCGATATCTCTTTAAAATGTCCCCTATTCTAGCTTTTGGCGTAGTCTGTTCCGTCTCATACATATTTATGCCGGTATTTTTATTGCCCCATTTATATTTGTTGCCGCATTTACTGGCTTACTATATGCAATACGCCTCAGCTAGAGCAATTCATCTATAAAGTGTTTATACGTTCAGCCTTTAAATAAGAATACACCCTCTAAGCCAGCAGATTGAAGCGCAAAAAAGTCATGCCTGCAACTGCAAAATTACAGAGTCAGCCATCACCAAGCCCTGTGCAAATACCGGGTCTATTTTTCAGATATTCATTAATAGTTAACCCTCCTTAACTGTTAACCAAAACCCTAGTGTTGGCGCACTGGGGTTTTTGCTTTTTGGAATAAAGTACATTTCTTACTTCCCATAGAATTAATAGACGCACTTTACCCCCTTCCGTTTTTTAATATCAGGCGGAAAAACTTCCGTTGACTTTGTTAAAAAATTGTTTCTGTTAGTTGACTCACACTTCATACCCGTTTTCTACCCGTAAAAAAAGAATTACCACCCGAAGGTGGTCGTTTCATAATATTGGTTGTCAATAATTTTTCGTAGTAGTCAGCGACATGCAGTGTCAACAGGTAATTTCTCTCTTATACTTGATACTTCTAAACAAAACCGCCCGAAGGCGGCATTAACTGTTTTCAATGTCTTTTCTGGCTTTTTTAAACTCTTTGATCACTTCAACGATCGTTTTACCTTCCTGCTTATCAATGAAGTTAAAGATCCAACGGACCAAAGCCCAACCGGGTAAACCACACACAAAGAAGAATCCACCAAGTGCAATCATCCCCCATATATCAGTAACCCATTCATGAAGCCCCCACTTCACGATAATGAATGAACCGCCAGCAAGGCTTGATACAACCGTACAGATCAAACCTACAGCCCACTCTTGTGGTGAACGTGGCATACGTGTCATTAATACAACTGCTGCAACCAAGCCGACCGCTAAAGCCACCACAATTGCAACCCCATAAAATTTTAATAGTGCTGTAAAACCGCTTGTAGAAACTGGTTCCATGCCTTTTACTCCAGAATTAGGCAATAAAAAAGCACCCATTTGGGTGCAATGCTTTTGTTAAAATCAAGCTTCTAAAGTCGCTTGAGTCACTCTCGCCGAGTAGTTCCATGATGTTGGCTTCCAGACATCACGTGCTGCAACCCGAATGTAATAAGTCGTGGTTGAATCCAGATTTTCAATTGTGCAGGCATTCTCGGTACCGGTCCAACTCGCGGCCAGCGTTTCCGGATTAAAGCTGGCATTTTTGCTGATCCACACCTGGTAATCTTTCAAGTCTGGCACCTCACTTGGTATCCATGTCACCGTGATTGAGTTTGATGTAGCCGATGTATAGACATTGGCCAAGATTGGAGGGACTGGATTGCTGATATTCAGGTCCGTAAATGTACTGGTACCGTTTTCTGATTTGCTCGCAACACGGATTGTATAGTTACGCTGCACTCCATCCACTCTAGCTTCTTCCATCGAATAGGTGTATTCAGCACTGGTCGTTTCAATCGTTCTAAGCAGAGTGCTTCCAGACGAGACCTGCACAATATAACCCTGTGCGCCAGCAGCAAACTGCCATTGTACCTTAAATGAACTACCCACAAATGGCGACTGTAGCGATAATCCCTTAACACCTGAAGGACGCCCACCGTTGAGTGTATGGCTATAAGCTGTGACCTCATCAAGAGTTTGTTCTTTCTGCTGCAGGCCATTGAAGCTGGTGAATTTCAAATAGAGGGTTTTATTAATCAGATTCGAATTGAATTCATGCTGAAAGATGGCTTTATCTATTCGCACAAAGGATTCACCGGTATTATGCGCTAAAGCATCATCAAACCGTCCACGTAACACACCTCCAAGCGTATACAAGCCAGATCCATTTAAAGTTGCATCGACATAGCTGACATATTCATCACCGACTCTACAGAGCGTTGTATTCACCTGAGCATCTTCAGACGTTCCACTAAAAATCTGACTGGATGTATTTAGCTGGACTTGCATTGCAGTTGCACTGGAATTAATTGCAGCAACTAACTGGCCATAGCGTGCAGATCCGTAAATTGTTCCAATCATTTCATACGTTGTATTGTCCAGACTCGCCCAGACATTACAGCCGCCCCAGTTGCTTCCACCCGATGCTGCTACCCATACCTGATTTTTACCATCCGTTAGATCGAGCGGCGGTTCAAAGATTACCGGTGCATTAACATTACCAGGTTCCTCGTTACCCCCCTGATATCCGTTTGATGCCTGTAAGTCGTATTCAACGGCTGAGCGTGAACCTAAGGCCAGTTCTTCTGCAGTCACTGTGAGTAATCCGTCCTGATCCTCCTCGATACGCGTGATACGCACTGGGAAGCGATCTAAACCCAAAGACTCATCTGTGAGCGTCACGATATCCATCGGCTCGAGTCGGCAGTACTTCCAGCCCAGATCAAACTCATATTCATTGCGCACGTAAAGTTTGCGCTGTAGCAATAATTGCACAGCATGTCGGGCAATCTTCGGCTCACAGAAAAAGTCGTACTTCACTGGATCCTGAGTGCGTAGTCCAAACATTTCAATGTTTGCTTGGTCTTTCGCTTCGACCGTCTCGGTATTGTATTGATTGAAGCGATTCACGTACTCAATCTGACAGTGATTAAATGCATCCGTATCACGGCTACGCTTCACGCGAACGGGCTGATCATCACCAATGAAGTCATCATCTGTTAAATGATAGGCTGGTGTGAGATCCGGTGTAAACGTGACTCCATTTCCCGATACCGCAGTGTCACCATAAGATCTAATTTTTAAGCCATCCGGGCTGGGTACAATCGCACAATTTACCGCCTCAACAATTTCATTAACGATTTCATGCGCGGCACGTTGTTCTGTCAGTGCAGGACTGATAAATAAGCCGGTGGCTGTACAGTAACGGCGAAACTCTGAGAGATCCGCCACATTCAAATTAGGTGCAGCACCATAGCGTGGATGACTAATTAGATCCTCAACAACGTCGGCCGGATTAGCATCATGAATCGTATCTGAAAACGTAATGTCGCTAATCACTTCAAAGTTATGATTCGATAATGATGCACTACCACCTAAGTCATAATTTGCACACGCGATATAGCCGAGAAATGGATAGTGTACTGCCTGATCAGGATGCATTGACGCCAGATAACCCCACACTGGGTTATGATCACCGTCGAAGAGTTCAAATCCGAGTTGATCAATTGGCTTGAGCTGCACACCGCCTTCAGTTTTTGGAACAATCTGCTCCTTATCTCGCCAGATATTGCCAATATCGCGTATTTTGGTTTCGCATAAACCCAGCATTAACGATGCGCTGTATGTATACGTTGTATTGCTTGTTTTCGTTTTACCGCCCTTACCTCCCGACTTGGTTGTCGTAGTATGCGCAGTCGATGAGAAATCGCCATACCAGAACATATTCGCAGCCAACCGGTTTTTGCCGTAGACCAGTGGCTGGCATAGTCCATATGCAGATTGCTGAACACGCATAGAGTTGATGCGGTTGTCTGATGTACTGATTGTTGTACTACCAAAGATTCCACCCATTATTTTTTCAGCCTCTTCATACGAAAAAACCCGGCGATTCGCCGGGCTAAACTTCCTTTGGTACCATCTTGAAGAATGACTCCCAGATGGATATATGAATGAATGATTGTTGGCCATTCAACGACAATTGCGCCATGGCTGACACATTTGCCAATTTTATAAAGCACAATATCCCCCGGCTCTGGTGGCCCGTCCACTTCAAAGCAGACACTCCTGATATGCTCAAGATAGCGCTCACCCATCTGATGCATATGCCAGTCTGGCGGATACGGACGCGGATCTAAATGGTCCATGAGTCCAACTTTTTC
The DNA here is from genome assembly GCF_003940475.1 of Acinetobacter sp. FDAARGOS_559. Lineage (NCBI taxonomy): Bacteria > Pseudomonadati > Pseudomonadota > Gammaproteobacteria > Moraxellales > Moraxellaceae > Acinetobacter > Acinetobacter sp. FDAARGOS_559. The sequence goes on from NZ_RKJG01000005.1 coordinate 598,044, forward strand.
ATAGACCTCACAGATCAGCGTACCGCAATCCACACCCACGCCTTTGACACGGCCTTGGTGGTGATATGGGGTGCCGAGCCAAGTCAGTGCTTCTTGAACAGCGAGCTGGTTTTTCTGCATAGACTCCCCTAAATTTTGGTAATAAAAAAACCGCTAAATGCGGCCTTTTATATCATCTTGGTTTCAGACAACGCTTCAGGCTTCGGGCGCTCAGCTTCGTACTGCTCTTCTGAAATGAACTCGACGTTGTGAATTGTCGAAAGTGTATTTGTGTCAGATAGCTCACCCATTGTGATGACAGCACCAGTGTCTTTATCTATAACTTTGTAGAACTGCCCATCTGTAATTGTATAATCAGTCATTATACTTGTCCTCCATCTGTAATTGTCCAACCTGCACTTACTAAATTTGCTCTAGCACTCGAAGATACAGAAGAATATTTTGATAAACCCATGCCCAATAATCTAGGTTTAATTCTTGATGCCCACTGGTTTCTTCTTGTCGTATTTACATCTAGCCATAAAGCGTTCAAGAAATCATCATAATAGGATGTTCTATATGCCTTACCCTCCATGAAAGAATCCAAAGATACCTCTACGTTGAACTTAGGACACCATGCTGCTAGTGGCTGATCAAACGCCGTTGCATATGCAAACATTCTCCACATGTCCAAACACGCAGACACGTTCCATGATTCCACAGGCTGATTAAATGACAAAGCTTCTTCAAAGAACTGCGCAAGATCCGTACACACAGATACATCCAAAGCTGCCACTGGCTTATTGAACGACTTGGCTTGGTGCATGAACATCCTTAATGCTGTGCATTTAGAGAAGTTGAGGTTCTCGATGGTCTGATTGAAGGATTCAGCCCCCATGAACATTTGACTAGCCGTCACAACAGATCTTGTATCCCAGTTACTTAGTGGCTGATTAAACGACTTAGCGTACTTGAATAAGCCATCCATGTATTCGACCTTTTGAACATTCCAGTCGTTCAGGTCCTGATTAAACGCATGGGCGTTTTCGAACATATACGATATATTTGTGGCAGAAGACGTGTCCCAGTTGCCAATAGGCTGATTAAAAGACTTGGCCCAGCCGAACATAGATGAAAAATCAGATACCTTAGAGGTATTCCATTTATCCAAAGGCTGGTTGAAATCAACACAATTCGCGAACATCCCTGCAAATGCAACGGCTGATTCCGTTACCCATGAATTTAGGGGCTGATTGAATGGAGTCCCTTGAAACATAGAAGAAAACTCAGTTATTTTCCTAACATCCCACAAGCTCAAATCCTGATTGAAATTAGGGGAATTATGAAACATACTTACGGCATATACTACGTCAGACATGTCCCAGTCTGATAAATCATATGCCACAAATTGGTTCCAAAACATCTTAGCCATACTGTTAATAGTATACGGTCTTCTAGAGTAATCGATCTTCATCTGATCTGGTTTGTTTCCGCCACAGAGAGATGTATCGGTAAGATAATTGTTGAACATCAACTGACAACTTTTCAGACCATCATCGATTTTTATTTTAAAATAACATACTATTTGTCTAGGTAAAGTTAACTCAGTAGTATCAATCGCGATAGGGTTCTCTGGAACTACCAGTCTATCTGGAACATTTGCGGCCCATGCGACGAATTTGCCTCCGTTTATGGTGATAGGGTTTTCAGCATGTGAAAGGCCCCATGTCCAGAGTTCAACCTCGTCGGCTCCGTTAGTTCTGCGATAAATCGCAATATTGCACTTGCCTAATTTAGGGAATACTTTAGATCTAGTATTGATAGATCCGTCTGTTTTAAGTAAAAGAGTATTTGACATATCTCACCTGATTAATTGATTAACCATACCGTATCTAGGTAGTTGATTCTGGCATCGATATACCTATATGCCTGCTCTAGATCTGGATAATTACTATTGCCGAAGATCGGTGTTACCCCCCATTTGGCTTTATCTTTCGAATAGATGTCTCTGGGGATATTTCGGGCTACTTCCACATAATGCTTAACTACCGCATATGTAGATATGTCTCCGCTTTTTCTTAACTTTGTGTAAAGCTCACGGATTTGAGGCAGATATACTTGTCTAAATCTAGGCCAGATATCACCACTGACAATGAAACCTGTTTGAGTGGCTCCCGCGTTTTCGCCAGTAAACCAGTTTAAAGTCCAGTCCAAATCGTAAGGCAGAATAGACCAATGGATATTGTCCCATGTCATGATATTGTAGTTATTGCCATTGATATCCCAATGCCCAACTAATTCAGCAAAGATGTAAAATATCAACCAGTGAGGTAAAACCAAAACAGAAGCGTGGTTTTGATAATTACTATCTAAGTCCTTAGTAAAGTTGAAAAGTCTTTCGATCGAGGTTTGTACCGCAGCAAATTTACTGGGTACAGGCCCTTGGTCTTCATATCCTGACATTTTAGGAGACTTTATTTCCCAGTCATGTGGATCAAAACTTTGACTCAAGTGTGCATCATATGTTGCACTATCTAAAAAGATATGGTTCAAATCAGCATTGTTAAGTGCGTAATTTTGTCTAGTTTTCTTTAATCTTAAGGTATATAGACCATAAAACTGATTATTTAAATAGACAACACAAGGTATTCCGTGAGGATAGTACTTTGCATCAGCTGTGTATTCTGCATCTGCTTTCCTATCAGTATTTGCTTGATAAATAATATTATTTACTTTGCAGTAAGGATAATCCAGTTTTCTTACAAGGCTATTCCAAAATCTGTAGCCACCTTGGTCGCGGAAATGGGTAGGGTCCCTGTAGAATCCCTTTAAGTGAAAAGAGTCAGTGGCGATCATGCTACCTACTTTGACCTTGAGCGATTCCATATCTGAATTAAAAAGATCCAATGTGTAGTTTTTCTTATAGTCGTATGCTGACCCTTGACCTTGGACCGTTACTTCCATGTTTGATTTGAAAAATGTCTGAGAGTTAGATGGGTCACTAAACGAACACACACCCGATACAGTTGTCTCGCCTAAATCGGTAGGCGGCTGGCCCACCATAGTGAAATCGATCCTGTAAAAACTCAATTCAGGGATGGCGATTTCGGTTTGCTCGATCACTTCGTCTGATGATTCCGAGCTGCTACCGAAAGGAGTAACTACTTCATCTGCTATGATTTTTGTGAAATACCACTCACCTTTAGAATTCAAAGAGGCAAGCATGTTTCCTGTATTATCGGAAACTGCAAGAACCGTGTCTCCACCAACCTCACTTGTAGATTCGATATTCAAATCAATATTTGAAAGATCAAATGAACCTCTTACCGTTCCATCTCTTCCAATTGAGAATAAAACATTATCCAAAGCATCTGAAATGATGAATAAGTCATCTGGGGTTGAGGAAATTGTATAAGGATTATTCGAGGTTTCTACTTTTGTTAAATTTGCGCCATCCCAAACATAAAGCCCTGCATCGTCTCCCCGAGCAATACGTACGGTAGAATTAGCAGGTACATTTATTTTATCTGCATCAAATAAGGCCATTGTTGCATAGCTATAGTTGCCACCTTGCGCCTCGACTAAATCAAGTGACATTTGACGAATATGATTGAGCAAAACGGTTAATGCATTTTTAAACTGTGATTCGGTGATAGTGTTCCCGATAAAATCGTAATCGCTCGGTACAGTCATTGGGTTACCCTCAAGAACAAAAAACCCCGCGAATGCGAGGCTTAGAAAGTTAAATTTGATTAAACGGATGTTTCAGGGATTGGTATAAAAGGCACGCCGCGGAAACGGGAAAAGTTATTGAAGCGGTTCTGGCAAGTTTCCAGACGCTTGTCGCAACCCGGATAAACCTTGATTCTCTGCCCCACCTCAGGATTTTCAAGTAATGGCAATGTAAGAAGCAGCACATCGAGCTCATGCAGACGAATCGTTCGTTTAAGACCTTTATTACCACCCTCTAAAAATTCGATCACTCCTTGGGTAAACCATCCTTGCGGCTGGTTAATGTCACACAAGATTCGTGATGCAGTACTGTCTGTTGCGACGGTAGTCTCAAATGCATAATTTGCACGGTCTAAACCACAGGCGTGATCAAACAGTGTATTGCTGCAGCTCGGCTGGTATAAATTACGCGGCATCTGCACGTTCAATTCATCCAAATCTGATGCAACACTGGCGTGAATCGTATTGCGATCGAACTCAGGTTCAATAATCCGGCCTTCAAACAACTTGATTGTTCCCGCACTGGTATCCGTAGGTGTGGATGCATCCATAAAAATACGTTCAAGCTTGAAACGTGCACCGTCCATTTGACCATTGTGAAAGGCTTGGACAATAGGAATTCCACCAATAGTATTTTCATCCAATCCATTGATCGTAATAGACAGGTTATCAACCTCAATACCAATCGAAAGACTAATCCCTTCTCTCTGGATGATTTCGCCACTTGAAAAATAAGTATAGCCTTCCACAATCAAATCGAAGTCATAACTAGTCGCTCTTATAACATCACCTTGAATGGTAGTAATTGTATAAAGATCTGCCGTAATGAATTGATTTGCATCTAATAACGCAATAAGTTTATCTGAAGCTGCTCTCATACCTTATTTCCTAGTGACCCAATCATGTCGACTTTCCCAGCTTTCCAGAGCTTAGACATAAAATTGGTATATTGCTGTTCATCATCAGCAAAACGACAACGATAGTAAAAGGTGCCAGTTACAGTAATAGATTCACCTTCTAACAATGGAATCGATAGCTGCAACAGACCATTGCTTGTAATCGTAAATTGAAGATTCCACATCTGAGCACTTGGAATTGACCACATCTCATTGTTGGGATTTGACCACATCAATGGATCTTCATTTTCTTTAGCTAATGTATGCTGAATCGGAATTCTGGTCGTGTATATCTGTTTGTATAGCTGGAATAGTGTTTGCGTTCCATTTCCTACAATCGTGCATTCAAATTGATGATCTTCTGGCATCTTAAAAAGAAAAGAATCAAATGATCCACGGCGCTCAAGAAAGAACCCTTCAAGCTGCTGTAATTCCTTGCGTCCTTTGCTTTCACGAAGAAAGGCAAAGGACATGCTGATTTGATACTTGGGTACCGCCTGATAACTGGCCCGTAGCTCGCGGCCGTTTACGGACTGCATGATCTTGGTATTGAACATCGGGGTTTTGGTGAGATCCCACTCTAAACCCGGCAGTTCAGGAAACAATACGTCTGACATGAATCCTCCTTATTTACCAAAATTGCGGTTATAGCCTTTCAAGCTGTTTGCTACAGCTTTACCGTTTTTCTTCAGCCATCGATCAGCACCTTTGGTGTCTACAAATCCAAAATTAAAGTGATACGAATCACCACCAGATGCAGAAGCAGGATCAGCAAACCCAGCATTGGCCATAGATTTACCTAAGGCACGAATGGTATTGGCATGCTGTTTCGGCAATACCATTTCTTCTTCGTGCAATTGCGTCATAGGGTTTACACCAGATGGAATGTCGTAACCGCCTCGAGCAGATTTGATCTTGCCCGCAAGACCAGCAACCAAACCAAAAGCAGCCGCACCAGCACCAACGGCTAAAATTGGACCGACATACGGAATTGCGACCATCGCTTTAAAAGCTCCGGCCATTGCTTCCCAAGCGGACATCATGATGCCTTTGATAGCTTCAGCTGCTTTTAATCCCAATCGAGCTAAACCACCCGCAGCTGTAACACTGGTACGTGTTGCCTCACCTGCGATCGTTGCTCCCGTTTGAGCCGCTTGGCCGGAAGCCTCGGCCGCTGTTTCAGCACCAACGAAACCAAGTTTACGAGCCAACTTAATGGCTTGGATTCTTAGCCATCCTTGCAACTCTTTAGTAGCTGTTTGCAAGGCAAATTGCCCCATGTCAGCCAGAACTGCTTTAGTTGCATTACTCCAAGTCAAGGTACCATTCATAAGAGACTGAATGCCCTGATCCCAAAGGTTAGAAAGTCGAGAAGTAAACCCACCGAACTTAGCTTCAAAGTCTTTCATTTCCGCATCACTGATTAAGCCCATAGACTTAGTGTCAGCAACTTTCTGATCTGTCTCTAAATCAGAAATGTTGTTTGTGATTTGGTTTTGATTGCCTTGTTTGCCAGTAATACCGGTTTGCTCATTCTCAAGTGCCAAACGCTCTAAAAGACCTTGCCGCTTAATTTCGCGTAACTGATCTTCTAGCTGTTTTTCCAATTGAACTTTACGGACATTTGAAATTTTCTTGGCATCAAATTCAGCTTGGATCCGTGCAGCTTCGATTTCATAAAGTCGTTGTGCTTGCTGTTGATAATTGTCGATCTGTTCTTCACGAGCTTTTTTGTATTCCTCAAACTCTTTTAAACGGATAGCAATAATCTTGTCTGAAGCATCCTTCTCGGCTTTGACTTTTGCAGCGGCTTTTTCATCTGCAGTCATCTTGGATTTTTCAATCTCTTCCAGTGCCTTTTGCAGATCTAAAGCGACTTTCTTTTCTTCGGATGCATATTTATACCGAATATCAGCCAGCGCTTTAGCTGCCTGCTCAGCCTGTCGTTGACGCTCTTTAGCCTCTTGTTCAGCTTTGGATTTTGCAGATGATTTAGAACCGCCTTTATCATCCTTAACGCCTGTACCAATCCCCTTATTAGGATTTGGAGGCGGAGTGCCAATTCCAATTTTTGGCGTATCTGGTTTTTCAATGGGCTTTGCAGGATCCTTATACACATAGTTGGTAATTTTTTTACCACCTGCGGAAGTAACATCGAGAATCCGTTGCCCAGCAGTTACGAGTGAATTAGTGGCTGTAGCTGCCCCTGCATTCCATGTGTTTTTCAGGTCATTCATTCGTCCTTTCATTTGATTGGTATATCGATCAGTGATACCGCCAAGTTGAGATAAGCCACCCTCCCATGCTGCTTTCGCACCTGAGAAATTGAAGTGAAGAATATTGTTAACAACACTACCAAATGTTTGAAACTTAACTTGTAGAACATCCAGACCGTATTGGATAGTGCTACGAACCATATCAAAGCCAGCCATAAGGCCATTAAATGCAATGATAAGAGCTTGGCATACTGTAACTACAACGGCGCGAATAATTGCAAAGGCGGACTGAACACCAACCTGAAAGCCTGTTACTACTATTCCTAAACCACGAATCACAACCGATACAGCATCCATAAAACCAATTTGTGCTACTGATCCATCACCGATATTGCTCGTCAAATCCTGCCAAATCCCACCAATGGTATTAAAAATATCCTCAACAATACTAAAGAAGCTGCCAAAAATACTGATAATAGATTTTATGGAATCATCAATTCCTTCTTTAGATTCAACTGCAAAATTTAAAAATCTATTTGCCAAGTCTGTCAATGCTGGTGCTGCTTGAGCAGCCATTCGAGACATAACACCTTGCACAGTTGAATGAATCGTCTCTAATGCTGTATTGAATTCTTTCGTTGATTGCATTGTTTCTGAACTCATGATCACCCCTAAATCATGAGCTTGTTTTGCGTATTCCTTTAATTTTTCGGCATTATTATCTAAAAGTGGTGCCAATAATGTCGCATCATCAGCCAATGAATCCATATAAAAAGTCATTTCGGCTTGAGAGACATTGGCCTTTTGAAGGGTTTGATGATACTTCTCAAGAATTTGAGGTCCAGATAAACCTTGAAATTCTTTAGCAGTTACTCCAACTTTAGGGGCAATCTTTTCAAAGAAGTCGGCCATTTCTCCGCCGCCTGTTTGCATGAAGTCACCAAACTTATCGTTGACATCCTTCATGATGTCACTCAGCTTATCTTGCTCGACACCAACCTTCTTTGCAGCAAATGCCCACTCTTGAAACTCTGTTGCATTGGCATTTGCTAAACGGGATTGTATTTCTATTTCTTTTGATGCTTTCCCAACTGCTGAAACTAAGTCAGGTATTGCACCTATAGCCTCAGCTGCTGTTCTAGCCAATTCCTCACCAATACCTAAGAGAAAGCCTCCTTTAATTAGTGAGAAACCACCCGTTAATGAATCTTTAATATCATTGCCTACACTCTTAAACTTATCTGAGATGTTGTTTGCAAAATTATTAAATTCTGAACGTATACCTGACAAGTCGATTTTAAGATCAATGCCTTGACTGGAATTTTCAATTTTCCTTGAAGAATCTGAAACTATTTTTTCTGCATCTTTCATCCCCTCTTTTAGTTCAGAGGTCTTGGCACCGACATGGACTTCAACACGGTTATTGTTTGCCATAACTTCCTCACTGGCATTAAAAAAGCCCCTTGAAAGGGGCTGAGCTAAAATAAAAAAACCTTGCAATAGCAAGGCTTTTTAAGGTTATTTATGGCAAGTTAATCAGCCATATTTTTTGGCAAAATCTTCATCAGAGGTGCATAGATAAATTATGCCCTCAAAAAATGCAATTATTGCAGGCAATAACGTCCAGCAAAAAATCAAATAAAGTATCCCCATACCGACTTTGCCCAAGTAAAACTTATGAACTCCTATACCCCCAAGAAATAGAGCAAAAATCCCAGCAGCAATTTTGCTTTTCTTTCCATTTACTTTTGCGTCTTGTTGTCTTACACCACATTTTGGGCAAATTTCAGCACGTGCATCAATTTGCTGACCGCATGCATAACAAAATTTAGTTGGAACCATTTAAATACTGCCTATTTAATTTCAGCTTTAATTTTTTGAATCATTTTCTGTTCCAAAACACCACGTGAAACACAAGTTAAAGTGATATTTTGAGTTACATCACCAACTTTATAATCACCTTGCAATGTTGTGCGAACATCTAAAGAATTATCAGCAATTAAAATATTATAAGCAACCTTAGTACTGGTTCGATTATCTTTTAAATAATCAATGCCCATTGTTGTTCCGCAATCAGCTAAATCTGGTGTAAGGCGATAATCACGAGCTGCAGTAGAGATTACTCCAGCATCAGCATTAGCGCTCATAATCTGTTCACCATTAATTGCTACCGCACGTTGAGCTGCTTTAAAAATTTGATCCTTCGTAGCGCTCACTTGCTCGCTTGCACTTTGATTTAATGTGACAGGCGCTTTATATGTCGTTGCACAACCTACTAAACTAGATCCCACCACCAAAGCAAATAATATCTTTTTCATGATTTCACCGATTGTTATAAAGTGAACCTAATTTAACAAACCGATTACTTTTTGTCACATTGAAAAAAATCAGGGCGGCTTTAACCACCCTGCGGGAAACTTTCTAACACTTCTAGCATATCATCCTCTTCATCATCTGAAACGGTGATAGCTTGCGGAGTTTCTTCGATACCCATGAAAGCTTCTAAAATACGACAAAGACGTTGTATTCCTATATGGGCGGGAGGGTTACTTTGCTGATACGCACTTAATGCTCTTAATCTAGGTAGATCCATTTCTTCACGTACATACTCGTAATCTTTACCCATAGTTAGCACTAAATGCGTGTAAAGCTCCTCCCAATCTATTCCCCCGAACCACCTGCAGCGTTGTCATCATTTCCTTTAAGACCTGACACAGACATTACAGCTTCCATAACTTCCGTGAGTTGATCCATATAAATCATGTCAGCAACATCATCACGTGTGATATCCGGGTAATTGCGCTTAAGCGACTTAAACGCAACATCAATCACGGTACCCACATCATCGGGCTTAAATGCTTGAAGAGCTGGCAATAACTTTTCAACCGCACCAAGTGACAAAGGAGCAAATACAAATGGCTGACCATCAATAATAATTGTTGAGCCACGTGGGTTATCAACTTGCTTAAATTGCATCTGGTATTACTCCGATAAATCGATTTTGAAAACACGGTTAAGATCATCAGCCATAGGCTGGAATTCAAACTCAGGAATATCGTAATCGTCCTGTTTTGAACTGAATCCAAGTTTGTTACTGGTACAACGGAAGAAATTCATGTGCATGAACTTGCCTTTGTAGTCACGTTGCAGGTCAACGGCAAACTCTGGCGTATAACCCATATCTAGGTTAGATACAGTGATTGACTTAGCACCCGCTACCATTGCTGAATAACGGAAGTTAATAAATACCGTTTTACCAGCATCGGCAGCAGCAAATGTATAAGCACCGGTTGCCGCATCTACACTGTATTGCCCTGTTGTTGGCGCTGAAGCTACACGTTTAAGTGGGATTGCTTTCGCATCCGTTACGCCTAGATCCTTTACATATGTACCGCTGTTAGGAACAACTGGTGTAACAGTACCACCAGCCGGAATCACTTCACCATTAATGGTTTGGGAAACTGTTTCGATTCCACCTTCAGCAACAACGCCACCGAAGAAAATGGAATTTAATAAGGTACCGTTAATACGTCCGAAAGAAGCTTTACATTTAATGGTACCTTTACCGCGTGCTGCATCAACGGCGAATTGACCACGACCGAAAAGCTCTTTTAAGTCATAGCTAATATCCACACCAACGGATTGCATCACCCCCACTTCTACTGGTGTGGGATTAATAATCGGTTGCCCGTATACATCTTGAATCGGTGTAGCAAAGATCTTGCCGGCACCAAATAAATATTGAGCCATTTATTTTGACCTCTCTAAAATGACAAAACCGCCATCGAGGCGGTCATATAATGAATATTTTGTTAATTGGTTGTGAGGATCCGGATAGGGATAATTGCAATCGCCTGATCATCCAGCATGTTTTCTACTGCTTCATACACTTCTATTGTGCCTTCAATCCAGCAATGCTCTACCAAACCACCTAAGGTTTGATATTCACTGAAATCCGGATGGTCTGGCTGAATAGCTTCACGTATACGATCGATGAATATATTCATCTGCGATGATGGTGGCTTTGTAGTGTCCGATTCATGAATATAGAGATAAACCTCAGCAGCTAGTTCAACTTTTGAATCTAAACCATGTACCGGGACTTCTTGCTGATTGCCTTGTGTAATAAACATGGCTGGACGCTGTTCTGGTGTTACATGGTTAAAATGACGTAAACGGCGACTTACCGTAATCAATCCTTCTACCCTTGCGCTTAACCTTTCAAACAACGCCTGATAGATTGCTTCGCTATCCACCTGCTATACCTCGCTCAATTGCTGCATCAATATTTTTCGGCACAATCTTGGCCACGATATCCAGTGAATCACGCATGAACCGCAATTCTCTAAACCGAACATTCCTTGAATGGGCCTTAATATTGACCTGAACCGGTGATATAGGTCGGCCAAAAGCCTGTTTAATTGTCCTTAGGTGTGCTTTAACACCCAAAGCACCATTTAGACCAAACTCATGTGCAGGTGCATAAGGCACCAAAGCACCGCCAGCTCCCACGGTTCCCTCAATGGAATCCTTATCCTCATCCACCTTTGATGAAACGGATCCACGCAAACGGCCAGACTGAACTTTGAGTCGTTGGCCACTTAACATGTCTTCCTGAACAATCCGCTGTAAGCGCAAAGTAAGAGCGTTAACCGTGCGTCTTATTTCAAACCTAACGCGATTATTCATCTCATCAAAATTGACCTGAGTATCAACACGATAATCGCTCATAGCTTAATTACTCTTTAGCAGATGCTGCAGATTTCTTTGGCTCAACCACTTCAACATAACGCTCAAAACCTAAGGGCTTTAAAATATGGATAATGTCATTATCCGATTCCAAAACGCCGTTTTTGATATCTAGGTTTTGCCCAGCAATAACGAGTTTGGTTGGCTTGTAACCTTCTGGTGCCTGATACTTAAAAGGCATATGATTCTCCTATACAACAAAAGCACCAACACCCAAACGGTTAGGGTTAGTGCCTTCATCATCAATTGGAATGGAATTTTTTAACGCAAGGTAACGTTGGCCATACATGCTGAGATCATAGAAAGCTTCTTTCGATGATCGTGAATAACTCACACTTTGGCCCGCAATTGTCATGCTTGAGGCGGTACCAAAAGCAGCACCATTGCCACTTACAGTACCAACTTTAAGAATATGTGCTGCATATAGACCTACAGCACGTTCCTTTAATGCCCCGAACTCAATTTGAGAAACAATCAGATCCGCTTCTTCTAAAGCATCCTGAATTTTTGCATCTGGCAAAGACATTAAACTCGAATCAGTCGAGAACTTTTCACGAAACGTTTGTACGTCCATAGACTCACCTTATTCTTTAGCCTGAGCTAACTTAGCTTGTAACTGCTCAAGTGTTTCATCATCACTGAACGTTACTTCAAGCGCTGTTAATTCAGCCTTCACGGCGGCCAAAGCGTCTTCATCAGTTGGCTTTTGCTGCTCACCTGCTGCATCGTTTTGTTTACCACCTTTACCACCACGGCCACCAGTTTTACCTGTTGCTTTTGGCTCATCATCTGGGATTTCCTGAACTTCAAGTTCACCGATATTAATAAGATGTTTAGCAAACTTATTTTTAGTGAGCTTCTTGTGCGCTTCTTCATCCACAAGAGTTGGTGTGCCTGTAGGCAAAACAGCAATACCAGAAAAAACAAAAGCGGCCTGTAAGCCGCTATAGATATAAGAATATTTCATACTGTTTTAATCCTTACACGTGATCCAAGTAACGGAGAGAATCAACGCGCTTCAACCATACGCCTTGATATTTATAGTGACCAGGCACTTTAATATCCACACCAACTGGTTGAGCTGCCAAGAAAGTGACGTCATCACATTTCATTTGAATGCATGACGGATCACGGCGGTAAATAATAGAACGGTCAGCACCTGCCGTACCTTTACCATTTGAACGACCTAAACCACGAATGGTTAACGGCTTACCTTGTGATGCGAAGATGTTATTTTCTTCAATGAATTTTAAGAAAGTCTTTCCGCCAGAATCAGCAACTACACGGGTAGAAAGATGTAAGTACTGATTTGATGCCATCAAATAAGTATCTGGCTGTACGGATACATCCCCATCAACAAGATCTTCAGCATCTGCCAAGCTTGCATTGAAGTCACTTAGTACTTCTTCAATGGTTGCGGTGGCCCAGTTATGTTGGGCTGTAACTATGGTTACACCCGTCTGATTTAAGAAGCCCTTAACTCCGGTAAGAGCATTGCCATACCAAGCAATGTTACTTAAGTGTTTTTCTGCAGCTAGGCGAGCGGCCTCTACTTTATCTGCTTCAAGTGCTAAATTTATTTTTTGGGCTGCTTGTAACTCAAATACTGAATACATATAACTGATCGTGCCGACCTTCACTGGCAATTGAACAGTATCATATTCAACTTCAGCCACGGGAATATCATTACCAGTTCCTGAATGATCTTTACCCATACCCACACCCTTCTTACGGCTTAGGATCTCTCCTCCACCATATACGGCATTGACAGGTTTAACAGGAATGTATTTAGCGTAATCCATCACTTGCTGAAGCTGAGGACCCATTTCGTTAAATTCTTCCAATTTAACGAATAACTGGGCTAATGCATCAATATTAAATGCATCCCCAATATTTGCCTGAACCATTTGAGCTACTGGTGTTAGACGTAGCTTCATTGCTGCCAATTTACTCATAATTATTATGCCCCACGTAAGCGAACAGCAGCTAAGCCCTGCTCATTTGAAATTGTTTCCCAAGATGCGTTCGGTAACTCTGTACCGTCTGTTGCTGTTGGGGATAAAGAACCTAACGGCGCTGCTGTGGTACCGTTAGCTGTTTTAACATAAACCTTTGCGTTGATATCGGTAACTGGTGCGGTGACCTTCACGTAAATCGAGCCTATCGTCATAACCGGTGCTACATCAGTAGCCTTATAGGCTTCTTTGCCATCAGCCGTTTTGCCTGACTTACCTACGCCGTGACGTACGATAATTCCAAACTTGGTATTAGTTGCACCAGTTACCGCTGAAACTGTTTTTCCGTCAGTACTTCGTACAACCACGTCACCATCGTTTACCAAACCGGTACCAGCCACAGGCAGGGATAAAATATCCTCTGGGCCAATGAGGTGAAACTTCATACCGGGTACAGCATCGTATTGCTTAACCATGATTTACTTCCCCTTAGATTGTTTTGTATGCGTTTTCTTTACTGTAGGTCTTTTCTTCCCCACCGCCTGCTGGGTCACCATCGCCAGCTTTAACACTTTGTTGCTGGTGAAGTGCATCACCTACAGGATTAGAAGGTTGAGTACCCTTCACAGCACAGAGTGCACGGAAAGTTGTGTCGATCTGCTCAGGCTTTGCATCACCTACTGATACGTTACCCATCAAAGCAGTTACTAAAGCATCACCAGCTTTTGCAGCAATAACATCACGCTTGATTTGCTCACATGAGCAACCTTCGGTTTTAACTGTTGGCACCAATGCTTTAGCATCGGCAATCACAGCAGCACGCTCTGCAGCAGCTTGCTCAAGCTTTTCAGGCGTCATCTGGTTCTTTTCCAGATCACCTACTTTTTGCTCCAGTGCTGTTTTTTCGGCATGTAACTGATCTACAACCGCTTGAACTGCGTTCAATTCATCACCTATAGAAAATTGCTTATCACCAACTTTGAGCTTTGCCGCCTTTAGATTGTCAAGCTGCTCTTGCTGGATTTTTAATGCATCCGCTAAAGGCGTGTTATCGCCAATGTTATAGCGCACACCATTTACAATAACTTCCATTGATATATTCCCCTTATGTGGAGTTTGTTGTTTGTCACCGATGCGGCAATCACCACCACAACGGCCATATTTAACGAGCGCTACGTGATTGCCTATAAAATTGATAAATTTGGCTTGATACGGCGTGCCATCTGGCGCCGTACCCTGCTCAACGATTAATAAGGCTCCATAGCCAAGCGACATTTCTAGCCGCTCGTTGCTTTGGATCAGATCAATACTGATCTTGTCTTTAATGAGCAAATCACCCACCAGATAATCGCCTTCCTGCCGGACGTTCTCACAATAGCCAATGTGATAATCCTTCCAGTTAGAAGCGTTAATTTCATTTTTAGGCGGGTGATAGTCAGTAGCGTCTACACCATTGAAGCTTTGAATAGCCTCAGGTTTGAAAAGCTCTTCTGCAGGCGTGTAGACACTGATGACTTGATCAGCGGTATAACCTTCCAGAGATGGAAACTCATACGCATAGTACTGTCGTACTTGTGGCGCTTTAGCTAAGCGAACATTGACGCATTTCAGATACCCCTCTTTGGTAAATGAGCGTGTCGATTCGCTTGGCGCAAAGTCACCAATTTTGAGTTGGTAAATGGTTTTCATAAATTGCGCTCAATAAAAAAACCACCCGAAGGTGGCTTTATTAATTTTCAAAATTACGTTCTTGAATAGGTAACAGAAAAGTCTTTAGCAGAACCGAAATCTACACCATCAATAAAAATATTAGTTTTAATGGGTTTGATATTCGGCGGCTGCAATCCTTTTAAACTTCCCACCACCTCTTGAAACTTTTCAGCAGCCTTACCCGCCGCCTTAGCCAAGTTAGGAAACCCGTCACAGCAAGACATTAACCACAGTGGAGTGAAGTCGCCACCAGTTACAAACCCGCCTTTAGCAAATTTCTGTGCTTGTAAACGGCGATAAAACCGTTTTTTACTAAACTTTTTGCGTTTCATGGCCATAAATCCTTATTAATGGTATTAGGCTTTTAAAGCCATAATGATCGAATCTAATTTCCAAAGCAGAATGGGGATTGAAATTAAAAGAACTGACAAGAAAACCTTTTTCAAAGTGAGTTCTCGGATCTGGTTCATTTGCTCAGGGGTTACGTTACTTACTTCATCCCATTTTATTGGAGGGGTAGAAACAGTTGGTGGTGGAGGCTTAGGTTTTTTAGAGCTTTCTACTCCATCTACTTTAACTAATGGGGGTGTACAAACAATCGGCGGAGTGGGTCTTCTTGGACCGTGGTCCTTCCCACACTTCCAGCATTTCTCGCTAGCGTTAGAATCAGTCAATTAAGATATCCTCATAGTTAGGCAATGCCGTGCAACGACATCGGATAGGCTGACCGGGATGTCCTCCATCTGGCGGTGAATCCCATCTGAATGTCTTGCCTTGCTTATGTTGATGATCTGGCCGCACTCGCTCGTCTTTGGCCGTTTGCCATGTGTATGTCTCAACACCCATCGAAAGCTGTCGGGCTTGGTTGATTTGGCCGTTAATCTTGCCCATCTGATCACTAGCAATAAGGCGCGCACGATAATCAGTAGATAACCCTAATTGCTTAATAGCTTTGGCCAACTCTTCATTTGTTTGTCCAGTCTGCAAAGCATTAGTAATTAATACTTCAAGCTTATCGGCATATTGCTGTGGAATGGACTTAATCAAACTGACATTAGCCGTAATGTTTAGATCTACCTCATCCTGAATATCAGCAGCTCGATAGAACGGCGTTAGATCCACACCAATAATCGTTTTAGTGTGCTCTGCAATTTGCTTGTCCACTTCCTTTTGGGTGTCAGTCACAACTTTTGTGGCCAACGGTCGCGAAACCTCAACAACATACTTTGTGAGCTTTTCCCTAAACGCCGTCATCATGTCTGAGAACCAAGCATCACCGATATTCTGGCCGACTGTAGGAATAACCAATTCTTTTGTTTGTTCCTGACAGTATTTTGAAATAGCCAGTAGTTGTCGTGTGTAATAAAGCTCTACACGGCGGTTTACGTGCACGGCTCTCGGCTTGGAAGCTTTACGACCTTTTTTACGTTTCTTCGCCTGCTGGAGGTGGGGTTTCAGGATCTGAATTATCGTTGTCATTAAGCTTCACCATTGTCTCAAGCTCTTTGATATGTTTTTCATCAATCACTGAATAAACACCATCAATAACAAGCTGTTTTGCTATCTGTGGCTCTGTAATAATGCCCATCTCTAAATATTTAGCATCCCGTTCTGCGTTAGCTTTCTCAACTTCAGAGCGGACCTTAGCGTCTAATTGCCATAACGGGTTAAATACTACGTCCAAACTTGGAATCTGACGTCCAAATGTAGTTTGAACAATCACTCTTAAAAGCTTCATCATGAAAGGCTTTAAGGACCATATTTGCTTGGTAGCAATACTGTCGTAATAGTTCCGAGTGTCATGCTCACCAGTCGCGTTCATACCTGCAGGTGATTGCCCAAATAAAATTGTATATGGCATATCGGCAGCGCCAGCAGCTTGAATTGAGAATTCACGCATAAGATCAGGCAAACCACCAAAGCTATAAGATTTAGAGTCGTACTCCTCATCCTTATCCAAAACGATCATACCGTTCAAGCCCTTAAGCAATCCGACACTAAGAAAACGTTCAGCTACGGATTTCATATCCTCTTTGATCTTATCGACCAAGTTAGGTGTTCTAATCACGTCAATTTTTGATTCATGGACCAGACTAGCAGTGGCTTTCTTTACGGCAGCATGATCAAGTAGATCCTCATAAACTTCCTGTAAGACACTTACCGGCTCTTCATTAACTACATCGGCATGGCCAAACTTATATAAGCGGGTATGGTGGATTCTTTGAGTTGATTTCCCGTCCAGCTTTAACTTATAAAATTCAGGCTGCTTTAAAAGTCCACCTGCCTCCTTAGGCGATAAGTATTTACTGGTATCAGCTTCAATGTGCTTTTTCTTAAGCACCGTGAAAAACTCTAAACGCCCCACGCCTAACTTGTTTAAATCAAACGGTTGATCTAAGTTGCCGCCGTCCACAGTTCCTAGAAGCACATAGCAAACGCCATACAAGCGAGAAAGGACCAAGCTAGATAAGAGCACCCCATCTAAGTTAAAAGTCTTACACGCCTCTTTGAGCTTTAATAAATCGTTATCCTGAATCCCTTCATAGAACCATCCAGCTCGTAACATGTCACTTGCTGGGCGGTTGACGATTCGCTTAGCCAACCAGTGTTGATACACCGCTTCTAATTGCTCATCAGGAATAACTTTCTTAACGAATGAACCATGTGAAGCTTTGTCACGGTCGGTACCAATATTTGAGACAAAGTTTGTATATGCCCCTGCATCGCCAATTGCATCGGGCTTTTTAGTTTCAGCCATAATTTCCTCTAATCAAATACAGTTGGCTTTTTGGCTAATGAATCATTAATCGCATCAATGGTCGGGTCCCACTGGTCGTCATGGTCATGTGACCAATCAGCAGTAAGGCCTTCAATCTCTTCAATGTAGTTCAATAGCCACGGTGCATTAGCAGGTAACCAGACACGGCGTTCTTCAACATAAAGAATGACGTCCATTGTCCTTGATAGTTTGTCAGTACTTCGCTGAATCGCACGTATTGGTAAAGTGGTCTGCTTAGATATGGACTGAATTAAACCGGTACCACTCGCCTTATCCTCTACGGCCATATAACGAAGCTTGCCAATCTTTGTGTTGCTATCCTTGTGTTTGTTGATAAATGACTTCGCTTCTTTTAAAAGTTCTGGTGCTTCCCATTTGCCACGCTTCACGTCAATGATGTAAAGGTTATTGTCATAGCCAAGACCAGCACATAAGAACACTGAGAAGTCGTTATGTTCTTTTGTCTTTTGCGCCGTATCTGCCCAAATCGCACGCCATTTAAGAACAGGTAATTCAACATAACGGCCAAACCATTCAGCCTTAACAAGATCACCACCCAGCTTTTTAGGGTTTTGCATGTATTGGCTTGCAAATGTATAACGGGATACTGTTGCACCGTCTTTATCCTGTCCGCCTTGTTCGAGTTGCAATAGCGATTGCAATGATTCTTTTAACGGCCAATAGCTTTGACGGCCTTTCGCATCTCTCTCAACATCACGTGGAATTTTGCTTTGTATTTTTTTAGGCAACTTACTGATGTACTCATCATCGATAAGCGCGGGAATACTGATCTGCTCCCACTCACCAGGTACATTACCCGTCATCACAAAGTTAGTCGGATCTTCAACATGCAAACGCTGCATGATCAGAATAATTGGCGTGTCTGATTTAGCTTTACGCGAGTTGACCGTATTTAAGATCTTACGGTTAGCTTTACGTCTTGCTGTTTGGCTAAATGCATCCTCAGGCTTTAATGGGTCATCAAGAATAATTGCACCGGTAAAGCCTTTATCCGCTAATGTACCAGCACGGCGACCCGTGACCTGCCCACCCATTGATGCAGAATAAACATGACCAGCATCATAACCATCAACGGTAGTTTTCCAGCTCGACTTAGCATCCGTACTGGTAGAAATCTTTACTGGCCATAAACTCTGAAAGTCTTCCGACTTAACAATGTTTCTGGCTGTTGCCGATACATCCTCAACTAGTGACTGTGAGAAAGACAAATACAGAAACCGCGAACGAGGATTACGTGCTATACCACGGGCAATAAGGTTTGTAAGTAATTCAGTTTTGCCGCTTCCGGGTGGAACGTTAATAACTAGGTTTTTAACCTTGCCAGCAATTACCTCGTCAATCTTGTCGGCAATATATTCATGATGCCAATTGACCGAAAACTTAAAGCCCATACGTGGCAAGAAGAAAGCACGAGTGAAAAATAAATGTTCTTTCTCACATTTAATCCGTTTAGCTTTGGCTTTAACAGGATCAATATTCGTTCTCGAGTTCATCTATCGCCTGCCTTACCTGCTCATCGGTAGCAGTCACATAGGTAATATTTTCGCTTTGTAATGGACCACCACCAGCGCCTGTAATTTCAGTCTTATTCGTGTACTTGCCGCCTATGTCCTCAGCAGCTTGCTTAAGAATGCTTAGAGCTGCTACACGGTTTCTACTGTGCTTTTGATATTGGCTTTCGTAGCGCTGTAAACGCACCGCTAAATTTGCAATAGGGATTGCCTCAGGCTTACCCAAAAACATTTCGCGAGTCTTTTCAAAATCTTTTCTTAATTCTTCGCTCAGGTTCTCGCCTGCCCGTTTGGTCGGGTCGTATTTCTCACACTGCTGTTTAGTAACTTTTATCCCGTATTCTTGGTTGACGAGCTCAGCAGTTTCTGTGGGTGTATTAAATACGGCAAGTGAGCGAACTATAAAGAGTTTTACCTCTTTTTTTAGAGCCGCCATATCCTCAATCCTGTCAACCTACGTCAACCTAAATAGCCAAAAAAAAAGAGCCTCAAGGCTCAGGTAATTACGCAGTTTCCACAACATTTCGAAATATCTAAATCAGAAACAAACGGCGGGTTTTTAGCGACTTCAATAAGCCGCTTAACGTTTTCATTTGCACCCCAGCGTTTAACAACACCGATAAACTCTTCCACATCGTGACCAGCTAAATAGTGCTTTGGCAAGCCAGTATGATCACTGTAAATAATCTCGCCGTCTTCTTCACGTTCTACACCTATATGGTAAAGCTCATGTTCAAGCAAAGCACAAAACTCACGATCATTTGCTTTTTCGCAAAAGGTAGCATCAACAGTTATTAAGTAAGTTGGCACAAAGCCGAACCAGTCTCGCATCTGTTGCTCTTGTCTGGCCTTACGCCAGCCACCAACATTGAACATGACTTTTTCGCACTGGCCTAACACCATAGCTTGCTTGCTTTTATATGCAGAAGAGGCCCAAGCAAATGCTAAAAATTCTTCATTATCGTGAAGCAGTTCAGCTATGTGATCATGATCGGGGTTATAAAGAGGTCCACCAATAGTTAAGTAATTAGCAACAACCCAATTTTTTAAATCGGGCGCTGGAACAATACGAATTGCTTCCTCTTCTTCAGCTTGATCAATAAAATCAGTCGGTGGAAATGGTCTTATTTGCTCCATCTTCAATTCTCGCTAATTCACTTTTTATCCAGTTGATGACATATCCCGACAAAATAGAATCTGGATGAAAGCGCTCTATTTTGTATCCCATCTCTTCAGCAAGATCATATCGATCAAGATTCCATGCTTTATTTGACAGCTTTCCACCACGCCCACCAGACCAGGGCCCACCCTCAATTTCAATGAGCAAACGCAATTTCACTATATGAAAATCAAAGCGCCAGTGTTTGGTATGGATCGGCTGAAACTTACTTTCAAATCCAATCGCCAAATCCTCAAGCTCTTCCTTAAGTGTTGCCTCAGCCTCGAGATATTTTTGCTTCGCTTTAGGTAGCGGTCTGGATTTAGGCTTGGTTTTAGGTTCTTTTTTCCGAGTAAGCCAAAAGTATTCTGTAGAATCCATTATTCTCACCCATAAAAAAACCGCCCTAAGGCGGTGGCTAAACTCACAGGCAATATAGTATTACTTCTTAAAAGTTGCCTTATAAAGCTTTGAATTAAAGTAATCCGTAATTTCTTTACCTTCGTTTTGAATTTTTTCCTCATTTAAGGGTAAAAAATCTAATTCAGATTTGAAGCTCATATACTCTGGAATAAATTTCTTTATAGGCGGAGGTGGTTTAGGTCCACCTTCTGTAATTTTTTCGATAAATCCAGCTAACCATAAAATATACTCACCTTCTGAATTATGAGGAGGAATCAAACTCACATCTATTTTTACTTTACATTCATCTAATTGTTTACTAAACAATTCAACAAAATCAATAAAATTATATTTTAATTTAAATTTTGTTCCCTTAATTTCTCTGCGTATACATGTCATAAGTAAGTTCATATTTTCAATACAGTCATGTGAAAACAATTCCTCATCTTTAATTTTGTTATAAATATTTTCCGCAAACATGAGATACTGTGTCATTTCAGCAGCTCCTCATTTTTATAAAGTATTTTTCTTAAGGTAGCCCTATTATAACAATGTTGCAACAAGAAATTTTCCATTTTTAGTTTAAGAAAATTTTAAAAATTATAAAAACGATTATATTCAATAAATTAGTACAAATAAAAGCTATGGAAGTTTGATCTTTCTATTGAGCTTTAAAATGGATTATTGTGTTTAAATCATCAATTTAAAAAGCTTGCCTAGTAGGCAAGCTCCCCCTTTTTTTGATATTTGCGCTGATCAATAAGGTTTAGTGTTACTTAAAGCAACACACTGATAATACTGAAATATTTAAAAATAAAAAAGCCCACTTCCTATTTTTATTCAGAAATGGGCTTAGCGAAAAAAAACGCTTAGACCTGAAATAGGAAATATCTATTCGGAAATATCTCCAACTTCATATTGGCATAATATTTAAGCACTAGCAATAGGGATTGAATTAAAAATATTAAATATTCATATTTAAATAGATAAAGATTTCTTTTTAAATAGTTTTATTTGTAGCCTACATAATTTTTTTTCTTATCAAGAGTTATAAAGAATATGTGCCCATCAATAGGTAATACTTAATAAGGTCTTATGTGTAGTAACCATTAGGCTCTAGAGACTAAGAACTCAAACTGACTAAAAATAAAAAATAATTAATTTTCAATATTAATGATCATATACTGCAAAGTTATGTATATTCCAACTTCTCCATTGTTGAGTGCCTCATATAAGTCTTCATCAACGAAATCTCCAGATTCATCATATAGCCATTTATGAATTTGAATAATTTGTATATTCCCTTTTTTGTCTATTCTTGCTATTGGGTCTATTACGGACCGAACTATCACTTTCTTCTTCGTCTTAACATCGAGCAATGTGATAATTGTCATTTTAAAATCCTTATAAATATCCTGTATAACAACTACTCTCAATCAATAAAGATTTTTATATTTAAATTACTTAAATAGCAATCTTTTCAATCTAAAAAATAAATTAAAAACACTTCAATAGTATGTGCCTATTAGAAAAGATACCTTAAATATTCTACTAGCAATAAAAAACCGCTTTAAGGGCGGTTCATCTAAAATTCACAGGTACTTAATGAAGATTTTTTTTCTGTCTTTGCATCTTTCTGGGCTCACAAATTTTTCCAATAAAGTTAGTTAACCACAAAATACTTTCTTCACGATCTTCAAAATGAGGTATAAGGCTTAAATCTACTTTTATTTTGCGATCAACTAAAGGCAAACTTAAACAATGTTCAAAGTCTATTGAGCTGTACTTCAATTTGAGTCTTTTTTCTGCAGCTTGATTCTTTATCTCAGCCATAATGCGATTTAGATTAACAATCAAATTATTTGAAATTTTATTATTTTCATATACCCGTTCGTAAACTGTCTCAGCTACATCAATGTAATTTATTAGCTCTACATTCTCATTCATAGCATTTGTACTCCGTTTTTTTAATTATTCTCCTAAAATCATGTTTATTTGAGTCACCTAATGCATCATCTAAGTAAATATTGTTTAAATTCGATTAATTTAATTTTAAATAAATTATTGAATTAATAATATAATTATTGGATTTTATAATATTTTTATACATCTTTATCCTTAGCAAATTCAATTAAAATTTAATAAAAAACCCCGCCAATAACTAGTATGTAGCGGGGCCATTTGCGCCGTAATACGTCCGGCAAACGATAAAACTAGTTTTTAGGTGCTCTAAGGATATTTAGAACTTTCTCAGACATATCATGTAAGTCAGATCCAATTGGCAACCAGAAATGGAACACCGTATTGTCGCGGTTAAAAACTTGCTTGTAGTACTCAGTTTTAAAAGATGGGTCGATATCTGAAGCTTTTAACAATCGCCCTTCTTTTTCAATCTTTTGCCCGTCAAGTTCACCACCAACACAGATATTCATTTTAAGTACCAGATTTTAATTAGACTGGACTATAGCACAAAATAAAAAAGCCCACCGATTGGCGAGCTCTTAAATTCATTCTGGCGATTACTTTACATTTCGCCCATTTTAGAAATCTTTATACTCAAGTGTATACCCAACTGTCAAGCGTAAGTTTCTTGACTATCAGGAAGTTCAAAACGGAATGATCGAGAAATACGCGATCTAATTTCATTTTCCCATTCTGCAACAATAGATTCTCCAAATAACTCAAACTTCTGATAGCTTTTTATATATGCAGTCTTGGTGGCAACAATACCTGCAATTTTCATTTTTTCATTTAACGTATATGGTCGCTTACCAGTACCATTACATTTTTCACAAAACCTTGCCCCATCAGGAAAACCCTTTGAATTAAAAGTTTCAAGTTTTCCTATTCCTTGGCATGCTCCACACATAGCTTTAACAAAAACATGGCCACGCAAAATAATCTCAGCCATACCTTTTGCCAGATTAGTAAGATCACCTTGGGCATTAGTAGGGGTAAATTTTTTCTTTACCATTTCTTTATGAATCTCTACCGCTAATTTATTTCGCGCTCGGAAAAAATTACCTGATTTAATCTCACCACGAACAAACTCAACCTTACCCGGAATATCTTCAATACGGCGTTCGGTTTGAAAATTAAAGTCATACTTACTGTAAAAAGTTTCAGTCTGTTTTTGTGCTGGGGTAATTATTGCGATTCGCTCAAAATCAACCTTTTCAATCAAGACAGTGGCCCAAAGCTTTGCAGCTGGCGATAACAGCGCTAATTCACCTAAAACTACATCTTTCGAAATTTTCTTTCCTTCAGCTTTGCCTTGAGCAATAGCAAGGCGAAGTAACTCAATAAAATCAAACTTTTCAACCAACATAATCGCCTTCCTATTTACCCTTAATTAATAATTCAATTTGCTTTAATGCTATACCGGACTTAACTTGCTCTGTGCTGAACCGTAAAACTGTAAAACCCATCATTGCTGCGGAGTTGTATTTCTCCATATCCCCTATATAGCCTTTGCCCCTTGTATGGCGGCCTCCACTCCAGATCCCGCCTTCAACCTCAATCAAAATTTTTGTACCAGTAATCAGAAAATCAGCTCTCCATTTGCGTTTTGGATGGAACTTATATTCCTGTTCAAAACCTATCTTGCATGCTCTTAAATGCGTTGCCAGAACCATTTCACCCACACTTGGTTGTCTGGCAACTTGCTTTGCTGAACGCCGCTTTTTATTTTTCTTAATAGGAAATAACTTACGGTATTCAGCAATGCTGACTGATGACATCAAGCACCACCTTTCAGCAAATGGTCCAATTGATTAGCAAAGCAGTTATAAACTCGCGCTTTATCCTGATCACCAAAAAGGCTGGAAGAATGAGCATCTTGTTTATACTTCTGAGCCAGTTTTTCAATTGACTCCCTTAGTTCAACCAGTGTGCTTTGCTTTTTACCGCTGAGTGGTTCAATTGAGCGTGATACGTGGTCAGCCATTTCTTTTTCCATATGATCGAAGTAACTTTGACGTGCTAAATTCCTCGACTTGATTAGCTCTGGTGAAATAAGCTTTTCCATTTCACGGCGTTGCGCTTCAATCCACCTACTGTCCATTTTTTGCGCCCTCCGCATTAAACTTCTTCGCTTGGTCAAGTGCCTTCTCTAATTGAAGTAACTCGTTGTAATCAGTATTAGATAGCCCACTCCGGTTATATCGGCCTCGTAATTTTTCACAAAGAGTCTTAACTTCTGCAAAACCGCCGTAAGAATTTATTAACTCTTCAACTGCACAGTGTTGGCATTTACTCATGGCGATATCCTTTCTCATCTAGCTCTTTACGCGCCAACCACCACAAAACCACCGCACCGCTAATAGCTGCTGTAAAAAATGAAATTAATAAGCCCCACGCTAAAATCTCGAATTTATTCAAGCCGCCTCTCCTTTACCTTTTTGTTGAAATCCAACCTGAATGAGGTATGGCATCAATTTTTGTTGTTGCTCTGGATCTGCAAGTTTCACTGCGACACGTGCAGCAAGTTGTTCATAGCTCTCGTTACCTTCAGCGTATTTGCTTGCAAACTCAGGATGTACAGAAAGTTTTTGAGCAAATGAGTAAATCTGTTTTGAACTAAGAGTATTTGATTCTCCCTGCGGGACTCGGACCTGCGTTCCAGAATTTGGTTTTTTAGATTGTTCACGTGCTTGGTATTTTCCACATGCGTTGATTAACCAATCTGCAAAGTGGTAATTCATGAGTTCATCGCAAAGATTCTTCTCGGCGTTGTAGAGTTCAAATGCTCGTAACTCTCGATCGAACCAAGTCGCGTTTTTGATCTGCTCGTAAGTTTCCTGATCAGTTGCCAAAAGAATTTCTTCACGAAGTTTTTTCAAACTCAACCATGTTTTTTTATTTTTAGATTCTTCTGATAGATTCTTTGAAAGATTCCGTGTCCCAACGTTGGGACTGTTTAACGGAATTGTTGGGACTCTTTCATGGAATTGTTGGAACTGTTCCGTTGTTGGAACTGTTCCATTGTTGGTATTGTTTAAATCATCATTTTCAGTGTCAAAGTGTACCTTTGTTGGTACTGTTTCCCGACCTTTAACTCCGATCAAAAGATAGACTTTTACCTGCTTAGTTTTACCTTCGCGCTTACCAGTATCGATAATAAATCCGTCTTCAATTAACTCATCAATGATTTTTAAAACGGTCTTACGGTCCATTTCCGTGTCATCAACTAAACGAGCAATACTTGGATAGCATTCATGTGTTTCACCAGCTCGATCGGCTAGTGAAAGAAGGACTAATTTTTTGAGTGGTTTTAATGCTCCACCCACCTTTTGTTTTTGACGGGTTTTCCAAGCCCAAACTGTTGCATCTAGACTCATTTATCCCCCTCTTCATTCAACTGAATGAATGTGCTACCCAAATAGCGGATCCGTTTAGCTCGATATAAACTTGAGATGATCGGGCCAGCATGAATAAGATAAATCCCATGTTTTCCATGCTCGTCAACCAAAGCCTGCATGAATTCATCACGTGTTACAGCAGCATTTTTTTCGTCACGGTTTTGGCGGGCTAAATTTTCCTTCCGTTTTTTCAACAAACCAGACAAAGTTCTTAATGCTGGTTCATGCCAGGATTGAATATGCTTTTGTTGTTGTTCAAAGGTACTCATGACACCTCCGCTAATGCTTGCTCAGCTTTTGTTAGGCGGCGTTTGGCATTAAGTTCTGCAACTGTTGCTGTGCGGATTTCTTTTGAAGAAACTAGAATCAAATGATTCTCTGATTTGATGGTCCATAAACTAGTCAAAGTTTTGTTTTTAACTTCAAACAAATCATTTGATTTAAAAGTGCGGCACTCTTCAGTAAGTACAACAACGTCACCAGATAGAAATTCTGGTAAGTTGTAATTAGCCGATTGATTTGCTAAATTGTTTTGCATATTCGATTCCTCTAGCAAGTAATTGAATTAACTAGCCTGATGGACCAGATCAGGCTTTTTCTTTCTTTACCTTAGAAATATAAGTTGCAGCTTCCGACTTAAGCGCCTCTCGAAGTTGGCGAATGTGGTTTTCCATTTCTTCTAAGATTTCTTCTGTATCTGCTAATTCCGCAGGTGTAACAACTCCATCCTCTAAAACTTTGTGGACCTGTTGATTGGTTTGGCCATTGTTAATATTTATATGTAGCAAGGTTTCAACAATGCTGACTTCATGGCCTTTCTCATCCACTTGATTAGCTGGCACTAGAACATAACCAAGCATGTGTGCCCATGCCTTAACTAAAGCTGGGTTGCGTGTAAACTGAATCATTGCCTCAAGCTTCTTAATACTTGGTAAATGGCTTTCCATATTTGGGTTTGCGTAATTAAGTACGCTCTTGTAAGAGTCACCAAGTACGTTTGCAATTTCTTGCGGCGTAACTCCTTGTGACTGGTGAATCATCTTGTAAATTGCTGTTTTAGCCTCTGGGCTTAAGTTGATTTCACTCATATGTGAATCCCTCTTTAAATTTCACGTATACGCACGTTTGCTAATTTGTGAGAATTAGCTCACGGATTGGTTTTGCTTCTTAAGGTTCTTGCGAACATATTCCCAGTTAATATCTGGTCGTAATTGTTCTGCCTTAACTTGACCCTGAGTAATTTCCTCAATTTTCAAACAGCGATCTTCTGGAATTTTCTCAGGATTCCATTTGCTAGCAGCCCAAGGTGTAACCCCTATTTTTCGAGCTAAAGCTGAGATGCTCCCTGCAAAAGTCACAGCGTTATTAAATGCTTCATGTGGAGTAGTCATAAATGACACCAAAAAACCTACTTAAAGTAGAAAGAAATATACTACCAAAAATAGAATTGGTGCAACTAAAAATTGATAGTAAAATTCTACCCACAGTAGAAAAGAAGCCTATTTTGATGGAAGACGCTAAATACAAAGACTTTGCGGACCGACTCAACGCATTGATGAAGGCAAAAGACTCTCCAATTAAAACTATCAATGAGTTAAAAAATGCTATTGGTGTTTCTTATGAGATGGCTCGTAGATATACACTCGGTTCTGCTAAACCAAGAATTGAAAAGCTACAAACATTGGCTGATATTTTTGGAGTGGAAATTAGTTACTTAGACCATGGCACTAAGTTAGACAATAATATTGATTTATCAGATAAAGTTGGTTTCGAAGGACGCAGGGTTCCAGTAATCTCTTGGGTTGCGGCTGGTTCATTTACACCGATTGAGACAGTTTTGAAAGATACGGAAATTGAAGAATATTTACCGCCAAATAAAAGATGCGGGAAAAATGGATATGCTTTAAAAGTAGTAGGATATTCTATGGCTCCAACCTTTCTACCGGGTGATAGAATATATGTGAATCCAGACATTCAAACATTTGATCTTAAAACAGATGATCTTGTAATTGTAGCTTGCGGCCCATGTATTTAAACATTCAATCCATCATTATTGTTTAAGAGAATGGCTTGCGTTGGCAGACTCTAGAATAGCTCAAATGCTCAAACTCAAAGCACTTCCGCCACCGTATATGGTCGAAGCTTTAGATAACCATGTGATTGATGGTTTTTGTGTGGGAGAGCCTTGGAATACTCAAGGTGAACTTTTAGGTTTAAGTAAAATCGTCTGCTCAAGTCAAGACATTA
The DNA here is from genome assembly GCF_003940475.1 of Acinetobacter sp. FDAARGOS_559. Lineage (NCBI taxonomy): Bacteria > Pseudomonadati > Pseudomonadota > Gammaproteobacteria > Moraxellales > Moraxellaceae > Acinetobacter > Acinetobacter sp. FDAARGOS_559. Next base: position 626,760 of record NZ_RKJG01000005.1, read on the forward strand.
TTCCCAATGTGGCAGATAAAGTTCTCGCAGTAACTCAAGAATGGGCTGAACAACATCCTCAAACCTTAGTTGCCCTTACAACGGCAATTATGAAAGCTCAAAAGAATTGAGTAATTTAAAAGATTTTGCACCTGTCTTAAAGTTATTGGTCGAGTTTGGGATTGTCCGATTTCACTGTTCTGAAGAAGTGCATGTCGATAAATATTATATGATTCAAAATATTGTAAAGTACTTGGTTAAAGAAAATGCGGCTCCCCAACCTGAAGATTTCCATTGGTTATTTCAGCAAATGCAAAAATGGGAAAAACTTCAATTAGCCCCTGATCAAATCATAGAACTGAGTGCACAATGCATTAATCTCGAGTGCTACAATCAAGCCAAACTCTAAAAAAACTTAAGCGTATTATAAAAAAAGCTGTCTTTATTAACAAAGACAGCTTGAAAGACCCATAAGACAAATGCGTTATACGCATTACTACATTTAAAAGACTCAACTCATCCATTAAATATAGCTCTTATGTTTCCGATCATAACCAGTTAAAACTTATCATTTTCAGACATTTCCATATCAATAACTGACATTTCATAGATTTTATCTCCCACCTATAATTTCGACGAACAGCTGAAACTCCCCTAGATATCAGCCCGTAATTTTGTTAACTTGATTATGTTACAAATTCAAAATGCAGATTTTAGTTAATGAGTAAGGGGATAAAATAATGAAAGATATCTCACACCGTGAAGTTTATGCACTGGTTGATATTAATAATTGCTATGTCAGCTGTGAGCGTCTTTTCAACCCTAAACTCAATGATAAAGCTGTAGTTGTTTTATCTAATAACGATGGATGTGTGGTCTCACGTAGTGAAGAGGCAAAACTTTTAGGAATAAAAATGGGAGTACCTTGGTTCCAAATTGAAAAAGATGCTTTACAAGCAGGCGTTCAAGTCTATTCAAGCAACTACACTTATATGCCGAGATGTCCGCCGTTTTTTTGCTGTTCTCGGTGAGTTTTTCTCTCCAGATGATTTAGAAGCCTACTCTATAGATGAATGCTTTATTCATCTCACCCCTTACCTCCAATCTATCGATATCTCTGACTACTGCAACAAAGTGAGAAACACTCTCCTAAAATGGTTAGGCTTACCTTGTTGCATTGGAATTGGATATTCAAAGACACAAGCAAAACTTGCCAATCACTATGCTAAGAAAATTAAAAGTTTTAAAGGAGTATGTAATTTCATCACCTTAGATCCATTAATTATGGAAGACCTCATGCAACAGACATCAGTCAAAGAGGTATGGGGAATCGGCTATCAATTAGTCAAACAGCTACAAAGTTATGAGGTGTACACATGCCTAGACTTAACTTTTGCCAATGAACACCATATGGCAAAGGCATTTTCTGTGGTCATGGCACGCACTATTCGTGAGCTAAAAGGCCAATCCTGTATTCAACTTGATGATCCAGCTATTCCAACGAAACGGATTTTAGCATCACGAAGTTTTGCTCAAGCTTTATCCAGTATTGAGATTATTAAACAAGCACTTATCTTTCACCTTAACCGGGCACATCGCCGTTTAATGAAACAAGAACAACTTTGTGCCTGTGTTCAAGTTATGCTTTATGAAAAAACCGACAAACCGCCCTATAAAAAAGCCACATCTCAAGCAATTGGTCTTCATTATGCAACAGATGATTTATGCATACTTACTAAAGCAGCTATGCAGCAAATTGATGTTTTATATAAAGAAAATAAAAGTTACATAAAAATTGGAGTATTATTTTGTGCTCTACACGCACGTCAGCAACATATTGATGATTTATGGCAGCCTCTGGAACTTATTCATCAAAGACAACAATTGATGGAAACTTTAGGTACAGTCCGTAAGCGCTTTGGTAGCCACTATTTACAAGTTGGATATCACTCACGTAATCCATCTTGGCAAATGAAACAATGTCATCGCTCAAAAAATTACCTAACTCGCTGGAATGAAATGTTAACGATTGAAGATGCTTATACCCCCGTTACACAAAATACATGAACTGTTTTTGTCAATTCGGTTTAAAATAAGCTCCGTTAAATTACTTGAAATTTTGTCATTTTTTAACATTGCTAATTCGTCGCAAAATTTACAATATATAAGCCGAATTTGGTGTACCCTTTCTGCGACAATTAAAAGAAATTATAAAAAACTTGTAGAAATATATGCCATAATAAGCAAACTTTGCAGACATCTTGCAAAGATTATTTGCAACTTTAGAGCTGGAGCAATCTGAATGAGTTCGACCATTTTGGTAATTCATGGACCGAATTTGAATTTGCTGGGAAAACGCGAACCAGAAGTATATGGTCATCTTACCCTAGACAATATCAACCAACAACTTATTGCTCAAGCTGAACAAGCCTCAATTACACTAGATACTTTTCAAAGCAACTGGGAAGGTGCCATTGTTGACCGTATTCATCAGGCACAAACAGAAGGCGTAAAACTGATTATTATTAACCCTGCTGCCCTCACTCACACTTCAGTTGCTTTACGCGATGCCTTACTTGGCGTTGCCATTCCCTTTATTGAAGTACATTTATCAAATGTTCACGCACGTGAAGCTTTCAGACATCATTCTTATTTATCAGACAAAGCAATTGGCGTGATTTGTGGTCTAGGCGCAAAAGGTTATAGCTTTGCGCTCGATTACGCTATTGAAAAAATTCAACCATCTAACCCAAACTAGTTCAGGAATAGTCGCCCATGGATATCCGCAAAATTAAGAAACTCATCGATTTAATGATTGAGTCTGACTTGCAAGCGATTGAAGTTAAAGAAGGTGATCAATCGATCGCTTTAACTCGTCGCAATCCTGTCGTTGCTGCGGCTGGTGTAGCACTTCCGGCAGCTCCTGTTGCTGAAGCACCTGTTGCAAAAACACCACGTGGAGCAGTTGAAACTTCTCCTATGGTTGGTGTGTTCTATGCTGCTCCAAGCCCAGGCGAAGCACCATTTGTTAAAGTAGGTCAAACAGTATCTGCTGGTGAGACTTTGGGTATTATTGAAGCAATGAAAATCATGAACCCGATTGAAGCAACTCAAAGCGGTGTGATTGAAGAAATTTTAGTGAAAAATGGTGAAGTGATCCAATTCGGTCAACCTTTATTCCGTTATCGCGCGTAATACCCCGGGGACATCTATGTTGCAAAAAGTTTTAATTGCAAACCGTGGTGAAATCGCTTTACGAATTACCCGGGCTTGCAAAACATTAGGAATCAAAACTGTTGGTATCTATTCAGATGCCGATAAAGATTTGATGCATTTACGTTTCGTTGATGAAGCAGTATGTATTGGTCCGGGTGCAAGTAGTGACAGCTATTTAAACATTCCGGCAATTATTACTGCTGCAGAAATTACTGGTGCCGATGCAATTCATCCAGGTTATGGCTTCCTTTCGGAAAATGCCGAGTTTGCTGAAATTGTAGAAAGCTCAGGTTTCACATTTATTGGCCCTCGCCCAGAACATATTCGTTTAATGGGTAACAAGGTTTCTGCAATTGTTGCAATGAAAAAAGCTGGCGTACCTACGGTACCTGGCTGCGACCATGCTGTAACTATCCATAACGCATTAGCTGAAGCGAAAGAAATCGGTTTCCCGCTTATTGTTAAAGCGGCAGCTGGTGGTGGTGGTCGTGGTATGCGTATTGTTGAACGTGTAGACACACTACTTGAGTCAGTTCAAGCGGCTCAACGTGATGCAGAAATGTGGTTCGGCGATGATACCGTATACATGGAACGCTTCTTACAAAAACCTCGCCATGTCGAAGTTCAAGTTTTAGGTGATGGTAATGGCCACGCGATTCATTTATATGACCGTGACTGTTCATTACAACGTCGTCACCAAAAAGTGTTAGAAGAAGCTCCTGCGCCAAATCTACCGGAACAAGCACGTGCTGATATTTTACAAGCCTGTGTACACGCATGTCAGTTAATGCAATATCGTGGTGCTGGTACGTTTGAATTCTTATTTGAAGATGGTGAATTCTTCTTCATTGAAATGAATACTCGTGTTCAGGTTGAGCACCCTGTAACTGAAATGGTGACTGGTGTTGACATTATTGAGCAGCAATTACGTATTGCAGCTGGTTTAGGCTTAGAGCTTCAACAAGAAGATATTGAAGTTCGTGGTCATGCCATTGAATGTCGTATCAATGCCGAAGATCCAACAACATTCTTACCTTCACCAGGTAAAATTGAAAGTTTCTATGCACCAGGCGGTGCGGGTATTCGTTTAGATTCTCATATCTATCCTGGATATAGCATTCCGCCATATTACGATTCAATGATTGCAAAATTGATTGCTCATGGTAAAGATCGTGAAACTTCACTTGCCCGCATGCGTCAAGCGTTAGATGAAATGATTCTTACAGGAATTAAAACCAATATTCCTTTGCATAAAGATCTTATTTTGCAGGATAAAAACTTCTGTTCTCAAGCAATGGACATCCATTACCTTGAAAAACACTTGTTAAAGCAAGTGGAAGAAGAAAAGAAAGCTGAAACTGCATAATATGCTTCATATAAAAAAGCCTCTTAAATAAGAGGCTTTTTATATCTACTTGTTTATGGCAACATTCGGCGTAAAGTTGCGAAACATTGCTCACCCTTAGCCGTTGAGCAGAAATTAATAGTATGGTCATTTTTCCATTGCACGAAATATTGAGAAATATCACCTGTCTGATCTTGCTTCTGACCAGAACAATCTACTTTATTATTATCAAACTTAATTTGCATTACTAAAGCCGATAGCTGCTCTTTAGGGTCATCAGATGGCTGATATTCATAAATACCGTATGACCACTCTTCACCACTTTTAATCACCACATCGTTACTACTGCGGAAATTATAATACTCTACACATTTTTTATTATTTGGAATCTCCATTCCCCATAATCCCATAATTTCAGGACGCGTAACAATACGTATAGCATTAGGATTACTTGCAGTGCGAACAGGTTGTGCTGTTGGCTGTTGAGTCGCTGTCTCAGCCATAGCAAAACCAGAACAAGCCAATAATAATCCCATAATATAAATATTTTTCATAGATTTATTAATCATTAAACGCATGGGTTTAAGTTAGCACATTTTTTTAGAAAAACATTGTTTCATAACCATATAAAAACAATATTTTTCAACCGTAACGAACCGATACTTCTCATCAAACAATTTCTATCTTTAACTCGGTATTCCTAACAATTTTTATCACTATTTAATCTAAGAAACTGACTTTTCGATTTGTTTAGGTAACCAATAGACAAAGCACAAACCAAATAGAACCACTAAAGCAGCGATCATAAAAATATGCTCACCCGTAAGAATTTTCCAGTAATGACCAGCCAAAATACTTCCGAACGCCACTCCAAGTCCCCACATGGTGCTATAAAAAGCCTGACCTCGACCTTGCTGCCCTATTGAAAAGTTTTGAAAGATAAGCCGCATTGCGATGAGATGAAATAAGCCAAAACTAAAGGCGTGTAGGCACTGTGCAAATAGCTGACCTATGAAATAGTGAGAGAAAATAGCAACTAATAACCAGCGTATACTTGTCAAAATCAAACATACTGCTACAAGGCTACGCCAAGAAAAATATTTAAAAAACGTAGTTGCATATGCAAACATCACAATTTCAGAAACCACGCCCATAGCCCATAAAAAGCCAATTTCCGTTGTACTAAAATTTAACGATTTCAGAAAATTGCTATAGAAGCTATAAAAAGGTGCATGTGAAAAAAGAAGAATAAACTCAATTGTGAAAAAAGCAGCAACTTCAGGACGTTTCAGCACAGGCAATAAAGGTTCTAAATGCTTTTGTGAAGTTGGGGCCCCTTCTGGTTCACGTATCGTAAATGCCCAAATAAATGCTAAGGAGGCAATGATAAGCAATAATATAGGCAACATTGAAATCGGAATGATTTCTAAAATTGCCCCTATTGTAAATACACCTACAATAAACCCAACTGATCCCCATTTTCGAATCTTGCCATAAAGTTTCGCCCTTTGGTCTCCTAACCAAAATAAAGTTACTCCTTCAAATTGAGCTAAAATAGCATTTTGGAAAAAACTAAAATAAGCATCAATAAAGCAACTGACTGAAAAGTATTAGGAATTATAAAATAGCTAACCATATACATGCCTCCATCCATGTGGCAATCCGCACTAATAGCATTCTTTTACCGGATTTATCGGCGATCCAGCCCCAAACCAAAGGGGCAAAGAAGCGCGTCACAATAGCAATAGAAGATAAAATACCTATCTCTTGATAATTAAATCCCTGATCTTGGAGATATAAGTTCCAATACGGCATAAATGTGCCAACAATGGAATAATAAAGAAGTAGAATCCGCCTAATCTGGTTTGGATTGTAAATGGTGGGAACAAGATGTAAACCTTTTTACTTTCAATAGGTTAAAAATTTTAGATAGCTGTATATGAATGTATTCATTTGCTCACACTTATAGGATGCATGTTTTTAAGCTCTATACATATCAACTTACTGACTTTCGTAATTCTATCATTTCCAACAGATGCAAATAATGTATTAAATTAAATACTTCAGGTTATTAGTTTATAGATGGGCTGGATTTAAAGTATTAAAAAAGCCTATTCATATATGAATAGGCTTTTTAGTTTTTATCAATTATTCGTCTTACTATGAATACAAGTTATGCTAACTTCTTTGCTTCTAAATAGTGAATATCAGCAATTTGTGCATCCCAAAACTCATTCCATAAAGCACAATAATCTATACAAAGCGTTGTTAAGCTCTCATAATCTTCTTTTGTTATTGCTTGCGCTAACGCAAACCAGAGATCATCTTCATGATCATCATCTGCTGCTTCTGAGGTTTCGTCAGTAGATACCCCATGAACATGGTAATAGCCGCCACCTTCAACATCCACGCCAATGGCTTTAGTCGCTTCACGAAGTGGTGGGCTAAAAAGAATCACTTCTTCTTCCGCCACTGCAAGTAAAGCAACTACTTTAATATAACTATCATAAGATGATTCTAGAAAATTTCTTACCTGATCTGCAATTTTTGAAGGTTGATACTCTCTACGGTCCTTCTCACTCAAACCATAATCATTCAATAAATCTTCATATAAAGGATAATGTGCATACTCCGGATTACCTAGATAATAATTGTCCGGGTCTGTTCCTGGTCTAAAACCAAATTCATCAAGTACATTTAAACTTAATAAAACACGTGGAAACATTTTAGCTCCAGAATGGAGTTTAGGCTCCAATTGTTTTGTCTGGAACTGGGCCATTAATAAGGCATCAGTAAAAATCTGAACAATCGCATGACGATATTCTAAATGAATTCTTGTTAAAGTGAATTTATCAAGCAATCCATTATTTAAAACTTCGATCGCCGGATGTTTACATACTGGTAATTCAGCAATTCTCGCTCTTAATTGTTTGAGAAATTTTAGATTTTCTTCCCACTGTTCTGTAGGAATACTATTCTTCATCCCCAGTAATGCCTTTTGTCTTGGATTATCGAAATCTTCAAATTTTTTTGACATAATCATTCTCAATAACAAATTAATTCTTATAGTTAGGTTATGAGTTCCCCATTATTTTAATCGTGCATTCATTTGCTACTAAATAAAATTGTATACTCATCCCTAAACAATTTGATATTAGGTTTATTATTACTACAAATCAATGGATAATTTAATGAATTTTTTTAATGAATCAAATAACAATTAATATCGAAAAATACTATTTTTTTTAGGCTCTCACATGTTGTATTACATTAGCGTTTTCAATATGATTAAACTGACTTTTGCCAGAGCACTAGCCTTAAAAAAGAAACGGATTTCAAAAGATTTACTACGGGGAAATCGATGTCAAAAAGAGACACTATTATAAAAACAGCAACTGCCCTTTTTAATGAAAAAAGCTATAACTCTATTGGAGTGGACAGAATTATTGCTGAATCTAATGTTGCAAAGATGACATTCTACAAGTATTTTCCTTCAAAGGAAAAGCTAATAGAATCATGCCTTTACAAGAGAAACTCTGATATACAGTCCGCTATATTAGAAAGAATCAATACCAATGACCTACCTTTAGTTCAACTCAGAAGCTTATTTAATTGGTATATTGACTGGATTTACACAGAAGACTTTAATGGATGCTTATTTAAAAAGGCAACTATGGAAGTAGTACAACTTTATCCATCCGTTAAAAATCCTATTAATGAATATAGAGAATGGCTCTATGAGCTTGTTTTTTCTATTTTAATTAAAATTCAGGTAGAAGACGCAGCTGCATTAACCAATCTATTTCTTAATATCCTCGATGGAGTTATTAATGATGGAACAATTGATAAAAATTTAATTAATGCTGAAAAAACTTGGTCTTATATTAAAAAAATAATCGATCTTGAAAAAATTGAGGAATTAGTCGCTATTTAATTTAATAACATTGAAATACTAGACTAAAAAACAAGAGTGTATACTTTTGTTTTTAGTCTAGAAGTTTCATTTAAAAATTTTATTAAGCACTAAATATTATAAAAATTAATAAGATAATTTTTCTTAAAATATTAACCAATAGAATTAGTAACAATATAAAATTTTATTAAAAAGCTTATACATAAACCCTTAATACCTCTAAAAGAGTTCTTACTCATTAGCTGTATTCCCTCAAACCAACCTCATAAATCTATTGGTACTAGAATAAATTACGAAATTATAATTACTAAGAAATAAATCATAGATTATTTAGTTTCTCTAGATAAATTAAAAGAATAATATTTAAAACAAACTTAACAATAAAAATTTTTCTATAAAGTGCTTTTTCATAAATATCTATACTAAATATTGTATTGATCATATGAGCTGTGTATTTAGAGAGCAAAATTTACGAGATATTTCATAACACCAAGCAACAGCATTGCTAGTAATTCAGCACAATGATACTTTAGAAAATCTACAATCAAGCTAACCAATGAAAAGTGCAATTTCAAAATACAATTTAAAATAGATATACTTCACGACAAAGTTTGCTCGATATCTCTTTAAAATGTCCCCTATTTCTAGCTTTTGGCGTAGTCTGTTCCGTCTCATACATATTTATGCCGGTATTTTTATTGCCCCATTTATATTTGTTGCCGCATTTACTGGCTTACTATATGCAATTACGCCTCAGCTAGAGCAATTCATCTATAAAGATGTATTATACGTTCAGCCTTTAAATAAGGAGATACACCCTCTAAGCCAGCAGATTGAAAGCGCAAGAAAAGTCATGCCTGCAACTGCAAAAATTACAGAAGTCAGACCATCACCAAGCCCTGTGCAAACTACGCGGGTTATTTTTTCCGATCATACACACCATCTAAATAATGAAGCCATTTTTATTGATCCTTATACGCTTTCTGTAAAAGGACAACTTGCTGTGTATGGAACCAGTGGCGTATTACCGTTACGTACATTCTTAGATCAATTACACAGCAATTTATTATTAGGAAAATGGGGACGTTTTTATAGTGAACTTGCTGCAAGTTGGCTTGGTTTTTTAACTTTAAGTGGGCTATACAGTTGGTGGAAGCGTCGCTCAAACTTCAAAAACAGACAAACAAATAAAAATCACTTATTAAAATGGCATAGTTCTATTGGGTTAGCTTTACTACCACTTTTATTGTTCATTGCGATTACTGGTCTTACATGGTCTCAATGGGCTGGTGATAATATTCGTATTGCCCGTCAATGGTTAAACTGGCAAACACCAACATTGACCACCTCACTAAATCAGATTTCATTGCCAGAAATGTCTCATCATGAACATCACGAAATGATCATGGAAACGCCAAATTTAGACATCATGCCAGCTGAATTCGATTCTGTATTAGCAATTGCTCGAGCAAAAGGGATTAATTCAACAGAAATACAAATCAAACCGCCAGTTGCTGCGAACCAAGCTTGGACTGTTGCGGAAATACAGCGTAAATGGCCCACACAAGCAGATAGTATTGCGATTGATATGCATGAACACAAGGTAATCGATAAACTCGCTTTTAAAGATTATTCATTAGTTGCAAAACTTACACGCTGGGGAGTTGATGCACATATTGGGGTACTATTCGGTTGGGTCAATCAATTAATTCTGGTTCTGTATGCGCTCGGGCTATGTGTAATGATTGTTTATGCGTATAAAGCTTGGTTTAAAACCTCCAATGTAAAACTTACGACCCATCATTTTATTAACCAAACTTTGTTCGTATGGAAACATGCAACTACACAACAAAGAATAATTACGATATTAATGCTTGCTGTTCTAGGGCTGAGTTTACCTATTTTTGGATTTAGCTTAGTCATCACCTTATTTATTTTGTTCATAAAAAAACAGCTCCCTCTTAAAGCTTAATAAAGCTCTGGTCTTTGCCAACTCATCAGCTTCTCGTATTAGGGAGATGATCAGTTGGTAAAAGATTAAATGAATAAAATACCGGTTAAACAATTCCCTACTTGTAGTTTTGGCTGCTTCTTGGCAAGGTATGTGCCAGTAAAACATTAGGAATTTGTTCACATATGGCGAGTCCGGCACAAATCATTCGACATAAATTTCTCAATACATTCTTTTCACGCCACTCTATTTGGTTCTTGTGTATTTTTACTGCACTCACAATCACGTGGTTTAGAACCGTATATACACCTCATAGTATTTATTATTTTATTTCGGATACTTTACTCAACGGTTTATGGGTCGTCAGTGGCGCATTAAGCTTATTAGGTCTATATGATGTCTTACAAAATAGACATTCAATCTTAAGAAATTACCCGATTATGGGCCATTTCCGTTTTTTATTTGAAGATATACGCCCTGAAATTCGCCAATACTTTATTGAAGCGGATCAAGATGCCCTTCCTTTCTCGCGTATGCAAAGAAGTTTGGTTTATCAACGTGCTAAAAATGAGAATGCAGATAAACCTTTTGGATCAATTATTGATGTCTATCAAGAAGATTATCGCTTTATTGTTCATTCCATTAGTCCATGTCCACCAGCGGATCCTAAGAGTTTCCGTATTCAAATTGGTAATGCCCAATGCCTTCAACCTTATAGTGCATCCATTATGAATATCTCTGCCATGAGCTTTGGTAGTTTAAGTGCGAATGCAATACGTGCATTAAACAAAGGAGCACAATTAGGCGGTTTTTATCACGATACCGGTGAAGGTAGTCTCAGCCCTTATCATTTAGAAAATGGTGGTGATATTGTTTGGCAAATTGCCAGTGGATATTTTGGCTGCCGAACTTTAGATGGAAAATTTGATGAACAGAAGTTTGCTAAGCAGTCTCAATTGCCACAAATCAAAATGATTGAGCTTAAGCTTTCGCAAGGGGCTAAACCGGGCCATGGCGGTATTTTACCTAAACATAAGATTACTGCTGAAATTGCCGAGATCCGTGGTGTTTCCCGTGACCATGATTGTATCTCTCCTGCGAAGCATTCAAGCTTTTCGACACCAATTGAAATGATGCATTTCTTACAGAAGTTACGAACTTTATCTGGTGGTAAACCGGTAGGTTTCAAACTGTGTATTGGTCAACCTTGGCAGTTTATGAGTATTGTAAAAGCAATGCTTGAAACAAAAATTGTGCCTGATTTTATTGTAGTTGATGGTTCTGAAGGTGGCACTGGCGCAGCCCCTATTGAGTTTAGTGACTATATCGGAACACCATTACGTGAAGGCCTACGTTTTGTTCATAACACACTTGTAGGTGCTGGCCTAAGAGATCAAGTTAAAATTGGTGCAAGCGGTAAAATTATTAGTGCATTTGATATTGCCAGCACATTTGCACTCGGTGCAGATTGGGTGAACTCAGCACGTGGCTTTATGTTTGCAGTTGGATGTATTCAAGCGCAAAGTTGCCATACAAACCAATGTCCTGTAGGCGTTGCAACCCAAGATAAAGATCGCCAGAAAGCACTCCATGTACCGACCAAAGCAGAACGTGTATTTAATTTCCACAAAAATACATTACATGCATTATCAGAAATGTAAGCGTCCGCTGAATCCCATACCTATTTTTTAATTCGATTTAGGTTTCCAGCAGTGCGGCAGTAACTCTTCAATCTGGGTCACTTTATGTGTCGGTAACCTTTTCAGCACATCACTTAAATAGGCATACGGATCCAGCCCATTCAGCTTTGCTGACTGGATTAAAGTCATGATGTTTGCCGCTCGCTGACCACTGCGCAGCGAACCTGCAAACAGCCAGTTCTTGCGCCCCAACGCCCAGGGACGCATCTGATTCTCTACCCAATTGTTGCATATCGGTAGATTGCCATCATCCAGATAGCGGCTTAAGGCTGGCCAACGCTTCAGAGTGTAATTGATGGCCTTGGCGGTGGGAGAACTCGATGGCACTGTCAGATGATGTTGGTTGAGCCATTCATATAGTTGTTGCATCACTGGTTGACTATGCTGTTGTCGGTATTCGCGGCGGTCTTCCGCTGTACCATCGGTCTTTTTCCTGAGTTCTGCTTCTATCGCATACAGTTTCTGAATCAGCACCAATGCCTGTTCAGCGACCTGACTTTTCCCGGTCACATGCAGTTCATGGAATTTACGACGTGCATGGGCCATGCAGCCGACCTCTATGACCTGGCCTGATTTAAAGCGTGCTTTATAACCACTGTAATCATCACAGACTAGATTGCCCTGCCAGCCTTTCAAGAACTCTGCAGCATGCTGGCCTGAACGACTATCCTGAAAGTCATAGATCACCGCCTGAACTGGATTGTACTGTGTGGTGGCATAGGCCCAGACATAACCTTTCTTCGGTTTTTTCTCATTCTCACCCATCCGCATGATGGTGACCGGTGTTTCATCTGCATGCAGCACCCGCTGTTGCAGCACCACCTCTTTTAAGGCATTGGCCAGAGGTTCCAGTTCTACACCGCAGCGACCTATCCAGTCAGATAAAGTTGATCTAGAAAGTTCGATTCCCGCCCGCTGATAGATCAGACGTTGACGGTACAGCGGCAAATGATCGGCATACTTCGATACCAGCACATGGCTGAGCAATTCAGGTGAAGCAATGCCTTTATCAATCACATAGGCGGGCATCGCTTGCTGAGTCAGAGTGTCACACTGATCACAGACCCATTTACCACGCACATGCTGTTCCTTATAGAACTGTGCCGGTCTGAAATGCAGTTTCTCACTGACATCTTCGCCGATACGACGGAGTTGGCATCCACAAGTGCATTGGGTTGATGCAGGTTCATGCTCAATACGGATGGTGTGTAGATGATCTGGCAGTGGTCGACGTTTAGGTTTATTGGTTTTGGCTTTCTGTGTCGCTGCATCGGTTTTATCTGCATTTAATCGTTCTAATTCCAGATCAACAGCAGCAATATCTTCTTCAACCGCTTCATCCCATAGGTGGATTTGTTTTGCCGTTAAGTGTTCATTCTTTTGGGCGAATTTGTGCTTTTTAAACAGCGCCAGTTCATGCTCGTATTTTTGATTGAGAATAGAAAGATGTTGAACTTTGGCATCCAATTGTTGGTTTGATTGTGCTAGAGACTGATGCTGCATCGCCAACTGTCTGGTGAATTCCAGCAGTTGTTCATGGGTCAGTTGGCTTAAGTCAGGCAGCGTATTCATGACCGCAGTATGCCTGAGGTCATGAAGAGAATGAAATAGAACGTTTGGAGGATGGCAGAATGGTCGAGCTTGGTTTAGAGCATATTCACCACTTGCTGCAATCCAATTCTCTGCCAGGGCAAACCTTGGATTAATGCCTGTAACTGTTCCGGGCTGAGGGCCACGGTTTCACCTTGGTGAACTTGAGCCCAGTGAAATTTACCCTGTTCCAAACGCCGGGCACACAGCCAGATGCCCAGTCCATCATGTACCAACACTTTCATACGATGACCACGTTTATTACAGAACAGGTAGGCGCAATGCGGTTTGATGTAGCCAAAGGCTCTCACCACCTGAGCCATGACAGTATCCATTCCTGCTCGCATATCCATGGGCTGGGTAGAGAGCCAAATTTCATTGATACGGATCATGTTGCCAGTGCCTTGAGTAATTCTGCCAAGGCAGGTATTTCTGATGTCTGCCATTTTAGCTGAATATCATTATTCGTATGAGGCACGGTGATACACAACGTGATCCTCTCATCAATAGGTTGGCTGATTGCAGCAGTGTAAGGCAAAGCAATAAATGCTGGATTCACATGAGTAGGATCCTGCACGGCACCCTCATGATGGCTGAAGATCCTGATCCAACGACTGACAAGGTTGGCATTAATACTATGTTGCAGTGCGACCGAAGCGATCGAGGTATTAGGATTTTTACAGGCATTGACAATACTGAGTTTGAATTCTTTGCTGTATGTTCTGCGTTTTTTAGCAACAGGAGGTGTTGCTGAATATATATCCATGTTCATGGATTAAGTCCCCACTTGTTTTTAGGTGGGAACTAAATTAAGGCTTATAGGACCGCTTGGTAAGGCTGTGTTAGCCGGATGCTTACTCAGAAATGATTGCTGCGGCAGGTTTACGTCATCCATCGGATATTAAAGCTCATCATTTAGCTCAACGGATTAATGACCGTGAAATTAAAAACTATGCTCAATTACACTTCTTCTTAAAAGAAGGTGAGCTTTTACAATCTGAACTGAAAAATGATGATGATAATTTCTATTATCGTATGTGGAATATGGCTGACGCCAATCATTTTTAAATAGTTAAAACTGAAGCTGCCTCTATAGGCAGCTTCAAACTTTAATAATAAAAATGTTTCGGCTTTGCATGTAAAAAGGCTGGAATTAAACCTGTTAAAGCCGCACGAATATCTGCACGTTCGTTAATTAATTGATGGGAACCCTCTTCCAGCATCAATAAGGTTTGAAGCCTAAACTTACGGCGAATAAACTCGATGTTGTAACGCCAGTCTACTGTTTGATCTAATGCCCCTTGTGCAAGCCAGACAGGAATACGACAAGCAGGTCGCTCTTCCATTTCCTGCATCCATTTTGACATTGCCAAAATCCAGTCCATGCCCATCATGCGTGGCTGCAATGGATCTTTTAAACGAATAAATCTTAAAAATTCAGGATTATGGTTATTTCGTCTAAAGTGTCGAGGCACTTGACGCTTAATACGACGAATAATGCCTAGACCTACCGGATTATGCCACCATGCTGTTTTAGCAGGTCGAATTAATGGTGAAAGCAATAAAACCCTATCGACGATTGGGTCTTGTCTTTTTTCTGCATACTCAAGCAAGTGATGCATCCAGATTGCCCCACCCGTACTTTGACCAATACCTACCCATGGTTTCGGTAATTGATCAGCATGTTTGACATATTGATAAACCGCCATCAAAACTTGTTGATAATGGTCAAAATTTTGAATACTTGCAGGTGAACCATTACTCAAACCATGACCAGGTAAGTCGTAGGTAATAACACTAAAGCCTTGTTCAAGTATTTCGCGAATAATGGGCTGATAAATTCCGCTATGCTCCAGATAACCATGCAATAAACATACGGTTCCTTGGATTTTGTCTAATTTAGGTTTAAAAACTTGGACATGCAGACGGAATAAAGGCATTTGGACATAGCCTTGCCAATGCTCACAGTCCAGTAAATGTAAACCGTATAATTTACGGTATGCTAAAAGCTCACGAGAAGGTTCTTCTAAGGTATTTAAATTGAGTGGGCTTAAAACTTGCGGAGTGAGTTCACGGTTCGGAACCGGTAAATCTAATTGTTTTAATACGGCAGGATTGAGAAATGGAATCTCAGACATTAAGGCACCTCTCGACAATCACTTGAACCAAATAACATGTCACGAATTGTCGCAAGTAATTCATAATTTGCACGACGACTATGATCGTAGTTTTGTGTACTCGGTTGCCAACGTGTAAGCGGGGTTGGCATTGGAGCGGTAACAGGAATAGTTTCTATCCCATTTAAAGCAAATAAACGGCGCGTACGTGGCATATGATATTCATCTGTGACCAACATAACTGTAGGCGCACCACCTTTCTTTTGAAGTAACAATGAACTAAAGCGAGTATTCTCACAGGTATTCATACTGCGCTTTTCTAATAATTTTGCATCTACCCCACGCGCTTTCAACCATGCTTGCATATAAGGGGCTTCAACTCCACTTAGTACGATAGGTAGATGGTTTTTCTTTTCAACTTCTAAGGTTTTTTCTAGTCTTAACCGCGTATAGCTGTTAACTACAATATCTTTGCCATTTTTATCTAAAGTTAAACCGCCACCCAATACTACAATCGCATAAGGTTCTGATAACTTTTTAGGTTGAGCAGGCAGAGGGTTTTTACGAACATATTCAACTTTCTGCTCAGGCTCGCTCGCCGCTTTTTGATGCTCTGGCACTACAGGTTTTCTTGCTAAAAACTCCGTATATTGCTCTGTAAGGGCTTTATTTTCAGAACTATTAATAGAAAGTGCTGCATCGATAGGACTACTTGCTTCATCAGCTGCATCAATTTCTGAATTTTTTGCAACCAAAGGAACACTCACAGCCGTCGTTTCTTTCTCTTCCTGTAGTTCTTGTTCTTTTTCTTCTAAAAGAATAATTTGCTGCAAAGCCTTATAGTTTTCTTGTATGTAACCCAAATCTGCTGTCTTATTTTCACGTAAAGCATCTTCTGTTAACTTCAAATAAGCCTGACGAGCAATCCATAAATTTGACCCCGGCTCTAAGTTATCATGTTCACTTAATGCTGCTTTTCGCTGGCTTTCCGCAGCCACCTCATTAACATCTACCGGAACAAAATAGTTAAGTCCAGCTACAATAAGTTTTGAATAAAACGGCGAATACAAAAAAATCACGAAACAGCCTAATAGTACAAATAGTACAGTAACTACTTGTACAAAACGTACCATCAAGTGTACTTTTGGCATAAAACTATTCCGTATGATTTTCAATTAAACCTAAATTGTTATAAAGCACAGGCTCTGGTTCTAACATAATTTGGAAACGCTGTTCAACATCATGTTGTACAGCTTGATAAGTTTTCTTTACATCCGCAAGAGATGCATTGGCATAATTCACCAAAACCAAGGCTTGCTTATGGAACATTCCCACTACACCGAGCTGTTTACCTTTCCATCCAGCCTGATCAATTAACCAACCAGCAGCAATTTTAACGTTACCATTAGCCTGAGGATAATGTGGAATTGTTGAGAATTGTGCGATTAATCGTTCAAATTCTTGAGTATTTACAATCGGATTTTTAAAGAAACTTCCTACATTCGGATATTCTTTTGGATCAGGTAATTTACTTTGACGAATATGAATGACCTGATTTTGTAAATTTTCAGCAGTCAGGTTATCTCCTACTGCCTGTTTTAAATCGCCGTAATTTAGCTTTAGATTGGCTTGTTTAAGCAGCTTAAAGGTGACATGAGTAATGATGTAACGAGCTGGGTCATCTTTAAAAATGCTATGTCGATAAGAAAAATGACAATCTGCTGCCGAAATTGATCCGGTTTGTTTTAATAGACGGTCATAGACTTGTACCGACTCAATAAACTCACCAACCTCAACACCATAAGCACCAATATTTTGCACTGGTGAAGCACCAACCAAGCCCGGAATAAGTGCCAAGTTCTGTAAGCCAAACCAATTTTGCCTTGTAGTATATAAAACGAAATCGTGCCAAACTTGTCCTGCACCGACTTTAACTTGAATAAAATCCTGATCTTCAGATAAAACGTCTATGCCCTGAATATCAAGATGAATAACTAAAGCATTAATTTTTTGCGGTAATAGCATGTTACTACCGCCAGATAATACAAGTACATTTAGCTCATGCTCTTTAGCAAAAGTTAAAGCTTTTTCAATATCTTCAATAGATTTGACCTTAGTGTAATGAGAAGCTGTAACATCTAAACTTAAAGTATTGAATGGCTTAAGCTGTACTTGATTTTGAATTTGCATTGTATTGAAAAACCTGTTCTTAAACATTCAATTGTTTTTTTAGGATATTAATCCACGCCAACGCACTTGATTCACATTGGTCGAGTACACGTTCAAAGCCCTCATCTCCACCATAGTAAGGGTCAGGCAGAGCTTGTTGTGGATATTGAGGATCATGTTCACTCATTAATGCCACTTTTGCTCGAATTTGATGGCTGCCAAATTGGAAGATAGCTCTTTGTAGCAAGTCGTGGATATCATCAAAGTTTTGATGATCCATTGCCAAAATCAAATCAAAATCTAAAAAGTCTTGAGTTGAAAGTTGTCTTGCCCGCAAAGAAGATAAGTCATAGCCTCTTTTTTTTGCATGCAATTGGCTACGCTGATCAGGTGCTTTATTTGGATGATAATTACTTGTTCCAGCTGAATCGACAATGATATTGAGTTGATGCTGATCACAATAATGTCTAAAAACCACTTCAGCCGTGGGAGAACGGCAAATATTTCCTAAACAGACACATAACACCTTATACTGTGCTTCCATTAGAAATTTATTCCAACCACTTAAACTAAAAAATAAATAAGTATTTTACACGCAAAAATCTGCAAAAACCCGACAAAATTATCCATTATTATCAGGTTTGAATTGACCATTGTGACAAGCTCTCATTTTCTCAAAACTCACGCAGCTTGAAAAGTAAAATGAGAGATTTTAAAGGAATTTTCTATGTGCTCAATCCTCAACTCAATCTTGATTGCCTTTCAAGATTGAGTATCTGTAGCAATGAACACTGAAAAATCTAATAGCTTATAAATATTGCAGGATCAGTGTGAGAAAAAATTATTAAAAGAATTTGATATCAGTTGGAGTCGATATTTTAGCTGCATCGCCTAAAGGTTTTAATGAGCCATTTTTGGTATCAAAACGGAATAAGCTAATGTTATTACTATAAACATTCGTCACATACAGATATTTACCTGACTCATCAAATGAAAAAGCACGTGGTTCAATACCATTGGCCTTATAAACTTGTGGTTGACCTAAAAGCCCATTCTGTTGGATTTTAAATACCAAAAGTTTGTTGTCCGCACCACGATTTGCAGCGATCACATACTTACCATTTGGACTAAGAATAATTCCACTTGCACTCTTGAATTCAGGTGTTTTGTCTTCGTGAACCAGTTTTAGCTCAGCGACTTTTTTCAAATGGCCATCTTGTACGTTAAATGTCACAATTTCACTTCGCATTTCCGCGGTAATGTATGCCTGTTTACCATTTGGTGAAAAGACCATATGACGTGGACCAGAACCATGCTTAAAACTCACATCTCGGCTCTTGTCCGCTTCAAGTGGTTGAGGCTTACTTGGGTTGTAACGAAAAGCATAGACTTTGTCATTTCCAAGATCACTTGCATATAAATACTTACCATCTGGGCTAAAAGTTGTCGAATGGGCATGGCCACTATCCTGACGCCCTTTAACATGACCAGAACCCTCCGAAAAAACAATATTTTGTACCATTTCACCCAAATGTCCATTTGGTAAAATTGGCAAAACAGCGACACCGCCACGTCCTTTATCAAATGCAGAATAATTCGACACAAATAGGAATTTACCATCTAAACTGATAGAGGCATGTGTTGGATGCCCGCCATGACTATTTACCGTGTTCAATACCTCTACCTTTCCGTTTTGAACCGATAATGCCGTTACCGCCCCTTCATTTTCTTCATTAGTGGTATATGCAAAACGGCCATCTTTCGATTTTACAACCCAAGATGGACTTTTCATTTGCAATACCTTAACAGGAGTTAAGGTCCCGTCAGCATTAACTTGTAGCTGGTACAAACCTTCACTGGCTTTTTCTGGTTTTTGCACAAGCGGTGCATCTGGGATAGATGTCCAGGTTCCTACTAAAGCGATTTGTTGTTGTGCTGCGTTTACTGTAGAGCCCCATCCAAATGACAAAAGCGTCAATGATAATGTTGCTGTTAATTTTTGAATTAGCTCACGATACTTAATATTTGCATATCCATTTTTGTCGGTATCCTTGCCGTATCCAGTATTGACATCAGTATCTATTTTCACATGCATATCCTTAAAAAAATTTACCTTATTTGCATTTGCCAATAAGGTATTCACAATCTAATTTCATTTAATAATTTTGAAAATTAGTTTATAAAATGCCAATTTTCAAGTGAATTTTCTTTAACTAAATGCAGCTTAAAAGCACAGCTACTTTTAAGAGAATTTGCAGAATGAATCCTATAGAATGCATCTATAATAATTTTCAAAAATAAGGAAATAATGTATATGAGCCATTTTCAGTTTCAGACCGTTCCCAACATTATTTCAGGACTCGGTTCTATACAAGAATTACAGAATGTGTTGGCATCAAAAACTTACCGCAAGTTATTATTGGTAACTGATGCGGGTATGATTAAAAATCAGTTACACCTGCCTATTCTTCAAATTTTAGATACTCTTAAAATTGAACATGTCATTTATGCTGATGTTCAGGCCGACCCACCAGAGCAAGTGGTATTAGATGCAGCAAATTATGCTAAACAGCAAAATGTAGATGTTATTGTCGGCTTTGGAGGCGGAAGTTCTTTAGATGTAGCCAAAGTGATTGCCTTACTCGCACATCCTAACCAAACTCAAAACCTACAAGAAATGTACGGGGTAAATCAGGTCAAAACAACCCGACTTCCACTTATTTTAATTCCCACTACAGCCGGTACTGGCTCGGAAGTGACACCCATCTCAATAGTGACTACAGGTGAAACGACAAAAATGGGAATTGTCTCTCCGGTACTCTATGCCGATACAGCAATTCTTGATGCAACTTTTACTCAAAATCTACCTGCCCATATTACGGCTGCTACAGGTATTGATGCAATGGTCCATGCCATTGAGGCATATACCTCTAAACATAAGAAAAATATTTATACCGATATTTTAGCGAAACACGCTTTGAAGCTGCTGAACCATAACTTACCGAAAGTTCTTAAAAACGGTAATGACTTAGAAGCACGTCAGAACATGCTGTTCGGTTCAATGCTTGCAGGTCAGGCATTTGCAAACTCACCTGTTGCTGCCGTGCATGCTTTAGCATATCCATTGGGTGGACATTTTCATTTGTCGCATGGACATACCAATGCTTTGGTGCTCGTTGAAGTACTGAAATTTAATGCGCCTTATGCCAAACAATACTATGCAGAACTTATGCAATGGCTTGATCCATATAGTAATGGCAGCACCGATGGTTTGTGTGATCTGTTTATTGACCATATGCAAAATCACTTAGACCGTAGTGGTTTGACTTTAAAACTTAGCGATTTGAGTATTGAAGAGTCTAGCTTACCAAGACTTGCTCAAGATGCCATGTTGCAAACTCGATTACTGCAAAATAATCCACGTGACATGACAGAAGCAGCTGCTTTAGCAATTTATCAGGCGATTTATTAATGACTAAACCCGTTTTAAAAACTCGTGATCAATTTAAATTCTTTTTAGATATTCAAACTCGCTGGGCAGATAACGATATTTACGGTCATGTGAATAATGTGACCTACTATAGCTATTTTGATACGGCAGCCAATGCTTTGCTCATCCAGAAAACAGGTTTTGATATTCATGAAGCAAAATCAATTGGTTTAGTCGTTGACTCAGCTTGTAGCTTTTTTCAAGAGTTATCATTTCCAGAAGTTATTCAGGTAGGCGTTGCGATTGGTAAAATTGGTACGACATCTTTACGCTATGAATTGGCAATCTTTAAACAAGGTCAAGACCAAGCATCAGCTCAAGGACATTTTGTGCATGTGTTTGTTGATCGTGAAACACGCAAGACTGTTCCAATATCCGAGTCAGTCCGTGAAGTTCTAGAGAATTTTTTATTATAAAAAATGAGGCAAAAAGAAAATAAGTTCCTCTTTTTGCCTCATCCTAACTTAGATCATTGCAGGATCACTAAAGGAATCCTCACCTGTTTCGACTCGGCCAGCAAAACGTCGGTAATAATACGGATCACTCTGGCTCGTAACTTCAAAATCATACCAATGCCCAACATCAACCAACGACCAATGTTGCTTAACAACTTGTCCCGCTTTTACGGTCAGTTGCAATGGTGCATCTTGTCGATATGCACAAGGTTTTACTGTCAATATTGTATCCTTGGTTCCCTCATTCATGAGTTCGACATAAACATCACCATTAGCAATGTCATAGCACACTCGAATTTCAGGTTTAACACCACTATCGATAATACGTTGAGTATCCCCTTTAAAATGACGATGGTAGCCATTTGGACCAAGTACCCATAGGTCATAACGGCCTAAGTTATCGTTTAAAGCATCCCATTTATCATCTAAAGTTTTATTCGGCTCGACAATATAACGCTTTGGAATACGGTCTAAATTGAGCTTATCATATACGTGGAAAACCGCTGCTTGCTTACCCGTATTAGAAAAAATCAATTGCACCTTACCATCTGCTTTACAACGCGCACTGGTATGCAACTCATAAGGTAGCGCCCGTGATAGACGGATCCCACTTTGCTGAATGGGTAACTTAACATCCGTGGGTACAGGAACAGCTGGCAAAGCTTCTTGGTTTTCCCTTAGCGCATCTGCCTGCAGACGTGTTTGTTTACCACTCAACTGCGGTAAAACATCTGCATTTGGTGTTTTAAAGTTAAATGCACTTGTTAAATCACCACACACCGCACGACGGTATGGACTGATATTCGGCTCTTTTACACCAAAACGTTTTTCTAAAAACATGAGCACAGAAGTATGGTCAAACACTTGTGAGTTGACCCAACCGCCACGACTCCATGGAGAAATCACATATAAAGGAACACGAGGACCCGGACCATAAACTCGTCCATCAGGTGTAGGCTGTGAATGGCTCCCCTCAGGTGCAGCATGATCAAAATATTCATCTTGCATATCAGCATTGCTTAGTGTCGATTTACCTGCGTACTGGCCATTTTTGAGTCGAGATGGTGCTGATGGCGATGGCATATGGTCAAAGTAACCATCATTTTCATCAAAGTTGATGAGCAGAGCCGTTTTACTCCACACCTCTGGTACAGCAGTTAATGCATCAATAATTTCTTGAATAAACCAAGCTCCTTGAACCGGGCTTGAAGGGTCCGGATGTTCGCAGTATATCGATGGCGCGTTAATCCAAGAAACTTGAGGTAACTTCCCTTCACGAATATCTCTTTTAAAAGCGTCGAGATACTCTTCTGGTTTATTGCCCGGTAGCGTATTTGCAATGCCTTTATAGAGTGGATTTTTGGTATTATCAGTAGCCGCATCATAGGCTTTATACGGTAGTTTTTGACCCGTATCGGCATACGGTTTATTCGGCTCTCCCCCGCTTGAAACGGGATAACCGGATGCAATGTTGGCCTTTCTAAAAGAACGGAATGCACCCAACATATTATCGCCCCATTCATCTGGCATATTCTGATAACAAATCCAGCTTATCCCTGCTTCTTCTAATCTTTCGGCATAGGTTTTCCAAGTGTAACCACGGTCTGCCGTCGCTGGGTTACCATCAATCCAGTCCCATTCATTATTTACAAATGAACGCTTGGTCGGTGTTGCACCATTGGTACCAGTTAAATGAAAAGAGCGGTTCGCATCTGTTCCGGTGTGCATAGAACAATGGTAGGCATCACAAATCGTAAAGGCATTGGCAAGTGCAAACTGATATGGGATTTCTTTTTCTTTAAAATAGCCCATAGATATATCGGTTTTATGAGTTGGCCAGTTTGCCATACGTCCATTGTCCCACGCCAACTGACTGTCATCCCACGTATGAGGCGTACCATCTGCACGCTGTGCATTATTGGCTGTTCCATCTAAGTGAAATGGGGTTAAAACCTGACCATTACTTCTCAGCTGTTCCCATACACGGCGACCATTTGGCAGAGGGATTGTAAAACGGTCAGCAAAGCCTCGAACGCCCTTTAACGTACCAAAATAATGGTCAAAAGATCGGTTTTCCTGCATTAAGATGATGACATGTTCAACATCCTGAATAGTGCCCGTTTTATTATTTGCAGGAATTGCTAGAGCTTTTTGAATACTCGATGGGAAAGCCGCTAACGCTGCAGCGCCAAAGCCCATATTTAAAGAGTAATTTAAAAATTTACGACGTGTAATCATGATCAAATTCTTTTTATTATTTAAGTTTATGGAGCACAGCGCATGACAGGCTTTTTACCTGTGTCGGGTGTATTCGAATTATCATTTGCCGAGTCGTTACAACCACTCAGCAGAATAGCGCCGATTAATAAAAAATAAGAATATTTAAAGGAAGTTGTTCCTGTGCATTGCCTTTTCATGACGATATATAGTCCATTTAAAATCTAAAATGGCTAACATAGAAAAGTACAATGACAGTGGCGTGACCTGAATATTTCAATCCAGTGAAAACTATGAAAATTCTATTTTTCAAGTTTCTCACCAGATCAAAACTCAATTGAACTTAAGGCTTTAATTGAATATTTTGCAGCTCACCATCAAAAGTCTCTATGAGGCTTTTAATAACGGGTTGTTGCTGTAATAGTTCTGTAGCCCGATGGAAAGCTTTTTCTTTACGAACGCTTTGCATAACATACGGTGTAGCAGTATTGACTGCACCATACTCGACCGTAAATTGTGTATTTGGCCACTGCTGCTTTAAAGCTTCAATTAAGGCTTGTTGTAGCTGAGTCAACATATTTTCATATTCTTGAGGAATATGGAAAACCGTGTTGCCACCAATTTCCCCAGTCATCACACCATGTTGAGCAAGTTCTTGAACGGCTGGAGAAAGCTGGCTATTTCTAAACCAAAACTCCCACTTTTCAAGTGTCCACTCACCTTCCAAAGTTTGTGATGGCAACTTTAAAATATCTTGTGGCATCAGCTGGCTGTTATCTGTTGCGTTAGGCTCTTTTACCACCGCAACTGTTTCAACAATTTCAACTTGCACCAATGACTGTTGTTCAATAACAGGTTCAGAAACCAAGTCATAAGCTGACGTATCTTGAGCAAGTGAAAATTCAGCACTCGATGCTTCAAATAAACCTATAGGCTCAGCAGTAGAAGCTGGTTCAGGTTCGATTTGTTTGACTTGGGTTTCAGCCTGAACTTGTACTAACTTTTGTTCTGGTACCGGAATGAAATCTTCCTCAAGGACACTAACAGTCTCTTGAACAACTGCTGACTCAAGTCCAATCAACTCATGATGATTTGGGTCAAATACCATTAAGTCCTGATTAGGCTGAGGTTCAGGTTCAGGTTCAGGTTCAGGTTCAGGTTCAGGTTCAGGTTCAGGTTCAGGTTCAGGTTCAGGTTCAGGTTCAGGTTCAGGTTCAGGTTCAGGTTCAACCATAGCGGGTTGGCTAATAACTTCAACAGGCTGAATAGCACTTACAGGAGTAATCTCTTGGGCTGTTTGAGCTTGTGAATTTAGGCCTACTTCTGCTTGCCCATTTTTTTGAACAGGCTCTGAAACTAAAATTTCATTTGGTGCTAAAGGACGGAATGCCAATAATCGTAAAACGCACATTTCAAAACCTTGCTCTTGCGTTACGGCAAGCTGCAAGTCTGAACGGCCTTTACATGCGATTTGGTAGTAAAGCTGCAAATCTTGAGCAGAAATCAGTTTAGAAAGCTGAAGAATTTTGGCATTAATTTCTTCACTGTACTTTAAGCCGAGCTCTGGTAAATATTGTAACAAAGCCAACTCATGCAATGTTGAAATGAGCTGATCCAGTACTAACGAGACATCTAAGGCTTGATATCTAAATTGGAGTAATAACTGGCTCACTTTTTCACGTTGGTTTTGATGAACCGCTAAAATCAAATCATATATGATCGTACGGTCAATCAGGCCAAGCATTTCTTTAACATCTTGATGATGTACAGCACCTTGCCCATAAGCAATGGCTTGGTCAGTTAAAGATAATGCATCACGTAATGAACCTTGAGCAGATTCAGCAATTTGCCAAATTGCATCTTGATCAGCAGTAATCTGTTCTTTTTCAAGAATAGCACCGAGGTGCTTGGTAATTTCATCGACAGCTAAAGGTCTTAGAGTAAATTGCAAACACCGTGAAATAACCGTAATCGGTAGCTTTTGTGGGTCTGTCGTAGCAAACAAAAACTTAACGTGTTCTGGTGGTTCTTCTAGTGTTTTTAATAACGCATTAAAAGAATGCGTAGAGAGCATATGTACTTCGTCAATCAGGTAAACTTTAAAACGACCTTGCGTTGGTGCATAAGGAACGTTGTCTAAAAGTTCACGCGTATCTTCTACTTTTGTTCTTGAAGCAGCATCGATTTCGATTAGGTCAATAAAGCGGCCTTCGTTTACCGCTTTACATGTTGCGCAGACTTCACATGGCGTAGAAGTCACACCTGTTTCACAGTTCAAACACTTGGCTAAAATACGTGCAATTGTAGTTTTACCTACACCACGCGTTCCTGTAAATAAATAAGCATGGTGAAGACGACCGCGTTCCAATGCACTACTTAATGCACGAGAAACATGGTTTTGTCCCACTAACTCATTGAAATTACGTGGACGGTATTTTCTAGCAAGTACTTGATACATGTATGCTCCTTGTTACAGGCATAAGCATACTTTGTTTTTAAAAGAGTGTGAACGTATAAAGCTCATATCCGTACAGATAAACTGCGAACTGGCTTCTTTTCTCTACCAGAACCGTTTATTTGTCTAAGGATGATCATGGTGTAACTCCTGATCTGTAACACCCTCATCCATCGTTTGCACGAGCCCCACACCATCCTTAATTTCAGCCGAATAATTTCCCTTCTCGGTAAAAATCTGCA
Organism: Acinetobacter sp. FDAARGOS_559; assembly: GCF_003940475.1. Classification (NCBI taxonomy): domain Bacteria; kingdom Pseudomonadati; phylum Pseudomonadota; class Gammaproteobacteria; order Moraxellales; family Moraxellaceae; genus Acinetobacter; species Acinetobacter sp. FDAARGOS_559. The sequence continues at coordinate 653,599 of NZ_RKJG01000005.1, forward strand.
TGATTGTATAATGGTCTTTTTGACTTTGAGTAATGGTAAAGAAATTCTGATTCGGATCGCCCTGATCAAATTTCCCAGCCCATCGAACAATATCTTGGTCAACAGGTTCGATCTCTACAATTTTACCCGTGCGATTAATGCCATATTCCAACATTTGGAACTTAACAGTGTCACCCACTTTTTTAAGTTCAATCACATTTGGATCATATTTAATGACCATACCTTCTGCATTTTTAATTAGTGGAAAATTAACATTAGAAGGCAGTTGATCCTTTTCTATTTCATTAAAAACAATCTGTTGTTGAGACAATCTTTCTTTTTCGGACGCACTCAAATTCAGTATATTTTGACGAGCAAATTCATTCTGATTATCTGCCAGTTTTTGCCCAGTCCCTTGCCCATTTTCTGAAAATGATGTTAAAACAGAAGAGCTTTGCTGTGAAAAGGCAAACCAGATTAAAACTGCTAACGCCACACAAGCGATAGTAGTTCCTATTAACAATTTATTTTTCTTCATTATTTACAGCTAGAAATAGAGATTAGTTATATAGAGAAATTTTCTGCGCATTCAGATTAATGACACTGACCGCATCAATTTTTCCTTCTACACCTAAACGTACACCATATTTAGGGTTATCTAGATAGGGACTCGAATAAAAATTAATATTATTGCCACCCATTGCTGTACTTCCTAAAGGATGAGCAAAACCTGAGCCAATATTGGTTGAACCATTATGGTAAAGACCAAGATTGTGCCCAACTTCATGACGCATAGCAGCGAAAGAACAACCTGCAATATCATTTGCACCAATCATGTTATATGCAGAAGCATTAATCCAAGCCCAACCACAACCGCCATCACCCGGTTCATTACCTTGATAATAGACACCGTCTGCCAATACACGTTTCCGCTCATTTTGTACCGTGGTGTCATCTCGGCCAGTAGAGATTGCTTCTTTTAAAGTGGCAGCCGGGATTTTATAAGTTAAATAGCCCACATTTCTTAAGTAAAAGCGTGCATTCGAATTTTCAGCAGTTAAATTCGTTAAATTTACGCCTTCAATCATTCTAAGTTTAGCAGCGCTCTCTCCTAAAATTGAGTTTACCTCTGGGCTAGAAACCAACAACATATCAATTGTATAACTATCTACTGTCCAGCCTTGAGCGGTATAAATAAAACGGCGATTTTCACCATTTTTAATTGCAGTAGACAAGCCATTAGCGGCATTAATATAAGTGTCTGCCGATGCATTAGACACAATAACCACCTTATCCCCGACTTGAGCTTTAGCAGGTAGCTGCAAGGTCGGTTGCCAATTTGAGGTAGACAGTTTCACCTTTAAAGTGGGCTGCGTCATATTCGGTAAAGTTGCTGGGATTGTTGCTGTAGAATCAATCACCTTTGTTGGTGAAGAGATCAGCTGCCAATATCCTTTGTCGCTTACATACATAAACTCATATTGATCGCCTGTTTTAAGCGTTAAAGTCGCTTGGCTATTAATATTTGTATTATTAATTTTTGCAGACCAAGTTGCAGTAGACTTGATAATAATTCTATCCCGATCACTTGCAGTGGTCGGCAAAGTGAAATTGGAAACCCAGTTTCCATCTCCAAATGCAATTTCGGTAAGTGGACTATTAACTGTCGCTAATGACGTTCCAATTTGCTGAACATTTAGCTTCTGAGGCTTTATATATTCAGGAACCCATTTTCCTAAAGCAGAATAATATTTAAACCAATATTCAGATCCATTTTTTAATATAAAACTGCTTGGGAATAGTAAGTTTGTTTTATCAATCTCCGAACTTGTACTTGCTGTAGAAACAACTTGTACGGTTGTTCCGTCACGTACGTCACTCGGTAAAGCAATGGTTTGTGCCCATTTGTCATTTTGAATGATTACTTTTTGCATAGATGCAGTTGTTAATGGAACAACTTCATAGGTCGCACCATTAGTAGGACTCACAGTCGCTAACTGAGCGATCCATTTATTTTGACTGCTATTAAAGATGAATTGATAAACATCTCCACTATTTATCTTTAATACTTCTAACGGAATATTGGTATTAGAAGTATCTAAATAACTACTATAAGCAGCACTAGAACGAATTGTAATTTTGTCCAAATTATTAGCGCTTGTGGGTAAAGTAAGGTTTTTGACCCAATTCCCATTTGCTAGATTAAATTCTAAATCTGAATAACCGGATGGAATTGATCCACTATTATTATTCTGATTTGGTGAAAGTACAGTTGCGGCATATACAAGTGAAGACGCAACAATTGCTCCAATAATGAGTGATGTTTTTAATTTAAAATTCACAGCAGCCTCTTTTATTTTTTTTAGATTTTTCGAATAGCAGGTTAGCAAACCATTTTTACACAGTCAATTTCACAACAATTAATTTTTCATTAAATTTCAATTACATGGCCACCGAATCATTTTGAAATAAAAATATGAACCTTTTTAAAGAATAGTTTAGTTATGAGAATTAAATAACCAATTTTTAATATGTAGAAAATATTAAAAAGATATTTAAGGATAAAAAGAAAGGTAGCCTCTCTTTTTATCCTTTAGTTTTAATTTACTTTCTTCGGAAAACTAAACCAGACAAATACAGTTAAAAGGAAGAAACAGATCGCTGAGAGGGTAAGTACCCAACTATGGGCATAGCTAAAAGCTTGCTGCGCCACTACAATTAATTGCCCTCCTAAAGGATTTTCAAGATTAGAGGCTAATTGCATGGTTTCTCCAATCGAGATACTCGCTTTTTCAATTAAGCCTGACGGAAGCTCGGCTGGCAAAACAATTGAGCGGCTATAAAACCAAGACAACATTAAACCAAAAATAGCAACACCTAAGCCAGCGCCAAGCTCATAGGCCATTCCCTCAATGGCACCTGCTGCACTCGCCTTTTGAGGGGGCACAGATGACATAATGGCAGCAGTTGAGGCCAGTAAGGCAATCTCAATACTAAAGCCCAAAAAGACCATACACGTCCATGCTAAAAAGTGGTCGGTTGAAAAGTTGAGCTGAGCAAGCCCCCATAAACTGAGCGCGCTCACTAAAATACCTAGGCTCGATACTCTACGTAAACCCCATTTATTTAAACAAATACCTGCTAATGGACCACCTAAACTAATTGCAATCATAAATGGAATAATAAACATCGCCGCCTGTAATGGAGAAAACCCGTGTACAAATTGCAACTCTTGAGACAAAAGTAATTCAAAGCCAACCAAAGCAATCATGGACACAACTGCCATAACAATACTGGTAGAAATCACTGGATGTTTAAATAATTCCAGATCAATCATTGGTGTCGTAGCTCTTTTTTGGCTTCGAATGAAGTGAATTAATGTGCTTATACCCACCACAAACATCACAACCGTGAACACCGAAAAGTTATACATAGCCGATTTAATTGAATAGATGAGGCTTAAAATTGCTACAACCAAAACTAAAGCTTGCCCTAAGTTAATTGGCTGATCAGTTTTCTCTTTTTGTTTAGGAATGATCATCACGATCATAACTAGAACGACTAAAATGATCGGGATATTAATGAGGAATACAGCTCCCCAGTGGAAATGCTCTAATACAAAACCACCGACTAATGGACCAAAAGCTGCTCCACCTCCACCTACTGTAGACCAAAGACCAAGTGCAAAATTTCTCTGCTTTTCTTCGGTAAAGGCATTACGGATACCGGATAAAGTGGCAGGAATAAGCATAGCTGCCCCTAGACCTAAGACAGCACGAGAAGCAATTAAGGCATAGGCAGTTGGAGAAAAAGCCGCAGCTAACGAACCCACACCAAAAACTGCGGTTCCAATAAATAATAATTTTTTAAAGCCAATACGATCACCAAGTGCACCCATCGGCAAAATCAAACCCGCCATAATCAGTGAATAAATATCAATAATCCATAAAAGCTGATTGGCAGTTAAATTCAATGCTGCACTTAAAGATGGTGTTGCAACATGCATTACCGTTGCATCAATCGTAACTGGTAAATAAATGAGGACGATAATTGTCAGGATTAACCATTTTTTTTGCATAACGCTCTTCAATATCCAAAACTTGGACATGTGTTCAAATCATGGTTATTATATACACAACTGGACACTTGTCCAACTTTTAGTTTTAATGTAATTTGTGTCGAATTCAGTCAGGTAAAAAAACATGGCCTATCTTAATCGCGATCAACGCAGAGAAATGATTCTGCAAGCTGCCATGCAAATTGCTTTGGCTGAAGGTTTTACAGCCATGACGGTACGTAGAATCGCAACAGAAGCACAAACCTCTACCGGACAAGTCCATCATCATTTTTCTTCGGCATCTCATTTAAAAGCTGAAGCTTTTTTAAAGCTGATGGAACAGCTTGATGAAATTGAACAAACTCTCCAAACAACTAGCCAATTTCAAAGACTCTTCATCTTATTAGGTGCAGAAAATATAGACAGGCTTCAGCCCTACTTACGTTTATGGAATGAAGCTGAACTCTTAATTGAACAAGATATTGAAATACAAAAAGCGTATAACCTCGCCATGCAAAGTTGGCATCAAGCTATTGTGCAATCGATTGAATGCGGTCAAAAAGAAGGCGAATTTAAAAATAGGTCTAATTCCACAGATATTGCGTGGCGACTCATTGCCTTTGTGTGTGGATTAGAAGGGATTTATAAACTTGGTTTACAAGGTTTAGTTGAAGAAGATTTTAAGCGTCATACCGAAGCAATTATTCGCCTAGAATTATTATAAATGTTGAGCTGGCATTGCTTAAAAATACCAGCTTTAAAATACTAAAATTAGAACCAGCCTTTACGGCCTTTTAAAATTTGGTCGGTGCAACGTAAAGCTTCTTGAGTCAGCCCCCACAAACGATAATCGCCTGTAATTGAACCAATCTGGAAGTTATGGGTATAGGCAAAGCTGAGGTCACGCTCAGGATCACACCACGCTCCTGAACCATTGTAACCAATATGCCCAAAACCATTTTTAGCTCGTTTACCCATAGTAATAATGCGGTGATATCCTAAGCGCCAATTCATCGGTATTGGCATGACACGATCACGTGCATAACTTTGAATAGTACTAAGTTCTTTAAATACTTCTGGGCGAATCAATTGCTGTCCATCCCATTCACCTTGATTTGCTAGCATCGCATAAATTTTAGCAAGGCTATTTGCAGTAAATGTCCCGTTCGCTGCCGGAATGACTGCTTGCAGTCCCTCATCACTAAAGAAACTAAAATTTTTCATTCCTTTTGGAATCATCGCATCCTGAAAGTCTTGCGGGTCTTGACCCGTCCATGTAATCACTTTTTCAGAGAGTGAACTCTTACGCGTCTGTGGCTTTTTAGGTTTTTCAACTTGAGTAGACGCTGGTTTTTCTGGTTTTGGTTGAATAATTAAACGTGCTACACGATCCAACTCATTTGCAGGCGTTCCAAAATAAGCACCATCTAACTGTAATGGCTCAACAAGATAATTTTGCATGAGCTGATCTAGAGATTGACCAGTTGCTTTTTCAAGTACGCCACCGACAAGCCAACCGAATGTTAAAGCTTGATAAGCATTGCCCTCTCCTGCAAGGAATCTTGGCTTAGTCGCCGCGACCACCTCTAACATATGTGACCAGTCGAGCATTTCTCTCGCACTTTCGATGATATTTCGAACATCAAACATGCCGCTTTGATGGCTTAGCACATGACGCAAAGTCATTTGCTCTTTTCCATTTTGAGCAAACTCAGGCCAATAGGTCGCAATCGGTTTGTCGTATTCTAAAAACCCTTCACTTACCAAAATATGCGCTAAAGTTGCAAGTACACCCTTACCTGTAGAGTAGCAAACTGCCAATGTGTCAGGTTGCCAAGCTTCAGTTTGTGATTTTAGACCGGTGTAGATATCTACAACTTTTTGGCCTCTAAAATAAACCGCTAAAGCAGCTCCACCTTGTCCTGTTCTAGCATCTTGAAGACGGCTGAACTGGTGAGCTAAATCAATAAAACGTTCATCTAAAATACCGTGATAGTTATGGGTATCGGCCAGTAAAATTTCTTTAATCACATGAAGTTCCTTGCATTTTTTGTTATTTTGCTCAAAAGCAGCCCAAACCTCTGTTCAGGCTGCTGCTATTTTTATAATGCTTTTACAGTTCCTGCAACATGCGGTTTTTGTGATTTGGCATTACGAATCAAGAAATCTGTCTTTTTATCTGCATTTGCAGTTAAAAACTCAACTTTTGATGGCAAGAACATTGGTAGCTTAAACCACACATCTGCTTCATAAGCATTTGGCAACTCAAGGTTCGCTAAAGCTTTTGCTTTGCTCCACATGCCATGCGCAATGGCTTGCTTAAAACCAAATGCTTTTGCAGTAATGGCATGAATGTGAATTAAGTTAAAATCACCAGACACTTTCGCATAACGGCGGCCTGTGTTTTCTAAAATATTCCACTCTGCCTTTGGAACATAAGATGGCGCTTGTTCTTCTTTGGCTTTCTCACCTACTCTTTTCTCAACTTTTTGGCGAGATAAATAAGTTGTTAAGCCTTCCATCACCACTTCATTGCCAACTTTTGCTGTGGTAATAAAGTCAAACTGAACACCTTTATCATGTGGTTTTAATTCCCCAAATTTACATGAGAGAGTGAGTTTTTCAGTTACGCCAATCGGTCTGGTCTGTTTAATCTGGTTACGGATATGCACTAAACCTAAAATTGGAAATGGAAATGCTTCTGCCGTCATCATATGCATTTGCAAGCTTTGAGAAAGTACCGCTAGATAAATTGCCGGTACAAAGCCATTATTTTGAAAGCCACATACTTCGTTATAAGCCTTCAAATGGTTCTGATCAATTTCTAAAGTATCTACCACATATTCAACTTGCGGTAATATTTTTGGACCTTTCGGTTTTTTAAAAATTAAACCTTGCACTACTTTTGGATAAGCCAATGCCGCTTTTGGTAGTTGGCTAAAATGACGAGTATTCATACCTAACCTTTTATAATTTATAAATTCTTGAATAAAAAAGGGATGCACAAGCACCCCTATTTAGCTAAAAGTGCTTAAGCGCCCAACAAGCTTTGACCGCACACGCGTACAACGTTGCCATTTACACCTGTAGAAGCAGTTGATGCAAACCATGCAATCGTTTCTGCTACATCAACAGGTAAACCACCTTGTTGCATTGAGTTCATACGGCGACCAGCTTCACGAATCGCAAATGGAATCGCAGCAGTCATTTGGGTCTCGATAAAGCCAGGTGCTACTGCGTTAATGGTAATACCATTTTTTAGAATAGGCGCAGTAAATTTCACTAGGCCAATTACACCTGCTTTAGATGCAGCATAGTTGGTTTGACCAAGGTTACCAGCAATACCACTAATTGATGATACACAAACAATGCGGCCATTTGCATTTAGACCATCGTTTTCTAACAAGTAGTCGTTTACGCGTTCAGCAGCAGACAAGTTAATGTTAATGACTAAGTCCCAAAGCTCTGGCTTCATGTTTGCCAAAGTTTTGTCACGTGTAATACCTGCGTTATGAACAATAATATCTAAACCACCTTGTTTAGCCGCAGCAGCTTTAATTTTTTCGCCCGCATCAGCAGCTGTAATGTCAATTGCCAATGTAGAACCACCAATGTCAGCAGCTACACGGTCAAGATCAGCTTGTTGTTGTGGTACGTCTAGACAAATAACATGCGCACCATCACGTGCCAACACATGTGCAATTGCTTCACCAATACCACGGCTTGCACCAGTTACTAACGCAGTTTTTCCAGCAAGCGGTTTTGCCCAATCAACATCAACTACATCTGCTTTAGATACACGAATCACTTGACCAGATACATAAGCTGAACGTGGTGAAAGCAAGAAGCGTAATGTTGATTCAAGGTTTGCAGCAGCACCTTCGTCTACATACACAACTTGAGCAGTAATACCCTTTTTAAATTCTTTACCTACAGATTTGATAAAGCCTTCAAGTGCACGCTGAGCAATCGCCTGTTTTACAGTTTTTGCAGTTTCAGGCGTTGTACCAATAACAATCACTCGACCAGAAGTCGCAACTTGACGTGCAATCGGGTTAAAGAATTTATAAAGTTCGTTTAACTGTTCTGAGTTTTGAATACCAGATGCATCAAATACAACAGCTTTGAATTTTGATTCTTTATCGCCTGCATTGAATGGACGTAAATTTAATCCAACTTTTGCAGCTTCTTGTTGTAATGCAACATTATTGCCTACATAGCTATCTGCATGAATATTGCTAAGTACTTGTGCAATCGCACCAGACAAAACGCTTGACGGCGCCGCGCCAACCAATACTGCACCTTTCACTACTGGCTGAGCACTTTCAAAACGCTCTAATACAACAGGCGAAGGTAAACCCAGATTTTTAACAACGAATTTACCAATAGGAGATTGCGTAAATGCTTGGTATTGATCAGTCATGATTATTATCTCTCAAAGAAATGAATTTTCTACGACAGGCTTCATTATGTTATGAGATGGATAGAAACAATATGAAAGCAGTCGTTCATTAGAGTTACTCCAAATCATACTTGAGTTCATCTTTGGATGTCTTGACCTGAATGCTATCTACAATGTCATTCTAGTCAATACAGGTCTATTTGAATTGTGTTAAGGTAGCTAACAAGAATATCGTTATTATGCTTGGAAAAGCCTTATGAGCAAAACAACTCAAGAAAATCCAGCAGTCGAGAATTCTGCTCAGGAAAAAGTGTCAAATACATCAAAGTCGGCTTCTAACACGGCTAAGCGTAACAGCACTACTCCTAAAGCAGCAACTAATACACCAAAAACGACACGTACTCGTTCAACGACTGCACCTGCACGTAGCCCTCGTAGTAAGAGCGCTGCTTCAGCAACCCCGTCTACATCTTCAAATGTAGCTGCAGCACCAAAAGCAACAAAAACCAAAACTTCTGTTCAACAGGATAAAACCATGAGTCAAAACACTGTTCGCCGCGTTGCAATCCTTGGTGGCAACCGTATTCCATTTGCACGTTCAAATACTGCCTACTTTAAAGCGTCTAATTCTGACATGCTGACAGCAGCATTGAATGGTTTGGTTGAGCGCTTTAATTTACAAGGTAAACGTATTGGCGAAGTTGTTGCGGGCGCTGTTTTAAAACATAGCCGTGACTTCAACATGACTCGTGAAGTTGTATTGAGCACAGATCTTGCTCCTGAAACTCCTGCTTATGACATCCAAATTGCATGTGGTACAGGTTTACAAGCAGCATTTGTTGTTGCTAACAAAATTGCGCTTGGTCAAATCGACGTAGGTATTGCAGGTGGCGTAGATACAACTTCTGACGCACCGATTGCTGTAGGTGATGGCTTACGTAAAGTTTTACTTGAACTTAATGTTGCTAAAACAGGTAAAGACCGTCTTAAAGCTCTAACAAAGATTGATTTTAAAAAGCTTCTTGATGCACCAAGCAATGGTGAACCACGTACTGGCCTTTCAATGGGTGAGCACCAAGCAATCACTGCATTAGAATGGGGTATCACTCGTGAAGCACAAGACGAGCTAGCTGCAAGCAGCCATCAAAAACTTGCTGCTGCTTATGAGCGTGGTTTCTTTGATGACTTAATGACTCCATTCTTAGGTCTTAACCGTGACAACAACTTACGTCCTGACAGTACAGTTGAAAAACTTGCTAAGTTAAAACCAGTTTTCGGTAAAGGCGAAACTGCAACAATGACTGCAGGTAACTCAACTCCGTTAACTGACGGTGCGTCTGTGGTATTGCTTGCTTCTGAAGAATGGGCAAAAGAAAACGGACATGAAGTTTTAGCTTATCTTTCTTTCTCAGAAACAGCAGCTGTTGACTTCATTGGTAAGAACGGTCCTAAAGAAGGCTTATTGATGGCTCCTGCTTATGCAGTACCTCGTATGCTTAAGCGTGCTAACCTTAAGCTTCAAGACTTTGATTTCTACGAAATCCATGAAGCATTTGCATCTCAAGTACTCTCTACTTTAAAAGCTTGGGAAGATGAAAAATTCTGTAAAGAACGTCTTGGCTTAGATGCACCTTTAGGTTCAATTGACCGCTCTAAACTGAACGTAAATGGTTCATCTTTAGGTGCAGGTCACCCATTTGCTGCAACTGGTGGTCGTATCTTGGCTACAGCAGCTAAATTAATTAATGAAAAAGGTTCAGGCCGCGCATTAATCTCGATCTGTACAGCAGGCGGTGAAGGTGTGGTTGCGATTGTAGAAAAATAATTTCTATTTATCGACCAAAAAAATAAGCACCCATCTGGGTGCTTATTTCATTTCAATCTATGTGAATTAATGAAGTGATGCTGCTTTAGCATTTGGGAAAAACTTATCTTCAATATGGTCATAGCACCACTGGAAAATAAAGGTATAAACCAAAATACATAAGGTCAAACCTATATCTAAAATAAATGCATCAATCACTGTCATCTGCATCATATATGCAATCATTGGAACAGTCGCAATCAGCAAACCACCCTCAAAACCAATCGCATGTAAAATCCGCACAGGGATCGTTCTTTCCCAATTAAATTTATGCTCTACTTTTTCGAAATAGTGGTTAAAAATCATATTCCAGAAAACTGAAACCACTGCCATAAACACACCAAGTGTTCCGGTCACTTCCATCGGCATGTCAAAAATAAAACTTAATGCAATCGCAATGATGACCAACAAAATTCCTTCATAACTGATTGCATGAATGAGTCTTCTCTTGGAAATCAACATTTTTAAATACTCAATAATAACTTGGATAATGTGCATTTTATTTTTATAATTTTGATTAATCTAATCAGGTTCTTTCAATTTTTTTGACAGATGAATATTAATCAAGAACAACTTCTCATGTTCCAAGCCGTTATGGAAACAGGTTCATTTTCAGCAGCAGCAAGGAAACTCGGTAAAGTCCCCTCTGCTGTGAGTATGTCGATTGCTAATTTAGAAATTGATCTGAACCTGACTTTATTTGAACGTAAAGGCCGTGAACCTACTCCTACAGCCGAAGCACGAGTGCTATATGAAAAAACGGCGCAACTATTGATTGAAATGAATCAATGGAAACAGCACGCGCATGCATTAAGTACTGGGCTGGAACCTAATCTTACTATTGTTGTGGTGTCTGAGCTGCTACATACCAATTGGACCGACTATGTTTGCCTGCTAGAAAGTCGCTTTCCCGATCTACAAATTAATATTGTGTCTGCCCCTCAAGAAGATGCGCTTCAAATGTTGTTAGATGGATCTGCCCAACTGGCCCTTATGTTTGAACGTGAGCATTTAGACAATAGAGAACAGTTTGTTGAACTCAAACGTGAAGCCTTAATTCCTGTTATTTCAAAAACCCATCCGCTCGCAAGCCAAGAGCATGTCTCATATGAGCAGATTTTGGGTACAAGACAAATTGTGGTGGCAAGTCGAGATGAAACATTAAAACCCGAATTATTATTTTCAAAACATTACTGGCGTACAGACAACCACCACTCTGCTTGCTTAATGATTTTACGTAATTTAGGTTGGGGCGTACTTCCACAAGAGATGTTTAAAGAAAATCCCGAGTTAAACAACAAGCTTAAAGCATTAGATGTATTTGATTTTACGCCTCGATTTGAATATTACGTTGATTTGGTCTGGAGCCGCGAAAGTGAACTCGGTGCTGCTGCACGGTTTTTGATTGACTATATTCGTAATAAGCGAATGCAACCAGCTCCGTAAAATCATTTCAATTTAGATGCAGAACCTAAACGTTTTTCTTTGAAACATAACAATTGATATATCGACAGTATGGATAGAGTTTGTGCTATAAAGAAAACATAAGATTTTTTATTGAAGATGTTGAATATCAATGACTCATACAGCACTTGACCAATTAAAAACATTAACGACCGTTGTTGCTGACAGTAGCGACCTTGAAGCAATTCGTAAATTTCGTCCCTTAGATGCTACGACGAATCCTTCGTTAATTACCGCTGCGGCAGAACAACCAGAAAGTAAAGAGCTCATTGAAGATGCTTATTATCAAGCTAAAGAAGAAGGCTATAAAAATGATGAACTGATTGAAAGAACCATTGATATTTTAACCGTAAAATTTGGTGTAGAAATTTTAAAACTCATTGAAGGCCGTGTTTCTACAGAAGTCGATGCTGCACTTTCATATGACACCGAAGCGACCATTCAAAAAGCACATGAATTATGTGAGCTTTATAAAGGTTATGGTATCGATCAGTCACGTATTCTGATTAAAATTGCATCGACTTGGGAAGGTATTCAAGCGGCTAAAGTGTTAGAAGCTGAAGGTATTGCTTGTAACCTCACTCTCCTTTTCGGTTTACATCAAGCCCAAGCGTGTGCAGATGCCAAAGTTACTTTAATCTCACCTTTTGTAGGCCGTATTTTAGACTGGTACAAAAAAGCTGAAGGTGTAGATTCTTACCCAATCGAGAAAGATCCAGGTGTGGTTTCAGTTAAGAAAATCTACACTTACTACAAGCAGCAAAATATTCCAACTCAAGTCATGGGTGCGAGCTTCCGTAGCATCGACCAAGTGCTAGGCCTTGCAGGATGTGATTTGCTTACGATCTCTCCAAGCTTGCTAACGCAGCTTGAACAAGATACGCGTCCAGTCGATGCAGCACTTGATGCGAACAAAGCAAAACAGGCAGAAGCGATAGTTAGACCAGCTCAAGATGAGCAAAGTTTTAAAGATGAACTTAACCATGACTTAATGGCATTCCAACTTTTACAAGGTGGTGTTGATGGCTTTATTAAAGCGCGAGATCAATTAAGTCTTTTATTACGTCAATCTTTTGGAATTGATGCAGAAATTAAATCTTAAAAACTGCACTTTTCATACAAAATTACCGATTTTTGTTATCATGACAAAAATCGGTTTTTTATTGGGTTTCTCGTGTTCGGCATAACAGACTTAACAACATATATTATTGGTACATTCCTAATTGTGTTATTGCCAGGGCCCAATTCTCTTTATGTGATGTCGATTGCTTCACGCTATGGTATTAAAACCGGATATATGGGGGCACTTGGTATTTTTACCGGTGACTTAATTTTAATGCTCTGTACTGTACTTGGTGCGGCTTCTTTATTAAAAGCATTCCCTTGGGTTTTTATCGTACTCAAACTCGTCGGCGCACTTTACTTGTCTTATTTAGGTTTTAAGCTTCTACAAGGCAGTATTCAGCGCTGGAAATTACGTAATCAACCCCAAGCAGAAATGGCTGATTTACCTGCTTTAGATAAAGTTCACCCTTATAAAACAGCCTTAAGTATTAGTTTACTCAACCCTAAAGCGATTTTATTTTTCCTGTCTTTCTTTGTGCAGTTTGTTGAACCGGATTATGCCTATCCAGCTTTAAGCTTTTTAATTTTAGCGGTGATTTTACAAATTATTAGCTTTAGTTATTTAACTGCGCTTATTTTCTCTGGAATTAAACTTTCAACTTTTTTCAAACAAAACCATAAAATTGCAGCAAGCGGAATTTTCTTAGTTGGCATTTTATTTTTCGGATTTGGCTTAAAGCTGGCAACTTCAACAATGTAAGCTGCCGAGTCAAGGAAGTCTGAATTTATTAGGTTGTTAAAATGCCAGCATGCCATCTGTTTTAACTTCATTGAGCACAAAAAATGTTCTTACCTGTCTTACCCCGGGTAAAGCAATAATTTTTTCACTATGAAAACGGTTAAAAGCAGCCAAATCTTTAACACGAATTTTTAGAAAGTAGTCAACTTCTCCGGCAACCAAGTAACATTCAAGAACATTCTCCAAATCACCTGCTGCTTGTTCAAATGCCTGAAAGCTATCAGGTGTCGAGCGATCCAGCACTACTCCGACCAAAACAATAGTCTCACGTTGCACCATACCCGGATTAATTCGAGCACGCACATCCAAGATGGCCCCAATCTTAAAAAGACGCTGAGTATGGTTCCAACATGACGAAGTACTAATGCCAACAAGTTTTGCCAGTTCAGCATTACTTAAACGTCCATTCTCTTGTAAACAGCGCATAATTTTCAATTCAAGAGGTGTTAAATTTTCAGCCTGCTCATCCATAAAACAATATCCCAAATTCCCCGTTTGTTATGAAATAAATAATACCATTAATGGCTATTTAAAAAATATTCTTTCATTTTAAAGTCAAAAATAGAAAGCACCTTCTTAAAAAAAATTGTTAGATTTACCTAGCTGAAAACATAGGCAGAAACATATTAATTTTTCAGGGACTTAGAACATTTAGCTATGCAAAAGATTCTTCAAGATTTCTCAATACCAGCCGTATTTGCTGGTTTTATTACCTTTCTTATTGGTATTAGTGTTTCGGCTATTTTAGTGATTCAGGCTGCTCAAGCTTTAGGTGCGTCATCTGAACAAATCACCTCATGGTTTTGGGCTTTAGGCTTAGGTATTGGTTTATCAGGACTTATCCTTTCTTGGAAATTTAAATATCCCGTAGCAACAGCTTGGTCAACAGCGGGCCTCGCTTTAATTATGGCAACAGGTAGTGGCTATAGTTTAAATGAAGCAATTGGCGCTTTTTTAGTAGGTGGTTTACTCACTGCGATTTTAGGCTTTTCAGGTATATTCCAAAAAGCGCTTTCCTATATACCACAAAGCCTAACCAGTGCCATGCTTGCCGGAGTTCTGCTTAAGTTTGGTATTTCACTTTTCGCGAGCTTGCAAAATGATTGGACATTTGTTTTATCTTTACTCGCCATTTATGTCATTACAAAAAGATTATGGCCGCGTTACAGCATTGTATTTACCGCCTTGGCAGGTATTGCCCTCTGCCCTGTTTTTTTAGACTTTCATATGCCTACTCTTGAGTGGTCCTTGGCTAAACCCGTTTGGATTAGCCCTGAATTTAGCTGGTCAGCACTTTTAGGCTTAGCATTACCACTTTTTGTGATTAACATGGCATCGCAATATCTACCTGGTATAGCCATGATCAAGAGTTATGGCTATAAACCGCACGTTAATCAACTAATTGGTTGGACTGGTTTAACTCAAGTTGTGCTTGCACCTTTTGGATGTTACAGCGTTAATATTGCTGCGATAAGTGCTGCCGTAAGCTTAGACGACCAAGTTCATCCTGACCCAAGCAAACGTTATATTGCTGGTATAAGCTGTGGCTTTTTTTATATCTTGATGGGGCTATTTGCTGCAACCCTCACAAGCTTGCTGATGTCTTTTCCTCATATTTTTATTGTAGCGTTAGCAGGCATTGCCTTACTTGGTACGATTAGTCACAACATTGCGCTTGCGTTTGGTCCAGTTGAAGACCGCGAAGCGGCATTATTTACCTTTTTATGTAGTGCGTCGGGTATCCAATTTTTCGGTGTTGGTTCAGCTTTCTGGGGACTGGTTGTCGGTATTGTTGTATTTATAGTCCTTAAATTTAAAGCTAAAAAATAAGGCTTAAACGAAAGAGTTTGCGCTTCATCATTTAGAGAAATTCATAAAAAATTAAACGCAAACTCTCGTTAAATTAGTTAATTGTGTTTTTATCCCAAAACGCTTGCCGTATTTGCGGCATTGCATTTAAGTGATTAATGATGTGTTGTGCTTCTTCTGCTTCGATTGAGGTTGCAATTAGCGTTACTTCTATCTCAACCTCTTTTTCTCCAAAAGGTGTGACATCAATATCTTTAGCAGGATAATTATGATGCTTTAGGGTTAGGTTTAATTCATCCATAACGACCTTGCTCTGACTTCGGTCACATATAATGTAAATTACATGTAAAACTTCTGTGTCATCGTCTAACGGACGACGGTCAATGATATGGACAATCGGCCTTAATAGCGTATTGGCAGATAAAATAAAGGCTGTCGCCAATATTGCTTCAATAATTAAATCAGCACCCGCGGCAGCACCTACTGCCGCAGAACACCATAAAGTCGCTGCGGTATTTAAACCGTGGATGTTGCCTTCTTGGCGCATAATGACACCCGCACCCAAAAAACCAATACCCGAAACAACATAGGCAATTACCCGAACAGCTCCATCTGCTCCAGTAAGATTAATTGCAATATCTACAAAAATTGCTGCACCTACCGCAACTAGAACATTTGTTCGAAGACCAGCTGTACGTTGCCTATACTGACGTTCGAACCCAATTAACGCCCCTAAAATAAAAGCAGCCGAGAGACTAATTAAAGTATCAATAATATTTGATAAGTCTGTATGTTGTAAAAATTGCAATTTCATTTTGCACCTATTGTTTTATTGCCAGCCATAACGGCGGATATAAATTTTCTTTACCCATTGAGTAACACACATATAAGCACCTAAAATTACAGGTAAATATAAAAAATAACTTAAAGGTAAAGCTTGTAGTTTTAAATAACTTGCTAAAGGACCCATTGGTAAGAAAATCCCGATACACATAATCACCGCTGTCATTATTAATAATGGAGTCGCGGCACGACTCTGAATAAATGGAATTTGAGCTGTACGGATCATATGGACAATTAATGTCTGGGTAAGTAAACCCACCACAAACCAGCCTGATTGGAATAGCGTCTGATGTTCAGGAGTATTTGCTGAAAATACAAACCACATTAACCCAAAAGTAATCATGTCAAAAATGGAGCTAATCGGTCCGAACACCACCATAAAACGGCCAACTTCTTCAGGTTGCCAACGCTGTGGTTTTGCAATTAACTCTTCATCCACATTGTCAAAAGGAATCACAATTTGTGAAACATCATAAAGTAAGTTTTGAATGAGTAAGTGAATAGGCAACATGGGTAAGAAAGGAATAAAAGCACTTGCAATAAGTACCGAAAAAACGTTACCAAAATTTGAACTCGCCGTCATTTTGATATATTTCAGCATATTGGCAAAAGTTCTACGGCCTTCAATCGCACCTTTTTCAAGAACCATCAGACTTTTTTCAAGCAAGATTAAATCTGCAGACTCTTTAGCGATATCTACTGCAGTATCTACTGAAATACCAATATCGGCAGCACGTATAGCAGCGGCATCGTTAATACCGTCTCCTAAAAAACCAACCACGTGACCATTTGCTTTTAACTGCTCAACAATACGTTCTTTGTGAACCGGACTTAATTTCGCAAAAATGTGGTATTGCTCTACTGCTCTTTTGAGTTGTTGATCAGTTAAGGTTTCAATTACACCGCCCAATAAAACTTGATCATAATTCAGGCCAATTTCTCGGCACACTTTTTGGGTGACAAACTCATTATCCCCAGTTAGCACTTTTACCGTTACACCATGGGCATGTAAACTCTGTATAGCTTCTTTGGCAGACTCTTTAGGTGGATCAAGAAAAGTAATATAACCTATTAAAATCAGATCACTTTCATCAACAACTGAATAATTTTCCTGATGATTTTTAAACTCACGATACGCTACTGCCACCACTCTTAAACCATCTCGGTTATAGCGTTGAGTTAATGCCTCAATTGCTACTTCACGTTGCTTTGTTAAAGGCTCTACTTTGCCATTTACCTCGACATAACGGCAAACCTTTAACATTTCCTCAACTGCACCTTTGGTAATCATACGGGCTTTTTGTTGAGGCGTTTGTACCACGACTGACATACGGCGGCGATCAAAATCAAAAGGAACTTCATCTAACTTCTTGTAACGTAACTTCTGTATTTTGATCTGATCATCAACAGCTTCTAAAACAGCCACATCAAGCAAATTTTTTAGGCCTGTTTGATAATAACTATTTAAAAATGCCTGCATGAGTACAAAGTCTGATTTCCCGCCTTGAACATCAATATGTTGGGATAAAAAGATTTTGTCTTGAGTCAGTGTTCCAGTTTTATCGGTACACAGAACATCCATGGCACCAAAGTTTTGGATCGCATCTAGACGTTTAACAATCACTCTCTTTTTAGATAAGAAAACCGCCCCCTTTGCCAAAGTTGAAGTCACAATCATCGGTAGCATTTCTGGAGTAAGACCGACAGCTACAGATAATGCGAATAAAAATGCTTCGGCCCAATCGCCTTTGGTGAAGCCATTAATGAAAAGTACAACAGGTGCCATCACCAACATAAAGCGAATGAGCAACCAACTTACTTTGTTGACACCCATTTGAAATGCAGTCGTGCTCCGATCAGTAGCCGTAACTCGATGAGCCAATGCACCGAAATATGTTTGAATACCCGTACTTAAAACCACTGCCTGAGCTGAACCAGAAACAATATTGGTCCCCATGAATACAATATTATCTAGCTCTAAAGCGCTGGTTTCTTCGAGATTTTTCTGCAACGGAAATTTCTCGACAGGCATTGATTCACCAGTCATTGCAGCTTGAGAGACAAACAAATCTTTAGCAGACAAAATTCTACAATCCGCAGGAATCATGTCACCCGCAGATAATAAAATCACATCACCTGGCACTAAATACTGAATTGGTATCTCAAATTGTTGATTGGTTTGGTCTTTAGTATCAATGCCATAACGCTCATGCATAAGTTCTAAATCTTCTGCACTGACTTGATGGCGCAATACAGTAGCAGTATTACTCACCATTGCCTTTAAGGCATCCGCAGCTTGATTTGACTTTGCTTCTTGCCAGTAACGAAGTAGTGTTGAAAGAATTACCATCACACTAATAATGGTTGAACCCGTTAGATCATCGGTAAAGAAAGCAATCAATGCCAAAAGGCTAAGTAAAATATTGAACGGATTACGGTAGCAATACCAAAGGTGTTGCCACCAAGTTAATGGCTTTTCATGAGTAACTTCATTAAGCCCCACCGTCATTTGTTGGGTATACGCTTGCTCTTCTGTAAGCCCCGTCAAATGAGTATCAAATTGTTTTAATAGATCATTCGTTTGAGCCCTTGATGCTTTAAGCAAACGCTTAGATAAATTTTTGCTAATTTCTTGAGCATAACTAGATTGATGTAGCTCTTTAAAAGATCGATTACGACCGAAAAAACGCATCAAATGAAATCTTTGTAAAAATGCTGTAAAGAGTCGTTGCCAGAATTTCATCACGAAATCCTCCATTTTTTAGGCGTACAAAGCTCTTGACCTTATTAAAAATAAAGTCTTTTAAATTTTTTAATTTAGAAAGGAATAGGAGATCGTAGACTTACGATGAAGAAGAGAAAATTAGCCCAAAGCCAGACCAACGTTGACGGAATGTCACATAACTGAACATGGTCCGAATGCTTTGAATCGCATGAGACGAATTGTTTACCAAGATTAAAATCTGGTAAATATAACGGTCGTGTATGGAAGCGTATAAAAACATTGGCTTCTCCCCATTTCTAGCGAGAAACTAAACAGATAAATGCTGAAGTGAATGATTACAAATCAAGTAATTTGTATAGGTTTAATCTAATTTTTAACAAAGCTATCTCATTGCAAGATAGCCTCTCCTAAAGGTTACCTTGCTCAGTATTGGCTTTGGTTTAATTGATAATTAAACTCGAACCTCGAACAACTACCCATTTAGGATCTCCGTTAAATAAACTCGCGGCAAGTATAGGTTTTACTCTACAAGGCACAAGATTTTTTTTGTAATTTTTTATTAATTCATCAGTGACTATAACTCACAGTTCTCTAACCACCACTGTTTTCGCCATCTTGTCATGCCATCCTTGTTTTTTAGCATCAAATGCGACCCAAATAAGGCCGATACAAAACACTAAAATAGATGGAATATATCCGATATAGCGAATGAGAGATTGTACGAAAGTTAACTTATTACCTGTCTTTTCATCGAGAACTTTTAAACGCATTAGACGTTTTCCTGGTGTCCCTGCAAAGTAGATCCAACACAAAACAGTATATAAAAATGGAAATGCATAATTTACGATCATATCAAACCAATAGTTTTGCGGTTTACTACTCATACCTGTAGCAAATATGAGATCGTAATCTCCATGATAAAAGATCCATGCGGCTGGAATAATTGCTAAAAAAAGAATAAGAGTATCAATGATCATTGCGCCAAATCTTAACCAAAACCCTGCATATTCATATTTATAGGTCATGTGTTCACCTCGCTTTTGTTATTTTTTACCTAATGCCACAGTAACTAATTTATTGGTCTTTCATCGTAATTGAAATCTTTTTATTTTTAAATACTTAATGTATTTTTTAATTTCCGGTTTTATTTAGAATTGTAATAAGATTTTTGAAAAATAAAAGCCATATCAATTTAAGTTAAAATAATATATATCATATTAAAATATTTAAATTACACCTCATTTGTATGAGGTGAAAACTAATTATATTTATTAATTTAATCATTTATAACCAATGGTTATTTCCAGAATAAAACATCAATTTTAAATTCTTTTTTTAGCAAAAAAGCTGCACAAATAAGCCCAATACCGATGATGATTAAAAACATGCTTAAACTTAATAATCCTCCCAGAGCAGAGCAAAAGCCTAAAATAGCTAAAATATAAAATAAAATTACACTAATACTTGGCATTCAATTTATTCCACTACTTAAAAATAAAAGCAATTTATTCTATCGAGTCTGTAAAGGAATGCTGTTTTCAAATGTTGATTACACCCCATATTTGTATCAACTTAAAAACAATATGTTAATAATTCCTACTAAATGTAAACAACAAAAATATAAATGTGATAAATATCACATTTATATTTTATTTAACTTCAAAATAATGTTTTTCAGTAATAAGTTTTATTTTTAGATTTTTATATAATCGATCTTTTGAGTTTTCTAACGAAGGAACAACTTTTTCTGCAAACTTATCATCTGCCATGAGTCTTGCATAAGTTTTATATCCAATTACTAGCTTTTCTGGCTCTTTACCAGTTTGGCGAAATTCCTCGATAAGTTTACTGACTTTCTTTGCTGTTAAATCGGCCATATCTTACTACTTCCCCCTTACATATGATTTGGTTATACGATTTCTGTGTGACAAAAATATGAAAGGTAATTTATTGTAAAGTTCTTCTAAAAAATTAAATTTGGCATAGTCTCAACTCCCTCTTTATCGCCCCTCACTAAAAACATTAAAAATCAAATATATAATTAAATACCATTTAATTTAACTACAAGTGAATTGAATTGATTTCTACCTTTAAACAAATGTGTTAATCTTTAAGTAAGAAAAGCTTCATACATATAACAACTTGTAAATAAGAGGAATAACATTATGAATTACCGACATATTATTGTACCTGTAGATGGTTCTGAGATTTCTTTGGCAGCAGCACGACAAGCCGCCCATATCGCTAAAGCTTTTGGTAGTAAACTTACAGCAATTAGTCTAGTTGCAGTGGACCCGTTTAGTGGTGTTGATTTCTATTACATCTCTCCTGTTGTAAAAGATTATTTTGTTGAAGCGCGTGCTAATGCAGAAAAAACACTTGCGAAAGTAAAAGCTCTTTGCGCTGAAGAAGGTGTTGATATTGAAACACAAATTATTCAAGGTGAAATCTCATCTGATGGCATTCTTAAAGCTGTAGAAGAGTTGGGTTCAGACCTGATTGTTATTGGTTCACATGGTCGTAAAGGTTTCCAAAAACTTATTTTGGGTAGTTTTGCGCAAGATGTTCTAAACAGCACTAAAATCCAAGTTTTGGTGGTAAAAGAATAATTGCTGAGTCGACTAAAAGCCTAATCCATTGATTAGGCTTTTTATCATAAAAAATGCATAAGTTTTACACAGCTTAAAAACCGTTATACACTATTGTTCTCTTTCCCTCTATTTTGTGAGTCACGCCAATGAAGTAAGTCTTTTTTCTCATCAATTTTCTCTTTTTTGATGTGCAAAATAGACTATTCTTTAGTGACTTAGCGTCTTTATTTAAAGCTTTACACTCCTATTTTGTACATCCTGTATTTATGAGGTTCTTATGACTCAGCAGCAGGCATGTGTAATTTCACAACTCACTTTGGAGTTTCCTTCAAAAGTGGTGTTTAAAGAATTGAATTTCTCACTTGAGCATCATCAAGTATCAGCCTTAATTGGCCGCAATGGTCAAGGTAAGTCTTTACTTATGCAATTGCTTCACAAGATTTCACCCACTACAGAAATGCATATAAGTGGTCAAATAAACTGGCAAACAAACCATGCATATTTATCTCAGCTCACTCGTCTCCAATCAGACACAATTGCAGAAGCTTTAGAGGTCAACCATCTTTACAACGCTTTTCAAAGAGTGGAACAAGGCGAAGCTGAATACGATGATTATGATTTGTTAGAAGGACATTGGGATCTTCCTAATATTTGGGAGGCTTTACTACGGTCTGCTCAGCTACCAACCGATTTAGACTTTCCTGTTAAGCAGCTAAGCGAAGGCCAAAAAACCAAGTTAGCCTTATCCGCATTATTTTTAAAAACTGATCATTACCTATTACTTGATGAGCCAAGCAACCATCTCGATCAAGAAGCTAGACAGTGGTTAATTGCTCAGTTAAAGAAACATCCAGTAGGCGCTCTTATTATTAGTCATGATCTGACTTTGTTAAATGAAGTCGACCATATTTATCACTTAAATGAGCATGGCCTACAGCACACTACAGGAAATTATGAAAAATTTTATGAGCAATATCAGTCCCAAATCGAGGCTTTAGAACAGTCAGTACATCTGCATCAACGTGAAGTTAAGCACATGAAGCAAAAGCAGCATGAAGTTTTAATGAAAGCCCAAAAACGTGAACGTGCTGGCAACAAACTTCGTGACTCAAACTCGCAAGCTAAAATTTTGCTCGATTTTAAAAAAGAACAGGCTGGGCAAAGCCTAGGAGCAATTCATTCTCAACATCAGCGTCAAATCGATCAAAGCCAGCAAGACTTGAAGAGTAAAAAAGTACTTCTAGAAACTGTTAAGCCCCAACAATTTATATTCCCCTCTTTTAACAAAAGAACTGGAGAAATTCTTAGAATTGAGAACTTAAAACTCAACTATGGGACACAACAACCAATTCATCTCGCCTTAAGAGCTTGTCAAAAGATTCATTTGGTTGGCCGAAATGGTATTGGGAAATCAACTTTGCTGAAACAGATTGATCAATCAGCTGTAACTGCTACAGATGAAATTAAACTGTTTGCAAATTGCTTTTATCTCGACCAGAACTTCAGCTTTTTATTAGACCATCTCTCTGCTGTTGAAAACTTAAGAAATATTAACCCAAATATTACTGAGTTAGAGTGGAGAAATTTATTAGGTCAGCTTCGGATTCGTGGTGATAAAAGCACATATCCCTTAGCTCAACTCAGTGGTGGTGAGAAGTTAAAAGTTGCTTTACTAGGTTTGAGCCATGCTCAGCCTATGCCTGAACTTTTATTACTTGATGAACCAGAAAACCACTTAGATATCGAGTCAAGAGAGTTATTTGCAAATGCTATTTCTAATTATGAGGGTGCTGTGCTATTAGTTTCACATGATTTAAGTTTTGTTGAAAAATGCGGGATTGTTGATTCAATTTATTTAAATTAACACTACGCTATTTTTATGCCTATATAAAAGCTCTAATTATTAGAGCTTTTATATAAATCTTTTAATTATCATTTTATTTTTTATTATCTAATATTTGTAGATCTAGATTAAAAGAAACTGCTCTATTTCTTTGTGCGCTTTTTTTCATTTGATAAACTTGAACAATATAATCACCATCGACAGGTAGCGTTACTTCACCTGAAAAACCTACAGTCGAACCCACGAATAATGGCTTATCTTTACCAGGCTTTTGACCTGGAGCGAAAATATTAATATAAGCTAAATTACCATAACTATTAATATTAAATTTTAAAATCTGTCCACTTTTTGCAAAAACTCGATATCTTACATCATCATAACCTTGAAACTTTCCGGTTAATGTAGTTTGAGAAGAACCTTTTAAAAAGCTTACTTTAGTCTCAATATTTTTAGCAACTACAGATAATGGTATAGATGAAATCAAACTAGATAATAATAAAATTTTAATGATTTTTTTCATTTTTAGCCCTCAAAATTATTTTTAAATTATTATAAGAAAGATAATTTTTATTAAATTTAACTTTATGTATAGATTTGATGAGTAGCGTTTGGATTTGTAAGTTATTTCTTCGCTATTCAAAAGTGAGTGTCATAAAACTTAACTTATCAGCTCTTGAAATTTTACAGCCGAAATTTATGGTAATGGCCATAATGAGTCATTTTATCAAAGTGGCTTTAAGTACATGTCCTATAAAAACCGTATGCAATTCAATGCAAGCTATGGAAACCAACTGGCACATATAAAAGAAGATTCATATTTTTCTGTAGTGCTGTCTTATCAATGCAAGATTATTTTGATCCCTAACAATAGCTAGGAATAGCAAGACGCAGCAAAGTTATTTTAAAGCCCATCTAACGATAGGCTTTAAAATTTATAAAAATTAGGAGTCTTTATCCATTGAGTGTGGAGTCGTGGTTTTATCTTGCTGTTTAGTATCATTCTCACCTTGGCAAGCCGCCACAGAAAGCGAAACGATTGCTGCTAAACCTAGGGTAGCGATAATTTTAGTCATATCTCACCTCATACAGTTTTAATTGATTAGCTTATAAATACTGGCTATCAATATTACGATCAGCATAGATTTATAGACTTTTTTGTAGTGTTCACAAAGAAATGTAAAATGAAAAAGTATCCCAAAGATTTTAGTTTATTGAATTCATCTTCAGGATACTGCTTCAAATGATTAAAAAATTAAAATCTGTAGCCCACCCCTAAATATGTAATGATCGGATCAATATCAACTTTAGTTGACCCATGAATTAAGCGAGCGCCCGTATTTTGGTTAATGACATCAATTTGTGTTCGATTATTTAGTTTTGCATAAGATACTGAGGCAACCGTATACCAAGAATCATTAAAATCATAAGTAAAACCGGCAGTAAATATAGGCGCAATCGCATCATCTGCATCTACTTTAACCACCATATTTCCACTAGACTCTTTACGATCCAAGGCAGCCCCAGCCTTACCATCTAATACATTTTGAATCATATGACCTGCAGAGATCAGGTCAGAACGAATTTCGTCATTTAGCTTAATATCATTAAAATGAGCATACATTAAACCCACACCTAAATAAGGTCTAAACTTGTTCACCCCACTCTTCCCAAATTGATATTGTGCTTCAATTGCAGGGGTCCAAGCACGAACACTAGCTGCTTTAGGTTTATTGCCTAAATTGGTAATCGGGACCGCTTGACCTAAGGTAATGCCGTTCGGAAAAAGAATTTTAACTAATTCATGTGGTGACAACGCGACACCACTTAATGGAGCCAAGATTTCGCCTTGACCTTTAATATCGACTTTAGGGGGAATGCCTCCAATAAATTGTAAAGACACATTGTCATTGAGGTAATAGTTAAACATAAGCCCTAATGTGTCTGTGTCATCTACTTCAAGGCCAGCATCATTTTGATGCCACTGCTCTAACCCTTGAATCGTTGCCTCACCTGCTACCTCAGGTTTTATATTGCCTTCTTCATCAAGTAAGAGCCCTTTTAAAAAGTCATCATTTAAAGCGAGTTCAAGAAACTCTTTTTGATTAAAAGGTTCACCGCCTACATCTACCTCTGTAGCATTAGGATCAACGGAGTTTAAGAAACTGGTCGGCGAAATGCTTCCAACTTTAGCAACTGTTCCATTTTTAACACTTGTATTGATATTAAATGGATTAGCTTTACCTTGAGGCATTACATGTAACCAACCTGCCGAGACAGAAAACCGTTTTACTCCCTCTGCATAACTCATATTTGCAAATATCAATAATGAGCTGGCTATTACTATTTTCGATAATTTTATTTTCATTTTTATTCCATCCTAGAAATGCATATTGCTAACTCTGCAATATGTTCTTGGAATATAGCCAAGTTATATTTTTTATCAATTAGTATAATTTTTAAGCAAATAAATTTAAGTTAAATCCATCACATTTTCATATATAAATTGATGACTTAGTTATCTTAATTAGCAGACGAACGGTAAAATTTTAGTTAAAAATAATTTTATCAAATGGTAAAAAATAGAGGTGAAAACCAGTGCTATTTTGATACTTAGCTCTTTTTTAGAATTATAAAAAAAGCACCCTTAGGTGCTTTAAAAAAATAACTTCATTAAAACTTATATTGTAGTGTTAGCGCCGCATTTCGAGGGGCACCTAAAGTAATTTGGCCATATGCCGGGAAAACACCGTAATATTTTTTATCAAATACGTTGTTAATATTAAGCTGAGCCGAAAAATCTTTTGTAATTTGATAACGAGCCATAAGGTTTACAAGTGCATAATCTCCTTGCTCAACTTTCTCAATAACTTCTTTGGGATTTTCGGCATTAATATAGGTACTGCTTTGCCAATTTACCCCGCCACCCACGGTTATGTTTTCTAATTTGCCCGGTAATTTATAGGTGGTAAATGTCTGAATCATCTTGCGAGGAAGTTGGGTATTAACATCGGCATCATTTGCATCTTTGGCAGAGAACTGGCTATAACCTGCTGTAATATTCCAGTCTGGTGTGATTTGTCCACTTACTTCAACTTCAAAACCTTCACTCGTCGCACCTTTTGCTGCCCGATAATAGGTTTCTTTTACCCCGTTACGAGTAACTTGTCCTGCTTCCTGAGCTAAATTGTCTTGCTTAATATGATAAAGCGCTAAAGTACCATTCAAACGTCCATCAAACCATGCAGATTTTAAGCCTACTTCAGTACTGTTTCCTTCAACCGGGTCTAAATAGTTTCCATCAAAGTCTTTATTGTCTTGAGGCTGAAAAATACTGGTATAACTTGCATATGCAGTATAGACATCATTGAAATCATAGATAATACCTGCATAAGGAACAAATTCGTGGTCATATTTTATGGATGAACTACGACCATATATATTCTTTTCATAATTTGTAAAACGCCCACCTAAAATAAATTTTAGAGGCTCAATCGGATTTAAATAAGTCGCAGCGAATAGTGCATTTTGTTCAATATTATATTTTTCATTGAGTGTAGGTGCATTCCACACTGGCTCAGGCATGCTGCCGTTCCATTCAAAGAAATTGCCAATTTCCATTTTTGTATCAGTTGAACGAGCATACGCTGTAAAGTCCTGATTGGAATATTGATAACCCAAAACAACCTTTTGCTCTAAGCCCCACAAATCAAAACTACCATTGAGCTGCAAAGAAGCGTTATCTTGCTCTACCTCAAGGTCATACGCTGATGCATAAGGAGATAGCCCTAGACCAGTATTTTTGTCTACACTACCCGAAACATATAAAAGCTTTGAATTAGCATCACGCTTACCATGAGAATAAGACAGTTTAGCTGACCAGTTGTCATTAAATTTATGAGTTAAATCTGCAAATAGATTGGTATATTTAACATTCCAACGTGTCCAGTCAGCACTTGTAGTGGTATTTTTAGACCAGTTCGTTTTTGTGCCATCACTAAACCAGACAGGTAAACCTCCCCACATTGGTCCACGCGGATCATCTTCTTGATAAGTTACCCCACCCGATAAAAGGGTATTTTCAGATAAATCTGCTTCAGCACTTAACAGTAAAGTTAGCTTTTCTTTAGACAACAAGTCGGTATAGCTGTCGCCTTGTTCATATTGGGCCACTGCTCGTCCACGTACTGTCCCTGATTGATTAAGGGAGTTGGCAATATCACCCATAACACGGTAATTATCCCAACTCCCTGCACTCACTTCTACGTTAGCAGTTGGCTCTGTACTCGTAGCACGCTTACGAACCATATTAATCGCAGCAGATGGATTTCCAGCACCAAATGTAAGACCTGTTGCCCCTCGAACTACATCAATATGATCATATAAGGCCATACTTGAGAAAATTTCACCTGAAGACCAAGGCAAGCTATATGTGGTGGGAATACCATCAATAATATAATTATCTACTACAAAACCACGTGAATAGATTCCGCCTCGGTTGGTTTCATAACGGTTGACACTTACCCCTGTAACATTTTCAGCGACCTCAACCAAAGTTGACAATTGCTGGTCTTGTAAACGCTGTTGAGTAATGACAGAAACAGATTGTGGAATCTCACGAACGGATAAACCCAGTGGAACCGCTGTATCTGTTTTCCCTGCTATATAACTTTTTTCATTTTCTTCGCCACTTCCAGCTTTTACTTTAATGGTAGGAAGAGTTCCATATTCCGAAGTCTGCTGATCAGTCTCTGCATGCGCTGAAATTGTGCTCATTGCTATAGCAAGTGCTAATGCATTAATTTGAAAGTGTTTCGTAGTCCTTTGCATAATCTTTAAGTAGCTTTAAAAAAATTACATGAATAATACAAAGAATAATTATCATTTGATACCGATTATCAATATTACTTTCATTTATTTTATTTATGGATTATACAAGTTTTTATGATTGAAATTTATTCCTAACTAAGCCTATTGATGCTAAAAATAAAAGAGTAGCTGAGAAAAACGGATCAAACTTAAGATGAATATTTTTATTCGTGATGAGCGAGAAGAAGATATTAAAGAAATTGAAGAATTGACTAAAGCGGCATTTCTAAATGCTGAACATACGAGCCATACTGAACACTTTATTGTTAATAATTTAAGAAAGCACAAACAACTTACAGTCTCTTTAGTTGCGGTTGAAGATAATACTATTGTTGGGCATGTGGCAATTTCACCAGTGCAAATTTCATCAGGTGAAAAGAATTGGTATGGCTTAGGACCTATTTCTGTCGCGCCGAATAAGCAAGGACAAGGTATTGGATCATTGCTTATGAATAGCTCTTTAGAAAAATTAAAAAAATCAGGCGCAAAAGGTTGTGTTTTATTAGGTGATCCAAAGTATTACAGTCGCTTTGGTTTTAAGGCATACCCTGACCTAAAACTACCTGGTGTGCCCCCTGAATACTTCCAAGCCTTAAGTTTTCAAAATTATGTTCCTAAAGGTGATGTAAGCTACCATGAAGCATTTAATGCCCAAGACTAATTTAGAATTTTCTTTATTAAAAATAGATTTTATTAATTATAAGAAATACAAAAGTCTAATTTATCAATTGGTTGCTTAAAACAGGTCCATGAATCTTTTTCCGGTTTTTCAATAATTTTTTTAGTTTTTAAATCACGATAATAAATAGTCGCATCTTTTAAATTCGACAAATTACTTCCTACAGAAACACATGAATCGTTATTTGAACAAATATTTGATTCTTTAATAAAAACTTTTGTATTAGCAAAAGTTAATCTTTCAAAGTTAGATGTCGAGTTATTTGTAGAAGAAAGTAAGCAAGGCTCAGTAATATTTCTACCATTCACTACAAAACAACTTTTACTGACTTCGAATGGCACTTGAGCAAAGGAGCTTGTAGCATAAGCTAATAGAAATAATATAATAAGGCGCTTCATGTTCTTTCTCTCTATATAATCAACATCTAGTCTAAAACTGCCTATAAATATTTAGACTATATTTTCAGTTCGCTATTTATAATACCTGTATTAAGATAAGTTAAATATTTACTATTCGATAAATTTTACAAAATATTAAAGCATTAGCTTATAGGCTACCTAACAATCGCAAAGTTATTCATTAAGCACTTTCCAATCGGTTCCAATTTGTGCCAAAGCTGGTAGCTCATCACTATTAAAAACATTGTAATTAGCATCTACAGCGAATCGATAGAGTGGTATTGAATCTGCCTCTGTTTTCTTAAAAAAACTAAAATCTTCAGTGATATGTATTAAGTCTTCTGCCCTATTATCTATTCCCAATTTGTTTCCACTGGCACCTGACGGTATATGTATATAACTTTCACAAGTTAATTCGACTATATTTCCATCTAGATCTTGATATGAACATTTCATGTTTAAACCCTTCCGTAATTTTTATAGATGTGTAGAAAAACTTAACATGCTATACAGATAAGTTATGGAATTTTTTATGATGTAATTGTTTAAGTATGTATATGGCAAAAGAAAACCGCCCCAGAAGGCGGTTGCTGAAATTTTCCAGCGATTATAAAAGTGCGGTGGACACACACTTTTATATGGCTTTAAACCAGATTTATTTTTTTATTATTTTTCTGATATTCTTCAGAATTAAAATAATTCACAATCATCTTTGCATTTTCTTCCGATACTGCTTTTTTATTTTCAACTACCGTCTGAGCTTCTTTTTTTGCGTTAAAGTCGGCTGGCACAATACTTGAAAGTGGTGGTAATTTTGGCTGCCCGCCAACCGTGATTCTTTCAATAAAGCTCGCTAGCCACATAATATATTCACCTTTATTTTTATATTTAGGCATTAAACTCATGTCGAGTTTAATCGTGCATTCACTTAAAGGTTTACTTAGGCATTCTTCAAAATCGATAAAATTGTATTTGAGTTTACAGGGAGTTCCCTTTATCTCTTTACGAATAATACTGACCAAGTTATTTAGTTGTTCGATCAGGTTATCTGAAAACAATTTATCTTCTTCTAGTTTTTTATAAACCTTCTCGGCAATTATTAGAAATTTTGGCATATTTCCTTCCCTCTTATATTGACCATCGCGATTGATCAGACTTTTAGGGAAGTATGATGAATATATTATTGCAATATGTAAGTATTGAAATACCAAATGTAATCTATAAGAGTGTTCTGAAACTGACTTCCATAACGAACCACAGCAATGAATAGAAATGTAAAATCCATCACATTTTAACTCCGAAAAATTTTTATATTTAGTAATAATTTTCTAAAAAAATTAAGCTCATCAATAATATTATTTGACCGGTATTTTTTTGGTTTTTTGAGTAAAAAATAGAATATAGAAATATTTGAATTATTTTTATTTTACTGCCTTGCTGAATAACTAAGTTGCCTAGTCGAGGGGCTAGAACGTTAACCGTGTCTTCAGCAAGGTCTTTTATGATTATGTTTTAGTTTGATGCTGCTCACGCACCGCTTAAAGCTGCTTCAAACATTTCAATAATTGCTTTGGCTCCTTCTGCCTTTTGCCTTGCGTCCTGATCGTCAAAGATAACCGTTTCGTCATTTAGTTCACTCACATATCGCCGGGCTTCGTCTAGAGCTCTCCTTATTTTTTGTACTTTATGTTTGTTTACGTCTTTGGCAATGGTTGGCGCATATCCTCCACGTTTAGCGTTTTTAAGTTGTCTAGCTCTGTTCTCAATTGCTGTAGCCATTCAAACACTCCAACTCACCTAACAAATCTTAGTAAAGCAACTTTATTGTTTGTTATTCTTAAACATTTAGTATTTTCTTTGTTCAAAGTGTCAAATTTGTTACTTAAGCCTTACTCCTGCAAGTTTTAGATTGAGTTTGCTTAAAATCTTTTAAGCTACAATGTGCATGTAGCTTTCAAAGTCAACTTATACAGCTATTTAATAATAATTTTCTAAGAATAGTTATAAATTAATGTATAAAATTATTAAAAAGATGCTATCTATTTGAAAATAAAATAGATAGCACGCTAACAGTTGTTTATTCTACTGTTAATTTCTGAAAATCATGGCCTGAAGGTGCCTGATACACTCTTAAGCCAAACTCAGGCAAAATCGCAATCAGATGATCAAAAATATCTGACTGAATTGCTTCATAAGAAACCCATGCGGTGGTATTGGTAAATGCATAGATTTCTAATGGTAGACCTTCACTCGTTGGTTGTAGTTGGCGAACGATAAGCGTTTGATTTTGAGCAATCCCCTTATGCTGGCGCAAATAGAATTCAACATATGCTCTAAATGTTCCAATATTGGTTAAGCGTCTTTTGTTATAACGTGACTGACTACCTAAATGCTTATTAAATTCGTCAATCTCAGATTGCTTGGCATTGAGGTATTGATCTAGCAATAAAAAATCTTTGAGTTTTTGTTGCTCTTCTTCGGTCATGAAGTGCACGCTAGTTTGATCGATATAAAGAGAACGCTTCATACGGCGACAGCCCGCATTACTCATACCACGCCAGTTTTTAAAAGTGTCTGTCACTAGTTTATTGGTTGGAATCGTGGTGTATGTTTTATCAAAGTTTTGAACGGTCACTGTGTGCAATGAAATATCAATGACATCACCATCAGCATTGAGCGATGGCATTTCAATCCAGTCCCCAATACGTACCATGTCATAAGAGGCAATTTGTACACTCGCGACCAATGACAAAATCGTATTTTGGAAAACTAACATTAATACGGCTGCCATTGCACCGAAGCCAGCCAACAACGTAAATACATCCTTTTTCAGGAATGTACCCAAAATCATTAATCCGCAAACAACAAAAATAATGAGTTTAACGAGTTGCAAATAACCTTTAATCGGCTTGTTTCTAGATTTTGGATTACGCTGATAGATTAAATTAAATATATTTAATAATTCACTAATGGTGAGCGCAATCGTGAGAAAAATAAATGCCTGTGCGCCCATCTGTACTAAAGCAACCGCTTTTTCCGACAAATGCGGAACGGTAGTAATACCATTCATAATAACAATGGCCGGCACAATATTGGCAAATCGCTTAATGACACTATGCTGGGCAAAAACTGACTGGTTGAGTGACTTAATTTTAGTCACTAAATGACGTATTCCCCGAACAATAATTCTTTTGGCAATGAAATTTGCTAATGCAGCAAAAAGGATCAAAAGTGTGAGCGAAACTAGCATTTCTAGCCAAGGATAGTTGCTTAACTCAGCTTGAAGATCACGATAAAAATTAAAAAAATCCAAAACCTACACCTTAAAACTTTATTTTCAATAATTTTAAAGTGTTCATGTGTGATAGATTAAGGCTTGTTTACATATGTCGTCATAAATACAACAAGGAAGTAATATTCAATCGTAAAATTAGATAAAAGCTGATCACTACTATTCGACTAGACAATAAATAGATTAACAAGTATGGAATAGGTGGAAAGATATTGATCTCAAGTCACTGTTTCTCTTTGTACATATAAAAAAAGATTTTTATTCCTTAAGAATGCTACAGATGAACAAGTTTTAAGACTTTTAAAATGTATTAAATTAATCAAAACTCTTAACTCTCTTAGAAGATCTTTTGTTATTTATGTTTATTTAAGAGCCACAAATACTTCTATTATATAGATTAATAATATTATTAATTAAAATCATTCTCATTTATAATTCGACGAATTTACAATCACTCTCAGGGCGAGAAAATGGGAAATAAGATAAAAAGTAATAAACTTTTTACTAGGAAGTCTGAAGCAAAAAATATCATTCCACTTCTATCACTTGGTGGAGCCATCTTTCTCTCAAACTCGGCCTTTGCAGCCTCGCCTTCTGAGACAACAGATGCTGAAAAAAAACCTGAAGCACTCCCTACAATTACAATCACCGCTTCACGTGCAGATGAACTTTCTACATCTGCCAAACAAGTGACCAAGCTAGATGAAAAACAAATTGAACTTTTAAGAAATGGTTCATCTGGAAATATTGCAACTGTTTTAGCTAAAGCCGTACCGGGCCTTTCCGACTCAAGCCGAACCATTACCGATTATGGTCAAACTTTACGGGGCCGTAATGCCCTCATCTTGGTCGATGGCGTTCCAATGAACCTGACACGCGACACATCAAGAGGTCTTTCAGCTATCGACCCTGAAAGTATTGCTAACATTGAAGTCATTCGCGGTAGTAACGCAATTTATGGTGGTGGCGCTTCTGGCGGTATTATTTCAATTACCACGAAAGCTGCTGGCGGTGAACCTACCGCCAAAACAGTCGTTGGGCTTCAAACACCTTTAACAAATTTCCGTTCTAATGCTTTAAGTGGTGACATTCATCAATATTTCACAGGCAGCTTTAACGCTTTTGACTATGCACTCGACTTTGGTTACCAACGTATTGGTAGTCCGTACGATGCAAGTGGCGACCGTGTTGCCCCTGAACCAAGTCAAGGAGATTTATATGATGCCGATGCTTACAGCGTAGGCGGTAAGCTTGGTTATCATATTGATGACAACCAATATGTCCAGTTTGCTGCAAACTACTATAATGCCGAGCAAGACTCAGATTATGCATCTGACCCAAGTGTTAAAAAAGCTCCAGCTGGTACAGTGCCAGCAAAAGCCATTAAAGGCTTAAAGCTTAAAGACCAGACTAAAAACGAAAATCAGATTTACAATTTAACCTATAACCATAAAGACTTTTTTGGCAATAAAGTTGAAGCTCAAATTTATTACCGCGACTTCTTTACCCGTTTTTCACCATTTGATGCACGTGTTTCTGAAAATGAAGTCAGCCCACGTGGTGGACAAGTGGATCAGGTATCTCAAGAAAATAATGTACTCGGTAGCCGTTTAACTGTAACCACCCCCCTCGAGTTTTTAGGTGATACCTCATTGGTTTGGGGTGGCGACTTTAACCGTGAAAAAAGCGAAATGCCTTTAGATATTTTCGATTCTGATATTTATGACCAATCTGGTGGTCTAGAATTTGTAAAAACTGGCAAGCTCATTTACTTACCCGAACTCACCACGCAAAGTGTTGGTGGTTTTGTACAGTTAAAACACCGCTTTAATGACCAATGGTCGGCTGAAGCTGGTACGCGTTATGAAGACAGCTACGCGCAAATTGATAGCTTTATTCCACTATCACAACTTGATCCTGACACACAATCATATAAGCCCAACCCTTACACCGTTGAGGGCGGAAAAGTGAAAGCTGATGCATGGTTGTATAATGCTAATGTGACTTTCTCTCCAAATGATCAACACTCGATTTATGCATCTTTTAACCAAGGTTTCCAGTTGCCTGATGTCGGTGTAGTTATTCGCAATGCCAGCACAGGTTTTAATCTTGGTTCGTCATTCTTAGAGCCTGTAAAAGTTGATAACTATGAGTTAGGCTGGAAAGGAAACTTCAATAACTTCTCTTCAAGTTTAGCTATATTCCACTCTACTTCTGATCTTGGCGCTGTTCAACCAGTGAGTAATAGTTTGGTTATGCTTAGAACCAAAGAGAAAATCACTGGTGTTGAAGCAACTTTTGACTATCTGGACGATGCCAATGTTTGGGGAACCGGTGGTAGCGTTACGTGGATGAAAGGTCGTGAAAAACCTCAAGATGGTGCTGAACGAGACATGACGGGTTTCCGTATTCCACCATTAAAACTTACAGCTTACGTTTCTTATAGCCCAACTGAAACTTGGACCAACCGCCTACAAGCGACTTACTTCGGTTCAGAAGATTACCGCTTAAATGGCGTAAATAGTTTTGGTCGTTACGATGTAAAAACGTATACAACAGCAGATTTAATCAGTAGCTTTGCGCTTAACAAAAAAGACACTGTGACGATTGGTTTAGAGAACATGTTTAACCGCAAATACTATCCTCTCTATAGCCAATTATTAAGATCGGGTAATAACACTAGCCATTTAATGGCAAATGGTGCAACGCTGAAAGTTTCTTATAGCCATAAGTGGTAATTGAGATTTTAGTTAGTAACTAACATTATAAAAGCCCCATTATCGGGGCTTTTGTTTCTTATAGAGCGCTGTTCTAAGAAAACTTCGATATAAAATAATCTAATAGTTTATCCTTTTCATCCACTTGGTTGTTACCGAGTTGCTGAATGATTGTGCCCTCCACCATATATACAAATAGCTTGGCATCATTAAAAGAAGCATCCGCATTTAGCATTCTAAGCTGACTGTAAATTTCATTTTTGAGCCATGTTCTATAGCGCATTGCGGTCTGATAGGCGTTGGGATAACTATTTTTAATCTCAAAAATAGCTTTAAATAATAAGTAATACGGCCCTTCTAAATCGGTATGTAAATAATAAAGCTTTTTGAGTTTATCTATTGCGGCAGTGTTTAAGTCATACTCGACCATTGCGACCACTTGTTCTTGGAGCTTTTCTTTTTGCACCATCAGGCAGATTTCAATAAGTCGCTCTTTGGAGTGAAAGTAATTATAAAAAGTGGCTTTCGTAATTTCTGATTCTTTCACTATTCTGTCGATCCCAATAAGGTGGAACCCACGGTGATGAAACAGATCAATCGCTTTATTTACAACGTATAAGGCACGTGTTGGGAGAACTAAATTTGGCATAGTTTTACCGTTATAAAATTTTTTGTTGGATGTAGAGATAAAAAAGCCTGTGCCCTTTTTGGGAGAAAAAAGGCACAGCAAAGCCGTAAAGACTGTGCTTGGCACATCTCAAGTTTTATTATTGATACAAATTTTTGAGCCGTAATAACCTAAAGCCTGAAAACCCTAAAGGCCATCAAGCTGTTTAAAGATGATTTAAGTAGTATCGTTATAGCTTTTGGCAGTGAGAGCCAAGAAATAATGAATGCGCAAAGCCAACTCCTTCTATTGGGAGTTCTGCCAGGCATTAAAATTATGGTGGCAACGGAAGCGGGTTAGCAGACTTGGTAATACACAAGCACACCCAAAGGTGTCCCACTCCCGTCCTACCGCTACAGGAGGAGACGAGAAGCTTACACACAAGACTATTCCTCAGAAGGAATAATTCTGATGCGGTATTACAGGCGGTCTGCTAAAACCGACTGGTAATGTAGGCCAGTCCGGAAAGGATATTATCCAAGTTACGTGCAGTCAAGCACGCAAAATGCTATTTGCTTTAAAATAAGTCATTAAAAAGTAAGGGTAAATAATTTAGCTTCATTATTAAATGAGGGTTTATAAAATCGAAGAAATTTATATAGATATATAAGTTTTGATGGGCCAAAATGAATGCTTATTTTAAAACCATTTATAAAAACCTGTAGATGAGTCTGAATATAAGAGGACATTTAATGAAGAACTTTCTCACCAAGAAAATGTACGTAACTAGAGCTTTATTTTTTGCTGTAGGCGTTATGGCTTTGGATGTTTCCCCTATAGTTATTTCTAATACTCATGCAGCGACAGAACAAAAAATGGATAATTTATCGACTACACTTTCATTAATTTTTGCAGATAAACCCATAGAAGCTTCTTTATTTAGCCCTCAATTTTTAGGACAAGTTTCCATCACACAAATTCAAAAAATTGTTGATGATTTAAAAGTCTCTTTAGGTGCTCTTAAAAGTATTAATGTTTCAAATGGCTCTGGGACTATTGATTTCGAAAAAGGAGAATTACCCGTTTCAATTAGCTTAAATGAGCAAGGACAAATTAGTACTCTTTGGTTTAGCGCGCCTCATTTTAAGACAATAAGCCTAGACGAAATGGTTAAAGGTCTACATGAAAATACAATCGGTAAAACATCTCTTTTAGTTATTGTAGATAACAAGCCTGTGGTTGTAGAAAACGATAAAACTCCTATGGCTGTCGGTTCGACTTTTAAATTACTGGTTTTAAAAGCTTATGAAGATGCAATAAAAAAAGGCGAATTAAAAAGAGAAACTATTGTTTCTTTAAAAGAAAAGAATCGCTCATTGCCAACAGGAGTTTTACAAAACTTGCCTGCTAGTACACCTGTAAATCTCGAACTTCTTGCGCAGTTAATGATACAAATTAGCGATAATACAGCAACAGATAGCTTGATAGAGGTATTAAAGAAACCTCGTATAGAAGCGTTGTCACCTAGGAATTCTCCTCTGCTGACCACACGAGAGCTATTTCAACTGATTGACCCAAGTAATGAAAAGCTCAGAAATAAGTTTAAAACAGGAACAAAGTCGACTCGTCTAGAAGTACTCGCTGAGCTAGACAAACTACCGCTACCGAATGTGAGTAGTATTGGAAAATCGGCTACTTGGCAAGATGCTGAATGGTATATGTCAGCCAATGAGATTTGTCCTCTGCTTGAAAGTGTTCAAGATGCTCCTGCTCTGAACAGTTCTTTAAATCCACTTTTTAAAAATTTAAATTGGCAAAAGATTGGTTTCAAAGGTGGATCCGAATACGGCGTCATCAACTTTTCTGTAATTGGAAAAACTCAAAAAGGCCATAAAGTGTGCGCCGTATTTACCGCAAATGGAAATGAACCACAGCCTGAGTCTAAACTAGCACTATTATTTACTGGAATACTTCAAGCTGTTGATTCTATGAATTATTAGACATAAAAGATTAAAAAATTGAAGATAATATTTAAAGGAAGAATAATGGAAATTTCATTAAGATTCGCGACCCCTGCCGATCTCAAAGCTATAAACGAACGCTATGCCAAAATTGATTTTGTACCATCACATGATGATGAACTTATTGTACTAGCTTCTATTAGTGAGAAAACTGTTGGTCAAGGTAGAGTTGTAGGTATTGATGCTAACAGCGGCGAGCTTGGTGGAATTTATGTTTTTCCGGGCAATGAAGGATTAGGAATCGCCCGTAAGGTAGTTGATTTCTTAATTAAAAATTCAGATTTTTCTATGCTTTACTGTTTACCCTTTGCCGAGTTAGAAGGCTTTTACGGCTCTATGGGTTTTGCTGCTGTGAAAGATATGGCTCAGGTTCCAGAAGCTGTACTAAAAAAACATGAGTGGTGTAACAGTAATTACGACAAACCGGTTTTGCTTTTAGAAAGAAGTAAATAAAAGAATATCTATAAAAAAACCGCCCCAGAAGGCGGTGGCTGAATTTAAACCAGCAATATATAGAAGTATGGTGGACGAATACTTCTATATTCTTTTACGAAGGAGTTTTTTTGGTTTTCATAAAATCTTCCGATTTAAAATATTTAATAATCATATCTGCATGCTCTTCTTTAGGAGGAGCAACAGTCACAGGAAATGATTCTTTAGAAATTTTAAATCCGTGCGGAATTAATTGTGAAATTGGTGGAAATTTAGGTTTTCCACCATCGGTAATTCGCTCGATAAAACTTGCTAACCAGAGCAAATACTCTCCTTCGTTTTCAAACTTCGGCATTACACTTAGATCAACTTTGACTTTACATTCACAAAGAGGCTTCGTGAGCTGCTCGTCAAAATCAATATAATTGAACTTAAGTTTAAACTCAGTCCCTTTAATGGCCTTACGTATCTGACTGATTAAACAATTCAGATTTTGTGTAAGGTCATTGGTGAATAAGTCGTCTTTTTTAATATTCTTATAAACCTTTTCAGCCACGGCTAAATACTTTGGCATTTTTACCCTCCTCAATCTCAATTGTTATAAATTTTTGATCTTAAAATGTTTTATGGTTCTGATTATGATTAAACAAATGTAAAGGAGTGAAACAATATTATACTCAAACGTAAGTAGTTAAAGTTTTATGTAAAGGTTACTGGACAATCACCTAAAAAAATTATGGTTTTAATAACTCATCCGCAATTTTTTTTAAATATTATTATTTTTTTAAATATTTATTTTCAATTAAAATTTATCATTTGGTAAAATTAATACGATCTTATTTGCTGATCTCGTCTTACGAGTCCTAAAACTGATCTACGAACTCTTATTTCATCTTCAGAAAATGGTAAATGCTCTTTTAGCTCATCTATAGAAAGTGAATTATTTTCTATTAAAAAACAGTCTTGTTCGGTCGTCCAACGTGAAGCTATTGATTCAGTTTGTTTCCAGTAACGTTTCATATGCCCTAGTAAATTAATCAGTCTAAAAGCTTACGATGAGTGCAAGCTTTTTATAGATTTTGTGCAGAAAGAAGAGTAGGAATAGTACCGAAATACTCAAAAATAAAAAAGCCAAACACCTCAATAAAACATTGTTAACTATTTCAAATGACTTTTTCGGTAATAAATGACATGCTAAATTATTAAATTTTTACTAATAGGAAAGAATGAAATTGAAGCATGACTTTCCCTCACGCTTTGTTTTCTGTTCACATAGAATTTTCTGGCAGCGGCCTGTTTTGCGCTTGCTGCTGGTAAGCAAAGCTGGTCTACAGAACAAAGAGCCCGTTATGCTCAGGAATAATTTTAAGCTCATGTAGTGCCAAAATTACTAATGAGCTAAAGTATTATTCTCTTTAATACCCCATACAAATGTTCTAAATATTTATTTAAGCCGTGTATATAAATTAATTTTTTAATATACAAATTAAATTCTAATATTAATTTCTTTCAATTATAATTTAAAACAATGATGGGATTAAAAAAACCTATTACAAAATATTTAAAAATCCTTTAAATACAATACATTAAAATCAATAAAGCATACTTAACCCTTTAAAAAATCGTCTTATTAAACTATTGATTAAATTTAGCTTTGTTTCAATTTTGATATTAATAAGAAAACTAGATAGTAAGGGATATTTACTGTGAATCAGACTCAACATCACACCACGGAAGTTGCAATTTTAGGTGCAGGCCCAGTTGGGT
Source organism: Acinetobacter sp. FDAARGOS_559 (assembly GCF_003940475.1). Taxonomy (NCBI): domain Bacteria; kingdom Pseudomonadati; phylum Pseudomonadota; class Gammaproteobacteria; order Moraxellales; family Moraxellaceae; genus Acinetobacter; species Acinetobacter sp. FDAARGOS_559. The sequence goes on from NZ_RKJG01000005.1 coordinate 693,819, forward strand.
TAACAATTGCAAATTATTTAAGTAAACAAGGTGTACAAGTTACTGTTATTGAACAACTAGACCAACTCATTGATTATCCAAGAGCGATTGGTATTGATGATGAATCATTACGTACAATTCAGTCAGTAGGGTTAATCAAACAAGTTTTACCGCACACCACCCCTAATCATGCTATGCGGTTTTTAACACCCAAAGGTCGCTGTTTTGCGGATATCCAGCCTATGACTCGCGAATTTGGCTGGCCACGTCGTAATGCATTTATCCAACCCCAAGTTGACCGTGTTTTACTGGAAGGTTTAGCAGCCTATCCAACCACGGAGGTGCGTTTTTCACGTCAATTAAATAGCTTCACTCAAGACAAAGACCATGTAACTTTAAATTTAACGACTAAAGATCAAAAGCAGGAAATTGTTCAAGCGCAGTATTTAATCGCTTGCGATGGCGGGAATTCATTTGTACGCCGTACACTTAACATTAATTTTGAGGGTGAAACTGCTCCAAACCAATGGATTGTTATTGACCTTGCCAACGATCCACTAGCGACGCCTCATGTATATTTATGCTGTGATCCAGTACGTCCTTATGTATCGGCTGCTTTACCACATGGTATTCGTCGTTTTGAGTTTATGGTAATGCCAGGAGAAACTCAGGAAGAACTAAGTAAACCCGAAAATATTAATCGTTTATTGCGTAAAGTTTTACCACATACCGACAATATTGAAGTAATTCGTCAACGTGTCTATACGCACAATGCACGTATTGCAGACCGTTTCCGTGTAGACCGTATTTTATTAGCTGGAGATGCAGCGCATATTATGCCTGTATGGCAAGGCCAAGGTTACAATAGTGGCATGCGTGATGCTTTTAACCTTGCTTGGAAGATGGCTTTAGTCATCAAAAAAGTTGCAGGCCCAGAAATTCTAGATAGTTACCAATTAGAAAGAAGAGATCATGCTCAAGCCATGATTAATTTATCTGTTCTGGCAGGCCATGTACTTGCTCCACCAAAGAAATGGCAAGGTGTTGTGCGTGATGGTATTGCATACGTATTAAATTACATACAACCAATAAAACGTTATTTGTTAGAAATGCGTTTTAAACCCATGCCAAAATATCATCAAGGCATCTTGGCACCCTTTCCAGAAAAAAATACGCCTGTCGGAAAGATGTTCATCCAGCCTCATGTTCAGCTTGAAAATAAAGACAAAATTTTACTCGACGAAGTGATTGGCAATAACTTTGCTATTCTTGCTTGGGGAGTTAATCCTACTTGGGGTATATCACCAAATGTAATGAAAAAATGGGATAAGTTAGGAATCAAGTTTATTCAAGTCGTACCAGCTGTTCAGTTAGATGCACCGAACCGTTCTTCTCATGAACATGTAATTACTATTGGCGATGTAGATACTGAAATTCGCTCTTGGTTCAGTCAAACGAATCAATCTATGGTGATTTTAAGACCTGATCGTTTTATAGCAGGACTCGCTATTCCTCAAACAGTAAACAGTATAAGTGAAGAGTTGTTCCAAAAAATGCATTTGGTCATCTAAAAGTAATTAAGCCATTCTTTAGAATGGCTTTTTTTTAAAAGGAAAAATTTAGATGAAACTGTTTTTTAAGTACATCCAAAATTAAATCTATAGCTTTGTTAACATGGTCTTTTCTATAAGAAACATATAAACCTATCATAGGCAAAGGTTCTACGGTTTTTTTTACTACAATTTTATCTCCTAAAAGTGGGATGACATACTGAGGAACGAGACTCCATCCAATTTCCATTCCAACCAAGTTAACATTCAGTAAAATGTTAGTTGAGTACTGTACGACATTGATATTAAGTTTAGATTTTTTAAAAAATCCATCAATAATTCGATAAAGTTCAGGTGAAGCTTCTTCATTACACATCACAAAGTTATGGTGCTCAAAACTTTTTATACTGATGCGTTCCTGTTGAGCATCTGGAGAGTTTTTAGGAATAATTAAAGTCAACGGTTCTTGAAAGATTTGAATAGAAACTAATTCATTTGTATTAGCCCCGTAACGGGTAAAAGCAATATCTATCTCGCCCTTCTTAAGCGCCTGTAGTTGAGCATCATCGGTTAAGCTTTGAAAATCAATTGTAAGCTCTGGGAAATGTGCTCTAATATTCGGCATGATGTAAGGGAAAACTTTCATTTCAGCTGCTGGAACAAAACCAATATTTAATTGTTCTTGTTCAACTTTTGCAGTTTGTCTAGCCAAGCTAATAGCTTTCTCTGTGTGCTCTAATATAATCAAAGCTTCTTTAAAAAAAACTTCCCCTGCTTTTGTAAGCTCGACTTTTCGCTTGCTACGTATAAAAAGTTGAACACCAACTTCATCTTCTAAATCTTTAATTTGCTGGCTGAGCGAAGGCTGTACCGTATGCATTCGTAATGCCGCTTTTGTAAAATTCAGCTCTTCAGCAACCGCAACAAAATAACGTAAGTGACGTAATTCCATGTCATATCCCAATTTTTGTCTTTATATCTCGATTACATAGCCAACGATATAAAAATAAAGTCATTATCGTTACCCATGCACACAACTGGTAAGTTTTTTCATAGCCTATTTGAGCAATAATAAGTCCTACCAGAACCGAACCAATTGCCAGCCCTAAATCAAATAAAGTAAAAAAGGTTGAAACCGCATACCCAATTCTGTTTTTCTCAACCGTTTGTATAGCCATCGTTTGAAAAACAGGAAAAAGTGATCCGTACCCTGCACCAATTAAAACCGCAGCAAACCAATATTCCCACTGGGTTTGCATTTGACTCACCAAGAATAATCCTACCGCAAAAAGAATAAACGAAGGATAAACCACTGAGTTAGCTCCTCTTTTATCGTACGAATAGCCAACCCAAGGACGCGCGATAATCATTGATATTGCAAAGATAATAAAAAAAATACTTGTTTCAGCAAGTAAGTGTTTCGTTTCGCTATAGACACTAATGAAACTCATAATGCTTGAATAAGCCATGGCAACAAATAATGCAACCACCCCTATAGGTACCACTCTCCTTTCGATAATACCGTTTAAAGAAATTTTTTGCTTTGCTTGAACCCACTGTCTATCTTTTAACGAAGACACAGGTATAAGAAAGCAAAAAACCAAACCTAGACACACAATTAAAGTGAGAAGAATAAATAGATTATAAAAACTAGTGTAACGCAGAGTAGCTAGTGCAATCATCGGCCCAAATACAACTGCAAAATTCGTAGACATGACAAAATATCCCATGCCTTCGCCTTTCCTCTGCTCTGGGATGAATTCATTCACAATAGGTACGGTTACTGTAGTTAAAATACTAAACCAGATTCCATGCACGAATCGGATCAACAGTAATACCCATAGTTGATTTATAAATAAATAACCAAAGGCCAAAAATGCAAACAGTAATCCTGAACCGCGCAATGCAGTTTTTTCGCCTAAGCGTTCAATGATCAAACCAGCAAAAGGACGAATGGCAATCGATGAAATCAAGAATAAAGTTAGTGCCAAACCTGCCTGACTAATTGAACCAGATAATTCTTTTAAAATATAAAGAGGTAATATGGTGAGTAAAGCATAGTAATAAATGAATAAAAAAAGGTTGTTCAATACACAAAGGATAAATGAACGATTCCAAAGCTTTTCATTGGCAATTGGGTGCATTTTTCTTACTCAATTAAGGTTTTTATTTAAAATACGAAGTCAATTCATCTGACATTTACAATCATTGATTTGCTCTAAACTTAGAGTGGATAGACTTGAGGGCTTCTTGAATTGAAATAAAATGAAAAAAGCTCCCAGAGCTGAGCTTTTTTCATTGTTCTATTTGGACTTTGGACTATTTAGCCTGATGTAATCGACGAATTACCAAAAGCATCAGTAATGCTGAAATGACAATTCCAGGAATAGCAGCGGAAATAACACCTGTAGCACCGCTTCCCATTGCGAGTAATTGACCAGCAATTGCGGGACCTAACATTGCACCAATACGTCCAACCGCTGCGGCACTGCCTACACCAGTTGCCCGAATCTCTGTTGGATATACGATACTGCCAAAAGCATATAAAACGCCTTGTCCACCAATAGTAAATGTCCCCATTAAGGCTGCGGCTGCATACATTGCAGTTAGATTTCCAGCTCCATTTAAACTAAATAAACCAGCTAAAATACCTATATACATAAGGATAATCACATAGGCTTTATTCCAGCGGTCAATCAAAATACCCAGTACAACAGTCCCAATGGCAGCTCCCATTTGGAAAAATACTTGAGCTAAACTGCCCTGTTGACGAGAGAATCCCAACTCCATAAATAGAGACGGTAACCAACTCAACATGATGTAAACCACCATCAAGGTAAAAAAATAGCTTGCCCACAGTAATAAAGTCTGTGAAGCATAATTATTTTGAAAAAGATTTTTAAAAGAGCTTTGTATGTGGGTAATCGATTTATCTTGAAATCTCGTTTGTAAAAACTCTCGAGATTCAGGTAAAAATTTGATCATAAGAGGAAGTACCAAGAGTGGAACAACTCCCCCTACATAGAAAATCGTTTGCCAGTGACCGCTTACATCGTAGGCTGCTAATAAAGATACTAAGATAGCTCCTATTGGCATACCACAGTACATTAGACCAACGGCACGACCACGATTTTCGTTAGAAACAGCTTCTGAAACAAGAGCAATCAAATTCGGCATCGCAGCCCCTAAACCTGCTCCAGCAAGAAAGCGTACTAATAGCAAAGTATAGAAAGTATTTACCCAGACTGTAAAAAGCGTAAATACAGCAAAAATAGCCACAGCCCCGATCAACACCATTTTACGACCAATACGATCGGCATAACGTCCACCCATTAACGCGCCTGGTAGTAAACCCAATATTCCTGCACTAAAAAAAATACCTAGTTGAGAGCTATTTAAACCAAAGGATTCTCGAATACCTACAGCCGCAATACCGGCTGCCTGTATATCAATTCCCTCAATCACAGCAATTAGAAAACAAATAGCGATCGTAATAATAGAGTGCTTATTTCCTGCACGGTTCATAGAAAAATCCTTTTCTATCAATTTGAAAAATCTCAGCACATCATTTATTAATCACTTTGATTTCGACATTAGCCTTAAGTTTTATACATTCAAAAAAAACAACAAAGAAAACTTTATCCTCTTCTTTAAAATATTTTATTTTTAGACAAATTAATTATAATAAAATTAAAAACTAAATTAAATTTCAAATACTTAAAAACAATTAAAGGGGTTTTTAAAATTTATATATCTAAAAAAGATATTAATCATGATGAAACAAAACTGCTTTCTCAATAGTTAAGAGTTATTATACAGTTCAAATTAAGTATTAATGCTTTCGATTTCTAAGAGATATCTATAATCAGGCATAAAAAAACCGTCATATAATCATGACGGTTTTTCTTTTCAATATTAAATAGGCTTTTAGTATAACAAGGCTATTTAAATTAATTTTCGCAATTCAATTGATATATCTAGTAATTTTTCTTTATCAAAGGCGCTAGAACTAGAAACTAATTTTTTTAAGTGTCTAACATCACGCGCCTGATTGACTGCAATACCCGCAACAACGATGCCTTGATCTAACCCGAATAAGGTAAATCCTACATTTTGGTCTTCTTGCGGATTCATATTGCCTCGTATATGCCATTCTTTTGCAGACATATCTCCAACGAATTGAAAATTAAAATCATATTGATCTGTCCAGAACCATGATGGATTAGCTTGAGGTTGTGCTAACCCCATGACATGACGAGCAAAAGTACCTGCTTGATTATTGGCATTTTCCCAAGTTTCAATACGGGCATAATTACCATCTGAACGCAACTGAGTTGCTACATCACCAGCAGCATAAATATCAGGATTTGAAGTTTGGCAGTTTTCATTCACTTTAATAGCAAAATCGACATCTAAACCAGCATCTATGGCCAATTGAGCATTCGGTACAATCCCAATGCCATAAATAACAGCATCGGCAATTAACTCTTCACCACTGTCCAATAGCATGACAATTTCTTCACCACGAAGTTTAGTTTCAACAATTTTCACATTTAATCGAACATCAACACCTCGGCTACGGTGTTGATCCAATAGAAACTCACTAATAATTGCTGGCGAACGCCCCATAATCATTGGGCTTTGTTCTAGCACAACTACATCACAACCCTTAAAGCGAGCGCTAGATGCTAATTCTAGACCAATCACTCCACCACCGATCAATACAATACGCTTTTCTGGCTGTAGTACAGAAAATAATGCTTGCGAGTCCTCTAAATTCCGTAGGGTATAAACATTTTTTCCTAATATATCAAAAATAGGAAGACGCCGAGGTGCACCACCTGTTGCCAACAACAACTTGTCATAATGGACATGTTCACCACTTTCCAAAATTACTTGATATTGTTCAGGTACAATCTTTACAACAGCATTTCCCTTAATAAACTCAACACCTAAGTCTTCTAACTTCTGTTGAGACAGAATCTCAATTTTAGTCTGTTCAGGTCTTAGAATCATATCTTTAGACAAAGGCGGACGCTCATAAGGTAAATGAGGTTCATCACCTATTAAAATGATTTTACCGTCGTAATTGTTATTACGTAGTTCCAGAATTGCACTTGCACCTGCTTGCCCAGCACCGATGATGACAATAGTTTGAATATTCATCGCCTTATCCCTTATTTCAGCTCGGCAGAGACTATGCCAAAGCCCGCAATCCATTCACTAATTGGTTCATAGCAATGTAAGGTCATTTCATAATCGCCTACTGTCTGTAATGCCGCAAAAGCAGCCATCCAAGTTCGGACTTCTTGTCCCCCACGTCCACCTTCATGTCGAATTTCGTCTTCGGTCATCGCTTCAAGCGCAGCAAAGTTTGCATTTTTGAATTTTTCCAATAACTGCTCATCCCATTCTGGATTGAGTGGTATAGACACACTCTTGTCACCTGCTGCTAGACGTTGTCCAACTGAAATGATTTTGGCCTGACGTGTATTACGAGCTTCAACAGTTGGGTTTCGTCCAGCAATGAGAAATTCTTCAACTTCTAGTGGTACCGAACCCATCTGAGGTGTTGGAGGATCATGTGAAAGACCGCCTGTACCTAAAATTAATATACGTTCATTGTCCAGATTGATTGACTTAATAAAGGCGCCAATTGCACGACCTAATGCAATAGTTCGTTTTGTCGTAGGCATTGGCGCAGCAGCACCATTAATAAATATTGGAATGGTTGGATAGCGATTAAGTTGACCATCACATAAAAAATGCAGCGGTTGGGTTACCCCATGATCCGCTTGCATACGATATGAATATGCAACATCCACACCTTCATCAAGTACTTTTCGAATTAAGTTTAATGCTGTGCTTTCAGGCACATTAAGCTCACCAGGTCCATAATTCCAATCACCTGCTGCTGTTGCGCGGACACCCACGCAGAAACTCGGCATCAGATCATAAAAGAAGCCGTTAAAATGATCTGGCCCAAAAGCAATAATTAAAGTTGGGTCGTATGCTTTGACCTCGGCAGCCAATTTTTCAAAAGTATGACGCACCGTTTGTTCTTGTTGTTTTTCTGCCGGAGACGCAAATTCCATTAGCGGGCTATGAGAAGCACAAATAAGTTTAACAGTCATGATTAGCTCCGAAATAAGACAGTTTTTAGCTGACTTATTAGTCCATTAATATCGGATTAAAATTAAGCATCAAAAAAACCAGCGTTCGCTTGGCGTAAGCCACGAATGCCCAAACCACAGTCAGCATTTATAAAAACGCCAGATAATGGACGGTTATTTTGACGAGATGCGAGCAATACATAAGAACCAGTCATGTCTTCTGGTTCTGGTAAGAATCTCAATGGCATGCCTTGCCCAATTCTTTGTGGATCACGTGCATCAAGTAATCCTAGATTTTCCTGTCCAAGGGATGCAGCACCTTTCACATTGACATTCATGCCTGATGGAGCAACTGCATTCACACGCACTTTCGGTGCCAACTCATAGGCCAGTTCACGCACTAAACCTACATCAGCATGTTTTGATGCGGTATAAATTGGACCACCACCAGATGAATAAAACGCTGAGTTAGATAAGGTAAAAATCATTGAGCCTTCAGTTTTGAGTAACTCATCTAAAGCTGCTTTTGCACCAAGCAAATAACCCTTCGTGTTAATACTCATGATTTCATCAAAGGCTTTATCTAACTGTTCGCCACTCATGTTAACGATGTCGGCATAATGATCCCAAATACCGGCATTACCAATAAAACAGTCAAGTTTTCCAAAACGTTCTACGGTAGCCTGCACAGCACGAACGTTATCCTGAAAATTAGCCACATCTCCTGTCACTGCTACGATTTTGTCACCATAGCGTGCAATCAATTCATCTACTTTTGATTGAGATCGTTGCAACACGCCAACATGTGCTCCCTCTTGTAAAAAGCGCTCAACCAACGCAAGCCCTAGTCCTGAACCGCCACCAGTAATTAGCGCAACTTCACCCTCTAGCCAGCCCATCATTACGCTCCTACCATTTCGACATAAAGTGCACCATCTTCAATCACGACAGGGAATGTCTGAATCGAGTCAGTCGCTGGTACACATTGTGGTACGCCAGTTTTCAAACAAAAACGTGATGCATGAAGTGGACATTCGACCGTGCCATCATCCTCTAGGTAACCTTCTGACATAGAAGCATTACCATGACTGCATTTATCATTCATGGCAAAAAATTCACCATTGAAATTGAACACAGCAAGTGCGGCAATATCACCTACATTACAATCTACTTTCAGTGCTTCGCCTTCATCCAACTCATCAATCTGACAAACAAAAATCTTATTCATTAGAAAAACACCGTAATATTGTGAGAAATCAAAGTCGCTTGATCGAGGGTGATATCGCGTTTAGCAATTTTCCAACCTAAACTACTGCTCTCATCTTTTCGAATCAGATCAACTCGTTTACCAATATAGGTCAGTATGTCTTTTTCTTTTTGCGAGCGATAAAGCAAATAATTACTAAAAACTTGATATTCATTTGCTTGTGCAGTTGCTTCGACCCGTATATTAGTAATCAAGTGACGAGTACGTGATGGCGGTTCTTCGGACCACGACATCCCTGTTTCTAATTTTGCTACACGGCGTTCTAGTACAAATTTGTCGTCGTGATAAATCCATGTTGATGGTGGTGCAATACATTTACGACGATCACGTGTTTGCGCATTTGTCGTCGTTTTGAGCGTATATAAAATATCTTCGCTTAAGATTTCCAACCAATCACGAAATTTCCAGTCATCTAACAATTGTGCTTCTGCATATAGAAACTGACTAATGTCGTGGTGAAGTTCCAATCCAATAGAACGCCATACTGGCTGTGGTTTTAATGAGTCAATGATCTGGTTCATTTCACAAGCTCCTTCTCACCCTTTTTAGCCGCTTTTTTCAAAAGCTCTTGCTCATACGCCTCATCTGCCCGTTGCACGTCTTCCCATTTTTCATGCATCAATAGGTTTGCCCAATGACGATACATGCCACGCGCGGCGGTTTCAGAAAAAACATGGTTAGTAATACCGGGGATACCATCTTCACGGTATTTTTCATTGCCAAGTCCCATTTCCATAATGAGTTTACTTTTTCGCGCTTTATAACCACGTAACACTTTCTGGATCTCAATCCAGTTTTCACCATCGTCTGCTTCAGCAAAACCAGCTGGGCCAAATGCTCGGCAAGCATTCAACTCCATCGCTTCTTTGATGTGCTGCGGAGCTGCTTTGTCCGTGATACAGAACGCCCAAACTTCAGTTTTATCTGGTCCACGTGGATGCCAAATGCGCATCGTCGTCATACCATTCAACCAAGACAAAGTTGGGAACATGGTGTTGTGTCCAGCCAAGCGTAAAGCACGTGTGTCGCCCAAACGCTCTTTGGTTTCTTCATAGGTTTCACGGAAGTAATCCGCTACTTGACCATCTACCCAGAAATTAGCATCTGGTCTTTCGGTCAGAAAGAAACCTGAGCCATGGCCGCGTTGACCATATTGCACACAGCTTTCTGCTGTTTCCCACACTGGACGTGCAGTTTGTGCTGTACCTAATGCTTTAGAAGCATCATCATTTGGTTTACCACCTAAAACTTGTACTGCAGAGGCATGCGAGTACGGCGCGTGGTATTGATCAGAAGCAAACTGTTCTGCTGCAAATTTCCAGTTACAGTTAATTTCCCATTTATGAATGCCACCAATGACTTCCGAGCCACCTTCACGGCGGTCAATCATTGCATCCAGATACCAAGCAATATCTCCCATATAATCAAGTAATTCGGGTGTGTCATCTGCCCAACAACCAAAAACTAAACCTTTATAGCTTGCAACACGAGGAACCTCTTGCAATCCCCATTCTTCTTTACAAGCCCCATGTGGGAAGGCGACACCTTCTAATGGAATATCTTTAAGTGAACCGTCAATCCCATAGGACCAACCATGATAGGGACAAGTAAATGCACGCGTATTACCACAGTCAGCATAGCTAACCCGCATAGAACGGTGACGACATTGATTTAATAATGCTTTAATAGAACCGTCTTTTTGGCGAATAACAATAATTGGGTCCTCGCCCATATACGTATTGAAAAAGTCGCCTGATTTTGGAATTTGGCTTTCGTGACAAAGAAATAACCAACAACGTCCAAAAACACGCTCTAACTCTAGTTCGTATAATTGCGGATCTGTATAGATAGCTGGCGAGATACGTCCATTTTGTGCATCGACTAAAGCATCGATTTCGCACACTTCAATTTTTCCATTCATGAGAAGCACTCCTGCTGTCGCCAAAAAAGCACAACATAAAATTCAATTTAAATGGATAATGATTTTTTAAACGTTTTAAGTGAAATATTTTATTTGTTTCAAATTAGACTTTTTATGAATTATTCATTATAGATTTTAAATATTAAAATTAAGCTCAACTGATACTAATCGGTAGTTTTTATAAACGGATTTATGGTTTTTAACCATTTAACATTACTCTATTAACGACCTAAAGTTAATAAGAGGATTTTTGGATCACAACTGATATGGAATTACGTCATTTACGCTACTTTGTAATGGTGGCTGAAGAACTCAACTTTAGTAAAGCTGCACTTCGCCTTTACACAGCTCAACCATCATTAAGTCAACAAATTAAAGACCTTGAAGATGAAGTTGGCGTTACATTACTACATCGTACTAAACGTAAAGTTGAGCTCACCGAAGAAGGAAGTATATTTCTTGAGCAGGCGCGTTTAACTTTAGCTCAAGCAGATAAAGCGATTGCAATGGCCCGCCAAGTTTCGAAATTAAAAAAACAACAACTGACGATTGGTTTTGTCCCTGTCGTAGAAATGAAAGTTTTTCCATCTGTTCTTCCAAGTTTAAGGGTACAAAACCCAAACCTGAAGATCGAATTACGTAGTATGAATAACACCGAACAAATGGAAGCCCTAAAGAATGGGATTATTGATATTGCATTTATGAGAGATAATTTAAATAACGATGAAATACAAAGCCAGTTCGTATTACGTGAACCATTAATGCTATTAATCCCTCATAACCATTCACTTGCCCAGTTCAAACGTATACCAGTAAAGCTTTTAGATAATATTGACTTTATTATTCCATCGCCCGAGCAGTCTTCAATTTTACATCATACTATTCTTAATTTTGCCGAAATTCACAATATTAAATTTAATATTGTTCAAACTGCCCATAATATTCTATTTAATATTAATTCGATAGGAATGGGATTAGGCTGCGGTATTTTGCCTAGTTATATAGAGCCCTTAACTTTAAATAATATTGTCACCCGACCACTGGATGTAGATCTACCCTTTTTAGATTTATACGTCAGCTATAGAAAAGATGCTGAGTCTTCAGGAGTCAAAGAATTTATAGATTTATTGAGTAAAGTTTTTTACTTAAATATTAATAAAGCTTAAAATCCTTCAGTTAATACAAAAGTCTAAGATAAAATGACAAGGCTCAGCAAAAAACTAAAAATTTTACTTTAAATACAGGAAGAATAATAATTTATCCTTCCTGTATTGTTATATTTTATTTAACATCATGTACTGCTAAATATTGTTTAATAATCTGGTTAAATTCTTGTGCTTTTTCAACTTGTGACCAATGACCACATTGACTAAAAATATGTGCATCTGCATGAGGTACAATATTCAAAATATCCCAAGTACGAGATACAGGAATAACTACATCTTGCACACCATGAATGAGTAATACAGGAACTTGAATCTCTTTCATCTTTTCAAAATCAAGCGGGAACTCAAAACGGTCACGGTCTCGTGCACCAACAACATCCATCAATCGATCCGAAGCGTAGTCATTTTTTGCTGAGTCAAAACGAACTTTAACCAATTCATCTGTGACTAAAGACTTATCGACCACAAACATTTCTAAAGTTTTACGGATACCAGCTTCTGTCAATTCAGGATTAGCATGTGCTTTAAGTGCTGCCGTCTGTTTAGCACCACCCGTTCCCATTGATACAATACCCAGTACACGCTCTGGGTAATCCAATATAAACTGGAATGCTAACCAACCACCTAAAGAATTGCCTACTAACCAGGTTTTTTCAATTCCTAAAGCATCTAATACACGGACCGCATGATCTACCCATGCCCGGATACCGTAGGCTGTGCCTTCTGCAACAACAGTTTGTCCATAACCAATCGAATCAATAGCAATACAGCGTGCCTGCTCAGCAATTTGTGGTAAGTTCAACCACCAGTTTGCTGCTGCTGAAACACCAGTACCCGAACCATGTAAAAATAAAATTGGAGTACCTTCTCCAAGCTCATGATAATGAGTGAGCTCGCCTGCTGCAGTTTCAATCCATTTGTCTTCCAAACCAAAAAATGGATCTGTTTTATATTCGGGGATTTGTACTGTGCCCATGTCATTCCTCTTACAATTTATACAGCTCAACTCAAGATTAAGCTGCTTTTACTAGGTCAAATTTTAAATGTTTTACTCACCCATCTTACCTGTTCACGGCGCCTAAACTGATACTTGTTTACGATGAGGTGATACAAAAAAAATATTAATAACCATTTGTTATTTAAATAAATATTTAAAAGTATTTAAAATTTATAGGTGTATGTCGTTGCAATACGATGTTCCTGCAAATCGCTTGCTTGGCCTGCAATATTGTCGAAGTTCACATCGATATACATCCACTGAAAACCTAAGCCTTGTAACCTCCCTTCTGGCACAACGTAATTCAGAATAAAGTTGAATTCATCTTCTTTGCCTTTGCCTGTTAATGCACTTGATTCATAAGCTGAATCAATGCCCCAACCATGCCAATATTTTGCAGTGGTTTTTAAACCTTTAATGCCAAGATCACTAAAATCATAGCTATAAGCCACACCCACCGATTTTTCATCTTTACGGATAAAGCTCGCAACTGACCAGTTATCTAAATAAGGCTGGGGTACCCAACCTGCGAGGGATGGGAAATATGGTGCGCCAGTTGCTGCACTCGGGTTACTACCATGGTCACCAAACATTTGCTGATAAGATAAACCTATACTGTGTGAGCCATAAGTTAAGGTTGAGCCTATAGACAATGCCTGATTATCAATATCACCATACAAGGCATCTCCCGACTCTGCATTGTCGAAAAAACGTATGTGTGAATCGACTTTTAACTTGTCATAATTGTTCTTATAGTTCACACCCAAGTAATTTTGACGATAGATATTCGTCACATCACCATAAAAGTAACTTGCAGTCCAGTTTTTATTTAATTGGTAATCTATGCCCGCAACATACATTCCATCAGTTTTACCATCATTATTTAATGCTTTAGGCCATAGACCAAAATCCATTGGCTGATTTTCATAACGGGCATTGATACTATCCAAATAACCTAACGTTAATTTGGTGTTTTTGAAATCTTTTGACTCTAGCCATACCCCATTATAAGTGGTCAATAATTGACGTGATGGATCAAAATGGATTACTGGTGTTACAGGTAAAAGTTCACCAATTCGTAATTCAGTTTGGCTGATTTTCGCTTTAAGAGTTGCTCCTATTTTTCCAAACTGGCGCTCTTGTTTTCCTGTGCCTGTATCAGAAATCCCACTGTATGGCAGAACCCAATCTGCGTTACGGTCACGCCCATCCAGACGTACAGCATACTGTGCTAACACATCAACACCGAGTTGTAACGCCCCAAACTCTGCATAGCCCGATTTTGCATCCAGTGTCACAGCTTGCGACCAACTCCCCCAGTTTTTTGCAGGGGTGTCATCATACTGACGATCTAAATAGAAGTTTTTAAATTTCAGCTGAACCTGACTATCTTCAACAAAACCAGCATATGTACAAGTAGTTCCTATTGTTGCTACCAAACAAGCCATTGCGATCCATAACGTTTGACGACGCATTGCGTACTTCCTTTCAATCAATCCATGAAACCAAGCCCTATCATGCTCAACTCTATTTTTATGAAAAATGCGACTAGAGTATTAAGATATTTTTCTTTTTAAACTCAATGCTTTAAAAAAATGTTACTTTTCCAGTAATGGGAATTTTTAACAGATCACTAAAAACGATTAATCATTTCAAAAAAAATAGACCAACTATTTGTTATATATGTATTTATTATAAAAATAACTTTATTTAAATTCGCTATTTTTAATTTTTTAATCGATTTTTTATTTAAATAGAGACTTATTTAATTAAAATGATGTCTATCCATTTATAGAAAATAACGCTTATATCCAAGTTATTTCATCTAGATCAAATCATTAGATGTAAAAAAAGCACTCTCGTGGAGTGCTCTTTCATTTGTAAAAAACTTATGCGCTTATTACTTTCGCTTTTGACATAGTCAAGGCAAGATCTTCAATCATATCCTCCTGTCCCCCAACCGTACCACGGCGACCTAGCTCTAATAAAATTTCACGTGCAGAGACGCCATATTTAGCTTCGGCACGTTTTGCAAACAACAAGAAAGATGAATATACACCTGCATAACCTAACGTTGCTGCATCACGATCGGCACGAATTGGATTTAGCATCATTGGAATTACAAGATCTTCTGCAATATCCTGTACTTTAAACAAGTCTACGCCTGTTTCTATTTGCATACGATTTGCAACTGCAATAAATAACTCAAGTGGCGTATTGCCCGCTCCAGCTCCTAGACCAGCTGCTGCCAAGTCGACCCGAATTGCACCAGCTTCAACCGCAGCAACAGTATTGGCAACACCCATACTCAAATTATGGTGACCATGGAAACCTAATTCAATACTGCTATCAAGCTCCTGACGAAGTAACCCAATCCGATCGGTTACATCCTGTGGCAACATGTACCCAGCAGAGTCAGTGACATAAATACAGTTAGCACCGTAAGACACCATTTTTTTTGCTTCTTCTAGCAAATGTTTTGGCGATGCCATATGTGCCAACATTAGAAAGCCTACTGTATCCATTCCCAATTTTCGAGCAGCAGTAATATGCTGTTCAGATACATCTGCTTCCGTACAGTGTGTTGCAACACGAATGGTTGAAACACCAATCTCATGTGCCATTTTCAAATGATCAACTGTCCCAATACCCGGTAATAAAAGTGCGGAAACCTTAGCATTTTTCATGCGTGGTACAACAGCAGACAAATATTCCTCATCTGTTGCAGCGGCGAAACCATAGTTAACTGAACTCCCTCCCAAACCATCACCATGAGTGACTTCAATCAAGGGGACACCTGCTTCGTCTAACGCTGTTGAAATGGCAATCATTTGCTCAACTGTAGTTTGATGACGTTGTGGATGCATACCATCACGTAACGTCATATCATGCACAATAATCTTAGACATACGGTTTCTCCTTAAACAACTTCAGCTTTTGGGTTAGATAAAACGCGCTCTGCAAACATTTCTGCAGTACGTGCGGCTGCGGCTGTCATAATGTCAAGGTTACCGGCATATTTTGGCAAATAATCTCCTAGGCCTTCTACCTCAAGAAATATCGAAACACGATTACCATCAAATACAGGGCCATTTACTAACTTGTAGCCCGGAACATATTTTTGGACTTCTTTGATCATGGCATTTACTGATTCAGTAATTGCAACTTGGTCCGGTTCTCCATCAACTAAACAGTGAACTGTGTCACGCATCATTAGTGGTGGTTCAGCCGGGTTAATAATAATGATGGCTTTACCTTGTTTAGCTCCGCCAACCTTTTCAATTGCACCAGCAGTGGTGCGAGTAAATTCATCAATGTTCTTACGAGTACCCGGGCCAACCGATTTTGTTGATACAGTGGCAATGATTTCAGCATAGTTAACAGTCTGTACCCGTGAAATCGCTGCGACCATAGGAATAGTTGCTTGCCCACCACAAGTCACCATATTCACATTAGGGACTTCACCCGCATCCAACAAAGCTTCTAAATTCACTGGCGGTACACAAAATGGACCAATTGCTGCAGGAGTTAAATCAATCATCAATACCCCAAGCTCATTTAGCTTGCGACTGTTCTCTGCATGTACATATGCTGAAGTTGCATCAAAAGCAATTTTGATATCATCTTCAAGGACATGAGGTAATAAACCATCAACGCCTTCAGCCGTAGTTTTTAAACCTATTTTTTCAGCGCGAGCCAAGCCTTCGGAAGCAGGATCAATTCCAACCATCCATACTGGTTCCAATAATTCACTACGCTGTAATTTATATAATAAATCCGTTCCAATATTTCCTGGACCGATTAAAGCGCATTTAATCTTTTTCATTTCCTTATCCTTTATTCAGCAGCAAAGCATGCAACGACTGAATTGAAGCCTTCAATTTCAACTTTAAATTCATCCCCCGGATGAGCCACCACCATTGGACCCAATGCACCCGTCAGGACAATATCTCCTGCTTGTAATGGACGTCCGCGTCGTACCATTTCATCAGCTAACCAAATTGCTGCATTCAATGGATTAGCTAAACAAGCTTTACCAACACCTTGCGAAACGACTTCTTCACTACGAGTCATAGTCATTTTGCAATTCACTAAATCAAGTTGATTAAGCTGTACTGGACGTGAACCCAACACAAAAGCTGCACTTGATGCATTGTCAGCAACTGTGTCAATCAAAGAGATTTTCCAGTTCTCAATACGACTATCAACTATTTCAATAGCGGGTAAGGCATAGTCTGTTGCACTAATAATGTCTGCATATGTATGTCGGGTTTGGGTTAAATCCTTTTTGAGTACGAGCGCAATTTCAGCTTCAACTTTTGGCTGAATCAGTTTGCTAATTGGAATTTCTTCACCATCACCGTATGCCATATCAGCAAATAGCATCCCAAAGTCAGGTTGATCTACGCCAAGTTGGGCTTGTACTACTTTAGACGTTAGACCAATTTTTCGCCCTACTAAACGGCGCCCTTCCGAAAGTGCACGTACAGTATTGATTTCCTGTACTGCATAAGCGATATCCACATTTGCCTGTTCACCACCAAGCTCAGCACGAATAGGAATAATCGCAGTTTGTGATAGTTCAGCTTGTCTTAAGGCCAAAGCAACTGAATCAACAACAGCAGAATTCGACATCAATATTTCCTTAAACTGCAAAATTGAATGTATACTGCGTCACTGAAGGTATAAAAACGGAATACGAATTTCAGGCAAAGTTAGACACAACAAATCCCTTGTATTTTCCGAGACAGCTACCTACTGGAACGTGTACATAAAACAGTTTAAGAATGAAAAAATCCCCATCTAAATGCCAATACTTATTTTGTTTCATATAATAGTTTTTATTTATAATCGGAACAGAATGCCTTTAAATATTTATATTAGGCCTACGAGAGCTATGTTGATCTACAACCTCTACCTCTAAAAGTTCTTTAATTTTTATGATTTTCAATCAGAGGATCCCCCCAAAATTTATCCATCTAATATAATTCTATTGAACTTAAATAAATTATATAGAATTATCCATTTTTCTAACTTCAGAGGAAGTACATTTTAAAATCCCTTAAAAGGTGTATATGAAATATTAAAGAAGTGTATTTCTAATATTTCATGACGTTTTATGATGAAATTCCTGTAATTATATTAAGTAATAGCTATGAACATGAATGAATATGAATATGTCGATGGGCAAAGACATTCTAGTTTTGCTGATCTGTTTGTTTATTATGAAAAATTAAATCAAGAAATACTTCAAGAAAAGGAATGGGCACTAGATCAGCCCTATGGTTTTCAAGAACGCGAATTATTCGATGTGTGTTATGCAAAAACTCCAGCTAAGGCAATTATTATTTATTTACATGCGGGTTACTGGCAATCGAGAGATAAAAGCCAGTTTCGTTTTATTGCACAGGATATAAGCTCTCAAGGGTATCATTTTGTTTTAGTCAATTACCCACTTTGTCCTACAGTTAAAATTGGAGGCATTGTAAGATCTATACAATATGCTATCCATTCTATAAAAAATTTTTTTAGATATAAAGAAATCGATCTCCCTATCATTTTGTGTGGTCATTCAGCAGGTGCTCACCTAGTAACTGAACTAGCTATTCAGAATAGTAAATCAGTACACTCAAAACTTTTTCATGGCGTCATAGCAATTAGTGGTATTTATGATCTAGCTCCTCTAAAAGATACTAGCCTAAACCAAGCATTGCAATTAACGGAAAGTGAAATTCAATATTATTCACCAGTTTATAAAAATAGCTTATTGATAGATTTGCCATTTACTTTTCTAGTAGGCCAAAAAGAAACTAACGCTTTTATTCAACAAAATCAGAATATGGCAAAACTTTTAGCTGCTCGAGGAATAGTTAAGAAAGAAGAACTATTAGAGCATGATCACTTCAGTTTATTACAAGAGTTCTTTAAAAAAGGACGTATCTTTCAACATATTGAAATGATGTATGACTTTATTTCAATATGAATAAATAAATTAAAAGTGCCCATGGGCACTTTTAATTTATGGTTTAGCTTTTAATATTTATTAAATTTTGTAGAGACTTAGCTGTCTTATCTGGGTTTAGGAAAATTACCGCAGCTATACCTATGATCAATAAATATAATCCAATATATTGGAAACCAATATTCATACCTGTTAATAAATGGTTCATCATTTCAGGTAATAGAGGTTCGCTTTTCTTAGGTTGAATATATCCGGCTGTATCCATCAGGATTCCGACCATTATAGGTGATACCATCCCACCACAAGAAGCAAGTGCTGTTAGTGTAGCCATGACCACGGCTCTTTGTTTAGAACAAACACTATATGCAACTGCCGTAGGAACTAGAGGAAAAGTCATAGCAAAGCCAGCAGCAAAGATTAAAACGGCTACGGCTGTTTCACCGTTTAAAAATGGAAGAATCTGAAATAGAACACCTGAAGTTATTAAGATTATTCCTAATAAGACGCCTAAAGATACATGTACAGACCTTCCTTGTGCCATTAACTTTCTAGACAAAACTCCTGCTAAAAAAAGTACAAGTGCTCCACAAATCCAAGGGAGGGTCACTAAAACCCCTAATGATTCAGGAGTGACATTTACTACGGCAGATAAATAACGTGGAGCCCAAGTTGTAAGAAATCCCATTGCCCAAAAACAACCAGCGCCAGCAAGAAATGCAACAATAAACATTGGAGAGAAAAATATCTTTGCCATTGGTATGGGAGTTAGATCATCACATAGGTCGACAATACTTTGCTTATTATTTGCATCTAACCGCTTAGTTAGAGGACGACTCAGCTCCTTTTCAGAGCGAATATGGCTATATGGCCCTTCTTTCGCAACAAAAAACCATAAAGATGTCCAAATTAATCCAATAATTCCAAGAAAACCAAAAGCCCAACGCCAACCGTAATTAGGATGAGCAATAATCCAAGCCAGTATCGGAGCAGCAATAATTGGCCCTAGAGTAGAACCTATGGCTACCAGACTACTAGGTAAGCCTCTTTCTTTTGGTTCATACCAACCATGTACATGTTGTAATGTAATAGGGGTCGCCGGGCCTTCAGCCGCACCTAATAATATTCTTGAGATCAGTAATAAGGCAGCTCCACCCCATAACATTGGAAACATTAAAACAGCCCAAGCAACTCCCATAAAAAAGATTAACCATCTTGTTTGTACTCTCATAGCAATAAAACCGACTAAAATTGCCGAAATTGCAAATAAGAAAAAGAAAGCACTACCAATAAATCCAAATTGACTACCTGAAAGTGACAACTCTTGCATAGCAGGTTCTGCGACTAATCCCAAAACAGCCTTATCGGCAAAATTAATCATCTGAAAAATAATTAATAGGCCCGTAATAACCCAAGCTTTTTTTTGTATGCTTTTATCTATTATCTCAGAGGGAGCTAATAGCTCAATACTAGAGCTTTTCATAATAATTCCTCCTGATTTCTTAATACAGCTTCAGCTTTTTGAATTACTTTTAAGTTATTAATTTCAAAAATATCATTATCTTCTGCTGCACTCACAAGCCCACCGAATTCTGACTGTGCGTATGAGACCATTTTTTCTATATCTGCTGCATTTGGTAAATTAGGAACAATATGATGTAAAATTAGATGCTTAACATTTGCATTGGCCGCAACTTTGCCGACTTGTTTATAAGAAGTATGAGATTCTTCAAGATGTACAGCAATCCCATCCCTAGTAGGACCTTCAGGAAAAGTTTGTAATATAGCCTCTAGATCAATGACTTCATGTAATAACACATCTGCATTTCTTGCTAATCGAATACAGTTTTCTGAATATGTAGTATCTCCTGATATTACTACTGAACCGTATTTAGAGTCGAAACGAAATCCAAAAGCTGGATAACACAAACGATGATCGACTAAAATTGTACTTACTTTAACATTTTCATCTTCATAAATAATGAAAGGTTCCATTTCAGGATGTCGTGCATATATCGGATCTGCTTTGGCTTCTTTGGGAATTTCAATATCATGTGCTTCTATCCATTCGCTAGGACTTGTTCTTTCCTCATCTGCCATTCTAATTGCAATATCTGAAGCAAATACGCCTCGCATTAATGCTCCCACCATCTCCTTTGTGCCAACCATAGGATGATCGCCTCCACAACATCCTTGGATATGCACGTGATTTTTCTCAGCTAAAGCTGGATTTTTAGGTGGTTTCCCTGGTCCAAATACTTTTATAGGTTGGCTGAAAGACTCACCAGGAACTTGCCATCCTGTAAAGAGATAAGCCCCTAGATCATAAATATGGTCAGAATGATGATGGGTTATAAAAATACTACGTAACTGCCCCCAAGATGCATGATTTCTATAATTACGAATGCTTCCCATTCCACAATCTACAACATAAACTGCTCCGTCAACACAAATAGCTGTTGAAATACCAGCTCGGCTACTTGAAACAATTGGCCCACCTCCTGTTCCAAGTGCGTAAATCTTCATTCCTTTTGCTACATTATTCGACATTTAATTTTCCTCGTCATAAATTTGATCCCGCATTTCTAAATTATTCGACGAGCCCATATGTAAATATCCGCGTATTCATGAATAACTATACTTTTATTCTGTAAGTTTATATTCATATATAAAAAGAGCACCTTAAGGCGCTCTTTTAACTCATCAGGTTATTCATAATTTTCTAGCTTGTCAGGTGCAATAAAGCGAATATTTCTTAAAGCAGAAATACGCACAACTTCTTCTGGCTCAGTTAAATTGTGTAATTCAGAGAACAAACTAGCTAAATCATTTCCTGGACTTACCCAGAAAATTCCTTTCCCAGGTGTTTCAGAAACAATTTTATAACCATGTATTGTCCCTCTTGGCCAGTATAAGTAGTCGCCAGCCTTGGCAATACTCCACTCCCCATCGAGATATAAAGCATATTCACCTTCAATAATAAATGCGTGCTCATCTTGAATAGGATGCATATGAGGAGGCACAAAAGTGCCAGGAGGATCATTAGAGATCCATGCAAAACTAGATTTTTGATCTCCTCCTACCATCGGCTCATAAACATGTCCCAAAACATTCCATTTTATTTTTTCACTTTCATCATCATGCCTTGTTTCTCCGAATTCAAAATTACTTTGTATTTCCGAAAAAATTAATTGATTCATAAAATAAACTCCTGTTTTGCCCTCTCTCAGTCAAGCAAAAAGACACTTATCGTTTCTATTCATTTATTAGATAGATAATGTCTATTTATTAGAATTATTTTAAATTTTATAAAGATCGGATAAGGAATCCTTAAAATTTGAATAGTATTCTCTTCTGCTTATTTATAAGTTAGTTGAGTTATCGAAGGAATACTTTCGAGTTTAAATTATGATTAATCTTTTTATAAAGCAACTACTTCTAAAAGTGGGTGAAGAACCAGATCCACGTTTTACGCTTGCCAACGAGCGGACTTTTTTAGCCTGGACACGTACAGCTCTTGCTTTACTGGCTTCAGCAGTAGCATTGATTACGATTTCAGAACATTATCATCAACTTCAAAAAGCTCAACAAATTTTTAATGTATTAGTCATAGCGTCTTTAATCATTAGTTCCTCTGCCCTCCTTCGCTGGTATCGAGTAGAAATTGCTCTAAGATTAAAGAAGCCGCTACCCTTTCCCTTCATGACTCCTGTACTAACGCTACTAAGCTTTATCATTTTATTTGTTTTTTCTTTTAAGTAAGTTGAACTAAAATGCTAAAAGATGATTCAGGATTACAACCCCAAAGGACTTATTTAGCTAATGAACGAACTCTTTTTTCTATTTTAGCTACCAGTTTATTTATTAGTAAAATTTTTACCAATTTTCCTGTTATTAGTCTTTTAATTTTAACTATTACTTGTCTCTACTTTACTAGTCACTTATTTTTAGCTTTCCATGTTCAAATAAAGAATCTGGAAGTAACAGAACGAAAATATACTTTTTTATCACACGCATTAATGATTTTTTTAATAGGTTTTATTTGTTTTGTTGCAAAAAATTTGTGACTTTAAGAGGTCTAATAACAACTTCAAAAAACTTAAAAGCAGTAGTAACCTGCTAAATTTTAGAGGAGAGTTAAGCGCTATACTTCTATAGATTAAAATTTGAGAATACCCTCAACTATGGACAAGACTTAAATTCTGGATGAAACTGTTAAAATGAAAACATTTTAACCCTAAAATTTCAATTTTGAATATGGAAAAACTACTTCAATATATTGAATTATATTGTACTTAAATCAAAGCATAGATTTGCTTTTTATAGATATCTTTTATCTGAGTTAAATGGATTTTAAGGAGATGAAGATGACCGAATCAATTAGACAAATTGGCCCTTTTAGAAATAAATTTAGTGTGCATCACACCGAAATTACCAGGACAATCCAATGGATGGGAAAAATAAATGGCCCCCATCAATTAGATGTCCCATCACCAAAACACATGGACTTTTTCCATGAAGGTTTCAGCTTGGGGGATATTACTTTTGGTCAAGTTTCTTATTCAACAGAAGTGCAAATTAAACTAGATGATCTTCAAAAAAGCTATATTTTTAATATTCCTATTCATGGCCAGCAAACGCTAAAAATTGGTAATTTAAATATAGAGTCAAACTCAGAGGTTGCTACTCTTCTCTCTCCACAGCTCCCACTTATTATGACTGTAAATGAGGGATGTACTAAACAAGTTATCCGGCTTTCGAAAAGCCTTGTAGAAGAACATCTAGTTAAATTACTAGGTTATAAATTACATCGACCATTAGTATTTGATGTTCATGCTCCTTTGCAGGGTAAAATAAAACAATGGTTTCAACTTGCAATGCATTTACAGGAAATGGTCAGTGATGATTATTCTTTATGCGATGATTCTGGAGTTTGGCGTAATTTTGAGTCTAATCTAGTTATTATGCTTTTAAATGCTCAGCCACATAACTATTCTCAAGAACTGAATTTGCGTCAACAAGGTCGGCCTAATTATTTATTAAAAGTAGAACAAATTTTGATAAATTCTCTAAACCAACCTTTAAACTTGAAAGAACTAGGAAAAGTTTTAGGGGTCTCTCGAGAACGGTTATATAGGGACTTCCATTTATATTTTGGCCAATCGCCTATTGCTTATTTTCGTAATTTACGTTTTGAAGTAGTTCACAAACGCCTTCAAGAAATTCGACCTTGGGAAAATGTTTCCAGTATTGCTTTAGACTGTGGTTTTCAACAATTAGGAAGGTTCTCAAGCGAGTACAAAAAAAAGTTTGGAGAACTTCCTTCAGAGACTTTATTTAACTCTAAAACCTCAATCTTACTTGAATAGAAATATCTTTTCCTTCAAAAATCTAAAGCCTAATCAATTTATTAAATAGTTTTAATAGTTGATTTAACAAACATGTTTAGATTAAATCAAAAGGTGAAATTTAAAAAATCAATTCTCATTAATATAAAAGCAATTATTAAAATTCAAAATAAATATTCTCCCTTAAACCAGAAAAATATTAATAAAAGCCCACTTTAATGTGGGCCTTTATTACTTCTTTTTCTTTGCGCTGATCAAGAAGGTTAATATAAAAAACAATAATCGAATTAAAATATTAAATTACACCTCCTTATAAAATTTAAAAAACCAAAGGAACTTTATAAATCCACTGTAAAATTCTTATTTTTTGAAGATTTATTACCTTTCCCTTAAAGCTTCTCTTGCTTTATTAAAAGGCTTAATCAAATAATCTAATACTGTTTTTTCTCCTGTTTTAATATCTACTGTAGCTACCATACCTGGTGTAATATTAAAATATTTTCCAGCTTTATTTATTAGCTTATCAGATTCTGCGCGAATATAGACTCTATAATAAAATTGGTCTTGTTTAACTTCATCACGTAATGTATCTGGGGAAATAATAGTAACTTTTCCTTTTAAACCACCATAAATAGAATAGTCATAAGCAGTAATTTTAACCAAAGCTTCTTGTCCCGGCCTAATAAAGGCAATATCTCTTGGAGATATACGTGCTTCGATTAAAAGTTTTTCATCTAAAGGAACGATTGTCATTAATTTTCCATTTTGAGGAATAACACCTCCAATAGTCATAACATTTATTTCTTTAATAATCCCTCGAACTGGTGATTTAAAAATCGCCCGTTTAAGCATATCTGATTTTCCCCTTACAACTTGAGATTGGGTTTCGATATCAGTATTTGCTTTTGCTAATTCTTCACGGGATTTAACTAAATATTGATTTTGAACATCATTCATTTGATTTATTAAATCGGTCGCCTGACGTTTCAAACGTAAGACTTCAACATTACTAGCTGCCCCCTTGGCTACAAGCGGCTCTGTCATTGCTAACTCTTGTTGCACTAAAACTAAAGCTTTTTTTAAACCGGCCAAGGATTCTTCTAAATTTGAACGTCGCGAGTAATAAAGAGCTGTTTCCTCTTTCACAAGAGTCTGCTCTTCTAATACTTCTTTTGGAAATACTAAAGCTGTCCCATTTACCTCAGCACTTAAACGTGCAGCTGTTGCTTTAGCAGAAAGCAGTAACGATTTGGACTCACCAACATTTGATGCAAATCGAGTAGGGTCAAGTTGTGCAAGGTTCTGCCCCTTATCCACAATTTCACCTTCGTTGACATTGAGTTTAGTTAAAATCCCACCTTCTAAAGATTGAATAATCTGTTCTTTTGAAGAAGGGATAACCTTTCCAGTTCCTGTCGAGACTTCTTCTAATGTAAATAGCCAAGCCCAAATGAATAAAGCAAGAAGCCCACAACAGATAACCCATATAAATACGCTAACTTTAGGTAAAGGTTGTCTTAATTGTTCATTTTTATTTGAACTAGCCCAATTCAGCTGTTTATAACTCATCATTCGGCTCCTATTTTTTGCTTTGGTTGTGATAATTTCAGAACCTGCTCTTTAGGGCCATCTAATACAATTTTTCCATTATTAATAACAATTACACGATCAACTAACTCTAATATTGCCCGTCGATGAGTCGCAACAATTAATGTTTTATTACCTAACCAACTCTGAAGTTGCTCAATAAACTGTTTTTCAGAAACATCATCAAGAGCAGCTGTAGGTTCATCTAGAAATAAAACATTAGGTTTTCTGATTAACAACCGTGCCAATAATAAGGCTTGTTTTTGTCCACCAGATAGACCAGCTCCACCTTCTAAAATTTGATAGTCTAACCCTTCCTTTTTCTCATGTATAAAATCTAAAACCCCTGAAAGATTTAATGCTTCTAAAATATCTAAATCTGTTGCTAACGGTGCCCCTAATTTTAAATTCTCTCGGATTGATCCATAGAATAAGTGGGAGTTTTGGTTTAAGAGTCCTATATCACGCCGAATATCTAATGGATCTATCAAGCCTAAAGTAACACCATCTAATTTAATATGACCTTGTAAAGGTTCCTGCATACCTGCTAATAACTGTAATAAAGTGGATTTCCCAGCCCCATTACGTCCTAAAATTGCAATTTTCTCTCCTGTTCTAATAGTAAGCTTTGGAATTACCAATGTTGGTTTTCCATCATTTTGACTATATCTAAATTCGACTTGATCTAATTCATAGTTTCCAAATAATACAGGCCTGTGAATGAGATGTGCACGAGGAGGTTGATCAACTGGCTTTTTCATAAGCTCATCTAAGCCATTTTTCGCAACTTTAGCTTGTTGTAAACGTCCTAGCACCCCTGAGATTTGTGCAATAGGACCCAGCATCCTAGATGAAAGGATTGAACAAGCCACTAAAGCACCAGTTGTCATTTCCCCTTTCATGACAGCAAAACAGCCGATAAGTACCACAATAGCAAAAGTCAAACCTTGTATTTTTTGAGTCCATGCCATCATGACACCAACTAATTTACGGTGTCGCATTGAAATATCGGCTGATACTTCATTCATATGATTCCATTGATTTTGGAAACGGGATTCTGCTCTTAATAACTTTATATCTTCAATTCCCTGGACAGATTCAACTAACATTGCATTGCGTATAGCACTTTCTCGCATTCCTTCAGAAGCTAATTTTGCCAATGGTTTTTGTATTAAAATGCCAGGAATAATCATAAGTGGTACTACAATTACCATCACCCAAAATAGGTTTCCACCGATCAACCAAAAAATAATAAGAAATAAGAAGAAAAACGGTAAATCAGCAATCGCGGATATTGTGGTAGAGGTTACTAACTCTCTAACACCTTCCAATTCCCTAATTTGTGAAATAAAAGTACCTGTTGATTTAGAGCGTTCTTTATTTTTAATTCTTAAAGCATGACCGAATACTAAGTCTGAAATAGTTAAGTCAGCACGCTTTCCTAAAATATCTGATAAATAAATACGGGCTACACGTAAGCAAAATTCAAAAATTGCTGCTATTAATACCCCTCCTGCTAATACCCACAAGGTTGGTACAGATTGAGCTGGAATAACTCGGTCATATACATTCATAGAAAAAACTATAGTTGCTAATGCCAATATATTTGCAACCAAAGAAGCAAACATAATGTCTATATATCTTTTCCAGTCACGTAAAATAACTGCCCAGAACCAGTGAGCTTCATATGGTTTTATATATTCATCAATACGAGCATCTGGCACAGATTTTTCGGGCCGTAAAATATAAATATTAGTTACATATGCTTTAAGATTATCGAGCGTAAAAGTTTGTGCTAAACCCTGATCACCACTGAACTGAACACTTAGATTCTGATTTGCATCAATTTTGTCTAATACACCTACTTGGCCATCTTTCATTTCAATGATGACTGGCAAATGCCATGGACTAATCTCACATAAGTCTAACTTGGCTTTACGATAATTCATTCCAATTTGGCGTGCCGCCAATGTTAAAATTTCATCTATTGTTTGGTTCTGATTCCAATCAAATTGAAGTCTGAGCTTCTCTTCCGATGGATCAATAAGATAATGTCTAGCAATAACTAAAATGGCATGAAGCCATGGCTGATAACTAATTTTGTTGCTCATGGCTCAATTTTGAATCCTTGAATAGAAGTATCATTTAAATGATATAAATCTCGAGAACGACCAGTTATTTTAATAAACTGTACTAAATTCGAATAAATATCATATCTAGCAGTCTCTATTTCCTGAGCTGCGCTATGAATGGCTTGTTCAGCATTTAAAAGATCAACAACGGACCGCGTGCCTAATTTATATTGCTCTTGATATAGCTCTTTTGTACGAATCGTAGACTTTTGACGCTCTCTAAGGATCTGAATTTGTTTTTGCTTATTTTCTATCTCTTGTCGAATACGCTGAACTTGATCTGATATATCTAAATATACGGAATTTAACTTTGCTTTCGCTGCTTCCTCAGCATAACTTGCTGCCCGTTCCTTAGAACGTATCGCCCCTCCTTGAAAAAAATCACTCGTTGTTTCAAGCATTATAGAATTATAAAACCCATCATCTTTATTGTTATTCGGATTTCTACCATTTATTGCCTGACTTAAACTTCCTTTAATATTTATAGTTGGATAATTACTTAATTTCGTTTGTTCCTTTTGATATTGAGCAACTTGTATTGCTGCTTGTGCAACCATCATTTCTGGAATTAATGTAAACTTTGTTTCATTATAAAGACCTGAATTTTCAGCTAGATAGTCGGGTATATTTATTTCTAAATTTGAAACGTTGTAGCCTAATAAATTACGTAATTTTTGTTGATACTGTTTTAGTTGAGTTTCTTGAACAATTTTATTCGACTCAGCAGCTTCTAAATTTGACTGAGCTTGTACTGGATCGGCTTGGCTACTAATACCTGCATTTGCACGTAGATTCGCAATCTCAGCAATACGTGCTATGCCATTAATTTGCTGATCAGCTATACGTATAATCTCTTGATAGCGTTTAATGTTAACAATTGCATTTGCTGTTTGATAAGCAATGTCATCAATATTTACCAAAGTATTGGCTTGTTCTTGAATTAATTTAGCTTTTTCAATATCAACAGATCTTTTAACTTTTCCAAAGTCATATAACATTTGAGATGCTGAAATCGTAAAAAGTTGTCTTCCTCGCTCTCCTGAAGTTAAATCAGCTGTAGTAATTCCACCCGATATTTGAGGATAATATGCAGCCTTAGCCACATCAATACTTGCGCTTTGTCCAGCAATCATCGCAATACTTTCAGTAATTTCTGGGCGACGTTGTAACGCTTGATATATTGCGCCAGTAAAATCTAGGTATTTCGAGTTCCTTTTCAAATTTTCGTCTGGAATTTCAGTCAAGAAATTCTTCTCTTGATTTTTTGAATAAGTTACTAAAGGTAACGAATCTGATATAGTCCTCTCATCCAAACTAAAATCGCTCAGCATTTGAATATTTACTTTAAGAAAATTATTTTCTGTTTCTTTTTTGAATATATAGTTCATCTCTTTCTTTGCAGTATTTAATATATCTGCCTGAGCTTGAGTTATAAACAAAAAGATAGGAGAAAATAAAATCCACCCTAATCTTGATTTCATTAGTGCCATTTTAGAAAACTATATTAAATCCATCGATTATGGATTATTAAATTAAAGAATATTCAAATAAATAATCTTTTAATCAATATAAAATAGAAATAAAAAAGGTTATAGATCTATGATCTATAACCTTTTCATTAATTAACCAATAATAATCTGATTATTGTTGAGTAAATCTTGCAAACTTAAGCCTGCTTGATTTTCAATAATTAATAAATCAGACATATTATGTGTCCCAGCACTACCATCACGGTCTACCTGAACTATGGCATTACCATTACCATCATCAACTACAGTAATATAATCACCTAAATTACTTTTATCTGTTAATAAACCTTCAAAGAAATCTGATCCAAATTGAATTTTGTCATTAGCTTCGTAATCTACCCAAGTGTCTGTACCATTCCCTCCAGTAGCATCTGTTGCATTTAATAAATCATATATAATGGTATCCTCACCTCGACCAGTGGAAATAATGTCATTGCCTGAACCACCATAAATAACATCATTACCTGCACCAGCAATAATAATATCATTTCCAGCACCACCATAAATCGTATCATTCCCACCTTTAGTTTCTGGATCAGCAGCATCAGCAGCAACAAAATCGCGGAAATTCTCTTTTATATAGTCATAGATATCTTGCTGGCTTGGTTCTGCACCATTAGTAACCTCAGCTTTTAAATATGCGATTAATTTTGAATAACCTGAGTATTTAGGATATTGAAGAGGATCATATCCTGCCCATGTTAAATGATCCGTATTTATAGCATCACCGAACAGAACATCATCTCCAGCTCCTCCTTTAACTGTATCATCCCCAACATTAGCAGGTATAAAGTTTTCAGAACCACCTATTAAATAAGCTATCAGTTTATCAGCATCCGCAATAGCTTTGGCTTCACCATGATTAGTACCACTCCAATCACCAGGAAGTTTATTTCCATTGACATCGGTATTATCATAACGAGAGACCGTAGCATCACTAATTGAACTACTCACACCTACTGCGAAAACTTTACTCTGCTCCGCTAATGGAGCAAATGCGTTGTCCAAAGTTGATTGAGAACTGTTTGGTTCTCCATCTGTAAGGTAATAAGTTTGATTTTCAAAATCAGCAGTAGAGATATCGTCAAACCAATCTACAGCTTTATTAAATCCTTGTTCTGGATAGGTACCACCGCCAGCTTTTAAGCTATCAAGATAAGTGAATATTTCATTAATATTATCTTTACTTACATTTAGGAAAACTTGGTTATAACCATTTCCAACACTACCATTTGCTGAGAATGAAGCGATTTGTAGATTAATCACGCCATCATGATCAGCCATTTGCTGAATAAAGGCTTTAAGGCCTTTAATAGCAATTGCTAAGCGAGATTCACCAGCTGGTGGGTTACTTGTACCATTCATTGCCCATAGCATACTGCCAGACAAATCTAATACAACAGAGACATTATAATTTTGCCCAGCAACAAAATTGGTCTGTAAACCTCCGATATCCCCTGCGAGTACATCATTCCCTGAAGTACCGACTACATTATTATCACCATTATTAACATCTGTCGTTGGATCTGCTTTAATTATTGCTTCCAACGAATCATTATCTTGAAGTTCAGTACCATTACGATCTTCAACTTTGGCAACAACCTCCGTAGCATTTCCTTGTGCTGTAGTTAAAGTGTAACTATATTCACCATCAGCATTCGTAAATACTTCTTCAGTAAATGTTAATGTTTCACCATTTTCATCAATACTAGTAATTTCTAGAGTGACTTTACTATTTGGAGCAACATCTTCTGTCACACCAGTAATTTTGGTGCTATCAGTATCATTAATATCTACTGTAATTGATCCGTCAACGCGGTCCAATCCACCTTGATCCGGCGTAGATGGATCATTGTCATGATCGGTCTTCAACAGGCTGTCTTCTGCATTGACCGGAGTACCATTACGATCCACTGTTTCTGCCTTAACGGTCAATTCGCCATCAGCAAAGCCGGCCGGCACTTCTGCCGTATAGCTGCCATCAGGATTAACTGTGGCTTTCACCTGCTGTTCCAGCGGATTGCCTGACTGGTCCTGACCGGTAATGGTTAAGGTCACTTCGCTGCCCGGTGCTACATCTGTGGTCCCACCTGTGATATGGCCCTGGTCGTCAACATCTACTGTAATTGATCCGTCAACGCGGTCCAGACCACCTTGATCCGGTGTAGATGGATCATTGTCATGATCGGTCTTCAACAGGCTGTCTTCTGCATTGACTGGTGTACCGTTACGATCAACTGTTTCTGCCTTAACGGTCAATTCGCCATCAGCAAAGCCGGCCGGCACTTCTGCCGTATAGCTGCCATCAGGATTAACTGTGGCTTTCACCTGCTGTTCCAGCGGATTGCCTGACTGGTCCTGACCGGTAATGGTTAAGGTCACTTCGCTGCCCGGTGCTACATCTGTGGTCCCACCTGTGATATGGCCCTGGTCGTCAACATCTACTGTAATTGATCCGTCAACGCGGTCCAGACCACCTTGATCCGGTGTAGATGGATCATTGTCATGATCGGTCTTCAACAGGCTGTCTTCTGCATTGACCGGAGTACCATTACGATCCACTGTTTCTGCCTTAACGGTCAATTCGCCATCAGCAAAGCCGGCCGGCACTTCTGCCGTATAGCTGCCATCAGGATTAACTGTGGCTTTCACCTGCTGTTCCAGCGGATTGCCTGACTGGTCCTGACCGGTAATGGTTAAGGTCACTTCGCTGCCCGGTGCTACATCTGTGGTCCCACCTGTGATATGGCCCTGATCATCAACATCTACTGTAATTGATCCGTCAACGCGGTCCAGACCACCTTGATCCGGTGTAGATGGATCATTGTCATGATCGGTCTTCAACAGGCTGTCTTCTGCATTGACCGGAGTACCATTACGATCAACTGTTTCTGCCTTAACGGTCAATTCGCCATCAGCAAAGCCGGCCGGTGTTAGCGGCAATGTAAAAATGACCCCCCAACAGCATTTGAAAATTGACCCCCTTGGTTAATATAGTGGTCTTTTTGGACTGCTCAACATGTTAACTTTGGAGCAAGCAGTGACAATCCAAATACTTCATCAACAAGGTCAATCTATTAAGGCAATTAGCCGCGAACTCGGTATTTCTAGAAATACTGTGCGTAAATATTTACGATCTCAAGTAACACCTAAATATCAACGAACACAATCTAAAGTGAGTATTCTTGAGCCTTATAAACCGTATTTAATCAAACGTGTAAATGCCGCCGATCCAGAATGGATACCGGCTGCAGTGTTGTATCAAGAAATCTTGCAAAAAGGCTACACGGGGAAAATTAGAACACTACAAAATTATCTCAATACATTAAAGCCAACTAAACAACCAGAGCCGATTAAGCGATTTGAGACTCAACCAGGTCAACAAATGCAGGTTGATTTCACAAAAATTCGACGTCATCACACCACATTAAAAGCATTTGTTGCAACTTTGGGATACTCTAGAGCAACCTTTGTTAAGTTTTATGATCATGAACGTTCTGATGCATGGATTGATGGCTTAGAAAGTGCTTTTCAGTTCTTTGGTGGTGTTCCTAAAGATGTATTATTTGATAATGCTAAGGCCATTATGATTGAACGTGATGCTTATCAAGATGGTCAACATCGCTGGAATGCTAAATTACTTGATTGTGCTAAGAAATATAACTTCCGACCACGTGTTTGTAAGCCATATCGTGCGCAAACAAAAGGTAAAGTAGAACGCTTTAATAGTTATTTGAAATCAAGTTTTATCGTGCCATTAAAAGCAAGTTTAAAGGTGGTTGACCTTAGCTTAGATGTTGATATGGCAAATGCCTATATTGGTCGATGGCTTAGTGAAACAGCAAATCAACGCATTCATGCAACAACTAAAGAAAAACCAAGTACT
Organism: Acinetobacter sp. FDAARGOS_559; assembly: GCF_003940475.1. Taxonomy (NCBI): domain Bacteria; kingdom Pseudomonadati; phylum Pseudomonadota; class Gammaproteobacteria; order Moraxellales; family Moraxellaceae; genus Acinetobacter; species Acinetobacter sp. FDAARGOS_559. Next base: position 727,253 of record NZ_RKJG01000005.1, read on the forward strand.
CGTTTGCTTGAAGAACAACAATATTTTTCTTCATTACCTTTATTTAATGATGGTTCTAAAAAATCTGTAATTGATGATGTTAGCCCATCATCACTCATACCTCATGAGAGTGTTCAACACCCCTTATCAATCTATGATGAATTACTGGAGGTTTCTTAATGAATTTACAGTATGAGCGTATTGAACAGCTTTGCCGTCAGCTTGGTCTACAAACAGTGGCATCACAATGGTCACATCATGCACAACAAACCTTAGCAAAGGATGGCAGTTATGCAGATTTCGTTGAAGCTATGCTATTACATGAATACACAGCCAAGCAGCAACGTAGTCAACAGATTCTTTTACAACTTTCAGGTCTTACTCAAATCAAAACGTTGGAGGCTTATGATTTTAATTATGCTTTAGGTGCTCCAAAGTCGCAGTTGCTTGAACTATTTAATTTAAGCTTTATTCCAAGAGCTGAAAATGTTGTATTTATTGGTGCAAGTGGTGTTGGGAAAACACATCTATCAATGGCTTTAGGCTATAAGGCAATTATGAATAATATTAAGACTAAGTTTATTACTGCAGCTGATTTAATGTTGCAACTTAGCCTAGCTTATCAACAAGGTAAATTAAAAAACTACATGCAACGTGTTGTACTTGCTCCAAAGTTATTGATTATCGATGAAATAGGATATTTACCATTTGGTCGTGAAGAAGCAAATTTATTTTTTAATGTTATTGCCAAGCGCTATGAAAAAGGCAGTACGATTTTGACCAGTAATTTACCATTTAGCCAGTGGTCTAAATCATTCGCAGATGATGTTACTTTGACAGCAGCAATGTTGGATCGTTTATTACATCATTGTCATGTTGTACAAATATCTGGGGAAAGTTATCGTCTAAAAGATAAAAAGAGAGTAGGAATTCAACCACAAATTGAGTCTTAATAAATCATCAAAGGGGTCAATTTTACTTTGCTGTTTTAAGGTAAAAGGGGTCAGTTTTAAATTGCCGTTGACACCGGCACTTCTGCCGTATAGCTGCCATCAGGATTAACTGTGGCTTTCACCTGCTGTTCCAGCGGATTGCCTGACTGGTCCTGACCGGTAATGGTTAAGGTCACTTCGCTGCCCGGTGCTACATCTGTGGTCCCACCTGTGATATGGCCCTGGTCGTCAACATCTACTGTAATTGATCCGTCAACGCGGTCCAGACCACCTTGATCCGGTGTAGATGGATCATTGTCATGATCAGTCTTCAACAGGCTGTCTTCTGCATTGACTGGTGTACCGTTACGATCAACCGTTTCTGCCTTAACGGTCAATTCGCCATCAGCAAAGCCGGCCGGCACTTCTGCCGTATAGCTGCCATCAGGATTAACTGTGGCTTTCACCTGCTGTTCCAGCGGATTGCCTGACTGGTCCTGACCGGTAATGGTTAAGGTCACTTCGCTGCCCGGTGCTACATCTGTGGTCCCACCTGTGATATGGCCCTGATCATCAACATCTACTGTAATTGATCCGTCAACGCGGTCCAGACCACCTTGATCCGGCGTAGATGGATCATTGTCATGATCGGTCTTCAACAGGCTGTCTTCTGCATTGACCGGTGTACCGTTACGATCAACCGTTTCTGCCTTAACGGTCAATTCGCCATCAGCAAAGCCGGCCGGCACTTCTGCCGTATAGCTGCCATCAGGATTAACTGTGGCTTTCACCTGCTGTTCCAGCGGATTGCCTGACTGGTCCTGACCGGTAATGGTTAAGGTCACTTCGCTGCCCGGTGCTACATCTGTGGTCCCACCTGTGATATGGCCCTGATCATCAACATCTACTGTAATTGATCCGTCAACGCGGTCCAGACCACCTTGATCCGGTGTAGATGGATCATTGTCATGATCGGTCTTCAACAGGCTGTCTTCTGCATTGACTGGTGTACCGTTACGATCAACCGTTTCTGCCTTAACGGTCAATTCGCCATCAGCAAAGCCGGCCGGCACTTCTGCCGTATAGCTGCCATCAGGATTAACTGTGGCTTTCACCTGCTGTTCCAGCGGATTGCCTGACTGGTCCTGACCGGTAATGGTTAAGGTCACTTCGCTGCCCGGTGCTACATCTGTGGTACCACCTGTGATATGGCCCTGATCATCAACATCTACTGTAATTGATCCGTCAACGCGGTCCAGACCACCTTGATCCGGCGTAGATGGATCATTGTCATGATCGGTCTTCAACAGGCTGTCTTCTGCATTGACTGGTGTACCGTTACGATCAACCGTTTCTGCCTTAACGGTCAATTCGCCATCAGCAAAGCCGGCCGGCACTTCTGCCGTATAGCTGCCATCAGGATTAACTGTGGCTTTCACCTGCTGTTCCAGCGGATTGCCTGACTGGTCCTGACCGGTAATGGTTAAGGTCACTTCGCTGCCCGGTGCTACATCTGTGGTCCCACCTGTGATATGGCCCTGGTCGTCAACATCTACTGTAATTGATCCGTCAACGCGGTCCAGACCACCTTGATCCGGCGTAGATGAATCATTGTCATGATCGGTCTTCAACAGGCTGTCTTCTGCATTGACCGGAGTACCATTACGATCCACTGTTTCTGCCTTAACGGTCAATTCGCCATCAGCAAAGCCGGCCGGCACTTCTGCCGTATAGCTGCCATCAGGATTAACTGTGGCTTTCACCTGCTGTTCCAGCGGATTGCCTGACTGGTCCTGACCGGTAGTGGTTAAGGTCACTTCGCTGCCCGGTGCTACATCTGTGGTCCCACCTGTGATATGGCCCTGGTCGTCAACATCTACTGTAATTGATCCGTCAACGCGGTCCAGACCACCTTGATCCGGCGTAGATGGATCATTGTCATGATCGGTCTTCAACAGGCTGTCTTCTGCATTGACCGGAGTACCATTACGATCCACTGTTTCTGCCTTAACGGTCAATTCGCCATCAGCAAAGCCGGCCGGCACTTCTGCCGTATAGCTGCCATCAGGATTAACTGTGGCTTTCACCTGCTGTTCCAGCGGATTGCCTGACTGGTCCTGACCGGTAATGGTTAAGGTCACTTCGCTGCCCGGTGCTACATCTGTGGTCCCACCTGTGATATGGCCCTGATCATCAACATCTACTGTAATTGATCCGTCAACGCGGTCCAGACCACCTTGATCCGGCGTAGATGGATCATTGTCATGATCGGTCTTCAACAGGCTGTCTTCTGCATTGACCGGAGTACCATTACGATCAACTGTTTCTGCCTTAACGGTCAATTCGCCATCAGCAAAGCCGGCCGGCACTTCTGCCGTATAGCTGCCATCAGGATTAACTGTGGCTTTCACCTGCTGTTCCAGCGGATTGCCTGACTGGTCCTGACCGGTAATGGTTAAGGTCACTTCGCTGCCCGGTGCTACATCTGTGGTCCCACCTGTGATATGGCCCTGGTCGTCAACATCTACTGTAATTGATCCGTCAACGCGGTCCAGACCACCTTGATCCGGCGTAGATGGATCATTGTCATGATCGGTCTTCAACAGGCTGTCTTCTGCATTGACCGGAGTACCATTACGATCCACTGTTTCTGCCTTAACGGTCAATTCGCCATCAGCAAAGCCGGCCGGCACTTCTGCCGTATAGCTGCCATCAGGATTAACTGTGGCTTTCACCTGCTGTTCCAGCGGATTGCCTGACTGGTCCTGACCGGTAATGGTTAAGGTCACTTCGCTGCCCGGTGCTACATCTGTGGTCCCACCTGTGATATGGCCCTGATCATCAACATCTACTGTAATTGATCCGTCAACGCGGTCCAGACCACCTTGATCCGGTGTAGATGGATCATTGTCATGATCGGTCTTCAACAGGCTGTCTTCTGCATTGACCGGAGTACCATTACGATCCACTGTTTCTGCCTTAACGGTCAATTCGCCATCAGCAAAGCCGGCCGGCACTTCTGCCGTATAGCTGCCATCAGGATTAACTGTGGCTTTCACCTGCTGTTCCAGCGGATTGCCTGACTGGTCCTGACCGGTAATGGTTAAGGTCACTTCGCTGCCCGGTGCTACATCTGTGGTCCCACCTGTGATATGGCCCTGATCATCAACATCTACTGTAATTGATCCGTCAACGCGGTCCAGACCACCTTGATCCGGTGTAGATGGATCATTGTCATGATCGGTCTTCAACAGGCTGTCTTCTGCATTGACCGGAGTACCATTACGATCAACTGTTTCTGCCTTAACGGTCAATTCGCCATCAGCAAAGCCGGCCGGCACTTCTGCCGTATAGCTGCCATCAGGATTAACTGTGGCTTTCACCTGCTGTTCCAGCGGATTGCCTGACTGGTCCTGACCGGTAATGGTTAAGGTCACTTCGCTGCCCGGTGCTACATCTGTGGTCCCACCTGTGATATGGCCCTGGTCGTCAACATCTACTGTAATTGATCCGTCAACGCGGTCCAGACCACCTTGATCCGGCGTAGATGGATCATTGTCATGATCGGTCTTCAACAGGCTGTCTTCTGCATTGACTGGTGTACCGTTACGATCAACCGTTTCTGCCTTAACGGTCAATTCGCCATCAGCAAAGCCGGCCGGCACTTCTGCCGTATAGCTGCCATCAGGATTAACTGTGGCTTTCACCTGCTGTTCCAGCGGATTGCCTGACTGGTCCTGACCGGTAATGGTTAAGGTCACTTCGCTGCCCGGTGCTACATCTGTGGTCCCACCTGTGATATGGCCCTGGTCGTCAACATCTACTGTAATTGATCCGTCAACGCGGTCCAGACCACCTTGATCCGGCGTAGATGGATCATTGTCATGATCGGTCTTCAACAGGCTGTCTTCTGCATTGACCGGAGTACCATTACGATCCACTGTTTCTGCCTTAACGGTCAATTCGCCATCAGCAAAGCCGGCCGGCACTTCTGCCGTATAGCTGCCATCAGGATTAACTGTGGCTTTCACCTGCTGTTCCAGCGGATTGCCTGACTGGTCCTGACCGGTAATGGTTAAGGTCACTTCGCTGCCCGGTGCTACATCTGTGGTCCCACCTGTGATATGGCCCTGATCGTCAACATCTACTGTAATTGATCCGTCAACGCGGTCCAGACCACCTTGATCCGGTGTAGATGGATCATTGTCATGATCGGTCTTCAACAGGCTGTCTTCTGCATTGACTGGTGTACCGTTACGATCAACCGTTTCTGCCTTAACGGTCAATTCGCCATCAGCAAAGCCGGCCGGCACTTCTGCCGTATAGCTGCCATCAGGATTAACTGTGGCTTTCACCTGCTGTTCCAGCGGATTGCCTGACTGGTCCTGACCGGTAATGGTTAAGGTCACTTCGCTGCCCGGTGCTACATCTGTGGTCCCACCTGTGATATGGCCCTGGTCGTCAACATCTACTGTAATTGATCCGTCAACGCGGTCCAGACCACCTTGATCCGGTGTAGATGGATCATTGTCATGATCGGTCTTCAACAGGCTGTCTTCTGCATTGACTGGTGTACCGTTACGATCAACCGTTTCTGCCTTAACGGTCAATTCGCCATCAGCAAAGCCGGCCGGCACTTCTGCCGTATAGCTGCCATCAGGATTAACTGTGGCTTTCACCTGCTGTTCCAGCGGATTGCCTGACTGGTCCTGACCGGTAATGGTTAAGGTCACTTCGCTGCCCGGTGCTACATCTGTGGTCCCACCTGTGATATGGCCCTGGTCGTCAACATCTACTGTAATTGATCCGTCAACGCGGTCCAAACCACCAGGGACCGATTCATCTTCGGGTGTATTTGGATCATCTGGCTTACCTGCATTCAACTGATCTTCAGCTTTTACAACTTTACCATTTTGATCTACAACCTCAGACTCTACTTTTAAATCGCCATCGGCAAAATCTTTTGGTACTTCTGCGGTATAACTACCATCAGAATTAACAGTTGTTTCAATTTCCTTGCTAATTAAATTGCCATCTTTATCTTTACCTGTAACTGTAATATTTACTTTACTACCGTCAGCAATATTCTCAGTCTTACCCGTTATAAATCCATCGCTTTTAACTTGAATAGTATTCGTACCATTTGGTGTACTAGATGAGTCATCATTATTCGCTGCAGCAATTACCCCTCCAACAACCCCAACGCCAGCTAACCAAGGTAAAAGACTAACAAGTTTACTACCAGCCTCTGGCAGTAAAACCTCTAATCCAGGAATACCTTTAAAGTCAGAAAGCCCATCAAACCAATATAGAACACATCCTTCTTCTTCAAATACTAAATCAGAAACCACATCATCATAAGCAATGAAGAAATTTTCAATAACTATCACTTCACCATTTTTCAATTTAAGCAATAAGTTATTACCGTCACGGATAAATTCCTCAACATCATCACGATGCATTTTCGTATGAACGATTGATGCTTCTGTTAAAGTAATCTGATTCGAATTAACTATTGATTTCTCTAATGAATCTTTTTCTATTACAATAAAATTAGTCATATTTCACCTAAACTTCTTATTCCATAAATTGGTAATTACTTAGAAATCCCAGTAATTTCGACAGTTACACGACGATCTGGTTGCAAGCAGGTTTTTAAGGCTTCTTGTGATTTAGCGTTAGGACACCCATCAGTTACAGGTTGAGTTTCTCCCATGCTTGCTGTACTGATAACGCTATCAGCCACCCCATTTTGGATTAGAAGATTCCGTACTGTATCCGCCCGGCTTTGCGCCAGCTTTTGGTTATAATTGTGATTGCCTAATCGGTCTGTATGACCAGTCAATTTAATTGCACTTACCGAGACGTATCCCTGCGAAATTTTAGAAGCTAAATCCGTTACTTCTTGGCGCCCTTTTGGCAGCAAGTCATTAAGTGTAGAACCATCAAATTTGAATAAAGTATCTGCTGATAATTGGATTACTGAAGTGTGTTCAATAGTTGGAGTTGCTTCTTTTTTTGAGCAAACAAGTTCTTTTCCATTATTTAAAATATAAGGTTTGCCATTCTTATCTATGGAAAGGGTCAAATTATTGTCGGATAACTGATTGGTTTGAAGGTCTACATCACATGATTGACACTCTTGAGAAGTACAATTTTTAACTTTGAAATTGTAAATTTCAGGCTTCAAACGGTACTGCGCTGCATTATTAATATAGAAGCTACCCGATTGAATGTTGTCTATATAGAAATTAATAGGACAGTTTTGCTTTTCCGGAGCATCTTCTGCACATAATTTATCATCTCGTTTTACGTTTATTACTTGAGCCTTATCGTTGCCCCCTTCTTGAAACCGTAAACCTGTAGGCTGGGAATAATTGTTGGCTGCACAGGCAGACAGTCCAATTGACACAGCTATTACTAACAATCGCAATTTATACATATAGCATTCCCTAAACGTTAAAAGTAAAAACCATTGTTATCTCTATACTTGTGAAGCAGTTCTCACATATGCAAAGTGAAGTTATCAAATTCACATCATGATTTATGTTCATTTTACACATTTTTATTTGATTTCAAACTATGCTTTTTATATTAAAAAAATAAAAATAGTTTCAAAAAATTCTTTTATAAATTTAAATACTTAATATTTAATATTTTTTTTAATTTATTTTTTTAATAAAAAATTGTTATTTTTTATCTACAACTAATTATGTGCATTTTTAACATAGAAAATTTGTGACTGCGTGACTTAAGCTCAGTAGCGTCTTATGCGGATAAAGTAAATAATTTCTATAAGAGAATAAGACATAAAAAAAGCCATACTTAAGTAGATGGCTTAGATGAAGAGCAGTTTGAAAGAAAAAATTAAGTTAAATTTAGTCTACTTTAAATTTAAACTTATAAATCAAACCCACCGAAGATTGGGGGCTCTTCTGTCGTACTATCATCATTATTTGAGTTTCCTTCCGACGAGTTAGAACCATTTTCTTGTTCAGATGTTTGTGGAGGAGCTCCATCTTTACTTGATGGATAATCATCCATTAATAATATTGTACTTAGCGCAGCACAATGAGTTCTTAGGCTCTCATTATCATCATCGTACATTGTTGGATATAATTGTTTAGAATATTGTGAAGTATAACTTGCAGTCCAATTCTGCAAGATATTAGGTAAATTAAAAGTATAGTAATATGTTTTTTCTTCATTGGGTTGATAAGTATTAACAGTTTCATCATTTAAACAATAATTCGTTTCTGTTTCTTTTTCTGTTTTAGAACCCGTTAATTGTATAGCAGCTTTACAACTGTTGATGTACTCATAGATCGGTTCTGATGTCGTATTTTTCACAATAACTTGTAATTTATACCTTACCTTTAATCCACTATTTATTCCTAAAAGATCCATCCGATCCCCCATTTTCATAGGGATAAATGGAGCATAGTGTCTAACAAATTGAATTGTTCGCTCTACACCGCCACAATATTGTGTTACAGGATTTGGATAAGCAACAGCATACTCACCATCATCTTCCATTTGATTAGAACCTGGATTTGGTCGAGGATTAGTAACAGGGTTTTCAGTACCAACTGTCATTTCGCCCGTACCAGTTCCCCCTAAAGTCACTCCAACATTAAATCCGCCATCCTCTCCAGTACAACCCGAGAGCATAAATAAACCTACAGATACTAATGGTAGTGTAAGACGCGAATGAGGCATATGAGTTATCTCAATAAATATTGTAAGAACTAAAAAACAGAAAATTCCTTTAAACCTGTTTTTTCATGAAATATTTTATAGGAAACTTAAATACTTGGAATTATTCAATCACTATAAAATTTAAATTTTATAGAATTCAAGTAGCTAACAAAAATCTAGGTATTCAGAAATAAATATATTCTTTTACAATTCTATGATGTCTGGAACTCCGGTCTTATTAAAACCTAATATAATTTAACAATAAACATACTTTTTGACAAACAAAAATGTGCAATTAAACCATTTTTCATAAAAAAATTATGTGAGAGGGGAAATAAAATTTTAAAAAAATAATAATATGTGCAATATGTACATATTTTTTAAATAATGGTACATTTTCTTTGAGTGACTCTAAACAAAAGGAGATAGAACTGTAACATTTGAATAGAAAAAATTACGATAGCTCAAACAGTAAGTTTTTATTAAACAGTTGACACTAGGGAAATGAGTTAAATTCTATGCGTGCGTATTCTTTAGACTTTCGCCAGAATGTAATGGCTGCTTACAAACAAACGCAACATAAGTCAAAAGTCTGTAAACAGTTTAAGATTGCCAGATCAACACTGGATGAATGGATTGCTCTTGAAGAAACAACACAAGATTTAAAACCACTACCACTTACTCGTACTGGCAGACCCTTTTCTATTTATGACTTAAAAAGCTTTGAAGATTTTGTAAAATCTACACCCTTCTCTAAAATCAGAGAATTAATAGACCCTTTTGAACATAGATTTGGTTATAAAGTCTCATATTCTATTCTATGGAGAGGCTTAAAAAAAATTGGGTGGAAAAATAAATTTAAAAGTCGAGAGTGAATCAATATTTATTTATCATATTGGAAAATACCCAGACGAAACTGTTTATTCGCGTCAGGGGATCTTTCATCGTTTTTACAATATTCTATTGCCGAAGAAAGGATAGCCTTAGACATCAAATTCCACATATCAAGACTTAATTTTTTAAGCTTTTCTACAGATTCAGGACTTAACTCGTCTGCAAAAATAGCTTGTTCTAAAAAATTGGTTTTTTGTGTTAGATTACTAATCCCGGCTGCAAGATGATCTGAAATATTTTGAGTAAATAGTTGCTTACTTTCATCCATTTGTGGATCTGGAGTAAAACTGGAATTCTGCAAAATAATTTGATTATTTTCTTCTATGACCAACCCCAATCGTTTAAGTTCGAGTAATATTGATTTTGGATGCTTTTCAGAAGATATCTGCTTAACCAAGCCCTCAAAACTTGGTTCCTCCCCATTAAAAGGAATTTGGGTTGGCAGTTTTTGTCCTATCCATAAACCTATTACACGAGCAGGTACACTAATAGGTAATTGCTGATTAAACTGATTAATTAATCTATACTCACCATAGGTCTGACAAAAACTTCTGACATCACGTCGCCCTAAACCAGATAATAAGCTAACAGCAGAGTCTGTTTTTTTTTGTTTAATAGAGTCTAGCTCTTTAATGGCTTCATTATAAAATACCGACTTTAGGGCGGTTGAAAACTCATTGTAACCAATACCAGTTTTAATAAGCCAACGAACCAACTCAGGCATAATACTGATAGCATGTTCTAATGTCGTTTCAGTGTCATGAGACAACATCATGTCTTTAGAAGTTACCAAAGCCGATGTCTCTTTACCCATGCATACTCCAGTGTGAGATGAAATAGACTTCCCCAAATCAATAGTAGTTAGAAAGTTAAAAAACATTTTAATTTAATAAAATTATACTTTTTCAACCTAATAAATTGTAGGCTTTTTTTTAAAAAAATGTAGGCTTTTTTTTATAAACTAACGGACTATTTCGTACACTTGGTTCATTCTCTACAAGCTGTGTTAATGGTAAAAAGAGAATTATTAAGTTTCTTATAACACTAAGATATGTCTAAAAATATAAAAAAAACAATATTCAAAGAAATTAAATTATTAAAATATTTCAAATAAAAACAAAAACTTATACAAAAACCATTTTGATTATCAATAACAATTTGAAAAATTTAATTCTGTAAAAAAATAGGCTTATTCTTCATTCAATATGAATAAGCCTTTTATAGAAATAATATATGAATTTTTTTACTCAATGATACCATCAACATCTATTACTACGCGCCTATTGGGTTCTAGGCATTTCACTAATAGATTTTTTGAAAGACCATCTGCACAGTGTTTTACAGGATCCTGCTCGCCTAGACCTTGTGCAATAAGAACTTGGGCGTTGATTTGATTATTCAAAAAATATTGTTTTATCGTTTCTGCTCTTTTTTGAGATAACGTTAAGTTATAAACCTCCCGTCCTAAGTAATCTGTATATCCCAAAATCCGAATTGTTCTAATTTCTTTAAATTTATGAAGTTCTGCAACCAAACGATCTAAATCCTCCCTTCCTTTTAGATTTATATGATTCAGATCACTTTTATCAAAAGCAAATAATGCATCTGCGCCTAGTGTATAACGTTTGATTGATACTTGCTGTTTAGGCTCTTCTTTCTTTGGTGGATTGAATGATGGAGGACAAGCAGCATTTTCCGGATCAATCGGATTCCAATAAAAACTGCTTGCAATCATATTTTGATCAAATAAAACCTTATATTGGCAAGTAATTATGCCATTTTCACCTTTGCCAGGTGTATTAAAGTGAAATAAATAATTCCATTCTCTTGGTCTCCACCCATCATCATATTGTGGTCGTCCAATTAATTCATATAACTGATCTTTTGTCATACCTGAACGAACTTGGCTTAAACTTTGTAAATTTGGAAATGTTCCTAACTCCTTATTAAAAATAACATCATTAGTTTTATGCCATTTAGGATTGTCAGTCATACCCTCTTTTGTAATTAACGTACCAGTTGAACACCCACTAAAAATTCCCACTGCTAAACACATGATAAATAAATTTTTCATATCTGAATTCCCGTATAAATTTTGTATTCGATAATTTAATTTTAAGTAGTCTTTATATTAGACACACTGAAATATTCAATGTGCCTAATAATCACTAAAGGCTTACCATTGGATACCGGCACCTACAGTTCCTCCAAAATCACCACGGGAATTACCACTTCCAGACATTTTAAAGACCCATTTTCCATTATCTGAAATCGATGACATACCTATTGCATAACCAGATTCACCTCGGTACGTACCACCGCTGATTGCCATCATACTTTTACCTGGAATGTAAGCTTGTGGTAATCCCGCGGTTGCCATTGCTTGAGCAATACCTCCATTGGCATGATCTTCTAAATCATCGATACGTTTATTCGTTGTATAGAATGCTTGTTCTAATTGATTACTTACATTAGTGACTTGTTGATCTAAGGAATTCAGTGCATCTCCAACATTATTGTAAGAGCCTCCACCCACATTATAAGTAGGGCCTGTATTGGTTTCATAATTGGCACCACCACCTAAGTAGTTATAAATATTGGTGTTGCTCGCATGTAACTGAGATCCATTAATCGCATCTTTCGATGTAGAGTTAATTGTGCCGTCCGCTACATTTGTAACTTTACTTGCACCAGCATTTATACCTGTTTGATCAATTGTGATATTTCCTACAGAAACTTTATCTGTAGTAATCGAACCAGAAGTAACTGTATCAAACTTCACATCTTTACTGGTTGCCACTTGATAGTTCGTACTACCATCGGCATTTTTACTACTTGAAACCGTAATATTCTCACCAGCCGATACTGTTGTTTTAGCAGCTGTCGCAGCCGCAGTTGCATTTTGAGCAACCTGTTGTAGTTGATCTTCAGTAGCAGCTTGTCCTGAAAAAATATTGTTAGGATTCCAAGTCGTATTTGTTAATCCATTAACTGTACCAGCCTCACCATTAACAGTAACTTTTCCAGCAGAGATATTGCCTTTTGATCCATCAATCAAAACATCTCCAGCTTGAATTGTTCCAGAATTACCATCAATTGATACTGCATTATCTCCTGCGCCAATTTTAATTTGATCAGCTAAGCCCACTTTAATGTCATTACCAGAATTCGTTACTAGTACACCATTATCAGAGTCACCATTAATATTTACAGTTTGACCTGGTTTTACTGTGCTTGTCGCATTCGAACCTGAATCAGTACTTACATTCCAACCTTGGTTTGCATTTGCAGCCTGATCATTTACATGTTTAATTGCATCATCGATGGTGTTTTGCCCAGTGCCACCAATATTGCTCCAAGTAATCTGATTATTAGTATAAAGAGCATTACCACCAAACAGTTGAGTCAAGTTATTACCTAAGCCAAAAAGCTGACTACCATTGATGGCATCTTTAGAATCTGCACTAATAAGACCATCTGCAACATCAGTTACTTTTTTATCACCTGCACTAATACCATCTTTTGTTATGCTTGGGCCATTAGCGATAACAATACCGTCTGTTGTAATTGTGGTATCGCCAACTGTGACCTTATTAAAATCAACCTCATCTGCTGTAGCAACAGTGTATATATTTTGCCCATCCACACCAGTGCTTGAAGTAACAGTAATATTTTTCCCTTGTTCAACCTCCGTTCTTGATGCTGCTGTTGCCTGGTCTACATAGGTTTTATTGGTAATATGGTTTCCTTCGGTAATTGGGCCTGTGTAGTAGCTGCCTCCATTATTCACCGTGAAGCTATCGCCTAGCTTGGTTTCTCCTGTCGCAGTCAGGTTCGTCGTGTTCACTGTATTGAATGTCACATCTGCTGCCGTACCCACCGTGATACTGCCATCCGCATTCGCTGTTAACTCAACATTGTCTCCTGTCACAAAGTTAACCTTGTTGTCATCTTTATTGACTGTCTTAACATCAACTCCGTCAATCTGCGTCACCACACTTTGCAAGGCTGTATCCGCCTTAACCAGACTGTCTTTGGTACTTTGACTCAAATCAACTGCATAGTCCGTAACATTGTTGGCATCAGGACTACCTGCCGTTACCGTAATTGCACTTGATCCTGCTGACGCAGTGCTACCTTTGGCATTTACCGTATAAATATTCTGTCCATTGCTACCTGTAGTTTTAACTACATCGGCAACATTCGTTCCCGCTGCAACCTCCGTTCTTGATGCTGCTGTTGCCTGGTCTACATAGGTTTTATTGGTAATGTGATTGCCTTCGGTAATTGGACCTGTATAGTAACTGCCTCCATTATTCACCGTGAAGCTATCGCCTAGCTTGGTTTCTCCTGTCGCAGTCAGGTTCGTCGTGTTCACTGTATTGAATGTCACATCTGCTGCCGTACCCACCGTGATACTGCCATCCGCATTCGCTGTTAACTCAACATTGTCTCCTGTCACAAAGTTAACCTTGTTGTCATCTTTATTGACTGTCTTAACATCAACTCCGTCAATCTGTGTCACCACACTTTGCAAGGCTGTATCCGCCTTAACCAGACTGTCTTTGGTACTTTGACTCAAATCAACTGCATAGTCCGTAACATTGTTGGCATCAGCTGTACCTGCCGTTACCGTAACTGCACTTGATCCTGCTGACGCAGTGCTACCTTTGGCATTTACCGTATAAATATCCTGTCCATTGCTGCCTGTAGTTTTAACTACATCGGCAACATTGGTGCCCGCTGCAACCTTCGTTCTTGATGCTGCTATTGCTGAATCAATTGTATTTTGTCCAGTACCACCAATGTTACTCATTGAAAGTGTGCCATTACTATTTAAACTAGCATCACCTCCTAAAATATCTATTGTGCTATTAGCAACATTACCTAATATATTATTCGTTGCATATAACTGACTACCATTGATAGCATCTGTACTAGTCTCGGAAATAGAACCAGATCCTACATTTTTAATTTGACGTTCTGCTCCCGCTGAACCAACTGACAATTGCATCCCTGTATTTGTAACTTGTCCCGCAAAATTACCATAGGTCAAACCATTTAAATTTGCCTCTGACTCTAGTGTTGCATCAGTAACAGTATTTGCATTTGCACCTAAAGCAATTGAATTCTCTTTAGTAGCTCGAGTATTCGTTCCAATACTTACAACATTATTAGTATTTACACCTATATTAGAATTTGAGCCTAAAAGAACATTGTTGTTGCCTTGAGAAGAAACCCCAGAAAGGTACCCTATAGCAATATTCTCATTTCCTTTTATATTTGCACCAGCATTATTTCCGAATGCCGAATTATTATTTCCAATAATGCGTTGACCTGTATATACACCTGTCAATGTATTGCCATCTCCTTCTAGAGAGACACCTGAAGCCGTACCGATAGCCGTATTAGAATTACCAGTAGAGTTTGTAGTATTACTAATTCCTGTTAATGCATTACTACCTAGAGCGGTATTATAGCTCCCAGTTCGGTATCTTGCTGCATTTTGCCCTACATAACTATTGTGTTGACCAATGCTATTTTGACCTGCTTGATCACCAATAAATGTCGCATATAGATATTGAGAATTACGCCCAGCTTGATTGCCTAACATAACACTATCTGAACCATAGGTATTTTTAGCACCGTCATCATAGCGTTGCGCATTCTGAGCGGCATAAGATCCAATAATAACTTCGCTACCACCTACTGAACGAGCATTTAGACCTATTGCTATAGAACCAGGTAGGCCATTCACATCATTAATGTGACTTCCCACAATTACTTGTGCATTATCACCAATAGCAATACCACTATTACGATTACTTACGGTTGCATCACTTCCAATTGCTACAGCATTTCGTGCAGTTGTCACTGAACTTCCATAACCTTGAGCAATTGATTCATTAGAATTAGCATCAATATAACTGTTACGCCCCAAAGCTAACGCACTATAAGATAATGCTTGAGCAAAATCACCCATAGCTATTGAGAAATCGGCATCGGCATTTGCAACACGACCAATACTGATTGCACTCCATCCATCTGCCGTAGAGCTATCACCAACAGCCACAGCAGCAGTCCCAATAGCATGGGCAACAGAACCTACTGCGACTGCCCGATCTCCATTTGCAATACTACTGTCTCCTAGCGCAATAGTTCCATCTCCAATTGCATTATTTATTCGACCTACTGCAACTGCCCCATCACCTTCAGCTGTATTTGATGAACCTATCGCTACAGCCCCGACACCATTAGCATGCTCACCATAACCAATAGCTACAGCACCTCCAGAACCTACAGTATATTGACTACCTTTTGTACTAGCTATACTGTTAGATCCAATCGCTACATTATTAGATAGGTCTTCATTTATATTAGAGTTATCTGCGATAATATTTTTACCAATAGCAACTGAGTTTTTACCTAACGCATTAGCAGTTTCTCCAATTGCCACACTATTAGTACCCGAAGCAGTTGTATCAATAAAACCAATTGCAATTGCTTCTTGTCCAGAAGCTCTTGCATCTAAATTAGCCTGACCTACATTTTGTGCGTTGGCTTGCACGCCGTTAATGAGAGTAAAACCGCCAGTTGCTGTTTGGCCAAGACATGTCCATGGAACGACACTAGTAAGATTGGTTGCCGCTTGACTCACACAATTATTGCTCGGTCCAATAGCCGCAGTTACTATTGGTGTTCCTATATCTGCGCTACCTGCTGCAAACACACCAGTTGATATTAAAGCACTTAAAAAGATACCACCCACCCAAATGTTAATATATTGATTATATTTAACTTTACTAGATGAATTACCAATATTTTTATTTTTAATATTATTACCTGAACTACGCTTCCCTCTGGCCTTAGAGAGTTCTGAAGCAGTAACCCAAATACCTAGAACATCATTCCAAATTAACCGATATATCTTATTCATTTTAATTTCCTTTTTAGCATACGTTGATTGGAAATATTTTTGTGCTCAAGCTAACTGCTAGAGATGCGACAGTTATAACTGCAGCAACAATTTTTCTATTAGTGTGATCAAATTATCATCACATTTAAATATGTGCAATATGCACATAATATTTAATAAAAATATTATTCGTGTCGTAAAATTTCTTCTATTTACATTTCAGGATTTGATAAATTTATAATTTTTAATTATTACAAAAGGTTACTATGTTTTTTTACTAAACTTGAAAGATATCGGCCCCATAAAAGGCACAACTGTACAATAAAATAAATTTAATATTTTTTTTAAAAAATTAGCTTTAGATCTGTTTAGTGATTAAAAGGTTCCACTAGTTAAATCAATTGCAAAAAAATTCTCAAAAAACACTAAAAAATTACTTAAAATCAATGTAATAAAATTATTTATAAACTTGAGGTAATAGAAATATTAGACCTATAAATATTAATAAATTAAGCCCTACAAAACTATAAAATAAAAAAGCTCAAAGCATTTTGCATTGAGCTGTGCATAATACATGCAATAGATATCACATTATGCCTGAACAACGTGAATCTTGTCTTAAAATACCATAAAAATGTACACATTGAACATATTTATGGTATTAATTAAAGATTTGTTCTAAATCACAATGAATGATTGTTAAGAGATAATATTTTGCTCTATTTTTACTTATTCACAATTGTTGCTCCTATAACAAATTATGGAGATGTTTCTAACTCATCGTATGATGTTCTTGATCAACAAACTCAAAAGTAGCCACATCAATCAAATATCCTATAATCTAAAGGTTCTTTAATCTTAAAGAGGTAGGTCTAAAAAACATCTCTACAACCATATCTCGTTCGTCCAAACTATTTGAACTTAAAAATTGGGACATCAAACCATCTATTAGGTTTAAAACCATGTCAGCATCGGGTTTTAATGCACGGGTTTCTAAACTAAAAATTAGATCAAAAATTTCTCGAAGCAACCATTTTCTATATTCTATCGCCATACGGTAAGCTTGAGGATAAACTCCTTTAGTTTCAAAGAAAGCTTTAAGTAGTAAGTGGTACAGGCTATTAAAATTGACGTGTAAAATAATAATTTCTTTGAGTTTATCGGTTGTGTTGTAATAACGGTTTGAATAAATAATGGATAGCACTTCTTCTTTAAGCAGGCTTGTTTGAAAGGCGATACACATTTCAATCAAGCGTTCTTTTGAGTAAAAGTAGTTGTAAAGCGTAGCTTTTGGAATTTTAGATTCTTTAACTATAAGGTTTACACCCGTTGTATGAAAACCACGAGTTGTAAATAAACGGATAGCTGTATGAATAATGTTTAGTTTTTTGGAAGATGTTTCTAAATTTGACATAGTTATACCGCTTAAAATAATTTTTTGTTGTATATAAAAGAGATAGAAATGCCGTCACTCTTAAATTGAGCGCTAAAAACAGACATGCAAAAGCCGCACAATAAAGATGTGCTCGCCTATCTCGGGTTTATTGTTGCTATGATTTTTGAGTCGTAACGATGTTTAGGTTTAAAAACCTAGAGTCGATTCAACCGCTTTATAGACTGTTTAAGTGGTATAGACAAAAAGACTTTGGCAAAAACCAATAAATGAGAAGAATTAGTACGCATAGCGAACTCCTTTGGCTATAAAATAACTTTACTTAAGATTTAGTCATCCATTCTAGAATCTTTTATTTTTGAAATTTAAAAATATAAGTAAACTTAAAATGTACTCCGTTATATTAATTAAGACTTTGAATGCCGACTGATGCTTATTTTTCCTCCATAATACATAACGAACGGCTAATCCAAGGAAGGAAATGTTATTTTTATGGTTACAATAAGGGATTCAAACTAAAAAATGATTATTGTTAGATCTAAAACAAGGTAAAGTTTTATATTAGCTAATTTTTTAAGAATTATTCTCTAATTTAACTAGTAAATTTATAGACCGATAAAATGAATAATTAAATCCATCTTATCGGCTTGCTAGAAGAGGTTTTTAAAACCTTATTTTTTATTGTTTAATATATTTTGGAAATTCTTTTAAAACCTTATGACAAAAGTGGCCTTGTGTATCCTCTTTCTTCCGCTCTTCAAATTCCTTCATCCCAAATTTCATAACCTCTCTACCATATTTTTCGCCGAGATCATGTTTAGTACATTTTGCGGCAGCCTCTTTTAACTCTTCTGAATAATAGTGATAGTTACAGTCAAGTTGAGCTCGGCTTAAAAAACCATGGAGCTCTACTGCTTTTTCGCATTGTGTTTGCTCTAGAAGATTTCTAGATTCTTGACTCGCATAAATTGAAGTTCCTACTAATAAAGTGAAAATCGTTACTAAAAAATTACGCATTATTTCCCCGACGAAGTTATTAAAAGTATTAGTCATAATATTGCGGGCGTATTAAATAATAATTATCTCTAAGTGTCTATTAATAATAAAGAAAACAGGATAACCTTCTTCTCTTTCGAATATTTAATCACCTTATTAAAATTAGGTGATTAAGTTTTAACAAGTATATATTATTTATTTTACTTCCCTATTTAATTGTTAAATTAGTACTTTGGTTAGGGATTAAAGTATGCCTTTTTTTTGACTTTCAATAATAATATTTAGCTATTTAGTTAGGATATTTAATAAGATTCTTGGAAAGATGAGCGCTATGACCAATAAGAATATATTTATTATTTAACCAGTATTTGATGATTCTAATGTATGAATCAAAAATTCCTAATATTTGATTTTTGGGTAAGATCCGCAAAGAGCACTGTTTAGTCACCCTTACTGAAACAGTGCTCTTTGCTTCATCACAACTCCTATCCAGTAGAGTCCGATGCATAGAAATAGTGTATGGCTGTGTCGCTCAAAATGTTTACTGAATTTTCAGTTTTTTTAAATGATATCAGCATAAAAATCACGTATATTTAAAATTAACAGAAGAATCTTCTTTGGTTTATATTTTGAACAGCACAGAATACACACTAGATCGCATAGATCGGAAAATATTATCTGCCCTACGTAGAAATGGCCGTTTAACGGTTGCACAGCTCGCCGAAGAAGTCGGGCTTTCATCTTCGCCTTGCTGGACTCGACTCAAACGTTTAGAAAGTCTAAAAATTATTGAAGGCTATACCGTAAACGTAAACCCCAAAGCGATTGGCATTCATGAGTTGTTTTTTATTGAAATTACCCTAGAACGCCACGACGATGAAATGCTAGAAAACTTTAGCGAGGCTTTGGCAGACATTCCAGAAGTGGTCGAGGCGCATTTAGTTACGGGCGACTATGATTATTTGGTGAAAGTGGCCGTAAAAGATGCCGAGCATTACGAGCGTTTTTTACGTAAAAAGCTCTACTCGATTAAAGGAATCCGCCACACGCGTTCAACCTTTGCTTTACGACCACTTAAATCTGCCAATACTGCCGATTTAATGTTGATTGAATAATTTACTTATAGGGACGGTTGAGTGGTTCATTGTTTTAATTTGATTTTATTCAATGTTACACATAAAGCTCTCTTGTCAGCTTCTTTAAGTTGAGGATGCTGAACAGGCCACATATAGCTACAGCCATGAGGCGCTTTGTTATTATTTTTCTTAAGTTCATAGGCGATATTTTTTAGCAGCTCTGTGTTTAAAGCGCTAATTTTTACGCGTACTTCGCTTAAGTCTTGAGGCTTCCAGTTGGTTTCCGGACTCGACAACCAGTCGGCGCGATAACGGTACTGGATTGCTTTAGCCACATCCATTTGCACCACTATAAATGGCTTTACTGTTTCGCTGTTAAGCCCAAAAGATTCGGCTTCAGAAAGCGATTGATCGAGTACTTTCTTTTCTTGTGTTAAATCTTCAATCGGTAAATGCTGCTCTGCCTTATAACCTGCGACATCTTTCATATAAGATAAGCGTTCGTTAATTAAACGCGCGGTTTGCTCATATTGATATGCTTGTGCCAGTGAAGAAAAGCACATCAAAGCTGCCACTGTAGTCGCTACTTTAACCGTTTGTTGAATATTCTTAATATTTAACATTTAAGTACCTTCAAAATTATTGTTCTGTTGTCATTCCAAAGAAGTACTCTATTTTAAGAACACTCGAAAGTAAAATCTCAAGACACGCTAAGCTCTTGACTCCATGCAGTGTTAGGTTGTTGATAGATGTACTGACAGACTTGTTTAACAGATGAAATAAAGTGCTGGTTTTGCCCATCCCATTTTTCCACCATGCAATATGTCACATGTATACCTTTGGGTTGAAACTCTCTTGCCAATGACTGTGATAACGCTCGAATACTCGCAAACATGCTTTGGCTTAACACATCGTAGTGAGCCGAGTTATTAGATGGCGCTCCAAGAAAAATAACAGTACCCCGCTGCTGCTTTAGCATTGGTTTAATCACTGCTTGTGACACGCTCACTGCGCTTAAACCCGTTGTTTGCCAACTGTGCTCAATTTCTTCTAAAGATAAAGCTTCAATATTTGGCGCAGATGAAAAATTTGGCTGAAACACGCATAACTCAATGTTATGACTATGACTGGCAATATATTTTAGTAAGCTTTTTAAATGCTCAGTATTCACCAAGTTTAAACGGACACTCGTTATGCCATCATTTACACGGTTTACTTGTATATTCTGAACGCTAGAATCATGCACAGCTTGATAGACATGCAATGGAGATTGCTCATTTTTGTCTAAAATTACAAAGTTCTGGTCAAGTAGTTCTATATCATGACCTGCAATAACTACACAGCCCTGCTTTTTTTGAAACTTCTGAAATATTGTTTTTAGCATATGAGTCTCTCAAAATTTTTCTTGGTATGGGCGTAAATCTAGCTCGCGTGTCCAAAGCTCAGGGCTTTGCTGGTAGAGCATCCAATAGTTGTCGGCTATGGCATTAATATTGAGTCCACCTGTCCCCCGTGTGAGACGAATGAAACGTCCTAGACCAAATAAAGCTTTATTAATTCTGTCGCCATCCACCATTCCATCAATAATGACATGAGCAATATGAATGCCTTGAGTTTTATAAATTTGAGCTAAATTTAACGCATAAGTCCGCAAGGCAGATTTCCCCATAGTGAAAGCTGCGAAAAAAGGCTTTCCACGCAATGAAGCACTGGCTCCGGTAAAAATAAGCGTACCGTGGTTTTGTTCTTTAAATATTTTTAAACAGCTTTGAGAAACTAAATAGGCTGATAAAAAAGTGGATTGCCACATTTGAGTAAAAAATGATAACGGACTGCGTAAAAAAATTGAGGGAATATTTCCCCCAACATTATGAATAACTGCAGTAATGCGTTCATTCTGACTTATGATGGTGTCAAACAATGCCTGTACTTGATTGATATCTTCTGCATCTAGACGAAATGCCACAGCTTCACCTGCATTGGCATGGATTTCGGCAGCTACTGCCTCAATTTTTTGGAAAGTACATCCAGCAACGTAAACTTTTAAGCCCTCTTTTGCAAAGCGATGACAGACAGCAGCACCAATGCCCTGTGATGCCCCAACGCCAATAACAACTGCACAATCTCGTATTTTATCTGGTGTTGCTGATGCCATAGTCGTCTCAACCTGTTTGTTTTTTATACCATGATGCCATAAATGGACGATCCAAGATTTCCTTACCAAACTTCTTACTTGTACGAATGACTTCACCAAGTTGAGCAACTACAGCTATGTCTGCAATCGTTTGATTCTCACCTACTAACCATTCACTTTGTGATAAAACCTGCTCAACACGGTCGAGGTGTCGTATAAATTCTTCTTCAACATTTTCAGCCTTCATTCTGCCCAAGCCTTGAAAGAAAAGCTGTGTTTTGAGTTCAGCTAAAATAAAACCCTTCACCATAGGTTTTTCATATGCAGGACGGCCAATACTGCTAATACGAATTGCTTCTTCTAAAGCTTCCGAATCATTTACCCTTAAATATACTTCATAAAAATAGAGTGATTCATCTGCCCAGTCTTCCCAAAGTTCTGCAAGTGCTTTTTGATTTGTGTCTTCGGGATAAAGTCGAGGTGTATCCGGAAAGGTTTCGTCTAGGTAGCGAGCGATACGGGTACTGTCTTGTATACGTTGCCCTTTATGGTCAATAACAGGTACTTTGCCCACTTTACTGAGCAAAGGAACTTTCGCTCCAAGAATGCCGTTGTAATTAATCGTTTCGTATGGGATTCCCTTAAATTTCAAAACCCTTGCAATTTTTTGGCAAAATGGAGAAATTTCCCATTGATGCAAAATAATATCCGACATTTATTCACCTTTATTTTTAATTGCCTGTTTTGCCACTCAGTTCCTTTTTGGAACTAATTATTAAATATACAGTATATCTTTTTAAGTCAAACTGTTTTTGATGACGACCAAGTTTCAAAATATAAAAAAGCGCTACCCCTTTTAAAGAAATAGCGCTTTGAAAACATGAATAATTCAGAAAATCTAATTAAACGCTCAGCATACTATTTAAAGTTTCAGAAACGTTTTTAGATTTCACTTTAGGCTGCAACGCTTGTAAAGCCTGTTGCACTTGAGTGCGCTGAGGTTCGGCAAGCGTATACCAGCGAGATAACACCTGTAATAAGCGTGAACCTAAAATCGGGTTTTTCTCGTCCAGATATTCTGCAAGATTAATAAAGTGAGATACACCAAAGCCCCACGTATTTTCTGGGTTATTTGACAAACCACCACTCACGGCGCGAATACGGTTTGGTGTGGTTAAGTCATAATCAGGATGCTGAGTTAGATATTCAATTGTCTCAACTGTGGCATTTGGGTTTGCTGCCTGAATCATAAACCATTGGTCTAAAGACAATGCTTCGTCTTTAAAGCGGTTATAGAAATCAGCTAGGGCTTCTTGTGCTTGAGGCGCACTTTGCCACACTAGTACACGCAGCGCACCTAAACGTTCAGACATATTCCCCGTGCTTTGATATTGCTCATAAGCTAATTCAAATGCACTTTGATCACCCTGACGCGCCATCATCATGAGCATAATGTTCTTTAATGCACGTACACCCATCGCTAAAGAAAATTCTTTTTGCAAGTCAGGGTCCAGTGTAAGGTACGTATCTTTCCAGAACGAACCCAGCTCTTGAGCCAAACGATTGAGTAAGGCTTCACGTTTTACATGAATATCGGCTGGTGCATAGTTTTGATCAATACGGCTACCCAAATAACCTTCAGTTGGTACATCAAACAAACGCGATGCTAAAAGTGGATCACGACCAACTAATTCAGGCAATGTACTTTGAATAGCTTGAATATAGGTATCCGCAGAGTGATCTTCTAACAAAATACGTTCAAGCAAGGTTTGTGTTGCTTGCCATTGGTTAAAACCATTTGTTTCATGTTGAATTAAGAATGCTAATTCTTCATCACTGTAATCAAATACCAGATTTACAGGTGCAGAGAAATTACGTAGTAGCGAAACAACAGGTTGCTCAGTTACCCCTGTAAACTCAATAGTTGCTTCATCTTGATCAAATAAGTACACACCATCTTTAACACCATTTACAAATAGGCTTTCGTTTTGGAGCGTATATTGTTCACCTGTTTTCGCATTAAATAATGCCAACGCTACAGGAATTGGGACAGCTTTTAAATTTGGATATTTTGGATGTGCTTTTAGGCTTTGTTTAAAGCTTAGACGATAAGTTTGCGCTGCTGCATCATATTCACCTTTCGCTTCAAGCTTTGGTGTACCTGGTTGGTTATACCAAGTTAAGAATGCAGATAAATCAACACCTGAACCTGCAGAGAGTGCAGCAACCCAGTCTTCAACAGTTACGGCTTGTCCATCATGACGACGGAAATATTCATCCGTTCCCTGACGGAATTTTTCTTTACCCAGTAATGTCGACATCATGCGGTTAATTTCCGCACCTTTTTCATAAACAGTCGCTGTATAGAAGTTATTAATTTCGACAAAGTGGTCAGGGCGTGGTGGGTGCGACAATGGACCTGCATCTTCTGGGAATTGATGCGATTTAAGAACAGCGACATCGTCAATACGTTGAACCGCAGCAGATTGTAAATCTTCCGAGAAAGATTGATCACGGAATACAGTTAGACCCTCTTTTAAGCACAACTGGAACCAGTCACGACAAGTAATACGGTTCCCTGTCCAGTTATGGAAATATTCATGGGCAATTACAGACTGTACACGCATAATCGCTGCGTCAGTTGTGTATTCTTCATCGGCAAGTACGCATGAGGTGTTAAAGATATTTAAACCTTTATTTTCCATGGCACCCATGTTGAACTGGCTCACCGCCACAATCATATAGTTGTCGAGATCATAGGCACGGCCATAGTGCTCTTCATCCCAACGCATAGAATGTTTTAAAGCTTCCATTGCGATATGGCATTTTGGAATGTCTTTCTCAATGGCATAGATTTCTAAAGCAACATCACGTCCTTCAGAAGTGGTATAGCGGTCTTTCAATACAGCTAAATCACCAATCACACAAGCAAACAAATAGCTTGGCTTTTTAGTCGGGTCTTGCCAGATCGCAAAGTGACGGTTTTCACCAACTTCACCTGTTTCAAGCAAGTTACCATTCGCAAGTAAAACCGGATATTTTTTGTCTGCTTCTACACGTGTAGTAAAAACTGAAAGTACGTCTGGACGGTCTGGATAGAACGTAATTTTACGGAAACCTTCAGGCTCATTTTGCGTTACAAATAAGTCGCCAGCTTTATATAAACCTTCAAGCTGAGTGTTGGTTTCAGGGTGAATAATCACTTGAGTTTGTAAAATGACTTCATCTGGTGCATCAGTGATCACCAGTTGTTCACTATCGAGTGAATATTGTGCAGGAGTAAGATCTTGGCCATTGAGCTGAATAGATTGCAACTCAAGATCACGGCCCAGTAGCACCAAGTCTCCAGCAGTTTGACGCTTCATGACTAAAGTTGAATCAACAATTGTTTTATCGTCATAGACTTGAATATCAAGATTAATTGATTCAACCAAGAACGCAGGTTTTTGATAATCTTTTAAATAAACTGTTTGATCTGCCTGAACTGGAGGCTGCGCCGCAATATTCATCTTTATTCCTTATATACTTTTCGGAAACCGTAGTACGAATTTTATGAACTTGATCATACACATTCATACATACTGTGTTTGTTTACCTTTATAAAATTAATGGGACTTCATTTATACATTTCAAATTAGAATCGTCTTTTATTAGCACAGATTAGACCAAAATTACGATAATCGCTGCTTATATAATCAATCTATACAATAAAAATAAAACTCCTTTCGCTTTTAACATTTTTGAGGAGCTGCTTACATTTTGGGCATGGTTCTTGCCTTAACCAATATACCAGTATAAGTATTTCAATCAGAACAAGAGGAACTCACTATGGAATTAAAAGCTTATTTACATCGAATAGAAAACATTAAAGCGATTCATGATCTAGATGCAGCAGGACTCGACCATCATGTGATTGCCGTGTTCTTGTCTGCCGAAGGTATTTCAATGACTGCTCAGGAGGTAACCACTATCGTTAATACGTATGACGCCTTAGGTAAAGTGAAATTACCAAGTAAAAAAGTGCAGGCACTGATCAATGCCAAAAAACTTGGACAAAATGATGAGACCTTGCCGTGCCCTGTTTAATCTTAACTTTTAACCTCTTATAAAAACCTAAAGTCAAAACAAAGACTTTAGGTTTTCTATTTTTGCATCAAACAAAAAGACAATCTCATCTATCGGCAATGCGGCTGTGTATAATAGGTCAGTCATGATTAATTTAAACGTTCGGAGCGAAATGGCCTTACAAATTCTACAAAAACAGCTAGATGAAAGTAGCCATTGCCCTCTCTGCCAAGCGTCGATGTATTGGGTAGATGCCGAACAATTTGAGCAAGACGTTCAATTTCATGAATGTAGTCATTGCCAACACCGTGTATTTAAAGACACAAAAATGACGTGTCATTGCGACCAATGCACTAAACAAAGAAAAAAGCTTTTACAGCAGACCAGATTACAAGAACAACGCCAGTTTAAGTCAAAAGATCAACCTCAGCGTAGTCTGGAACAACTGAGTTTTTTAAATAAACTTTTTCTGCTTAGTCTGCTCGATGACTATGCACGAGACGATGTTGCACATGACGAATACATTCACTGGGACCAGATAAAATATCAGCCGATAACCCCCAACTGGATGTTCCAAAGCCATCTCATTAAACAGCTTCATAAAGATGGGATTTTAAATGCACAAGATCAAACCGATGAACCACAGTGCTTTTATTTAAATATTCGTCTAGATGGTTATAGCGACCCAAGTTTATTTAGTGTAGCTCAGCAACTACGCCACTGGTTCTATGAAAACCTAAGTCTTGGTATTCCATTTCGTAGTGCCGATGAAGTGAAAGACGTGCTGTTTCAGGTGCTCTATCAAGAAATTATTCAGTTCACTCAGTTCTATTGCCGAACTTGGGGTATCCAAATTGCAGGAAGCTCTAATTTTCAAGCCTTTTGCTACCGTTTAATGGACTCATTGGCAATTGGACAAATTTATTATCTTATTCAGACCGCACTTGAATACCTTTATAAACAAAAGGCGTTACAGCCACGAAATGAAAAGTTTATTAATACCAATTTATTAAAGAAAACTTTAGAGCAATATCGGGAACGAGCTTTAGCTGAAAAGTGGGAAACTTCGATGTTGCCACGCCCTTACAATATTCCTTACAGTAAAATGAGCCATATATTATTTAACCGCTTTTTAGGTTATGACGAACAGATATTTGTACAACCTGTATGGAAAGCATGGCGAAAAATCGAACCTCGTTTAAACTTTTACTCGGTTAAACGTTGTATGTACTGTGGTTCAAATGATCTAAGCGTGGACTATGATGCAGCAGATTATGTGTCGTTGATTTGCCAAAATTGCAAACATCAAGATCACTATTTTACCCGTTAACTTTCTTATCTCTGGCTTAATAAGGATTATCAGATGACTTCGACATCCAACCTCATTGAACAGGTGATTGAAGCTTGGCAAAACATGCAGGCAAAAACGCCGCTGGTACAATGTATTACCAACAGCGTTGCTGCCAACTACACAGCCAATGTATTACTTGCTTCCGGTGCTTCACCTGCCATGATTGATAATCCTTATGAAGCAGAAAGTTTTACCAAAATTTCATCGGCTTTAAGCATTAATTTAGGCACACCGACTTCAGAGCAAATGCAAGCCATGCAAATCTCTGCCAAGACCGCACAGCTCAATAACATTCCGTGGGTACTTGATCCGGTGGGATATGGGCCAATATTAGCTTGGCGTAGTCAAATGACAGACGAGCTTTTACAGTTCAAACCAAGCGTTATTCGTGGTAATGCCTCAGAAATCAGTACGCTAGCAGGCAACCAAGTTCAATCTAAAGGTGTGGATAGTACCTTAAGTAGTGATCAGGCCTATCAACAGGCTTATGCACTATTAGCACATGCAGACTGTATCGCTATTTCAGGTGAGTCAGATTATATTTTATCTAGAGAATTAGATGCTGTGATCCAAGTAAACGGCGGAAGCCCGTTACAACCCAAAATTACTGCAACTGGCTGCGCTTTGGGTGCATTAATTGCAGCATATAGCGCTGTGACGACACCAACCATTGCAGCTCTTTCAGCTCATATTCATTTTGCAATTGCAGGTAAACTTGCTGCAAATCAAGCTCAAACGATGGGTAGTTTTAGTAGTATATTTATGGATTATATCCATATGTTAGATGCTAATCTGATTGAGCAATACGCAGATATCAAACTTTTAAATAAACAGGCATAACCTAAACTATGCCTGAATTACACTAGACTCACTTTAAAAGTAAGTAGATGTCGGTAATAAGGTCGCACTCGTTCACTTCATGCACAAAGTTGTGATAGTGAAAGAAAACCGGATAATCCCCTGCTTCTTCTGGTTGCTCAGGTAACCAGTTTCTAAAGATGTAATAGACGCTATCTTTAATCTGGTCATGGCTACCAAAATGTCTTACGGTTGCATAACGCCCCGCAGGAATTTCACCTGTTTGTACGCCGTAACTATTTTCAGGTACCGCCTTTTCAATTAAACCTGCTATATCAAACCGAAACTCGTCAGCTGGTGTCTGATCGGGGTCAGCAAAAGGAATACCATAAGTTTTAGACTTAGTTACAGGCGATAAGCCAGTTTCTTTACGCCAAGCAATAAACTGCGCAGCAGTTTCCAAAACTTTATCGGGACTTCCTAAATGTGATAGATAGGCAATCTTTTCAGCAGGTCGCTCAACAATATTTACATTCATTTTTAGCTCACTTTTTGGAATCGTAAAAACAAACTTCTGGCGCCAAGATTCCCAGTCTGGTTTATCTCTAAAAGCCCTAGGAGTTTGATCAAATGAACGCTTAAATGCACGAGTAAATGCCTCTGGACTATCAAACCCTGCTTGCAAGGCAATCTCAATAATTTTGAGATCGGGTTCAAAAGCCAATTGAAAAGAGGCCCGCTTTAAACGAGAAAGTTGGATAAACTTCATCACATTTAAACCAACATGAATGGCAAAAATACGATGAAAATGAAACTTAGATAAGGCCGCAACCTGGCTCAACCTATCGACATCTAGGTCTTCATCTAAATGTCTTTGAATATAATCGCAAACCAGTTGCAGCTTTTGTGTATATACAGCCATACATTTATGTCTGTTCATTCGATAGCACTACTTTTACATAGTGCTCATTGCTATTCTTGATCGAAATTGCGTTTTTTAGAGTTATACAACTTGCTTAAAATAATCGTCTCTTGGCATGTCGATAATCTCAACACACAATTGAATTTCTTTATTAAACTCTTGTGGTAGATATTTTTTGTTGCTGAGCACCGCTAATAATTGCTCACCCACAAGCTGTTTTTGTTCAGTAGTTCTTCCCGACAAAATATAGGCTTTTACAAGGATATAGGCTTGATCAACCCCTAAGCCAATCAGAAAAACCTCATCTCTACGCGCACGACTTTTAATGTCTTCTGGACTAAACAACTCTGTTTCAATCAACGTGGTATTAATTTCTTCAAGTAATTGTTTTGCATTTATTCCAGTTAAGTTATCTGAATAATCAACTACAACGTGCGGCATAGCCACCTCAATTTATATAATAAGTCATTAAGCCAATTAAACTTTATTCAATAAATAATAAAGCTAATCGAACCTGATCATATCCCATTCGAGGGCTAGTTGCCTCAACAATTGGTCTTAGTTTGATCGAACCATCATCAGAAAAATGATCCGGATTTTGGCGTTTTTTCAATTTTTTATAAATTTTACGCACTTCTTCGACCACTTCTTCACCAGGATGGGCAACCGAAATATCTAGCTTTTGTTCTTTATGCAGTCGTGCCAAGTGATTAATAATGGTTGCAGGTGTTAGACCACGTTCATGTGCAATATCTTCAATTTCGTAGCCTTCTTCAAACAATGCACGAGTTTCGTCCAAAGTCGCTGAGGCGTAATTTTGCTTCTCGCCTCTCGCTAGTTTTTTCTCATTCCTTGAAATTTCAGTTTCATTTAAGGTTCCACCACAATGACGAATAAAGGCTTTATGTTGAGCCGTTAAATCGACATTAGCAAAATTATCTTCGGCTTCTGTAGAAAGTTCTTGAAAACGGCGATCAGCTTTTACAGCCAGACTATCTAACTCCAAAGCTTGTTCATTAAAACCTAATAATTTTAACCCTGTTAAAGACTTCAAACGTGAGAGCGCAACATAACCTTGCCCTTTTTCAAAGGTATGCATCAGGTTAATTTCAGCAGCTTCCAAAGTCATACCTTGGCTTTTATGAATGGTAATCGCCCATGCCAAACGAAGTGGAATTTGCTGGAAACTTGCAATGACTTTTCCTGCTTCATTTTCAATTGACCATGTTTCAGGCGCTACCAGCAAAGTTGTACCATCGGTTAATTTTACCTTTGGCAATAACCCATTTTCGTCATCTTCTTCAAAACCGATCACCTCACCTAAACTTCCGTTGATATAACCCATATCAAAGTTGTTTTTTACAAACATGACTTTGGCATGCTTTTTAAGTGTGAGTTCTTCCGGAGCACGGACTGAAGATTTTAAGGTCTCTAATAACTTTTCATTACCGTCTAAAACGGCATTAAATTGATGCCCTTCATTATCAATTTCGTTTAAGTGCTGATAATTGATATTGTCGACATCCATATTATGCGTATAAAGACGAGTAAAGGTTTCGCCAATGTCATGAGTACGGGATTGATGCAAAGCTTGCAAATGCTCGGTTTGAATACTTTGCGCACGAATCGCATTTAATATCTGATTCAGAATTTCATCATCTTGGCGGTGTTGTTCTGTTAAATAACATACCCGAAATTTGGCTTCGACCCATGCATCAGACATAAAACAGAACTTGTCACGATTGTCTTCACCATTACGGCCTACAGGCGGCAACTGGAAGAAATCTCCAGCCACAATTACTTGAATGCCACCGAATGCTTCATCACTTTCTTTAAAATATTTTAAAACCTGATTGACCAGATTAAGCTGCTTCGCATGGAGCATTGAGATTTCATCAATCACAAGAACTTGCGCGTTTTCAAGATGTTCCTTGAGATATTTACGCTCTTTCATGCGTTTCAAGTCATCGTCAGTTAGATGATCTTTGATGCCAATACCAGCCCATGTATGAATGGTCATGCCATTCATATGCGTTGCAGCAATACCGGTAGACGCTGTAATCGCTACAGGTACTTTACGCGCTTTTAAATAATGGATGTACTGATTGAGTGTATAGGTTTTCCCTGCACCAGCCGAACCGGTTAAAAAGACATTTTCACCTGCTTTTAGCAGTTTAAGTGCAGTTTCCTGTTTCATAATCTCATATGTACATCTTCAACAGCCCATAGCTTAACGATTTTCCCGAAAAATTTAAATGAATGAGCTAAACTTTCTATAAAAGCAATATAAATCAACAACTAATATCAAGTTGGTATTTGGTAGGTTTTTGGTAGGTAGGAAAATAATCTACACATCACAATACTAAGGCCATGGTGAGGCTCACCTGTAATAACAAACAATGGATTTATGGAAAAAGGAATCACTCCATGGCTTTTAAAAATATTGCAGATCAAACAAACGGTTTTTATATTCCTTGCGTATCACTCTTTGGACCAGGATGTGCCAAAGAAATTGGAACAAAGGCGCAGAACCTCGGCGCAAAAAAAGCATTAATTGTGACCGATGAAGGGCTATTTAAATTTGGCGTTGCAGATCTTATCGCAAGCTATTTAACCGAAGCAGGCGTAGCGAGCCATATTTTCCCGGGCGCGGAACCTAACCCAACCGATATTAATGTTCACAACGGTGTGAATGCCTATAACGAAAATGGCTGTGACTTTATTGTGTCGTTAGGCGGTGGCTCATCTCATGACTGTGCAAAAGGGATTGGCTTAGTGACTGCAGGTGGTGGTCATATTCGTGACTACGAAGGCATCGATAAAAGTAAAGTTCCAATGACGCCATTGATTGCAGTCAATACAACGGCTGGTACTGCATCGGAAATGACCCGTTTCTGTATTATTACCAATACCGATACTCACGTAAAAATGGCTATTGTGGACTGGCGTTGTACCCCACTTATTGCGATCGATGATCCGAAACTCATGATTGCAAAACCGGCGGGTTTAACGGCTGCAACAGGTATGGATGCATTAACCCATGCAGTTGAAGCATATGTATCTACGGCGGCAAACCCAATTACTGATGCGTGTGCAGAAAAAGCAATCACCATGATTAGTCAATGGTTACAACCCGCTGTCGCAAATGGCGAAAACATCGAAGCGCGTGATGCGATGAGCTATGCGCAGTACTTGGCTGGTATGGCATTTAACAATGCATCTTTAGGTTATGTTCATGCAATGGCACACCAGTTAGGCGGGTTCTACAACCTACCTCACGGTGTATGTAACGCAATCTTGCTACCACATGTTTGTGAATTTAACTTAATTGCTTGTCCAGATCGTTATGCAAAAATCGCAGAATTAATGGGTGTAAATACCCACGGTCTCACCGTAACAGAAGCTGCGTATGCTGCAATTGATGCCATTCGCAAACTGTCTTCTTCAATTGGTATCCCATCTGGCTTAACAGAACTTGGCGTAAAAACTGAGGACCTCGCGGTGATGGCCGAAAATGCTCAAAAAGATGCATGTATGCTCACCAACCCTCGTAAAGCAAACCATGCACAAGTTGTGGAGATTTTCAAAGCAGCACTTTAATACTGATGTAACGCTATGTTCCTGTAGTAAGTCAAATCCCTCCGACCGTTGACTTACTTTTTGGGGAATACTTAGCTCCAGCGGTATTCCCTTTTTTTTTAAAACCTATACTCCAACCTTCTCTAAACCTAATTGACAATTTGCCCATTTCATTGAAGGATACTCAACATGACTTAATGACAATAGCTCGATAAAAATGAATACATTTACAGCTAAACACAATTATGCCCCAGATATTTTAGGTGCCGGCTATGAGCAGCTAACGCTCAACTTTCCAGATGATTATGAAGGTAAAGTTGTAGCCACCTTAGTTCGTAAAAAAGCCACTCAACCAACTCAAAAAGCGGTACTTTATATTCATGGTTTTTTAGATTATTTCTTTCAAACCGAAATGGCCGAGCAATTTAATGCCCATGGTTATGACTTCTATGCACTCGATTTAAGAAAATATGGCCGCTCAAAACTGCCTCATCAAATTTTCTATAATGTGCTCGATTTAAATGAATATGATGCCGAAATTACTCAAGCATTAGAGATTATTGGCCAAGAAAAACATACACAAGTTTTACTTGCAGGTCACTCAACAGGCGGCTTAACGGCAACGCTTTATGCTGCGCATCATCCTGATCATCCCCTCATTAAAGCACTCTGGGCGAATAGTCCGTTTTACGATTTTAATTTAAGCTTAGTCGAAAAGAAGTTTGGTATTCCAATGCTCAGTCGAGTAGGAAAATATCTGCCAAAAGTTAAATTTCCAAGCCAACTGAACAAATGGTACACCACCAGCCTACACAAACAACTTAAAGGTGAATGGGACTTTAATCTGGACTGGAAACTGACCTCTGCACCAACAGTGCAATTGAGTTTTGTACATGCGATTCATACTGCGCAAAAAGAAATTCACCGCGGTGTTAAATTGAATATTCCAGCCCTGATTATGCATTCGCACCAAACTAAAAACCCACGCAAATGGGGACCCGATGCAACTCAAAGCGATGTCATTTTAGACGTTAAAGACATTGCCAAATTTGGGAAAAAAATGAAAGGCGATGTCTCGGTTGTCTCTATTCACAATGGTTTACACGATTTAGTCCTTTCGGCCCAGCCAGTACGGGAACAAGTCTATCAGCAACTATTCCAATGGCTGGATCAAAAAATCACCTAACTTAGCTTAGGTGAGTCAATATATTTCACCAGCAATTGATGCGCAGGATGTTCACTCGGTAATAACTCCATAAGACGTTCTACCGCATCGATTGCTTCAGGGAAATGAGCTAAATGCTTAAGTAATAAATCTGTTTCTTGTGTTTTAAAAATCGCATCACTTAAGCGCGACTCAAGGCAGTCACGCCATGCACACAGAAACGGACTTTCGGTTTTTGCCAGAAATACGCCCGTATAAAGCTGTAATGCAGAGGCGACATATCCAGCATCAAGCGCTTGTTCAGCTTGTAAAAAATCGGCCTCAACATGCACAAGTAACCGATATGGACGTGAACCAAGCAAACCTCCCAATATATCTCGCAGTTGAGACATTTCAGCTTTAAGCGTACCCATGCTTACTTTACGCTCACCATAAAGTGCCTGATAGAGATGCTCTAAGGTTAAACCATGTGGACATAGTGCCAATATCGTTAAAATTTCAATTTGACGCGGCGTCAATAATAAACTTTTGCCGTTAAATTTAACTTGCGGCGTCGAAAATGCCCGGATGTGTAAGTGCTGGCGCTGTTGTTCTAACAAGGCAGATTGAATAATGGAGGCACAACGCTCAGCGGCCAAAATGCCCAAGGTATTATGGTTTTTCCATGTGGTTGATAAATCTACCACGCCCAAGGTTTGTTTTGAGTATGGATCGATAATGGGTGCCGCATAACAAACCCAATCGTGAATCGACTCCATATAATGTTCATTGGAAAAAACACAGCTTGATTGTTGAGTTTTTAAAGATAACGCCAATGCATTCGTACCTACAAATTCTTCACGCCATTGACCACCTTGTACAAAATGTACACGTTCAGCAGCACTCTGCATTTGAGCACTTGAGGCTGTCCAGATAATGGTACTACCGATGTCACCCACAGCAATAACCATAGAAGACTGCTCTGCAATATGACGTAAGTCATCAGCACACTGGCTTAGTGCCAGATCTAAAGCATTTTGTGAAGCAGATTTTCTTTCAAGTAGAGGTGCTGCAAATCTTTCTTTAGGAATCGCAGCAGAAGCTGATCGTTCCCACGAGCTTGCAATACTTTGGCCGAGTTTGGCAGCGTTCTGAGGAGAGAGACTATTTTGCGTGCGCAGTTGATCAATCAACATCCTTTGCTGCAATAAATCCTTTTTTGTGAACATTTGTAAATTCCTTATATATTCACATTTCTATTCCAACCTTTCTCCAACCTTCTTCTTTATATCCTAATTATACAAAGTACGAAAGTACTTACTGACAGGGTTCTTGTTAGTCTTTAGTCCTAAAAAAGCAAAGGAATATTTATATGCGCTATATCGATCCAAATCAACCAGGCTCAAAAGTTCAATTTAAATCACAATATGAAAATTTTATTGGCGGTGAATGGGTTGCACCTCTAAAGGGTGAATATTTTGATAATGTGTCACCAGTGGATGGAAAAGCTTTCACACGCATTCCACGCTCTAGTGCTGAAGATATTGAACTTGCTTTAGATGCAGCACACAAAGCGAAAGCTTCATGGAATAAATCTTCACCGACTACACGTTCTAATATACTTTTAAAAATTGCTGATCGTTTAGAAGCAAATCTTGAAATGCTTGCGGTTGCAGAAACTTGGGATAACGGTAAAGCAGTGCGTGAAACTTTGGCAGCTGACCTTCCACTTGCAATCGACCATTTCCGTTATTTCGCAGGATGTATTCGTGCTCAAGAAGGCGGCATCTCTGAAATTGATGAAGATACCATTGCCTACCATTTCCATGAACCACTAGGTGTGGTTGGTCAAATTATTCCATGGAATTTCCCGATTTTAATGGCTGCATGGAAGCTCGCTCCCGCTTTGGCGGCTGGTAACTGT
Source organism: Acinetobacter sp. FDAARGOS_559 (assembly GCF_003940475.1). Lineage (NCBI taxonomy): Bacteria > Pseudomonadati > Pseudomonadota > Gammaproteobacteria > Moraxellales > Moraxellaceae > Acinetobacter > Acinetobacter sp. FDAARGOS_559. The sequence continues at coordinate 763,054 of NZ_RKJG01000005.1, forward strand.
GTGGTGATTAAGCCAGCTGAGCAAACTCCGGTAGGTATTTTGTTGGTTGCCGAACTCATCCAAGATATCTTACCGCCGGGCGTACTTAATATTGTGAATGGTTTCGGTGCAGAAGTTGGCCGTCCGTTAGCGACAAGCCCACGTATTGCCAAAATTGCGTTCACAGGTTCAACTCAAACTGGGCAAATGGTGATGCAATATGCGACCGAAAATATTATTCCAGTCACGCTAGAGCTTGGCGGCAAGTCACCGAACCTTTTCTTTGAAGACATCATGGATAAAGAAGATGACTTCTTAGAAAAAACGCTGGAAGGTTTTGCCATGTTTGCCTTAAACCAAGGTGAAGTATGTACTTGCCCTTCTCGTGCTTTAGTACAAGAAAGTATTGCTGATCAATTCTTAGAGTTGGCCGTCGAACGTGTAAAACGTATTAAAACTGGTCATCCTCTTGATACTGAAACCATGATTGGTGCTCAAGCATCTTTGCAACAACAAGAGAAAATCTTACGTTGTATTAATACGGGCCGAGAAGAAGGTGCAGAACTCTTACTTGGTGGTAGTGGCCGTAAAGAAGTAGGTGATGGTTTCTATGTTGATCCGACTATTTTTAAAGGCCACAACAGCATGCAAGTTTTCCAAGAAGAAATTTTTGGTCCTGTACTGGCTGTGACAACATTTAAAGACTTTGACGATGCAATCAAAATTGCCAACGACACTATGTATGGTTTAGGTGCAGGTGTATGGTCACGTTCAGCCCATATTTCTTACCGTGCTGGTCGTGCTATTGAGGCGGGTCGTGTCTGGACAAACTGCTATAACATCTACCCTGCTCATGCTGCATTTGGTGGCTACAAGAAGTCTGGTATTGGTCGTGAAAACCATAAGATGATGCTAGATCACTACCAACAAACCAAAAACTTGTTGGTGAGTTATTCAACCAAACCAATGGGCTTCTTCTAAGTTTCGCACCAAGTTGATACCAAACTATCAATGCTAGAAGGAAACAAGCTCATTAATTATATAAGAAGCCGGTAATTTAAATTGCTGGCTTTTTTATTTAGTACAGTCAGCTCTCAGATTTTTACTATCTGGAATAAAAAAGCATCATCTAATATTTAAAGCACATCATTTAGGCATTGCTTTTGCATTCATTCATACAAACCAACTCGCAGGAGTATTGTATGAATCAACCAGAAACAGCTTCCGTTATTTCTTCAAGCGCAGAAGTCTCATCAGCAGAATATTTTGCTCAGCGCCAACTTAAACAAGGTACCGTGGGTTGGTTACTCCTGATTGGTTTAGGCGTAGCGTATGTGATATCAGGTGATTTTGCCGGCTGGAACTTTGGTATTGCTCAAGGTGGTTGGGGTGGTATGTTTATTGCCACTGCTCTTGCTGCCTTGATGTACCTGTGCCTATGTCTTTCTATGTCAGAAATGTCCACCATGATGCCGACAGCAGGTGGCGGTTATAGTTTTGCACGTGCTGCCTTTGGACCTTTTGGTGGTTATTTAACAGGTACGGCGATTTTAATTGAATACGCAATTGCACCAGCGGCGATTGCCGTATTTATTGGTGGTTATTGCGAATCTCTATTTGGTATTAATGGCTGGATGATTTACCTCGCCTGTTATGCCATTTTTATGGGTATACATCTCAAAGGTGCCGGCGAAGCTTTAAAAATCATGTTTGCGATTACACTTGTCGCCGCTGTTGCCCTTGTCGTGTTTATTGGGGCAATGATTCCACACTTTAATGCACAAAATTTATTTGATATTCCAGTTAGTACAGGTGTTGGCGCAAGTCTTTTTTTACCTCATGGCTACTTGGGCATCTGGGCCGCGGTTCCTTTTGCTATCTGGTTTTTTCTTGCAGTAGAAGGTGTTCCGTTAGCAGCAGAAGAAGCAAAAGATCCAGCCAAATCTCTGCCACGCGGTTTAATCGGTGCAATGCTCATCTTAACAGCATTTGCCATGCTTATTTTGTTCTTGGGTGCAGGCGCAGCAGGTGCAAGTACTTTACAAAACTCAGGTGCCCCTCTGGTAGATGCTTTGGTTAAAGTTTATGGCACCAACACTTGGCTTGCGACATTCGTAAACTTTGTGGGTTTAGCTGGTTTAATCGCAAGTTTCTTCTCAATTATCTATGCCTATTCACGTCAAATCTTTGCATTGTCACGAGCTGGTTACTTACCTACTTCACTCTCGTTAACTAACAAAAATAAAGCTCCTTATCTGGCAATTATTATTCCGGGCATTATCGGGTTCTTACTTTCACTCACAAAAGAAGGCGATTCACTCATTTTAATCGCGGTTTTTGGTGCAACTATTTCTTATGTGCTGATTCTTTTATCCCACATCAAACTGCGCTTATCTAAACCCAACATGCCTCGTCCTTATAAAACTCCAGGAGGAATCATCACTTCAAGCATTGCACTAGTTTTAGCAGTCGCTGCTGTGGTCGCAGGTTTTGTTGTTAATCCGAAAGTGTGGTTTATTGCTGCCGGTATCTATGTCGTATTTATTGCTTACTTTTTGTTCTACAGCCGCTATCATTTAGTGAAAGGAACACCAGAAGAAGAGTTTGCAAATATTAAAGCCGCAGAACAAGAACTATAAATAAAAGGATGTAACTATGAGTTATCGCAATATTGTCGCCAATCAACAGTATCACTTTGCTGACCTAAAAACGTTAATGGCCAAAGCTACACCGTTACGTTCAGGCGATGAGTTAGCCGGTGTAGCTGCCAGAGATGCAACCGAACATGTTGCGGCACAAATGACTTTGGCTGATGTGCCATTAAAAACCTTTTTAAATGAAGTTGTAATCGATTATGAAACTGATGAAATTACACGACTGATTATTGATGAACATGATCTGGCAGCCTTTGCCCCTATTTCACACTTTACAGTAGGCGATTTTAGAAATTGGCTACTTGGAGAAGATGCCACTGCAGAAAGCTTAAAAGCATTAGCATCGGGTTTAACTCCAGAAATGGTGGCTGCTGTCAGCAAAATTATGCGCAATCAAGATTTGATTTATGTCGCCAGCAAATGTGAAGTGGTCACCCAATTTCGCAACACAATTGGTTTAAAAGGACATCTTTCTACCCGTTTACAACCCAACCACCCTACCGATGATGTGCTCGGTATTTCAGCCAGTATTTTAGATGGGTTGATGTATGGCAATGGCGATGCCGTAATTGGCATTAACCCTGCCACGGATAACCTGCATAATTTGTCAGAGCTACTGAAATTGCTTGATCATGTCATTCAGGAATATCAAATTCCAACGCAATCTTGTGTACTTACGCATATCAGCTCAGGCATTCAACTGGCTGAAAAAAATGTACCGATTGATTTAATGTTCCAATCAATTGCCGGCACCCAACTGGCTAATGAAGGTTTTGGAATTTCACTTGATTTACTACAAGAAGGATATGAAGCCACCCTCTCACTCAAGCGCGGAACCATTGGACAAAACGTCATGTACTTTGAAACGGGTCAAGGCAGTGCCCTATCAAGCAATGCTCATCACGGCGTTGACCAACAAACATTAGAAACTCGTGCCTATGCGGTGGCCCGTAAATACAATCCGCTTTTAGTGAATACAGTCGTTGGTTTTATTGGCCCCGAATATCTCTTTAACGGTAAACAAATTATACGTGCGGGACTGGAAGATCACTTCTGCGGTAAGTTACTTGGCGTGCCAATGGGCTGCGACATTTGTTATACCAACCATGCCGATGCCGACCAAAATGATATGGATGTACTTCTTACTCTATTTGGCGCCGCGGGCATTAACTTTATTATGGGGATTCCGGGTTCAGACGATGTCATGCTCAACTATCAAACCACTTCCTTTCATGATGCTCTCTATTTAAGACAACTCTTAGGTTTAAAACCCGCTCCTGAGTTCTCCGCTTGGCTTGAACAACAAGGGATTTTTAAACAGCAAAACTCTCAAATTTGTTGGGCAGACCATATGCCTGACCAATTCTCTCGTCTGCTCATGAATTAGGGAGAACACTATGAAACTTAATCGTGATATTCAATATCCATCCTCTACCCATCAGGATCAGTGGGAAAAGCTCAAACAGTTTACCGATGCCCGCATTGCTCTGGGTCGTGCAGGTTGTAGTATCCCAACACGCGCCTTACTTGAGTTTCAGTTGTCTCATGCACAAGCAAAAGATGCAGTTTATCAAGAGATGGATGTTTCCTACCTCTCGGAGCAATTAGCACAGCAGCAGCTGCAAAGTTTTCATATACAAAGTAATGCACCTAATAAAGAAATTTATCTTAAACGTCCAGATTTGGGGCGCCAACTTTCAAACCCATCAAAAGATACCTTAATTAAGAAGTATGCAGAAAACCCGCAACAGTATGATGTTTGTATTGTGGTAGGTGACGGTCTCTCTGCAAGAGCGATTGAAGCAAATGCCATCGCATTTATTGCAGCGCTAAGTGAACATATTCAGCAAGAAAATTGGAGCCTTGCCCCAATTGTACTTGCAACAGGGAGCAGAGTTGCTTTAGGCGATGAAGTTGCAGAAATTTTTAAAGCATCCATGTTAGTCATGCTGATTGGAGAACGCCCTGGTTTAAGCTCTCCTGACAGTATGGGAATTTACTACACATGGAATGCATATTCAGGCTGTCTCGACTCCAAACGCAACTGTATTTCAAACGTTCGCTCAGCAGGTTTAAGTATTCCGGTTGCTGTACAACGTTTAATGGCATTAATGAGAAAATCGAAACAGCTTGGCTTTTCAGGAGTGAATTTAAAAGATGAACATCAACTTTCAAATATCGACCATAATGAAAACGCAAAGCTTTTATTTTAAATAGCAGTTACGCGTAGATATTTCTTACCTACAAAATATTTATGCGTAACAAGATTATCTTAACGAAAAATAGCAATTTTCAGGTATTGACGATTTGTATGGATATTTTCTTCTTTATATTTATCGCTATACTCCACCTATTGATCTTCTCTAAATCATTTGTATGAACACAACAAACGCCTTCCCTAAAACTATTTATGCCATTCAGCATCTTGCTTTCGAAGACCTAGGTTCATTAGAAGATGTTTTTTATCAACTTGGGTTTCGTGTCCGCTATTTTGAAGCAGGTGTGGATGATTTAACCCCTGCTTTTACACATGACGGTTTAACTATTATTTTAGGCGGCCCAATCGGAGTTTATGAAACCGAAGATTATCCATTTTTAAAAGATGAAATCGCTTTACTCAAACAACGATTGGCAGCAGATAAACCTACACTTGGTATTTGCTTAGGCGCACAGCTCATTGCTCATGCACTTGGCGCCAAAGTATATGCAGGCCATCAAAAAGAAATTGGCTGGGGAGCCTTAAGCTTAAGTTTACGTCCTAATCAGGTATTATCACCTTTGCTTAATAATGTGCATGTTTTACACTGGCATGGCGACACTTTTGACCTGCCTGAAAACGCAGTGTTATTAGCTAGTTCAGAGATTTATACTAATCAGGCTTTTGAAGTTGGAAATAATATTCTTGCCTTGCAGTTTCATATTGAAACAACAGAAGAAAATTTTGAGAAATGGCTCATTGGCCATACATGTGAACTTCGCCATGCTGGAGTTTCAATTCCAAAACTGCGTGAGCAAAATATTGAATATGCCCCTGCACTTGAGCAAGCTGCATTTGAAATTATTCAAAAATTCTTAAAAAGAATTGGATATAGTGCTTAAATGAGTGATTTTTTAATCCGCATTAAATATAGCTTTTTACTACCTCGTATTTTTTGATTGTTTTTTAAACAAAAAAAGCTTTATATTTTATTTTTAGAAACATTTCAGAAAAATTTCAGTGTATTATTAATTTGTAACATAAAATATACGCTGATTTACTATGGATATCTGGAAGTTTATTAAAAGCTTTAATACGGTTAATACTTATTTAATGCTTTCAACTATGCTTCTCATACTATTAGTTCTTTATTTTTATGTGATTAACCCGGCCTAAGCTACTTTGCCAAGGACGTTAATCATAAAGAAAAAGAAAATATGAGAAGACACCTAAATAAAAAGCCCAACTTTACAGTTGGGCTTTTTTATATCTGCTGTTTACTCACCACATGGTATTCATCTTGCGAAAAAGTAAGAGATAATCAATCTCTTACTTTTTCTCAGGCTTGAAGCTGTCTTTTAAGTCAAGAACACGGTTAAACACAGGCTTCTCAGGAGTATGATCGTATTGATCAGCAACGAAATAACCTTCGCGTTCAAACTGGAAGCGATCTTCTGGCTTCGCTTGAGCTAAAGCAGGTTCGATCACAGCTTGAACCACTTTCAAAGAATCTGGATTTAAGTTTGCTAAGAAATCATCACCAGTTTCAGGGTCCGCTTCTGTAAACAATCGATCATAAATACGTACCTCAGCAGGAATACCTTTAGTTGCAGATACCCAGTGAATTACGCCTTTTACTTTGCGACCTTCAGGATTTTTACCTAAAGTATCCGGATCGATTGAACACTTCAGCTCAACGACTTCACCGTTTGCATCTTTAATGACTTCATCACACTTAATCACATATGCATGGCGTAAACGAACTTCACCATCAGGAATTAAACGTTTAAAGCCTTTTGGCGGTACTTCTTCGAAATCTTTACGGTCAATATAGATTTCTTTAGTCAATGGAATAACGCGCTCACCCATATCGACATTAGGATGACGAGCATGGGTAAGGTCTAAATCTTCCGGTAAGTTCGTAAGTGTTACTTTTAATGGATTTAACACTGCCATACCGCGCGCTGCCGTATTCTCTAAAGATTGACGAATACAGAACTCAAGCATTGCGACATCCACAATACCGTCAGTTTTAGACACACCTACACGTTTACAGAAATCACGTAGGCCTTCTGGTGTGAAACCACGGCGACGCATACCGACAACCGTTGGCATCCGAGGATCATCCCATCCATTCACATAACCGCCTTCAACCAATTTACGTAATTTACGTTTAGACGTAATGGTGTAATCTACGTTTAAACGAGAAGATTCATACTGGTGCGGCACAGCTTTAGACTTAACTTTTTCAACGATCCAGTCATAAAACGGACGGTGGTCTTGGAACTCTAATGTACAAAGTGAATGTGTGATTCCTTCGATCGCATCAGACAATGGATGAGCATAGTCATACATTGGGTAGATTTTCCACTTATCACCTGTTTGGTGATGCTCTGAATGTAAAACACGATACAAAATTGGGTCACGCATATGTACATTCGGGCTTGCCATATCAATTTTGGCGCGTAAAACAGCTTCCCCCTCTTTAAGTTCACCATTGCGCATTTTTTCAAAACGAGCAAGGTTTTCTTCAACAGAAGCATCACGATATGGCGAATTTTTACCTGGCTCAACAAAGCTACCACGATTTAATTTGATTTCTTCTGGAGACTGCAAATCAACATATGCATCGCCTTGTTCAATCAACTGAATTGCCCAAGCATAAAGCTGATCAAAATAACCGGAAGCATAACGTGGTTCGCCATTCCAGCTAAATCCAAGCCATTTCACATCATTGGCGATCCCATCAACATACTCTTGTTCTTCCGCATCGGGGTTAGTATCGTCAAAACGTAAATTACAAAGACCATCAAACTCTTCAGCAACGCCAAAGTTGAGGCAAATTGCTTTTACGTGACCAATATGTAAATAACCATTTGGTTCTGGCGGGAAACGCGTTACGATTTGTTTGGCACGTCCGGTAGCTAAATCATCGGTAATGACTTGGCGAACAAAATCTAATCCAGCCTGTTGTTCTTGCTGCGCAGAATCGACAGAGGCATGAGTATTCGGTGTCGGGTTGTTTGGCAGGTTCGAGACAACATCATTAGGCTTCATAGTGTATCAATCACTTCTTTGTAGATAAAATTTCGAAAAAATAAACGCTATCTTCATTTTTCACAAAGATTTTAACGTTTTTTACTTGCCTTGTAGTTTACAGTTTGCTTATGCTTCTCTCAACCAAAAACCCATGGTCAATTTGCCCATGTTTAGGAGATTAATGTAATGAGTTTTCCTCAAGTCGAATTAAACACCAACAAAGGTCGTATTGTTCTTGAGCTTAACACTGAAAAAGCACCGAAAACGGCTGCTAATTTTCTAGAATACGTACGTGACGGTTTCTATGATGGCGTGATTTTCCACCGCGTTATCGACGGTTTCATGATCCAAGGTGGTGGCTTTGACGAAAACTTCAAAGAAAAAGCAACTCGTGATGCGATTGAAAATGAAGCTGACAACGGTTTAAGCAACGATGTAGGTACCATTGCAATGGCACGTACTCAAGCTCCACACTCTGCTTCTGCACAATTCTTCATCAACGTAAAAAACAACTCTTTCCTGAACCATACTTCAAAAACTGCACAAGGTTGGGGTTATGCTGTATTCGGTAAAGTTGTTGAAGGTATGGACGTTGTAGAAGCAATCAAAGGCGTACGTACAGGTAACCGTGGTTATCACGCTGACGTTCCTTTAGAAAACGTTGTTATCGAATCTGCTAAAATTATTTCTGAATAATTTTAGGATAAAGCTGTGACTTATCTGTTTATTTCAGATTTACACTTGTCACCTGAACACCCTCGACTCGTTCGAGGGTTTTTAGATTTGTTGGTACATTATCAAAATAATCAAACACAGCTTTATATTTTAGGTGATTGGTTTAATGCTTGGATTGGTGATGACTATTCAGCGCCTTGGCTCGACGAAATTGTCGAGACTTTAAAAGTATTTAACCAAAAAGGGAATCACGTTTATTTCCAAGTGGGTAACCGAGACTTTGCTTTAAATCAGGTTTTCCTTGATAAGTTTAATGGTGTATTACTTCCTGATATTTATTATCTCAACATTGCAGGTCACCAATACCGTTTGGAACATGGCGATGCGTTATGTACTGATGATATTTCCTATCAAAGATTTAAAAAAATTATCCGAAATCCCTTCCTAGTTGCTTTTTTACGCCGCACCCCCTTGAGTTTCCGTACAAAACTGGTCAATGGTTTTCGCAAAAGAAGTCATTCAGACAAACAGCAAAAAAGTTATGAAATTATGGATGTAAATGAACAAGCTGTTGTCTCTGCCCTCACAGATGTAGATATACTTATTCATGGACACACTCACCGTCCAGCAATTCATCAATTACAACATAAACAGCGGATTGTTCTTGGCGATTGGCGTGAAGATCATGCACAAATTTTAGAAATTGATCCCTCTTCACATCTGCAGCAAATCAAACTAACTGATTGGTATTATTAATTAATATTCAGTTATTTTTCAAATACTTAGCTTGTTTATTTAAATCAAAACCCCAAATCATACATAGACAGGTAATAAATACAAATTTCCAGTTTATATGTGCATACTTTTGATATTCGATATATAAAATTAAAAGACACAATACAAATGCAAAAATTAGAAAGGCTTTAATAATTCTAATTTCTCGCAGCTTACTTTTTCGATTAATTGGTATTAATTCAAACATTTTCAATAAATTAGTAAAAAATTTATATAAGTATTATATTTCTTTATCACATTAAAATGCAGATGTTTTTCTCTAAAATCGCGTATGATGCCAAAGATTAGAACCCTTCCATTGTAATAAGATTGATATGGAGTAAAGTATGGATTTATTAAATACGGTTAAAAGTCGCTACACTACCAAAGCGTACGATCCCGAGAAAAAAATTCCTCAAGAAAAATTCAATAAGTTATTAGAAATTTTATGCTTTACCCCTTCTTCAGTGAATATTCAACCTTGGCATTTCTTGGTTGCAGACAATCCTACTGCTAAAGAACGCATTGCCAAAGCCTTAACAGGACGATATGCCTACAATGCACCCAAGGTTCTTGAGTCATCACATACCCTTGTATTTTGTACAAGAACAGATATTTCACCCGAATATTTAAATCAGTTACTTGAACAAGATGATTTAAGTGGCCGTTTTAAAGATGAGAAAGCCAAACTTGGTCAAAAGGATACTCGTCATGGCTATGTTGAGTTTTACCGCAATGAGCAAAAGAATTTATTCGGCTGGATGGAAAATCAAACTTTTATCGCTTTAGGACAACTACTGTTTGCAGCTGGTCTTGAAGGCATAGATGCAACCCCAATGGGTGGCTTTGACGAAAATGTTTTAAATGAAGAATTTGGCTTAAAAGAAAAAGGCCTGCGTAGCTCTGTAATTGTTTCACTGGGTTATAGAAGCGAAAATGACTTCAATGCGAAATTGCCAAAATCTCGTCTGCCGGATGAAGTTATTTTTACACATTTATAAGAATTCAGTGGAGTTCAAAAGAACAGTCTTTTGAACTCCTATTTCATAGCTAAGGCTAAACTCACCAGTCCGCTTATTCCTAAAATAATTCCTAGGATGGTAGGTAATTTTAATTTTTCTTTATATAAAACTACGCCACAAACTATTCCAAGTAACACGACCAAAATATTCATACTCGCAAAGACAATGGCCGGAGAATCTTTGAGTAAAATATGCGCTTTAACGTATAGGGCAATGTTTGAAAAATTTAGTACGCCTAGCATTAACCCAGCAAAAGTATTTTTAAAATGCCATGCTGAATTTTTTTGAAATATTAAATAAATAATCGATAAAACAAAGGCCGTTATAAAAATTAGATTTAAAGTCAAAGTAAACTGTAGGCCTAAGCTACTCGTATATTTTAACAAGATATCTACAGCGGCATATCCAAACCAGACACTCATTAACGCAAGAATTGCTTTTTTTGACTGAGATCCGGAAGACTCGTTGAAATGACCTAATAAAATTAAGAGAACAGCAAAAATTCCCAAACCTATCCCTAATAATTTAAGAGAATTAAACTGCTCTTGGAAAAAGAAATAAGCCGCCAATAAAGAAAGTACCACGGACAGCCGCTGAGCAATTTCGGTTTTGACAATACCTGCGTACTCTAAAGATTTAGCAAGGCACAAAAAAATACTCGGTAGAATGACGCCTAAAGCCACTATTAGCCACCAAGGTGTATGTTGTATAGAAATATGCTGAATATCTGGCTTAAACCACAGATAACATAGCAAGCTGGCACTTGAGTAATTCCATGCAATCATTTGCATGGGTTGATATCCCTTTTTCTTTAAATTTTTAAGTAGTACAGAAACCAGAACACTGCACAATGCTGCAGCAAATATTAATACCATTTGCAAAGAACCTATTAATCTAAATTTTAAGAAACAGAGATGGACCGCAGGTAGCTTTAATATGCTTTTTTATATTTTTAAAGCCATAAAAAAACCAGTCATCACTGACTGGTTTTTTTCAAGCTAATCAATTAACGATTGTTCTCGTCGTCTTGACCATCTTCAAATTTAGAATCGTTATCAAAACCGCCTTGATGTCCGCCGAAGCCGCCTTGACCACCGAAGCCGCCTTGACCACCGAAGCCACCTTGACCACCGAAGCCACCTTGACCACCGAAGCCGCCTTGACCACCGAAGCCACCTTGACCACCGAAGCCGCCTTGACCACCGAAGCCAGCACCTTGAGCACCACCAAAGCCAGCACCTTGACCACCGAAGCCACCTTGACTACCACCCTGAGCTGGGAAACCTGCACCTTGTGCACCTGCTGGACGTGGGTTACGAGCTGGAACAACTGTAGAAATTGCGTGTTTGTAAACCATTTGACTTACAGTATTTTTTAATAAAACAACATATTGGTCAAAAGATTCAATATGACCTTGTAATTTAATACCGTTAACAAGGAAAATAGAAACTGGGATGCGTTCTTTACGGAGAGAATTTAAGAACGGATCTTGTAAAGTTTGACCTTTAGACATTTTTAACTCCAAAAAAAAATTTTTAAATCAGCGCAAAAAAACTATCTTTATTTTTCAACTAAAAATTATAAAAAGACAGTGTGCAAATTTTGCTTTATCCATAAGAGTTTCGCAAGTCTTCTTTCGCCTGCTTTATCGTCAAGTAAGTTTTAAAATCGTGTATTTCTTGCAAAGAACGTAACCACGTATATTGACGTTTGGCAAGTTGTCGTGTTGCAAATAAGGCTTTATCCTCCATCTCCTGCTTTTTTTTGTGACTCATATCACTTTTTAATAGAAATTCTAGAGCTTGTCGATAACCAACAGAACGCATAGAGGGTAAATTTTCATCTAAATCGTATTTTTCAATTAGAGACTCGACTTCACTCAAAAAACCGATATCCCACATTTTGCTTAATCTTTGCTCAATGCGTTGATGTAATTCTAACCGATCTGGAAGTAAAGCGTAGTTATGAAATGTGTATCGATATGGTACATTTTTTGGTTGTTCTGCCTGCAATTTGGTAATTGGTTGACCTGTAATACGGTAAACTTCCAACGCCCGAATAATTCTTTGCTTATCAGAAACCTTAAACTTCACTCCAGCCGCCGGATCTACTGCCACCAGCTCATCATAAACAGCTTGCCACCCTTCATTTGCTGCTTTTTCTTCAATTGCTGCGCGAACATTTGCATCTGCACTTGGCAAGTTACTTGATAATCCTTCTAAGAGAGCTTTGAAATACAGCATGGTTCCTCCTACCAAAATAGGAGTTTTGCCACGTGAATGCATCTCATCAATTAAAGCACAAGCGTCTTCAACAAACTGAGCAGCCGAATAGACCTCAAGTGGAGTAATAATATCAATTAAATGATGCGGATATAGCTCCTGCTCTTCACGCGTTGGCTTAGCCGTACCAATATCCATATCTTTATATACAAGTGCAGAATCAACTGAAATTAATTCAAAATTTCCACGTTCATAGAGTTCACATGCCAAAGCGGTTTTTCCGCTTGCAGTCGGTCCCATTAAATTGATGACGGGCAATTGGTTTGACATGTAAAACTACTCTCCTCGAGCAAATAATTTATCTAGTTGAGATAATGGAAATGCACGCCAAGTTGGGCGACCATGGTTACATTGGCTCGCAAATTCGGTTTGTTCCATTTGGCGAAGTAAAGCATTCATTTCTGAGAGACTAAGTTGTCGATGAGCACGTACTGCACCATGACACGCCATACCTGCTAACAGTTCATCACGCTTTTGCAATAAACCTTGTGCTTCATCATTTGGATCTAAGTCATTGAGAAGTTCGGGAATAAGATTTTCAAAATCCGCTTTTTGCAAAATAGCCGGCACACCACGCACAATGACTTGCTCATCGCCATATAAATCAATCTCTAACCCTAAGCGTTCAAGCTGAGGTTTTAAGTCCTCAACACGAACAGCTTGCATACGACTAATTGAGATCACTTTAGGGATAAGCAACTGTTGAGATGTCCAAAACTCAGGTTTATCCCAAGCATTTTTCATTTGTTGCAACAAAATACGCTCATGTGCTGCATGCATATCAACAATAATCAAGCCTTCAGTATTTTGCGCCAAAATATAAATTCCATGAAGCTGGGCAATTGCGATACCTAATGGAAATTCATCTACCTTAGCGACAGGCTCAATATTTTCATCAACTGAAAAATTAGCAGGTTGATCACGTAATGGAGCCAAGTAAGTCTTTAATGCATTATTTAACTGCGCAGAACCATTATATTTTGGAGTTTGTTCCGCATAATGAACAGCTTGGGGACGACTATTATTAAAATCAGTTAAAAGCTCAGTAGAAGGCTGATAACCATTTGGCTTGTCTACTGCTGTATCAGCGGCTTGCGCTGTACGGTGCAATGTAAATTGTTCTTGGTATTTAGGCTGAGGTTGTACCGAAAGATTTTGAGTATCGTCCACTTTCATGGCTTGTGCTAAATCAGCACTAGCTGTCTGAAATTGTGCTAGCGTTTCTTTCGCATAATGTCTTACAAACTCATGTACTTCACGTTGATTTAGAAAACGAATCTCATGTTTCGTCGGGTGAACGTTAACATCAATATTTTCAGGATCGACTTCTAAGAAAAGTAAATAAGATGAATGCTGATGGCCATGTAAAATACCGTCATATGCCATTCTTAAAGCATGTGAAATGGTTTTATCTTTCACAATCCGGCCATTTACATACACATATTGTAAGTCTGCTTGGGCACGTGCATCTGAAGGATGCCCTAGCCAACCTGACAAACGCATATTAATACTTTCGGCATCGATCCAGTAAGCATTTTGAACAAACTGTTGACCCAATAATTGCTGTACACGCTGAAATCTTAATTCACCACTATCTGCTATTGGTAAATTAATTCGAATATTATCGTTATGCTCAAGTACAAAACGTATATCAAAATGCGTTAAAGCTAAACGGCGTACAATTTCTTCAATATGCCCAAATTCAGTGGTTGGCTTTTTTAAAAATTTACGGCGAGCAGGTACATTAAAAAACAAGTCCTGAACTCGAATATGAGTGCCCTTTTGTGCAGCAACAGCTTGGACTTGTTGATGATCAAAGGCTGTACCATTCACCTCAACCTGATGACCAATTCCGCTTTCATCTTGGCTACTGGTTAAAGTCAATCGTGAAACTGCTGCAATAGAAGCAAGTGCTTCACCACGGAAACCTAAGCTAACAATCGCGTGTAAATCTTCTGCTGTTTTAATTTTACTGGTTGCATGGCGCATCACTGCCAATGGTAAGTCATCAGGATGAATCCCATGTCCATTGTCAATAATCTCGATTAATGTTGAGCCGCCTTGTGCAATCCGCACAATTAACTCGGTTGCACCTGCATCAATTGAGTTTTCTAATAATTCTTTTACGACCGATGAAGGACGTTCAATCACCTCACCGGCAGCAATCTGGTTGGCTAACGCGGCGTCTAATGTATGAATACGACGTTGTGTTAGCTTTTCATCAGTCATGAAGCTGTTCCTGCAAAGTCTGGTATAAATGCTCTGTTGGTAAAGTTAAGGTGACGAAACGATTGAGTTCATCATCTGATTTTTGAATATCAATGACGATATCTGCTTCAGGGATTTCGTCTCCACCTTTCGATGGCCACTCAAATAAAAATAGTGCATCCTGAATATCTAGATAATCACGGATTCCCATTAATTCAAGTTCGTACGGATCATTGAGACGATATAAGTCAAAATGAAAAATTTCTTTATTATTGATTTTATATGGTTCAACCAACGTATACGTCGGACTTTTAACCGAGCCTTTATGCCCTAGAGCTTGCAAAAAATAACGGGTCAATGTCGTTTTACCGGCGCCCAAATCTCCAATCAGATAAATCACGCCAGCTTGAACATGCTGCGCCAATGCCTGAGCTAAACGCTGAGTATCTTCTTCATGATTTAAGACCATTTTCAATGAATACGACATAACACACATAACATGATTCAAAATAATCGATATGATACCATTGCCCTGCTTTAAAGCCTACTTAAGTGCTTAAAGTTGGCTTTTTTTACATCACATTTATTAAATATTGACACACTTTTATGTCTAGCCCGATTGAATTTTTCCCACCTATGATTGATGGCGTAAGCGCAAGCCAAGTCTATCTTCCTCCACAAACGACAGCACAAACCATCTATCAATTTCTTTGCGAAAATTTTCCACATATAAAAGCAACAGAGTGGCAGCAGCGTTTTCAAGATGGGCTTATTTACGCGGCAAATGGCGAAAAATTAACATTAAACAGCCCTTATATAGCAAACACGCATATTTTTTATTACCGATTCCTTGCTAACGAAGTACATGTTCCCTTTGAGCATCAGATTTTATTTGAAAATGATGACTTGCTTGTTGTAGATAAACCCCATTTTTTAACGATTAGCCCAACAGGACAATATGTACAAGAAACATTATTAGTCCGATTAAAAAAGCAAACTGGTAATGAGTTTTTAACCCCGATCCACCGATTAGACCGTGAAACTGCCGGTGTCGTTTTATTTTGCAAACGACCGCAGTCACGTGGAATTTACCAACAGTTATTTGCAGATCGTCAAGTCAATAAGACTTACCATGCAATCGCTCCATATAAAGCTGAATTAAAATTTCCTCAGAGTTTAAAACTGTATTTAGATAAAGGTACACCCTTTTATACAATGCAGGTGATTGCACATACAAAAACCAATACCGAAACTAAAATTGAGCTGATTGAACATAATCACTCATGGGCTAAATATTGTTTAACGCCAACCACCGGAAAACAGCATCAACTCCGCGTCCATTTAAATCATTTGGGAATTCCGATTAAAAATGATCCGTTTTATCCAATAGTTCAACATAAAGCCGATGATGATTTTTCTCAGCCCTTACAGCTTCTAGCTAAGCAAATTTCTTTTATAGACCCGCTAACAAAACAGGAAATGGTTTTCAATTCACAGCTTGAATTGACACTGTAATCGCATCGTAATGACAAAAAGATTATTTTTTATGCTGAAAGACATTGAAATTACATTCCGATGGTTTAAAATAAATCCCTAAAAATTAAAAATCATTTGGTTTTGTTATTCATGCGAAAAACAGAAGTTTATCAGGTTCGACTTGACTCCCAAGAGAAAAAACAGGCTTTTGCTGTTTTTAAACAATTGGGGATTACCCCTGCCCAAGCAGTGCGACTGTTCTTTAAACAAGTCGTCTTAACCAAATCTATTCCTTTTGCGATCGAAAACCAGAATATTAATATGGAACAATTATTAAAACTGAGAAAAGCAAAAGCATCTTCATTAAATCAGAACGCTTCAACTTTAAATGAAGATGATGACCATGAAGATTTATTTGAAGAGTTAAATGCACTATTAGGTGAAAGTGACAAAACTTAACGGTGTTGCATTTTTAAACAACTTTTAACGTCAATTCGCTTCTTTTTTAGTTATGCTCTCTTTGTAAAAATATAAACATAAATACAAGGAGCGCCTAATGATTGTAAGACGAGCGACCTATGAAGATCTAAGCCAACTCGCTGTCCTATTTGATGAATACCGTCAATTTTATGGTGCATCTTCTAATCTCGAAGAATCCCATCATTTCTTAAAACAACGTTTTGAGAATAAAGAGAGCGTATTTTTCATCCATATTAAGGACGAAAAAATTACTGGGTTCGTATTGCTTTATTTAGGTTTTTCTTCAGTTGCTTGTTCAACTTACTACATCTTAGATGATGTATATGTTACTCCCCTATTCCGTCGTCAAGGCTCAGCAAAACAGCTCATTGATACAGCGATTTTATTTGCAAAACAAGAAAATGCTTTACGTATTAGCCTAGAAACCCAATCGAATAATCATGAATCTCACCGCCTCTATGAAAAAATGGGGTTTATTAGAGACAGTGAGTTCCAGACATTTCATTGTTTTCTTAAATAATATTTTGAGCGAGTTGTTTTTCCTGCTCCGACAAATATACCCAATCCCCGTCCTCAATTTCAGGTAGAACCAATTGACCAATTTGATGTCGATGTAATTTCTCGACTTTATTGCCTACGGCTGCAATCATTCTTTTGACTTGATGATAAACACCTTGATGAATAGTCATCGTTAATTGATGAGTTTCTAGTAGTGCTACATCTGTGGCAGCAAATACCCCTTTTTCTTGGTGTAAATTAACTCCCTGAATAAGCATTTCAATTTGCTCAGGGGTTACGGGGTCGTAAGTTGTAACGTGATAAACCTTTGGTACATGTTTACGAGGATGAGTTAAAGCTTGTAGATATTTACCATCATCAGTAAGTAAAAGCAGCCCCGTTGTGTCTTGATCCAAGCGTCCAACCGCCTGCACACCACGATGAATCATGGTCTCAGGCAGTAGGCTAAAAACACTTTGATGATGCTGAGGATGATGAGAACACTCGAAACCCTGAGGTTTTCTTAGAGCAATATAAATTTTTTCTCTATATTGATAATTTTGACCAAAAACGGAAAACTCAAAATTTTCTGGGGCGAACTGCTTTTTGAGATCACTCACAACCTCCCCATCAATACTTACTGAACCATTTTTTATTAACTGCTGACAATATTTACGTGAACCAAACCCTTGTGATTGTAAAATTTTTTCCAGCAGCATAAAGCTTTCTCTTTAAAACGAAACCATTATTTTAACGTAATTTTAGTGTTTTATTACCTTCTGCTTTATCATCTTCGCATTTAACTTCATTAACTTTGAATTATTCTTCAATAACACGATAAATTTTTTCGTTTTGTTCACTTTCAAATAGCAATTCTGTAGTGGGTAAGATCACCTCATTATCTACAATAATATGTTCGATACGCTGACTTAGCTTTAAAGGCTCATTTTCATGTTCAACTAAATTCTTCTTTAATTGAGCTTTCGCATCATGAATTTGATCAAATTGGTCTTTGATCTTGATATCTATAATATCCATAAGATTAATCCTGTACTCATGAGTAGTGATTATTTTTATATCACACTCTCTCAAAAGAATACTTTTTAAGTTGTTAATTTATATAACATTGTTTCCAAGCGTAACCACAGATAAAACTCTTTATCATTGAGTCATATACAAGAAAATCTCCACTAAAAAGCCTTTGTTTGATCTTTTTTAACCTTAAAAGCTCTGACATTTTGGCTCTCAATTATTATACAATTCAAATTATTTGCTTTTCTTACCGCTTCTCATGCTTGCCCAATTCGATGTTAATTTAGTTGTTTTATTAGTTTTACTTATCTGCGGTTTACTAAGTCAAAATGCAGCTGTAACCATCGCAGCAGGTATTCTAATCGTCATAAAAATCACGCCATTAAATCAATTTTTTCCTTATATTCAGGCCCATGGTTTAAACTTAGGCATACTTATTCTAACAATTGGCGTACTCACCCCTATTGCAAGTGGCAAGCTTAGTGGAGAGAGTATTTTAAAATCCTTTATTAGTTTTAAATCTTTAGTCGCTATTGCAATTGGCCTGCTCGTCGCGTGGCTAGGTGGTCGTGGTGTAAAACTTATGTCGAGCCAACCTGATGTTGTGGCAGGCTTACTTATTGGTACGGTTGCAGGTGTGGCGTTACTCCGTGGTGTACCTGTTGGCCCACTGATTGCAGCAGGTCTATTATCTTTATTTATAGGTAAATAAAAGGCACCCGAAGGCACCTTTTAATAAATGCTTAGGCTAAATAAGTACTTTTAACCTGAATAGTAAGAAGTGCGTTTTAAAGAAAACTTTTCTAGCTGCTTTAAGAAACCTTCAAAGTAGCTCTTCTCTTTTTCTTCAGTTCTATAACCTGCATACAAGGTACGTCTTAAACCCGCTGGAGAAACACAATCTAGACGGCGGCTAGTCACCCAACCCTTTTGTTCGTATTCATTGACTACCCAATCTGGCAAAGCAGCAATACCTCGGCCACTCGCAACGAGTTGAATAAGCATTTGCGTTAAGTCTGTTGTTCGGATTTGTTTTGGTTGAATATTTGCAGGTATAAACAGTTTCGACATGATATCTAAACGGTGCTTATCAACCGGGTAAGTAATAAGAACCTCTTCTGCGAGATCCTGAACAGTAATATTTTCAGCACGAACCAATCGATGAGTATTTGATAAAACCAAACGCGACTCATATTCAAAAATCGGGAAGTATTCGATTCCTTTTAGTGCGATCGGATCGGCTGTAATAAGTAAATCAAACTCAGCATTTTGTAAAAGTTCATGTGGGTTCGCTTCGAACCCCGAAGCAAAGTCTAAATCGACGTCTGGATATTGCTGACGGTACTGATTGAGTAAAGGCATTAGCCAGTCAAAACAGCTATGACATTCAGATGAAAAAATAATTCTGCCCGTTTGTCCGTGCACAATACGTGTAATATCACTCTGAGTAATCTGAATTTGCGGCAATACATCATCAGCTAACTTAAGTAGGCGTTGTCCTACATTAGAAAAACTAACAGGTCGACTGCGGCGATTAACCACCTCTACCCCATACCAATGATCTAATTCTTTTAATTGGTGAGAAATAGCCGAGGGCGTTAAGCATAGGTCATTAGCTGCAGCGACCAGTGAACCATGTTCACGTAAAGCAACTAAAGTTTTAAGGTGTCGAATTTCTAACATGGGCACAAGCCTGAATACATAAATTTATCTATAAATTTTCAAGTTATCTCTTGTTTATTACTAAACAGAGTTAACGGAGATAAATCATCACCAATGAATACCATTCATCTTATCACAAAATTAATTAATTTGTCTCAACATAAGTTTTTGTTAATTACATATGGACTTTACTAACAAATAAAAAATAGACCCATTCAGATCTATTTTTTATAAAATGAAAATATTCTTACTCGGTAACTTGTAAGCTAACAATCGTATAATTTTGATTTTTAGGCTTTAACTTTAAATCTACTGGAGCTGTGACTTCCATTAAATATTCTCCAGCTTTTGGAAATTTAAGTTCAACTTGTCCTTTATCATCAGCTTTAAAATGTAATACTTGTTTATCAGTTGCACCTTTTTCTCTTAAATTAATTTCAGCATAAGGTAGGTTCTGGCCTTTTTCACTTATGGTTAGCTGAACTGCTTGAGTAACTTTAAGCTGGTTAGGATGAACAGAAAAATTAACTTTAATTGGTGTATTTGGAAGTTGAATATCTGAAACTTTACCTTTTGAAAGATAACTTTGTAATACCCATTCTCTTGTTACTTCCTCTGTTTTAATCTTTTTAGTTTTAAGATCAGCAGGAATTAAATAGTCACGCTCTTTTTTTGGCGGAGCTTTATCTGCTGGTAAATCAAAAAATAAATGCCACTCCTTTTGATCATATACATATTTTAAAGGGTAACTTGCCTGAGTTTGCAGAATATATGTACCGTCTTCCGGTAAAGCAACATCGAAAACAGTTACAGATTTATGTAGAGCTTCAGCATTAATAACTTTAGGATCGTGTTTAGGGGTAATGACGGTAAGCTTGGCATCTTTTAAAGCGTATTCACTATTTAGTGCTTCTTCAGCATAACCAGCTACTACCGGTACTTGTGTCTGCTCAGTTTTATACGCTAATGGCGCAACATAAGGTTCATGAGCAAGGCTGTAACTACATACAAAAACAAGTGATGTTACTAATAATCTATTCATTATTTCTCAATCCTAATTAGGAAAATTTAAATTTTTACAGACAAATCATAAGCAAATGTATTATACACAAATAAAAATAATTCTTATTATCATTAATAAATTTAAGTTAAAGATTTTTATATAAAAAGAAAAAGGCCAAGTGGCCTCTTTCATTACCTCATTGTTCTTTTACTTTTGGAAAAGCTTGATTAAAGTCAATAAGCTTATAACTTTTTACTAAATCATCTTCGCCATAAGTCACTTCATAAGTTGTTTCTTTACCATTAAAGTATGCTTCAGCTGGAGTTCCAAATACTTCCCATAAACCTATTGAGGCAACATCTGCAACCCCATGCCCAAATGCACGACCTACTTTCACCCACTTTGAATAGCCTTGCTGGAATGTATAGATTTCAACTCTTGTCCCATCACGGTACTCAGACAATACAGGTGCCCCAAACTCTGCAATAACATAATTACGAGAGCTACCCGGATTTAAAACATTTAAATTTTTTTTACTTGGTTGATTACCAGCCATAAATACGGCACAACCAGACATAGATAACATAGCCATACCAATAAGGCAGGCAATAAATAATTTTCTCACGATTTAACTTCTCTATTTCTTAAGTATTTATACAAATTATTGTAATGCTTAAAGTATTACGCGCTCATCATATCCAATTTGATAAAAGAATTCGATAAATTATTCAATATAAAGATAAAATGTTCCGGTTTTAAATGTGCAAACTTCCTCTCGAGATTCTAGTTTTTTATTATTTTGGTCTCTTTTCCCTTATACTTTCTTTTTTGAGTTTCCTTTTATTAATTTATTATGGCGTCACCCCAATCCCCTTCTTCTTCCCCTCGACATTACTCACTCTTCTTGGCAATTTTTTCTCTTGCAGTAGGCGGTTTCTGTATTGGCACTACAGAATTTGTCGCAATGGGTCTTATTCAGGAAATTGCACACAATTTAAAGATTACAGTACCTGAAGCTGGGCATTTTATTAGTGCTTATGCATTAGGTGTTGTTATTGGTGCCCCTATTATTGCCATTTTGGGTGCCAAAGTACCTAGAAAGACCCTATTGCTTTGCCTCATGCTGTTTTATGGTATTGCCAATGCATGCACAGCTTTAGCACATACCCCAGAAACCGTTTTAGTCTCCCGTTTTATTGCAGGTTTACCTCATGGCGCATATTTTGGTGTCGGCGCTTTAGTCGCGGCTGAACTAGCAGGCCCTTCACGAAGAGCTTCAGCAGTTGCGCAAATGATGATGGGGCTGACCGTTGCTACCGTTATTGGCGTACCCTTAGCAACATGGTTAGGTCAACATTTTGGCTGGAGAGCAGGTTTTGAATTTTCAGCAACGATCGCATTCTTTACTTTAATTGCTGTAGCTTGCTTTGTACCGAATATTCCAGTTCAAGCTACTGCCAGCATAAAAACAGAATTAGCTGGGCTTAAAAATATAAATATGTGGTTAACCCTTGCAGTCGGCGCAATTGGCTTTGGGGGCATGTTCTCGGTATATAGCTATGTCTCACCAATTCTCACTGAATACACTAAAGTTAATATCCAGATTGTTCCTATTGCATTAGCGCTGTGGGGCATCGGGATGGTGATTGGTGGTTTAGCTGCGGGTTGGCTTGCAGATAAAAACCTCAATAAAACTATTGTGGGCGTACTCATTAGCTCAGCGATCGCATTTGTAGTCGCAAGCTTTCTAATGAGTAATATCTATAGCGCAATTGGCTCTTTATTCTTAATTGGCCTAACCGTTATGGGTTTAGGTGGGGCTTTACAGACACGCCTCATGGATGTTGCAGGTGATGCACAAACGCTAGCAGCCTCACTTAACCACTCCGCCTTTAATCTTGCTAATGCATTAGGCGCTTTTTTAGGTGGTTGGGTACTGAGCCATCAGATGGGTTGGATTGCACCAATCTGGGTAGGTTTTGTACTGAGCCTTGGTGGCCTTATTATCTTACTCATTGCATTTGCTGTAGAAAAAGCAACTCAAAAAGCCTGAGTATGATCAGGCTTTCGTTGAATCTCTAATCTGTTAACTTTTCACCACAGTGCGGGCAATAACATTTCTTCTCTCTAACAGCTTCTTTCTCTTCTAATACTTTTTCGCGCATAATTTGAATAATCAGATTATGCGCTTGTTCTTTTGGTAGCCCTACTTTTTGTCGAATACGTTCTATTTCAACTTCATCATGCATGATATCAATACCACGCACTTGAAGTAACTCACGGAACTCTTGTTCAAGGCGCTGATTACGCTGGTTAAGTTCATTGGCCAAACCAGAAGCTAAAATACCAGCTGGTAAAGCAGCAATCCCTACCCCTAGAATTGTTATTAAGGCTCCCAATAATTTTCCTAGACTAGTTACTGGTGTGACATCGCCATATCCGACTGTAGTTAAAGTCACAACCGCCCACCACATTGCTTTAGGAATAGAGCTAAAAGCTTCCGGTTGTGCTTTATTCTCAACGACATAAATACCAGAGGCAGTCATAATAATCATAATGATTAAAATAAAAATCACTGCCTGAAAAGAACCTTTTTCTCGCTTAATCACACATAACAATATTTGCAATGAGATGAAATAACGAGTTAATTTTAATAATCGGAGTAACCGTAAAATTCTTAACATACGAAGATCTATTCGTACAAAGAAATTTAGATACGCAGGCAAAATTGCCATGAGGTCAATCAGTGCTTCACCACTTTTCATCCATGCTAAACGCTGCTTCCATGCAGCTTGTGTCGGATCACGCTCGACTATACTCCAGAGCCGTAAGAGATATTCAATACTGAAAATTGCAATTGAGACATTTTCAAAGTAGTCAAACCATATACGGTAGCTGTAATACAGATCATTTACTGTTTCTAGTAATACAGCAACTACATTCCCAATAATTAAGAAAACTAAAAAGTAGTTAATACATCGACTTACTGTCGTTTCGTAATCATGATTATGAAGGTTGTTATAGAAGAACCGACGTACTGTCTTCCATGCTAAAATTCGCATACGGATCTGAACCACGTTATATTGAACATATATTAAGCTCACATACGTAAAATCACCATTATAGCGGCCAATAAAATATTTTATTAATTGTATTAGCTAAACAATCATAAATAATATTTCATATTTACTAATTATATTTTAATGCGCTGCAACATATCTAAACTCATTTTCCTCCCACCATTGCACATCATATATACCGGCATGGGACTTCAAAATGACATTAATATAATTTTGTAGCAACATAATATGGTGAGTAATATCTAACTTTCTAAAAAGAAATCTTCTTAAAATTGGTGTATTTGGTGAAATGAATATTGCAAAACCATTACTGTATTCTTCATAAACGCTAATACCGATATACATCGTAATCTCAGGTAATGGCACTTCTATTTCCCAGCCCCAACGCTCAGCATTTAACTCAATATTTAAGTGATATCTATTTTTTAATATACTATAAATATATTGTGCAATATCTTCAGTTTTCTGTACTAAAGTATTCCCGTCTTCTGCTGATAAATTTTGATCATATAGCTGATAATCATCAAATTTAAATTCAACAATTGTCTTTAGCATTTTTAAATTCCATATATAAAATACCCATGTTCTTTTTAATTATTTTTAAGTTCATACAAATATTTTAAAACAAAATCTTCTTTAATATCTAGCGTTATATTTATTTTTACATTTTATTAGAATAAAACATGATTAATTTATTATTTTAATAATTAAAATATGTACCAATTCTCATTAAAATAAAAAGGAGCTGAATAATCAGCTCCTTTTTTGTACTAGATCGACCTATTAAGTCAACTGAGCAGCAGCAATTTTCTTAGTATCTACTTTATCAGCAGCATTTGTATATTCGCCCATTTGGTCGAAATTCAAATATTTGTAGATGTCAGCAGACATACTGTCAATTTGAGCTGCATATTGTTGGTATTCTTCTGGAGTTGGTAATTTACCAAGTACAGCAGCAACAGATGCAAGCTCAGCAGATGCTAAGTAAACGTTAGAACCTTGGCCTAAACGGTTAGGGAAGTTACGTGTAGAAGTCGAAACAACAGTTGTGTTCGGCGCAACACGTGCTTGGTTACCCATACATAATGAACAACCAGGCATTTCTGTACGCGCACCAGCACGGCCATAAGTGTTATAGAAGCCTTCTTCCATTAACTGATGTTCGTCCATACGTGTTGGTGGAGCCAACCATAAACGAGTTGTTAATGAACCGCTTGGTACTTTCTCAAGTAACTGACCAGCAGCACGGAAGTGACCAATGTTAGTCATACAAGAACCGATGAATACTTCATCAATTTTGTCGCCTTGAACGTCAGAAAGAAGTTTCGCATCATCTGGATCGTTCGGGCAGCAAAGGATAGGTTCTTTGATTTCTGACAAGTCAATTTCATACACTTTAGTGTATTCAGCATCAGCATCAGCTTTAAGTAAGCTTGGGTTTGCTAACCATTTTTCCATGTTTTCAACACGGCGAGCCATCGTACGTGCATCACCATAGCCTTGTGAAATCATCCACTTAAGCATTGTGATGTTAGAACGTAAGTACTCAGCAACTTTCTCTTCTGAAAGTGTGATTGCACAACCAGCAGCTGAACGTTCAGCAGAAGCATCAGAAAGTTCGAATGCTTGCTCAACTGTTAAGTCAGTTTCCATTTCTGTTAAGTCGATTTCTAAGATACGACCAGAGAAGATGTTTTTCTTACCTTTTTTCTCAACAGTAAGATCGCCTTCTTTGATTGCATAGTAAGGAATCGCATGTACAAGGTCACGTAAAGTGATACCAGGCTGCATTTTACCTTTGAACTTAACAAGAACTGATTCAGGCATATCAAGTGGCATTACACCAGTTGCAGCAGCGAAAGCTACAAGGCCAGAACCTGCTGGGAACGAAATACCAATTGGGAAACGAGTATGCGAGTCACCACCAGTACCTACTGTATCTGGAAGAAGCATACGGTTTAACCAAGAGTGGATAATACCGTCACCTGGACGTAAAGATACACCACCACGGTTCATGATGAAGTCTGGAAGTGTATGTTGCATTTGTACGTCAACTGGCTTTGGATAAGCAGCAGTGTGACAGAAAGACTGCATTACTAAGTCAGCAGAGAAGCCCAAGCAAGCTAAGTCTTTTAACTCATCACGAGTCATAGGACCAGTTGTATCTTGAGAACCAACTGTAGTCATTTTAGGCTCACAGTAAGTACCTGGACGGATACCTTGACCTTCTGGAAGACCACATGCGCGACCAACCATCTTCTGAGCTAAAGTGAAACCTTTGCCAGTGTCAGCTGGTTGTACTGGAGTACGGAATAATGTAGATGGAGCTAAACCTAAAGCTTCACGCGCTTTAGCAGTTAAGCCACGACCAATGATCAAGTTAATACGACCACCAGCACGTACTTCATCTAAAAGTACTGGAGTTTTAAGTTCAGACTCAGCGATTTGTTCGCCATTTTTGAACGCAGTTACTTTTGCAGCAGCATGATCGATTTTAAGAGTAACTTCGTCACCCATGTTCATGTTAGAAACATCGATTTCTACTGGTAACGCACCAGCATCTTCCATTGTGTTAAAGAAGATCGGAGCAATTTTACCGCCTAAGCACACACCACCGTCTTTTTTGTTTGGAATGTGAGCGATTTCATCACCAAAGAACCAAAGAACAGAGTTTGTTGCAGATTTACGAGATGAACCTGTACCAACAACGTCACCTACATAAGCAACTTGGTTGCCTTTAGCAATGAGTTCTTTAATTTGGCTTAATGGACCAACTTCACCTGGTTTTTCAGGGTTGATACCATCACGCTCATTTTTCAACATTGCATTTGCATGCAATGGGATGTCTGGACGGCTCCATGCGTCTTGAGCTGGAGACAAGTCATCAGTGTTTGTTTCACCTGTTACTTTGAACACAGTGATTTTGATTTCTTCTGGTACATCTTTACGACTAGTGAACCATTCAGCATCAGCCCAAGATTGTAAAACAGCTTTTGCATTTGCATTGCCAGCTTTAGCTTTATCAGCTACGTCATGGAACGCATCAAATACAAGTAATGTTTTTTTCAAAGCTTCAGCAGCCAAGCTACCTAATTCAGCATCATCCAGAAGCTCAACTAAAGGCGCTACGTTATAGCCACCAAGCATCGTACCTAGTAAATAAACTGCACGTTCTTTAGAAACTAGCGGAGATGTCGCTTCGCCTTTTGCAATCGCTGCCAAGAAAGCTGCTTTTACGTAAGCTGCTTGGTCAACACCTGCAGGAACACGGTTTTCAAGCAAATCAACCAAGAATGCTTCTTCACCTGCCGGTGGGTTTTTTAATAACTCAACAAGTTGAGCAGTTTGAGCATCATCAAGTGGCTTCGGTGGGACTCCGAGTGCGGCACGTTCAGCAACGTGTTGGCGGTAAGCTTCTAGCACGGTGTTCATTCCTCTTTTTTTAAAAAATTACTTGTAAATTCCAGCTTTCACAAAGCTTCACAAGTAATATGGACTACAAAATTTTACTAGAGTTCAAGCCAAAAGTTAATGAGCGCGGGGTGTTTCTCCGTGATGCCCATTATTTTGTAACTAAATACCCGTGTATAAATAATGATCTTAATGATGGATTTATCATGCGGTATTTTAAGTTAAAAGAACACTCCACCTTAGTGGAGTGTTTGATGATGTCTTATACACTTAGAATTTTTTGTAGTTTGGCATTTTGTCATGTGGGGTAACCAAACACTCATCTGTCATTTGTTTTCTAATCTTTTCTTGTAAGGCTTCTGGATTCGTTTTTAATTCGTCTTGTGGAATGGCGTAAACTTTTTCAATAATATTAAAGATGAATTTTTTCGTAATTTCGTCTTCAATTTTATTAGCATGCTCAATGGCTTGAGACTTCTCAATTGCTTGCTGACGGTCAAACAGAATACTTCTTGCTGCATTTCCCACACTTGTACAATAGCCATGCCATTGCTCTTCAGGTGTTAAAGGCTTTTTTTCTGTACAGCCGACTAATAACATGCCCATTAAAACAAATAAAACTTTTTTCATCATTACTCTACACAGACTATGCTGCCCACATCATACTGAATCTGACAGACTTTGCAAAAATTCTACTTATATGTCTTTATTTTTGCCCAACATTCAATAAAAAACCGAGATGTTTTCATCTCGGTTTTTAGTGTTCTTAAAGTGTTTAGAATCGCCAATTGTAGAATAAATCTATTGCTCGTTCTAAAGATTGACTTGCTTCCAAATACAAACGGCGGTTCATTTGATAACGCAACGTCAGTTTATTGACTGGAGTAAACACACCCACACCATAACGAATAAATAAATCAGGTGTAATGTAACCAGTTAAACTTACTTGAGTATCATCTCCTGTACCTTGAGCATCTAATGCAAGACCACTCAAACCAAAAGTACGACCAATTTGATTCGTTAAAGCACGAGTACCACCCAAGCCCATACTAATACCGGCAGCAGCAATTGTATTGTTCACATCAGATTTAAAGCCTTCTGCATTACTTAAACCACTGGCACCTTCATTAATACGCCCTGTCACGAGTGCATTTAATGCCTCTTGTTCAGAAAGGCCTGCATCATTATAAACTTGAATGTTTGGTGATGAAGCAGTACCGGTGACACGAACCCCAACCATACTACCCTGAACATTTTTATTCGCATCAATATCTAACGTCGGGTTTGCTAATGGACCATTAAAACGGGCAATTGCACGATTTAAATCCAGGCTTTGACCATAGGCCTCAATTTTCACTTTTTGACTTACACCAATAGCACCCATTGCTCGCATTGCCGTTTCATAACCGCGTTGGGTTAAATTCAAACGACCCACTAAAGGAATATTACTGTTAAAGCCTTGGAAGATGACTTGATTGCCAATATTTACCGAGATATCTGCACGGATATCCCACGGTTTTGCCGCACGTAAAATTGCAAGTGGGTCCTGACCTTGGCGAACAATACGAACATCTGAAGATGTGTTAACCACTGGTGCAGTTGTTTCAGGCATTGAAATACGTGCACGAGGAACATCTACTGATCCTTTCAAGCTTAAACGCTTATCAAAAGGATACATATCAAGTGTCAAATTCGGATTTGCAATGGCCGTAATTAATGGAGCTTGACGTACAAGTAAGTTATCGCCTTTTAAGTTTAACTGTAGACGCGGTGCATTTTTCCAGTCAAAACTACCTTTAAGTAACCCTACACCTTGTCCACTATTGAATGCACCATCAATTGTTGCCATGTCCTGACGAATAGATGAATACACCTGTACATTGGTTAAATTAACCGGCAGGGAAATCATACTGATCGCCCCGTTTTTCAAACGCATTTCGCCCGTAAACTGTGGCTGGGTCAAAGTACCATTCACTTTGCCAGCTAAGGCTAAGGTACCACTCATTGACCGTACATCTTGAATGAATGGTTTTAACACTTTTAACTGTACATCGTTAAAAGCTACCTCACCATGCATTGGCATAGATGATTGGTATGGATTAATAATAACATTCGCATATCCTGTACCAATATCAGGTGTTTTTACATCGACACGGAACAATAAGCCTTCTGAAATACTTTTTGCAATTACACTCAGTTCATCATAAGCCAAAGTAGTCGGTGGATCTTGCGGGTCTTCCGCTGCTAGGCCCAGTTCACCTTTTCTGGTCACTAAGCGTGCATCAAGCTTAGGATGCCCACCATTTACCCAAGAAGCTTTAGCATAACCATTAAGTTGGCCTGTCATAGCCAAACCTTCCGGCATGAACGCAGCAAAATCACCTAAATCTAGATTTTGAGTAACAAATGAAATATTACCTTGTGCTTTACTCACACGCACAGGCTGGTCAAGACACAACTGGCTATTTGTACTTTGCCAGCAATGTTGCCCAACATATAATTCAGAACGTGCCGATGAGAAAACAACTGGTGCATTTTGATTTTGTGCTAGGCGAATTCGGCGTGAATCAAAACTTCCTTTTTGAATTTGCCCTAACCAATCATTCTTCGCATTAAATCCACCTGCTAACTGAACATAGAATTTAGAAACATTATTATTTCCTTGCACTTTTAATAAATGTGCTTTTCTTGTTCCTGTTAAATTCACCTCAGCAGACTGAATTTGACGGCTACCACTACGTAAATTGTCTAATTTTGCTGTTAACTGAGTTGGTGTTGTTTCGGAAGTAGGCAATTCACCCTGGATACGAAGTTTTTTAATACTGACTAATGTATTAAATGCAAAATTATCAACCGCAATATTCGCCGTAGCTTTCAAACGCGGTTGAGATTGGACACTCAAGTCTCCATATGCACGCCCACTTAAACCCGGATACAACTCATAAAGCGCAGGGGCATTCAGCTTAATTTTTAAATTCTGTGCATTACCAGTCGCCTGCAACTGGTTTTGCGCATAAACTAAAAATAGATTATTTGCTTCAAATTGCTGAGGTAAAAAGCCTTTTTGGTTCGAATCCATAAGTATGGATAAGTTACCTTTACCTCTGACTGGCTTATTATTCAAATAACCTGCAAGGTTCAATTGTTGAATATCAATACGCTTTAACTTGTCAGACCAGATGCCTTGTGTTTTTACATTTCCTGAAATTTCACCTTTTACACTGGAGGCAAAATATTGAGGTTTAAAGCGTACTAACGAGCTATTAATATCCCAAGCAATACGGTCTTTTAAATTTAATGCCCCAGTCGCATAGATTTTCCCAGCAACACCATCATGTTGTAACTGACTAATTCGGATAAATTCTGGAGTACCTGCAATAGAAAACTTTAATAGTCCATTGGCTTGATTAAGCGCTTTTAAAGATCCGTCATAATTGACCGCAAAGCCTTTAAAACCGCCACCTGCTTTAACATCATTAAATAATAAAGCTGCTGTACTTTTTCCAGCTAGCGCAACCATTTCTTGACCTGCTTGAGCCAAGCGACCTTTTAAATCAATTTTTTCAAGCTGAATAATTTGTTGATTTGGCTTTGCAAAACCGCTGGCTTTAATTGATCCGTTGAGCAAGTTAACTGGCGCCGCTGTATGTATACTTTGTGGATTAAAGTCTTTTGCATTTAATAATGCATTCCATGCCAGCTGACGTTTTTCACTTGGTAATAAGACTTTGGCCTGACCTGTGAGGCTACCCTTTTGAGCCGCAAAACTAAAACTAGGAACATTAAGAATATTATCTTTAATATTCAAAGTTGCTAAATATTGTCCAGCCGGTAATAAGGTCTGTTCATGCTGATATACCTTTGTCGAAACTTTAATATCTTGCTGACCGTCTCGCAAAGTCAAATCAACTTGACCACTATCACTACTTAACCAACCTATATATGGCATAGCACGATCTATATTTGCCCAAGCCACATTCATAAACATAGGTTGTGGCTTCTTATTCTTTTCAGGTGCTTGGTTTAGTTTAAGTTTCCAAGATTCATAGCGGTCAAAGTCTACATTGGCAAATACTTCCGTACCTTTTTCCAAAGAGCCAGTTGAAGAAACAGCTGCATCTAGACTTGGCGGCAAGAAATCCTGAACGACCTGAGGAATAGCTTTGTCTTTAGGATTAACATGATCTAGACGACCTTTGATGTCCCAAGTGACATGATCTTTCCAGTTCACTAATCCTTTAAGATTAACTGCACCCTTCATGACCTGACCGTTAAAATCAGTAATATTCAACTGATGAACCAGATCAGTATTCATTAAGGCGTTGTACTGGCCTTCAGGTAAATTCTCCCCTTTTAAATCTGTCTCAAGTGCTAAGTTGAGTTGCTTAATATCACCTTGAAATTTAATTACACCGTTTTTAGCAAATAATTTTTGCTCAACCAGTAAAGGCAAGTGATAATTTTTGAGTAACAATGCACCTTGCATAGGCACTTCATGACGAACAGGATGTAAAACAACCCAACCTGTTAATAAATCTGGTGTTGTCGTTGCTACACCGGCTTGCAAGGTATCTAAACTACCTCGCGCTGCCACCTTAATATTTTGGATGTTTAAACTTTTTAAAGAAGGGATTCTTAAATCTGCAGTCGCATTCAGTGGATATTTACCGCTAAAGTCCAT
The DNA here is from genome assembly GCF_003940475.1 of Acinetobacter sp. FDAARGOS_559. Taxonomy (NCBI): domain Bacteria; kingdom Pseudomonadati; phylum Pseudomonadota; class Gammaproteobacteria; order Moraxellales; family Moraxellaceae; genus Acinetobacter; species Acinetobacter sp. FDAARGOS_559. The sequence goes on from NZ_RKJG01000005.1 coordinate 795,207, forward strand.
ATTTCCTGTTGCGTTATGAACAGAAAGATATCCCATATCCATACTTGAATTTTCAAATTTCAGTTTTGTCTCTGACCACAAAGCATCATTTAGATGAACATCATGGAAATTTACGACAGAACCTGAATTTTTAATTTCTAAATGATCAACATCTCCAACATCTACACGAAGCACAAATGGTAATTTAATGGGTTTAAACTCAAATGGCTTATCCGATGGCGGAGCTTTGTTAATAATAACTAAGTTACGGACATCTGCATTGCTCAAATGCACTTCTTTTTCTAATATTAAAGAACGCCACCCTAAACGGACATCAGCTCTATCTAAAGTAACGTCAACTTCTTTTAACTGAACAATAATATTTTTAAGAATAATTCCCCTGAGTAAATTACCCCCCTCATACTCGTATTTAATGACTTGCTGAGCTTGTAAAACACGATCTAATAAAAAACGACTTCCACGGTCAGTCGACATCATAATAATGATGGAAGCAACAAGTAATAAAAGTATGATCAAAATTGTCAGCAAGAAGCTACGCAAAATACGTCGCTTCTTAGGAGAGCTAGGTGCCGAAGTGGGCTGCTGTTCTACTTCCGCCATAAAATAAACCTAATAAAATTTTATTTTTAAAGTTGTGGACCAATAAAGAAATGCAAACGAATCGGATGGTTATCATCAGAAATACCAGAAGCCACGTCTAAACGAATTGGTCCAATTGGGGACTTCCAACGAATACCGACACCCACACTATAGGCCGTCGGATTACTAAAACTCTTATCGTAAGCATTACCAAAATCAGAAAAAACAGCTGCTCGCCAACCCTCTTTGAATTGATAGTTATATTCTAAAGAGCCTACTGCTAGAGCCTGTCCACCAATCTTATATCCATTATCTTCTGGTGAAAGACTTTTATAATCAAAACCACGAATTGTCTGGTCACCACCAGTAAAGAATCTTAAATTGTATGGAACTTTATCAAACTCATCGGTAAAAATATAACTAAAATCGGACCGCCCAACAAACTGATGGTCATCATTTTCACCTAAAGAATAAATAAATCTCCAACCCGCAGTTGCAATCGCCATATTGGCATCTGAAAGTAAACTTTCACTACCTAATTCTAATTTATAAGTTTGTTTAAAAGCTTTGGTCGGGTTTAAGCGTGTATTACTTGAAGTTTTAGAGGTCTCATAACTAAATAATAATGCTTCTTGCTCTGATGCAGCAGTTTTAAATGCATCTGGTAGCTCAGAGATATCCACATTCCCCTTTTGAGTTAGGCGGTCGAGACGATAACGTACCCCAATAGTATGTTGCCAGTTTCCGAGTGGTTTTTTAATAACTCGCTCACCCCCTAAAACTGCCGATTCTGTAAGTAAGCTTACATCCGGACCAATATCATCCCTGGTCTCACGCTCGTAACCACCCACAATATTAAAGTAATCATTTAATGGATGTTTATAAGGAATACTATAGCGCCCATCTATAGATTGACGAATTTCAGAAACTTCTAAGTTAGCATCAAATGAATGACCGTATTTATTTACAAGCGAACGTCTATATTGACTACGTAAACGGGCGCCAGTGTCGGTACCATAACCAATACCTGTTTCCAGACTATTTAGTTTATCGGCATTTAACGTCACAATCACTGGTATACGTTTTTCTTCCCGAGCTTGAGCCTGTAAACGGTCTTGTTCAGACTCTTGTTCTTCATGTTGTACAGTTGCAGCTTTTAAAGATGCAGGTGCGGCTTGTACATTTTCAGTTCCGGCAAATTGTTTTTCATCTACCACATTTTGTGTTACTTCTTTACTTGAGGAAGCCAACTGGCGTGCTTTGGCAAGTTGTTGTTGCTCTAAAGGAAGCAGCTTCGATTCGTCAATATCAACATTCTGCTGATCGACCAACGCTTGTAAATCGGGTGGTAACTCAAGTGGTTTTTCAATTGGGTCGGGTTTAATTGAATCGACCAAGGTATAGTTAAAATAACGTGAGTTAGTCAGGTTATTTGCTAAAACATTTACACGCCAAAAAGCATAGTCATCACCCTCTTTCCACGGTGCCATGCTTTCAAGAATATTCATATTTAAAGGTAATGGTTTTGATGGATCGCTCATGCGGAACTCAACCTTACCAAGCTTATAACGCTCCCCCGTCTCATACTTGAGGTTAATATCCGCTTTATTTTCAGGTTGGCTCACTTTTACGTCATGTAAACGCCAATACGCATCAAAATAACCATTATCCGATGCAGCATCGACAATTCGGCTTTTTGTGGTTTCGTAAAGGCCATGATTAAAAATATCACCTACATCTTGGTCAGGAACTAAACGAATGACCTGAAATTGTGGCTGTTTTGCACCAGCACCAGTAAATTCAATGTTTTGTTCATTAATCCGTACTGGTTCATTTGGCGTTACATTAACGCGTACGCGACTGGCACTTAACTTTTCAAAACGAAACTCAGCATTGTAATAGCCTACAGCTTGAGCAGCCTGATTACTTAAGCTCCTAAGTTGCGGTAGCGCTGCATTAAAATCTTCAAATGATTCTTGGGTAAATGTAGATAATTTACCTTTGATATTTTTAGCTAAATCATCTGGCGCACCCGTAACCTCAGCAGTAATACGGGGTATCTGCTCCATTGGAATTACCCGAGGTGGACGGATTTTATTGAATATACGTCTAAAGAAACCTTTTTCTTCGGGTGGCTCTTCAACGGCAGCAGTAAGCTCAGGTAAAGTTTTTCCTGTTTCATTGGCTTCAACCACAATCTTACTATCAGATTGAATCTCATGCATGAGCTGGTCAATATTTACAGGGGCCTGATTAATTTCATGTAATTCTGCTTGTGATGCGTCATTCACCACCATTTCTGGTTGTTTTTGCGTACCATTTTGGAAGTTTTGAGCCTCGTTTTTTGCCTCTTCTGCTACCCGATAAATTTCATTTGCCATATTCTGGTCAACAGGCATAACCGGTAAGTCTTCAAGATTATCAAGCGTAATTGGCTTAAATTCTTCAATCTGTTTCGGAAATTGTTCTTGTTGTTGCAATATAGCCAAGCTATCTTGTTGTTGCTGTGCTTGAGTTACAAGAGTAGCGACATCGGTAATTGGAACATCACTTGGGTTATTTGTATTAGTTTGTTGTACCAATGAATCTGTTACCGTCTGGTTTGCTTCTGGTGTAACGGTCTCAGCCGAACTTTGAGCATAACAAGGAGTAACACATAAACTTAATAATAAGCTGCTACAAATAAGTTTAGGTATACTCTGCATTTTTAAGATTAAATGCATAGAGTGAGAAAGAGTTGACTGTTTAAACTTAATTTTAGAAGGCATGAAAAACTCTAAACTTATTTTTTAATAAACGCACCAATATGAGGACAAAACTCACTCAAAACCATTGATTTTTCATTTAATCAAGCGTTAAAAATATCATACATGGTTTTAGATGCAAATTAACACTCCGTCACATTTTTTTATAAAACTCAATGAAGCTTGCACATGATGAAACAAGATGAATCCCTGATGACATCACGTCGGTTTGTACCGATGTTTTTTACCCAGTTTTTTGGCGCATTAAATGACAATGTTTATAAGCAAGCTTTATTGTTAGTCATTACTTATGGTTGGATTCAGCAACAATCTGCACCAGTAAGCACACTCAATAATTTAGCAGCATTGTTGTTTATTTTGCCATATTTCTTTTTTTCAGCAACTGCCGGACAAATTGCTGATAAGTATGAACGCTCACAACTTGTCCGTGGCATAAAAATTTTAGAAATCATTATTATGCTCATCGGTTCTGCCGGTTTTTTATTGGGGCATTTATGGTTGCTTCTTTTAGCCCTATTTTTGATGGGCACACATTCAACTTTCTTTGGTCCTATTAAATATGCCATTTTGCCAGAAATCTTAAAACCACATGAACTCATGTCTGGCAATGCCCTGTTTCAGTCTGGTACATCCATGGCTATCTTATTCGGAATGATCTTGGGTGGTGCCGTAATTGCATCATCAGATGGAAACTTATTGTGGATTAGTATTACTGTAGTAGCGATTGCTTGCATAGGTTATTTATTCAGCCGTTTCATCTTGCCACAAAAAGTTGCCGCACCTGATTTAGATATTGACTGGAACTTTATTCGTACAAGCTTTCAAACTATCAAATATGCCAAAAGCTTACCGTTAGTGTTTACAATTTTGTTAGGTAACTCATGGTACTGGTTTTATGGAGCGACTTATTTAACTCAAATTCCGCAGCTTACCCAGCAAAACCTTCATGCATCGGAAAATGTGGTTAGCCTATTACTCACTTTCTTTTCAGTCGGTATTGGTGTGGGTTCTCTTCTTTGCCGCAAAATTGGTGGTTCAGAAATTAATATTAAAATGGTGCCAATCGGTGCAGTTGGCCTTACTGTTTTTGCGCTCTACCTTGCAGCCAGTCTGGCTTTTGTACCTGAAAGAACTGGAGCATTACTGACTTTAAAAGATGTTTTTACCCAAGGCTGGGTTTACTACCATGTCATGATTGCTGTGACTTTATTGGGTATTAGTGGCGGTTTTTATATTGTTCCCCTATATGCCATGATGCAGGCTTATTCACCACGTTCACATCGTGCACGTGTTGTTGCAGCGAATAACATCCTAAATGCCGTTTTTATGGTTTCTTCTGCAATTTTTTCAATCTTAATCTTAAGTGTTTTAAAAATTGATATTAAAATACTATTTATTATTACAGCTGTACTTAGTGCAATCTTTAGTATCTGGCTTCTTGCCCGACTAAAACCAATGCTTGCCACAGCCCACCTTTCTTTAGAGGACTAATTTATGCGCCACTATACTGGATTTGATCAACTTATTAACTCTTTTGATCAAGCATTACGTAGTCTTGTTCCGGGTGCAACAGCAGCACAGCGCCAAAATCCAGCTGAAACAGTAGAAGCAAAACTTGGTGTAGAAGATGCTCGCCATGTTGCAGGTTTAATGCGTGTTAACCATAGTGGTGAAGTGTGTGCTCAAGCACTTTATCATGGGCAAGCATTGACAGCGAAATTGCCAAATGTACGCCGCGAAATGCAACAGGCAGCGATTGAAGAACAAGACCATTTAGCTTGGTGTGAAGACCGTTTAAAAGAGCTAAATAGTCATACAAGCTTATTGAACCCGATTTGGTATGGCCTTTCATATGGTATGGGTGCTCTTGCCGGTATTGCAGGTGATAAATATAGCTTAGGTTTTGTTGCTGAAACTGAACGTCAAGTTAGTCTACATTTGCAAGATCACTTAAATCAGTTACCAGCACAAGATGAACGCTCGCGCAAAATTCTAGAGCAAATGAATGAAGATGAATTGCATCACCGTCATACTGCACTTGAAGCAGGTGGTGTTGAATTACCATATGCAGTAAAAATCACAATGACTGCTATTTCAAAGTTAATGACAAAAACGAGTTATTATCTTTAAAAAAACAAAGGATTGATCTCATTCAGATCAATCCTTTTTTAAAATATTATTTTAATCCATGATCATATTTGAAGCGTTCGATATCTCGAATTGAGTTCCAATAGTTTCTGTTAATACGGTCACGATCAATTTGTAATTCTCTTAAAAGCTTACGATAACGTTCACGCTCTTCTGGCTTTAATTTTTCGTTATAAGCACTGTCAGAATATTGCTTAAACTTCTCGTCATAACGCTCATATTCAGCTTTTGCATTGTAGTAATCTGAGGCAGCTCGATAATAAGGTCTTAAACGATTACGCTGCTCAACTGGGCATACATTAATATTACCGTTACCCTCTAAAGCGTTATAAAAAATATTTGCTGGCTGGCAATAATAACCTAGGCCTTCTTTATACCCACGTTCATATGACTTTTGATCTGGAACAATATTGGCTTTTCCACATGCTTTGTAATATTGATCTAAACGTGGCGAAGAACCTTTCGAACCATCTTTCTCACCCACTAATGACCAATTCGCAGTCTTACATTCTTCTACGCTCATTGCAGCACAACCTGAAAGGCTGATTGCTAAAATGGCTAAACCGATATTTTTCATATTAAGAGAACTCAAAAATAAAAATTAAAAAAACGCAAAAAATAAAATTCCATTACATACACTATATAAGTCTTGCTCAATTCAAGATTTATACATAAATGTTTAACTGGATAAGATTTTAAGTTTAAAGCAGTTTGACCATCTCACCAAATTTAAGGATCACAATTCTTAATTATGTTTAGTTTTTAAAAGCGAAATCATGAACGATCAGACAACTCTTTGATGGCCCTTATACGTTAATTTTACTTTAAAGCCTTATCATAAAAGCACCAATTAAATTATTGATTATTAATATAAAAAACTAAATTCACTTATAAATAAACTATTTATTATTTTACTGTTTTTTTACGGGATTAACGCCAAAGGCTACGGTAGGATTTGAGCTAAATAACCACCAAGGTTTTTTATAATGAGTACGCTTATTTACCCAAATTTAAACTTAAAAGATCCTCACTTTAAGGCATTTAAAATATCAGATGATTTTATTCCACCGACACAAGATCATACTTTCAACGCAGATCTTTTTTTAAAAGAAGTTGATGAATATTTAAGTTTATATCCTCACACTCAGCACATTGATATTTGTCTACATGACTTAAACGGGCATATTCGTGGCAAACGTATTGACGTTAAGAGTCTGAAAAATCTATCGAATGGATGTTATTTTCCTCTTTCTATTTATGCCATGAGCCTTGATGGGAAAGTGATTGAAGAAACAGGTCTGGGAAAATATATTGGTGAACCAGATAGACTTTGCCTGCCCATTTTAGGCAGCTTGCAACCCAGTGCCTTATCCCCAGAATTAAATGCTCAGCTTTACCTATCAATGCAAGAAGAAGATGGTTCTGGCTGTCGCTATGAACCACGTAATATATTAAAAAAACTATTAAATCAGTTACATGCTAATAATTATTTCCCTGTCATGGCTGCCGAGCTAGAGTTTTATCTTTTCTCACCTCTGCATCAATCTGAAATATGTTCAGAAAACCAATGTTTTGATATAGATGCGCCAAATAACTATCAACAAGTCCTAGATGAAGTTGAAAAAGCAGCCTTACTACAATCAATTGAAATTACCGCAATTGTTGCGGAATCATCCCCTGGACAATACGAATTAAATCTTCAACACAGCCATGACATTTTAAAGCTCTGCGATCAAATTAATGCTTTAAAAAGAATTGTAAAACAAGTCACAAGAAAGCATGACTTAACCGCTTGTTTCATGGCGAAACCAAACTTGGCAAAGGCTGGTAGTGGCATGCATTTTCATATGAGCATACTGAATCAATACCATCAAAATATATTTAGCTCAGAAGAAAAAGATGAGCTTTCAGCCAAATTATTGAGCGCGATTAGTGGCCTAATTGAGTTAATGCCTGCATCTATGGCGATTTTAGCGCCTAATATTAATTCTTATAGACGTTTTAAAATTGGTCATCACGTGCCATTAGAAGCCAATTGGGATACTAACAACCGGAATGTTGCAATCCGAATTCCATGCTCAGACGTACAAAATCAACGCTTAGAATATCGTGTTGCTGGAGCGGACTGTAATCCCTATTTGGTAACAGCGACTATTTTAGCGGGCGCGTCTTATGGCTTATCTCATAAGTTACCACTGCCAAAACCTGCACATCTTTTAAAATTTCCAGACGAGCACATTTTATTAGCTAACAACCAACCAGAGGCCTTAAAAATATTTAAAGGAAGTCTTATTTTAAAAGGGTATTTAGGGGCAGACTTTGTAGAGCATTGGTACACAGTTAAACAGGCTGAATATCAAAATATTCACAGTCAAATGACTGAAGCAGAACAACATTGGGATATATAAAATAAAAAGAGCAAAAAAACTATAAACCACTTTGCAAACCCTTAGGGAGAAATACCCTAAGGTTTTTTTTATATCTCATTAATGATTTTTCTGTTTAGCTAAAAAACGTAACCCAACACCTGGTTCAGTAGCAATATAACGTGGCTGAATCGCGTTATCTCCCAACTTACTGCGCAATTTACCCACCAAAATACGTAAATAGTGCGTATCTTCCTGATGGGTGGGTCCCCATAGCTCTTTTAAGAGCTGTGGCTGTGTTAAAAGCTGCCCTTGGTAGCGCATTAATAACGTCAAAAGTTGAAACTCTTTTCGAGTTAAAGTAATTGGCTGTTGCTCGATCCAAACTAAACGTTGCGTGACATCAACCTTGAGATAACCATCGTCATACACATGAGCTTCTTGCTGAATCGGTTGATTTCTTAAAATGACACGTATGCGTGCCAAAAGCTCTTGCACACTAAAAGGCTTGGTCATGTAGTCATTTGCACCAGCATCTAGCAAAGCAACTTTTTCGTATTCATCAGCGCGTACAGATAACACAATAACGGGAACATTCGACCAGCTACGTAATTCTTGAAGGACTTCTTTCCCATCTAAATCGGGTAAGCCTAAGTCTAGAATCACCAAATCAGCCCCTTGGGTTGCTAATGCCTCTAGGCCTTTGTAACCCGTTTCACAGAGCGTGGTTTTGTATTTTTGAGTTCTTAAAGCAATGTCTAAAAATTTACGGATTTGAGGCTCATCATCAATAATCACAATACGTGTTTCTACAGGTGATGTTTCTGAACTTATCATGAATTTACAACTTATTCTTTTACTGGACGAAGGGGTAATTTGATTTGAATTAAAGTACCTTTATTTTGGCGCCCTGAAAATGCTTCTATTGTACCCATATGAGCACCAATAATCGCTTTTACAATTGTTAGCCCTAAACCTGTACCGAATTTTCCACGGTCTCCACGCTCCATAGTATAAAACATATCGAAAATGCGATGTCTTTCGTCTTCAGGGATGCCTACACCTTTATCTTCAATTTCTATTTTTACTTCATCTTCTGACAAAAGATGAGTACGGATCATGACTGGCTCATCTGGAGGTGAAAAGTTTGCCGCATTTTCTAAAACATTAAAAATAGCTTGCTCTACCAGTGCTGGGTGGACATACAAACTAATTTGTTGCTCAGGTAATTCAACTGACACTTGAGTATCTGGTTTATAACGCTTTAAACGGCGGGTTGCCGAACCAATTAATTCATCCACCCCAATCCAGTCCCTTTTTAAAGTTAGACCTTCGTGTCCCAAACGGGTCATATCAAGCAAGTTTTGAATATAACGGTCTAAGCGCTCACCTTCTAAATGAATTGTTTCAAGCAGATCTTGTTGGTCTTGTTCTGACATATCAGCTTTAAAATTAGCAAGCGTGTCTGCTGCGCCAATGATAGAAGCAAGTGGCGAGCGTAAATCATGCGATACCGAAGATAATAAAGCAGAACGCAAACGCTCTGTTTCACTGATGACTTTTGCTTGTTCAAGCTCATCCACCAATTGGGTTCGAAGTACTGCCTGTGCAATATATTCGATTACACTTTCAGTCAATTTCTTTTGCTCAAAATTTAAGGAAACCACTTCATCCTTAAAGTAAATTCCCACAATACCTAGGCTATTTTTTTGTTCTAAAAGTGGTAAAAACCACCAGTTTGACTGACTCAGAGTATCGGTAAAGCGCCCGCATGGCTGCTGATGTTTCAAACACCATTCTGCAGCTACTTTTTCTTTATCATTTAGCTCAATATCAGATGAAATTATTTTATCTCGAATAGAAATCCACACTTTAGTTTGAAGTTGTGTTTCTAAAGTCATACGTCCTGTTTGCATGACTTCTTCAAGGTTTACTGCGCTAGAAAGCTTACGCGCCAAGTCTTGCATTACCGTAGTGTAGGCATTCGCAGCTTTTAAAGACAAAACTTGCTGGCGTAACTGAGAAGCTAAACGGCCAGCAATTAAAGCTGCTGCAAAAAAAGCAACAACGGTGACTACCCCTTGGTGTGCTGAAATCTGAAAGGTATAACGCGGGGCAATAAAGAAAAAATTATAGGCTAAGAAACAAATAAGAGCAGCCACTACTGCAGCGAGCATTCGGGTCTTAGTTGCAACAATTAAAACAGAAATAATAAAAATGACAGAGAAGTCTTCAATACCAAATAGAACTTCTGCGAAGTGAGCTATAAAAATACTTGCGCATGTAACAGCTAAAACAAAAACACTTTCTTTTAATGATAAAAATGAAGGTTTTTCGAGCTGATTAATCTTTTTAGTGCCCTGTTCTGGGTGCAAAATGGTTAAAGCAATCGAGTTTTCTTGATTTAATAATTGCTGAGCTAAATTTTTCTTAAATAACTTTAACCACCACGGTGAAATACTTTTACCAATGACTAGATTGGAAATACCTCGGTCAATCGCAGCATCCATTAACACTGAAGCAACTCGCGGCCCATATAAAACCTCCGTTCGACCACCGAGTTGCCGAGCCAGCTCAAATGCACGGTCAATCTCGATGTATTCTTTTTTATAAGAATTCGCTGAACTCTGTCCAAAGTCCGAACTTTTAGCAACATTCACTACAGTCCATGTAGCACCATTACGTTCTGCTAAACGACAGCCTGCTCGCACTAAATATTCAGAAGAGCCTTGCCCATCTATCGCAATCATCAATTCATTTTGCAACGAGATAGATTTCAAACCCTTTGAGACATAACTCTCTTTTAAGTCTGAATCGACATGCTCAGCAACGCATTGCATTGCCAGTTCACGTAATGCCGTTAAATTTGAAATGCTAAAAAAGCCTTGTAATGCCAGATTTGCTTGCTCTGGCATATAGACTTTTCCTTGATGGAGCCTTTCAATAAGCTCACTAACTGGTAAATCAATTAAGCGAATGTCCCGAATACGGTCAAATACCCGATCTGGTACCGTTTCATTTACTCGGATTCCCGTAATCTGGTACACCACATCATTTAAGCTTTCTAAATGTTGAATATTTATAGTGGTGAATACATCAATACCTGCGTCTAGCAATTCATTGACGTCTTGCCAACGTCGTTCATGGCGACTATTTGGGACGTTGCGATGAGCCAGTTCATCAACTAAAACGATTTGCGGATGCCTAAGTAAAATAGCATCCAAGTCCATTTCTTCTAAAGTATGCCCCTGATATTGCATTTCCTTTCTAGCAATTTGAGGCAACCCTTCCAAAATTTTTAGAGTTTCAATTCTTCCGTGGGTTTCAACAATACCAACAACAACATCTGTGCCCTGTTGAAATAGTTCTTTAGCGCGGGCGAGCATGGCATAGGTTTTTCCTACACCTGGTGCCGCACCAAGAAAGACCGTTAGACGACCGGCTTGATATCTATTAACATGATTTAATAAGGCCTCAGCCTGATTTTCGCGATTGCTTTGCACTTGATATCATCCGGTAAACTAACAACTTTATTTTTAAGTTAATGTGTAGATTGTAATTGATCTAAAGCGATATTTAGCTCTAATACATTAACACGAGCTTGCCCCAATACACCAAACTGCTTCGGTTCAACATACTTTTGCAAAAGCTCTTCAACAACCTTAGGGTCGACATGACGCGCTTGAGCCACTCGAGCAACCTGTAACTGAGCAGATTCAGGACTAATATGCGGATCAATACCACTCCCCGATTTAGTCACCAAATCACTTGGAATAGGGTTATTACCTGTGTGGTCTTGTTTTTTCACCGCAAGAATCTGAGCATCAATTTGTTGCTGTAGTTCAGGATTAGTACGCGCTAAGTTTGTACCTGCCATAGCCATCGGGTCATAAGCGACTGCTGAAGGACGCGGATGAAAATAAGCCTCTCCAACAAATGGCTGAGCAACTAATTTTGACCCTAGAACTGTATGGTCTATTTCAATCAAACTACCATTTGCTTGATTGTTGAATAACACCTGTCCCGCACCTGTAGCGATCGCACTATAAACAGCACCGCAACCCACAAGGGTAAAAATTAGAAGTCCGAAAGATGCTCTTAAGGTCTGACCCAAATTTGCTTCTGAATTTTGTATATAAGTTTTCATTTCAAACTCCAGATTACAAACCAAATAATTGAACAATCACTACATCAATCGCTTTGATGGCAAGGAATGGTAGAACCACACCGCCCACCCCATAAATCAACATATTTCGACGTAGTAACTGAGTTGCAGTTGAAGGTTTAAATTTGACGCCTCGGAGTGCGATTGGAATTAATAGCGGGATAATAATCGCGTTAAAAATTAATGCAGATAAAATCGCGCTGTTTGGACTTGCTAAGTGCATTACATTCAATACTTGCATTTGTGGAATCGCAGCAGCGAACAATGCAGGTAAAATGGCAAAGTATTTAGAGACGTCGTTTGCCAATGAAAATGTTGTTAAAGCACCACGGGTAATCAACTGCTGTTTCCCAATCTCGACCACAGCAAGTAATTTGGTTGGGTCTGAGTCTAAATCGACCATATTGCCAGCTTCTTTTGCAGCTTGTGTGCCTGAATTCATGGCTAAACCAATATCAGCTTGTGCTAATGCTGGCGCATCATTGGTTCCATCACCGACCATCGCAACTAAACGACCTTGTTGTTGTTCGGTGCGAATACAAGCCAATTTGTCTTCTGGTTTTGCTTCGGCAATATAGTCATCTACCCCTGCTTCAGCAGCAATCGCAGCAGCAGTTAATGGGTTATCGCCTGTGACCATGACAGTTTTAATACCCATTTCTCTTAAACGAGCAAAACGTTCTTTAATGCCGTGTTTAATCACATCTGAGAGTTCAATCACCCCCAGTACATGATGTTGATTTGCGACAACCAATGGTGTCGCACCCTTTTTGGCAACTTGCTCAACACGTGCTTTTAACTCTAAATCTTGAGAATAATCTTCATCTACAAATTTCAAGATTGCATCTAAAGCACCTTTACGAATTTGGTCACCATTCGGTAAATTCACACCAGAAATTCGAGTCGAAGCACTAAAAGAGATAAATTCGGCTTGCTCAGGTTCTTGCTGTTTTAAGCCTTGCTCTTTTGCTAACTTAACAATCGATTTACCTTCTGGTGTTGGGTCGGCAAGTGAACTTACCCAAGCAGCAGCTCTTAATTCAGACTCGGTTACCGAAGTTAAGGGATAAAAAGAAGTCGCTTGACGATCACCATAAGTAATGGTTCCTGTTTTATCGAGTAAAAGCATATCAATGTCACCCGCAACTTCGACAGCTTTACCTGATTTCGCCAAAACATTGGCTTTAAGTGCGCGGTTCATGCCCGCAATACCAATCGCAGGTAACAAGCCACCAATCGTTGTTGGAATTAAGCAGACCAATAACGCCACGAGTACAACTGGATCGAGCTCAATATGCAAGTAATGAGCAATAAATGGCAGGCTAATCACGACAATTAAAAATGTGATTGTCATCACCATTAACAAGAAGCCAAGCGCAATCTCATTCGGAGTTTTCTGGCGATTTGAGCCTTCGACCAAAGCAATCATACGGTCTAAGAAACTTTGCCCAGATTCAGCAGTCACTTGCACAACAATACGATCTGTAAGAACTTTGGTTCCACCAATAACACCTGAACGGTCTGTTCCAGCTTCACGTAGCACAGGTGCAGACTCACCTGTAACAGCCGATTCATTAATAGTTGCAAAGCCTTCTACAATCTCACCGTCGGCTGGAACAAGCTCACCTGCATGTACTTCAATAAAATCATTTAAATGAAGTTGGGTCGCTGCAACTTGAGTCGCTTGACGGTCTGTCAAAGAGTTGAGTCTTCGAGCTGTTAAATTTTCTCTTGCTGCACGTAATGAAGATGCCTGTCCACGACCTCTGGCCTCTGCAACTGCTTCAGCATAGTTAGCAAATAAAATAGTAATAAACAGAATTGCTGTAACCGCAAAACCAAATAACAGCGTGGTGTAACCCAAGATTGTACTAATGCCTGTAACTACTGTTCCAAGCCATACGATTGCCATCACAGGATTTTTAATTGCATGCTGCGGTAGCAGTTTCACAAATGCATTTTTCCAAACTTCAAAATTTGGCACTGCCATGGTTTGTTTATGGCTATTTACATGAGTTTGTGTATTCATTTTCACTCGCCTCCTTAGCCTTTAACCAACAAAAGTTGATCGGCAATAGGCCCAAGGACAAGAACTGGCATAAATTGTAATAAGGTAAGCAACACAACAATCGTAATCAGTGTTAAAGCAAAGGTTGGTGTTTCAACCTGAAGACTACCTGCTGTTTCGGGTGCCTTTCTTTTTGCTGCTAAACGTGTGGCAATCATTAATGGCAAAATTAATGTAGGGAAACGTCCTAACAGTAGAGCGATACTACAAGTGACATTCCACCATACAGTGTTGTCTCCAAGACCTTCAAAACCTGAACCGTTATTAGCAAACGCAGAAACATATTCATAGAACACTTGGCTAATACCGTGTGGTCCTGGATTACTAATTCCAGATATGCCTGGAACGCTGAGGCTTAATGCAGTAAACGCAAGAATGACTAAAGGTTGAATCAAGATAATAATCGCGAGCAACTTAATTTCTGCCGCTTCAATCTTGCGTCCAAACAATTCAGGTGTACGACCTGTCATTAAACCTGCAATAAATACTGCGAGTAACAGATAAATCATAAACTGTTGCAGACCACAGCCCATACCACCCCAAATGGCATTAATCAGCATGTTAATGAGTTCGACTAAACCGGTAAGCGGTGCTGAAGAATCATGCATCATATTGACCGAACCGTTATTCACCTGCGTAGTGATCGCTGCCCAAACTGCTGATGCGGCTGGTCCAAAACGTTGTTCTTTACCTTCCATTACGGCAAGTTGAGATGCTGTCGATGACATACTCTCAGACCAGACAGCCGCCGCACCTGAAATAATCGACATGAAAAGCATGCTACCAAACACAAAGTAAGCAAACTTTTTACGCTGGGTAAAATGCCCAACCATAAAAATCACGGTAAGTGGAATAAGTAATATCGCAATCATTTCTAATAAATTAGAAAGTGGTGTCGGATTTTCTAAAGGCACAGAACTATTTGGACCATACCAACCACCACCGTTACTACCTAATTGCTTAATCGCCACCATTGGCGCAACTGGCCCTAAAGGAATTTTTTGAGTTTCAACGCTATTGGCTTTATCAATAAGCTGTACTTCTGGCCCACCTTGGAAAGTTGATGGCACGCCTTGGCTGTTAAGCAATAATGACCAGACAAAACAGAGTGGAAGCAAAAAGCGAACTGTAGGGCGAATTACATCTGCCCAATAGTTCCCAATTAAAATTTGGTCTGGCTGCTCGGCAACATCGGCTGCAATATGGCTTGGGCGCTGATAAAAGAAAGCTCTTAAGGTCGCGACAACTAAAGCCAGCCCCATCATTGGAGTAATGACTTGCAAGCCCACAATACCTGTCATTTGCGACAAATAAGATAATTGAGCTTGTCCAGAATAATGCTGTTGATTGGTATTAGTTAAAAATGAAATAACCGTGTGTAATGCTAAATCCCAACTCATATTTGGTGCATGGTTCGGGTTTAATGGTAGCCATGCTTGCGTCATAAAAATAGCAAGAATAGCCACTGCAAGAAAAATACAGCTCACAACAAATGCTAGAGAATATTGTTTCCAGTTCATTTGTTGTTGTGGAGATACACCTAATAAGCGATATACAGGATTTTCAATCCAGCGAAATAATCCATCGCCCCACATCGGCTGACTTGCCATCACTTTGGATAGATATTTACTGAGGCACCATGCTAGAAAAATAGCAATAAATAAAACAAGTATAAGTTCTAACATGGCTATTCTCCTCTATACCCCTTGTTGGCTTGATTTGCCAAACTGGAAATAAGGAGAGATGGAGAAATATCATTTGTTTTAAGTCCGCATAAGACAATGCCAGACTGATGCAAGATGCGCATTTGAGAATTTATAAGCATCTTTATTGTCCTGAAATAACACTAATTTAGTGAATTTCAGTATTGATAAAATGCCCGTAAATTCTCTATTGAAGAAGTCAAAACCCGCGTAAAGTTTGCGTAAAATTTAGTTTGAAAGACATTAAACTTTAAAATTAACGACTGGATAAAGTGTGCTATCAGCCTTTAAGGTCTCACAATGCCAAAGTTCATATAAAGGAATTTTTACATCGAGTGCTAACGGCAATTTTTTAGAATTAAATTGCATATGGTCCAGATCAGCTCCCCATGCAATCAAATCTACATCTAAAGAAATATGATGTGATGGTCGAACACGCCCAGAATCTGACTCAAGTTTCTTTAAAAAAGATTCAATTTGTTCACACGATAAAGTACTTCTTAATAGACACGCTGAGTTCCAGTAATCATCTCCAATACCATCTCGACATGGAATTTGATAAACAGATGAAAACTGCACTTTCCCCAAAGTTGCTAATTGCGTATAAGCAAAAGTAAAGTGTTGTGCTGCGTCTAAATTACTCGCTAGGGCGAGCGCAAAAATTGTTTCTGGTGCGTTCAAGACGAATTCCTACAGCATTTGCTTCTGCAATGATGGCTGGCTTACGGATGGTTATGGTAATTTTTTCAATTGTTGGAAAGGTTTCAAACAAACATTGCAGAACGAGATGTGCTGCATGCTCGATTAATTCGGGCTTAGCTTTCTGAATGGTTTGGGCCGATAACTCACAAATCTGGGCATAGTTGAGTGTGTCTTCAAGCTTGTCAGACGCTGCAGCTCGGCTCAAATCATTATGGATGGTTAAATCCAACATCAAAGGTTGAATGATTTGTCTTTCCCAGTTGAAACAGCCAATCACTGTCTCAACCTTCAAGCCTTCAATAATAATGGCATCCATAAATTTAAACTGACCTTAGTGCTTTAATAACGAAGCAGGTTCCATATTTTGAACCATTTTCAAACGTTGGTCTGCATAAATATCAGTATAAGGTGCGAGTACGCGCATAAAACGATCGAAATAAAGCATTTGCTTAAATAATAAGGCAAAATCTCGAGGGAATTTAATACCATGACGCTCACCAACAGCTACCATATCCATCATGATGTCGTTTAAATCGGCTGGATTAGAAGCCAAAATCTGCTGTGGATCAGCCATTAACACACCATTAAATAAACGCTCTAGATCTTGTGCTAAAACCTGAACGTCAATTTTATTATGGGTCATACCCATTTTGAGCATGTTTTCAGCCATTGCCTGATAATCAGTTTTTTGTAAAGCATCCATAAATGCAATGCATGCTGTCCAAACTTCCGGCTTTAACTGCCCGACAATACCGAAATCAATAAAACCAACACGGCCATCTTCAAGCAGCATTAGATTTCCAGCATGTAAGTCCGCATGGAAGCTCTTACATAACATTAAGCTACCAAACCATGTGTTCATGGCAGTAATGAGTACTTGCGATGGATCTTTAGCATATTGTTTAACAACGCTAAAGTCTGTCAAAGGGACCCCATATAAACGCTGCATGGTCAAAACACGGCGCGTAGAAAACTGATGATAAACTTTAGGTGCAGTAGCAGCTTGGTTTTGGGAAATATTTAAATATTCCACAAAGTCATCTAAATTTTGTGCTTCTTCAATGAAATCGACTTCACGCACCATACGGGTTTTAATTTCATCAACAATGTCAGAAAGAGCGGCAAATTTAATTTTAGGTACCGCACGTTCAAGCAATTTAGCAGCCCAATGCACCACATTTAGGTCAGTGTACAAAATGGTTTCAACACCCGGTTTTTGTACTTTAATAACGACATCTTCACCAGTAGTTAATTTAGCCGCATGAACCTGAGCAATTGAGGCAGAAGCTAGTGGTGTTTCATCGATATAACTAAAAATCTGGCTTAAATCACGCCCTTCAAACTCAGACGCAAGTACACCTTGAATATAGCTAAAAGGTAAAGTTGGGGTCTGGTCTAAACAGCCTTGGAATTCTTCTACATACTCACGTGGGAATAGCGATGGGGTACTCGCGATAAACTGACCAAGCTTAATATATGTTGAGCCAAGCGACTCAAAAGTCTCACGCATAAGTTTGGCATTACTTAGCTTATCAGTTGCATACTTAATACCGGCTTTAGCCGCAACTACTGCGGTTTCACCGATGCGGGCAACAGAGCGCAATCCATCAAATAAAACATTTTTTTTCATATTTCTTTAAAACCAGAATATTCAAATCAAGTGTAGCAAATTTTGGTTTATTTGCTGATTAGCTTGCCTGACAAAGTGGACAATTTATGTCTTTATCAAAATTAACAATACGTTGCATCATATTTAACCCATCCCAAAGTAACAGTTTTTGTTTTAGCGGCGTTCTGTTTAGTCCTAAATACAATAAAGTGTGATGTGCTTGTAATGACGCAATCATTACAGGTGTAGTCGCAAGCACACCAGATTCCGCACATCGCAGCCCTTCATTGGCATGTTGTTCTTTCGGGAACAAACATTCATAACAAGCTGAATCACCTTCAACCATAAACATTTGCGCCTGAAAACCAATTGCAGAAGCGCTAATTAATGCGACTTGATGCTTTTTACAAGCTGCATTCACTAAATAACGCGTTGTAAAGTTATCACAGCCATCTAAAACGACGTCTTGATGTTCAACTAGTTTATCAATATTATGTTCGTCTAAACGTTCGTTAAAGTATTCAACACAGATATAAGGGTTAATTTTCTGTAACCGTTTAGCTAAAACTTCAGCTTTATAACGTCCAATATCTTCATGACCAAATGCGATTTGACGTTGTAAATTACTTATCTCAATGGTATCTGCATCAATGAGGGTAATTTTCCCAACTCCTGCTCGTGCAAGTAGTTCCGCGCTACTACAGCCTATTCCGCCAGCACCGACAATTAATACATTGGCGAGTTTAAGTTTTTCCTGAGCTTCAATATCCCATCCATCAAGTAAAATCTGACGGCTATAGAGATGCATTTCTTCATCACTTAACTCTACAAAATCGATATCTTGGAGCTCGGTCACACGTTAATCCTTTCACTTAGAAGCCAAGTGATTTTATGACTAAGTTCGTCATTAGGAAAGCTATAAAATGGAAACAACTTTTTTATTCAGTTAATCCCCTATTACATTACTTCTCACATGCTTTCTGCAACAATAGAGCTATCCCTTTTCTGTATTACTTAGGCTAAATATGTCCCAATCATATATTGCACCAGTAGAGTTAGAAAAAGCTTATCGTTTGTTAAATCATGGTCCAACTGTACTAGTCTCTGCTCAGCATGGTGATGACCGTAACGTGATGGCTGCCGCATGGGCATGTGCCTTAGAGTTTAAACCTGCCAAAGTGACCGTCGTTTTAGATAAAAGTACTAAAACCCGACAGCTGGTTGAGCAAAGTGGTTATTTCACACTACAAGTTCCTTGCTATGCACAGCTCAATATGACCAAGCAACTTGGTACCATTAGCAAATTAGATGACCCACAAAAACTTGAACACTGCGGGGTTGAGCTGTTTTATCAAAAAGATCTGACCAGTCCGCTTGTATCAGGTTGTATCGCATGGCTGGTATGTAAACTTATTCCTGAACCACATAATCAGTCAGCTCATGACCTATTTATTGGTTCTGTTGTAGGTGCATGGGCAGATAGTCGCGTTTTTAGAGATGGGCACTGGCATTTTCAAGATGCACCAAAAGAACTTCGTAGCCTGCACTATATTGCTGGTGGAACATTTTATTTAATTGGTGAGGAAGTGAAAGCCGATCTTTAATATAAAGAATAAAGGGAAATTCTAAATATTTCCCTTTGTTCAAATTAGCTTGCGTAGGCTTGCTGCATTTTTGCAATTTCTTGCTGCTTCAACAGTCCTCTTTGAATTTTTCCGCTCGTGGTTTTCGGTAGACTGTCCACAAACTCAATTTCTTTTGGATAAGCATGACGAGATAAACGGTTACGAACATATTGCTGTAACTTATCTTTTAATGTTTCACACGCTTGATAAGCAGGCTTAAGTACCACAAAAGCTTTGACTATTTCGGTTCGTTCCGGATCTGGCTTACCAATTACTGCTGACTCTAATACGGCCTCACACTCTAATAAAGTACTTTCAACATCAAATGGTCCAACTCTATAGCCCGAAGTTGTAATGACATCGTCAGCACGACCCACAAAATCAATGCCCCCATGTTCGTTTAAAGTGACCGTGTCACCAGTTAAATAGTATTTGCCAACAAAGGCTTTGCGATTATTGCCACCATAACCTTTAAACCACATCAATGGAGATTGCTCCGAGTCCATTGCCAAAATACCAACACCACCAGTTGGCAATTCTTGATAATTTTGGTCTAACACCGCAAAACGATGTCCAGGTATTGCAAAACCAGCTGAACCTACTTTTAATGGATGCTCAAGAGCATGATGATTTGCAATCACCATCCCTAGTTCAGTTTGGCCATATTGATCAAAAATATTGACCTCCAAATCCTGCTTAAACCAGCTCACAACCTCAGGAGTTAATGGCTCACCTGCACTGCTCACTACGCGTAAATGTTGTTTAATTGAAGAGTCAAATTTTTCCTTAAAACCAAAGAACATGCGAAATGCTGTAGGCGATCCTGTTAAATTACTTACTTTATATTTTTTAATTAATTCTATTGCCTGATCTACATTAAATGAACGCTCATCCATAATAATGCTATGCCCCAAGCTTAAAGGCCCGGTAATGCCATAATACAAACCATATGCCCAGCCCGGATCTGCCAGATTCCAGAACATATCCTCTTCACGCAAATCGACAGCATGAGTCATATAACCTTTAAATGCTAAAATTGCTTTTAGTGGAACAGGTACAGACTTCGCAAGTCCAGTTGTGCCTGAGGTAAACATCATTAAAAAGTCATCATCAAAGCTACGATTTACTGGCTCACATTGCTCAGAATATCGTTGTAAAGATTGCCAAAAATCAAAGTCATGCTCAGATAAAAGACCTGTTTGATGAACAGTTACAATAACCGGAACATTTAAGGTATTCAGTTTAGGGCGCTGTTCATCATTGGTCACAATCAATTTAGTTTGAGCAGTCGTAATTCGGTGATCAATCGATTTTGCTTCAAAGGCAGTAAATAAAGGCTGATAAATAGCGCCTATACGCCATGCTGCCAAAATTGTAATTAATAACTCAGGCGTTCTTGGTAGAAGTCCTGCAATACAATCTCCAGCTTGAATTCCTTGTGCTTTAAAGAAGTTAGCAAGTTTTCCAGAAAGTTCAGCAAGTTGTTCGAACATATAGTGCTCTGCCTGCCCGTTTTTTCCTTCCCAGATAAGCGCTGTTTTATTTTTTCCTACATAACGCTCACAGCACTCAACATAAGCATTTATTGCTTGGGGATGCCCAACAAGTTGCTCTTCGATGAGCCTTGTAAGATCAAATTGCTGATAAGCTTCTGCCAAAGTTTTCATGATGCTCACCTTCATTCCGTTTGATGATTGATTTTGTGTAAGGCCACAAAATCTGTCCTGACTGTTATTGTTTTAGCTAAAGCTTGAAGAATATTTCTTCAACTTTTCCATCTATTTCAAACAAAACTAATAGCAAAAATGCATCATTTCAATTGCAAGAAACCGCACATAGTGTGCGGCTTCTTGCAGTTTTAAGTTTAAAAACTCAATACCTTATGATCTAAACTTGAGCCACTTCACGAGCAATCACCAAGCGCTGAATATCAGAAGCACCTTCATAAATCTGGCTTACACGAACATCCCGATAAATTCTCTCAACAGGGAAATCACTGACGTATCCATAACCGCCATGAATCTGGATTGCATCCGAACAAACTCGCTCAGCCATAGTTGATGCAAAGAGTTTCGCCATTGAGGCCTCTTTTAAACAAGGTAGTCCCGCATCTTTTAAAGTTGCAGCATGCAAAACTAGCTGATGTGCAGCTTCAATCTGAGTTGCCATATCGGCTAAGCGAAAACCAACCGCCTGATGCTGAACCAGCTCTACACCGAAGGCCTTACGTTCGTTTGCATATTGCACGGCTGCATCAAAAGCCGCTCTTGCCATACCAACAGACTGAGCGGCAATACCAATACGTCCAGCCGCTAAATTAGATAGCGCAATTTTATAACCTTCACCTTCTTGTCCCACCAAATTTTCTAAAGGAATCCGGCAGTCCTCTAACGTAATGGTTGCGGTGTCCGAAGCATGTTGACCCATTTTGTCTTCAATACGAGTCACCAAGTAACCTGGTGTATTGGTCGGTACAAGAAAACACGAAATTCCTTTTTTGCCAGCCTGTTTATCTGTAACCGCAAATACCAAAGCTACTTGGGCATTTTTACCACTGGTAATAAATTGCTTTACGCCATTGAGTACCCAATGGTCGCCATCTCGCTCTGCTTTACATAAAATCGCGCTCGCATCGGAACCGACATGTGGCTCAGTTAAACAAAAGCATCCTAGCCATTCACCAGAGGCAAATTTTGGCAAATAGGTTTGTTTTTGCTGCTCTGAACCGTATGCCAGTGTAATACCGCAAATCAAAGAGTTTTGTACGCTTACGATTGTCGAAATAGCACCATCGCCTGCGGCAATTTCCTCAATTGCGAGTACCAAAGATACATAATCCATTCCGGCACCGCCCCATTCATCGGGCACAGTCATCCCCATAGCGCCTAGGGCACCTAAGTCTTTTAATTCCTGAGCCGGAAATTCATGGGTCTTATCGCGATGTGCAGCAGTTGGTTTTAACTGATTTTGCGCATAGTTACGCATCATCTCCTGAACCATACTTTGTTCAGCATTTAGAATCATTTCAACATCCTTATTTTATTATTTTGCTGCCATGCGAATTGCACCATCTAAACGGATGACTTCACCATTTAAGTAAGAGTTTTCAGCAATATGGGCAACCAAACGAGCAAACTCTTCTGGTTTTCCTAAACGAGATGGGTACGGCACCATTTGCCCCAAAGCATCTTGTACATTTTGTGGCATACCCTTAAGCATTGGAGTTTCCATAATTCCCGGTGCAATGGTCATAATACGAATGGCATGTCGTGCTAGCTCACGAGCAATCGGCAAAGTCATCGCCACAATAGCGCCTTTTGATGCAGAATAAGCTGCCTGTCCAATTTGACCGTCAAATGCTGCAACAGAAGCAGTGTTCACAATGATGCCACGGTCCTCTTCACCTTCTTCAACCGTGTTTTTGCTCATTGCATCTGCTGCAAAACGCAACATGTTAAATGTACCTGTGACATTAATATTTAAAGTCTTTGCAAATAACCCCAAGTCATGAACGCCCTCACGGCCAACTACTTTTGCAGAAGGGCCAATACCGGCACAGTTCACCAAACCATACAAATGACCATGTTTGGCCAACACATCTTTAAAGAACTGCTCAGCAGCTGCTTCATCAGTTACATCAAGTTTTACAAAGTCAGCTTTTGGTCCTAGTTGTTTCGCCTGCTGCTCACCTGCTTCTACATTCATGTCTACTAATGTGACTGAGGCACCCTGCTTTACTAAATATTCAGCCGTTGCAGCTCCTAAACCAGAGCCACCACCTGTAATCACGAAATGTTTTCCTTGAATTTTCATTATGTAACGTCCTATAGAAATGTTCTTTAAGCTTAGTAGTGAGAGTAAAAGTTGTTTTTTTCCGATACAATTTCAAAAAACCTCAAAATGCTTGCAGCTTTTGATCAATCCAAATTTTGAATATGAAATATTTCACTTGAAATACGTAAAAAATGAGTCTTTGACATGGTTGTCCAATCTTCTTTAAGTAAAGGAACAATTTCGATTGCACTGGTACATGAAGCATTAAGTGCGGCTTATGCCAAAGGGCTCAATACTCAAATTATTTTGAATAAAGCTGGCATTCCTGCTGAATTACTTATGACACCTAAAGCGCGTGTTCCGGTAGCAACGTATGCACAATTATGGATAGAACTTGCCAATGCCATGGATGACGAGTTTTTTGGCATGGATAGTCACCCTATGCGCCGTGGTAGTTATAAATTACTTACAAAACTCGTCAGTACGGCTGAAACTTTAGAAAAAGCGCTCTACGATATTTTGAAGTTTTTTAATTTTGTACTTGACGATATACGAGGAGAACTCATTCAAGAACAAGAAAAAGCTTATTTGGTGATTCATGATCAAGAACAACCCAAACGTATGTTTACCTACGCAACCTTTTTAATGTTGGTACATGGGCTTATGTGTTGGTTAGTCGATCAAAGAATTGGCTTAAACCGTATTGCTGTACGTTGTCCAAAACCGAACGATATTCAAGATTATTTGGTACGCTTTTGTGAAGATATACAATTTAATGCCGAGACAAATCAGATTGAATTTGATGCACACTATTTAAATATAAAAATTAAAAAAGATAAAAAAGCGCTTTACGATTTTTTAGAGCAAACTCCACAAAATCTTTTGGTTCGTTTTAAAAATGAAAATGCATTGAGTGTTGTTATTCGGCGTCATTTATTAAAACTTCACCCAGCCGAATGGCCTGAACTCAAAGATGTCGCACAGCAGCTCAATATTTCAGAAGCTACCGTTCAACGCCGACTTAAACATGAAGGAGTGAGTTATCAACAAATCAAAAATGAAATTCGCTGTGATATTGCAATTGAACGTTTAAGCAAAAGCAATGATTCAATACAAGACATTAGTGAAGACTTAAATTTCCATGACCCGAGTGCATTTCACCGTGCTTTTAAAAAATGGACAGGTGTTAGCCCCGGCGCTTATCGGGAAGCAACCCTTAACTCTACAGCTTGAGTTATTCTTATTTTATTAATAATGATGCTAAAGTGACTCGATCATTTTGACCATAATCTTGAATAGTTTTTATCTCACTAAAACCATGCTCTGCGAAAATGCCTCGAACAGCTTGCCCCTGATCGTAACCATGTTCCAGTGCAATCCAGCCTTGCGGTTTTAACCAGTTCTTGCCTTGAGCAATAATAATTTCAATATCGGCTAACCCATGATGGTCTGCAACCAACGCACGACGCGGCTCTGTTGCCAAAGCTTGCATGTGTTCATCTTCAGGGTCAATGTAAGGCGGATTAGAAACAATTAAATCAAATTGTTGGGGTTCCAGTGCTTCAAACCAAGCGCCACAAGCAAATTTCACATGATGCAAGCCGTGTGTTTGTGCATTTTCTTTTGCAACATCTAAAGTAGGTGCGTAAATATCAGTTGCTGTGACGAACCAATCTGGACGTTCACTTGCCAATGCAAGCGCAATTGCACCTGTTCCCGTTCCCAAATCCACGATATTTGCATTCTTTGGCAAATTTAGATTTAAAACAGTTTCAACTAAAACCTCAGTATCTGGTCGTGGCACTAAAGTATCCGACGTTACTTTTAAATCGAGCGTCCAAAATGGCTGCGAACCTGTCACATAGGCTAAAGGTTCACCATTTTGGATACGTTCAAGACCAGCCAAGTAATCTTGCTCTTGTTGGGCTGTTAACTCTTGCTCAAGTCTGAACTTTAATTCGAGAGAATTGATTTTTAGAAAATGCTCAAGCAGCCAAGCATTTTCCTGTCGTTCATAACTGTCAGGCTCACCACGAATTGCAAGCGCTTGAGCAATATTCATTAGCCGCCATTTTCCTGTGCAAGCATCGCAAGCTGATCTGCCTGATATTCACGATGTAAACTATCGAGCAATTCCGTTAGATCACCTTCCATAATGGCATCTAACTTATATAAAGTTAGGTTAATACGGTGATCCGTCATACGTCCTTGCGGGTAGTTATAAGTACGGATACGTTCAGAGCGGTCACCAGAACCGACCAAATCACGGCGCATTTCAGAAGTTGCTGCATCGGCTGCTGCACGTTTAGCATTTTCTAGACGTGATACTAGCAATGCCATCGCCTTAGCTTTATTTTTATGCTGTGAACGTTCTTCTTGGCACTCAACGACTGTACCGGTTGGTATGTGAGTAATACGGACTGCCGAATCGGTTTTGTTAATGTGCTGACCACCCGCACCTGACGCACGGTAAGTATCAATACGCAAATCTGCCGGGTTAATTTCAACGTTAGTATCAACGTCAATTTCAGGCAAGATTGCTACTGTACAAGCTGACGTATGCACACGACCTTGTGATTCAGTTGCTGGAACACGTTGTACACGATGCGCGCCACTTTCGAACTTTAAGCGGCCATACACACCATCACCATCTACACGGCAAATAACTTCTTTAAAACCACCATGCTCGCCTTCATTTTCAGAAAGGACTTCAATACGCCAACCTTGCGATTCGGCATATTTGCTATACATACGGAATAAATCGCCTGAGAAAATTGCAGCTTCATCACCGCCCGTCCCAGCACGAATTTCTAAATATGCAGCATTAGAGTCATTTGGATCTTTTGGAATCATCAAAATATTAAGCTGGCTTTCTAATTCTTCAAGCAATGCTTTATTTGCTTGAATTTCTTCTTCTGCCATATCTTTAAAGTCAGGGTCCGACTTCATCATTTCAGCAGTTTCAATATCTTCTTCTGCTTGACGGTATTTGCCCCAAACTTCGGTAATTTCAGTTAAATCACTATGTTCACGAGACAGTTTACGGAAACGTTTGTTATCGGAAATCACTTCTGCATCTGCAAGCAATGCAGTAAGTTCTTCATGACGATCACAGAGTTGATCAAGACGTAAACGGAGTGACGCTTTCATAAGAGGAAATATCTCAAAAGTCCAAAAAACTTATCTAGATAAATATAAGAAGATAAGCCAAATCATAAAAATAGCGCATAGTTTACAGTTTATGCCAATTAAATAACATATGTAATCCTTTAAAACATTAACTTTCCAAATCCATATAATAAAAGAGACTTTATTTATAAAGTCTCTTTAACCGCTATAGTTATTTTAATTTTTCTAATAAAGATTTACCGACAAGAACAGCCGAAGTTGGATTTTGTCCAGTAATAAGTTCACGATCCACCACTACATTTGGCGACCAAGCTTTCGTATTGCTTTGATATTTTGCTCCAAGTGACTCTAATGCAGTTTGTGGATAGAACTTCATCTCACCGCCTTTTAATAAGCCCTTCGCTTGCTCTTCTTCTTGATTGCTAATTACTGTCATCCGATAATTTTTATAAATCCATTCGCCAGTTTTGACTGTTTTACCTTGTTCTAGTTGTCCAACTACTTCCGAGGCATTAGGTAAAGCTGACATCAAAGCTATAGCCCCATGACAAACCAAAGCTGTAGGTTTTCCAGCTTTATGGAAAGCTGTAAGTACTTTTCCAAGTTGTTTATCTTTTAATAGGTCTTGCATAGGCGCATGTCCGCCCGGAATATAAATAGCATCAAATTGATCTATACCAATTTGCTCAATACGAGATAGGCTCACAACTGGAGAATCTTGAGCAGAAGTTAATTTTAGATCATGTAATAAACCAGCATACTGCTTTAATGCTTTTTCATCTTGATTAAAATACATTACATTATTTGATGACTCATCTAACGTTGGAGCTTTCCCCTTTGGAGTGGCAAATGTTACGGTATGCCCTGCATCTAAAAGCATTTTTGTAGGCTGCATCAACTCATTAAGATAAAAACCCGTTTTAAAAACCTGCTTATTCTTTAGCTCTAACTGTCCTTCATCAGACAATACAATCAATACATGAGCGGCATTTGCACTTAATGCTGCCGAAGCTGCAATCATTGCAAACATTATTTGATTTAACTTCTTCATTATTCGACCTTCATTCCAAGCATTTGCTGGATTTATAACTGGGATGGATATATTCTATTTTTACCCCAGAGGTAGAAAAACAACTCATTTCACAAATCTTTTTTGCGTTTGAGGACAAAATGTCTCGCCAATTTGACCATCTTGCCGATGTTGAAGTGTTTTTAATTGTGGCCGAAAAGCTTTCTATTAGTGCAGCTGCAATTGATTTATCTACAACGCCTTCAGTCATTAGTAGAACAATTACAAGACTCGAGAAAAAATTAGGTATCCAGTTTTTTAGAAGAACTACTCGCCATTTAAGTCTGACCGAAGCAGGTCAGCTTTACTATGAAAAAATGCAACATGCTTTTCAGTTAATTGACCATGCTGAACGCGTGGTTCAAGGTGAACAACTACAAATTTCTGGAAAAATTAAATTAAGTGTACCTACGACTTATGGGCACTATCGTCTACCACCCTTATTAGAAAAATTTCTTTTGAAATATCCGGACATTCAAATTGAAATTAGTATTTCTAATCGAAACGTTGACTTAATTGCTGAGGGTTTTGATTTAGCCATCCGTCAAGGACAACTTCCTAACAGCACCCTTATTGCTAGACCTTTAGAGCAAGCACCTTTAAAACTTGTCGCCTCACCTGCTTATTTGAAACGCATGGGTATTCCAAAAAATTTGGAAGAATTAAAACATCATCAATGTATTGCCTTTGAATTGCCCAGTAGCGGCAAAATAACCCCATGGTTTTTAAAAAACGATAATGAGGAAATTCAATGGACACCAACAAATCGAATTTTAGTAAAAGAAGATATTGTTGGTGTGGTAACTCTTGCTGAAAGCGGGCTAGGTATATGTCAAAGTTACGACTTTATTGTTAATGAAAAAATTCAACAAGGAAAACTACAACCTATACTTAATACATATGCAGGTCATACACGTCCTTTTTCTTTGTTATATGCGAAGCATAAACACATGTCCTCTGCTACCCGAGCTTTAATTGATTTCTTATGTTCAAATGATGACTAGCTAAACTGAATATATATAAATGGTATTTAATTTTTCTAGGTGAATAATAAATATTCTATTTTAATAGAAAGCATACAAAGAAGACACTAAACTCCAATAATCGAATGAAGGTTCTCCACATTTAAAGAGAAGTGTTTTGTTACATTTGCCGTAACGAAAGATATTAAGGTCCTGTAACTTGGGACACGGAGTAAATGATGAAATTAAATGCTTTATTATGTAGTGCTGTTTTAGCTACTTCTATGGTAACTGTAGCACATGCTGACAACACAACTCATGTAGCAGCAGCTTCTGCTTTAGGTAGTGTTGCTGGTACTGCAATTGGTAAAAGCATGGGTGGTACATCTGGCGCAACAATTGGTGCTGCTTTAGGTGGTGCTGGTGGTGCAGCAGTTGCAAGTGACCGTCGTCACCGTACAGAATCTGCAATTGGCGGTGGTTTAGGTGGCGGTGCAGGTTATACTGTTGGTAAAAGCATGGGTGGTACAAACGGTGGTTACATCGGTGCTGCTTTAGGTGCAGCAGGTGGTTCTGCTTTAGGTAATAAAATTTCTAAAGACCGTGATGCAGACCATTCTTCTAAATATTGGAAGAAAAAACACCGTCATCATCGTCACTAATTACCGTGATGAAATCGGCTTAAAAACACCTTCGGGTGTTTTTTTATAACCCAAAATTTTGGTTTCCAAGATAGTTGCTCATAGTTTATCCACATATTAATAGAAACAATACAAAGCAGACACAAAACTATCGTATCAGCATGTGCCTTCTTCATAATTTTCTCGAAATTTTTAATTACATTTAGCTCAAGACATAAAGATTGCTCGTTATTGAAAAGAGCATGGAGTTCCACAATGAAAATGAATGTTTGGTTAGCAAGTGCATTAATCGCAACAACATCTATGGTTACAGTTGCTCATGCAGATAATGGTACCCGTGTAGCGGCAACTTCTGCTCTAGGTAGTGTAGTAGGAACAGCAATCGGTAAAAGTATCGGTGGTACATCAGGTGCAACAATTGGTGCAGCTTTAGGCGGTGCTGGTGGTGCAGCAGCAGCAAGTGACCGTCGTAACCGTACAGAAGCGGCTATTGGTGGTGCTTTAGGCGGTGGCGCAGGTTACACCGTTGGTAAAAACATGGGCGGTACAAATGGCGGATATATCGGTGCAGCAGTTGGTGCCGCTGGTGGTTCTGCTCTAGGTCGTAAAGTTGCCCAAGATCGTAACTATGATGACCGTTATGACCGTCGTTATGATCGTGATGACCGTAGATATTATGATGGTGATCGCCGCTATTACAGAGGTGGTAACTACCGTCATGACAACGGTTTACACCGTGGTTGGTACAAACATCGTTAATTTATATATCAATCTAAAAAAGCACCCTAGTGGTGCTTTTTTATTTTAGGAAGAAAGCCATATCGAAAAAAAACGATATACATTAGCTTCTTTATATCGTATTATTTCGATATAACGTTTTCCGAGAATATCGCATGCGATCACTTCAAGATACTAAATTTTCAATTTTGGAGCTTGCCCCTATACGTGATGATAAAACTATTGAGTTTTCATTACGTCATGCATTAGAGCTTGCCCAACATGCAGAAAAGTTAGGTTATGACCGTTTTTGGCTTGCAGAACATCATAATATGGATGGAATTGCGAGTTCGGCAACAGCTGTTTTACTTGGTTTTATCGCGGCTCATACCCAGCGCATTCGTTTAGGTTCAGGCGGGATCATGCTGCCAAACCATGCTCCCTTAGTGGTTGCAGAACAATTCGGTACATTAGCTACTTTATATCCAGACCGTATTGAGTTAGGTTTAGGTCGCGCTCCAGGTACAGATCAGGTCACCATGCGTGCCTTACGCCGCGGACATCAGGAAACAGAAGATCAATTCCCGAGAGATGTTGTAGAAATCTTGCAATATTTCAAAGCACCTCAAGTGGGCCAGAAGATTATTGCGACACCTGGACAAAATACTCATGTACCTGTCTGGTTGTTAGGTTCAAGCTTATTTAGTGCCCAGTTGGCTGCAAAACTTGGTTTACCCTACTCATTTGCATCACATTTTGCACCACGTATGCTTGGTCAAGCCATTGAACTTTATCGTGAGAATTTCGAGCCTTCTGAATATCTAGATAAACCTTACGTTTCAATGGGTGTTCCAGTTGTCGTTGCAAGCACAGATGAAGAAGCACAATTCTTGGCAACAAGTGCTTATCAACGTGTATTAGGATTAATTCGTGGGGAAAGTCTCAAACTTAAGCCACCAGTTACATCTATGCAGGGATTATGGAACACGGCAGAACAACTTTCTGTTGAAAACTTCTATACGATGGCACAAATCGGTTCAGTTGAAACAGTACGTTCGGGTCTGCAAAAACTTCTGGACACTTATGAAGTCGATGAGTTTATTTTTACTTGTGATGTATACGAAACAGCTAAACGCTTAGATAGTTTCACCCAATTAATGCAAGTAAAATCAGGAAATTAATATATATGCAACATCTCATGTTTGAATCTATATCAAGCATGAGATAACCACCTATCTGAAAATACTTTACCCAGACTCCTTGCTTGGTTATTTATATTAAAACGATAAAAAATCATCATAAATGAAAACCAAAAGGACTTTTGGAAAATGAGTATTGACCTTAAAAATAATGTCGCTAAATCAGCTATTTTTCAAAATACAGTTGAGGATTTTGAAGCCTTCACTGGTCAAATTCTGCCATCAAATAAACTTAAAGAATTTGATTTTTCTCATTTAAATGTAGCCATTATTGGAACGGATCAGGAGACCGTAACGCATTTAGAAAAAATCTGCCAACAGGCAAAATTCGTAACGGTATTTCAAATTACGCCTCACTTTATTTTACCTCACAGTCAAATCGGTATACATCGATTAATTACCCATCCACTTATTGCCAAGAACCGGAGGTTATTTAACAATCGTGTTAAAAGCATCTTAGCTTTACGTTTTCTTGAAACCCAAGTAAATGAAACATGGCTTAAACGACTTTTGACGCCCAATACCGCACGGGCAAATAAAACATTTTTTAAATCGGATAGCTACTATACGGCACTGCAAAGACCAAATTGCAAACTACAAACTTGGCCGATTGTAAAAGTTACCGATACAGCCATTTATAGTATGGATGGCACTCAACGACCCGTTGATATCATTATCAGAACTACACCTTAAAAATAAAAAAGCATGGTTGATAGACCATGCTTTTTTTCACTCATTTCAAATCATATCGAGTTAAATACCCCTGCTCATCATAATGTAAGATGATGCGCTGAGACTTTTGTAATTCTAATAATGATTCGGTACTGACCATAAATTGTGAGGCCAGCAACTCAACAGAGCTATTCGGAGCTTTGCTGCGGCGATCATCTCCATGAAATCTAAGCCAGTTATAACTTGCCCATAAAATTAAAATGAGCGCGCTCAGACCTATTAACAGAAGTAAATGCAATAAAGTTTTCACTTCTGAAACATGATCTACCCACACATAGTCATAGATGAGGTGCCCTTCAAAAATCCATAAAAATAATGAAACGAGTGGAAAAAGCAGCCACATTAAACAAAACCAACCTATTGTTTGTAACGTATAGTTTGCGGTTTTATTTTTCACATATTCAGGCTGATCAATATATTCAGGTATATCTAAAACTTCTACGTCGATATTTGCATCATTTTTCATGAATGATCTCCACGGAAGCCTCGGTCAGGGCTTACCCAACGAGCACGTTTTTTGGTGTTAAAAATAGTCTTAGGTACTGCAACAACACTGGTAAATAACGTCAGTAACCAGAAAAATAATGGATACCAAATTACCCAAAAATAATTTCTAAAAAGCCGACCACGATCATAACGATGGTCTATCCATAAACTTACTAGAAATTGGACAAGACATGTTCCACCTAATATCACGCCATACCACTGCGGCATGAGTGAATTAATTTGAAATTGTTGCGGTAAATCCACAAACAATCCCACAAAAAATAGAATAAAAATCATAATCATCACATATGACCAAATAATGCTGACTAAAGCTTCGAGCATTACCGGCCACATACGGCGCAAGCGGAGTTTGAACATTTTAGGAATATATTCTAATAATACCTCTACCCCACCTTGTGCCCAGCGTAAACGCTGTTTCCAAAGGCCTTTAAAGGTTTCCGGCATATAGATATAACAAAGTGCTTGAGGAATATATTGAATGTCCCAATGGTCCATTTGGAGCTTCCAAGAGATATCAATATCTTCCGTAATTTTGTCATCAGACCAAAAGCCCACGCGAACCAAAGCGGTCTTTCTAAATGCTGCAATTACACCTGATACTGTAAAAATACGGCCATATGTTCTTTGTGCGCGCTTAATCAAGCCAATAATTGAAGAGAACTCGCCAACTTGTAATTTACCTAAAATACTTGAGCGATTTAAAATTCTAGGATTCCCAGTTACAGCACCAATTCTTGGAAAATTCAAAAAAGGCTGCATAAGCCAAAGTACTGCATGAGGATGTAATAAAGCATCTCCGTCAATACAAACTAGATATTCGTATTTACTTACTAACACTCCCGATCTTAAAGCTACGGCCTTACCTTGGTTTTCTGCCAGGTGCACAACTCTTAATCGGGCATCTTGAGCTGCCAGTTCATCAAGAATTTCGGCAGTGCTGTCACTACTTCCGTCATTTACAGCAATGACTTCAAAATTCGGATATTTTGTTTGTAAGGCATAACGAATCGTTTGTCGGACCTGAGCTTCTTCGTTAAAGCAAGGAATAATAATACTGCACCCTTCACTTGATGGTTCAGGCAGTTGCTGCTCATGATATTCCCTTTTAAAAAAAAACCAGAGACCTCCTACCATCCATGTCCAAGCCATCAGCAACGGATATAAAAAGGCAAAAGCAAATAAAATATCGAGTAATACTTTCATTACTTTTTCCCCTCAGTCGCGAGACCTGCAAAGGGTTGATATATGACCGAACTCGAATTCAAGCTAATCGGGTTATATAAATATTCATGAACATTTTTTGAGTTTTCATTGGTATAGCCATCAATACCAAATTTCTGAATACCTATGCGCTGAATATTGAAAAGACCTTGTTTCACTTCTTGCCAGGCATTTTGCTGACTATTTTCGGGTAATGATAAAGTCAGCATAATGCGCTGTTTATATTTCGAATCAAGCGTATTTAAAAGTGCTAATACGTGATTAAACTGTTTTTGCTTACCCACTATATTGAACTTAAGATTTACTAAATCATGTTGGGATAAAAGCGTTTTTAAAAGCGTTGGTAAATTTTTGATATGTTCAAAATCAGGTGTAAGCAATAAACTAAACTGAGCCTGATTACTCATGTTTAAATAAGGCTTCACAGCCTTTTGAGTAAGCTGGCTCACATATGTAAGCTGTTTTAATTGGTCAGCACAGGCATTTTCTTTTATTGTTGTGCTTTGCATAGCACAATTTAAAGTGGTTCCAGCATTAAGTTGAATACCACTTAAATTACTATTGAAACGTGCGATATCCTTCGCTAAATCTGCCACCAAAAACGGTTTATTTTTTTGAGGATATACAGGCAACTCTAAAATAACCGACTGTCCGGCACGAGTTTGTGCCTGCCATAAAGTTCGGTTCAAAATATCTTGCTGGACGCTTAGTTGATTTGTTGGGAAATAAGCAATGTCATACTGCCCATCGCCATCTTGATCATCTAAAGGTTTCAATATCAATGTGTTATTTTTTAAGCTATAAAGCTTGGATAACAATAACCCTAGTTTCTCATCTGACTGAGTATTAGTTGAAGCAGCTAATTGTTTTAAGTCCATACTCACAAAGTGGCGAGGTTGCTTAAATAAATCTAATTCTTCAAAGTTGAGAATATTGATCATACCCTCTGTTAACTGCTCAGCTGTAGGATTATTAGTGACCAAACTACGTTTAAAAGTCGAGTCACTCACTCTATTCATTCCATCACGCCCTAAACTGAAAGAAAAAATAAAGCCGGCTTCTTGAGACAATTTTTCTAATTGCTCATTCACAGCACCATAAGGCCAAATAATTGCCTTAGGTTCAACACCCACTTCTTTCTTTAAAACGGCGTATGATTTTTTTAAGTCCTGCAAAATACGTTGTTGATATTCTGCATCCGTTTCATAACGCTTTTGTGATTTTAAATACGCGTAAGAAGTCGCAGCAGGCTGTTCATTCCCTTGGGGATTAGCCAATACTCCATGGTGCAAATTATCACTATGACTTGCAAACTCGGCTAAGCCCGAAGCTTGCATTTCTCGCACTTGCTTCCAATTGACTAGATTTCCTTGTCCATAAGCTTCATAGCCAGCTTGTGTATTCCCATTTAGCCAACTGGTCGGAAGTGCAAATACTGCTGGAATCTGATATTGCTTAAGTAATGGAAATACACGGCTATAACTACTTAAAGCGCCATCATCGAAAGTTAACAAAATAGAATTATGAGGTAATTCCTTACCTTGTTTACGCGCTTCTTCAATATCTTTTAAGCGAATGGGCTTCCAGTCAGATTGACTTAACCAGTCAAAGAACTGTGCTAAATTTTTCGTTTGGATTGCATAAATATCCCGATCCCCTTCTTTTAAGACATCATCTCTGACATCATGAAAAGTTAAAGAAACCGTATGATTTTTTGGTAAATCTTTTTCTATCTGGGCATATGCAAATTGCAGAGGCAACAATGTTGAGATCAAGGCACAGCCCAACATCTTCGACAATAAATTATTCATTAAAAACGCCCTTCAAATCCAAAAATACCGTAGGTATGTTGTTCATCATGACCATCGTAAGGATGGTATTGCCAACCAATTCCATAATTGAGCTGCCATGTCCGTGATAGCTGCCATTGATGTTGATATTGCAAAGAGTAAGTGGGTTTAGCAGAGTAATCGGCCTGTTTATAAAGGCCTACACCCGCTTCAAAATGCTGTTTAAATGAACGCTCATATTCACGCCAAGTCACCCAATCATGACTTAAGTTCAACTCAGCGCTGTAATGTGAACTTGGACTAAAATAAGCTGTTTGATCTTGGCTGTTAGTACCGTAGAAACCTCGAACAGTGCCATACGTAATATGATGAGGTGCGTCGAATAGTCTTTCACGCCAAAATGTTGAAAATTCTTGTTGTTTGTTACCATCACTAATATCAGTTAAACCGTAACTCGCGCCAATCTGGCGAGATTCATCTTTTTGCCATGTGACAGCAGCTCGGTAAGATTGACCATCTTCCCCTGCATGAAGGGCTTGTAGAGGAATGTCAGCCTGACTGTTATATTGCAATTGATACTGCCAGTGGTCATTTAGCCATTGGGACCAATCAAGACGGACTCCTGCTTGTCCACCATCCGTACTTTGCGACACAATTGCCGCCAACGCCTTACGGTTCGCCTGCCATTCTGCTCCGACCCCATAACGCTGGTCATGCACATCGCCAAAACGGTACTCACCATAACGATCTTGATGCCAAGCGAATAAACGATAATTATCCTTAATCCAAGGGCTATTAAGACGCGTTTCCATTTCACGGTCTTTTAAACCATTCTGCCCACTTACAGTATCGCGACCGTCGGCCTTACTTTGCCCCCAAGTGGTTGAGTGTGAAATTGTGGCTCTATTACGATCTTCTAATTCTTTTCGACTTTTAATGACCCCACTATCATCAGGGTAATATTGCACTAAGTTTTGAGTCGTTTTTCGCCATGTCGGAATATCACCTAAAGCTTGAGCATTTTGCATTTCATTAATGCGGGTGTCTTTAGCAATCGGATCTATACCATTTAACCGGGAAATTGTTTTTTTTGCCTCTAGCGGTTTTTCTCTCCAACGTTCTACACGCGCAAGATTATTAATCAGGCTCTCATTCGCAGGCGCCTGCTCTACTTTTTTTTGAAAATGCTTTTCAGCTTGATTCAGATGATTAGCATAGGCTAAATGCATTCCTTGTAAAGCAATATAATCATCACGATCAGGATGACTGGTTTTATCTACACCCTTAGCCTGACTATATTTATAAGTTGGAATAAGCCGATCAACTTCAGCGAGAAGTTGTTCAGCTTCCTTATATTTTTCTTGTTCAATATAAGAATAATACAGTCCCGTATAAACGGTCATATCCGGATAATTCTTTTCACTTAAAAGCGTTTTATAAGCAAACTCGGCCTGTTTCGGTTTTTGCTCCGCCAAATAACTATCCGCAATTGCATGACGTACATATGCCGGTAATTTTCCGAGTGGAATATTCAACTGGGTGAAACTCTCTATAACCGCTTTTGAACGCCCTCTAAAATCTAATCCATATAAATAATCGTAATAAAACCGTAAGTAATTAGGATCGGAAGGATTCATTTGCTGATGCATTTTTTGTCCTTGCTCCAGCACTTTATCTAATTCAGCAAAGCTTTCGGCATCGGCTAGTCCTTCACGATTTAAATATTTATATCGAGCAATTGCATTGTTGATATGTTGAGAAAACTCACTAACTTGTAAAGTCTGCAACATTTGCACTGTTTGTTCAGTTTTTTCGCTCGCTTGCAGCAATTGCTGTGCCTTTTTATATGAGCCAATAGCAATTAAATCGTAAACATATTCTTGTAAAACAGATGAAGATTTTGGTTGTTGTTGATAAGCATGCTCAACTGTAGCTAAAGCATCTACGGGTAAATTTATTAAACGATAAGCATATGCAACCCGTACCAACTGATCAGCAGTTAAACCTTTAATATCGATCTTCGACAACTGATCTTTAGCATTCGCCACATCTTGAGCTTCAGCATACAAAACCGATAATAAAATACGGCCATCAACTGACTTTTGAATATTGAACTTATTTGACCAGTCAATTGCAGTTTTAAAATGCTTAAAATCACGAAAATTTTGAATTAAAGGTAACTTTGCATATTCTGGAAAGCCTACATAATTAATATTTACCAAAAATCGTGAAAAATTCGTAAGATCCCTTTTTTCACTTGACATAATAAACAGATAATCAGCAAGCAGCTTTTGATCATGCGGGTATTTATTTAGCAATTGATCTAGTTGAGATACAGCTTGTTGAGTTTGTCCTGCTCTATAATTTTGAATAGCTTGCTCACGCAATACATCAACCTGAGCAGCGTATAAATGAATTGGCAAGAGATAGACCAATGAAAAAACACATTTCTTTAGCATTTTGAGAATCGAATAGTCCCATATCGAGATGGGAAAGTATAGTTAAAAATGTGACTCACATCACAATAATCAAATAACCAGCAACTTCAATCACAAATGATAAATATGGAGAAAAAAAGTATTTGTTTTTTTAAAAGCCACCTAAAAACAAACATTTATAAAAATATAGATTATTCTTTTATATACATTTCTTTTCAAAATTATTCTTTTTGAATATATTTAATTTGCACAAAACACACTTAACATTAACCAATCAAAAACATTTTTATATAAATGGTTTTATATTTAAAACTTTTATTTTTAATTTGTTTTATATTTAAAACCATTCAATTTAATCATATTAATAAAGTTTAAATTGAATGGTTAAAATAAATAATTGACTTAATTAACCAATACGACGTTTTAAACCTGTCATTTGTAAAATACGAGTAGAAATTTCTTCAATCGACATTTCGGTAACATTTAAGTATTTAATTCCCTCAGAAATATAAATACCTTCAATAGCTCGCAACTCCATCTGAC
Organism: Acinetobacter sp. FDAARGOS_559; assembly: GCF_003940475.1. Taxonomy (NCBI): domain Bacteria; kingdom Pseudomonadati; phylum Pseudomonadota; class Gammaproteobacteria; order Moraxellales; family Moraxellaceae; genus Acinetobacter; species Acinetobacter sp. FDAARGOS_559. Next base: position 833,659 of record NZ_RKJG01000005.1, read on the forward strand.
ACTGACTAAAGCTTGCATATCGGCTATTCGCTTTACGTTCACTTCGAATGGCAACCAAGCGCTCAGCATCAATCATCAAACCAAATAATTTACTGCGGTGCTCTCTTAAAACTGCCGGTAAACGATTATCGTCTAAATCTTCTTCGGTTAAAGGATAGTTAGCAACACGTATACCAAATTGCAAAGATAGATAAATAGAAGTCGGTGTTTTACCGGAACGAGACACGCCAATTAAAATTAAATCGGCTTTGTCATAATGGCGGGTACGTGCTCCATCATCATTATCAAGCGCAAAATGAACAGCATCAATCCGGGCCTTGTAATACTCCGAATCGGTCACGGCATGAGTCTGTCCGACTAAAGTTGTAGGCGGGGTTCCAAGCTCCTGTTCCAGCTTACTAATTAACCCTTCAAACACATCCAGATTAACCGCTTTAGCCGTATTAATAATTTCTCGCACATGCGGATCGACCAAAGTATCAAATACTAATGGCAGGCAACCATCTCTGGTCTGACACTTGTTAATCTCGACCACCACTGCCATTGCGGCCTCTTCAGTGGTGATATAAGGCATGATGTGAATATCAAAATCTACGTTAGGAAATTGGGCTAATAACGAATGTCCAAGGGTCTCGGCAGTAATCGCAGTTCCATCAGAAATAAAAAAAACACTCCGCTTAAATTGTTTACTTTCTGACATTAAAATTCTCCTTAAACATTTGTCTTAGTGCTATATAATCTTTATAGTAAACTGATCTTACATGACTGTCGCTTAGTAAAATTCTCAACTAAGCACTTTATTTTTTAATTTCATGCCAAGATAGACATTAATACTGCAAAAGTGGAGTGAAAACTTTGGAAGCGCGCGTAATCGGTCTAGAAAAATTAGGGAAACACGATGTCGAACTCGTAGGTGGGAAAAACTCATCTTTGGGTGAAATGATCAGCCATTTATCAAATGCTGGTGTATCGGTACCTGGTGGTTTTGCAACAACTGCTGATGCCTATCGTGAGTTCTTAGACCAAAGCGGTCTTAACGCTCGAATTCAAGCAGAACTTGCAGAGCTTAACGTTGACGATGTAAATGCCTTAGCAGAAACTGGCGCTAAAATTCGTCAATGGATTGTAGAGACTCCACTTACACCTGGCTTAGAACAAGAAATTCGTGAAGCATTTGCTGCACTTTCAAATGGTAATCCAGATATTGCTGTTGCTGTTCGTTCGTCTGCTACTGCAGAAGACTTACCGGATGCATCGTTCGCCGGTCAGCAAGAAACTTTCTTGAATATTCGCGGTATTGATAACGTATTAATTGCTGTAAAAGAAGTATTTGCATCATTATTTAATGACCGTGCTATTGCATATCGCGTTCACCAAGGTTTTGAACACAGTCTAGTTGCGCTTTCTGCTGGTGTTCAACGTATGGTTCGCTCTGAAACTGGCGCTGCAGGCGTAATGTTTACCCTTGATACTGAGTCTGGCTTCCGTGATGTTGTATTTATTACTGCATCTTACGGTTTAGGTGAAATGGTTGTACAAGGTGCCGTTAACCCGGATGAATTCTATCTTTCTAAACCATTATTAAATGCAGGTAAACACGCGGTATTACGCCGTAACCTTGGTTCTAAGCACCAGAAAATGATTTATGGTGAAGAAGGTTCAGCGGGTAAATCTGTTGTAGTTGTAGACGTTGAAAAACAAGAACGTCAACAATTCGCGTTAAATGATCACGAGTTACAAGAGTTAGCGAAACAAGCGCTTATTATCGAAAAGCACTATGGCGCTCCAATGGATATCGAGTGGGCAAAAGATGGTGACGATGGTCAAATCTATATTGTTCAAGCTCGTCCTGAAACTGTAAAGAGCCGTCAAAATGTCGGCACAATGGAACGCTACCTACTCAAGCAAAAAGGTACTGTACTTTGTGAAGGCCGTTCAATCGGTCAACGTATTGGTTCTGGTAAAGTCCGTATTGTTAACTCAATTAAAGAAATGGACAAAGTACAAGACGGTGACGTACTTGTATCAGACATGACTGACCCAGATTGGGAACCAGTAATGAAACGTGCTGCTGCCATCATTACTAACCGTGGTGGCCGTACTTGTCACGCTGCAATTATTGCCCGTGAACTTGGCGTACCAGCAATCGTAGGTTGTGGTAACGCAACTGAAGTATTGACTGATGGTCAAGAAGTTACTGTTTCTTGTGCTGAAGGCGACACTGGTTTCATCTACGAAGGCGCGTTAGATTTTGAAGTTCAACGTAACTCTATCGAATCTATGCCTAAACTTTCATTCAAAATCATGATGAACGTAGGTAACCCTGACCGTGCCTTTGACTTTGCTCAAATTCCAAACGAAGGTATTGGACTTGCTCGTCTAGAGTTCATTATTAACCGTATGATCGGTGTTCACCCTAAAGCTCTTCTGAACATTGAAAGCTTGCCTCGCGAAACTCGTGCTGCGGTAATGACCCGTACAGCTGGTTATGCATCACCTGTAGAATTCTATGTTGAAAAACTAGTTGAAGGTATTGCTACACTTGCAGCAGCATTTGCTGATAAACCAGTTATTGTTCGTATGTCTGACTTTAAGTCAAATGAATATGCGAATCTTATTGGTGGTAAGTTATACGAGCCAGAAGAAGAAAACCCAATGCTTGGCTTCCGTGGCGCAAGCCGTTATGTTTCGGACAATTTCCGTGACTGTTTCGAACTTGAATGCCGCGCACTTAAAAAAGTTCGTGATGAAATGGGTTTAACTAACATCCAAATCATGATCCCATTCGTACGTACAGTGTCTGAAGCGAAACGCGTTATTGAGTTATTAGCTCAAAATGGCTTGAAGCGTGGTGAGAATGGCTTAAAAGTCATCATGATGTGTGAATTACCAACTAATGCATTGTTAGCTGAACAATTCCTTGAACACTTCGACGGCTTCTCTATCGGTTCTAACGACTTAACTCAGTTAACACTTGGTCTTGACCGTGACTCTGGTATTGTTTCTCACTTGTTCGATGAGCGTGATGCTGCTGTAAAAGCTCTCCTTTCTATGGCAATTCATGCTTGTCGTAAAGCGGGTAAATATGTCGGTATCTGTGGTCAAGGACCATCAGACCACCCAGACCTTGCAAAATGGTTAATGGAGCAAGGCATTGAATCAGTATCTCTTAACCCTGACTCGGTTTTAGACACATGGTTCTTCCTTGCTGAAGAAAAAATCAAGCAAATCTAATTTGTTATAAAAAAAGACCCATCCGTGGGTCTTTTTTCATCTTTAGAATAGAGAATTTTTACTTATGCAAATTTACTTGGCACGTAATAATCAACAAGCTGGGCCTTACACCTTAGAACAACTAAATCAAATGTTGGCAAGTCAACAAGTTTTGCTTACTGATTTAGCTTGGCATGAAGGCATGACAGAATGGAAAGCTTTAGGAGAATTAACCCAAGGTAAACTTGTATATCAACCTACTGGTTATTCTGCTTTTTCAGCAAATACAAATACGCCTTATAATGAGACCATTCAGCACATTCGTGTAGAAACTAAAACACACGAGCTTGCTTCAATTTCGTCTCGTGCTCTTGCAAAAATTATTGACTTATTACTTTGGCTACCTATTGCAGCTATTCCGTCTTTTTTCTTTAATGAAGCTCAATATAAACAACTTTTTGAGTTACAAAAACAGATGCAATCTGCAGAAGTTGCATCAACTAAAGCAGCTGAACTCCAACAGCAGCTTTTTACCCTTATTCCTATAGAAGCTTGGCATACAATGCTACTTTATGTCGTCATAATGCTCGCTATTCAAGCATTTTTATTGACTAAGTTTGGGCAAAGTATTGGTAAAAAAATTGTCGGAATTAGAATTGTCGATGCCGAAACCAATGGTAAAGTTAATTTAACGCGTATCTTCCTTCTAAGAAGTGTCGTTTTCAGTAAGCGTCCGCTGAATCCCATACCTATTTTTTAATTCGATTTAGGTTTCCAGCAGTGCGGCAGTAACTCTTCAATCTGGGTCACTTTATGTGTCGGTAACCTTTTCAGCACATCACTTAAATAGGCATACGGATCCAGCCCATTCAGCTTTGCTGACTGGATTAAAGTCATGATGTTTGCCGCTCGCTGACCACTGCGCAGCGAACCTGCAAACAGCCAGTTCTTGCGCCCCAACGCCCAGGGACGCATCTGATTCTCTACCCAATTGTTGCATATCGGTAGATTGCCATCATCCAGATAGCGGCTTAAGGCTGGCCAACGCTTCAGAGTGTAATTGATGGCCTTGGCGGTGGGAGAACTCGATGGCACTGTCAGATGATGTTGGTTGAGCCATTCATATAGTTGTTGCATCACTGGTTGACTATGCTGTTGTCGGTATTCGCGGCGGTCTTCCGCTGTACCATCGGTCTTTTTCCTGAGTTCTGCTTCTATCGCATACAGTTTCTGAATCAGCACCAATGCCTGTTCAGCGACCTGACTTTTCCCGGTCACATGCAGTTCATGGAATTTACGACGTGCATGGGCCATGCAGCCGACCTCTATGACCTGGCCTGATTTAAAGCGTGCTTTATAACCACTGTAATCATCACAGACTAGATTGCCCTGCCAGCCTTTCAAGAACTCTGCAGCATGCTGGCCTGAACGACTATCCTGAAAGTCATAGATCACCGCCTGAACTGGATTGTACTGTGTGGTGGCATAGGCCCAGACATAACCTTTCTTCGGTTTTTTCTCATTCTCACCCATCCGCATGATGGTGACCGGTGTTTCATCTGCATGCAGCACCCGCTGTTGCAGCACCACCTCTTTTAAGGCATTGGCCAGAGGTTCCAGTTCTACACCGCAGCGACCTATCCAGTCAGATAAAGTTGATCTAGAAAGTTCGATTCCCGCCCGCTGATAGATCAGACGTTGACGGTACAGCGGCAAATGATCGGCATACTTCGATACCAGCACATGGCTGAGCAATTCAGGTGAAGCAATGCCTTTATCAATCACATAGGCGGGCATCGCTTGCTGAGTCAGAGTGTCACACTGATCACAGACCCATTTACCACGCACATGCTGTTCCTTATAGAACTGTGCCGGTCTGAAATGCAGTTTCTCACTGACATCTTCGCCGATACGACGGAGTTGGCATCCACAAGTGCATTGGGTTGATGCAGGTTCATGCTCAATACGGATGGTGTGTAGATGATCTGGCAGTGGTCGACGTTTAGGTTTATTGGTTTTGGCTTTCTGTGTCGCTGCATCGGTTTTATCTGCATTTAATCGTTCTAATTCCAGATCAACAGCAGCAATATCTTCTTCAACCGCTTCATCCCATAGGTGGATTTGTTTTGCCGTTAAGTGTTCATTCTTTTGGGCGAATTTGTGCTTTTTAAACAGCGCCAGTTCATGCTCGTATTTTTGATTGAGAATAGAAAGATGTTGAACTTTGGCATCCAATTGTTGGTTTGATTGTGCTAGAGACTGATGCTGCATCGCCAACTGTCTGGTGAATTCCAGCAGTTGTTCATGGGTCAGTTGGCTTAAGTCAGGCAGCGTATTCATGACCGCAGTATGCCTGAGGTCATGAAGAGAATGAAATAGAACGTTTGGAGGATGGCAGAATGGTCGAGCTTGGTTTAGAGCATATTCACCACTTGCTGCAATCCAATTCTCTGCCAGGGCAAACCTTGGATTAATGCCTGTAACTGTTCCGGGCTGAGGGCCACGGTTTCACCTTGGTGAACTTGAGCCCAGTGAAATTTACCCTGTTCCAAACGCCGGGCACACAGCCAGATGCCCAGTCCATCATGTACCAACACTTTCATACGATGACCACGTTTATTACAGAACAGGTAGGCGCAATGCGGTTTGATGTAGCCAAAGGCTCTCACCACCTGAGCCATGACAGTATCCATTCCTGCTCGCATATCCATGGGCTGGGTAGAGAGCCAAATTTCATTGATACGGATCATGTTGCCAGTGCCTTGAGTAATTCTGCCAAGGCAGGTATTTCTGATGTCTGCCATTTTAGCTGAATATCATTATTCGTATGAGGCACGGTGATACACAACGTGATCCTCTCATCAATAGGTTGGCTGATTGCAGCAGTGTAAGGCAAAGCAATAAATGCTGGATTCACATGAGTAGGATCCTGCACGGCACCCTCATGATGGCTGAAGATCCTGATCCAACGACTGACAAGGTTGGCATTAATACTATGTTGCAGTGCGACCGAAGCGATCGAGGTATTAGGATTTTTACAGGCATTGACAATACTGAGTTTGAATTCTTTGCTGTATGTTCTGCGTTTTTTAGCAACAGGAGGTGTTGCTGAATATATATCCATGTTCATGGATTAAGTCCCCACTTGTTTTTAGGTGGGAACTAAATTAAGGCTTATAGGACCGCTTGGTAAGGCTGTGTTAGCCGGATGCTTACCGTTTTCATTATATTAAACTTACTATTTATGCCTATTAGTACAATTATTGACTATGCTTTTGCATTAGGACAAAAGCGACAAGCTCTACATGACAAAATTGCAAGAACAAAAGTGATCAAATGATAGTAAATGACTCATTCATTTAATGTCTAAAAAAAAGGAGGCACCTCGCCTCCTTTTTTTCCATAGAGAGTTGATATTTAAATAAAAGCTCTGTTGAAATTAGATACCCTACAAAAAAAATCGGGTTTTAAAACAATTATTTCAGACGACTTTATGTGTAGCTTAGTTTGTCGATATGAGGCATAATGCCCTACAACGTAGCGGTGTCACATCATTGAGAAGTCTAATTTTTAAGACTAGCGTTCTCAATCATGCGACACTTTAATCGCTATCCCATATTTAATTAGGGAATGGGACTCTTCACCGAGGTTGTAAAATGAGACAAACGATTTTAGCTGTATTGTCTTTATCAACGCTTGCCGCACTTTTGACTGGGTGTGGTGGTGATATGGTACTTCTAAACTCTAAAGGTCCAGTTGGTCAAGGTCAAAGTGACCTTATGATGACTGCGATCTATTTAATGTTACTTGTGGTGATTCCTTCAATCATCATGGCATTATGGTTTGGTTGGAAATATCGTGCGTCAAATAAAGATGCAGACTATAAACCTACATGGGCACACTCAACTGCAATTGAAGTTGTAGTATGGGGTATTCCTGTCATTATTATTGGTATTTTAGCTTGGTTAACTTGGTGGGGTTCCCACAAGTATGACCCATACCGTCCTTTAGAATCAGATAAAGCACCTTTAACTATTCAGGTTATTGCTGAACAGTTCAAGTGGATTTTTATTTATCCTGAACAAAACATTGCGACTGTTAACGAAGTACGTTTCCCAGAGAAAACTCCGTTAAGTTTCAAAATCACTTCTAACTTCACGATGAACTCATTCTTCATCCCACAGTTAGGCGGTCAGATTTATGCAATGGCAGGTATGCAAACTCACCTTCATTTGTTAGCAAATGAAACTGGTGTATATCGTGGTTTCTCTTCTAACTACTCAGGCTATGGTTTCTCTCAAATGCGTTTCAAAGCGCATAGCGTTACAGAGCAACAATTCAACGAATGGGTAGCGGCTGTTAAAGCAGGTAATGGTACAACCATTAACCCAGAAGCAGTTCAAAAAACTACGCTTGACCAAGCTGAATTGGCAACCTTACGTGATGGCGATCGTTCTAAGCACCAAATCGAGCATTTAGTAAATCGTGCTAAAGCTGCTGGTGACCAAGAAGCGCTTGCTAAAGCAGAAGCGATGAAACCGTTCCCGACTAAGCCACACCCTGTGACTTATTACTCTTCAGTTGAACCAAAATTGTTTGAAACAATTATCAACCACTATATGAGTAACTATCATGGTGCTGACCACTCTGCTGCACATACAACAGCAGAAACTCATGTTGCAGCTGAACACGCTGCTCAAGGGGAATAAGACATGGATATGATTTTTGGTAAATTGGGTTGGGACTCTATCCCGACAGAGCCAATCGTACTTGTCACCATGGTCTTTATGGCACTTGGTGCAATTGCTGTGCTTGGCGGTATCACCTATTTCAAAAAATGGGGATATTTGTGGAAAGAATGGTTTACAACTGTAGACCATAAAAAAATTGGTATCATGTATATCATCGTATCTGTCGTCATGCTTTTGCGTGGTTTCGCCGATGCGATCATGATGCGTTTACAACTTTTCCTCGCTAAAGGCGGTGGTGAAGGTTATTTACATCCTGACCATTACGACCAGATCTTCACCGCACACGGTGTAATCATGATCTTCTTCGTAGCAATGGGTCTAGTTGTAGGTATGATGAACATCTCTGTACCTTTACAGATCGGTGCTCGTGACGTTGCTTTCCCATTATTAAACTCTTTAAGCTTCTGGTTATTCGCTGGTGCTGCTGGTTTAATGATGCTTTCACTTGTATTAGGTGAATTTGCTGCGACTGGTTGGATGGCTTACCCTCCTCTGTCTGGTATTCAATATTCTCCTGGTGTAGGTGTTGACTACTATATCTGGGCACTTCAGGTTTCTGGTCTAGGTACGCTTTTATCTGGTGTTAACTTCTTCGTTACCATCATCAAAATGCGTGCGCCTGGCATGAAATTGATGGATATGCCTATTTTCACGTGGACTTCACTTTGTACGGCTGTATTAATCATTGCATCTTTCCCTGTATTAACAGGTACTCTTGCGATGCTTACATTAGACCGTTACTTCGGTTTCCATTTCTTCACAAATGAGCTTGGCGGTAGTCCAATGCTTTATGTGAACTTGATCTGGACATGGGGTCACCCTGAAGTATATATCTTGGTATTACCAGCATTTGGTTTATACTCAGAAATCGTTGCAACCTTCTCTCGTAAAGCGTTGTTCGGTTACAAGTCTATGGTATATGCAACAATTGCAATTACTGTATTAGCATTTGTTGTATGGCTTCACCACTTCTTCACCATGGGTGCTGGTGCGAACGTTAACGCGTTCTTCGGTATCATGACCATGGTTATTGCGATTCCTACTGGTGTGAAAATCTTCTCTTGGTTATTCACCATGTATAAAGGTCGCATCACCTTTACTACTCCAATGTTATGGACGCTTGGCTTCCTTGTAACATTCGGTATCGGTGGTTTAACTGGTGTACTTATGGCTGTTCCACCTGCGGACTTCCTTGTACACAACTCATTATTCTTGATCGCTCACTTCCATAACGTAATTATCGGTGGTGTGGTGTTTGGTATGTTTGCCGGCATCATTTACTACTGGCCAAAAATGTTTGGTTGGAAGCTCAATGAAGCATGGGGTAAAGCTGCATTCTGGTTCTGGTTCTTCGGTTTCTATTTTGCATTCATGCCACTTTATATCCTTGGTTTCATGGGTATGACTCGTCGTTTGAATACATATGACAACCCTGAATGGGACCCATACCTTGCGATTGCATTATTCGGTGCTGTTCTTGTTGCGATTGGTATTGCATGTTTCTTAATGCAAATCATCGTTGGTTTCTTACAACGTCACCAAAACATGGACTACACAGGCGATCCATGGGATGCTCGTACACTTGAATGGGCTACTTCTTCCCCTGCTCCATTCTATAACTTTGCTCATGAACCAGATGCAAGCGGTATTGACCGTTTCTGGACTGACAAAGAAAACGGTGTAGCATACGCACGTAATACTAAATATGAAGACATCCACATGCCGACTGATCGTGCTGCTGGTTTTGTCATTGCAATGTTCATTACTCTTCTTGGCTTTGCACTCATCTGGCATATTTGGTGGCTCGTAGTTGTTTCATTCGTTGCAGCTGTTGTTAGCTTGATCGTAAGCTCATTCACTAAGAATGTTGATTACTATGTTCCAGCTGCAGAAGTTGAGCGTATTGAAAACGAACGCTATGCTTTACTTGAAAAACACTTGAAGAAGGACTAAGGAAATGGCTGAAGTACTTCATCACGACAACCACGGCCATGATGGTCATCATGAACATGATGATACTGACTTAACGGTCTTTGGTTTCTGGACATACTTGATGAGTGACTTGATTCTTTTCGGATCACTCTTCATTGCGTTCGCTGTATTAAGCAGTCATGTTCCACCAGGAACTCCAAGTGCATATGACCTGTTCCATGAATCATTAGGCTACGTGTTAACTGAAACATTTGCCTTATTGATTTCATCGGTAACTTTTGGTTTTGCGGTACTTGCATCTTATAAAAAGAATGTAAATCAAGTGATCACTTGGTTATTTATTACATTCCTTTTTGGTGCAACCTTCATCGGGATGGAACTCTATGAATTCCATCACCTTGTAGAAGAAGGTCATGGTCCAACTCACAGTGCTTTCTTATCATCGTTCTTTACTTTGGTAGGTACGCACGGTATCCACGTAACTTCTGGTTTAGTGTGGATGTTGGTATTGATGTATCAAATCAAAACTAAAGGTTTGACTTTACCGAATACACGTCGTCTTGCTTGCTTAAGCTTGTTCTGGCACTTCCTTGACATCGTTTGGATCTGTGTATTCAGCGTCGTTTACTTACTGGGAGTTCTCTAATGAGTAGTCATGAGCATAATGCTGCTGGTGCGTCACACGGTAACTTTAAGCAATACACTGTTGGCTTTATTCTTTCTGTCATCCTTACCATCATCCCATTCGGGATGGTGATGGCGGGTGGTTTCAGCCGCGGTCTTTTGGTTACAGTGATTGCAATCACTGCCGTTGCTCAGGTTCTTGTACAACTTGTGTACTTCTTACACATGAATACATCATCTGAACAACGTTGGAATATGATTGCATTTATCTACACAATCCTATGTATCGCTGTACTTTTAATCGGTTCTGTGTGGATTATGAATTACCTTCACTACAATATGATGATCTAAACTGATTGTCATGTTGAAAAAGTATTTATTCCTGACTAAACCAGGAATTCTCTTCGGTAATTTCATTACCACCTTGGGCGGCTTCTTCTTAGCCGCCCAAGGCTCTATAGACATCTTATTATTATTGCTCACTCTCATTGGAACAACATTAGTTGTTGCTTCAGGTTGTGTGGTTAATAATGTTATAGATCAAGATATTGATACAAAGATGCAGCGCACTCAAAACCGTGCACTCGTTAAAAAAACCATCTCTCCTACTGTTGCGCTTGTATATGCTTTCGTACTCGGAGTAATGGGTTTTAGCATTTTGTGGTTTGGTGTAAATGGTTACGCGTTTTTGTTTGCAATGATTGGTTTTATTGTCTATGTCGGTTTTTACAGTTTGTGGACTAAACGTACCTCAATCCATCAAACCGTCATTGGTAGTATCTCCGGAGCGAGCCCTCCTGTTATTGGTTATACAGCAGTAACTCATCAATTTGATGTGGCAGCCTTGCTTTTGTTTTTAGCATACGCTTTATGGCAAATGCCTCACTCTTGGGCAATTGCAATTTATCGTTTTGATGATTACAAAAATGCGGGAATTCCTATCTTGCCTGTAGCACGTTCCATTTATCGCACGAAAATTGAATGTGTAATCTATATCCTGTTGTTTGCAGCTGTTTTGAATGGGTTATATTGTTTTGGCTACACCAATGTATTTTTCTTGATTACCTTTAATGCTTTGAGCGCATACTGGTTTTATTTATCAATTATTGGATTTAAAGCCGAAAACGACCAACTTTGGGCTAAACGCTTTTTCCTTTACTCAGTAATCTTAATTACTTTGCTAAGTTTAAGTTTTAGCTTTACCTATCAATCCCCTGCTCCAAATCTTCCTCTCTTTTAATTAAGGGAGGATTTCCTCCTCTCTCAAATAACTTTTATATTTCTCATCAAAAGATTTGTTTTTAGTCTAATTTTTACCTATAATTCAGCCTTCGCATTTTTTGCGACGTAGCTATTTATATTTTTAGCTATGACTCCTTGCTTCTAATTTTATTAGGGGCTGTTTAAACCGTAAGGAGCTGACAATGCGTCATTACGAAATCGTACTTTTGGTACACCCAGACCAAAGCGATCAAGTTGTAGGTATGGTTGAACGCTATATCTCTCAGATCAAAGAAGCTGATGGTCAAATTCACCGTTTAGAAGATTGGGGCCGTCGTCAATTGGCTTACCCAATTAACAAAATTCACAAAGCGCACTACATTCTTATGAATGTTGAATGTGGTCAATCTACGCTTGATGAGTTAGAAGAATTATTCCGTTATAACGACGCGATCATTCGTAACCTTATCATCCGTCGTGAACACGCAATCACTGAAGAGTCATTGCTTGCTAAGAGTGCTGAAGAAAAGCGTGCGCGTAAAGCTCAACGTGAAGAAGCACAGCAAGTTGCTCAAGAAGCTGAATAAGGAGAACATCAATGGCACGTTTTTACCGTCGTCGCAAGTTCTGCCGCTTTACAGCTGAGAATGTTGCGTACATCGACTACAAAGATATCGATACTTTAAAACAGTACATCACTGAAAACGGCAAGATTGTTCCTAGCCGTATCACTGGTACTAAAGCTCGTTATCAACGTCAATTAGCGCTTGCTATCAAACAAGCTCGCTACTTGTCTTTGATTCCGTACACTGACAACCATAAGTGAGGTGATCTGTGGACGTTATCTTATTACAACGCATTAAGAACCTTGGTAAATTAGGCGATAAAGTATCAGTTAAAGCTGGTTACGGCCGTAACTTCCTTATCCCTCAAGGTAAAGCAGTTGCAGCTACTGAAGCTAACACTGCTGCTTTCGAAGCTCGTCGCGCTGAACTTGAGAAGCAAGAAGCTGAAGTATTAGCTGCTGCTCAAGCACGTGCTGAACAATTGAACGAAGTTAACATCGTTATCACTGCTAAAGCTGGTGACGAAGGTAAACTCTTCGGTTCTATCGGTACTCGTGACATCGCTGACGCGTTAACGAATGCTGGTCTTACAGTTGACCGTGCAGAAGTTCGTTTACCAAACGGTGCGCTTCGTCACACTGGTGAATTCAACATCGCAATTCAATTGCACCATGATGTTGTTGCAGAAGTTCTCGTTACTATCGTATCTGAGTAATTTCTCATCAAAAAAAGAGCATGCTTACGCATGCTCTTTTTTTATCTCTTAAATTTAAGCAATAAAATTAGATATATTAATTCCTGATCAGTTCTTCAGTTTAATTGGTTTTTTAATTAGGTAGTTTATTTAGTTTTGTTTTAAGATAGTTCTCGGCTTAAAACCCTTTTTGTGTACACATTTTATCATCAGGTCTAATTATGTCTCAGGCGAATGCCACTTCTTTAACCCTTTCATCTCCAACAGAAAATAAGACGAGTGAATCAGGCCAACTTAAAGAGTTTCGCACTCCCCCACACAATTTAGCCATTGAGCAAGCTGTACTTGCTGCGCTGATGACCGTTGCTGAATCTTTTGAACAAGTCAGTGACTTACTCAAAGAAAATGATTTTTATGCCACTCGTCATAAATATATTTATCGTGCAATTGAAAAATTAGCACAGGAAAACTCACCGTATGATGCGGTTTTGGTCAACGACTGGCTTTTAAAACAAAACTTACTCGATGCGATTGGCGGTGAAGAATATTTGATGCAGCTTATGGCTGACTCACCTTCGAGTTTCTATAATCTTGAAACTTATGCGACTAAAATTAAAGAATTTTCTACACTACGCAGTATGATTAAGGTAAGTACTGAAATTTTACAAAATGCTTATGACACAAAAGGTCGAGGTGTAAGTGAAATTTTAGATTTAGCCGAAACAAGTATTTTCTCTTTAGCAGAACAACATAACAACAATAAAAAAGATTCTGGACCTAAAGCAATTAGTTCTGTAACTGCCGATGTAATTAGTAAACTTGATGAACTTTCAAAATTAGACGGAAATATTACTGGTTTAACGACTGGCTTCTTAGAGCTCGATAATAAAACTTCTGGTATGCAACCGGGTGATTTGATTATTGTCGCAGCACGTCCATCTATGGGTAAAACTACTTTCGCCATGAACTTGGTTGAAAGTGTTTTGCAATACAATAAACTCCCAGCTCTCGTATTCTCTATGGAGATGCCAGCAGACTCTATTGCGATGCGTCTAATTTCAGCTATGGGTAAAGTGCATCAAGGGCATTTACGTTCAGGTAATTTGGATGCTGATGAATGGACTAAAGTAACGGGTACCATTCTGCAACTTCAACAAATGCATTTGTATATTGATGATTCCTCTGCCCTACCACCTACTGAAGTTCGTGCCCGAGCTAGACGTATTGCAAAAATGCATGATGGTAAAATCGGCTGTATCATGGTCGACTATTTACAGTTGATGAAAGTTCCGGGCATGGGTGACAACCGCGTTGGTGAGATCTCGGAAATTTCACGTAGCTTAAAAGCTTTAGCTAAAGAAATGAACTGTCCTGTGATTGCACTATCTCAGCTTAACCGAAGTCTGGAAAACCGACCTAATAAACGCCCAGTAATGTCTGACTTACGTGAATCTGGTGCGATTGAGCAGGATGCCGACTTAATCATGTTTATTTACCGTGATGAAGTTTATAACAAAGAATCGAAAGAAGCAGGCACCGCAGAAATTATCATCGGTAAACAGCGTAATGGTCCAATTGGTACTGTTCGCCTTGCCTTTGAAGGCCAATATACTCGTTTTAGTAATCTCTCTCCTGAGTATTACAGCCAATATGATGATGAAGAATAAACTCTATCTCTAGCCCAAAGGAGTAAATGAGGGTGCGTCAAGCAACAGTTTATATTGATCGCCAAGCGCTTCAATATAATTTAAACCGTGTCAAACAACTCGCAGCAAATTCAAAAATCGTAAGCATGGTAAAGGCCAATGCATACGGACATGGAGTCAAAGACTGTTTAGCAGCCTTAAATGCCTCAGATGCCTTTGGTGTAGCCTGCCTACAAGAAGGATTAGAAATCCGTGAACTTGGTTTCGAGCAACCAGTTACTTTAATTGAAGGGGTATTTTCTGAAGATGAAATGCCCGTCGCAATTGAACAAAAATTTGAATGCGTCATTCACCATCAACAACAGTTTGAATGGTTAATTAAACACAAACAAGCATATATTGCCCAAGGCTTAAAAGTATGGGTTAAATTAAATAGCGGTATGAACCGTTTAGGTTTTAAAAACCCAGAAATTATTGAAGTGATTAAGACATTAAAGTCTGAAGGTTTTACATGTGTACTTGCTATGCATTTTGCAAATGCAGATGTAGACCACCCTTTAAATGAACAACAAAAACAGCAATTTTTGCATATTAAAGAAACTTGCGATCCAATTTTAGCATCATGCTGTAATTCAGCTGCCATCTTTAAATGGCCAGAACTAAATTTTGACTATGTACGTCCTGGTATTATGCTCTACGGAGCTTCACCTTTTGCAGATAAAACAGTGCATGATCTTGATTTGAAACCTGTCATGACTTTTACTGCAGAAATAATAGCGTTAAACCATATTGAAGCTGGTGAACACGTAGGTTATGGCTCTACTTTTTGTGCTCAACAGGCTATGGATATCGCCATTGTTTCTATTGGCTATGGTGATGGTTATCCAAGAGCTTATGTTAAGCAAAATTTTGTCGCTATTGATGGCAAACTTTGCCCAGTTGTGGGCCGTGTAAGTATGGATATGATTGCGATTGATGTCACAAATACTCAAGTAAAACTTGGCACCAAGGTTGAACTTTGGGGAAATCACCGTTTAGTTGATGATGTGGCTGAAGCAAATGGCACAATCGGTTATGAATTACTTTGCCGTCTAAGTTCTCGCCCAGTCCGTCAAGGTACTTAAAGTTCACTAAATAAAAAATCCAAGCACTGCTTGGATTTTTTTTGAATAAATTTTAGCGCCAATAATCATCTGTAGGTTTTGGCATTTCCTGTAAACCACGGCGTAACGTATCTGACCATTGACGACTAATTTGTGAAAAATATGGATCGTCTTCAGTAATTCGCTTACCCATAGGGATCACAAAACTATCTTTACTATAAACTAATGCATCTAACGGCAAACCAACAGAGACATTAGAACGCAATGTAGAATCAAATGAAATTAAACTACAACGAAGAGCATCATCTAATGGCATCGCATAATATAAAGCTCGATCTAAAATAGGTTTGCCATATTTACTTTCGCCAATTTGAAAGTAAGGCGTATCTGTGGTGGCACAAATAAAATTGCCTTGCGGATAAACATTATAAAGCTGCATATCTCCGCCTTTGATTTGTCCCCCCACTAAAATACTACAGGCATAATTCATTTGTTCTTGGGTATCTGAACTGATATCTTCTAAAACGCTTTTCAAGGTTTTACCGACTAGGTCAGCCACTTCAAACATAGTATTAATGCTATATAAATTAGGCTCTTGTTGCAAAATAAGCGCATTTTGCAAATGCCCAATAACCGCTTGTGTAGTTGCTAAATTGCCTGCTGTTTGCAAGGCAATAAATCGCTCTCCCGTTACTCCAAAAGTATGCAGTTTACGGAACACAGAAATATGATCGACCCCGGCATTAGTTCGAGTGTCACTTATAAACACCAAACCCTGTTCTAATCTCAGCGCACAACAATAGGTCATTTCGTTCTCTTTACATTCAACAAGCCAGCACTTGAACCACAGACATCATATTTTCAGTACCACCTTTTTCTCGCACCCCCCTAATGGGCGCAACATCGAGATAGTCCCGACCAACAGCAAGATAAATATGATGCTTTGGTGTAAACAATTGATTGCTTACATCAAAACAATACCACTGATTATCTAAAAATACCTCCGCCCAAGCGTGACTGGCAAGGTGCGGATAATTTTGATCAAATAAATAACCAGAGACATAACGTGCTGGTAATTGTAACGCACGACACATGGCGATTAAAACATGTGCATGATCTTGGCATACTCCTTGAGCTGCATGAAAGGCTTGCGTGGCAGTCGTATGAACAGATGTACTATCTGGTTGATATGGCATCTTTTGCAGGATATTTTCACTGAGCAAAGCAATGTGTTGTCGATCTTTGACGGTTACAATTTTCTGGGCAAAATCCAACATTTCAGAATCATATTGAGTGGCCGCTGTACTTTGAAGAAATATTTTTGATGGTATAGGTACATCTACTCCACCTATCTCTGTATTTAAAAGCTCAACAATACCCTGCGCCATAAAAGTAAGATGTTGGTATTCATAACGCTGGCTAGCCGTTATCCAAATATTATTAAAAATATCTCTTTTGAGCGTCTTGTCACCAGGCACACTGATTGCCCAATTCATAACATGTTGATGCAGCGATGTTTGAGGCATCATCTTGATATACTGAATACTGTTTTTAGCAGTTTCAGTATAGTTATAATGGGTTTGATGATTAACCATCAATTTCATAATTATGCCTCGAACATATATTCCAACTGCTGGGTAAAATTATAATAAGCTTCCCAATTTGGATAATCTTTTAATAATTGCCATGGTTGAGTTAATTTATTCCACCCTAAGTCATTCAGCTGTTGAAGTAATTGTTCTAACTCCTGCAAGAGCTGTGTAAGGTCTTGCTGAAAACGTAGTTGTATATCAAATAATTCTATCTTTTGTCCTAAATGCAGAAATAACGCTATATCTTCATGTTCAGCATCAAGTATTTGATTACATTTCGCTAAAGCCTGCTTTAATGAATCAGGATGAGCTTGGACTCCCTTAATCGCATGATTTAATTCTGCATAGGCATTTGAAGATAATATTCCTCTTAACTCTTGAATATTATCTTTAGCAATAGCAAACTGATTCAGTAACGAATATGTTTGTTTCGTATCCAACATATAGCAATTCAGTAATTCTGCTTGATCAATAACTAGCCCAAATGCTGCTGCAAATTGGGCTGCTTTAGCATCATCTGTAAATGGCAAATGTGATACAGCAAATTGAATTCGCATTAAATAACGACCCAACCAATAAATGTGGTGCGCACTCGAATTGAGTAAAACCATAAATTTCCTCTTTAACCAACCATTAAGAATGTAGCGTTTCAACGACCCATGTATCTTTAATACCTCCTCCTTGTGAGGAGTTAACGACTAAAGAACCTGCCTGCATGGCTACTCGTGTTAAACCTCCGGGCACAATTTCGGTCCGATAAGGAGAACTGAGTACAAACGGGCGTAGGTCGATGTGGCGCTCAGCCACCCCTGCTGTAGTTAAAGTCGGTGCAACCGATAAAGCCAATGTTGGCTGGGCAATATATTCATGCGGTGTAGCAAGCAGTTTTTGTCTAAATTCATCAATTTCACATGAGCTTGCTTTAGGACCAATTAACATGCCATATCCACCCGATCCTTGAGCTTCTTTAATGACCAATTGATCTAAATGAGCCAGTACATAGTCCAGATGTTCTTTCTCACGGCACTGGTAAGTAGGTACATTCTTCAAAATTGGTGTTTCACCCAAATAATATTGGATCATCTGATCAACATATGGATAAATCGATTTATCGTCAGCTACTCCAGTGCCGGGTGCATTGGCAATCACTACATTTTTCTGTAAATAAGCAGACATTAAACCTGCCACACCTAAAGCACTATCAGGTCTAAATGCAAGTGGATCTAAAAAATCATCATCTAAACGGCGATAAATCACATCAACCTTTTGACGGCCGCGAATCGTTTTTACAAATACTTGATCATTTTCTACAAATAAATCTCGATTGGTGACCAGTGGCACATCCATTTCACGTGCCAAAAAAGCGTGTTCATAATAAGCACTGTTAAAACGTCCTGGCGTTAAGACCACAATAAAAGGCTGATCAATTTCAGAGTTTTCTTGAAGTATTTCTTTTAATAAGCTTGGGTAGTGTTCAATACCTTGCAGATTGTTAGCAGCACAGAGCTCAGGCATGAGTTGTTGACTAATATTCCTGCATTCAATCATATAAGATACGCCAGATGGTGTTCTTAAATTATCTTCAAGTACAAAAAACTCGCCTTCACTGTCACGAATAATATCTATTCCGCTAATTTGAGAATAAATTTTGCCTTTAAGCGTGTGTTTAAGCATATGGGGCTGAAAAGCCTCATGACAAATAATCTGACTTTCCGGAATTAATTGCTCTTTTAAAATATGTTGCCCATGATAGATGTCATCTAAAAAATAATTAAGCGCTTTAACTCGCTGTGAGCAGCCAGCTGCGATTTTTTCCCACTGTTTTTTCTCAATAACCCTTGGAATGAGATCAAAAGGTATCGTTCTCTCCACTCCCTCCTTATCACCGTATACGTTAAATGTAATGCCGTGATAGAGAAAATGTTGCTTAGCCTCCGCATTTAATTGTTTCAACTCATCCAAAGTACGAATGCTCAGCCATTGTTCAATTTTTTTAGAGGCCACACCGTTAGACGTTGCATCATCCAACATCTCATTAAAAAACTGCGATTTTAGTTGTTCAAATAGGTTCGACTGTACGGAAAGATTTTCTATAAACGAAGTTTGGTTAAGTAATGCGTTGGTCGCCTGTTCCTGTAAAAAATAATCAATATCGGCTTGTAGGTCTTTCTCTTGTTCTGACATAGCAACCTCGTCTTATCATTTATCTATATTTCATTTTTAAATAAGCAATTTCAGTGCCACTTATATATCTATAATGCTTATTGAGTATCATTGTTATAACTTTCTTCTAAATTTTAGCATTGATTGTAAAAGCTGCTATAAACCAAATCTGACAAACTTGCTAAATCTGTAAAGTTTTTTTATTGTGTTGACACCAAAGCAATTGGATATAGATGTATTACGCTTATGTCTGTAACAGAAAAAGAAACTTCAAATAGTTTATATCGCCAATGGCAGATTCTATCTCGCCTTCCTACCGGTAAATGGATCGGAACTCGAGAATTGCAAGAAATGCTTGAGCGTGAAGGTATTGAAATCAGTTTAAGGACAATTCAGCGTGATTTAAACCAAATTGCTCAGCGTTTTCCAATTGAAAGTAATAAAGCTGTACCTCAAGGCTGGCGTTGGCAATCAGATGCACCAATTCAAAGCTTACCGCATATGACAAGCTCTCAAGCTGTAACTTTTATGATGGTTGAGGAACATCTCAAACATTTACTTCCACCCAGTCTCCTTGACGAGATGGGGCCTTGGTTTGATTTGGCAAAACGTAGTCTGTCTACACAAAATAATGTGAGACAGTGGATTAATCGTGTCCGTATTGTGCCAGCAAGCCAACCTCTTATTCCACCTGTAGTGGACCGTGCTGCTCAGCAGGCAATTTATGAAGGTCTACTACAAGACAAACAGATTGAGTGCGTCTATCGGGCCCGTGTAAATCAAGGCGAAGATAAAACTTATATTTTAAATCCTCTTGCTTTGGTCCAAAAAGGTGCTGTGATTTACTTAATTTGTACTCGCCATGATAAAACTGAAGTACAAACATTTGCCTTGCACCGATTCAAATCTGCTAAAGTTTTAGAAAGTCGGGCTTTACACCCTGTCAATTTCGATATTGACCATTATATTGACTCAGGAGCTTTAGGTTTCAGAGTAGATTACAACCAACCCACTGAATCTATTCAGCTTACTTTAACCATGACCGAGCAAACTGCTAAAACTTTTTATGAAAGTCAGTTAAGTAAAGATCAGACCGTTACCCCAATTGAAGAAAATATTGTCGAAGTTACGGCGACCGTTCCATTTACATCCCAACTCGTATGGTGGTTACGGAGTTTTGGTAAAAAACTGCTTCATATTGAGCCAGTTCAAGTACACAATGCTGTGCGAGAAATTGAGCCTGATAGCAAATAATCAGTAGATATAAAAAAGAGAACCATATGGTTCTCTTTAGATTTTGAATTGTAATTTTCTTAATTTTATATTGGTATTTATACTTTTATTTATTTTCAGATCAATATGTTTTCCCCCGCCAAAACTGATCTGCTTCTTCTTTTGCGCTATGTTGAACATGAGCATTGGCATGCCATTTCATATCCATTGTAGCGAATTGATTTCATTGTCATGTTTAAAGCCCTCTTGTTTGAACGTGAATTTAATATAACTTTCGCTTTAAAACTTGTGAAATAAGAAAAAAAGGATGCAAAATCTCTTTTGATGCTTAGGAAAATTCCATATATTTTTTGATCAGAAAATAAAAAAGCCCAGTCTTAACCGGGCTTTTTTTACACGCTTAAATAATTAAGCCGTTTTTTTCGTCATATTATTTTTACGAATCGTGATCATTACAAGCTGAACAGCGGCTGGGGTAACACCAGGAATACGGCTCGCTTGAGCTAATGTTTCCGGACGAACTGTTTTCAACTTCTGAGTAATTTCGCGAGATAAACCTGAAACGACGTCATAATCAAAATCAGCAGGAATTTTGGTTTCTTCAAGACGTTTTAATTGAGCTACATCTTCATGCTGACGGTTGATATAACCTTCGTATTTAACAGCAATTTCAATTTGCTCGCCGACTTGCTGTGATACGTCAGAACCAGTAAGTTCCGCAATTTGGCCAAAATTAATATTAGGACGTTTAAGCAAGTCAATCGCACTACATTCTTTACTTAAGTCAGCACCTGTCATTTCAACAAACTTTTTACCCATTGGGTTGTTAGGTGCCGCCCATAAATGTTGTAAACGAGATGTTTCGCGCTCAACTGCTTCCATTTTTTCGCAATAAGCCGCCCAACGAACATCATCAACCAAACCAAGCTCACGACCAATAGTTGTTAAACGTTGATCGGCATTATCTTCACGTAACATCAAACGATATTCCGCACGTGAAGTGAACATACGGTATGGCTCTTTCGTACCTAAAGTAATCAAGTCGTCAACCAATACACCCATATAAGCTTGGTCACGTTTAGGTGTCCATTCTTCTTGTTCCCATGCACGGCGTGCAGCATTCAAGCCTGCAAGTAAACCTTGGGCACCCGCTTCTTCATAACCGGTAGTACCATTAATTTGCCCTGCAAAATACAAGCCGTTAATTGCTTTAGTTTCTAGGGTAAATTTCAAAGCTTGCGGGTTGAAATAGTCATATTCGATTGCATAACCCGGACGTAAGATATGGGCATTTTCCATACCGCGAATCGAGCGCACAAGTTCAAACTGAACATCAAATGGTAATGAAGTCGAAATACCATTTGGATAAAGCTCATGTGTATCAAGCCCTTCTGGCTCTAAGAATACCTGATGCGAGTCTTTATCAGAGAAACGATGAATCTTATCTTCAATTGAAGGACAGTAACGTGGACCTACCCCTTCAATAACACCGGTATACATTGGTGAACGGTCTAAACCACCACGAATAATATCATGAGTTTTTTCGTTAGTATGCGTGATATAGCAGTTCACTTGTTCTGGGTGCATAGACACATCACCCATGAACGACATTACCGGAGACGGGAAGTCGCCTGGTTGTGGTGTCATAACAGAAAAATCAACTGAACGTGCATCAATACGTGGAGGTGTACCTGTTTTTAAACGGCCTACCGGTAATTTCAATTCACGAAGACGCTGAGCAAGAGCAATAGAAGGAGGATCACCAGCACGTCCGCCGCTTGATTTCTCTAAACCAACGTGAATAACACCGCCCAAGAATGTACCAGTAGTTAACACAACAGTTTTTGCATCAAAGCGGATACCCATTTGGGTCACAACACCCTTAACTGTATCGCCTTCAACAATCAGGTCATCAGCCGCTTGTTGGAAAATATCAAGATTTGCTTGATTTTCTAAGGTCTCACGAATCGCAGCTTTATAGCGAACACGATCAGCCTGAGCACGCGTTGCACGTACTGCTGCACCTTTACGCGAGTTTAAAATACGGAATTGAATACCGCCTTTATCGGCAGCTAAAGCCATTGCACCGCCAAGCGCATCAATTTCACGAACTAAGTGCGACTTACCAATGCCACCAATTGCTGGGTTACAGCTCATCTGACCCAAAGTCTCAATGTTATGGGTCAAAAGCAAAGTCTGTCGTCCCATACGCGCAGCAGCAAGCGCCGCTTCCGTACCTGCGTGACCGCCACCGATAACGATAACATCATAAACTTTAGGATAGTGCATGAGTACAAAAACACCAGAAAAAAAAGACGGAACATTATAGCAAAATTATCTGCTTATAGATGTACATAATTACAAAATTGTCGTGACATGATTTACGGTAAGCCACATGTTTTGACATTTTGTTTCATGAACTCAATACAAAGTGAATGTTTTTAAAACTTTTTCATTTTAGAATAAAAAACGTACAGCACTTCTATGACTTTAAAATTAACGCAACTAGAAGGAACACAAAATGAAAACGACCATGTTGAAAATCTTAACAGCATCTCTAATTTGTTTTTCAGGCGTAACTTTTACACACGCTGCTGACACGAGCAAAGCCGAAACTCAAAAACAAATTCGAGTGTGTGCAAAAAAACAGCAAGGTGAATGGGTTTCTTACAATCACAACGGTGTAACCTTTAATGGTACTTGCCAGCCGAACGAAAATGGCAAATTACAATTCAAGGCCCCTGCTCCTTAATACAGTTTTGACTTAAGATATAGAGAAATCGTTTTATATTCTTCTATATCACATCATCATTTTCAAAAAGCGGTCCATTAAAGATGGGCCGTTTTCTTTTTTAAACTACTCTAGTCGGCTACAATATGCCTTTAAATAAAATTTTAGGTCCTTTTCGTGAAGTGGTTACAAATACACATTACCGTTGATCAAGAACAAGTTGAATTCACAGAAACACTTTTAATGTCTCTAGGTGCGGTAAGCGTAACTTTGGATGATGCCGAAGATCAGGCTTTACTGGAACCATTACCAGGTGAAACACCACTCTGGAACAAAGTCATTGTTACTGGTATTTACCAACAAGACGAACAAGACCCAATTGATGTTGATACTTTAGAAGCTTTCTTAAAAGCACAACTTCCAGATGTGCCGATGCGTCATGAAGAACTTGAAGATCAAGTTTGGGAACGCGCATGGATGGATTATTATGAGCCAATTCAGATCGGGGAAAAATTCTGGATTGTTCCTGAATGGTTAGAGCCACCAGAAGCAGATGCTACAAATATTAAGCTTGACCCAGGCCTTGCTTTTGGTACAGGTAATCATGCAAGTACTTTCTTATGCTTACAATGGTTAGGTAAAACTGATGTTAAAGATAAGATCGTGATTGATTATGGTTGTGGCTCAGGCATTTTAGGTGTTGCAGCTTTATTATTAGGCGCTAAGAAAGTCTATGCGACAGACATCGACCCACAAGCAGTTTTAGCAACTAAACAAAATGCAGAACTCAATGGTGTATTAGACCGTTTATATGTAGGTCTTCCTGAAGAGTTTGATCAAGAATTCAAACCTCAACAAGCAGATGTTTTAGTCGCAAATATTTTAGCGGGTCCTTTAATGGCACTTGCGCCAGAGTTCGCAAAATTACTTAAATCTGATGGTGATTTCGCACTTGCTGGTGTAATCGAAGAGCAAGTTGCTGATGTTTCAGGTGTTTATTCTGAATTTTTTGATATATTAGATGTCGAAAAGCGCGAAGAAAACTGGTGCCGCATTTCAGGAAAACGTAAAACAACAAATTGAGATGTTTTAACTCATGAATGAAAAACAAACCCGCTGCCCTAAGTGTCTAACAGTTTATAAAGTTTCTCTTACTCAGTTAACTGTTGCTCAGGGTATGGTTTGTTGCCCTAAATGTAATTTAAGTTTTAATGCTCTGACTAATTTAGTAAATGTTGAGCAGCCGGAAACGGTAAACTCATCTGCTTTAGCTCATGGCTCTATGCAAACACGATATATGACCCATTCTCATGTGTTAGATATCTTTGATCAAAAAGTTGAAAACTCTAATATTGATCTTTTGACTTATTTGAATAATTTAAATTACTTCCATAATGAACCTATTAATGCTCTTCCTAATCTTAATTTGGCTGAGCAAGCAACCTCTCCTGAACAAGATAACGGTAAAAAGCATAGCTGGTTGTACTATACGCTTTGGAGTTCTGCAAATCTGATTCTGATTTTGGTTTTTACTTTTCAGATTCTTTGGTTTAACCCTAAACTCATGCAACAAAGCCCTGCGATTAGCCATGCCTTTAATTATGTTTGTCAAATATTGCATTGCAACAAGTCAGCTGAACAATATCAACTTCTTTATATAGAAAAGGTAAAGCTACGTAAAATTGGTACAGAGCATACTCAACTTTCAGGTGTTCTCATAAATCAGAATAATAAAAGTATTGAGTTGCCCAACCTAAAACTCAGCTTTGGCAAAGAAACCGATCAAGAAGAAATCATTTTTACCCCTCAACAATACTTGGTCGAAAATTTACGTGGTATTCAACGTATTCCGACCAATACACCTTTTAGATTCCAAGTTGAGCTAAATAAAAGCAAAAAAAGCCTAGTAAATTATCGATTAGAAATTGTCCACCCCTAATTTGTAAAAAAAGTGAAAAAAAATTAAAAAAAAATGCAGTTAATTTGCTCACTTTTTCCTAGACAATGGTATGATACGCGCCACGAAAGCTTTGACTCATATACTCCTCGCTCTCAATTCAAAAAATATACTGTTAAGCATGTGTGCTTTTCTACATTAAGCGCATAGCCTAACTTTTTTTGTTTTTGAGGGGGCTGTAACAAATATTTAATTATTGTTACGCTTATTTTTTACTCAATACGAAGAAATATGGCAAGCTAATTGTTCTTATGTTTTAGAGTCACTGTTTTAGGATCTAAAACAGGACTCCGTATTTTTAGACCACATTTATATACTACTTTACCCAAGCTAGTATTTGATTTTCGGATTAACTCGCATGAATAGCAAATCTCCTATTTTTACTGCACAATCTGATGTTGCTCTTCGCATCCACGTGGATCGCGCAGTTCGCCATTATTTTGCACAATTGCAAGGTGAGCAACCATCTCAGGTATATGACATGGTGCTAGCAGAAATGGAGAAACCTCTTTTATCTGTAGTTCTAGAATATACTCGTGGTAACCAAACACGTGCCGCAGAAATTCTTGGACTCAACCGTGGCACTTTACGTAAAAAGTTAAAAGCTCACGGTTTAATGAGTGAATAAATGATAAAATGCTCACGGCTTCGTGGGCATTTTTTTTGTGCTTCTAATTGGTTTTAATCCGTAGACTTGAAATTGTTGACTTGAACATCATGACTATTAAACGTGCTTTGATTTCTGTATCAGACAAAACAGGAATTGTCGAATTTGCTCAAAACCTTGCAGCTTTAGGGGTAGAATTATTATCTACAGGCGGCACATACAAGTTGCTTAAAGATAATAATATTGCTGTTGTTGAAGTATCTGAACATACCGGTTTCCCGGAAATGATGGATGGCCGTGTTAAAACACTACATCCAAAAATTCATGGCGGTATTTTGGCTCGTCGTGGTCTAGACGAAGCTGTTATGCAAGAACACAACATCGATCCAATCGATTTAGTTGTAGTTAACCTTTACCCATTTGCGGCTACAGTAGCTAAACCTAACTGTTCTCTTGCTGATGCTATCGAAAATATCGACATCGGTGGTCCAACAATGGTACGTGCTGCTGCTAAGAACCATGCATCTGTCGGTATTGTGGTAAATGCTTCAGATTACGATACAGTTATTAGCGAATTAAAAGCTTCTGGTTCACTTTCTTACGAAACACGCTTCGATTTAGCGGTTAAAGCATTTGAACATACAGCTCAATATGATGGCATGATTGCTTCTTACTTAGGCGCTCGCGTTGGTAAGGCCGAAGGTGAAGCAGATTTATTCCCTCGTACGTTCAATACCCAATTAAACAAAGCACAAGATTTACGTTACGGTGAAAATCCACACCAATCTGCTGCTTTCTATGTTGAAGCAAATGCAAAAGAAGCTTCTGTTTCTACTGCAAAACAATTACAAGGCAAAGAATTGTCTTATAACAACATTGCTGATACTGATGCTGCCCTTGAGTGCGTAAAATCATTTGCAAAACCAGCTTGTGTCATCGTAAAACATGCTAACCCTTGTGGTGTTGCCGTTTCTTTAGACGGTATTAAAGCTGCTTATGATTTAGCTTACGCAACAGATCCAGAATCTGCTTTCGGCGGTATTATTGCATTTAACCGTGAGTTAGATGTTGCTACTGCTCAAGCAATTGTAGATCGCCAATTCGTTGAAGTAATTATTGCTCCAAGCATTGCTGATGGTGTACTTGAAGTTACTGGCGCGAAGAAAAATGTTCGTGTTTTAGTATGTGGTGAATTACCTGCAATTGATGCACGTGCTCCACAACTTGACTATAAACGCGTTAACGGCGGTTTACTTGTTCAAGACCAAGACTTGGGCATGATCACCAAAGATGATCTTAAAGTTGTGACTAAACGTGCACCAACTGAACAAGAAATTGATGACCTTATTTTCGCATGGAAAGTTGCGAAATACGTAAAATCAAACGCTATTGTTTATGCGAAAAACCGTCAAACTATTGGTGTAGGTGCAGGCCAAATGAGCCGTGTTAACTCAGCACGTATCGCAGCAATTAAAGCTGAGCATGCTGGTCTGGTTGTTGAAGGCGCAGTTATGGCATCTGATGCATTCTTCCCGTTCCGTGACGGTATTGATAATGCAGCGAAAGCTGGCATTAAATGCATTATTCAACCGGGTGGTTCTATGCGTGATGAAGAAGTTATTGCAGCTGCTGATGAAGCTGGCATTGCAATGGTCTTCACTGGTATGCGCCATTTCCGCCACTAATTTAAATTTAGTCCTCCCTAACCCTCCTTTTATTCAGGAGGGTTTTCCACAATAATGGAACTATCTCTCCACCTTGAGAAATAGAGGGGGATGAAAAAGGATTAAAGTTAAGGAACAAATTAAAAATGAATATTTTAGTTTTAGGTAGTGGTGGTCGTGAGCATGCTTTAGCATGGAAAATCGCGCAAGATGCCAAAGTTACTCAAGTTTTCGTTGCGCCTGGTAACGCAGGAACTGCAACAGAACCAAAATGCGTTAACGTTCAGCTCGATATTTTAGACAACCCGGCAATTATTGCTTTTGCTAAAGAAAATAATGTTGAACTGATTGTTGTTGGCCCAGAAGCGCCATTAGTAAATGGTGTTGTTGATGCTGCGCGTGAAGCAGGCGTAAAAATTTGGGGACCTACTCAATATGCAGCACAGCTTGAAGGTTCAAAAGCATTTGCTAAGCACTTTTTAAAACGCCACAACATTCCAACTGCTTTTTATGAAGTATTTACGGAAGTTGATGCAGCAAAAGCTTATGTTGAAAAAAATGGTGCACCAATTGTAATTAAAGCTGACGGTCTTGCGGCTGGTAAAGGCGTTATCGTTGCAATGACCAATGAAGAAGCTTTTGCAGCAATTGATGACATGCTTGCAGGCAACAAATTTGGTGATGCAGGCTCACGTGTTGTAATTGAACAGTTCCTTGCTGGTGAAGAAGCTTCTTTCATTTGTATGATTGACGGTAAAAACATTTTACCAATGGCAACTTCACAAGATCACAAACGTATTTTTGAAGGTGACCAAGGTCCTAACACAGGTGGTATGGGTGCCTACTCTCCTGCTCCAGTTGTGACTCCAGACGTTTTTGAGCGTGTAATGAATGAAATTATGCGCCCAACTGTTGATGGTATGGCTGCTGATGGACATGTTTATACTGGCTTCTTATATGCTGGTTTAATGATTGATGAACAAGGTCAACCACGCGTAATTGAGTTTAACTGCCGTTTCGGTGATCCGGAAACTCAACCTATCATGATGCGTTTGAAGTCATCTCTTGTTGATTTGGTTGAAGCAGGTATCGCAGGTAACTTACCAAGCGAAGCAGAATGGGATGAGCGTAAGTCAATCGGTATTGTACTTGCAGCAGAAGGTTACCCAGACAGCGTGCGTAAAGGTGACGTTATCTCAGGTATCGGTCAATCACCAGAAGATACTAAAATCTTCCATGCAGGTACTGCTACTCGTGAAGATGGCCATATCGTTACTTCTGGCGGACG
This sequence comes from Acinetobacter sp. FDAARGOS_559, assembly GCF_003940475.1. NCBI lineage: Bacteria > Pseudomonadati > Pseudomonadota > Gammaproteobacteria > Moraxellales > Moraxellaceae > Acinetobacter > Acinetobacter sp. FDAARGOS_559. Next base: position 862,644 of record NZ_RKJG01000005.1, read on the forward strand.
TGTACTTTGCGTGACTGCTCTAGGTGACAGCGTTCTTGAAGCACAAATCAATGCTTTAGAAGTATGTGGGCAAGTAACCTTCACAGGTATGCAATACCGCAGTGACATTGGTTACCGTGCTATTGCTCGTGAAAAAGCTGAATAAAAATTTAAATAGTAAAAAAGCTCTCTTATGAGGGCTTTTTTATTTTGCTTATTCACTTATCACAAATATTCATATTAATCTTAATTTTTATTCAATTCTGATTAATAAGATCGAAACATGTCCACTATATTGAATATGTTTTTATTGTTATGATTGGTTAAACCGTTGGAACTTTCAACATCACCAATTTTCCCAGCTGAGAGCCAACCTGAATGGTTGAGATCTCTCATAATCAGGACTTTTTTTACATGAAAAAGCTGATCAGTCTTTTTTTAAGCGCGTCTGTAGTATTACTTGCAGCTTGCGGCAAACAGCAAAATGAACCACAAAATGGCAAAGACTCTGCTCAGTTACAAACTGTAGTCATTGCTTCTACTGGTTCTGACGCTGATATTTGGCGCTATATTGCAACTTTACCGGAAACTAAAGCTGCGGGTCTTAAACTTGAGGTGAAAAACTTCACTGATTATGTTGCAATGAATACAGCTACTGCAAACAAAGAAGTTGACCTAAATGCATTCCAATCTTATGCCTACCTTGTTGCATTTAATGCTTCAAATAAAGATAAGATTGCTCCTGTTGCTACAACTTATCTTGAACCAATGGGTATTTACTCAAGTAAATACAAAAAAGTTGATGAGTTCCCTCAAGGTGCAAGCATTGCTATTCCTAATGATGCAGCGAACGAAGCTCGTGCATTGTTATTGTTACAAAGCGCAGGTCTAATCAAGCTTAAAGCTGACTTTGATCCAGCGAAAGGCACTCCAAGCGATATTACTGACAACAGCAAAAAAATTGACATTAAACCAATTCAGATGGCAACTGCTGTTCGTGTAAAAGACGAAGTTGATGCAATTGTTTTAGGTAATACTTTAGCAATGGAAGGTGGTTTAAATGTGCTTAAAGATTCTATCTATTATGAGCCAGTTGACCAAAGCACAAAGCTGAATGTAAATATTCTTGCAACTGCTGAATCACGTAAAGATGACCCTGTTCTTCAGAAAGTTGGTCAGCTTTACCACACTGAAGCTGTTAAAAAATACGTTGAACAGGACTTTGGTGGTACAAAAGTTGACGTGAATCAGCCAATCAGCTACCTCACGCAAGCTAAATAGTAATATAATAGCTGCAACGCGAAACAGGCAAAGACTCTTTGCCTGTTTTTTCTTTTTAGCATAGTTTTTGACGACATGATTCAATTTAAAAACATTTCAAAGCACTATCAGCTTAAAGGCCAAACTATACGTGCACTGGACCAAATTAATTTGGAAATTCCTGAAGGCAGTATTTTCGGCATTATTGGCTATAGTGGTGCAGGTAAAAGTACTTTAATCCGCCTGATTAACTTACTTGAACGACCAAATGAAGGTCAGGTTATCATTAATCAAAAGGACTTCACTGCTTTGGATGCGCGTTCATTACGTCAGGAACGTGCAAATATTGGTATGATTTTTCAGCACTTCAATTTGCTTCAAACCAAAACAGTTGCTGAAAATATTGAAATGCCAATGCGTCTGCTAAATTACAGCAAAGCAGAACGTGAAAAGCGTTTAAATGAGTTACTTGAATTCATTGATCTTAAGCATAAAAAAGATGCTTATCCAGATGAGCTTTCTGGCGGTCAGAAACAACGTGTTGGTATCGCTCGTGCTTTAGCCAACCACCCTAAAATTCTTTTGTGTGATGAGGCCACCTCTGCCCTCGACCCACAAACGACAAAGTCGGTTTTAGAATTATTAAAGAAAATTAACCAAGAGCAAAAAATCACAATCGTCATGGTAACTCATGAAATGGATGTGATTGAGACTGTATGTGACCATGTTGCTGTCATGGAAGCTGGTAAAGTGATTGAGCAAGGCTCAACCATTGATATCTTTAGTAATCCACAACATCCGACAACTAAAAACTTTATACAAACTGTTTTACATCAGCAGTTGCCTGTAAATATTTTAAATCAACTGGAAAACCAGCATCATCACAGCATTTATTGCTTACAGTTCTTAGGGCGTTCAGCACAAGAGCCTGTGATTCAGTCGCTTATTAAACAATTTGATATTAGTTTAAATATCTTATTTGCCAATATGACTGAAATTAACGGCACCGTCATTGGTCAGATGTTTGTACAGCTTTTAGGTGATCCACAGTTGATTCGTCAGGCGATTGAGTTTTTAGAGAAAAATGAAGTGAGTGTAGTTCAATCAGGAGATCAAGTATGAGAGATTTAATCGTACAGTGGTTAACTGAACTTACTCAACCTTTCTGGCACAGTTCACTTTCAATTGACCAGTTTGTAACTGCATTGCAAGAAACCTTCCATATGGTGTTCTTTGCGCTTTTATTTGGTGGTATTTGGGGCTTTATCCAAGGGATTATTCTACTTGTAACCCGCCCAGAAGGCATTTTGCCAAATAAATTCATTTATCATTTACTCAACCCAATTGTAAATGCTTTACGTTCTCTGCCATTTATTATTTTACTTATTGCAGTTATTCCACTGACCAAATTATTGGTAGGAACTTCAATTGGTACATGGGCAGCGATCGTTCCTTTAACAATTTACGTTGGACCATATATGGGACGTCTTATTGAGACTTCCCTGCTTGAAGTAAATGAAGGAATTATCGAATCTGCTCAAGCTATGGGTGCAACACCTTGGCAGATTATTTCGCGCTTTATCTTACCTGAAGCTCGTAGTTCGCTTATTTTGAACTTAACGACTGCTACGATTAGCCTTATTGGTGCAACCGCTATGGCGGGTGCAGTTGGTGCTGGTGGTATTGGTGACTTGGCAATTTCTTATGGCTATCAACGTTTTGATACAAGCGTCGTTATTTTAACGGTTATTGTATTATTACTTTTGGTACAAATCGTTCAAATGCTAGGAAATTGGCTCGCAAAAATGCGCTAATTGAACTCCTACAAAAGCCCTCTTCCATGAGGGCTTTTTTATTTTAGAGAGTCTAATTTATAGAGCATTTTATTAGACAGGTTACTCAAGGTAATTTCTGTTATTATCAAAATTAGCCCGTAGATACTGCTTTGGGATTTAGTTTCAGGATAAAAAAATGCGTTATAGAATTCATTATATTGATGTGCAAAATGCCCTACAAAACTATATCTGGATTTTAGAAGATACTGAGACTCATGAAGCTGTTGCAGTTGATCCAACAGAGGCTGAGTTAGTCACCCACTTTTGCCAAGAACATCAATTAACTCTAAAACAGATTTGGCTTACCCATTGGCATAAAGACCATATCGGCGGTGTTGCTGATTTAACGGCTAATACGCCTATGGCGGTATATGGCCCAAGAGATGAACTAAGTAAAATCCCTGGCATTACTCATCCCTTACAACACGATGATCATCTAAAATTTAATGATTTAAAAGTAGAGATTATTGCAACACCAGGCCATACCTTAGGTCATATTGTATATTTTATTGAAGAGCTTAATACCCTCTTTTGTGGAGATACCTTATTTGCAATGGGATGCGGGCGACTATTTGAAGGTACAGCAGAACAGATGTACCACTCACTAAATCGTCTTGCTGCACTACCCACTGCAACAAAAGTGTATTGCACACATGAATATACACTTTCTAATGCGGAATTTGCCTTAAGTGTAGAACCTGAAAACCACGCACTGCAAGAACGTGCTGAACAAGTCCGCATGCTTCGTCAAGAAGGTAAAATTACCTTGCCAAGTAGTATTGAACTTGAACTAGCAACAAATCCCTTTTTACGTGCTGAAAGTGTAGATGAGTTCGCTCACTTACGTAGCTTAAAAGACAATTTTTAAAATTATAAGCTTTCAACCAAGATACAGTTTAATTTTAAGAACTGTATCTTTTTGAATAAAGCATGTTGCATGAAATTATTTTTTACATTTATTGATTTTAGATTAATTTAAATTGATTAAATTTTATCCCAATATCATTATTTTAAAATATATATAAAAAACAAAAACTTAAAATTTATAAATATCCAGATTAATTACATAAAAACTTAATAAATTTATAAAATGAAGGATATTGCTTTATCTATTTTACTTTTTTTACAAGATGCAAAATAAAACAAAGTTTTCCCCCTTTAAAAAATTCGAGTAAATCCCTATTAATAAATAAGGTGTAAGACACGGATAGAAGGAGTTCTCACGTGAAAAAGGTTGTTAAAGCGAAAAATTTAATTGCGTTCCGTATTTGGTTAGAAAAATTAGGGTATTCGGTTAAAAACCTTGCTGATGGAAAAGGTTTTACTTTCAGTTTTAAAAAAGAATATGGCTTAGTGACCTGTGATTTGGCAGGTAATGCTTTAGCAATGCAATTAGGTGAAGAGTTTGAGGATCACTTAAAAGCATAAGCCTAGGTTATTTAATATACTATTTATAGTATAGGTAACTCAAAAGTTCTGCTTTTTAAAAAGTAGTTCTATACGAGAATTTGTGAAATTTTTATAGTGGCTTTTTCCTTAATAACTATTAATGAGTAGATAGTTTTTAAATTATATTTTTTGATCATTAAATAATAAAACCTGTAGCATAGCACCTCTCCCGATTTGCCAGTTGCTACAGGTTTTTATTTCGAATTAAAAATTAAATAATTAATTCGTTTTCGATTTGCGTAATGCTTTATCTAGAACATCCTTGTCCAGAGCTTTGTCCCAACGGGCAACTACAATGGTTGCACATGCATTACCAATTAAATTGGTTAATGCACGACACTCCGACATAAAACGGTCAATACCTAAAATAAGCGCCATACCTGCCACTGGTACAGCAGGTACTACCGACAAAGTAGCTGCGAGTGTAATAAAGCCTGCGCCCGTTACCCCTGCCGCACCTTTAGAACTCACCATTGCCACTAAAAGCAATGCAACCTGCTCACCAATTGATAAATCAACATTACATGCTTGTGCAATAAATAAAGCTGCCATAGTCATATAGATATTAGTTCCATCAAGGTTAAATGAGTAACCTGTTGGAATGACAAGACCTACTACAGATTTTTCACAACCTGCTTTTTGCATTTTATCCATTAAAGATGGTAAAGCAGCTTCAGAAGAGCTTGTACCTAAAACTAACCAGAGTTCGTCTTTGATGTAACGAATTAAATCGATAATTGAAAAGCCATTGTAGCGTGCTACAGCCCCTAAAATGATTAATACGAACAGCACTGCCGTGATATAGAAAGTCATAATCAATAGTAATAAATTACCGATTGATTCGATTCCATACGCACCGATAGTAAATGCCATAGCACCAAAAGCTCCAATTGGTGCAAGTTTCATTAACATGCCAACCAAATAGAAAACCGGAGCCGTGAGGTTATTTAAAAAATCAGTAATTGGACGTGCACGGTCACCCAAGGCAGCTAAAGAAATACCAAATAGGACTGCTACAAATAGAACCTGCAAAATTTCACCACCAGCAAGCGGACTCACTAATGTTTGCGGGATAATATTCATGAAAAAGTCAGTAATATTTGTAGCATGAGCCTTTTCAACGTAACTATTTACTTTATCGTTGACTAAGGTTGCCGGGTCAATATTTAGGCCTTTACCAGGTTGAATGATATTAGCCACAATCATACCAACCACAAGCGCAAGGCTAGAGAAAGTAAGGAAATATAGCATTGCCTTACCTGTCACTCGCCCAACTCGACTCATGTTCGTCATGCTGGCAATACCGGTAACCACTGTCAAAAAGATTACGGGAGCAATAATCATTTTGACGATTTTGATGAATGCATCACCAAGCGGTTTTAAGCTCTCGCCAAGTTCTGGGTAAAAATGACCAATTAAAATGCCCAAAATAATTGCAAAGATGACCTGTACATACAAAATTTGATGAAACTTTTGTTTTTTCTGTACCGTTTCTTGGTCAAGGGTATTGAAATCCATTATCTAAATACCTTTTCGATGGGGATAAAAAAATAAAATATAAAGCGTGCACCACAAGCTGCTTTAAATGAAGTGGAGCCATTGTAAAGAATAAAAAACACCCTGTGTCATAAATTTAAAAAATGTAAAATTTAAAAACCATGCATAATTTTGTATAGAAAATATTTATCTCAATAAGTTTCATAAAACTCAAAGCCTTCAAAAATTTACATAAATGCATGTTTATAAAATAATTTAATTAATTACATCATTCATTATCTATGTTTATTTTTGATTTTTAAATGAGCAGAACAGGTATTTTAAAAATAAATGATTAACTCATCCTCATATCAATCTTAAATTATGAGAATTTATTTTTTAAATAATAAGAAAGATTGATATATATTTATTTAATAAAAACAAGGGACTAGTCTTTTTATAGATTTTATCTACTTATTTTTTATAAAAAGACGGTTTAAAAGGTCATATACATACTCAAGACTAAGATCATGATTGGTAAATAAAATTCGAAATAACATAGGTGCGATTACTGCCTCGATGATTTCCTGATTAGGTATAGTAAGCTCATTACGTAATTTTGCCCTGTTTTGAATAATATCGAGCTGCTGGATAATTAAAGTCTCACATTTACGGGCATTAGAATCCGAGTTTGATGTATAGAGTACATCTCGCAATAAGTCTTGCCCAACCTCTGAAGCATATTCTTCAAAATATTGCTCAACCCATGCTGTAATATCTTGTTGGAACGAACCTAAATCTTTGGGTTCCATATCAGGCTTGAGTTCATTTAAAGCTACATCTGAAAATAATTGATTGATGTCACCCCATCGACGGTAAATGGTTGAAGGTGTAACCCCTGCCTGCACTGCAATCATAGGAATAGTAATTTGGCTTTGCTCAAAATCTTTTTGTAGTTCTTTTACAGCTTGATGCACCGCAGTTTGTATCCTTTCGCTGCGTCCACCAGGGCGTAATCCAGTAACAACTTTTGCCATTTATAAACTCTGTAAAGGGATCAAAAAATTTATAAATATTTATAACTATATACAAAATACACTAAAGCTAAGGATTTGCTTTAGTGGAAAAATAATGTATAAAAGCTAAATATTTGCTTTTATGTTATTCATCTTATATGAACAATTCAAGTTCAAAACGGTCAAGAGCTGTTTTTCAATTAGATGCGGCAAGTGCTTTGACACTTAATACCATCACGCTCATGACATTCATGGCTGCATCTAGTGCGCCGACACCACTCTACCGCCTATACCAACAGCTTTGGCAATTTTCACCGGTTACATTGACTTTGATTTTTGCCACCTATGCTTTTACGCTGCTTGGCTCATTACTCATTATTGGTTCTTTGTCTGACTATATTGGACGCCGCCCAGTCATTATTGCAGCTATTACTCTGCAAATTATTTCAATGAGCTTTTTTTTATTTGCTTCAGATGTTTCGATGTTATTCATTGCACGAGGCTTACAAGGAATCGCAACAGGGCTTGCTGTTTCAGCTATAGGCGCAGCAATTTTAGATTTTAGTAAGCTTCATGGCTCACTGATTAATAGTATTGCACCAATGATAGGTATGGCTGTTGGAATTTTTCTGACTTGTTCTATTTTGCAATTCTCTGCCCACCCCTTACAGCTTGTTTTTGAGTTCTTATGTTTTCTTCTTATTTGTGAACTCATTTTAAGTTTTCTTACTCCAGAGACCGCACAAAGAAGATCCGGTGCACTTGCTTCATTAAAACCCAATATGGCCATTCCTCCACAGACAAAAAGCGCTTTATTGAGTATTAGCCCGATTAACATTGCACTTTGGATGGTCAGTGGTTTCTTCCTATCGCTTATGCCATCTTTACTGGCAAAAATTTTCCACACGTCATCGGCATGGCTAAACGGGATTATGTTTATGGCGCTCGCCCTTTCCGGTGCGGTAGGTATATTAACGCTTAGGAAGTCGACAAATTTCCGTATTTTATTAACCGGTACGCTCTCGATTGCTATTGGTGCCATTGTCTTATTCATCGCCATTAATCTAACCAATGCTGTAGTTCTATTTTTAGGTTCTATTATTACTGGAGTTGGTTTTGGTACAGCATTTATGGGGGCTATTCGTAGTGTAATGCCATTGGCACTTCCCGAAGAACGTGCGGGTCTTATGGCTGCTTTTTTTGTTGAAAGTTATTTGGCTTTTAGTATTCCTGCAATTTTAGCTGGCTATTTTGTAGGTAAAATTGGGCTGATGAGTACGGCAAATAGTTATATTGGTTTTATTATCTTATTGTCACTGGTCGCCCTTCAGATGATTATTAGAAATTTTAAAAATAAATAAGCCATAAAAAATAGCCTCACTAGAGGCTATTTTTTATTTACTGATCACGCCAATGCTTTAAAAAGCTTTTCATGTATTTTTTAAATGGCCAAGTAAACTGTTTTACAAAGCTATTTGGAATTTTATAACCTACTGTTCCATATACACTTGCCAAGTGATTCGGCATATATACGGTTTTAAATATGACATCATAGAGTGGAATAAAAGCAGCATAATTTTTATCAATCGCAGGTTTTTCTGAAGAATGATGCCAATGATGAAATTCTGGTGTTGCGATAAACCAACGTAGATATGGAAAGCGAAAACGTACATTCGAATGAATAAAAATCGCATGAAACGAAATAAAAATTAAATAAGCAAAAACAGCAGAAGTATGAAACCCTAAAAGAAAAATCGGTAAAGTGGCAATAAAACGAGTCATTAAGACTTCAACAACATGTAAACGGGAAGATGCTAACCAATCCATATACTCGGTCGAATGATGAATCGCATGAAACCGCCATAAAAAGTTAACTTCATGCATGGCTCGATGCAACCAATACACTGTAAAATCAACCACAATGAGCAATTCAATGAATTGCAGCCAAATTGGTTGAGCTTGAACATACGGCACAATTGGATTATCAGGCAAATGTGTAATCCAATATTGAATTGGCATAACCGTTAAGAAGCTAAATAGTTGAATGCCAATATGACTGACCATGAAATATTTCATATCAGTCACCCAGCCCACTCTTAAGATCTTTTGTTCAGGGTTTTTACCAAAAAATCCTTCAAGGGGTATGAAAATAAAAGCCAAGATGACTAAGGTAAGTACAAAATAATCAATACCTGCATAAAATGGTACACTTGGAATGACTGGAGCATGAATTACACCACAGCCTAATACTACTGCTATGAGTGCAAAGCATAAACCATAAAAGCCATATCTATTTTTTCGTATGATTGCACTAAATGCTCCAAAACCTGCGCTAATAATAATGCCTGTGATCAGGCCATAATAAAAAAGACTATAGTGCTTTGCATAAAGTGGACGTAACTCAGGAGTTGTCAACACACTGGGAAATAAAAAACATAAAGCACCAAATAAGCAAAGTAAACTTAATACCATGGAGATAAAGGCACTAATTTTTCCTAAACCAGCATTAAGCTCTAAATTTTCAAATTTTGCTCTTAATTGATCGGTCATAATTCATATAAAGTTCTTATTATATATAACGCGAATGCTATCAAAGTTTAATAATAAATTGGAAATAACTTTAACCTCTTAGATCAAACCTCTTAATCTGAAAATAAAATTTTAAATAGCTGTAAATTGTTCTTATAAAACTTCAAATATTTGACCTACAGATTGAATCAGCCATTTTCTGGCAATAATATCATCACTACGATTAAACCAGTTTAAGCTCACTTTAAAAGAATCCATAGCAAAAGGTAATTCAAACATTTGGACATTACCATGAGCTAAATAATGCCGAGCTGCTCGCGACGGTAAGGTCACCAACATATCTGAACTCTGCAAAACACCTTGTAAAACACTAAAATGTGGAACCTCTAAACGAATTCGTCGCTTCAAATCCATTGTTTTTAAATATTGCTCAACTTGGATATGCCCTGTCGATGACTTGATGGCAACATGATCTTCTTGCAAATATTGTTCTAACGTCAGTTGCTGTTGTAGCCTTGGATGGTCAGCTCTAGCAATACATACATATCTTTCTTCAAATAAAGTACGCGTTTCTATTTTAGGCATTATGGTCTGCGTACTATTAAATACGGCTAGATCTAAAAAGCCATCAATAAGCCACTGCTCAACCTTAGACGACTGAATCTCTTCAATCTCAATTTGAATAGAGGGTGCTGTTTTCTGCAAAAAAGCCATAAGACTAGGCAAGAGACATATCTCCCCTGCGTCAGAGAGTCCGATTCGGAAAGTTTTATTTGAATTTTGAGGATGAAATTCCTGTGCTTGAGCAATCGCTGATTCAATATTAAAAATTGCTTGATGAAAAATTGGATAAAGCTCATGTGCAACTTTTGTCGGCTCGACACCGCCTCGGCTTCGGGTAAACAACTCGTCATTTAACTGACGGCGTAAACGATTCAAATTATAAGTTACAGAAGGCTGGCTCAAATTCAATTTATCCGCAGCTTTACTAATATGCCGAGACTCGTAAATACAGACAAAAACTTTAATCAAACCTAAATCCATGGTTCTGATCCTTTAAATACTCTAAACAAAGACTTTAACTTCTTTGCTTAGAGTTTAGTTCTTTTTACAGGAATAAAAATGCTTAATTCTTATGGAGATATACTTGAATTTAGCATTACACGTTTGGTTCGATTACAAATACTTATGGCAATAACACTTAAGGCTGCTAGCACACAAGGAATGGCTAGCGCGATAAAATTATATTCAATGGGTAGATGCAAACTTAAAAGCCAACCGCATAAAATCGGACCTAAAATCGCCCCAATCCGACCTACACCCAAAGCCATACCAATGCCAGTGCTGCGAATTGGTGAAGGATAGAACTGAGCCATATAAGCGAGCAATAAAATTTGCCCACCGATAGACGCTGCACCTGCAATGGCAACACAGAAATATAAAATGACCATGGGTAAAGCATAGCTTAGCAAGTAGAGCGACACTGCACCTGCAAAGAAGAGTGAACAAATGACCTTACCAAGGTGAAAACGATCAGCAAAGTATCCTCCACCGATTGCGCCCAGCATCCCGCCCAAGTTTAGTGCCAGTAAAAAGACCAGACTGGTTGATAAATCATATCCTGCCTCGACCATGAGTTTTGGTATCCAGTTGCCGAGCGCATACACCATGAGTAAAGCCATAAATACACTTAGCCAGAAAAATACAGTGACTAAAGCACGGTTCTCGGTAAATAGAGCAACCAAAGGCCGAGCCGCAGTTTGTTGGTTTTCTTGGTGTAATACGATGCTCGTATGATCAGTTATGCTTTGTTCTGGTGCTAATTGTTGAAGTAAGTCACGCACCTCATTCCATTTTTTTTGGCGAACCAGATAATCAATTGATTCAGGTAAAAATTTCCAAATAATCGGTAATGAAATGAGTGGAATACCCGCCAGAATAAACATGATTTGCCAACCAAATTTAGGAACCAACCACATGCCTAAAAGTGCTGAACTCATCCCGCCAATCGCATAGCCGCTAAACATGAGCGATACCAAAGTTGATCTTAATTTCTTTGGGGCGAATTCGGTCATTAAAGCAATAACGTTCGGCATTACTCCGCCCAAACCCAGGCCGGCAATAAAACGGTAAATGGCAAACTCTTTGGGGCTGTTGGCAAAACCACATAACACCGTAAAACCACTAAAAATAAGGACACACAGCATAATTAAACGCTTACGGCTAAAGCCATAGGACTCTAATTTGTCAGCTAAGCTACCGAAAATCATGGCACCAAACATCATGCCAAATAATGCGACACTGCCCAGCAATCCAGCAGTCATACTATCTAACTGCCAGTGTTGCATAAGCTTGGGTAATGCAACGCCATAAATGACTAAGTCATAGCCATCAAAAATAATTATGAGTGCACTCAGCAAGATCACTCGCCAATGTAAGGACGTTAATCTTGCATCATCAATCAATTGATTTGCATTTAGTTTTTCCATAATTGCTTTCCTTAGCAAATTGTGTGTAAAACAAAAAATTATTTAAATAGTTGCCATTCCTAGCTGATGTAATTGTTGCTGTGCTTCTGCAACATCCTGTTCTAGATCGTGTTGCCATAACCAGTCAAAACGATGTTCAAGATGTTCGCCAATTGCGGCAAATGTTGGGTATTGAGCTGAATAACATTCATAAATTTCGCCAGACTCACGAGAAGTTTGTTGAACACGACAAGCGCGTTTTAAACGCAAATTTTCATAGATGGCAGACACATCGGTTAATTGATCTGCTTGTAAGTTCTTTGTCGACAATAAAGTTGCAAGGATTAATGCATCTTCAAGACCTTGGCCTGCCCCTGCACCTTGGTGAGGTAACATGGCATGTGCAGCGTCACCCATAAGAATCACACGTCCCGAGACGCTTTGATAAGTCGAGAGTTCTTCAATTTCATGTAAGGCCCAAATAGTAGGCTGTTCAATTAAACCGAGTAATGTTTGACAGCTTTCACTCCAGTCTGAAAAATCGGAAAGCATTTGAGCTTTATCTACAGGCTTAGTCCACGGTGTATCGGCTGGTAATACCGTATCTTCGCGGTTTGAGCAGAAAGCAACGATATTAATTTGCTCCCCTTTACGAATTGGGAACGTTAAAATATGTTTATCTTTGCCCAATAACATTTGGGGAATATCTGCTAAATCTGTATCGCCATTTATTTGCTGCAAAGCTTCTTTAAATGAAGCGTGAGAAATAATGCCACGATATGCCCAAGTTCCTGAAAAACGTGGATGAACTGGTGGTAAATGATGAGAAGCTAAAACATATTGGCGTGTCACAGAGCGGATACCGTCCGCCCCTATCAAATAGTCACATTCATGCTGAGTACCATCATTAAAATGCAAAATCACCTGATCATCTTGTTCTTCAATCGCCTCTAGACGTTTAGAAAAATGGACATTTTGCGTAGGCATGTGAGGAATAATTGCATCTAGAAAATCAGCACGATGAACAGATGACTGCCCTACACCTGCCGCGATAGATGCAGATAAATATTCATCGGTATAGCCATTGCGCCATTGAAACCAAACCTCTTGAAATGGAGCCGATACTTTATCTGCAATCGCATGATATTCGTTAGTTAAACCTAACAGTTCAATCGCTTTAACTGCATTGGCACCAAAAGAAATCCCTGCCCCAATTTCAGAAAACTGAGGTGCAGATTCAAACATTTGCACGTCTAAATGGGCGTGTTTACTTAAATTACTTGCTAAAGCCAGACCAGCAATACCACCACCGACCACGGCAATTCGAATATATGTATTCATGTGTTTGTTCCTTAAACATCATTATCGTTTTCACATATTCATTTTTGAGAAGTTGGCTTATAAAGTCCAATTAGTATTTTTTTTGTTCAATTATTTAAAAATTAAATAATTCAGTTTAAGGATTAAATAACTCCTTAAATTATTAAGTTTTTCTTAAATTTTATTTCTAACACATTGACTTAGAATCTAGTCTTAAAATAAAATTAAAAATGAACTTTTGTTCAATTTTATTAATTCAATTAAAAACATTCTGTTCTGTAGTGTATGTTTTAATTTAAAGGTATAGTTATGAAATTAGTTAAATTATCTTTTGCGGGTCTTGCTCTTTTTGCATCAGTTCAAACTTTTGCTGCTGAGCAAACTACAGCTACACCAACTACCCAAGCTTCTCCATCAAAATTTGTTGAAGTACCTGTAGCTAATACAGATAAAGCAGCTTCGGAAGTAGCTGCATCTGAAGCTGCTCCTGCAAAATAATTAACTAACTATTAGTTATATAGCCTCTATATAGAGGCTATTTTTGTATGGGGTCTTTCTTATATATTTATTTATGAATACTGTTAAAAGAAATCGTAGTCCAAGCATAGAAAAAACCGAAGCTACTAAAAATTCAATTTTAAAGGCCGCTTTAAAAAAATTTTTAGAAGTCGGCTTTGCAAATACCAAAATTAGAGATATTGCGGATTTGGCTCAAGTCGGGGTGGGCACTGTTTATTGTTATTTCAAAACCAAAGAAGATCTCTTTGAAGGGGTCATTAATATTATGTTGAATGAAGAATTTATGGTGGTTAAAGCGGATACTCTAAAGCCAGATCAAAGCGTATATGAATTTTTATATAAACATTTTGAACAGATTATTGAATCTATCTATTCATCAGGACGTGATGGTATTTCTAAATTAGTGATTAAAGAAGGACAAAACTTTCCTCAGCTTAAAGAAATTTATTTTAATAAGATGGTGACTCCATATCTACGTGAGTTTGAAAAATTAGCTACGATTGCCAACGAGCGTAAAGAAATCTCTCTAACCTGTACACCTGCAGAATTTGCACTACTTATTGTGGCTCCCATCTGGATGGGTATTTTATATAACGGAATATTACAAGAGAGTGAGTCAATATCTATTAATCATATTTTTTACTCAAATTTATATGCTTTATTCCACTCAAAAGTTTCATGAATTACATAAGATAGTTAAAAAAGCCTTCATATTAAAGGCTTTTTATCTAATATTTTTTAAGTTCTATTAAAAAGTATCTGCTACATACATACGTACCATCTCGCCTTCCTCATCCTTTACCAACATTAAAAACCGCCAACCACATTTTTCATAAAACTCGGTATGGTCTGTTATTAAATAAAGTGTTTGGATGCCCTGATTACTCAAGTCTTCACGTACAAAATCTAAAATCTGTTTTGCAATATTTTGGTTTCGATAGTTCTCTTCTACAAATAAAGCACATAAGTTTGGTGTTAAATCTTTACGCTCATGGAAGTCATTATCAATGACTCCTGCTCCAGCAATTAAATGCTTATTTTCATTTAAAACAATGTACCACTGTGGAATAGCATGCCTTTGATCAATGGAAATCTGAATACTCTCAAGATAGGCTTCCACAGGGATTTGCCATTTTTCAGAAAACCACTGTGCAGCCATTTCTTTGTATTGAGGGTAATCAGATAACCGTAATATTTGCATAAAATAAACCTATTTTGCCCAACCTTTTTAAGGTTGAGTCACTGAACTACGAATGGATTGCTGGGTTGGACTCTCATAAGTTGTTTCAGCAACTGGTGAGACACGCCATATTGTATTACCAACATCATCTGCGACTAATACTGCACCCGAAAAATCAATTGCTACCCCGACAGGACGCCCATACGCTTTGCCTTTTTCACTTAAAAACCCTGTCAAAATATCTTGCGGTGGACCAGAGGGCTGACCACTTCTAAATGGCACAAAAATGACTTTATATCCACTATGTGGTTTACGGTTCCAAGAACCGTGCTGTCCAATAAATGCTCCGCCTCTAAATTGTGGCATGAGTTCGGCTGTATAAAATGCAAGACCTAACGAAGCAGTGTGGTTACCTAGAGCATAGTCTGGTTTAATTGCACGAGCCACCATGTCAGGATTTTGTGGTTTGACTCGTACATCTACGTGTTGACCATAGTAACTATAAGGCCAGCCATAAAAAGCGCCATCTTGTACCGACGTCATATAGTCGGGCACTAAATCACTACCAATTTCATCGCGCTCATTTACAACTGTCCAAAGTTTGCCACTTTGAGGTTGCCAAGCCATACCATTTGGATTACGCAATCCTGTTGCAAATGGACGTGACTGACCACTTGCAATATCGAACTCCATAATTTGTGCACGGCCTTTTTCTTGATCTAGACCATTTTCGGCCACATTACTATTGGAGCCAACGGTAATGTAGAGCTTTGTACCTTCACGATTGGCAATAACATTTTTGGTCCAATGGTGGTTTAGAGGCCCACCCGGTAAGTCCAATACTTTAGTACCGGTTGAAGTAATATGGGTTTCACCTTCTTGGTAAGGAAAACGCATGAGTGAATCCGTATTGGCAACGTATAAATGATTTCCTACCAGTGCCATACCAAACGGTGAGTTTAGGTTTTTAAGGAATACCGTTTTTTGGTCAGCTATACCATCGCCATTCGTATCACGGAGTAAACTAATTCGGTTTGCACTTGGATGAGATGACCCTGCCCGTCTCATTACGAAGGTCATAATTTTGCCTTTAATCCCTTTGCTGTCTTCAGGTTTAGGTGGAGCATCCGTTTCAGCCACCAGCACATCACCATTTGGTAATACATAGAGCCAACGTGGGTGCTCAAGTCCTTTAGCAAATGCTTTTACTTTTAAACCTTCTGCCGGAGTCGGCATCACACCACTTGGCCAACCTTGTGCCGGTGCTATATTTACGGTCGGAAATAAGCTTGTTTTCGGTTCAGGCAACTTTGGCTCTGGGCCATAACTCTCGTTAATCGGATATTGAGAGGACGAAGCACAGCCTGTAACTAAAACGGTAGTGCCCAAAATCGGCAGTAAAAAACGTGTAAGCATCTTTTATCTCCATTTATTATTTTTTCGCAATAAACACAGGGTAATGCTTTAGAAGAGAGACTTATAGTTGATTTATTTAACTGTACTGAGCATTACAGTCTATATTTTTAAAATTTTAATACATAACTGGGTGTTTTCTAGAGGTTTAGCTTACCCTAATGCTTAGCTATAAATTAATACCTGACATTTAGTTTAATTACCAAAAGTATTTATGTTGGCTGATAATACTTATTAAGTAATTTGGTTTATTGTGCCTATTTTTTAATTAAAAATTCCTTTACCCTGACTTACTTTAATTATTTTTAACTTTCACTGTAGCTCAGGTGTTCAATTAAGTTCATTTATTTCTTATGTCAAAAAATTTAGCAACCTTGATTGGTTTAAGTGCCATCCTAATGTGGGCCTCTATGGTGGGTTTTGTAAAACATATTACGACTGCAATCGGTCCAGATGTTGGCATTACGCTGATCTATACCTTAAGTGCTTTACTCCTGCTCATTATTTTTAGGGTGCCAAATTTTAAATTAATTTCTAAAAAATACTTAATTTTAGGGGCAATTTTATTTATTGCTTATGAGCTTTGCTTTTCGTTTGCACTTGCCTATTCAAAGACAGCGCAACAAGCGATTGAAGTAAGTATTGTGAACTACCTTTGGCCAAGCCTGACTGTTTTAGCTTTTGTTATTTTTAGAGAGTTAAAATTTAATGTGTTTATTATTTTAGGATTACTCATTTCAATTGCCGGTATCATTTTTATTCAGACCGGGAACGGAGATTTTAGTTTAGGTCGTGTTGTCGATAATTTTCATAGTAATCCTTTAAGTTATATTTTGGCCTTTATAGGTGCCATTATTTGGGCTTTTTACTGTGTGTTGACCAAGAAAATGGGTAAAGGACAAAACCCTATTTCTATTTTCTTTCTTGGTGTTGCCATAACCTTGTGGCTAAAATTACTTTTTAGCGGCCAAGTGAGTTTGCCTTCACTCGATTTAAATACAATTTTATCTTTAATCGTTGCTTCTGCTGCAATTGGCCTCGGTTATGCAGCATGGAATATTGGCATTATTCATGGCAACATTACCATGCTGGTGGTTGCTTCTTATTTTACCCCAATCATTTCATCTTTACTTGCCATGCTGGTTTTACAGACAGAGTTATCAATCAGTTTTTGGCAAGGTACAGCCATGGTCACGGCGGGTTCACTGATCTGCTGGCTTTCAACAAATTGGGCTGTGATTCGTTCCTATTTCAGCATAAATTAAAAGCTGATGAGTATTTATACCGAACCAGCAGCAATAGAACGGACTGCCGTTTTTTGCTTTAATGCAAAATTTACAGCTTCTTTCGCATGAATGGTGGTGGTATCAAATAGTGGCACAGAAAATTTGATATCACCAATCAACATACAAATTTCGGTACACCCCAAAATAATGCCCTCGGCACCCTGCCCAATCAACTCTTCAACAATGGTCGTGTATTTGTGTTGCGAATCGGGGTTGATCACACCTAAACAAAGCTCTTCATAGATAATGCTATGTACTATTTTCCGATTTGCATCATTTGGAATAATCACCTCAATTCCACGATCTTGTAATCTGGCTTTATAAAAGTCTTGCTCCATGGTGAAAGCGGTTCCCAACAGTGCAACTTTACGGATGTTTTGACTTAAAATTTCTTTTGCTGTGGCATCAGCAATATGTATAAATGGAACCGTAATGGCATCTTCAATTTGAGGCGCTACTTTATGCATGGTATTAGTACAGACTAAAATACAGTCTGCCCCTGCTTTTTCTAAATTTTTTGCTTGCTCAGCTAAGTAGGCTCCAGCTTCTTGCCATAAACCTTTCGATTGTAAGGCTGCTATTTCTTCAAAATCGACACTATTTAGAATGATTTTGGCTGAATGTAGTTTCCCTAACTTGTTCTGAACCATTCTATTAATTTGTTGATAGTAAAGTGCTGTAGATTCCCAGCTCATACCGCCGAGTAAACCGATTGTTTTCATTATTTAAACCTTTTACTGGACCTAAAGCTTATCTATATCTTCTTAGATAAATAGACAGCTAGAATAAAATTGCTTTTTTACATTCTTTCTACTTTTAGCATTTTAAGTGGGGGGACAATTGTACTTCTTAATAGTTTTTACTAAAAAATGAAAAAGAAGCTCTGCTGTAACCAAGGAGTAGCAGAGCTTTTTGCAGAAATAGTTACCAATCAGCACATAGGTTTTTTAGCCAGCAATTGCCTAAATAAAATCGATGCGTGATTATGTATATGTGAAGAATGTACAAGCTTTATTCTAAAATTTTAAGGTATTTTAAAATTACACATTAAAAACAAGTGAACGGTGAGCGCTCACCCCAGCCATCATTCCATCTGCAACTGCGAATGGTACTGAACCACCTAAACGTGCAATATCCCCACAAGCAAAAACTCCATTTACTGTGGTGTCTTTTGTCGCGCTTGTTTTGATTATTTGTCCAAACGGTGTGTCTTCGACTTCACATCCAAGCTCAGCCACCCAAGGTTGAGTAATATAGGTACGTGTAGGAACAAACAGTCCATCTAGAGCAATAATCTTTCCATCCGTAAAAACTACCTCAGCATTCGCTCTAATTTCCTGAATAAAACCTGGTTCTACAACTACACCACGTTTTTGCAAGGAAGTATGCCATTCTGTATGGATGAGTTGATCATCTCCATTAAGTAAAAGTGTAGTTGGCCCCCAATCAGGCAACATCATCGCCAATTGCAGGCTGTGCTCAGAAGTGGCCAAAATACCGATTTTCCCTTGTTGTAATTCATATCCATGGCAATATGGGCAATGAAAAATCGTTTTTCCCCATCTCTCAGCCAAACCAGATATTTCCGGCAACTGATCGTTAACTCCTGCCGCAATAATAATTTTTTTTGTCTGAATGGAAACTACCCCATCAATACAAATACAAAAGCCTTCATCTATTTTTGCGATTTGTTTAACCCATCCATTTTTCCAGTGAACAGTGCTATATGCTTCTAATTGATTTTTTGCAATTTCAACAATTTCACTAGCTCGAGTTCCATCTTGGGTAAGGAACCCATGAGAATGTTCAGCAAAACGATTTCTTCTTTGCCCTGCATCAATAATCGCAATATTTCTACGTGCGCGGGCTAACGGCATTGCTGCTGATAAACCCGCATAACTGCCGCCGATAATCGTAACGTCGTAAAGCATTTTGTGCACCCTTAATAAGTAACTTATGAAGTTACATTAATGCTTTTTATTTTAATTTGCAACTTTTCATGTTACATTTTATCCATCCTATTAATTGCGCTGTTTTTTTTTGCTTATGCGTACAGACAATAAACTTTCCCGAATACTTCACGTACTTTTACATATGGCAAGGCAAAACCGCAGTTTTACTTCTGAAGAAATTGCAAAAATGCTATCAACTAATCCTGTAGTCATTCGTCGCACTATGATTGGATTAAAACAGGCTAACTTCGTACAATCAGAAAAAGGGCCTGGTGGTGGCTGGCATTTAATTGGTGATATAGAAAAAATTACGCTTTTTGATATTTATAATGCTGTTGGTGAACCTACAATTTTTGCAATCGGCAATGAAAGACAAAATCCAGAATGTGCAGTAGAACAAGTCGTCAATGCAGCTCTAGATGCAAGTATTCAAGCTGCACAGGCGATTTTGATCCAGCGCTTAAAAGGAACTACCCTAGCCGATCTTGCAAAATCATTTGATCAAATTTGTATCGAAAAAGGATGGGATTCACAACACTCACATTGAGTAATTTTTTCCTCACATGCTTTTAACTTAAAAAGCTCCTTAGCCATAAGGAGCCTTTTATTAAACGTATAACAAATAAGTCTTTATTAAGATGAACATATACCGTTATTGATGTTCATCTTTTTATTTGAATCTAGCGCCACAATTGAAGAAGATATGGTATTAATAATTTGACTCATCGCTTCATTTGAAGCACTTACAATTGCTTCCATTTTTTTAGCTTTTTGATCAATCGGCTGTTTAAACGCAATTCTACAATTGAGCTGCGCTCCTCTATTCGAGATTACTTTCGGATTCGTTGATTCTAGTTGCGTAGGCGGTATTTGGCGCTTCACTACCCAAGATACGGCAACGTTGATATTGCTATTATCTATAATATCAAAATGAGAAAAGTCAGTAGAAACTCGATATAGAGGCTGATTGTTTCCAGAAAGCCCACTGCTATAACTGTCAATTGCTCCAAGTTTTTGTTGCAAACCAGCCGATAAGGTATCGCGTAATTGTGTACCCAAAGTCGATGTCCAGCGCTCATTATCAAGTACAGTCGACTTACCATTACTGTCTTGTAGCACCAGTGGCGCACGGTCTAAGCGATCTGGAATCCCGACCGGCAAGACCTCAATCACCTGCACGGTCGAGTTCGAGACCGGAGTCACTTTAGGTGTAAGCGTATAATAGTTTGGTGTTGGTGAACTAGAACATGCTGTCATGGCTATCGCTGTCAAAAGCACTCCACTCCCAAGCAGCCATTTGGCTACTTTAGAGTGTTGCAATGATCGGTTCTTTTTATTTTTCATCGTTGGCCTCTGGTCTCTTACCACGAATAATAGATTCAGGATGTTGTTCAATATAGTCTGCCATTAACTGTAATGACGCAGCCGCACGAGTCATTTGTTGTAGTGCTTTACGTACGTCTTGTTGTAACGGCGCATCGCTTGACAAAATAGACTCGGAAGATCTTACAGTTTTACGAACATCGTCTAAGGTTGCTTGTAAACCAGGGGCAACTTTACCATCTAACTGTTTAACCAGCTTGTCGGTAGACTCAATGGCTGTATTCATATTCTTAAGCGTTTTGCGAACATCCTGCCCAATTTCGACTAGTGGGAATTTCGTTAATTTATCAGCAATTTGGGAAACCTGTGCCTGTAAACCACTTAACTCTGTTGCAGTGGTTGGAATTACCACACGGCCATCATTCAAGATTTGTAGAGTGGCAGGTTTTGCTTTAGGGAACTTATCTAAAGCAATATAGTTTTGACCCGTTAAGAGGTTGCCGGTTCTCATTTGGGCACGCCATCCATGCTCAACAAAATTTTTGAAAATGTCGCTGTTTGGATTGAGTGCTTGGCCGTTTTCAACACGTGAAGGATAAATCACTGCCTCAACACGCATGCGAATCTGCTTATAGTTGTTATAAAACTCTGCATTAATTGATTTAATACTACCAATTTCAATTCCCATGAAGTCAATTGGCGCACCCACAGCCAAACCACGTAATGAGTGATCAAAGTACATAATCACGCCACGCGGTAGACCATCCGGCTCTTTTAATGCTTCAGCTTTTGAGTCCCAAAGATTAAAACGGCTCTTGTTAGCAGCGACAGTCCCATTTGAGTTTTCAGGGAAACCAAACGCAATACCACCAGCCACAATACTTGCAAGCGATTGAGTATCTAAGTTAAAGCCTGAAGCATTTAACGTCACATCAATACCACTTGCTTGCCAGAAACGTGTGTCAGTCGTTACAAATTTATCGTACGGCGCACGAATAAACGTCTGAAGTTCTACACTTTTACCGTCATCAGATAGCTTATAAGCTGTAATTTGTCCTACGTTAATTCTTCGGTAATAAATTGGCGAACCAATATCTAAAGATCCCAAATCATCGGCTTTCAAGAAAAACTCTTTGCCCGGCACATCGGACGTAATCACTGGCGGTATTTCCAGACCTGTGAATTCAAGTTTTTTCTCGGGTGATTTCCCGCCATCCACTTCAATATATGAACCCGACAATAAAGTGTCGATGCCTGAAACCCCACTTGTCCCAATCCGAGGACGCACTACCCAGAACCGTGAATCTTGAGCGGCGAAATTGCTTGCATCCTTACGTAAATCAATGCGCGCAATAATGTGAGATCGGTCTTCTGCAAGATCGATTTGCCGTACCACCCCAATGTCTACCTGCTTATAGCGTACTGTTGTTTTACCTGCGACTAAACCTTCGGCAGTACGAAAAGATACTTCAATGGTTGGTCCATTAGAAAGTAATGCTTTCACCGCCAAAGAAAGCGCAATCAGCAGCGCAATAAGTGGAATAATCCAGATTAGTAGAGGCTTCCACCGATTTTTCTTTTCTTGGGGTTCTGGTAAATCATTCATGTTTTCCAGTTCAACATCTGTTTCATGATGATCTGAGGTCTCACTGGTTGTTTTGTTTTCAGACATACTCATTGTTCTTTTATTGACTGGGATTAATGGAATCATTATTCAAAGGCGAGTGTTCTGCCTGAATAATTGTGTTTTTTTCCGAAGAAACACGGTTAGGTTTATTTGTATTTTGAGATGCATAAAAATTATCCCAAATAATACGTGGGTCAAAACTTAAAGATGCAAACATGGTTAAAACCACAACCGCACCAAAAGCAATTGAACCCGGTCCCGCTAAAATAGTTGCAAGTGATTGAATTTGAATAAGAGCGGTAAGTAAGGCTACCACAAACACATCAATCATGGACCAGCGCCCTACAAATTCAACAATGCGGTAGAGTTTAATGCATTGCTCTGGTGCAAACTTCCACGCCGCGGATGACTGTATATATACAACCAACAACAGGAAATACAAAATAAGAAGCTTTAGCATCGGAATAAAAATACTCGCCATAAAAATGACCACCGATACCAAATAGTCTCCACTTTGCCAAAAGTAAATGACCCCACTCATAATGGTATCTTGCTGACGGCCCAGAAGAGAGTCAGTTACCGTCATAGGAAGGACATTTGCAGGAATATAGAGAATGGTAGCAGCCACCACTAAAGCGAAGGTACGATTTAAACTTCCTGGCTTACGCTCGTGCAAAACGCTATGGCATCTAACACAGCGGAGAATTTGGTTTTTATGAGTATCAGCTTTATTTACTTTTGAAGAATTCAATAACCCACAACAATGACACAATATCAGTGAAAGATCTTTGGCTCTTGGATATTGTTTTAAAATCATATTGGTATTTGTGATTTTTTCAGAAGTCACATTTTTTATTTTTGCCATGGCTGTGACCTATCAATTTCATTCCATATATCACTCACCTTTACGGAAGTAATATAAACCATTAATAGGCTCAAGACCGCAAATGCCCATAGAGCAATTTCCGGAATAACAAGAACCATGCCCATTAGTTTTACAAGCGTGACCAGAATTCCAATCAGGAACACCTCAACCATTCCCCACACTCTCATAAAATAAAGTGTTCGCAAGGCACCGACTAAAAATTGGGGGCGTTTCTTTAATATACTGACCATACCGAGTACATAGCCCATCAATAATAAATATGTAAGTGGCACAATGAATGTAGTAATTAAAATAAGAACACCGACAAATGCCCGATCGTAATGAAACATCACCCACACGGCGCCCAGTAAAGTGGTTTCTGATATGTTGCCTTGCAGTTCAATTTTGACAATGGGAAAGCTATTGGCAATAACAAATACAATGAGGGCCGTTAAAATTAGAGCTAACAATGTAGTAAAAGGCTTGGTATGCCGATAAAGCTCTGCACCACAGCAGACACAATAAGCTCTTTTCCCGTAAGCAAGCGGGACTCTACGATAGACGGTATCGCACTCCTCACAACCTGCTAATTCTTTAAGCTTCATAGTTATACTCTAAGATTTATCGTTTTACTGTGCTAATAATTGCTTACTACAACGCTTGCCTAAAATAGTATTTATAAGCAATGTGCCAAACTAATCTCATTTCTTCAAGAAAAAATTAGTGACCGCATCAATGAATTCTTTTATTAAATAAAAGAAAAAGAACTAAAAGCCCCTTTTCTCAAAGGAGCTTTTAACACGTTTAAAATTAAATGGATATTATATTTGAATAAAATTAGGCGCTCTTCAACGCAAAAATATTCCAATGCAACTTCACGCCCAATACGCCTAATAAAATTAAACCTGCACCTAAAACTTGAGTACTAGTCAACACATGATCAAAGAAGAAATAATCAATCACTATGGTCGATATTGGATAAATAAAAGATAAGATCGCAATATTATTTAAAGGTATTTTCTTAATCGCCGAATACATTAAATAGTAGAGAAATGCAGTATGCAAAACTCCCAATCCGACCACAAACAGCCATTGTTGACCGATCGGCGGGTTTTCAAAAACCGAAATAAACGGAGCCATGACAATCGCCCCGCTCAGAGTTTGTATAAATACAATTAATAACGGCGGTGTATTACTTAATTTTTTAGTGATTAATACCGATATTGAATAAAGTGTTGTGGCAATAAGAACTAGCCCCAAGCCGACTAACTCATTAGAGTTCACCGAAGCACTGCCTAAGCCTATAATCACGATTAGCCCTATAAAAGCAACGATGGTCCATAGCACATCATTTTTATTGAGCTTTTCGTGAAAGACCAACGCCCCTAAAAATAAAATGACAAACGGATTCACGTGATAAACAATCGTCGCTAAAGAAATAGAAGTTTTAGGAAAAGCAGCAAACAGTAGAACCCAGTTAAAAATAATTAGAAGGCCCGAAGTCACCATTAAAAACAGTTCTTTTTTACCGAAGTATACTTTTTTAAAATGACCATAAAAGTAACAAATCGGTATTAAACACAATGCTGAAATAAGGCAACGGAAAAATACAATATTAACGGGTGATTGACCTGACTTAATCACAAATAGACCAATACTCCCTGAAAGCAGCATAGCTACAACCATTTCAAGCGTGCCGACTTTTCTTTTTAGATGATGATCATCCACGAATTTCTCCAAAAATTTATATTGTTAAGTCTTCATCTATTTTTATTTCAGATTTTATAAACTCACTTTTTCTTAGTATTCCGTGAGTTTTTAGTCTAAATAACTTGTCCTTTTTAAAATCTAGAACAATAAAATAAAAGATAAATCATGTTAATTTTTAATTAAGAAATCATTATTTCAAAATAAAAAGATAGTTAATTCATTCTAAAATACTGATTCTTTAGCTCAATAAATTTAGTCAACCCTCACTAAAAAGTAATCTAACAACTTGGTTTGTTCTTCGGCTCTGTCTGAAGTCAAAAGTCCTAAAACTGCCCCATCTATCATAAATATAAAAATTTCCGCTTCGGCATATGAAACGGCTTTTTTAGTTTCCATAAGCAGGCAGAAAATTTCATTTTTAATCCATCGTCTATAGCGTATTGCCGTTTGGTAAGCTATAGGATAACTCGTTTTAATTTCAAAAATTGCTTTAAACAACAGATAATAAGCGCTCTTTAAATTGGCATGTAAGAGATAGATTTGCCTGAGTTTATGAGCGAAAGTTGAATAGTGAGTCGTTTCTATCTCCACTCTTACTTTTTCCATTAATGTGTCTTTTTGAAGTAAGAGGCACATTTCAATCAGACGTTCTTTTGAATGAAAGTAGTTATAAAAAGTAGCTTTGGAAATTTTAGTTTCGCTAATAATTCGGTCTACCCCAACCTTATGAAACCCGTATTGTTTAAATAAATCCGATGCTATGTGAAGCACGTGTAATGCTCTAAATGAAGTGCCTAAATTTTTCATGTATACCGCTTAAAATAATTTTTTTTGTATATAAACGAGATAAAAATGCCGTCACTCTTAAAATGAGTGCTAAATACAGGCATGCGAAAACCGCACAAAATGGTGTGCTCGCCTATCTCGGGTTTATTGTTGCTATGATTTTGAGACGTAACGATACTTAAGGCGTAGAAAACCTACGGTCTATTGAGCCGTTTTAATGACTGTTTAGGCGGTATAAATAGAGAGAATTTGGCAAAGGCCAATAAATAAGAAATAGTACGCATAGAAAACTCCTCATGTCTAAAGAAGTTCTACCGAATCACTGTCAAATGATTATGGTGGCAGAACGAGAGAAGGTTGACAGACTGGTTAGACGCCAGCACACCCGAAGGTGTCCCTCTCCCGTCCTACCGCTACGGGAGGAGACGAGAAGCTTACACACAGAACTATTCCTCAGAAGAAATAACTCTGATGCGGTCTAAATCAGCCTGTCAAAGCCGGCTGGCAATGTAGGCCAGCAGGCAAAGGATAGTGCTCTGCCCTATTACAGTCAAGCACACAAAATGACATTTGTTTTAAATTAGATCATTAAAAAGTAAGGATAAATAATTAAAATTTATTGTTCATTTGGGTTTATAAATTATTTATATAAAACGTAGTATATATGCCTAATAAAAGTTTATTGTTTACTTTAACTTGAGTATGAATCATATATTTTGATAACAATTTAATTCATTTATACAAGGATAATTATGACTTTAAATACAGTAATGCTCTCTACTCAAAGGCTTACCCTAAAACCATTTACCGCAAATGATGCAGATGAAACCTATAACTGTATTACTCCTACGCTCACACGCTATATGGCTTGGGATCCTCAACCAAGGCATGAATTCGATCAAACTTGGAGTAATTGGCTAAAGAACTTTGCTCTTGGCACTGAAATTATTTTTGTTATTAGAGAGACATCTTCTCAAATATTTATAGGTCTTGTAGGACTACACCGCATGCAAACGAGTAACCCAGAGTTAGGCATATGGATACGCGAAGACTATCACCATCATGGCTATGGTAGAGAAGCTGTAACAGCAGTAGCAAAATGGGCAATTGACTTTGTTAAGCCAGACTTTTTTGTTTATCCCGTCGCCGAAGATAACTACCCAAGTCGCAAAATTGCTGAATCTTTAGGGGGCAAAGTAGTTTCAAAATTTTCTGGTCCCAAATACGAAGTTGTAACCTATGAAATTCCTGTTAGCTTTTAATTCTATAAAAACCATATTAATCAAACGGCTATTAGCTTCATAAAAGATACAACTTGCAAAATAACTGCTATGGCAATATTTTAGAGTAATTACTCTAAAATGAGATCTAATAATGAAAAATATAAGAATTGGTTCATATCACTGGATGCAAACTACAAATGGTCAGCTCAGCTTCAAAGAAAAAATTAAATTAATTCAAAAAATTATGGTGCCTAGCATCCTGAGTTCTATAAAAATAAATTACTATCGATTTCAAACTGGTAACGATTTTGATATAGGGCAAATTGTAATACCAGATACTCAAATGATTAAAATCGCACTTGAGGAATTAGAATCAAAAGCAAGTATATCTATTTACAATCATTCATGGCGAACATACTTCTGGGGAGCCGCCCTAGGTCATTTACAAAACCAGCAGTTTGACCCTGAGTTACTCTTATTAGCTTCACTTTTTCATGATATTGGTCTAACTGAGCAACATATGCATAGTAAAGGCTGTCAATGTTTTACATATGAGAGCGCTAAACAATTTGAGCAAAAGGCGAAAGAATATAACTTTGATGACAAGAAAAGCGAAGTGATTAAAGATGCTATATGTCTACACATGAATGGATATATAGAGGATTCTGATCCACCTGAAGTTGTTCTATTACAGCAAGGTGCTTCTTGTGATGTAATTAGTGACAACCAATATAAGCTCCCCTTATCTTTTAGAAATGAAATTTTAGAAAAATATCCTAGAAATCAATTTAATAAAGAATTCATTAAACTTATTAATTTAGAGAGAAAAAATGTTCCGAGTTCGCGAACAGGCTTATTATATAACCTTGGATTACCCCTCATGATTAAATCAAATTTATATAAAGAATAATTTTAATAAAACATATTAGTTATAAAACTACTTTCTATTATGACTAGAAATTTCGATTAACAACTGTTTAATATTTCTTAGCATGAGTATGCCTTAATATATGTAAAAGATATAAATTAAAGGCACCCGCTCTAATGAATGATTCAGTTAAGTGGTTAGAAATTCTAAATAAAATTACTGGTATTGCTCAAACAGGCTTACATTACTCAAAAGATGTTTATGATAAAGAACGTTATGAGCAACTTTTAGGGCATATTGAACATCTATTAGAACTAAAAGAAATTAATACAGAAAATTTTATTAATAATGTTCTTCAAAATGTGGGTTATGCGACTCCCAAACTAGATGTTAGAGCAGTTGTGTTTAAAGAAAATAAATTGTTATTAGCAAAAGAAATTGGCGATGGACGCTGGTCTGTTCCCGGTGGTTGGGCTGATGTAGGCTACTCAGCATCGGAAAATGCAGAAAAAGAAGTTTTAGAAGAGACAGGATTGCGGGTTAAAGCCATTAAATTATTAGCTTTAACTGATAGAACCAAGCACCCTCATCCTCCAATGTTTTTACATGTGTATAAGGCATTTTTCTGGTGCGAAATCATTGATGGCGAACTTACCCCGAGTATTGAAACACCAGAAGTTGGCTTCTTTGGTAGAGATGAATTACCCGCGATTTCTACAGCACGTGTAACTGAAGAACAGATTCAACAATTTTTTGATTATTTAGAGTCAATCCCTGAAGCAACAAAGTTTGATTAATGAAAACCTGATATAAGGCAAGTTCAGTTTTTGTATATGAAAAGTAAAAAAACTTGGCCTTTTAAGCTCAAAAAATAGCGCTTAACTTTTATGCTAATCTCATGTCTTTTATCAATTTTTATATAATTTTTTTACCCCATAATTCAGTTTTACCACTAAGTAAACTTATGTAACTTTATCCATACAATTTCTCCACAATTTAAAACTCTAACATAAACAAATAATTAGTTCTCTTTTGCTATCTTGTTGATCATTAAGAGAACACCTCTTAATTCCCTTTTCTTGAGTAACTCATCGTTATTCTGTCTCTTTATTCTGCAATTTTTTAATTCAGTATTTAAAACCGTATATTTTCACTTTAAATACTGAGATTCAATTCTTAGGCTAGATATGCGCACATCTGAAAAACAAGTAAAACCTATTGAGATTGATGATATCAATATCATCGAGAACGAAAAAACCAAAAAAGCGATTACTGCAGCTGCATTAGGTAATGCAATTGAATGGTTTGATTTCGGCGTTTATGGTTATGTGGCATACGTTCTCGGTAAAGTATTTTTCCCAGATGCTTCACCAAGCGTGCAGATGATTGCCGCGCTTGCTACATTTTCAGTACCTTTTATTTTCCGTCCATTAGGTGGTCTTTTCTTTGGACATTTAGGTGACAAATACGGACGTCAAAAAGTTCTGGCCATTACTGTCATTATTATGTCCATCAGTACCTTTGGTATTGGCCTTATTCCATCTTATGAAACAATCGGTTTATGGGCACCTATTCTTTTACTCATCGTAAAAATTGTACAAGGCTTCTCCATTGGTGGTGAATACTCAGGTGCTGCGATTTTTGTAGCTGAATATTCTCCGGACCGAAAACGTGGTTTTATGGGAAGCTGGCTTGATTTTGGATCGATAGCCGGCTTTGTACTTGGGGCTGCAACTGTCGCCTTGATCACACACGCCGTGGGTGAGGCACGTTTTGCCGAGTGGGGTTGGCGTATTCCATTCTTTCTCGCTCTACCACTGGGCATAATCGGTTTATATTTACGAAACCGCCTTGAAGAAACCCCTGTATATCAACAGCATTCAGAGCAACAAGCACAAAAAAGCAAACCTCAAAAATTTAGTTTCAAAGAAATTTTTGTTAAACATAAACGTAGTTTATTGGTGTGCATTGGCCTCGTAATCAGCACTAATGTTACTTACTACATGTTGCTAACTTATTTACCAAGCTATTTTTCGCATAACTTAGGCTATTCAGAAGCACATGGTGCACTTATTATCATTGCGGTTATGGTTGGCATGTTATTTGTACAACCTGTGATTGGTTATTTGAGTGATAAGTTCGGACGTCGCCCATTTATTTTTATTGGAAGCTTTTCTCTTATTTTCTTGTCCTATCCTGCCTTTGTATTACTTAACTCTGGAGTAAATTATCAAATTTTTATAGGCTTACTTATTCTTGCTTTATCTCTCAATATGTCTATCGGAGTGATGGCATCAACTTTACCTGCCCTATTTCCAACTGAAATTCGTTATAGCGCTTTAGGTATTGCCTTTAATTTCTCAGTGGTTATTGCTGGTTTAACCCCAACTCTTACCGCAACGCTGGTTGAAACTACCCACAATCTGATGGTTCCAGCCTATTACTTGATGATTTGCGGGGTGGTAGGTATTGCTACTGCAATGTATTTAAAGGAAACAGCCAATAAGCCTTTAATTGGGGGCGTGCCTATTGCTCACAATATAGAGGAAGCACAAGAGTTACTTGAAGAGTTTCATGAAACTATTGAACAGAAAATTGAAAATATTGATCAGAAAATTCAGGAGCTTCAACAAAAACGTCAAAAACTTGCAGATAAACACCCTGATATAGCATGAGTGAAGCAACGTTTTTTATAAGAGTAGCGACTTAAATGTCGCTATTCTTTTAATATATTTTTCATTCAATTTGATAGTAAAAAAGAATTAACTTAGTAAATCTATTATTAGGAATAATATTTAATAAATAAAAAAGCCAATTCTTTCGAATTAGCTTAATTACAGCAGACCAGCTTTAGTTGAAAATTGCTTCTTGGTTTTATTGTTCGCAACAATCTTCATTCGTTTTTGTTATAGGTCTAACTTAGCTTTCCATTGTGACAATTCAATTAAAAAAACACCTCAGCCTACCCCAAAACAAACTTAATACATATATAAGTTATTTTAGAGAACTCCATCACAATTTTGATGGGTGCTTATGATAAACAGCTACACAGCAAAAGGTTTAAATCTATTATGCTTGAGTTATCTAATTGTTAAGTATGTATGATGGAACAGCAAACTTTATTACAAGAACTGAACTCACTCATTGAATACTATTCAAAAAGAACCGATTGCCCGCCTAGTCGAATACGCATCGGCTATAGAGCTTATGCAAAACTCATGCAGTGCCCGCCTTTTGCCGATGAAGTAATAAACTCGGCGCTAGATCCAAATAAGCGGAAATATAAAAAGATAAAAATTAAAATTACAAAAGATGATGATCAGTTAGAAATTGAATAGTTTGGTTAAAGATAAAAGCCCTTTAACTGAGCTTTTATCTTCTATATAAAACAGCTTTTAAAACTCGACTTGTACCGTGACCGTATCTTGATAAGTTCCCGCTGGTATCGTGTCTGCGTTTTCATCCACAATTTTCGTGGTAAACACATAATTCTGCTGCGTTACTCCATTATGTACGCCTGGATTAATCGTTGCATTTAAACTCGACCAACGCTCGTTACCGCTTCCCCATCGGTCATTCGATGAATTCTTGAAAATATCGTATTTTAAATATGTATTTCCCGTTTGTGACTTCATAGCTCGCTGGTTGCCGTTTTGCGGGGAAAGTCCATTATTTAAACTCACATAATATGGTGTATTTACCGAACAACGTATTCCCATAGACGACTGAACAGGTTCAAGCTTGGAAGCAAACGCCGCCGTACCAAAGTTTACGTCTTGAGCTAAAATTCGGCAGTCTGGCAGTACAGTAATTGAGAGTGAACCAAGCGAGTCTGCCCCACTTCCCCAGTTAAAACCAATACCTAATACCCCACGTTTAAACCCAGGGCTCTCAAAGAAGGCACCGATTCCCACAATCGCAACTGCGGGCACAGAATAGAACCATTTTACTTTTAACGGTGAGTCGGCTCGATAAACACCCGGCGATACACTTTGCCCAGCCGGAAGCCGTATGTAGAAAGGTAAATTGCCATCAGGCCCGCTAAAAAGATTGACCAGCGTAAAGCTACTCATATCTTTTTCTTGACCTAAACTAATGATTTCATTGTTACTGTCTAAAATAATGGCGTTAAGTTTTTCTCCGGTCTGAGCATTGGTAAATGAATTCGACATTTGCTCGACCCGATATTTTAGGTAGGTCATGTTTGCTAAAGCCAAGCTAAAACCCGTACACGACAAACCCGAATTAAATTGTGATGAGTTTTCACCGTTTTCCATTAAGTAAATAGACGGGACCGAAATAGAGGATGTACCTGAAGCGCTCACGCTACATGCAGCATGAGCCAAATTTCCCGTCAATATCAGTCCAGAGAACATGCATAAATGTCTGAGTAATTTTTTTGTTTTTATATTCATGGCAAAGATACCTCGTGACAAGTAACAGGTTTAACCACCACAATCTGCTGCTTGGCTTGTTCTACATCTACAGAAAAATCTGCTTTACAAATACTTTGGTCCGAACGCTGAACCGTTACGGTGTTATTCGGTTTTAAATTTTCTAAATAGACAATGCCATCCATTCCCACATAAGAAGACTCTTGATCAGCTCTATGTACTACAGACCCTACCGGCACAGGTTTGCCATCTGCCTGAGTCAAATAGACATTTGCAGAAATAGACTGATGAACAGGGAACTTAATCACAACGCCCGAACCGCGTTTAGCCGCTATCCGTTGTTCAACTTGTGTGATTGTAAAGTTTGAAGGTAAGTCGATTGGGTCGACGCTGTATTTACCCGAATAATAAGGTGTTACCGATGGCACAAAAATATGGCCTTTTTTATTACTGCGGCCAATTAAACTGTTTTCGTATCTGACCAGAACATCAGGCACTTGGTTTGTATCGATCAATGCAAAAGATTCACCTAATCGGTTTGAAGCAAATAAATCACCTGCCATATAAATTAGGGAACCGGATAGGCCAAACCAGTAGTTATAGTCATGGTTTCCAGACAGACCAAAGTCAGTATTAATATAACTGTTGCGATAATTGACGCGTGCCTGATTTAAATCTTCACTATTTTCATTAAAGCGTCGGGTTAAATCGACACCAAAACCACCTTCAGATGGAACAGAGCGGTTGAAGTTAACGTAGCCAGTATCGCCCTGCTTATTAAACGCATAACCTGAGTTAACAGTCGCGTTTCGCTGAAACAACGGTATCGAAAGCTGAAATGCAGCACTCCATTCTTTTTCGATGAAATCACGGTTGGCACTTAATGAAACAGTCACACCATTCATATAAGTCGGTAAAACAGGCGCCCAAGACAAGTTTAAAAAGCGATTTTTGAAGTCATTCGCCTTGGTATTGATATAACCAACGCCAAAAGTTCCTGAGTTTTTAGTGGCAAAGTAAGTATTGGCCGTTAGGCTTTTATTGCTATTAACTGAAATTAAATTGCTATATTGCAGCCGTGAAAGGTCAGTATATTCATCATCACGTTGGTTATGGTTAATGCTAAAACCAAACCGATTACGGTTATAGCTGTATCCAACTGTATATTGATTACCTTCCAAGTCTTTCGTTCGATCTTCAGACATAGATTTGTCGGCTTTACTTTGGGTAAAAGAGGCACTCAGCACACCTAAATTTGCAAGCTTGAGTACAGACCCAGCACCCCATAACTGTAAATCTGAAGAAAGTTCGGTGCGTCCTTCTACAGTCAGCCAGTCATTTACCCCATAACGGGCATCAGCTGCACTTGCAAATTTTCCATAAGAAAAATTCTTAAGTCCGTAGTCTTCTCGAATTTTTCCTAAAGACAATGAGTAATCAAATAAGCCGGGCTTGAGCAAAGTATTAGAAATATAAAATGGGACCGATGTTGTGACTTGACGCCCGACTGCATCAGTCGTAACCACAACGGCTTCCCCTTTACCGTTAATAAAAGGAACATTATTTAAAATAAACGGTCCAGACTGTACTTCTGTTGAGCTGGTTTTTTGCCCATTAATAATTAAGTCGACTGTACTTGGCAACGCGGCTTGCCCAATAAATTGTGGCAATGGATAGGTAATTAAATCCGGTCGGGTTGAATAGTTTCTCTGTACCTGAAAACCGCCTAGTCGAACAGAACTTCCCCACGTCGTTTTACTACCGGTAATAATGTCACCCAATAAAAAAGATGTAGCATTCTTTTGGTTATCAAACTGCCAAGATGTGTCATAACGACGATAGCCGTCATTATCTACAGACTCGGCGTTACCTTCATTTTTGTATTGGTTTTTGACATAGACACCAGAGTTTTTAATGACCCCTAACGGAGAGAAAAAACGCTGCTCAGTAAATAAACTACTGGTTGAACCGCCTTGATAGGGTCTATATGTATAAAAATCATAGTTATTGAGCAGCCCTATACCAGACTGAGCGACTTCCGGCTTATACCATGAGTCTTTACCCAAAACTTGAGTGGGCATCCAAGCGGGCGGAAAATTGAGCTTAAAGTATTGGTTCGAAGATTGATATTCATAACTTACATCTTTTAATTTATCTAAAGATATCCAATCACTCGCGTCACCACTAAACCCCAAGGTCAAAACATCTTGATTAGATAAAGATGTGTCAGTGTTTGTTAATAACTCTTGAGGGATCTTAATTTCTAATTCATCAATCAGCTTCTTTTTTTGTATGAAGTACTCATCATTTTTCACAATCACTGGCACAACTTGCTGGACTGAATATTGGTTCACAACCAAATCTAGGTACAGTTTAAAAAGTTGATTAATTTCATTAATGTCTCTTGGTGGTGGAGGCAAATCGCCTGCGAACACAGTATTTGGAATATTTAAACATCCACCCGACAATAAAATCAGCAAAATACTTTTGCATAAATTATTATGCCGAAGGATCATGATGGATCCTCCATTTTGGTGATTTCGATCAATTCTTGTTTAATACCAGAACTGTCTACACCATAAATTTTAGATGTTTTTGACAACTCATGTGCCGTTGACTGATCAATAGCAAACTTTACAGTGCTATTTGATAAAACATAGCCAAAAGCAGCCTTTCCTAAAGAGATATCATTACCTGTTTTTGAAGTTTTCAGTGCCGAAAGACGGGCAAACTTCTGACCATTATTTTTAAGATATAGCTCAGACTGGCCTTGTTGATTATTGCGGATTGACCACTGCAAAACCGGTTTTGCTAAAGCATTTTTTGCATTAAGTTTTTGACTTTCTTCGGTTAATCCACTGCCAATTCCTTTCCCATAAGCAAACAATGGAATTGAGTAACGCATTTGGAAACTTACTTTAGAAGCATCTTGCTCGTTGCCATCAGAAAGTCGAATTGGCAACTCATCTACAATCAGACGATATGACTGCTCTTTGCCATCCGGCAAATTGGCGCTTTTGGTTAAGCGAAGCATATGCTTCTCGCCTGCTTTAATTTTGGCTACAGGCGGGCTTGGTATAATTTCTGATTGCTCACTATAGTTATCTTTTAAGCCATCTTGATTCCATTTAAACACCCGAATTTGCACCATCGCATCGGTCTTACCCGTATTTTGAAGCCAAACCGCAGTTGCCTTTTCATTGGCTTCTATTTTTGGATAAATCGGCCAAATTAGAAAAGTTGCTTGTGCCATCACAGGTGTAACAAGTGATAATGTACTTGCAAATAAAAAAGATTTTAAAATGCCATTTTTAATAAATGCAGAATTGTTCATACAAATCACCATGTAATCATTATTGAAACAGTATCTTTATAAATTCCGGCCGTATGGGGTTCATTATTATTTTCTAAATCAACGACACCATATATTTCAAAATTTGCCAGACGGTTTGTAGGTGTTGTAGTAGGCAATAAATATTTATTACCTACAATATATTCATTAGATAAACTGCTAGAGTTATACAGTTTGTAAGATAAATAATTAGGGGATGAACCATTCTTCATACGTCTTGTATTATTTTGAAGGTTTTCACCACCATCTATAGAAATACTTACAGGTAAACTTTCCGTACAACGGATATTCCAAGAACCTTTGCTATTAATAACATTAGTCATTACTTTATTTTTTGATAAAGCAGAGTATTTACCAAAATCCATGTTTTGCTCAATATTATCTATTGAACAGCCATTTTCAATTTTAGCTTGTACTTTAAAACTTGAATTGAGCTGAGGATCTGCTGCATATATAAATTGACTAACAGATAGCAAAAATATTGCTTTAAAATATAAGTATTTCATTTTTCTTAAAACTCAATCGTAATTGGTACTATATCTTTATATTCACCCCTAGATATACGACTACCATCATGGGCTGCTTGACCAAAAATATCGATATTCTTTTTATTATTCATATCATTAAGAATAAAAGCTTCATTTGC
The DNA here is from genome assembly GCF_003940475.1 of Acinetobacter sp. FDAARGOS_559. NCBI lineage: Bacteria > Pseudomonadati > Pseudomonadota > Gammaproteobacteria > Moraxellales > Moraxellaceae > Acinetobacter > Acinetobacter sp. FDAARGOS_559. Next base: position 899,120 of record NZ_RKJG01000005.1, read on the forward strand.
TTTAATGACTTGTTTATTTAAACCATAGAGCAAGTTATAAGCAATAAAATCTCTACCATTACTTAAAGCATGATAATAATTTTGTGAAAATGAAGCTGGAATATTACTATCATTATTTCCTGCTCCAAATATTATTTTTACAGTTGAAATACCTGCACACTCGATCTGAAAACCTGAATTACCATTATTAACTAAACTAGCGTCTAAAACCCCTTTAAAAGCTGTGGTAGCTTCACCAAAATCTATAGTTCCAAAATTTAAATTTGCTGCATTATTTTCTACAACATTATTATTAACAGAACAAGAAGGCAATAATTCAATTTGACTAGTTAATTTAGCTCCAATTTCACCTGCATTTACTAAAGAAATTAAAAAATAAGAAATTATAAATGCCGAACCACGATTGAATATCATCTTCCCTCCATTTAAAACAGGTCTACTCATATTTGAGCAAACCTGCTACTCAATTAATTATTTCTTTTTTATATTTAGAAATTTACAGTGACTAATAGAGTATCTTTATAATCGCCTTGTGCTTTTGGTGTACCTGTGTTTGGAGCAATTGCACCGAAAATTGGTACAGCAGTAGCTTGGCCACTTACTGTAGTGAACTGTTGTGGTTGGTTTACAACATAAAGGTTTGTACGTGCAGCATCGCGATAAACGTTATATGCAACTACATCAGCAGAAGCAGTATTTTTTAAAGTACGGTCTGTACGTTCACCACCGTCAATTGCGACTGTAAAATCAACAGGATCTGTTCCGTCACAAGTCACAGAAATATTGCCACCTGTTGCTGCTGAAGCAACTTCAGCAGTTAATACGTTATTCCAAGTACCGGAAGTTTTACCAAAATCTAAAGTACCAAACTTGTTCATATTTCCTTCAGTTTGACTACCACCTACAGTACAGCCTGTTGAGATATTTAATTTAACGTCAACCTGTCCAGTAACAGCTGCTTGAGTATTTACCGCATAACCAGCAACTATTAATGCTGCAAGAAGTGATTTCTGAATGTTTTTCATATTCATAACCTACATATATAATGATTAGATTTGTAGAACAAAATGAATCAAACTCGACAAATAAAATATGGCTAATCTGTTTTATATATAAAACAAACTACCTTTTACTATTGTGTGATTCTCTTCACAATTTAATAACAATTATTTAACTTGTATACACATATTACAAAAAGACTATGTTGAGTTATTTAAAATCAATTTTTTTAATCTTACAAAAACTCCCAATTAAATACCCACCCCTACTTTATTAAAATGGCTAAAAATTAGAAAAAGAAATTATCTTTTTAACGATCATACTTTTTAAATAATTATTCAAATACAATTATTTATACACACAACAAAAACAAGTATTATTTGTTTTTATTAAAATAGGTAACATGACCTATTTTAACCCTACCTAAAGAAATAAAAATAAGTCATTTGACCCATTTTTTAACCATTAATTAGGTCGAATGACCTAGATTTAAAAAATATAGGTCGTTCGACCTAATTTTAGTTTAATAGAATTTAAATATTTTATTTATATTTTTTTAATTTCATGGTTTAGAATGCCTTTTTTTAAATAGTACTTACAGGCTGGATAATGATCAAAATTGATACCTTTGATACTATGCAAATAAAGAAGTCCTTTACCACTCTAAAAGGGCAAGAAAGAATAAAGCAGATCTTAAGAAATGCTGAAATAGTTTTTCTTACTAAAGGTTATTCCGGATTTAGTATGAGAGGAGTTGCAACTCAATCAAATATTAGTTTAAGTACTTTGCAACATTATTTTCAAAATAAAGATATTTTATTAAAAGCTTTACTTAATAAATTAATTTGTGACTATATACAGCGTATTGAAATTTTAATTAATTTGAATGCAAATGAACCACCTTTAATTCGGTTTATGAATATTATCACTAATATAATTTATGAAATAGAGCAACCGATCATCACAAATGCATTTAAAGAGTTTTTCTCTATTTCAGATCATTTGCCCTATGTATATGAAGCTTTGTCAATCATACAAAAGTATAATCTCGAACTTATCTATAAAATCATCCTACCCATTCATAATAAAATATCTTCAGAAGAATATAAAGAAAGAGCCATTATTATAATCACTCAACTTAATGGATATTTAGTTCAACATTCGAACAAAAATACAGATGAAAGTTATAAAGAATTTTTAAGAAGTATACTGTTAAAAAATATATTAAGATTAGTCAGTGAACCATAAATTTTAAAACATAGGAGCCAGTTCTCCTATGTTTTTAATATATGGTGGTGTTGTACTCAATTATTATATTACTGTGCGAAAGCTTTAATTTCACTTCGAATCAAAATATGTCGAGATGGAAAGTAAAAGCGATAAGCCAATTCGTAAGAGTCAAATAGAGCTAACTGAGATTGATGAGTTGCCCAATAATAGGCCGTCATTCCCTTTTCTTTCCTCACGTTTAAATAGTAAGGAACAGCAAAGTTGTTCGAAACAATCATAAAACTCATAGTACTTGATCTAGCTATTTAGTGGTTTTGGACAAAGTCAGCTTTAATTGAATCTAACGAACGTAATATGGGCGCCAACATAGACTCCGCAATTCGCATGGCTTCTGACTCAGACTTGTGTTGAATAGCTTGAACAAGTTCACTATGTATTTGCTGGTTTGGGTCAGGTAAATTTTTATTAGTCACTAGCTCTAAGGTGTATTGATAGCTTGAGTTTAAGAAATACTCATAAGTTGCCTGTAAAGCTTTATTATGAGTCGCCTTGGCAATTGCCAAATGTAGTTTCTTATCACTTAACATGAAGTTAGCAACATCTTGTTGATTTGTTGCTGCTCTATCTTCTAAACACGCTATAACATCGCGCATATCTTCAGGCGTGCTATGTCTAGCGGCTAATTTAGCAATTTCGATTTCTAATAAACATCGTACTTCTACGTGTTCATATAAATCAGAATGATGAATTGAATTAATCACAATCGAAAAGTCATTCTTCGTACGTACAAAAGTACCCAGCCCCTGTTTGACTTCTAAAACACCTAAATATTCTAAAATTTTAATTGCTTCACGAATGGTGTTTCGACCCACACCCAAACCTTGAACAAGCTCAGGTTCAGTCGGAATTTTCTCATCTACTTTCCAAATGTCATTTTTAATATTCTGACGTATGACATGAATCACTTCATCTACCAGAGATCTTTTTTGAATTTGCTCAATCATTAAAATTGGTACTAGTAATCTTAAACATACGGTGATACTATCATCCTATGTTTAATTGTTCAATTTCTCTTTCATGCATTTTTAAAGGTTGAGCTCATGGAATTAAGTCAGACAATTTCAAATCTTATTTTTGAAATTCAAAAGCTTACTCAAGCAGTCGAAAAAATTTCTAAAACCCAAGAAATTTCTGTAGATGTCTTAGATGAGGCAATTGCCTTTAGATGGGAAAGAGAAAATAACAAAGGTTCGCTCGTCGCGATCCGCAAACCTCAACTCATTTCTTTTAATCATCTGTGCAATATCGACAGCCAACTCACCAAAGTAAAGTTAAATACTGAAGCTTTTGCAAAAGGCTTGTTGGCAAATAATGTACTCTTGACAGGCTCACGTGGTACAGGCAAATCGTCTATTGTAAAAGCCTGTTTAAATGAATATCACCACTTAGGTCTTCGGGTGATTGAACTTGAGAAAAAGTATTTAGAAGATTTGCCTAAGATTATTAACTTACTACAAGACCGTACTGAGCGTTTTATCATTTTTTGTGATGACTTGGCCTTTGAAGCCGGTGACTCAAGTTACGCAACTTTAAAAACTGTATTAGATGGTTCACTGGCCTCTAGTTCAGACAATACACTCATTTATGCGACATCAAATCGAAAGCATATGGTGGCCGAATACAATAAAGATAATACCGAGTTAAATGTCGGGGAAAATGGCGAATTACGCCCAGGCGATAGCATTGAACAAAAGATTTCTTTAGCAGACAGATTTGGTTTACAAATTAATTTCTATGGCTTTAGCCAACAAGAGTATTTAAAAACAGTTCAATACTGGCTAAATGAATACAAATGGCAACAACGTGAAACTTGGGAAACGATTCAGTTAAAAGCTATTCAATATGCAACTCAGCAAGGCAACCGCTCAGGAAGAATTGCCAATCAATTTGCCAAAATGATTGTGGGCCAAGAAATGCTAAGTGCAGCAGATTTAACGGTTTAAGTTGTTGGCTATAAAATGCCCCATAAAAAAAGCCCTTACGGGCTTTTTTTAATTAAGCAATAAATTTCAACATAAGCTGAATCACAGTTGCATTAATCAAGTCGACAAAGAATGCACCACAAAGCGGAACAATTAAGAATGCTTTATGCGATGGGCCATACATATTGGTAATCGCCTGCATATTTGCAACGGCGGTTGGTGTAGCCCCCATACCGAAACCACAGTGACCTGCTGCCAATACTGCCGCATCGTAATTTTTCCCCATTACACGGAAAGTCACAAATGCTGCATATAAAGCCATAGTCAGTGTTTGAGCACCTAAAATAACCACAAGTGGACCTGCTAAGTCAGCAAGTTGCCAAAGCTTTAACGAAAGCAATGCCATTGCTAAATAAAGAGATAAAGACGCATTACCAAAAACGTCAATCGCGCGGTCAAAAATATCAACCTTCAACACGCTTTCTAAAATATTTCTTAAGATTACACCGCCACCAAGCGCCCAAACGAAAGTTGGTAACTCAAACCAAGTTCCCTTACTGAAGCCAGTCATAAATTCAGCAAATGCTAAACAGGCTGCAAACATACCAAGCGTGGTAATTGCATTGTCGGCAGTAATTAAACGAACTTGATGCGGGTTTTCAAACGGTGCAAGATCATCTGAATTTTGTTCAACATGCGTGTCACGCTGCTGAATCTCAGCATTGGTTTTTGCTTGAGCAAGGCTATAACGATTAATGAGCAATTTGGCTAAAGGACCACCAATAACACCACCAATAATCAAGCCAAACGTAGCACTTGCCATACCTAACGCTAAAGCACCCTGAATACCATGCTGGCTTTCTAGAATTTCACCCCACGCACCTGCTGTACCATGACCACCGGTTAATGTAATTGAACCTGCAATCAAACCAATAAGTGGGTCTAGACCCAATAAGGTTGCAAGGCTCATACCGACAGCATTTTGAACAACAATAAATGAGGCTACACAAATTAAGAAGATGACTAAAGCAGTACCACCCTCTTTAAGCTTCATAAAATTGGCACTTAAACCAATTGAAGCAAAGAACACGAGCATAAAGCTAGTTTGTAATTCACTACTAAAAACAATACTGTATCCCCAAAAAGTGTGGACAAGTAAAGAAACTACCGCAGCGACCAAACCACCTGCTACTGGTTCAGGGATATTATAACGTTTTAAAAAATCAATCCGATTGACAAGAAAGCGACCCAACAATAGAACGATGACCGCCGAAATTAGTGTATAAAAACCATTAAAAACAAATTCCATATATACTACTTTCTGATTACATTCCTAACGGATTGTAAAATAATTATATTTTATTTTTTAATATGTAAAAAAAACACAAATAAACTTTACAAAATTACTCTACCAATAAATTTTTACTATTCTTAAGAATAGCTTAAATTTTTAAATATTTTATACAAAATCATACCCTATTATTTAATTTATCAATCATTTCAAAATCTTATGTAAAGAAATCATTAATTTAGTATAACTTCACTTTGATCTCTTAAACAGAAAATCCTGTCTTTTAGGTCACTGAACTCATCTTTTATTCCCTTTAATATCCGCAAAAGACCAGCTCGTTATTTGCTCTGGGCAACATCTTTATAGGTTTTATATTCAATGAGTTTATTGCTTAAAGTTCGACAGAATGTTCCACAGGTACAGTCGATTAAAACATCTCTTAAAAAGCGTGCTGGTCAGAAAATACCTCACATGCTCTCCAATGCATCAGATCTGTTTTTTAGAGGGTCGGAAATTGCCCTGTCAGGAAAAACACCTTTTGATGTAATTTATAAGCATGAAATTATAAGCCTTCGCCATTATAGAAATGAGACAGAAGCATCAGCCAAACACCGTGTGCCGTTAGTGATTGTTCCACCTTTAGCTGTGAACATGCTCATTTACGATTTGTTCCCTACCCGCAGTCTCATACGTTATTTTTTAGATCAAGGCTTCGAAGTTTATTTAATAGACTGGGGCGTACCTACCCGCAATCAAGCCAAATACAATTTTGGCACCTACGTAAAAGTCTTTATGCCTGAAATGTTAAAGCAGGTCCGTATACATAATGGGCAACAACAGCTTTCATTACATGGCTGGAGCTTAGGCGGCGCACTTTCACTTTGCTATACCGCGTTATTTAAAGATAAAAATATTAAGAATCTGATGATTCTTGCTTCCCCGATCGACACACATAAAGCAGGTTATATGGGTAAGCTCTATGGAAGTCTGACTAAACCTGCACAGTGGGTCCGTAAGCATACGCCTTTTCGTATTCGCCAACATGTACCAAGTGAAGTGTTTCATATTCATGGATGGCAAAACACACTCGGTTTTAAATTAACGGACCCCATTGGCAATTTAAAAACCTATTGGCAACTTCTTAAAAATCTGGATAACCGAGAATTTATTGTTGACCACGCTACCTCTAGTTCATTTATCGACAATATGCTGGCCTATCCGGGTGGCGTTATGCGCGACATTATTTTACGTTTCTGGATTGATAATGAACTCTCAACAGGTGTAATCAAATTTGGGGAACTTACAGCTTATTTAAAAGATATTGATTGTTCAGTGTTGGCTGTAGGTGGAGATACAGACATTATTGTGACCGCCGATGCTGTTAAGCCCCTTATGGATTTAATTAGTAGCCAAGATAAAACATTCAAAACTGTGCCCGGCGGCCATATGGGCGTAGTGTCCGGTAGCCAAGCTCCGACCTCTGTTTGGCCTGAAATGAGTAATTGGCTGGCTACGCGTTCAGATTAATCAATTCAAACGTTAATGAAAAACCAGCCTGTTAAACCTTAGGCTGGTTTTAATGCACACTAAATTTTTAAAGTTTTTGCACAAATCTTCTAGAACTACTTTTATCTCTTTTATATTGTTTCAGGGGACTAAAATTAAAAGTTTATAGGTCAGTGCTTATGAGTAGTAACTGGGTGGATATTTCAAAAGATACCAATACGGGTATCGAAACAATCCGTGCTCATTTTACTGGCCATGCTTATGATCCCCATTGGCATTCAAGTTATTTAATTGGTGTAACTGAATCTGGCATTCAACAATTTCATTGCCGTAAAAAGCAAATCAATAGTCATGCTGGGCAAGTCTTTATGCTTGAGCCAGAAGAAATTCATGATGGACATGCGCCTGCATCTGATGGTTTTACCTACCAAATGCTTTATCTACATCCAGAATGGTTAAAGCAACGCCTTCAAGGTTTGTTTCACAACAGCCCCGATCATTACGAACTAGTGATTGATGCGCCATTAAAATCCGATGATCAACTTGCAATCATTACTTCGCAAGCATTTCGACACTTACACTATAAAGAAATGAATATTGTGAAAGACAATAGTCTAGATGTGCTTATTCAATATATTGCCCAAGGTAAATGGTTAAAAAAAGCTTCTCAATCTTCTTGTATTCATGTTCCCCAGATCGCCCATCAAATCCGAGATATTCTGCATGATCATTTATTTGAAGATATTGGGTTAGAAGATATATCACGTATGGTGGGACTAGACCGTTACCATATTCACCGTATTTTTAAATCCACTTTTCATTTAGCTCCTCATCAATATCTTATTCAACTGAGACTTACACGAGCACGTGATTTACTCGCTAGAAGTATTTCTCCAGCACAAGTTGCTTCTGATTTATGTTTTTCAGACCAAAGTCATTTAAGTCGTTGGTTTAAACGCTGTTATGGACTAACACCAGCCGCTTACAGAAAAATCTGCACAAATCTTCAAGATTAAAAATCTTAATTATTTCATCTTGTCTCTCCCAATTAACTAAGGTAGACAAGATGGAAAACCTTACTGCATTTTCATTATTTGCAATTGTTGCCTCAATTACTCCAGGCCCGACCAACTTTATAATTTTAAGTTTAAGTAGTCATTATAAAATTTCTAAAACACTTCCCGTTATTTTAGGTTCTTGTATTGGAGCGGCCTTACTTGTATTAGTGGTTGGTATTGGCCTTGGCTCCACTATTCTGGCTTACCCTGTTATTCAAAAAATTATGACATGGGGTGGTTTAATCTGGCTTACTGTTCTAGCTTGGAAACTATATAACTACAATCCTGTTATCTCTTTAGAAAAAAATGAACAATACCCTCCTATTGGTTTTAAAGCTGCATTTTTAATGCAAGCGATTAATCCTAAAACATGGATGATGGCTTTTGCAGTTATTAGCGTCTATACAAAACAGGGACAAGATATCTTGATAAATGTCTCAATTTTATCCTGCATTTTTTTACTTATAGCATTTCCTTGTCTCTACCTATGGGCCTTAGTAGGCAGACTAAGTACTCGGCTTCTTTCAAAACCCAAGCATATAAATATTTTTAACAAAATAATGGCTATTATATTACTAGCCTCGGTCTGGTGGCCCATGTTCTCTATATTTTGATCATCAAAATCTAATCAAAATAGATAAGGAAATCTATTTTTAACAAACATATTTTAAATTTATAAGTTCAAATTATTACTTCCCATTATACAAATTATAAAAACTCATATTAACCAACTTTTTAATAATAATATTTTTAATTCATCAAATTTTATTTAAAAATAATAATTGAATATCTGATGTTACTTTTTGTTATTTATGTAAAGACCATCCCAACAATAATTTTAAATAAACATATGTAAAATATAAATTTTTATTCATACAACTTTGTAAAATTAGGTTATTTTTTATACAAATGTAGGCAATGTCTCACAATTATGTAAGCCAAAACTTACAACATAATTGATTGTTTTTCCTATAATTAATTTCAGTACATATAAGCACTCTTTACTATTAAATAGAAAGCTGAATATTAATAAAGAGATCTGGAGAAAATGATAAAGTCATCTTTATTAATATAAAAAGTCTCAATAATAGAAAAAGAATCTCAAAAAATGAATATGTACTATCTTTCCTCTGGAAACAGAGGAAAGATTACTTTTTAAATCTTCAGATAGGATATAAAGAATGTTTATTGCAAAAAATATATTTGTATATTTACTATCAATGTTAGCTTTATGCTTACTAATTATTCTTTTTAACTATCTAGGAATGAATCAGACACTAAATCTCATCATTTCTTCAGCGCTCTTTGGAATATTTATTACTTGGTACTACAAAGGAAGCGGACTGTGTATTGCCCTTTTTAGCTTTTTTTACTGGGCAATGTTTGTGATTAGTCAAAGTTTAGAAGTGATATGGATGCTGTCGATTTCAGTAATTGTCTATTTAGTCATGACACAAATCGTACCTAAACTCAAACACATCCATATCGGTATTGCATCTAATAGCTAGAACGGGTTTACTCCCCGATTCACCATTCCAACTTTTTTAACCGTATTCATCTTAGTTTGCTCTGCAATTAAGAGTTCATTTAAGAAAAATTTGAGGTTTTGCTGGTTCAGCAAAAGCGGGTTAAAGGTATTCTCTCCCATGTTAAGAAAGAAAGCTTCAATAGTTGTATTACGCTGCACGTATTTCATTGACCAACGCTGAAAAGAGTGTTCATCAATGGAGTATGTGCATAACCATTTAATATTATAATGCCTTTGATCTTTTTGAATTTTTTCAAATAATCTTTCAACGACCTCTTGTTCGCCTTCTAGACATTGAAAAAATGCATTATCGGCATAATAAAGCACCCCACAAATCCCGTTTAAATCGTTGAAATCACGAGCTTCTGTCAGAATATCACGTAAATCTTGTAGCAAATCTTCATTTTTTTCATTTCGTTGGCTGGCATAACACAGGCGAACGTTCATAAGACTTCCGTGAAATATAAAATTTCATTATTAATGGAATTTTCAACTTAACATACCTTTATTTAAAATACTTTATATTTCATTATTATAAAAAATTTATAAGCTTGCTTATTTCAATAAAAAAGCCCGAATCTAGTTCGAGCTTTTTATTTAAAATGAAAAATTAGTTAACACGTTCAATTTGTAATACTTCAATTTCAGTCGGTTTAACGCGGTGGGTATCAACCTCACCTACAATACGCACTTTATCTCCAACCTTTAACTGCCAACCATTTGCCAAATCATCATCGACATCAATCACGATTGAACCTGTTTTGTCTTTAAATTCATAATGGTCGCCAGCGATATGCTTAACGATAGTACCAGTTAAGGTTACTCCTGTTTCATCAGCTAAAGTTTTAGCTTTTGAAACAGTGACTACATTTTTTGCTGCTTGATTAAGTAAAGTGGGATCTGTTCTTGCAAATGCTGCACTACTAGTTAATAAAACAAGTCCAGTGAGTGTGGTAAATAATATTTTTTTCATGAATGTTCTCCTCGTTATTTTATCTATAGCTATCTAAACAATTTGTGAAAACCGTGAGTTTTAGCTTTTGTGATTTTTTGTGTCATCGTGTCAGATATACAGCACTATTGTTGAGAAGGTCTTTGCGTTGGCCTAGATATTTGTATGGTCATAATGAAAAAAAACCACATCGGGTGATGTGGCAAAAAGGTATAGCTCAATGAACACTAAACTACTATATATAACAGAGGATCTGAGTTTAGAATATATTTTAATTATTAAAATAATCTTAAGAAAATAAGTTTAATTAAAGATTTTCTAAAAATTTTGATAAACCTTCCGGCGCTCTTCCTTCGAGTCGACTACTGGTAGTTACTCGGACTAAATTACTCCATGTAATATTACAGCACTGCCTTATCAGTTTTTGAATGAGTGAAATATCTTCATGACAAGGAACAGGTTCAAAACCGCCTACTTGCATATAAGCAGCAGCACTAAAACTTAAATTTGCGCCATGAATATGGTGATGATTCATACAATCCTGATAATGCGATAAATATTTTTTTTGTTTCATAACTGATAAACGGCTAAGGTCATCTAAAGTCACAATGCCACAAATTGCATCTGTAGGTTGATGCAAAATCTGGCAGCGTAACCAGTCAGGGCTGACCACACTATCAGCATCTGTACAAGCCAGCCAAGTTGCGCCGTTTTGAATAAGTTGGCGGATACCTAAGTCCCGTGCCTTTCCGACACATGCATAATTACATTCAATCCAGCTTACTCCGTAGCGCTGTACAATTGAGCGCGACTGATCCGTACAACTATCAAGTACAACCATAACCTCGACTTGTTCATCCGGTACTTTTTCAATCGCCTCCTGAATTGATTGCAAACAGGCGGGCAAATGTTGCTCTTCATTATGCGCTGGAACTACAACACCTATTTTCATCGTAATTGTTCTCGCTGAGCTATTGATGAAGGATTAACCGTCCAAACATCGACCATAAAGTCCGGATCGTTCAGACTTAAATAGTGATGAAATGGAAAAGATTGTTGAAAGCTTTGATGGACTTTTTGGGCATTCAATTCAAAATCTTGAATATCATGTCGCCAATGGCAACACAAAATTTCCCCTTCCGGGTTTAAGGCCTGTTTTAACTGTTCAATAAACTCACCTAACTCATCGAATGTGAGGTAGTACGCCACTTCGCTAATTACAATCAGGTCAAATTTTAGTTCATAAAAATCTTCAGGTATTTTTCTATTTTCAACAGTCACATGTTCAAATGCTTCTAACCGTTGGGATGCGAGCTGAACGGCTTGCTCCGACACATCAATACATAACAGACGAGCAGCGCGCTGAGCCAGATAAACACTTAAATGCCCATTTGAACAACCAATTTCTAAAACTCTTTCGTAGTGTGGTCGCGTTAATAATGCAAGGCAGATTTGTCTTTTACGGGCTTCATACCAGTGATAGTCATAGCCCCATGGGTCATTATTACTACGATACAACTCTTCAAAATACACACGAGAATGAATCACTCAGATATACCTCATAAGGCATTAAAAGACGGCTAATCGCACTTGAGGATAAAACGGCGGAATTTCCTGTGCTCTCATCGGCTTCAAGTTGTGTTTTAAATTGCATAACCGCCTGATGTTTTTTAATTAACTGGTTTTCAGTTAAGGCATAAGCTTTTGCTTTGGACCAGTTAATTCGTGTGTCAAAAGGCTCTGCCCAATGCCATGCCCAAATCAATACATGCAAACATAGTAAGTCCCGAGCTTCGGCAAAAGCTTGTACTGTTTTCCCGACCGCCTCATGATCTGGATGGCCATCAAGTGCATAGCTACAAATTAAAATATCTTCGGGCTGAACTATTTGGCTAAGCGCCTGATTCAATTGATCAGTCTGTAAATGAATTTGACCATCCATTAGATTTAAACCAATCCGTTCAGAAAAAGCTGAAATACCTAAAGTATTTAAAGCAGCCAGTGTTTCTTGCGGACGTAAATCGTTCAATTGGTCAGGAGTATATTTCACTGAATGAGGATGGCTTTGTGTTCCATTACTGACTGCCAAAATGACAATATGGCAGTTTTGCTCGACTAGCTGCTGCATTAAACCGCCACAACCCAGCACTTCGTCATCAGGATGCGGAGCAACAATCACCACTCTTTTAGACTGAAACAACTTTAAATTCAGCCGATCTAAAGGATTTTTTTTAAATGCCTCAAGCCACATGAATTCGGGTGTGCCTTCACCTGAAATCATACGGTCCTCTACTAAGGGATGCTTCAAAGTTCCCATAAGCTTTTCTCCGGTAAACAGAGCTCAGCAATAGACTCATAATCAAAAGCCGCATGGCTCTGTCGGATAAATACTGGTAAATCAGCGATGAGCTGTGAAAATGTAGGCTCTTCACAATAAGGACGCGCGCCCAAAGCTTTACCAACGAGTTGAATAACACTCTGGCAGCATTGTTCTGTTTGGGCACGTAATATACGGATTTCACGCTCATGGCTGAGCGCAGGCTCATCATCAATGAGCTTGGCAATATATTGAAAATACTGTTTGGTTACAGAGAGCTGTTGAGCCAACTGCCCTAAATACATTTTTTTAAATGCGTTTGGGTTAAGGGTGCAACTTTTATGTAAGAAGCTAACCAAGCGTACCGCGGCACCATACCAACAAGCCGCAACACCAGCAGCACCATGCCAAAAACCCGGACGCTCCAAATAGCAATTTGGCAGTCCGATAGGAATAACAGGAGTATTGTCAAAATGCACTTGAGCTGTTTGGGTTCCCTGCATACCGACTGCTTGCCAGTGGCTCAAGTCAACATGAACAGAGGGATGAGCCAAATCAACGATACAAAGCTGTGCTTGGCCTTCTTTGTCCTTATAACTCATTAGGGCTTTTTGAATAAACTCTGCACCTGAGCACCAGGTTTTTATGCCATTACAGTGATTGTTCTGGACCTGTACAGGTGCCGGACCACCCTCTGCTGCCCATACCGCCCAAATCTGATCATCGATTTCGTCTTGATAGCCCAATTCATTTAGAATACTTAAAGCATCATGATGTGACTCAAATAATTTAGCGAGACTTAAATCATACCCTGCAATTTGAGCAAATAATTGCCATCGCTGATAGGTATGACCTGAAGCTGGATAAGGCAAACTTTTAGATAAACTTACCAATTGGTAGAGTAAATCTTGGCGGAGCTGACTTTTGTTTTCGGCCTGAGCATGTTCAAATTCATTCAACATACTCAAGATTGTCATATTTATAGATATTTTAATATTCATTACAAATAATTATTCAAAAGTATTCACTTAAACATATCGAAATAATTCTGTTTAATTAAAGATATAAAATGTAATAAAAAGATATTTTATATAACTTTATTCAAGGAATATTTCTTTTTATTTCATTGTTACCTAAATATATCGCTTAAGTGAAATTATAAAATAATCATGTAAGGTTTATTAAAAATTAAGGATTTCTGCCGTTTTATCCAGTAATTTAGTTTCTACCGTTTTTCTATTTCCAAAGAAGAGGTCAAAGATGAATACTTTAAATATTAATGATATTAAAAAACATGCAGACGTTATTGCTTCTTGTGGCACCAAAGTAGGAACTGTCGATCATCTTGAAGGTGAAAATCAGTTAAAACTCACCAAAGATGAAAATGATCAACATCATCTTATCCCTACTTCTTGGATTGGTGAGGTAAAAGAAGATCAAGTCATTTTAAATAAAAACTCAGAAGAAGTTAAAGAAAACTGGCAAGCGATTTAAACATCTTTGCTCAGTTAGCTTTTAACTCTTTATATTATTATAAAAATCCAACTACAATTAAAATAAAATAATTAGAATTAAAAAAAGTAAAAAGCTCCTTTTTATTAAGGAGCTTTTTATTTATATGGTTAAAAATTAATTTAATATTTATAAATTACTCTGATTGATCGCAACCGAACGGGTTGCTTTACGCTTTCGGGTCACAAACAAACCGCAAACCACCACACCTAAGGTTACACCTAAAGATAGAGTCGTTTCATAACTATAGGCTGGTGAGAAGAACATATAAGCCAATACACTTAAAATAATGATAATCACAAACCAAGTCAGCCATGGGAATAACCACATTTTAAATGGAATTTCCGCTCCAGCCGCTTCTAGCTTATGTCTTAAACGTAGTTGCGAAAACGCAATAACCAAGTACACGAGTAAAGCAATTGACCCTGTGCTTGAGAGCAATAAGCCAAAGACTTTTCCAGGAAATACATAGTTAATGACACAGCATACTAAACCAATAAAAGTTGAGGAAAACACCGCAATTGCCGGTACACCGGCATAGTTCACTTTAGTGACTGCCTGTGGTGCTTCATTACGTGTTCCCAAACGAAATAACATACGAGAAGACGTATAAATTGCCGCATTCATACAGCTCGCCACGGCGATAAACACGACCGTATCAATAATAAGTTTAGTGCCTGGTACGTTTAAGCTCATTAAAACGTATTGGAATGTCCCGTACTTTTGTAAGTCCGGTGAACGCCAATCGACAAGTGAAACCGCAATAAACATTGAGACCACGAAAAAAAGAATAATACGGTACAACACCAAATTGGTGGCACGTCTAATTTTTTGTTTAGGGTTAGATGACTCTGCTGCGGCAATCGAAACAATTTCCACACCAAAGAATGAAAATGCCGTAATTAAAATGGCAGATAAAATTCCTCCCATACCGTGCGGCATAAAA
Organism: Acinetobacter sp. FDAARGOS_559; assembly: GCF_003940475.1. Classification (NCBI taxonomy): domain Bacteria; kingdom Pseudomonadati; phylum Pseudomonadota; class Gammaproteobacteria; order Moraxellales; family Moraxellaceae; genus Acinetobacter; species Acinetobacter sp. FDAARGOS_559. Next base: position 914,441 of record NZ_RKJG01000005.1, read on the forward strand.
CCAGCGTTGTTGTATAAATTGGCAACACCACTGACATTTTTAGCTAAAGGCCAAATACCTGAAATTGCCAAAATACCAATAATAATGAAACCAATAATGGCTACCACTTTGACCAAAGAAAACCAGAACTCAAGCTCACCAAAACTTTTGGTACTAAAAAAGTTGGCTAAGCTTAAGAACACAATAAAGCAAAATGCATAGATAGAAACCGAAACGCTCGGAAACCACGAATGTAAAATTTCAGCACCTGCGATGGCTTCTACCGGAATCGCAAGTACCCAAAACCACCAATATAACCAACCAATGGTAAAGCCTGCCCACGGGCCAATGGCTTTACGGGCATAGGTAGAAAAGGAACCAGTATCTGGCTCTAAAACGGCCATTTCACCTAACATACGCATAACCAGAAAAACCATAATGCTGGTAATCAGGTACGCAAGAATCACCGCTGGGCCTGCTTTGGCAATTGCAGAAGATGAACCGACAAATAAACCTGCACCAATAACACCGCCAATACTAATCATTGTGATATGGCGATTTGAAAGTCCTTCGCCTAATTTTTTTGTTCTATCATTATTCATATTTCATTCCTTAAAAATATATCCATAAAAACAATCTATTACATGTTCAAAATCCTATGTTATGAAAAAGGGAAAACCTAATGTTTTCCCCTTGTTGCAATAATTAATTTAAAGTTGGCATTGAGAACTGTTTTGCTTCACGGACTTGAGCCGAAGGCCAGCGCTGTGTAATGGTTTTACGGCGTGTGTAAAAACGGACACCATCTGGACCATACGCATGTAAATCACCAAATAACGAACGTTTCCAGCCACCAAAGCTATGATAAGCCACAGGTACTGGTAAAGGCACATTAATACCCACCATACCGACTTGAATATGACTGCTAAAATAGCGTGCTGCCTCACCGTCACGGGTATAGATACAAGTACCGTTACCATATTCATGGTCATTAATGAGTTGCATCGCTTCTTGCATGGTATTTACACGCATAACTTGCAACACAGGACCAAAAATCTCTTGCTGGTAACTGGTCATGTTTGGTGTGACTTGATCAATTAAAGTTGGCCCAACAAAGAAACCTTTTTCATAGCCTGCCGGTTTTGCATCGCGGCCATCGACCACAATTTTTGCGCCTTGCTGCTCTGCGCTTTGAATATAAGCCTGCACTTTGTCTTTATGCGCTTGGGTAATAAGTGGTCCAAAGTCGTTGCTTGCATCTGCATAGTTGCCGAACTTCAATTTTTTCATTTCCTGAGTCAGCTTATCAATCACAACATCGGCAACTTCATCTCCAATGGCAACCGCAACCGAAAGTGCCATACAACGTTCGCCAGAAGAGCCAAAAGCTGCACCTAATAATGAAGTCACTACGTTATCAATATCGGCATCAGGCATAATGATCGCATGATTTTTTGCACCGCCTAATGCTTGACAACGTTTGCCCGTTGAAGTCGCTGTACGGTAAATATATTCAGCAATTGGTGTTGAACCCACAAAGCTGACTGCCTGAATACGAGGATGGTGCAATAAGGCATCTACCGCCTCTTTGTCACCATTCACCACATTAAACACGCCGTCAGGCAAACCTGCCTGTTTTAATAATTCTGCAAGGTATAAAACCACAGAAGGTGCTTTTTCAGAAGGTTTTAAAATAAAGCAGTTACCGCAAACCAGTGCCATTGGGAACATCCATAACGCCACCATGGCCGGGAAGTTAAACGGTGTAATTCCAGCAACAACACCTAACGGCTGGAACTCACTCCATGAGTCGATATCTGGTCCGACATTTTTTGAATATTCCCCTTTTAAAAGCTCCGGTGCGCCGCAAGCATATTCAACATTTTCAATACCACGTTGCAGTTCGCCTTGAGCATCATGAGAAATTTTACCGTGCTCTTGCCCAATCAAAGCGCAAATCTTTTCGGCATTTTGCTCTAATAATTGTTTGAACTTAAACATGACACGTGCACGTTTAATGACCGGTGTATCTCGCCATGCAGGAAATGCTTGTTCGGCCGCCTGAACTGCTTCATTTACCGTTTGTGCATCTGCAATTTCGACTTCTTTACTAATTTCACCCGTCGCAGGATTGTAAACTGGCTGTTTTCTTGCCGTTTTAGATACAATTCTTCCTTGAATGAAATGCCCTAGCACTTTTTTGGCTTGTTCACTATGCGTACTATTTTCAGTTGAAACTTCGTCATAGCTAAAATCTTCTAGGCCATTTGTCATTGTTGTTACTCCTTACTACAATTAGTTTTCAGATCAAACTGTATTTTTCATTTAGATTTTGAAGATGGGTCTGTTGACATTACAGACTTCGGTAAAATGCCTAATAAAGCTTAATTCACTTGATAAAGCGCATCGCCTACAGCATTCATTAAGCGGTCAATATCTGCTTCTGTACTATTAAACATTGGACCGAACTGAAGCGTGTCGCCACCAAAGCGAACATAGAAACCTTCTTTCCAGAGTTTCATACCTATTTCAAAGCCTCGAATGGTGGCATCACCATCACGCGGAGCTAACTGCAAAGCACCAATCAAGCCACAGTTACGAATGTCTAAAATGTGCGGTGCGCCTTTTAAACCATGCAGCATTTTTTCAAAACTTGGTGCCAACGCTGCCGATTGAGCCAGCAGGTTTTTCTTCTCTAAAATTTCAAGCGCAGCTAAAGCGGCAGCACAAGCAACCGGATGTGCCGAATAGGTATAGCCGTGGGTAAATTCAATGGCATGTTCGGGTAGGTCCTGCTGCATAAAGGCAGAATAAATTTCATGGCTTGCCACCACTCCACCTAAAGGAATAGCACCATTGGTCACCTGTTTCGCAAAGTTCAAAATATCTGGTGTTACCCCAAAATATTCTGCCGCCGTCCACGTTCCTAAACGCCCAAAACCTGTAATCACCTCATCAAAAATTAACAAGATGTCATGCTCATCACAGATTTCTCTTAAACGTTGTAAATAGCCTGTTGGCGGCACAATACAACCCGCAGAACCAGAAATAGGCTCCACAATGACGGCTGCAATATTTGAAGCATCGTGTAGCTCAATTAACTTAAGCATTTCATTGGCAAGTTCTACCCCGCCTGTTTCTGCACAGCCTTTGGTAAAAGTTAAATCAGGTTGCAAAGTATGAGGTAAATGGTCTACATCCATAAGTTGTCCAAACATTTTACGGTTGCCGCCAATCCCACCTAAACTTGTCCCTGCAACGTTCACACCATGATAGCCACGGGCGCGACCAATCAATTTGGTTTTACTTGGTTTACCTTTAATGCGCCAATAGGCACGTGCCATTTTTATAGACGTATCTGCCGACTCCGAACCTGAGTTGGTAAAGAAAACGTGTTGTAGTTTTCCAGGCATATGCTGAACAATTTTATCTGCCAGCTTAAAAGAAAGCGGATGACCAAACTGGAACGCTGGTGAGTAGTCGAGCTGACCTAATTGAGCACTTACCGCTTGTTGAATTTCAGGCAAGCTATGACCTGCACCACACGTCCATAAGCCTGAAAGTGAATCGAATATTTCACGGCCAGAATCATCAATTAGGTACGATCCTTTGGCACCCACAATCATACGTGGGTCTTTAGCAAAGTTTCGGTTTGCTGAAAAAGGCATCCAGTGTGCCTGATAATTTATGTGCATATTATTATTGGTTTGAACCGCGTCCAAAGTATGTTCAGAGTCGCTGAATTTATCCGTATCAAACATAACCATTCCTGTTTATTTTCAAATTATGGTTTGAGTGTACATAGCGAGATAAGTTTGATAAATTCAAATTATCTTGAGTTTAGATTTAAAAAAACAAAACTAAATGAAACCTAAAAAATTAAATCAAGTTACTGATTTTGATATAAAACTTCTCAAAATATTTAAAACGGTTTGCGACTGTCACAGCTTTACATCTGCAGAAAGTATTTTAGGTATTAGCCGCTCTGCAATTAGTTTGCATATGAGTGATTTAGAAAATCGTCTGGGCATTCGGCTGTGCCAACGTGGCCGTGCCGGCTTTGCCCTGACCGATGAAGGACGGGAAATTTTAGAATATATCGAAGTGCTGACAGCAGCCATTGAAGACTTCCGTTCTAAAGTCAATCAAATGCATAACCGTCTTAAGGGTGAATTTAATATCGGCATTATTAACAACCTTGTGACTATGCCTAGAGGCTATATCACCAACACCTTGACACAACTTGCCGAGGAACATGCCGAGGTTATTATTAATATCAGTATGAGCACCCTTTCAGATATTGAGTGCCGTGTACTTGATAACCGTTTGCACGCAGGTGTTATCCCCCTTGTTACGCCTTTGTCTGGTTTAGACTATTTCGATTTATATAGTGAAAGTTCATTTTTATATTGCGGCAAAAATCATCCTTTATTTAACCAATGTAGCAACATTCATTTAAATGAATTAAAAAAATGGCAAGCCATTCTTCCTAATTATGCAATTACCTCGGAAGCAGCCAAATTGCATCAGCTTTTAGATTGTAAAGCGACGGCAAGTGACCGCGAAGGTATTGCCTTTCTCATTTTAACCGGAAAATTTTTAGGTTTTTTACCCGACCACTATGCAAAAAAATGGGTTGAAGATGGTGTTATGCAACCTATTTTAAAAGATAAAATGCACTACAGCACCCCTATATGCTTAATTACTCATAAGGGTAAAAATCACAATAATATTTTAAAAACCTTTATGGAAATGCTTGAGAAGCGAATAGCTAACAATTAAAAGTACCAAATATTTCAGTAGAATTTATATTTATTAGTATAATTTAATCTCCTATTTTTATTAATAAAAATATATAATTTTTATTTCACATTAGAGATAACTACATAAGGTCTATTCATGAAAAAAATTTCAAATTTAACAGCCTCTCTTTTATTTATTATATTAACTGGTTGTGGAGGAAGTAGTTCAAGCACTAATAATACAGAGAATCTATCATCCCAAACTAAAGAACAATCTCCACAAGAAACCAATACTCTAAAGTGTAATCGAGGGATTCTACTCAACTCTACACTTTCAACAAATACAATTTTTGATGAGCCCTTATATTCCCTTACATACAATTATAAGCAAATACCTACAGGCAATAGCTTCACTACTATAAGACAATTGTATGCAGATGAATTTCAAAGAAATGGGCAGATGATATATTCATCACCAAAAGCAATTTATAATGTAACCGCTGACGAAATTGAAAGTAGTTTAGCTGAAGATGTTGTACAAACTTATGACCTTAACTCTTTTGGCCTTTTCACTAAAAAGACTTATCAAAAGCAAAATAATGGTTGGCCTGAGGGCTATATTGTTGCCTCACAAGGTTCACAAATTACGACTGCTCAATTTAATGATAGTTGTAGCTTAAATTCAGATAATGTTAGTTTCGATTATGAGAAAATTAATGTTTCTGGTAAAAAAGTAGCTGATATTTTCCCTCCTAATATCATAAATTCAATACCAAAACATTCAGACTATATTTATATTAGTGATCAATTTTCTCGTATTCTTAAAGATAATCAAACAGCCTTTGCAAATTTAGTAAATAGTAATGCAACTTTCCCAAGTGGCTCTTTTGTTTATGTCCCAAAGTCTGTTATTTATAACAATACAGAATTTTATTTATTTGATAGCTCACTCACTGATTTCAAAACTCTAGCTGAATGGCAACAAAAACTTTATCCGAATTTTAATTATAAATTTGATACTGTTGCTGGCTATAAAGTGACTTATTTTGTAGATAGTGCAGGTAACCCAATTTTTGACAATGGTAAAGATCCAGCCATTGAAATGAATGGTAAAATTTACGATGGGGAATGGCAAGTTAAAGGCAATGTTATCTCTGAAACATATGGAGCACCACCAACTACATGGAATACTAACTACCAATCAAAAAGTGAATTTGCTTTATACAATAAAGCAAGTTATGACTTTCTTGTTGCCCAAATCCAAACTTACTATAAGTAAAATTTAAAACCTGTATATCCCCAAGTACCTTACCAAAGTACTTTGGGATATTTATCTAAACCAAACCAATCTTTAATAAAAAGTAATCTAATGCCTTATTTCCTTCATGCGCATCGTTCTTGTCTAAACACTGAATAGTTGCGCCTTCAATCATATATAAAAATAGTTTGGCATCATTAAATGAAGCACCAAATTTAAGTATTCTAAGCTGACTATAAATTTCATTTTTTAGCCATGTTCTATAGCGCACGGCGGTTTGATAAGCGTTGGGATAGCTATTTTTTATCTCGAAAATGGCTTTAAATAATAAGTAATACGGCCCTTCTACATCGGTATGTAAGTCATAAAGCTTTTTGAGTTTATCGATTGCGGGAGTGCTTAAGTCATACTCAATCATTGCGACCATTTGCTCTTGGAGCTTTTCTTTTTGCACCATCAGGCAGATTTCAATCAGCCTTTCTTTAGAGTGAAAATAATTATAAAAAGTCGTTTTTGTAATCTCTGATTCTTTCACTATTCTGTCGATGCCAATAAGGTGAAATCCACGGTGATGAAACAGATCAATTGCTTTATTTACAACGTATAAGGCACGTGTTGGGAGAACTAAATTTGGCATAGTTTTACCGTTATAAATTCTTGTTGTTTGTAAATGAGATACTTTTTTGGGAGAAAAAAAGGCACAGCAAAGCCATAAAGACTGTGCTTGGCACATCTCACATTTTGTTGTTACTAAGTTTTAAATAAAAATGACTTTGAGCGTGAAAACCTTAGGGTAATCAAACTGCTTTAAATTTTTAAGCTGTGTCGTTATAGCTTTTGGCTTCGAGAGCCAAGAAACAATGGATGTGCAAAGCCAACTCCTTTTTATTGGAAGTTCTGCCAGACATTAAAATTATGGTGGCAGAACGAAAAGGGGTTGACGGACTGGTCATAGAGCCAGCACACCCGAAGGTGTCCCCCTCCCGTTCCGCCGCAGAGGGGGCACGAGGGGCTAAGCATTAAAAGTAAAACCTTTAATGCTTCTATGATACGGTCCGTCAAAACCGACTGGCGATGTAGGCCAGCACGCAAAGGATAATAGTCACTCTATTTATCGTCAAGCACAAAAAATGACATTTGCACTAAAATACAGCAATTAAAATAATCGACAGTTAAACAAGTAGTTAACAAATTTTTTTAGAATATCTAACTAAAAAAGTTATAATTTCACAATATGCATAAGATTAACTAAAATCAGGCTTCTAATAATTAAATAGAAGCCTCTTTTTTATAAATTAATAAATACTTGTACACTTCTCATAGGCTAAGCGTACCGCTTGTCCTAATTCTTCATCAGTTACATTATTTGTAACAATAATTTCATCATCTTTACTTAAATCTGAAAAAACTATAATCTAATCATCTTGATGATATCAATTAAACTCTATGAGTATTACTACATACTAAATCATAAAACAATCCTATAATCCCTATCTACAAGGGGTTTTATTAATTTATTCCACCAATATATACCATTTTTTACATCATCTGGTAAATAATCCAAACTACTTGATAACCTATTAATCTGATCAATAATAAAATGAAAATCTTGTTTACTTAACTCATCAAAACGCATAAAAATAATTTGTTCAACAATTTGTTTATATATATCTGGATAACTTTTCTCAAAAAGATATGAAATCAAACTTGATATATAGGCATCAACAGTAGAGTTAACATTAATAGTCAACAATATTTCATCAGAAAGTTTTTTTCTTTACCAATAATATAAGTCATACCCATATTCTATCTCACTATTAAAATCTTTTCTCTTTGATAAGAAGGAAGGCTTTTTATAAAATTATTAGATACAAAAAAATCAATTAAAATTTTGTCTTTATTAGACTTTCCTAATAAGACTATTAAATGATCTAAAAAACTATTCGTCATTTTTCTTAACCTCTTCCTGTATGATATTTTTTAGGAATTTATCATAATCCACATTAGTGAAATCATTAAATTCTCATGCACTAAATAAAAAGCCCCTGATCAAGCAGTTTTTTTTTATTATTAAGTATTAGTCTCGACTTTTGATCTCCAATCCTGGCTTAGAAATATCAATATCAAAATTATTGTTCTTAACAGTCCCTTTACTAATACCTCCAACAACAATTCCTGCTGCTGCATTAATTAAATACTCTGCTCCCTGCTTACTATTACTTAATTCATTTGATAAGGACTCATAAGTATCTCGTTCAGCTTCAGGGACTTCACTCTCATATTGTGGATTTGTTAATTTCTCTACAACATCTGTACTTGTCAAATGCGCCGATGCAGTAAACGCATTCGCCAATACATCTATACTTTTTCTTTATAAGGGTACACTCTTAACTATTACTGCTAACTAAAAAACCCACTTAAATTTAAGTGGGTTTTACTAATATACTTATTTAACCCCTAATCTACAGGTATTTAGTTATTCTAAAATTCTTTAATAATATTTAGATACCTTACCCTAATAAGTAATATCACTTCTTAAACTAAGCTACGAAAATACTGCTTGATTATGAGGCCTCCAAATTAACCCAAAAAAAACGATTTTAGGTTCACAAAATAAAATATCAAAATTTCCACCAGAAACAATTATAAATATCAAACTTCAACGATTACTTTTTCCTTACTTCCCGATTTAAGATACTCCCCCCACAAATTCAAAATTTTTAGAAATAAATCTGTAGGTATACCACCTCTATAACCTATTTGTATATTAGGCATTATATTAAAAGCAGTTATATCCTTACATACCTCTGCCTTTCTAAAATAGCCATCCACTATATATTGGCATTCATTACTATTATCATCCAATACATTACTTAATTAAATAAGTATACTTTCAACTTTTTTACTTGTATCAACATTACTGATAAAGTATAAATAATCATCATTACCTTCTAAAAAATTTTCAAACCCTCTATTTTCATCCAGATTATCTAATCTAAATAATTGTGGAACAAGAGTTCCTTCATCACCTTCATATTCTTCACGTAAAGTATAAGAAAATTCTAAAATCATTTTAACCTCAATCATTGTAAAGGCCATCCTCGCCATTGACTAATATTACCACTAGGTGGTACAAACTTAACTTTTACCCCAGAAGGTGTAGTAGTAAAATCTTCTTGTGGACGTAAATTAGCTGGCTTATTTTTAAAAGCCTCTGATAGTTCATATTTCAATCTTGCTTCCGACCATCCTTGAGGAAAAATGTCGAGCCATTAGGCTGACCTTGTTTATCCTTTTCTACCTCATTGGCAAATTTAAGACTGGCTATTACTACTAACTAAAAAACCCACTTAAATTTAAGTGGGTTTTCCTAATATATTTTTTAGCTCCTAATCTACTGCATCTACCCATTCTAAAAATTCTTTAATGATTTTTAATAAATAAGATTTAGGCACCTTACCTGAATAAGTAATATCACTTCTTAAATCAAGATATGAAAATACTGTTTGATTATGAAGCTTCCAAATGAATTCAACAAAATTTGATTCATATTCATAAAAGAAAATATCAAAATCATCAAAGGAGTCACCTAAACTTGCCATATATTTTCCAGTTGTATTAGGATTTAAGAAATAATCAAATTTTCCTTCTGTGCTTAGTTCTACTTTCTTTATATCAAGCTTTTCTGGATTAACAATTCTATTAAGGCTCGCTTTAAATGTAGGAATATAAGTGCCATCCTCTAATGTACCAACTTCAATTCCATTTATAACAAGCACTAAGTTAATCATGACTTTTCTTTGCTTACTATTAGCATCAATACACTTTAAGGCAAAAATACTAGGATCACCAAATAACATTTTACTTCCTCAATATTTCAGGTGGAATTTTGCCAACATCACTTCTATCAACCCCACTTGCTGTTTTACCATTCGTAGAACCGTTCCAATGGAAATTACCATTACCATCATTTTGGAAGCGATGATAAACTTTTTTTCCGTTTATCACCTCTACTGCCCATCTATTCCCATCAGAAGCTACAATACTGTTGTCCCATAAAGTCTTATGGTTATCTGGCAGAACTGATTTTGTCTTGTTGTAACCAATTTGATTCCCTCCTTTAGGGTCATGGTGGCCAGGATTTTCATAATATTGAATATCCGTTTTTATTACTTTATCTTTAGTAGAAGGCTTTGTTCCTTCAACAATATAATTACCAACTGTGTTATTACTTTCATCTTTATGAGTACCTAATATTTTATGGCCTGTAATAGGATTAATATTTCCTATCTCAAATCCTGACTTAGAAATATCAATATCAGAATTATTGTTCTTAACAGCCCCTTTACCAATACCACCAACAACAATTCCTGCAGCTGCATTAATTAAATACTCAGCGCCCTGCTTACTGCTACTTAATTCATTTGATAATGACTCATAATTATCCCGTTCAGCTTCAGGCACTTCTTTGGCATATTGTGGGTTGATCATTTTCTCTACAACATCTGTACTCGTTGAATGTGCTGATGCTGTAAAGGCTGTTGCTAATACATCTATTCCCTTTTTCTTATATGGTCCTGCTAATGCATCCATTCCTAAAGATTGTGCTGAACCAACGACTAAACGTACAGGTCCCGAAATCATTAAGCCAACCGCTAATTGCACAGTTTCTAAATCAACTCCTGTATCCTTACTAATCTCTTCAATACTATTACCTATGAAATTAATCTCTTGTAATAGTTTCATCCCAATTGTTGATTGATTTTGTATCTCAACCTTATAGTCCTTAAAGGTAATTTCATCATTCGCAGTCGGTGACTGGTTCCTATCTGTTCCTAAAATGTCATTTATACTTAGACCTTGCTGTTTCAAGTGATCTATTTTGTTGTTCAGATCATTTAAGTTTTCTAAAACTGTGGTCATTCCCGCTGCTTTGTCATCAAACAACTTATTAATTGTTTGTGGCTCTACCCCTTGTTTGATTAGTCCTAAAACAACCTCACTGCCTAAAGTACCAGAATCTTTATACTGCGTTGGCATTTTATAAAGCTTCGCTTGAACATTATTTAATGTCTGTAAAACTTGATTTTTATATTCACTTTCAGGCAATGCTTTAATAACATTTTCAGCACTTTGACGGAAGTTCTCTGGCAAATCTTTCTGCTGCTGAACAATCTCCGCTCGACCACTTTCACTCAACAAGCGATGATCCACCGTGAAACTACCATTTAACATTCCTGTGGTTTGATCGCGGGTAATCTCTTGAGTAGTGTTAATGTCACGATTGGTCAGTTCAGTTGTGTTTTTAACTGTACCTTGCCCCATCGTCGCTTTAGTAAGCTGCTCAGTTTCCTGTCCATTGCTTTGTAATCCAAGCGTGGTACTGCCATTCGGATATTTAGATTTTTGACCATCTTTTTCTTGAGTAGTCTTACCAATCGTTGTAGAGACATTAAATCCACGGCTACTGTTATAGTTATGGTCTTGAATATCTTTCAGCTCAAGCGCACCGCTATAATTTAGGCCTTTATAGTCAGTTAACGTACCATCTGCATTCTTGGTCGCATTGGCAATCACACCACCAATATTCGTAACCTGTTTAACTCCCATTGCATCTAGATTAGCATCGTGGTCTTTGTCACCTATAAGCAACTTACTCGTGTTATTGACCCACGCACTGTCACTACTGCCCTTACTTTGGTTATAGCTAGCACTAACATTACTGATTCCACTTGAACCAAAACCAGCTCCAATACTGCCGCCTTTACTACTGTTACTACTTTTCGCCGTATCTTGTAAACTTTCTACATGGATTTGGTTGACCTGTAAGTTACCCCGATCAGCAATGGAAACTTCACCACCCTGAATATTGAGTTTATTCAACTGACCTTCTGTACGGTTTAATGCAACCTCACTGTTCACATGGGTGAGGCTTTCACTTTGTGATTGACTGGTTTGTTTGCCAATTGAAGCACTTCCACCACCACCTGAACTATAACTAATACTTTGACTGTTAGTTTTACTACTGCTCTCTTGGGTACTATGTTCTGTACCTGCCGTTACATTTAAATCTTTAGTTCCATTGAAAGTCGTTGTGCCCGTAGCTGTTAAACGACTACCCTGAATATTGGTATTTTGGCCTTCAGATTTCAGCGTCAGATTATTCAGCTCTAAATTACTTCCTTGCCAATGTCCCTGAGTCTGGTTGTTATTGGTTGTGGTTTCTATACGTTCACCATTCGCACCAATGGTAAAACCATAAGTCGCGGAACTGGCTGCTGCCGCGGCGGCTGAAGCACCCACTGCAATTTGTGCGCTGGCTAAGTTTGCTGTAGCCATCGCAACATTTGCTTTACTGTCATCCAATGCTTCTTTGGTGAGTTTACCTGCTGCATAATCACGCTGGGCCTGACTATAAGCATCTTTGGCATCTTTCAGTGCTGAAGCCGCATCTTTCACCGCACCCACTGCGAGTGCAGCATCTAAATAGGCATTACGTACTCCAACTTCTACACTCGTTTTTTCATTTTTTGTTTTTTCTTCTGTGGTGGTTTTATTTTCATAGCCACCAATATTGAGCTCTCCTCGACCATGGTCTATCGTGGTATCGCCTGTTGCCTTGATATTCTGTCCTAGAATATCAACGCCTTTACCCCCATTAATACTCAAGTTATCTGTATTAATGCTACCAGCCTTATGAGTCGTTTCAGTCACCGTTAAAGTATTTTTATCTTTTTCAGAAACAAAACCGCCTAAACGAATACTGTCCTTATTCAGCTTAACCCCTAGGCCTTCTATAGTTTCAGTGCTATGACTACTGCTTTCGATATTTTGCTCTTCCGCAGCATTTAATGTCACTTTTTGACCTGATAATGCAACATTTTTCGCCGTCAGATCTGCGCTAGTTAATGTTGTTTGTCCAGATGAACCAACCGCAATATTTGCTGCATTTAAACTCGTACCTGTTTGACGAATCTGTTCTGTTCTTTGATTATTTGATTCACCCACAGTAATTTTCTTATCAAGTTTAAGTCCTGGAGCCAAAGCCTCTAAACCTGACATCCCCACAGCAAGACCTTTTACAAGTTCTTTAGCAATACCTCGGTACCCTTTTTGCTGCTCATCCCACTGTTGGTCGTGAGTTTCTAAGGTAGATAAGGTCACATTTTCAGGCATCACGGAACCATCAGCAGCTTTTAATGTTCCATCTGCCTGACGTTGCATCTGGGTATTTCCAACGTAAATACTTTGCCCAGCTTGTACATCATTGGCTTGAAGCTCAATATCCTTAGCAGCATTAACATCAACCGTATTGCCCGCTTTTAAGGTCGTTTGCGCAACTTCTTGATCGATATAACCAGATTGTCGATTGTTATAGGTAGCAGCATTCTTTTTTGATGATGTCGAACTTTCACTCTTTTCATTTAAAGCAGATAATAGTTGAACATTGCCTTGCTCTGCTTGTATCTGAATATTATTCCCCGCCGTTGCTTTTAGGTCTATCGCGGTAATATTGCCTTGTTGGCTATTCAGAATTACATTTTGACCGGCATTAATTTGGTTTGCCTGCGAAACCGTTTCATGGGCATTATAAGTTGATGATTTTTTACCACCAAATGAACTCTTGTAGGCAAACTGACTAGATGCTGTACTCTGAGTTAAACCATTTTCGAGTTGGATATCATTTTCAGCTAATAATTCAACATTACCAATTTGACTAGAAAACTGAACCGCTTTCCCTGTAATGTTTTTGCCTTGAATCGCAAGTGTACCTGCACTAGAAATCTGACTACCAATATCTTGTTGTTGCGCGATCTTATAGTTATTTTTTGCATCAAGATTCAGTTGTTCTTGCTTACCAATCTGCACAGCACCGATATCAACATTACCTTGTGTATTGATTAAGGTTGCACCATTGCTGTTATTAATTTCAGCGCCTTTTAATACACTATTACCCGCAACATTCAATACAAATGTCGCTTTATTCAAATCGACGGCCCCGGCTTGAATATCACCAACATATAGACCTGCAACCCGATCCAAACCAGTTGTACTTGCACTGAACCCACCGACTTGTGTATCAGTGGTACGCGTGGTTGATGTGACATTAAGATTCCCACCGACATTCATGGCCATGGTATCTTTAGCTTGAATTGACCCACCAATATTATTCAGGTCTTTTTTACTGGTGATATCAACCGCATTCCCTTGAATACGTCCCATCAGGTTGTTGACATTATCTGCGGTAATCTGCACGGCCTCACGTCCAGCAATTGTTGCTGTATTGAGTAAATCACCATCCAGATTAAATTTGATGCTATTCCCTGAAAGTAATGTTCCATCTCCTTTTAAGTCACCCGCACGAGCTTTGACATACACCTGTGGTGCTAAAGCCTTGGTTTGAGTTCCATCTGGTAATGTGACATCTTTTTCAACTAACCACACAATATCACTGGTGAGTTGTGCGATCTGTGCTGGGGTTAAAGCAATGCCCGGACGTAAGCCATATTGTTTGGCATAAGTGACACCGTTATTCATCAAAGCTTTATATTGTTCTTCATCCGAACCATAGCCTTCAAGGAAGCGATAACCAGTTAAATTAGCAATCTGGTCTTGAACCATACGCTGCTCATAAAAACCATCACCCAGACGTTTTTGTTGTAACGCTGGGTCTAACCCTAATGCATCTAACATGTAGTCTGAAGAGAGCCATTGGTTATAATTGGTAAAACTTGAATCAGTTTCGATTAAATAGCCAGCTTTGCTGTCAGCACCCACACGGTATAAGGCATTATTTGCAACTTTAAACTGGCTATTGTTGATCGTACGGATTTCAAGCTGCTCGCCTGTTCCAGCTTGGTCTGGTGCATTTGCTTGATCCGTTGTCGATGCCTCAGACACCTGTTCTGCCGTTTGACCTTGCAATTGCTCCAAAACTGAAACTTGTGTCGTATTGTTTTTAGCCTGAGTATTAGCAGTATCTTGATTGAGATTAGAAACTTGTATGTCTGACTGAACAGCATTTGGCTGTGCAGAAACTAAATCTTGCCCTTGTGCCTTTTGAGCATCTGCTACATCAACTTGTGATGTACTCACAGTCACATCATTATTTTGTGTAGTCTGAGAAATATCAGGGTTTTGTGAAGTCGTTTGAGCATCAGTACCTTGTGCAGTCTGACCAGAATCACTCACTGATAAATTCTGTCCTTGTGATGTTCCAGCCTGTCCAACATCTGTGGTTTGATCTGTTCCTTTTAAACCATTGACATTAGTTGTATTGGTTTGTGCTGATGTTATGTTATTGCTACTGGTATTATTAGATACCCTAGTAATATCTTGGTTCGTTTGGTTAAGCGGATAATGCTCTATCGTTTGACTTACAGGCAATTTGATCGTTTCTACTGAACTAAAACTAAATTGATAATCTCCAAAGAAATCTTTTCCACTACGCTTTTCATAGAGATGTTGCCAACCACTTACATTCGTTTCTCGATTACCAAGAACTTCTGTGTTTGTAATCGTTCCGCCCGTATTCGTTAAATTTCCGCCCGCAAAAATCTGACTTTTATCATTAATCACTTGTGAACCTGATAAATCCATATTACCACCAGCGATAATTTTTGCAGGTGCAGAAGTTAGAACCTGAGTTTCAGTAATAACTTCATCGTAATCATAGCTACTGGAGTCCTCACCAGGATGCATGTATCTAAATACAGTCCCATCAAAGTTGGCCCAAACACCATCAAAATACTTATTTAGCCCCTCTTGACGTGAAACCTCCACCTCATGAGTACTAAAATTCTTATTAATATTATTAATCGTTTGAGTTGAAAGGCGCATATCGCCCAGTGATTCAATCGTTGCACTTTCATTATTAATGACAGTCGCTTGACCTGTGGCTTTACGATTCTCATCTAAAGCACCACCCAAATATAAATTTCCAGCACTAAAGATCAATGCCTGACTGTCATAATCCTGCGTATTCGCCAGATTATTCAGAACATTAACACCTAAGTTCATGTCACCACGTGATGCAATCACCGGTGCAGTGCCATTGGCATCAGGTAAGTTATTTAGAGTGTTAGTACTAATCGCCAAGTCTGTTCCATAAATACGACCCGTACCTTGGTTATTCACCGTATCGGCAGTCAAAGTAGTCAAATCACCATTGATCAACCCTGTATTATTAATCTGCTGCTGAGCTATAAGCTGGGTATCATGACTCTCTATTTTAGCGTTGTTACTATTACTGATATTCACTGCACTGAGTTGTAACTGATTGCCCGCATTAATAGTGCCATCGTTATTGATGTCACCAGCACTGGTTAGGCTCAGGTTTTGATTGGCTTGCAGTTGCGCAGTTGCATTGTGTTGATAACTGTCTTTAAGCTGGATATCAGCATTCCCTAGACTTAACACCTTGCCATCACCTGTCAATGATTTCGCATTGATATTCAGATTTTCACCAGCAAGTAATTGCCCATTCAGGTTATTAACTACGAGTTGGTCACCTTGAATACCAAGTTGCTTCACTGCACTGATTTCACCAGCTTGGTTATTCAATTGTTGGCTAATATTCAACTGGCTGTTTTCACTGCTTCGAATCGTAGCCGACTGGTTATTTACAATCGAAGTATCTAGATTCAGATTTCCGGCATCAATGCCCTGAACCGAAGTATCGGTATCTGTGAGCGCTTTAGTATTCTGGTTATCCAACTGCTGGGTTTGAATATCAAGCTGCCCGGCTGCCATGATATGGCTATCAGCATCGGTAGACGTCAGTTTGCCCTGGTTATTAATATGCTCTATTGAGAGTTGCATATCTCCCATGGAAAGGATCTGGCCCGACTGATTGTTCAGTAACTGATTTTGACCAGTTCCCTGTAATTTTAAGTTTTGAACAGCCAGTAAAGTACCGCCACTGTTTTGCACTTGATTGAGACTGATATCTAGGTTTTGGCCACTGGCCACATACCCTTTAGTATTATCCAGTGTTCCGAGATTCTTTAAAGTGAGATTACCTTGGCTGAGTAAACCACCTTGTGTACCACTATTGCTATTCACCAGATTTTGCCCGTTGGTATCAAGCACCAGTGAAGTTTTAGCCTGAACTAGACCCTGATCGTTATTGAATGCGCCAGAAGTAACATTAACTGTATCTGAACTCATTAAACCGTTTTGGTTGTTGATCGCTTGCAACTCGGCATCAATATCCAGAAGTTGCTGGGCAACAATCTGGCCTTGACTATTATTTAGACCTGTCGCATGGATACTGATTTGATTGTTTGAAAGCAATGAGCCCGACTGGTTATTGAGAATCTGATCACCACTATCTAGATTCAAACTGCCGGTTACACTGCCAATTTGACCTTGGGTATTATTTAAGCCCTGGCTCGTGAGCATCACATCCTGATTGGCTGCGATGACTCCAGTCTCATTATTGATCAGCCCTGTACTTTGTAAGGCTACACTGCCTTGTGCATTGATCTTACCAGATAATGAGTTATCAATTGCTGCCGCACTGATGTTAAGGTTCTGTCCAGCTTGCAGTAAACCTGTCTGATTCTGCAAGACCTGAGTACCAGCCTGAACTGTTAAATCCCCTTGTGTACCAATCTGACCTTGATTGTTATTCAAACCTTGACTGTTGATATTGATACTTTGATCACCAACAATTGAACCTTGTGTATTATTGATATTTTGTTGACTGACTAAATCAATACCACCTTGAGTATTAATTTGTCCCGCGCTGTTATCTACTGATAATGCTTTAACCGCGATATCAGTTTTTGCCTGCAATGTACCTGCCTGATTACTCAGCGCCTGATTTCCAGTATCAATAGCGAGTCCACCTTCAACACTGCCAATCTGCCCTTGATTATTATTTAAACCTTGGCTGTTTAAAGTGACTTCATGGTTGGCAACCAGAGTTCCTGCCTGATTATCAACTAAATCTGCACTGATAATATTCAATGCATCCTGTGCACTGATTTGCCCTTGCTGACTGTTATTGATTGAGCTGGCATTAATCTGAGTACTGGCACCGCTGTGAATTTGACCTGTCTGATTGTTCAACGCACCATTAATATTCAGATCAAGATCGGCCTGCTCACCACTTTGAATAATCCCTGTCTGATTACTCAAATTTTGGCCAGTCAACTGAAGCTGTTTGTTCGATAAAATTTGTCCATGATCGTTATTCACATCACCCTGGCTACTGATAGTCAACTGCTCTAAAGCGCTGATCACTCCACTATTGGTGAGACCCTTAACATCAAGGCTGAGTGATTTCCCAGACTGGATCGCACCTGTACCATTATTTAAAGCCAAATCACCTGTCTCAATCAGTAGATCGCCTTGCTCTGTTCCTATTTGACCACCATCGTTGTTAAGACCTTGACTCTTTAACTGCATTTGCTGAGATGAGACGATGATCCCACCAGCATTATTAATCCCTTGAGCTGTTGTAAGATTTAAGTCGCCTTGAGCACTGATTTGACCTTGCGAACTATTGTCTACAGAAGCGGCTTGAACCTTGGTAGAGCCACCACTATACAGCTGACCACCTAGGCTGTTATCCAACACACCACTTAAATTAAGATTGAGATCACTATTCGTTTGTAATAAACCACCTTGGTTATTGAGGTCTTTACCCACAAATGTTAAGGCTGTTCCTGAGATAATCTGGCCTTTTAGGTTGTTTAAACCTTGAGTATTTAATACCAGTTGTTGGGCGGAAATTAGTCCTGACTGGTTATCTACATGTTGAGCACTTAAAGTTAAATCTTGTGTGGAAATGATTTTGCCGGATTGATTACTCAGATCACCAGAACCAGCCTCTATCATTACAGGTCCCGTAACACTGCCAATTTGACCAGCATCATTATTTAAACCCTGACTATTTAGCTGTACAGCGTGATTAGCAACAATCTGACCCGCATTGTTATCAATATCCTGATTGATCTGTGCCGATAGATTACCTTGAGTATTGATCAATCCTGATTGATTCAATAAGCGATCCGCTATGAGTTGAATATCTCCTTGCGCCTGCAATAGACCCGCCTGATTTTGAAGCTCTCCTGAACCACTATTAATGTTCAGTACATCATTCACACTTGCGATTTGACCCTGGTTATTATTAAGTCCCAGGCTTTGTATCTGTACTGCATTATTGGCAATAATCTGTCCAGAGCTATTATCTACAAGCTGATGAGCTTGTAGATCAATTCTATCTTCTGAACTGATTAAACCGGATTGGCTATTCACCTGTTCAGCATCAATCTGGATATTGCTTTTCGATTGTAAAACACCAGACTGATTATCTAAGGCGCCCGTACCACTATTTACAGTCAATGCATCATTCAGGCTGACAATTTGACCTTTATTGTTATTGAGTCCTTGGCTATTCAAATTAACTTGCTGGTTTGCAGCAATAATACCGCTTTGGTTATTAATATCTTTTGTGGCCTGGATATCTAAAGTCGTTTGACTGTTCAACTGTCCTGTCTGGCTATTGTCCACCTGACCCGCGCTGAGTTGCAAAGCCTGACCTGCAATGACTTTACCTGTTTGATTACTCAATACACCTTGGCCTGCATTCAGAACGATATTGCCCTGCGCACTGCTGATATTTCCTAGATTATTATTCAGCCCTTGGCTATTTACCTGAATACCCTGATCGGCAGAGATTATCCCTTGCTGATTATTGATTTCTTTCTGGCTCTGCAAATCAATTTTCGCTTGAGAAATGATTTGCCCTTCAGTGCTATCAATCGATAATGCTTTTGCGGTTAAATCAGTTTTTGCCTGTAATGTACCCGCTTTATTGCTTAAGGCCTGATTTCCGGTATCAACAGTTAAACCACCTTGAATGCTACCAATCTGTCCTTGATTATTATTTAATCCCTGACTGTTTAAAGTGACATCTTGATTGGCAACTATAGTGCCTGTTTGGTTATTAATCAGTCCAGCACTCATGATATTGAGTGCATCCTGTGCACTGATTTGTCCTTGCTGACTGTTGTCTAAAGCATTCACTTGTAGATTCAAACCAGCACCACTCAGCAACTGGCCTGCTTGACTATTATCTAAGGTACCATTGAGTACAAGATCCAATGCTGAACCACTACCCGACTGAATGATTCCAGTCTGATTAGTTAAGTTTTGTCCATTGACTTGCAAGGTCGCATTGGTCGCAATCTGTCCAGCGTTGTTACTAATATCACCCGAACTTAAAATATGGCTATTACCTAAAGAACCGACAATACCTGAATCATTGTTAATTCCTGCTGCTTGTAGATGAAGTTCAGTTCCAGCCTGCAAAGAACCAGCTTGGTTAGAGAGCTGACCTTGACCGACGTCAATCATTAACGAACCATTTTTACTTCCAATTTGACCCTGGCTATTATTTAAACCTTGGCTTGTTAGCGTAATATCCTGATTGGCAACCATAGTTCCCAATTGGTTATCAATCGCTTGCACAGCATCAATATTCAATACGCCTTGAGCACTAATTTTACCTTGTCCACTATTCTTGACTGAACCTGCTTGAATAATCGTGTTGCCACCGCTTGCCAATTGTCCTGATTGACTATTATCGAGTAAGCCACTGAGCTTGAAGTTAAGATCAGCACCACTTTGCAGTAAGCCGCCCTGGTTATTAAAGTCCTTTCCTACAAAGCTTAAGGCTGTTCCAGAAATAATTTGGCCTTTGGTATTATTCAGCCATTGCTGCTGCATATCCAATTTTGCTTGAGTAGCAATGACCCCTTGCTGATTATCAATCCCTTGGGCTTTTAATGTTAAATCTTTGACGGATTGAATATGACCTTGCTGGTTACTCAACACACCAGAACCCGCATTAATGTTGACAATATCTTCAACACTGCCTATCAGACCTGCATTGTTATTTAAACTCTGACTGCTGAGTAAGACTGCCTTATTGGCAACGATCTGACCTTCACTGTTATCAATATCTTGCGTGATTTGTGCTTGAATCGATCCTTGAACACTAATTAAACCTGTTTCATTTTTTAATTGATCTGCCTTGATCTGGATATCTTGAGCTGACTGTAAAGAACCCGACTGATTGATGAGTTGCCCTGTACCCGCATCTAGCGTTAACCCACCTTGTACCGAACCAATTTGCCCGCCGGTATTATCCAGTCCTTCTGACTGAATCCCAACATCACTATTGGCAATGATCTTGCCAGATTGATTGTTGATCACTCCTAAACTGGTCACGGTTAATGCATTTTGTGCAGAAATAAGCCCATCTAAGCGATTATCGACATCACCGGCCTGAATAATACTATCTTGACCTGCATAGATTTTTCCTGCTTGGCTGTTATCCAATAATCCTGTTATTTGTAAATTTAGATTCTGGTCTTGTGCTGAACTCAACTGACCGCCCTGATTGTTCAGGCTGCCAGAAGTAATATAAAGGGTCGTTGGACTCTGAATAAGTCCGGATTGATTATTGATCTGTTCTTTAACAGCGAGTGTAAGCGGTTTTAATGTTCCGCGTTGAACCATTTGACCTTTTTGATGGCTCAAACTATTCGCAGTCAAGTTGATCTGATTCGCCGAAGTGGTTGCACCATCTAATACAACTTGTCCACCCTTCAATAATAGTTGTCCATTACTGAGAATCTGGCCTTGTGCGCCTTGCAATTGATCGGCAGTGATATTCAGTTGCTGGCTCCCTGCATGGATAATCTTTCCAGCTTCATTATTCAGAGCAGACGTGTTCAGGTTAATTGAGGATGCATTACTGCTAATTTCACCTGCTTTGTTATTTAAACCATTCACAAAGTTTAAAGCAAATTCATTAATGCCCGTATGCTGGATTTTACCTTGACTGTTATCAAGTTGTTTGGCGTTCAGCACTATATTTTGAGCACTTAATTGCCCTTGTTGATTATTAATGAGGTTCTGGCTAACTAGGTTGAGTTGATCTTTGGCAACTACGCTTCCAGCTTGTGTGGAAATGTTGCCAGTTACACTCCCTAGTTCAATATTTTGTGCCTGCAATTGCCCTTTTGCCGCATCAATATTGCTTTGTGCTTGTACTTTTAAATTACCGCCAGCTAAGGTTTGTCCATGTAAACCGACTTGATCTGAACTAATTGAAACATCACCAGCATTAGCTAATTTGCCTTCCCGATCTAGGCCCGCTGCAATCAATCCACCTACACTATGTTCTAAAGTTGAACTGGTAATTTGGACATTTTTTCCAGCCGCCAAAGTACCAGCATTCTGAGTATTTTGTCCTGTAATCGTTAAATCTTGATCTGCATAAACACTCCCCGTGTTTTTAAGTTGATCATGCTGTAACTTTATTGATTTAGCTTGAATCTGACCTTGAGTATTATCAAACTGCTGAGCAATACTGTTTAAATTTTGCTGAGCTGCGATAGATCCCTGATTGTTATTAACCGTCACATGTTTCTGATTAATTTGATCTGCAACAATTTGTCCTGATGTATTATTAAGAGATTGGCTATCTAAATTTAAATTGGTTTTAGCCTGAATGAGCCCCTCAGTATTATCAATCGCTTTATTCGCTTTAATATTTACAGCTTGGTTTTCTGAGTAAACAACACCTGACTGGTTCTTCACATCACTTGCATTAACGTTGACAGTTGCTCCACTAGCAATTTGTCCATCAACATTATTCAACTCACCAGTTACCGCTAAATCAAGCTGTCCAATTGACTGGATTTTTCCGCCTTTATTGTTGGCAGACTGAGTTTGAATATTAAGAGTACTATTAGAAGCAAGCTGGCCTTGCTGGTTAGTAAAACTTGAGGTTTGGATATTGGCACTTTTAACAGTAAGCTGACCTTGGTTATTATTAAAGCTATTTCCTTTAATATTGATAGCACCTAAATTAAGTTGGCCGCCTTGGTTATCTAAACCATTTTGGCTGTCTAAATCTACACCACCATTAGCAACAATTGCACCTTGATCATTATTCAGCACATCTGACACATGGATAAAACCAGTATCGTAAGTTTTTGGAGTTGTATCTACTGGAGTTACAACACCTAAACTTCCACCATCTTTAGATGGATCTGTTGGAACTGTCGGAACACTTCCCCCTGTAGATCCCCCAGTACCGCCACCAGTATTACTTTTAGCAATTCCGATTTTACCGCCAAGGTTTGTCATTGAACCCGACTTTAAATCAAGTCCTTGTATGCCTGTTTGTTCGATAGAGCCACTATTTTTTAGATTTTTAGAATTAATCGCTATTCGAGCAGCATTTAACGTACCACTATTGGTAATAGTACTCTGATTTTGGAGATGTAACTCATCTGCACTACTGATTAGACCAGAGTTATTTAAATTTTGGCTCTCAACTAAAATTTGTGAAGTTGCGCTACTGATATTACCTGTATTCTGGATATTCTGAGCTTTCAGCTGTACCTGATCTTTATTCGCGATCAAGTTACCATTATTGATCAAATCACCATTTGCATTTAGCGTAAGCGTACTTTGAGTACTATTTATCGTACCTGCGTTACGTACACCTAGTCCCTGCTCTGTTCCCACCAAAAAGATTTTTCCGGCATACATCCCACCCAGTTGGCCTACATCTAAAGCAAAATTTGGCTGAGGTGTGGTTGTAGCTGCTGTCGTTGCCGTGATTTGAGGAGCAACTTGGTCTTTGACTTGAATATCATTTTGTCCAAGGACCGTATTGAGTTCATTTGCATACAAGCCTGCATTTACTTTTAAAGCACGCGCATAAATATCCGTATAAGGGGTTAAACTTCCGTTTAAGCCTTTACCTTCAATCGTAACCTGACCTTCACGAACTCGGAATGATTCAAGATAACCTTGGTTCATTACCGCTTGACCCGTGGTTAAAGTAAAACGGTCTGCGTTAATCACACCACAGCCATCACAGATCAAACCAGATGGATTCGCAATAACAACTTGTGCTTGTTTTCCGGCAACTTCAATATAGCCTTTGAGTTGACTTGGATTATTACTATTCACTTCATTCAAAATAACTTTGGCTTCGCCTTTTGCAAGCCATGGGTTACCTTGTACCCAGCCTCCTAACTGAGTTTGGGTGTTATTTCGTGAATTATTTAAAATGGCACCTTCTTGACCAACATCAAATTGTGTATAGGTATTCCGCGAAACTCCACCCGCACTTGGTGTCTGAATATTGACCTGAGTTGTTCCATTTGCGCTATTTAAAATAGTCGGTTGCTGCGATGTAGGCGCACCTTTATCGGCAATAATCTGAGTTTCAGCCACACTGCTCATTGGTAAGCTAATTACCAATGCTCCCAAACAACCAATTACAGCAAAATTAAGTGGATTTAGTTTTTTATAATGAATAGGTAGAACCGAATCTATAGTCGAATCTGTTCCCACTTGTCCCTGACTTTGCCCTGCTTGCTTAGTTTTACTTTTTACAATTTCAGCAACAGCAATAAACATACCGCGAGCATGGCTAAAAATAATACGATAACGGTTCTTATTCATTCTAAAATCTCACTAAATCTTTTTTTAATAAAGTTGATTAAGTTCTGGACCTTTAAACTTGAATTAATAGGTCCAATTCACGCTAAATCCAGTCGTGTAATCATCTGTTTCGAAGTGATCTGGCTTTTTCAAAGGCGCACCCACAAAAGCGTCATAATTCAAACGCAAGGGAGTAATTTGTCCACGCAACCCAATAACTGCACCTAATAAACTCGTGCCTGGTAAAGGATTCGGATAATGTGCAGTTTTTCCACCAACCTCTCCGTAATCGATACCTGCATACCAAGAGTGTGGCTTATTCATAATTGAGCCACTCAGTTCATTGCGAACTAAAAAACCATTATCAGCCAATAAAGTTTGCTCGCCATCAAAACCTCTTACGGTATAACGGTTTCCAATTGAAAATCTGTCTTGAGGAGTTAAAGGTTGATTGCTGTGCTGAGTACGCCATTCAGCTAAATATTGCAGATTTTGCTGACCCACTTTAAAAGGCACTTGTAAACTGGCATTGGCCTGTAGAATCCCGACATGTGTATAAGCTTCACCAAAGTCTTCTTCTGGTGCCCTCATTGCATTCAACCAACCTGTACCACGTTTATAAGTCACATTGCCGCTTAAAGTGGCATTAGAAAAATATTCGGTATGATCAAGAGTTGCTTTCCAGCCTGCAGTCTTACGGCGCTGTACTTCTACTTCGACATCATTAATATAGTTTTGTGATTCACGATACCATCCACCAAAACCTACAGCAGTTTTACGGTGAGCATCTCGATAAATAATTCGAGACAAATCTGCATTAATGAGTTCGCTTTTACCGCTGTATTGATAAGTTTCAGTGCTTCCAGCGACTGTTTGTAAATAGTTAGAACGGCTATAACTGGTTGAAAATAACCAATAATCAAATGGAATGGTATAACTTGCATAAAAGCCATCTGTACCATGTTTACCAGAACCATTGCTACCTAAATCATGGTTATAACTGATATAAAATAAATCATTTAAAGTTAACACATGGTCAAGTGACAAGGTCGCTGTACCTTGGTATTTTCCAGTAGCATCAGAACCTGAATCATCAATCCCCACATGTAAGCGATAAGGTTTAGCTTGTTGCCATGCAAGAATCACATCACTATAACCCGGTTCATTTTTTTGTTCTGCTGGCTGGATTTTAAAGTCAGCTTCAACCGTTGGCACTCGTTTAAAGTTTTCTAAACCTTGCTCCATATCACGAATATTTAACAGCTCACCCGACTTCATCGGTAAAGCATTCCACAAATGTGCACGTTTAGAAGTACCATCAGCGAACTTAATCTGATCCACTCGTCCTGGAATAACACGAACACGCACCGTACCGGATGCAATATTTTGCTGAGGAAGCAAAACTCGTGTTGTTACATAACCGTTTGCTATAATTTTATTTTGTACAAGATCAAGGGCTTGGTTTAGTCCATTTACCCCTAAACATCTTCCAATAATATTGTTCTTGCCAGTAGTAATTACATTAAAATCTGATATGAATTGATGGGCTTCTTCACCTTCTAAAAATATTTTTTTAATTTCAAAACAAGGTGTTTCACTGTTAGAACGTAAATATTGTAATTGCTGAGCTGAAATCTTATTTTGTTCTTGCCCTAGATTAACGTTTACATCTGGTTGAATTTGTTTTTCTAAAGCACTATCACGTTGCTGTTGTCGAATAGTTTGGTCAGCCTGAATTCTCTGACGAATAGGATCATCCGAGTCCGCAGCAAAACTTAGGCCCCCCGTTAGTGATAAGCAGATGAATAAGACACTTTTATTAAATTTGTTATAGTTCAACATATAAAATTAAACCGTGATTAATATCAACTTAATTTTATTTTAACAAAACCTTAACAAAGTGGAAGCATTTTTTATACAGATTTGTCTGTATGTAAAATAAATCTTATTTTCTTAAATCTTACTTTTATAAGATATTAGTTTTAAATCACAATTTATTTATAAAAATCAGCTAGACATAAAAAAAGCTCCCGTAACAGGAGCTTTTTTGAATCTTGGCAGAGGATCAAGGACTCGAACCTTGACGAACGGTTTTGGAGACCGTCATGCTACCATTACACCAATCCTCTATAGACAATTAAACCATTCAGATTTAATCATAAAAAAAGCAAGATCATCGTCTTGCTTCTTTCTATGGTGGGGGCGAAGAGACTCGAACTCTTACACCTTGCGGCGCTGGAACCTAAATCCAGTGCGTCTACCAATTTCGCCACGCCCCCATCTGGGACATTTATTTAAAATAAATGTGGCAGAGGATCAAGGACTCGAACCTTGACGAACGGTTTTGGAGACCGTCATGCTACCATTACACCAATCCTCTTCCGAGATCTAGATGTCTTAACATCTATATCAAACTTTAAGACTTAACTTAAAGTGGTGGGGGCGAAGAGACTCGAACTCTTACACCTTGCGGCGCTGGAACCTAAATCCAGTGCGTCTACCAATTTCGCCACGCCCCCGATGGCTGTGTATATTAGCGATAAGATCTAACAGTGACAAGTGTTTTTTTTTCAAAAAAAAACTGACCGAGTAATTTGTATACAGTTACTAGATCAATGATTTTTATCAGGTTGAGAGCGCTTTTAAGCAATTTATCGCTTCATGTACATTTGAAAACCGGTTTTGCTGCTGTTTTTGTAACAAGCCTGAAAGTAGTGGCAAGAAAATTTGCAACGAACTTGGTAATTCCACATTTAATTTTTGACAGTGCAATACCGCCCACTCATGGTAACTATTTGCTTGTAAACGAGTTTGCGTTAACCATTCATACAATACGATTCCCAATGCATATAAATCACTTTGAACGGTTTTATTGGCACCATGAAATAGCTCTGGCGCCATATACCGTGGTGTAGCATCAGTTATTGGATCAGGGCTTGAAATAAGTCGTGTTTTTTCAAAGTCAATTAAATAAAGCTCTTGCTTAAACTTTCGAAAATGTTCTTTTTTAATATCACCATGAATCCATCCTAACTCATGAAGCTCTGCTAACTTAACAAGTGTCAGATAGATTTTCTCATTTATATTTTTTAAATTTTGCTTTTGATCTAAATCATCAAACCAACAATCTGTATCCGGTAAAACTAATACTCTTCCTTGAAATTGTAGTTGTTGAGAAACAGTACTGCCCTCGATAATTTTAAATGGCAAAAGCCAATTCGCTATTTTATATGTAATATCTTCATAAAATTGCAATTCATGCAAAAAATCTTGCTCACTTTGAGCATGTACATTTGGCAAATGAAATTTTAACCAGTAGGAATCAGCATCTATAGTACATGTCCATAGATGCCGTCCTAAAGCTTCACTTCTAGGCTTTGTCACACATTTTAGGTTTTCTATATGAGAAGCAAAATCATGCTTCAGCATAATAAGATTCTGGCTGTTGTTTCTTTTCTTCAAAACGTAAAACTTCTAAACAGTGCTGAATCGTTTTACCAATACGCGCGTGCGTTTCAATAGAAGAGATTTTCGGCCAAGTCGCGCGCTCACCTTCTCGCTGTAAACGTTTAAACAAATGTGGGCGTGGGTTTTGTAGCGTATAGGCATAATGTTTTAAGCTATATTTGGCAATAATATTAACATCACCATAATAGCGCTGCCCTACTACGCCATATCCATGATCGAGCAGTCTTCTTACGGGTGAAATCGCGCCTAATCTTTGCCGTGTAAAGTCCATCAGCCCCATTGAAAGTACTTTACCTTGGCGTCTTAAAATTCGTTCAGGCCAACTTAAAACGTCTTTACGGAAACGGCGCGCATCATCTTGCATAAACGGTACAACATGCGGATTCACTTGACTGGCAATGGTGTAGTTTAAATTATAAAGTCTTGCCATTCTTTCTTGTGGGAAATCGCTACGTACACTGCCGTCCACCCATTTAGTATTTGCCATATATGGAGTATGTTCACCATCATAACGCTTACTGGTTAAACGCACAGGTGGAAATAAAACTGGCACAGCACAAGAAGCCAATACCGCACTCCAAACCAAAACATTTGGAGTCATAATCGCATTCATAATTCGAGGGTTTTCAGTTGCATCGTACGGCGCAACAGCGACATTAATATTCAAACCTGATTTTTTGAATGCTTCTTCAAAAGTAAGATCGCCTAAATTTTCAATTAAGAATTTTTTTAAATAGTGGACATCTGCAATACCACCATTCCCTTTTATAAGCTCACGAAGTTTTCTAAAGTGAAAAGCATCACTAAAAAATTGCTCACCATTTAGCAAGTTTTGGATATCTTCACTGGCAGAAATTCCCAACATACCCGTCATAATGGCACCCGCACTTGAACCAGACAGGACTTTAGGCATTAAATCTTGTTCAATTAAAGCCTTACATACACCAGTATGAAAAAGACCTAAGGTTGCTCCCCCCGAGAACATAAGAGCAGGTTGTCCATATGCTTTTTCACAATTTTCAAAAAATTCGATTTTTTCTTTTCTTTGGAATGTAATACATTCACTAGATGCAATGTAAGCCAAGCTTTGGCTGACTTCTTCAATATAATCTTCAATTAGTTTTTTTGTGCCTACATGTGTGGCAGCAAACAACATAGGGTGGCCAATATTTGCAATATCGTAGGTCAACCCTTCTTTTAAAAGATAAATCAAATCTAAAGTGCGGTGCTGCTGACGATATCTTTTCAGTAAAGTGTAACGATAAGAAATGAGCTCGGCATCGAAGTAAGGCGAACTATTATCAAACTTCCACTCTTGCGCCCCAGTTTCTTCATCCAGTTTTAATGCAAAAGACTTCCACTCTTCATAAGATTCAGCCATGTCTAACTGACGTTGTAATTTTTTGATACGGTAAGCCTGATGCGGATTCATATCACTTCGTATTTTTTCAAACATATTTCGTCCTCATCTTCACAGATGATTTTACTGAATAGACATGACAACACTATGCGCGGTCTGAACATTTCAATCAATTGCAAAACCGATAAACTGCATGAGTCGTATCTTTTTTGTCAGCTTGCAAATTTCGGTGTTAGTATCCTAGTAAATTACTGTTTAACATGATTGATTAACCATGGCTACCATTGATTTACCCGACAATTTAGTTCAAACCTTATCACTTGTATTAAATCAGTTACAGCAGGTCTTACCTGAACCGAAACAAGAGACCGATTTTACTGCCCCTGCTTTTAGATGGGAAAACCAGCAGCTTAAAGCCATTTATACACCTAAAAATATTTATCTTGATGACTTAAAAGGCATCGAAAGACAAAAAGAAAAGATCATTCAAAATACTTTGCAGTTTTTAAATGGCTTACCGGCAAATGATGTACTTTTAACGGGTTCACGTGGTACGGGTAAATCCTCTATTGTTCGTGCTTTACTCACGGAGTATGCACCTCAAGGATTACGTTTGATTGAAATTGAACGTGATGATTTAGCAGACTTACCGAAAATTCAAAAAATTATTCAAAACCGACCTGAAAAATACATCGTCTATTGTGATGATTTAGCATTTAATGCTGAAGATGAAAATTACCGCAGCTTAAAAAGCGTACTAGATGGTTCCTTACAGTCGGGTTCAACAAATTTTATTATTTATGCGACCAGTAACCGTCGTCACTTGTTACCTGAGTTCATGCATGAAAACACCCCTGTAACCAAAGTAGATGTGCCTCAATATACTGAGCTTCATCCGCAAGAAGCGATTGAAGAAAAGATCTCTTTGTCTGACCGTTTTGGTTTGTGGTTATCTTTTTATCCAATGGATCAAAACTTATATTTAGAAATCGTAGAGCATTATCTAGATAAAGCAAACATGCCTTTTAATGATGAAGTTCGTGCTGAAAGCTTGCGTTGGTGCCAAATGCGGGGTCAACGCTCTGGTCGAGCTGCTTATCAGTTTTCTAAGCATTGGATTGGTTTAAACGCCTTAAAAGATTTGTCTAACAATTAAATAAAATGTCCCGCAAAGCCTTAGCTTTGGCCTATAAACCGCTTAGCTTTGGCAGTTGTTTTTCATAACCTAAGACAAAGATAGCCCTTCTTTAGGTTTATATATGAAAAAACAATTGCCAAAAATTTCTACAACAAGTAAAGCGCTTGCTAAAAGTTTATTACTTGCACAAGGCGTTTTAGACCAAGCAAAAAAATATTCAACTCTTCCTTTTACTCAAACTCATATCATCCGTCCAAGAATTGACGAAAAATATTATAGCTGGACACACTACGGTATCTTTTTCCCACTTTTACCAGAGCCGCATCGTTACTTAAATATTATGATTTTAATCGGTACACCAGGTGCACTTGCTTTTGATCATGATGACATCATCACTGGTAACCCGAGAAAAACCGCTACTTTCTTTTCAAGCACAGCTGCTCTGGAACAAGCTTTACTGAAGGCCTATATCATTCCTGAAGATACAAAAATTAATAAAGATGGGGCCTTAATAGAACTAGGTCAGGAAATTTTACTTCAAGGAAAATTTCCACACATCCATATTAATGGACATTATAATGGGTTTGATTTCGACTTTGATATCGATATCACTTCACATGTTTCATGGTTTATAAAAACACCAATCTATGATCATTTTAGTTTATTGGCAAAGTTTAAAGGTTTTTTAAACTATCAAGCAAAATGCATTGAAACCCAAGGACTTTGTACTTACGAATATGCACGAGCAGTGGGTCCTCACTCCATTACAAATAAACTTATTCCTGATGCATATAAACTGCCACTTGATTTTTTTACTTATCAAATTATCAATTTAAACGAGGCCACTCAACTTCTTCTTACCAAAGCCGATATTGCAGGACAAACAGTTGCATACACCCTGCATATTAGACATCTGGACCAGCCAGCTGAAATTTACACAGATGTAAGCTTTGATATTATTTCGCACCAAGTTGATGACTTCGTTTCACCTAGTGGACAAAAAATGCGACTTCCAAAATATTTTTCTTGGATCGCTCGAAATGATGCAAAGCAAATTATCTTAAACATTCAGGCAGAAATTGACTGCCCATTCCGCTATGGTCATGGGCGAGGTTATGCAAGTAGCTATATATTTACTGGTCATTATTTTGGCAATGAAGTTCAAGGCCGTGGATACATCGAATATATTGATATCGAAAATCCTAAAGCCTTTGAAGATGGGTAATCTTACTCAGGAATAGTAAGTTCAGTCATTGGCCATCTTGGTGTGGTCGTTACCGCTAAACCATCATGCTGACCTGCTTTTAAACGCTGATAACCTGCAAATGCAATCATTGCACCATTATCTGTACATAAAGCAGGCTCAGCATAGTAAACCTGAGCTTTAATTTTCGCCAATGAAGTTTCCAACTGTTCACGTAATCGTAAATTTGCACTTACCCCACCAGCAATTACTAAACGCTTAAGCCCAGTCTGCTTTAAAGCTTTTACAGATTTTTTTACTAAGGTATCTACAATGGCTTCTTGGAATGAGGCAGCAATATCAGCATCACGGTTTTCGCCGTTCAATTTTTTCAACTGAACAGAAACTGCCGTCTTTAAACCACTAAAAGAAAAGTCTAAGCCCTGATGAAGCATTGGGCGTGGAAATTCAAATGCTAAAGGATCACCAGATAACGCCAACTTAGCAATATTTGGTCCACCTGGATACGGCAGATTCATCATTTTTGCGACTTTGTCGAAAGCTTCACCTGCCGCATCATCAATTGACTCACCTAATAGCTCATATTGACCAATACCATGAGCTGCCATCAATTGTGTATGACCACCTGAAACAAGCAATGCAACAAATGGAAACTCAGGCGGTTGGCTTGAAAGCAAAGGAGCTAACATATGACCTTCCATGTGGTGAACACCAATTGCCGGTTTATTAAGTGAAAATGCTAAAGTTCTTCCAAACAAGGCTCCAGTCATTAACGCTCCCATTAAACCCGGGCCACGTGTATATGCGACTGCATCAATTTCCTGTTTCTTAACACCACTTTGTTCAAGCAGCTGATTCATTAAAGGAATAAGCTTACGAACATGGTCACGAGAAGCTAACTCTGGAACCACACCACCATATTCGGCATGAAGTTTTATCTGGCTATAAAGAACCTGTCCCCGTAAGCCGAGTTCGCTATCATAAAGTGCCAACCCTGTTTCATCACAAGAAGTTTCCAAGCCTAAAACAATCATCAAAACTGCCTTTTATATGAGTCAAAATATTGCAATCGCTATTATAGACTTGTGATATGAGTTGTAAATGAGTAAAATACTGACCTTCACTTGTGATCTGGCGCAATGGTGTGCCTGATCTTATCCATAATCTAGAGGATTTTACATGCCACAAGTTAAGTTGAAAGAAGGCGAACCAGTTGACGTAGCTATCCGTCGTTTCAAACGTTCATGCGAAAAAGCTGGTGTTTTAGCTGACGTTCGTAAACGCGAATTCTACGAAAAACCAACTCAAGAACGTAAGCGCAAAAAAGCTGCTGCAGTTAAACGCTACCAAAAGAAATTGGCTCGCGAATCTGTACGTACTACTCGCCTTTACTAATTAATTTGTGATTGACTGCTAACATTATGACTACTTTAAAAAACCAAATTACTGATGCATTAAAAACTTCTATGCGTGCCAAAGATATGGCAACAGTGACGGTTTTGCGTAGTCTACAAGCAGCAATTAAGCAAATCGAAGTCGATGAGCGCATAGAGCTTGACGACGCTCAGGTTCTTGCGGTCATTGAAAAGCAAATTAAACAACGTAAAGAATCGATCAAAGCCTTCGAAGGTGCTGGTCGTGATGATTTAGCTAGTAAAGAACAAGCCGAAGCTGAGGTTTTATCTCAGTTTCTACCAGAAGCTATGACTGAGGAAGAGCTTGATTCTCTTATTGAGCAAACGATTGCTGCTCAAGAAGCAACTAGCATGAAAGATATGGGTAAGGTGATGAATTCTCTACGTCCGATCATAGCCGGGCGTGCCGATCCTGCTCAAGTTTCAGCAAAAATTAAAGCTAAATTAGCTTAATCCCCCTCTCTTCTTATATATCCTTAAATTAAACTTTCTCGTAAGTTTAAGTATATTTATGCCTGTGAAAATTCCAAAGTCATCCTAGACCTTAAATTTTCATTCGTCGCTCATCTTGCATTTGCTTTAATCGACTATCTATTCTGGCTGACATGGCCTGATTACCTTTTGCAAGACGTTGTGCATGCAACATCGATTTAATTGCATCCTCTTCACTACCAGACCAGTACTGTGCTTCAGCACGATATCGTAATACATTCACAGCTCTTAATGGTGAATTTTTATCTAAATTGGCGGCTTGTTGTAATAATTGCCAACCTTGAATATCTCGGGCATTTTTATTAATAAAACGCTGCACCAAAGTTTGCACTTGAGCATATTTACCTTGACGTAATAAAACCTCAGCCAATTTGTAGCTAAAAGCTTTATTTTCAGGCATTGTCATTTGCAAGGAAGCAATTGAATTATAGGCCTGATCAAGTTTATTCTGGCCTAAATAAATATCTGTTTGAATTAAGGCAACTAATGGCTTACCGCTTGATTTCGCCTGCTCCAACGTTGCTTGGGCTTGAGTATAATCACCTTGTTTAAGATAGAAAGCCGACAAAGCCAATAAGCCTGCCAGATTTTTTTGCGATGCCAGACTTTGCAACTGATTTTCAGTAGCTTCTCCAGCAACCACCATGGTATACCATTTTAAAATTTCAAAATCGACATCATATATTCGACTTTTAACTTTAGGCATCTGGTTTGCTCTCAAGCGAGCCTCACTCATACGTTCAGAGGTAAGAGGGTGAGTCAGCCAAAAATCTGGTAAAAAACTTACACGGCTCGTCGCTCTATGCATCGTTTCAAAATAATCCGCCATGCTTTGCGGGTTATAACCAGCGGCATACATATATTGCATACCGATTCGATCCGCTTCACGCTCTTGATTACGACTATAAGTGAGCTGTTTATCAAGAAGTGCTGCTTGTGTACCCAACATAACAGCGGCACCAGCGTCTCCACCAGCCTGAGCAGCTAAAGCCACCCCTGCCAACAAACCAGCCAAGCTTAAAAGGGTTTGTCCTTTAAAAGCTTCTTCCGAACGACTAAAGTGCCTTTGCGAAACGTGAGCAATTTCATGAGCCATTACCCCCGCAATTTCATCAATATTTCGTGCCGATGAGATAAGGCCAGTATTTAATGCAAATAACCCACCTGGAACAGCAAATGCGTTAATTTGAGGGTCTTTAATTACAACCAGAGCGATCGGCTGCCCCAGCTGAGTTTCACTTAAAATATTAGAGAAAACTTGAAAAAACTGATCTTCTAGCCATACATCCTGTATAACCGGCATTTGCTTATGAACTTCACGGAAAACTTTTTCGCCAATAAATTTTTCTTTCTGTTGGTCGAGCAGCCCTATTCCACTTCCAATATTTGGAATTTCAACCTGTCCAGAAGCTGGCTTGGGGTCAAAAGGATTAGCGTAAGAGGCATTTGTTATCAAAGCCAAACTTAAAATAACTGGCAAAAATTTCAAAAGTTCTTCTCTTATTAAAAATTAAAATAACAAAAAAGCCCATCAATATCATGCTTCAGTTATTTTGCATCATATCAACAGGCTTTCACTATAACATTGAAAATAGACTATATTTGCAATGAAGTGTTATTCATCCTTTACACAAAATTAGGATTCACTAAATATCTAGGCGTCTTGTCCTCTAGTGCTTCCACCAAGTTTTTATAAGCTAAATTTGCCATTTTCTTACGTGTTTCAGCTGTAGCAGAACCTACGTGAGGCAAAGTGACAACGTTCGGCAAATTGAAAAGTGCAGATTCTTGCAGAGGTTCTTTCTCATAGACGTCTAAACCAGCCGCAAAAATAACTTCATTTTGCAATGCTTCAATTAGGGCTTGCTCATCGACAACTGAGCCACGCGCAATATTAATAAATATGGCATGCTTTTGCATAAGCTCAAATTGAGCCTTGCCCATTAAAGCTTTAGATTCCGCATTTAAGTCAACAGCCGTCACTACAAAATCAGATTGTTGTAATAATTCTTCCAACCCCAGATATTGAGCTTTTAAAGGTTCCGCTAACTCAGGTTTCTCGCGACGATTATGGTAAACAATATTCATGTTAAAACCATAAAAGCCACGACGTGCAATTGCAGCACCAATATTACCAAGTCCAATAATACCTAATGTTTTTCCAAAAACATCGAGACCAAACTGCTGTGGCCCAACTGTTCTTTTCCACTCACCTTGTTTAGTCCAGTGATCTAGAAAAGGAACTTTTCTGGCTGCACTTAATAACAAAGTAAAAGCAAGATCTGCTGTCGTTTCAGTTAGAACATGAGGTGTGTTTGCTAACCAGATTTTTTTCTGATTTAAATAACCAACATCATAATTGTCATAACCTACAGTCACAGAAGAAATAATTTTTAATTTTTGGGCAGGAGAAAGATTACTTTCATTGAGCAAACGACCAGCCCCAATCATGCCATCAGCATCTACTACTTCTTGTCGTATCTGTTCATTAATATCACCCAGTTTAGGGTTCAATACGACAACATAGTAATCCTGCTGTAACCGTGACAAAATTTCCTCATCAATTTGGCTAAAAACCACAACCTTTTTCATGTAAATCCCTACTACTCATTGTTATCTTGCATAAGTTGCCACAATCTTTTCTTAAGAAGAGGCTTATCTAACATTTCTTTTAAACTAGCTAAATGAATAATATTTGCATGTTGAATATAGGTACATTTACCCAAACATAAAATCTTTTTCTCTGCCGCTACAGCATCTAAGAAACCTTGAATATAAGAACCTACCCCTCGTTGATCTTGATAGGCTACCAGAGGAAATGGCCATCTTAATTCAGAATATTGTCCTACCTTCACCTTTTGTATATTTGCCCAAAGTTGTTTCTCTTCTGTTTCCAAAGCCGTTACATCAACAAAAATTACACATTTTTCAAGACAATAAGCCTGTAACTCAAATGGAGCAATTGTCTCTTGCTCAATGACTTTAGGTTTTTCTACAAGTTTCTCTGGCTGCGAGACTTCTGCAACCACTATTGATGGCTCTTCCACCACTTTAGGAATTTCAAGCACCTGTGGCTGAGTGTTCTTTTTCTCAAAAGCAGGAACATCTATGGTAGGTACGGTAATTGACTCATGAGGTTCAACAACCTGATCTCGCCACAAAGTATGGGCATTATTTTTTTGGCACACTTGTGTTCTAGGAATCCATACGTCTATTCCTAAAGTTGCCAGTATATTTCTT
The DNA here is from genome assembly GCF_003940475.1 of Acinetobacter sp. FDAARGOS_559. Taxonomy (NCBI): domain Bacteria; kingdom Pseudomonadati; phylum Pseudomonadota; class Gammaproteobacteria; order Moraxellales; family Moraxellaceae; genus Acinetobacter; species Acinetobacter sp. FDAARGOS_559. The sequence goes on from NZ_RKJG01000005.1 coordinate 951,220, forward strand.
TGCTGCCCAATCATGTCTAAATCAGTACCTCTAATCTACACACATTCTAACGGGCTTCTGATTTTTTTTCAGCGTTTTCTTTTAATGATACTCTTTGGAAACTACATATGTTTCTTAAATAATCATAACGCTATTTTTCTTCTGCATTTGCTCTACAATTTCATCAGACTCAAAACCAAATCGCCAATAGAGCAACTCAAGCACATCAAGTTCATCTTGAGTAATAATACGATCACTCCACAAGCACATTTCAGCAATTGCCAATATACTTAAGCGGTCACGCAGCAATAACCCAGCAATATCATTTAAAATTTCTGCCAAGTCTAAAGGTTCATCCGAAATTTCATCATAAATATGCATTTCATCAGGATTAAGCAAAGAACGTAAGATACGTTCGCGAACCTCTAACTGATTCGGACTATTGATTTGTTGCACATGAAGTAATGCATCAATTAAACGAACAATTTGAGGTTTTACCTCTTCAAATGCTGTCGGCAAATGAAGTGGCATCAAGTTTAACTCGTACTTAACACGCTCGAGTAGAAGTGCATCAAGTAATCCAATTTCCCCATCTTCTTGAATAATAAGGGCCAGTTTAGTCAAAAATTGACGAGCAATGCTGGCAGGCATATGACCAATATTTTTACATGCATCATGAAATATCTGAATATGAATACGCCCATCAAGATTAAGTAAGGCATCCACAATTGCATGGCTTACTGGCGCATCTTGTGGAATAAATTCTCGATATTGACGAATCATTAAAATAGCAACCATCACCTCACGTGAACCAGTCGCAGTTTGTAATGCACGTTGAATAAGTTCAGGGCGCTTTTTATTACGACGGATATCACTACTTAATGGTTTAATTGCATCATTCAAAGCAAAACTGATTGGAGAAAGACGCAACAAAGGCAAAGGTTGTGGAGATGACCACGGCGTATAAATTTCAGTCTCAGATTCTTCTAGTACATGGAACAAACTAAATAAAGGACGATTTCGAAGTTTCTTTAAATTTTCTAATTGCAAATCTTGCAATAAAGTTGGGTTAAGCTCATAAATACGTTCACGAATACTTGGGTGAATATTCATCCAACTTTGCGGGCTAAGTGAATTCGCAAAACACATATGTGCAATCGATTCAGAATAAGCACTATGAATCTGCGAACCAGAATGGTGAACGTAAATACGCAATAAAGTTTGGGTATTAGTGCTATTTTTTAATAACCGCATCGTTTTTTGGTCATTGCGAAATGTACGACCACTTAATGTTAAATATTTAATAAAACGAGTGATTAAAACACCTAAACTTCCCGCCAACCAAATCACACCACCTACGGCTACAAATACAGTCTCGAACTTATGCTTATAACCCGGACTGTAGCGCTTAAACCCTTGTTTGGCGAGCTTACTCCCCCACTGACTAAAAGTAGTCAAACCACTATATAAAATTTTTAGTTTAGTATTTTCTACTGCTTCACCCGATAAAATCTGGTTAAATTCATGACCCAATAAGCCATATAGCTCTAGCTCATCAAGGTTCTGTAAGGCACCCCAAGTTAAAATAATTACAATATCATTCGAGTGAAAACCTGCCGTTAATGCATTAACACCTACTTCATCAGGTAAAACATAAAGTGTTGGAACGTTCAGGGAAAATGTTTGTGCCAGATGTTCTGTAATTTTTAATGCGGCATGTTCTTCTGGTGTACTTTCACCTTTTACCAAACGACGAGCTTTCAACTGCTTAGCAAGTGAATGGCCACCTTTACGCAAAATATAAAGTTCGGTCACCACAGACCAAACCATAATAAAAAGCAAAAGAGCAATAAAATATGGACTTAAAGCATGCCACCAAATCGGCTCGCTATAATCAAAGAAATGAACAAGTAAACCTAAAATTAGATTTAAAATAAAAATAGTTAAAAGCACAGCGACCAAACACATAGTGATGGACCATGCCATATTTTTATTTTCGATTAAATAGTGGCTTACTTCTTTCAATGTAAATAATCCCAATTACATTGTTAAGTTTCATCATAAAAGAAAAAAGCGGGAAATACCCGCTTTTTTCGGCTATTTCTATTCTTCTTTAATACCGGTCAAATCTACTGATGCTGCATCAATATTGACATCAATATAACCATCTTTTTTCTTTTTCGCAGAATCATTACGTTTCTGCTCCAAATTATTCAGATAGTCTGCATCAATTCCACCAGTTACATAGATACCATCAAAAACAGAGCAATCAAACTCGGTTAATGTAGGTACTTTACTTGTACGTACAGCGTTCTTCAAATCTTCCAAATCTTGGAAAATTAAACGATCAGCACCAATAATTTCCTGAATTTCTTCTACACTGCGTTCTGAAGCAATAAGCTCAGTTTTAGCAGGCATATCGATACCATATACGTTCGGATACATCACTTTCGGTGCAGCTGAAGCAAAGTATACTTTTTTCGCACCTGAGTCACGCGCCATTTGAATGATCTCATTACACGTTGTACCACGCACAATTGAGTCATCCACTAATAGAACGTTCTTGCCTTTAAACTCTAACTCAACAGGGTTTAATTTCTGACGTACAGATTTTTTACGTTGTTGTTGACCTGGCATAATGAAGGTACGACCGATATAACGGTTTTTCATAAAACCTTCACGGAACTTCACGCCAAGAATATTTGCCAACTCTAAAGCTGAGGTACGGCTTGTATCTGGAATTGGGATAACCACGTCAATATCATGGTCTTCACCCCAGTCACGCAAAATTTTATGCGCTAATTTCTCACCCATTTTTAAGCGAGCTTTATAAACCGAAATACCATCAATAATTGCATCTGGACGAGCAAAATAAACATATTCAAAAATACATGGACGGTATTTTGGATTTGCAGCACATTGCTTTGTAAATAACTCGCCGTCAGCATTAATGAAAATTGCTTCACCCGGAGCAATATCGCGCTCAATTTTAAAGCCAAGCGCTGTAATCGCTACAGATTCTGATGCAATGATATATTCCATCTCGCCTTGCTCAGTTACACGAGAACCGTAAATAAGCGGACGGATACCATTTGGATCACGGAAACCAACTAAGCCGTGACCAGTAATCATTGCCACCACACCATAAGCACCTTGGCAGCGCTCATGTACACGCGAAACGGTATGGAAAATATCTTCCGGTGTAGGATTTAAAGTTCCTATCTTTTGCAATTCATGAGCAAAAACGTTTAAAAGAACTTCCGAATCAGAGTCCGTATTCATGTGACGCAAATCTGTTTTGAATAGGTCATCATGAATTTCTTCTGCATTCGTCAAGTTACCATTATGTGCAAGTGTAATACCGTAAGGTGAGTTCACATAAAATGGTTGAGCTTCCGCACTGCTTGAAGAACCAGCAGTTGGATAGCGCACATGACCAATACCGTAATTACCAAGTAATGCTCTCATATGACGAGTATGAAAAACATCACGTACCATACCGTTATCCTTACGAAGGAAAAGACGGCCTTCATGGCAGGTTACTATTCCAGCTGCATCTTGCCCACGATGTTGCAACATCGTTAATGCATCAAACAACATTTGGTTCACTGGCGATTTACCGGCTATACCAACAACTCCACACATAGCAACCTCGCAGACAAGCTAGGAATTAATAAAAAGGATTCTTTGTTGAATGGTCAGGTCGAAGTTCTGTTTCCTCCGACTCTTCCATTGGTTTTGGAGAAGTGCGCGTTACACCGCCTCCAGATGTTATCTGATGAAATGCCTCACTTGCTGCATCTTTAGAAAGCTCTGTCGCTAAAGGTGCATAAGGCAATAAAAACTGGATAAATTTGGATTGTTTCCAATGAGGCGAACTTTCTACCCAAGGACCAACACCCTGCATGGTAATAAGAACAACCAATAAACCTTTCAACGAACCAAAAGCACCACCTGCTAAACGATTTAATGGCCCCAACTTCAAACTTTTCAAGAGGCCATTTAAAAATGCAGTGACGATCCAAGTTAAAACGATAATTAAAAGTGCAATAAAAGCGAAAGCCGCGATCTTTTGAACCACCGGATCCTGACTTAAACCTGACATTGACGGAGCTAGAAGAACAGCATATTTTGCACCCATAATTAATGCAAAAATCCATCCTACCAAGTTCGCAAAGGCTTTTATAAATCCTTGTCGCAAACCGTTTAGCCCCCCAATGAGCAAAAGTATCAGAATGATGATATCAATGGTGTTCATGTTCAATTAAGTCATGGCTTCAACACATTGCTTCACAAGCGTTGGTCCCGTATAAATCAGACCACTATAAATTTGTACAAGCGTTGCTCCAGCCTGTTGTTTCGCTGCAGCTTGTTCACCCGACAAAATTCCGCCCACACCAATTAAAGGAATCTGTCCTTTTAATGTTTGAGCAAATAAACGTAAACATTCCGTACTTTTTTCAAATACAGGTGCACCCGACAAACCACCTGACTCATTACCATAAGGCAGGTTCTCTACCCCTTCTCTCGATAAGGTCGTGTTCGTCACAATAAGACCATCAATTTTAAAATCTAATAATTGTGCCGAAATAAATTCAACATCTTCAGCTGTTAAGTCTGGAGCGACTTTAAGAACTAAAGGTACATAGTGATTATATTGCTCTGCCAACTCAAGTTGACGTGCTTTTAAGGTTTGCAATAATTCAGTTAATGCATCACCACTTTGCAAACTACGCAAATTTTTAGTATTTGGAGACGAAATATTAACCGTAATGTATGAAGCGTAGTTATAAACTTTCTCAAGACAAATCAAATAATCATCAACGGCTTTTTCAACAGGTGTATCAGCATTTTTACCAATATTAATTCCTAAAATGCCTCTAAATTTTGATGCTTTAACATTCTCGATTAGCTTATCAACGCCATCATTATTAAAACCCATGCGGTTAATAATAGCTTTAGCTTCAGGAATACGGAATAAACGTGGTTTTGGGTTACCAATTTGTGGGCGAGGTGTAATTGTACCAATTTCAATGAAACCGAAACCCAACCCAGCTAATGCATCAATATGAGCACCATTTTTATCAAGACCGGCTGCCAACCCTACCGGATTAGGAAATTCGATTCCCATACATGTAGTTGGCTTTGCTTCTACGGTCTGGCGCATCATGCCTAGCTTATGCGCTTTATCAAGCATGGATAATGTTAATTCATGGGCACGCTCTGGTGCTAAACTAAACAACATCGGGCGAGCAAGTGAATATAACATACCAATCACAGTCTACTGATTTTAGGTACGCATATTATAGGCACAGGCAGCACAAAACACCATGCTTGACACAAGCATATTTTGATATGTTATTGAACTGTCGCTGTTAATTTAATCTGACCTTCACTAGAAACCATTTCCATCTTTTGAATACTTAAGCCCATCTGTGCAAGTTGTGTTAAAAAGTTAGCTAAAATTGCATAATTCTGATGTGTTACAACAATTTGTAACTGTTCTCCATTTTGCTGGGAAGACACAGTTAAACCTTGTTGCTGAGCTACTCGTTGTATTTTTCCAGACTTATCTAGTTCAAGCTCATTGGCAGGCTTCATCGTGACTGCATTACTTTGCATCCATACCATCAAATCTTTTAAATCATTTAAACGTTTTTGCTGTTGTTCTGCTAAGGAATGCATTTTCCAAAGTGAATATCCAACAATGACGACTACAACAAAAATAGTAGTAAAGACCACCATAATACGTTCACGGACAGTTAAGCGATCTAAATATTGAACAATTTGTTCAACCCACTGATCGAAGCGGTTTTGCAACTGAGCTAACATTTTCATTATTGTATTTTCACCACCCCAATCGCACCACTACCATCAGCTTGAACATTACCTAACTCAGCTTTAAAACCTTGTTGATTAAGTTGTTGGGTTAAAGCTTGCAAATCATCTGCTGATTTTGCTTTTAGTGCCATTGTTAAGATTGAAGCATCATAATTGAGTTGCTGAGCTAAAATCTGTCTTTGCATTAAAATAGGTCCAACCCGGCTTAACAGAGAAAGTGCCTGGGTATCACCTTGCTGGCTCATTCTTAAATGACTTTCGAATTGTCCTTTAATATTTTGTTCAGTCACACGACTAGATGGACCAAACCAATATTTATATTGCTCAATTGCCTGTTCAGCAGTCTGATCTGCCACCTTTTTCAATTTTACCCAACGCAATAAATCATAGCTAAACTGCACGACAATAATTGCTAGAACAACGGCGGCACAAGCTTTCCAATAGTTAGAGAAAGTACGTTCTTGCCCTTTTGATTTTGGCAAAACATTAAAAGGATGCTGCTTAGTTTTATCTAAAGGCTGAAATTGATAAACAAACTCAGAACGTTGCTCTGCGCTTGAGGCGGCTTCTAAACTCTCTAGTTGCTCTGCTGCTAAACCACTATATTGATAATGTGTTTCGGCTGACTGGAACTCTAAAAAAAGCCCCAAGTCATCAATGGAATTACCTAACCACTTATTCTCACGCACCAAAAGCTGATGACCAATATTACACAGAATAACTTGCTGAGCTTGTGGTTCAGGTAAAACTAGAAAATCTGGCAACAAAGCTACAAGTTTGGTTGGTAACAAAGCTAAAGAATGTTGCCATGTCTCTACCATCCCTTGAGCAACACCCAAAACAGTTAACCGATCGGCATGAAAATGGTGAACCACTTTCATGTGATCAATCGGTAAAGTCACAAACTCTTCAAGTAGATATTTAACCCCATCAGCGCCAAGCTGTTTGTAATGGGACTTTGCCATCGTTTGCTGAAGCATTTGAGCATGACGACTCGGAAAAAAGACTGTAGCTTCTTTTCCTTGATGTATTTGCAAGTCTTGTATTAATTGATCGAGACTTGCAGCCTGCAACCAGTTTTCTCCGTTAGACCAATGCCAAACTCCATTGGTTTCAGGCATCCATATGTACAGCATGTGGGCTAAATAACCTTTTTAATTATATTGTGGGTATAAAACTATTCTTTTGTGTTGATAAACCATTTGCAATAACAGCTTGATCATAAATTCTAGCTTCAGCAAGTGCAAATGGATTGAAATTTTCATGAGTAAGTAACTCTGCAATATGCCCTACCACATTCATATGGCAAACAACCACAATCGACTCATAAGGAATTTGAGATAGCCATTCAATCGCTTCTTTTGCATCATCGTCAGGCTTAATTTTGTCGCATAACAACACTGGCACATCTTTAAAATAGGTCTGGATATGCGCCAACGTTTCCTGAGCACGCAGCAAAGGACTAACAACAAAAATATCTGGTTTTACAATATCTTTTAAAAACGTTGCCGTTTGCTCGGCCTGTGCATGTCCACGCGCAGTCAGAGGACGTTTAATATCATTACCATTTACTGGCGGAGCAGCTTCCCCATGACGAACTAATGTCAGTTGCATAAAATTTCCTTGTAAACAATTCCTGCATTATAACCACAATTTATGACATTTATTCGTCAGACTTCATGATGAGGTAAAACAAACTCGACATCACTACGGTGTCCATTTTTCATAAGAGAAAGTGCAATATTTAATGGTGGAGCGCCTTCAAAAATGACCTCATATAAAGCATTGGTTATTGGCATATATACGTCTAGTTCTTGTGCCTTGCCACGCACCTGAACAATCGTGTTAATACCTTCTGCAGTTTGACCTAATTCTTTACTCGCTTGTTCAAGCGTTTTACCAGAACCTAGCGCATAACCAATTTGATAATTACGACTTAATGGACTATTACAAGTCGCAAATAAATCACCTACTCCAGATAAACCTAAGAACGTGAGCGGATTTGCACCTTGTTTTACCGCGAAACGGCTCATTTCAGCCAAAGCACGCGTTAAAATCATACTTTTGGTATTTTCACCAATTTTATATGCTGCACCAATTCCCATAGCAACGGCATAAATATTCTTAAGCGCACCGCCTAACTCAACTCCATGTACATCATCGCTACCAAAAACGCGGAATAACGCACTATGAAGTGCATGCTGTACGGCATAACGGACGAGTTCAGAATCACTTGCAATTACAGTACCAGAAGGCATACCTGCCATAATTTCTTTAGCAAGATTTGGTCCTGACAACACACCATACGGAACTTCTGGTAATTCTTCACGAATAATATCGCTCATGAAGCTAAATGTTTTAGCTTCAACACCTTTGGTTAAAGACACAACAGCTTGCGCGGTAATGTAAGGCGCTATTTGTTTTAAAACGTCACGGAATGAGTGGCTTGGAATTGCAACTAAAATAATATCTCGGTCACATACTGCTTGCTCAAGATCAGAAACTGCACGTAATGAAGATTCTAAAGTGAAGTCTGGTAAATAACGTTTATTAATATGGGTTTTATTAATTTCTTCTGCTGTTTCGGCATCACGAATCCAGATCATGGTATCGCAGCCATTACGAGCAGCTAAATTTGCCATGGCTGTACCAAAGCTACCGCCCCCTAAAACGGTAATACGTAATGCCGTTTTTTTATCGACCGCAACAGGTTCCACCAAATCTGTAAACTTAAATTCAGCCATGCTTTATTATCCTATTTCTTACTTTTACAGACGTTAAGCCTGCCAAACTTTTACGAATTCTTTACTATCAATATCTGCACGCGGTGCAATTGCTTTAGCTGCTGTGCCGACATAAATAATACCTGAAATCAAATCATGCGGTTGCAGACCTAAATGCTGTTTTAACCAGTTTGATTCGACAACGGCACCACTACGCCACATGGTCGAGAACCCTTGAGCTTGTAAAGATAACAAAAGATTTTGTACTGCTGCGCCTGTACTCAAAATTTGTTCGAAGTGTGGAACTTTCGGATGATCTTGTAATTGCGTAAGAGCTAAAATAAGTAGCGGAGCTCGAAAAGGATGTTGCTTCACTCGTTCAAGCTGTGCAGGATCAGACTCACCCAAATCGACCAATGCTTTTGCCAGAACTTCACCAAAAGCAGCACGTTGGTCACCTGACACAATTACAAAACGCGTTGGCTTAAGTCTATGATGATCTGGAGCTGTTAAAGCTGCCTGAAAAGCCAACTCTAACTGATCTGTATTTGGGGCTGGCTCAACTAATTGGCCAATAGACTGACGCTGATGAATATTTTGGTGAATTATTTGTATTGCTGAATCCGTCATTAATATTAATCTAACTCAAAAATTCGAAATAGATTAGCATAATCTACCGTTAATCCACCATTGAATCTAGCTTATAAACTTAGTGAATTCATAGTTTGACATTTTTTAATACAAAACATCAAAACTCATACAACGTCTTCAAAATCAATTAGAAAACTTATGTTCAAATAACCCTATCTTTTGGTGATTAACTTAGGTGCATTATGAAAAAAATAATTTTAGCGAGCGCAATGAGCGGTGTTGTTTTATTACTAGGTGCTTGTGCAACCACGCCTAAAAACACTTTAGCGATTCAAAAAGAAAATAATCAGTTTGAAGTGACTGGAATTGGCAAAACCAATTTAATTGCAAAGAATAATGCGGTTACTGCGGCACAAAAAACATGCTCTAAGAGCACAACGCCAGTTATTGTTGATGAAAAAACGTCGTACCATGGGGTTTTAAAAGATGTGGTAAGTGAAAAGACTGGTCAAATGGTAGAAGCTGCTGCGGGTGTCATCGGTACTTTAACGGGTAAAAATGCATCTTTAGCAAAAGATGATGACTATCAAACAACGCTTACCTTCTATTGTAAAATAAATTAATCAAAAAAAATCCCAATCATTTGATTGGGATTTTTTATTAGCAATAACCATCTAGTCGGGTTAGAGGCAATTTCTTACCAATTGCTTTTTCAATTTCGGGTAAATAGAAAGCATCATCTTCAGATAAGAAACTAATACTTACCCCTTGTGCCCCTGCACGACCTGTACGACCAATACGATGGACATAATCATCAGACTGTTCAGGCAATGTAAAATTCACTACATGTGATACGCCGTCTACATGAATACCACGACCAGCAACATCGGTTGCGATCATGATGTTATGCTTGCCTTGCTTAAACTGCTCCAACATTTTTAAACGTTTATCTTGAGCAATTTCACCAGATAGCATCCCCACTTTGTATCCATCTTTTTTCAAATGGTCGTAAAGACGACGTACCTGATCACGGCGATTGGCAAAGATCATGACTTTATCAATTGGCTCTTCACGTAAAATATCTTGTAAAAGACGATATTTATCTTGTTTAGCCACAACGTAAACACGTTGTTCGACATCATTATTGGTCTTTTGTTCAGGTTCAATTTCAACAGTTACTGGTTCAAATAACCACTGTCTTGCCAAGTTCAAGACATCATAACTAAATGTTGCAGAGAACATTAAGGTTTGACGTTGTTCCTTACGTGGTGAATAACGCACAATACGTTTTACCGAAGGAATAAAGCCCATATCCAATAAACGGTCAGCTTCATCAATCACTAAAAATTCAATTTGATCGAGCCAAACTTCTTTTTGTTCTACAAAATCAATTAAACGCCCTGGTGTGGCAACCATGATATCGACAAAATTAGCATCAAGTTGCTTCTTCTGCTTATCGAAATCAACACCACCTAATAGGGTCACTAGGTGTAAATTAGAAAATTTTGTGAGAGATTTTGCATCACTTTCAATCTGCAATGCCAACTCACGAGTAGGTGCTAAGATTAAAGCACGAGGCTCACCACGGAAGCGTTGCTCCTGAACCGGATTATTGAGCAAATCATTAATTACACTAATCAGAAAGGCAGCAGTCTTACCTGTACCTGTCTGTGCTCGCCCAATTGCATCATGCCCGGCTAATGTATATTTTAAAACCTTTTGCTGAATTGGGGTCATTTGAGTAAACCCTAAAGCATCAATCGCCTTTTTAAGTTGCGGATGTAAATTCAAGGTTTCAAAACCAGATGTCATAAATACGCGCTCTAACAAACAATCTCTCGAATGAGAAGATCATTATAAACAAAAACGCCCCAATTCAAAAATTGGAGCGTCCATGATTCATCAAAAAGATGAATTAGTCTAAAGGCTGAACGTTTTCAGCTTGAAAACCTTTTTGACCTTGTACAACGCTAAATTCTACACGTTGACCGTCACGTAGAGAACGGTGACCGTCACCTACGATTGCACGGAAGTGAACGAATACATCGTCGCCGCCGTTACGTTGAATAAAACCAAAGCCTTTAGTGTCATTAAACCACTTTACTACGCCTTGTTCACGAGCTGTCATAAGTCAATCCTCAGATGATGAAAAAAGGACCTTCCGGTGTTGCAAACAGCAGAGCAAACAAGGTTTTAAAATTTTTATAATCTTAAAGCTTGTAATCATTCTGTAAAACTATCAACAATTTCCGGTTACATCCATTTGTTATAGGGTTATTAAAACAATTTAACTGTGTGGTAATTCCTAAAACGGTTCGAGCTTAACACGGGTTTATGACAATTAATAGAATTTTTTTCATTTATTTCCCCTATTTTTAGCTGTTTTTTTAAACAGCTTATTACAATAATTTTTATCAGTATTGATTAGTTGTTCTTTATATAAAGTTATGTAGTGTTTACAAAAATTTGTTAAAATAATTTTTTTAGTTGTTTTGATGATGAATGAGCACTACTTCTTCCGCTACGACGCCTATTGAAATTAATGCCCTTGGCCAACCTTGTCCAATGCCATTATTAATGTTGAAACGTGAACTTAAAAAATTATCGGGAAAACAACTATTCTTATTAAAATCATCTGACCCGCATAGTGAAATTGATGTAACACGTTATTGCCAATTACATCATTTTACGTGTCAAACCATGCAGATTTCAGAAAGAGAATTTCACTATTTAATTGAAACTCAATAATTCTTTGCTAAACTAAAAGATTAGAAACTGCATAAAATTTTACATTTCTATACCCAATTTTCCTTAATTATGAAGCCGATTCAAATTAAGATGAACTTATTGGTTAATCCATCCTATCCTATAAGGAGAACTCATGAGTGACAGCAGCAATCAATTGATGCCCCTGTCATTGTCTGCGCCCGGTGTAAACCTTGGTGCATATATCAGTACTGTCAATCAGATTCCTATTTTAACGGCTGAGCAAGAAAAAGAGCTTGCTGAGCGTTATTATTATGACCAAGATCTTGATGCCGCAAAAATGCTGGTAATGTCGCATTTACGCTTTGTCGTTCACATTGCGCGCAGCTATGCAGGTTATGGCCTACCTCAAGGTGACCTTATTCAAGAAGGTAACTTAGGCTTAATGAAAGCCGTAAAACGTTTTGACCCAAATATGGGCGTACGTCTTGTATCTTTTGCCGTCCACTGGATTAAGGCAGAAATCCACGAATATGTTATTCGTAACTGGCGTATTGTAAAAATTGCAACAACCAAAGCTCAGCGTAAACTTTTCTTCAATTTACGCAGCTTAAAAAAATCGAGTAAAAAGCTCACATTAGAAGAAGCACAATCTATTGCAAACGACTTAAATGTTACTCCAGAACAAGTTTTGGAAATGGAAGGTCGTTTAACAGCATATGATGCTGCTTTTGAAGCTCAAGGCGATGACGATGATGACACCCCGCACACTGCGCCAGTGTTATATCTTGAAGATAATCGTTATGACCCTGCTCGTTTAGTAGAAAATGAGGATTGGGAAGAACAAAGTACATCTGCTTTGCATGACGCAATGAACCAGCTAGATGACCGTTCACGTAATATTTTGCAGCGCCGTTGGTTAGATGACGATAAATCTACCCTCCATGAGCTTGCTGCTGAATATAATGTTTCTGCTGAACGTATTCGTCAGCTTGAAAAGAATGCGATGGAAAAAATTAAAGTCGCAATGTCTGCAAGCTAAAGAAAATGAAAAAAATAAAAGGGCGATAAGCCCTTTTGTTTTATCTGGCTATGTTTAGCCAACCTATTCTATGGTAACGTTGCCTTTCATTATTCAGTTGCGTTTTTTGTTATGTGGATTGCCATTTCAGCCCTTAATCTTGCTTTCGCAGTCATGTTGGGTGCTTTTGGAGCACATGGTCTTAAAGCTCACGCGAGCCCTGAACAACTTGCTTGGTGGCAGACTGCAACCGACTACTTTTTTTATCATGCGCTTGGATTGTTAGCGCTTGGTATTTTAAGCAAGGTTCTTCCTCATTTCCCAATCAAGTTATCTTTCTTGCTTATTCAGATTGGCATTCTGTTCTTTTGTGGTTCGCTTTATATCATGGCATTGGGTTTACCGCGGATATTAGGCGCAATTACGCCAATAGGTGGAGCTTTGATGATTGCTGGATGGCTAATCTTGGCTTGGAATGCTTTCAAATACGCAAAATAATCGGAATGTGATCATGCAAATTTATTTAAATGGCGAATTAACGGACACGCCTAGCCAAAACCTGTTGCAACTCATTCAGGAACTGGCACTTGAAGGAAAACGTTTTGCTGTTGAACACAATCAGCAAATCGTGCCTAAAAGCAAATTAGAGCAAATTACGATTGCTCAACATGACCGTATCGAAATTATTCACGCTGTTGGCGGCGGCTAAGTCGGAGTTATCCATGCAAGACACCCCTCTCATTATTGGTTCACGTTCTTTTCAATCTCGTTTATTGGTAGGAACAGGGAAATATAAAGACTTAAATGAAACGGATTTAGCCATTCAAGCTAGTGGTGCAGAAATCGTAACTGTCGCAATCCGCCGTGTGAATATTGGACAAAATCCAGATCAACCGAATTTACTTTCTGTCATTCCACCAGAAAAATATACAATCTTGCCAAATACCGCAGGTTGTTTTGACGCTGACAGCGCAGTACGCACGTGTATGCTAGCGCGCGAGCTACTTGATGGTCATAACCTAGTAAAACTTGAAGTGTTGGGTGATGAAAAAACTTTATATCCAAATGTAACCGAGACTTTAAAAGCCGCTCGCACTTTGATTGATGACGGTTTTGAGATTATGGTCTATACCTCTGACGACCCAATCATTGCTCAAGAACTTGAAAGTATGGGCTGTGTTGCAATTATGCCTTTAGGTAGTTTGATTGGTTCAGGCCTAGGTATTTTAAACCCGCATACCATTTCAATTATTAAAGAAAATGCCAATGTACCGGTTTTAGTAGATGCAGGTGTTGGTACAGCAAGTGACGCTGCGATTGCGATGGAGCTTGGTTGTGATGGCGTATTGATGAACACAGCGATTGCAGCGGCTCAAAATCCTATTTTGATGGCTTCTGCAATGAAGAAAGCTGTTGAAGCAGGACGTGAAGCATTTTTAGCTGGGCGTATGTCACGCAAACGCATGGCAAATGCAAGTTCACCAGAAACAGGTTATTTCTTTAAATAATTTATTTCTAAGGAATCACTGTTTTTTTCAGTGGTTCCTCTCTCCTCTCATGTAACCATTTTCACTTTTCAAAAAAGATTAAAAATCTATATCACTTTATTCAATCAACAGATCTAAATTTTATATATTCAGCTTAGGCTATTCCAATATTTTCTTTAAATTTTGCTTGGCGTTTAACTCAAAATTCTTTTGGAAATATGCAGTTTGATAAAGCGGCTCAGACTGATAAAAATTCATTAAAACTTCTTTTCGCTTAATTGAATATACTTCTGAATCAACCCAAGAATACTCCTGCTGAATTTGCTGTTCATACTGGATAAAACGTTCAGGTGTTGCTGCCAAAATAGCTAAATCGATATCTAACAAAAATTGCAAATCTGTTTCACCGGTTGGTGCATGCTTTTGAGTCGCAAGAATCCAACGCTTTATTTTCTGTATTGTATCGAGCTGTAAATCTTGAGCCATTAATTGCTCAAATAACTCGGCACTTTTAAGTTCATTATCTAGCGCTTGAGGTTCGTAGACTACATCATGGAACCAGAGAGCCAATGCAACAGCATATGGATCATTTAATTCGGACTGAATCGTCTCAATTAAACTCAAACATTCATATAAATGTTGTACGGTGTGGTAGGCACGCTGCTTTTCACTATAAGCAGCAATAAGTTCATTTAAAATTTTCTGCGGTTCAGAAAAATGATAATGCTGATGCAGCTCAAACCAAAAAAGTTCCAGTTTTAATAAGTAAAGCTGTATCAGCATCTATTAACCACGCTTAGGATTATTGTTCATCACGCTTAAACACCAACTCTTTTGCCGATGAGTTATCAGCATCAAAGTAGTAACCCTCGGTATTAAACGCTTTGATGTCTTCAGCTTTATTTAATTGGTTTTCAATAATAAAACGAGCCATTAAACCACGTGCTTTTTTCGCATAGAAACTAATGACTTTATATTTGCCATTTTTCTGGTCAAGGAAAATAGGCTTCACAATTTCAGCCTTAATTTTCTTTTCATTGACAGATTTGTAATATTCATCTGAAGCCAAATTTACCAGCAATTCTGATTTAATTGCCGCTAAATCTTCATTAATCTGGTTAGTGATGATGTCATCCCAAAATTCATACAAATTGTGACCGCGCGTATTTTTTAATTTAGTGCCCATCTCTAAACGATAAGGCATCATTAAATCTAAAGGACGCAATAAACCATATAAACCAGAGAGCATACGCAAATGCTGCTGAGCAAAATCAATATCTTTATCTTTTAAGTGATAAGCATCTAAACCAGTATAAACATCTCCTTTAAATGCATAAATTGCCTGACGAGCATTTGAAAAATCAAATTCTGGCTTCCAGTCCCTAAAACGATCAGCATTAAGTGTGGCAATTTTTTCACTGACACTCATTAGACTCGCAATTTCCGACGCAGAAAGTTTGCGGCAAACATCAATTAATTGTGCGGAGTGTTCTAACAAGCGCGGCTGAGTAAACTCATCTGTAGGTAACGCTGTTTCATAATCTAAAGTTTTTGCAGGAGAAATTAAAGCAAGCATAGACAACCTGAAAAAATTATTATTAATGCCAACTATAACAGTAGATATTTTTTAATGCTAACTCGTGTTTTCAATGACGACTATCGGTAAAATAGCACTTATGTATTGTTATTTAGCGGTTCTTCTATGTCTGAGCAAATTTTCATCCAGGGTCCAGTAGGTAAAATTGAACTTTTCGTTGACCGCCCTGAAGGTGAAATCAAAGGCTTTGCAGTTGTTTGTCACCCCCACCCATTACAAGGTGGAACCCCTCAACATAAAGTCCCTGCTCTTTTAACCCAAATCTTTAATGAATATGGCTGTATTGTTTACCGTCCTAGTTTCCGTGGTTTAGGCGGCAGTGAAGGTGTTCATGATGAAGGTCATGGAGAAACTGAAGATATTTTAGCTGTGATTGAGCATGTTCGTAAGCTTCATGCAGGTTTGCCATTTTATGCAGGTGGCTTTAGCTTTGGCTCACATGTTTTGGCAAAATGTCATGCGCAGCTTAGCCCTGAATTACAGCCGGTACAGTTAATTTTATGTGGTTTACCAACAGCTACTGTTGTGGGATTACGTCACTATAAAACACCTGAAATTCAAGGTGATATTCTACTCATTCACGGTGAGCAAGATGACATTACCTTACTTTCAGATGCAATTGAGTGGGCAAAACCACAAAAGCATCCAATTACGATTTTGCCGGGCGCCAACCACTTCTTTACAGGTTATTTAAAACAGCTTCGCCAAATCATTACACGTTTTATTATTATGAAATAAACGGTAACATGATGGGCATAGATTGAGTCTATGCCCATCAAGTTATATAACGTGTCATTATTGAAAATTATTCCAACTTAATCCAAAACGCGCTAAATATTTTTTCACTCGGTCGCTATCATTTGTTGTATTACGTTGTTGGCGTGATACTGAAAAGAGTTGTCTTCCTGCCTCTGCCATTGATTTTGAATTTTCGCAGACTTTGAGTACACCTCGTAATTGAATCTGATCAAATTCATCTATTTGTTCCAGCTGCTCAGGACTTAAATAGCTCAACAGAATATCTGCATCTTTATCATTGTAAGATTCATCCTGAATAAGCCAAAGCTGCTTTAGACGTTGAATTTCTTTTTCTACAGCATCACGACGAATTAACTCACCTTGAGATAAAGTTGCCAACCGAGTTACGCTCGCTGCTAAATCTCTAAAATTCCCTTGCCACGATGCATCTGCTGATTTAGCAAATTTTAAATATATTTCTAAGGCATCACGTTGAAAACGTAATTGTCTTTGATGAATTGCAGCAAAACGCTGTAGCTCAAAATCAATATTGGGTGCAATATCTTCTACACGGTCTTTTAAATTTGGCAAGAAGAATGTCCATGTATTCAAACGGGCCCATAAATCTTCACGGAATCGACCAGCTTGAACTTCATTACGTAAATCACGGTTAGTACCTGCAATTAGCTGAAAGTCGGCCTGGATTTCTTTATCACTTCCAACAGGAAAAAAGCTTTTGTCTTCTAAAGCTTTTAGCAGCATGGCTTGTTCATCAAGTCCTAATTCACCAATTTCATCTAAAAATAAAATACCTTGGTCAGCACTTTTTAATAAACCAGCACGAGAGGCAGCGGCTCCCGTAAATGCACCTTTTATATGACCAAATAAGGTCGACATGGCACTATCACCACGTAAGGTTGCACAGTTAACATCAATAAAACGGCCACTTAATTGAAATTTATCTTTCTTTAACTGAAAAATTTGTTTTGCCAAATGAGACTTACCAACACCTGTCGCACCCATAATTAAAATAGGCGCGCTAGATCGGGTTGCGACTAACTCAACCTCCTCAATAAGCTGATTAAACGCTTTATTATGAGTAGAGATATTTGCTTTAAGTTGCTGCCAATTTTGTTTTTGTTCATCATCGAAGCGCTGTTTTAAAACATCGTATCGAGACAAATCCAAATCAATAATTCTATATTCACCTTCTGATGTCTTGTGTTGGTTAGGTGAACTTTGAATGAGTTGAGCTGGTAAATAATGTGCATCTACCAATAAGTACCAACAAATTTGAGCAACATGCGTTCCTGTCGTGATATGCAGTAAATAGTTATTTTTTTCAACATCAAACGGATAGGTTTTTACAAAGTCATAGAGTGCACCATAAACTTCAGCAAAATCCCAAGGATCTTTTATACTGACCTTATGTCCAGAAACCTGTGTTTGTGGAGAAATCTCTTTAGCATCTGCTGCTATAGATTTAACTAAATTATGATGTTGTCGATCATGTAAAAGCACCAATTCATCTACAAGCAAATCTTCATGCATTAACAGGCTAATCGTAGGACGCCAACGTTGCCATCGATCTGGCTTTCTCCCCTGATCAAGTGTAGAACCGACAAAGCCAATAACGACTGTTTTCTTTGCATCCTTCATAATTTCTATAAAATTTTATAAGTGTCTATAATATACAATACGCATTTGACCAAACAATTCCAAGAATATGCTTCATTTTACTTTTTTAGGCACGTCTTCAGGTGTACCGACCCTGACACGTAATGTTTCAGGATTAGCAGTTCGTAACAGCAAAAATAAGGACTGGATTTTAATTGATGCTGGCGAAGGGACACAGCATCGCATTCAACAAGCCAAACTTTCACTACAAAACCTAGTTGCCATTTGTATTACACATGTTCACGGCGACCATTGTTATGGTCTAGTTGGTTTATTGGCAAGTGCAGGCATGAATGCCCGTAGTAAACCCTTAATCGTGATTGCACCGAAAGAAATTCAGCAATGGTTTGAAATCACTGCCCAGCTTACAGATTTATATTTGCCCTATTCCCTTCAATTTATTGATGTAAATGAAGCAATGCAGCCACAACAGATCACTGACGAATTCATTGTTCAGGCACACCCTCTAAGCCATCGTGTTCCAAGTTTTGCTTTTAGCATTTATATCAAATCTATTCAGAAGAAGTTAGATACCAAAGCTCTAACTCAGCTTGGCGTACCTCAAGGAGATATGTGGGGCCATTTGAAACGAGGCTACAATATTGAATTTGAGGGACAAACTTTAAAAGCTCAAGACTTTATCAAAATTCAAAATCACCAAGTTCATGCAATTATAGGTGGTGATAATGACCAACCAGAACTATTAGTTGATGCTTGCAAAGATGCTCAACTCCTTATTCACGAATCGACTTACTTGCAAACGGTTTTAGATAAAGTCGGCAAAGGTCCAATGCATAGCTCAGCAAAAATGGTGGCTGAATTTGCAGAACAGCAATCTTTAAGCAATTTAATTCTGACGCATTTTAGCCCCCGACATCAGGATAAAGCTGGGCAGCAAGCTATTACTGAAGAAGTTCGTCAGTTTTATAAAGGTCATTTTTATTTAGCAAATGATTTTGATGAATTTACTTTAAGTGAAGCTGGACAGCTTTTAAAAGTCGATAAAAATGAGAAGACCCATTAAATAAATATATCCAAAAAGATATTTAAATATATTTTTAGATATCTTTTAAATATTAAAATTTTCAACAGAAATTAGTTACACAGAAAGAATAATTATTTTTATATATTATTTTCAATAACTTATATTTTAAATTAAGTGTATTTTTAAAAGTTGGCACACTCAGTGCAATAGTACAAAGCACACAACATCATTCGGATATTGTGAATAACACCTGCCTGCAAACGCTTGGCAGGCAGGCTTTGAAAGGAAAAGAAAATGTCTGTCATTGAAGAAATTAACCAACAAGCTCAGTTTGAACAAAAGCAGCAACAACGTTCTTATGAAGTTCTGCAAAATGAAAAAAGTACGCCAGTCAAAATGTGGACTAAAGGCGTGCTTGTTGATGACAACTCAAAACAACAATTATTACAAACAGCTCAAATGCCTTTTATTTATAAATGGATGGCTGTTATGCCAGATGTACACTTTGGTTTAGGAGCAACTATTGGTAGCGTAATTCCAACTAAAGGGGCAATTATTCCTGCTGCCGTGGGTGTAGATATTGGTTGTGGAATGATGGCAACCCGTACAAGCTTAACTGCTTCAGATTTACCAGATAACTTACATGCTCTACGTAGTGAACTTGAACGATTAATTCCCCATGGAATGACTAAGCGCGGACGTGATCGTGGTTCATGGGAAACTCCCCCAGAAATGGTAGATCAAGCTTGGGCCGATCTTGTTGCAGATTTTGAATACATTTGTGCAAAACATCCACGCTTAAAAAACACTAATAATCGCAAGCATTTGGGGACTTTAGGTACTGGAAACCACTTTGTCGAAATCTGTTTAGATGAGCATGATCATGTTTGGATTATGTTGCACTCAGGTTCTCGTGGTGTAGGCAATGCTATCGGTAATTATTTTATTGAACTTGCACGTAAAGACATGCAGAAGCATTTCATTAACTTGCCAAATAAAGATTTAGCATACTTGGTTGAAGGAACTGAACATTTTGATGATTACTGGTTTGCTGTAGGTTGGGCTCAACGCTTTGCGATGAAGAACCGAGAAATCATGATGCAATCTGCGATTAAAGCCTTGGCCACCATTGTACCAAAGCCTTTTCAGGCACGTTTAGAAGCAGTGAACTGTCACCATAACTATGTGGAAAAGGAAGAACACTACGGTGAAGAAGTAATGGTCACTCGTAAGGGTGCAGTCCGTGCGCGTCTAGGTGAATACGGAATTATTCCAGGTTCAATGGGAGCGAAGTCGTTTATTGTCCGTGGGCTTGGAAATCAGGAATCTTTCTGTTCATGTTCGCATGGTGCTGGCCGTGTTATGAGCCGTACTGAAGCAAAACGACGTTTTACTGTGGAAGATCAAATTGCTCAAACTGAAGGTGTGGAATGCCGTAAAGATGCAGCAGTTATTGACGAAATTCCATCGGCATATAAACCAATTGAAGATGTAATGAAAGCACAAAGTGATTTGGTTGAAGTGGTTTATACATTAAGACAAGTGGTTTGTGTTAAGGGTTAATGCTATGCAAAATACAGATATAGAAAAACTCAATCATATTTTAGAAGGGATATGTATAACAGCAAATGCTTTAGATCCAGAATTTCAACCACAATTTGACTGTTATATAGAACTATTAAATTTCAATGAAAATATACCAATTTATGAGAACTTCAAGCAATTCTTTACTATTAACTCCGTTTGGAGAAGTATGAAGAAAATGTGTGATGACCCACAATTTGTAGACTGGCAATTTCAAATGAAAAGTATAGGAACACCTACTGAAACAATAAATTATTTTTTCCGTAAAAATCTATTTCCTACGTTAAGTGATAAGCAATTTACAGTAATTGCAGTTTATTTAAAATCATATATTGAAGGTCTAATCGGAGAATTAAAAGACTCCCAACAAGGCTATATAAGACCACCAAATAAATACCTTCCAAAGTATCTCCAACATTGGCAGCACCTTTACCTCCAAGGTAAAGATGCAGAAATTCTGGTTACTTTTGAAGCCAACACTTAAAATTAATACAGGTAAATAAATGAAACTCGCAGAAGCACTTTTACTGCGAAGCGATCAACAAAAAAAGCTCGCTTCGTTAAAACAACGAATTAATGCCAATGTATTGGTACAAGATGGTGATGAACCTAGTGAAGATCCAAATGAGCTCATCAAACAAGTATTCGCTTTAACTCAGGAAAGCAATCAATTGATTTGTCGTATTCATTTGACCAATGCACAAGCAAAACTGGAAGATGGCAAAGTATTGTTGTCCCTATTAAGCTTGCGCGATAGTTATGCTGAACAGCATAAGATTTTAATAGATGCGATTGCCAATACGCATCGAGAACCTGATCGTTATAGCTCACGTGAAATTAAGTGGAAGAAAGTCATTCCTGTTTATAGCTTACAAAAGCAGGCGGATGATATCAGTGCGAAACTACGTGACTTAAACGTAAAAATTCAGGCTGCTAACTGGCAAATTGATCTAATCAATTAAACAATAGATTTTGTGAAATTATTTTCACAATCAAAGTTTGGGCATACTGGGCGAGTACAAGATCCTGCATTACTCCGATCTGAGGGATTGAAAATAATTCAGGCGGCTATGGCAGCATGTGAGCCGTGCATCGATATTCACTTATCAGGCTCAGCATTATGCACCTACTAAACCTTTGTCAAAAGCAAAGTCACGCGTTACTTCGCATTACCATGTACTGACAGTATGTTCATTAAATTAGAAAATAAGGAAAACAGAAGTGAATACAGTTTTGGCAAATATGCCAAAAGCCATTCAAATTGATGGCTCACAAGGTGAAGGTGGTGGACAGATTTTAAGAACCGCCCTTACCCTTTCAATGATTACAGGTCAGGCATTTGAATTAATTAATATACGTGCAGGACGTAAAAAACCAGGGTTAATGCGTCAACATTTGGTTTGTGTACAAGCATCTCAACAAATTAGCCAAGCTTATGTAGAGGGTGCTGAATTACATAGCCAACGTTTATATTTCGCACCTCAGCATGTTCAAAGTGGTAAATATCAATTTCAAATCGGTTCAGCGGGTAGTACAACACTGGTTTTACAAACGCTTCTACCTGTTTTGTTATTACAAAATGAAGCTACCGAACTCACCATTTCAGGGGGTACACATAACCCACTTGCACCAACAGCAGATTTTATTGAACACTGCTTTTTACCTGCTCTAACAAAGATTGGAATTAACGTCGATTTTAGATTAAATAAAGCTGGCTTTTTTCTAATTGGTGCGGGTGAAATTCAAGTTACCATTCAGCCATGGCAACATCGAAACAGCTTAAAGTTATTAGATCGTGGTGCTTTGCAATGCAATGAAGCTTTTGCAGCAGTATTAAATCTTTCAGAAGAAGCACAGATAGCACAACGTGAATTAATCACATTAAGTAAAAAACTAAACTTAAGCTCTCAGCAACAATTTCATTTAAATGGAATTAGCCAAGGCAATACAATGTATGTGAAAGTTACTCATCAATATCACACTCAACTGTTTACAGCTTTAGGTGAGATGCGCAAAAGTGCAGAGCAAATAGCTGATCATTTAGCAAAAGATGTAAATTTATATTTATCTTCGCAGGCTGTTGTAGATGAGTATTTGGCAGATCAATTGCTTCTGCCTTTAGCTTTAGGTCAAGGTGGTGAATTCACCGCACAATGTATTAGCGAACATACTCGTACTCAAGCAGCCATGATTGAAAAATTTATTGATTGTGAAATCGAATTTGTCGAGTTAAATCCACATCATTTTCATGTAAAAGTTAAAGTTTAAGAAGCTCATAATTGAGCTTCTTATCTCTTAAAAAATTACTCTACAGATGCCAAAGCGATTACCAGTAGCTTCCAGCATTTCTCTACAGTATCAACTTTGACTCGTTCACCCGGTGCATGTGCCCCCTGAATATCCGGACCAAACGAAACCATCTGTAAATGTGGGTAATGTTCAGCAATAATCCCACATTCTAAGCCTGCATGAATTACTTTTAGATTTGGCTCAATATTAAATGCATTTTGATAAGCTTGTTGTAAGCACTTTAGAGCAGCCGAATCTGGATTTGGTGTCCAACCCGACACTAACGGCGTAAGTGTAGAGCCGATATTAAATTGGCTAAAATGGGCCTGAATTTTTTCGGCAAAATCTTGAGCTTCTTGGTTCACCATTGAACGGACCATTAAAACAGCTTTTCCACCTTCTCGATTTAGTCTCACCACCCCAATATTATTTGAGGTTTCAACTACATCTGGTAGAACCTGACTCATACTTGCAACACCATAAGGACTTGTTGCCAAAGCTTGCAACCATTCATTTTGCTGTTGTTGAGCAATCGCTTCGGTCACTTCAGCACCAGCGGGTTGAATACTTAATTGCAAGTTGTCATCAATACCCTGTAGCTGTTCTTTCCATGCCGTTTGATATTCAGCAAGTAACTTTTCTAGGCTTGATAACTGATTAGGCGAAATTGCAATAGTTGCTACAGCTTCTCGCGGTAAAGCATTACGGGCCGTACCACCTGTAAACTCAACAAGATGCCCACCTAGAGAGGCTAAATGTTGATTTAAAAAGCGAGCCAAAATAACGTTGGCATTGCCACGTCCTAAATGAATATCTACGCCAGAGTGACCACCTTTAAGACCAGCCACCTGAATATTCACAATATTCAAATTTTCAGGAATTGGCTCATAATTAAGCGGCTGCTCTACCTCAACATCAATACTACCAGCACACCCTAAATACAACTCACCCCACTCTTCCGTATCAATATTAAATAGCCATTTTCCTTTTAGCACACCTGTCTCTAAAAGTCGCGCACCACTCATCCCTGCTTCTTCATCGACTGTTAAAAGAACCTCTATTGGGCCATGAGCAATATCATTTGAATCTAAAACAGCTAATGCCAAAGCCACCCCAATGCCATTATCAGCACCTAAAGTAGTGTCTTTGGCAATTAGCCAGCCATCCTCAAGAACTGGACGAATCGGGTCTTTAAAGAAGTCATGTACCGTACCAGTATTGGCTTGTGTGACCATATCTAAATGGCCCTGAAGAATAACTCCAGACACATGTTCTTTACCCTGAGTCGCATTTTTACGGATAATCAAGTTTCCTACTTCATCTACATAAGTTTCTAAATTCCGACTTTCGGCCCAGTTTTGTAAAAACTCACGAAGCTGCTGTTCATGCTTTGACGGACGAGGAATAGTACAAAGTGTTTGAAAATGCTGCCAAACGACTTGAGGAGATAATGCTGCAATATCAACTTGTGTCATGAAAACTACACTCTAATTATGTAAATATCTTAATAATTTCAATATACACAAAGCATTAAAGATAGGTAGCGATTTCGGGAAAGATTTTGTATTTTTATATTTAATCTAAAGAAATTGTACGACTTTTCTAAAAAGCCGTACTTCACAAATAAGTCTTAACAATAATATGTTTAGCTTTTCCACTCAAATGCTGAAAAGCTATGATCGGCTTTCAAGCTATTTTCAACAGCCTGTGCAAGCTGACGAATAATACTTTGTGTTTCGATTTTCTCAAACCAGTCTTGTTCTTCATCAGGATTGGCAGAGATTTCACACATTAAATGCCCATCATGGTCGGTTTGCTGGCAAGTAATAGACAATGGTAAAAGGTGATTATCAATACTTACTTCCACTTTTTCATGTTCATGCACAATATGCTGTGCATCAAAACCATAATTCCCCAGTTGTTTAAACAGTAAAGCCGCTACATATTCTTGAGTGATATGGCATTCATTTGGTGGATGATCAAGCACCCCATGTTGTGGGCAACTGGCAATAAATTGTAATTTTTTCATCCTTTGTCCTAACACTTTTATCATTATCTGCACTTAGCATAAGCAATAAACAAACAGCAGCCAAGCCTTTAGCTCGCTGCTGCCGTTGCTATTGTGTTAGCAATTATAAAATGTGTTAGGTAAAAAGTTATTGGCTAACTTCAATCGTTAAGCCTGCACGATTCGCCAACTCAGTAAAAGTTGGGAAACTTGTAGCAACAGTTTCAGTACCGTGAATTGTAATCGGACCAGAAGTACGAAGACCTGCCATACTAAAACTCATCGCAATACGGTGGTCATGGTGTGATTCAATTTCACCACCAGCAAAGATTGGTGACCAATCACCAGATTTGCCTTTACCTTCGATAATGATGCCATCTTCAGTAGGTGTGCAATCAATGCCCATGATTTTTAAACCATCTGCCATAACTTGAATACGGTCAGATTCTTTCACGCGAAGCTCTGCTGCACCTGTTAATACTGTTTGGCCTTCAGCACAAGCCGCTGCAATAAATAAGGCTGGGAATTCATCAATTGCTAAAGGTACTTGGTCTTCAGGCATGTGAATGCCTTTAAGCGTGCGTGAACCTTTAATATGAATATCAGCAATAGGCTCTCCACCAGCGATACGCTCATTTTCAACAGTCAGGTCAGCACCCATCTGTTTTAAAATTTCAATTACGCCAGTACGTGTTGGATTAATACCTACCGCTTCAAGTACAACGTCTGCACCTTCAGTAATTGCAGCGCCCACCATGAAGAAAGCAGCAGATGAAATATCAGATGGTACTTGAATATTAGTACCCACTAACTTACCGCCGCCCACAAGGGAAATTTTATTGCCTTCAGTTTTAACATCATAGCCAAATGCACGAAGCATACGCTCTGTATGATCACGTGTTGGTTCCGGTTCAGTTACCGAAGTTTCACCTTCAGCCCATAAACCAGCTAGTAAAATACCAGATTTCACTTGAGCAGATGCCATAGGTAAATCATATTGAATACCTTTTAATTGCTGACCACCAGTAATGCTTACAGGTGGTGTACCTTTCTCACCTGTCGTTTGGATTTGCGCCCCCATTAAACGTAATGGTTTAGCAATACGCTCCATTGGACGTTTAGAGAGCGAAGCATCACCTGTCATAACAGAATCAAACTTTTGTGCAGAAAGCATACCTGAAAGCAAACGCATGCTTGTTCCAGAGTTACCCATATATAAGGCACTTGCTGGTGCTTTTAAACCATGCATACCCACGCCATGAATGGTCACTTCACCATTTTTAGGGCCTTCAATGCTTACACCCATATCACGGAAAGCTTGTAAAGTTGCTAAAGCATCTTCACCTTCAAGGAAGCCAGTTACATGAGTCGTGCCTTCTGCAATAGCACCAAACATAATGGAGCGATGTGACACAGATTTGTCACCCGGTACGGTAAATTTACCTTTAAAAGCCTTATTTCCCGGTAAGATACTGAATTGCTGTGTCACCTTATTTTTCTCCATTAAAGGTTTTTTGGCTAACATATGATTGAAATGCTGACGTGCTGCCTGAGCATGGCCGAGTAAACCCATTAATGCATGAGAATCTTCGTTTTCAATCAATTTTCTAAGTACGGTAAGTTGTTTCTCGAAGCCATCTACAGCATTTAATATGGCTATTTTATTGGCAAAGAAAATGTCATGCCACATTTGAGGATCACTGGCAGCAATTCGTGAAAAGTCACGAAAACCACCCGCTGCATAACGGAAAATATCAAGGTTATCTTCACGGTTTGCAAGTTGCTCGACCAGATTAAATGCCATTAAGTGCGGTAAATGACTGGTATGCGCCAAAACCTCATCATGTTTGGCAACATTCATACATATCACTTCAGCTTTAGCAGCTGACCAAAGTTGAATCAGTTTCTCAACTGCCCATTCTGCACTGGTTGGTAATGGCGTCAAAATCACTTTGTGATTTGCAAATAGATCGACCTTACCTGCGTGGACACCCGTGTGTTCACTTCCCGCAATCGGATGCCCAGGAACAAACCCTGCTGGTAAATCTTCACCAAATACAGCTTTTGCTGCATCTACGACATTACCTTTTGTACTTCCCACGTCAGTTACAATTGTGGTTTCAGACAAATAAGGTTTAATTTGCTCAAGCACTTTTTGAGTGGCACGCACTGGCAAGGCTAAAACAACTAAATCCGCCCCTTTCACAGCTTCTACAGGATCGGAAAACCCTTCTTGTATTAAGCCAAGTGATTTTGCATCTTCTAAAGTTTTCTGTGAGCGTGTAGATGCCACTATAGTTGTCGCCATCTTTTCGGCAACAATAACCCGTGCCAAACTCGACCCAATGAGTCCTAAACCAATAAATGCAACTTTTTTAAATAGGGGTTGTGACATAACTTCAACTTTGCTTTTGCTCAACGTTATTTAAACCTTTGAGCAATTTGTTTTTTAAGCATAATGACATGCCCATCTTGATACATGTCATTATTCCAACATGAGTGATTAAAGAACGGCAGCAGGATAAGAACCTAAAATACGAAGCTCTTTTACCATTGGACGAATCTCATTGATTGCCGCAGCCACATTTTCCTGATCGATATGACCTTCTAAGTCAATAAAGAATACATATGCCCATTTTTCAGGTAATGCTGGACGGGTCTCAATGCTCGTTAAGCTAATATTATGTTTTGCAAACGGCGCTAAAATTTCTAATAAAGCACCTGCACGGTCATGCGCTGAAATTAATAACGATGTTTTGTCATTGCCACTTTGTGGAATTTTTTCACGGCCAATCACTAAGAAACGAGTAGTATTTTCCGGATTATCTTCAATATTGCTATGCAAGATTTCAAGGTTATACATGCCTGCTGCAATATCAGACGCGATCGCTGCTGAATGCCATTCATTGCGAATACGGCGTGCAGCTTCTGCATTTGAGTTTAAGGCAACACGTTCAACACCCGGATAATGCGCGTCTAACCATTGGCGACATTGAGCCAAAGTTTGCTGATGCGCATAAATCTGCTTAATACTGTCTTTACGTGTATTTTCAGAAACAAGGAATTGATGATGAATACGCAATTCAACTTCACCAATCACATTTAAATTCGAAGTTTTAAAACAATCTAAAGTATGATTTACGATACCTTCAGATGAGTTTTCAACCGGAACTACACCGTAATGCGCACTACCCGCTTCTACTTCACGGAATACTTCATCAATAGTTGGTAGCGGACGAACAACCGCATCTTTACCAAAATGTTTAAGTACGGCAGATTGAGTAAAAGTACCTTCTGGGCCTAAAAATGCAATACTTTGCGGAGCTTCTAAAGCAAGGCAAGCAGACATAATTTCACGGAACAAACGGGCCATAGTTACGTCAGATAAAGGCCCTTGATTGCGCTCCATAACTTTACGTAAAACTTGTGCTTCACGTTCAGGACGATAAAACAAAGGATTCTCTTCAGAAGCAAATTTAGCTTTCGCAACAGCTTCAGCAAGGCTTGCGCGGCGATTTAATAACTCTTGAATCTGTTGATCTACGCTATCAATATCTTCGCGAATTTGTTCTAAACTAAGAGAAGTCGTTTTGTTTTGATCATCGTTGATCATTGGAAGGCAGCCTCAGCAAAATCATCTTTTAAACGAGAGTATAACAATAGTCGGCTTTGATTTGTTAGGCAATATGGGTGTATGGGCTTTTTTCATTAATCCGGCTCGAACCTTTGTATAAGATTACTTTATTTGATAATGATTTTCATTTATTATTTGACTTATAACATTTTCTTAACTTTATTATGCTTAAATCTTTTTTCTTTTTATCTTGTAATTTCCTTCTAGGCTCTTTAATAAGTAGTTCCGTTTTGGCTCAAGCCCCTGTAAAAAATCAATCAAAAATCGATTTTCACAACAATCAGGCCCAGTTCCAAATCAAATCTAAAAATACTGGACATGAATACCTTATTCAAATTTATAAACCACCTGTTGCCCCACCCCAACATGGTTATCCGGTACTTTATATATTAGATGGTAATGCAACATTTCCAAGCGCAATGAATATTGCCCAGTCGATTGGAGCAGGCTCTGCAAAATTAGGTTTAGATCCGCTCATTATTGTAGCTGTGGGCTATCCTCAGCAAAAAACCTTTGATGTGCAAAAACGCGCTTATGATTACACCCCAAAACCTTCTGCCGAGTTTCAAGCACAAGGTAAATATAAATATGGTGGTGCTGACCAGTTTATTGCTTTTTTAAATAATGAGCTTAAGCCTGAAATCGCTAAACAATTTCCAATTAATAGCCAACAGCAAAGTCTCTATGGGCATTCTTTTGGAGGGTTGTTTGTGCTTTATCATTTTTTTCAAAAACCTACTGCATTCCAGCGTTACTTTGCTGCAAGTCCTTCTCTCTGGTTTGATCAAGGCATGTTATTTCGAGAATTAGAACAATGGCAAAGTCAAAAGCAAACCGTGTTCCCAATGCTAATGACGACAGTCGGTACACATGAACAAGGTGGGCCACATACCCAGTTTAATCAAAGAATTAATAAAGACGATTTCTTTAAAGTCTTAGAAAATAAGCGTTCAGACCAATTTACTTATTGGCATTTCAATAATCCTGCTGAACAGCATATCACCAATTTGTATGCGAGCTTACCTAAAGCGCTTATGTTTGCTTCATGCCAAAATCTAGAAAGCTGTAAATCTTTATTCGATGAACCATCGCAGAAAACAGCTAAATAATAAAAAAAGCCTACTCAAAGGTAGGCTTTTTTTGAAACTATTATTAAGCTTTGCCGATTAATCCACGTGCTACGATTTCTTTCATAATTTCATTTGTACCGCCGTAAATACGTTGAATACGGGCATCTACAAAGAAGCGTGAAATTGGATATTCAGTCATATAACCATAACCACCAAATAGTTGTAATAGGTTATCCGCCACCTTCATTTGCATATCTGTACTAAAACTTTTCAGTGCTGCAGCCGTCTCAACATCAAGTTTACCTTCTTGATATAAAGCAACATTTCGCTCATAGAAAGCTGTTGTCGCAAGCTCATCAATTTTTGCTTGTGCTAAAACAAAACGAGTATTTTGGAACTGTGAAATAGGTTGACCAAATGCATGACGTTCTTTTACATAAGCGGTTGCCAAATCAATTGCACCACGAATAGCGCCAACCGCTGTCGATGCGATAGCCGTACGTTCACGCGGTAATTCTTGCATTAAATAAGCAAAACCTTGTCCAGCTTGTCCGAGTAACTGATTTTTAGGAACCTTAACATTGTCAAAAAATAGCTCAGATGTGTCTTGAGAATGCAATCCGATTTTGTCGAGGTTAGTTCCTTTTTTGAAACCTTCTAGGTGAGTATCCACCAATAATAACGATACACCTTTCGCACGCGCTTGCGGATCGGTTTTTACTGCAAGCACTACAAGGTCAGCATGTTGTCCATTTGAAATAAACGTTTTAGAACCATTTAGCAAATAATGGTCATCTTGCAAAATGGCACTGGTACGCATTGACTGTAAGTCTGAACCGGCACCCGGTTCTGTCATACCAATTGCTCCGACTACTTCACCTGTTACCATTTTCGGTAACCAGTATTGTTTTTGTTCTTCGGTCCCAATATGTAAAATATAAGGCGACGCAATCTCAGAGTGACAAGAAATAGCAGTTGATAATGCGCAAAATCCAGCACGAGCCGATTCTTCAACTAACATTAATGAATAATACGTTGGGACGCCATAACCACCATATTCTTCTGGGACATCCACACATAAAAAACCATTTTCGCCCAGTTGAGACCAAACTGAACGTGGCATAATTCCTTCACGTTCCCATTGGTCATAATGTGGAGCAATATGCTCATTCATAAAACGTTTAAAATTATCACGGAATAATTCTAAATCTGCATCATATGCCAACATAATATTTTCCTTCGGCTTTATTGTTTTATCGAATCTCATTGCTGTGCATGCTAATCATTTTTTACACAACTGTCATGGCTTAGCTGCTCAT
Source organism: Acinetobacter sp. FDAARGOS_559 (assembly GCF_003940475.1). Classification (NCBI taxonomy): domain Bacteria; kingdom Pseudomonadati; phylum Pseudomonadota; class Gammaproteobacteria; order Moraxellales; family Moraxellaceae; genus Acinetobacter; species Acinetobacter sp. FDAARGOS_559. Next base: position 982,469 of record NZ_RKJG01000005.1, read on the forward strand.
TTAAACTGTACTTTTCAGTCAGCCAATAAAAAAGGAAGCCAAAGCTTCCTTTTTTATTGGTAGATCTGAATTAATCTAAACCTTCTGCAACCTGAGGATTTTTTGGAGCCAACATTTTTCTGTCAACTTCATCTGGGTTGTTTAAAGCATCATTGAGCTTATCTTTGTCTAAAGCACCCACCCATTTTGCAACTACAATCGTTGCCAAAGAGTTACCAACAAGATTGGTTAAAGCACGTGCTTCTGACATGAAGCGGTCAATACCTAAAATCAATGCCAAACCAGCTACCGGAATATGTCCTACTGCAGATAAAGTTGCTGCCATAACAATAAAGCCAGAGCCTGTTACACCCGCTGCACCTTTAGATGAGATTAGGAGTACCAACAACAAAGTAATTTGATGTTGAATATCAAGCTGTGTATTCGTTGCCTGAGCAATAAAGATTGCAGCCATAGTCAAATAGATTGATGTACCATCAAGGTTAAATGAATAACCTGTTGGAATAACTAAACCAACAACCGACTTTTCACAACCTGCAATTTCGAGTTTACGTAACATGCGAGGCAAAACAGATTCAGAAGAAGATGTACCAAGTACAATTAATAGTTCTTCACGAATCAGGCGAATCATTTTCAGAATACTGAATCCACTAATGCGGCTGATTGTACCCAAAATTAAGAAAATAAAGAGTAAACACGTAATATAGAAGCAGATAATAAGCTGGCCTAACTGTACCAGTGAACCTACACCATATTTACCGATAGTAAACGCCATTGCCCCAAATGCACCAATTGGCGCAAGCTTCATAATCATGTTCACAATGTTAAAGAACACGTGTGCAATTTGATCAATTAACTTTAAAACTGGGCGTCCTGCATCACCTAACTTATGAAGCGCAAAACCAAATAGTATTGCAAAAAGAAGGACCTGTAAGATTTCACCATTTGCAAATGCACCAACCACCGTATCTGGGATGATATGCATCAAGAAATCAATGGTAGATTGTGACTCACCAGAAGTAACGTATTTTTGGATACCTGAAGTGTCCAGAGTTGCAGGATCAACATTCATTCCTACGCCTGGCTTTGCAATGTTAATCACCACAAGGCCAATCAGAAGCGCGATTGTTGAAACGATCTCGAAGTATAACAACGCAACACCGCCAGTTTTACCAACTGACTTCATGCTTTCCATACCAGCAATACCACTCACTACTGTACAGAAAATAACAGGTGCGATGATCATTTTAATCAAACGAATAAAAGCATCACCTAATGGCTTGAGTTGCTCACCTAAACCTGGAATATGTTGTTCAACACCATTAACAATTTGCGTTGTACTTGGTGAGAAATGCCCTACCAAAACACCCGCAATAATCGCAATAATCACTTGAAAATAAAGTGATTTATAAATCGGTTTTTTAGCCATAACTTTACTTCAATCTATATTTCCAAGTCCGTTGGAAATATCAAAATGAAACGTCTATTCTTTACGAATACACAGCCCTAACCTTTCACATGAACACCGCAAAAGGGAAACGGTTTTTTAGAAACAAAAACCTTCCTACTACCTCAATGAAAACAAAAAACTGTTTTCTAAAACAGGAGAATACCTGAAGTTTCTAACTACTTTGAGTAGCTAGAAATAACCTCTTACTTTTTCAATAAAAAGCTGAAGATATAGGAGAATCACAGAAAATTATGATATGAGTGCTCAAAAAAGCACATGAAGTTTACTCGAATTAAATCACGATTCGATTAAAATTTTGGCTAATACGCACAAAAAATACTCATGCAGCCTTAAGACTTTAGTATGAGAAACACTTTTGATATTTTTTCATCAGTTTTTTATGTCATATTGATAAGTCCTTGTAGACATTTCATTTTGAGCTGCCTACTCCCCTTACTTTTACTGTTTTGAATTGCCATGAATACTAAACGTAATATATATAAAGATGCTGAACATCCCTTTGCTCAATATGTCCGTATTTTAGGTAAGGGGAAAACTGGATCTCGCTCACTGAGTTATGAAGAAGCCTATCAGGCTTTTACTATGATTTTAAAAGGCGAAGTTCTTGACGTTCAGTTGGGTGCTTTTTTAATGCTGCTACGTGTTAAAGAAGAATCTATTGATGAACTTGCAGGTTTTGTACAAGCCACAAAAGACCAGCTTCATTTTGCACCTTTAGAAGTTGACTTAGATTGGTCATCTTATGCCGGTAAGCGTAAACATTATCCTTGGTTTTTATTAGCGGCTCTTACCCTTGCTCATCACGGTTATAAAATCGTAATGCATGGCGCTTCCGGACATACCATTAACCGAGTTTATACCGAACAAGTTTTGGAATATTTAGATTATAAAATTTGCCATTCTGAACAAGAAGTTCGTACCCAATTGGCAGAACAAAATTTCGCTTACTTACCGCTAGATGTGATTTCACCAGTTTTAAGCGAATTAATATCTCTAAGAAATGTCATGGGATTGCGTTCACCTATTCATACTTTAGCCCGTTTAATTAATCCTTTTAACGCTAAAGCCACCTTACAAGCCATATTCCATCCTGCTTACAGAACTTCACATCAGCATAGTGCACTTCGCTTAGGCTATCAAAATAGCGCAGTTATTAAGGGCGAAGGCGGCGAATTCGAGCGAAACCCAGACGCGAAAACACTCATTTGTGGTATTAAAAATGGCGAACTCTATGAGCATGAGTTGCCAAAGCTTACGCCTGAACGTAGCCCAATTGAAGAAGAGTTAGACTTAGCAACCTTTAAAGCTGTCTGGCTTGGGCAACAGCATCATGAATATGGGGAAATGGCCGTAACAGAAACCATGGGTATTGCGTTATATACCATGGGCGTGGTTTCTAATTTCGAGGAAGCGATGCAAAAAGCAAAAGTATTATGGGAAACACGAAATTTAAGCAATCTTAATTTGTAGTTAACAAATGCTATCGTGAAGGTCGACATGGATGTCGACCGTATCACTGCGATACAGGAAGTATCGTCAGTGATACAGAGGATTTTTGGTTACTTTTGATCCTTCAAAAGTAATAAAAGCCTATATGCTATAACTTATGAAAAACATGCTATATAAGGCTGTATGGAATAACCAAAAATAATTTTTCTATCTTATTAAGTTTTAAACAAAACGAATCGGTTTAAATTCAGGCTCATGCTTGTGATGATCATCTTCACAAACCTCACCCTCTTCTTTTGTACCACGGTCAATATAACCACTACGCTGTTCTTCTGGTAAGTTCTTTAACTCCCAAGCAATAACAGCTTGCATACATGTTTCACGCTGTTCTTTCGTTAAAGCAACACCATTTGGCCATTTACCAATTTCTACTGCTGTTTTTAAACGCTCTACAATCTCAGGGTTTAAAACAGATAGCATTTGTTCAATATTCATGATTCATCTCTTTGAAAAGATTCAAAATCTTGGTTCCAACCCAATTTGGTACGACAAGCCATATAGAAATCATAACCAGGTGGGTGTAATAAACTTAATTTAAATGGGTGTTTGCGGATGTGCAAACTATCACCGACATTGAGAGAGACACTATGTTGTCCATCTGCACTTACCATCGGTAATACCCGATTTTCGCGAATGACGATTTTAATTTCACTTTGCCCACCAACTACGATTGGGCGTGAAGATAATGTATGGGGATGCATAGGAACTAATGCAATAGCATCCATACTAGGATGTAAAATTGGACCACCACCTGATAAAGCATAAGCAGTTGAACCAGTTGGTGTCGAAACAATTAAACCATCACTATGCTGGCGATAAACATATTGCCCATCGATATTGAGTTCAAAATCGATCATATGTACCGACTTACCAGAGTGTAGTACGACATCATTTAAAGCAATTGCATCATAAATGACTTCCCCATTAGTACGTACTTCCATTTCAAGCAAGAAACGGCGATCAAGTTGGAAATGACCTTGTAAAACCTGATCAAGCTTAAAAATAGCTTCCGAAGGCTTAATATCGGTTAAAAAACCTAAACGTCCACGGTTAATCCCGATCACAGGCGTATTGTAGCGCACTAAAGCTCTGGCTGCATGAAGCAATGAACCGTCACCACCTACAACAATCACCAGATCAGCGACTTCACCTAATAAGTGACGACTAACGACTTGCGCATGATCATAGGGCACTAATTCGGCAGTTTCCTGATCAAAAATGGGGTTTAGGCCTAAACTTAGCAAATGGTCATGAATTAAACATAGTGTTTCTACAACTGATGATTTATCTGGTCGACCAATTAACCCGACGTTTCTGAAGGACTTATGTGAAATTTGCACGAATGAGTAAGCTCCGCTGCGATTCTAAGCTATCATAACATTAACCAGATTAATTTAAAAAAACATAACAACAAGATACTGTAAAATTCAATCTAAGTTTTCCATTTATTCACAGTTTTATCATTGCAAATTGATGACAAGCTATCGCATCATTAACGCATTGTTTAGGGTTTTATCTCATTTATATGAAGTTTGAACGTGGTATCGGTTTCTTCGCGCTAATTTTTTCCATTTTGGTGATTGGTGCTTTTATTGCTCTTAGTATCTATCTGATTCGTTTAGATAATATTATACGTGAAAAATTTGAAGGACAACGCTGGGACATTCCGGCCAAGGTGTTTGCTCGACCTTTGGAAATTTATAATAATGCGCCAATTACTCAAGCAAATTTCACCCAAGAATTAAAATTACTAGGTTACAAAACTTCAAGTAATTATGACAAGTCTGGAACCTATGTTGCTCAAGGCAGCAACATGTATGTCCATACACGTGGTTTCGACTATGGCGACAGCGTAGAGCCTGAACAGGTTTTAGAACTGAGTTTTGCAAACGACCAAGTTGTAGAAGTTCGCAGTACAAAACCTTCATCAACTGGAGTTGCCCGTTTAGAACCTTTATTAATTGGGGGCATTTATCCTCAACATAATGAAGACCGCGTTTTGATTAAGCTTAATAGTGTTCCTAAACCACTTATTGAAGCTTTAATTTCTACAGAAGACCGTAACTTTTATCATCACCACGGTATTTCGATTCGTGGTACAGCACGTGCTTTGGTAAGTAATGTAACTGGAGGACGTCGCCAAGGTGGTTCGACCCTCACCCAACAGTTAGTCAAAAACTTCTATCTAACCCCTGAACGCACACTTAAACGTAAAGTTAATGAAGCATTAATGGCTTTACTTATTGAGTTGCATTACAGCAAAGATGAAATTTTAGAAGCATATTTAAATGAAGTGAATTTAGGTCAAAACGGTAACTATTCAATCAATGGTTATGGATTGGCCTCTCAGTTTTATTTCGGTTTACCACTACGTGAGCTTAATGTTGCACAACAAGCTTATTTAGTCGGTTTGGTTCAAGGTCCATCTTTATATAACCCTTGGAAAAACCCTGAAGGGGCAAAAAATCGTCGCGATACAGTATTAAATAACATGCGTGTCATGGGGTATTTAACTCAAGCAGAGTATGAAACTGAAATTGCGCGCCCTTTAAATGTTCTAAGCAAGCCAAGCCTAGGTCCAGCAAAATTCCCTGACTTTTTAGATATTGTGCGTCGTCAATTACGTACCGAATATCAGGAAAGTGATTTAACCAATCAAGGATTACGTATTTTTACGACCTTGGACCCAATTGCGCAAACACAAGTTCAAAATGCCTTTAAAGCTTCTGTAGAGCGCTTAGCTAATAGCAACCCTGCTCGCTTGAAAAACCTGCAAGGGGCTGTACTGATTGCCCATCCTGAAAATGGCGAATTAATTGCAGCTGTCGGGTCAACACAAGACTTTACCGGCTTTAACCGTGCCTTAGATGCAAAACGCCAAGTCGGTTCTTTATTGAAACCTGTCATTTATTTGAGCGCAATTGAATCTGGACGTTATAACTGGGCAAGCCAGATTGAAGACGCTCCAATTAGTGTTCCAGTAGACGGCGGTAAAAGTTGGACACCGAAGAACTATAGCGGCGGTGGTCATGGAATTGTGAGTTTAAGTGAAGCCTTAGCAAATTCTTATAACCTTTCTGCTGTGCGCTTAGGTCAAGAGTTCGGGTTATCTACATTTACCAACAATTTAAGAAAATTTGGTGTTGAATCGACAATCCCGGCCTACCCTTCTATTTTCCTTGGTGCAGTTAATATGTCACCAATGGAAGTACTGGGTATTTATGAAAACTTTGCTACAGGCGGTTTCAAATATCCGACTCGTGCGATTCGTTCTGTTGTAGATGCAAATGGACGTTTACTTGATCGTTATGGCCTAAACGTACAACAAACCATTGATCCATCTGTCGGTTATATCATGAACTATGGCTTACAACAGGTCATGTCATCAGGTACAGGACGTGCAGCCTATAACAGCTTATCTCCAGCTTTAAAATTAGCGGGTAAATCAGGTACGACTAACGATACACGTGACTCATGGTTTGCCGGCTATTCAGGTAATCATGTTGCAGTAGTATGGTTAGGTTTAGATGACAATAAAGTAACTGGTTTAACAGGTTCATCTGGTGCATTACCAGTATGGATTAATGTGATGAAACAATTACGCCAGACACCAGTAAACTTACGTCAACCAGACTCTGTACAGTGGCAATGGATTGACCGTGCATCGGGTGACTTATCGGCACAAGCTTGTGATGGTGCCATGTATATTCCAATGCTAGCGCATACAGTCCCACATCGTGCTACGCCATGTGGAGCACCGTATTATCAAGTTGATCCAACATATACGCCACAAAGTGATAACACAATTCCTGAGCCTCAGGATGATAATACCGACAGTTATATTCGTGAAAGTGAAAACCAGATGGAACAAGATCTGTCGAATAACACACGAATCATTTCAAGTGGTAGTTATAACAACTAAGCGTTAACAGGAAACAGGATATGTTAAAGAAAGGTGTTTTTTATATTGGTGCTGTACTTATGGTCGGCTGTACAACTTTACCAGATCATTCAGCTCCAAAAGAGAAAACACCTCCTGTTTCTGAAAAGAAGAAGTCCGAGTCCTCATCTGGTGTAAAAATTACACCTTATGATCATCCGGAAATTCAACGTAAAAGCTTACAAGTGATTGTTCCTCAGCAGAAAAAGCCGCAACGCTTTAATGATGATGGAAGCCAGTTACCCGCTTTTAAAACTTTAATGCAAAAAACCGAGCAGGCTTACAAAAACCAACAATGGTCCGAGGCTGAGCGCTACGCTCTTCAAGCACAGCGTTTAGCGCCACAGGCAGCCGAGACCTATTTATTTCTGGCATTAACTGCAAATCATAAACAGCAATATTCTAACGCTGAGTCTCTTGCAAGACGTGGTTTAAGCTTTGCGCAGAGTCAAGCCATGAAAAAACAACTTTGGTTGGTCATTTTAAAAGCTGGACAACAGCGCAATAACCCAAAAACTGTTCAAGAAGCACAACAAGCATTGAAAGCTTTCTAGCTTTTAATGCTTTATTCCTTATTAAAAATTACGAATACCCGCCAAGCCATATGCACCATGTTGTTGTGCTGTGGCTAAATCATCAGGACTCATGCCTCCCAAAGCAAATACGGGAATTTGGCACTTCTCGATTAAATCAGCAAAACGATCCGTAAGCATCCGGCTAACACAGCCTTACCAAGCGGTCCTATAAGCCTTAATTTAGTTCCCACCTAAAAACAAGTGGGGACTTAATCCATGAACATGGATATATATTCAGCAACACCTCCTGTTGCTAAAAAACGCAGAACATACAGCAAAGAATTCAAACTCAGTATTGTCAATGCCTGTAAAAATCCTAATACCTCGATCGCTTCGGTCGCACTGCAACATAGTATTAATGCCAACCTTGTCAGTCGTTGGATCAGGATCTTCAGCCATCATGAGGGTGCCGTGCAGGATCCTACTCATGTGAATCCAGCATTTATTGCTTTGCCTTACACTGCTGCAATCAGCCAACCTATTGATGAGAGGATCACGTTGTGTATCACCGTGCCTCATACGAATAATGATATTCAGCTAAAATGGCAGACATCAGAAATACCTGCCTTGGCAGAATTACTCAAGGCACTGGCAACATGATCCGTATCAATGAAATTTGGCTCTCTACCCAGCCCATGGATATGCGAGCAGGAATGGATACTGTCATGGCTCAGGTGGTGAGAGCCTTTGGCTACATCAAACCGCATTGCGCCTACCTGTTCTGTAATAAACGTGGTCATCGTATGAAAGTGTTGGTACATGATGGACTGGGCATCTGGCTGTGTGCCCGGCGTTTGGAACAGGGTAAATTTCACTGGGCTCAAGTTCACCAAGGTGAAACCGTGGCCCTCAGCCCGGAACAGTTACAGGCATTAATCCAAGGTTTGCCCTGGCAGAGAATTGGATTGCAGCAAGTGGTGAATATGCTCTAAACCAAGCTCGACCATTCTGCCATCCTCCAAACGTTCTATTTCATTCTCTTCATGACCTCAGGCATACTGCGGTCATGAATACGCTGCCTGACTTAAGCCAACTGACCCATGAACAACTGCTGGAATTCACCAGACAGTTGGCGATGCAGCATCAGTCTCTAGCACAATCAAACCAACAATTGGATGCCAAAGTTCAACATCTTTCTATTCTCAATCAAAAATACGAGCATGAACTGGCGCTGTTTAAAAAGCACAAATTCGCCCAAAAGAATGAACACTTAACGGCAAAACAAATCCACCTATGGGATGAAGCGGTTGAAGAAGATATTGCTGCTGTTGATCTGGAATTAGAACGATTAAATGCAGATAAAACCGATGCAGCGACACAGAAAGCCAAAACCAATAAACCTAAACGTCGACCACTGCCAGATCATCTACACACCATCCGTATTGAGCATGAACCTGCATCAACCCAATGCACTTGTGGATGCCAACTCCGTCGTATCGGCGAAGATGTCAGTGAGAAACTGCATTTCAGACCGGCACAGTTCTATAAGGAACAGCATGTGCGTGGTAAATGGGTCTGTGATCAGTGTGACACTCTGACTCAGCAAGCGATGCCCGCCTATGTGATTGATAAAGGCATTGCTTCACCTGAATTGCTCAGCCATGTGCTGGTATCGAAGTATGCCGATCATTTGCCGCTGTACCGTCAACGTCTGATCTATCAGCGGGCGGGAATCGAACTTTCTAGATCAACTTTATCTGACTGGATAGGTCGCTGCGGTGTAGAACTGGAACCTCTGGCCAATGCCTTAAAAGAGGTGGTGCTGCAACAGCGGGTGCTGCATGCAGATGAAACACCGGTCACCATCATGCGGATGGGTGAGAATGAGAAAAAACCGAAGAAAGGTTATGTCTGGGCCTATGCCACCACACAGTACAATCCAGTTCAGGCGGTGATCTATGACTTTCAGGATAGTCGTTCAGGCCAGCATGCTGCAGAGTTCTTGAAAGGCTGGCAGGGCAATCTAGTCTGTGATGATTACAGTGGTTATAAAGCACGCTTTAAATCAGGCCAGGTCATAGAGGTCGGCTGCATGGCCCATGCACGTCGTAAATTCCATGAACTGCATGTGACCGGGAAAAGTCAGGTCGCTGAACAGGCATTGGTGCTGATTCAGAAACTGTGTTAGCGGCAATGTAAAAATGACCCCCCAACAGCATTTGAAAATTGACCCCCTTGGTTAATATAGTGGTCTTTTTGGACTGCTCAACATGTTAACTTTGGAGCAAGCAGTGACAATCCAAATACTTCATCAACAAGGTCAATCTATTAAGGCAATTAGCCGCGAACTCGGTATTTCTAGAAATACTGTGCGTAAATATTTACGATCTCAAGTAACACCTAAATATCAACGAACACAATCTAAAGTGAGTATTCTTGAGCCTTATAAACCGTATTTAATCAAACGTGTAAATGCCGCCGATCCAGAATGGATACCGGCTGCAGTGTTGTATCAAGAAATCTTGCAAAAAGGCTACACGGGGAAAATTAGAACACTACAAAATTATCTCAATACATTAAAGCCAACTAAACAACCAGAGCCGATTAAGCGATTTGAGACTCAACCAGGTCAACAAATGCAGGTTGATTTCACAAAAATTCGACGTCATCACACCACATTAAAAGCATTTGTTGCAACTTTGGGATACTCTAGAGCAACCTTTGTTAAGTTTTATGATCATGAACGTTCTGATGCATGGATTGATGGCTTAGAAAGTGCTTTTCAGTTCTTTGGTGGTGTTCCTAAAGATGTATTATTTGATAATGCTAAGGCCATTATGATTGAACGTGATGCTTATCAAGATGGTCAACATCGCTGGAATGCTAAATTACTTGATTGTGCTAAGAAATATAACTTCCGACCACGTGTTTGTAAGCCATATCGTGCGCAAACAAAAGGTAAAGTAGAACGCTTTAATAGTTATTTGAAATCAAGTTTTATCGTGCCATTAAAAGCAAGTTTAAAGGTGGTTGACCTTAGCTTAGATGTTGATATGGCAAATGCCTATATTGGTCGATGGCTTAGTGAAACAGCAAATCAACGCATTCATGCAACAACTAAAGAAAAACCAAGTACTCGTTTGCTTGAAGAACAACAATATTTTTCTTCATTACCTTTATTTAATGATGGTTCTAAAAAATCTGTAATTGATGATGTTAGCCCATCATCACTCATACCTCATGAGAGTGTTCAACACCCCTTATCAATCTATGATGAATTACTGGAGGTTTCTTAATGAATTTACAGTATGAGCGTATTGAACAGCTTTGCCGTCAGCTTGGTCTACAAACAGTGGCATCACAATGGTCACATCATGCACAACAAACCTTAGCAAAGGATGGCAGTTATGCAGATTTCGTTGAAGCTATGCTATTACATGAATACACAGCCAAGCAGCAACGTAGTCAACAGATTCTTTTACAACTTTCAGGTCTTACTCAAATCAAAACGTTGGAGGCTTATGATTTTAATTATGCTTTAGGTGCTCCAAAGGTAAGCGTCCGCTGAATCCCATACCTATTTTTTAATTCGATTTAGGTTTCCAGCAGTGCGGCAGTAACTCTTCAATCTGGGTCACTTTATGTGTCGGTAACCTTTTCAGCACATCACTTAAATAGGCATACGGATCCAGCCCATTCAGCTTTGCTGACTGGATTAAAGTCATGATGTTTGCCGCTCGCTGACCACTGCGCAGCGAACCTGCAAACAGCCAGTTCTTGCGCCCCAACGCCCAGGGACGCATCTGATTCTCTACCCAATTGTTGCATATCGGTAGATTGCCATCATCCAGATAGCGGCTTAAGGCTGGCCAACGCTTCAGAGTGTAATTGATGGCCTTGGCGGTGGGAGAACTCGATGGCACTGTCAGATGATGTTGGTTGAGCCATTCATATAGTTGTTGCATCACTGGTTGACTATGCTGTTGTCGGTATTCGCGGCGGTCTTCCGCTGTACCATCGGTCTTTTTCCTGAGTTCTGCTTCTATCGCATACAGTTTCTGAATCAGCACCAATGCCTGTTCAGCGACCTGACTTTTCCCGGTCACATGCAGTTCATGGAATTTACGACGTGCATGGGCCATGCAGCCGACCTCTATGACCTGGCCTGATTTAAAGCGTGCTTTATAACCACTGTAATCATCACAGACTAGATTGCCCTGCCAGCCTTTCAAGAACTCTGCAGCATGCTGGCCTGAACGACTATCCTGAAAGTCATAGATCACCGCCTGAACTGGATTGTACTGTGTGGTGGCATAGGCCCAGACATAACCTTTCTTCGGTTTTTTCTCATTCTCACCCATCCGCATGATGGTGACCGGTGTTTCATCTGCATGCAGCACCCGCTGTTGCAGCACCACCTCTTTTAAGGCATTGGCCAGAGGTTCCAGTTCTACACCGCAGCGACCTATCCAGTCAGATAAAGTTGATCTAGAAAGTTCGATTCCCGCCCGCTGATAGATCAGACGTTGACGGTACAGCGGCAAATGATCGGCATACTTCGATACCAGCACATGGCTGAGCAATTCAGGTGAAGCAATGCCTTTATCAATCACATAGGCGGGCATCGCTTGCTGAGTCAGAGTGTCACACTGATCACAGACCCATTTACCACGCACATGCTGTTCCTTATAGAACTGTGCCGGTCTGAAATGCAGTTTCTCACTGACATCTTCGCCGATACGACGGAGTTGGCATCCACAAGTGCATTGGGTTGATGCAGGTTCATGCTCAATACGGATGGTGTGTAGATGATCTGGCAGTGGTCGACGTTTAGGTTTATTGGTTTTGGCTTTCTGTGTCGCTGCATCGGTTTTATCTGCATTTAATCGTTCTAATTCCAGATCAACAGCAGCAATATCTTCTTCAACCGCTTCATCCCATAGGTGGATTTGTTTTGCCGTTAAGTGTTCATTCTTTTGGGCGAATTTGTGCTTTTTAAACAGCGCCAGTTCATGCTCGTATTTTTGATTGAGAATAGAAAGATGTTGAACTTTGGCATCCAATTGTTGGTTTGATTGTGCTAGAGACTGATGCTGCATCGCCAACTGTCTGGTGAATTCCAGCAGTTGTTCATGGGTCAGTTGGCTTAAGTCAGGCAGCGTATTCATGACCGCAGTATGCCTGAGGTCATGAAGAGAATGAAATAGAACGTTTGGAGGATGGCAGAATGGTCGAGCTTGGTTTAGAGCATATTCACCACTTGCTGCAATCCAATTCTCTGCCAGGGCAAACCTTGGATTAATGCCTGTAACTGTTCCGGGCTGAGGGCCACGGTTTCACCTTGGTGAACTTGAGCCCAGTGAAATTTACCCTGTTCCAAACGCCGGGCACACAGCCAGATGCCCAGTCCATCATGTACCAACACTTTCATACGATGACCACGTTTATTACAGAACAGGTAGGCGCAATGCGGTTTGATGTAGCCAAAGGCTCTCACCACCTGAGCCATGACAGTATCCATTCCTGCTCGCATATCCATGGGCTGGGTAGAGAGCCAAATTTCATTGATACGGATCATGTTGCCAGTGCCTTGAGTAATTCTGCCAAGGCAGGTATTTCTGATGTCTGCCATTTTAGCTGAATATCATTATTCGTATGAGGCACGGTGATACACAACGTGATCCTCTCATCAATAGGTTGGCTGATTGCAGCAGTGTAAGGCAAAGCAATAAATGCTGGATTCACATGAGTAGGATCCTGCACGGCACCCTCATGATGGCTGAAGATCCTGATCCAACGACTGACAAGGTTGGCATTAATACTATGTTGCAGTGCGACCGAAGCGATCGAGGTATTAGGATTTTTACAGGCATTGACAATACTGAGTTTGAATTCTTTGCTGTATGTTCTGCGTTTTTTAGCAACAGGAGGTGTTGCTGAATATATATCCATGTTCATGGATTAAGTCCCCACTTGTTTTTAGGTGGGAACTAAATTAAGGCTTATAGGACCGCTTGGTAAGGCTGTGTTAGCCGGATGCTTACAACGATCCCATCCTAATGCACTAACGTCCGGATGAGTAGCCGTCACTTTTACAGGACTAACAAAAACGGCATCACAGCCAATTTGCTGAGCATGTTGTAAAGAAACTGCATCGTGACAAGCAGCAATAAAACGTATTCCTATCTCTAAGTCACCTTTATGTAAACTCATGAGCTGAGATTGTTTTAAATGAACAGTCTTGATCTGTTTTTTTAATTCGGAGTTCAATTGCTGCCAAATATCTACATTTATAATTAAATTTGATCGTTGCCCTTCATCTAAGGCCGTTAATTGTTCTACTTCTCGCGGGCCAAATTCATCTTCTATACGCCAATACAATAAAGCATCACTATTCGCTACAGATGTAAGTGTATGGCTAATTTTAATAAAATGAGGCCAATACAATCTTTTAATAATGTCTTTATTGGCTTTCGGGAAGTTTAGGTGAAGTAGCTGTTCACGTGTGTACCATGTCCAAGGCTGATGGATAAGATTTAATAACTCATCAGGTACATAACTATGGAACAAATGAAGGTTGACGATAATGTCATCATATTCATGGTGAATATAATCAAATTGATGCCAATCTTTTAAACCAATACCGACTTCTTCATAAATTTCACGGCGGCAGGCTTCTTCAGGCGTTTCACCCTGCTCTACCTTTCCACCAGGAAACTCATGCTTTCCACCTTGATGCTGCTGTTCACCACGCCATCCCACTAATATTTTTCCACGATGAATTAAGATAGCTATTGCGACATCGACAATCGGTTTGGGCATTTTTCTACTCACTAAAATTTTTCACAAGTGTAAGCAAATTTTATCAATTTATAAAATCTTTAAAATCTCATTGACAGATCTATTCGATAATGATTATCATTTAAATCGTTCAAGAATATACCACGGAGCACAACAAATGAACGCACCTTTTAGCTTATTTACACGCAATACAGATTCAGCTCATGCCTTACCAATGCTGCATTCTAACAACCTATTCGCCTTAGGTCGTGAAATTCGAATTATGCATGCTGGCGAGGAATATCGTTTACGCCTTACTCGCAATAACCGTCTCATTTTAACTAAATAAGAACGATCCTCGCGTTTCAATAATATTCGTGGGAAAACAAAAAATGGATAGCATGGGCAACCATGCTATTTTTGTATTTCACGGTTAAAAGGCAGTATTACTTCAACTTTTAAGCCACCTTGGCTTGCATGCATAAAATGTAATTCCCCACCATGGAGTTGAATAATTTTTTTAGTAATTGATAACCCTAACCCTGAGCCTTGTTGCTTTGTCCCTAATACACGAAAAAAACGCTGTCCTAAACGCCTTAAGACTTCATCATCCACACCATTCCCAGTATCTTCTATAGAAATCTTCAGCTTTTGCTGGTACTGGCTTAGCTCAACATGAATAGCACCCAAAGCCGGACTATAACGAATAGCGTTATCAAATAGATTTCTAAAAGCAATAAACATGAGCTCTTCATTTGCAAATGTTTTGGTTTCATTTGACAGAATGTTTGTCTCAATTACCATGTGTTTGGCTTGTGCATCAATATTTACTGTATCTATCACTCTAGCTAATACATGATTTAAATCAACGACACTCTTAGAGAGTTCTAATTGCTCTGTTTCATTAGGTTCCAAGCGAGCGAGTAACAATAAATTTTCCAGTATTTTTGTACTTCTTGAAACGTCTTCTTGAATACGCTCAAAATCATGATCAAGCTCTGGAATATGCTGATATTTCCGTTGCAACACCTGAAGACGCATTTGTATGGCTGATAAAGGTGAACGTAGTTCATGTGAAGCATCTGCAGTAAAACGCTGTTCAGCAACCAGTGCCCTTTGTAGCCTTGCAAGTAGCTGATTTAAAGCATCAATCACAGGCTGAATTTCTGTAATAACATCTGGTTCTTGAATTGGCTCTAAGTTTGAGGCAGTTTTTTGAGCAATACGTTTAGAGAGTAAATTCAGCGCAGCCAATTGTTGTTCGGTACGCCAACTTACAATAACCCACTGTAGTAACCAGAACAGCACCATAAGGCCACTATATCCAGCAAGTGCTTTTAATACTTCTTCAATACGTGTACTAATGGGCTGAAAAACTTCAACTTGTAGCTCTGAATCTTCTTGTTGTGCAGCCAGACTACGCCATAATTGGCCATCAAACCAAAAATATGAAAAACCTTCTGATAAATTACCTTTTTCAAAAAGTTCATGCTGATAGGTATGAGAATGGGTAAGCACCTGACCTGTATCTAATAACTCATATTGAATATCAAATTCATCACTCAGCTCGTCAAACTGCTTCATCGAGTGTTTAGAAAGGTCAGAAACCAGTAAGGTATCTGAAATTTCATCCATGATTTCATCTTGTACTGACATGTTGTGATAAATCGAAAATATGGTGAGTAAACTTAATGCCAGTAGCCCCACCACAATACTGCTCCACATGGTGGTTTTAACCAGTTGTGACTGCAAGGATGAACGATTTGATCTCATTTTAAGTCTCCCATACGGTAGCCTAGCCCCCGTATGGTTTTAATACTGCTGCTTCCGATTTTTTTTCGAAGCTGATAAATAAAAACTTCGATTGCGTTACTCTCGATTTCCTCGCCCCATGCATAGAGTGCTTCTTCTAATTGATCACGGGTAATAATATGCTCAGGATGAACCATAAGTTTACGTAATATTTGAAATTCTTTTGCTGTTAAATCGATAGTCTTACCAGCACATAATACAACTTTCGCTTGTGTATCAAGTTGCAAATCACCCCACGTTAAAATCGATTGCTGACTCAGAGTTTGTTTACGTAATTGAGCGCGGATGCGAGCCGATAATTCTTCTAGGCTAAATGGTTTAACCAAATAATCATTTGCACCTAAATCAAGCCCTTCTACTCGGTCATGAATGCTGTCACGTGCGGTAATAAAAATCACGGGAACGTTTTTTTGTTTGTGGCGGATGGTTGTTAAAACTTTTTCACCAGTCAGTTGGGGCAAGCCCCGATCAAGCAAAATACAGTCATAATCATGCTGCTCAATTGCTGTAAGGGCATAATCACCACGTTCTACCCAGTCTACTTGATAACCGTCTAATTCTAACCATGATTGAATACTTTCAGCTTGAGAGCGATCATCTTCTGCAAGCAAAATTCTCATCTGTTTTTCCTGTTATATCCTGATTGGATGTTGCCAAGTCTTTATAAAAAAAGCAAAGCCGCATGATTTAAATGCGGCTAAAAGGAATAAATGTAGAAATTAATTTATTAGAACTGGACCTGATCTACATCAATTTCTACACGTTTTAAAGGCTTATAATCTATGTCTACTTCACCAATTAAAGTCACATTTGTATTGGCTGAAACAGCACGTCCTTGCCAAAGCTCATCATCTACATCAATTGTAATGCTACCGCTCTTATCGCGGAATTGATATTTTTCATCACCTAAAGATTTTACGACCTGACCATGTAATTTTACAGGTGTATTATCTTTTGATGCTAAAGCTTGTTTCACTGTAGTAACTGTCGCTGGAGCAATAGCTGCCTGATTCACAGGTGTATTTGCTACTACCATACCCGCAGTTGCCATACCCGCAGTCATCAAAATTACTTTAAGCATTTTCATAAAATTACCCTCTGTTATTTGGTTTACCCTTGGAATAAAACAATTACATCATCGGTAGATGAGGTGAATCTTAAGAAAAATTTAATTTAATGGAACAACCCGCAGCACCTCTTCCAAGGTGGTCAAACCTTCAACAACTTTGCGAGCTCCTGCAATTCTTAAAGGCTCTACACTTTCTTTTTTAGTTTGGCTTCTTAATTCATTTAATGTCGCATGACTGCTAATAAGATGCTTAAGCTCAAGACTAACTGGCATAAACTCATAAATGCCGATTCGACCTTTATAACCCGTATGCCGGCACTCTTCACAACCTACTGCCCGATAAACTTTTTCTGGCATTTCCATAATGTAGTCAAATGTTAGGTGCTGCCATTCCTCCTCATTAATATGAGTTTGTTGTTTGCAGTTTGGGCAAAGCTTACGCACTAAGCGCTGTGCCAATACACCTAAAATAGTCGCGGCTGTTAAAAATGGTTGTACACCTAAATCATGTAAACGGGTCAAACTAGACGGCGCATCATTGGTGTGTAAAGTTGATAATACCAAGTGGCCTGTGAGTGCAGCCTGAATGGCCATATTCGCAGTATCTTGGTCACGAATTTCCCCAATCATAATAATGTCTGGGTCTTGTCGCATAAGCGCACGCACACCATCTGCAAAGCCCAGTTCAATTGCATGATTGACCTGCATTTGGTTAAAACTAGGCTCTAGCATTTCAATCGGATCTTCAATGGTACAGACATTGACCTGCTCGGTTGCAAGCTGTTTTAAAGAAGAATATAACGTTGTAGTTTTACCAGAACCTGTTGGCCCCGTAACCAAAATAATGCCATGACTATTTTGCGTAATACGCTGCCATTGCTGTAATAAAGACTGGTCAAAACCCAATTGCTGAAAGGAACGTACTAACACATCTGGATCAAAAATACGCATAACCAGTTTTTCACCAAACGCTGTTGGTAAGGTAGATAGACGTAGTTCGGTTTCTTGGCCTTTCGGCGTACGTGTTTTTAATCGACCATCTTGCGGTTTACGCTTTTCTGCTACATTTAGCCGCCCTAAAATTTTAATCCGAGAAATCACGGCGGTCAGAGTATTTGAAGGCATGTTATAAATGGTATGTAAAACACCATCGATACGGAACCGAACTTTGCCATTGTCTTTACGCGGTTCCATGTGAATGTCACTGGCGCTCTGTTCAAATGCAAATTGCAATATCCAGTCGACCAATTTCACAATATGCTGATCATTGGCATCAGGGTTTTGGCTATCACCAAGCTGTAAAAGCGCCTCTACACCTTTGTTATCACGGTCATGAGCCGCATCTTTTTGAGCTGAGTTTACTGCTCGGCTGACTTGATAATATTCTCGTAAATAACGTTGTAATTGCTCGGGGTTGAGAAATACCCGTTCAATTTTTTTGGGTGCTAAACTCTTCTCTAAATTATTTAGCCAGTCTGTTTGAAAAGGCTGGTCTGTTCCTATCACAATTCGGTCCGCATGGACTTCTACAGCTAAAATATGATTACGGATCGCAAACTCTTGCGACATGACTTGAGTTAAAGCACTCACATCTGCCTTTAAAGGATCAATCACAAATAAAGGTAATTGTGCCCGATCTGCAAACCATTGGCACAGACGGTTTAAACTTAAATGTGCTTGTACATGATGTTGGTCTTTTAAATTAAAATGCGCAATCCACTGTAATGGATGCCATTTCAACTGATCTTTTTGCCTATTTGTGGTTTGTACAAGTAACTTATCTCGTTCAGTGATACGGCCTTCTTGTAATAGTTGTTCTAGACACCAATGTGTGTCTATTTCTACATGTATATTCATGTGTTTTCCCCAATATATTTTTATAATATATCAGAGAAGTTTTAGATTTAGCCCGTCTAAAAAACCCAAGTTTAGCTTTTAAATATCTTTGAACTTCAAATAATTAATCCAATTCTCAACTTAGTATTTTTTTGTGTCGTAGATCATATTTATAAAGATGCTTATTGTGATGGTTTGATTAAAAAAGAGACTAGGCTCAATACAAGAAAAAGCATAAACTGAAATGGAATACATGATTTTTAAATAGCTGACATCTACATATAACAATAAACCAAAGAGGAAGTATTATGAATCTTCCAATGACAATGTCATTACAAACCGTATCTTTTGAAGAGTTTATTACCACCATTGCGGCTGCATTAGGCTGCGGCTTATTGGTAGGTCTGGAACGCGAACGAAGTAAGTTAAAACACGAATATAAAACTTTCGCGGGTTTTCGTTCTTTTGCAATTAGTTCCCTACTTGGAGCAATTTGTTTTTTATTTGGTACCGCAATCGGGATTGTAGGCGCTCTACTTATAGGCGCGATCAGTATCGTATCTCTTAAAAATCAGCCAAATGACCCCGGTGTCACCACAGAACTTGCCTTTATTATGACTTACTTTATTGGGGCACTTTGTATCTGGAATATTTCGTTAGCTGCGGGACTCGCCGTCATCATGACAATTATTTTATTAGCAAAACAATCAATGCACGGCATTGCCAGTCAATGGATTACCGAATCGGAATTGCGCGACGGGATTTTTTTACTTGCTCTACTTCTAATTGCTTTACCTTTAGTTCCCAATAAACCTTTTTGGGGACCCGTTCTAAACCCTCATGTGATTTTAAAGTTACTGACGTTGATTTTATTTGTACAAGCCCTTGCACATATTGCAAAACGGCTTTTATCCTCTAAAAATGCCTTATTACTTTCTTCTTTAGCCTCGGGTTTTGTTTCAAGTACTGCCACCATCGCGAGTCTAGGCTTAGAAGTACGCTCTGGTCGCGCGAATGCAAAAACAAATGCAGGTGCAGCATTAATGTCATGCGTTTCCACATTGGTACAAACCTTAATTATTGTCGTCGGTATAAGTTTGGCATGGTTCAAACTCATTATATTTCCAACACTCATTGCATTGGCTTTTTTAGCGGTATGGGCTTTCATCTTATTACGTAAGGCAGAACCAAGTACGACTTCATCTGAACTCGATACCAGAATGTTCAGCTTAAAAGAAGCGATTATTATTGCTGGGACACTTACGCTCATTCAGGCAGGGGTTTATGGCCTAAGTCTATATTTAGGTAATGCAGGCTTAATCGCGGGGACACTACTTGCTTCTTTATTCGAAATACATGCCGCTATTGCAGCAGTGATTGTACAAGGTGAACCAAATAACTCTCAGACGTCGTTATTAATCGCGTTCATGGGTGGCTTTGCTGTTCATGCAATTGCCAAGAGCATTAACTCTGCCATTTCTGGTGGACTGCATTATGCCCTTGCTTTCATACCTGCCCAAATTTTGCATATGACAATATTTATTGGCTTGCTATGGATGAACATACATTGGTTCTAAATAGCTTTATTACACGAGCGATGTGTCTTTCACCATATCAACAACTGTAATGACATTGCCATTAACTTTAAAATGAATATCAAAATTCGAAAATTTCATTTTATAGACTCGTTCAGGGTCTTCTTGATAGGCAGGTCTAGGATCTAATGACAATACTTGTTCTAATTCATCAAGATATTGTGCATTAATTTCTTTATTTTTAAAAAGAGACTGCTGGGTAGACAATGCATTTTCAGACCATAAGACCGATTTTCGTTCTGGTTCGGCCTGCGCATAACCACTTTGAGCATCAACAATTGCATCTGAATAGTGAATATAAGGCTTAATATCTAAAATTGGCGTGCCATTTAATAAATCACTGCCAGTAACATAAACTCTTAATGATTTACCGAATTTTTCAAGCTTGTTTAAACGTACTACAGATAAGCCTATAGGCGCTGGGCGATACATACTACGTGTTGCAAACACACCTATTTTTTCATTGCCCCCTAGACGTGGTGGGCGAACTTGAGGCCGAAACTTAGTTGCAGTCTCCTGATTTTTATTGTCATGAAACTGCCAGATGAGCCAAAGATGACTAAATTGTTCGATTCCCTCAAAAGCTAATAAGTCATTATAAGGTTCTACCATTTCGATATAAGACTCGATATTGACCAAATTAGGCTGACGTGGAATACCAAATTTTTCTCGAAAAGGTGAGCACATGTGCCCGACTATTGGGAGGGTGACAGAATTCATCATCACTTTTTCTTATAAACACAATTAAATATATTCAGTTTATCGGGAATGAAATTAGATTAGAATAGCAACCTGTTTTCTTTTAATCGTGATCGAGACCTTTAATGGCTGCTTTTAACGTTGAACGCATTACTCATGTGCACCACTGGAATGACACCCTTTTCAGTTTTAAAACTACACGCGACGCTAGCTTACGTTTTAAAAATGGTCAGTTCGTGATGATCGGACTTGAAGTGAATGGCAAACCGTTAATGCGTGCATATTCGATTGCAAGTGCGAACTACGAAGAAGAGTTAGAATTCTTCTCGATTAAAGTACAAGACGGTCCTTTAACTTCGATTTTGCAAAAAGTACAAGTTGGCGACGAAATTTTAGTTTCTAAAAAACCAACAGGTACATTGGTTCATGATGACCTTTTACCTGGTAAAAACTTGTATCTATTATCTTCTGGTACTGGTCTTGCTCCATTCTTGTCAATTATTCGTGACCCAGAAACTTACGAACGCTTTGAAAAAGTAATCGTAGTTCACGGTACGCGTTATATTTCTGAATTAGCTTATCAAGACCTAATCTTGAACGAATTACCAAACAATGAGTTCTTTGAAGAATTAGGTATTAAAGACAAACTTGTTTACTACCCTACCGTTACTCGTGAACCTTTCCATACTCAAGGCCGTGTAACAACTGCAATTGAAACTGGTGCTTTATTTGAAAAAATTGGTTTACCACGTTTCAACCGTGAAACTGACCGCGCAATGCTTTGTGGTAGCCCTGCATTCTTGAAAGATGTTGCTGCGTTACTTGACCAACACGGTTTAGTTGAATCACCTCGTATGGGTGAAATGGGCGACTATGTCATTGAACGTGCGTTCGTAGAAAAATAAGATTTTTTCTAATTAAAAAACCGAGGCAAAGGCCTCGGTTTTTTATTTCTGTTTTTACAACTTAATCGTACCGTCGATACAAGTAACAGCAGCTCCACCCACTAAAATTTTATCTTGATGTAATTCAAGTTGAAGCTGTCCTTCACGCCCTAAAGCTTGCCCCTGAGAAGAAAGCACCACATCATTTTGCGCAGGCAAAATACCATGGTAACGAATGAAAGATGCCACGCTACCATTACCGCTACCACAAACAGGATCTTCGTTAACTCCATATGCCGGAGCAAATGAACGAACTTCTATGCGCTTTTGCTCATTACTTTCTTCATAAAATCCATAAATTGTAGAGCCTGTTACTTTCATCTCTAAACTAAATTGCTTTAAAGCATTTAGATCAGGCTGACTTGCCAAAACAGCCTTAGCATTAACAGCTTGCAATACAACCCAGCGGGCTCCGACATCCACCAATGCGGCATTCCATTGAGTATTGATTTTACATTTTAAAATCTCGGCCAACTTCTCAGTTTGCAGTGCATCTAATAGTGTAATTTTAGGTTTAGGTAACTCAAAGGAAATATGATTTGAGTCATTCACGGTCAGCGTCACCAAACCAGCAGCGCACTGCTGTACCAGCTGACCTTCTTTCGCTTTAATTAGACCTGCCTCAAGCAAAGCATAGGCTGTACCAATGGTAGGATGTCCTGCAAACGGCAACTCGCTTTGTGGAGTAAAGATTCGAACCTGATAGTCAGCTTGTGAATCAGTGGCTGGCAATACAAATGTGGTTTCAGAAAGATTGGTCCAGTTCGCAATGGCTTGCATCTGCTCAGACGTTAAGGTACTGGCGTCCATAATGACCGCAACAGGGTTTCCTTTAAATGCTTGTGAAGTAAAAACATCAACTTGTTTAAATGCAACAACAGACATAGACCACTCCTACTGATTTTGTAATTTAAAATATGGCTTTAAATCCTCACCATTTTTTGATCTTACTGTTTTATTTTTAATGGTCACAGTATCAGTTAATATGAAAAATAATAGACACAGTTCTTAAAACTAAATCCTCCATTAAAAGTATTAAACTAAATTAATCACAATATTTGAGATAAATATGAGATCACTATAAAGTGTATCCATTGCTTTTGCTTTTTAATAAATTGATATGTACAAATATAAAAAAGTGAGTGATGACCTTACTCTTCAAATTCAGAATGGCAGGCAACCTGTGGGTTCTCGGTTGCCATCAATTCGAGACTGTGCCCAACATTATCAAGTTAGTATTAACACCGTAAAGGAAGCTTATCGGAAGCTTGAAGACCAAGGTTTAATTTCTGTTCGTCCACAGTCTGGCTACTATGTTTGCCATACACCTTCAAACTTGCCAGATCTTGAGGAGCGTTATATCAGTGAAGAAAAAGTATCTCTTTCGGGAATTAGCTGTTTTCTCGCACAAATTGTTAAAAAGCAGATGGACCCCGACTATGTCAATTTGGCCCTAGCTTGTCCCTCAGGTGAAAACTTCTACCCGATTGAACGCTTAAAACGTTTAACTGCTCAGGTTTTACGAACACAGCCGGATATTTTTAAAAGCTATACTTTACCGCCCGGCTCTATACGTTTACGTACTCAAATTGCTAGACGAAGCTTACAGTTAGGTATGTTTCTTTCAGCAGATGACATTGTGCTGACTCATGGCACTATGGAGGCTTTAAGTCTTGCAATTATGGCAACCACCCAAGCAGGTGACAGCATAGCGCTTGAGATTCCTACTTTTCATAACTTATATCCACTTCTTCAGAATTTAGGACGAAAAATTGTAGAAGTGCCTACTTCGCCGCATACAGGGATGTGTCTAGACGCACTTGAAGAACTATTAAAATCTCAAAGTGTACAAGCCATATTAACTATTCCAACAGGACATAATCCTCTTGGTTTTAGCATGGCTGAAAACAACCGACGTCGTTTAGCAGAGCTCGCTAATCAATTCCAAATTCCTGTTATTGAAGATGCGATGTATGCCGAATTACAACTCACCGAGCCTCTACTACCCAACATTAAGGCATTTGACCAAAATGGATGGGTTTTGGTCTGCGGCAGCTACACCAAAACTGTGGCACCCGACTATCGAATTGGTTGGCTAGAAGCTGGACGCTTCCGTAATATTGTGCAGCAGCTTAAATTTACAACCACTGTTGCCGAGCCAGCTTTACTCACAGAAACGTTAGGACTTTTTTTAGAAAATGGCGGATATGATCTACATTTACGTCAGCTCAAAAAACGCTATCAACAACAAATTGACACCATCAAATCTTATATTTGTCGTTATTTTCCAGTCGGTACTCGAGTCAGTCGTCCACAAGCGGGATTTATTTTATGGTTAGAGCTACCCGAATCAATTGATACCCTAGAACTGTTTCATCAGGCCATGGATGAAAAAATCTTATGTATGCCGGGAATTTTGTGCTCGGCTGATAAACGATTTAGTCATTGTTTACGTATTGCAGCTTGTTTTGAGTTAAATCCTAAAATGTTAAATGCTTTGATGCGTTTAGGAGAGTTAGCAAAAAATATGCTACCTGTACAAAAAGATGTAGATCAAATCCCTACTAATTCAGTAGGTTGAATCGAAAATATAGAGTTAATAAAATAAAACCATATATTTTTTATGCCTTTTATTTTATGAAAACCGAACTTCTCTCTCCCGCAGGTTCACTTAAAAACATGCGCTATGCATTTGCCTATGGTGCAGATGCCGTATATGCAGGACAACCACGTTATAGCTTACGTGTACGTAATAATGGTTTTGACCATGACAATTTAAAAATCGGAATTGATGAAGCCCACGCTTTGGGTAAAAAGTTTTATGTTGTGGTGAATATCCAGCCACATAACAGCAAATTAAAAAACTTTATTCGTGATCTTGAGCCGATTGTGGCTATGCAACCAGATGCTTTGATTATGTCTGATCCCGGCTTAATTATGATGGTACGTGAGCATTTTCCAGAAATGCAAATTCATCTATCGGTTCAAGCCAACGCTATTAACTGGGCCACTGTTAAATTTTGGAAAGACTACGGCCTAAGCCGTGTAATTTTATCTCGTGAATTATCTTTAGAAGAAATAAAAGAAATCCAGCAACATGTGCCAGATATTGAACTCGAAGTTTTTGTACATGGCGCTCTATGCATGGCCTACTCAGGCCGCTGTTTACTTTCTGGATATATGAACAAGCGTGATGCCAACCAAGGTGCTTGTACCAATGCTTGCCGTTGGGACTATAAACTGCATAAAGCCCAAGAAGATTTAAACGGCGATGTAATTCCAGTCACTCAGCTAAATACACCAGAAAAGTCTTGCTGCTCATCAGGACAATCAGAAGCAACCTCGGTTCAAACTTTACTCGTACAACGTAATGAAGAAGAAATGTTTGCTGCCGAAGAAGATGAACACGGCACCTATTTTATGAACTCCAAAGATTTACGTGCGGTACAACATGTAGATCGTTTAACAAAAATGGGCATCGCCTCACTCAAGATTGAAGGCCGTACTAAATCCTATTTTTACTGTGCCCGTACTGCTCAAATTTATCGAAAAGCCATTGATGATGCTTTAGCAGGTAAACCTTTTGACCCAAGCTTAATGACCCAACTCGAAGGGTTGGCAAATCGCGGTTATACCGAAGGCTTTTTAAGACGGCATGTACATAGCGAATATCAAAACTATACTGATGGATCATCACATTTCAACTACCAACAATTTTGTGGAGAGGTTGTAGAACGTCACGGTAATTATATTCGGATTGAAGTTAAAAACCGTTTTGTGGTGGGCGACTCACTTGAGCTGATGACGCCTCAAGGCAATATCACCTTTAACTTAACCGAAATGCGCGATTTAAAAGGCAACCCAATTACAGATGCTAAAGGTTCGGGACATTTTGTTGAGATTCCACTTTCACAAGATGTTGATATCAGTTATGCCCTACTCATACGTAATTTGCCGCATGCAAAAGAAAGTATTACTGCATCTACATTGGCTTATTCAGCGAGTTAAATATGGCACTTTTAATTACGAGTGACTGCATCAATTGTGATATGTGCTTACCAGAATGCCCCAATACGGCTATTTTTGAAGGCAACAAAGTTTATGAAATCGATCCACTTCGTTGTACAGAATGTGTAGGTTTTTATGATGCCCCAACATGTAAGGCGGTTTGTCCAATCGATTGCATTAAACAAGACCCTGCACATATTGAAAACAAAGAACAATTATTAGAGAAATTTAAAGGTCTGAATTTAATTGGCTCATTCTCTTCTTAAAACCATTTAGAGGATCAAGTTAAAATCGCTGATCCTCTTTTTATGACTATGCTGACCAGCTATTAAATAAATGAAGAAATGGTCTAGAGCATATTGCTAGTGATAAAATCAATTTATCAGTTTAGTTCCATTTACTGGTACTTTTGTACCAAAAAAATTGAACAATCGTTAAAACAGGTCAAACTATATCAACATCTCATGTAGATTGATTAAAACCCTTTCTGGCGCAGCTTCCCATGTCTTATCTTTATTTAGCAATTGCGATTGCTTGTGAAGTTATTGCAACTTCAGCATTAAAAGCATCTCAAGGTTTTACTGTTCCAATTCCGTCTATTATTACGGTTGTGGGTTATGCAGTTGCTTTTTATTTATTATCTCTTACGCTCAAAACAATTCCGATCGGGATTGCCTATGCCATTTGGTCAGGCGCAGGTATTATTTTAATTTCTGCAATTGGCTGGATATTTTACAAACAGCATTTAGACTTGGCTGCCTGCATTGGTTTAGCTTTAATGATTGCAGGCATTGTGATTATTAATGTGTTTTCTAAAAACACCCATCTATAAAATATAATAAAAAGCAACCGAGTATGCTGAGAAGCCTTTTAAAAAATTTCATCATACTCGGTATCAGCAGCTTATTTTAAACTGCCCGTCAAAAATTGCTTTAAACGTTCACTTTTCGGGTTATTGAGTACTTCATCAGGATGGCCCTGTTCCTCAATTTTTCCTTGATGCAAAAAAATCACCTGATTAGATACATGACGCGCGAAACCCATTTCATGTGTCACCACAATCATGGTACGTCCTTCTTCAGCCAAGCCCTGCATTACTTTTAGTACTTCACCTACCAACTCTGGGTCAAGCGCACTGGTTGGTTCGTCAAACAACATCACTTCCGGTTCCATAGCCAAAGCACGAGCAATCGCTACACGTTGTTGCTGACCACCAGATAAAAATGCCGGATATTTACTTTCAACGCTTTCAGGTAATCCCACTTTACGTAAATATTTGCGCGCACGTTCTTCCGCTTCAGAACGCTTTACTCCAAGTACATGGATTGGCCCTTCAATGACATTTTCCAGTACTGTCATGTGAGACCATAAATTAAAGTGCTGAAATACCATCATCAGCTGGGTACGCATTTTTTGTAGTTGCTTTGGTTCAACCACTTTTAAATTGCCTTTTTTATCAAAGACCGTGCGTAATTTTTCACCATTGAGCTTAATCGTACCATTGCTCGGTTGTTCTAAAAAGTTGATACAACGTAGCAAGGTACTTTTACCTGAACCAGATGAACCAATAATACTAATTACATCACCGGCATTTGCATCAAGTGATATTCCTTTAAGTACCTCATGATCGCCGAATGTCTTATGTAAATCGCGAATCACTAGTTTTGCAACCTGTTCCATTTATGTCTCCTAATGATTCGATGGCTTTAAAAATGCCAACCAACGTTTTTCCAACTTACGAAATATCCAAATCAAAATAAATGCCAACACTGCATATAACACTGCAGCAATTCCAAAAGCACTGAAAGTGTCATAGGTTGCCGCATTCACATCACGCGCAATTTTTAAAATGTCGGGAACTGTTGCTGTAAATGCAATGGTTGTGGCATGCAACATTAAAATGACTTCATTGCCGTAAAACGGCAAAGCACGGCGTAACATCGACGGAATGATAATACGTGTGTAGAGTTTCCATTTTGACATACCAAAAGCTTGGGCAGCTTCAATCTCACCATGTGGAATAGAACGAATTGCTCCAGCGAAGATTTCAGTAGTATATGCACCAGTATTAAGCGCGAATGCCAAAATGGTGCAATTTATGCCCTCTCGAAAGAATGCATCGAGTGTCTGATGCTCGTGGATATAATCAAAGCTGTAAATACCTGAGTAAATAATCAGTAGTTGGATATACAGTGGTGTGCCACGAAAAACATAGGTAAACAACCAAACTGGACCATGCAACCAGATATTTTCTGATACTCGCGCAAGTGACAAAGGCACAGCAAGCACAAATCCAATACCAATCGATAGCACCAATAACCAAGCAGTCATCGCGACACCGGTAATTTGTAGGCCATCGGTCCAAAGGTATGACTGCCAATATTGTTGAAGGATTTCAATCATAATTGTCCCTTCCTCACACCAGCAGAATAATGACGTTCAAGCCATATTAAAATCAGGTTCGACACTGTGGTAATTGCCAAATAAATAGCGGCAGCGACGATGCTGAAAAAGAACAGTTGCATGGTACTTCTACCCGCATCTTGCGTAATTTTTACGATATCAGTCAGGCCAATAATGGAAACCAGTGCGGTCGCCTTAATCAAAACTTGCCAGTTGTTACCAATGCCGGGCAATGCAAAACGCATCATTTGAGGGAATAATACACGGTGAAAAACCTGCCACGGCGTCATCCCATAGGCCATTGCTGCTTCAATTTGTCCCCTTGGAACCGATTGAAATGCACCACGAAAGGTCTCGGTAAAATATGCACCATAAATGAACGCTAAGGTAATCACACCAGCCACAAATGGGTTGATATCAATTTGATCCATTTGCAGTGCTTCAGTAATTTGGTTTAGACCCAACTGCAAGCTATAAAATAACAGCAGCATAATCACTAAGTCAGGCACACTACGGATGAGTGTGGTATAGGCGGTTGCAATATAACGTAAGGCTTTAATATTAGAGAGTTTTGAACTCGCACCAATTAAGCCAATAATGACAGAAAGCAAGAGTGATAACAGCGCAAGCTGTATGGTCATCCATGTTCCGCTAAGAAGGAGTGGCCCGTAGCCAGAAAAAGACATGACTCATCTTCTCCTTAAAAACAATATCTAATATTGATGAGATGAGAATAGATTTAAAAATGTCGGCACTTAGCCGACATTTTTCACATCATTAGTAAATGCTAAAAGAGAAGTATTTTTTCTCGAGTTTCTTGTATGTACCATCCGCAATGATTGCAGCGAGTGCCTTGTCAATATTCGCTTTCAAGTCTGCATCTTCTTTACGTAAACCGATAGCCGCACCTACACCCAATGTTTTGACATCAATTACATTGCCGCCGGCAAAAGAGAAGTTTTTACCCTTCGGTTGTTTTAAGAAAGCGCCATCAACCATGATTGCATCTTGTAAAGTTGCATCCAAACGACCAGACATCATGTCTTGGTAAATCAAATCTTGAGTTGGATAAGGGACAACACTTACACCTTTTGGAGCCCAATAGGTTTTAGCGTAAGTTTCTTGAATTGTGCCCTGCTGTACACCGACACGCTTACCTTTTAATGAAGTAGGTGTTGGTAATAACGGTGAACCTTTTTTTGCAACCATACGCGTTGGTGTGTTGTAGATTTTGCTACTAAATAAAATTTGTTTTGCACGTTCATCAGTAACAGTCATTGATGAAAGAATGCCATCAAATTTTTTCGCTTTAAGTGCGGGAATCATCCCGTCAAAAGAGTTTTCAACCCAAACACATTTGGCTTTAAGTTTTGCACAAATAGCATTACCCAAATCAACATCAAAACCAGTTAACTTGCCATCTGGTGTTTTATATTCAAACGGCGCATAAGACGACTCAGTACCAAAACGAATCACCTTCCAATCCTTTGCTTGGACATTCGTCGCAACAGCAGCCAGAACTAAGGTTGTTGAAACGAATATTTTTTTCATAAAGCTTGCCATCTTGAAGCTTCTCCTTAAAACACAAATAAGGTGATAAAAACTTGAGTATTTCGAACTTACTCATCTACTGAAATAACAGCAATTTCTATACCATAAGTTAAGGATTTATGAAGATGTCTAAGCAATGATCTGTATTGACGGATTAAATGTTGAAAAATCAATCAAATTTTAAGATTAAGTTTTGAGCGTATAAGCTTCAGCAATATTATGCTGCTCGACCAAAGTACGAATTGTATATTCATGACCAGTTTCTTTATCACAGGCAAATTCACATTTCTGGTCGAAAGGTAAAGCTGTACCGCCAAGTAATGGACAGCCTGCAAAAAGTTCAGCGACCCAATCTACAAACACTTTTACTTTAAGCGATAAATGACGATTTTGAAGATAAACTGCTGAAATCGGCATCGGTGCTGGCGTCCACTGAGGCAATACCTCTTTTAACAAACCTGATTCTAAATGGTTGGTGAGCATATAACGTGGGCCTTGAATTATGCCAAAACCTTGCAAAGCCAAGTCGATATAAGCATCACCATCATTTACCGAAACACGTCCACGTACTGACACACTTTTAATTAAATCATCAACCACAAAGTCCCAATCGAAGTTGCGTCCGGTACGGCTTGAAAAGAAGTGAATTGCTTTATGATTTTTTTGCAAATCTTCAATTGAGGTAGGTTCGCCATATTTTTCTAAATAAATCGGTGAAGCAGCAGTTGCACACTGGAAAGTTCCGATACGACGCGCAATTAAGCTTGAATCTTTTAATTCACCCACCCGAATTGCACAATCAACCGCTTCTCCAACCAAGTCTACAGGTCGGTCGTTCAGACCAATTACTAAATCAATATCAGGATAGCGTGCATGAAAATCGCGGAGCCTTGGAATTAAAATTAAACGTCCAATCGATACAGGCACATCAATACGAAGCTGACCTCTTGGCCCCCGCTCTGCATCATGAAAAGAAGATTCAATATCGGCAACATCCGCTAAAATACGGGCTGTCCGATCATAATATACGGCGCCATCCGGTGTGAGACTAATTTTTCGTGTTGTCCGATTAAGCAATCGAACTTGTAAATGCTTCTCTAAAGCCTGAATGGTTGTAGTCACAGAAGCACGCGGTAAACCCAAACTATCAGCTGCTAAACTGAAACTATTTGTTTCAACAACTTTGTTGAATACTCTCATGGCATGAAATAGATCCACACGCACACTCCTATTAATGCATTTTCTAGTGCAAACACATCAATTGTTATAAAAATACGAATAGTGTTATCAAATTTAATATATTTATTCGTGATTGACAAACTTTTATGCTCCGTCCATTCCATAAACCCTGTTTCTCCCATACGGACCATAACTAAAAGTCTGAAAACAGGTATCCAAATAACTAGGAGCACCTCATGTCATTTTCCCGCAAACAGTTTGCACTGTCTGCCATCTTTGTCGCTATTTTAGCAACCGGTGGCAGTTTTATGTTGTTACATGAAAATGCCGATGCAAAAGCTGCACCAACCGCTGCCCAACAAGCTGCTACTGTTGATGTAGCCCCAGTAGTAAGCAAAACCATTACCGATTGGCAAGAATATTCCGGTCGTTTAGAAGCAATTGATCAAGTTGATATTCGGCCTCAAGTTTCAGGAAAACTCATTGCCGTACATTTCAAAGATGGAAGCCTCGTTAAAAAAGGTGATTTACTTTTCACAATCGACCCTCGTCCTTTTGAAGCAGAACTGAACCGTGCAAAAGCCCAGCTTGCTTCAGCTGAAGCACAGGTAACATATACCGCAAGCAATCTTTCGCGTATTCAACGTCTCATTCAGAGTAATGCTGTTTCTCGCCAAGAACTGGATTTAGCCGAAAATGATGCACGTTCAGCAAATGCTAACCTACAAGCCGCTAGAGCTGCTGTCCAATCTGCACGTTTAAATCTGGAATACACCCGTATTACTGCACCAGTCAGCGGCCGGATTTCACGAGCTGAAGTGACCGTTGGTAATGTAGTTTCTGCAGGTAACGGCGCACAGGTTTTAACAAGTTTAGTGTCTGTATCACGCCTATACGCATCTTTCGATGTTGATGAACAAACTTACCTGAAATATATCAGTAATCAGCGTAATTCAGCACAAGTACCTGTCTATATGGGACTTGCCAATGAAACAGGCTTTACTCGCGAAGGTACAATCAACTCAATCGATAACAACCTGAATACAACCTCAGGTACGATTCGTGTTCGCGCAACTTTTGACAATCCAAACGGCGTTTTATTACCGGGCCTATATGCACGAATTCGTTTAGGTGGAGGCCAACCTCGACCAGCGATTCTGATTAGTCCAACCGCGGTTGGTGTCGACCAAGATAAACGTTTTGTCGTAGTAGTTGATGCGAAAAATCAAACTGCTTATCGCGAAGTAAAACTCGGTGCCCAACAAGATGGCTTGCAAATCGTAAATAGCGGATTACAAGCGGGTGATCGTATTGTAGTGAATGGTTTACAGCGAATTCGTCCGGGTGACCCTGTTACACCGCATCTCGTTCCTATGCCAAATTCACAAATCACTGCTAACGCTACTCCTCAACCTCAGCCAACAGATAAAACATCAACTCCGGCAAAAGGTTAATCACATATGAATATTTCTAAGTTTTTTATTGATCGGCCGATCTTTGCTGGTGTTTTATCAGTATTGATTTTACTCGCCGGTCTGCTTTCGGTATTCCAATTACCGATTTCTGAATATCCCGAGGTTGTTCCACCATCTGTGGTGGTACGCGCCCAATATCCGGGTGCAAACCCAAAAGTGATTGCTGAAACGGTTGCATCTCCGCTCGAAGAGTCAATCAACGGCGTCGAAGACATGCTGTATATGCAATCTCAAGCAAACAGCGACGGTAACCTAACCATTACGGTGAACTTTAAGCTCGGTATCGACCCAGATAAAGCCCAACAATTGGTTCAAAACCGTGTGTCTCAGGCCATGCCCCGTTTACCTGAAGATGTACAGCGCTTAGGTGTAACCACACTAAAAAGCTCACCTACTCTAACTATGGTAGTGCATCTGACCTCACCAGATAATCGCTATGACATGACCTACTTACGTAACTATGCGGTGCTCAACGTGAAAGACCGTTTAGCGCGTTTACAAGGGGTTGGTGAAGTCGGATTATTTGGTTCTGGTGACTACGCGATGCGTGTGTGGCTCGATCCACAAAAAGTAGCACAGCGTAACCTCACCGCGACCGAAATTGTGAATGCAATCCGTGAACAAAATATTCAGGTTGCAGCGGGTACAATCGGTGCATCACCAAGTAATTCACCTTTACAGCTTTCGGTCAATGCTCAAGGTCGTTTAACCACTGAACAAGAATTTGCAGATATTATTTTAAAAACTGCCCCTGATGGCGCGGTTACCCGATTGGGTGATGTTGCACGTGTTGAACTCGCAGCTTCACAATATGGCTTACGTTCATTACTCGATAATAAACAAGCTGTCGCAATTCCAATTTTCCAAGCTCCGGGTGCGAATGCTTTACAAGTTTCCGATCAAGTGCGTAGCACGATGAAGGAGCTTTCAAAAGATTTCCCATCTTCAATTAAATACGACATTGTTTATGACCCGACTCAATTCGTACGTGCCAGTATTAAAGCGGTCGTTCATACCCTACTTGAAGCAATTGCACTGGTTGTTGTGGTTGTTATTTTATTTTTACAAACATGGCGCGCCTCAATCATTCCATTGCTTGCCGTACCGGTTTCAATTATTGGTACATTCGCGCTCATGCTCGCTTTTGGTTACTCAATCAATGCGCTATCACTGTTCGGGATGGTGCTTGCCATCGGTATTGTCGTCGATGACGCGATTGTGGTCGTCGAAAATGTCGAGAGGAATATTGAAGCAGGCTTAAACCCAAGGGAGGCGACTTACCGTGCCATGCGAGAAGTCAGTGGACCGATTATTGCCATTGCTTTAACACTTGTTGCAGTATTCGTACCTCTTGCCTTTATGACAGGCTTAACAGGGCAATTCTATAAACAATTTGCCATGACTATTGCCATTTCAACGGTTATTTCGGCATTTAACTCGCTTACCCTATCTCCTGCTTTGGCAGCGCTGTTACTGAAAGGACATGATGCTAAACCGGATGCCTTAACACGTATTATGAATCGTGTATTCGGTCGTTTCTTTGCACTGTTTAACCGTGTGTTTTCACGTGCTTCAGACCGTTATAGTCAAGGCGTCAGCCGTGTCATTTCCCATAAAGCTTCGGCAATGGGTGTCTATGCAGCACTTCTAGGTTTAACCGTTGGTATTTCCTATATTGTTCCGGGCGGTTTCGTTCCTGCTCAAGACAAACAATATTTGATTAGCTTTGCGCAGCTACCAAACGGCGCATCATTAGATCGTACCGAAGCAGTCATTCGTAAAATGAGTGATACTGCGCTTAAACAACCTGGTGTAGAAAGTGCGGTTGCCTTTCCTGGCCTATCAATTAACGGTTTCACCAATAGCTCGAGTGCCGGTATTGTCTTTGTGACCTTAAAGCCATTCGATGAACGTAAGGCTAAAGACTTATCTGCAAATGCAATTGCAGGTGCACTCAACCAGAAATATTCAGCTATTCAAGATGCTTATATCGCGGTTTTCCCACCACCACCAGTGATGGGCTTAGGCACGATGGGCGGCTTTAAACTCCAACTTGAAGACCGAGGTGCCTTAGGCTATTCAGCCTTGAACGATGCTGCTCAAAACTTTATGAAGGCAGCACAATCAGCTCCTGAACTGGGTCCAATGTTCTCAAGTTATCAAATTAACGTACCTCAACTAAATGTAGATCTGGACCGTGTAAAAGCTAAACAGCAAGGCGTTGCTGTGACAGATGTTTTCAACACTATGCAGATTTATTTAGGTTCTCAGTACGTTAACGACTTTAACCGTTTTGGACGTGTTTATCAGGTCCGTGCACAAGCCGATGCGCCTTTCCGTGCTAACCCTGAAGATATTTTGCAGCTTAAAACCCGTAATAGTGCCGGACAAATGGTGCCATTATCTTCATTGGTGAATGTAACTCAAACCTATGGTCCTGAAATGGTCGTTCGTTATAACGGTTACACATCAGCAGATATTAACGGCGGCCCTGCCCCAGGTTATTCATCTAGCCAAGCAGAAGCTGCGGTTGAACGTATTGCTGCACAAACTCTACCGCGTGGTATCAAGTTTGAATGGACAGATTTAACTTACCAAAAAATCTTGGCTGGTAATGCTGGACTTTGGGTATTCCCAATTAGCGTATTACTCGTGTTCTTGGTTTTAGCTGCTCAATATGAAAGCTTAACCCTACCATTAGCAGTTATCTTAATTGTACCAATGGGAATCTTAGCGGCTCTGACAGGTGTCTGGTTGACAGCTGGAGATAACAACATCTTTACTCAAATCGGTCTAATGGTACTGGTCGGGCTAGCCTGTAAAAATGCCATTTTAATTGTCGAATTTGCGCGGGAACTTGAAATGCAAGGTGCGACTGCCTTTAAAGCAGCCGTTGAAGCAAGTCGTCTACGTTTACGCCCAATTTTAATGACCTCTATTGCATTTATTATGGGTGTAGTGCCACTGGTTACTTCAACTGGCGCAGGTTCTGAAATGCGACATGCGATGGGTGTTGCCGTATTCTTCGGCATGATCGGTGTAACATTCTTTGGTTTATTCCTCACCCCGGCCTTTTACGTTCTGATTCGTACCCTCAACAGCAAACATAAACTGCATTCTGCGGCAGTTCATGAAGCGCCGTTAGCTAGCCCACACGATCATTAAGGAGGACATTTGGTGATTACATCAAAACAAAACTGGTTGTTGTCCTCACTCATGGGAAGCCTGCTTCTTGCAGGCTGCTCATTGGCCCCAGAATATCAACCTGCAAAAGTTATAGTGCCAGTCAAATTCAAAGAATCTGACCCCAAACTTGAAGATAATAACTGGAAGATTGCCCAACCTGCTGATCAGCAAACTCGTGGTGAATGGTGGCGCATTTACAATGATGCTCAACTGAATGAACTTGAACAGCAAGCTATCGCAGGCAACCAGAACCTAAAAGCGGTGGCAGCCAATATTCAGGCTTCACGTGCATTACGTTCGGCAGCTCAAGCTGAACGCTTACCAAGTATTGATGCCGGATTTGGGCCAACCCGCCAAAAGCCGTCTCCGGC
Source organism: Acinetobacter sp. FDAARGOS_559 (assembly GCF_003940475.1). Taxonomy (NCBI): domain Bacteria; kingdom Pseudomonadati; phylum Pseudomonadota; class Gammaproteobacteria; order Moraxellales; family Moraxellaceae; genus Acinetobacter; species Acinetobacter sp. FDAARGOS_559. The sequence goes on from NZ_RKJG01000005.1 coordinate 1,018,812, forward strand.
TTCACTCGGTTTAGATGACAAAGCACATACTTCGGCTCAAACCTTATGGCGCGCTCAAGCCAATGTTTCATATGAGCTCGATTTATTTGGTCGTGTAGCAAGTAGTGTCAACGCAGCAACAGCAGATCTACAGCAACAAGAGGCTCTATATCAGTCGGCACTTTTAGCTCTACAAGCGGATGTAGCTCAAGGTTATTTTCTGATACGTCAACTTGATACAGAACAAGCAATTTATAACCGAACAATCAAATTGCTAGGTGAAACACGAGATTTAATGCAGCTTCGTTTTAAAAACGGACTGGTCAGTGAATTAGATGTTTCTCGTGCACAAAGCGAACTTGCTACCGCACAAACCACTGCCCTAAATATTGCTCGTAACAGAGCCAGTGCAGAACATGCGCTTGCAGTCTTATTAGGAAAACCACCAGCAGACTTTAACTTGGCAGTTCAACCTTTAACTGCAAATAGTATCCGTCTCCCTGCCGGTTTGCCGTCAACTTTACTTGAAAGACGACCCGATATTGCGGCTGCAGAGCGTGCAATGGCAGCAGATAATGCACGTATTGGGATTGCTCGTGCAGCATTTTTCCCAAAACTCAGTCTTACAGGAGCTTTAGGTTATGAATCTTCAAGTTTAAGCGAGTTGGGTAAATGGTCGAGTCGGACTTTTTTACTAGGACCTGTCGCTGGTACTATTTTGTCGTTACCTTTATTTGATGGTGGACAACGTAAAGCAGGCGTTGCTCAAGCAAGAGCGGCTTATGAGGAAAGCGTCGCCAACTATAGACAAACTGTACTAAACGCATTTCGCGAAGTTGAAAATGGTTTATCTGATCAAAGAATTCTCGATCAGCAAATTCAGGCTCAAAACCAAGCACTCTCCTCTTCTCGTCATGCCAATCAACTTTCTCATTTACGTTATCGAGAAGGTGCTATTAGCTATCTTGATGTAATTGATTCTGACCGCACTATTTTGCAACAAGAACAATTAGCAGCTCAGCTGAAAGGTAGCCAAATCATTGCAAGCATCAATTTAATCCGTGCTTTAGGGGGCGGTTGGAGTAGTTAATAAAAAAGCGCCTTACGGCGCTTTTTTTATATACACAAATTATTTTGCATATACAGGGAATTTTGCACAAACAGCTTCAACTTTTGCTTTTACATCAGCAATAACTTTTTCGTCACCTTTGCTGTCAATCACGTCAGCGATCCAACCAGCAAGTTCACGAACTTCAGCTTCACCAAAACCACGAGTTGTTACTGCCGGAGTACCGATACGGATACCAGAAGTCACAAATGGAGAACGTGGGTCATTTGGAACTGAGTTTTTGTTCACAGTAATGTGAGCAGCACCTAACCAAGCGTCTGCATCTTTACCAGTTACGTCTTGTTTGATTAAAGATAACAAGAATAAGTGGTTGTCTGTACCACCAGAAACAACATCATAACCACGAGCGATGAATACTTCAGCCATTGCTTGAGCATTTTTCACAACTTGTTGTTGGTAAGCTTTAAAGTCGTCAGACATTGCTTCTTTGAAGCAGATTGCTTTAGCAGCAATCGCATGCATTAATGGACCACCTTGGTTACCAGGGAATACAGCTGATTGAAGTTTTTTCTCGATTTCTTCATTCGCTTTCGCAAGGATTAAACCAGAACGTGGACCACGAAGCGTTTTGTGAGTCGTCGTTGTTGTTACGTCAGCAATTTGAACTGGGTTTGGATATACACCAGCAGCAACAAGACCAGCAACGTGAGCCATATCAACAAAAAGGTAAGCACCAACTTTGTCCGCGATGTCACGGAAACGTTGCCAATCTACAACACGGCTATAAGCAGAGAAACCAGCAACGATCATACGTGGCTTGTGTTCCAATGCTAAACGTTCAACTTCTTCGTAATCAATCTCACCAGTTTCAGCATTTAGACCATACTGAACAGCGTTATACGTTTTACCAGAGAAGCTAACTTTTGCACCGTGAGTCAAGTGACCACCGTGAGCCAAGCTCATACCTAAAACTGTATCGCCTGGGTTAAGAAGCGCTAGATAAACAGCAGAGTTAGCTTGTGAGCCAGCGTGTGGTTGAACGTTTGCGTAATCTGCACCAAAAAGTTCTTTAGCACGGTCAATCGCCATTTGCTCAATAACATCTACAAATTCGCAACCGCCATAATAGCGTTTGCCAGGATAACCTTCTGCGTATTTGTTCGTAAGTTTTGATCCTTGCGCTTCCATTACCGCAGGAGAGCAATAGTTTTCAGATGCAATTAACTCGATATGTGCTTCTTGACGCTCATCTTCAGAAGCAATTGCTTGAGCTAATTCTGGATCAAATTCAGAAATGGAAATATTGGCAAACATTAGCGGGGGTCCTATAAATTAGGGCTTTTAAGCCGTGCTAAGATTGCGGCATATTGTAGCATGAACTTTATAATTAAACAGAATGAAGTTAGCTCAGTTTTAAATAAAAATGGCTCAAGTTTTATAAAAAATGAGCCATTGTTTATAAATCAATTAAAAAGCTCGTTTAAAGCTTATATTTTAAATTTATCCATCGTTAATTTTAGCTTACAATAATATTAAAAAGTCTTTAAATATCAATAACTCTACTGAGCTGCCAGTAAAGACTGAACATTTCCAACAATATTATCTACATTACTACTCATCGCCGTCCCATGATCCCAGTTACCCGTCACATAACTATTAATTTTAGTACCTACGACAGTGGCATTAGATATCAAGATATCCGTTGCTACTTTAGGTACTGTCGAATCTGCTAAACCCTGATAGATAATGATTGGTGTCGTAACTTTTACTTGTAACGGCTGCGAATCTTTATCTAAAAATGTTTTAACTAACGGTACAGCCATAAAGTTAGGCTGTGTGCGGGTATAACCGTCAAGTGTTCCATTATGTTCTGTAACATACTGAGTCATACCCGCTCCAAAGGCCTGTCCTAATGGTCCAGAACAAATTGTTTCCGCTTGTTGGGCAATACTTGAAATTTGTGGAGTAAATACTTGTGGATAATCAAAAGTGGGTTGTGTGTTGCGAATACCAGCTGTGACTAAAGCTGTATAAGTGTCAAGTTGAGCATACATTGAGATCTTTTTATCTAGAGTTGCATTCGCAACAGACTGCTCGCCTGCTATTAAAATAAAACCTAAATTAGAAGCAGGCGCTACGGCTACTGTACCTTTATATTCTAGTTGTGCACGGCTCGCATACTGTGCAGCTCCTAATGCAGCATGCCCACCTTGAGAATGACCTACAGTGACCCATTTTTTCGAAGTTAATAAATTACGTTGCGATAAATAATTGCGTGTTGCAACCACTGCATCGGTAATTGAAAAAGCCTCACTTTTAACATTTAAGAAAGGATGTATACCTGGGGTACCCAAACCTTCATAATCAGGTGCCACAACAACATAACCTGCTGCTAATAATTTACTAATTAAATCTTTTGTACTGTCTGCTAAAGCTGCTTTACTTGGTGCACATACATCTGCCACACCCGTAGTGCCATGCGCCCAGACTACAATGGGCCAACCGCCGACTGGTGGTGGAGTGTTTGGTGTAAACACTAGACTTGTTGCCTGCACTTCTTGTCCACTTTGACCTAACATTTTATAAGTTAAAATACTACTTTCTGCGGCAACTGATCCTAAGTTAGTACTTGTATAGGCTTCAACTTTAACAACTGGATTTTGAATATTATTGGTTGGAGTTCCAGATGGATTAGTAGTAGCTGGGCCATCATCACTACTTCCACCTCCACAAGCGACTAAAAATAAACTCGTACTAAGAACGCTCGTCATTAATAGTTTCATTTTCATTGGTATATCTTCCCTTAAATTCCATTTTTGTTGTGCTTTAGTTTTTTAATCAACATTCTCTAATGTCTTAAAAACAATTACGCCTAATCTTAATTTTCCGCAAGTTCTATTCGACAAAATCAATCCCTGAAAAATTCTATTTTTAATATAAATTGTCGTTCTCACCACTTTCCGCCTCACTTCAGGTTTTAAAGTGCGAGGCCAACTGTTAACATTCTTGGTTACTCGTAATTGTTTAAAGGGCCGGATATGCAAGCCATTATTTTAGATACAGAAACACATACACTAAATGGTTTGCCTATTGAAATTGCATATGCCCCAATTGAAATTAATGCAGGCAAGCTCACCTTAGATAAAAGCAAATTGTTTGATCAACTTTATCAAGTTGGGACCCCTATCTCTTACGCAGCTATGGCAGTACACCATATATTAGAATCAGATTTAGAAAATCAGCCCCACTATAAAACTTTTAAATTGCCAGACACTACAACTTATATTATTGGCCACAATATTGATTATGATATTGCCGCGATTGCGCGTTGCGGTGTAGATGTTTCTCATATCAAACCAATTTGTACGCTAGCTTTAGCACGTAAAACCTGGCCTGATGCAGAAGCGCATAATATCTCAGCACTGATCTATATGATTTCTCAAGGCAGCAGTAAAGCTCGTGAATTACTCAAAGGCGCGCACCGTGCCGATGCGGATATTATTTTAACTGCCAATATCTTGATGCATATTGTCTATCATTTAAATATTCATGACATTGAAGAGTTGTACCGTGTTTCTGAAGAAGCACGTATTCCCACAACAATTAACTTTGGCAAGCATAAAGGTACAGCTATTGCTGAACTCCCTAAAGACTATATTCAATGGCTATTGCGCCAAGACGAGCTGGACGTTTACCTACGTAAAGCATTAGAAAGTGCATTTTAACGGCCTAAATAGATGATATTCATAAATTCTTCATCATATTGTCATTTTTGAGTTTTATCGTTAGCCCCATTTATATTTTATTAAGAACAGTACTGTTTGATAGAAAAAATCAAACAGGCTGCTTCATTTTTATATTGGGGAAAAATGATGGCTGGTTTTTATCGAACCAATTTGGGAAGAGTCGCGCTTCAACAACGTAATATTGCTTTAAATGCCAAACAAAGACGTTTACTTCTATTAATTGATCATGAAGATTTTCAAACTCTCAATACCGAGTTTAAAAAACGCATTGCTCCACCAGAACTCATTCAACAACTTATTGACTTAAAGCTTATTGCCCCTATTAGCGAAAACGATTCAGAATTTGCTGAACAAATACCTCTCTCAGAATCACCTACCACGAGTTTAGAAGTAAAAGCGCAACAAAAAAGCACCATAGATGAAAATGAAAGTGCCGATTTGACTGGAGAAATTAAAGTTTCTCTAGAACCATCATGCCATTCTTCAAATATTGAAAATACTCAGCCACCAATTCCTGTTCAACAACTTACTTTTGAAGAAATACAACTATTAATGAAACAAAGCTTAAGCCAATACTGTGGGCTTATGGCCAAACCACTTATTCAAAAAATAGAACAAATTAAAAATCTTCAAGAACTAAAAATGTGCCAAATGCAATGGATTACCAGTTTGCAAGAGTCAAGGATTCCCCCTCATGAGCTGGCACATACGCTTCACTCTATTAATTATTCAATTCAGCTCATTCAGCAAAAGAACTAAAACATAACAAGCTGCTGTTTAATTAAGCATTAAATTCACTTGGTACGTATTTCGTGCTTTACCTGCAAGTGTTTTTTTCCTATGATGTGCCCCACACACGCGCTCGTAGCTCAGTTGGATAGAGTACAGGTTTCCGAAGCCTGGGGTCGTGGGTTCGATCCCCGCCGAGCGCACCATTTTATATATAATAACTTCATAAATTTATCTCAATTTTATAAAATTCCGACTATTTTACTTGGTTTATTAATCATTATCGCTCAAAATATACCCCTCTTTCATAATGTGAGAATTTCATGACTGATGCTTTGGTTTTAAGAGATTTGTCCAAAACATATCGTAATGGTTTTCAGGCGTTAAAAGGTATTAACCTCACTGTGCCTGAAGGTGAATTTTATGCGTTGTTAGGTCCAAATGGCGCCGGCAAATCAACAACCATTGGTATTATCAGCTCCCTCACGAAAAAGACCTCAGGAACAGTTGAGATTTTCGGGCATAATCTCGACACTCATCCATCCTTAGCAAAACAGCAGCTTGGCGTTGTCCCTCAGGAATTTAACTTTGGGCAGTTTGAAAAAGCATTTGATATTTTAGTAACGCAAGCTGGTTATTACGGTATCCATAGAAAGATTGCAGAAAAGCGCGCAGAACATTATTTAGAAAAACTGGGCCTATGGGAAAAACGTAATATACAAGCACGTATGCTGTCAGGTGGTATGAAACGCCGTCTTATGATTGCCCGTGCCATGATGCATGAGCCTAAACTTCTTATTTTAGATGAGCCTACTGCGGGTGTAGATATTGAGTTACGCCGTTCTATGTGGGATTTTCTGACCGAAATGAACGAAAACGGTACTTCTATTATTTTAACGACACATTATCTCGAAGAAGCAGAAATGTTGTGTCGTCAAATTGCCATCATTGACCGTGGTGTCATTAAAGAAGATACCAGCATGAAAAGTTTCTTAAACCAGCTAAGTGAAGAGTCTTTTATTTTTGATTTGGCTGAACCTATTGCCCCACTCCAGCTCAATATTATTGGTGTGAAGTTCAATTTAATTGATAGTAGTACTTTAGAAGTAACAATGGATAAAGCACATACATTAAATGATTTATTCCAACTTTTAGAGTCACAAGGTATTCGTGTTCGCAGCATGCGAAATAAATCGAATCGTCTTGAAGAGCTATTTGTCAAAATGGTCGAGAAAAATCTTGAAGGAGCGGCAAAATGAACTTTAACCAACTGCAAATTGCCCTCTGGACTCTAGTTCGTAAAGAAGTACGCCGATTTCTACGCATTTGGCCACAAACCTTATTACCACCTGCAATTACCATGAGTTTGTACTTTGTCATTTTCGGTAATTTGGTTGGCTCACGTATTGGTGAAATGGGTGGCGTAAGTTACATGCAATTTATTGTACCTGGCCTCATCATGATGGCTGTCATTACCAACAGTTATGCCAATGTATCATCGAGTTTCTTTAGTGTGAAATTTCAAAAAAGCATTGAAGAGCTGATTATGAGCCCTGTGCCTCTGCATATTATTTTGTGGGGCTATGTTATTGGTGGTATTTGTCGAGGTGTCTTGGTTGGTGCAATCGTTACCGCGATGAGTATGTTTTTTACTGACCTTTTTATCCATAACTGGTTCGTAACTATATATACAGTATTAATTACATCCGTTTTATTTTCTTTAGGCGGTTTCATTAATGCAGTCTACGCAAAATCATTCGATGATATTTCTATTATTCCAACATTTGTACTTACTCCACTTACCTATTTAGGTGGTGTGTTTTATGCCATTAGTGCACTTGGTCCTTTTTGGCAAAAACTTTCTTTAATTAATCCTATTGTTTATATGGTAAATGCTTTCCGTTTCGGCATTTTAGGTCATAGTGACGTGAACGTTTCGTTCTCTTTAATCATTGTGACATTGTGCTGTGCTGTACTTTACGGAATTGCTTATTATTTACTTGCTCGTGGTTCAGGAATGCGTGAATGAGTGTCGAACAGTCTTTATTGGGTAAAGAAACCCAATATCCAACTAGCTATCAACCCGATGTGTTATTTCCAATTGCACGTGCTCAATCTCGTGAAAAATATGCTCATATCGAAGGTATAACCCAAGGTAAAGATTGGTGGCACGTTTTCGAAATTTCTTGGTTGAATGCTCACGGTATTCCACAGGTTGCTATCGGCAGAATTACACTGCCAGCTTCTTCACCGAATTTGATTGAATCAAAGTCATTAAAACTTTATTTCAATAGTCTTAACTTCACTCAGTTTGACTCTACACAGTCATTCATTAAAACAGTTGAAAAAGATTTATCTGCTGCGGCAGGTGCAAAAGTTGAATTAACCCTATTTCAAGTAGATGATTTAGAGATTTCTAAACCTCAAGGGATCTGTATTGATGATCTTATGCCAGAGCGTTTAGAACGACACCCTGATGCTACTCTCTTAAAACTTGATGAGTCAGGTGAAGAAATCGAAGTTGAACTGTATTCTCATCTTTTGAGAAGTAACTGCCCAGTCACGGGTCAACCGGATTGGGGGACAGTTTTTATTCGTTTTAAGGGCAAAAAACCTTGTTATCGTAGTCTTTTAGCCTATATTATTTCGTACCGTCAGCATAACGGTTTCCACGAACAATGTGTCGAACAAATCTTTGCCGATATTTGGCAAAATTTGCAACCTGAAAAGCTGATGGTTTATGCAACTTATACTCGCCGCGGTGGACTTGATATCAATCCTTGCCGAGTATCGGATCTTACATGGATGCCAAAACCGATTCGATTGGCACGACAATAAAACGAATAATTTGAGGATACACCATGCCGTTTTTTGGTTTTACCCCTTCTGAAGGCTTATTGAACGATATACAGACTGGAATTGCGAATAAAAATTCTAGTGAACCGTTATATCCACTTCGAGACAAAATCGCTTTACAACTCAATGAAGAAATTATTGAAAATGTACTTACCCAGTTAGTACAACATTTCCCAGCGAGTGAAAAAAGAGATACTGCCGAAAAACTAGCTGGTTATGTCAAATCAACAGTTGCCGTGCTTTTAAAGCAATTACTCAGCAAAGCGCCAAACGATGTGGTTAAACAGTCAGTTGAGTTTTCAGAGAAAAGCTTATTTAAAGATCCGCAAGGCCAATATAAAGTTGGCGTTGCTTTAGATGCTGGCCTAGTTACCAACTTGAAGCATAATTTTGCCGAGCTTCAGGCGGGTAATGACATTAATAAAGCAGCATTAGCAGAACTATATAAACAGTTCGGTGATGCTATGGTGAGACATTTTATGTCTGACTTTAATAAAACATTAGATTTAGGCATGATTAAGCGTAAAGCAGCCGATATTGGCGCTGCTGCTGTAACTAAAGCAGTTCATATTGCGATCGACAAACTCATTCCAAGTTTAAATCGCACTGAACTAAAAGCGATGGCTGAATATCATGATGGACTATTCTTTAACTAATAAAAAATAGTCTATCGGAAACCTGGTGAGAGCCAGGTTTTTTTATTGCAAAATATTGATATACATTGTCATAAATCAGGTTTATGTTAGCATGCGCCAAGCACTGATTGACCTTTAGTTAAAGCCGCATGTCTCCTAGTCCACAATATAAATTTTTACGCCAAGCTCCTCGAGATGGCCTTAGTACTGCCATGCAACCTTCGCGCTGGCAGCAGCTTCATATTGACCCTTGGTTATGCCTATTTTTATTCCTAAATGCATTGTTAGGTTTAACGGTACTTTATAGTGCATCTGCACAAGATGTGGGACTCGTCAGTAAACAGGCCATGAGCTTTGGTATCGGCTTTCTGGTCATGATTAGCCTAGCGCAAATTCCACCCAAGGTTTATCAAGCTTTTTCACCTTATTTTTATTTATTTGGCCTGTTTTCCTTAATTGGCGTTATGGTTTTTGGCGAAGTTCGCATGGGTGCGCAGCGCTGGATCGATATTCCGGGGTTCGGGAGTGTTCAACCCAGCGAATTTATGAAAATTGGCATGCCAATGATGGTTGCATGGTTTTTAGCTCGTAAACCTCTTCCTCCTAGCTTCTCGCAGGTTATTTTGTCTTTAATGTTAATTGGTGTTCCATTTTTACTTATTGCAGAACAGCCTGACCTAGGAACATCACTATTAGTATTAGCAAGTGGGATTTTTGTACTGTTCTTAAGCGGGTTATCTTGGCGCATGATCGGTGCAGCAGCAGCTTGTGCAGCTATTGTGATTCCAATTGCATGGGAATTCCTTTTACACGACTATCAACGTCAACGGGTATTAACGTTGCTTGACCCGGAAGCGGATGCTTTAGGAACAGGCTGGAATATTATTCAGTCCAAAACAGCAATCGGTTCTGGTGGGTTTTCAGGTAAAGGTTTCCTCGAAGGTACTCAATCACATTTGCACTTCTTACCAGAAGGCCATACTGACTTTATTATTGCTGCTTACTCAGAAGAATTCGGTTTAATTGGTGTACTTATATTAGTAATTCTTTATTCGGCCATTATTTTTAGAACATTTCAAATCGGTTTACAAAGCTTTCACAATTATGGCCGATTAGTGGCTGGCGCGTTTGGTTTGTCTTTTTTTGTTTATGTATTTGTAAACGCAGGAATGGTCAGTGGTATTTTACCTGTAGTGGGTGTTCCCTTACCTTTTATGAGTTATGGCGGTACCGCTATTATTACTTTAATGGCCACTTTTGGTTTAGTCATGTCTATTCATACACATCGATAATCTGGAATTTAAAAAAGATATGTTGTCTCAATTTGTTAATAAAACTTTAAAAGTGCTTGCCTTGTGTACTGGCCTTATTAGCACAAGTCATTTTGCTCAGGCCAATGATTTTGTAACTCATCCTAACTATTTAAATTTTAAACAAAAAGCCATGAGCACTTATGGCTTAAGCGGTGAACAGGTTGACGCCGCTATGAATGGTGCAAAAAATTTACCAAACATTATAAATATTATGACTCGCCCTGGTGAAAGTAAGCCTTGGTACGACTATCGCTCTATGTTTTTAGTCGAAGGTACTATTCAACGTGGTGTCCGCTTTAAAAACCAATATGCCGATGCTCTCAATCGTGCTGAACAACAATTTGGTGTCTCTCAAGCGGTTATTCTAGGCATTTTAGGTGTTGAAACAGGTTATGGAGCCAATAAAGGCTCGTTTATTACTCGTGATGCACTTGCAACGTTAGCTTTTGGCTACCCACGCCGTGCTGAATATTTTGGTGATGAGTTAGCTGCTCTCATTGCATGGACTTACAAAGAAGGCTATCCAACCAATAGTATTGTAGGTTCTTATGCAGGTGCCATTGGCTTCCCGCAGTTTATGCCAAGCAACATTAGTAAGTACGGGGTCGACTTTGATGGTAATGGTCATATCGACCTACGAAACTCTGCAGAAGATGCGATTGGCTCAATCGCAAATTACTTAGCAAAACAAGGCTGGCAACGCGATCAACCTATTGGTTTTATGGCTCGTTACACAGGTTCAAATCCGGAAAGTATCATTGCTAAAGATTTGACCCAGCCCACTCCGTATGGTGCACTAAAAAACCAAGGGATTTCCCCTTTAAATCCGTTAGTCAAAATTGATGACTTAGATATGGTAAATGTTATTCAATTACAAGACTATAACGGTCCAATTTACTATTTAACCTATCCGAACTTTCAAGTAATTACGACTTATAACAAAAGCCGAATGTATGCGACTGCCGTATGGTTGTTAGGTACAGAAGTAGCTAGCCGATAGGCTAGCTTTTTGATGAGTTTATGTAAAAGTCAATAAATATTTTTGTTAAATCGATCACAATACAAACATTTTAAATAACTTGTTACATATTTGGTTATTTTTTAACCTAAAACTGTAAGTTTTTGCCCTTTTTGTAACTATTTCTCGTTAAAGACTAGACACTCTCCGTAAGCGATGAATATTATCCACCCCAATCAAGCAATTGCAAAAGTGAATAATTAGGCATGTTCACTTCAATTTTTAGCTCTTTGGCTAAATGAAAAAGTGCATGTTCTCAGGAGTTTATATAAATGCAGTTATCGCTGAAATACATTCTTGCACTGACGGCTAGTTTAAGCATGGCCCCACTGCACGCTGAAATGATGCAATCATCATCATTAAATAGCGATGTAGATGGTCCAAATGCAAATTTAGCTGCACGTGTGTTGAGTAAAGATACTCAAAACTTTAATTCTCGTTTCTCTAACATTAACAGTCTTTCAATCACTGAACGTTCTGGCGATCAAATCCGTCGTCAAGCTATCGCAGCTAAAATTGAAATCCCTGAAGATGAGCCTTCAGTGATTGAAAAACTTAACACAGTAGCTTCAAATACTGTTCGTAAGTTTAGCCAAACTGGCATGGCATCGTGGTATGGTCGTCAATTTCATGGCCGTAAAACTGCAAGTGGTGAAACATTCGATATGAATGCACTTACTGCTGCTCACCGTAGCTTACCGCTTAACTGTTATATCCGTGTCACCAACAAAGACAATGGCAAAAGCGTAGTGGTAAAAGTAAACGATCGTGGTCCTTTCCATGGTAATCGTGTGCTTGATTTATCATACGGTGCAGCTAAACGCCTTGGTATTACCAATGCTGGTACTGCTAAAGTAAGTATTGAGCGTGTAGACGGTCCTACTTCATAAGCGATTACTCCTCGAGTTCATGAAAAAGCCACAAGTTAAGTTGTGGCTTTTTTAATATAAAAAAGAGCAAAAAGACCCTATAAAAATTTTGTGTCTAGACTCGTTTTTTCATTACAAAAATGATTATTTTTTAACCCAAAAACACAATGATTTATTCTTTATCGATTTTTGCGCATATTTTTCGATTACAGCCATTTTAAAATAATTCCGCTACCCTAGTACCACTTTAGTCTAAAAAGAATTGTTTAACGCGTTTTAAGACAAGATGAGTTGAGTATTTTTCTATTATTTTCCCATTCTTCATGAAAATGAGGTTTTTTTGAGGATTTGTCTCTCTCAAAATCACAAATAAATAACCTAAAATTTTTGAGCTCATCCCTCCCTTTCTTCAGTACTGTTTTTCATTTTTGTGCTGAAATGAATAAACTTTAAATTTTAGGCTTACTTGATTTAACAAACATGTCGATATACAACTTGTCTTGTCTCTCCCGATAACGAGAGGATAAAATATAAACAGAAAAAGAATGACTCAAAATTAGACAAGGAGAACAAGGTCTATGAAATCTATCGGTGAATGGTTTGATGAATATAGTGAAAGTCATCAAAACCCGATAAATAAGAAAATTCACTGGGTATGTGTTCCAGCTATTTTATTTTCGATTATTGGAATTATTGCTCACTTTAGTGCCCTACTCACCGCTTTACTCGTAGTACTGACCCTCATTTTTTATGCTCGGCTTGATCTTGTACTTGCAGTAGCAATGGCTGCTCTACTTGTTGTGATGGCATGGCTTATTTATGTTCTGCCAGTAGGTGTAGGATTTTATATTGCTCTTTTTGTGTTTGCCTGGATTGGACAATTTTATGGACATAAAGTTGAAGGCAAAAAACCTTCTTTCTTTAAAGATTTGCAATTTCTCTTGATTGGTCCGGTCTGGTGTATGGATGCTTATCTTGCAAAGATATTACCTCATTGGAAAAGCCGTCAGAAGAAACTGATTGCTCAATAAATTTTTAAGAAGCTGAATCCTAAAAAGATTCAGCTTTAACTTAATGATTTATTAGAAAATTTATAAAATAAAAAAATGCCAGGCTCAGCAGAACGCTCGGTAACACTTTTTTAAAATAGAAAGCCACGATAGTACAAAATATCGTTGCGTATAAGTAAGGATTATCTAAAAATCCTCTTAATTCATTATTTTCAAAAAAAATTACTGGAATACAAATAGCACTTAATAAACAAGGAGCTGAATAATTCAACATTTTATTCATAAGTACTGGTAATTTAACTTTTACATTTGGTTCCAAAAAATAATAACGATTAAAAAATACGATAGCTGCCAGTCCTAAAATCATGAGCCATGACATTTTATTTTTCTCCCATTTTATTTTCGACTATTACCGCAATAAACATCCCCAATAAACCAGAAATTAGAATGGCTCCTTCTATATGAAAATACTTAAGTACAAAACCACTGACACAAGTCATTAAAATGCCTGCCATTACAGGCTTCCCCTTACACATAGGAACAATCATGGCAACAAAAATAGCAATAATGGAAAAATCCAAATGATAATTTAATAAGTTAGGTAGCGCGGTTGCTAATAAAATACCAACTAAACTAAAAACCACCCAAAATAAATAAAAGCAAAGACCTGCTCCGAATAAGTATTGAGGATGTTTTTTCTCATTAGGAACACTTACTGCAAATAATTCGTCGGTAAGCAGAAACCCTAAAGTTAGTCTTTTTGAGAGAGGTAAAATAGAAACGTCATTTCTTAAAGTTAAAGCATAAATAAAATGTTGAGCAGTAAGAAAGAAAATAGTGACATAGATGGTTAATAACGATGCACCTTCCATCACCATGCTTAAACTTACTAATTGCGCAGCGCCAGCAAACACAATTCCTGACATCGCTAGTGCTTTATAAAATGATAAACCCGCATGAATTGCCATTGATCCAGCTAAAATAGCCCATGGTATAACCGAAATAGATAGTGGCAATATATCTGTAAGCATCCGGCTAACACAGCCTTACCAAGCGGTCCTATAAGCCTTAATTTAGTTCCCACCTAAAAACAAGTGGGGACTTAATCCATGAACATGGATATATATTCAGCAACACCTCCTGTTGCTAAAAAACGCAGAACATACAGCAAAGAATTCAAACTCAGTATTGTCAATGCCTGTAAAAATCCTAATACCTCGATCGCTTCGGTCGCACTGCAACATAGTATTAATGCCAACCTTGTCAGTCGTTGGATCAGGATCTTCAGCCATCATGAGGGTGCCGTGCAGGATCCTACTCATGTGAATCCAGCATTTATTGCTTTGCCTTACACTGCTGCAATCAGCCAACCTATTGATGAGAGGATCACGTTGTGTATCACCGTGCCTCATACGAATAATGATATTCAGCTAAAATGGCAGACATCAGAAATACCTGCCTTGGCAGAATTACTCAAGGCACTGGCAACATGATCCGTATCAATGAAATTTGGCTCTCTACCCAGCCCATGGATATGCGAGCAGGAATGGATACTGTCATGGCTCAGGTGGTGAGAGCCTTTGGCTACATCAAACCGCATTGCGCCTACCTGTTCTGTAATAAACGTGGTCATCGTATGAAAGTGTTGGTACATGATGGACTGGGCATCTGGCTGTGTGCCCGGCGTTTGGAACAGGGTAAATTTCACTGGGCTCAAGTTCACCAAGGTGAAACCGTGGCCCTCAGCCCGGAACAGTTACAGGCATTAATCCAAGGTTTGCCCTGGCAGAGAATTGGATTGCAGCAAGTGGTGAATATGCTCTAAACCAAGCTCGACCATTCTGCCATCCTCCAAACGTTCTATTTCATTCTCTTCATGACCTCAGGCATACTGCGGTCATGAATACGCTGCCTGACTTAAGCCAACTGACCCATGAACAACTGCTGGAATTCACCAGACAGTTGGCGATGCAGCATCAGTCTCTAGCACAATCAAACCAACAATTGGATGCCAAAGTTCAACATCTTTCTATTCTCAATCAAAAATACGAGCATGAACTGGCGCTGTTTAAAAAGCACAAATTCGCCCAAAAGAATGAACACTTAACGGCAAAACAAATCCACCTATGGGATGAAGCGGTTGAAGAAGATATTGCTGCTGTTGATCTGGAATTAGAACGATTAAATGCAGATAAAACCGATGCAGCGACACAGAAAGCCAAAACCAATAAACCTAAACGTCGACCACTGCCAGATCATCTACACACCATCCGTATTGAGCATGAACCTGCATCAACCCAATGCACTTGTGGATGCCAACTCCGTCGTATCGGCGAAGATGTCAGTGAGAAACTGCATTTCAGACCGGCACAGTTCTATAAGGAACAGCATGTGCGTGGTAAATGGGTCTGTGATCAGTGTGACACTCTGACTCAGCAAGCGATGCCCGCCTATGTGATTGATAAAGGCATTGCTTCACCTGAATTGCTCAGCCATGTGCTGGTATCGAAGTATGCCGATCATTTGCCGCTGTACCGTCAACGTCTGATCTATCAGCGGGCGGGAATCGAACTTTCTAGATCAACTTTATCTGACTGGATAGGTCGCTGCGGTGTAGAACTGGAACCTCTGGCCAATGCCTTAAAAGAGGTGGTGCTGCAACAGCGGGTGCTGCATGCAGATGAAACACCGGTCACCATCATGCGGATGGGTGAGAATGAGAAAAAACCGAAGAAAGGTTATGTCTGGGCCTATGCCACCACACAGTACAATCCAGTTCAGGCGGTGATCTATGACTTTCAGGATAGTCGTTCAGGCCAGCATGCTGCAGAGTTCTTGAAAGGCTGGCAGGGCAATCTAGTCTGTGATGATTACAGTGGTTATAAAGCACGCTTTAAATCAGGCCAGGTCATAGAGGTCGGCTGCATGGCCCATGCACGTCGTAAATTCCATGAACTGCATGTGACCGGGAAAAGTCAGGTCGCTGAACAGGCATTGGTGCTGATTCAGAAACTGTATGCGATAGAAGCAGAACTCAGGAAAAAGACCGATGGTACAGCGGAAGACCGCCGCGAATACCGACAACAGCATAGTCAACCAGTGATGCAACAACTATATGAATGGCTCAACCAACATCATCTGACAGTGCCATCGAGTTCTCCCACCGCCAAGGCCATCAATTACACTCTGAAGCGTTGGCCAGCCTTAAGCCGCTATCTGGATGATGGCAATCTACCGATATGCAACAATTGGGTAGAGAATCAGATGCGTCCCTGGGCGTTGGGGCGCAAGAACTGGCTGTTTGCAGGTTCGCTGCGCAGTGGTCAGCGAGCGGCAAACATCATGACTTTAATCCAGTCAGCAAAGCTGAATGGGCTGGATCCGTATGCCTATTTAAGTGATGTGCTGAAAAGGTTACCGACACATAAAGTGACCCAGATTGAAGAGTTACTGCCGCACTGCTGGAAACCTAAATCGAATTAAAAAATAGGTATGGGATTCAGCGGACGCTTACATATATCTATCGCCCCTCGTAAAAAAAGATGCGGTGGTCGGCTTTTAGAAAATCTAATAGATTGATTTAAATGAGTATTCATCCCTAGACATCTATAACAGTTATTATTTATAGATTTTCTGGTATTTAGCTCAGCTTCTCTTGAACAAAATTGCGGTTAGCACTGCAAATAAATTTTAAAGATTAAGACTCGCCACATATTGGGTTGGTGTAACACCCATCGCCTTTTTAAAATGACGATTAAAATGGCTTTGATCAGAAAAACCACATTGCTGTGCAACCATTACAATTTGAACGCCTTGTTTTAATAATTGTCTCGCTTTTTGCAAACGCGCCTGTACTAACCATGCATGAGGCGGTAAACCTACATGTTTTTTAAATTGTCTTAAAAAATGCCATGCACTTAATCCGACCATATCAGCCAATTCCTGCAAAGAAAAATTCTTTTCAGGCATATCAGCTAACAAATCTTTAACTTTTAATACTTTTGAATAAGCTTCTGGTAACTCGCAAAAGGTGTGTCTTGACTTACCATGACGTACCATTAAGCATGCTAATGTTGATAAATACATGGTTTCTTTAAGCAAAAAATTGTCTTTTTGTTCTAATAAATCAAATAATAAACACAGTTGTTGAGATAATCCCAAGTCCTGAATTACAGCTTGCGGAAACCAAGGTGCCCCATGGCCTTGCTCAAAAAAATCTTGGCTTACTTCAGCAAGCATTTCGGGTGTAGGATAGATTGCACGGTAACGCCAGCCCGATTCAACAGCAGATGAGCCTGTGTGAATTTCATCTGCATTAACTAAAATAATGTCACCTTTAGGGGCAACATGTAGCTGACCCGTCCTAAAAAAAGACTGTGCACCCTCTTCAATGACACCAATACAATATCCTTCATGAGTATGCTTTGAAAATTGTGTTTGGTGATAATGTGCTTTTAATAATTCTAAACCGCCCAACTCTCGCAAATGCAAGTAGTCAGCCTGTTCCCGGTGCATATATACATCTCATCTAT
Source organism: Acinetobacter sp. FDAARGOS_559 (assembly GCF_003940475.1). NCBI lineage: Bacteria > Pseudomonadati > Pseudomonadota > Gammaproteobacteria > Moraxellales > Moraxellaceae > Acinetobacter > Acinetobacter sp. FDAARGOS_559. The sequence continues at coordinate 1,036,568 of NZ_RKJG01000005.1, forward strand.
TTATCTACAAAAAACATAGCATGTTTTAAAAAGATGCATAGAACAAAATTGCTGTTATGGGGAAATGGATATCCTATTTTCTATTGATAAATACGACCATTATGTTTTAGCCAACCATTTTCATGACGGTTCTGGGGATCATGATGCGTCCAATGTAATACTCCACCTTTTGCGTTATATTCATATTCCCCGTTAAATTCGACAATATCACCCTTTCTTAAATCTTCAATTTTTGGTGCTAAATCAATATTATGTGCTACTAAAATTGAAAGTCCATTTTTTAATACCAAAATAAATTTCTGGTGTCTCGACCCATCATTATCTTCTCTTAAGATTGCTTTTACTCGACCACTACCCTGCACTTGAATGTTACTTTGTCTACGTTCATAAGCAGCCTTTATGGTATCTACTCCATCATTTGAAAACGTCGTTTCAGTACGCTGATTCGCAGGTATGCTTGATGATGGTGTCGAATTGTTTTTATGCCCAGATAAGTCCAGACCCAAATATGCAGCAATCAATAAAACAATTATGCCGCCAATACCTAGATTCTTTTTATTTGTCATCTTTATATTCCGTTTTCAACAGAGATAAAAAAAGCCCCATAGGGGGCTTTTTTTTGAAGATACGAATTACTTCGCAGCAGCTTGAGCAGCAGCAACTTCTTCAGCAAAGCTAAGTTCAGCTTTTTTCTCGATACCTTCACCAACTTCGAAACGTACGAAGTTAGCAACATTTGTACCAGTTGCTTTTAGTACGTCAGCAACTTTTTTCTCGTTGTCGATAACGTACATTTGACGGTCAAGAGCAACTTCGTTTAAGTATTTCTCAACAGAACCAGTTACCATTTTCTCAACGATGTTCGCTGGTTTACCAGATTCTAACGCTTTCGCTTCAGCAATTTCTTTCTCTTTAGCGATAAGGTCAGCTGGAACAGCTTCAGCATTTACTGCTACTGGGTTGAATGCAGCAACGTGCATTGCAATACCTTTACCAGTGTCAGCATCACCAGTATAAGAAACTACAACACCGATTTTTAAACCGTGTTTATAGATAGCCAATTGTTCGCCTTCAACGATTTTCGCACGACGAACTTGGATGTTTTCACCGATTTTTTGAACAAGCGCGATACGAGCTTCTTCAACTGATTGGCCATCAGCTAATTTTAATTCAGCAATTTTAGCAGCATCAGTTTCGCCAGCAGCTAATGCAGCAGCAGCAACTGTGTGTGCAAAGTTAGAGAAGTTTTCGTCTTTAGCAACGAAGTCAGTTTGACAGTTTACTTCAACTAAGATCGCTTTATTACCGTCTTGAACGATAGTGATTGCACCGTCAGCAGCAATGTTGCCAGCTTTTTTAGCAGCTTTAGCTTGACCAGATTTACGAAGGTTATCAATAGCAAGTTCGATGTCACCGTTCGCTTCTGTTAATGCTTTTTTGCATTCCATCATTGCAAGACCAGTACGGTCACGTAATTCTTTTACCATGCTTGCAGTAATTGCAGTCATGTTGATCTCCTAAAATCGGTAGAAAATAAATCTGTTCAACAAAAACGGCCCAAAGAAACTCTGGGCCGTTTGCACTCTCGACGCTTAATTTGCCACCATTACATGTCGCAAAAATGACAAGCCTGCGTCAAAACGCATTAAGCCTCAGAAGCGTCTTTCGCAGCGTCATCGCCTTTTGCTTGAGCGTTCGCTTGAGATTGAGCGTATTCTTTACCAGCAAGAATTGCATCAGCCATAGCTGAAGCATATAAAGTTACTGCACGGATCGCATCGTCGTTACCAGGAATAACGTAATCTACGTTGTCTGGGTTAGAGTTTGTATCAACGATACCGATAACAGGAATACCTAAGTTTTTCGCTTCTTTGATTGCAATCGCTTCGTGATCAACGTCGATTACAAATAATGCGTCAGGTAAACCACCCATGTTTTTAACGCCGCCTAAAGAGCGCTCAAGTTTTTCCATCTCACGAGTACGTTCTAAAGCTTCACGTTTAGTAAGCTTAGCAAAAGTACCGTCTTGAGATTGAGTTTGAAGATCTTTTAAACGGTTGATAGATTGGCGAAGTGTTTTCCAGTTCGTCAACATACCACCTAACCAACGGTGATCTACGTATGGTTGACCAGCGCGTTGAGCTTGTTCACGGATGATGTTAGAAGCAGCACGTTTTGTACCAACGAACAAAACTTTATTCTTTTTGCTTGCTAATTGGTTAGCGAAGTTCAAAGCATCATTTAACGCAGGAACAGTGTGCTCAAGGTTGATGATGTGAATTTTGTTGCGCGCGCCAAAAATGTATTGACGCATTTTTGGGTTCCAGAAACGAGTTTGGTGACCAAAGTGCGCACCTGCTTGAAGAAGGTCGCGCATGCTTACGTTGTAATCTGCCATTTTCTTTACCTTAAAAGTTGGGTTAGGCCTCCATATATCCGCATTCTCCACCTTTTTACGGGCACCCAGAGTAATGTGACGATATATGTGCGGATTTTTACTCCACCTATCAAAATTCTTCGTAAAAGATATTCACGAAAAGCATTTGATAAAATGGGCGGCTATTTATACCATAGACGCTTGTAAATTACCAAAAGTTTTTAGAGATCATGAACAGTACTTATACAGCTCCACGTCGATTAATCAAAACTCCAGATGAAATTGAAAAAATGCGCATTGCAGGACGACTGGCGGCTGAAGTTCTAGATATGATCAAGCCGCATATTAAAGCTGGTGTAAGCACACTCGAGCTTGATACGATTTGTCGTAATCATATTGAAAATGTACAGCACGCTATTCCGGCCTGTGTAGGTTACGGTGGTGCGCCAGGACGCCCTGCTTTTCAACACTCTATCTGTACTTCGGTTAACCATGTTGTATGTCATGGTATTCCTTCTGAAAATAAAATCTTAAAAAACGGCGATATCCTTAACATCGACGTGACCGTCATTAAAGATGGTTATCATGGCGATACCAACATGATGTATATCGTGGGTGGTGAAACTTCTATTCTGGCAAATCGTTTATGTAAAGTAGCTCAAGAAGCGATGTATCGTGGAATGGCAACAGTTAGAGATGGTTCGTATTTAGGCGATATTGGACATGCCATCCAAAAATATGTCGAATCAGAGCGTTTTAGCGTAGTGCGTGAATATTGTGGTCATGGCATTGGTACCGTTTTCCATGATGAACCTCAAGTGTTGCACTATGGCCAAGCTGGTACGGGCATGCGTTTAGAAGCTGGTATGACTTTCACTATTGAACCTATGGTAAATGCGGGGGTTTGGCAAACCAAATTGCTTGGTGACAAATGGACAGTTGTAACCAAAGACCATAAACTTTCAGCTCAATATGAACATACTATTTTAGTCACTAAAACAGGGATTGAAGTATTAACAGCTCGCCCAGAAGAAGATCTTTCACGCTTCAATCAATAATTTAATCAAAATTAATAAAAGGCTGCTTTATGTAGCCTTTTCTTTTTTATTTTGTACTTTTTATTAATAAAAATTTCCAAATATAAACAAATATTTCAAAAAAATTACAATTATTAATTTTTAATACACAATTATTTCAATAAAACGCGTTATGGTGGGCTCAATAAAAATCAGTAAACAAATGCTCGGACATGGAGTCCTTTTATGATGAAAAAGTCATTATTTTGTATGACAGCTGCCTTATTTGCTCTGCCAACAGTCACTTCCGCCGCTTCCCCATATTTTAGTTTAAAAGATGGTGATGGTTTCAAACGTTTTTCAGTCTCAGCTGGTTGGCTCCATGCTATGCCTCAAGGCTCAGGAAATCCTGTCAATATCAATACTAGCGTTGCAGAAGGTACAAAATCTAAAGTTGGAGATGTATCTACAAAAGCCGTTTTAGACGCAATCGATCAAAGTAAATCTTCAGGACAATTTTGGCATAGCACTATTAACCTTCTTGATAAGTTTACAGACACTCTTCCCTCATCACTTGCGGGTACAGCAGAAATTAATGGTCTTTCTCAATGGGAACAACAAGGTTCTGGCTTAGAAGCTGCTGATGTTGATACCGTTGGTCTTATGTTTAACTACAACTTTACGGATAATTTATCTTTAGAAATTAAAGGTGGTATTCCCCCTAAAGTAGATATTAATGGAAAAGGTAATATTTACGCTCCCCTCTCTGGAAAAGCGACTCCACTAAAAGATGGAACTGTGATTGGAGGAATCATCGGAGATGGTATTGCCAAAGCGGGTGGAGATATTCCTTTAAAGCAAGACATTCATATTACTGATCTTTCTCAGGGCGGTAAGGCTGCGACCGCACGTGCATGGTTACCAGCTGTTGAGCTACATTATCAATTTGGTAAAACAGGTGTAAATAAGTTCCGTCCTTATATCGGAGCTGGCGTGATGTATGCATACTTTAATGATTTAAAAATGAATTCCGGTATTGAAGCTGATTTAATTCAAGCGGGTCACATGATCCAGAATATCCATGATAATAAAGCAGGTGCAGCATTAGATCGTAAAACATCTTCTGCTAATCCTATTGTGAAACTAGAAGCGACAGATACATTTGCACCTATCGTTACCGTAGGAGCAACTTATGATTTTAATCCGAACTTGTTTGCTGTAGGCTCAGTTTCTTATTCGAAAATGAATAGCGAAGCAAAAATTTATGTGACTGATCAAAATACAGGTAAAGAATTAATTCAGGCAAATAGCAAAATTGATATTGACCCGCTTATTACTTATTTAGGTGTGGGTTACCGATTCTAAATCTCAAAAGCACACAAGCTATAAAAGCTTTACTTAAGCTTTTATAGCTTTTTTATTTATCCTGCCAAAATTGCTTCTTTTTAAACCAAAATGCCAAAAAAATGAGCATTTTTTAGGATCATATTTACTAAGTTCAACCTTCTTTATTTTTTATTAACACCTCTTCTTTTAATTCCTTTTCTCTAATGATTTTTATGTTAGACAACTAACCTAATAAAATTAAAAACTAAGATTTTCCTTTTAGTAAAAATTATCTTTTGGCACGCCCTTTGCTTTATTTATGACATGATGAATCAATGGCGATTCAATGGATAAACCAAGACGGCCAAAGATGTCCGCTCTGATCGGTATGCAAATAGACAATTCATTTTGTCGTGCAAATTAAAATTTCGTTCAGTTCAGGGGGACGGCGTATGTCTTCAAATATTAATTTAGATGCAAAAAAAGCGACTGAAATTAAATTATTCAGTTTTTCAACCCCAGCCATGCGTGCTTTCCACATGACTTGGCTCGCGTTCTTTGTCTGCTTCTTCGCATGGTTTGCTTGCGCTCCATTAATGCCCGTTATTAAAGGTGAGTTCGGCTTAACCAAAGATCAAATTACCAATATTAATATTGCCGCCGTTGCAATTACAATTTTAGTGCGGCTTGCTGTCGGACCACTTTGTGATAAATATGGTCCGCGTATTACTTACACCACCCTTCTCTTACTTGGCAGTATTCCTGTATTTGGTGTTGCCGCTGCCAACAGCTATGAATCTTTTCTTTTCTTCCGTTTACTCATCGGTGCAATTGGCGCAAGCTTTGTCATTACGCAATATCATACCAGTATCATGTTTGCACCAAATGTCGTAGGCACAGCAAATGCAGCTGCTGCGGGTTGGGGTAATGCTGGCGGTGGTGCAACACAAGCTCTAATGCCTTTATTACTCGGTGCAATTGTCATGTTCGGTGTCGAGCAAACTATGGGTTGGCGCGTTGCATTAATCGTACCAGGCGTAATGATGGTAATTGTTGGGGTTCTTTACTGGAAACTTACCCAAGACTGTCCTCAAGGAAACTTTAAAGAAGTTCGTGCACAAGGTATTGAGGTGGGTAGTGGTAAAAAAGGTGGCATGGCAATCTTAATGCAAGCGGCTCGTAACTACCGTGTCTGGATTTTATTCCTCGCTTATGGTGCTTGCTTTGGTATTGAAATTTTCATCCATAATGTTGCCGCAATGTACTATGTTGACCAATTCAAAATGGATTTAAAAACAGCAGGGTTAACCGCAGGTATATTTGGACTTCTTGCCTTATTTGCACGTGCATTGGGCGGTATTATTTCCGATAAAGTCGCACTCAAAAAAGGTTTAGACGGACGTACTAAAGTACTTGTACTGATGATTTTAGGCGAAGGTTTATTCTTAATACTCTTCTCTCAAATGAACGTCGTAGCTCTTGCAATTATTTCCATGACAGTTTTTGCATTGTTTACCCATATGGCTTGCGGAGCAACATATGCACTGGTCCCTTTTATTGACCGAAATGCATTAGGCGGCGTCGCAGGCATTATTGGCGCAGGTGGAAATGTGGGCGCAGTAGCAGCTGGTTTCTTACTAAAAGGCGTACTTGATATTCAAACTTGTCTATTTATTTTAGGTGGACTGGTTATGGTTGCAGGCTGTAGTGTAATTTTGATTCGCTTCACAACCGAGCACAAAGAAAAAGAAAAAGTACTTTTTGAACAGGCTCTACTTGAACGCAATTCAGCAGCTTAATTCTGATAAGAAGCAGAAATCACAAATGATTTTTGCTTCTTCACCTTTTTCATAATAATCCGAAATCTCTAAGATACTTTTTAATTTTTCTTAAAATAATTTTATAGATATATCGATATTATTCGATATATCTTCTACAATGATTTATCACATTCTTATAATTTTCTACTCACAATGACTAAAACAAGCCATCAGTTTTCTCAATCACTCATTTATATGCTCATTGGAAGTGCCATTATTTTGGCTTTGTCACTAGGTGTACGACATGGTTTTGGGCTTTATTTAGTCCCGATGAGTCATGAGTTCGGTTGGGGACAGCATGTTTTTAGTCTAGCAATTGCCATGCAAAATCTAATCTGGGGTGCAGTTCAGCCTTTTACTGGGGCAATTGCAGATAAATATGGCAGTAAAGTTGTGGTAACAGTCGGCGGATTACTTTATACCCTTGGCTTACTCTTAATGGCTTTTAGTTCAAGTGTACTCATTTTGAATTTAAGCTTAGGTCTGATTATTGGTTTAGCTTTATCAGCAACTTCTTTTACAGTTCTGCTTAGCGCAGTAGGCCGAGCTGCTCCGCCAGAAAAAAGAAGTATGGCAATGGGTATTGCCAGTGCAGCCGGTTCTTTTGGCCAATTTATTATGCTGCCTTCTACCCTTCTCTTACTTAAGACAGTGGGGTGGTCATCAGCTTTAATGGTAAGTGCGCTGTTAATCGCTCTTATTATTCCTCTAGCATGGATGTTAAAAGGGCCAAGCAACCAAACCCCAAAAGCAATTGCCCAACCTCAGCTCACCTTTAAACAAGTACTTCACATTGCGAGAAAACATAAACCTTTTTGGTGGTTAGCTTTAGGCTTTTTAGTATGTGGCTTCCAAGTTGTCTTTTTGGGTGTTCACCTACCAGGTTATTTAATCGACCACGACTTTGATGCCGCTACAGGTACAGTGTTTCTTGCTTTAGTCGGATTATTTAATATCGTAGGGACTTATGGCGCAGGCTGGTTAGGAGATCGTTTCTCGAAACCTAAGTTATTAATGGCACTTTATGGTAGCCGCGGCATCGCAATCATTGCTTTCTTATTATTACCTCTAAGCACTTATACAGTATATGCTTTCGGTATTATCATGGGGCTTCTATGGCTTTCTACGGTTCCTCTCACCAATGGTATCGTGGCAAATATGTTTGGTGTTAAATACCTTTCAATGTTAAGTGGTATTGTATTTTTCACCCATCAAGTCGGGTCTTTCTTTGGTGGTTGGCTTGGTGGTGTTAACCATGATTTAACAGGTAATTACAATGCGATTTGGCTCTGTTCTATCGCATTGAGTATATTAGGGGTAATCGTACATTTCTTTGTAAATGAGGAGGCTGTTATTCATGACGCATAATGCCGTACTTTTGAAAACAATTGTGACTTTCCTCATCTTAGCTCTTCTGGTTTTATCTATTGTTTTATGGAAACAGACACCTGATTTGTTTGAATATTTTAATCAAGCATTTTGTGCACACTAGAGGGATGAGACGCTGAAATCACTCTGTACATTGTCATAAAAATATAAAAAACATATGGTCTAATAAAAATAAAAAAGCCCGCAAGTTTGCGGGCTTTTTCATGAAAAACTTATTTAAAATCAAAATAAACGATTCATACCATTAAGTGCAGCTACACGGTATGCTTCAGCCATGGTTGGATAGTTAAATGTCGTTTCAACAAAATATTTCAAAGTATTGTTTGGGCTGTGCATAACTGCTTGTCCAATGTGGATAATTTCAGCAGCATTATTACCAAAACAGTGAATACCTAAAATTTCCAAAGTGTCACGATGGAAAAGAATCTTCAACTCACCTACTGTATCACCGGTAATTTGTGCACGCGCTAAATGACGGAAAGAAGCCTGACCGACTTCATACGGAATTTTCTCTTCCGTTAATTCCTGTTCATTCTTACCAATAGATGAGATTTCCGGAATGGTATAAATACCTGTAGGGATATCACGTACTGGCTTCGCATCTTCACCACTCATGTTTGCACCAGCACAGCGCCCTTGGTCATAGGCAGCCGAAGCAAGTGAAGGCCAACCAATCACGTCACCAGCAGCATAGATGTTTTCAACTTCAGTTTGATATTGATCATTTACAGAAAGTTGACCACGGCTATTTGGTACCAACCCAACATTTTCAAGACCTAAACCTTCTGTGTTACCTGAACGGCCATTACACCAAAGAATCGCATCAGCTTTAATCTTTTTACCACTTTGTAAATGTAGAACAACGTGGTCATCAAATGTTTCAAGATGATCCATTTGTTCATTGTGACGAATCAACACGCCCTGTTCACGTAAGTGATAAGACAAAGCATCGGCAATTTCATCATCTAGATAACTTAAGAGTTTTTGTTGAGTATTGATCAAATCAACTTTGTGGTCTAAACCAATAAAGATTGAGGCATATTCACAGCCAATAACACCTGCGCCGTAAATAATGATTTTTTGAATTGAGTAATCAAGATCAAGAATTTTGTCCGAATCAAATACGCGCGGGTGGTCAAAATCAAGACCTTGCGGATGATAAGGACGACTACCTGTCGCGATCACGATTTGCTTACAGATAATTGTTTCTTTAATGCCTTCGTGGCTAAAAACTAAAACTGTATTTTTGTCTTGAATATATGCACGACCATGGAAGACACCAATTTTGTTACGGTCATAAAAGCGTGTATGCGTATCAACCTGTTGTTGAATCACTTTGTGCGCATTACGCAAGACCTGTTTCATAGTGAACTGTTTCCATTCACCTACTTTTTGAAACATTGGATCACGCTGATAGCGAATAATGCTAGAAACTGTTTGACGTAATGCTTTACTTGGAATGGTTCCTACGTGTGCACAGTTACCACCGAGTTGATCACGTACATCTACAATTGCAACACGCTTACCAGCTTTTGCAAGCTTCATTGCCGCGCCTTCACCTGCAGGTCCAGAACCGAGAACTACCGCATCGTACTTAACGAAATTCCCACTAACGACCTCTTTTTTACGTGGCATTGAAAGCTCCTTCCTCTGTTGAATGACCATATTTTATAATAAATTATGGCTAATATGCGGTGAATTTATGTATTTCTCAACCCTATATTTCTGAATAGCCACATTTATTATATGAATAGTTATTTTCCGCTATTACTTGTAGAAGTCCGCTATAATACAATGTCAATGTCTCTATAAACGAGTGGAAAAGTTAAATATGTCAGAACACCGTAAACCTGAACAGGGTGTAAAACTTCGTGGCGCAGAAAAAGTCGCAAGAATTCCTGTAAAAGTTGTACCTACGGTTGAAGTGCCGCGTAAACCTGACTGGATTCGTGTCAAGATGACGGCACCAGAAGAAGTTCAGCGTATTAAAACGACTTTACGTGCTCAAAAACTCCATACCGTTTGTGAAGAAGCAGCTTGTCCGAACCTTCCAGAATGCTTTGGCGGTGGTACAGCAACATTCATGATCATGGGTGATATTTGTACACGTCGTTGCCCTTTCTGTGACGTAGCGCATGGTCGTCCCAATGCATTGGACCCTGATGAACCACGCCACATGGCAGAGACAATTGCCAATCTTAAGCTCAAATATGCAGTAATCACTTCGGTTGACCGTGATGACTTGCTTGACGGCGGTGCACAACATTTTGTGGACTGTATTAAAGAAGCTCGCGCACTTAGCCCAAATACATTACTTGAAATTTTAGTACCAGACTTCCGTGGACGTATGGATATTGCTTTACGCATTATGACCGAATGTCCACCAGACGTATTTAACCACAACATTGAGACTGTACCTCGTCTATATAAAGCGATGCGTCCAGGTTCAGATTATCAGCACTCTTTAAACCTATTAAAAATGTTTAAAGAATACTGCCCAGACATCCCAACAAAATGTGGTTTGATGGTGGGTATTGGTGAAACTGAAGAAGAAGTCATTGCATTGCTTGATGACTTACGTGCTCACGATGTCGACTATGTCACTATTGGTCAATACTTGCAGCCTTCTAAACAGCATGCACCAATTGACCGTTTTGTAACACCAGAAGAATTTGAACGTTATGCAGAGCATGGCCGTAAACTTGGCTTTAGAAATATTTGGTCTGCACCAATGGTTCGTTCAAGCTATTTTGCTGATCGCCAATACTATGGTGAACCTGTTCCTGAAGTTCGTCGCAAGGTAGATCCTGCGAAAAAAATTGCGGTACAAGCAATCGAAGCTTAACACTTCATAAGTATTAAAAAGGCCTTCAGATTATGAGGGCTTTTTTATTTATACAAGAAAATCAATAACATTTCTTGACAAATCGATAAAACAAGCCATTACACTTTCATTCAAAAATATTTTATACCTAAAAGCACGATATATCCCTGCTCTAGCATATACATCAATTGCGACATAAAAAATCAAATTTAAACAGCATTAAAAAATTCGCTAGTTAAGCCTTAAATCTCTCCTCGCTTTTTTATTATTTCTAACTTGAGGGCTTATCTAGCAAGGAGCAAGTATGATTTTCCTACTCTTTGTTTTAAGTATTGTCATTCAGCTTGTTGCAATATGGGCAATTTTCTTTTTTAACCTAAATAGAGTCACTGGTAGTGTTATTACGATTGCTGTAGCCATACTTACTGCTTTCATTTTAACGCCGTGGGCATTACTTTTAGGGATTCCCCTTATTGCACTTAGCATTATTATTTTGTTTAAACCTTTACGGTTTAACTTAATTACCCAACCTGCATATAAAACTCTGGCCAACTCAATGCCGAGCATCAGTACCACTGAACAAGAAGCCTTAGAAGCAGGAACAAGCTGGTGGGAAAAAGAGTTATTTATGGGGGCTCCAGATTGGTCGCAATTTGAAAAATATCCCTATCCTACACTTTCACCAGAAGAACAAAGTTTTATTGATAATGAAGTTGAAGTGCTATGTAGCATGCTTGATGAATGGGAAATTCACCATCAATTAAAAGACCTTCCTCCTGAAGTTTGGCAGTTCATTAAAGATAAAGGCTTCTTGGGTCTTATTATTCCAAAATCCTTTGGTGGTAAAGAGTTCAGCTCATTTGCTCAAAGTCGCATTATGAGCAAAATTGCCTCGCGTTCATTAACTGCTGCGGTGAGTTGTATGGTTCCTAACTCATTAGGACCCGGTGAATTACTCATGCATTACGGTACAGATGCGCAAAAGCAGCAATATCTACCGGGACTTGCTAAAGGTGAAGAAATTCCATGCTTTGGTTTAACCAGTCCGGAAGCAGGTTCAGATGCAGGTGCAATTCCAGATTCGGGTGTAGTCTGCTATGGCGAATATGAAGGTGCTCAAGTTCTTGGGCTCCGCATGAATTTCTCTAAACGTTGGATTACGCTCGCTCCAATTGCCACAGTGGTCGGTCTAGCATTTAAACTTTATGACCCCGAAGGTTTACTTGGAGATAAAACTAAAACTGAGTACGGGATTACCTGTGCTTTAATTCCAGCCAATCATGCAGGCGTAAAAAAAGGTGCACGACATTATCCAGGCTCTCCATTCATGAATGGGACAGTAGAGGGTGAAGATGTCTTCATTCCAATTGACTGGATTATTGGCGGACAAGAAAATGCTGGTAAAGGCTGGCGCATGCTGATGGAATGCTTAGGTGTTGGCCGCGGTATTTCACTGCCAGCATTGGCCACGGCCGCAGGTGAAATGAGCTATCTCACTGTCGGTGCATTTGCAAGAATTCGTCAACAGTTCAATATTTCTGTCGGCAAGTTTGAAGGTGTACAAGAAGCAAGCAGTGAAATTGCCAGCGATGCCTATATGCTTGAAGCATTCCGTTATTTAGTGACGTGTGGTCTAAACCAAGGTGGAACCCCTGCTGTAATGACTGCCATGGCAAAATACTATGCAACTGAAACAATGCGTAAAGTGGTTAATCACGGAATGGATATTGCTGGAGGACGTGCAATTCAACTTGGACCACGCAATTTCCTTGCTCTCACCTATCAAGCGATTCCAATTGCCATTACGGTAGAAGGTGCAAACATTTTAACCCGCTCGTTGATGATTTTTGGTCAAGGCTCAATGCGTTGTCATCCTTATCTTTTTGAAGAATTGCAATTACTTCAGTCTGACGACAAAGCCAATGCCGTACAAAAATTCGATGATTTGTTGTTTAAACATTTAGCCTATACCTTTAACCGCGGTGCTAGATCATTTGCTTATGGTTGGACAGGTGGTTCGAGTGATGCGCCTCAGTCAGCAGATCAATTCACTGCAAGTTACTATAAAACCATCAATCGTTTTAGCGCCAATTTTTCACTTGTTTCCGATATGGCGCTAGGATTACTCGCAGGAGATCTAAAGCGTAAAGAAATGCTATCAGGCCGCTTGGCAGATATTCACGCGCACTTGTTTATTGCCACTGCAATTTTAAAATATTATGAGGCTGGACAAAAAACTGAAGCTGAACAACTTCATGCCAAACTAGCACTGCAAAAAGCATTCTTGAATATTCAGGAAGCATTTTGGGGGCTATTTGACAACTTCCCAGCCAAGCTTCCAGCAGCATTTGTTAAATGGATATGCTTCCCGTTAGGTCGTGTGATTTCAAAACCTGACGATGAGTTAAAACAACAAGTTGCTGAACTCATGATGGAAGAACATCCGTTTAGAGAGCAACTCAAACGCCATGTGTACTATTCAACTGAACCTAATGATGTCACTGGCCGTCTAGAGCACACGTTCCAAATGTTAAGAACCATTGAACCGCTTTGGGATAAGTTTAAGAAAGCTGAATCCAAAGGCAAGTTTACGGGTCTTACTTTTGAAGAGAATATTGCGCAAGCGATAAAAGAAGGCTTTATTTCTGAAAGCGAAGCTCAACAATTATTGCAGTACAACGCAATTCGATTCGATAGCATGCTTACCGATGTTTTTGATGAAAAGTTAAATAAAGACCTACCTTTATCAAATCCTCATCAAATAGTATGACTGATGCCTCCACTAATTCACTATTGCAATCATTTTTGATTCGCATTAATTAATAAACAGCCATAAAAGCGTCACTCGACGCTTTTATTTTTAGGAGAAATTAATGTCTAAGCAAGATTACGAAAATGGATTAAAAGTACGCACAGAAGTGATGGGAGAAGCTTTTGTAAAACGTGCCCAAGAAAATACTGTGCCCTTTACCCAGCCTTTACAAGACTGGATTAATGAACATGCATGGGGATCGACTTGGCAACGTGAAGGTGTGCTGCCACGTAAATATCGCTCATTAATTACTTTGGCAATGTTAACTGCACTCAAATCACCAACAGAACTCAAGGGCCATGTTCGTGGTGCACTCAACAATGGTTGTACAGTTGAAGAAATTCAGGAAACTTTATTGCATAGCCTGCCATATTGCGGTGCCCCTGCTACTCAGGAAGCTTTCCGGGCTGCGTTAGAAGTCATTCAAGAATATCAACAACAATAACTTCAGTATGAGCCAGCACTTTACTGGCTCATTTAAGTTTAATTCAATTTAGTCGAATGAATATTTAAATTACGGTCACCAATTACGACAGCCTGACGGCAAATACCTTCTGCTTTACGTTGATTCTCAAAAACTGCTGCCGACATCGGCTCAAAACTATCAAAAAAGCAGATTTCATTTTGATCTATAGAATAAATGAGCGACTGATTCCCTACCCCTTCTAAAGTGTCGTAGTACACAATCACCATTTTTCCATTTTGCGTCTCTGTTTGAATATCTTGATAGCTCAGCGCTGGCCCAGTTGGTATTCTTAATACCTTTGCTTCTTTATAGCTCATGCGTTCGCTTGGGCTAATGTTAGGATCATGATCTGAGTGAAATGACACCTCAAAGCCCAACTTTTTTAAAGCAACGGCTAAAGCAATCGTATAAGTTCCTTCATCGTCATAGCGGCAAACTTTAATCAGCTCAGCAACATCAATTGGTACTCCATGATGTTGAAGTACCATCCAAACTGCAAAAAGGCCACAGTTCGCTTCGAGGTTTGCCAAAGATTCGGGAATATTTAAGGCCATAATTTAAATCTAAAGTCGTAATTACGCAGATAATAAACAAAACTGGATTGGCACTAAAAGCTTTTCCAAGTACAATGTTCCGCTAGTCGAGGGATGCTGCGACAAATGATCGGCACTAAAGATCATTTTGCCAGGCTCGACGATCGGTTAAACAGTTGTTTTAACCAACAACGGCATCCGCGAACAGAATGATCAATACTATTTTTTCCTAGGAGATCCTGATGAACGCGGTTAATGCTTCATTTACAGATTACAAAGTTGCTGACATCTCACTTGCTGACTACGGTCGTAAAGAAATCAAACTTGCTGAAGCAGAAATGCCAGCTTTAATCGGCTTACGTAAACGCTATGCAGCTTCTAAACCACTTGCTGGTGCAAAAATTCTTGGTTGTATCCACATGACCATTCAAACAGCGGTTCTTATTGAAACGCTTGTTGAATTAGGTGCTGAAGTTCGTTGGACATCTTGTAATATCTTCTCGACTCAAGACCACGCTGCTGCTGCAATTGCTGCTCGCGGTATTCCAGTTTTTGCTTGGAAAGGTGAAACTGAAGAAGAATATGTATGGTGTCTTGAACAACAAATCAATGTAAATGGCCAACCTTGGGATGCCAACATGATCTTGGATGATGGCGGTGACTTAACTGCTCTTGTTCATGAAAAATATCCTGCTCTTTTAGAGCGCATTCACGGTATTACGGAAGAAACTACAACAGGTGTTCAACGTCTTATCGAAATGTGGAAAGACGGCACTTTAAAAGTACCTGCAATCAACGTAAATGACTCTGTTACTAAATCTAAAAATGACAACAAATATGGTTGCCGTCACTCGTTAAATGACGCAATCAAACGCGCAACAGATATGCTTTTATCTGGCCGTCGTGCGCTTGTGATCGGTTACGGTGACGTAGGTAAAGGTTCTGCTCAATCTTTACGTCAAGAAGGCATGATCGTTCGTGTAACTGAAGTTGACCCAATTTGCGCAATGCAAGCATGTATGGATGGTTATGAAGTTGTATCTCCATACAAAAACGGCGTACAAACAGGTAAAAAAGAAGACATTAACCACGATCTTCTTGGCAACACTGACCTTGTTGTAACAACAACTGGTAACTACCATGTGTGTGATGCAGCAATGTTAGACAGCTTAAAAGCTGGTGCAGTTGTATGTAACATCGGTCACTTCGATACAGAAATCGACACGGCTTATTTACGTGGTTACAAGTGGGTTGAAGTTAAGCCACAAGTTCACCAAGTTTATCGTTCAGAAGACGAAAACAACTATCTTATCCTTCTTTCTGAAGGCCGCCTTGTAAACTTAGGTAATGCAACTGGTCACCCATCACGTGTAATGGACGGTTCTTTTGCTAACCAAGTTTTAGGTCAAATTCACTTATTCCAAGAGAAATTTGCCGACCTACCTGCAAGTGAAAAAGCTGCAAAAATTCGCGTAGAAGTTCTTCCTAAGAAACTTGACGAAGAAGTTGCTGCTGCAATGGTTGCAGGTTTCGGTGGTGTACTTACTCAGTTAACTCAAGAGCAAGCTGATTATTTAGGCGTTGCTGTTGAGGGGCCATTCAAATCTGACGCTTACAAATACTAAGAACATAAGGGCAGACGGTGAACCGACTGCCCTTTTTTCTAAAAATGTTTCGCTGTTTACAAGGATTTGACATGACTAAACGTACACCTATTTCTTTTGAGTTTTTTCCGCCAAAAACTGATGCTGGTGCTGAAAAACTTCGTATTGTTCACCAAGAATTACAGCAATTAAATCCAGAGTTTTTCTCGATTACTTATGGTGCTGGTGGTTCTACTCGTGAACGCACACTTGCTGCTATTGAAGATTTCAATGGTAAAGGCACTCCTGTTGCCCCTCACCTTTCTTGTATTGGTGATGATAAGACGCGTATTGCTGAACTACTCGATTTATACAAAGCTCAAGGCATTGACCGTATTGTCGCTTTACGTGGTGACTTACCATCTGGACAGGTTGGTCTTGGCGAACTTCCTTATGCTCAAGATTTAGTACGTTTTATTCGTGAGCACTCAGGCGACCACTTTCATATTGAAGTTGCGGCTTATCCAGAAATGCATCCTCAAGCCGAAAGCCTTGACTCAGATATCCAACGTTTTATTGAAAAAGTACAAGCTGGTGCCAATGCGGGAATTACTCAATTCTTCTTTAATCCAGACTCATACTTTTATTTTATAGAGCGTTTGGAAAAAGCTGGAATTAACATTCCAGTCGCTCCTGGTATCATGCCTATTACCAATGCAAGTAATTTAATTCGCTTTGCAGATGGTACTGGTGCTGAAATTCCTCGCTGGATTCGTAAGCAATTACAAGCCTATGGCGATGACAGTGAAAGTATTAAAGCTTTTGGTCATGAAGTTGTTGTTAAGCTATGCGAACGCCTCATTGCAGGTGGTGCACCAAGCTTACACTTCTACTCAATGAACCAAGTCGAACCAACTCGTCAGCTTGTTGTTGACCTTGGTTTAAATTAATTTTGTAAGGCGTACCCAATGAATCGTTTTTTTATCGAAACTGAACTTACAGTTGGCTCAACAATTCAACTAACTGAATCAGTCTTCCATCATTGGGTACGTGTTTTACGCGCACAATTACAAGAACAAGCCATACTATTTAATGGCCAAGGTGGTGAGTATCTCGCGACATTGACCGAAATTAATAAAAAAAATGCGTTTGTCACTATTGAGAATTTTAATCCTGTAAACCGTAATGCCCCATTTAAAGCCATTCTTGGTCAGGTCATGAGTAAAGGTGACCGAATGGATTATGCCATTCAGAAAGCAACTGAACTTGGCGTCAGTAAGATTCAGCTCTTGACCAGTGAACGTTGCGAAATGCGTTTGAAATACGACCGCGATCAAAAAAAATTAGATCATTGGCAAGCTGTTGCAATTGCAGCATGTGAGCAATGTGGACTCAATTTAGTTCCAGAAGTTTTAGCACCTATTTCTCTTTATGAATGGTTAAACTCATCTGACCTTCCTGCATCTAAATTTGTTTTAGCTCCTGAAAAAGAGCAAAAAGATGTATTGGCAGGAATACAACCTGAACTAGCCCTCTTAATTGGTCCTGAGGGTGGTTTAAGTGACAATGAAATTACTCAAGCCAATCAAGCTGGATTTATGAACTGGTGTATTGGGGACCGTGTATTACGTACTGAAACTGCACCTGTTGTAGCATTATCTATTTTAAATTATCGGTTTTTATCCATATAAACTTATTGAACATTGATTAAATCAACAATTAAAGTTAACTTACTTTTACGGTATGAATATTAATTTAAATTTTTTTCCACTGATAAATCAGATTCTTTCTGTATAAATGTAAAAAAATAGGATAGAAAAATCTTATGTCTGGCCTTCAGGAAGAATATTTACAGCATCAAACAAAAATTGAGCAGCTTCGCCTCTCAATTCAATATATCCGCTGGTATCTTGTTAGCCTAATTTTACTGTGCCTAATTTCAGCTATTATTTTCTTTTGTTACTTTACTTCTTACATTACAAACTTTATTTGGTCAATTGGCTTTACTATTTTGACGCTTACTTGTCTATTATTTGTCCCAAAGCTATTAACACATTATCGTGATATTCATTTCATTAAGAAAACAGATTTAGTGCTACAAGGCATTTGTTTGGCGTCTGGAATTTTAATGGGAATAAATATCATTGTTCTGCATTTTTCCCTTCCTGACACTTTAATATCTGTTTCTGATGTTCATATCCTCATAGCATTATTTATTACCTCAGCCCACATAATTGGTCTTACATTTTTAACTCAACAACCTCGATATTTTTATTTACTCTTTATTCCAAGTACAGTTCCACTCATTATTGGACAGTTTACTCATTCTCAAATCACCCAACTCCCCTTTTACTTTGCTTATAATTTAGCTTTCGTCGCAACTTTACTTTGTGCTTATGCAACTCAGCGTAACTATCAAAAAATTTCTCAACTATTATTTAAAAATAAACAACTTGTTCAAGTAGCAGAACAGCATACTCAATGGGCTGAAGAGTTATGTGTACAGCTCCAACAAGAAGTAAATAAATCTAAAGATATTGAAGCACAGCTTCAATTTAATAATCATTTGCTCGAACAAAAGGTTCGGGAAAGGACATATGACCTCACTAAAATGAATGAGAGGCTTGAAAGCCATCATCATAATTTAGCATTTGCACATGAAACAGCAGGTATCCGACCGTGGGATTGGGATATTGAGAAACAAAAATTAGAAATAACGTTTTTTGATCAACAAAAACAAACTCAAAATACTCCTTTACACCTCAAGTCAATTTTAGAGCGCATTCATCCCAATGACCGAAAGTTATTTGATGAACGTTTAAAAGAACACTTGGAAGGAAAGTCTGATCACTTCAATATTACTTTCCGCATTTTACGTCGTAATGGTTCTTGGCGTTGGATTCATGACGTAGGACGTGTCATTAGCCGTGATCCTAAAACCAATAAAGCTTTACGTATGGTTGGAATGACCAGAGATATTCATCAGGAAAAAAAAGATCAAGAACATTTGAGACTTTCTGCGATTGTGCTTGAGCAAGCAGCTGAAGGAATTTTTATTCTAGATGAAAAACTCAACTATATTGAAGTTAACCCCTATTATGAGAAATTAACTGGCTTTTCAAAATCTGAATTATTAAGTCAGCAGCTATTTAATATCACAATAAATCAGAAGCTACAGCAACAACAATTTCACGACTCCATTACTCAACAACTTCTAAAAACTGGTGAATATATGGGCCAATTTGATGAAAAGTTTACATCGGGTAAAAGTGTCTATTTATGGCTTCATATTAATGCAGTTAAAGATGACTACAATCAAATTATTAATTATATTGGTTTTGCACGTGATTTAACCGACCAAAAGCGACAAGAGCAGCATTTATCTTATTTAAAAAATTATGATAGTTTAACTCACCTTCCTAACCGCTTTTACTATTATAATCAATTACATCAATATCTTGTTAATCCATCTTATAGTTTTAAAAATTTGGCTTTAATACGTATTAATATCGATAGATTTAGAGCATTTAATGAGTTTCTAAATAATGATAGTGGGGATGAGTTACTTAAACAATTTGCACAGCGACTACGACTGACCAATATCAATGCAATTTTAGTGGCTTACTTAAACGGTGATGATTTTGCAATTATTTATGAAATATCACCTATTCATCCCAACATTGAGCAATATTGCCAAAATATATTACAAGCTTTAAATGCGCCTTTTTATATTGATGAACAAGAATATTTCATTACAGCTTCTATTGGAGTCGCTTGTTTCCCTGAGCATGGCCGACAAATTGATCACCTCAACAATCATGCCGAACAAGCGTTGTCGGAAGCAAAACGTTTAGGTGGCAACACTATTAGCTATTATTGTAATAAAACTACAAACCCATATAAGACAGCAGACTTAGAACAAGAGTTGCGTAAAGCCATTCAAAATGATGAATTTGTGGTGTATTACCAACCAAAAATTAATTTAAATGACAAATCGATTAAAGGTTTTGAAGCCCTCATTCGCTGGCAGCATCCTGAAAAAGGGTTAGTTATGCCGAATATGTTCATTCCTTTTGCTGAACGTAGTAGCCTTATTTCCGATATTGGTAAAGTCGTTTTAGATAAAGTTGGCAAACAGCTACAAGAATGGAAAAAAGCTGGCTATGCCGATGTTCGAGTTTCTGTAAATATTGTTGCTCAACAAATTCATCGAGGTCTTTTACTCAGTGATTTAGACGAAGTTTTAGACACATATCATCTTGATGGTTCAAATTTAGAACTAGAAATCACGGAATCTGCTTTATTAGATAATACTGACAATGTAAAAAAACTATTACACTCCATTAAAGAACGTAATATTTCAATTGCACTAGATGATTTTGGCACTGGATATTCATCGCTAGCTTATTTAACAGAATACCCAATCGATGTTTTGAAAATTGACCGAGCCTTTGTTTTGAAAATCGGTGATCAAAAACAAGAAGCAATTGTGAATGCGATGATTGCGATGGGTAAAAGCATGGGATTAAAGCTAGTTGCTGAAGGTGTAGAAACCAAAGAACAAGTTATTTATCTACAAAAGCAGCAATGTGATTTTTTACAAGGCTTTTTCTTTAGCCGTCCACTTCATCCAAATCAGATTCTTCAATATCTACAAACAAATACGCATATTTGATAATTGTTTTAACAGTCTATTTTACATGCGCTGGTTTTTCCAAAAATGAGCGTTTTTGACTGTGAGAAATAGAGAAGTAGTGTTATATTCTTTAGCATTTAGCTCACCATGAGGCTATTGGCCATTCGTCTACCTATTATGTTACTTGATATAATTTTGTACATAGTAAGCAGATAAATAACCAACCTTTGTGAGCAACTTGACTAGTTTGCTTTTTTGTATCAATAGAGACTCAGATGGACGATCAATCTTTAAAACAGGCCGCTTTAAATTACCACGAATATCCAAATCCAGGGAAAATCAGCGTCACGCCAAGTAAGCAACTTGTCAACCAACGAGATTTGGCTCTAGCTTATTCACCAGGGGTTGCTGCTCCATGTTTAGAGATTGAACGTGATCCTTCAGCTGCTGCAAAATATACAGCGCGTGGTAACTTGGTTGCTGTTGTCAGTAACGGTACTGCGGTTCTTGGTTTAGGTAATATTGGTCCATTAGCTTCTAAACCGGTAATGGAAGGTAAAGGCGTTCTGTTCAAAAAGTTCGCTGGTGTCGATGTATTTGATATTGAAATTGCTGAAAACGATCCAGATAAAATCGTTGATATTGTTGCTTCATTAGAACCAACTTTCGGCGGTATTAACCTTGAAGATATCAAAGCACCTGAATGTTTCTATATCGAAAAGAAACTTCGTGAACGCATGAAAATTCCTGTGTTCCATGATGACCAACACGGAACAAGTATTATTGTAGGTTCAGCATTATTAAATGCTCTACAAATCGTTAATAAGAAAATTGAAGAAATCAAAATCGTTGCTTCAGGTGCAGGTGCTGCTGCTCTTTCTTGTTTAGATTTACTTTGTGCTTTAGGCGTAAATAAAGAAAATATCATTGTTGCCGATTCTCGTGGTCTACTTACGACTTCACGTGAAGGCTTGGATGAATCGAAAAAACGTTATGTACAAGACATTAAAGCGACCCAATTACATGAAGTAATGGCTGGCGCGGATATGTTCTTAGGTCTTTCAGCTGCTGGTATTCTCACCAAAGATATGGTGAAACAAATGGCTGAAAATCCGATTATTTTTGCATTAGCAAACCCGGATCCAGAAATTCTGCCTGAACATGCACATGAAGTACGTCCAGATGTAATCATGGCAACTGGTCGTTCGGACTACCCGAACCAAGTAAACAATGCTTTATGTTTCCCTTATATCTTCCGTGGTGCACTTGACGTAGGTGCTACAACAATTAACGAAGATATGAAAATTGCATGTGTACATGCAATTGCACGTATGGCTCACGTAGAAGCTGACGCAGCTACTTATGGTGAAAAATCTGCTTCATTTGGTCGTGACTACTTAATTCCACGTCCACTTGATCAACGTTTGATTTTAGAAATTGCGCCTGCTGTTGCTAAAGCAGCAATGGATTCAGGTGTTGCAACTCGTCCTATCGAAGATTTCTCTGCATATCGTCAAAAACTTTCTGAGTTTGTTTATAACTCAGCATTCTTGATGAAACCGATTTTTGCTCAAGCAAAAACAGATCCTAAACGTATTGCATACGCTGAAGGTGAAGATGAGCGCGTATTACGTGCTGTTCAAATTGCAGTTGATGAAGATTTAGCTAAACCAATCTTAGTTGGTCGTACAGCAGTCATTGAAGCAAACATCAAAAAATTAGGCTTACGTTTACAACACGGCGTAAATATCGAAATTGTAGATCAAGAACAAAATCCGTTATACGAAGAGTTCTGGAAAGACTACTATCAAACCATGCAACGCAAAGGCATCACTGTTGAATATGCTCAACGTGAAGCTCGCCGTCGTTCAACACTCATTGCTGCACTTCTAGTTAAGTTTGGCAAAGCAGATGGTATGTTATGTGGTACTTACAGTAGCTATAACATTCACCTTGACTTCGTACGCAATGTAATTGGCCTTAAAGAAGGCATGAACAACTTCTTCACGCTTAATGCATTAATGCTTGAAGATCGCAACTTGTTTATTGCTGATACTTATGTAAACACTAATCCTACTGCTGAACAACTTGCTGAAATGACTATTTTAGCGGCTGAAGAAGTACGTCGCTTTGGTATTACACCACGCGTAGCGCTACTTTCTCATTCAAGCTTTGGTAGTGACCAGACAGATTCAAGCGCTCAAAAAATGCGTGAAGTTTATCGTATTTTATCTGAGCAAGCTCCAGAGCTTGAAGTTGAAGGTGAAATGCATGGTGATGCAGCATTAGACGAAAATATTCGTCATTTTGCATTCCCTGGTTCTCGTTTCAAAGGTTCAGCGAACTTATTGATTATGCCGAACCTAGATGCAGCAAATATTTCGTTCAACTTGTTAAAAGCAACTTCTGGCAACAACGTAACAATTGGTCCAATTTTACTAGGTGCTGCTAAACCAGTTCATATTTTGACTCCGACAGCGACGACACGCCGTCTTATCAATATGACTGCTTTAACTGTTGCTGAAATTCAACAGCAAGAAAAGTAATTTAGAAACCGCTTTTTACGAAAAGCCTTTCTAATGACTTGAGAAAACCTCTATTCTGTAGCATGATTGCTTGAAGAATAGAGGTTTTTTCATGCAAGTGTATTTAGTAGGCGGTGCTGTTCGAGATTATTTACTTGGGCATCCCTATCAAGAAAAAGACTATGTTGTGGTCGGTGCAACGCCGGAACACATGCTCGCCCAAGGTTTTCAACCTGTAGGCAAAGATTTCCCTGTGTTTCTTCATCCCGAAACTAAAGAAGAATACGCACTTGCACGAACCGAACGAAAGTCTGGGCAGGGATATCACGGGTTTCAATTCTTTACTGATACAACCGTAAGTTTAGAAGATGACTTAATTCGTCGAGACTTAACCATTAATGCGATTGCAATGGATCAAGACGGTAAAATATATGATCCATATGGTGGTCAAAACGACTTAGAAAATAAAACTCTGCGCCACGTTTCAGAAGCTTTTGCTGAAGATCCTCTACGGGTATTGCGAGTCGCGCGTTTTGCAGCCCGATATTTCCCATATGGTTTTCAAATTGCGCCAGAGACATTGCAACTTATGCAAACCATGGCAGATTCAGGTGAACTTGATGCACTAACACCAGAGCGCGTCTGGAAAGAAACTTCACGCGCTTTAATGGAAAATCATGCCGATATTTATTTCCAAACTTTGCGTGATTGTGGGGCTTTAAAACATCTTTTCCCTGAGATTGATGCTTTATTCGGTGTGCCTCAACGTCCCGAATATCATCCTGAAGTGGATTGCGGCATTCATACTTTAATGTCATTACAGCAAGCTTGTAAGTCGAACTACTCGCTTGATGTACGTTTCGCTGTTTTAGTACATGATCTTGGTAAGGCCCTCACTCCAGCCGAGGAACTTCCTCGCCATATCATGCATGAAGAACGCGGGATTAAGCCAGTCACCCAATTATGTGAACGTTTAAGAGTTCCGACACAGACCAAACAATTAGCCTTATCTGTTTGCAAAGAACATTTAAAATGTCACCAGATTATGTCCTTGAAACCTGGTACTTTATGGCGTCTATTGCAACGCTTAGATGTTTTACGTCGTCCAGAAAGAGTGGAAGCTTTTGTACAAGCCTGCGAATGTGATGCAAAAGGCAGATTAGGACTAGAAGACCGTCCATATCCTCAAGCTCAATACATGCGTGAAGCCATGCAAATTGTTCGCTCCATTAAAGTTCAAGATTTACCAGAGAACATTAAGGGTGCTGAAATTGGTGAAATGCTTATTCAATATCGAATTGAAGCTTTAGCTGAATTTAAAAATCAGCATCAAAGTCTTAGTCACTCCTAATGAACAACAATAAAAAAAAGCCTCAAAATGAGGCTTTTTTTATTTAGGTTTTAACGTCTTGGAAGCGGAATATACTGAGATTGTGTATTCTGTGCTTTTCGCTCACCTACCGTTACAACATAGTTTTGTTGTTTGCCTTCTCTTTCAACCAGAACATTAATTTCGCTATTTGGTGCTTGTAAAGCGACATAATTAATTAAATGAGAAGCTGAAGTGATCGGCTCATTATTCACCTGAACAATTTTATCGCCAACTTTAATTCCTGCAGCATCTGCCGGACCATTTTTTAAGACATCAGCAACCACTACACCTACTTGCTGCTTAGGTGCCAATACATCGTCTTGTGTAGGTGGAAGTAAACTAATACCCAACCAACCACGAACAACACGACCATCTTTTAAAATCGAGTTTAATACTTGCTGACAAACCTTTGCCGGAATCGCGAAGCCAATACCTAAAGAGCCACCCGATTGTGAGAAAATCGCCGTATTTACACCAATCAAGTTACCAGCCACATCGATTAATGCGCCACCTGAGTTACCTGGGTTAATTGCAGCATCAGTTTGGATAAAGTCTTCATAGGTATTAATACCTAAATCAGAGCGACCGGTTGCTGAAATAATCCCTTGAGTTACAGTTTGCCCTACGCCAAATGGGTTACCAATTGCTAAAACAACATCACCAACTTCATTACCACTGAGCTTAAAAGGCAATACTGGCAATTTATCTAAATCGATTTTAATAACCGCCAAATCCGTATCAGGGTCGGTACCAACAATTGTAGCTTCTGCTCGACGTCCATCATGTAATGCCACCACAATCTGGTCAGCTTGAGCAATCACATGATTATTGGTGAGAATATAACCATCGGCGCGAACAATAACCCCTGAACCTAAACTATTTTCATTTTGCTGTTGTTGCTCAGGAACCTGATTTCCAAAAAATTCACGGAATACCGGATCACTTAATAAAGGATGATTTTGTTTAACTTTCTGGGTCGTAAAAATATTAACTACTGCTGGTGCTGCAACTTTTACCGCAGCACTATAAGACACCACCCCGCCCGTTCGAGAAGTATCAACCAGTGGCTCAACTTTCTCAGCTGGCATTTGCACCCCATCAACTGCAACAGTTGGTTTCGGCTGATGGTATTTTTGCCATGCAATAAAACTGGCAATTACAATAATAAGTAACACCCAAGGTAACCATGTAAAGGTGCGGCGCACGTTCATATCCTCTACGCAAAGAAGTTTTTAATTAAATTAATATATTGAACAAAAAGAGTTTTCAGTTAAGCATTTTAAATTAAATATGTCGATATACATAAAAAAGTCAAAAAAGATTTGTCTAGCTTTAGTTACACAACAAAATATGTTTCTATAGCTTTAGCAACTTTTACTACTCAATTCAGGAAATATCATGGCAAATTTGCATGAAATTATTCAGTGGTGCGACCAAACCTTAAAAGCAGCAGAATTTAAAGATTACGCACCAAATGGCCTGCAAATTGAAGGTTCAACTGAAGTAAAACGTATTCTTTGTGC
Source organism: Acinetobacter sp. FDAARGOS_559 (assembly GCF_003940475.1). Lineage (NCBI taxonomy): Bacteria > Pseudomonadati > Pseudomonadota > Gammaproteobacteria > Moraxellales > Moraxellaceae > Acinetobacter > Acinetobacter sp. FDAARGOS_559. The sequence goes on from NZ_RKJG01000005.1 coordinate 1,062,770, forward strand.
AGTAACTGCTTCTGAAGATGCAATTGATGCAGCCATTGCTCAGAATGCCGATCTCTTACTCGTACACCACGGTTATTTTTGGAAGGGCGAACCGTACCCAATTACTGGTATGCGAGGTAACCGTATAAAAAAACTTATTCAAAATAATATCTCATTAGTCGCTTACCATCTGCCTTTAGATGCACATCCGAGTTTAGGCAATAATATCGCTATTGCAGAAAAACTAAACTTACAAAATTTAGAACCACTTGATCTAACCGAGAAACATCCAATTGGTAATATTGGTTATTTAGAGCAAGCGCTTTCTGTAGAGGAATTTAAAGCAAAACTACAAAACAGTTTTGATTTTAAAGTGATCCATTTACCGGCTGAAAAACAAAGTATTCAAAAAGTGGGCTTCTGTACAGGCGGTGCTCAAGATTTTATTGTTAAAGCTGCTTTACAAAATTGCGATGCTTATATTTCAGGCGAAGTCAGTGAACGAACTTTTTATGAAGCAAAAGAATTAGGCGTTCATTATTTTGCCTGTGGTCACCATGCAACCGAACGTTATGGGGTTCAACGTTTAGCACAAGCAATTTCAAAGCAGTTTGCTATTGAAAGTGAATATTTTGAATTGAATAATCCGATTTAATTAAGTCTTTTTTTCAATCTGTGTTATGCGTATTAATTAGATCTTTATTGTGTATAGTTCTTTAAAAGGCTGCCCTATTGCATCCAGAATCATTTACAATAGAGCCACTTAATTGTATAACCCAGCAAATGCAAGGAATAGGAACATGACAACCATTACTTTACCTGCACTTCCATATGGCTATGATGATTTAGCGCCACATATCAGTAAAGAAACTTTAGAATACCATCACGATAAACACCACAATACCTATGTTGTTAACTTAAACAACTTAATCAAAGGTACTGACCTTGAAGGTAAAACTTTAGAAGAAATCATTAAAGCAACTGCTGGTGATGCATCTAAAGCTGGTATTTTCAACAATGCTGCTCAAGTTTGGAACCACACTTTCTACTGGAACAGCATGAAGCCAAACGGTGGTGGTAAGCCTACTGGCGCAATCGCTGCTAAAATTGACGAAGCTTTTGGTAGCTACGAAAAATTTGCAGAAGAATTTACTGCTGCTGCAACAACTCAATTCGGTTCAGGTTGGGCTTGGTTAGTTGCTGATGAAGTAAACGGTAAACTTTCTATTACTAAAACTTCTAATGCAGACACTCCACTTGCACATGGTCAAATTGCTGTATTAACAATTGACGTATGGGAACACGCTTACTACATCGATTTCCGTAACTTACGTCCTAAATACATCGCAACTTTCTTAGAAAACCTTGTGAACTGGGACTATGCAAATGCAAAACTTGCAGGCCAACCAGCTGGTGTAGAGAAATAATTTTATTTCTTTATAAAAAACCACCCTGTTTTGGGTGGTTTTTTTTATTTTTAGTACAACAAAAGCATATTAATCAAGCAAACGATTCATTTTCTTTAATATTCTTATTGACGCTTTTAGATTTCATCCATAAAATGCGCATCAGATTCTCCAATAGCTCAGTCGGTAGAGCGACGGACTGTTAATCCGCAGGTCCCTGGTTCGAGCCCAGGTTGGAGAGCCATCTACTAATCTCCCATAGCTCAGTCGGTAGAGCGACGGACTGTTAATCCGCAGGTCCCTGGTTCGAGCCCAGGTGGGAGAGCCAAGATTCTAAAAGCCCACATTCATTGTGGGCTTTTTCTTTTCTAATCATTTAATATTTTTCTATTATTTTGAATAAAATCAATGTTTCGAATATTTTTAAACCAATCAGTTAGATATTCTCACTAATTCCATTATTAACCCTTGACCTCGCCCCCTTTCCTGCCTAAAATCCCTTTCCAGATTCTCCCATAGCTCAGTCGGTAGAGCGACGGACTGTTAATCCGCAGGTCCCTGGTTCGAGCCCAGGTGGGAGAGCCAAGATTCTTAAAAACCCACTCCTTATGAGTGGGTTTTTATTTGTATGATGTCTTCACATGTTCGAATCGAGTCACTTATTTTTTATTATTTTAGGTTGCTTAAGCACCTGTATTTTTCTTCTTGTTTGTTTACGCCCTTATTTATTTCCAAAACAAAAGTTCTTCGCCCGTCCTGTTATTACTAATTTTGAAACTCAAATGTTTATACGCTTAAAACAGAGTTTCCCAAGTTATCATGTTCTAGCACAAGTGGCTTTTAGCGCATTAATAACCAGTAATGATTATAAGATTCGTAGTCAGTTCAACCGTAAAGTCACTGATTTTGTTTTGCTTGATGAAAACATGGAAGTAATAGCCATTATTGAGCTAGATGACCCTACTCACCTTGAGAAAGTAGAAGAAGATCGTCTTCGTGATCAAATGCTCATAGAGGCAGGTTATATCGTAAGACGCTATACAAGTATCCCGAGTGTACGCCAGCTACAAAAAGATATTTATTAAAAATTACTGTTATTTCTTGTCAGAATTGGCAGCTTCTTTCTCAGCTATTCTTTTTTCCATTTCTAAACGCTGCTGTTCATATTGTTTCTTATTCTGAGCATCACTTTTTGCAGCCAAAAAAAGTATTCCAATAATCAGAAAAAGAATAAGTAAACCTAATCCCATTAATAACCAAGGAACAGATTTTTTTTCAACAGATTGCTGGCTCATAAGTTCTTCAAACTCAAATGGTATCAATTTAAGAATGCGTAACAATATAACAAAAAGAGCCTCTATAAAGAGACTCTTTTTTAAAACTAATTTTAATCAAGTAAATAGTTCTTAAAATTTACCTGTACAGTGAGGGCTTTGGCTGGCATCTTTCTGCGCATCAGTTAACACAATACCTGTACCCGCTGACATTTTAGCTTGAATGAAATCTACAGCATTGGCATTTTGACATACGATTGCTTGAGTATGAGTTGCATTTGGTACAATTGTTAATTGATAGCCTTTATCGTAGCCTGCTTGAGGGAAAAACTTCAAAGCATTCGCTTTCATATTGGCAAATAAGCCTTGTGTTACTACTGGTAATACTGCTTGATCTTTTTCACCCTGAATAATAAATACTGGTGTTTTAATAACTTTCTCGGCTGTAGCATTCGTCGCAGGTTGAGTCGCTTTCAAAAAGTTTTGAACAACTTGATCTGTCTTAAATTTATTCAGATCGATACCGTACTGAGTAATTTGATGTGTAGGGTCAGCCAAGAAAGCTAATATTCCCGCTTTAAATTTCTCTTGCAGGCCGTTTGCAGTATCAGGCGCAGGATAACTTAAACAAGCACCATCATCGCCAGTACGACCATAGGCCAATTCTGCAATGTCAGCTGCTCCCGATGTAAAAATTGCCTTCAAGTCATAGTCTGGTTGCTGTGCTTTAATCCCCGCACTAGCGAATGCTGCATATGCTAATAATTCGGCATATCCTTCTGCAGTTTTATCAATTGTAGGTACAGCAAGTGCTAGTGGATCATTTGGAGACATTTGACCTGCAGCAATCGCTGCATCAATCTGTCTACGCGCTCTAATTGCCTGATCTAGCTTACTAACTGCAAAATTACTGTCTTGATTCATTTCAGGATCAATATAAATTTGAATGATTGTTCCTAAGCTTGAAGCAGGTGCTCCAGCTACAGCACCCTTATAACTTACATCCGTATTAGCAAACTCAGCAGTACCCAATGAGGCATGTCCACCTTGAGACTGACCAATTGACATCCAATCGCCTTTTAACTGAGTCCCATAATGCTCTTTTACTGCTTTAACTGCAGCTAATGCTGATTTTGCTTCGCTAGATAAGTTTAAGTACGGATGTACCCCTGGGGTGCCTAAACCCTCATAATCTGGTGCCACAATCACATAACCTGCTGCCAACAAAGTCTCAGCAAGGATTTTAAATCTCGGATTAATTGCATTTTTACTTGGTGCGCAACCATCACCCACCCCAACAGTTCCGTGTTCCCATACTACTACACGATAACCATCTTTCGGTTGTGTTGCTTTTGGAAACAGTACCATTGCTGTAGCAGTTGCGGTTTTTCCTTGAACATTTGTCATGTTATAAGTCATGACTTTAATTGATGAAGCATTATCAACTTTATCAATAGCATAATTACTTTCAGAGACATAAGCTTTATTTGTGTCTACCCCTGTGTAGTCATCATCATCGTCATTACATGCTGTAAGAAATAATGCTGAAATTGATAATGTTATAGCTAAAGCAATTTTTGACCGTTTCATAGAATATCCTTTTTATGTGTTATTTATTCCGCATATTTTTCATGCACAAATATTAAGACATAAAAAAAGTGCTCTGCATAGAACACTTTTCAACCTCACGGTCATTTTTACTATATGAAATTTAAAAATATTCCTAGAAAAATGATTAATCCAACCCAACGATTGTGACGGAATGCCCAAAAACATACCTGAGGGTTGCGGTCTTTGGTTTTAATTGTTTGATATATAAAATCAAATGCCACTACAACTAAAGCAATAATGGCCCAAGGAAATAAGATATTTTCTAAATATAGCGCTGTACCAATCAAAACAAGACTTATTGCTTGTAAAAGCGCAATAATCTGGATGTCATATCGACCAAAAAGAATAGCGGTAGATTTCACACCAATCTTTAAATCATATTCACGGTCTGTAATTGCATATTGAGTGTCATAAGCCACTGTCCAAGCCAAATTACCAAAATAGAGCAGCCAGCAAGTCAGATCCGGAGTTTTACCTACCGCAGTAAAGGCCATTGGAATTGACCATGAAAATGCTGCTCCTAAAAAAACTTGCGGTAAGTTGGTATAGCGTTTCATAAATGGATAAATGAAAGCTAAAAATAATGCTCCAAATGACCAGTAGAAAGTTTCTATGGGTAAAAAGAACAACAAACATGCACTTGCTAAAACAAGACCCAAGAATACATATACTGCTTCTCTGGCTCGAATAACCCCTGTTGCTAACGGACGTGTTTTTGTACGCTCTACATGACCATCTACTTTACGATCAGCAAAGTCATTAATGGCACATCCAGCAGCGCGCATAAAAATGACGCCTAAAATCATGACGAATAAAATACCTAAATTCGGTATTCCTTTTGATGCAACCCAAAGTGCCCACATGGTTGGCCAAAACACCAGTTCAGTACCAATTGGCTTATCAAATCGGCATAGATAATAATAAGCTTCTAAACGCTGACGCCATGTTGTACCTGTTGCAGTCGTCATAGTAATTCCTTGTCGTGCTGCTGATATAAAAAAGCTTCAAAAGCCGGTAAGAATGTTTCTTGAACAATAAATTTACATCCATGCCAAGTATAACAACTTTGTCGCGTCCAGCCTTCTGGTAAACGAATAACCCGGCGATCACAAAGTGGTGTTGTTCTTTGAAATAAAAAAAGACCTATCGGCTTAGAACCAATATGCTGAAATATACGGGCTTTTTTTTGTAAACTTTGAATTGGAAAAATACTTTTTGCTTTCACCCAAGGCTCTACATCACTGCCATATAAATAGGTTTCCCTTACCCAAGAAGTGTGAGTATGGGGCATGTTCATCCATTGACTGTCGGCAAAAGTTAAACGCTGGAAATGTTCTTTGAAAGGCTTTACGCTGAACTTCCCACCACCCAGCTCAGTGAGTTGTTGTGTCAGAGAACCAGACGCATACAACCATGTTTTCAATTCAGGATTTAAAGTCTTTTCCTGCTTAAGTACTGGTTGTCGTTTACGCATAATCTGCTCACATGAAAACTCGCACCTAGTTTACCCCAATTTTTTGATAAAAAACGTAGAGAATTCAATCAACATTCCAAGCAATAAAAAAGCCTGCATAAGCAGGCTTTTTTATGAAGTATGTATTACAGGCTGTAGTACATATCGAATTCAACTGGGTGAGTAGTCGTGTTAAGACGACGTACATCTTCAGTTTTAAGTTCGATGTATGCATCAAGCATTTCTTTAGTGAACACGCCGCCTTTTAACAAGAATTCGTGATCTGCTTGAAGTGCTTCAAGAGCCATATCTAGGCTATGAGCAACTGTTGGGATTTTTGCTTCTTCTTCTGGAGGAAGATCGTACAAGTTTTTGTCAGCAGCTTCGCCCGGATGGATCTTGTTTTGGATACCGTCGATACCAGCCATTAATAACGCAGCGAAACCTAAGTACGGGTTCATCATTGGGTCTGGGAAACGAGCTTCGATACGTTTGCCTTTAGGGTTAGAAACGTAAGGAATACGGATAGACGCAGAACGGTTACGCGCTGAGTAAGCAAGCATAATTGGTGCTTCGAAGTGAGGAACCAAACGTTTGTATGAGTTTGTAGATGGGTTTGTGATTGCATTCAATGCACGAGCGTGCTTGATGATACCACCGATGAAGTACAACGCCATTTCTGAAAGGCCTGCATATTCATCACCAGCAAACAAGTTCTTGCCATCTTTAGAGATAGACATGTGAACGTGCATACCAGAACCGTTATCACCTACCATTGGTTTAGGCATAAACGTAGCTGTTTTTGCATATTGATGTGCAACGTTCCAAACAGCATATTTGAACTGTTGAACTTCGTCAGCTTTACGTACAAGCGTATTGAAGCTCACACCAATTTCTAATTGGCAAGAAGCAACTTCGTGGTGGTGTACTTCTACACGACCTGGGCCCATGATGTCTTCAATTTTTGCACACATTTCTGCACGCATATCTTGTGCAGAGTCAACTGGAGGAACTGGGAAGTAACCACCTTTAACACGTGGACGGTGACCTGAGTTACCAGACTCGTAATCTTTACCAGTAGACCAAGCAGCTTCTTCAGCGATTAATGTATGACGAGCGCCAGACATATCGATGTCCCATTTCACTTCGTCAAATACAAAGAATTCTGGCTCTGGACCAAAGAATGCAGTATCACCGATACCTGTAGATTTTAAGTATTCTTCTGCACGGCGAGCAATCGAACGTGGGTCACGTTCATAACCTTGACCAGTTGAAGGTTCAATAACGTCACAAGTCACAACTACTGTTGGCTCAGCAAAGAACGGGTCGATGAAACCAGTTTCTGCATCCGGACGTAAAATCATGTCAGATGCTTCAATACCTTTCCAACCAGCGATTGAAGAACCATCGAACATTTTACCGTCTTCAAAAGTATCTTCATCAATAGAATCAGCTGGGTAAGTTACGTGCTGTTCTTTACCCTTAGTATCAGTAAAGCGAAAATCGACCCATTTTGCGCCACTTTCTTGTATGAGTTGAAGGACCTTGTTCGCCATGCTCATTTTGCTCCAATGAAATTTTGTTGCACTTGTTGAGTGCGTGTTAGTTGCTGGTATTTATTAAGCAATTCTCATACCAACTTTATAAGACTTACCTAAAACATTGAATTACTTATAAGTATTCATGATTTAGGCCCCTTGTCTTGAACCCATTATACTGTTTGCTTGTGCAAATGCACCATATTCACACATTTTCAAATTATGGCATATTTAAATAGCTCATTATTGCCCTAATTTAGTGCAAAATTGTTGCACTGATATAAACCGCTGCATCAATTTCTAACAGTCGTCCATGATCATAATACTTTCTTATATATAATGCTGAGATTCTTATCGGATTACTTGAAAATAATCACTCCTTTGACATCGATCTTCCCCAATGAGTTCCTTTGGTTTATTTCAGCAACTTAAATTTATGACTTAAACCATCAGTTAAATGCCTTCTGCTTTAGTTAAAATCTAATAATTATTTTTCATTTTTATGAATTTCTCTAAATAAACGCACTATTTAGTCGCTATCTAAGCAGTTAATAAGACCACATATAGTAGATCTCACATTACTCAGCAAAAAATAAATTTTACTATTCATGTTCTTTTTCATTCACTTTTTTTATACAGGCCAAACTTGCTTTTATTATTAAAAAAAACTAAAAACTATATGCATAAATTTTTGTTATAAATAAACAAACCAAAAGTTATGTTTATAAAAAACTTAAAAGCATTCAAGGATTTGAATAATGAAATATGACTTTGAACAATCGGATAAAGCTTTTTTCGGCCATCCTAAACCATTACAAACGCTATTTTTTACAGAGCTTTGGGAAAGATTTTCTTATTATGGAATCCGGCCCTTACTCGTTCTTTATATGATTGCGATGGTCAATGACGGCGGTCTAGCACTTGATCGACCAACTGCCGCAGCGATTGTTGGATTATTTGCAGGCTCCATGTATTTAATGACCGTTTTTGGGGGGTGGGTTGCTGATAACTGGTTAGGCCAAGCACGTGCTGTCTGGTACGGTTCAATTATTATTGCCTTAGGCCACTTATCAATTGCCCTTACATCTGTATTTGATCAGTCTTTCTTTTACTTAGGTTTAATACTGATTGTTTTAGGTACAGGGTTATTTAAAACATGTATTTCCGTGATCGTGGGAACACTATATAAAGCCAATGATGCAAGACGTGATGCAGGTTTTTCCATTTTCTATATGGGAATTAACATGGGGTCATTTATTGCCCCACTTATTACAGGGCTTTTGGCGAAAGACCATGGCTGGCATTTAGGCTTTGGTATTGGTGGCATTGGGATGTTAATTGCTTTATTAATTTTCCGTTTTATGGCAATGCCTCAGCTCCAAACTTTTAATGAGCTACGCCAAGAAGCCAATAGCTGTAGCAAACCTGTCGTAGAAAATAAAAATGCGCCTAAAATTGTATTTAGCTTTTTATTCGCAGTTGCAGTCGTTATTGCGCTAACCTTCCTTAGTATCATTCACATCAATCCCGTGGCTGTCGCGACCTATTTAACCGTAGGAATTAGCATTGGGATTATTGCTTATTTTGCATATTTACTACTTTTCCTGAATTTAGAGCAACATGAAAAATTTAAAATAATTATTTGCTTCGTTTTATTAGCAGCCTCTGCCCTATTCTGGTCAGCTTTCGAACAAAAACCCACAACTTTTACTTTATTTGCGCAAGATTATACGGACCGTATTGTTTTCGGATTTGAGATTCCCACTGTATGGTTTGAATCAATCAATGCTCTTTTTATTATTATCTTTGCTCCAGTTGCAGCTTGGCTATGGGCGAAACTAGGTAAAGCGAATAAAGATCCAAGCTATATCAGCAAATTTATTATTGCGTTGTTATTCGCAGCAGGTGGCTTTTTACTTATGTCTCTAGCCAGTCATTTTGCTATTCATGGCGGAGTAGTTTCACCATTTTGGTTAGTCGGTACTTTATTTCTTCTTACCATAGGTGAACTTTGCTTAAGCCCAATTGGCTTATCAACCATGACCAAACTTGCACCTGATGTCATACGTAGTCAAATTATGGGTTTATGGTTTACAGGTACAGCTCTTGGCAACCTCATGGCAGGTTTAATTGGCGGGCAAGTCTCGGCAGATGGTATTAATCATTTACCTAGCCTATTTATGCGCTGTGTATTAGCCTTGGTTATTGGCGCAATCGTGTTATTTTTATTAAAGAAACCAATGAATAAATTAATGGACAAAAGTACCAACAAAGTTCAACCTGATTTGGAAACGATATGAACGACTTAACTGTTCCAGAAAAACTAGCGAAACTTCGTGAACTCATGACCAATCAAAGTATTGATGCTTTGGTTGTCATGAGTGCAGACCCCCATATGTCTGAATATTTACCAGACTATTGGAAAGCAAGGCAGTGGTTAAGCGGTTTTAGTGGCTCTGTTGGCACTTTAGTTGTGACCCAAAATTTTGCAGGACTCTGGGCCGATGGGCGCTATTGGGTACAAGCCGAACAACAACTCGCTGGAACTGGCTTTCAATTACAAAAACTGACCAGTGATGAATCTTCTACACATCTCGCATGGATTGAGAAAAATCTACCGGCTGGTTCGGTTATTTCAATAAATGGGCAAACACTTTCAATCCAGCAATTTAAAGGGTTGGAAAATACAGCAAAGCAACGTGGCTTTAAGCTTGAAACACAGCAAGATTTAATTGATTCGATCTGGTCTAATCGTCCAGAACTTCCTTTAGAGCAGATTCATTTAATGCCTGAAGGGTTAAATGCCCTATCTCGTAAAGAAAAAATTCAGGCAATACGCGAAATATTAAAAACTAAAGCGATTGAAGGACATTTCATTTCATCTTTAGATGATATTGCTTGGGTCTTAAATGCACGTGGACAAGATGTAGAATACAACCCTGTATTTCTTTCGCATTTATATATCAGTGCTCAACAGGCTGTTTTATTCATTGATAGTAACAAAGTTGATTTAACTACCCAACAGGCTTTTAAAGCTGATGGCATTGAGATTCGTGACTATCAAGATACAGCTAAGTTTTTATCGAATATTTCTGATGCCTCAGTACTTTTAGATCCAGCCAAAGTCTCGATTTTTCATGAACAAGCCATCGCAAAAGATATTCAGGTTGTCTACGACATCAATCCAAGTACACTTTTTAAATCGCGTAAACATGAAAGCGAAATTGCTCATATCCGTCATGCCATGGTGAAAGATGGTGTTGCCCTTTGCCATTTCTTCAACTGGTTAGAAAAAGCACTTCATCAAGGTCAACGCATTTCAGAACTCACCATTGATGAAAAGATTACGGCTTTCCGTGCTCAACAAGAGGGTTTTATAGGCCCAAGCTTTTCAACGATTGCCGGCTTTAATGCCAATGGTGCTCTACCTCACTACCGTGCAACTGAAGAACATTACTCATTCATTGAAGGCGATGGTTTATTGCTGATTGATTCTGGTGGACAATACGTAGACGGCACTACCGACATTACCCGTGTTGTTCCTGTAGGAACACCAACAGAGCAACAAAAACGTGACTATACTCTGGTTTTAAAATGTCATATTGCTTTGGCAAAAACGATTTATCCGGAAGGTTTAGCTGCCCCACTACTCGATTCAATTTGTCGTCATACGTTATGGCAATATGGTTTAGATTATCGTCACGGTACAGGTCATGGCGTAGGCTTTGCGCTTAACGTGCATGAAGGACCACAAGTGCTTTCTTATTACGCGCCTATTCATGCCTATAGTAAGTTGCGTGAAGGTATGATTCTTTCTAACGAGCCGGGCTTATACCATGAGGGACAATACGGTATTCGTATTGAGAATCTGGTTGCAAACAGACTTCACTCAGGGTTTGAGAAAACCTACGGCGATTTCTTAGAATTTGAAACACTGACCCTTTGCCCGATTCATTTAGATTGTATCGTCGTTGACATGCTAACGGATGAAGAGAAAGACTGGTTAAATAGTTATCATCAAACTGTTCAAGAAAGACTGGCTGAACATTTATCTGGCGATGTTTTAGATTGGTTGATTTATAACACACGTAAGATTTAATCTTCTTGTATGACCAAGGCAGAATAGTTTTTTATTTACAATAGAAGCTTATTCTGCCTTAATTGTAGTTATCTATAATTTCAAAAAGCCTCACCTCTTAAAGCCCTTTTTTCTGCAAATTTCTAGCGAATGAAATAGTTAAACTGGTTACTTCTTTTTTTGCTATATTAGCCCATTAGAAAACGGCTTCTTATTTTTCAAACCTAAAAAGCCTTTTCTGTAAACGGGTATCAATATGGGTAACTTTTTAGTCACTTATTAAATATATTTTAATTATCATGAGGTTAAGTTCATCATGCTTCTAATGATCGAAAAGAAGCATTGAACAAATCTAAAAAAATCTAGCAAAATTTTAAAAATCATAAATTATTGAAAATTATTAAAAATACAAATCTAAGCAAATCTAAGCAAACTATGCAAAATCTCTAATCTTGAGTATCATTTTGAGTATGGCCCTAAAAATGATAATTGGATACTCAAGATTTCATGTTAAGTGACTCTAAAATTAGAAGTGCAAAACCAAAAGCAAAGCTTTATCGAATTGGTGATTCGGATGGTTTATGTATTGAAATTAAACCTAATGGAAAGAAGTATTGGCGCTATCGTTTCCAGTGGCTTAAGAAAACTCAAATGATGAGTTTAGGCGAGTACCCTATTGTGGGATTAGCCGAAGCTCGTACAAAAAGAGATGAAGCTAAATCTTTAGTAGCAAGCGGTATAAATCCAGTTGAAGAAAAAGAAAATCAGAAAAAAGCTAAATCTGATGAATATGAAAATAGAGTTCTCTTTAAACATGTTGCTGCAGAATATAAAGCTGAAAAACTAAAAAATCGTTCAGAAAGATATCAAGAAGCTTTTCAACGTGCTTTAGATAAAGATATTTTAAAAGTTATTGGTGATAAGGATATTAAAGAGGTTACCTCAGCAGACGTTTTGACAATTATGAAAAAGACGATTGCACGAGTTAAGCGTCAAAAAAACCATGGTACTGGCGAAGTATCAGCAATCCAAAATCGTACTTTTATTGGTGGTGTAATGCGTTATGCAATCGCTACACTTAGAGCTGAGTATGACCCAACGTATGCAGTTAAAAACGTTGTTGAGCGTCCTGAAATAGAACATGCCAGACCAATGGAAAAACATGAAGCTGTGCAACTCAGGAATAAATTAAATAGTTATGGTGGATCTACTACAGTTAAAAATGCTGGTCTTGTAATGCTCTACTCAATGCTTAGGACTATCGAGATCCGTCGCATGAAATGGGAATATGTCGATTTTGAAGAAAGAACAATCACCTTTCCAAAAGAGATGATGAAAAAGAAACGTATTCATATCGTTCCTATGTCCGATCAAGTTTTTAATATTCTTCAAGAGCAACGCAATATTGTTGGAAATCGTGAATATGTTTTCCCAGCAATTTATCAAGATGGAATGCTCTCAGCTACTACATTGAACAAAATGCTTGATTATATTGGTTTGTCTGATGTAACAGCTCATGATTTTCGCGCTACAGCATCCACATTACTAAATGAAAAAGATTACGATGATAAATGGATTGAAAAACAACTAGCCCATGCGGATGGAAATAAAACCAGAGCTACATATAACCATGCAAAATATCTTGAAAGCAGACGAAAAATGCTACAAGACTGGGCTAATATCGTAGATAGTTGGGCTAATTAATAGGTAGTCTATGTGCGCTAATTATGAACCTATATCAAAAGACCGAGTACATCTACTAGATTTGCTTGAGCCGACATTTGAATATAAAAATGATATTTATCCTGGTTACGACTGCCCTCTTATTTTTTCTAAAGATGGCCACATTGAATGGCGGCAAGTTAAATTCGGCATGATCCCGCCTTGGAACCATGACTTAAAATTCTCAAAGTATACCTATAACGCTAGAACTGAGACGGTAGATAAAAAGCCAAGCTTTAGACATGCATGGGCTAAAAGCCAGTTTGCACTAATACCAGTTGAAAAGATCTATGAACCGAGATATGTGAATGGTAAAGCGGAAAGATGGGGAATTTATCGAGAGGATGGCTTACCTTTTACAGTTGCTGCTATTTATGATTCAACTGTTATTGATGGGCAGCAAGTTCGATCTATGTCGATGTTGACCATTAATGCAGATAATCACCCTTTCATGAGTCAGTTCCATAAACCAGAAGATGAAAAGAGATCTATCATTGTCATTCCTGAAGAGTATCGAGGAGATTGGTTGAATTGCAAAAAAGAGGATGCAGATCAATTTTTCTTTGATATGCCTTTAGGTGAATTTACTGCCGAGTATTTTCCTAAACCAAGAAAATCAGCCAATTAAGTGCGTAGAATTTCCGACCAAATGCACTTTTGGCTACGTCAATTTTTGACTTCTATTTGTTTATCCACAGCTTTTTAAATTTGAATTTATGCTCATCTCTAGAATATCATCTTGAATATGTTACAAAATCAAGCTAGGGGAAACATATGAGCGAAATTGTACCATCCATTATCCAGATAAAACCGTACATCGCACAAAGTATTGTTTTATCTGAGGCCTTATCTATCAAACAAGTTGTACCATCAACTCATCTACTCATCCCTTACGCATTAGAAAAAATCAATGCAGGTTTCCCCTCTCCGGCTCAAGATTACATCGATAAAGCACTCGATATGAATGAGCACTTAATCAAAAATGCAACTTCAACGTTTATTGTCAAAGTTGCATCACTATCAATGCTCAATGCGGGTATAGATATTGATGATGAATTGATTGTGGATCGTAGTCTTGATGCAAAGCACGGCGATATTGTTATTGCACTAATTGACAATGAATTCACAGTTAAACGTTTAATGATCGATGAAAAAGGTCAATGGCTTAAAGCTGAGAATCCTGAATATAAAAATATCTATCTACAAGAGGGCCAAGAACTAATTATCTGGGGCGTTGTCACTCATATCATTAAAATGACACGGCATTAAGTCATGAAACATGAGAACAAAGTATTTTTTCTCATCGATGTAAATAACATGTATGTTTCATGTGAGCGAGTCTTTGACCCGTCTTTGAATGATAAGCCTGTTATTGTTTTGTCAAATAACGATGGGTGCGCCGTGGCGCGTAGCAATGAGTCTAAAACTTTAGGTATTAAAATGGGTGTGCCGCTTTTTCAAATTAAAGACATTGTTCAGCAACATAACGTAATCGTTCTTTCAAGCAACTATGCAATGTATGCTGAAATGTCACGGCGCTTTCATACGATCCTTGCGTCTTACGTCACAGATGAAGAAGTTGAACCGTACTCGATTGATGAGTGCTTTATTGATTTCACAGCCTATGAAAAGAATTTTGACTTAGAAAAAGTTGGCCAGCAAATGCACCAACAAATATGGAAGTGGTTAGGCTTACCTGTCTGTGTCGGAATCGGCAGAAGTAAAACAGAAGCAAAGATTGCAAATCATATTGCAAAGAAATATCCCGGCTTTAACAGCGTTTGCGATTTAGTGAATATGGATCCGTGCAACAAAGAATACTACTTTGCTCAAATTGATGTTTCAGAAGTTTGGGGCGTTGGCCGTAAGCATGCGAAAAAATTGCAAGGTATGGGTATCAACACTGTTTTAGACCTTGCATGTGCTGAACCACGCGAGATGCAAAAACGTTTTTCTATCGTCATGGCCAGAACCATTTACGAACTGCAAGGTATCTCATGCATTGAGATCGAGCACACTCCACCCTCAAAAAAGCAAATAGTTGCAAGCCGGTCTTTCGGTGGTCGCGTAACTGAACTAACGGATCTAAAAGAAGCTATCTCGATGTATGCTCAGGATGCTTGTAAGAGATTGCGCGATGAAGGGTTACTATGCGGATGTATGATTGCTTTTGTGCAGTCAAACCCTTTCGATCCCAATATGCCTTTTTACAATAAATCTATTACTGGCTCTTTTTCAGAACCTACTGACTGTGCAGTAGACTTTGTTAGAGCCGCAACAAGGATGTTGAACGATATCTATAAAGAAGGAATTAAATATAAGAAGTGCGGAGTAATATTAACTAGTTTAGAGCCTAAGGCTGGGCATACTTATGACCTTTTAACCGACTTTGAGCACATAGAGAAAAAGGAATGTTTGATGAAAGCCATGGATGGTATCCATAGTAAGTTTGGAAAGAAGAAAATAGGAATCGGACCATGTTTTGTTCCTGGTCGGAACTGGTCTATGACTAGGGATAAATTGAGTAGAAATCCGTTTCGGTGGGACGAGCTGTTGACTATTAAGTTTTAAAAAGTAAAATCGATGTAAATATCTAATACTGTTATCAAATGACAAATATAATTCAATTTAGAAGAAAAAAAGTTTATCGAGGTATTGTTGCCCCTAGTGGTATTATGGCTATTAAGGGAAATAATTTGTTTTTAGAACGAACATATATACCAGAAGATATTTTTTATTATGTAATGTATTGGGATAAAATAGCTATTCCTACAAGTTCAATAATTCATATGGGATTACCTTTAGAAAAAGAATTAAAATCGTTAGGTATATTGGAAAGGCCAAGTTTACCAGCTACAGGAACAGTAGAGGCTGCTAGGCATGTTCACTGGACATTTGGTGAAGTTGCTAAACAAAAATTAAAGGATGATGATTTTGATTGGATTATCCACCATATGTCTGGCGATCCTATTTATCTTCCTGAACATTCTACAAAAAAAGATACACTACGACTTAAAATTACCAATGCATTACCGATCCCATCCTCTGATGGGAAATTTTCTTTAGATGATTTATTAGAGTTTAAAAATAGAAGAGCTTCCGAACTTGAAGGTTTACATACTACAATGGATAGGCTATTAAAAAAGCTTAATCATGAAGAATTAGATGTAATCAGAAAAACTGAATTAAAAAGATTTGAAAATGCAATTTTGGAGTTAGATAGAACAGTATTTGAGCGTTTTAAAATAATGAAAAAAAGTGATTTTGAAGTTAATATTGACTTAACTGGAGATGCTATTCAAGCACTTATTTTAAATACCCCTGCACTTATACATGATATAAAATCAAATGGTATACCGCTTGCAACTATTGCTACTTCTATACTTTCCATGTTTTCACTTTCTAAAAAGTATGGAGTTACGCTAAATCAGTATAATCATGGTGATTTTAATTTAGAATATATTTCTAGTGCACGTTCAGAAAATATAATATTCTAAATTCCAACCTCATTTGAAAATCTATAAAAATTAAGCCCTCATTAGAGGGCTTTTACACAAATGCCTATATTCACATTGTTATTGATCGTATGTGCTGTACATCCTGAAAGAAGTATGCACAGCAATATTAAAGCTTTCATGACATCCAACTTTTAACTTTGACTAGATTGGCTTTACGTTCAACTAAGCCATTTGTACCGCCATTAATGCGACGGGTTATAGTTATAACGTCATCACGATCTGCAAGTTCATTCAATCCGTTGTTAGACCAGAATTTACAAGCGACTAGCAAGCCGATACTGGGAATTGCTACAAGTTCCGGATGTGATTCAAAATCAATGCCCAATGCTCGACCATATTTTTGATAGTTTTCACGTCCAGTCAACTGGATGGGACCACGCCCTTTAAAACGCACTCCATCGCCAGCCATAATATTGCCCAAGTCTTTACGACCTTCATAAGCTGTACCACTTGCGATTTCTTCCATGTATCGAAAATTACCCGACTCATGTGCAAGCTGTGCAATGAAGTGAGCAAAGCGCAACTCATTGTAGAGAATTGCATAATCTTTGAAGTGTACGTTAGCTGCTAATGCCAGCTCTTCAGCTCGACTTTGATTTGCGCCAAGTTTCTTAAATAAGGCTGTAAGAGTGCCGCGCCCTATCTTCCCATCAGCTGCAACACCGAGAGACTTCTGTAAATTGATAAATTTCATTTCACTCTTCCTAATATAATAAAAAAACCGCCCGAAGGCGGCATTAGGTGTTTTCAATGTCTTTTCTGGCTTTCTTAAACTCTTTAATCACTTCAACAATCGTTTTCCCTTCCTGTTTATCTATGAAATTAAAAATCCAACGGACTAAAGCCCAACCAGGTAAACCACAAACAAAGAAGAACCCACCAAGTGCAATCATCCCCCATACATCAGTAACCCATTCATGAAGCCCCCACTTCACAATAATGAATGAGCCACCAGCCAAACTTGATACAACCGTACAAATCAAGCCTACGGCCCACTCTTGTGGTGAGCGTGGCATACGCGTCATTAATACAACTGCTGCAACTAAAGCGACCGCTAAAGTCACCATGATTGCTGCACCATAAAATTTTAAAATTGCTGTTAAACCGCTTGTAGAAACTGGTTCCATGCCTTTTGCTCCAGAAGTAGGCAAAAAAAAGCACCCGATCGGGTGCTATGTAAAAATTTAAATTAACCTTCAGAAGTACTTTGAGTAATCTGATTTGTATAGTTCCAGACTGTGTTTTCCCATACATCTCGTGCAGCAACACGAATGTAATATGGAGTAGTTGGTTGTAGTCCTCCAAATGTAGTTGTTAAATCTGTGCCGGTCCACGTAGGCGGCATTTGTGTAGGATCAAAATTAGGAGTAGGACTTAGCCACACTGCATAATCTTTCAGGTCTGGTACTTCGCTCGGTACCCAATTCACTGTAATAGAATCTACCGTAGCAGCTGTATAAACATTTAGAAGTACTGGCGGTACCGGATTGCTAATACTTAATTCAGCAAAAGTACTAATCTGGTCGCCGTTCTTACTTGCTACACGTATTGTATAAGCTCGTCCTACTCCATCAGTCTTAGCTTCTTCTATCGAATAGCTATAATCCGTATTGGTTGTGTCAACTTGACGAATCATAGCCCCATTAGACCAGACCTGAACACGATAGCCATCTGCACCAGTTGAGCTTTGCCATTGAACCTTGAAAGTGGTACCAACAAACGGTGATTGAAGGGAAAGACCTTTAACACCTGCTGGACGTCCACCAGATAATGTATAGCTATAAGCTGTTACCTCATCTAATGTTTGTTCTTTGCGCTCCAATCCGTTAAAACTCGTGAACTTTAAGAAGATCTGCTTACCCACCAAATTTTCATTATATGGATATACAAAAATAGCCCGATCAAGACGTACAAAAGGCTCACCAGCGTTATGAACCTGAGCATCATCAAAACGCCCACGTAGCACATCACTTAAGGCATAAAGACCAGATCCGTTTAAGGTGGCCACTTGATAATTAAAATACTCGTCACCTACTTTACAAAGCGTTTGATCGGCTTGAGCATCTTGTAGGGTTCCACTGAAGATACGACTTGCTGTATTGAGCTCAACTTGCAAGGCAGTATCATCTGCATCAATTGCAGTAACTAGTTGGCCGTATCGTGCGGATCCGTAGATAGTCCCGATCATTTCATAAGTCGTATTATCAAGACTTACCCATACATTACAGCCACCCCAATTGATGCCACCAGACACCGCAACCCATACCTGATTTTTACCGTCTGTTAGATCTAACGGAGGCTCAAAAATAGCTGGAGCATTCACATTACCCGGCTCTTCATTACCGCCTTGATAACCATTAGATGCTTGTGAATCGTATTCAATAGCAGATCTTGAACCTATGGCCAGCTCCTCAGCAGTAACCGTTAACATGCCTCCCTCATCCTCCTCAATGCGTGTAATACGTACAGGAAACTGATTTAGGCCTAATGCTTCATCAGTAATAGTAACAACATCCATAGGTTCCAAGCGGCAGTACTTCCAGCCTAAATCAAATTCATACTCGTTACGAACATAAAGCAGTCGTTGTAAGCGAAGCTGTGCAGCATGACGGGCTATTTTAGGTTCACAGAAATAATGACATTCCACAGGATCTTCGGTACGTAGGCCAAACATTTCAATATTCGCTTGATCCTTAGCTTCAGTAGTTTCTGTGTTGTACTGGTTATATCGATTGATGTATTCGATCTGCACATGATTATAAGCATCTGTATCACGGCTACGGCGAACTCGCACCGGTTCATCATCGCTAATAAAATCATCATCAGTTAAGTGATAAACCGGTGTGAGATCCGGAGTAAAAGTAACGCCGTTTCCAGTAATAGCTGAATCGCCAAAAGAACGGATCTTTAAACCATCTGGACTTGGTACCACAGCACAATTTACAGCTTCGACAATCTCGTTGATTGTTTCATATGCTGGGCGCTGTTCTGTGAATGCGGGACTAATTAAAAGATTGGCAGCTCGGCAGTAAGTGCGAAACTCTTCTAAATCAGCCATATTTAAATTAGGCGCAGCCCCGTACCGGGGATGTGTAATAAAATCTTCAATCACATCAGCTGGATTAGCATCATCAATGGTATCCGACAAGGTAATTGTACTAATCACCTCAAAGTTATGATTTGAAAGGCTGGCGCTATTCCCCATCTCATAATTCGCGCATGCAACATATCCCAAAAATGGATAGTTAATTGCCTGATCCGGATGCTTTGAAACAAGCCAGCCCCAAGGAGGATTATTATTGCCATCAAATAGTTCAAACTTTAACTGGTCGATAGGATCTAGCGTAATTGATCCTTCCTGCTTTGGTATGTACTGTTCTTTATCAACCCATATCAAGCCAATCCTTTTAATCTGATTCTCACACAAGCCAAGCATGAGCGAAGCACTATAACTAAATGTAGTATTGCTGATTTTAGTGCCCCCACCCTTACCGCCTGATTTCTCGACCGTAGTGTGAGGCGTTGCCAAGAAATCCCCGTACCAAAACATGTTTGCCGCCACACGAGTTTTACCATATACCAATGGCTGGCAAAGCCCGTAAGCTGATTGTTGAATCCGCATAGAGTTAATACGGGTATCTGACGTACTAATTGTTGTACTACCAAAAACACCACTCATTCTTTTAGCCTCTTCATACGAAAAAACCCGGCAATTCGCCGGGCTAAACTTCCTTTTGTTCCATCTTGGATTATGACTCCTTGATGGATATAACTGTGAATGACCTGAGGCCACTCAATAACAATTGCACCATGACTGATACATTTGCCAAAGTGGTATAAAACAATATCACCTGGTTGAGGTGGTCCTTCTATCTTGTCACATACACCTAAGATGAGTTCTAAATAACGCTGCCCCATCTGGTGCATGTGCCAGTCTGGTGGATATGGCCGTGGGTCCAAATGATCCATGAGACCTACTTTTTCGTAGACCTCACAAATCAATGTACCACAGTCCACACCAACCCCCTTAACACGGCCTTGGTGATGATATGGTGTGCCCAACCATGTTAGAGCCTCTTCAACTGCTCGCCTTCCAGTACTCATTGTTTGCTCCATAAAAAAAGCCCCAATAAAAATTGGAGCTTTTCTACGTTAAACCCAGTGCTAGTCACATAATTTGATTTTCAGCATGCTTTTAAATAGCCAAGCGCCTATTCCCAGCAAAAGAGCGACCATTAAAAAAGTTTTATCAAAAGTCACAAAACCAAATAGTAATGTAAAATTTAAGAAAATCTTATAAATATCAAAATCATTGTGAATTATAAAGTTAATTCCTGCTATTACAGCAATTGCCACCCAAAGCAATGGTAAAAGTCTAAACAGTCTTCGAACAAAGAATACAATAGATGTCTAGAAATCTTTTATAAAACGATTGTAAATAATTCCCATGCTAAGACCTGATAATACAAAGAATATTGAGACTCCATAAATTCCAAAATTCCCAAGAGTACTACCAGCTTCAGGATGAAATAGCTTCCAACTAATAAGATGATAGATCATGATTGCGAAAGCCATTAACCCTCGCAACCAGTCTAAACTTTCATATCTTTTCATGTATTTCTTCTTTGTTTTAAAACAAAGAAGAAATACATGAATATTAAATTAAAAGTCACCTTCAAGATTATGCAAAAATTAACAATTAATGTGGAAAAACTACATAATATTTATCGTTAATGCGCTCACTGATTTTAGTCAATTTTTCAGAATCTGTGTTTACTAAAACCCAGTTCTCAAAGAAATGCCCTATAAAATATGATGAGGCCTGATCGCCATTTGCAGTAATGCTTGATCCAAACCAAAAACCTAGATTGTTTTTCTGGGTTTGCAATTGAGTTACTGTAACGTCAGATGTGACTAGTACGCCATTATTAAAAGCCTTCAATCCAGCCGAGTCAGCATAAATAGAAAGTGGTTTTGCACTCTCATACCCAGTTGTAACATTTGAGCCAACAGAACCAGTTGCACCCCAAGCTGAAGCGAAATTTGTCCAGGATTTCAATGTTGTATTATTTGAATCTGGTCGACTAAGTGTCCACGCCGCTGCTGTGTATGGGCTTGCCGCACCACTTGGACTATTAGCATCATGATCAATTTTTGAATACAGTAGCCCTAATGCAAAGGTTGTTGAACTTCCGTAAGATGCTAGTTGTGGAACCAAATATGCTGTAGCAGCACCGAAAGCATTAACATCGGAAACTGTACCAACAGAATGCATATATGTAGTCATTGTGCCGGCAAAATAAACAGATGGCACAGTAAGATTACTATTTAATTTTGCTGGAATAGTTCCATTCGTCACAATCATGTCTCCTGATTCATTAAAAATACTATAGAGTTTTGACACATTGCCAGAGTTTTTGTCATATTTAATTCCCCAAGCAGGGTTTACTGCGCTAAATACTTCCCCTTCAGAAATGCCATTAGCATAAATAAAACTAAAAACATCTAAGAGGGCATTCGTATCATAAATAATGCCCCCATCAGCAACTACACGATTTATATAGAAATTAATATCAGGTAGATCAATGATATTATCTACTGCATTTTGTGATTTCAAAACTAATTGACCAGCCATAATTAAAGCTCCTGTGCTTGTTTGCCAGTGTTGGTTTCATTGATAGATAAAATCTGACATTTTAGTGAGGTGACATAGTCCGCCTCCCACAAAACAAAACATTGTGTTGGCGATAAACGTTCTATACAGCTATAAACAGATGTAATATTCGTATTTGCTACGTCATATTCGTGGGTCCAGTCAGAACCACCGTTAAAAGAAGTGAAGAGTTTTAGGTTTTTGCGACCGATTGAATAAGTTCCCACATAATGAAATTTGGCATTGCTTTTATCAAACTTATTTTGAGCTTGAATAAGTCCGCTCATGATTGGAGTTTCACAAAGCTGATTATGTGGAGTGAAAGGAGTTAATTTAAAATCGCCATCAAGCAACTTGCTCCAAGTTTTTGTGTTGATTCCCGTGACTTCTCTTCGTATACAGAAAAGAATATCTCCATTTACATCTTCAGCGCACTGTACCTCATTACTCATTGTTTCATTGTTGAACGAGCCATCATGCCATGTCTCGCCATCATCATCGGAATAAATGTAACCTGCTCGAAATTCTTCGGTTCTATATCGCACACCAGAATACCAAACAGGGAAAATTATACGTCCACGATTAGAGCCAAAACGTTTTACAAGTCCTTGTGAGCACGGACAAAGTAAATTGTAAAAAGGCATATTTAAAAAATGCCCTATATCTTCATATTCTGACCATGTAACCCCATCATCGTCTGAGTAACGTTTATATAAGGCATGACTTGTAGTGCCATTGCGCTTTACATACAGAACGATAATACGTCCCGAATCAAGTTTCACAGCACAAGCATTCATAAATGACCAACGCTTGTTATTTTCATCAACATAAGTACTGTGTAGCGATTGCAAATTAGTTGCCGACACAGTCAAATTATCTTGATCAACTGTTAGCGTTACTACACCCTGCGAATTCTCGCCAAAGTCATCACCATCCCGTCTCGCTTCAAAAAAACATAAATATTTGTTAACTGCTATCCTTGTTATAGCTGGGATGCGGAGCATAGTTACAGGGTGTGGGAAAATACCAGAATCATTAACTTGAGCTGCTGTGATAGCTGTTAGTGTTGTACTTGATTGGGAATTGGTAAGTTGCTCAAGTACATTATCTGCATACTCGGCACCGGCAGCTGAACTTAGACTCTGTGCTAACTTTGATGTAATTTTTTTGGAAAGTAAGGCTTGCTCAGTAAGATTACCAATTTTCGGTATAAATAAATCTTTATTCTGATTCAGTTTTATTAAAGGCAAGTTATTTACATCATTAAAAACGAAATAATTCTTCCCATTATTTTTAAAAACCATGCTTTTTAAGGTATTCAAAGCATCAGACATTAAACTTAATTTATATTTTCCTATGTTCACATCAAGAGCTTTATTAATACTAAATACTGGTACATTATTAAAATCTCTAATTTCAATAATATTTGATCCAGCAGTAATACTTAAGAGACTATTTAGAAGTTCGACATTTTGATTCAATGAATTGATATATGTTGCAATATCTTTTTTTAACCCTTTAATCCAAACAGATCCATTCTTATAAATATTAACAATAGGAGTATTATTTCCATCTTCCAAACTAAATAACTTCATAAATGAAGTTCTAATCAAGGCACGCGCATCAACATATTCTTTTGAAATATTGATAGCTTGTGTCTTAGGATCATATTGAGATTTTTTTAATGTGACTCCATCCCAATTATATGAACCATTCTTGTTCGGATCTGGATCATTCCCAACTTCAATGATTGTTCCGGCAGGCAAGGAGGTTTTGATTGTATCCGCGGTTGCATAAGTATCTACGCCATAGTGCCCCGCTCCTATTGCTGAAACTCTCCCGTCCAAGTCTCCAAGGAAATCGATAAGTTGAGTTTGCGCAGCCTTAAAACCACTCTCAGTTACATCTGAACCCACAAATGCTTCAGCACTAGGTAGTTCTGCCATTTTGACCTCCAAAATGAAAAAGCCCTGCTATATTGCAGGGCTTTGGTCTATTTAAAAGTAATTAAACTGAAGTTTCGGGCACCGGAACAAATGGAGAACCACGGAACCGAGCTCGATTATTAAAACGATTTATACAAGTTTCTAAGCACTTATCACATCCCGGATAAACACGAATTGCTTCACCAATTGCTGGCATTTCTAAAAGTGGCAAAGTTAGAAGTAAAGCACCTGTTTCATGTAGGCGTACAGTGCGTTTAATTCCAATATTTACCCCCTCTAAAAACTCTACAACACCTTGAGTAAACCACCCTTGTGGCTGGCTTAGTTCACATAGAATCCTGTTAGGCGTGCTATTTGCTGCAATAGTTGTATTAACGGCAAAATCAGCACTTTGTAAGCCACAAGCGCTATCAAACAAGGTGTTTAAGCAACCTGGTTGATAAAGGTTGCGTGGCATCTGAAGTTTTAATCCGTCAACATCTGAAACCACACTAGCTTTAATTTCGTAACGGTCAAACTCTGGCTCTACAATTCGACCTTCAAATAAAACCAATGTGCCGGCACTTGTATCAGTTGGTGTATGAGCATCCATAAAGATACGCTCTAACTTAAATCGCGCACCATCAAGCACACCATTATGAAATGCTTGAGCCACTGGTACTTCTCCAAATTTAGTAGTTTCATTTGTACCAATCGTGATAGATAAATTATCTACTTCAATGCCTAAAGAAAGACTAATACCCTCACGACTTATAATTGGACCTTGTGACGAAAATACTTTACCGCCCACGGTTAAATCAAAGTCATAGTTTGTAAAGCGATACGCAATGCCCTGAATTGTGGTAATCGTATATAGATCAGCCATTATGAATTGATCTGCATCTAACAGGGCAATAAGTTTCTGGGATGCTTGTCTCATATCTTATTTCCTAGTGAACCAATCAACTCAACTTTTCCAATTTTCCAAAGCTTATGCATAAAGTTGACATATTCTTGTTCATCATCTTTAAATCTGCACCGATAATAGAAAGTTCCAGATATGGTGAATTTTTGTCCTATTTGTAAAGGGGCAGAAAAAATTACCTTTCCATTTGCGTTAATACCAAAACCTGTATACCACATTAAATTATTGTCATTACTCCACATTAACTTTGAAGAATTTTGACCCCACATCTTAGGATCTCTGACTTCACTATTATCTGCTTCAGTATTTCCCAATAAAAGCTTAGCTGACCCAACCTGTTTAAATAATTGATATTCCGTAGAACCATCGCCAATAATTGTGCATGTGAACTGATTATCATCAGGCATTTTGTAAAGAAACGAATCAAATGAACCACGGCGCTCTAAAAAGAATCCTTCTAACTGCTGTAATTCTTGCCTGCCTTTCGACTCTCTCAAAAATGCATATGACATTGAAATTTCATACTTGGGTACAGCCTGATAGCTTGCCCGTAATTCACGACCATTTATGGATGTCATAATTTTGGTGTTAAAAATGGGACTCTTTGACAAGTCCCACTCCAAACCGGGTAATTCAGGAAAAAATACATCTGACATGCACTACTCCTTATTTCCCAAAACTGCGGCTATAGCCCTTAAGTCCACCAGCCAAATCACGGCCATGTTTCTTCATAAAGTCTCTAACTCCTTTGGCATCAATGGCATTAATGTTGAAAACAGTGGCACCACCTCCCCCGCCTTCAGCAACCGCAGCAGCTCCAAAACTTGCCCCATTGCGTAATGCGTTACCCATTTCACGAATGGTATTCGCATGTTGTGAAGGTAGAACCATTTCATCTTCATGCAGTTGAGTAACAGGATTCACACCGGATGGAATGTCGTAACCGCCTCGAGCAGATTTAATCTTGCCCGCTAGACCAGCAACCAAACCAAAAGCAGCCGCACCAGCACCAACGGCTAAAATTGGACCGACATATGGAATTGCGACCATTGCTTTAAAAGCTCCGGCCATCGCTTCCCATGCCGACATCATGATGCCTTTGATAGCTTCAGCAGCTTTTAAACCTAAACGAGCTAAACCACCTGCTGCAGTAACGCTGGTACGTGTTGCTTCACCTGCAATGGTTGCCCCTGTTTGAGCAGCTTGGCCAGAAGCTTCTGCTGCTGTTTCAGCACCGACAAAGCCAAGTTTACGAGCCAATTTAATAGCTTGAATTCTTAGCCATCCTTGCAGTGTTAGCGGCAATGTAAAAATGACCCCCCAACAGCATTTGAAAATTGACCCCCTTGGTTAATATAGTGGTCTTTTTGGACTGCTCAACATGTTAACTTTGGAGCAAGCAGTGACAATCCAAATACTTCATCAACAAGGTCAATCTATTAAGGCAATTAGCCGCGAACTCGGTATTTCTAGAAATACTGTGCGTAAATATTTACGATCTCAAGTAACACCTAAATATCAACGAACACAATCTAAAGTGAGTATTCTTGAGCCTTATAAACCGTATTTAATCAAACGTGTAAATGCCGCCGATCCAGAATGGATACCGGCTGCAGTGTTGTATCAAGAAATCTTGCAAAAAGGCTACACGGGGAAAATTAGAACACTACAAAATTATCTCAATACATTAAAGCCAACTAAACAACCAGAGCCGATTAAGCGATTTGAGACTCAACCAGGTCAACAAATGCAGGTTGATTTCACAAAAATTCGACGTCATCACACCACATTAAAAGCATTTGTTGCAACTTTGGGATACTCTAGAGCAACCTTTGTTAAGTTTTATGATCATGAACGTTCTGATGCATGGATTGATGGCTTAGAAAGTGCTTTTCAGTTCTTTGGTGGTGTTCCTAAAGATGTATTATTTGATAATGCTAAGGCCATTATGATTGAACGTGATGCTTATCAAGATGGTCAACATCGCTGGAATGCTAAATTACTTGATTGTGCTAAGAAATATAACTTCCGACCACGTGTTTGTAAGCCATATCGTGCGCAAACAAAAGGTAAAGTAGAACGCTTTAATAGTTATTTGAAATCAAGTTTTATCGTGCCATTAAAAGCAAGTTTAAAGGTGGTTGACCTTAGCTTAGATGTTGATATGGCAAATGCCTATATTGGTCGATGGCTTAGTGAAACAGCAAATCAACGCATTCATGCAACAACTAAAGAAAAACCAAGTACTCGTTTGCTTGAAGAACAACAATATTTTTCTTCATTACCTTTATTTAATGATGGTTCTAAAAAATCTGTAATTGATGATGTTAGCCCATCATCACTCATACCTCATGAGAGTGTTCAACACCCCTTATCAATCTATGATGAATTACTGGAGGTTTCTTAATGAATTTACAGTATGAGCGTATTGAACAGCTTTGCCGTCAGCTTGGTCTACAAACAGTGGCATCACAATGGTCACATCATGCACAACAAACCTTAGCAAAGGATGGCAGTTATGCAGATTTCGTTGAAGCTATGCTATTACATGAATACACAGCCAAGCAGCAACGTAGTCAACAGATTCTTTTACAACTTTCAGGTCTTACTCAAATCAAAACGTTGGAGGCTTATGATTTTAATTATGCTTTAGGTGCTCCAAAGTCGCAGTTGCTTGAACTATTTAATTTAAGCTTTATTCCAAGAGCTGAAAATGTTGTATTTATTGGTGCAAGTGGTGTTGGGAAAACACATCTATCAATGGCTTTAGGCTATAAGGCAATTATGAATAATATTAAGACTAAGTTTATTACTGCAGCTGATTTAATGTTGCAACTTAGCCTAGCTTATCAACAAGGTAAATTAAAAAACTACATGCAACGTGTTGTACTTGCTCCAAAGTTATTGATTATCGATGAAATAGGATATTTACCATTTGGTCGTGAAGAAGCAAATTTATTTTTTAATGTTATTGCCAAGCGCTATGAAAAAGGCAGTACGATTTTGACCAGTAATTTACCATTTAGCCAGTGGTCTAAATCATTCGCAGATGATGTTACTTTGACAGCAGCAATGTTGGATCGTTTATTACATCATTGTCATGTTGTACAAATATCTGGGGAAAGTTATCGTCTAAAAGATAAAAAGAGAGTAGGAATTCAACCACAAATTGAGTCTTAATAAATCATCAAAGGGGTCAATTTTACTTTGCTGTTTTAAGGTAAAAGGGGTCAGTTTTAAATTGCCGTTGACAGCAGCTCTTTAGTAGCTGTTTGCAAGGCAAATGCTCCCATATCAGCAAGCACTGCTTTAGTGGCATTACTCCAAGTCAAGGTGCCATTCATAAGGGACTGAATGCCTTGATCCCAAAGGTTGGCAAGACGAGAAGTAAAGCCACCAAACTTAGCCTCAAAGTCTTTCATTTCCGCATCACTGATTAAGCCCATAGACTTAGTGTCAGCAACTTTCTGGTCTGTCTCTAAATCAGAAATGTTGTTGGTG
The DNA here is from genome assembly GCF_003940475.1 of Acinetobacter sp. FDAARGOS_559. Classification (NCBI taxonomy): domain Bacteria; kingdom Pseudomonadati; phylum Pseudomonadota; class Gammaproteobacteria; order Moraxellales; family Moraxellaceae; genus Acinetobacter; species Acinetobacter sp. FDAARGOS_559. Next base: position 1,091,353 of record NZ_RKJG01000005.1, read on the forward strand.
ATTTGGTTTTGGTTACCTTGTTTGCCTGTAATGTTGGTCTGCTCATTTTCCAAAGCCAAACGCTCTAAAAGACCTTGCCGCTTAATTTCGCGTAACTGATCTTCTAGCTGTTTTTCCAACTGAACTTTACGGACATTTGAAATTTTCTTGGCATCAAATTCAGCCTGAATTCGAGCTGCTTCAATTTCATAAAGTCGTTGTGCTTGCTGTTGATAATTGTCGATCTGTTCTTCACGAGCTTTTTTGTATTCCTCAAACTCTTTTAAACGGATAGCAATAATCTTGTCTGAAGCATCCTTCTCGGCTTTGACTTTTGCAGCGGCTTTTTCATCTGCAGTCATCTTGGATTTTTCAATCTCTTCCAGTGCCTTTTGCAGATCTAAAGCGACTTTCTTTTCTTCGGATGCATATTTATACCGAATATCAGCCAGCGCTTTAGCGGCTTGCTCCGCTTGTCGTTGACGCTCTTTAGCCTCTTGCTCAGCTTTTGATTTAGCCGATGATTTAGATCCACCTTTCTCGTCCTTTTCACCAGTACCAATACCTAATTTTGTATTAGGTGGTGCAGTTCCTAAACCAAGCTTAGGAGGTTTTGGCGGTTCGACTGGTTTGGTCGGATCCTTAAATACATAGTTGGTAATCTTCTGATTACCCGCTGTTGTAACCTCAAGAATTCGCTTACCTGCTGTGACAAGTGAATTTGCTGCTGTAGTGGCTCCTGCATTCCAAGAGTTTTTCAGGTCAGCCATGCGGCCTTTCATTTGATTGGTATAACGTTCTGTAATCCCGCCTAATTGAGATAATCCACCTTCCCATGCAGCTTTTGCGCCTGAGAAGTTAAAATGGAGGATATTATTAACAACACTACCAAATGTTTGAAACTTAACTTGTAGTACATCCAAACCATACTGAATAGTACTTCGTACCATATCAAAGCCAGCCATAAGGCCATTAAAAGCAATGATTAAAGCTTGGCATACCGTGACTACAACGGCGCGAATAATTGCAAATGCAGATTGAACACCTACCTGAAAGCCTGTAACCACTACACCTAAAGCACGCAGAACCACAGATATTGCATCCATGAAACCAATCTGAGTATTAGCATCGTCTCCGATACTTCCAGTTAAGTCGCTCCAGATTCCCCCGATAGTTGTAAACTGCTCACTTAGAATGCTAAACAGGCTTTCAAAAATTCCAATAATCGATTTAATTGAATCATCAATGGCATCCTTGGAATCAACTGCAAAAGTTAAAAATTGATTAGCTAATTCAGTAAGGGATGGAGCTGCTTGTGCTGCAATACGGGTTAATACTCCTTGAAGTGTTGTTTGAACAGTCTCAAGGGACGTATTAAATTCTTTGGTAGCAGCTATGGCATCTTCACTCATGATTACGCCTAAATCATGAGCCTGTTTAGCGTACTCTTTTAATTTTTGACCATTGTTATCCAGTAATGGAGCTAATAATGTTGCATCGTTCGCAATGGCTTCCATATAGAAAGTCATTTCAGCCTGTGACACATTAGCTTTTTGCAAAGTCTGGTAGTACTTTTCTAGGATTTGCGGACCAGATAAGCCTTTAAATTGTTGGGCGGTGACACCGACTTTTGGCGCGATCTTCTCAAAGAAATCGGCCATCTCACCACCACCAGTTTGCATGAAGTCACCAAACTTATCGTTTACATCTTTCATGATGTCCGATAGCTTGTCCTGCTCCACGTTTACTTTTTTGGCAGCAAATGCCCATTCTTGAAATTCTAAAGTATTCGAGTTTGCTAATCGGGCTTGAATCTCTAACTCTTTGGAAGCCTTACCCACTGCAGATACAAGATCAGGAATTGCTGCAACCGCTTCCGCTGCACTTCTAGCAATCTCTTGGCCAATACCAAGAAAAAAACCGCCTCTGACTAAAGATAGGCCATTAGTCAGCGAGCTCTTAATATCATTGCCTACTGTCTTGAACTTATCAGAAAGGTTTGAGGCAAAGCCATTTAGCTCTGACCGTAGATTAGAAAGATCAAGTTTAAAATCAATGTTATGCCCAGTACTTTCAATCTTCTTGGCGGAATCTGAAACTATTTTTTCTGCATCTTGCATACCTTCCTTTAACTCGGAAGTTTTAGCACCAACATGCACTTCGACACGGTTATTATTTGCCATACACACCTCATAGGCATAAAAAAACCTTGCCGATGCAAGGTAAATTTGAAAAATAAAAAACCCCGTGTGAACGGGGTTATTTTCTAAAGAATATTTATTGAATTACAACTAAGTCAGTTATTCCACAACCTGACGATGCAGCTTGAGAATGTATAAATCCCATATTAAATTGTTTGACTGTTTTAGTTTCACCAGCTTTAACAATCTCATAAATTACTCGGCTATTGCTGTCGATCTTTGTTTTACTATTAGAATAGTGCTCACACTCTACAGTGATATCTTTAATGTCATATTTACTATTATTTTTGATTTTAAAATCAACCAACATGACACTATCAAAACCACCTTTTGACCAATCATAATCAAGTACAGTATTTTTTAATGCATCTTCTTTAGGTGACAATTCTCTAGTGCTACTTGATGAAGAAGATCCCTCTCCACCACCAGCAATAATGCCAATAATAAATAGAATAACAAATCCTAGAAAGATCCATTTTAATAAGGAGCGTTTTTTAACTTTTGCTCCACAACTTGGACAATTTTTAGCTTGAGTACTAACTTGTGCCCCACACTCTTTACAATTTGTTAAAGCCATTGATTTATCCTTATAAAGTTTAATCAACAAACTTTAACCAACGCTTACAAATAATGCAAACAGGGCAGCCTCAACCACCCTGCGGAAAATTCGACAAAACTTCCAACATATCGTCCTCGTCATCATCTGAAACGGTAATAGCTGGCGGAGTATCATCAATACCCATAAATGCTTCCAAAATACGGCAAAGGCGCTGTATTCCAATATGCGCGGGAGGGTTACTTTGCTGATACGCACTTAATGCTCTTAATCTAGGCAGGTCCATTTCATTACGTACATAGTCGTAATCTTTACCCATCGTTAGTACTAAATGCGTGTACAGCTCCTCCCAATCTATTCCCCCGAACCACCTGCAGCGTTGTCTTCATTTCCTTTAAGACCAGACACAGACATTACAGCTTCCATAACTTCCGTGAGTTGATCCATATAAATCATGTCAGCAACATCATCACGTGTGATATCCGGGTAATTGCGCTTAAGCGACTTAAACGCAACATCAATCACGGTACCCACATCATCGGGCTTAAATGCTTGAAGAGCTGGCAATAACTTTTCAACCGCACCAAGTGACAAAGGAGCAAATACAAATGGCTGACCATCAATAATAATTGTTGAGCCACGCGGGTTATCAACTTGCTTAAATTGCATCTGGCATTACTCCGATAAATCAATTTTGAAAACACGGTTAAGATCGTCAGCCATAGGCTGGAATTCAAACTCAGGAATATCGTAATCGTCCTGTTTTGAACTGAATCCAAGTTTGTTACTGGTACAACGGAAGAAATTCATGTGCATGAACTTACCTTTGTAGTCACGTTGCAGGTCAACGGCAAACTCTGGCGTATAACCCATATCTAGGTTAGATACAGTGATTGACTTAGCACCCGCTACCATTGCTGAATAACGGAAGTTAATAAATACCGTTTTACCTGCATCGGCAGCAGCAAATGTATAAGCACCGGTTGCCGCATCTACACTGTATTGCCCTGTTGTTGGCGCTGAAGCTACACGTTTAAGGGGAATTGCTTTCGCATCCGTTACGCCTAGATCCTTTACGAACGTACCGCTATTAGGAACAACCGGAGTAACAGTACCGCCAGCCGGAATCACTTCACCATTAATGGTTTGGGAAACTGTTTCAATTCCACCTTCAGCAACAACGCCACCGAAAAAAATTGAATTTAACAATGTACCGTTAATACGTCCGAAAGAAGCTTTACATTTAATAGTACCTTTACCGCGTGCAGCATCTACGGCGAATTGACCACGACCGAAAAGCTCTTTTAAGTCATAGCTAATATCTACACCAACGGATTGCATCACCCCCACTTCAACTGGTGTGGGATTACTAATCGGTTGCCCGTATACATCTTGAATCGGTGTAGCAAAGATCTTGCCAGCACCAAATAAATATTGAGCCATTTATTTTGACCTCTCTAAAATGACAAAACCGCCATAGAGGCGGTCATAAAATGAATGTTTTGTTAATTGGTTGTGAGGATCCGGATAGGAATAATGGCAATCGCCTGATCATCAAGCATGTTTTCTACTGCTTCATATACTTCTACGGTGCCCTCGATCCAGCAGTGCTCTACCAAACCACCTAAGGTTTGATACTCATTAAAATCTGGATGGTCCGGCTGAATAGCTTCACGTACACGATCGATGAATATATTCATCTGTGATGATGGCGGCTTTGTAGTGTCCGATTCATGAATATAGAGATAAACCTCAGCAGCTAGTTCAACTTTTGAATCTAAACCATGTACCGGGACTTCTTGTTGATTGCCTTGTGTAATAAACATGGCTGGGCGCTGTTCTGGTGTTACATGGTTAAAGTGACGTAAACGGCGACTTGCCGTAATCAATCCCTCTACCCTTGTGCTTAACCTTTCAAACAACGCCTGATAGATTGCTTCACTATCCACCTGCTATACCTCGCTCAATTGCTGCATCAATATTTTTCGGCACAATCTTGGCCACGATATCCAGTGAATCACGCATGAACCGCAATTCCCTAAAACGTACATTCCTTGAATGGGCCTTAATATTGACCTGAACCGGCGAAATAGGCCGGCCAAACGCCTGCTTAATTGTCCTTAGGTGTGCTTTAACACCCAAAGCTCCATTTAGACCAAATTCATGTGCAGGTGCATAAGGTACCAAAGCACCACCAGCTCCTACAGTTCCCTCAATGGAATCCTTATCCTCATCCACCTTTGATGAAACGGATCCACGTAAGCGGCCTGACTGAACTTTAAGTCGTTGGCCACTTAACATGTCTTCCTGAACAATCCGCTGTAAGCGCAAAGTAAGAGCGTTAATCGTGCGTCTTATTTCAAACCTAACGCGATTATTCATCTCATCAAAATTGACCTGAGTATCAACACGATAATCGCTCATAGCTTATTTACTCTTTAGCAGAGGTAGCCGTTTTCTTTGGCTCAACAACTTCAACATAACGCTCAAAACCTAAGGGCTTTAAAATATGGATAATGTCATTATCAGATTCTAAAACGCCGTTTTTGATATCTAGGTTTTGCCCGGCAATAACGAGTTTGGTTGGCTTATAACCTTCTGGTGCCTGATATTTAAAAGGCATGGGATTCTCCTATACGACAAAAGCACCAACACCTAAACGGTTAGGGTTTGTGCCTTCATCATCAATTGGAATTGAATTTTTTAACGCAAGGTAACGCTGGCCATACATGCTGAGATCATAGAAAGCTTCTTTCGATGATCGTGAATAACTCACACTTTGGCCCGCAATTGTCATGCTTGAGGCTGTACCAAAAGCAGCACCATTGCCACTTACAGTACCAACTTTAAGAATATGTGCTGCATATAGACCTACAGCACGTTCCTTTAATGCCCCGAACTCAATTTGAGAAACAATCAGATCCGCTTCTTCTAAAGCATCCTGAATTTTTGCATCTGGCAAAGACATTAAACTCGAATCAGTCGAGAACTTTTCACGAAACGTTTGTACGTCCATAGACTCACCTTATTCTTTAGCCTGAGCTAACTTAGCTTGTAACTGCTCAAGTGTTTCATCATCACTAAACGTTACTTCAAGCGCTGTTAATTCAGCCTTCACGGTGGCCAAAGCGTCTTCATCAGTTGGCTTTTGCTGCTCACCTGCTGCGTCGTTTTGCTTGCTGCCTTTACCACCACGGCCACCAGTTTTACCCGCTGCTTTTGGCTCATCATCTGGGATTTCCTGAACTTCAAGTTCACCGATATCAATAAGATGTTTAGCAAACTTATTTTTAGCGAGCTTCTTGTGCGCTTCTTCATCCAGAAGAATTGGTGTGCCTGTAGGCAAAACAGCAATACCAGAAAAAACAAAAGCGGCCTGTAAGCCGCTATAGATATAAGAATATTTCATACTGTTTTAATCCTTACACGTGATCCAAGTAACGGAGAGAATCAACACGCTTCAACCATACGCCCTGATATTTGTAGTGACCAGGCACTTTAATATCTACACCAACTGGTTGAGCAGCTAAGAAAGTGACGTCATCACATTTCATTTGGATGCATGACGGATCACGGCGGTAAATAATAGAACGGTCAGCACCTGCGGTACCTTTACCATTTGAACGACCTAAACCACGAATGGTTAACGGCTTACCTTGTGATGCGAAGATGTTATTTTCTTCAATGAATTTTAAGAAAGTCTTTCCGCCAGAATCAGCAACTACACGGGTAGAAAGGTGTAAGTACTGATTTGATGCCATCAAATAAGTATCTGGCTGTACGGATACATCCCCATCAACAAGATCTTCAGCATCTGCCAAGCTTGCATTGAAGTCACTTAGTACTTCTTCAATGGTTGCGGTGGCCCAGTTATGTTGGGCTGTAACTATGGTTACACCCGTCTGATTTAAGAAGCCCTTAACTCCGGTAAGAGCATTGCCATACCAAGCAATGTTACTTAAGTGTTTTTCTGCAGCTAGGCGAGCGGCCTCTACTTTATCTGCTTCAAGTGCTAAATTTAATTTTTGGGCTGCTTGTAACTCAAATACTGAATACATATAACTGATCGTGCCGACCTTCACTGGCAATTGAACAGTATCATATTCAACTTCAGCCAAGGGAATATCATTACCAGTTCCTGAATGATCTTTACCCATACCCACACCCTTCTTACGGCTTAGGATTTCTCCTCCGCCATATACGGCATTGACAGGTTTAACAGGAATGTATTTAGCGTAATCCATCACTTGCTGAAGCTGAGGACCCATTTCATTAAATTCTTCCAATTTAACGAATAACTGAGCTAATGCATCAATATTAAATGCATCCCCAATATTTGCCTGAACCATTTGAGCTACTGGTGTTAGACGTAGCTTCATTGCTGCCAATTTACTCATATTTATTATGCCCCACGTAAGCGAACAGCTGCTAAACCCTGTTCATTTGAAATTGTTTCCCAAGATGCGTTCGGTAACTCTGTACCGTCTGTTGCTGTTGGGGATAAAGAACCTAACGGCGCTGCTGTGGTACCGTTAGCTGTTTTGACATAAACCTTTGCGTTGATATCGGTGACTGGTGCAGTGACCTTCACGTAAATCGAGCCTATCGTCATAACCGGTGCTACGTCAGTAGCTTTATAGGCTTCTTTGCCATCTGCCGTTTTACCTGATTTACCTACGCCGTGACGTACGATAATTCCAAACTTGGTATTAGTTGCACCAGTTACCGCTGAAACTGTTTTTCCGTCAGTACTTCGTACAACCACGTCACCATCGTTTACCAAACCGGTACCAGCTACAGGCAGGGATAAAATATCCTCTGGCCCAATGAGGTGAAACTTCATGCCGGGTGCAGCATCGTATTGCTTAACCATGATTTACATCCCCTTAGATTGTTTTGTATGCGTTTTCTTTGCTGTAGGTCTTTTCTTCCCCACCGCCTGCTGGGTTGCCATCACCAGCTTTAACACTTTGCTGCTGGTGAAGAGCATCACCTACAGGATTAGAAGGATGAGTACCCTTCACAGCACAGAGTGCACGGAAAGTTGTGTCGATCTGCTCAGGCTTTGCATCACCTACTGATACGTTACCCATCAAAGCAGTTACTAAAGCATCACCAGCTTTTGCAGCAATAACATCACGCTTGATTTGCTCACATGAGCAACCTTCGGTTTTAACTGTTGGCACCAATGCTTTAGCATCGGCAATCACAGCAGCACGCTCTGCAGCAGCTTGCTCAAGCTTTTCAGGAGTCATCTGGTTCTTTTCCAGATCACCTACTTTTTGCTCCAGTGCTGTTTTTTCGGCATGTAACTGATCTACAACCGCTTGAACTGCGTTCAATTCATCACCGATAGAAAATTGCTTATCACCAACTTTGAGCTTTGCCGCCTTTAAATTTTCAAGCTGCTCTTGCTGGATTTTTAATGCATCCGCTAAAGGCGTGTTGTCGCCAATGTTATAGCGCACACCATTTACAATAACTTCCATTGATATATTCCCCTTATGTGGAGTTTGTTGTTTGTCACCGATGCGGCAATCACCACCACAACGGCCATATTTAACGAGCGCTACGTGATTGCCTATAAAATTGATAAATTTCGCTTGATACGGCGTACCATCTGGCGCCGTACCCTGCTCAACGATTAATAAGGCTCCATAGCCAAGCGACATTTCTAGCCGCTCGTTGCTTTGGATCAGATCAATACTGATCTTGTCTTTAATGAGCAAATCACCAACCAGATAATCGCCTTCCTGCCGGACGTTCTCACAATAGCCAATGTGATAATCCTTCCAGTTAGAAGCGTTAATTTCATTCTTAGGCGGGTGATAGTCAGTAGCGTCTACACCATTGAAGCTTTGAATAGCCTCAGGCTTAAAAAGCTCCTCTGGCGGTGTGTAAACATTAATGACTTGATCAGCGGTATAACCTTCCAGAGATGGAAACTCATACGCATAGTACTGACGTACTTGAGGCGCTTTAGCTAAGCGAACATTGACGCATTTCAGATACCCCTCTTTGGTAAATGAGCGTGTCGATTCGCTTGGCGCAAAGTCACCAATTTTGAGTTGGTAAATGGTTTTCATAAATTGCGCTCAATAAAAAACCACCCTAAGGTGGCTTTACCAATTTTAAAAATTAAGTTCTTGAATAGGTAACCGAAAAATCTTTGCCTGCACCCAAGTCGACACCATCAATAAAAATTTTTGTTTTAATGGGTTTAATATTTGGAGGCTGAAAATCTATCTTTTTGATACTTTCCACCACCTCTTGAAACTTTTCCGCAGCTTTACCCGCTGCCTTAGCCAAGTTAGGGAAGCCATCACAGCAGGACATTAACCACGGCGGGGTGAAGTCACCGCCAATTACTAGCCCACCTTTAACTAATCCCTGTGCTTGCAAACGGCGATAAAACCGTTTTTTACTAAACTTTTTACGCTTCATGGCCATAAATCCTTATTAATGGTATTAGGCTTTTAAAGCCATAATGATCGAATCTAATTTCCAAAGCAGAATGGGGATTGAAATTAAAAGAACTGATAAGAAAACCTTTTTCAAAGTGAGTTCTCGGATCTGGTTAATTTGCTCTGGTGTCAATTTTTTAGAGCTTTCTACTCCATCTACTTTAACTAATGGGGGTGTGCAAACGATTGGTGGTGTTGGTCTTCTTGGCCCGTGGTCCTTCCCACACTTCCAGCATTTATCATTTGAATCAGTCAATTAAAATATCCTCATAGTTAGGTAATGCTGTACACCGACATCGGATAGGCTGTCCGGGATGTCCACCGTCTGGTGGTGAATCCCATCTAAATGTCTTGCCTTGCTTATGCTGGTGATCTGGTCGCACACGCTCATCTTTCGCTGTTTGCCATGTGTATGTCTCAACACCCATAGAAAGCTGTCTGGCTTGGTTAATTTGGCCGTTAATCTTACCCATCTGATCACTAGCAATAAGACGCGCTCGATAATCAGTAGATAACCCTAATTGCTTAATAGCTTTGGCCAACTCTTCATTGGTTTGTCCAGTCTGCAAAGCATTAGTAATTAGTACTTCAAGCTTATCGGCGTATTGCTGCGGAATAGACTTAATCAAACTGACATTGGCCGTAATGTTTAGATCTACTTCATCCTGAATATCAGCAGCTCGATAGAACGGCGTAAGATCCACACCAATAATTGTTTTGGTGTGCTCTGCAATTTGCTTGTCCACTTCCTTTTGGGTGTCAGTCACAACTTTTGTGGCCAACGGTCGGGAAATCTCAACAACATACTTTGTGAGCTTTTCCCTAAAGGCCGTCATCATGTCTGAGAACCAAGCATCACCGATATTCTGGCCTACTGTAGGAATAACTAATTCCTTTGTTTGTTCCTGACAGTATTTAGATATAGCTAGTAATTGCCGTGTGTAATAAAGCTCTACACGGCGATTTACGTGCACGGCCCTCGGCTTAGAAGCTTTACGACCTTTTTTACGTTTCTTCGCCTGCTGGAGGTGTGGTTTCAGGATCTGAATTATCGTTGTCATTAAGCTTCACCATTGTCTCAAGCTCTTTGATATGAGCTTCATCGATCACTGAATAAACACCGTCAATAACAAGCTGTTTTGCTATCTGTGGCTCGGTAATGATGCCCATTTCTAAATACTTGGAATCCCGTTCAGCGTTAGCTTTCTCAACCTCAGAACGTACCTTAGCGTCTAGTTGCCATAACGGGTTAAACACAACATCTAAACTTGGAATCTGACGACCAAATGTAGCTTGAACAATTACTCTTAAAAGCTTCATCATGAATGGCTTTAAGGACCATATTTGCTTAGTAGCAATACTGTCGTAATAGTTCCGTGTGTCGTGCTCACCAGTTGCGTTCATGCCTGCAGGTGATTGCCCGAATAAAATCGTATATGGCATATCGGCAGCACCAGCAGCTTGGATAGAGAATTCACGCATAAGATCTGGCAAACCGCCAAAGCTATATGACTTAGAGTCATATTCCTCTTCTGCATCAAGCACGATCATGCCATTTAAGCCTTTAAGCAATCCGACACTAAGAAAACGTTCAGCAACTGCTTGCATGTCAGCTTTAATCTTATCCACGAGACCGGGTGTTCTAATCACGTCAATTTTTGATTCATGCACAAGACTTGCTGAGGCTTTCTTAACGGCGGCATGATCAAGCAGATCTTCATAAACTTCCTGTAAAACACTTACCGGCTCTTCATTAACTACATCGGCATGGCCAAACTTATATAAGCGTGTATGGTGGATCCTTTGCGTAGATTTTCCATCAAGCTTTAGCTTATAAAATTCAGGCTGCTTTAAAAGTCCACCTGCCTCCTTAGGCGATAAGTATTTACTGGTATCAGCTTCAATGTACTTTTTCTTAAGCACCGTGAAAAACTCTAAACGCCCCACGCCTAACTTGTTTAAATCAAACGGTTGATCTAGGTCACCGCCGTCTACAGTCCCTAGAAGCACATAGCAAACGCCATATAAGCGAGAAAGTACCAAACTAGATAAGAGCACCCCATCTAAGTTAAAAGCCTTACACGCCTCTTTAAGCTTCAATAAATCGTTATCTTGAATCCCTTCAAAAAACCATCCAGCTCGGAGCATGTCACTTGCTGGTCGGTTGACGATGCGCTTAGCTAACCAGTGTTGATACACAGCTTCTAATTGCTCATCAGGAATTACTTTCTTAACGAAAGAACCGTGTGAAGCTTTGTCACGTTCGGTACCAATATTTGAGACAAAGTTTGTATACGCCCCTGCATCGCCAATTGCATCGGGCTTTTTAGTTTCAGCCATAATTTCCTCTAATCAAATACAGTTGGCTTTTTGGCTAATGAATCATTAATTGCATCAATGGTCGGGTCCCACTGGTCGTCATGATCATGTGACCAATCAGCAGTAAGGCCTTCAATCTCTTCAATGTAATTCAATAGCCACGGTGCATTAGCTGGCAACCAAACACGGCGTTCTTCAACATAAAGAATGACGTCCATTGTCCTTGATAGCTTGTCAGTACTTCGCTGAATCGCACGTATTGGTAAAGTGGTCTGCTTAGATATGGACTGAATTAAACCGGTACCACTCGCCTTATCCTCTACGGCCATATAACGAAGCTTGCCAATCTTTGTGTTACTGTCCTTGTGTTTATTGATAAAAGCTTTTGCTTCTTTCAATAGCTCTGGTGCTTCCCATTTGCCACGCTTCACGTCAATGATGTAAAGGTTATTGTCATAGCCAAGACCAGCACATAAGAACACTGAAAAGTCGTTATGTTCTTTTGTCTTTTGCGCCGTATCTGCCCAAATCGCACGCCATTTAAGAACAGGTAATTCAACATAACGGCCAAACCATTCAGCCTTAACAAGATCACCACCCAGCTTTTTAGGGTTTTGCATGTATTGGCTTGCAAATGTATAGCGTGACACTGTGGCGCCGTCTTTATCTTCCCCGCCTTTCTCCAGCTGAAGCAAAGAAAGTAAAGATTCTTTTAACGGCCAGTAGCTTTGACGGCCTTTCTCATCACGTTCAACATCACGTGGAATTTTGCGCTGTATGTGCTCTGGTAGCTTACTGATGTACTCATCATCAATAAGTGCGGGAATACTGATTTGTTCCCACTCACCAGGTACATTGCCAGTCAACACAAAGTTAGTCGGATCTTCAACGTGCAAACGCTGCATGATCAGAATAATTGGCGTATCAGATTTAGCTTTACGAGAGTTGACCGTGTTTAAGATCTTACGGTTAGCTTTCCGTCTAGCTGTTTGGCTAAATGCATCCTCAGGCTTTAATGGGTCATCGAGAATAATCGCACCGGTAAAGCCCTCATTGGCTAATGTACCAGCACGGCGACCGGTGACCTGCCCGCCCATTGAAGCAGAATAAACATGACCAGCATCATAGCCATCAACGGTGGTTTTCCAGCTCGACTTAGCATCCGTACTGGTAGAAATCTTTACAGGCCATAAGTTCTGAAAGTCTTCCGACTTAACAATATTTCTAGCTGTAGCTGATACATGGCAGAGTAAAACTTGAAGTGCGACATAAACCACCTAATTAATTTAAAGGGTTTATGGAGTATATAAAATTGTCATACCATCATCTTAACTTTGAAGATCGTACTGCATTAATGCTTGAGTCAAGAAAAGAAGGCTTTTCAGCCAGAAAATTTGCTGAACTTATTAAAAGACATCCTAGTACGATCTATCGTGAGCTTAAAAGAAATAGCATCAATGACGTTTATCAAGCTCAATATGCTTCTGATAACACTTTTGCTAGACGTAGACGTGGTCACAGAAAACTCAAAATCGATTCAATCCTCTGGAAATTTATTGTTGAAGCGATCCGTTGTTTATGGTCTCCTCAGCAAATAGCAAAGCGTTTAAAGACATTTCCTGATTTGGATCAAACAATGAATGTAAGCCATACAACGATTTATTCAACGATACGAGCATTACCCAAGGGTGAGTTGAAAAAAGACTTATTATCCTGTCTACGTCATGAAAATAAAAAGCGAAAAGCTAACGGTGAACCTAAAAAAGATTCTATATTACAGGATATTAAAACTATTCATGAGCGCCCAGCCGAAGTTCAAGAAAGAAAAATACCGGGTCATTGGGAAGCTGATTTAATTAAAGGTAAAGACAATAAAAGTTCGATAGCAACACTTATTGAACGAAATACACGGCTCTGTATCTTGGCAACATTACCTGATGCAAAGGCAGAATCAGTGCGCAAGGCTTTAACTGAAGCTCTGAAATATTTACCTGCAGAACTGCGTAAAACGTTGACCTATGACCGTGGACGTGAGATGTCAGAACATAAAATACTCGAAGAAGATTTAGGCATAGATGTATATTTCTGTGACCCACATTCACCCTGGCAAAAAGGCACATGCGAAAATATGAATGGTTTAATTAGGCAATATTTACCTAAAGGGATTGATTTAAATCAGGCAGATCAGCATTATTTAAATCAAGTTGCCATGTCACTGAATACTCGTCCTAGAAAGGCGTTAGATTGGCTTACACCATTAGAGAAATTTGCTCAGCTTGTTGATTATCATATGGCTTTTGAAACTGTCGCACCTCATGTTTGAATTCGCCCATCCTCTACAAGTGATTGCGAGAAAGACAAATACAAAAAGCGCGAACGAGGATTACGAGCTATACCACGGGCAATAAGATTTGTGAGTAGTTCAGTCTTACCGCTTCCGGGTGGAACGTTAATAACTAGGTTTTTAACCTTGCCAGCTATAACCTCATCAATCTTGTCGGCAATATATTCATGATGCCAATTGACCGAAAACTTAAAACCCATGCGAGGCAAGAAAAATGCTCGTGTGAAAAATAAATGTTCTTTCTCACATTTGATCCGCTTAGCTTTGGTTTTAACAGGATCAATATTCGTTCTCGAGTTCATCTATCGCCTGCCTTACCTGCTCATCGGTAGCAGTCACATAGGTAATGTTTTCGCTTTGTAATGGACCGCCGCCAGCGCCTGTAATTTCAGTCTTATTCGTGTACTTGCCGCCTATGTCCTCAGCAGCTTGCTTAAGAATGCTTAAAGCTGCTACACGGTTTCTACTGTGCTTTTGATATTGGCTTTCATATCGCTGTAAACGCACCGCTAAGTTTGCAATTGGGATTGCCTCAGGCTTACCCAAAAACATTTCGCGAGTCTTTTCAAAATCTTTTCTTAATTCTTCACTCAGGTTCTCGCCTGCCCGTTTTGTCGGATCGTATTTCTCACACTGCTGTTTAGTAACTTTTATCCCGTATTCTTGGTTGACGAGCTCAGCAGTTTCTGTGGGTGTATTAAATACGGCAAGTGAGCGAACTATAAAGAGTTTTACCTCTTTTTTTAGAGCCGCCATATCCTCAATCCTGTCAACCTACGTCAACCTAAATAGCCAAAAAAAAGAGCCTCAAGGCTCAGGTAATTACGCAGTTTCCACAACATTTCGAAATATCTAAACCAGAAACAAACGGCGGGTTTTTAGCGACTTCAATAAGCCGCTTAACGTTTTCATTTGCACCCCAGCGTTTAACAACACCGATAAACTCTTCAACGTCATGACCTGCAAGATAGTGCTTAGGAAGACCAGAACTATCGCTATAAACAATTTCTCCGTCCTCGTCTCTCATCACTCCAATGTGGTAAAGCTCATGTTCAAGCAAATAACAGAACTCTGTATCGTTTGCACGCTCACAGAAAGAAGCGTCGACAGTTATTAAATATGTAGGTACAAAACCAAACCAGTCTCGCATCTGTTGCTCTTGTCGAGCTTTACGCCAGCCACCAACATTGAACATGACTTTTTCGCACTGGCCTAACACCATAGCTTGCTTGCTTTTATATGCAGAAGAAGCCCAAGCAAATGCTAAGAACTCTTCATTATCATGAAGCAACTCAGCAATATGGTTATGATCAGGGTTATGAAGTGGTCCACCTATAGTTAAGTAGTTAGCCACAACCCATTTCTTTAGGTCTGGTGCCGGTATTAAACGAATTGCTTCCTCTTCTTCGGCCTGGTCAATAAAATCAGTTGGTGGGAATGGTCTGATCTGATCCATTAAATATTTGCCTCTTTAAGTTTTTAAGCCACTGACTAGCGAAATGAGCTTGGATCTGTAATGGACCAGATTCATTAATCTTAAATCTTGGTGCTGCCTCTATGCGAATTACTGTGTAACCCATCTCTTCAGCCACATCGTAACGATCAAGACTCCAAGCTTTGTTTTTTAGCTTACCCTTTCGACCACCCGACCAAGGGCCACCAGCAATTTCAACTAATATGTGATGTTCAATTAAATGAAAATCAAAACGCCAATGCTTAGTAGACTTAAACTGGAATTTCTTTTCGTACTTAATTTCCAGATTGTCTAAAGCTTCAGTAAATTCTTCTTCAGCTTTTAAGTATTTTTCTGTAGCTTTCGGCAACGGCATGCTCTTTGGTTTAGGTTTCCTTTCTTTTTTTCTGGTGAGAATAAAATACTTTTTAGGATCCATTGCACCACCAATATTTATAAGAAGCCCTCAGGCTTATTGTTGAGCCGTGCGATTAATTTATTTTGCTTTGCTATGGCCAAAAAAAATCGCTCATCTAAGTGAGCGATCTCTTCTTCTGTTAGGCCTTTGGTTGTGCAACTGCCTGTGTGATTTAGCTCTATTTGGAGCTGTCTAATCTCATGCGTAATTTTTTGAAATTCAGTCATACATACTCCAAAAAGAAAAAGCCCCGCCAATAACTAGTATTTGGCAGGGCTTCATGCGCCGTAATACGCTCGGCAAATTAAAAATTTAAATCTGAAGAAAAATTTATACTTCTTATTAAATGGATAAATTGATTGTATTCATCTTCACTATCGAACGGAAACTCTACTTCAGAACCATCCGAGAAATTAACTAATACGGAGCTAAGGTCTATACTTGATTCTATTTTGACAATTTGATCAAGATTATAATGACATGTACCAACTTGATAGAATTTAGGCAGATTACCCATTTCTTATTCCTGTTTAATTTTATTTAGAAAATTATAAGGCCTAAGCATAAAATTTCATAATTCATTCAATACAAAAAAGCTCACCATTTGGCGAGCTTTTAAAATCTTTCTGGCGATTACTTTACATTTCGCCCATTTTAGAAATCTTTATACTCAAGTGTATACCCAACTGTCAAGCACAAGTTTCTTGATTATCAGGAAGTTCAAAACGAAATGAGCGAGAAATACCCGATCTAATTTCATTTTCCCATTCTGCAACAATAGATTCTCCTAATAACTCAAACTTTTGATAGCTTTTTATGTAAGCAGTCTTAGTGGCAACAATTCCTGCAATTTTCATTTTTTCATTTAATGTATATGGACGCTTGCCAGTTCCATTACATTTTTCGCAAAACTTTGCACCCTCAGGAAAACCCTTTGAATTAAATGTTTCGAGTTTTCCTAATCCTTGGCATGCTCCACACATAGCTTTAACGAAAACATGTCCGCGTAAAATAATCTCAGCCATACCTTTTGCCAGATTAGTAAGATCACCTTGGGCATTGGTAGGGGTAAATTTTTTCTTTACCATTTCTTCATGAATCTTTACCGCTAATTTATTTCGCGCTCGGAAAAAATTACCAGATTTAATCTCGCCGCGAACGAATTCAACCTTGCCCGGAATATCTTCAATACGGCGTTCAGTTTGAAAATTAAAATCATATTTACTGTAAAAAGTTTCAGTTTGTTTTTGTGCCGGGGTAATTATTGCAATACGTTCAAAATCAACCTTCTCAACCAGTACTGTGGCCCAAAGCTTTGCAGCTGGTGATAAAAGTGCTAATTCACCTAAAACAACATCTTTAGAAATTTTCTTACCTTCTGCTTTGCCTTGAGCAATAGCAAGGCGAAGTAACTCAATAAAATCAAACTTTTCAACTAACATAATCGCCTTCCTATTTACCCTTAATTAATAATTCAATTTGCTTTAATGCCATACCGGACTTAACTTGCTCTGTGCTGAACCGTAAAACTGTAAAACCCATCATTGCTGCGGAGTTGTATTTCTCCATATCCCCTAAATAGCCCTTGCCTCTTGTGTGACGGCCTCCGCTCCAGATCCCGCCTTCTACCTCAATCAAAATCTTTGTACCCGTTATTAAAAAATCTGCTCTCCATTTACGATCAGAATGGAACTTATATTCCTGTTCAAAACCGATCTTGCATGCTCTTAAATGCGTTGCCAGAACCATTTCACCCACACTTGGTTGTCTGGCAACTTGCTTTGCTGAACGCCGCTTTTTATTTTTCTTTATCGGAAATAACTTACGGTATTCAGCAATGCTGACTGATGACATCAAGCACCACCTTTAAGCAAATGTTCCAACTGATTAGCAAAATGGCTATACATCTGAGACTTTTCAAAATCTCTAATACGACTTAATTCGTGTGCCTCAACTCTGTAACTTTGAGCCATTTCACTTATTGTTTTTTTTAACTCCTCCACTTTCGCTTGCTTTGACTGCTGACCAGCTTCATAGGCAATTCGGCAGCAATTAGCATGAATCAAAGCTAAATTGCCTTGCTTTCCCATCCATTCGTTAAATGTCATTGGCTTATCCATGCTTCACCTCATACGATTCAAAGAAAAACTTTACCGGCTCAGACTTAATTTCAATCAGTCCAAATCGAAGTAAATGACGAGCATGTGTGCTATCGCGTAGTAACTGCACATCACGGTAATGTGCAAGCATTTTTCGCCACCCTTCCAGCGGCATAGACGATTTGTTTGTATTGCAAGGAACACATGCAGGGTTCATGTTTTCTAAAGTGTCGTTTTGCGGTCTAGTCATTTCACCCGTAATTAACTTACCGCCACCAACATGAATTAAATCTCGCTTCACTGCTTCGATATGGTCTGCATGCCACTTATCGCCAAGCAAATCACCACAGTAAGCGCAATGTCCACCAAACTTTTGTTTTAGCTCAGCACGTTGCTGTTTAGTTAACTTCATCGGCTATGCTCCACTTTCATACCGTCAAACTCTTGATCAATTACGGCCATACCGCGCACTACAGCTGCTTGTGAAGGAAGCTTCTTAAAATCAATAGTGTTTACTTCATGGCAGTGTTTGCACATAAACTTATTTTTCTTTTCAAGCTTTGCCTGTATTTCACGGACCTCTGCCAGCATTCTGTTATTACGTTGGGTGACTTGATTCAATTGGTCTAAATATTTGGCAATCCATAAAACTGGATTAAGTTTTGTTTTGCAGTCCATACAAAGGATCTCATTATCTTCCTTTGATATTTGAATACGCCCGTGATCACACTCCACAATCTCATTTCTACGTGTGAACTTGATAACTTGATTTTGTTCATCAACATGAATCACATGCTTATCTTGGAAATGGCTCATATATTCACCCGATCAATTAGCTGAAGAATATTTCGAGGAATCGGCATACCTTCACGGCGACACATCTCAACGTATTCGTGCGGATTATCGAAAGGATCTGGACCTAATTCTTTTGCAAGTTCAGGCTCTTTTTCCTTAGCCTTAAGCTTTTGTAATGGTGCAGGTTTACGACCATTGATTTTTAAACGTTCCATCAATGATTGGAGATGCTTTTGCGCTTCGTCATTGCTTACTGGGGTGTGTTCAGGTTCTTTATGCTCTAGTTGTAGCGGTGGAGTGTAAAACTCTTGCTGACGGCCTTTTAACTGAGCTTTAGCCACCATCACGTTGTATGTCCCGAAGAAATTATCTTGAGCTGCTCGCATTTGGCCGGCTTCGATCAAATACATAACCTCGTCTAAGGCGTACTTAGTGATTTGGGTAATAACCACGGAACGGTCAGTTGTAAACTTACATGCGCGAGACCAAGCTTCTTCTGGAGGCATCCAACTTTCACCGATACACCAGGTGCGAAACTCGGCAAATGACGGCATAAAGCGTCCACCTGCTGTAAGTAATCGAGCAAGTGCGTTGTTAAATTGGTTTTGTTGAACGCCAACCAGTGTTTTAAGTGCGATTTGCTCAACCACTGACAGAGGAATTGCACTTTCGCCTGTTGCTGGAAATTGCTTATTGAACTGAGCAGCGTAAACAGTGCGAAGAGAAGCGATTAATTGACGCACTTCGTTCAAGGTAATCTCATGCATGACCTACCTCCTCAATCATTGGAAACTTTTTTGCTGGGGTTACATCCACGATTTGAGATTCGCTCTGTTCTTCAAAAAGATTAGCGAAGTAACCCGACTCTTGTGGTTTTTGACCAGCTGAATTGATTTGCTCTTGTTTCTTGCGGTTAGCAGCGACTTGTTTCTCGTTGTTTTGAACCCAAGAGAACCACTTAACCAACCAGATGCTTGGTGTATTCAACGAACTTGATTCGTTTGCAAAGTACCAGTCACCGAAATTTTGAATCATGGTTCTCAAGTCGATTTCAGGTACAGAAACAAATCTTTGTTGAGCAAGTGAGATGAAATCGTATTGAAACTCGCTGTATTCAGAAATGAATTCACGCATTGAATAACGCTTGTGATCATCGATCTGATACTGAGCAAATTGAATTGGAGTTAATTGCGAATTTTCTCCACGCGTATTACCACTACTATCAATAATTGGTTCTTGGTTAATGGTTAATGGTTTATGGTTATTGGTTGGTTGCACGCCCGTTTGTTCTTCGTTTAACGGATTTTCAACGACCGTTGAATTTTCGTTAGACGATTGATCATCTTTTGATGAACCACTGTTGGACGAACCTTTCTTTTTCGCTGCACGTTTTGCAGCAGACGCTTTACCAGCCTCACTCGCTTGTTTCTTTTTCCCGTGGTATTCAGCAATTTCTCGTTCACAACGATTATTGCGATAAACACCTTCTTCAAGAATGAAAAACTCATCAAGTACATATTTGAGAGCTTCTTTTTGCTCTTCGGTAGTACATTGCAAACGACGTGCTAAACGATCAATGCTTGTTGCATCAATCGCCTTCTCCGTGTCGTAATACATGTCTAATAAGTCACGGTAAATCGCACGCTCAATTAAACTGAGGTGGCGAGTCGCATTGTTAAAGTCACCAATATGGTGTTGGTAATAATTCATGCGGCCCCCTTAATTTGTTGCGTAATAAATGGATTATTTGCTCTGGCGATAGCAGCCATTGGATATGGAGAAACGGAGTTACCAACCATAAAGACTTGATCTTTTTTAGATAGAGGCTTTCCATCGCTCCCGTATTCAATTACGTATGAATCTGGAAACCCCTGCGCTCTAAAAAGTTCACGTGGTTTAAGCATGCGTATACAGATATCAACAATTGCCCAAGGTTCACCTTTGATCCAAACAGTAACTAGGGCTAAACGATCTTTAGTAGTGATCGTATCCATTGGCTCAGTGATACTTCTTGCGTCTCCATTGCCGTAGTAGTTAATTAAAAATGCAGCAACACGAAGAGCGCCCTTATAGTTATCTTTGCTCAACTTGGCAGTAACTAATCCATGATGCCCACCTTTCACTTGTGCACATATGGTTGATAGAGGCTCATCAATTGACCAATTCCGCTGTTGAGAAGCGTTTGCAAACTCTGTAATAAACGGAACAAGGATTGGACTTATTAAAGAACTATGTCCGCCATAACCTGCTGTAGTTGTTGCTAATGGTTCACGTATGTCATGACCAAAACTTGTACGGAAATCACGGCCAATAAAAGGTGTGGCAGAATTAACAAAAAATGGCTCTTTAGTTTCAATGACATATTTTTGAATACCTTTAGCTATGCGTTTTAGAGTTGCATCAGCTAGAGGACCTTGCGGCCTATCAAAAATAGAATTTCCTAAATCTGAAAAATCAACACATTCAACTGTTGAGCGCCATTTTTTTAAATTGCCCTTAGGTTTCTTTGAGAAGTATTTTTCTGGCCATACTATTGGTTGCCCATCACAGCGTGCAATGAGAAATAATCGCTCACGTTTTGTTGGCGCCCCAAAGTCAGCAGCAATAATATTTTTTTGCCACTCAACTTCATAACCAAGTTGTTCAAGACTACGGACAAAGTGTTTCCAAGTCCTCCCTTTCTTTTTTGGGTTTGGTACTAAGAATTGATTGTGACGAGGAACTCGCTCACCAGGCTCTGCAATTCGATTTACCTTTTTTCCATTAAGATCAATTTTATCGAGAGTAATGACTCTGCCTGTTGCTTTGTCTCGTTTTGCAATTAAAGGCCCCCATCCTAAGATCTGCTTAACATTTTCTAAGCTGATCACATCAGGTTTAACTTTGCCTGCAAACTTAAGAACCACCCAAGAAAGGTCACGTATTTCTTTTTTACGTGGTTGGCCACCTGCAGCTTGAGAATGGTGTGTACAGTCAGGGCTTGCATGAAACCAACCCACTTGATAGCCATCACATATTTCAATAGGATCTACTGCGAATACATCTTGAACATAATGCTTTGCATGGGGATGATTAGCCTCATGCATAGAAATTGCTTTAGGATTATGATTTACAGCAACATAAACAGGCCTGTTTAAACCCATTTCTAAACCGGTGCTTGCACCACCACCGCCTGCAAAGAAATCTACGATGATTTTTTCAGAAAAATTTAAGTCGAATTGAGTTCTAAAAGAACGAGCAGCATCAACAAATGTATTCATGCTTCACCGCCTTCTTTAATCTGAATGTATGTGCTACCTAAGTATCGAATACGCCCAGCACGACCAAGGCTTCTAATAATTTCCTCAGCATGGTTGTACGTAATACGATGCTGACGCACTAAAACCTCTTTAAATTCATCTCGCTTTACAGCTGCATTTTTAGTATCAGCTTTAATTCGCTCTAGGTTCTCTTCACACTTTTTGATTAATGCTTTAAGTGTGTGGAGAGACGGCTCAAACCAGCTCTGGATTATTTGCTGTTGATTTGATAGATTAGTTTGCATATTCGATTCCTCTAGCAAGTAATTGAATTAACTAGCCTGATGGACCAGATCAGGCTTTTTCTTTCTTTACCTTAGAAATATAAGTTGCAGCTTCCGACTTAAGCGCCTCTCGAAGTTGGCGAATGTGGTTTTCCATTTCTTCTAAGATTTCTTCTGTATCTGCTAATTCCGCAGGCGTAACAACTCCATCCTCTAAAACTTTGTGGACCTGTTGATTGGTTTGGCCATTGTTAATATTTATATGTAGCAAGGTTTCAACAATGCTGACTTCATGGCCTTTCTCATCCACTTGATTAGCTGGCACTAGAACATAACCAAGCATGTGTGCCCATGCCTTAACTAAAGCTGGGTTGCGTGTAAACTGAATCATTGCCTCAAGCTTCTTAATACTTGGTAAATGGCTTTCCATATTTGGGTTTGCGTAATTAAGTACGCTCTTGTAAGAGTCACCAAGTACGTTTGCAATTTCTTGCGGCGTAACTCCTTGTGACTGGTGAATCATCTTGTAAATTGCTGTTTTAGCCTCTGGGCTTAAGTTGATTTCACTCATATGTGAATCCCTCTTTAAATTTCACGTATACGCACGTTTGCTAATTTGTGAGAATTAGCTCACGGATTGGTTTTGCTTCTTAAGGTTCTTGCGAACATATTCCCAGTTAATATCTGGTCGTAATTGTTCTGCCTTAACTTGACCCTGAGTAATTTCCTCAATTTTCAAACAGCGATCTTCTGGAATTTTCTCAGGATTCCATTTGCTAGCAGCCCAAGGTGTAACCCCTATTTTTCGAGCTAAAGCTGAGATGCTCCCTGCAAAAGTCACAGCGTTATTAAATGCTTCATGTGGAGTAGTCATAAATGACACCAAAAAACCTACTTAAAGTAGAAAGAAATATACTACCAAAAATAGAATTGGTGCAACTAAAAATTGATAGTAAAATTCTACCCACAGTAGAAAAGAAGCCTATTTTGATGGATGATGCTAAATACAAAGACTTTGCGGACCGACTCAACGCATTGATGAAGGCAAAAGACTCTCCAATTAAAACTATCAATGAGTTAAAAAATGCTATTGGTGTTTCTTATGAGATGGCTCGTAGATATACACTCGGTTCTGCTAAACCAAGAATTGAAAAGCTACAAACATTGGCTGATATTTTTGGAGTGGAAATTAGTTACTTAGACCATGGCACTAAGTTAGACAATAATATTGATTTATCAGATAAAGTTGGTTTCGAAGGACGCAGGGTTCCAGTAATCTCTTGGGTTGCGGCTGGTTCATTTACACCGATTGAGACAGTTTTGAAAGATACGGAAATTGAAGAATATTTACCGCCAAATAAAAGATGCGGGAAAAATGGATATGCT
The DNA here is from genome assembly GCF_003940475.1 of Acinetobacter sp. FDAARGOS_559. Lineage (NCBI taxonomy): Bacteria > Pseudomonadati > Pseudomonadota > Gammaproteobacteria > Moraxellales > Moraxellaceae > Acinetobacter > Acinetobacter sp. FDAARGOS_559. The sequence continues at coordinate 1,114,890 of NZ_RKJG01000005.1, forward strand.
TTAAAAGTAGTAGGATATTCTATGGCTCCAACCTTTCTACCGGGTGATAGAATATATGTGAATCCAGACATTCAAACATTTGATCTTAAAACAGATGATCTTGTAATTGTAGCTTGCGCTGGCGATTCAGAGGCGACTTTTAAAAAGCTTATCATTGAGGGCGAAGGAACAAGTAAATTCTTGGAACCATTGAACCCAGACTGGCCTGATAAAATTATTAAACTTTCCGAAGATTGCCGCCTTGTTGGAAAAGTGGTTGGCTTGTACCGAGATATTTATTGAATTTCAGCTTATTTTCTTTGAAACCAATTATTAATTTTTTACTTTAAACCCACTTTTTGTGGGTTTTTTATTATTTAAAACTAATAATATACAACTTTAAGTAGGAAATAATCCCTACTATGTATTGACTTAATTTCTACTTAAAGTAGTATTTGTCTCGTAGACAACAAAAAAGCACACCGAACCTCCTACCTCTCGATGTGCTTTTGCAAACTGCGAGATCAATTATGAACGTAAAAGTAAACTCATTCAACTCATTTGCATTTGTCAGCATGGCTGCACTTGCAATCTCTGGTGGTTCTTTAGTTGCTTGCCAATTGCAGCCAGCTTTCCAAACAAAAGAAGCTCCTTCTCTATTTACTCCAAAAACGCAACCAAGTACTTACGGGGTTTTAACCGCAAAAATCACAGGTAAACATTCTGGCGTTGCTGTAATTAAATTAGATAGCTTCCGTTTAAACGTTAGCTTTGATTTTGAAGCTCATCCAGACAGCTACGGCGTTCCGGGTTCTGAATTCACCGCTGTCGATATTACCCAACTCACTGTGAATGAAATCACTGACATTAACGGTAAGTCATATAACGATTTCACCGAATTTGAAGACATCCGAAACATCAATGGCCTTCTAAAAGGCTTCATCGAACGTAACAAGTTGGTGGAGGCTGAACATGTCTAATTTCAAAAAGCACCCTGACGGCTACAAGTCTTATTTGGGCCGTGATGATAAAGGTCTTTATTCCGTACGTATTAAGTGGGCTATCTATGCTGCAAACGCTAACGGCTCAGTACTTTACGAAATTAAAGATGGCGTTAAAAAGCCACTTAATGTTGAGCAATTTAAAGCTAAGGAACCAAAGATTTTCGCTTCTCTTATGCAAGTAATCGACTTCCAACGCAGAAAGCAGCTCGCTATAAAACTGCGTGAAACAAACATTCCTACTTATGACCGCAAAGCTTATAAAACTAAGCGCGGCTTCACTGGCTCAAGATAAGGATAATAAAATGGCTCTACCGATTATTACTGCTGACCAAACTTTATTGGTTCAAGCAATTATTGTGTACCTATACGCTGATCCGGGTTTAGGTAAATCATCGATGGGCTTTACTGCGGAAAAAGCAATTTCTTTTGACTTTGACCGTGGTGCTCACCGTACTGGTGAATTACGTCGTGGTGCAGTTGTACAGGTTCAACAATGGAGTGATGTTGCAAACCTTACTCCGCAGGACTTAGCACCATATAAAACCGTAGTCATTGATACCGTGGGTGCAATGCTTGAATGCATTAAAACCCACCTGTTACTTACGGCAAATAACCGTCAAAAAGATGGTTCTTTAAAGTTAAAGGCTCAAGGTTTAGCGAACCAAACGTTCAAGCAATACATCAATACTTTGATCAGTTTAGGTAAAGATGTTGTTTTCATTGCACACGCATCAGAAGATCAAAACGGTGATCAAATTATTTACCGACCAGATCTAGGTGGTAAAAACCGTAACGAGCTTTACCGTATCGCAGATGTCATGGGTTATCTAACAACTGTTACTACAGGTGAAGGTAAAAATGCCCGCGTTATTAATTTCAAACCTTCGCCTACACATCATGCGAAAAACTCAGGTGCTTTAGGCGGTGAAACCGGTGAAGTATGGGTACCTGATCTTAAAGCACACCCTACTTTCTTGGCTGACCTGATTACTCAAGCTAAAGATCACATTAACACCTTAACGCCTGCACAACTTGCAGCAGCTAAAGCCCAAGAAGAGCTAGAAAACTGGAAACAAAGCTGTGAAGAAGCTGAGCATGCAGGTGACCTTAATCAATTAACTGAGTCGCTTGATAAAGAACACATGTATTACCAGAACATGCGACAAGCAATGTTAATGAGAGCTAAAGCATTGAATTGCACGTTTGATAAGCAACGTGGCACTTGGATTAGTCCCCCTGAATTTAACGGCATCTCAGATCAACAAAGAGATGAACTTCAAAACTTCATAGCTGAACGCGGCCTAGACGTGAAAACAGTTTGTGAACACTTCGGCATAGATACCCTTATTCAAATTGAAGCAGCAAATCTGCCAGCAGTTAAACAAGACATTGAAACATTAGCTAAAACGGGGATGACAGCATGAATAATCTAATCACTGCAGCTGAAGCATTTGCAGCTCTTCAAAAAGGTAAAACTGTTCTTTGTCGTCCTATTGGAGACATGTTGGACTTTTCTGACTTAGATCAATTCCCCGCTTCTGTTTTTGGTAAACCGGGTTTTGAATTCTGCATCAAAATCGAAACTATTGAGCTGGCTGGCATTACATTCACAAAGCCATTAACTATTGATGAGTATGAAGAGGGTCAGGAAGTTTATGTAATCAGTACATATTCACCTACGGTTTATGTTTTAGATTTCAAAACTAACGCATTAATTGATTCTATTAACAGTGGCTTCGTTCAACGTGATGCAGAAAACGCCAAGCTTCAATTAAAAGCACTGTCCAAAGCGTTAGGTTTTGAAGTTAATGATGACTTAAGTGTTATTCGTCTTGGTGAGGAACCTAAAAAACAGAGAGGCAAAAAATCAAAAGCTGAAAAGCCTAGTGAAGTTATTTCTGCAGAAACTCAACCAACAATTGTTATTACCGAACAAACAAATGTCATCACATCTGAAGATCTGTTAGTTCCAGAAACTAACGAGCCTAAAGTAGATCCTGAATATCAGAAGGCATTAGATGCTCTTCTACAGCGTGTAAAAGAGTCAAAAACACCTGCAGAAGTAAATGCGGTTTATCGATATACCCGTACGTGGAATGACAAACAAATGGAACCTCTCCTCGTTGCCACTCACAAACGACTTGAAGAGCTAGAAAAAGAAAAGGCATCTGCTAATGAGCCACCCTCTTTAATGGTTCAAATCCAAACTGCACCAGACCTTACAACGCTAGATGCTTTGGAAATAGACGTGGCTACACGAGATCCGCAGATTCAACCGAAGCTAATGGGGTATGTGAGAAAACGCCGCTATGAATTAGAAAATCCAGCAGTTTCTCAACCAGAAGCAGAGCCAGCCTATCTTTTAGAGGATGGCCTCTAATATGAAAGATCAGTACAAGAAAGTGAGCCCAAAACACATGCTTGGTTTTATGTACTACTTGCAATTGCTGGGCTACGTAATAGTCCGGCAAGGCATGGATCAAGCAATGTTCCTAACAAAACATTATGCGGTACCAGTCGCTTGGCGCCGCATAACGATCGACTACAACAACCGTTTAAATAAACCAGCACAACAACTTTATAAAGAGTTTGTTGAGTGGACTAAAGAAGAATATGCAGAGATGGTGGCTTAAATGACAGGTAATGAACGTATCCCTTTTGAATCACAATTCAAAACTACAGAAATTTTTAAACGTGAAAGTGCTATTCGTAAAAATGACATCCTAGCATTCAGTGAAACAATGAATGGCTATTTCAATATTGTAACTAATGATGCTTGGCAGTTATGGAATAAAGCCAAAGCCGAGACGGTGCCAGAGAAAAAGATTTACTTAACCTGTGAGCAATTATATGCAGCAGCAAACTTTGGTGCACCAAACAAAGATCCAGAACTTTTAGAAACTGAATTAACAATTGCTTGGTTTGATGAAGCTCATAGCGGCAGTGGTTACTACGTTTATATAAGTGAGTATCCAGAAGAAGGTGCAATGAAGCTGGAAAGCGAATCAGGAGCTGAGGGATGAGTGACTATATGCACATGACACTTGAGCAGCTTCAGCAAGAACATGCAGAGTTACTTCTGTTTAATGAAGAATTGGATCGTCGTTGTAAAGCTCACAAAGCAGATGCACAAAAATATCAAACTAAGTGCTGGCACATCACAACACTTTTGATGAATCCAGTTGATCAAGACATGACTTTGAAAGCAATCCAAACAGTGATTGAAAGGGTTGGTGAAGAATGAGTAGTCTCGATTTTGAGCAACTTTATCTAATGGCTCTCATGAATAGTAAAAAGCCAAAGTACGTTTTGAATTGGGTTCATGTATCCAGACATGGGCCAGGTGCGACAAAAGCTACAGAAATTTGTGAATATTTTGGGATAGATCCAGAAGGTACAGATTTTGTTAAAGCGGAAAGTAAGGAGGGGTAAATGGGACAAATAGTTAAAATAGAGGCTAGCATTCTAGAAAAGATTGTTGCTGTAGCTGAACGTATTGCTCAGTCAAAAGAAGAACGCCGAGTTGGTCGTGAAGAATTTGCACACATGCTCAATATCGAACCTGAAACTCTAGACGCTCGGATTCGTGAAGGCAGATACCAAAGGCCATACAAGGATGGGCGAAAAAGTTTTTGGTTATTGTCCTACGTGCAATCTGTCGTTACAGACACAAAAGAATCTGGTAAAGTAGCCACCTATTGAGGTGGCTTTATTTTATACAATGAGATAGGTACTTTTTCAATATTGAGTACCAAATTGAGTATCAAAATCACCCCAAAATAAAATCCCTTTATATATTAGTGAGTTGAATCTAAAATGCTTCTAATGATCGACAATTACGACTCTTTTACCTACAACATCGTTCAATACTTTGGCGAGTTGAATCAGGAAGTAAAAGTAGTTCGCAATGATCAAGTCACATTAGAGGATATTGAACGATGGCAACCAAAATATCTTGTGATTGGTCCTGGCCCTTGCTCTCCAAGCGAGGCAGGTATTTCAATTCCTGCAATTAATCATTTTGCTGGAAAAATTCCTTTACTTGGGGTGTGTTTAGGCCATCAAAGTATTGGGCAAGCTTTTGGCGGAAAAATTGTAAGAGCCAAAACGGTGATGCACGGACGTTTATCTGATATGTACCATAGCAATAAAGGTATTTTCAGTAATCTTCCTAGCCCTTTCTCAGCAACTCGTTATCATTCATTAGTCATTGATCAAGAAACACTACCTGACTGCCTTGAAGTAACATGCTGGACCAATGAAGCAGATGGCTCAATGGAAGAAATTATGGGCGTTAAACATAAGACACTTCCTGTTGAAGGCGTACAATTCCATCCTGAATCCATTTTGAGTCAACATGGCCATCAAATCTTTAAAAACTTTTTAGACATCTACGCATAAGTCAGCCGTCAATAGATTGTTTTAAAAGTAATTTGATAAGAACCCTGAATAAAAAAGCCAACTACGATCAGTTGGCTTTTTTTATGGCTGAATCAATTACAACTTTAACTGCTGCACAATCGATCCATCTTGTTTTGCCACCAAAGATTCGCAGAGTTGAATACGTTCTTTGGTTTGTTTCAATCCTCTTTCTACCCCAACCAACTCTTTAGTTCGTGGTGCAAAAAAGTCATTTAACTGTGCCGCTTGTTGTTGGGTACAAGCTGCCCCACTGAACATTGCAGGGAAACGCCCAGCCGAAGATTTACCTAAACGATCAAACACGGCGTCATGATTTACCTTAAACCAAGACCATAAGCCACCTTGTTCATCTCCATAATTATTGATGGAGTTAACCACGGTACGAACTTCACCTACTTTAACCCGCGGATTTAAAATCAACTGACGTGCTTGTTGGCGTGTTGCTTCTTGATTTGCTGAACCTAGGGCTGTAAGAATCGCAAGACGTTGTGTTGGTTGAGTCACGCGTTGTAACTCTCCAGACAATCGGTCAAAAGCTGGTTGACCTTTTTCTTGTACACGTACAGCTAAAATGGTTGGCAATAATTCAGGTGTTACTTGCGCAAAATTAAGCTGCTTTTGGGCAAATAGAACTTCTGACTGTTTTAACAGTTGGGTACGAACTTCAGGAACTTGAATATCTAGAGCAAGAAATCTAACCAACTCACTACGCCATAAACTGTCTTCAGCTGATTCACCTGTTTTGCTGACATAACCCAACTGATTTAATTTAGGTAAATATAAATTTGCCAAAACTTTTCTAAAATGTTCACGTTCAGCTTCTGTTTTCAATACATGGCGATGAATGGTACTTAACTGGGAAAACAGCGCTGTACTAATTTGTCGGCTATTCGAATTGGCAAATTTCTTCGCAGCATCTACGACAGCCAATAAATTAATATCACCGTGGTTAAATGCAGCTGAAATCGCGTAGGCGTAGGCCAGCTGTTCAGTATTAGAAAGCTTTTCTGTAGCTGCAGTCAGACGAGTAAATTCTTTTTGTGGCAAACTAAATTGGTAGTATCCTGCCGCATCTGCATTTGGTATATACCAACTGCCAAGGCTGGCACCTTTGAGTTCAATTTTGGCTTCTGCTTGGTCTACCAATTCACATTGCACTTTACTACCTGCATTTGGAACTTCATAACGTACACATAATGGTACACCCCATAGGCTTCTTGCATCACCTTTTGAACCCACAGGTAAGTAACGGCTTTGCTTCACATTTAAAAAGACTTTATTGCCTTCTTGCTGTAATGCGGTATTAATTAAAGGCACACCTGGTTGATCAAGAAAACTTTTCATCGCTCTAGTAAAGCGCTCACCTTGTCCAGATTGCTCTGCTAAAGCGCTAATTAAATCATTGGCTGTCGCATTACCATATTGGTGCTTATTAATATAACTGCGCACACCTTGTTTGAATTTTTCTTCACCCAAATAGCTTTCAAACATATTTAAAACAGCTGCACCTTTTTGGTAAGTAATACCATCAAAAGCAGTTTGAATATCGGCATTACTTAAAATAGGCTGGCGAATACGGCGCACACTCACCAAGCTATCACTTTTCATCGCATCTGCGGTGTCTGTAATACGTTCTAGGTCAGCATTAAATTCGGGATGTAATTTTTGAGTAATTTTACTTTGCATCCATGTGGCAAAAGATTCATTTAGCCACAAATCATCCCACCATGGCATCGTGACGACATCACCGAACCATTGATGCGCCAACTCATGTGCATTGACATTAAATGAATTCTGTACAAAAGAAACTGGCGAGTCCTTATCTAACAACATTAGATAGTCTCTAAAAGTAATTAGCCCCGGGTTTTCCATAGCCCCAGCGGCAAAGTCTGGTGCTGCAAGTAAGTCGAGCTTGTCAAATGGATAACCAAAGGCAAAATAATCTTCTAAAGTTTTTAAAATGGCTGGCGTTTCAGATAAGGCATGCTGCATTTTTTCAGCTTTAGCATCGGGTGCAATACCACGTAACTGGATCGGCTGCTTACGCCATGAAGTTGCTCCAATATCAGGTCCTTTTTGTAATTGCCACGGCCCGACAGCCAATGCAAGTAAATATGTTGGTAGTGGTTTGGTTTGTGCAAAACTGAGTGTTTTCCACCCTGACTTCTCTATTTGCTCAGATGTTTGTTGAGTATTGGCAAAACCTGAATATTTGCTTGGAATCGTCAAACGAATATTAAACGGCGTTTTAAAACGTGGTTCATCAAATGATGGGAATGACTGGCGTGCACTAATTGCTTCCATTTGAGTCATCACATAAGGTTTACCCTCAAACTCGATTTTATAAATACCATCGAGCTGCTGGTCATACGCTGCATTAAAATCTAGAACGAGTTGATACTGTCCTGCGGGCAAGATTTTGGCAAATTTAATTTTACTCACCCCATCTACTTCAGAGGCTTGCTCATATTTTGCCTTGGTTTTAGTACCCTCTGCCGATGTGATATTCACATCTTTCACCGTCAAAGATTTACCATGAATCCAGATGTGATCTGTGGCTTGAGCCAGCTTTAAATGAATCGTAGTTTTACCGGTATAGCCTTTTTGTGCGGGATCAATCTTAAAATCTAAATCATAAGATTCGGGTACGACCCACTCAGGTAATTTACCAATCGGGATTTGTTCACTATTATTAGATGCAAAAATCTGTGTAGCCGATAAAGATAATAATGTTGTAAGTAGTAATCTTTTTTTAAATGAAGGCTTGACCAACATAAGGGGTTTTATCCTCTGTAGTTTTAAATAAAAAGATGCAGCAATTGCTGTACCACTTCGCTGCATCCCCACATCATTCTTAGAATTTATAGTTAAACTCCAACCAACCTTGACGGCCGAATGGTGAATATGATCCTATCGGATAATACGGCCAACCGCCTGTGTCATCTCGTTTCACTTTGTCAAACAGGTTATTAATAATGATTGAAGCAGAAGCTTTTGGAGAGATTTGATAAGTACCGCTCCAGTTCACCAAATACGTTGGGCTTAAATAGGCAGTTTGGTTACCATTTGGAATTTTGCCATAACGATTAACTAATACTGTTGATGCCCAATCACCAAAGCTCCAGCTGAGACTGGTATTAAAACGGTCACGCCAATCAGGAATGGTTAAATCTTTTAAATAGTCATCTTTCTCGTGATCTTTTGATTGTTGATATTCATGTTCTAGTACACGACTATAATTTACCGTCCAGAGAAAGTTACCAAAGCTGTCTGTTTTCCAACGCCATCTGCTAGTGAAATCAATCCCACGCGTATGGTCGGATGCAGCATTAATCGGAACGATATTTATATTCTTAATCACATTTGGGTCGACAACTGCATTTGCAGGATTACGCTCTACACGTGCCAATGCATCAATACAGGCCGCAGAGTTAATATCTTGGTTGCCTAAACGACAATCTGCTTCTAAACGTAGAATTTTGTCATCACTCAAATTTCTCACAAGATTATCAATTTTGATATCCCAGTAATCGACGCTAATGTCAAACTTATTGGTTGGCGACCAAACAAAACCTGCCCCATAAGATTTACCCTCTTCAGGTTTAAGCTCTTTGTTTCCGGTTAAAGTGTAGTTCGCCCCAGGTGCGTAATCTTTAAAGCTACATTTATCTAAAGATTGTCCCGTTTGGCTACAACGTAAATAATCGGTGGTCTTTTCGAAATAACCTTTTTGTTTATTTAAAAACAGATAGTTCATATCTGGTGCACGAAAACTAGTTGCATAGTTACCACGCACTAATAAAGTCGGATGTGGTCTAAACTCGAGACCCGAACCGAAAGTTAGCTTATCAATGCTGTTATCTGACAAAGCATAACGGTCATAACGTCCGGACAAGGTTAAATTTAACGGTTTTGCTAAGGGTAAGAATAATTCAGCACCGAGTGCTTGGCGCGCACGTGTACCTCCATATTCGCCACTAGAACTTAAATTATAATATTCACCATTTTCGATCGCCTCATCTGGCTTAATCGAGAAGCCTTGACGTCCGATTTCAGCCACAGCCGCAAGTTTGGCCATTCCTGCAGGTAACTTAAATACGTCACCATTCGCGCTTAAGGTTAAACTTTGCGCCCACGACTTATCTTTTTCTTTTGTTGTGCCCGAAATACTTTCAAATTCACTTGCTGTGAGTGGTCGACTTAAACGATCTAAATGAGGTGAATAAATAGGAATACCATCTGCATCTGTACCAAGTTGCTGACCTAAGAAGTACTCATCAACATTCGAACGTAATAAGCCTTGGCGGCGTAGCTGACTGGTATAGATGGAACCATTATAGGCTGCTTCATAACTCCAGCTCGTCTCTCCAATATCACCTCGAATTCCAAAATTTAAGTTAGAAGAAAGTTCTTTCCATTTTTTATTTATTCGTTCTACTCCGCCTAACTCTTCAGGCGCAAAACGACGATTCCAAATTTCATAATTTCCCGAGTCTTGATTTAGGAAATAACCACTTGATGCGCCTAAAGAGGTCCATATCGGACTACGGGTATTGTTTTCAATTTGATTTACCCCAATTAAAAAATCGGCAAATAATTGAGTTTTATCATTTAACTCATAATCTAAACCGAGATAACCATTTTGGCTGCGGTTTTGGGTCTGAACCGTCCAATAAGTTGGCCGTGCCAAACCACTGGCACAATTGTCCGCCCCTGCTTGTCCAATATTATTGACTGATCCGTTAAATAAACCATTAAAGGCCTGACACCCACCAATAGAAAGGTATTTACCAGTATCGGCATTTTTACGGCCCACAATCGTGTCTGGTTTTTCTCCCAAACGAGTTCGGCTCTTCATAAAATCCCGATCGGCTGCCCATATCGGTTCACGGCCGCTGAGTTCAATCCCATAAACGAGACTAAGCTTGTCTAAAGTTTTACTGCCACTCAGTTGTAAACGTAAGTTTTCACCACCTTCTTTAGTTCCACCTGCCTTAATATTAAATTGTGTGCCATCTGTTTTCTTTTTTAGAATAATATTTACCACGCCTGCAATTGCATCTGAACCATAAATTGCAGAAGCGCCACCGTTTAATATTTCAATACGGTCAATAATAGCAGTTGGAATATTGGCTAAATTTACAAAATTGACAGAACCGTCGTACGGTACAGGATAGTCTGCAACCCGATGTCCATTAATTAAAGTTAAAGTATGATTAGGTCCTAAGCCTCGTAAGCTAATGGCATTAGCCGCAGGTGTAAAAGTATTTCCATAATCGGCACCTTGCACAAAACCAGTGTTTTGCGTCAGGTTATTGAGTGCATCAAATGCGTTACTAAAACCTTGTTTTTCAATATCGGCTGCGGTAATGACGGTCACACTAGTCGGGCCATCTTTTTGTGCTTTTGAAATTCGAGATCCTGTTACTGCAACACGGACTACTTTATCTGGTTTAGCTTGGTTTTGTGTTTGCTCTACGGTTTCTTGCGCATAGCTTTTTAATGGATGAAACAGTGCAACAAATACAAAAATAAATGAGCGCTTATTTTTTAAAGCCCCTACATATTTCAAGTTATTTAAATACATATTTATTAATAGACAAAATAAAGATCGCCCTACTATATCCACTTTTATTTGGTTGATTTATACACATTTTTTCTAGATATATTGATGTTTAAGATATACCAAATGGTTAATTATTTATCATAAAAACTCACAACAAACTAAAACCTTTTTCAATAAATAAATTCTGTTTATGACTCAAACCCATACCCTAACTGAGCAAAATTTTTAAAACTCTTATCGAACAACAAAAATCTTTGGTTATTTTCTGCTAACATAGCTCCCCTAGCTAGTGAATCATGGAACGCAATAGGCCGAACCTCCCACACTCGATCAACTTCACCTAAAAATTTTAATCATTAATGCTGTAAATCATGACTATGAATATCCAACAGGCGCTCAACCACATTACCAAGAACATTCATTTGACTCAGCCTCAAATGGAAGAAATTATGCGCAGCATCATGCAAGGTGAGGCAACCGAAGCACAAATTGGTGCTTTAATGATGGGCCTACGCATGAAAGGTGAAAGCATTGACGAAATGACAGCGGCCGCACGTGTCATGCGTGAATTTGCGATCAAGATCGATGTGAGTGATATCAAACATTTAGTGGATATCGTTGGAACTGGCGGTGATGGACAAAATTTATTTAACGTCTCTACAGCATCTAGCTTTGTGATTGCTGCAGCAGGTGCGACTATTGCAAAACATGGTAATCGTGGCGTTTCAAGTAAATCAGGTTCATCAGACCTACTTGAACAAGCAGGTATTCACCTTGATTTAGATATGCAACAAACCGAACGCTGTATCCGTGAAATGGGTGTAGGTTTCTTGTTTGCACCAAACCACCACAAAGCCATGAAATACGCTGCTGGCCCACGTCGTGAACTTGGTATTCGTAGTATTTTTAATTTACTCGGCCCACTGACCAACCCGGCTGGTGTAAAACGCTTTGTGATTGGTGTGTTTTCAGATGAACTTTGTCGCCCGATTGCCGAAGTGATGAAACAACTTGGTGCCGAACATGTCATGGTTGTCCATTCAAAAGATGGTCTTGATGAAATCAGTCTTGCAGCTCCGACAACTATTGCTGAGCTTAAAAACGGTGAAATTACGGAATGGGCCCTTAATCCTGAAGATGTCGGGATTGAGTCACAAACATTAAATGGTTTGGTTGTCGCAGATGCAACGGCGAGTCTAAAGCTCATTAAAGATGCTTTAAGCAAAAATAAATCCGATATTGGTGAAAAAGCAGCAAACATGATTGCGCTTAATGCAGGCGCAGGCATTTATGTAGCAGGCATTACCAAGACTTATGCTCAGGCTGTTGCATTCGCTCAAGATATTATTTACGGCGGGCAAGCATTAGAGAAAATGAGTGTTTTAGCTGAATTTACTAAAACATTAAAACAATCTCAGGCAGATTAAGGACTTCTCATGATTAATATTCGAAATACCATTTTAGGTAAAATTGTTGACCGTAAACATGAGGAACTTGCTGCGCGTTTAAAACAACGTAATTTGCAAGATGTAGAAGAGCTTGCAAAAGCAGCGACTCCGGTGCGTGGCTTTGCAAATGCTTTACAACATAAACGTCCGGGGGTGATTGCTGAAATTAAAAAAGCATCTCCATCAAAAGGAATCATTCGCGCAGACTTTAATCCTGCCGAAATTGCTCAGCAATATGAACAAGCTGGAGCAGCATGTTTATCGGTATTGACCGATGTTGATTTCTTTCAGGGTGCAGATGAAAATATTGCGATTGCCCGTCATCATTGTGCCCTACCTGCTTTACGTAAAGACTTTTTGGTCGACCCGTACAATGTAGTTGAAGCACGTGCTTTGCATGCTGACTGTATTTTATTAATTGTTGCTTGTTTGTCTGACCAGCAACTCGAAGAAATGTCTAAAACTGCGTTTGAGCATCAACTTGATGTATTGGTTGAAGTCCATGACGAAGAAGAAATGGAACGCGCTTTAAAGCTTTCTGAGCAATGTTTATTAGGCGTGAATAACCGTAATTTAAAAACGTTTGATGTAGATTTAAATACATCCATTCGATTGAAAAAATTACTTCCGACCTCACGTTTACTAATTACTGAAAGCGGTATTGCTACACCAGATGATGTACATATGATGCAAGAGCATGATATTCACAGCTTCTTGGTGGGCGAAAGTTTTATGAAACAACCTCGTCCAGATCAAGCTTTTACTGCCCTTTTTGGACAACCTCAAACGGTTTAATGAAGATATATGAGTAATAAAGATTCATCGCTTTCTAAAGAGCAACAGAAGTTATTGAAGCAATTTAAAAAGCAAATCTCCAATCCTCATTCAAGCAAAATCGCAAGTCAGCCTGAGACTAAAAAATCTCAGGCTGAGTCTGAAGAATTGGAAGATACCCATCTGTTTCAACAGGCTGTTGCAGGTGTAAAACGCATCAACAATAGCAATGTTGCCGATGTAAAAACACCTCGTGCCAGAAAAGTCGACGCACAAACGCTAGCGAAACGTGTAGCTGCCGAAGGTGGTCGTGACACCGAACATGCCGAGTTATCAGATACGCAAGCTGCTTTAAATCCGGTCGCAAGCCAAGCAACGTTAAGCTATCGCATCGCGACTCTGCAACATAAGGTTTTTGAAGACTTAAAAGCAGGCAAGATGCGTTGGTTTGAAGCTGTAGATTTACACGGCTGTACCATTGAACAAGCACGTGACGCAGTTTTACAAATTATCCAGATGGCAAAAGATGAAAATCAAAATGTCATCAAAATTGTGCATGGTAAAGGCCCAGAAGCGGTCTTAAAAACCTATGTCAACGGATGGTTACGTCAGCACCGCGATGTTTTAGCTTTTGTCAGTGCTCCAGAAAATCAAGGTGGTACAGGTGCCGTTCTCGTACTGCTTAAACGTGCAGAAAAAAATCCAAAATTCGAACAAAAAAAATGATCCTTTGGGATCATTTTTTTACATCAAATACCTGTAATAATTGAGCAACTACTGCAACGGCAATCGTTGCAGGTCGTTTCGATGAAATCCCCTCTATCCCGATCGGGCAAACCAAACGTTGTAATGTTTCCTGAGTATAACCTCTCACCTGCATACGTTTTTCAAAAATGGCCCTTTTACTCTTTGAACCAATCATCCCAACATAAGCAAATGTTTTTGCCGTAGGTTTTAAGGCTGTAAAACACAGTTGCAAATCTAGTTGATGATCGTGCGTTAAAATTAAAACTGCACCTGAACGGTCAAAATGCTCTATCTCGGCGTCTAAGGTATCAGTTGTTATACAGTGCACCTGTTCCAGTAAATCGGTTGGGAAAATATCATCACGCGGATCAATCCATTTCACCCGAACACCAATAGGCAATAAACAACGAACAATTGCTTCACCCACATGCCCTGCACCACAAACCAGTACTTGCATGGCATAAGGCTGAATCTGCTGGCTAAATTGCCATTGCTCACTACTGTCAGAATCAAACTCGAAACTTGGTTGTTGTTCCATCTCTATAGCCTGCCAAGTGGATGCATATTGATGTGAGACGTTACGCCATATATGCTTTCCAGCTCGCCATGCTTGGAAACTTCCAGATAAATCCGACGCAATTTCAGCGGGTAATATTTTTTCAAACAATAACCAAATTACTCCGCCACAACACTGCCCAAGCCGAGCACTGAGGTTAAAACGTTCAATACGCCTTACACAAGTTCCCGTTTCACTTAACATTGCTTTAGCAATATCAATTGCCTGAAACTCTAAATGCCCACCACCGATCGTATCTGACTGCTGCCATTGCAGTTGTAAATTAAACCGCAACAACATCGTTGCACCAACTTCTCGTGGTGTAGAACCATCAGCACGGACCACTGTGACCAATACCATAGGCAACGCATCGGCTTGCCAAGCTACAAAATCAGTCCACCATTGTAAATGTTGCATAATCTTCTACATTCTAGCTTGTGGGCGATCTGCCAAAGCTTGTCCCCGTCCAATAGCGATTGCACGTAAAATTTCTTCGGCAGTTGCCGGAGCATTGAGTACGAGCAGTGCATTTTCTGGTATAGCCGCCTGTACAGCCTGCCGAATTGCAGAGAAAACAGATAATGCCAACATAAATGGCGGTTCACCTACCGCTTTAGAGCGATAGATGGTGTCTGCCTGATTTTGATTATTAAATAGTTTGACATTAAAAATATGAGGAATGTCCACACTGGTCGGGATTTTGTAAGTTGAAGGTGCATGGGTAAATAATCGGCCTGCGTGTGGACCCTGCGGCTGCCAATACAACTCTTCTGTCGTGAGCCATCCCATCCCTTGCACAAACCCACCTTCAATTTGCCCAATATCAATTGCAGGGTTAATTGACTGCCCAACGTCATGCAAAATGTCAGCACGTAATACTTTCATTTCCCCAGTTAAGGTATCTATTGCGACCTCACTGACCGCTGCACCATAGGCATAATAGAAAAATGGACGCCCCAAATGGTTGACCTGATCATAGTGAATTTCTGGCGTTTTATAAAAACCGCTGTCCCATAGCTGTACACGTGCCATATATGCCCGTTGAACCAAATCTGGAAATGTCCATGAGTGACCATTCGCTGTTGAAACCATACTATCTTCAAACTGGACTTGCCCTGCATCACTGTCGCTTATGTCTGCTGCAAGTTTTGCCAGACGCTCACGAACTTTAATACAGGCATTTTGAACAGCTTTACCGTTTAGATCCGCGCCACTCGATGCTGCAGTTGCCGAAGTATTTGGTACACGAGAAGTATCGGTTGCAATTAAACGAACGCTATCGATTGGTAAACCCAACTCATATGCAGCGACCTGCCGTACTTTGGTATATAGCCCTTGTCCCATTTCTGTACCACCGTGCGTAATCGCGACAGTGCCATCCATGTAGACATAGACCAGTGCACCTGCCTGATTGTAGTGCACGGCGTTAAACGAAATACCAAACATTAATGGGGTTAACGCAATACCACGCTTAATGATGTCATTGTTCTGATTAAAGGCATGAATAGTCTGTCTACGCTTCGCGTAATCACTACTTTGCAATAGTTCGGCTACCAATTTTGGCGCAACATTATCACGGACTTCTGCCCCATAGTGCATACGGTCACGTCCACCACCGGGCTGCTCGGCAAAGAAATTGCGCTGACGAATTTCAACTGGATCACAACCTAAATAACGCGCAATGTCATCAATAATATTTTCAATGACAAACATACCTTGCGGTCCACCAAAACCACGATATGCCGTATTGGAAACAGTATTGGTTTTACAACGTAAGTTACGTAGCTCAACTGCATTTAGATAATAGGCATTGCCAATATGGCAAATCGCCCGTTCATTCACTGGCCCAGAAAGATCAGCCGAAAAACCACAATTTGAAGCCAGTTGTACCTTTAAACCTTGCAGAACACCACTGTCATCAAAAGCTACAGACCACTCATAAGCAAAACCGTGACGTTTGCCTGTAGCACTCATGTCATCATCACGATCTAAGCGTAATTTACACGGACGGCCCGTTTTTTGTGCTGCCAAAGATGCAATGCATGCCCACTGTGCCGACTGCGACTCTTTACCACCAAAACCACCGCCCATACGGCGGCTTTCCACACTCACCTGATGCATATTCATGCCTAGTGCATGACAAATCAGCAGCTGCATTTCGGTTGGATGTTGCGTTGAGCAATAGACTTTTAAGCTCTGATTTTCTTGTGGAATCGCATAGGAAATTTGCCCTTCAAGATAAAAATGCTCTTGCCCACCCAGCTCAATAGCACCTGAAAGTTGATGTGCTGCGTTTTGAAATGCCTGCTCAACTTCACCATGGCTAAATTCAACAGGCGGCAACACCCACGATTCTTTTTTAATCGCATCTTGAATCGTTAAAATTGGGGTTTCGGGCACATACTCAATTTTTGCTAAGCGAACTGCCTGACGGGCTTGCTGATAACTCTCGGCCACAACCACAAACAAGGCTTGTCCATAAAACTCAACCTGTTCCTCGGCAAAAATTGGGTCATCTTTAACAATGGGTCCCCAATTATTTTCAACCTCAATATCTTTTGCCGAAAAAACTGCATGGACGCCATCGGCCTGACGTACTGCATCTAAATCAAACTTACTGATTTTGCCTTTGGCACAATTCGAGAATCCGACTGCCAAATGCAACGTATTTTCAAGCTCGGGTAAATCATCAATATAAGTTGCCTGCCCCGTCACATGTAAAT
The DNA here is from genome assembly GCF_003940475.1 of Acinetobacter sp. FDAARGOS_559. NCBI lineage: Bacteria > Pseudomonadati > Pseudomonadota > Gammaproteobacteria > Moraxellales > Moraxellaceae > Acinetobacter > Acinetobacter sp. FDAARGOS_559. The sequence goes on from NZ_RKJG01000005.1 coordinate 1,132,109, forward strand.
GCGCGCTCTCGTGTGGAATCGAATCACCTGCTTTAGCTGATTTTTTAGAAATATTTAAGTCAATGGTTTGATTCATTTTAGATCTCCACCATAGCGATCAAGTCATTCACACGAGTGATCGTTTGAGACAGGATTTTTTCTACATAAAAACGCTGTAAACAGTTTTTCGAGACGTGTAAACGATATGCCGAGCTAGCACGTCCATCATCTAAAGGCTGATAGTCTTGCGACAATGCCTGCTGCGCCTGAACGATCAATTCTGCTGTAATTTGCTGGCCTTCTAATATGGCTTCTGCATATTTTGCACGTTTGGGAATAGCTGCCATACCACCAAAAGCAATTCTTACATTGTGAGTGACATCATCATTATCTAACTCACAAGAAATAGCTGCACATACCGCAGAAATATCTTGCTCAAATCGTTTGGCAATTTTATAGCTGGCAAATTTAAAACGTGTCTGCCCTTCACGAAGCGGAATAACAATCGCCTCAACAAACTCACCAAGCTGTAATGCTGTTTTTTGATAGTCTAAATAAAAGTCTTCCAAAGCAATTTCACGAGTCTGCTCACCTACACGCAAAATCAATCGTGTACCTAGCGTAATTAATGCTGGCATTGAATCACCAATAGGCGAACCATTGGCAATATTTCCACCTAGCGTTCCTGCGTTTTTAATCGGCATGGAAGCAAAACGGCGCTGCAATTCTTGAAAGTCGGGATAAAAATCTGAAATTTTAATGAGTGCATCACTCAAACTTACATTTGCCCCAATCGTTAAAGCATGGTCTGTGACTACAATCTTTTTCAGCTCTTCAACTTGACCGATATAAAGTATATCGCCCAAATTACGGCCCTGCTTTGTGACCCACAAACCGACATCTGTGCTACCTGCAACAATACGTGCTTGCGGCAACTCTAAGCGTAATACGGCAAAATCCTGCAAAGTCTTGGGTGCAAAAAATTGCTGACTATGATTATTTAAATGCAATGCAGGTAATGCTTTGATCTCTTTTAATACATCCATTACTTTTTGGCGTTGTAATACCACACGTGGATAGTCATAAGCTTTTTGTGCTGCATCTAAAATAGGGCGATAGCCTGTGCAGCGACATAAGTTTCCAGAAAGATAATCACTGATTTTATCTTTGCTTGGAGACTGTTGTTCATTTTCATACATTGACCATAACGACATGATAAAACCGGGTGTACAAAAACCGCATTGTGAACCATGCATATCGACCATCGCCTGTTGTACCGGATGAAGTGTGCCATCTGGTACTGGCAATAAGCTATGAAGGTCTTCTACTGTAAATAGGGCCTTACCATCTAAAGTTGGTAAAAACTGAATACACGCATTCACACTACGTAATTGCAGGTTGTCATTGACCAACTCACCAATCACTACTGTACATGCACCACAATCGCCCTCAGCACATCCCTCTTTTGTACCAGTCTGCCTAGTCTTACCAGTTTGAGTATATTCTCGCAGAAATTGTAAAACCGTCATTGTAGGTACTACGTTTTTTACTTGCTGCTGACCACCACGGAAAAAGAAGGTGATTGGACGTTCTAACATGTTTTATCCTTATGCTTTATAATAATGCTTCTGTGCAAATATGATGCCATTAGGCGATCATTTAGAACTTATCAATATTAAGCGCACATTTCATGTCCAAACACTTGACTATTAACGATAAAAAACATGAAATTTATTCATCTTTTATCAAGCGTACAGAAAAACCAAAATAAATATAGTGCGAGGATTTATGAACATCAGGTCATGTTTCTGATACAATGCCGAGCTTGTCTAATAGAGTAAATTTATACGTCTTATGTCAATGCAGCAATCGTACGCAAATATTCTGACTGCCGTCGGTGAAGACCTTAATCGTCCCGGCCTTAAAGATACGCCTGTGCGTGCGGCTAAAGCTTTTTCATATTTAACTTCTGGCTATAGTAAAACTTTAGAAGAAGTCACCAATAATGCTGTTTTCCCATCAGATAACCATGAAATGGTATTGGTGAAGAATATTGAATTTTATTCGCTCTGCGAACATCATCTTCTCCCATTCTATGGCCGTGTTCATGTTGCCTATTTACCAGAAGGCAAAGTTCTTGGCTTATCTAAATTTGCACGTATTACCGAGATGTTTGCTCGTCGTTTGCAAATTCAGGAAAACCTGACTCAGCAAATCGCTGAAGCTGTTGCAGAAGTCACTGGTGCTCGCGGTGTCGCTGTAGTCATCGATTCAGCACATATGTGTATGATGATGCGTGGTGTAGGTAAACAAGAATCTACCACCCGTACAGTTTCATTTGTCGGAGATTTTAAAACCGATAAAGAAGCACGCCGTGAATTCTTAAGTGCAGTACCAGAAAGCTACTAATATAGTTTTTACTGTCTAAATAAGAGCCCGACAATGTTGGGCTTTTTTTATAGCTGAACGCGATAAACTTCGATCCAATTCTATAAAACATAACAATTAAATTAGGTGATTTTTGTTATAAAAGTAGGCATCTTTCTTTTTAAATAATTTATGAGCTAATCCTCTGTACACGACAAATTTCACAGAACCCTTATCCTATCAGGATTCTGCTTTCTTAAAATTGCCAAAATTTCCTTAAACTCTTCTTTTTTCCCAAAACCAATTAAACGCTGAATCGCCATTTGAACATAGTCTAAACCATAGCGAAATAAACTCATTGAGAGTCGTCCATGCTTCTTTATTTTTATCGCTTTTTTTTGATTATGTTGCCATTCACCCGTTAAGTAACACCAACAGAAGCTTATAGCTAACACCGCAATCAATTTTTTCACTCGTCTAGGGTCTGTCAAGCGCGTATTTTCAAGATTAAACCCGCGTCCTTTGAGACAACTGAATAAGGTTTCAATTTCCCAGCGTAATGCATAATCCTGAATAGCATTGGCATTAAACTGAGGAGAAACGACGAGTAAAAGCTCTCCATTTTCTAACTGTAGTGCACTTATATATAGTTTCACCCGACCAACCAAAATCCGTCGTTTACGACATTCAATTTGACCAACTTTAAGATGGCGAAATAAATCACTAATTTTATGATTCTTTCCTAAATGATTGGTGACAATGAAGTTTTTTTAACACGAATGCAGAAGTTGATGTCTTGTTCAATTAACCATGTAAACCACTGCTCACCGATAAACTCTCTGTCTGCGAACACATTCACAATACGGTCTTTACCAAAAATGGCTATAAAGCGTTGAATCAAAGCAATACGCTCTTTCGTATCTGAATTTCCACGTTTATTAAGCAATGTCCAAAGGATAGGTATCGCTATTCCACGATAAACGATTGCGAGCATCAGGATATTAATATTTCGTTTTCCCCATTTCCAATTGGTTCTATCTAAAGTCAGTTGCACTTGGTCGAATGAAAACATATTGAAAATCAACTGAGAAATTTGACGATAATCAAAATACTGACCTGCAAAGAAGCGCTGCATACGTCGATAAAATGATTGTGGTAAACACTTGATGGGCAAGGCTTTAGATGCAGAAGAAAGATTACATGTTTGCTTTAAAATAATCACAAGCATGATGAGCGCAAAGCACTTTAAATGTGACTTGTTCCATTTTAGAGATTTGTTTAAGATAAGATATAACTCATTGAGATGTGTCATAGTATTCGTCGTTAGAAAACAATTATTGTGACATTATTTCAATGAGTTATCTATTTTTGTCGTGTACAGAGGAGCTAATCATGCGATTTAAAAAAATTTCTTGTCTACTTTTATCCCCGCTTTTTATTTTTAGTACCTCAATTTATGCGGGCAATACCCCAAAAGACCAAGAAATTAAAAAACTGGTAGATCAAAATTTTAAACCATTATTAGAAAAATATGATGTGCCGGGTATGGCTGTGGGTGTTATTCAAAATAATAAAAAGTATGAAATGTATTATGGTCTTCAATCTGTTCAAGATAAAAAAGCCGTAAATAGCAGTACTATTTTTGAGCTAGGTTCTGTCAGTAAATTATTTACCGCGACAGCAGGTGGATATGCAAAAAATAAAGGAAAAATCTCTTTTGACGATACGCCTGGTAAATATTGGAAAGTGCTAAAAAATACACCGATTGACCAAGTTAACTTACTTCAACTCGCGACGTATACAAGTGGTAACCTTGCCTTGCAGTTTCCAGATGAAGTACAAACAGACCAACAAGTTTTAACTTTTTTCAAAGACTGGAAACCTAAAAACCCAATCGGTGAATACAGACAATATTCAAATCCAAGTATTGGCCTATTTGGAAAGGTTGTAGCTTTGTCTATGAATAAACCTTTCGACCAAGTCTTAGAAAAAACAATTTTTCCGGCCCTTGGCTTAAAACATAGCTATGTAAATGTACCTAAGACCCAAATGCAAAACTATGCTTTTGGCTATAACCAAGAAAATCAGCCGATTCGAGTTAACCCCGGTCCACTCGATGCCCCAGCATACGGCGTCAAATCCACCTTACCGGATATGTTGAGTTTTATTCATGCCAACCTCAACCCACAGAAATATCCGGCAGATATTCAACGGGCAATTAATGAAACACATCAAGGGTTCTATCAAGTAAATACCATGTATCAGGCACTCGGTTGGGAAGAGTTTTCTTATCCGGCAACGTTACAAACTTTATTAGACAGTAATTCAGAACAGATTGTGATGAAACCTAATAAAGTGACTGCTATTTCAAAGGAACCTTCAGTTAAGATGTACCATAAAACTGGCTCAACCAACGGTTTCGGAACATATGTGGTCTTTATTCCTAAAGAAAATATTGGCTTAGTCATGTTAACCAATAAACGTATTCCAAATGAAGAGCGCATTAAGGCAGCTTATGCTGTGCTGAATGCAATAAAGAAATAACCGTTTTAGCCAAAAACAAAAAGAGAAATGGATAATCCCATTTCTCTTTTTTATGCACTTATTCTTTAAAAGAACCAAACATATCCTAAGCTTGATTTCATCCAATCTAGATGATTTTGTTTTTCATAATCCCAATTAAAGCGAATGGCATTATTACTATTAATGGCATATTGCCACTGTGTATTTAGCCGTAAGTTCCATTGGTTTTGGTCTTCCCAATATGGCAGCTCAACTTGTACCACAGTGTTAAATTTTTCAAACCACTGATTCATACATCCTAATGTCGGCCCTACTCCCACACGCCAGCCTTTATCTAAATTTGAACCCGCTTGGACATAAGTTTGTACCTGCCCATAGCAAATATGTTTGCGCTCATAATCTGCAAGACTGTAACCAACCTGAGCATTAAAACTCGCGACGCCATGCTGCTTTTCATCACTATAAACACCGTCATGAACCGCTTCCTGACGCCAGCCTAAGTTAAATCCCCAAGTCAGCGGAGTTTTAAATGGTTGAATCGGGTTATAAGAGTTCACTTCTAACAGATCAAGATATTCTAGTTTTAAATGATCATCTCGCCACTGTGCATTACCATTTAAAAATAATAATTGAGTACCTGCACGGTATCCGCCCTGTGGATCTATTAAGTCATGATAAGCCTGCCTATGACCTATCTCGATAAACTTGTCACCTTGCACCTCGCCCAGTTTTAGCGAAACATTACGTGCATTATGGCCTTGAATCGGCTCGGTTGATGGTCTTTTAGGTTCTTGGCGCTGTTTGTCTAAATCAATCTGACTTCGTAGTGCTAAAAGCTGTCTAAGCTGTGGTTGAGCAAAGCTTTCTTCAACTTTGCGGCCAATAAACTGTAGATATAAATCATCATAAGCCATCTCAAGAATTTTGGCCTGATCTGATGGGCTAAATGATTTAAGTGTTTCCGAAGACTCTTTAATTGGCTTCATTGCTAACTGATGAGCAACTTTAGCTAAAGATGCGCCATGCTGGTGAGCTTGGGCCAATAATTGAGTTTCTAAAGCAGGTCGATACACAGGAGCTTTGGTGAGTCCTTGTTGTTGCATCGCTTTAATGGTTTCCATTGGAATAGAAGCGTAGTTAAACTTTTCTTGTAGATGAGATTCAGGTTTAACTAAATCGACTAAGCCCAATAACCGATATGCACAGTTATCACTCACAAAGTAATAAGGGAAGCTTACATGTTGCATTTCCCAAATATGACTCACCAAAAACCGCGTTTCTTCTGGAGATAGATTTAACTCATATTCCCACAAATCACGGCTCTCAAAATCACCATATTCTTTTACCTTACGATAGTAAGGCATAAGTGAGTATTCACCCGGATATTGCCCTGTTAAGCCTTTCCATGCATATGACCAGTTGTCATTGCCTGCCACAGTTGCTGCATAGTTTACGGCATAAGAAACGAGGTTCAACTGCTGTTGATCTTTAGGATCTAGACGCAATAAGGTATGGCCAAACATTGAGCTTGGATTGCCCATAAAATCTGTGGCGTAAATTAGGGTCGCTTTGTAAGGCTTAATCTGCCCAATCCAGTTTTCAAATTCTGAACATTTTACTTGCGGCAATTCATTTTCTTGAATACCTAATTGCTGTATAAGCCACTGACTGCGTGCCGGAAATTTACAACGAATTGACTGGTTATCTTGCGTAGGTATAAATAATGCCGAGATGTCTGCTTTCAGTTCTTCTTTTAAATTATTTTTTCCATTTTCTGATAGAAAATAGCCAGCATAAGTGACCTCACTTTTCTGGTTTTTATTGGCATACATGAGCCTTTGCCATGTAATGTCTTGGTCTAATTTTTTTTGTTCTGCAATGGACCAGTAGTTTTGAATAGATGGATTTGTTTCTGCTGAATACGCAATATTCACTGCCAAAGAGGCAAAAATTAAAACAACCGATTTCATTAAGCTCATCAATTTTAATCATTAAATATAAGAAAAACCCTGCCAAATGACAGGGTTTTCAATTTCAAACTTATACGTAAGCTTTTAAAACTTCGTCTTTAGCCATTACGTTTTGTAATGATGCTAATACTTGAAGTGTGTTTTGGTTGTTTGTTGAATAGATTTCACCAAAGTTTGCTTTTGAAACTTTGAAGAAACGGTCTTTATCTTGTGGTTTGATTTGCATTAACTCAGCAAGTACATTCAGGCTTTCACCTTGGCCTACAGCCATGTCACGCGCTAGAGCTTCTGCATTTTCATTTGTGAAAGTAACAACTTGTGCTGTAACTGTTCCACCTTGACGGCAACCTAGAGTACCGAAAGTAATACCTAATAATTGGTTAGTAAAAATACCGTTTGTTGTTGCAGCAAGAATTTTAGGCACCACTCCTTTTTGGCCAGCCCATACTTGCGTACCCACACCACAACCTACATCGTTATCAGCCATAGCAACACTTGAACCAGCTGCTAACAAAGCAGCTAAAGCTAATTTTTTTAACATAGATGTATATCTCCAAAAATCATTATTGATTGTTTCTTATGTATTGTTATGTGTAATTCTTATTACACGATATTAAAGATAGCGATAAGCCAATCATTTAGCAATTAAAAAATAAATAATATGATAAAAAGTGTAAAAGAAAAATTTATCTTAAATTCCAATTACCTTGATTATCTCGATGACCTAATATTTTAAGCACCAGTACTAAACTTAAGAGTAATAATAAATACCATGAACCAAGTTTACCCCAGCCCACCATATGCCAAGCCTCTACCTGACTTGGATAAAGCCAAATTTTATAAAAGGTACTAATATTTTCAGCAATCCAGATCAGAAAAGCGAGTGTTAACAATACAGGTAGCATCGGTGTTTTAAATTTATGCTCATTTAATTGGAAATAAAGTTTTGTTTTCCAAAAAATAAAAACACTGATGGCAAATAAAATATAGCGAATATCGGGTACAAAAAATTTACTCATAAAATTTATATATGAGAAAAATGCGAGCAAAAGCATACTTCCGAAACTCGGAAGTTTTTCAAAAGAAACTTGCAGCAGGCGTATTGAGCGTGCAAAAAAACTACCTACGGCAGAGTACATAAAGCCTGCAAATAAAGGCACAGTCAAAATTTTAAATACCGCAGGCTGCGGATATTGCCATGAAGCAATCGCAGGATGAGTCAAGAATATTTCCATGACCATCGCCATGACATGAAATAAAGCAATAACTTTGGCTTCTGCCCATGATTCAAGTTTTAAATATAAGAGACATATCTGAATAATCAGTGCATATATGAGTAAATAATCATAACGATAAAAGCCCATATATTCATGGCTTCCCATCGACGCAGTTAGGGCAAAAGCAATGAGAAGCAAAATACCAAACAAGGCTGCCGAAACAGCCTTGCCAATAAATTGAAGAGGCAAAAACAGATATTGCACAAAAAACTATCCTAGATATTTAGCACTATATTCATGTACCGTATCTACAAAGATTTTTGGCTGCGCCGGATCTACCCATTGGGTAATACCGTGCCCTAAGTTAGCAACGTAACCGGTCTTCTCACCGTTTGCGTAAGCATCGTCTAACATTGCCTTTACAGCTTTTTCAATTGAAGCCGCCGAACCATATAAAACAGCCGGGTCAAGGTTCCCTTGTAGGGCAACACGACCTGCCACCGTGGTTCGAGCCGTATTTAATGGTGTCGTCCAGTCCAGCCCTAATGCATCGGCACCTGTCGTGATCATTGGTTCTAACCATTGACCGCCACCTTTAGTGAACACAATCACTGGAATACGGCGTCCATCTTTTTCACGTTGTAAGCCCGCGATAATCTTCTTCATATAGTTAAGAGAGAACTCTACATATTCACGGTGTGCTAAAGCCCCACCCCAACTATCAAAGATTTGAATTGCCTGAGCGCCTGCATCAATTTGCGCATTTAAGTAGTCAATGACTGAATCTGCTAAATGGTCGAGCAACGCATGCAAAACTTCCGGCTGCGCATACATCATTTGCTTGGTAAAACGGAACTCTTTGCTTGAGCCGCCTTCAACCATATAAGTCGCCAGTGTCCAAGGACTACCCGAAAAACCAATCAGTGGAACTTGTCCACCTAAAGCAGAACGAATCGTACTTACTGCATTCATCACATAATCAAGATCGGCTTTAGCATTAAGCTTAGGTAAGTTAGCCACATCTTGTTCAGTACGTACCGTTTTATGAAACTTCGGACCTTCTCCAGTTTCAAAATATAGTCCAAGCCCTAATGCGTCAGGAATAGTTAAAATATCTGAAAATAAAATTGCTGCGTCTAAATCGTAGCGACGCAAAGGCTGCAAAGTCACTTCACAAGCAAACTCTGTATTTTTGCATAAAGATAGAAAGTCACCAGCTTTTGAGCGTGTTTCCCGATATTCAGGCAAATAACGTCCTGCTTGGCGCATCATCCATATTGGAGTGGTATCTACAGGCTCACGTAATAAAGCACGTAAGAAACGATCATTTTTAAGTGTCGTCATTGCCGATCTCTATCTTTTTCATGTGGCAGCATCATAACAAAAGGTGAGTGTTTTTATAATTTCAATTTCACACAAAAAACTTGCCAATCTACTAAAAAATGCATATTTACACAAAAGTCTACTGCAAGAAGAAACGTTTTCTGCAATACTTGCAGCATGTTACATCGGGTTTATTTATATCCCTTCGAGTCTCAAATAAGCCAATATTAAATTCATAAGAATGAATGATTGGTGAGTTTATGGCCTAAAGGATCTGATTTTCCCTATTGCTTATATGAAAATTCTTAAGGTTGAATTACATGTTTGTTCGCTCATTACTCGCTATGAGTTTAAGTTGTATTATTGCTAATGTTGCTTTGGCTGCGTCAACAACTGAGCAACCACTGAACCCTAATAAAGTATCTGCTCCTGTAGAAGATCCGATTGATCCGCTTGCTGTAGATGCTGCTTCAACTGTAAAAGCTCAAGCTCAGACTCAGATTACAGCTCAAGAACAAAATGACTTAAATCGAGCGTCTACAACATTACAAAATTTACAAAAAGCTGAAGATCCAAATGCCGATTCAGGTATTGCTGCTTCAGAACCAACAGCGCCAGCTAAAACAACAACAGCATCTAAGACTGCTACTTCTGCTCCAGCCGTTTCATGGACATTAGATGGCTTAAACAATGCTGAGTGGTACGAAAATATTGGTAAAGGTCAATTACCAGTTTATGCACGTGCCCATGTCATGCTAAACAATGCGCATGCTTCACCGGGTGCAATTGATGGCATGAGCGGTAAAAACACATTTAAAGCAATTGCATCTTTCCAGCAAATGAATGGTTTATCTCCTACTGGTGAACTGACTAAAGAAACTTGGGATGCGCTTGTTGCTAAACAAAACAAACCAGCATTTATTGAATACACTATTACCGATGCCGATTTAAAAGGTCCTTACGCACAATCAATTCCTTCTGACTATGCTTTACAAGCAAAAATGAAAGGTTTGTACTACACACGCGTAAGTGAAATGTTGGGCGAGAAGTTTCATATTGATGAAGCCTTCTTAAAGAAAATTAACCCGACTGCGACATTCAAAAAAGTTGGTGAAAAAATCATTGTTCCAAATGTACGCAATGACTTACCAGAAGATATTCACTTGATTATTGCGCATAAAGGTGCAAAACAGTTGTATCTGTTTAACAGCCGTAATCAAATGATTGCGTCATTTCCTGCAACAATTGGCAGTACTGATACGCCTTCTCCGACCGGTACTTACAAGGTAGTTGGTGTAGCACGTAACCCTTGGTATAGCTACTCACCTTCTAACTTCGTACAAGGTAAAAACTTAAAACCGCTTTCTTTACCACCTGGCCCAAATGCTCCTGTAGGTAATATCTGGATCGGTTTAAGTAAAAAATCTTTTGGTATTCACGGTACACCAAACCCGTCTTTAATTTCTAAAACTGCATCACATGGTTGTATCCGTTTAACTAACTGGGATGCTAACGATTTAGGTAATAAAGTACGTTCTGGCGTAACTGTTAAATTCTTAGAATAATCCTTTTAAATAAAAATAAAAGAGCCTGCTTTATGCAGGCTTTTTTATTAAATTTTTAATATATCTCAGTGGAATATTTAGTTATTGTTTTGACTATAAACATAACACCAGCCTAGGTTTAATAATTACACAGCAATTTTTGTATTTAGAATATTTAGCATGGTTTGCATCTTAGCTTCTGTTTCTAGCCATTCAGCTTCAGCATCTGACCCTTCAACAATCCCCGCACCAGCATATAAGCGCATTTTATTTTCACTGAGTAGACCACAGCGAATCGTCACTACCCATTCTCCATTACCCTCGGCATCCATCCAGCCTACTAACCCCGTGTAATAATGTCGGTCATAACCTTCATGATCTAAAATAAACTGCTTAGCAACATGAGTTGGTGAGCCACAAACCGCTGGTGTTGGATGTAATTCTAATGCAAGGTTTAATGCATTCGGTGCCTGTTGTTTGAGCATACCTTGGAATTCTGATGATAAATGCAACATTGTTGATGTTTCTAAAATATCTGGAAATTCAGAAACCTTAAGCTCTACACAATGAGTGGCTAAATTTCTAATAATATTTTCAACCACAATTCGATGTTCATGTTGGTCTTTCTCAGAATGATTTAATTCTTGTTGGCTGACGAAATTTTTTTCGGAAATCTGAGATTTGGGTCTAGAACCGGCCAAAGGATTACTGGTTACAATACGACCTTGTTTTGATAAAAGCAGTTCTGGGCTTGCGCCTAGAATATAATTATTATGTTCTACTGGAATCACAAAATTATAAGCATTTGGATTTTGTTTTAATAAAGCAGCCAATAAGTTTTCTGGCTCTTGATGACGGTTGAACTCATATTCAACAGCCTGAGAAAGAACAACTTTTTCTACCTTCTTTTTCTCAAAAGCATCTAATGCTAACTGTACTGTACCTTCAAATTTTTGGCGTTGAATGAGTAATGATTTATTAATTATCTCAATGTTATTACGATTTTTTAATGAGTTAATCGTAGAAGATGCTTGTGTTATTTTTTTATGATCAACATAAAAATTTAAGCTACTTTTCTTTGTAATATCAAAAGGTATAGCACCAATTAAAACTGGATTTTGATGGCCTTGCTTTTTAATTTCTTCAAAACATTTTGCAATCTCATCATTAAATAGTGCGGTATTTGCTGCAGGTGTATTTAGCGTTTTAACGAATTCGTTCACTTCGAGATAATAATTTTTCGTAGAGAAACATGAAAATTTCTTTTGACCGACATGATCTAAATTTTGCTCTACTGATATTTGAGTCTGCATCATCTGTATATCACCTCTCACATTGATTTTTTTCAAGCAAATTCTGTAGTACTTCTTTTTAAATATAGGAGTATAAAAATACTGAAACACACATTAATGCAAATGATTATTATTATCAATAATAAAATTAGTTTTCAATGCAAGAAATTGTAATTATCTCGTTATTTGTATAAAAAAATTGAACTTTAATCTCTAGATTTATCTCGATTGAACTTTCTTGACTAAGGTAAAAATAAAGAAACTCGCCATCTTGTTGTTTAAAATTTATATTTTTAAAATCAATAATTTGCTTATATTTTAAATAAATTGCTTTAATGATACTTTCTTTAGCAGAGAATATTACCAAATATAAATATGCTTGTTTTTTTTGCAGCTTTTCAATTTCTGCTTGTTCATTTTTATTTAGAAAAACATCATAAAACTCATCTTTCTTTTGAAAAAAAATATAATGTTTTTGAGACTCTATATCGATCCCAAATATTTTTTCTTGAACCGTGTTATTTCTAGCATATGCGATGGCATGACATGATTTTTTTGATCCAACATGGCTAATCCCACCTATCACTCCTTCGGGCCATAGGGGTTCCCCATGTCTACCTTGATAGACAATAGAATGTTCTAAATTGAGGCTTTGTAATGCATATTTTGCTGCTAAGCGCCCCGTCAAGAACTCTAATTGTCGAATGAAGCGTGAGTTTTTTATCTTCGGTGGAAGAAATATATTCAGCTCCTGATAGATATGATCAAGCTGAGGTATTTCTTTGATTTCACTGAGCTGGACTTTATGTATATCTAGCCCGAAAGCTGTTAGCTTTTCATATTGAATATTTATTTCATCCAGGCATGGATTAGCCCCTCTACTTAACTGCTTCTCCGTATTCATAGCCTGTACTTTATTCAATATTCACTGTCAATGTTTCAACGATGGCAGCAATGTTTTCAAGCATCTTTAGTCGGGTCTCGCGATTGAGAAAGTAGAAATGATCCCCTTCAAACTCAATACTTCCTAACCAATTTTCTGTGTGTTGTTGCCATGCATCCATCATTCTCTTATTAGGAATATCAGGGTCCTGTTTGCCATAAAATGCAACAATCGGAACCTCAGTCTTGTGTATATTCTCGCTAAGCAATTGATCGCTAAGATAGAAGTCGTTACGAATGATTTTGAGAAAGAATGTGAGTGCATCCTGATTATTTAAAATTTCGTCAGGAAAATTATTGTATCGCTTTAATTCATCAATAATTTTTTCATCGGTTAGCTCATGCTTGTACCGCATATGTTGAATATAGTGGTGCTCAGGTCGGCTACTTATAACAATTAATCTCAACTGATCAATTATGGGTTTTTCATTCAAATAATTGAGTACTTTCCAAATCAAGCCACCTCCTACACTATGTCCAAATAAAATAAATGGTGTGTCTGAGTAAGCTTGTATTTCATTGGCAATTTGCATAGCCAATAGATCAGGATCATCAATCAATGGTTCATTTATTTTTATACCATGACCCGAATATTCAATAGGAATAATACGAATACTGTCAGAGATTAGCTTTTTCCATGGATGATAAATACTCGCGCTACTCCCCGCAGGCGGTAAACAGAACATATTATATTGATGTTTATTCACTTAAGAATTCTCCAAATATTAAGCATTTTTCTTTTATAAAAAATGCTTAAATCAGGTTTCTGCTCTATTTTTTAAACAGAAGTTGAAGCTAAATTGATAGTTTGAGTCGGTTGCCAAATAGCTGAATCACGATGTGTCACAAAAATAACCGTAGAAGAAAGAGCACGTATCGTTGTAACAATTTCCTGCTCAGTCTCTTCATCCAAGGCAGAGGTTGCTTCATCAAGTATTAAAATCGGCGCATTTTTGAGTAATGCTCGGGCAATTGCGACCCGCTGACGTTCACCACCAGACAATGCGGTGCCTTGTTTACCCACCGATTGATTAATTCCTTCTGAACTACGGTCAATCATTGCGCCTAATGCGGCATCTCTTGCAGCCTTTTCTATTTCATCATCAGTTGCATCAGGTTTACCTAAACGGATATTTTCAGCCAGTGTACTTGTGAACAAAATAGGTTCTTGTGTGACATAAGCGATATTCGAGACCAAATCTTCATATTTCATTTGATCAAGAGCTATGCCACCAAGGGTAATTTTTCCTCTTTGTGGATCATCAAACCGTGTAAGCAATTCAAGTAAAGTACTCTTACCACTACCGCTTGGTCCGGTAACCCATACTCTGCTCCCCAATGCGATATCGAGAGATATATTTTCAAGTGCTGGCGCATAGCTAACGCCTTGTACCGAAATATGATGGCCAGTAGGAATTTGAGGGTGTAATGGCTCAGGTAACTCAGGTGGATGGGTGATCTGATTAAAGTTGCGTAGTGCAGCAAATAAATCATTGATATGCAACCCTGCGGTAGCAAGTTCACCTAATGGCGCTGCTGCACGTCCAATTAAGACGAGTAATGCCAACACCAAAGCAGCATGATTGACACCAGCAAGTACCAGATAGGTTGCCATCCCTGCAATGGGTAAAACACTTGCCAAGGTCGCAACAAAACTTGCAAATGCAGCAGCACGGTTGATCCGTACTAATGTCTCTTCTTGCTCTTCCCAACGATGTTCCAGCCTTTGAACCGCACGTTCTGGTCCCGCGGCTGTGCGTAATAACTCAACATGATCAACCAATTCCAACGTTGCTTGTGAAGCAGCTAAATCGGCAGTATTACGTTTTTTATCAATATGCATGAGTGCACGTTGTGCTAGGAATTGAGCAAATAAAGAGAGTAAAAGTAAGCCTAAAGCGACAAATGCTACGCCTGCTCCAGCAAGCAGGCCTATTCCTATTGTTAGAAATAAAGGCATAAAAGGCGCATGTAAAAAGGTTTGCAATTGATGAGCAGGGATACTCATAAACCCAGGAATTCCCTGTCCAGCAATTGTCTTAATCTGAGCACGCTGTTCATTGGTAAACCAAGAGAGCTTAGCACGAGCTAAAGATTTGCCTAACTCAGCAAATAGGTCTCCTGCTAAGCGCACACCAGTAAGGAAGCCAGCACGAGTGACCACCACTGTCACTAATATTGCTGCAATTGCACTGATGAGAACCCAGCTTGGTGACCATTGATTGACAATTGCAAATGCCAATACGGTATATGCGATTGCTTCAATTGCTGCAACAATGATCCATCCGATACCAACAATAATTAATTTTTGTTTGGCCGCACGAGGAAGCATCGAAAAAATCTGATCTTTATTTAATTTAGCAGGAGTATTCATAAAGATTTCCCTGAGTCAGTTGGGCCGTTAAGCACTAACCTGCTGTCGGCATGAGCAGCTAAGGCAAGATCATGAGTGACCATGACGATGGTTTTATTCTGGTTTTTAGCTAAGTCGCTTAACTCCAATATTATTTTTGTCGCATTGGTCTGGTCGAGTGCGCTCGTTGGCTCATCTAATAAAATAATAGGAGCTGTGGATAAAAACGCACGCGCTATTCCTATGCGCTGTTTTTCACCGCCTGAAAGTAAAGTTGCATCTGCATTTAAATCTACTTTTAATTGGGCCTTGAGTAATGCCTGCTCAAGTTGTTCATCATTTGCATTAACGGCAGATAAGGATAAGTTTTCTCTTACTGTGGTCGGTAATACATCTCCACCTTGTGGAATAAACAAAACCTTTTCATGTCTTAGTTTTTCATGTAATTGCAAAATATCTGTTTTTGCTAATTGAACGACACCTTCTTGCAATACGACTAATCCAGCAAGTGCCCGCAGTAAGGTTGTTTTGCCAACTCCACTTGGTCCTGTAATTGCAGTCATTGAATTTTTTGGAAATGAATAACTTAATCGATCAAATACTTTTTGATTTTCAATTGCAAAGCTTGCATTCACTATTTCGAGTGTTACATCTTGCTCAATCTGTTGTAGATTGCCCGATGAAAGTACTGGCTCTTTTAAGAAAGCAGATAAACGAGTAGCTGCAGCCCGCCCAGCAGCGACATAATCAAGACCATGCCCTAAACGTAGCGAAGGTGTCACGATGGCCAAACTAAAGAAAAGTGTTGCAGCCAAGGTCATGCTGTCGTATTGATAAGCTACAAAATAGGCTATGGCAAAGGTTGCAACAGCTTGTAGTAATGCAGTGGCAACAGCAGCGAGTGTTGCGACTTTACTCACCCAAGACACCATATTTTGAGTGAAATTTTGTGCTGATTGAGTATAGGCTGTTAAAGCACCTGATTGTTGCCCATATATTCGATTATCACGAATGCCGCGCGCATAATCATCAGCAGAACCAATAATATCTAACATGACCTGCATACGTGCAGCGCCATCCCGTTTTGATACATGTGGGACAATAATTAAATAATAAAGTGAAGCTATTGCACCAGGTAATAATACCCAAAGGGCCATCGGGCCAACCAAAGCAATTAATAAAACAATAGAAACTAAAGGGATTACAGCAAAAATCGCAATTTCCGACGGTAAATGCGCCACCATATGGTGTAAGGTTGCGATATCGTCTGAAACCAGTCGTTTTAAGTTTTGGTCACCCTGTTTTGATAGGGTTGTGTTAGGTAACCGAATTAAATGATGAGCAATTTGACGACGTAATCGTGCCGAAAATCCAGCCTCTGCATCATGCACTAACCATGAAGCCAGTGCTGCCAATGCCGCCCCGACTATCCAAAAAACCGCTGAAAAGATCACCCAATAAGAAGATAAATAACCAATCAACTGAATCATGCCCCACAAGGCAGTTAAAATGGCTAAACCAGAAAATACGGCAGCAAGTGTTCCTGCAAATAATTTAGGAAATGCTGGCTTGAGTGCAGGTGCCAAGGAAGAGTCTGTCATCAGATGAGATAACTTTAAATCAGACATGCTTATCTCTCTTTATATTCATAGAAAAAGCGGTACTTAAAATGAAATCTCGCTTCAATTGACCAGCAAGAATTGCCTTTTTCGGCTTTAAAAAAGTATGAATAAGAAAATCAAATAAAAAGTATTTTTTTAAAAACTTTAATTGCATCAAAAACTTCCTAACCACCCTATCAAAATATTTTTAGATCATTTTCTAGACTGTAAAAATTAATATGGATTTGTCTAAATCATTTTGGTTGATATGACTAAAAACCAACTGTACGTTTAGAGGCACCTTGTAAATCAAAAATAACGTCGTCAATTAAGCTATCAATCTGACGTGTATCTCGGTGATGTGCCGTAGTAATTAAATGAGCCATATTTCCGGAAGTTGCCAGATAATGCTTTTTCCAGATGTGCTCAGAGGGACACGGAAATACCACAGTGATTGAATTCGGATTTCGCCAAGCAGGAATGCCCACTGCCTGAAAGCGATCAACCGCGTACTGGGCCATTTTTAGACAATGTTGAATTCTCTGCCGTCTTTGTAAATTGGTTTGGCTACGTATTGCTGCCCACATCAGCAAGACGGTATGACCATTACGAGAACCGCTAATGGTTTGATCCCGTGTAGAGATATAGTCAACATCTACCGATATACGTTCTACATTTTGGCGCTTGGCCACAACAATGCCACACGGAATTGGTGAGCCAATCATTTTATGACCAGACACACAAATCGAGTCGATGCCATGAGCAAAGGTAAATGCTTGAGGATGGTCAACAAAAGGTAAAATCATGCCACTCAAGGCAGCGTCGGCATGAATATAATAATCTCGGCGCATGATTCCGATTTGCGCTAAGCGCTTTTGAATCATTTCAATATCATCAATTGCGCCGGTCATGGTCGTACCAATATTTGCAAAAATAATGGGGTGACTTTCTTTATTGGTTTTTATTTTATGGGTTAAATGATCATAGTCGATTTCACCATTATCCAATGATTCGATCACACAAGATTTCATCTGCAATAATTTGGCGATTTTTCCCACCGAATAATGCGTATCTTTTGAGTAATATAATGTGGAATCAGGAAATAGCTCACGCGCCAGATAGCAGCCAAACATATTACCTTCTGTGCCACCATTGGTTACGTATCCCCAGCTTTCTTCAAAGGGAATTTGAAAAATTTCAGCAAAATACGCCATCACATCTTTTTCAAAATCAAAAGAATTCAATGCGTAATTACTATAGTCTTTCCAATCACCACAATTATTAATAGAGAATTTGAAAAAACGGAATAAAGCGGAATAATCAAAATCTGCAGATTCAGGATATCCAATATTGAAGTATTGATGTTTTAAACAGTAATTCCAGAATGTCTCTATTCTCTCTTGATCAGCAGGCGATAAAATCATTTTTTGCTCCGTTAATATGACGATTACAAGTCGTCTAAGGAGTCGCTATCAAAGATATAAATTTTATGTAAAATTTAGCGACCAGGATTTGTCGTATGCCTTATGATGGCAACCCTCTACCCTGCAATCCTTTGCCGTGCATCAACCAATGACCACCAATTTGATAAGGTGGGTGTGCGTCCTAATTCTTCAAAACTGATATTGATTCCCTGCGCTTTGAGTTCCGAAGAAAACTGCATAATTCGTAATGAGTCCAATCCATAAAGAATCAGGTTTTCTTCTGGATCTAATTCATCTTCTTCAATAAGCTGCTGGACCTTTTGCTCTAGCCAAGGTCGTGTAATGCCTGTTGCCACCTGCCCCACTACAGATTCGGTATCCACAACTTGACCACAACGTGAAGATACATATTTCAAAGCTAAGCGGTGTTCTTCTTCTGAAAAATCGGCAACTGCATCTCCAACCAGAAAGGGTTGTATGTCACTCATAAAAGCTTCAATTGCCGTAACCATACACCCGATATGGGCATAGACACCGCCAATAATGAGCTGATCACGATTCCAGTTTTGCATTCTTTCAAGCAAATCCGAACGTTTAAACGCGCTATAACGCCATTTCGTTAAGACAATGTCATGTTCAGCAGGAGAAAGTTGATCAATAATTTTTTGCTGATCGATTGTTGAGGCTGGCAAACCCGGTCCCCACATCGCATTCAGTAATGCACGATCTGCCGCTGGCTGTTCATAAGGCTGTGCTGTATAGACAACAGGAACATTGTTCTGATGTGCCCAACTTCTTAGTTGAACTAAATGATTAACAACCGTTTTAATTAATTCACTTTCAGCATCGTAAAAATTTAAAAAGTAACGCTGCATATCATGAATTAATAAAACTGCTCGAGAAGGATCTAATTGCCAGTCTGTTTTGTTATTTGGATAACTCTCTCTTTTGGGCATGAGATAAGTAGAAATTTTTGAAATAGCCATATGCTGCTCAATATTTACTAAGATGTTGTAGATGTATTTAAAATGCTGCGAAGTTGTTTTTTGTCCACCTTACCGACTGCGGTCAGTGGCAAACTTTCGATTAATTTGATCTGATCTGGAAGTTTGTATTGTGCAATACCCAGCTCCATGAGATGGCGTCTGAGCACAACAGCTTTAAGTTCAGGATTACGAGAAACAATAAAGGCACAACTCTTTTCACCGAATTGTTCATCAACAATTGCGACTAAAGCTGCGTGCATAACTTCCGGATGTAAAAGAATAAGTTTTTCTATTTCTTCCGAAGCAATCTTTTCACCACCACGGTTAATCTGGTCTTTAATTCTTCCTACTACACGTAAATTACCATCAGGGGTACGCTGCACGAGATCGCCCGAATAGTAATAGTTATCCTCATCAAAGACCTGTGAATTATGTTCAGGGCTTTGGTAATAACCACAGAAGGTATAAGGCCCACGAGTCGCAAGCATTCCTACTTCACCTTCCGGAACTTCTTTATACTGCTCATCTACAATTTTTATTTCATCATCAGAACTGATAGGACGCCCTTGTGTCGTAAAGATTTGCTCATCGGAGTCATCGAGTCTGGTGTAATTGACCAAGCCTTCAGCCATTCCAAATACTTGTTGTAATTTACAATTGAGGACTTCAGGAACTTGACGAGCTAAAGATTCAGGGAAACTTGCTCCCCCCACTTGAAGCAACTTTAAAGACTGAGTTTGATCTTTATATTGCGCGGCTTTTTCTAGCCACATAATGACAGCACTCGGCACTAAAGATGCCATATTGACTTGATGTCTTTGAATAATAGAAAAACAATTGAGCGGTTCAGGATTTGGTGCCATAACAACACATCCACCTGCATGTAAAACACCTAATGCACCGGGTGAGCTCAACATAAAGTTATGCGGAGCTGGCAGAGCACATAATAACCGGGTATTCGAGTTTAAACCGCAAATCTCGGCACTGGCTCGCACACTATAGTCATAGTCATTATGCGTGCGTGGAATAAGTTTTGGTGTTCCCGTACTTCCACCTGACAACTGAAAGAAAGCAACTTCATCAGCAGGTGTAGATGAAAAATCGACTAAGGTCTCTGCTGGTGTTTCAATCCAGTCTAATAGTCCGAAATCGGTAGCTTGATGATTGAGCATCAAAATAATTTCAGGACTTAAATTTACTTCATGAAGTGAGTCAATAAATTGATTATTGCTAAAGACTTCATGCTGACGCGAACCAATTAAAAGCTTAGGTTGAATCTGTTTAATGAAGGCATTTAGTTCATATTGGCGATGGCTATATAGCGCATTGAGCACAACCACGCCTGCTTTAAGCAAGGCAAAAAAGACAATATAAAACTCCGCAACATTGGGAAGTTGTACTAAAGCAGTATCACCCTTGCCCAAGCCTTTTTCAGCTAGTCGAGAGGCTAAATTTGTTGATAGCTGGTCCAGCTCGATATAACTCAACTGACGCTCACCACAAATAATTGCCGGTGAATGCGGATGCGATTGAACCCCTACCGTTAAAATGCGCGTCAAAGGTTGGTCAATCCAATAACCTTTATTTCGATAGTTTTGCGCTCTCTCGGGAGACCAGCGACCAAACTCAATCAACTGTTTTTTCATGACATTCTAAATATTCAATTTAATTTAATGGTTTTCAAGCTATTGATTCTTCGTAAAGTTTCTTACATATCGGCATAAATATTTAATTTGAATACCGACTAAAGAAAACTCTTAAGACGGACAAGCTATATATTCACAGCAAAATTGGAAATGATTAACAAATGCAACTGGTAATCATTTTCATTTGTTTGTATGATGCTGAAACAAGATTAATTTGTCAACCGAGTTATCGTTCAATGTGTGAATTAACTTCGATGCAAGCGGCCTGCTGGTTTGGTCGCTCTGGCAACGCAACTTTAGGTGGGGTTGCTGCCCACCTCTATGCAGAATTTGACGGTCAATTTATTGATCTACAAAAATTACATTTAGCACTTCAACGACTTTATAAAGAACACCCTATTTTGAGATTAAGTTTGAGTGCCGATGGCATCGCAAACATCATGTCTGAGAAGACTCAACAGATATTAGAAGTCTATGATTTTTCAAAGCTTAGCGATTATCAAATTGAGCAAATGCTCATGCAAAAACGGGAGCAATGGACCCATCAAAAACTTGATCTAAGTCAGGGCCAGACTGCAAGATTTTCTATAAGTGTTCTTAAAAATAATATTTTTCGTTTTCATATAGATACGGACATGATTGCTATAGATCCGTCCAGTTTTTTGAACTTGATGGAAGATCTTTCTTTGTTTTATGAAGACCCAGAAATATCATTCTCCCGTCCGCCTAATTTTTTTGACTGGTATCAAAAAATACGGACAGATCCTGACCTAAAAAAATTAAACCAACGAGACCGCTTATGGTGGAAACAACGTCTGCCTCATATTAGCCCTGCTCCGTCTCTACCTTTCATTCATCAAGAATTCAAAACAGCAAAAAGTGATCGTTTAAGTACGTGGTTATCGCCGGAAGAACGAAAAGCATTACAACAACTTGCTAGAGAACAACGCATTACTGTGACCAATCTGATATTAGGTCTATTTGCCTATACGCTTGGTCATGCAACCAAAGATCACAGCTTCCGATTAAATATTCCTACTTTTTGGCGTGAGCCGGTTTTAAAAAATGTCGAAGGCACTATTGGTGATTTTGCTAATCTAGTCATCCTTGATGTCGATATGAAAGGAATAACTACCTTAGCTGCATTCTGCAAACAAATAGCAAATCAAATGCTTGAGTTATTAGAGCATTCACATTATTCGGGTGTGAATGTTCTACGTGACCTGTCCCGTTATCATGGTAGTGCACAGATTGCTCCAGTGGTATTTACAGCGGCACTCGACTTAGAAAACGATAATTTGCTTTCCGAACGTGTCCGCCGTGTTTTTGGCTCAATGAATTGGGTCATTTCACAAGGGCCGCAAGTTGCACTTGATGCACAAGTTGCTCATGTAGATGGCGGTATTTTAGTTAATTGGGACATCCGTTTAGATGCTCTACCCAAAGAATGGACCACAAATTTATTTGAATCTTTCATTCATTTACTTAAAAATCTTGCCGCACATCCTGAGCAACTTAATACACAAATTATAAACTCAGCACAAAATACCTCGTCAGATCGTACGTCTCAAAAACCATTAAATGCATTACAGCAAGCTTATCTATTGGGTCGAACTCAAGCCCTTCCTTTAGGTGGTGTTGCCATGCAAGAGTTTAGGCAGTATCACGGCAAAATGGATATTGTTTTATTAAGACAACGATTGGCAAAAATGGTACGGCGGCATGACAGCTTACGAACCTATATTGATAAAAATAGGTTCGTACAATATGTAAGCGATCAAGTGAGTGTCAATTTAAAAGAAATAGACCTAACTACATGGGATCCTGAACATGCTTCTCACCACATCCAGTCCTATAAAAATAGTTATACGCATGAGCTATTTGATTTAAATCAGTCGCCTTGGAATATCACCGTATTTTTATTAAAAAATAATCTATTAACAATTTTTGTCCGCTTTGATGCATTGATTTTAGATGGCCGATCTATAGCTTCACTTATGTTAGAGCTATTTGATGGGCAACAACATGATATCCAAACACAAATAGAAGAAAATGAAGCTGAAAATAGCTTATCTGTTCATCACACAGATATGGCTTACTGGGAAAGAAAATTTTCTAAATTATCGGCTATTCCTGCGCTTCCGTGGAAAACGCCCTTACAGCATTTACCGACTTCACGTTACCAACGTAAAAGTTTGGTTATAGAAAAAGATCAATTTAAACAGTTGTCTAAAATTGGCGCAAAACATTCACTGTTTAAAAACTCAATCATCATGGCGATTATTTTGGAAGTGCTATCTCATTGGAGCACGGACAAATCTCTATGCGTTGCTGTTCCTACACTTCCTCTCTATGCCGGACCATTTTCTAATAGCTCTACGTTTATTGCTGTTGAGTGGAAAACCTCACATCAATTTGCTGAACAAGCAAACCGTTTGCAAACTGAAGTTTTAGAGGGTTTACAGCATCTTTCATTTTCAGGCGTTGATCTCGCTCGACTATTATTTGAAAAAGTTGGCACTGCTCCAGTATTACCGATTGTAATTACAAATGGTTTGTCATGGCCGGTATTATCTGAATCTCATCCTATTCAGCAACTAGATGGACTGACCCAAACACCTCAAGTTGCAATTGATATTCGCTTTAGCACAAGAAATGACGGCGCTTTGATTTTCGATATTGATTATGCCCAAGAAGCATTTCCACCCAACATGATTGACGATTTCTTGGATGCACTGCAATTAGCAATCAAGCAAATTATTGGTTCAGAAATATTCAGTTTTGATCTCAGCAGTTTTTTCAGTGAGCTTCAAAATAAACGTCTATATTTTAAAAATAATGAGTCCGGTCATTCATCTATACCACTTGAAAATAATGCTAAACAGCAAAATCAACTACTCGACATTTATTTAGAAGTGATAGGTCACCCGCCAAATAAGGAAGTGGACAACTCAACTCATTTTACTCATCTCGGGCTACGTCCGCATCATTTAAAGGTTGTTTCAAAACGTATTAATGAAGCATACGCGATTCAGCTCTCACCTGTTCAACTTATTCAATGTCGCAATATTGCTGATGTAGAGAAACTACTAACAGCACATTAATTCGTATTTTGAACTTTCATCATTTTGGAAACAGATAAAGTATAAACATGAAAAAAATAGATATTACCGGAATTGGTATTGGGCCATTCAACTTAGGTTTAGCTGCTCTTTTGTCTCATCATCCCGAAATCAAAAGCGTATTTTTAGAACGCAAACCAGAATTTCGATGGCATGAAGGACTGCTATTGCAAGGTACGACATTACAAGTTCCTTTCTTTGCCGACTTGGTTACTATGGCCAATCCTTGCCATCCCTTAGGCTATATTAATTATTTACATCAACATGATCGCTTGCATCAGTTTTATTATTACGACAGTTTTTTAATTCCACGCCGTGAATATGACCATTATTGCCGTTGGGCTTCAAAACAATTACCCGATTGTCGATTTGGAGAAAACGTAAGCCATGTGGAATATGATGCCAAGCTGAATAAATTTATTATAGAAAGTGAATCAGCCTCGGGCGAAAAACAAAAATATATAAGCCAAAATCTGGCGATTGGTATTGGAACTAAACCTCGAATTCCTAAATGGCTGGAAATATGCAAACACCCTTTGGTAAAACATTCAGCGGAGTTTGCAAAAATTCAGGAACAACTCAAGCAATGTAAACAGGTCACGGTTATTGGCTCGGGCCAGAGTGCAGCAGAATGTGTACTTGCTTTATTTAATTCACTTACACCAGAACAAGTAAAAGCAGGTGCATCTATTCGTTGGATCACACGTTCTGCCGGCTTTCACCCAATGGAATATTCTAAACTTGGACAAGAGTGCTTTACCCCTGCATATATGCAATATTTCCAAAGCCTGCCTAGAGATAAACGCCGCGATATTGCTGCTAGTCAGGGCCTGATCTATAAAGGGATTAGCTTCTCAACCATTGGTGATATATATGATGTGCTTTATGAGCGTTCAGTGGGTGGTGAAAAATCCGGCTTAAGCCTATACACAAGCTGTGAGGTTGAATCGGTTGAAGAACTTGAATCGGGTTCTCTGCGTTTAACCTGTTTGCACACCCAACTCGATCAACGTTGCGAATTAGAAACTGATGCCCTTGTCGCAGCTACAGGCTATGTTCATGATTGGCCTGAATGGTTCCAAAATATGAAGGGTTTTATTTTAGCTGTTGATGATAAAAATGATTGTATTGTTCAAGAAGACTTTACGGCTTTACGTTGTGATCAAGGACAAGGTCGAATTTTCATTCAAAATGCCGAGATTTTTCAGCAAGGCGTTGGTTCTCCTGACTTAGGGATCGGAGCAACTCGAAACTCAGTCATTATTAATCAATTACTAGGACGTAATGCTTATCGAATTCCTAAACAGTCTTCTTTCCAGCACTATGGTTTGCCAGAATAAAATACGAATATCATAAAAAACCCGCGATTGCGGGTTTTTTATTCGGTTGAAGATTACAACAAATTAAAAGTCATATGATACAGATAGCATATACGTTCTTGGTGCGCCTAAAGCCAAATTCGTCAATTGTGGCTGTGCCCAATACGCTTTGTTGGTTAAGTTGTAGATATTGGCACGGAAAGTAACTGGGTGGTCCTCGACTTTCGTGCTATAGCGTGCGCCAACATCTAAGAGCGTACGCCCAGGTACGGACAAGGTATTTTCTGCATTAATATATTGCTTAGAAACTGCATTGATATTTCCTGATAAGGTTAAAGTCCCTTGTGCTACTTGAGTATCCCACTCTGCTCCAAGCTTAGCCTGATTTTTTGGCACAGCAACTGCTGTATGACCATCGTTTCCTCCACTCTTAGTCTTGGTAAGTTCAGGATCAAGATAGGTAAAGCCACCCATTAAACGCACATGTTCAATCGGTGAACCAAAAAATGACCATTCAATACCACGATTTCGTTGTTCTCCATCCGAAACAAAGGTAGGTAAGTTATTCACAAGCTTTGAAGGATCTAAATAACTACTTGGTTTGGTAATTTCAAATGCACTCAAGGTATGCGCAAATGTCCCCAAATCAACCTTCAAACCAAGTTCCTGTTGTTTGGTTTTTTGAGGAGGAAATATTTCCCCTGGATTTGATGCAGTTGCAGGTGCCTGATCACCCTTTGTCAAACCTTCAATATAGTTTGCATAAACAGAAATTTTATCAGTCGCTTTAATCAGTAAGGCGACACCAGGCGTGGTTGCTGATTTAGCATTTTCAGGTAATGTATTAACAGAACTTGTTGCTTTTACAGTCTGATGACGAAGTCCTAAAGTCAACTGTACTTTATCTTGAGCAAACGACAATGTATCGGCTAAACCAAAGCTAGAGGTAGAGAGTGTCGAATGAAATAGAAACGGCGGTGTAAATTCCGGTTTAGGCCCCCAATTTGGATTGGGATCATAAATATTCGTAATAACAGGATCACTAAAACCTGGGATAATTCTATAACCATAATCATCTTGTGCATGATTATAGTAGGTTGCATTGGCGACCCATTGATGTTTCACAGGCCCCGTCTCAAACTTGCCTTTAAAACCAGCATCTGCTGATTTTTTATCGACGTCAAAAGCAAGTTGACCAAGTGTTGAACTCAGTGTTCCAGTGCTACTCGTAATCGTCCCTGCACTTGCCCCATTGTATTTATATTCAGTTGTACTTTGTCCATAAGCCGCATATGCCATCAACTGATCAGAAAAATCATATTCGCCACGAATCATTGCGCCTTTATCTTTGGTTTCAACAGAGCCCCAATCCGGACTAAGTAAGGTATCCGCTTTCGGCGGTTTCGGAATTCCAACTGCAGTAGAGACGTTAACACCACGTGTCACACCATCAACATGATCTAAGGCATCGTAAGCATCAACAAAAACACGTGCTTTTTCACCTTGCCAATCTAAGCCAAGCGAAAATAAACGACTTTCTTTAGACTGATCATTAACTGCTGCATCTCCATCTCGATACATTCCATTGATACGAACGCCGAATTCTTTATTTTCACCAAATCTTCTTCCAACATCGACATGTCCACCAAACTGGGCATCCGACATATAAGTTGTGGTCAATCGTGCAAACGGTTCATCAGCCGCATATTTGGTCACTAGATTTACCGTTCCACCCACCGATCCTGCTGGCGGCATCCCATTTAACAAAGCGGAGGGACCTTTCAACACCTCAACGCGGCCAAACATTTCCGGAGAAGTTCGATAAAACGGTGTGATACCAAAAAGTCCGTTCATTGACATATCATTCGTACTCGAAGCATATCCACGAATATAATAGTTTTCACTCCAACCACCACTTGCACCGTTGGTATATATCGATGGATCAGTTGCTGCAATCACCTCTGTAATATCTTTTGCCTGTTTATCTTCGATATACTTATCGGTATAACTAATCGTATTAAATGGCGTATCTAGAAATTTTTTACTACCGAGAAATCCAACATTGCTCGATGTTGCAACTTGCCCACCTGCATAAGTATCGTCTTGTTCAGCTTTTACGGTAATTGCTGGTAAAGCTGCTACATTTGTTTGAACAGCCTGTTGTTGTTCTAGAGTTTTTGTTGAATTATCAATAACAGCAGCATAGGTGTTTGATGCACATAGAACAAATACGGTGCCTAATGCATAGCCTAATCGAAGGGCCATTTGTGCAGATGCAACACCATTTAATACAAAAGAACGGTGATTAATTCTTTGATCATTCCCACTTTTAAAATTACGGTTATCGCTAACGTTGTTCATTGAAAGACCTTTAATGTTGTGATTCATTTTTTATTAACTATCTGCTTAAAATTCATAGCAAAATAGTGAAAATTTATGCTGTAAAATTTAACTAAGTGATGTGCCCAAAAATTTATTGATAGCCTTTTTTCACATCTTCCATCACTATTTTGAGTGAGGTTGGGCTTGCAGCCGTGGTGTACCACGCATCGGCATCGACAAAAATGACACGACCGTTTTTCCATGCTTTGGTTTGACGTAATAATGGATTTTCAACACTGGCAGCATTAATGTTTGAGCGATGTTCCATCACAGCAGTTCGGTCCACGATATAAAGAATATCGGGATCCGCTTTTTTGATGAATTCACTCGAAATAGGTTGCCCATGTAGACTTGTATCCACCACACCACTTGCAGGCTTTACACCAAAAGCATTAAAAATAAAGCCATAGCGTGACTGAATACCAAAATTACTAAATGCCCCATTGTTATGAAGAACGACTAACGCTCTTTCTGGGCGATTGGCCGTTATGGCTTGTACTTGCTTCACCTGTTCATCAAGTTCAGAAACTTTCTGGCGAGCTAAGTCTTCTTTATTAAATATTTTTCCTAAGGTCATCATATGGTCTTTAACCAGACCAATATGATTACTCTCACTGTTGTTGAAGTTAATATCGTAGTGAATGGTCGGGACAATTTTTGACAGTTCCTGATATTGATTAACGTGTAATGGCGTCATCAAAATCAGGTCTGGTTTTAATGCATATATCCGCTCCATATTGGGCTGTACAATTGCACCCAAATCCTGAATTTGTGCATCTTTTTTATATTTTTCCAAAAAGTGTGGAACATAATCTTTTGGCATTCCCATAATCGGGACATTGAGTTGATCTAGAAAGTCAGCTTCATTCATATCAAGTACGGCAACGCGTTGCGGTAAATGATCTATCACCGTAGTTCCAAGCGCATGTTTCACCGTAATCGGTTCTGCTAGCTTCTGAGAAGCCTGAGTGGTATCTGCAACTTTTTGATCACATGCTTGTAGAGTGACAGCTGCCGCTATGATGAGGGCTACTCCCCCATACTTTTTCTTCCAGTTCATATGTATTCAAGCTCCAGATGAGTTGAAGTAATTACACATACAGCCACGCTCACTGTATGTAATTTCAAAATCAAGCTCGTACAGATCATTTAATTGCGCCTCTGTAATCACTTGTTCCGTTAACCCACTGAAATGAAGCTTGCCGTTCTTGAGCGCGACAATATGGTCCGAGTAATTCGTGGCAAAATTGATGTCATGAATGACTAAAATCACAGTGCGCCCTTGTTCATCACATAAGCGTCTGAGTGCACGCATAATTTGAACGGCATGTTTCATATCAAGGTTATTTAAGGGTTCATCTAATAAAAGTACGTCTGTTTGCTGGGCGATCGTCATCGCCAAAAAGGCCATTTGCCTTTGACCACCACTAATTTCATCTATGTAAGATTTGCGCAGTGGTTCTAAAGAAAGAAACTCAATCGCCTCATCAACCACCTGACGATCTTGCTCGGTTAAAACACCACGGCTATAAGGAAAGCGTCCAAATGAAACCAGCTCTTCTACGGTTAAGCGCAAATTAAAGCCGGGTGCTTGACGTAAAGTCGCGACATGCTTGGCGTAAACAGCGGTTTTAATATCCGCAATATTTTGATGATTAAGAAAAATCTCGCCTTTATCCGGCTCAATTAAACGTGCCATCATCATGAGCAATGTCGATTTTCCGGCTCCATTTGGACCAATGAGTGACGTCACCTGACCTGTAGGAAATTCAACATTTACGTCAGTCAGTATTGGCTTATTTCCATATGACTTATTGATATTCTTGACATGAATCATGCAACACCTCGGGTACGAACCGTCAGCGCAAGGAAATAAATGCCACATACGAGGTTGACCAGAATGCTGACGGTCGTTTTGTAATTAAAAACGTGCTCAACTAAAATTTGAGCAGCAATAAATATGGCAATCGTGATGGCACAACCCATGGGCAGCGTTAATTTATGCTTATAACTTCTTGCTAGTGCATAAGTAATGTTGGCAATGAATACGCCCATAAATACTGTCGGGCCAATCAGGCTGGTAGATACCGCAACCAAAATAGCGATCAGGGCTAAATAGAAACTGACATAGCGGTGATGATGAATGCCTAATGAAATGGCTTGCTCACGCCCTAAAATCAGAACATCCAGAACAGGGAGCGCTTTTCTACCGAGGAATAGAACAATGACTACGGCTAAGCTGGCATACAATAAAGTTTCTGGTTGAGAGCGATTAAAAGAAGCATAGCTAAGGCCTTGGAAAACAGAAAATTCACCAGGATTAATTTTGAGTTGAATAAATTGAGTAACCGTCCCGACGACCATCGTAAGGACTAAGCCTAAAAGCAACAGGAGAAAGACATCATTTCTGCCATATGGCAATAACCACTTATGGATTACCCACGAATAAAGCAGCATTAAAACGATAGAGATAAAGAAATTACCATTTACCCCTAACTGGCTTAGTCCATGCGTTCCCCAAAAGAACAACAACAAAACTTGCCATAAGAGATAAATCGCTTCATAGCCCATAATTGAGGGAGTCAAAATACGATTACCGACCAATGTTTGAAAAACAATCGAGGAAAAAGCAACGCAAATACCGGCTATCACAATCGTGGCAAGACGCAGAAGTCGGTTAGGAATGACGTCATCAAAATCTAGTCCTGAGTTTAAAAATAAAAAACTTATTGCTAGGCAGATGACAATCAGATAAATCATCCATAGCTTTGTAATACGCATTATCTGAACTCCCTCAAAATGAGGATGAGGAAAATAATTCCCCCCACACCACCTGCGGTAAGTCCAATTGGCACTTCAAATGGATAAATAATCGAGCGACCAAGAATGTCGCAAACCAGTAATAGAGACGCCCCACCTAAAGCCACAATGGGCAAGGTTTTAGCTAAGTTCTCTCCGTATTTCAGTGCGACTAAATTGGGGACCACGAGCCCGACAAAAGGAATAGCACCAACCGTAATTACTGTGGTTGAAACTGTAATGGCAACCAGTATCAAACCAATGGCGGCTATAGCCGCATAACTGAGTCCTAAGCTAGAAGCCATCTCTTCCCCCATACCAATCACAGTAAAGCGGTGTGCAAAAAGATAAGTCAGGACAACAATCGGAAAAATAATGTAAATAACTTCATAGTGGCCTTGGACAATTTTTGAAAAATCTCCTAAAAGCCACCCTTGCATACTTTGTAAAATATTAAAGCGATAGGCATAAAACTCAGCTAAGGCACTCAGTACACTGCCGTACATCAAGCCAATAACTGGTACTAAAACCGTATTTCTAAAACGGATCCGCCGAATAATTGCGATATAAATTAAGCTAGCAATAAAACAAAAAATGATCGCAAATATCATCTTGCTCAGCGTGCTGGTTACCGGAACTAAAGTTAACGACACTAAAATTCCCAGTTTGGCAGCATCTAAACCACCCGAAGTTTCCGGTTCAACAAACTTGTTACGCACAATGTGCTGCAAGATGACGCCACATACCGCCAACCCGATACCGGTAAGCACAATAGTAATTAAACGAGGAATACGGCTGGCTGTAAGAGTGAGCCAACTCTCATGAGAAAAAGAAAATAAGGTAGACCACTGGATTTGCTCAGCCCCCAGCAATAACGAACAAATACATAAAATGATAAAAATACAGAATAAGCCAAATCGCATCAGTGGCGTGCCCCACTTGAGCGTAATAAAGCCGATGCAAATTGCAAATTTAGTCCCATCAAACCAAAGTGAGGGAAAATTTGTTCAACATTTGATGGGTTTATCAACCTTTCATGATTGAATATTCTCATGAAAATTCCTCAATTTTATCGAGACAACAGAATCAGTTCCTTTTGAATAGGCAAAATCACAGCCCTATTCCGAGGAGCGTTTTTTCATCTTTAAATTATTTTTGCCCAACCAATTTCGAATTAAATAAATATTAATCAATCACTTATTATTTATTTTCTATTTTAAAAATTCGTCATTCTCAATTGGTACTATCTACTTGCAAATAATAATCTTGATGTAAATGAGAATCAATTATAGTATGTTTAAAGGTAAAATGTAACCCTACTGTTACATCAGCACAGTTCATGTGGACATCAACTCATTAGAAAAAGGTCAATTTTTGCAAACAAGCAAATCTATAACATTATGAATTATATGAAATTTAATCTAATGTAAAAATTTGCGAAATAAAAATTGATGAAAATAGCCATTTGATAAACCAGGATTCATTTATGTTGGAACAATTTTCCAAATCGCCCTCTCTCCTTTCGGTTACTGATTACGAAGAACATATCTGGATGTTGCAATTACAACAGCCTGAACAAGTTAACCGACGTTTTAATCTATGGAAACTTAATCAAGATTTAGACATTCAACTGCTCACTAAAGCAATTCAAGACATCATTAAAACTACACCTGACTTAAATGTCCGCTATACATTTAGTGACGAAGGTGATTTATACAAATATCCATTTGATGACCATTCAACTTGCCTAGAAGTAAAAAAGAGCAATGCAGAACACGTATTTGAGCAGGTAAATACCTTAAAAGCGCAAGCATGGAATGCAGAATTTCATCCCCCTTTTTTTACAAGTCTCGTAGAAACTGAACAAGACTATTTCCTTATTTTAGCGCTCCACCCGATTCTCGATGAAAGCTATCAAAAGTCAGATTTCATTCAAGCTATACAAAATCGATATCAACAATATTCACCCAATAATGTGCCATTGGTGCTGACAGAAATTGATATCTCAAATCATCTTGCAAGTTCTACAAAAGCGCCAGAACAACCTAATCAAACTTATGTTTCAGAAATTATTTTAGAAGAGTTCCGAAATACGCTCGCTGAACCAGAAATGAGCCAACATGATGACTTTTTTGATTTTGGTGGCCATTC
This sequence comes from Acinetobacter sp. FDAARGOS_559, assembly GCF_003940475.1. Classification (NCBI taxonomy): domain Bacteria; kingdom Pseudomonadati; phylum Pseudomonadota; class Gammaproteobacteria; order Moraxellales; family Moraxellaceae; genus Acinetobacter; species Acinetobacter sp. FDAARGOS_559. Next base: position 1,165,049 of record NZ_RKJG01000005.1, read on the forward strand.
ACTATTAGCAACACGAATTATTGGAAACCTACTCAATAAACATGGAATTGAGATTCAATTTAATGATTTCTTTAAATCCCCATCTGCTGCTGATTTAGCTCAATACGCTTTAGTTAAATCTGCAAAAACTGAAAAAACTACCTTACAAAGTGTCGATCAAGCCCCGCTTACTTTAGCTCAAGATTTCCTGTGGCAAGCTTATTCCGCGTTCGATTTTAGCCCAATTTATAACTTACCATTTGCCGTAGAATTCCTTGAAGAAATTAATGAAGATGTTTTCTTTCAGGCGTTTACAGATATTGTTGAGCGCCATGCAGGTTTACGCACAATTTTTAATAGCGCCAATGGTCAAACCTATCAACAGGTTATTCCTACATCTGAACTTAAACAATTCAAATGGTTTTGGAACAGTGCCGAAAGTCACGATGCAACGCTTGCAAGTGAAGCTTCATATAAATTTGATTTAACCCGTGAACTTCCCCTAAGAATTCGTTTAATTCGAAATGCTAAAGGTCGCCAAACTTTATCGTTTTTAGTTCATCACATGGTGATTGATGAATGGTCTTTAAATACGATTATGGCTGACCTTGCGCATGCTTATCTTGCTCGCTCAAATGCTCAAGCCCCAAACTGGAAGGCACCTGCCCAATCCATTCTTGATTTTTCTTTACTCCAGCAAAAACAAGGTATCAACCAAGACCATCTAAATTATTGGACTAACCTATTAAGAGGAGCAACCAAAGGTCTAAACCTTCCTGTTTCGGAACATGAATTAAATACTGAAAAGGAAAAACCACAAGTCCAATGGCTCGAACTTAAATTTGCACCGGAAATGTATGAAAAGCTTCTCGCATTTTCGAGACAACATAGCTCTTCTATTTTCGCGGTTCTCTATACTGCTATCGCCCATGCATTACAGCAACAAGGTAATTTAAAAGATATTGTGATTGGTACTTCTGCCTCTGGACGAACTGATCCTGAGTTTTTTGATACGGTGGGTTACTTTACGACCATGGTTGCGCATCGCACACAGTTTAGCCCTTCAGATTCATTCCAATCGTTGCTCCACAATATCAGCACAATGATTAATACCTCGATGGCCTATGCAGATATTCCAATCAACCATATACAAAATGCATTAGGAATGAGCGCAGATGAAGGACTGTTATTTGATGTGTTTATTCATATCCATTCAAATAATGCTTTAAACGGCGCGCTCAAAACACCACAGGGACAAGACCTTCCTTATCGTCAGATTTTGCCGGAACGTGATGAATCGATGTTCGGGTTACATTTTGAAATTATGGAAAATGTGATTGATGGACAGCATCAGTTAAGCATGATTATTACGTATCAGGCCCACCGCTTCCCGACTGCAACAGTGCAAAGTATCTGTGAAAAAATTAAGGCAACCTTAGCTCAAATCTAGTTACCCTAAAACCCACCATGTGCTTAAAAGCAAACAACTCAACTCCGCTTTTAAGCACATTTCAATTTTTCTATTTTATTTGCTGCTCTACTTTATTCACCACATCCTGAATTGTTTTGCAGCTAACTAGCGTATAAAAATCAATTTGTGTATTGAGTTTTTGAGAAAGTTTCTGAGCAATACTCATGAGTTGTTTCGGACGAACGCCTATCGCTAATATTTCACTTCTATAAAAAATATCCATTTTTTCAGCTTGACTGTCAGATATGCATTCACGGAAAACCGATAAAACCGAATCCCCCACCTCAGCGATTGATGACTGTGTTTTAGAAGAGTTTGCAGACAACGTAGAAGTTACGTAAATTTTCCCCTGAGCGATTTCTTGCACAGCTTTACGATCAATTTTTCCATTTCGGGTCAGAGGTATGGTTTCGACGGCCAAATATTTGGAAGGAATATGTGAACTCGGTAAATGTATTTTTAAAAAGTTCTTTAATTCGGGAGTATTTAAGCGAGTAGTTTTGTATTTATTTTCTAGAGTGTAAACGGCGACTAACTCTTGAGTTTCAGTTGTTGGATGTACACAACTTACTACCACACAGTTATGGATATACGGGTTCTTCGTCAAAGCATTTTCAACCTCGGCCGCAGAGATTCTCACACCTTTTATTTTTAAATAACCTTCCTCACGTCCCGCAAAAATAATATTTCCATCTTCCCTAAAATATCCTTGATCACTCATGCGAAAAGCAGTTTGAGTTTCATTTTCACTCGCTTGAATTTCAACGAAATCTTTATAGTAAATTTCCCCATCAAGTAAATAACCATTAGATAAATTTAGGCCAGTCATATACATCGTACCGACCTCACCCATTTGGCAAGGCTTCAGATTTTCATCCAAAATAAAATAACGGTTATTTTCTAAAGCTTTTCCATACGGAATAATTTCCTGATCCTGCTCATTTATTTCATGCCATATACTCCAAATTGTGGTCTCGGTAGGTCCACCTAATGAAAATAAACGAGCGTTAGGCAATTGTTGTCTTAACTTCGCTATAAGTGAAGGCTTGATATAGTCACCGCCTTGGGCAATTAAACGCAAAGACTGTAGTTGTTCTTTTTGAGCTACACTGAACAGCATATCGACAATGGCAGGAACACTGCTCCAAATTGTAACCTTGCAACGATCTACTAAATTGGCCCAGACAACGGCATTTTTACTTTGCTCAAAAGATGGAACCACCAAAGTTGCACCCACTGCCATTGAAGCAAATATATCAAATACCGACATATCATGATGAAACGGTGTTACCGCCATAATCACATCGTCAGCAGTAATTTTCCATTCCGAGATTGTCTGTTGTAGCGTGTTTTCTGTGGCCTGATTATTTAAGACTACACATTTCGGAGTCCCTGTACTTCCCGAAGTATATAAATAATAAGCCGGACGTCGGTTAATTTCTGCATTTAAGCTCGGTTCATACTCAGTTGTGGCCGATAAAATCTCATTAATATTTAGTGTTTGCACACCTGCAATGGATGAGTCACTTACCACAACATCTGCCCGACTATTCGTCAATAAATAGTTCAGACGCGACGGTGGAGAATCCATATCTACAGGTAGCCAAATGATACCTGTAAGCGCACATGCCAAAGCTGTATAAATATGCTCAGGACTTTTTCTCAGGCAAATTGCCACCACTGACCCTGTTGCCAAGTCTTGCATTTTTAGTGCATACATGACTTTGGCGACCTGAGTCCCTACCTCAGCATAACTAATGCTACGACCTTCAAAAATGAGTGCTGTTCGATTGGAATTTTGCTCAAAAATATTTTCATAAATTCGCTTTAAGAAATTTTCTACATTGTTATTTTTATCATTCGTTTGCCCTAAATTTTGACTCAAATCTTTTAGCATTTATCTTGGTCCTCACCCTATTCTTTATGCAATACCACCCAACCTAATATTCAAAACAAAGTTATAAAAATTTCGTCTTTATCGCTGTTTGTTTGAATAATAGATACCCCAGCACAATAATATAAATGATAATCATTTACAATTACTATTAAGAGAAATATCAATTTCTCTCCTTTAAAAGCCATTAATAAAAAATGATAAATATCAAAATAATAAAATAATTTTTGCTATTCGATTTAATTGCTTAGAGAACTAATTCTATCGTTTAAAACCCACAATTAATAATGATTATTATTTACATTGAGAGCTAACTTGGTTATCGTAATGAATAGAGAGACTACATCTATATCAATTATTACGCTCTATAGTAATCATGAAGCTTGGGTTATATGTATGACAAAAATTGCAGAAAAATCGAAACAAGAATATGGCGACTTACTAAAAGAAAAAGACCATTTACAAGATATGGAACAGCTTGAGATGACTATCGTCTCGATCCATACGCCGTATCCGTCCATTGTAAGAATTCAAGGAAAAATCAACACATTACAGCCAGAGCTTTGGCAAGCTCCCAATTTAGCAATTCGGTTAATTGTGAGCAATCCGCCAGAGGGACAACCCATTTCACGCGTCTATACGGTCCGTTCATTTAACCCTATAAACGCTCAAATCGAAATTGATTTTGTTAAACATGAAGATTTAAGCCCAGCAATGGAATGGCTTAATTCGGCTCAAGTAGGTACAAAAATCGGGCTTATTGGCCCCCGCCCTCATTTCATTCCCAATTTCACAGCTAAAAAGCATGTGGTCATGTTTGCCGACGATACGGCTGTACCCGCGTTATATTCAATACTCAAGCAATGGGAACTCGGCATAAGTGCGGATATTTTCATTGAAAGTTTTGAAAAAGACATTGCTAGCCAATTACCCGAACTTGAGCATGTCAAAATTCATTCGTTCCATAAAGAACATCACACGTCACAGAAAGGCCTTCTTTTAAAGGCAGCATTTGCGCTAGAAAATTATGAAAATATTACGATTTGGGCGGCTTGCGAACGCAACGAAGCAAGAGCCTTACGTCAATTTTTTCTAGAAGACCAACAGTTAAATAAAAATGACGTGCGCATTGCTGGCTACTGGAGAGATGGCATATCAAGTTCAGAGTTAGACAAACTGCGTGCTCAACATTATCAGGAACATATTCAGCAAGGTAAGACCTTAAACGAATATGATGACCTCGATTTGGCAAATTAAGTTTCTTTTACATACAAATAGGCACTGGCTCTGGATATACCTAAATGTTGGGCAACCGTTTCCACCGCCTTTTTAATTTCTAGTAAGCCATTATTCTTGAGTTCTTGTATTAATTGCTTTCTCTCATTGAGTTTTAACATACGCGGTGTAGTGGCATGTTTTGAAGCAAACTGATCGATATATTTTCGAATTGCTTCCGTGCCATTCGGTTCCAAGTTTTCAATAATGCTGTCAGTTTCAATTTTAGTGAAATGCTCTAAAGCGCTTTGCATCCCTCTAAATAAGGTTAAATCAATATTCATACATAAAGCAGCTACGTACTGGCCCTCTTCATCTTTAATGCCGATCGAGGTGCTTTTTGCAGGGCGGCCATCTGCAAACTGGTTAGCATAGTTTGTAATAAGGTTTGGAAACTCCGGAGACATAATTCTTGCCAGCCCCAACTCAGTTGCCGGATCTCCAACTTGTCGGCCAGATAAATTATTGTGTATGGATAGTATGGCATGCTCAGGATTGGTTAAGTCATGGACAACCACTTCACAAAAAGGCGCTAGTGTTTCACTTAACCCTTTCGCGATAGTATCAAGTTGAGTGAGTAAATGTTTATCACGATTGCCCAATGTATTTCTCCTAATGACTTCATTACTGTTTCAAACCTTACATTGACCAAGCAAACAGTAATTTAGACTTTTTATCTAATTTTAAACTTAATGTAAATCAAAATCTTATATCTCATTGTTATCAAATTAAAAAATAAATTAGACATTTTATCTAAATATATATATTTTATCTAAACAAGGTCAATAGATTGTGCTTTCCTTGGCAATACGAAATCTTGCATCCGAAAACATTGAATAGAATCAGGTTTAATTATGAAAAATTTAACCCTTCCCACTTATGAAGATGTTGCAGCCGCTGCTGAACGTATAAAAGATTTTATAAATAAAACTCCTGTTTTAACTTCACGTACGGTGAACAATGAATTTGAAGCAGAAGTGTTCTTTAAATGTGAGAATTTTCAGCGTGTAGGCGCTTTCAAATTTCGTGGTGCCATGAATGCACTTTTGCAATTTAATGAGATTCAAAAGAAAGCAGGTGTAGTTGCTTTTTCTTCGGGAAATCATGCACAAGCCATTGCGCTTTCATCAAAAATTCTTGGTATTCCAGCAACCATTATCATGCCTAAAGATGCACCTGCTGCAAAAATGGCAGCAACGCGAGAATACGGCGGCAATATTGTTGAATTTGACCGTTATACGGAAGATCGGGAAAAAATTGGAAAAGAGATTGCCGAAAAAAATGGTCTGACATTAATTCCGTCTTATGACCACCCGCATGTGATTGCAGGTCAAGGTACGGCTGCTAAAGAGTTATTTGAAGAAGTTGGTGATTTAGATTACCTGTTTGTATGTTTAGGTGGCGGCGGTTTGTTGGCAGGTTCTGCCCTGTCTGCTCGCCAGCTTTCTCCGAACTGCAAAATATATGGCGTTGAACCTGCGCTAGGAAATGATGGACAAATGTCTTTTAGAAAAGACGAAATTGTTCATATTGATACCCCTCCAACCATTGCCGATGGCGCGCAAACTCAATATTTAGGCAAATTGACCTTTCCTATTATTCAACAGAAAGTTGATGACATTTTGACGGTCACAGACGAAGAACTCATTAACGCTATGAAGTTCTTTGCTGAAAGAATGAAGATGGTGGTTGAACCGACTGGATGTCTCGGATTTGCGGCTGCCCGTAATTTAAAAGATGAGTTAAAAGGCAAACGTATCGGCATTATTATTAGTGGTGGCAATGTCGATATTTCTAAATACGCGGAGTTTTTATCTGCTTAATCAAACTCAGTGTCTCTCTATAATTTCCTTTAAAGCCTTATAGATAGACATTTATATGTAAAGTCTTTTTAAAAAGCCTGTTTTATACAGGCTTTTTTTATATCTAAAATTTAAAACGAATATTTATAAAAATCTTAATCATCTTAAAAATGCAACAATATGTTGCATCTACTCTATTTTTAGCTTTACCCCACAGGTTTAACATATTCCTCAAGAGATAAATAATAATTGAGGAGATCGAGTCATGAATGCTTATTTGCATCGTAGTGAAGATCGTGGTCATGTTAAAGCAAGCTGGTTAGAGTCTTATCATAGCTTTTCGTTTGGTAGCTGGTATAACCCTAAATATATGGGGGTAAGTGCACTTCGAGTCATTAATGATGACCGAATCGATGCCCACAACGGTTTCGGTACTCACTCGCATGACAATATGGAAATTTTAACCTGTGTGCTTGATGGTGCAATTTCACACCGTGACACCATGGGAAATGAAGGCCAGATTAAAGCAGGTGAATGGCAACTTATGAGTGCCGGAACAGGTGTTGCTCATAGTGAGATTAATAACACCGATACGCCAGTGCACTTATTACAAATCTGGATTATTCCTGATGTAAAAGAAGCCGAGCCAAATTATCAGCAAATTAGTTTGGACCCACGTAATCAACCGAACGAATGGCATTTGATTGCAGGCCCTGACGCAAATGCACCAATGCATATTCGCCAAGATACACAGGTAAAATCTGCTGTACTTGAAAAAGGTCGTGAACTGCCAGTTGAGACTTCAAAACGAGTAAATTACGTTCATGTAATTTCAGGTGAAGTTCGTATTGGTGAGTACGAAGTGAAAGCGGGTGATGCTCTGGTCTTTGAAGATAATGCCGTGATTCATGCAAATGAAGACAGCCAGTTTATCTGGTTTGATTTACCTTAAACTGCTAAAAAGCCCTTTTATATGAAAGGGCTTTTTAGTCACTGCTACCGCCCCCATCACATCCGCCTGAGTCGGAAAATGATGAGCAATCATTTGATGAATGAGAACTATGGTGACTGTTATCGTAAATATGGTGGTGTGGTGAATGTGTTGAAGCTGAATAATCATGCTCACCCGATGGTGAATAATTTTTTGAATTTCTGAGTAATGCGATTAAGCAAATGATTCCAATACTCGAAAAAATGGCTATAAATATCACAATAAATAACTTCAAATAACGTCCTCCCTCATACAGCTATAGAGATCATTGTTGTTTTTCTCTTTCATTATTTAAAGGAGCCATGCTAAATAAACAAGTTATTTTTTGATAAATACAGCATGCAGCCCCTTTCTTATAACTCGTATTTAGCCGCTACTGACACAACCCTAAACTTTTCATTTGCATGTAGTTAGTCCTCTTAAAAAACATTCAAACACACTCTCCCGCTCGCTTACCCCACCTGAGCTTAAAAGCTGAATAATTGTGCCCTCCACCATATATAAAAATAGTTTGGCATCGGTAAAAGAGACATCGGGTTTAAGCAATCTAAGTTGGCTATAAATCTCATTTTTTAGCCATGTTCTATAGCGTACTGCGGATTGATAAGCGTTGGGATAGCTATTTTTAATTTCAAAAACGGCTTTAAATAATAAGTAATACGGCCCTTCTACATCGGTATGTAAATCATAAAGTTTTTTGAGTTTATCGATTGCGGAAGTACTTAAATCATATTCGACCATTGCGACTACTTGTTCTTGAAGCTTTTCTTTTTGCACCATTAGGCAGATTTCAATAAGCCTTTCTTTAGAGTGAAAGTAATTATAAAAAGTCGCTTTTGTAATCTCTGATTCTTTCACTATTCTGTCGACGCCAATAAGGTGAAACCCACGGTGATGAAACAGATCAATTGCTTTATTTACAACGTATAAGGCACGTGTTGGGAGAACTACATTTCGCATAATTTTACCGTTATAAATTCTTGTTGTTTGTAAATGAGATACTTTTTTGGGAGAAAAAAAGGCACAGCAAAGCCTATAAAGACTGTGCTTGGCACATCTCAAGTTTTATTGTTGCTAAGTTTTTGGTTGTGACGATTTAAAGCCTGAAAGGCCTAATAGCCCTCAAACTGCTTTAAAGTTTATGTGGTGTCGTTATAGCTTTTGGCATTGAGAGCCAAGAAATAATGGATGTGCAAAGCCAACTCCTTTTTATTGGGAGTTCTGCCAAAGCATTAAAATTATGGTGGCAGAACGAGAAAGGGTTAGCAGACTGGTGAAAGATATAACCAGCACACCCGTAGGTGTCCCTCTCCCGTCCTACCGCTACGGGAGGAGACTAGGAGTTTACACATAAGAGTATCCCTCAGATGGAATAACTCTGATGCGATCTTTCATCACGGTCTGCTAAAACCGACTGGCAATGTGGCCAGCAGGCAAAGGATAGTGCTCTGCCCTTTAGCAGTCAAGCACACAAAATGACATTTGCTTTAATTTAGATCATTAAAAAAGTAAGGCTAAATAATGAGTAAGTTATTGTTTAAGAGGGGTTTATAAGGGTGGGAAGATAAAGAAATATGAATGAAGCCTTCATTGACTGAGCTTTATTATTAAATCTATTTCTTGTTTATATAATTTTTAATATTTTAGTTTACATAACATTAAAAAGCCATAATTGATTGATAAATAATAATTTAATAAATTAATTTAGGATTTTAATAATACGAAAAATTGCTTTTCATGAGTTTATTATCATCAAACAACAAGGATTATGGTAAAAATTATTCTTTCAGCAATATATCATTGATATAATTGAAAACACTAAATTTCAGTTCGATCTGACTAACTAGACAATTAAATTAATTTGTGAGTACTTAAAAGTGGAATTCAAAAAAATAGAACATATGCTATCCCTCCAAGATCAAGTAAACTCGCTGATTTCAACACATTGGAGACAAAATCAAAATCCTTGGTACCGAGCAATTTGGCTTGAGAGTGCTGAGCTATTGGAACATCTTTCTTGGAAATGGTGGAGCCATAATAAAAATAATATTGAACAAGCTCAATTAGAGTTGATAGATATTTGGCATTTTGGTCTTAGTGATTTATTACAGAAATATGGTACATCTGAAGAGGTTATTAATTTTCTAAAAGAAACTCACAATGAAGATGAACCAAAAATAGAAAATGTAACGGATATCCACCTTTTAATTGAAAGGTTTGCTTTATCAACATTAAAAAATAAATCATTCGATATATCTTTATTCTTTAATTTATGTGAAATTTTAAATTTAGAATTCAATGAATTATATAAAATTTATTTAGGAAAGAACGTACTAAATGAGTTTAGACAAAAAAATGGCTATAAAACAGGTAACTATAAGAAAATCTGGAACAAGCATGAAGATAATTACTATTTATTTAAAATTATTAATGAACTTGATGTCGATAAAAGTGAATTTTGCCATCTTGTATATGAAAAATTAGATAATCAGTATCAAGAGTCTTTTAAATCATGATAGATGAAGATGAAATTGAGCGGCATCTACGTATCTCTAAAGATATGTGGTCTGATCTTGTTATGCTCCAAAGTTGGCCGCAGCAACGATATTTTAATCCTCGAGGATGGGTTCAAAATTTTAGGAAAAGTGAAATACCATATGCTCTTCGATTAATTGACAACATGACATACTATTCAGATGAAATGAGTAAAGCTCTTTTTAAGAGTGCTTTTCACAGATTATGTAAAATCATTCTACAAAATGAAACATGTGTACATTACAATCAAGCTTCTATAAATTGGCAAACTTTTAAGAATTCAGCATATATAATCCCAATAAGTGGTGAAACCCCAAACCCCAGTGATAGTGGTTTTAGATATGCCAGATATGCTAGAGATTTATGTAAGATTGAAGAAGCAAATATACTTTCATTAGAGCAAGCGATTAGAACGATTCAAAATGGACGCCCTGCAAAATTAATTTTTGTTGATGATTTTCTAGGCTCTGGAGAACAATTTCTAAAAACATGGTCTAAAAAATTTGATATTGGAGGATCTTATAAATCATTAGCTAATTCAGTGTGTAGTAATAGTAGAATTGAAATATATATTTGTACAATTATTAGTACTCAATATGCCATTGAAAACATTCACCAAGTTTTACCAAATGCTGTTATATCCCCTGCTCACATATTTACCCCTTATCATAGTGTTCTTAGTGAACATTCTTATATTTGGCGTGATGATATGAAAACTGAGGGGCCACAGTTTATACAAGAAATAAGTAGTAGACTTGGGATTCCAGACTTAAATGGAGAACTAGGTGAAAATGATGAAATATGTTGGCGTGGTTTCAAGAAATTAGGCTTGTGCGTCGCTTTTCAGGATTCTATACCTGATGCCTCAATTCCATTACTGAATTTTAGTTCAGAAGAATGGCAACCATTGATTAGGATTGGCTGATGAATTTAACATATCAAGAACTTAAAGATGGAAATGAAAAATTAGGTCTTTATAAAGCAGAATGGTTAAGTGATAAAATTTTTGATTACTTTAGCGAACCAGGTTATTTTCATCAGCTTGTTAATAGTCGACCGTGTATTATTGTAGGTGGCCGAGGCACTGGTAAAACTACCGTTTTAAAAAGTCTATCATATGAAGGACAAAGTAGATTAAATAAGGAATCCTCACCATCTGAATGGAATTTTTATGGTTTATACTGGAAAGTAAATCTAAATCGTATAACTAGTTTTGTGAAGAGAGGCCTTTCAGATAACGAATGGCAGCCGTACTTTATACACTATTTAAATTTAATTTTATGTCATAAATTATGTCAATTTGCAGTTTGGTATGAAAAAACGCAAGATCAAAAATTAAATCTTGATGAAAGACTATTACGTAAAGCTGTAACGACTCTAAATATACCAATAGAATACGTACAAAATATCGAAGACTTAGAGGATGAAATTGATATTTTAATTGCAGAGCTAGAATCTAAGTTAAATACAATTTCAAGCGATGATAAAATTTTCTTGACTATGTTAGGGGCCCCAATAGATAGAGTATCTGAACTTCTACTACAGACTACAGAGTTAAATGGAAAACAATTTGTATTTTTAATCGATGAGTTTGAAAACTTTGAAGATTATCAACAATGTATTGTTAATACATTAATGAAGCAAATTAATCATTTATATACTTTTAAAATCGGTGTCAGAGAGTTGGGTTGGAGAAAACGTTCAACTTTAAGAGAAAATGAAATTCTAAACTCTCCAGCAGACTATTTTAAAATTGATATGAGAACTGTTTTTCAGGAAAATAGTTTTTCAGTTTTTGCAAAACAAGTTGTAGAAAGTCGTTTACCAGAGTTAAAAAAAATTGGAGGTATTGAAAAACTTTTACCATCATTAGTAGAAGAAGAAGAAGCTAATATTCTAATTGGTGCAGAGCAAGAAGCACAAATTAGAAAAAATTTAGCCTCATCATTACCAAAAAAATATTTAAAGCTTTTAGATCAAAAATCTATAGGTCATATTCAATTTATTGACTATATGTCTAGATCACGTGAAGAGCCATTTATAGAAAACTTAATTAACTGGTTAGAAAATGAGGGTGAATGGAAAGACAAGTTTAATAACTATTTTCATGCTTACCTTTTCAGTATAAGAAAAGGTAAATCAGGAATAAGAAAATATTATACAGGTTGGGACACTTTTATATTGTTAGCCAATAATAATATTCGTTATCTTATTGAACTTGTAAATAAATCCATACAAATATACTTAGATAACCAGAGTATAGCCCAAATTCAATATATTGATTTTGATTCTCAGACTAAGGCAACACAAATAATTGCAAAGAAAAATTTTACTGAATTAGAGGGTATTAGTATTAATGGAGCAACATTAACTAAACTTTTATTAGGCTTAGGACGTCTATTTGAAGTTCTAGCTTCCAATTCAGAAGGCCATGCACCAGAAGTAAATCAATTTTATTTAAATAAAACAAGCGAAGAAAATCAAAATGTAGAAGCTATACTTACTCATGCTGTTATGCATTTAGCTCTTATACGTATCCCAGGTACAAAAATAGGTGATATAACAAGTACGAGAGACTTTGATTATATGATCCACCCTATTTTTGCTCCCTTTTTTGTATTTTCTCACAGAAAAAAGAGAAAACTAGCGCTTGAAGCTACAGATATAATTACACTCATTGATGATCCCAAAAAAGCTTTAAAACATCTTATTCAAAAAAATAAGCGACCAGCTGAGGTATTACAATCTTCATTACCCGATCAATTGGACTTATTTGGGGAGTACTTAAATGTATCTAATTGATAGACCTATCATTACTAAAACTTACAATAACTTAGAAAGTATTGAAATTGAAAATGACAGTGTATATTTATATGGACAGAGTCTAGAGGACAGAGCAGATATCTCGACTCTTATTCAAACAGCCTCTAAAAACATAAAATATATAAAATTAAATATTAATAATGAGGAAACTACTCTTTCAGTTCATCTAAAAGAGATTCTTACAGTTAATTTAAATGATGAGAATAGTATTAATAATTTTTTCTCTCATTTTCAAGAAAAAAATTTTTATTTAGATATTACAGGATTAACTCATTCAGCTTGGGCTCCATTAATAAAATTTTTTTCAAAACATAATGAACTTTCTATTAAAGTTATCTATATCGAACCAAGTAGTTATTCCCGAAAATTAGCTCCATTAGATAATGAGTTTTACAATCTGAGCTCACATATTAAAGGAGTAGCCCCTGTAAATGGTTTCCATACTTTAATTGATTCAGATGAATTTACCTTCGTGCCTTTACTGGGATTCGAAGGAGCAAGATTTAATTTAATCAATAATACTGTAGAACCTAAAAGTAAAGACTCTATTATTCCTTTAGTAGGTCTACCAGGTTTTGAACCTTGGTATGTTTTTGAAACTATTCGTGGTAATCGACAAATTTTAAAAATTACTGAATCTTATCAATGGATAGACTACATACCTAGTGATTGTACATTTAGCTGCTACTACAAGTTAGAAGAAATTTTAAATATTAAAAAAAACTTAAAAGTCGCTCCAATCGGCACAAAACCACATGCTTTAGCCGCATTTATTTTGGCGTTAAATTATCCAAATAATGTTGAAATTGTATATGATCACCCTATACGAACATCGAAAAGAACTGACGGAGCTTCCAAAGTTCATGTTTATGATATAAAACATCTGTTTAGGTATCCCCCTTCTATCAACCTCAACCTTGCTGATAGAAGGAGAGAAAGACGAGAAAGACGAACTTAAGTTGTGATAGACCAAATTTTTACTCCAGATGCTCTGGCTAATGAACTAGTACAATTCTATTCATTATCAAGCCCCCCTCTCCTAGTCGCAGATTTCGCGGTAGGAGAAGGAAGTCTCATTCAGGCTGCTCATAAATACTGGCCTGAGGCAAAATATATAGTAAATGATATTGATCAGAATATTCTTAATAAGATTAAATTAAAAAATGCAGAAATTGATTATTATAATGAAGATTTTTTAGTATCTAATTTTACGAAATTGTTTGAAAAAATTGACCTAATATTATTAAACCCTCCCTTTTCACATGGGAATAGAAAAATGTATGTATGGGATGAAAATAACATTTCAAGTGGAATAGCTCTTTTTTTTATTTATAAATCTTTAAATTACTTGACTAAAAATGGTCAACTTTTAGCCATACTACCTAATGGATGTTTTTCAACTGAGCGAGACGCTTTAGGTTTAAAATATATTCAAGATTTTTATCATTTTGAAAAATTTGAAATAAAAAATAATCCGGCTTTCTATAAAGCTCGTCCTAACACAAGTATAGTACGAATTACAAAACAAAAAGATAAATTAAAAAGCTTAAATAATATTAGCCATTCTATACATTCTCAGTTCTTAAATAATTTTAAAGTATTTAGAGGAAATATTCAGCTACACAAAGAAGTAACTAGAGGACCGATACCACTTCTACATACAACTTCATTTAAAAATAATAATGTAGAACCTATCAATTTTATTTTTAGCACTCTCCCTACTGTTAAAGGAAGGATGTTAATTATTCCAAGGGTTGGCAACTTTAATAAAAATCATATTATAATTTATTATGCAAAAAATAATATTCATCTTTCTGATTGTTTATTTTCTATAAAATGTAAAAATCTAAAAGAAGCAACTCTATTAAAAAAATATATTTTTAATAACTGGGAATCCTTCATTAATCTTTACAATGGTTCTGGTGCCAAATTTATTACAAAAAGAAAATTAGAAAATTTTTTACAAAATTTTAAATAGTATTTTTCTATTTTATAATTAGCAAAGACTATATTAAATATAATATTATTTAAAGCCATAAGAAAAGCCCTAAACCATTATAGTTTAGGGCTTTTTTAAGTCATATAAAGCTATTCGAGTTTATATGACTTTAAATCTTGGTAGGCATATCCAGACTCGAACTGGAGACCTCTACGATGTCAACGTAGCGCTCTAACCAACTGAGCTATACGCCTAAGATGGAAAGCATCATATTCATTTTTCAAAAGCAAAACAAGTGATTTACCAGTGAAAAAAATACAAATGAGCAGACTTTGAGCAAACTCTTTTTCATTTCCCAAAAAGTAAAACGGTACATGGTTCAACCACATACCGTCTTTGTTTAGCCAAATATCAAGGTCAACTTAACAAGGGCACTTCTTCAAAGTACCACCTGCAGATGGGTATCTTGCATCAACACAATGTCGATAGAAAGTTTGTGCATCCATAGGCGTTAAATCTGGATGATGGGCTTTCATATGCTCCAGATACGTTTGATAGTCCGGCACACCAACCATGAGTCGGAAGCTTTGCTGTAAACGCTGCCATAAGGTTGCGATACGTGACCAGTTCTTTGGAGAGAGCAATATCTCTTTTTGCGAAAGCACGGTCATTTTGATGATTTTCGCAATAATGACAGTACCATTTTTTGCAAATTTAAAATTCATCTTTATTCTCCTCGAGTGGTAACCACTTCAGGATCGGTATATACCGCAGGCGCTTCATTTACAGTCGGTGTTGGACTTGCTAAAGCACGACGAACAATACCAATTGAGGCAATAATCATGACAATCGATACAATCATAAAGAAGCCACAAAGTGCAGCATTAATCTGGTTCGACATCACGATAGTTTGCATTTCGGCAATGGTTTTTGCAGGCTTAAGAATTTCACCGCGAGCAATCGCATCGGAGAACTTATGTGCTTGAGCCAAGAAACCGATTTTCGGGTTTTCGTGGAAAATCTTCTGCCACCCTGCTGTCATACAGGTAATGAACAAGAAAATGGTTGGAATGATCGTCACCCACACATACTTCTCTTTTTTCATTTTGAACAGAATCACGGTACCCAAAATGAGTGCCATCGAAGCCAGCATTTGGTTACCCACACCAAATAAAGGCCATAATGAGTTGACGCCGCCAAGTGGGTCAATCACACCTTGATAGACGAAGAAGCCCCATCCACCTACCGCAACGGCCGTACCTAACAAGTTACCAAAGAATGAACCTGAAGATTTAACCGCCGGAATAACAATACCAACCGTGTCTTGCACCATAAAACGACAAGCACATGTTCCTGCATCTACCGCAGTTAAAATGAACAATGCTTCAAATAAAATCGCAAAGTGATACCAGAATGCCATCATGGCACGGCTGTTAAAGATTTCAGAAATGATATGAGCCATACCAATAGCAAAGGTAGGCGCACCACCTGTACGTGAAAGGATTGAGCTTTCACCCACTTCTTGAGCTAAAACCGTCAACATTTCAGGCGTAACAACAAAGCCTAAATTACGTACAGCTTCCGCTGCAGATTCTACGGTTGTGCCGAGCACTGCTGCTGGTGCATTAATCGCGAAGTACACACCTGGGTCTAATACTGTCGCACAGATCATCGCCATGATCCCGACAAAAGACTCCATAAGCATACCGCCGTAACCGATCATGCGGATATTAACTTCGTTATCAACAAGTTTTGGTGTCGTACCACTCGATACCAGCGCATGGAAACCTGAAATGGCACCACAGGCAATAGTAATAAATAAGAACGGGAATAAGCTACCTGAGAAAACCGGACCTGTACCGTCAATAAAATGGGTAACAGCAGGCATTTTAAGGTCAGGCAATGCAATCACAATACCGACTGCCAAACCAAGAATAACCCCGATTTTAAGGAAAGTAGATAAATAATCACGTGGTGCTAATAACAACCAAACCGGTAGTACCGATGCGATAAAACCATAAATGATGAGACACCAAGTGAGCTGTGTTCCAGTTAAAGTGAAGAACTCACCCCAATATGGATCTGCGGCAACATGTCCACCATACACAATTGCCAGCATCATTAAAACGAAGCCAATAATTGAAACTTCGGCGATACGTCCCGGACGAATAAAGCGCATGTAAACGCCCATGAACAATGCAATTGGAATAGTGGCTGCAATACTAAAGACACCCCACGGACTATGTGCAAGTGCTTTCACAACAACTAAAGCCAATACCGCAAGGATAATAATCATTACCCCAAGTGCACCCAACATGACCACAATACCGGCAAAAGGACCAAGCTCCTGCTTTGCCATTTCACCCAGTGAACGGCCATCACGGCGTGTTGATATAAATAAAACTAGAAAGTCTTGTACCGCACCCGCCAGAACCACACCAACCAATAACCAGATGGTGCCCGGTAAAAAGCCCATTTGTGCAGCCAAAATTGGCCCAACTAATGGCCCTGCGCCGGCAATCGCGGCAAAGTGGTGTCCAAACAGTACATACTTATTTGTTGGCACATAGTCTAAGCCATCGGCTAAACGATGTGCAGGAGTTAACCGTCTCGGGTTTAATTCAAATACTTTAGTTGCAATAAATAGACTATAAAATCGATATGCGATGCTATACACACATGCAGCTGCCAGTACCAACCATACTGCATTAACATGTTCACCACGACTTAGCGCCAGCATCCCGAAAGAAATAGCACCTATAATTGCTACTAGGCTCCAGACCAATTTGGAGGGAAGCGTAGATTTCGCTTGCATTGTGTCCATTCTTAACCTCTCAATAAATAATTACAGCAGTTTTATATTGTTATGTACTGTTCTCTGCTCAATCCTTGTGACTCTACTCCTCCTTTGTTCTTTTTCCTCTTATACTTTCGCATAAAAAAAGGGATGATTGACATCATCCCTTCGATAATAGTTTATTTTTTAACTATTATGCACGCTCTAAATACTCACCAGTACGAGTATCTACACGAACGCTTTCTTCTTGCTGAACAAATAACGGAACACGAACAACCGCACCTGTTTCAAGCTTAGCTGGCTTACCACCACCGCCAGAAGTATCACCACGTACGCCCGGATCAGTTTCAACAACTTTCAACACAACGAAGTTAGGTGCATTTACGTTTAAAGGAACGCCATTGAATAACATGATTGTACATGTTTCATTTGAGTCGTCTTTTAACCATTTAGCAGCATCACCCATTGCAGTTTTGTCAGCTGCAATTTGTTCGAAGCTTTCTGGGTCCATGAAGTGCCACATTTCGCCATCGTTGTATAGGTAGTTCATTTCTACTTCTACGATGTCAGCAGCTTCTAAAGTATCACCAGATTTAAAAGTTTTTTCTAAAACTTTACCAGTTTTAAGGTTACGTAATTTTACACGGTTGAACGCTTGGCCTTTACCCGGTTTTACGTATTCGTTTTCCATGATTGAACATGGGTTACTATCAAGCATGACCTTAAGGCCTGGCTTGAAATCATTTGTAGAATAATTGGCCATGACTGGCACACTCCAAACTTAACAAGTCAACTATGCGATATAATGCGCTGTTGCATTATCTTAATCGTGTCGCATGATAAACTATTTACACCAAGAGCAAAACTGGCAATCACAACTCAGTGACCTTATTACCGATCCTTTAGAGTTGTTGAACCTGCTCGAGTTATCCACTGATCAGCTATTATCAGGGGCGATTCTGGCTTCTGAAAAGTTTAAATTGCGTGTTCCGCGTGCGTTCGTCGGAAAAATGAACGCTAAAGATCCTCTTGATCCGCTTTTACTCCAAGTGTTACCGCATCATTTAGAACTTGAGGAACATCCTGAGTTTGTCACCGACCCTTTAGGTGAAGAAGCAGCCAATCAGTTACCGGGTGTTTTACATAAATATAAATCTCGTTTTTTACTGACTTTGACCGGTGCATGTGCGGTCCATTGCCGTTACTGCTTCCGCCGTCACTTTCCTTATCAGGAAAATTTACCTAAAAATGAAGATTGGCTAAACATTAAAAATTATATCGAGTCGAACCCCGATATTAACGAAGTGATTTTAAGCGGAGGTGACCCTCTTACGCTTTCTAACCGTAAATTAGCACTTTGGCTAGAACGTTTATCATCTCTCAAACAAGTGAAGATTCTGAGAATTCATTCACGCGTTCCAATTGTCATTCCAAACCGTATCGATGAAGAGCTTATTTCTTTATTAAAAAACAGTAGGCTGCGTATTATTCTGGTGGTACACTCAAACCATGCTTCTGAACTCGATGACTTTACTTGTTCAAAATTGTTGCAGCTATCTGAACACCACATTACTGTTCTAAATCAGGCAGTATTGCTTAAAGGGGTGAATGATTCTGCTCAAACTTTAACTGATTTAAGTTATCGTCTATTTGAAGCTCGCGTTATGCCATATTACTTACATGTATTAGATAAAGTAAAAGGCGCACAACATTTTGATTTAATACCATCTGAAATAGATGCGATATATCAAGACGTGTTAGCGAGCCTACCAGGATATTTGGTTCCTAAACTCGTCAGGGAAATTGCGGGCGAAAAGAATAAAACACCGCTTTTTGGGGCTACAACTTTTTGAGTTATATAATAAGTGATGATGAATAATGCACTTTCGGACATTTTTCACAATCAAACCGCACTTACTCGTGAACGGTTAAGCTTTTGTGAAGCCAACATTAAAGATCTTAATGAGTGGGTCACTACCCTTTCTATTATGCAATTGGGTGATACTTCAAAAGCGCTATTTACAGCAATTTTGGAGCTGAATGAGTTAAATTGTAGTGAAACCTTACGCTTTGACTTAATTCAGACACTTCACCCAACCATTAATAATGTGTTGGCGAGTTTAGAAAAAAACTTCTTTAACCAAGGCGTCATTAGTACCGACCGTAACGAGCACATTATTGAACTGGCTATGCTTCTGCGCTGTTATTTTGCCAGTATTTATTTAAATATTGCGCAAACAAGCCACGAACAGCTACAAAAGCAGAAGTTTTCTTTATTCTCTTTTAAACAAAAGAAAAATTTACAAACCGCACGAATTCTGGCGACATTCCACGCATTGCAGCAGTTGACCAATCTTTTATATCAACAGCATATGCTCTATAGCGAACCTGTCAAAGGTCAATGGTTAATTGCCCACCAGCTTTATGAAACAGCGGTTCAATACAAATATCATTTAACCAATATTAATCATATTCAAGGTGTACAGCACCCGTTAGCCAATATTACGCAGGCTTATGCACAGCTTATTTTATTAGATATTTTTAACACCAATCAGATTCGCCAGTCAGAAATTCAAGCCCTGTTTCAATGTAGTTTTGACTGGGCACGCATGATTCAGATCTTGCCGAAAGACACTGCTTCAACAAAGTATGTGGTCGACCCGACTAAAGATCATCCGCCTGTATATAACAAGAAACAAAGCTCAAATTTCAATCCAAGTATTTTTATTAGCACGCAAGCTTTGCTTGAGCATGTCACTGCCACCATGCATAAAAATGCTCAATATATGTCTAAAAATGAAAAGATTTATTTAAGTCCCGCATTAAAGTTCCATGTTCAAACGATTTTGGGAACCACAGCACAGCGCCGTCATGAGCGTTATGAATATAATGCAGCTTTACAAATCTGTTTTGGCTTAAGTACCGCACATTTTTATTTATCTAAAGCCAAAAACTTTGAAGAAACGCTACAACTGAGTAATAACTATAATTTACAAAGTGAATCGAAAGTCTTATCCAATTTAGAGAAAAAAGAACAACAAACCTCATCTTATCAACGCTTAAGCCGTGAGAGTAAAACCATTTATCAAACTACCGTGCTTGATATTAGTGTTAATGGCTATCGTATTAAATGGTCCGGCGAAGCACCTAAAAACTTAAGAACCGGCGAATATATTTTGGTGAAGGAAACGCTACATGGTCAGTGGCGTGGCGGTGTAATTCGCTGGATTAAGCAATCTACAGAAAAAAGTCTGGAACTGGGTTTAGAAATTCTTTCACAAGCCATGTTCCCTTGCGCTGTACATATTCAGGCAGAGCGTCATACGCGTAATTATCACCCTGCACTATTACTACAAACTCAAAACCTAGAAGAAATACAAAACACGCTTATTTTACCGGGGTCTCAAATTTTTAGAGAGCAACAAACAATTCATTTACGATTGGGGACAGAAGAAATCAAAGTGTATCTACTCAAAGCACAACTCATTACTCAAAGTTTTATTCAATTTCAATTTGAGCTTCTGAATGAGCAGCAACAGTACCTGCTTGATCAGTTCATGCTGAAAAAGAATAACACCGTGAATAGCCAAGATTTATGGGAAGCATTAAAGTGAGAAACTCTTTACTATCTAAAAGGTTAAAACGTACTGAAATACGTTTACTCATTATTGATGATAACCAGTTACGTTATAACCAAATTTTAAATTTATTATCGGGGAATGATTATCAAGTTAATGCCTTATTACTTGATGATTTAAAAAGTTTTGAAAAGCAGCTCAATACATCTTGGGATGTCATTATTTTTGGTCGCGCCTATGATTTGAAAATTGAACAAACTCTCTCCCTTGTTCAAGCCTCAGAACAGCCGCAGCTTCCAATATTACTTTTACAGCCAGACGATTACCAAGCGCAGCAATATCAAAGCTATATTCAAAAAGGGATTTATGATGTAGTCCCATTAGAACCGCTAGATTATTTCTATATTACCTTGGTTCGGGCACTGTCATACAGCCGCCTTTTACAGACGGAACAACGTCTTTTGGCCGAGCTTGATACCATTCATACGCATACGCAAACGCTGGTCGACAACAGCCATAAAGCAGTTGCTATTTTTCAAGAAGGCATCCACATTAAGGCAAATACCGAATATTTGAATCTTTTTGGTTTTCAACAAGAAGAAGACATTATCGGATTACCGATTTTAGATGTCTTACAACCCAACGATTTAAATGTTTTTAAGCAGCGGTTTAAGAAAATTTCTTTAGGCCAGTTCGATCAAGCACGCTTTGAAATCCAGAGTCAGCATCAGGCTATTTCGGGTAATAATGCGCTAAAACTCGAGTTTATTCCAAGTCAAGAAGAAGACGCGGTACAACTCACCATCGACTATCAAGTTGATTTAACTACTCCAGCAAATAGTGCTCCGTCCGAAAAAAGTGTTGGGTTAAGTGCAGCTTGGCCACAGATTAATCGTCATTTATCGACCCACCCTGCCCAAGCAAACGCCGTTGTTTTATTTAGACTTGCACAGTGCCCAGAACGAATTTTTCAACAGGGTTGGCAAACTTTAGGGCAATATCTCAATCAGCTCCATGGTTTTTTAAAAGACCATGCACAGATGCCGATTTTCCAAGTCGACTTGGGTAGTTATGTGGGGATTTTACAAGCCGAAAATAGTTCAGTTTTAAACTCACAGCTAACGAGTTTACAAACTTTGCAAAAAGAACATTTGTTGAAAGTGAATGAGCAAAACTTTTCAGTACAGTTAAAGCTTGGTTATGCTTTTCTCAACCAACCCTTAACTGAGAACTCTTTTAACTCACTGCTGAACGAGGCGGAAAAGCAAGGCTTACCTCAGGTTACACCTCAACTTGAAGTAATGCCAACAGTAGAAAAAACGGTTTCACCGAGCATCGAAGCTGTTCCTCTTGATTTAACAATTGAACATTTTGATCATACGCCTCAGTCCTCTTTACTCCAGCAGTTAAGACAAAAACTAGCTCAGGGCGAAATACATCTGAAGTACCAGCAAATTTATGATAAACATGACCAAGAAACTCATAACTATGAAGTGACAAGTGGTTTTATTGCTGGTGAACAATGGTATGACTTAAATGATTTAAGTGATCTTAAAGAAGATGCCGAGCTTTCAATTCAGTTAGACCGCTGGATATTGGTAGAAGCGTGTAAACAGCTTCATAATTTCATTGCTCAGTATCCTAAAGCGAAACTCATTATTAACCTTAATATTGATATTTTGCTGAAAGATAAAACATTCCCCGAGCTGATTTCCAAACTACTGACTATTATCGGAAGTAAAATTGAAAGCCCACTGATTTTGCAATTTTCAGAACAAGCTCTTCAGCCTTATCTCCCAATTGCTCAACAGCACATTGCTCGCTTACGCCAACATGGTGCGGAAATTTCAATTCGAGATTTTGCTTCTTCTATGTATAGCGATTCAATATTACAGCAGCTTGATATTCAACTTGTAAAATTACAGTCCAGCAAAACTGATCTATTAAGCTCAGACCAAGGGCTTAATAACTTGCAAGAAAAAATATTGAACTATTTGACTGTAAAACCGATTGGAATTTTATTAGCTCACTTGAATGATATGAACCTGTTTGCCAATGCATGGAATGTAGAAGCGCGCTTTCTACAAGGTGATTATTTTCAGAAAAAACTTGACCGCTTAACAGACGTACAAGACCAATAATGGTCTTGTATATTAAAAACAAAAAACGGGCATAAGCCCGTTTTTTGTTTCGTTTTGAAGTATTAACGCTTGATAGAGCGAGACATACCAGCAAAACGTTGTTTGAATTTGTCGATACGACCACCAGTGTCTACATTCTTTTGTTTACCAGTGTAGAACGGGTGGCAAGCTGAACATACGTCAAGGTAAATAGTTTCTTTACCTAAAGCAGAACGAGTTTCGATTACGTTACCGCAAGAACAAGTTGCAACTAATTTTTCATATTTTGGGTGAATATCGGCGCGCATCGTCGATTACTCCTAATTGAAGAAAGGCTTAAGCTGTCATCGCAATTGATCACTCTCAATTAAATTGAGGAAAGCTTTTACAAGCAGATCAACACCACAACAGACCATTCTTTTGGCCCACCGAAACCTCAAGGGTTAGAGCTAAGCACAACAAGTGGGCAGTATTATACGCCATATAAATTTTTTTTGCGAATTAATCTTGGGATTTAGCCAAGTAATTTGCAATCACTCCACAGACCATTAACTGGATTTGGTGAAAGATCATAATTGGTAAAACGATCATACCTAAAGGTTGGCCAATAAATAAGATTTGTGCCATAGGTACACCACTGGCCAAGGTCTTTTTTGAGCCACAAAAGAACACTGTAATTTGATCAGCTCGGTTAAAACCAAAAACGCGCGGTAAATAAAGTGCAAGCAGCATAATAATGGTGAGTAAAACAGAACAAGCAATCGTCAAAAGCAGTAAGGTTTTCCAACTCACCTGATGCCAAAGCCCCGCAACCACTGCCCCACTAAATGCACCATAGACCACCATCAAAATTGAACCTTGGTCAAATGCTTTTACAATACTTGGTACTTTTGCCATATATGGAAAAACATAGGGACGAAGTAATTGCCCTAAAACAAAAGGCACTAATAGCAACAAAGTAATTTGTATAATTGAAGATGTAGGATCAAATCCGTGCTGACTTTGTCCTAAAATAAAGAAACTGACTAAAACTGGCGTAATAAACATACCTACCAAGTTTGAGAAAGATGCGCTACATACCGCCCCCGCTACATTCCCTTTTGCAACTGAAGTAAATGCAATAGAAGACTGAACAGTAGATGGCAAGAAACACATAAACAAAAAACCCCAATAGAGCTGCTGCCCTAATAGAGGTAAAAGAATAGGTTTAGCCAATAAACCAATAGCAGGAAAAATAAAGAACGTAATTGCAAATACCAGTAAGTGCATTTTCCAATGCAAAATACCTTCAATGACTGCCTCACGAGACAGCTTTGCACCATGCAAGAAAAATAAAATAGCAATCGCGACTGTAGTTAATGTATTGAAATACTGCGCAGCTTGACCACTGACTGGAAAAAAAGTTGCTAGTAGTACCATGCCAACCAACAAAATTGTAAATCGATCAAGTGCCAAGAACTTCAGCATGTTCACATCCTATGATTATTTTAGATAAAGAAAAGCCCAGTTGATAAATTGACCATTTGGTCAAGCCTTCATCATACTGGGCTATAAAAATAAAGCTAGACTTTTAAGACCTAAATCTTAAAGCGCCTGAGTCATTTATTTAATTATTTCTAGCATTTGCGTCTTGTTGAATAAGCTCGACTTTGTAGCCATCCGGATCTTCAACAAATGCAATCACCGTTACACCACCCTTCATTGGGCCAGCTTCACGAACGACTTTACCGCCACGTGCTTTGATTTCTTCACAAGCTTTATAAGCATCTTCAACACCAATCGCAATGTGACCATAGCCATTTCCTAAATCATAACTTGAGGTATCCCAGTTATGAGTAAGTTCAAGCACGGTATTATTTTCTTCATCGCCATAACCAACAAATGCCAGTGTAAAGCGACCTTCTTCATAATCACGCTTACGAAGTAACTTCATCCCTAATACTTCGGTATAGAACTTTAAAGATTGTTCTAAATTGCCTACTCGCAACATTGTATGAAGCATTCGCATATATTTATCTCCAGAAAACCCTCATTCTGATGCTTGTTTAGCCAATAACTTACTTACCCAAATTACAAGTAGTAAAATTGGTAATCCCATCAAGAACGTAACCGTAAAAAAGCCAGAATAGCCTATATGATTTACTATTGTACCTGAGTATCCGCCAATAGTTTTAGGCAGTAATAACATTAATGAACTAAAAATAGCGTATTGCATAGCTGTAAAAGATACACTTGTTAGACTTGAAAGAAATGCAATAAAAACCGCTCCTGCCAGACCCGAAGCTAGATTATCAAATATGATTCCCATAACAAGCCATGTCTTACTGTAAGGTACAACTACTTTTCCTTTCAATTCGATATCAATATTTTTATCAATCGGAATCGCTGGGATATCGGATAAACTCATACGATATCTAGGTTGGCTTTCTGATAAATTTTTTTGATAGGTATGAGTCTGAACTAAAGTCTTTGTTTGCCCATTAACCTCATAATTTGCCTGCACTCTTATTGCATCAAGCTTAGCAAGTTCTGTCCCTGAAATAACTGCATTCCAGTCACTATTTTTAATTTTACCATCTACTTTAACTTGTGGATTTAAGAAAATATTTACAGATTTTATTTGACTATTTTTCGGCAAATTTAGCAAAGTGCCATGAAGGATTATATCTTTTGCTAACTCATCTTTATATACAAGATTATCGCCCCCTATAGCTTGGATATAAATCTCCGGTTTTGGCTCATTTTTGTATAGTTTTAGTGGAATAGTTATTTTTAAAGGTTCAATATACCCTTTAGGTTGCGAGGCAATAGAAACTTCTGCTTGGGTTGTTAAAGTATTACTTGGAAATTTTAAAGACCAGTTTCCTACCTCATCAGGGTTTGCGGTATATACTTGATCGCCAATATTAACCCGGACCTCTTGCATAGAAGCACCAGATTTGACTAAACCAACAAAAATTAAATTAGTTGTGCTCGCTAAAATTGCTCCTAACAACATCATTTTCATGACGTTATAACGCTGAGCTAACATCCCTCCGAGAAATCCACCTAATATTACAAAGAAAATCGCAAAAAACTTATTAAACCAAGCAATTTCTTCTTTATCAAAATTTAAATCTAAATAAAACAGATTAGCCATTACCCCAGCAACGACATCTGAAATACGATAGAAACCTATTAATAATAAAATTGCTAAAGCTACTTTTAATCCATATCGCTTAAAAAAGTCTAGTAAAGGTGATAACCATGTTTCTACAACAATTTTTTTATTAATTAAACCAAATTTAATTAAACCCAGAATAACAATAACAGCAATTGATATACTAATTAAAAACTTAATAACTAAAAGTATAAAATTTAAAAAAGCATCTTCGATAGAAAATGAATCAAAAATTAAACCGATTTGATAAAAACTAATTCCAAAAACTATGGTTGAAATAACAAAAACTGCAAATAACTGGACATAATCTTTTGCATGATAATGATGTTGTAGGCGCTTAACTACAGGTTCATGGATGAGTAAAGTTGTAATAATTCCTACAATCATCAAACCAGCCATTAATAAATAGGTGGTTCGCCATGCTTCATAAATATAATTACCAACTGCTGTTCCCAAAGATGCAGCAAATAATAGTGCACCTAATTGAGTAATAATTGTAGCAGTGCGATACCCTGCATTATAAGTTGAAGCTAAAACAGTTTGTATATTTGGGTCTTCAGTTAATTCGATACGGTAAGCATCCACAATAATATCTTGTGTTGCTGATGAGAAGCCAAGAAAAATAGCAGCCCCTGCCATAATCGTTAAATTTGACAATGAACCGAAATCAGATGTGTTGGGTAATGGATTTGTAAATGCCATCATACAAATTGCACAAATTACCAAAAGTTGTGATACCAACAACCAACTACGTCTTAGGCCCATTCTTCTGGTTAGATATGGCAAGGGTAACTTGTCTATTAGCGGCGCCCAAATAAACTTAAATGAATAAGCCAAAGCTGCCCAAGAGAACATTGTAATAGTACTTCGGTTAATTCCAGCCTCAGTCAACCAAAATGATAGAGTTGAAAAAATTAGAAAAATTGGAATTCCCGATGAAAAACCCAAAAACAACATAATGATTGCACGGCGATCCAAGAAAGCTTTAAAAGAACTTTTCCACCCTTTCGATTCAGAAATCATTCGTTTTTTATTTTCCATAAATTATAAATGCGCCTATTCAATCGCTTCTTACAATTGCTTTCAAGATTCTTTATGCAATCAAGTTTTGTTTTGATGATAAAAACGGCAAGTTTGCTTGATATTTTATGCTAAACCTGTATACCTTTAATCTTCAACCTTCGTTTTCTTTTGCTGGATATCAACAGTGACACAAAAACTTGATCAAGTGACATCTTCAACTTTATCACTCGCTAAAACAAACACCACAAACGTCACAATAAATGCATTTCCTTCAGCTTTTGAGCAACCTGATATTAAAATGACTTTAGATAAAACAGCGTTAAAACCCGAACAACTTACGCACATTCCAAATTTTGAAAATATTCCAGCCTCAACAAAACGCATCAAGCCGCTCAACAACTTTTTAGGGCAAGACCGCGCCAAAGCTTCGGTAGAAGCCGGTATTTCCTTACCCTACTCTGGTTATAATATTTTTGCGGTAGGAACTGCAGGCTTAGGTAAACGCACCATGATTAAGCGTTTACTCCAACAACATGCCAAAACAATGCCTACTCCAGATGATTGGGTATATGTTTATAACTTTAAACAAGCTCGTCAGCCTATTGCGCTACGCTTTCCTGCTGGACAAGGAACCAAGTTTCAACAAACTCTTCATCAAACTTGGCAAATTATTTTAAAGCAGCTTGAACGTCGTTTTAGTGCAGAGACTTATCATAACCGTATCGAGCGAATCCGTCAGGAAACTGGTGATGAACAGCAACAGGCGCTTGTCGAATTAACAAAAGAAGGCGAAGAACTTGATCTAAAATTGATTTCTCGAAATGAGAAACATGGCTTTGTACCTGTACAGTTAAAAGATAATCAGGTTCAAGAACTGACTCAAACAGAAATTGACGCTTTAAATAGTAAACAGCGTGCTGAGATTGCAGCCAATATTCGCTATATGGATAAAAAGCTTGAGCGTCTTGGTTTGCATTTGGGCGACTTAGAAGATGATGCACGCGACAAAGTTTCTGTTTTAAATCGAGACATCGCCACTCAGGTGGTTATGCCGCGCATGGACTTAATTTTAAATAAATATGGGCAAGTGAAAGGCCTTGAAGATTATTTAAAACAGTATGCTCAAGATATCATTGACAATGTTGAGTTAATTTTAGAACAAGAAGAAGATGACTTTGCTCCTGCTATGTTCAATCGCGTACCAGCGCGTTATCAAGCAAATGTGATTGTCTCAAACAAGCCAAATAGCGGTGCACCAGTTATTTTTGAAGATTTCCCAACGCACTATAACTTGCTGGGTCATGTAGAACAACTCACCCACAACGGCACAATTACCACAGATTTCACTCTTATTCGCCCTGGTGCCCTACATCAAGCCAATGGTGGTTTTTTAATGCTTGAGGCCGAGCAATTACTCGAACAGCCTTATGCATGGCAAGGTTTAAAGCGTGCCTTAAAATCGGGCCAACTCAAGCTCTCTTCTCTTGAACATATGTTGACTTTAACCGGCAGTATCTCGATAGAGCCTGCTGCTATTCCACTTGATATTAAAGTGGTACTGATGGCAGAGCCTGAGATTTATTATGAAATTTTAGAAGTAGAACCAGAGCTTGGTAGCGTATTTAAAATTCGCGCAGATTTTACCGATACATTACAACGTAATGACGAAAATGAACAAGCTTATATGCAGCTGATTGCAGACTATGTACAAGCCGATAAACTGCTTCCATTTGACCGCAGTGCTCTAGCGGCATTACTGACAGACTCAAGCCGTCAGGCCGAAGACCAAAGCTCATTGTCGTTACATGCTTCAACGTTGGGTGATCTTATTCGTGAAGCGCATCATCATGCATTTAAAGCCAATGATAAGATGGTAACCGACCAGCACATTAACCTTGCCTTACAACACCGACAATATCGCTTAGGCTATTTAAGAGAACTTTACTGGCAAGATTTATCGCGTGGAACCCAGTTAATCGAAACTTCTGGCCATCGTTTAGGTCAAATTAATGCCCTCTCTGTCATTCACTATGCAGATGTTGAGTTTGGTTTACCTTCACGCTTAACTGCCTCGGTTTATCAAGGCGGTGGCGATATTCTTGATATTGAACGTAGTGTAGAACTAGGCGGTTCATTGCATGCCAAAGGCGTGTTACTCATGTCTAGCTTCTTAAAAGCTCACTTTGGCCGTGAACAGATTTTACATTTTTCTGCTGCTCTGGCTTTTGAGCAAAGCTACGGACAAGTGGACGGCGACAGTGCAACCGTTGCCGAGCTTTCTGCATTAATCTCTGCAATTAGCCAGTTACCAATTGATCAGTCATGGGCAATTACCGGTTCTATGAACCAGTTAGGTCAAGTTCAACCAATTGGTGGCGTAAATGCAAAAATTGAGGGCTTCTATGATGCATGTAAGCTACAAGGTTTAACTGGCAAACAGGGTGTCATTATTCCACGCCAAAACATGCAACACTTGATGCTACGTCAAGATGTGATTGATGCGGTGCGAATGGGTCAATTCCATATCCATGCAATTGATACAATTGATCAAGCACTTGAGATTTTAATGGCTCGCCCTGTTGGTACCCTCGACAAAAAAGGCAAATACAGTAAGCATTCTATTTATGCCGCTGTAATGGAACAACTTGAGTACTGGCAAGCGATCGAAGATGGCGCAGAAGTTGAAGAGGAGCCGAAGAAGAAAAAGAAAAATAAGAAAAAAATTAAAAAGCATGAAGAGCTCACAGCCGATGATCTTCCTCAAGAAACTCAAGAGGAAGTTGCTACGCTAAAGCAAAAATAACACTGACATAAAAAAGGGCTTGTAATAACAAGCCCTTTTTTATGAATGAGATAAAAGTTAACGAACAATCTGCATTGCTCTTCCGCCAGCCAACTGGCTGAAGTATTGCTTAAGCGCTTCGACACAACGTTGAATTTTCATTGGCTGTTGATCGTGTTTTGCAATCTCTGCATATAAAGTGAAAGCTGGGAGTTTCCAATCTGGAAGGATTTCAATTAAAGAACCATTCTTCAGTTCTTTTTGAGCATCTAAATATAAAATTCTGGCAATTCCATGCCCTTGCTGGCATAGCGCTTTAGCCACTTGTAAATTATTACTTTGCAAACGGCTTGCCATCTCGATATTTAATTTTTCACCAGTTTTAGCGTGCTGAAAATTAAAACTACGTGAATCATTCATTGCATTGATAGAAAGCAACTCATGGTTGTTTAAATCATTTGGATGCAAGATTGGGCTTGTTTGATTGAGATAGCTGGGAGAGGCTACCAAAATCTGATCGACAAAAGCCATAGGAATAACAGAGTCGCTCTCTTCTACCGCTGTAGAACTCATGCGCACTGCAATATCAATTCGCTCTTCGATTAAATCGATATATCGATGCCCCACTTCAAAATGAACAGATAGACCACGATGGGCAGACATCCAGTGAGATAAAGCAGGAATAATGTGCTGAACCGCTAAATCAGGGGTAGTTGCAATACGCAAGTCACCAATCAAATCATCTCGCAATTCATTGATTCTGATTTTGCCTCTTTCTGCTGCTGCCAACATTTCTTGGCAACTTGAGAAAAAAGCCTGCCCTGCCTCAGTCAAACTAAGTTTTCGCGTAGAACGATGTAATAAAATTACATCCATTTCATTTTCAAGAGAACGGATTTGCTGACTTACAGCACTTGTTGTAATGCCTAATTCACGTGCCGCACCACTAAATGAACTTTTTTCAACCACACAAGCAAAAACACCCATCGCACGAAGCTGATCTAACATAGGTTTCCTCAAATCTAATTCTAAATTTATAAAAAATGCTTATTGTTGTAATGAAAGCAACCAATTGTATTATACGAGGAAACCTATATTTAATGCATTAGCTAATTTGGTAAAAGATTTGCAGGGTTGATCGGTTTACCGTCAAGGCGAATTTGGAACTCAAGCATAACGCGAGATGCCCCTGAAGACCCCATTTCAGCAATCTTTTGGCCTGCAGTTACATTGTCACCACTCTTCACCATCATCTTGCTATTGTGGGCATACGCACTGATGTAACCATCAATATGTTTAATTAAAACTAAGTTACCATATTCTTTCAGACCATCGGCTGCGTATACAACTTGACCATCAGCCGCCGCATAAATCGGGTCACCTTGGTTACCACCATAACGGATTCCTTTGACATTATTCGCCAAATTAAAGCCTTGAATAACCGGACCGTTATTTGGTTTCACCCAACGTAAGCTTGAGCTTGGAATAGATGCTCCCACTGTTGTATTGGTTGATGGCGCAACAGTTGCTGGCGGTGGAGTGGTTGTGGTTGGTGCAGTAGTTGTCGGTAAAGCAATTGTTTGACGCTTAATTGGTTCCGGTTGCGCCATGACTTGTGTCGACACAGTTCTTGGTGAAGAAGATTTCTTCAATCGTAATGATTGATTAACATAAATACGATATGGCGGTGCAATACCATTCATCTCTGCAATACTGAGATAGTCCAGACCATAACGCATTGCAATACCACTTAAAGTATCACCTGAACGGACCGTGTAATAGTTAGGAGCCATTGCATAGCGAGAACTATTATTAATTTGTGGTTTAGAAGCACATCCTGCCATTGCAACAGTAAAACCTACAGCTACAGACAACATCATAATTTTCATTATTTTGTCTCTTTGAATATGCAATCTGCTTTGTTGCCCAGTTAAATGCATCGATCTCCCTCACTAAATGCTACAAATCATTTCGGCTAAGAGTACCAAAAAAGTAAGAGGAAACATGTTCCTCTTTTTCTTTATTCACAAAGTTATAACATTCGGCTCAGTTTATTACCCCAAACTGGCCTGCAAATCTTCTAAAACCGCATAGTTTGTTGCGTCCATCTGAATTGGCGTCACGCTCACAAAACCATTCGCGACCGCAAAAAAATCAGATTGTATTTGACTGGCAATACGCTGTGGATCAGTTACCGCCTCACCAGCAAGACCAATCCAGTAAACCTGTCTTCCTCTAGGGTCTACATGGCTGGTGATAGGTTTAGATTGAGCGCGGCGGCCTTGGTAAGTAATTTGAGTCCCTTTAAGCTGAGGTACATCTGGAATATTAATATTAAAAATATGTCGCGGTGGCAGTGCAGGTAGTCCTTTTGCAATAAAGTCATGTACCCATTTGGCAGCTTGTGCATAATCATCTTTATGGTCGTATGAACGTACATCAGGCCCAGCCAAAGAAACCGCAATTGCAGGTTGTTTCATTAAACGACCTTCAAAGGCGGCGCCAACAGTTCCCGAATATAAAACATCATCGCCTAAATTTGCGCCACTATTGATACCACTGACAACTAAATCAAATTCGAAATCAAATAATCCATTCATGGATAAATAAACACAATCGGCTGGTGTGCCATTAACAGCCCATACATCTTCAGCAATTTGAATAGGACGTAAAGGACGATCTAAAGTTAAGGCACTCGAAAACCCGCTTCTTTCACTTTCTGGAGCAACCACCACAACACGGCCTAGTGGTTTTAACGCGTCAGCTAAAGCTTGTATACCTGGTGCAAATACACCGTCATCATTGGCAATTAAAATATTCACAAAAAATCTTTCTCGACAAATAAACCCAGAGGTTTTCTCAATTGAATTATTTGTTGAATTATATATATTTATGCCTCCATAGCATTATAAAATTGTGAAAAAATGAAAACTTTCGCTCCTTTTTTTCAAGTATTGGGGATCAGTATCACATTGTGTACTCAAGCGGTTTTTGCTGATGAGGGTATCTCAACACAAGAAGCTGACAGCTTAATTAAAGATGACATTGCCTCTACTCAAGTCTTACAAGAAATTTGCCCTACTTTTGTTGGTGCAAATAAAAAACTTGAAACCAATACTCAAAAGATTATTGCCATGTACCTGAGTGGTTATTCCAATAAATCAATTACCTTCTCTGCGCTGCAAAATGATTCAGAATATAAAACCCTGTTAAGTGAAGCACGTCAGGCTGCCAAAGAAATGGATCACCACGAACAACATGAACTTTGTGAGGAAGTGGTAAATTATAAAGATTAAGAGCTTAGCTCAATCAGTACGCTTATCTTTGGGGTTTTCTGTTGAGATAAAGCAGAAAACCTACATAACAATACATTTTTTCCATTTTTTTAGCGTTTAAATTGTTTAAGCTATCGACATATTTCAAATTTTGGTTTCAGGTTATCCATGTTTATGAAAAAAAGCTTAGTTCAATCACTTTCTGTTGTTTTACTCATGACAATGGCAACAGTGGGTTATGCTGCTGACAAGAAAAAAACAGCTGAAAAGAAAACTGAAAATGAAAATGTTGTTGAAGTTACACCGTCCAAAGGTACTACACCGGAAGAATTAGCAGCAATTCAAGTACTTTCTGAAATTTGCCCAAGTTTGATTGGTAAAAAAGATGCCGAATTTGCTCAAGGTTATGAGCGTCTTGTAAAAGACTATTTACCAAATGAAGCCGATCCAGTTGCAGCTTTAGAAAAACGTAGTAAAGACAAGAGCTTCAAGAAAGTCTTAAAAGAAGCACGTAATGATGCAAAAGCTGCTGGTAACGAACAAAATACGTTAGTTTGCCAAGACGTGAAAGCTTATCAATCGCAAAACTAAATTAGTTAAAAACTCTCTAGTTACAATACTGTTTGAAAAAGCCGACTTCCCCCATAGAAGTCGGCTTTGCTTTATCCTAAAATGCTAGGCTCTTCTGCTTCATACAAGATATTGGAATTACCTAGAATGACTCGAAAAAGCGCTATTGCTGCACTCCTCCTCTTACCAAGTTTTTCTTATGCAGCAACTGTCTTATCAGCTCCGCCAGAATTAAATAATAAGTCTTATGTATTAATGGATTACGAGACAGGACAAATTCTCGCTTCTAAAAATGAAAATGAAAAGCTTGCTCCTGCTTCTATGACTAAAATGATGACAAGCTACATCATTGAACAAAAATTATTAAAAGGTGAGCTTACCGAAAATGAACAGGTTCGTATGAATGAATCTGCTTGGTGTAAAGGCAGTAGTTCTGAATCATGTATGTATGTTCCATTAAATGGCACAGCAACTGTTTTAGAAATGCTTCGCGGTATTATTATTCAGTCAGGTAATGATGCATCAAAAGCAATGGCTGAACATATTGCTGGGAATGAAGGTACTTTTGCTCACATGATGAACCAGGAAGCAAAACGTATCGGAATGACCAATACCCAGTTTATTAACTCAACAGGTATGCCAGCTGAAGGTCATTACTCAACTGCAAAAGATATGGCTGTTTTAGCACAACATATTATTAAAGACAGCTCAAAATACTACCCGATTTATTCTGAAAAAGAATTCACATTTAACGGTATCAAACAAGGTAACCGTAATGCTTTACTTTACACTGACCCAAGTGTTGATGGCTTAAAAACAGGCCATACTGATGAAGCTGGTTACTGCTTAACGACTTCAAGTAAACGCGGTCCAATGCGTTTAATCTCAGTTATTTTTGGTACACCAAGCATGTCTGAACGTGCTGACCAAACTCGTGCACTATTGGCATGGGGTTTTGCAAACTTTGAAACTGCAAATGTACAACCTGCAAACCAAGTTCTTGCAAAAGCTAAAGTTTGGTTTGGTAAAGAAAATGAAGTTCAGGTTGGTTTAGCTGAAAACTTTAATGTGACTATGCCTAAAGGCAAAGCGGACGGCATTAAAACTCAATTGGTTGTTCAACCGAACCTAAATGCACCACTTCAAAAAGGTCAAGTCGTTGGTAAGCTTGTTGCAAGTTTAGACGGTAAAGTTATTGCTGAAAAACCATTGGTTGCTTTAAAACCTGTTGAAGAAGCTGGTTTCTTCGCACGTTTAATTGACCATATCAAACAATTCTTCAGCAACTTATTCTAAATTTAAATAATTTTAGAATAGTTGAATTAAGCACTCATGCTATTAGCGTGAGTGCTTTTTTATTTTATACTTTTACTAAATTTTCTATTGATACTTCTCATGGCAAAAAATATCCGCCCTTATTTAGACCATCACCCACAAATTGATCCAAGCTGTTACATTGATGAAATGTCCGTGGTTGTAGGTGATGTTAAATTGGCCGAAAATGTTTCGGTGTGGCCTTTTGCAGTCATTCGCGGAGATGTAAACAGTATTCAAATTGGCAAAAACAGTAATGTACAAGACCACTGTATGCTACATGTCAGCCATAAAAATGATGCAAAACCTAATGGTTCACCTCTTATTATTGGTGAAGATGTGACAGTAGGCCATCATGTGACTTTACATGGCTGTACTATTGGTAACCGCGTACTAGTCGGAATCAATACGGTTATTTTAGATGATGTTGTTATTGAAGATGATGTGATGATTGGTGCGGGAAGCTTAGTTCCGCCTCGTAAAGTTTTAAAAAGTGGTTATCTTTATGTTGGAAGCCCTGTACAACAAGTACGCCCTCTAACCGAAAAAGAATTGGCATTTTTACCTTACTCAGCAAGACATTATGTAAAAGTGCAAAATAACCATAAAGATAATCAAATAAATTAAAACAAACCGAGTTTTTCAAACGATAGAGTTATTCGCATGCTCTATCGTTTGTAAGATGACCGTAGCCAAAAACCCCTAAATTTCGTATCATACGACTTTTAAATTCATGGTGCTTTTTTATGGCCGCATGGACTCCTCATGTCACTGTCGCTACAGTCGTAGAAAAAGATGGACGCTATCTTTTTGTCGAAGAACATAGCGAAGGTTTTGTACACACAGTGTTTAATCAACCTGCTGGTCATGTGGAATGTGGTGAAACACTAACAGAAGCAGCGATCCGTGAAACGCTTGAAGAAACAGGACATCATATAGATATAGATGCCCTACTTGGTATTTATACTTATACCCCCCCTATGTTTCCGGACCGTACTTATTATCGCTTCTGCTTTTTAGCGCATGTGACCCACGTCGAAAGCGACCCAAAACTTGATACAGGTATTGTTTCTGCTGTCTGGATGACTCTAGATGAACTTAAAGAATCTGCCCGTGCACGTAGTCCTCTTGTCATTAAAGCCATTGAAGACGCCATGAAAGGACAACATTATCCTTTAGCTCTTATTTATGAGCACCCTTTCTCTCCCTCATTAACTTCTCATTTGGATGCCTAGTCCTATGCAACAACGTGTCATCGTCGGTATGTCTGGTGGCGTAGATTCCTCTGTTTCTGCGGCGCTCTTACTTCAACAGGGTTATCAAGTTGAAGGCCTTTTCATGAAAAACTGGGAGGAAGATGACGGCACGGAATACTGTACGGCAATGGAAGATTTAGCCGATGCTCAAGCAGTCGCAGATAAAATCGGTATTAAACTTCATACTGCAAACTTTGCTATGGAATATTGGGACCGCGTATTCGAACACTTCTTGGCTGAATATGCAGCCGGTCGCACTCCAAACCCAGATATCTTATGTAATAAAGAAATTAAGTTTCGCGCATTTTTAGATCATGCCATGACCTTAGGTGCAGATTTTATTGCAACAGGTCATTATGCTCGTCGTGCTGAAACTGCTTATAACTCTAAAGGTGAAGCATATGCACCTTTATTACGTGGTTTAGATAACAATAAAGACCAAACTTATTTCTTACATGCAGTGCATGGCCGTGAAATTAATAAAACCCTTTTCCCGGTAGGGGAAATTGAAAAACCGGAAGTTCGTAGAATTGCTGAAGAACTGGACTTAGCAACTGCGAAGAAAAAAGATTCAACTGGTATATGTTTTATCGGTGAACGTCGCTTTAATGACTTCCTTAAACAATATTTACCCGCTCAACCAGGTAAAATTGTACTTGATAACGGCAAAGAAGTTGGTGAACATCACGGTCTGATGTACTATACGCTCGGTCAACGTGGCGGTATTGGTCTAGGCGGTATGAAAGGTGCATCAGAAGGTGCATGGTTTGTACTTCATAAAGATGTTGCCAATAACCGTTTAGTGGTCGGCCAAGGACATGATCACCCACTTATGCAAAGTACACAGCTTTGGAGTGAGGCCATTGACTGGGTAGCAGGCGAGCAAAATATTCCGGCTGAAGGATTACGTTGCACCGCTAAAACACGCTATCGCCAGCCTGATCAAGCTTGTACAGTGTTTATTGATGAAAATAGTGAGCATGGTGTTCGTGTTGAGTTTGATGAACCTCAACGTGCAGTTACACCAGGCCAAAGTGTTGTATTTTATTCGGATGAAGTTTGCCTAGGCGGGGGTGTTATTCACCATACAAACGCCCCTACACCAAATTTTATTTAAGGGAATGAATGGCATGGTGGAGTTACCCTTTCAACAATCACAAGCCTTGAATGTTCGCCAAAACCGTGCCCTTGCCTTGGCTGGGGTATTTCAAGCGGCCCAGCTTACGCATATGACCGCCATGACAGGTCAGCAAAGTATTGGTGAAAGTGGTAACTTTTATTTTGAGTTATTAATAAAGGCGAGTTTAAATATTCGCCCTACAACAAATAATAATGCTGTTCAGACGTTGGATTTTTTCAATCAATTGGCTGATATTTCGTTGGGTCTTAAAACTCTTGAAAATTGTATCACTCAGCCTTTTACCAATGCGCCTAAATCTCGTTTACCTAAAATGCGTAGTGCAAAACTTCCAATGTCTTATGCGATGTCACTTTTGCAGTTAGAGAAAAAGGTCTATAGCAATCCTGAATATGTGGCGATTATTGAAAAAGCGCAGCAAAAAATTTTAAAACAGCTTTCTTTTTTTGATAATAACTATTTACACCCAAGTATTTTAGCCAATTTGGCGCAAACCTATGTTGATACTGCCGGACAGATTAATCCACGCATTCTTGTTCGTGGTAATGCTGAGGCATTTAAAGATACCAACCATACCAACCGTATTCGTGCTTGTCTGTTTACAGGGCTACAAATGGCCCATTTATGGCGACAACTCGGCGGTAGTTCATGGAACATGATTTTTAGCAAACGTAAATTGCTACAGGATATTCAAGCACTTGCTCGTTTACAGTACCAAGTTATCTAAGGCTGTAACGAGATTATTTTTGTTTTATGTTTATTCCAGCATTAAGGAATCGTTATGAACGCTTTAACCGCACTATCACCATTAGATGGACGTTATGCCAGCAAATGTGATGCGCTACGCCCTTTTCTTTCTGAGTTTGGTTTAATTCATGCTCGTGTCACTGTGGAAGTGCGTTGGTTACAAGCGCTTTCTAACCGCCCGGAAATTGTTGAAGTTGCTCCTTTCTCAGCTGAAACAAATGCAGCTCTAGATGCAATCGTAAGCAACTTCTCTGAAGAAGATGCGAACCGCATTAAAGAAATTGAACGCACAACTAACCATGACGTAAAAGCAGTTGAATACTTCTTGAAAGAGAAAATTGCAGGTATTGCTGAATTACAAAATGCGGGTGAGTTCATTCACTTTGCTTGTACATCAGAAGACATCAATAACTTGTCTCATGCACTTATGCTTAAAAACGGTCGTGAAGTTTTAGTATCAAGCATGAAGCAAATTTTAAATGCAATCTCTGCTTTAGCTACAACTCATGCTGAACAACCGATGTTGTCTCGTACACATGGTCAAACTGCTAGCCCAACAACTTTGGGTAAAGAAATGGCGAACGTTGCATATCGTTTAGCTCGCCAAATCAAACAATTTGAAAATGTTGAATTACTAGGCAAAATCAATGGTGCAGTAGGTAACTACAATGCTCACCTTTCTGCTTATCCAAATGTGGATTGGCCAGCGCATTCACAAGCTTTTGTTGAATCTTTAGGTTTAACATTTAACCCATATACAACTCAAATCGAGCCACATGACTATATGGCTGAATTATTTGACGCATTACGTCGTTTCAATACAATTTTGATCGACTTTAACCGTGACGTATGGGGTTATATCTCTTTAGGTTACTTCAAGCAAAAACTTAAAGAAGGTGAAGTTGGCTCATCAACTATGCCACATAAAGTTAACCCAATCGACTTTGAAAACTCTGAAGGTAACTTAGGCATTGCAAATGCAGTGTTGGCTCACTTAGGCGAAAAATTACCAATTTCTCGCTGGCAGCGTGACTTAACTGACTCAACTGTACTTCGTAACATGGGTGTTGGTTTTGCTCAAAGCTTAATTGCTTTTGATGCTTGCTTAAAAGGTATTGGTAAACTTGAACTCAATGCAAACCGCTTAAATGAAGATCTTGACCAAGCTCAAGAAGTTCTTGCAGAGCCAATTCAAACGGTTATGCGTCGTTATAACGTTGAAAAACCATATGAGAAGTTAAAAGCATTAACTCGTGGTCAAGCAATGACGCGTGACATGATGGTTGACTTCGTAAATGGTAACGAACTTGCTCAAGTACCAAGTGAAGAGCGTGCTCGCTTAGCTGAGCTTACACCTGCAACTTACACAGGTAATGCTGCTGAACAAGCTAAACAAATTAACGAATTAATTAGCAAAATCTAATTAAAAAAGTTATAAAAAGCGAAGCTTAGGCTTCGCTTTTTTATTACACTCATACAAATCAGAATAAAGACTTATTTATAAAATGATCGAAAAAGAATTCAAAGTTAAACACTATATTGCACTTGGCCTGCTTTTTATTGCCATTATCATTTCAGGTATTCAACCACTTGAGTTTGAGGCTTATTTGCTTCATCAAGCTGGCACTGTTTTTATGGTGATTCTGCTTTTTATTATTTTCAAAAAAATTGGACTCGATTTCTTAAGTTTTACTTTTTATCTACTGTTTTTATTAATCCATATTATTGGTGCTCACTATCTCTACTCCTACGTTCCATACAATGACTGGATACAACAGGTGTTCCATTTCAACCTAGATCAATATATGGGCTGGTCCCGCAATATGTATGATCGTTTAGTTCATCTTGCCTATGGTGTTTTGCTCTATCCTCTTATTTATCGTGTATTCCAAGTATGGTTACCCACTGCACGTCCTTTTTCTTTATTCTTACTTGTAGTCCAGTTTGTGATGGCGTCTAGTGTCTTTTATGAACTGATCGAATGGGTAATTGCAATCGGGCTATCACCTGAACAAGCTGAAAATTATAATGGGCAACAAGGTGATATGTGGGATGCACATAAAGACATGTTACTCGCTACAATTGGTGCAATCCTCTATGGGCTAATCGCTCTTCTCACAACACCAAAAAATCAAACAATAAATTAAAAAAGCGCTCATTGAGCGCTTTTTACATGTTGTCTCAAATACCCTAAATAACTGGATAAGTTTGATCTAAAAGGTTT
The DNA here is from genome assembly GCF_003940475.1 of Acinetobacter sp. FDAARGOS_559. Taxonomy (NCBI): domain Bacteria; kingdom Pseudomonadati; phylum Pseudomonadota; class Gammaproteobacteria; order Moraxellales; family Moraxellaceae; genus Acinetobacter; species Acinetobacter sp. FDAARGOS_559. Next base: position 1,205,742 of record NZ_RKJG01000005.1, read on the forward strand.
TGTAAAACCGAAGAAGTTGTATCAGGTAAAGGATGACCAGCATTTGATGTTGTCTGACCAACTGATGCATTTACTTCGATTGGCTCAGATGCCTGAGTCATTTTTAACGCTGTTGATGAGAGAAGTTTTGCGATTGGGTCTGATTCACTAGCCGTAGAACTTTTTAATAAATCATCTAAAGGAACTGATTTCTGCGGGTTATTCGTCTCAGTTGTTGTATTTTGCGCTACCTTTAAAGTATGCAATCCGACACTATCTGCCAAAGATGGTCCCTCTGTACTTAAAGTATCTACTGAAGTTTCAGACAGACTCGCAGCCTTTGGAGCAACTACATAAAAGGTAAATGGAGAACTTGCCTCACTGGTAAGGCCTGCCGCATCAGTTTGAGTCAAAGTAATAGTATGCTTACCAAGAGCTAAGTCTTTATCAAATGTAAATGACCAAGATCTACCACTTGTTACCGTCACAACTCCAATTGCAACACCATTATCATAAATCGTAAGAGTTGCATTTGCTTCACCTGAGCCTGTAAGTTTTGGTCTAGCATCGTCAGTTTCAGAACCAGCCGTTATAGCTCCTTTAACAGCACCTACATCATCATCTACGCTATTTAATATAGGTTTTGCTGGTGGTGTTGTATCTTTTGTACCTACAATATCAACAATTTCAGACTTATTTCCAGCATTATCTATAGCTGATACCGAAGCATGTTTATTATCCGTTAAAGCTGGTGAAATAGAAATTGTAAATTTTCCATTCGCATCCGCTGTTCCACTACCAATTACCTTCCCTGTTGTATCTTTAATTTCAATTTTGGCATTGGCCTCAGCCGTACCAGTTACAGAAGTACCATCTGTATTAATTTGAACAGTCGGTTTATCTGGTGCAATCGAGTCAAAGCCTGGCGTAATTTCAACTGGTTTAGATACATTACCAGCAGCATCTTCCACAACCACTGTGCCCTTTTGCGCCTCTTTTAAAGCAGGTGAAAGTGTAATTTGAAATTCACCTTGAGCATCGGCGGTCCCACTTCCAATCACTTTACCATCGGCATCTTTTATTTGAACTTTTGCATTTGCTTCAGTTTTACCATGGATTACCGATCCTTCTTTATTTACTTCAACAAAAGGAGAGGCTGGTGGTATGGTATCTTTACCCGCAATAATTTTAACTTCCTCAGATTTGTTACCCGCAGCATCTTCGGCAACCACTTTACCGCCCGCTTCACTGGTTAATGGTGGAGTAAGTTTTAAAGAATAAATACCATCTTTATTCGCAAAAACAGTTCCTAATACTTTGCCAGTGGCATCATAAACAGTGATTTTTGCATTTGCTTCTGCTTTACCTGTCACTAAGGAACCATCATCACTCAATTGAGCTTGTGGAACATCTGGGGCAATTGTATCTTTTGTTCCTGTTACCACAGTAACTTTAGAATTATTTCCAGCCGCATCTTGGGCAATAACATTTAATTTATCCCCATTCACTAACGGCTTATCTAATTTAATCGTGTAATTTCCGCTCGCATCAGCAACACCTGAGGCCACTGTATTACCTGCTGCATCTTTAATGTAGATTTTCGCATTTGCTTCAGTTTTGCCAGTCACTGTCACAGTATCATCAGCAAGCGTAGCTGTAGGAGCAGCAGGTGCTATTAAATCGGGAGTACTGGGTGAATCATCTTTGTCATCTTTATCAAATGCCCAAAGATATAAACCTTCAGCGGCTAAAACTGCTAAGCCTGCTTTTAGTACATTACCCATTGAAAAGCTTGGATCATTATCAACGGCCATTGTTGCAGCTGAAGGACTCGTACTGGTATAGGCCAAATCCGTAACATGATTTAAGCCTCTATAATCTATAACCTTACCTTGAGCATCAAATTGTGCTTCAACAAATTTTCCTTGTTCAGTTGGAAAAACGAGTGAATGCTCTGTTGTATTCGTTGCTTCATTAAAGAAATTTTCTAAGACAATTGTTTCTCCATTTTTTAAATGGATGACTAGACTTCCACCCTGCTTTTCCATCGATGCGATATCTTTTTGACTTACACCAATTTGAATAATAGTAGGTTGGTTTAAAACCACCTTATTGAGCTGACCATCTTGCAGAACGTCCAAACCCTCTTTGGATGCTACAATTATTCTTGTCATTATTTCCTGTCCTAAATTTCAGTTATATTTTTAAATGTTTATCTTTTAAATGGATCATCTAAAAACTATTTTATTGTTGCCTAAAATATCAAAATCACTTATTTATCACAATTCAATAAGTATATTTATCAACAATTTTTTTTGAATCTTTATTCAATATCTATTTTTTATAAAAATGAATTGTCGTTCCGGCAATTCAAATCAAATTCTTTTAATCTTTCGCATAAAAAAGAGCACCCCTAAAAGGCACTCTTTAATTTGAAAATATATCTTAATTAAAATTTAGTATCGCGCATTTGAACTAAAGTTGAATTCGCTTTTGCTAAAGTATCAGCCACTTTATTCATTACAGCCGGGATCAGGCTATCTGCCATTTGAGCTGCTTGTAAACCTAATTTTTCACCCAAAGTTGCTTTTTTACGGGTATTAATTACATATACATCATGCTGAGGTAACAATGCTAATAGATACTCATCGGAAGTTTGTAGTTTGTCTACAAGGTTTAAATCAAGTGCATCTTGACCATACCAATGTTCACCTGTAGCAACCTTGTCCACATTAAGCTGTGGACGATATTTCTCTACAAAGTGCTTAAACAACACATGCGTTTGTTGTAGCTCTTCTTCAAACTTCGCCTTACCTTCAGGAGTATTCTCACCAAACATGGTGACAGTACGTTTATATTGCCCTGCTGTGTAAAGTTCGAAGTCCACGTTATGTTCTTTTAAAAGACGATTAAAATTTGGTACCTGAGCCACAACACCAATCGAACCCACAACAGCAAACGGTGCAGAAATAATTTCATTTGCAATACAAGCCATCATGTAGCCGCCACTTGCCGCAACCTTATCGACACAAATCGTTAAATGAAAACCTGCGTCACGCAAACGAACCAATTGAGCTGCCGCCAATCCATATCCATGAACCATACCACCCGGACTTTCAAGACGTACCACAACACGGTCACGTCCAGCTTTAGCCGTTGCTAAAATAAGGGTGATTTCTTCACGAAGATTTTCAACCGCAGATGCCTGAATGTCACCTTTAAAATCTAAAACAAAAATTTTCTGGTTGTTCTTACGGCGAATTTTAGCTTCTTTTGCAAGTTGTTGAGCCAATTGTAAAAGCTCTAAACGACTTGCTGTGGTTTGTGCAATTTTTTTTCTCTGTTCATTTACACGTGCATTTAAATGACTGACACGTATTTCCGCAGGGAGTTTAGGCAAATGGAATAACATAAAATTCTATGCTCATAAGTTTGTCTTTATAGCCTTAAGATGTGGTTCTTTTGATTAAAATTCAATAGCGATTTTGCAAAATAGAGTCATTTTCATTTATTAAATAAAAGAAAAAGAGCACGAGGCTCTTTTTCTTTTACAACGATCAATTAACCGAAACGGCCAGTAATGTACGCTTCTGTCAATTGGTGGTCAGGCTGAGTAAATACTTTCTCTGTAGAGTTTACTTCAATCAAATCACCTAAATGGAAGTAAGCTGTACGGTCTGAAACACGAGCTGCTTGTTGCATCGAGTGCGTTACAATAACGATTGTGTATTGATCAGAAAGTTCAGAAATCAGCTCTTCCACTTTCGCCGTTGCGATTGGGTCAAGCGCAGAACAAGGTTCATCCATCAAGATCACTTCTGGACTTACTGCAATTGTACGTGCAATACATAAACGTTGTTGCTGACCACCAGATAAGCCAGTACCCGGTTGGTTTAAACGATCCTTCACTTCTTCCCATAGACCTGCTTTACGCAAGCTATTTTCAACAATTTCTTCTAAGTCATATTTGTCACGTGCTAAACCGTGTAGCTTCGGACCATATGCCACGTTATCAAAAATAGATTTAGGAAATGGATTTGGCTTTTGGAACACCATACCAACCTGTGCACGCAGCAATACAACATCCAGATTTGGATCATAGATATTTTTGTTATCTAGAGTGATCTTACCTGTCACACGACAGCCATCAATCGTGTCGTTCATACGGTTTAAAGTACGCAGGAAAGTCGATTTACCGCAGCCTGATGGCCCAATAAACGCAATTACTTCATTTTGATAAATATCTAAATCGATGCCTTTAATCGCTTCAAAGTCACCATAATAAACATGGGCATCTTGTGCACTGATCTTGATTTCGGTTGAGTTTGGCTTTTTTGAAGCATGTGGTTCAAAATGCGAAACGTACGAAGTGCCATGATGCAGTTGTGTATCTGTAAGTTGAGATTGTTCAGTATTCACTAACTTATCCTTTTCTAAGGAATTCGTAATATCAATAGTATTCATGATTTATCCTCTATTACCAACGCACTTCGAACTTTTTACGTAACCAAATTGCAAGGCTGTTTAAACCAATCATTAATGCAAGAAGTACGATAATCGCAGCAGCAGTACGGCCTTCGAAGAAGTTACGCAACTCATTACCCTGCCATAGATAAACTTGGACAGGTAAAGCAGTTGCTTGATCAAATGGGGTGGTTGGAACACTTGCAACGAATGCACTCATCCCGATTAAAAGTAAAGGTGCAGTTTCACCGAGTGCGTGTGCAACACCAATAATTGCACCCGTCATGATGCCCGGCAACGCTAACGGTAAAACATGATGGAAAACGGTTTGTACTTTAGACGCACCTAAACCTAGAGCAGCTTGTCGAATTGAAGGTGGCACAGCTTTTAAAGAAGCACGTGTTGTAATAATGACTGTTGGTAGTGTCATTAAACTTAATACCAAACCACCGACAAAAGGAGCTGACAACGGTAAATGCATCCAACCAATAAAGATTGCAGCACCCAACAAACCAAACACGATTGAAGGTACAGCAGCAAGGTTATTAATGTTGACTTCAATAATGTCTGTAATGACATTCTTTGGAGCAAATTCTTCAAGATAGATTGCGCTGGCAACACCGATTGGAATTGAAATAATGATCACAATCAGCATCATGAATAATGAACCCATGAATGCGCCTGCAAGACCACTAATCGCTGGTGAACTACGAGAGTCAGGATTCTTAAATAAAGTCGTATTAAAGGTATTTTCAAGTACACCTTTTGCTTTAAGGTCATCTGCCAACTTGCGGATTTCCGGATCAAGTTGTTGCTGGTCGTCTGGTAATGAACGGTCAATATTACCCTTCAGCCATACATCTACATTGGCATCACCCAAGAAAGTTAAGTTCTCTTTTTTCCCAATGAGTGATGGGTCAGCAAACACCATATCACGTAAGCGATAAGCTTCAGAACTTGCATAAAGGCTACTTAAATAATCGCGTTGTGATGCAAGTGAAGGATCTTTAGCAATCATGCCATTTACGATCAGGCTATCCCAATCGACCATCCCCATTTTCGTTTGCCAATCGACATAACGCTCTTGGTAATGTGCAGGTGTTTCACCTTGTGTACGTACCGGCACTGGACCTGCATCAATTACTTTAGGATCGAAGTAGACCGGTACATTCATACTGGTTTGCCAGAATGCCGGTAACCCTTTTGCCAAAATACTGCCAAACAGTAGCGCAACGAATGCAAGGCCAATAACAACTGCTGACAAACCTGCAAAGCGGAAAGCTTTTTCTTTGCGGTGACGTTTAGCCAGTGATTTTTCAATCACTTTTTTACGGCGATCACGTGCCTGAGCAGCGGCTTGTGGATCAAATACGTTCTGATCCATAGGAGACGATGTATTTGATGTACTCATTCGTATTGCTCACGGTATTTACGCACAATGTACAGTGCAACAATGTTTAATCCTAAAGTGATCACAAAGAGTGTTAAACCCAGTGCAAATGCCACCAAGGCCTGTGGGCTCGCAAAATCAGTATCACCCGTTAACTGTTTTACAATGGTTACGGTAACTGTCGAAACAGCTTCAAACGGATTTGCATGTAGAAGTGGACTGTTCCCTGCTGCCAAAACCACAATCATGGTTTCCCCTACGGCACGCGAAACAGCCAATAAAAATGCCCCTGTAATACCCGGTAAAGCTGCCGGTAAAACCACTTGGCGAATCGTTTCTGATTTGGTTGCGCCCAGTCCTAACGAACCATCACGAAGTGCACGAGGAACTTGAGTAATAATGTCATCAGACAAAGATGAAACGAATGGGATAATCATAATTCCCATTACAAAACCAGCAGTCAAAGCACTGGTTGCATTAATTTCAATACCAACATACGCACCAGCAGCTTTAAAGAATGGCCCAATAATCATCATGGCAAAAACACCATAAACGATTGTTGGAATACCCGCTAAAACTTCAATGGTAGGTTTTGCCCATGAGCGTAACCACGGCGAAGCATATTCAGCTAAATAAATAGCAATCATTAAGCCAACAGGTACAGCAACTAATAAGGCAATACCACTGACCATGAGCGTGCCCCATAGTAATGGTAATAAACCATAACTACCTTCTGCATTACCTGAAGTACTAAAGCCGGGGTTCCATTCTGTACCAAAGAAAAAGTCGATTGGACTTACAAAATGGAAGAAGTGCATTGCCTCACCAAACATCGACATTACAATGCCGATCGTGGTTAAAATTGCAACGCCAGAACATAAGATCAAACCAACATTAATTGCACGCTCAACTTGGTTACGTGCGCGATATTCTTGGCTGATTTTTTTCTTTGCCCACACTAAGCCCAACAAAGCGGCACAGACAACAACAGCAAATTTGGCAAAAGAGCCAATAGTTTGAAATTTTGCATATTGCTGAGCAGCAGCCAACTCATAAGCTGCGGGATGATCACTTACCCCAAAACCAGAAGCGATCGCTTGAACTCGATCAACAAGTACACTTCTTGCTGCTTCATCTAGAGAAGCTGTTACAGAAGCAGGTACGTTGTTAAAGATAATATGATTTAAAATACTTGGCTCAACCAAGTTCCAAATGATCAAAATTAAAAAAGCAGGGATACCGCACCAAAGCCCAACCAGTGCGCCATAATAACCAGGACGAGAATGTAATGTCGCCGAGTTGCTTCCCTTACCTGCTAGGTGGCGGCTCTTTCTCAGCCCAAGTTGATATGCAATTGCCACAAGGGCTAACAACACACCGATAAGTAGCAGATTCATGTATTCTCCACTGTTTTCTCAATTGTCATAATTTGGGAAAAACGTGTTAGACAAAAAGGCTGATGATCGCTTGAGATCACCAGCCCCTATTCAAACTAACTTATTTAACAGTTTTACCTGCTTTAAAGTCAGCTAAAACTTTAGCGCGTTCTGCATCAGACATCGCGATTAAACCATCACGCTCAGCTTTAGAACCTTTACCAGTCGCTTTTTTGCTTAGGAAGTATTCTACGTATTGTGGTAAACCTTTAACTGATTTTAAGTGCTCGCCTTTTACATAGAAGTATAGTGGACGAGATACAGGGTATGTACCATTTAACACAGTTTTCTCAGAAGGAACTACGTTGTTTACTGTCGCTACACGTAACTTGTCACGGTTCATGTCATAGAAACTTAAACCAAATACGCCTACTGCACTTGGAGAAGTTTTTAAGCGAGCTAGAGTTTCTGTATAGTCACCAGCAATTTCAATTACACGGCCGTCTTTACGGAAAGTAGAACATGCTTTCTTTTGAGCGTCTTTGTCTAAGCTCTTGAAGTATTCATACGCTTCGCAACCAGCTTCAACCATTTTCTCTTGGAAAACTTCACGCGTACCGTGGTTAGACGCAGGAATAACAAGTGTAATAGGCTCATTAGGAAGTGATTTGTCAATTTGGTTCCAGTTTGTATAAGGGTTTGGAACCAATTTACCTTTTGAAGGTAACTGTGCAGCTAAAGCAGCAAACACATGGTAAGGTTTTAATTTATAAGCTGCTTTGCTTGAGCTAGAGGCAAATACAATACCGTCATAACCAATTTTGATTTCTTGAATTTGTTTTACACCAGCTTTGTTACAAGCTTCGATTTCAGTGCTTTTAATTTTACGAGAAGCGTTTGCAACGTCGATTGTGTTGTCACCAACACCTTGACAGAACTGTTTTAAACCAGCAGAAGAACCACCAGAACCTACAACAGGAGTTTTAAATTGAGGGAATGTATTACCAAACTCTTCAGCTACAACGCTGGCAAATGGTAATACAGTTGAAGAACCAGCAATTTGAATCGTATCACGAGCTGCATTTGCAGTCGTTGTTACAGCGGCCCCAGTTACTGCTAATGCAATTGCGATTTGACGTGGATTTAAGCGCATTCTGTTCTCTCTCATTAATGCAATAGGTTGTACGTCACTTTTTGTTGAGTGCTTGTACGCTCTTCGATAGCTGCATTGTGAATAGAAAATATGACAAATAAGTTACAGTATTATGACGCTTTCATGATTTTTATAATGTTCATTGTCACATTTTTAAATCTATTTTATATCAAATATTTAAGATGATTTTACAAGTACTTTGATATTTAGATTTAATGGGAAATATGACAAATGTTCAAAATAATAAAATTATAATTATGCTTAAATTATAAAAACTTAAGTAATTTAATGAATTGATGTTACAAAATTATTTTATTGACACAATTCTCAATTTTTTACGTGTCACCTTTATTTTTAAAAAATTATTTCGCCCGAACATGAAAATATTATGACAAAACAAAAACGGTTATCTGTCATATGTCAGATAACCGCAATATCACTGTAAATTTAGCTTATTAGTTTGATTGTACTTCCGGCATTGCGACCATTTTTTTACGATACTTAAAGAAATACATAATCGCTAAAACAGCAAGCCAGATAGGCCCCAAAATAACAGCGAGCCTCATATCTGGTGTCATCGCCATAATAATGAGAATGAAACATACAAAGCTAATAGTTAAATAATTACTCCATGGGCTCATAATGCTTTGGAATTTGGTTTGACGCTTTTGCAATTTCATTGCTTTGGTAAATTTCAAATGCGTGACTGAGATCATAAGCCAGTTAATAACAAGCGCCGCCACAACCAACATCATAAAGAGCTGAAAAGCTTGACCTGGAATTAAATAGTTGACCACTACACAGACTGCTGTAATTGAAGCAGACACAATTGCAGCAGGGACCGGAATACCGCGGCTGTTCACTTTTTTCAAAATTGCTGGCGCATTGCCCTGCTCTGCTAAACCATGCAACATACGACTATTACAGTAAATACAACTGTTATAAACCGAAATAGCAGCAATCAAGACCACAAAGTTTAGAACGTTCGCAACACCATTACTATTGAGTGACTGGAAAATTAAGACAAACGGGCTACCGCCTTCTGCCACCATATTCCATGGATAAAGACATAAAAGAATACCGATTGCACCGATATAAAAAATCAGGATGCGATAAACAATCTGGTTTACTGCCTTTGGAATTGTTGTTTCAGGTTTTTTCGTTTCAGCCGCAGCAATACCGATAAGTTCCAGACCACCGAATGCAAACATAATGACAGCCAAAGCCATAATAAAGCCATGAATACCATGCGGAAAGAAACCACCGTGTTGCCATAAATTTGCAACACCCGCTTGCGGACCTGCTGAGCCTGAAAGTAAAAGATAAGCACCGAAGCCAATCATACTTAAAATCGCAACAATTTTAATGCAGGAAAATAAGAACTCCGATTCCCCAAAAAAGCGGACATTTACCAAGTTAATGCCGTTAATTAAAATAAAGAAAAATAGAGCGGTCAGCCATGTCGGAATTTCTGGCCACCAAAACTGAATAAAAGTACCAATCGCACTCAGTTCGGCCATACTCACCAGTACATACAAAACCCAGTAGTTCCAGCCAGACATAAAACCAGCCATTTTGCCCCAGTATTTGTTCGCAAAATAACTAAAAGAACCACTTACCGGTTCTTCAACAACCATTTCACCTAAATGACGCATAATCAAAAAGGCAATAATTCCTGCAATTGCATATCCCAATAAAATTGAAGGACCTGCCAGTTTAATTGTTTGTGATAAACCTAAGAATAATCCTGTTCCGATCGCCCCTCCGAGTGCGATGAGTTGAATATGCCGATTGGATAAGCCTTGTTTTAACTCGTGCTTATTGTTTGCATCCATAACATTATCTCCAATGTTGGTGTCACTTCCTGTACACCTTTATTCAGCACCATATCCGAAGGTCAGAAACCGACCTTCGGACATAAGTTGCTTTAGTATGAGTCCATTTAATTTTTGAGAAGACGTGTCCTATCTTCTATTTAAAAAGAGATTGCATCCTTACATTTAACTGGTTGGGAACGCTCCTTTAAAATTTCATAGCCGCGATCACCGTAGTCAAAACGTGCAATCACAGAAGCAAATTTTTTCAAACTTACCGGCGCATCCATTGCTGGTAGTTTCAATTCAATGAAAGTTAACTGATCATTTTGCTGAACATTATCTAAAACGCTCTTCAGTTGGCCAGCAGTCTCAACCACGTAAGTGGTATGGCCTTTTTTACCGTTAAATACCGCTGGAATTTCGGTGTATTTCCAGTTTTGCACGTCGTTATAGGCAGCGTTTTCACCCATAATTAAACGTTCAATGGTATAGCCGCCATTGTTCAACAAGAAAATAATTGGTTTTAAACCATGGCGGATAATCGTAGAGAGTTCTTGTACCGTAAGCTGGAACGAACCGTCACCAATAAACAAAATTTGACGACGCTCAGGAGCAGCTAACAAACTACCAAGCAAAGCTGGCAAGGTATAACCAATAGAACCCCAAAGCGGCTGCGCAATATATTTAGCTGAGGCAGGAAGTTTGATACCTGACAAAGCAGAGTTTGATGTTCCTACTTCACCAATAATCACATCATCTTCTTTTAAGAACCCTGAAATGTAGTTCCAAAGCACATCTTGGCTAAGCTTCTGTTGAGCTGGCGCTTCAATTACTTTCTGAGGTTGTTTTTCAAGAAGAGGTATTGACGATTTACGTGGCGCAACTTTTTTATTTAGCTCGACAAGTAATTGTCCAATTTCAATACCCGGAAAATCCTGACCAAAAATATTTAAGCCATAAGATTTAATTTCGATGTAGTTCTTGGTCTCAATTTGATGCGTAAATACAGCTGAGCCTACATCGGTAAAGCGCGCGCCAACACCAATTAAACAGTCAGATTGTTCAATGATATTTTTTACATGCGGTTGGCTTGCTCCACCCACATAAGTTCCGATGTAACGAGGTGAGCCTTCATCCATAATATTTTTTGCAGTATTCATACCTGCAAATGGAATTGAGCATTTTTGAGATAAATCATTTAAAAGTGAAGTTACACCAAAAACTGAAGCCTCATTATCAATTAAAAGCGCTGGACTTTGAGCATTCTCAATAATGTCACAAAGTTTGCTTACCACACTTTGCAATAATTCAGGTTCAACAGCTGGGTAGCTTAGGTCGAGCGGACGCTCAGACACTTCAATTTTAACGTGAGTAATATCACCAGGTAGTTGGATGTGTACAGGACGGCGTTCAAGGAAACACTGACGCAATACGCGGTCAATTTCAGAAGCTGCATTTGCAGGAGTTAAACGAGTTTGGGCAACTGTGAACTCTTTCATACAGTTCATAATGTTGTCGTAGTTACCATCAACTAACGTATGATGTATGAGAGTGCCCTTTTGAACTGCATGTAAAGGTGGAATACCTGAGATATGAATAAGAGGTACATTTTCTGCATAGGCACCGGCAATACCATTAATAGCACTTAAGTCACCTACACCATAAGTGGTTGCCAAGGCAGAAAAACCGTTAATTCGTGCATAACCGTCTGCTGCATAGGCAGCATTTAATTCATTACAATTTCCAATAAATTCGAGTTGTGGGTCTGCTTCAACTTGTTCTAGATATGAGAGGTTAAAATCACCAGGTACACCAAAAAGATGTTGGATACCCATTTGTTTTAGACGAAGATTTAAAAATTCACCAATTTCTATGAACATTGCTCTATATCCTTTGAGACCAATTTTTATTCCATAGAAAAATAATATTTCATCTATCTTTTAGATTTCGTGCATAATGAAAACGCATTTTAATAAAAATACATGATTTGTGTATCATAAAAGGATTTTATGCAATGGATAAGTTCGACTGGCAAATCATTCAGGCACTACAAAAGAATGGACGACTCACCAATCAGGAAATTGGAGATTTAATCGGTTTATCTGCTTCTCAATGTTCAAGACGACGTCAATTGCTTGAACAAAAGGGCGTGATTCTTGGCTACACGGCACGCATCCAGCAACAGGCGCTAGGGCTGGAAGTTACAGCGATGATTCACATAAACTTAAGGACACACGAGGCGAAATCACAGCAGGCTTTCCAAGAGCTGATTGAAGCTGAAGATAACATTCAGGATGCATTTTCAATTAGTGGTGATGCAGATTTTATTTTAAAAGTCGTTGCTGAAAATTTAGAACAGCTTTCTCAATTTGTGACTGAAAGATTACTTTCTTATAATTTTATAGGCCACATAAAGTCTTACATTGTTCTAAAAAAAATTAAAGAACAGAATCATTTTTTAATCAAGCCTAAAAGCATAAGCTATCATCACTCTCAATAAAATAACTCAGCTTTTCACTCTTAAAAGTGAAATAAAAAGGCGGATACTAAATCCGCCTTAAAATTAATATTTAGACTTTACTAATATGGACCGTTTGTCCAATCGTATTTTCAAGCAAACCTTCCAAACCAAACTCAGCGCCTAAGCCAGACATTTTCCAGCCGCCGAAAGGTGCATGAGGCAGTATTTCTGCATGGGTATTAATCCAAACCGTTCCACATTGAAGCTGTGTAGCGTAGGTCTGTGCGGTTTTAAGATCAGAAGACCAAATTGAACCACCCAAACCAAACTCACTGTCATTGGCACGAGCAATAGCATCGTTGATATCGGTATATTTTAAAACAGGCAACACTGGACCAAATTGCTCTTCTTGCACCACACGGCAAGAGTCAGAAACTTCAGTCAAAATAGTTGGCGCAATAAAGTAGCCCTGCTCTGGTAGCTGTTGTTGTCCAGAAAGTGCTTTTGCACCTTGTGCAATCGCTTCAGTAATCAGAGCTTTTACCTTGTTATATTGCATCTGGTTTTGTACTGGTCCAAATGTTGTAGAAGATGCCATACCATCCCCCACAACTTGAGCGTTGGCAATATCAGCTAACTTTTGAGATAAAGCTTCATATTGGCTTTCATGCACATATAAACGCTTTAACGCCGCACATGTTTGACCAGCATTCAAGAACGCCATATTAAAAATCTTAGCAGCAATTTCATCGATATTTGCATCTGGTAATACAATACCAGCATCATTACCGCCAAGCTCTAAAGTTAAGTGTTTTAGCTGCTGAGCTGCACCAGCCATAATGTGCTGCCCTGTTCGAGTTGATCCCGTAAACACGACTTTTTGCACATCTGGATGAGAAGATAATGCTTCACCAATCTCACCAGCACCAACCACAATTGAGATCACACCTGCCGGAACTTCTTGCTGAATGATTTCACATAGACGTAAAGTCGATAATGGTGTGTATTCCGAAGGTTTGCTAATGACAACATTACCTGCACGTAAAGCAGGCATGATATGCCAAACTGCAATCATGAGTGGCCAGTTCCATGGCGTAATTGAAGCCACTACACCCAATGGTTGTCGATGGCGCTCAATACGCTTAGTTTCACTGTCTTCAATTACTTCTACCGGTAAATCCATAGAAGCCGCATAACGCGTCCAGCCAATTGCACCTTGCACTTCCATTTGTGCCAGTGCAAGTGGTTTACCTTGTTCAAGCACCACCAGCTCTGCAAGCATTTCAGCGTGCTTTTCAATACCGTCTGCAATCTTGTTTAAAATTGATTTACGCTCATCATGCGAGACAAGCTGCCAAGCTTTAGAAGCCTGTTTAGCTGCACTAACAGCTTGATTCACTTGTGCAACTGATGCTTTTGCACAACGTGCCGCAGTTAAGCCAGTAGCAGGGTTAATAATTTCCAGTTCACCTTGTTCACCTGAACAAAGTTGACCGCCAATAATAAGTTTAAATTCATTAAGCATATTCGCTTGTTGCATTTCTTCTTCCTTGTCTTAATTGTAATTACGACTTCTTACTTTATGCAAAATGGTTTAAAGCAAGTGCCGTATTGATATATCAATGCGACCAAAAAATCGGGAACATACCAATACAATAAGAAATTTGCTCACCATAAATCATGCATAATTATTTTTGTTTTTTGAAAATATGCATGTTTTGTGCATATACCCTTCTTCTGATACACACTTTTAATAAAAATAATATGTAATAAAAAAGCCCGGCAATAAACCGAGCTTTTTGGGGTATCAACTCAATTAGTCGATTGGTGGTACATAGTTACCAGAAGCAATCGCATCTTTAATGCGTTCAGCTTCAGCCAATACTTGAGCTAAAAGATTCTTAACGTTGTCGACAGTTACTACAGGGCTTAATGTTGTCATCTTCAATGACTGTACATTACCAACTTTTGTTACACCGATATTTGCTTCACCACGTGCAAACAATTCATCTGCTACGTTTTGGTTCAAACTATCGATAAACTCAACTGGGTAACCTTCCGGAACAACACGGAACAATACCGAAGCAAATTGTGGTTCAACTAAAAGCTCTAAACCTTCAGTTGCCTTGATGTAATCTGCAACTTCACGAGTCAGTTTTACACCATGATCAATCATTGAACCATATAGCTCTTCGCCAAGTGATTCAATGGTCATCCACAATTTTAAAGCATCAAAACGACGAGTCGTTTGTAATGATTTAGACACAAGGTTAGGTACGCCATGCTCTTCATCATAAGCAGAGTTCAAGTACTCAGCTTCGTAGTGCATGAAACGATAGTTAGCTTCATCTTTTAACAAGAACGCGCCACAGCTGATGCTTTGGAAATAATGCTTATGGAAGTCGAGAGTGATCGAATCAGACAGCTCAATACCATCAAGCATTGCACGATAGTCATTTGATAAGATCAGTGCACCGCCCCACGCAGCATCGATATGCATCCATGAACCATACTTATTAGTAATTTCACGGATTTTTTTCAATGGATCAATTGCACCAGCATCAGTTGTACCCGCTGTCGCAACGACACAAGCAACAACTTTACCTTCAGCTTGAAGATGCGCCATTGTTTTTTCAAGAGCATCAACATCCATCTGTGCATTTTCATTCACAGGAACAGTCACAACTGACTGGAAGCCCATGCCCATCATTGCCATGTTCTTTTGCACAGAGAAATGTGCATTTTCAGAACAAATGACTTTGACGTTTTTCATTGCTTCAGCTGGAATACCATCACGCTGTACAGACCATGGGTTACCATTTTCGTCTTTCCAGTTTTTCGCAATGCACCAGTCACGAGCAAGTAACACACCCATCAAGTTAGATTGAGTACCGCCAGAAGTGAACACACCTGCCTGACCAGAACCGTAACCTACTTTTTGACGCAACCAATCAATAAGCTGAACTTCCATTAATGAACCTGCCGGGCTTTGATCCCATGAGTCCATAGACTGGTTAGTTGCATTGATTAACACTTCCGCGATCTGGCTCATCACCATGGTTGGGCAGTGTAAATGTGCTAATGAGTGTGGATGGTGTACTTTCAAGCTTTTATTCAAGAAAAGCTCAATCATACGTTGAAGAGATTGTTGTACACCCATACCTTCTTTTGAAGGTTGGAAAGAAATTGCTGAACGCAATTCTTTAATACTGCCGCCTGTGTACATTTTTTCATTTTGCAACCATGCTGAAACGGCTTTTACCGCTTCGCCCATTGCTGACTCATAGTCAGCAATGGATTGTGCATCATTGCAGAGTAACGCTTTACGATGTTCTGCAAAATCCACCATACTTACGCGCCTCGCACTGCAACCAATGCTTCTGCAACTGCTTTCTTAAAGCGAGCAATTACTTCTACACACTCTTCTTGAGTAATGATGAGTGGGCAAAGTAAACGAATTACTGTACCGTTACGACCACCTTTTTCAAGCAATAACTTGTTGTTAAAGCAAGCAGTTTGGATCGCAGCCGCTAACTGAGAGTCAGCAGGGTGAGAACCGATACGGTCAGCAGGTTTACGCTCGTCAACGATTTCAACACCAATCATTAAACCGCGGCCACGTACGTTACCAATACATGGGAATTCAGTAGCTAATTTTTTCAATTCAGCTTGTAAGAATTCACCACGCTCTTGTGCATTTTGAGCAAGGTTTTGTTCCTTGATCGTTTCTAATACGACAAGACCTGTACCCATAGCAAGTTGGTTACCACGGAAAGTACCAGTGTGGCCAGCAGGCTGCCAAGCATCAAATTTACGCTTAATACCTAATACTGCAAGTGGTAAACCACCACCTACTGCTTTAGACATTACAACGACATCAGGTTCAATACCGGCATGTTCAAATGCAAACATTTTGCCTGAACGAGCAAAGCCTGCTTGAACTTCATCTAAAATTAAAACGATGTTGTGCTTTTCAGTCACTTCACGGATTTTTTGCAACCATTTTACTGGAGCTGTAACAACACCGCCTTCACCTTGAATTGCTTCAAGAATAACAGCAGCAGGCTTAGTTACACCGCTTTCAACATCTTCAATAAAGTTTTCGAAATAGTAAGTTAAAGCGTCAACACCAGCTTCACCACCTAAACCAAGTGGGCAGCGATATTCATGCGGATATGGCATGAATTGTACGCCTGGCATTAAGCCATTCACTGCATTTTTTGCACTTAAGTTACCAGTCATTGCAAGTGAACCATGAGTCATACCATGGTAACCACCAGAGAAACTGATCACTGAGCTACGGCCAGTGTAAGTTTTAGCAAGTTTAATTGCTGCCTCAGTCGCATCTGCACCAGAAGGACCACAGAACTGTAAGCAATATTCTTCTTTACCACCTGGTAAATATGCTAACAACGCTTCAGTAAACGCATCTTTTAAAGGTGTGGTTAAGTCTAAAGTATGCAATGGCAAACTACTTGCCAATGTGTCTTGAATACTTTGAATCACCGCAGGATGATTATGACCTAAAGCCAATGTACCTGCCCCAGCTAAACAATCAAGGTACTGTGTACCTTCAACATCAGTAACCCAGCAACCTTGTGCTTTCGCTATCGCTAACGGTAATTTACGTGGATAGCTACGAACATTCGATTCCATTTGACTTTGGCGAGTCAAATAATATTCGTTGGTAGCATTAGTGGCAGGGTTGACAGAAGTAACGCTCATATCGGATTACCATCTCTGATAAGGGTAGAAAGAAATAAGTCTGGTGACTTTTGGTCCTTTGACTCGGTGCTTTATAGAACTAGCGAAGACACATATTTTATATCTTGTAACTAGGAGCGCGATGATACCTAATTTTGCAAGAAAAAAAACGTCTTTTGTGTACTTTACTCATCTAATCTTATTGAAAAATTGTATTATCCCAATAGTTATGATGAATTATCATCATACTATGTGACAACCTAAAGAAAATATTCTTTTTTTATATTCGTGTGATTTTTTAAGTTACATTGAAACACTTTAATTCTAAGTTTTTTATTTTTAAAGAATTTTATTCTTACCAAAAATTAAAAAACTTGATTTAAATATTACAAATACCCCACAAAATCTGCAAAAGTTATGCATAACTTATGTTTAACATTTCTTAATGAAAAAAATTAAATTTATATTAATTTTTAAAGGATAAATTTATGCGTACTTTAGCAATATCTACTCTTCTCCTTGGTACGGTACTCAGCCCTATGGTTTTTGCCCAAGATGATAATGCCCTTCACTACAATATTGTAAATGTTCAAGCAGAAGCTTCTCGCCAAGTTTCAAACGATGAAATGCATGCAACTTTATATATTGAAAAAAGCAATAAGCAGCCTGCAGAACTTTCAAACCAAATTAACCAGTTAATGAACCAAGCACTCGCGACTTCGCGTAAATATCCACAAGTGAAAGTGGAAACTGGTGCTCAAAGCACTTATCCAATTTATGACAATGACAGTAATAAATTAAAAGAATGGCGTGGCCGCGCGGAAATTCGTCTAGAAAGTAAAGATTTCAAAGCTGCTAGTCAATTAATTAATGAGTTACAACAAAGCTTTCAAACTCAATCCATTAATTTTAGCGTCTCAGATGAGCAACGTAAAAAAGTTGAGAATGAATTGATGGTAGAAGCATCTAAAAACTTTCAACAGCGTGCGCAAATATTGACTCAAGCATGGAATAAAAGCCAATATTCTTTGGTCACTCTAAACCTGAACACGAATAACTATTTTCCTCAACCTGTAATGCGTGCCAGCCTAGCTAAGTTCGCTGCTGCTGAAGCGGCACCAGCTCAAGACATGGCTGCTGGTGAGTCTAAAATTACTGTAAATGCAAACGGTTCAATCCAGTTTAAATAATTCATTTTTCAATCTAAAAACCGCATTCTTCATGCGGTTTTTTATTGCTCGCTATTAATGTTCTAAACGCAAATCCTGTAATGAATTCCAAGCTGCTTTTGCCAGAATTTCTCTATAGTCTTTGGGGTCAGCTTTTACACGTTGTGATAACCACGCACGGCAATAGCTCTCTGTAGAACCAATCACTAATGAAAGCAAAAGTTCATGTGGAATTAAACTAAATGCTTTAAATTCTTCAAAGTTTGAAATCAAGCTAAATATCTTTTGGTTTCTACTCTTATTTTTTTGTGCAAGTTGCTGCTGTTCCTCCCCCTCTATAATGTTAAAACGTGCATTAATTAAGAATTTTGCAAATTCCGGTTGCTCACTTACCCAGTCCACATAACTATAAATTAGAGCTTCTACAACATCTTTTAATGTTTTGGACTGTTTTAAATATTCATCTCTCAGAGCTGTTTGATCATCTAAAGCTGAAAAAAATAAGGCCGCAACTATACCCTCTTTATTTTTAAAATGATGATAAATCGCCCCAACGCTACTTTCTGATTTGGCACGAATCATTTCAATACTAGTCGTTTCAATGCCCTGCTCTAAAAAACAATCTAAAGCATCTAATAATATTTGTCGTTTTAAAGCAGCTCTTCTTCCAGGATATAAGCGTTCTAATAAATTTTGAGCAGATACCATTTTGTATTCTCTGACCAGTCATCGGAGATATTTTGAATGACTTGACGCATATTTGTAAACAGAACTATATTCTTAAACAGAATAATATTCTGTATTTTTTAAAATTAAAGGAAGTCAAATCATGGCAACCACATTAGAACTCTGGAATAAAGTAACGGCTTTTCCTAAAGGCAAGTGGACTTTCTCTCGTATGCTGTGCTTAAAAGCACCTTATTTCGGCAGTATTTCCCCTCTTTTTATTGAGTTAAAACCGAATTATTGCGAAATTTCTATTAAGAAGAAGCGTTCTGTGCTTAACCACATTGGAACAGTCCATGCGATTGCGATGTGTAATATGGCTGAACTGGCGGGTGGAACAATGACAGAAGTTACTGTCCCGTCTACCCATCGCTGGATTCCAAAAGGAATGACTGTTGAATATTTAAAAAAAGCTGAAACAGACTTAATTGCAATTGCTACACCAGTGGAAGCTGATTATAACTGGGAAAAAGCTGGAGAATATTTAGTCAACGTAGATATTTACGACACTCACAAAGATAAAGTATTTCATGCCACAATTACCATGTGGATTTCTAAAAAGAAATAAAAAAAGCCCTGAATTCTCAGGGCTCTTTTATCTTATTTTTTAAATGGGAACGCATATTTCACAATACGCCCAACCACTTGTCCAAACTGCTTAACAAAGCTGGCATTGTTATAGTTCAAGCCATATTTCTTACAAACCGCCTCAACTTTTGGAGCCATTTGACGATAACGACGAGCAGGAATATCTGGGAATAAGTGATGTTCAATTTGATGACTTAAGTGACCAGACAAAATATGGAATGCTTCTGAACCTGTTAAGTTAGAAGAACCACGAATTTGGCGCATATACCAGTGTCCACGACTTTCTTCTTGTAAAACAGATTTTGGAAACACTTCTGCATCTTTCGTGAAATGACCACAGAAAATAATACTAAAGGTCCAGATATTACGAAGACCATTTGCGACCAAGTTACCTGTAAATACTGGTAATGCTGCCGGCCCTGCAATAAGAGGGAAGAAAACATAATCTTTAAAAAGTTGCTTGCCAATCTTTTTATTAACCGGTTTTAGCTCTTCTAAAAATTGTGCCTTGGTCTTACGTTTGTAAAGTACACGCCCAATTTCAAGATTCTGAATTGCTACGCCCCACTGGAACAATAAGCAAAATGGAATACTATAAATCGGTTGCAACAAGAACCCTGGCTTCCAACGTTGCTCAGGGAATAAGCGAAGTAAGCCATAACCAATGTCATCATCAATACCTTTAATATTGGTATAAGTATGATGTTTATAGTTATGGGTTTGACGCCAGTTATCAGAGGTACCTACAGTATCCCATTCATAAGTTTGACCATTAAATTTCGGGTCATTCATCCAGTCATATTGACCGTGCATAACATTATGGCCGAGCTCCATGTTCTCCATAATTTTAGAGAAGCCTAATAGACCCGTACCTAAAATCCACGCTGGCGGGAACCAACCTGCAAATAAACAAGCCCGGCCTAAAAAGCTACTATAACGAATAGCAGCATAGACACGGCGGATATATTTAGCGTCTTTTTCACCCAAATCATCCAATACTTCTTGTTTGATCTGATCAAGCTCTTTTGCAAATGCTTCAAGTTCTGCTGGAGTCAAATCTCGATTTTTAGGATTTTTAAAATATTCGACTTTCACTGGCATATTCATAAGAGTTCTCTCTTAAAGATCAATAACTAGATCGGATTGTGCTGAGTTCACACAAATTTTAAGTAATTGGCTTGGTTCCGTATTTTGGCTACCGTTTAGTAAATTACGTGTAGAACCTTGCGTTTTACTACAAACACATTTATTACAAATTCCCATACGACAGCCATGTGTCGGCTTAAGGCCTTCATGCTCAAGGCTGACCAAAATGGATTGGCCTTTAGGAATTGCAATCACTTTATTAGACTGGGTTAATGTGACATTCACATAACCAATGTCATCCGCAGAACTTTCATTAGTTAAACTAAATGCTTCAGTAAGTACTGTTGGTGCTTTTTCAAAAAGCTGTTCAACATTTGAAACAAAACCCGATGGACCACATGCATAAACTGTGCTGTTTTCAATACCATCAACCAGTGCAAGATGTTCGGCATTTAAACGTTCATCATTTGGTGTTTCTTGTGTGTAAAACACCTGATAGCTAAAGTTTGGGTTTTGTTCAGCCACTTGTTCAAAGTACTCTGTAAAAGCAGCATCAGAACGCTGTTTGACCCAATATAAAAGCTGAACCTGCGTTTTTTCTAACTGTTGGCTTTGCTTAATTGCTGTGATTAAGCTCAACATTGGTGTAATACCACTACCAGCAGCTAACATAATTAATTTCGGTGTCTGAATGTTTTGTTGCATGTCACCATAAGGCTGCCCAAGCTCAAAAACATCACCAATTTTGCTTTCTGCAATAAACCAGTTACTGACAATACCATCAGCAACTTTTTTAACTGTTAAACGTAAGTGCTCTGCATCAATTTGCGTCAAGCTATAAGTACGTTCATAACGACGGCCCGCAATTTCAACAATCACTGGATGATGTTGACCTGCCGCGCCCATTTTCACCAAGCGGTTACATTTTAATGTCAGGCTCACGGTGTCATGAGCTACGAATTCTTTTTTTACAATTTGAACTAGTCCATGCTGCACGGACCATAAAGGATTTATTTTTTGTAGCCAGAAGTTCGCCATATTTTTGTCAAATACAGCTTGTGTTAATGAATTGAATAGAGAATTTCTCTTTTCGATTGCTTGCATAACTGAGGGCTCTGTCGCTCTTTTTTAATTATTATACACATGTATATATATTTGTATATACACTCGTACTTTTAATTACAATTTCACAAGTTCCCTGTCTAACGCTATAATCCAGACAGTTTAAGAATATATTGAAAAACATGACCCAAACCTCACTTTCTCAGAGCCCAAATGACACAACCTCATCACAAGATGTCATTGAAATAAAAACAGTAACGCGTTCTGTTGGAAGAAAAGCGACGATTACGAAAGAAGAACTTTTTCAGGCAGCTCTTAACCTGATTGGTCCACAAAAAAGTATTGCCTCACTCAGCTTACGTGAAGTTGCAAGAGAAGCTGGTATTGCCCCAAACAGTTTTTATCGTCACTTTAAAGACATTGATGAATTAGCTATTTCACTCATTGACCGTGCCGGTATCGTATTACGTAAAATTATTCGTCAAGCTCGCCTTCGTGCATCTTTGCAAGACAGCATTATTCGTAGTTCCGTCGAAATTTTTCTGCAACAGCTGGATGCTGATGAAGGTAATTTAAGTTTATTGTTGCGAGAAGGTTTTACAGGTTCCGCTTCTTATAAAGCTGCTGTAGATCGACAGCTCAACTTCTTTCAGCAAGAGCTACAAGAAGATTTAATTCGCTTAGAACGCCTCAATAACAATCATCTATACCATCCTGAACTTGTTGCAAAAGCAATTACACAACTTGTTTTTCACATGGGTGCCAAAGTGATTGACCTTCCTATTGATCAGCGTGCGGAAGTCGCAGAACAAACAATGATTATGATCAGAATGATTTTAGAAGGTGCCCGTCATCTAGACGAAGCAAAAATAAGATAGATTCCACATAAAATGGTTTGTGATTTTACAAGCCATTTTTTATACACCTGTGCCTGCTGATTAATAAAAATATAAACCATAGATTGAAGCAGCTTAGATGCAAGAGTATAAGTAAATAATTCTAGCAATACATATCGATACTTCCCCACGTTATTCAGGGATTCACATGCAAAGTTTGAGTAATCGTCAAAGCCTGATTGCAAGCTATATTCTGATGGGCATTTTTTTGCTTTCGGTTATCCCCTTGCATCTCTTAGCAAGTTTTTTTGCAGGCTTTCTCATTTATGAAATTATTATTAGTTTAAGCTCTATTGTTGAACGTTATATTGATGGTCAAAGAGCCCGCATTTTTATTAGTATTTTATTAAGTATTATTACTATTTCTCTTCTTGCCTTTTTCATTACAAGTTTAATTAGCTTTGTAGTTTATGATTTAAAAGGAGTCGGTTTACATAGTATTAACGGTAAAGTCGACCAAACACTACTGCACTTACAAGCGGAGATTGGGAAATATTTACCAGGCTATATTCCAGATAGCGTTACAGAACTGAAAGATGAAATATTCGCGTTTATGAAAGATAACGTGACTACATTAAAAAATGCCAGTTCCGATATTTTGCATAATCTAGTGACTATGGTGATGGGTCTTATTATCGGTATATTGGTTGCTATTCACGGCTTTCACCGACGTACCCCCCAACCTGTTTTCAAATCGTTACTGATTCAACGTATTCAAAAATTATCAATTTCTTTTAGAAATGTAGTTTTTGCACAAATTAAAATTTCAGCGATTAATACGCTGCTCTTTATATTATTTGCTTTTGTCCTATTGCCGATCTGGGGTGTTCACTTACCTTTCGCCAAAACCTTAACCATTCTTACCTTTATGTTTGGCTTAATTCCAATTTTAGGGAATTTAATTTCAAATACTTTAACTTTTATTGCGGCTCTTACAATTTCACTCGGTCTAGCAGGTGTTGCGCTACTCTACCTCGTATTAGTTCACAAGTTAGAATATTTTATTAATGCCAAAATTATTGGTCATAAAATTAATGCCAATGCATGGGAAATTTTATTGGCTATGTTAATTTTCGAGTCAATCTTTGGCTTAAGTGGCTTAATTGCAGCACCGATTTTCTATGCTTATTTAAAACTAGAATTAAAAGATGCCAGATTGATTTAACCAAAATTTACTCAATAAAAAAGCGCCCGTGTGGCGCTTTTTTATTACTCATTGCTTATGGTTTAACTACTACAAGCACTTGAATCGCTTCAGGGGTTACGGTTAAGCCATCAAGCAAGCTTAAACCTTCTTTTTGCAACTTCTGTAAGCGCTCAATTTCGTCTTGGCGAATGCTCGGGTTGAACTGTTTTAAGTAAGTTAAACGATCAATCTCATATTGCCATTTATTACCATAATGCTCTTTTGCTTGCTGTTGAAGCTGAGGTAAACCTTCTTTAGCAATATCAAGTGCTTGTTTATAACGCTCTTCAATCACTTCACGGCGGGCCTTAACCACTTGGCGGCAGCTATTGCCATCTAAGTGATGCAAATACGGTTTTAAAATGGTTGGATCAATCTTTTCAGATAAGTCCTGACCATTTTCACTTAACAATACGCGAATAAGTTGTTTTGGTAAGCTTGATGGCAAGTTCAAGGATTTTGGTGCCACCACATCAACTTTAAACCAGACTTCAAGTAAAACCGAACCTTGCTTTAATGCATTGGACTTAAGCACAGCAACATTGGTACTACCAAATGATTGTGTACGGATCATTTCCATGACACTTTCAATAAATGGATGTTCTAAAGTTAGATACTGAGCGTCTTCACGCATTTGCGCTTGGTCACGATAGAAAGTCGCAGTCATACCTTCTTCATCTAATGCCAAACCTTGCACTTGCATCTGGTCGGTTGGACGAATAATGACTGTACCGTTACTTTGCTCATCAAAGTCAATATTAGTTGAAGACATGAAACGCTTCACAAACATAGGCAGCGTTGTATTGTCATCATAGTCTTCTAACGCTTGAACAATTTCTTGTGCAACGATAGGACGACATGAGTTGTACTCAAGCAAACGGTCTCGACCAGCTTGTAACTCTGCTTCTAAAGCTTGGCGTTGAACATTAACTTCTTCGAGTAAATCCTCAAATGTTTGACCTTGGTCGGCAAGCAAGCAATCTTTTAATTCAACAATAAAGTTCTCTTGTAGCGTTTGAGCTGTTGGAGAAATATTGCTGAAAATATTCAATGCTTCATTGTACCAACGGAACATACGCTCTTGAGCGGTGCCCATTAAATACGGTACATGAATCTGGATACGGTTTTCTTGACCAATACGGTCTAAACGACCAATACGTTGTTCTAAAACGTCAGGGTTTGCAGGCAAATCAAATAAAATTAAATCACTCGCAAACTGGAAGTTACGGCCTTCTGAACCAATTTCTGAACAAAGTAAGATTTGAGCACCGTAGCTTTCTTCTGCAAAGTAAGCAGCCGCTTGGTCACGCTCAAGCAAACTCATACCTTCATGGAACATGGCTGTACGAATACCTGCATGCAAACGAAGCGCACTTTCTAAAGACTCGACAACAGGACCACTACGGGCAATTAAAAGAACTTTTTTATGCTTAAGTTCTTTACGTAGAATTTCCATTAACCACGGTACACGCGGATCATTTTGCATCCATGAGCCATCAATTTGTGCTTCTTCTGGCCACATTTGTTCGCGTAATTTACCGTCTTTTGACCAATCTGCTGGCGCAGGTAAAGGCGCAGGTTGGCAATCACGGCCAGGGAAGCCTTGAATCGCTTCACGCGTATTACGGAATAAAATACGACCTGTACCGTGACGGTCTAACAACTCATGAATCGCTCTGAAACGTTGCTCAGGTTGGTCTTCAATTGAATGCCCCAACAAACCTTCTAAAGCAGTTAAATGCTCTTGAGTTAAAGGTTCATCTGACATAAGCACTTCTGCAACTTGCGCAGTTTGCTGATATTGAGCTTCTTCATCCAAGAAACGCTCTAAACTACTAAAGCGCTGTGGATCTAACAAACGTAAGCGCGCAAAGTGGCTTTCTACACCCAGCTGTTCAGGCGTTGCAGTAAGCAACAATACACCTGCCGTATTTTCAGCAAGCTCTTCAACCAAGTCGTAACGATCGTTACCACCCTCTTCTTCGCTCCACATCAAGTGATGTGCTTCGTCGACGACGAGTAAATCGAAACCAGCTTCTAATGCTTGCTCACGCAAATCGTCATGGTCCACCATCAAGTCGACGCTGGCAATAATGCATTGCTCAGTTAAGAACGGGTTAAGTTCTGGATCATGTTCTTTAATAGATGCGGTACGGGTTAAATCAAACAGAGAAAATTGCAAATTGAAACGGCGACGCATTTCAATCATCCACTGATACTGCAGAGAATCAGGGACTAAAATCAGGATACGTTCAGAACGGCCGGTTTTAAGCTGTTGGTGGATAATTAAACCAGCTTCAATTGTTTTACCTAAACCTACTTCATCAGCAAGTAAAACACGTGGTGCGAAACGTTTACCGACTTCATGTGCAATATAAAGCTGATGCGGAATTAAACCTACACGCGCCCCAACCAAGCCGCGTAATGGGCTGGTTTGCATTTGCGCCTGCATCAGCATTGCTTCAATGCGTAGGTCATACCACTCTTTATAATCAATCTGGCTTGCCAGCAAACGATCTAAAGGTTTTGATAATTGAATTTGTGCACCAATACGTGTTTCGTTTAGCGCTTTACGTTCTTGCTCGCCATTTTCTAAAGTACGAACCACGTTATAACGCAAAACACCATGACGGTCTTCAATAGACTCGACATTCCACTTATTGCCTTCTTGGTCTTGAACTTCATCATTTACATTAAAGATGATGCGAGAAAGCGGTGCATTGTTGCGTGCATAAACACGCGTTTCATCGCTCTTGGGGAATAAAATGCTGACAGATCTTTCATCTACATCAATAAGAACGCCTAAACCGAGCTCAGTCTCTGTATCTGATAGCCAACGTTGACCAATAGCATACTGCTGCAATTTTTCCACCTTTTTCTCAAGTTCGCACTACATATTGTACGATGCAAAGTAGCTTATTTTTGCATCTTTTTATGTAGTCTTTAAAGCAAAATTTTGCAGCAAAAACTAATTAAATTGTTTTGCTACAAAAATTACTCATCGAAAGTTTTTACATTAAAACGGTACAGGACAGTTAAAAGTTAATGATTCCCCTGTGACAGGATGATTAAAGCTTAACTGTTTAGCATGCAAGCACAGACGAGGAACAAGTAATTGTTCCGGTGTTGCATACAATGTATCACCTACAATCGGATGTCCCAGATATTGCATGTGTACACGGAGTTGATGAGAACGACCGGTAATCGGTGTCAATTTGACACGCGTAACCGGTTGTCCTTGAATCTGGAAATGTTCAATTGCCTGCCAATGTGTTAAAGCAGGTTTGTTATGAGAAGTATCGACAATATGTAAAGGTGGTCGACTCGGATCATAGACGACAGGGATATCCACTGTCCCTTCATCCTCTAAATGACCAGCAACTAGCGCTTCATATATTTTCGAAGTTTGACGGTCTTGAAATTGGCGTGCAATCGCACTCTGTCCACGCTTAGATAACCCAAAAACCAAAATACCCGAAGTATCACGGTCAAGGCGGTGAATGAGCAAAGTTCGTGGTTCAATTGCCACCAGTCTTGTCAAAACGCTGTCATGTAAATCACCTTTCCCTGGCACACTCAAGATGTCCGAAGGTTTATGAATCACCATAAAATCATCATCACGATAGATCAGATGTTCACTTAGAAAATCACTCAAAGTTGTATTCCCAAGGCAAGATGAAAAACAAGCGGGCAATAATAAAAAGCTTACGTCCGAATTACAATGCCGTTCGGGTAAATTAACGACAGAATTTGCAAATATTATGAATCACATTACGACTAAAGCCGATTAGCGCTTCAATAACTGCATAATATGTTGCAATGTAGGGGTTTGCATCAACTCATCAACAGTTAGGCTCGCACCATTAGCACGCCATAATTCCACCAAATAATTGACTCCCGAAGCGTCTAGACCATAGTTTCTTAAATCTATTTCGGGATGAATTTCCATTGGATGTCGCCCTATCTGTTCAGCAACTGCCAATAAAATTCCTTTATCGGACAACACCTGTAATGACGGTGCACTTAAAGACCATAAGCGCATTAAAGTCTGCGTGTTTATATGTTGAATATGGTCAAAACTTATTTTTTCAATCCATTGTATATGCTGCTCTAAACTACTTGCCAAGATTGCATCATTTACAACAGCTACATAATCGGTAATGGATAAAACAAGCTGCATGACCTGCTTAAATAGCGGTGATAAATTCCCCGCCATAATCACCTGTGCCTGAGTATTTGATGACAAGTGCTGCCCAAGCTGTAACATGGTCTGTTGAAGTTGAGATGACTGAATCATCATGACTGGAATTTCGAGGGCTTGTGCTCTTTTACTTAGCATTTCTAAATGATCGGCTAATGGCTGATGCGTCCAATCAGATATATTTTCAAGATCATCTAGCCCGACTAGGAGCAATATGCTTTGCGTAGATTCAATTGGCCAATTTGAAGTACTTGCGGCTAACTGGATTTTTCGAGGTAAGGAATAAAACATTGTTCTCTACAAATATAAAATAGCTCAAATTAAAAAGCCCGTTTAAAACGGGCCTTTTTGCTTACTTCATTTCGGCGAAGGTTTCTTTTGCAGCCTGAATGGTAAACCCGATATCTTCATCAGAATGAGCAGATGAAATAAAGCCTGCTTCAAATGCAGACGGCGCCAAGTTTACGCCACGTTTTAACATGCCATGGAAGAACTTTTTGAAAGCTTCAATATCACATGCCAACATAGAGTCAAAGCTTGTGATGTCTTCTTGATCGGTAAAGTAAAGCCCAAACATTGCGCCAGCTTGCTGAGTTTTAAATGGAATACCCGCTTCATCTGCTGCTGCTTGTAAGCCTGCAAGTAACTTTTCAAGTTGAGCAGATAATTTGCTGTAAAAGTCCGGTTGACGTAAATGTTTAAACATTTCAATACCAGCACGCATAGCAAGTGGGTTACCAGATAAAGTCCCCGCTTGGTATACACCACCTAAAGGTGCGATGCATTCCATGATTTCACGCTTACCGCCAAACGCACCTACAGGTAAGCCCGCACCAATAATTTTACCCAAAGTCGTTAAGTCAGGTTTAACGTTATAAACTGACTGAGCACCACCTAAAGCAACGCGGAAACCTGTCATTACTTCGTCAATAATAAATACAGATTTGTATTCATCACACACATCACGAATCGCTTGTAAGAAACCTTCAATTGGTTTCACCATATTCATGTTACCTGCGACAGGTTCAATAATGACGCCTGCAATTTCATGACCAAATTTAGCAAAGCATTCTTTTAATGCTGCAATATCGTTATATGGCAGTGTTAAAGTGTGTTTAGCGAAATCAGCTGGTACACCTTTTGATGTTGGTTCGCCCTCACCTTTAGTTAATAAACCAGAACCTGCTTTTACTAACAATGAGTCAGAGTGTCCGTGGTAACAACCTTCAAACTTCACGATTTTGTCACGGCCAGTATAACCACGTGCTAAACGAATAGCAGTCATGGTCGCTTCTGTACCAGAGTTGGTCATACGTACCAATTCAATAGATGGCATGATTTCACAAATAATATCTGCCAACGTTGTTTCGTGTACGGTTGGTGCACCAAAACTTAAGCCATCTTCTGCTGCTGTTTGCACAGCCTTAATAATATCCGGATGAGCATGGCCCAAAATCATTGGTCCCCAAGAGCCAACATAATCTACATAGCGCTTACCATCTACATCCCACAAATACGCACCTTTGGCTTTCTCAATGAAAACCGGTGTGCCTCCAACGCCATTAAAGGCACGTACCGGAGAGTTCACACCACCTGGAATGTGTTTGCTGGCTTGTTTAAATAACTGTTCTTGCTTTGGAGATAAACTCATGGAAATGCTCGTCTTAAATATCTAAAAAATAATTTTGAAAGCTTAAGAAAATAATTGTGCCCACGCTTGTACACGGGCAGGAATTTCAGCAGTTGATCGACCTAATATATCACTAATGACTGCACAGAGGTCAGCTCCAGCCTCAATCACAGGTTTTGAATTTTCAACAGTCAAACCACCAATTGCACAAATAGGTAAATCATATTGAGCTGCTGCTTGCTTAATCACTTCTATACCTACATTGCCAGCTTCCGGTTTAGTGGCAGTTGCATAAACCGCACCAAAGGCAACATAAGTTGCGCCATCGGCAATTGCTTTTTGAGCAAGCTCTAAAGAGTTTAAGCAAGTACGGCCAATAATGACACCTTCTGGTAACTGCGATTTTGCATCGGTAATTTCACCGTCACTTTGGCCTAAATGCACACCTAAACCAAACTGAGCAGCCAGTTTTAGGTCATCATTAATGACAAAAGGAACCTGATATTTTTCACATAATTGTTTGATCTGTTCAACTTCAGCAGGCTGGTCGGCTTTGTCTACTTTTTTACGGCGGTAC
Source organism: Acinetobacter sp. FDAARGOS_559 (assembly GCF_003940475.1). Classification (NCBI taxonomy): domain Bacteria; kingdom Pseudomonadati; phylum Pseudomonadota; class Gammaproteobacteria; order Moraxellales; family Moraxellaceae; genus Acinetobacter; species Acinetobacter sp. FDAARGOS_559. The sequence goes on from NZ_RKJG01000005.1 coordinate 1,236,207, forward strand.
TGTAAAATTGCGATTTGACGGGTTACGAGTGCGGCGTCTAATTTTTCTAATAATAATTGGATTGGGTCATCATTGGTAATGAGGTATAAACCGCGCATAAAAATTTCACCACTAAATATCTTGAGCTCAGAATATATTTTCTTCTTTTAAATTTAAAGATAAAGAATACTAAGCAGTGATCATTTATTGTTTATCTTAACGCTTAAGTGACGTATACCGTCATGAACTGTTTGAAGCGAGAATAAGTAAAGATCAAAATTTTCTAAATGACGTATGCCGTCATGAATATAATTGCGAATATATTCCGCAACCCAGTAACTTTCTAAATGACGTGTGCCGCCATGAACTAATGTTCAAAGCTAAAACAATTGTTCACGTTTTTCTAAATGGCGTATGCCGACATGAACTTTCTTAGGTTTAACCCTCATTTAGCTTTAAATTTCTAAATGGCGTATGCCGCCATGAACTCGTCAATTTTTGCTGGAAATGCTCTTTTTTACTTTCTAAATGGCGTATGCCGCCATGAACTTACTTGTGCCATCCGGTGAAACTTGAATCTCTTTCTAAATGGCGTATGCCGCCATGAACATTCACAGGGCGCACCAGTTGATCTATTTGCTTTTCTAAATGGCGTATGCCGCCATGAACAAAAATACAAATCAATGGGTTGTGCGCTTTATTTTCTAAATGGCGTATGCCGCCATGAACGATAAAAAATGATTTATGTATTTGTGATTTTTTTCTAAATGGCGTATGCCGCCATGAACCTGCAACCATAGCCACACCCTTAATTAACTTATTTCTAAATGGCGTATGCCGCCATGAACATAAACCATGGGGTTATCGTGCTCCATTGGTCTTTCTAAATGGCGTATGCTGCCATGAACACTGCCTAGCTTATCTTGAATAATCACATTTATTTCTAAATGGCGTATGCCGCCATGAACCAACATGTCCATGAACTTTCGTTCGTTCTCTTTTTCTAAATGGCGTATGCCGCCATGAACTTTTAGATTGTGCGGAGTCTGGTGCAACTACTTTTCTAAATGGCGTATGCCGCCATGAACGCCTCTACTATTTGGAAATGTCAGTTGAGGAATTTCTAAATGGCGTATGCCGCCATGAACTCAATTATGTTGGCTTGTTTGATTTATGGGTCTTTCTAAATGGCGTATGCCGCCATGAACAGTTGGCATTATTGGCTTAGCAAGTGCAATTCTTTCTAAATGGCGTATGCCGCCATGAACGCCATCCTCAACACCTACATTCATGACTTCCATTTCTAAATGGCGTATGCCGCCATGAACTTTAAAGGCTTAATGCAATTTAAATCATTCTCTTTCTAAATGGCGTATGCCGCCATGAACTAGCTCGCCTTCACTTCCCTGATGTGATTTTATTTCTAAATGGCGTATGCCGCCATGAACGGTGGTGTTTATACGCAAAGCGGCCGATTCAATTTCTAAATGGCGTATGCCGCCATGAACAACGATGGGTGCGCCGTGGCGCGTAGCAACGATTTCTAAATGGCGTATGCCGCCATGAACAATCTTGAGCATCAATAACCCATACGTTTTGATTTCTAAATGGCGTATGCCGCCATGAACATACCGCCTTCGGGCGGTTTTTTATTACCTGATTTCTAAATGGCGTATGCCGCCATGAACAACTCTTCAATGGTGATAAAAATCAAGTCTGGTTTCTAAATGGCGTATGCCGCCATGAACGTCTATCTGACCTAGAGAGTTGCTATCTGGTAATTTCTAAATGGCGTATGCCGCCATGAACATGGGCTGGGAGTCAGTTAAAGCCATCTATAATTTCTAAATGGCGTATGCCGCCATGAACGAAGCGGAGCAAATGTTTGCACGCATCGGCAAATTTCTAAATGGCGTATGCCGCCATGAACCAGTCACCTTTATTTTCCAAGCTTTCTAAATATTTCTAAATGGCGTATGCCGCCATGAACATAACTTCTCAATTGAGGGGGCTAGAATCTTTTTTCTAAATGGCGTATGCCGCCATGAACAGCCATGTCAGTCATTTAATAAGCTTCATGATTTTCTAAATGGCGTATGCCGCCATGAACGGCCTACTGATCAAGCTTGTAAATCAGTTTAATTTCTAAATGGCGTATGCCGCCATGAACTACGTCCCTTATATTTTTTTGCGCGTTTTATATTTCTAAATGGCGTATGCCGCCATGAACCGGTGGTTTTTCCATTGCTGATTGGTTTGGTATTTCTAAATGGCGTATGCCGCCATGAACAAGGGCATTACCTTTCTACTATTAAGTTGGCTTTTCTAAATGGCGTATGCCGCCATGAACTTGATTACAGGTGTTGGCCGTAAGCAAGTTAATTTCTAAATGGCGTATGCCGCCATGAACATTGACACACCGCCACTACGATTACTATTAATTTTCTAAATGGCGTATGCCGCCATGAACTAACACAAATCTGCTGACCGTTGAACGTACCGTTTCTAAATGGCGTATGCCGCCATGAACAGCTGATGCAGAAAGAATAATGTTCACGCACTTTTCTAAATGGCGTATGCCGCCATGAACTAGGAGTATTGAAGCTATTGCGATTATAATTATTTCTAAATGGCGTATGCCGCCATGAACTGGCTTTTCTTTTCCCTGATTTAGCACATGCTTTTCTAAATGGCGTATGCCGCCATGAACGAGGTCTTTGATAATAACCGCAAGAGCGCAAATTTCTAAATGGCGTATGCCGCCATGAACTTGAAAGGTTGGGGGAGTCCACGTCTTCTAATTTTCTAAATGGCGTATGCCGCCATGAACTATCATTAGGCGGTTTATAACAACCACCATATTTTCTAAATGGCGTATGCCGCCATGAACGAATTATGTGTACTAGTTCACTATCTTTTATTTTTCTAAATGGCGTATGCCGCCATGAACCTCCTCAGGCAACTAGATGTAACCCACGTTTGTTTCTAAATGGCGTATGCCGCCATGAACGCGGGCAGCGACTCGTCGCGCCTGACCTTTCTTTTCTAAATGGCGTATGCCGCCATGAACTGGAGACGATCTATACCATTATGCTTTCTTATTTTCTAAATGGCGTATGCCGCCATGAACATGGAGGTTGATCAATTGGATCAATTGGAGGCTTTCTAAATGGCGTATGCCGCCATGAACGTATTACAGCTCAATTATTAGATGTTCAAACTTTTCTAAATGGCGTATGCCGCCATGAACTCCCGCTTAGAACTTGTAAACAAAATTCTGATTTTCTAAATGGCGTATGCCGCCATGAACCCGCCTTTAACTCTCGAAGATGCCACTATATTTTTCTAAATGGCGTATGCCGCCATGAACCAACGAGTATTTCGCAGATTTGCGGAAACGTTTTTCTAAATGGCGTATGCCGCCATGAACCAGGCATTAAAGCCTACGTTATGAAAGAACTCTTTCTAAATGGCGTATGCCGCCATGAACCTAAAAGACCAACCATCTTAAATAACTTGGTATTTCTAAATGGCGTATGCCGCCATGAACTATAAAATTATAGTAAAAATATAAGTTACAACAAGTGTTTATCATGGATTTTGGCATTTTACCCAATCAAAAAAAGACCTATTGTAACTTATTGATTTTATTGAGCTGTTAAAGAATAGAAAAAATATTGGGTCAAAACTCTGGGACTGTTGTCATTCGGCTTAGTCCATAAGTTCCAAACATCCCATCCCTTGCCTCATCAACAAGTGATTTACCAATATATAAACGATAGGGGCGATCTACATTTTCCTCACGTTTTGCACTGAGACTTTTTAAACTTACGTATGGTTCAACCACTGGTTGCTCAACATATTGTTTAAAATGCTGTCTAGCCTGATCCAAAGAAATATTACGACGTTGTGCTTGATGAACTATACGTTCCTCAACACTCATTCTAGGATTAACTCGATAGTAATGCGCATAACCTGTAATCTTGGCTCGAGGCACTTCTCTCGGTTGAGTGATATGTACATAATCAATGAATCGTTCTAGCCATTTGCCTAAGTTAAGTTGTTGTAAGTCATTTTCCGAGCTGGCAAACACACGAATTTTTGTACCCAAAAAACCAATTTTCTTTTGCTCATTGATACGATATTGAGGAAAAGATACACCGAAGGGTATTCTACCCTGCTCATTGCTATGTTCGGCAAAAGCAATATGAAGCTGGGTATAAACTTTTGACCAAATAAAATAAGGGGAAATTTCATCTTGATCAATCAAGGTAATTTCTTGATACCAATTCATCATTACTCCTTACCACTTTGACCAAACACTCCACCACGTACTAAAACAGCCATCACGTAATGTTCTTGTTCAGGATTCTCAAGCGATTCCCCTAATGCATATTTATCAAATAAACTAAAAAAGTCTTTTTTATCCTTAGGAGTACGATAGGCTTTTCCAAGATTCGTTACCGCACCGTATGGCTCAATCGCAATTGCAGCTTTTTTCTCATCAAATTCAGGATACCAAGTATCTATTGTACGTAATGCATTTCCAATTTTCTGAGAGTGCATTGCAGCAACATCCTTCACTTGATAAAGAATTTTACTCTTATCACCTTTTCCTTTATCTAATACTAATTCTTCGCTTGGATAGACTTCTTGTGCTTTTCCTACCAATGCATAAGCTTCAACTTTAATTAATAAGTATGGTGTTTCACCTTTTAAAGCCTGTGCAATTTGGTTTGCTAAGTTTTGAACCTTTTCATCAATATGATCAAAGTCATGCAATGGATATTCCAACGCATTAAATGTTACTGCTGGTTGATCATTAATCGTTACAACAACTTCTACTTTCTTCGCCCCCACACGGTTACGCCATAAGAAACGAGCATTGGCGATATTTAAAGCATAACGTTTTGCTAACTCTGTAAAACCATATTGCTGAATATAGTTATTAGCAACTGACTGATAAGATTTTAGAAATATTTCATTATTACAAGCAGATGGGTTTTCTATGCCACCTAATACTTTCAAAGTGAATCCAACTTTTAAAGTATCTTGATGCTCACCTAAAGCACAAGCATCTACAGTTTGTAAATTGGCTTTTTCAACTTCGGCATTCAATTTCATTGGGTCACCGGCAACGGCTGGTTTTAGTCGATTAGAAATAGTCCCCCGAACGGATTTCTGAATCAGTTTTAAAGCCGTTTGTTCTTTCCGATTTCCCCATGACGTACCATAAAAATAACCATCAGATGGAACAAGTTTCTTTTCAAATGCAAGTACACTTGCAACTGCTTTTTCATTTTTAGCCATGATTTTTTCCTTTTCAGTTTTTAAATCAAATTGTTGAAATATTTTTACAAAGATATAAATTATTTTCTAAATCAACATGATATTGCCATAACAGTTGATCTATATGTTCTATACGGTATGGCATCACAAACTCCCCTAAAGTGAGAACACTTTCAGCAAACCGATGCGGTGTATTAGCATCGCGTTGATTTTTTGCTTGACCTAGTTCGGAGATTCCTTGAAAACCAATAGCAATCGGTACAAGCCAGCCGTGCGTTTGACGTTTTGAGTTCCATGTTACTTTTCCATTCTCATCTACAGCAGAACTATGAGTAACTTTCAAATAATCTAAAACTGCATCTAAAGCATCACGCCCCTGATTCATACTTTCTACAACGAGATCACGGCGTTCAATGAGTACATGTCCAAGCATTAATTTATTTAAAATAGGTCTTAATTCTTTATCGTGACTCTCATCTTCATCGAAATCTATTATTTGGCACTTTTGAACAGATAGAACATCTCCACTGGCAAATTTCATACTACTAACTAAATCTGGAACAATTTTCAAAAGCTGCTCTCTTTTTTTAAAGCCTAGATTTTCAATCTCGATTAAAAGAGAAACTTCCAAGTGACATCGTGCTTCTTCAATAAAAGCCGGTCTGCTTCCATCTTTATCTAGCGGATTCGCAGTGCCTATAATCGAATGAACAAAGTCCCCCTGTCCTTTATAAGTTTGCAAATTAAATTCATGACAGCTCACAGCCACTTTAGTTAAAGCTACATCACAATCTTTCGTTTGTAACTTTCGTTGCAAAGCATGAACTGCACCCAACCAAGCCGTCATTGCAGGAAATCCAATGGTATATGGACTACTCATTGCATTAGCATTGTGGAGTTTTAAATGAGGAATCAATAAAAAATGACGCATTAAAAAAACTCCTTTGCTTTTTGTAATGAGTTCTCTACCCATTGTTTGACATCCAGTAACTCGCCTGTTCCTAACGTATAAGCATCGCTAATCACTTTTTCATAGCTTCGTAATATCCAGCGTGCTACCTCTCTACTTAATTCGTCTCTCCAGTCAGAATTTTCTTCTCGTTCTTTCTGATGAACTTTATCCAACCAAATACGCTGTATTTTAGGTAGGCTGGCGTAATAATCCTGATTTGACCATCCCTCAACTGCATATTCTCTAGTTTTTAAGGCTTGTAGTAATATTTGATCAATCACAAACTGGATAATATTTTTTATTGCATTACGAATATCAATATTATTTAAATCAAGCTGCATAAATTTATGCAATTGAATAAAACTATCCTGATAATTTTTTCGATATAAAGATTGAGCAAAGAAATCAGCTTTTGGAAGCCGAATTGTTCTTTTTTCTAAGACAGGAGGGCAACTTGGTAATAAATAAGCTCGCCCTGCATTTTGGCTATTTAGAACACTGACATTTTGTGGTTGAGTTCCACCATAACCTGTTACAGTTAAATCAAAAATATCAGAATATCCAACTTCATGATGCTCATTTTTCTTACGTGACTCTTTAGCCTGTTTAGTCTCTTCAGAAAAACGCATAGCATCTACCGATTGTTTTAGCCGAGTAATTAAACCAGATGGCGTCAAAATAGACAGCAAATGGTATTGAGCTTCACCAACTGGGAAATAGACCTGCTTCACTAGATGATCAGTTTTAATAGAATCATCTGTTGCTTTTATTTTTAAAAATTCTGAACTTAAATTATCAAAGTCTAATTCAGCATGGGCAATTAATTTTTTAAGTTCTTGATCTTGCTTTTCGAAACCATCCAATACTGTCAAGTTTTCAGTTAGAGCTAAGGACAGAAACTTAAAGACATCCATTGCAGCGGCGTTACCAAATACATCTAAAGAATAATCCACATTACCGCTTCTTAAATAACCATCATTACAATACTCTACCTTAGCAATAACACTTGAAGTTTTCGCACTTGGATGACTAAATTTACTCGGATGACTCACCATAGAAAGTTGAGTAACCCGCTTTGCTGCGTCAGGAAGCCACTCATTCAAACTAAATTTATCATTTGCTTGCTGCTGTAATTCTGCTATGGCACTTTCATTTTCGGCCTTTTTTATTCGATCTTTTAACCAAAGTTCTTTACGCTCATTTAAAAATGTATGGATACTTTCAGCCATATTTACTCCATTCTATTATTTATCCAAAACTACAAGTCCAAATTGCTCGGAAAAGGTAAGTTGTTTATCCTCATCATATTCAGGCAACATGATTTCCCCATATCGTTTTGCTAATTCTTCTATCATTTCATTAACATCTTCATTTTCATCTAATTTATCAAGCGCTAAACGACACAAAATGTCGTAATAATTTCGATTTAACCATAATCGATTTTGTTCTAACTTACTTAATTTAATGTGATGAATATCATAAAAACCATTACGATCAATATACGCACCAAAATCATTCTTCTCACAAAATACAAGCTTATGATTTTTCGGCACCGCAAAAAGCTGGATATTAGGCGAGCTTTGCCTAAAAGGTGTAAACCTCTGAGGTAAAGCAGTTAAAAACCACTTTTGTGTCAACCATGAATTGAGTGGTTTTGCTCCAACTTGCTTATATGAAGTTAAAGCATCTGCCATCACTGCGTGTTCAAGGTCTGCCAATTTTTTTATTGCTTGCAATGGCTGATTTGCTTTAATTCTAGGAATAGCATTGATATTAAAATTAGCTTCTGAGTTATCAAGAAGTTCTTTTAGGTTTTTGGTCTGCAATTTGAATTTATCATTATTAATTTCAAAACCAGGTTTTTCAAATGCTACTTTAGCCTTTCTTAACCCTTTTAAATTATATTGCATTAAAGCAATATTTGGATTTTGAATATCCTGATCTAATTTTCGATGACGTAATACTCGACCAGCCAACTGAATAATAGAACGATAAGAAGATGGCTCTACAATGGCCCAATCAAAATCATGATCTCGACCAACCTCTTCGACAGGTGTAGCAACCAAGATAAAAATAACATATTCATCATCTGTCGAATCTAGATGCTGGCGAATCACATCATCTAAAAATGCAGCAGTTTGTTCTCCTAATTTTTCTTTCCGTTTTAAGACTCGATCTAAATGTCGCTCTTGTTCACTGCGTAGTAAAAGCACTTGCCGACTATGATATGCCATCACTCGCGGTGAAATCCCTTGAGACCATTCAGCATTTAGTAAGTATTGAGTAAGTGCAACACATGGCGGAATATTTGCTACTCGCACCACACCAAAAGAAACTTTTTTACCGGTTTGAGTATCAATAGTATGATGTTTGAAATGCAACTGTTCAGCATTTTGCTTAATCCGCTCAAAATACTGAGACTGCAAACTCTGATCTAAACGTCGAACTTCTTTTTCTGTCACCAAATCAGAACAATCTACAATATAAGCCTTATGCTTTACGATTTGCTTACTTAGCGCATCTGCTCGAAGTTCAATAAATTGATCATGTGCTTTTTTATATTGCTGTACTAAATCTTCTGATTTACCTGAATTAATTGTTTGAGTTTTGGTTTTAAACTCATCTACCCACATTGCAACCGTATCAATATTTTTCAGCTTCTTAAATGCACAATATAACGACCAACCGTGCTGATAAGCATTAAAAAATCCTTCAGCTAATGCAGGTGGAATCGTTGCAGAAGAAATCATTACTTTCCGACCTAACATTCCTGCTAAATATATAAGTCTGGCAATCGCAATCAAGTCTTGACCATTAAAATCATCAACTTCATCAATGACTAAATCAGATGAGGAAAGCCTTAAACTTGGCAAAATATATTTACCGCCACGTTTGGTTTCTGTAGCTGCCATCAGATGATCAATGGTGCAAGTCAAAACTGGTTTATACAAAAAGGCTTTATTACGCTGCTCTTGATTCTTTGGAAATAATGCATTCATAAACTCAGCTTGGGGCATAGCATCATAATCAAGTTCGTTATCTAATAGTTCTTCTAATGACTCTGAACCTATTTCCTCAATGCTGAGCTCTTCTGTCTGATTATTTTTTATATCCTGATGATGTAACTCCTGTACAGCTTTTGAACCAATTAAAACCGCCAGCTCATCACTACTTAAACCAATATCATGACGATATGAATCACCTGTTTGTAACGTTAGTGTTCTTAGCCCTAAGGCTAAAACATAACGTAATGATTGACCATCTTGAGATAGGGCTTGCATAATTTTGGCATTGGCAATGGTTTTACCTTTTCCAGTACTTGCCATGTTGACAATAAACCAACCTTGTTTCTCACTCCCCTCATTTTTTTGAATGAACTGTTGAATCCCTTTAACAGCTTGATCTTGCCATTCAAAACCTTGTGGACTTTTCTTTTTTAATTTTTGAATATCATATGCAGATTCCATTTCATCAGCCAAACGGCTTAGGGACTGGGCTACTCGCATTGCATTGTCACTGACACGTACCAAATGCTCATCTAAATACTGTTTGGCTTGTTTCGTTTTTGGATCAGTATTTGCAACGAGTGATAAACTTGTTTTCCAAGTTTTATCAGCCTCACACGATGAATAATAATGATCTCCTAACATGAGACATAAGCGTGCATGATGTAAAATCACTCGCCAACAACCATCAACAAAAATCTGTTCTGATACTTGAGATTCTTGTAATAAACGCGCTGACCATTTTTTAACTTGCTTGGTCCATTCGACCGATTGAGTCAATAAACCTTGTTCAAACTCGAAGCATAATTGGAGGCGCTGTTGATACTCTTTTTCCTCAAACTTATTTTGATAACCCCAATCTGCTTCGATAAATTCAAATAAATCCTTGATACATGAAATATCCTCACTCCCATATTTTTTATACTCTTTTTCAGTTTTTAAATTCGGCAGGCGATGATGCGAAACAATTAACCAAGCAGCTAATTGAGCAAAAGGTGGAAGTTGGTCTAGAACTTTCGATTGATCTGAGTTCTTTATAATCGTTTGTTTGAGTAGTTCCTCGTCCCAAGTTTGATTCATCAATAGTTTTAACCATGCTTCATCAGACTTAGTATTACCAGATGATTGCACCAAAGCATTTAACAACATGCAGGAAATCCATTCATGTCGTAAAGGATCACCTTTGAATTGATCATTCTTACTCAGTAGTTTTTGCTGAAACAAAACAGTTGCTTTACCCCAATCATGAAGTAAAGCAGACACTGCAACCAATGCTTTAATGAGAGGTAAATAATGCCAATCATTTTCCCATTTATTTTGAGCTAGACTTTTTTTCGTGGTGTTTACAGGCACAATCCCCTGCTCATTAAACTTGTTACGATTTCCCACTATCCACATGAGCTCACTTCTACGCCGACCCCGTATCCAATGACAACTCACCGCAGTATTCTTTGTGACTGTTTTTCTGAGTAGTTTTTTTACAGCCAATAAGCCATCTTCAGTAATGACTGTTTGCCATGTGTTATCACCGATCCGATCTGCAAAAGCATCTAACACACGACGAGTTCGAGGAATCGCTTTCTTTTCGCATTGGGAAATAAAGGTTACGAACATAAGCTAGTAACCTCATACTCATTGGAATTAATGAGGACTAATACAAGTCTTACACTTATATTAGCCCTTCTAAGCAACCTATGCGGCTGTGAAAAAAACATATCAAAAAAGATACATCTAGTATTTTCTAAGCTGTCTATGTGACAGTTGGTATTAATTATACTCATAACTCATTTTCTAAATGTAAAATCTAGATATATTTCTGGGTTAAAATTCACCGAAATATTCACTGACCATATCAATGAAATAAAAAGCACAGCAAAAAGCTTATTTTTAAACATAGATGTATCTCTTTAAATATTAGTAATGAGCAAAATAACACCAATTTTAAAAAAATACAACCATACTAGATGTTTCTAATTAAATTTAAGTAGAGATTTATCTTTTACCTCATCAAACATCCAGTCCAGACATTTATACTCTGTAAATTTCTGCAATAGCTGTTGACGAAACTCTTGTTCTTTCATCCCCTCTTTAGCACAAATAAATGCCCATGGTAAAACCACAGCATCTTTAATCAAATCAGCTACATCAAACACCAAAGCACCTCGTCGGGTTTTACCATGCATGACAGCAAAACTATGGCTAATCCCTAGTACCCAAAGTGTCGTCGCACTTAGGCCATAGGCCAAATAATTGCCATGGTTCAAAAAGTCATTCGCAAGGTCACCCTGCTCAGGGTTCCGTTCAAAACTGAGTTTGCAACGAGTCGCTGCAATTTTATAAAGTTGTTTGGTTGTTTGAGCCTCTGCAACTAATAAATCCCCAACCTTAGTCATGTTAGGAATTTTCTTTTCAAAACCATTTAAGGCTTGCTGAATATCAAGGTCATCTAAGTAAAAACCTTCATCTTTTAAATCTTTATCTTTCGCCCAAATTTTGCGGATAAATTCAATCCGGGCAAATTGAAACGCTTTCGCAACATCTAAACGTTTGGTTTCATCAAACCAAAAGCTCATCCAGCCTTGCATGTATTCCGTTGGTCGATATTCACTCTGAGGTGTTAACCACTCCACCTCACTACCTGCAAATAAAGGTGTTCCACCACCTCCACAAAACCCCACCAATACCCCTGCACTACATAACATTCGCATCGCAGCTTGAGTAATGGATGTACCTGTTCCAAGTAAAATTACAGTGGTGTTAGCAATTGGAATATTCCAATATTGGTTTTCGTTCTTCGCTTCAGTGAGATATAAAACTCGCCCATCTTTTTGCATTACTCGACAATGTTCAAGGTAGTACAGATTAGCTCGTTTAGAATGTAATATTGCTTTTAAGTCAGATGGGTTAAGTTGTTCCATTCTTTTGATTTCTCTTGTTTTTTCTTATATTACTTAAACATTAGGTAATAAAAAAGCTGCCTAAGCAGCTGTGCGACAGTATATGTCGTTTTATTACTTTAAATTTTATCATATTCTCTCTTTTAAGAATCAATCTTATCGTGCTTGCGATCAATTAAACTTAATCGACCAGTCGCAACATCAGAGAGCATTCGCCAATCAGAAATAAAGCTATAAAGCGGTTGTTTAAAACTGGCAGGTTTATTTTTCTCAAACATAAAATGTCCAACCCATGCACATGCATAGCCAGAAACTAAACCATAGAGTGCGTATTTGGCCTGTTTCTTACGAATAGCTTTTGAAAAAAAGTATAGACCAATGCTACTTCCCACTGCATGTAAGCGTCTGCTCATAATGTTACGGTGTTCAGTTAAATAAAAACGATAAAATTCCTGATAGTTTTTAATAGGTAACTCAAACTCTGGCTGAGTTTCATGATTAAAATTTACGGGTGCATTCACGATCATCTTCCTGATTTTTATTTGATCAAAACATCACCTGATTGTACACCTAAATAAAAGTGTAGCGTCATATGTTTGATTGTAACTTTCTCTATCAAAAACATTATTTTTAGCGCTAAGCTATTATACTTATTCAAGATAGTTTAAATACCTGATTCAGGGAGATCTGTTATGGTTGAAGTTGAGCTTAAGTTTCAGTTACCTGAATCGAAGAAAAAAACCGTCCAGCAATATTTAAAAAAACATAAAGCACAGCATATTCATTTACAGGCCAAGTATTACGATACACCAGACCGCCTACTTGCAAAAAATGGTATGGCCTTACGCTTACGTAAAGAAAATGATCTGTGGGTACAAACCTTTAAGGCTGCCGGCCAAAGTCATTTACATCGTGTCGAAGAAGAAGTTTTTTTAGGAAAATGCGATCAAGAACCTGACTTAAACCTTGAGTTATATAAAGACAATAAAGCCGTCACAGATTTGATTACTCAAGCTTTAGGCTCTGAAGTCGAAAAGCTAAGCTTACAGTTTGAGACTGATGTACAACGTACCTATCATGTTTTTGAAGCAGATGACACGGCAATTGAAGTCTGTCTCGATGACGGCGTCGTAAAAACAGCAACAGCACAAAGCAAAATTTGCGAAGTTGAGTTCGAACTTAAACAAGGTGCAGTTAAAACACTTATTCAATTTGCTCAGCAATGGATTAATCGTTATGAACTTTGGCTCGATGTGAGAAGTAAAGCCGAGCGCGGTAATTTACTCGCATTGGGGCAAGCTACTTCACCGGCTGTTCACGCAAAAAAACTGAACTTAGATAAAAACATTTCAGCAGAACAGGCACTCAAAAAGATTGTAGAAAACTGTTTGGGACAATTCTTGCCTAACATGGCCGCAATTGCCGATGGAGTTGCCGAGGCTGAGCACATTCATCAGGCACGCGTAAGCTTACGCTGTTTACGTAGTGCACTAAAACATTTTTCAGCATGGTCAGACGAGTTAAACCCTGTGTGGGAAGAGCAAATTGCCGAACTGTTCCGTCAGCTTGGGGACACGCGAGATGAAGATGCTATTCGTACCGAAATTTTACCTATGATTGTGCAGCATGGTTCACCTGAGCTTTTACTTCCGATCTCTGAACAGCCATTAAAAGACCTTGCCACACTGTTTAAATCAGCAGACACCATTAAGCTTATACTTGCCTTATTAGCATTTGCCTATTCAGAAGAAGACAATCAAAACGGCAAAGGAAAATTGAAAAAATATATAGGAAAAAGCTTAGATAAGTTACATCATCAAGTGGTGAGTAATGCCGATCATTTCACTGAACTTGAAGTCACCGAACAGCACAGAACGCGCAAGAAAGCCAAACAGCTTCGTTACTGCATTGAGTTTATATCGAGCTTATATCCTCGTAAAAATGTTCAGCAGTTTTTAAAACAATTACAGCCTGTGCAAAATACTTTAGGACTTTATAACGACTTATTTATTGCCGAAGATCTATTTAATAAAGCGGTTGAACACGACCCACATTTTTGGTTTGCATTAGGATGGGTTAAAGCCAAACAACCTTATTTACAAAATCAGTCTGCCGAAGCTTTGCAAAAATTTAAACAGGCAAAAACATTTTGGTAAGAATCTTGAAGTCGCGGCAAATATGCCGCGACTTTTTATCTATATTTACCAAATACTTTCCATACACCGTTATCTGCTAATGGATCGCTATAGCTATCACTACGCTGTTTTCTTGGCTTATCACGGGCATCGACGAGTTTAAAGTGTGGCTCTACCCCTAACACAATACCATTGGTATAAAACCGTGAACGCGTATATTCACTTTGACCATGCTGAAATACATACGTCCGTAAATCAATAAATTCACGGTGTGCTACTAGCGCTGCTGTATCATCACTTTGCAACCATTCTTGCATGGTAAATATCTGGTTTGTGTCAAACTGCCCACATTTTTCAATAAGACTGGCCACACCACGGAAAGTTTTTGATTCTTTTGCGCGTGTTTTATTAATCCGAATTCGGTCTACATGGAAAAAGAATAAGGGTAAGTTTAGATGGCTTGGTAAATGAATTGCATCTGGTAATTCATCTTCCATAAAAGGTTGAAAAAGCTCTTGTGCCCTTTCTATTAAATCTTTCCATTGCTGATAATAGGCCAAGACTTCTTCTTGCAAACCATAATAAATTGGCAGCCCTTCTACATGCTCCAAATATTGGGGTGGAAAAATATGCTGGCGTAATAAAGCAATGTCTGTTTTTAGACTTTGAACGGCAATTGCATCTTGCATATTATAACTCCTAATACTTAGGCTATTTACAGACTAAGGCAAAGGTTTTGTTTCCGCAAGGCTTTGCCTATAATAAGCAGCTCTATTTTTGCGGGAATAAGTCATGTCTCAAAAGATTAATGCAACAGATATTACTGAAGAAGAAGCGTTAAATGCTGTTTTCTTTGAGCGTGCGGATGAATTCATTAAACAAGCAAATGATTTTTGTCGCCCGCCAAAAGGCCAAAAGCCAGACCCGGCCGAGCTTCGTGGTCAAGTGAGCGCAGCCATGTTATTTGCAACTGCTCGTTTTAATACATGGGTGGCTGCTAATAATTTTAAAGATGGTAATGAAATGCGTGATGCAAAAGATCAGGTGATGTCTTATCTTCTTCAACAGTTCCAAATGATGCTTGAAGATAACTTTGATGAGTATTGTGAACAGTTCGATAACTACTTACGTTTCCGTAAGAATGAAGATTTTCATACTCACAAACACGACCATTAAAATATTTTACCACTCAAATAAAAAGCCACATGAAGTGGCTTTTTATTTGGCAATTATTTACTGCTTTTGTGCTTGACCATACTGGTCAGCCATAACTTCAACAAGATTTGAAGGTTTAATATATTTTTTAATAACTGCGTTCACATCAGCAACCGTTAACTTTGTTAACTCTTGGTCACGTTTAACACGGTCAAGTAATGTTTTACCTGACTCAAGCTCTAGATTTAACATACCGTGGATATTACGTTCATCTTCTAAGGCAGTAACACGTTTCTTCATGATATCCGCCTTCGCTGCTGCAAGCTCCTGCTCTGTAATACCATGAGTAATTAAGTCATTTAGAACCTTATGAACTGAAGCAGAAACTTGTGCTGAGCGACCAGCCGTATAATTTGCACTAATGCTTAACGCACCTACATTCGTGTCTCGATCTAATTGCAAACCAGTACCAAAACCATATACCAATGCATTTTTTTCACGAAGCTCTTGAGCCAAACGTGATGAAATTTGAGATTCACCCAAAATGTAATTCATTAAAATTAATGCAGAAGCGTCAGGATGATTTTTCCCAACCGGTAATGCAAGTACACTTTGATAACTACCAAACTCACGCTGCTCAGATAAGACATGTACTTGCTGGGCAGGGAAATCAACGTGCTGAATCAAGATTTTTTCATACGGTTGTTTGCTATTCCAGCTTCCGAACTCTTGATTCAATAGCTTTTTCATTTTTTGGGCATCAAATGCACCTGTAATCGCAATTTGCGCATGATTCATGGCAAAGAAATGCTGATAAAGCTCTTTGACTTGTTCTTGAGTCACATTCTTTAATTGTTTTTTAGCCAGCTCCGGTTCAAAGTGATAACGCAAATCACCTGGCTGGTATTCTTCTACCAAGCGAGATAATGTTAGACCTGCTACCACATCCGGTTCTGTATAAGGACGATCAAGACTAGATAAGCTTTGAGATTTAATTAAGTCAAATTGAGATTGTTCAAATTTAGGATTTTTCATGACCTCTAGAACAAACTTGAAAAACTCATCGAACTTTTCAGTTTTAGATTGAATATTAATGGTCATGCCATTGCCATCGGCACTCGCATAAGCTGCGCCACCTGCATCAATCGATTTATCGGCAATATCTTGCAAGCTATATTTATCAGAACCGCGAAGTAATAAATATGAAGTTAAATCAACAACCGTACCTTTATCGAATAAAGATTTTTCAGTACCAAAATCCATAGTAATGGTGGCATAGGTACGATCATCACGGGTTTCTACAGGGAATAAAGCATACTTCATTCCATTTTTAAGCTTTCCGCGAAGGATCTTTTTCTCATTACTTTCGGCATATTGCTTAGACGTTTTTAAAAACTCGGCAACTTCTTGTTGATAAACTTTCGGATCTTTTAAAGGCTCTGCTTTAACATCTGTTTGATCTAATGTTTTAGGCTTATCTTTTGCGTCGAGTTGTAATGCTTTCTTTTGGTCTTCTGGTGTTGGCAAAATATCGCCATCAATACGATGACCTGCAACAAGGAACTGTTTTAAGGTTTGATTTACCTCATTGAGCTTCACTTTATCAATTGAATCTAAATCTTTAAAATATTGGTCCCATTGCCCATCCGCTACAGTGTAATCACTTAAACGGGAACCCAAAGCAACGGCATCTTTATTGACTAACTCACCTTGCGTTTTCATTAAGCTTTTTACACGATTTAGCTCAGTCTCTGTAAAAGGTTTACCCTTTTCAATTCCAGAGAGCAAAGCGCTTTCAACTTTTTTAGGGTCATTTTTTGGTGAATAAATAGCACCTAAAAATACGACGTTAAAATCTTGATCTAGCCATGTTGATGCCTGAACGTCTGTACTAACACCTGTTTCAACCATATTTTGGTACAAATGACCACTTGGCTGCATGGTATACAACATAGGTGCGAAAGCCAGTTCCGGTTGAATTTTTGTGTTTTTACCATCCATATAGATATGGAATTTGGCCAAATCACTGCCCTTTTTCACCACAAACTCACGGTTTTTGAGTTTTGTAGAATCTAACACAGGCACTTGAACAGGCTTAGGCACAGCTCGCGCAGGAATTGGGCTAAAATATTGGTCTATCGTTTTCAAAACATCAGTTTTATCAAACTTGCCTGAAATCACCATGACCGCATTATTAGGCGCATACCAACTGCGATAGAACTGGTTCAACTCAGGCATTTTAATTGACTTAAGCTCAGGTAAATCACCAATCGGTAATCGACCTAGATATTGATTACCATAAGCCGACTTCCACATTTGATCCATCAAGACAGCAAAAGGCTGATCCATACGGACTTCACGTTCACGCTTTACGATTTCAATTTCAGAAGGCACAAATTTTTCTTGTAGAACTAATTTGTCCATGCGCTCAGATTCAAGGTACAGCACTTGATCGAGTGCTGTTTTTTCTGGACGGACAATATTGGTGTATTTGGTTGAATAGTAATCCGTACTCGCATTCGTCATTAACGTATATTGATCTAAACGGCGTTGGAATTCTTCACCTTTTACATTTTGCGTGCCTTTAAATGCTAAATGTTCGAGTAAATGTGCTAAACCACTTTTACCCTGTGGATCATTTAAAGAACCCGTTAAATAAATGGTATTAATAAAGATTTTATTTTCTTTGTCATTCGGCGCAAGCACTACCCGAAAACCATTATCTAATTTATATTCCTCAACATTTTGCTTACTTTTTACTAATGTTGTTTGTGCAAAAGAGGCAGCACTTAAACCAAAAATACATAGGGAGAGAGTCAGTTGTTTAAACTGCATAAACATATAAATACCAATTAATTTGAATAATAAAAAATCAATAGTTGTGTGACTATAGTAGGAAATTTGAGCTGACTTTCATAGTAAAGATTTGAAAAAAAAGCCGTTTATTTAAACGGCCTTATATTTTAAGGAAAAATTTCGGCTTGCATATAAAGTTTGCCATATCCCGAAATTTCAATACGTTCCTGATTTAAGACATTACAATACAATACGCCTCCACGGCTAGAAGCCTGATAGGCCACAATATTATTTTTAGCGAGTTTCTCTGCCCATAGTGGCGCTATTGCGGTATGAATTGAACCAGTAACCGGGTCTTCATCAATACCTGCGACAGGTGCAAAATAACGAGAAACACAGTCATATTGATCGTCAGCTTTTGAAGTTATTGCAACATCCATTGCTGTAGTTGTAATTGCAGTCCGCTTACCTAAGGCTTTAAGTAAGTTCATGTCGGGTTGCTCATCTAACACATCTTGCACTGACTCATATTCAACAATGTAGGCTTGAACATTTTGATAAACCGCTTTAAACGGTTTTGTTAATGCTTGACGTAAAATAGCCGGATAATCTTCAACTTGCTGAGCTTTACGAATTGGAAAATCCATTCTGATTTTGCCGTCTTCATCTTGATGAACTACAAACAAACCTAAGTTTCGTACATGAAAATTAAGAGTCTTTTTCTCAGTAAAATCTTTAAATAATACGAAAGCACTCGCAAGAGTCGCATGCCCGCAAAAATCCACCTCAACCGTTGGAGTAAACCAGCGTATTTCATAATTTTCAGAGTCTATAATTTTTACAAAAGCAGTCTCAGATAAGTTATTTTCAAGTGCTATCTTTTGCATTAAATCTGCATCTGGCCACTCTTTTCCAATAATCACAGCAGCCGGATTTCCACGAAATAGCTCTTTGGTAAAAGCATCGACTTGATACATTTTCATGTTAGTGCTCTCTTTCTTAATAGGCTCATTTTCGAAAATTATTTAAAAGAAAAACAGATAAAGTTTTTTAAAAATTAACATCACAGTTGCAAGTTACACATATAAAAAAACGGCTCATCCAGAGTGGAGAGCCGTTTAATATTAACTCTTAATGATGTTGAGTTAATTCAATTTCATCTTCGCTATTCATTATAGCTTTGTCGGTCTGCCCCATAAATTGGCTTGTAACTACACCAGCAGTCATCGAACCATTTACGTTTAACGCAGTACGTCCCATATCAATGAGTGGTTCAATTGAAATAAGAAGAGCAACCAATGTTACAGGTAAGCCCATAGCAGGAAGTACGATCAATGCTGCGAAAGTTGCACCACCACCAACACCGGCTACGCCAATTGAACTTAAAGTCACAATACCCACTAACGAAGCAATCCACATTGGGTCTAGGGTGTTAATACCCATAGTTGGCGCAACCATGACTGCGAGCATGGCTGGATATAAACCCGCACAACCATTTTGTCCAATAGTGGCACCAAAAGAAGCAGAGAAACTTGCAATAGACTCAGGCACGCCCAAACGACGAGTTTGCGCTTCAATGCTCAGTGGAATACTTGCAGCACTTGAACGACTCGTAAACGCGAATGTTAGAACCGGAGCAACTTTCTTGAAGAACTTAAGTGGAGAAACACCTGTCAGAGTCAAGATAATGGCATGCACGACGAACATAATCGCCAAGCCTAAATAAGACGCCACCAAGAAACCACCTAGGTTCAAGATATCTGCGACATTTGAACTTGCCACAACTTTCGTCATTAGGGCAAAAACACCATATGGTGTAAGTGTCATCACTAAACGAACAAGCTTCATTACCCAAGACTGTAATGTTTGAATAGCCGTCAGAATACGTTGACCTTTTTCTGCGTCATCTTTCATTAGGTTGAGTGCTGCTATCCCCAAAAAGACAGCAAAGATAACCACGCTAATAATTGAAGTCGGATTTGCACCCGTTAACTCAGCAAAAGGGTTACTCGGAATAAAAGAAAGAATAAATTGCGGTACGCTTAAGTCTGTTACTTTACCCACATAGTCGGTCTGAATTGCAGTAAGTCGAGCTGTTTCAGCCGCTCCTTGTACCAAACCTTTGGCAGTTAAACCAAACAAGTTCGTCACAAATACCCCAACCAGCGCAGCGATGAGTGTGGTAAATAACAAAGTCCCGATGGTGTAGAAGCTGATTTTTCCTAAAGAAGAAGCTTGGTGTAGCTTCGCTACCGCACCTAAAATCGAAACAAAGACCAAAGGCATCACGACCATTTGTAAAAGTTTTACATAGCCGTTACCAACAATATTAAACCAGCTAATAGATTCAGCAAGAATCGGATGGCCACCGCCATAAATCAAATGTAGTCCTAAACCAAACACTACACCTAAAATTAAGCCAGCTAGAACTTTTTTAGATAAGCTCCAGTCCGTTTTACGTGTTTGGGCGAGTAAAAATATTAACCCGACAAAAACCACAATATTGATGATTAAGGGTATATTCATTCCCAAACTCCAAATTATTGCTTGTGTCATCTTTTAAGGGGGCATATTTGACCATAGCCGGCATATATAAACTACCCTTTTCAACAATTTTCTAGCATGCAGATCATTACCGATCTGAATGAGAATATAAAATGACTTTTAAATACATATATATCACTTTTAAAACATAAGTTACGTTAGATATTTATGTATAAAAATTAAGCGCATTTCTGTATAAATTGTTGCTCAATAAAACAAATAAATTGCTTTAAATTACTGCCCCATGTTTCAGGAGGCTGGGCGACCAAATAAGTAGTGAAATGTGCAGATTCAGTGTTAATTTCAAAACAACTTAATGAGACTTTATCGGCTACTTTATTCAGATATGACTTTGGCAATAAAGCAAAACCGACACCTAATTCTACACAGCTTACAATGCCATCCAGACTGCCCATTTCCATAATTTGCGAAGGTGGCACACTGTGATCATTTAAAAACAACTCAATTGCATGCCGATAGGAACATCCTTGTCGAAATGCAATAAATCGAGTCTTTGCGAGGGTGGCAATGTCGGGAAAATCAATTTGTTGTTTTGGGCAAACCAAAACCAGTTGTTCTTGCCACACCGGAAAACTATATAGCTCTGGAATCACATATTTAGAAGCGACAAAAGCACAATCGACTTCTCCTTGTTGCACAGCATTTAACAAATATCCTGTCGGGTGAGTTTGAAGTTCAAGCGGCAAATTCGGATATTGCTGCATACATTCATTAAGCAATTGAGGAAGTCGTATTGCTGCTGTCGTTTCCATACTGCCCAAACGAATAGTTTCATTCGGGTCAATATCACCTTCTCGGAAGATTGTCTTCGCTTTATTATGCAGTGCGATCATTTGCACAGCATAACTATGTAGCTGGTGTCCTGCATTGGTTAATGTAACGGGGTTATGACGATTTAATAAAATCACACCTAACTCTTCTTCAAGCTTTTTCACGTGGCTCGTGATATTGGATTGAACCGTACACATTTTTTGTGCAGCCAATGAAAAACTTCCACTCTCTGCAACCGCTAAAAAAAACTCTAAAGACTTAAGCAACATGCCACTATCTCAAAATAAGATAATTAATATCATATTAAATCATTTCTAATGATAAATAAACTCGATTTTAATAATAAAAAAATTGAGAGATTTCTCATGTCTACATTCTATCGAATGAGCCTGCTTGTCTTTTTAGCGACTTGCCTAGGAATTGGTATTTTTAGATTTTCCTATACCGCACTCATGCCTATTATGATTGTGCAATATGGATGGACTCACGACTTTGCAAGCTATTTAGGAAGTGCAAATTTATTGGGCTATCTGGTTGGCGCATTATTGGCACTGTTTAGCATTAAAGAAAAATCTATACCCGCTTTGATTATAACTTCGGCGGTTTTAGGTAGCTTAAGCCTACTCTGCTGTTCTTTTATACACATGCCTTTGGCTTGGTTTATTCTCTGGCGCACCATTTCAGGTATCGCAGGTGGCCTACTCATGATTTTGGCGCCCAGCTTTGCCATGAAAAATATTGCAATTAGCCAAAGGCTCAAAGTCAATTTTTTAGGGTTTAGTGGTATTGGCGCAGGCGTGTTATCTGCCACTCTCATTATTCCTGCACTTAAAAATATGCCTGTTCAATATGTCTGGGAAATTTTTGCCGCCATTTCCATTATTGGCAGTTTGGTACTTTTTCAGTTATTAAGGCACCCACCTACCGAGTCCGTTCAAACGGCCAATCACGCTCCTCAAAACTTCAAACATTCACGTTTAGGACTGGTCATTATTATTGCTTATATGTGCAGTGCTTTTGCATATATCCCACATTCTTTGTTTTGGATGGACTATTTATCGGGGACCCTACATTTTCCATTGCAACAACGAAACTTATTTTGGGTTCTTTATGGAGTCGGAAGTTGTGTTGGCGCCTTTGTGGCGTATTGTTTAAGCCGCCTTATTGGATATTTGCAGGCAATTAAATGTCTATACGGTGTCTATTGCTTGGCAGTTGCCCTACCATTTTTTTCACATGCTACTGCTTTGCTCACTTTATCGTCCTTTCTTACAGGTTTACTCACACCTGCCACCGTATTTATTAGCTCTTACAGTCTGCTACAGATTTATGAACAGCGTTATCAAAAAATCTGGAGCCTTGCCACCATTGGGTTTGCCAGCACTCAGTTATTAGGTGGCGTTGTTATTAGTACTTTACATCACTTGCATTGGTCTTATGCCCACCTGTTTTTAATGGGCGGTATTGTTTTGTTATTTGCATTGAGCCTTTTAATTCCTATCCGTTCATCCATGCCGAACACTCTCGGAGAAACCGAAACGTGAAAACTTTATTCTTTCCTCTCTTTTTGATTGTTTTCGTACTCCTTATTCAGGCTTTAGACCAAAGCTATCAAAAGAAAATTGGTGTTTCTAAGCCCCAGAAACATCCAGAATTTATGCAATAAAAAAAGCCCCTATACATAAGGGGCTTTTCCATTGAGTAGTCGTATATTGCCAAAATAAAAATTAATGAATAGATCAGTAGAACAAACCGCATAACAGCTATTTTAGTACGCTTATTAAAAACGCTTAACTGACAAAAAATGTCATATTATGTCAATGTAGAGAGCTATTTTCTGATCTATATTCAGTCAAAATTTATAATTTTTAATACTTAAAATTGAGCAAAACATGAGCAATAACAATTATATTGATGAGCTTTTAAAGCTCTTGGCGATGTTCGCTTTTATCGGTGTTTTATTACTGGTATTTAAGTGTCAGACCATCTTTGCACTGGATATGACAACATCATACGAAGTCTCGGTAAGGATTGTTATCTATATTGTCACAGCAGCTATTTTGGGCTTTTTAACACGCAATCATATTGAGTTTACAACACAATTTTTAATTGCTGTTCCATTTGCATACTTTTGGCTAGAGCCAATTCTTGACTACAAGGCCATTCAAACTATCCCAGATGTTCCGTTTTATCTCTCGGGTCATGGTCAAAGTTTAGGACTACTCATCGTGATCATATTTTGTTTTGCCCTATGGGTATTTAAAGAAACAAGCTCAAACTCGCTTGAGTCTCAAAATGTCTAAATGAGGATTTTTAGGGAGTTTTATAAAGTTAAAAATCGTCACTGTACTCTATGTTTTTATAATATATATTTTAAGCAAATTAATTTATATCAATTAAAAACTCTAAAAATGTTCAATGTATCAAACCCAGCAAATGCTGTTGTTGTAGGTATTATCGCAATAATTGCTACAATTAGTCTTCTGATATGGAAGTTTAATTTTTATCTCGGTATAGATATATACACCAGTGGAGAGGTGCTATTTAAAACATTATTGTATGCCGCCCTAATAGGACTATTTAGTTACTATTTTCGCCATACAATTAAAATTAGTAATACAGTGATTTTATCATTACCGCTTTTTTTCTTTTGTATTCGGCCTATTCTAAACTACAAAATGACGCATACCATTGGAAATGTACCACTGTATGCAACACATCATGGGCAAGGCTTAATATTGCTGAGTTTAACGATATTAGCATGTATATTGTGGGCATATACGGCTAATTCCTAGCTAAAATTTTAACGTTTAATATTCTTATTTTTATTATTTTTCAATATTATAAATCTAAAGAATTTAAAAGCCCTCAATTGAGGGCTTTTCTATGAAAGTTTAATCTTCCATATGTTGAGTTATGGCGTCGCCAAATTCTGAGCAACGTAACAAGGTCGCTCCCGGCATTAAACGCTCAAAATCGTAAGTTACGGTTTTAGCTGCAATCGCTCCTGAAATACCTTTAATAATCAGGTCCGCTGCTTCTGTCCACCCCATATCACGGAGCATCATTTCAGCAGAGAGAATAATTGAACCCGGGTTGACTTTATCTTGCCCAGCATATTTAGGTGCAGTGCCATGCGTTGCTTCATACACTGCAATAGCTCCACCAATATTCGCACCTGGCGCAATCCCGATTCCCCCTACTTCTGCTGCTAAAGCATCTGAAATATAGTCACCATTTAAATTAAGAGTTGCAATTACAGAGTAGTCAGCAGGACGCATCAAGATTTGTTGCAAGAAAGCATCTGCAATCACGTCTTTAATAATGATGTCTTTACCATTTTTAGGGTTCTTAATTTTAACCCATGGGCCACCATCGATTAATTCACCACCGAAACGATCTAACGCTAACTCATACCCCCATTCTTTAAAGGCACCTTCGGTATATTTCATAATGTTGCCTTTATGAACAAGAGTCACCGAAGGTTTGTCATTATCTATTGCAAACTGAATAGCCTTACGAACTAAGCGCTGTGTTCCTTCTTTAGAAACAGGTTTAATACCAATACCACATCCTTCAGGGAAACGAATTTTTGTGACCCCCATTTCTTCTTGAAGGAATTTAATGACTTTTTTAGCTTCTTCAGAATCTGCTTTCCATTCAATACCTGCATAAATATCTTCCGAGTTTTCACGGAAAATCACCATGTCAGTTAACTCAGGATGCTGAACGGGTGAAGGGACGCCTTGGAACCAACGCACAGGACGTACACATACATACAAATCCAGTTCTTGACGTAGTGCAACATTAAGTGAACGAATGCCACCACCGACTGGTGTAGTTAAAGGGCCTTTAATTGAAACTACAAATTCACGCAGCGCTTCAAAGGTTTCTTCCGGCATATAAGTACCGTAAATTTTATTGGCCTTTTCACCGCAATACACTTCCATCCATTCAATAGAGCGTTTGCCGCCATAGGCTTTTAAAATTGCCGCATCAACAACTTTTTTCATTGCCGGTGTAATATCTACACCAATACCGTCACCCTCAATGAAAGGAATAATTGGATGATTTGGTACATTCAGTGACAGGTCTGCTTTTACTGTAATTTTATCACCGTCGGCAGGAACCACGATCTTCTGATAACCCATTATGTAGATTCTCCCTTTTATAATATTTAACTAACCAAACAAAAATAATTATCGATAAACAATACTTTCAACTTTTATTAACGCATAATAGCTTAATCGAATTTAACCCTTTTTGAGATTTATGTGGGAAATAAGCAAATTTCGCACTTAAATATAGCTCAATGTTTTTACCGCTTATTTGAAAGAAGAAGTCATTTTTTATGAAAATCGTCATTCTCAACAAACCATATGACGTTCTCTCCCAGTTTCGTAAAGACGAAGCACACATGACGGTCTCTGACTTTGTAGATGACCCGACTTTGCGCATAGCAGGCCGTCTTGATATGGACTCTGAGGGTTTAGTTTTCTTAACTGATCATGGTGGTTTGAATCAGTTCATTACCAACCCTGCGAATAAAAAATACAAAACGTATTTAGTTCAAGTTGATGGCGATGTAACCGAAGAAGCGCTCGAGCAGCTTCGTAAGGGTGTAGAGCTTAATGATGGTATGACTTTACCAGCTAAAGCAATTAAGGTAAGTGAGCCTGAATGGTTATGGGACCGCGATCCTCCTGTACGTTACCGTGCCAGCATTCCAACATCTTGGATTGAAATCTCTATTTGTGAAGGTCGTAACCGCCAAGTTCGTCGCATGACCTCTGCGGTAGGTTTTCCGACTTTACGTCTCATTCGTACAAAAATTGGTACGATTGACTTAGTTCAATTGGGATTACAACCGGGCGAAACCAAAGAAATTGAGCCTCTACTCTACCCAGACTTTAAAGATGTTCCGGCTGAACAACCTTATCGTTCACGTTCATATGTGAAAAAACCGGGTGGCACTGGCGGTAAGCCAATGGTTCGCAAGAACAAAGATGGTTCTGCGAAAAAATCTGGTACAAAGCGTATTTGGCAAATGGATGAAAGTGAAAAACCGCGTCGTAAGACTAACGGTACAACGCGTCCAAATACCAAAGCACCACGTGGTCGTAGCCGCAGCAATAGCCGATAAAAATATTTAAGTTTTAAAGCTCACGTTAGTGGGCTTTTTTTAATGACTTTTATTTTATAAAAATAAAAAGCCGGTGCTTATGCACCGGCTTTTAGCTATGTACTAATGAATTAGTAATTAAGCCTGAACAGTTGAAAGCGCTGCATTGAATGTAGCACTTGGACGCATTACAGCGCTTACTTTCGCTGGGTCAACTGCATAGTAACCACCGATATCAGCTGGCTTACCTTGTACTTGAGCAAGCTCAGCAACGATCTTCTGTTCGTTTTCAGCTAATGCTTTTGCAAGTGGAGCAAATTTAGCTTTCAACTCAGCATCTTCGTTCTGTGCAGCAAGTGCTTCTGCCCAGTAAAGTGACAAGTAGAAGTGACTGCCACGGTTGTCAAGTTCGCCTGTACGACGTGATGGAGACTTGTCATTGTCAAGCAATTTACCAGTCGCTTCATCAAGTGTCTTCGCAAGTAACTTCGCACGAGCATTATTTTCTTTAATACCCATTTCTTCTAGAGAAACTGCAAGCGCAAGGAACTCACCAAGCGAATCCCAACGTAAGTGGTTTTCTTCAACAAGTTGTTGCACGTGTTTAGGTGCTGAACCACCCGCACCAGTTTCGTACATGCCACCACCCGCCATAAGCGGAACGATAGACAACATTTTCGCAGAAGTACCAAGTTCCATAATTGGGAACAAGTCAGTTAAGTAGTCGCGTAAGATGTTACCGGTTACAGAAATTGTATCGAGGCCACGAACTACACGCTCAAGTGTGTAACGCATTGCACGTACTTGAGACATGATCTGGATATCAAGACCAGTCGTATCGTGATCTTTTAAATACTTCTGTACTTTCTTGATCAATTCATTTTCGTGTGGACGGTATGGGTCAAGCCAGAAGATCGCAGGCATGCCTGAGTTACGTGCACGAGTTACTGCAAGTTTTACCCAGTCACGAATCGGAGCGTCTTTCACCTGACACATACGCCAGATATCGCCTTCTTCAACATTTTGAGTCAATAACACTTCACCAGTGTCAAGATCAGTAATATTTGCAATACCTGCTTCAGGAATTTCAAAAGTCTTGTCGTGAGAACCGTATTCTTCAGCTTTTTGAGCCATCAAACCAACGTTTGGTACTGTACCCATTGTTTTTGGATCAAAGTTACCATGCCATTTACAGAAATTAATCATTTCTTGGTAAATACGGGCAAATGTTGATTCTGGCATCACTGCTTTAGCATCGTATTGCTTACCATCAGCACCCCACATTTTACCACCAGCACGGATCATTGCAGGCATAGAAGCATCTACGATGATGTCGTTAGGTGAATGGAAGTTAGTGATGCCTTTTGCTGAGTCAACCATCGCAAGTGCAGGACGGTGTTCTTGGCAAGCATGTAAATCTTCAATGATTTCTTCACGTAATGAGGTCGGAAGAGTTTCGATTTTCTCGTATAACCCAGCCATACCGTTATTTACGTTAATACCTAATTCGTCAAACAACTTACCGTGTTTTTCGAAAGCTTCTTTATAGTAGATTTTCACACAGTGACCGAAAACGATCGGGTGTGAAACTTTCATCATTGTCGCTTTTACGTGTAATGAGAATAAAATTCCTGCTTCACGGCAGTCATCAAGTTGTTTCTCATAGAAGTCGCAAAGCGCTTTTTTGCTCATGAACATTGAGTCAATGATTTCGCCTTCTTGAAGCGCAACTTTTGGCTTAAGAACAATGCTCTTACCACTGTTTGTGATAAGTTCCATTTTTACATTGCGTGGACGGTCAAGTGTCATTGACTTTTCACCGTGGTAGAAGTCACCTTCTTCCATGTGTGAAACGTGAGTTTGTGACCATTGTTTCCACTCGCTCATTGAGTGAGGGTGTTTCTTAGCGTAATTTTTAACGGCAGCAGGAGCACGACGGTCAGAGTTACCTTCACGAAGAACAGGGTTTACTGCTGAACCTAGGCATTTGCCATAACGAGCTTTGATTGTTTTTTCTTCTTCAGTCGCTGGGTTTTCCGGATAGTCAGGAATTGCATAACCTTTAGATTGAAGTTCTTTAATACATGCTGTCAATTGCGCAACAGAGGCACTAATATTTGGGAGTTTGATAATGTTAGTATCTGGATCTTGTGTAAGACGACCTAGCTCAGCAAGGTTGTCGGATACCTTTTGCTCTTCACTTAGGTAGTCAGCGAATTCTGCGAGCACACGTGCAGCTACAGAGATGTCACTTTTAACAATCTCGATACCAGCTGGCTTAGTAAAGGTCTCAATGATCGGCAGTAGCGAATAAGTCGCCAATAATGGCGCCTCGTCAGTCAGTGTGTAAATGATGGTTGACTTTTCACCAGCCATATATAGCCCCTTCCGTTGAATTGAGTTTTGAGGACCGAGCTTTTGGCCCAGTGCCTACGAACCGATATGCTTAAATAAAACCCTGAGAGTATCGGCTCTCATTGGCTTTCAGTCAACGAAATATCCAGTGATAACGACATTTCGCAGCGAAATAATACATAATTTAAATCTATCGATAATAATCTTATACCTAACTTATGGTAATAAATGTGCTTTTACCAACTTTATAGGTATAGAACAGTCTTAAATTACATGAGATATCTTTCAGAGTTCTGACAATTATTATACTTTTCATTCAAAACAAACTCAAAGATAAAGACTCTTTCTATGTTTTGAAATTAAGAAAAAACAAAAACCGATGCACGAAACATCGGTTTTTTATAAATTAATTAACGGTTATTTAGGCTTTTAACCATTTGTCAGCTTTGCTTTGATCTTCAATAATAAGTTCAACTTCAGTTAAGTTTATGCTGTCACTTGTAACTTCAAACGACAATAACTCATCACGGCGGAAAGCCAAGACTGAGTAATTACCCTTTTGTTTAGCATATTTCTCAATAAGTTTTGTGGTCGCTTTTAGTCCATCAATTGCAATAATGACATCATTAGCAGAAATACCCGCTTTAGCACCAGCTCCCTCACGGTGAGCATTTTGTACTAACACACCTTCAGGCTTATCAGCTAGCTTTAAACCATAAGCTAAAGTCTTATCATTTTTAAGCGTATAACTTAAACCAAACTCAGGAAATAACTGATCGAGTGGTAACTCTTCAGTAGTATTAATCAAATGATTGATTTGCTCTACCCAACTATCGCCTGTTAGCTCTTCGCATAAATCAAAAATTGTACGCTCATTAACCTGAACACCGTTTTGCGTATTTTCATACAATCGACGCATTAAGGCATCAAGGCTAGAACCACGTAAACGTAAGCCTAAGTCCAAACACAAGGCAACTAATGCACCTTTGTTATAATAGCTCGTGCCTGCATTATTCGAATTTTCATCTTGACGATAAAATTTAATCCAAGCATCAAAACTTGATTCTGCTACTGTTTGAACAAAACGTCCCGGGTTTTGCAAATAGCGATCAATCTGTGACTTTAACAAATCTAAATAAGACTTTTGGGAAATCACGCCACTGCGCAATAAAATTAAATCATCGTAATACGAAGTAAACCCTTCAAAAATCCACAGTAGTGAGGTATAGCCTTCTTGATGCAGGTTGTAGTTCGCAAAATTTTCTGGACGGATAAACTTTACTAACCAAGAATGAAAATATTCATGACTGCATAGACCTAAGAAACGTTGATAATCTTTCGAAGGTTCAGTAGGTTCATTCGATTTCGGCAAATCATCTCGTGGAGTAATCAGACTTGTGCTATTGCAATGCTCTAACCCACCGTAACTATTCCCTGTTGCCATAGTCATGAAGGTATAGTTTTTAAACGGTGCTGAACCAAACAGATCAATTTCGGCTGCACAAATTTTTTCAATATCCGTTTTTAAACGATCAACATTCGTAGCGTGAGTACCTGAAATTACAAACTCATGTTCAATTCCATGCGTTTCGAAGCTAAAACGCGTTTGATCAGCCAGTTCAAATGGACTATCAATGAGTTGATCATAATGATCAGCTTTTAAAGTAAAACGTCCTTTTACTAAACTTTTTGAAGCTAATCCTGTTGCTAACTGAAAGTGTTTTAATTCATCCGGCAAAAAGATTTCTAATTCACATGCAGATTGTTCTTGGCCTTCTAAGCCTAAACACACACAGGCAGGGTTAATATATAAACGCGTTTGATCTACATAAGCGCCACGTACTGATAAATCATATGCATAAACATCATATTCAACAGTAATTAACTCGTGATCGGTGTTAAATAAACGCCAGCGATTTTTTTCAGTCTTTTTAATATTGAGCATGCGTCCAGCTTCATCATAGGCCTTTACTGCCTCGATGTGCTTAGAAAACTCTCGAATGAGATAACTGCCCGGAATCCACGTTGGTAACCATAGTTCCTGATTTGGATTCGCTAAAAAGCGAATTGTCACGTGAACAAGGTGTTGTTTGTAATCATCGAACTCAATTTGATAATGCAACATAAATTCTTCAATTTAAAAATAAGAACGGTTTCACATTAGATTATCACTTTTTTGTATCGACTTGCGTAGATGTATTTTTTGGCAACAATTCACACTAGCCTTCTACAAAAAAAAGGCATAGCATGCTGGGCATCTGTGTTCCGTATTTGCCAGTAAACGTCAAGGTCACCTAGTGAAATTCTTCCTATCTCTTTTTACGCTGTTTAGTATTTTCTGTACTACTCTTACCAATGCTGCTCTACTTAATATTGCTCCTGAAAGTGTTGAAGCCGCTGCATGGACAATTGTAGATACCCAATCTGGTCAAATTATTGCTGAGCATAATAGTCATGTACAACGTGCGCCAGCATCTTTAACTAAAATGATGGTGGCCTACATTGCATTAAAAGAGATTAAGGCTGGAAAGTTAAAACTGAACGAAGTCATTACTGCAACACCAGTCGTAAGCGTGGTGCAGTGGGATGAATCACAAATGTACCTCAAAGCGGGCGAGCAAATTTCAGTTGATCAGCTCTTGGCTGGTTTAATTGTTATGTCTGCAAATGATGCAGCTGTGACTTTGGCTGAAAAAATTTCTGGTGATGTGCCTCATTTCGTACAACGTATGAATCAAGAAGCACAAGCACTGGGTATGAAAGACACGCACTTTAGTAACCCTGCTGGTATTACAATGCCGGATCATTACACGACAGCTCATGATTTGAGCTTATTAAGTCAGGCAGTGATTCACCAGACCCCTGAATATTTACATTATTCGAAAATGCCGAGCTTTAGCTACAATCAACGTTTTCACCACGCGACGAACCTTGCGCTCAAATACGATCCATCTGTAGATGGCTTAAAAACTGGCTATACCAAAGCAGCAGGTTATAACTTGGCTCTAACAGCTTCACGCCCTTCATTTTCACCGAACTTACCGCAAAGACGTTTACTGGTAATTGTCTTAGGTACACCAAGTGCCGTGAAACGTGCTGAAATTGCAGATAAATTAATGAATCTTGCTTATGCTTATACACGTGATGAAGTAGTTATTCCTGAGCAAAAATTAATTGCTGAATTGCCTGTCATTAAATCAACTTTAAAAATGTTTAAAGTAGAAACTAAGCAGCCAACCATTGTTACGACTTCTTTATATGCTGAGCCAACACCAATTGATTTAAATACGTTTGATTATGCTACACAGCGTATTCAAGTTCTTGATAGCAATCAACAACCTAAAGTTATTGCTCCACTTGAAACAACTCAAACACGTGTAAATATTCAGTTAAATGAGCAAAAGTTAACAGCACCGTTAATGAAAGCGATGAATTTGGCAACAGTTTCAATTTATCAAAACAACCAGCTCATTCGCAGTCTTCAAATTGAAAATGATGTACACATTGAAGAAGCAAATATTTTCCAAAGAATTATGATGTGGTTCTCAAGCCTATTCTCAATCTTTTCATCAAGTGAGCACAGTGCAGCAAAACTCTACCCTATAGATTCGCACTAAAAACATCAAATTGTGCACAGATGCACAATAAATTTTATAAAGAAAAGATGGCATAATTTAGCCATCTTTTTTTATAGAAAAATAATTAGGTGATAAAAATGACCCAAAACTTACATCATATTGTTATTGTCGGTGGTGGCGCTGGTGGTTTAGAACTCGCCACACAACTTGGTGAAACTTTTGGGAAAAATGGTAAAGCCAAAATTACATTGGTTGACCAAAATTTAACTCATATCTGGAAACCATTACTTCATGAAATTGCGGCGGGTTCTTTAAATCCTCACGAAGAGCAAACCAATTATTTTGCCCATGCAAAGAAACACCACTATGAATTTGTGTTGGGAACATTAACAGCAGTAAATAAAGATAAGAAAATAATTGATTTAATTCCCCCTCAAGTCTCTAAAGAACAAAATACCCATATTCAACAACTCAGTTACGATACACTGGTTTTAGCGCTTGGTTCAGTATCAAATGATTTCAATACACCCGGTGTTCGTGAAAACTGCCAT
The DNA here is from genome assembly GCF_003940475.1 of Acinetobacter sp. FDAARGOS_559. Lineage (NCBI taxonomy): Bacteria > Pseudomonadati > Pseudomonadota > Gammaproteobacteria > Moraxellales > Moraxellaceae > Acinetobacter > Acinetobacter sp. FDAARGOS_559. The sequence continues at coordinate 1,269,357 of NZ_RKJG01000005.1, forward strand.
TTCCTCGATAGCCGTAAACAGGCGGATATTTTCCAGCAAGATCTTTTACATTTATATATCGAAGCGCAAAATCAACCCGATCAACGTACATTAAATATTGGAATTATTGGTGCGGGGGCAACAGGTGTCGAACTTGCGGCTGAACTGATTGAAACGACCAAAAACTTTTATCGCTATGGTTTAAAAAAGATCCATCCGAATCAAGTCAAAATTACACTCATTGAGGCCTCAGAACGCATCCTCCCTGCCCTAAGTGAAAAAACAGCTGAACATAGCGCAAAACAGCTTCAAAAAATGGGTGTTGAAATTTTAACTAAACACCGTGTTGAAAAAATTGATGAACACTGTATCTATTTTAGTAATGGTAACCAACTCAACAGTGATGTTACGGTATGGGCAGCTGGGGTAAAAGCACCAAAATTACTTGAAAGTCTTAGCGATTTCGAACGTGACAATATTAACCGCTTAATGGTCTATGCAACGCTACAGACCTATTCCGATCCTAATGTATTTGCATTTGGTGATTGTGCCCATTGCCAACTTGATGCAAGACACCCGCCTCTCGGACCACGCGCTCAAGTTGCTAGTCAACAAGCAAGCTTTTTAGTCGATGCTATGGCTGCTAGGCTAAATGGCCGATCACAACCGATGTTTACTTTTAATGACAAAGGTTCACTTGTGTCTTTAAGTCGTAATAAAGCGGTTGGAGAATTACTGGGGGATGTCAGTGTCCAAGGATATATTGCTAAAACGATGTATGTATCTTTATACCGTTTACATCAAGCAACAATTCACGGATACACTCAAGCTGGACTACTCACAATGAAAGATTTACTTACAAGACGAGTACGACCAAAAATTAAGCTGTATTGAGTTGAATTTTTTAAGTTCATCCCTATTTAGATAAAAACGCATTAGAAAAAGTGTTAAAGATTGAGATTTTGTAGTCTACAAAATTTATTTTTCACTTTATGATGTACGCTTTAATTGATTGAATGGATCAAAAACATGACTGCAATTGCAAATAACCACGTGGTTTCATTCCACTATAAATTAACAAACGCTGAGGGTGAAACACTTGATCAATCTCAAGGTGAACCACTTGCCTATTTGCATGGCGCAGGCAACATCATTCCTGGTTTAGAAAATGCATTAACTGGTAAGACTGTTGGTGATAAATTCACTGTTAACGTACCAGCTGCTGAAGGTTATGGCGAATACAACCCAGACCTAGTACAAGAAGTTCCTGCTCAAATGTTCCAAGGCGTTGATAACATTCAACCAGGTATGCAATTCCAAGCTCAAACAGATGACGGCGTTCAAATCGTTACTGTTAAAGCTGTTGAAGGTGACAACGTTATCGTTGATGCAAACTTCCCACTTGCTGGTCAAGATTTAACTTTTGAAGTTGAAATCGTAGAAATCCGTGAAGCTTCTCAAGAAGAATTAGATCACGGTCACGTACACGGTGCGGGTGGTCACCACCACTAAGTCTTCTTTTAGAAGATAATAAAAGGCAAAGCTTCGGCTTTGCTTTTTTTATGTCTTTATTTTATATAATATTCATAGAGTTAATTTATTTTTAGGGACTTGCATGTCAAATGCTTATCAGCTCATTTGGTTTCGCCAAGATTTGCGTATACATGATCATGCAGCTTTATGGCACGCCAGCCAGCAAGGACCTTCCCTCGGTTTAGTCATCTTATCGCCAGAGCAATGGAAACAACACGCCGATGCTCCAATAAAAATAAGTTTTTATTTACGACAACTCAGAACGCTTCAGAAAGAGTTAGCAGCAATTCATATTCCACTAGTTATTCAAGTCATTCCCTATTGGAAAGAGATCGCAAACTTTATTTCTGATTTCAGCAAGAAATATAATATTGAAAACGTGTATGCCAATATCGAAATAGGCGTAAATGAATTAAAAAGAGATAAAACGGTACAAGACTATTTAAATCGGCATGGCAAAGAACTATTTTTATTCCATGACCGTACTATTTTTCCTTTACGTTCAATCCGTAACCAATCACAACAACCATATCAAGTATTTAGTGCATTCAAAAAAGCCTGTTATACAAAGCTCGACACAAGCGGTTTACCTCAATGTTATCCGGTCCCTAATAAACAAAATGAAGTACCACTAGATTTTTTACAGGGGGAAAATATTGATTTAGACGAAATTGAAAAGCTATTTTGCTCATCTCTCTCAAAAGAACAGCAAGATTTATGGCCTGTTGGCGAACAATACGCATTAGAACAATTAGATCAATTTATTGAAGAATCGGTTTGTCATTATAAACTCGAGCGCGATTTTCCTCATATACAAGGTACAAGTAAGCTTTCGCCTTATTTAAATATTGGTATTTTATCTATTCGACAGTGTTTACAAGCACTCTTTCGTAATCAACATGGCAACTTTCACTTAGTCAATGAGGGCCAACAAACATGGTTAGACGAACTTCTTTGGAGAGAGTTCTACCAACATATTTTATTTGATTTTCCGCATGTTTCTAAACACATCCCGTTTAAGAAAGATAGTCAGAAGATTAAATGGAACCATAATCCAGAACATTTAACCGCATGGCAAACGGGTCAAACCGGTATTCCTATTGTTGATGCCGGGATGCGACAACTTTTACAAACAGGCTGGATGCATAATCGAGTACGTATGATTACGGCCATGTTTTTATGTAAAAATCTTTTGATTGATTGGCGCATTGGTGAACAATGGTTTATGCAACATTTAATTGATGGTGACCTCGCCGCAAATAATGGCGGTTGGCAATGGTGTGCCTCAACAGGAACAGATGCCGTACCTTATTTTCGGATTTTCAACCCAATTGCTCAATCAAAGAAGTTTGATCCGGAGGGTGAATATATTCGCCAATGGGTGAAAGAATTGGCTCATTTGGACAATAAAACGATTCATGAACCCTACTCAAGCAAAACCGATCTTGGTTTAAATTATCCAAAACCCATAGTAGATTTAAAAGAAACACGCCTTAAAGCAATTGAAACTTTCAAGAATATTTAGATAACAATTGAGTCTGCTCTGTTTATTTTTGATGAAAAATTAATAACAAGGTTTGACTATACAGTGGCTTTAATCTACAAATAAACATAATAGATACCTAAAAAGGACAGAAACAACAACTACTTCGCAAATCAACACCTTTCATTATAAAAGTATAAAAAAATTAACATTACAAAAAAGGTAGCATAGGCCACATGCAACAAAAACACCCCGGTAGAACACTCATCTTATGGATTATCGCAGCTCATCTATTTATGGGAATGGTTGCATATGAGTGGCTGCCTGTGAGTTTTAGAGGAAGTTGGATTTTTATTCTTCTTCTTTTAATTTCAGGTGCTTTTTTAGAAGTCGGTTTGTCTTTAATTGTAGGTTTAGTCGCTTTTATTGGGGTTGCCGTATACTTTTTACTCGACTTAGGCGCACAAACACATATTGAACGTCAGTTACTTTTACTATTCATTATTCCCCTAATTCCGCTCTTTCTAAGTGCTGTACGCCACAATATTGAAATTAATGTACAGAAATATCGTGATATTCAAAGCTATGACCGAAACTATCGCCGCGATATTTTCCCGCTCAGTGCTTTAAAATACTTTCAGCGTAGTTTTTTTAAATTACTTGATCACCATAATGTACAAGATTATGAAGTATTCGAAATCCGAATTCTTAATCGCAGTCTGATTAAAGAAATGTTAGGCGATGATGTCTGGAAAACAACTCAAAATGAAATGATTAAAATTTTGAGCCAACATGAACCCAACGAGATTGTTTTCCAGTTTGCAGATGATGATCTGGAAAATATTTACAGTATTATGATTCGCCAGCAGAAAACAGAAGAAGACCCTGTATTCTTAAAAAAATTAAAAGAAATTACGACCTTGCGTCTTGAGGAGGAATACAAAATTGTTCCTCTTCCACCCGAGGAGATGAGCTAATGTCTAATCTTCTTAATATTTGTGGAATTGTAATCGCCTCTAGCCAATATCCAGATGCCACATTACAACAATTCTATCGACAATATTATCATTGCGAAATTAAAGCTGAGCAAATAAAAGCCGAGGTTCAAAGTCCTAGTGATCTTTCCATGTTTTTCCCTTACCAAGATACATGGTGGCCTGTCTTTACAATTGATCAGATTAGCTCTGAAAGTTTCCAAAAGTTTATCCATAACGGAATTAGACCCGGCATTATCTTGCCAGACGAAGTATTTAGTTTTCCTCACTATTTCTTGTTAAAAGAAGCAGTAAGCCAAGGTGCTATTCCTATTGTGCTTTTTAAAACTGAACAACCTCAATATTTTGCCGCAAAAGCAACTTTTTCGACCGCTATTGGTTTACGCCCAATGGCTGCTTTTGTGAGTACGGGATGGGATGAAAATTTAATTTCTCAACCAGCAGGTAGTTATATTATCCAGCTAAATTCAGCAAATTTACCATTACCCTCAAGAGAAGTCAGACAAGGCCAACATTTATTTTACTCGGCCAAGGGTTTTAACGGTCATGTTTCAGGTTATGAAATTATTATTAATCCCCCTGCCGATTTACCCCTATCTAATATTCGATATCCTCAACTCGGCATTTCTTGGAACTTTAATAATATTGATTATGAGAGTACTCCTGAACATATAAGTACGAATCTTATAGGTTATATATTTATTGTTTTAAGCATTGTTGTTGTTCCACTTGACCTGATTTTAACAACGACGTATCCGGATCTACTCGGCACATTTGGTAGCTATATTTCATGGATCTCCTTAGTGGTCGGGGCAATTTTATTATTGCTGCTCATCTCTTCTATTATTAGGAGGGTCCGTAAAAATGGCTCCAATTGATATCCTGTTTTTATTTGGCTTTTTAGGTATTTGGATTCCACAAGCATTTTGGGCATGGTTAAGCTATCAAGCGTGGAAGTATTCCAAAACGGCTGAAAAAGAGCTGCAAAACTTACCAATACCAGAAAGATGGCCAGTCTTAAGTGTTTTGATCCCTGCTTATAATGAAGGCGTTGTGATTGAGGACACTTTGCATGCCATTGCTCAACAGGACTATCCGGCAGAGTCTTATGAAGTCTTACTGATCAATGATGGCTCCAAAGACAACACCCTTGAAATCGCAGAAAACCTCGCAAAAATTTATCCTTGCATAAAAATTGTCAATGTACCCAAAGGTATGGGTGGTAAAGGTAAATCAAGAACGCTTAATAATGGTCTTCCCCATGCCAAAGGTGAGTTAATTGTTGTTTACGACGCCGATAGTACCCCTGAACCCGATTGCGTCCGATTACTTGCCCAAACCTTGTTAGCCGATAAAAAGCTAGTCGCGGTAAATGGCAAAGTCAGAACCCGTAACTGGCAAGATAGTATTTTGACTCGTTTTATTGCGATTGAATTCATCTTTTTCCAATGGATCTTTCAAGGTGGACGCTGGCAACGTTTTGAACTATCAACATTAATGGGAACAAATTATGTCATCTGGCGCGATGCTCTAGAGACTTTGGGCGGTTTTGATGAAAAATCGCTAGTCGATGATACAGAAATGAGTTTTCGAATTTTTATCGGACAAAAACGAATTAAATGGGTTCCCTATGCAATCGGTTGGCAACAGGATCCTCCTTCATTAAGCGTATTCGTTAAACAGCGCTCACGCTGGACTCAAGGTAATTTTTATGTAACACGCAAATATTTACCTGTAGCACTGAGAACCCCATTCCCAATCGGGATTGAAATTCTAAATAACATTATGTGCTATATCCTTTTTGTACCGGCTTTATTCTGGAGTCATATTACCTTAACGCTTGGCTTACTTGATATTGCAGGTATTTCAGTTCCTGGTCCATTTACACTATTGTGGGGACTCTCATTTTGTCTCTATGTAGCACAAATGTGGTTTACGCTTTCTTTAGAAAAAGTTAAACCAGAACTCTATTTTTATTCTGTCTTATCTTACGTAAGTTACTCACAAATCTTCTTATTTATTGTGTTTAAAGCCGCATTCGACATGCTAAAAAATAAAATACAGGGCAACTCCCTTCAATGGTACAAAACGGAACGTAGCAAGGAGAAAAAATAAATGAAAAAGACTTTTGATCTTTACCAAACAGCTCAAGTGCTCCTTGCCAGCACCAGTTTTTTGCTTGCCATGTCTACTCATGCTTATACATGGAAACTCGACGATATTAGTACCTCGACTAAATATACAGTCGAGCCTCACTTTTTCTATATTGGAAAAGGTGCTGAATGGCAAAACATTCAGTTTTCGAGTGACTACTCAACTGAAAATGACACAACAGTACTCGTCAAATATGACGACAAGCTCATTTATAACACTACGCTTAATGGTGATGGCCAATTCAAATTTAATATTCCTGCCAGTCAGAGTGGTTTTCACCGTTTAGATTTTATTATTCAACAATATGCAAAACCAACGACGCTTAACCAAACAAAAGAAACATTCTGTACAGAAGATATTGATCACTTAACTTATTTGAGTAATTCCCAACTCGACTTTACGCCTATTCGAAATGAGTACCGTTTAAAAGATCTACCGGACGCTTTATTTAACCCTCAGGCTAGACGACCTACACCTTTTGTCGGAATCTTAAAATATAACCGTAAAGAAATTACCGAAGCCTCTATGTTGGCCCGATTAGTAAGTTCGTGGAGTTCTGTAACGCCAATTGAATGGGTTGATTCAGGCCAAACCAATCTAAATCCTGAAACGAACTTTATTATTGAAGTGATTCGTTCGGCAAGCCCACTCAAAGGAGGAGCCTTAGTACAAATTGCTAAACCGGCTGAAGGTGTACCGACGCTATCTATTACTTATCACACTCCACAAGAGCTTACCGCTGCCATTAACGGGCTAATTAATCCAACTTATGTGCAACAGCTTGATACGGGTAGCGCTATTTTTCCAACTACAATCTCAGCACCAGCTTGGGCGCAATTTAAAAAAATTGATACGCTTGCAGATCTAGGTATTCAGGATTTTCGACTAAATCATGCCGAAAAGAATTTATTTCTTGATTTTCCGGCAGTATGGCAACCTACTGATATTCTGCAAGGGCAAATCGCACTTCGTATTCAAAGTGGACTATTACAAGGTTCAAATATTACAGCATGGATTGATGGAGGACTTGCAGGAAGTATGAAAACGGCGGATCTCGCATCCGACCCTGTAAACCGACAGTTCAACATCTTTGCCAAGGAAATTTCAAATACAACCAACTTTAGCTTGAAACTTGAAAACTCGGTTATTGCCAATTCTCAATGTTTACCCAATGCTCACGGCTCACTTTGGGTTGATACCGCCAAATCAACGGTAAAACTTCCCCATAAACTTAAAAATGGTGTTGCTGCTCTTTCAATGACCTTAGCCACCAAGCCAACGATTGCAATTGATGACCAATCAGGGGCATTAAATATTGCCATTATTTTAGGACAAGTCGCTAAAAACATGCTGCTGACACAGGCACCAATGCCAGTGAACCTAGTACGCTTCTCTCCGACTTCCCCACAAGCAGTGAATGTGAGAGTGAACAAAGAGATTTATCAGCAACAAGTCTTAATGCATCAAAATATTATTTATGCACCCGCAGCAGCGAATGGCTTTATCGTAAGTTATAACAATAACCGCTTCGATGTAATTACAGACTCTGAAAACGGTGCACAAACCTTTATGCATTTATGGGGAAAAATACAGCATAAAATCCCAAATAATGTGACTAAAATGCTGGTTTCTGAAAACGGCAATATTTATGTTCTTCAAAAATTAATTGTGGGTAATCAAAAAGCGCCATTAGTTCAGCAATCATCATTCTTTTTATTAGTTGTGATTATCTCTGCAATTATGATAATAGTGATCTTCTTGTGGTATTGGTTACGACGTAATAATGAAAAAACAGATACCAATTAAAATAACTGCTTTTATTATTTTAATTATATGTAGTGTAGTGGGTTATGCGGGGTTGTTCAAAAATCATGGGCAACCTCCCATTATTGAGGGTATCTTCTGGCAACCTGACAATGATACTACTCCTCCTAAAGGAAACTGGCATTACTTAGGAATAAATACTTTTGTTCCTCAATGGTCAGTCGTTGAATCTAAATCTTGGTGGAAAAACTCCAATCTTCCTCAATGGGAAAAAGCCGTTGATTTACAAAAAATTAAACAGCAACCTTGGGCTAAAAATCTTATATTGGGGTTAGCAGGTGAATATAATGAACATGAAGCGCGTGCTAATGTCGTTGCTTTGGGAGAAAAATCTGCACAAATTATTCAAGAACAAAATGATGCATCTTTAAAAGGCTATTATTTTCCAGTAGAAGCCGACCCAACATGGCTAAGAGTAAGTACCTTAGGACATGTTTTGGAAAAATTACCCTCACCTATTTGGGTTAGTGTTTATAGTGGTGAAAGTGAACCCGAAAACTACGATTTATGGGTTAAAAGCTGGCTTCCTCAACAAGCAGGCGTTTTTTTCCAAGATGGTGTAGGTGTCGGAGTACGAACTCCCGAACAAGCTAGACGTATTTTAGATCAACTTGAACAGACACTTGGAAAAGATAAAACGGTTATTGTTTTAGAAGCATTTCGAACCAAGAAAAATGGTCAATTCCGTGCAGCCTATCCTTGGGAAATTATCTCTCAAATTAAGGCGTATGAAGGGAAAAAAATTTATATTTTTGATGGCCCCCACTATATGGGCCGATGGTCCGTTTATATTGTCGGTCTATGGTATCGACTCGTTTATGGCAGCACACCCGCCACCATAAACGAACCCAAAAACTCAAAATAAATGATCTCTAGTTATAAGTTCTGGCAATTTCATCTAATATTCGCTGGGCAGCACGTCCATCACCAAACGGATTTTCAACATGAGCCATTTTTTGGTAATGCTGCGAATCCGTTAAAAGTTTCTCAGCCTCTTCAATAATTTTCTGCTGATTTGTTCCAACTAATACCCCTGCTCCCACCTCTACCACTTCAGGGCGTTCAGTCGTGTCTCTTAAAATTAAGACAGGCTTATTAAATGATGGGCTTTCTTCTTGTAAACCACCAGAGTCCGTTAAAATAAAGGTGGAGCGGTCGATAATGGCCAATAAACTCGGATAATCGAGTGGCTTCACAAGATGAATTTGAGCATGATTTTTAAACTTATCGTGCACTACATTATGTACAGCAGGATTTAAATGTACAGGCCAAATAAAATGTAAATCAGGATGATGTTTTGCTAAATACTCAACAGCATTACAAATATTCTGAATTCCTTCGCCAAAATTCTCACGGCGGTGAGCAGTTATAAGTACAACTTTATCATTTTGTTTTAATTCAATTCCGTAAGGCTCAAGTTGATTTTTCAAACCCGTCTTTTCAGCTATGAGTTTCCTTCCTAAATACACAGCATCGACTACCGTATTCCCTGTCACTGTAATCAATGAAGGTGGAATCTGCTCATTTAACAAGTTACGCTTTGATTGTTCTGTAGGGGCAAAATGCCATTTGGTAATACGAGAAACTAACTGGCGGTTGCCTTCTTCAGGAAATGGATGATCTAAATCATAAGAACGTAAACCCGCTTCGACATGGGCAACAGGAATCTTCATTGAAAATGCAACTAGCCCAGCAGCTAACACGGTTGTAGTATCACCTTGAATAACAATTGCATCTCTTTTTTGACCATCTGTATAGATATTTTCAAGTTGCGTTAAGCCATGAATTAAAAGCTGATTCAGGCTTTGTCCAGCATTCATAATTTTAAGACGATGATCAATTTCAACCCCAAAGAAATCTATCGCATCTCGAACTAATTCATCATGTTGTCCTGTAAAAATAACTTCTACCTGAAATCGTGCATCTTGTTTTGCTAATAAAATTACCGGAGCCAACTTTATGAGCTCTGGACGAGTACCAAATACAATTGAAATAAAAATTTTCTTCATTATTAGAAATCCTTATAAAAAACAAGTTCTACACGAGTATTGTTGTAATGATCTTTTGTATTAACCGGTACGTCTTTAAAATAATTGCCATATAGACGTTCAACCCGTAGTTTTATCGGTTGATAATTAAAAGGCTGCCATGAAATGCCTGGGCCATATTCAAATAAATTATTGTAATATTCATCTTCGCTATCCGCTAAGCCATGCAATTTCACATAAGCCTGCACAGACCCACTCTCACCCTTATAGAGATTTAAACCTGTGCGTAAGCGTAAGTCCCCAATAACGTTATAGTCCTCTCTCGAATAAGTCGCGACATTGCCATATAAGTCAGTAAAATAATTATCTAAACAAAGTGAATGATCGCAGTTTGATTGTGAATACCATTCTTGATAACCCGTTACACCGCCCACAACACTCTCACGAAATCGCTTTCTATTTCTATCAATCAAGTCATAACTTCCACCAACTTCGACATAGGCTCGCACAGGAATGGAAGTCCACGGTTGATAATTTGCCCCTAACCCTAAAGTGGCTGCATTTTCATCAATAATTTCAGGTCGGACCCCACCTTGTGATTGAGTATCGCGGTTTAAATTAAGAAAGGCATATACTTGGGCTCGCCCGTTATCGATGTTTTTGCCATACCTCATTTTTAAAGGAAAAATAACATCGTCATAACGTGACTCATAAGACGGTGCAAAATAAATATCTTTAAAATATGGTTTAACTTCTCCCCCACTTAAATTTTTAACTGCCTGAGTTGCTTTAGCAGCAATTTCAGGGTCTGAAGAGGAACTTAACTCTTTAAATAAAACCAATGCTTCACGATCTTTCTTCTGCTGATTCAGCAAATAAGCTTCTTGTAATTTTAAGGTGTCATCTTGAGGAGCTAAATTTCTTGCTTGTCTTAAGCTTTGTAAAGCTTCTTCCCTTTTTTCAAGCCGAATCTGTAAATAAGTAAGACTTTTCCAGACTTTAATATCGGTTGGTGTCAGTTTACTAAGCTCAACTAATATTTTTTCTGCTTCTTGCGGTTGAGACTGTTCAATTTTATAAAATCTATCCCATTTATCATAAATAGGGTTACCGGGCTTATATGCAGGGTCGACTTGCTCTTGTGCATAAACTGAGCTTATACCGGTCATTCCCAAAGTAGAGATCGCTGCTCCCATCAATAATATTGAATGTGTTATAGAGTTTATTGTTTTGATATTTTTCATTTTCACCTCTACAGTAAATTAGACTTATTAGGGAGGGCAAGTCTTTGGAATGATCAATAAATATTATAATTAAAAATAATAAGTTACATCGTTAAGTTAGGTTAAGGATGTTTTAAAATAATTGTTTAATCTCCATTTTTATTATTGATCTATTCTGTCTTATCCCTAAATTTCCTATAATAATGACATATTTTTTGAACAATAAATTGTAAAATTTCATAGTATTTATAAAACATTAATAAGGAAAAACACATGGCTTTTCCACATCATACAGAGCATCATGCCATTCAGCGCTCAGGTTGGCTAAGAGCCTCAGTATTAGGCGCTAATGATGGCATTATTTCAGTGACTAGCTTAATTATGGGGATGGCTGCAAGTGGGGCAAGCTCACATACTCTATTTATCACTTGTGTTGCTGGACTCATTTCAGGCGCAACCTCAATGGCTGCCGGAGAATATATTTCGGTTAAATCTCAAGAAGATATTGAAAAATCAGATTTAGCTATTGAGGCAAAAGAATTAAATAAATACCCTCAAAAAGAATTGGATGAATTAACTCAAATCTATATTTCTAGGGGACTTTCAAAAGAACTAGCAAAGGAGGTGGCTATTCAGCTTACGACTCATGATGCTTTGGGTGCACATGCCCGAGATGAAATCGGTATTCATGAAAATACGGCGGCAAACCCAATTCAAGCAGCACTCTCCTCAGCAGCTTCATTTTCATTTGGGGCATTTTTCCCCATGCTTGCCATTTTGTTTAGCCCAGAGCATTTAATTATGCCAAGTGTCCTTATTACAGGTATCGCGGCATTAGCAATTTTAGGTGCCCTTTCGAGTTATTTTGCAGGTACGTCTAAAATCAAAGGTAGTTTACGTATTACCTTATGGGGTATTTTAGCGATGGCTTTTTCAAGCTGGATTGGTTCCTTATTTAATGTCACTCCTTTATAAGAGAGTTTTTTAAATAAGACTCTTAATATTTAAAAATTAAATAGCCAATATTATTTGCTCTTCATTCTATTTTCACGTTATGGTGAAGAGAAAGAATTGAGGTGAATAAAATGAGCCTATTACAACAACTTGCAATCAAACATCCAATTTTTCTGGCTCCTATGGCGGGCGTCTCTACTCCTGAATTAGCAGCCGAGGTTTCAAATCAAGGAGGCCTTGGATCATTAGGCTTAGGAGCAAACACACCGCAAAGTGCACGTGAACAAATTTTAAAAACTCAAGCGCTCACGGAAAACCCATTTCAAGTTAATTTTTTCTGTCATCGATCGACTGAGCTTAATGTAGAAAAAGCAAAACAATGGCTTGAGTACCTACGTCCTCATTTTGAAAAATTCGGTGCTCAACCGCCCCAAGAATTACACTGTATCTATTCAAGTTTTTTAGACAATGATGATTTTTTAAATATTGTTTTAGAAACTAAGCCGAAAGCAGTAAGTTTTCACTTTGGTATTCCGCATCCGCATCAAATTAAAGCTTTAAAAGAGGCTGGTATTTTGACTATGGTTTCGGCAACTAATTTGATCGAAGCTCAAGCTATTGAGGCAGCGGGTATCGATATTATTATTGCCCAAGGGATTGAGGCAGGCGGACATAGAGGGATTTTCAACCAAACTTTTGATGGGGCAATTAAAACTAGTGACTTGGTTCAACTAATTGTGCAGCACTGTACACTTCCGGTTGTCGCCGCAGGTGGCATAATGACTGGCTTACAAGCCAAACATATGTTGGGCTTAGGCGCAGCCGCAGTCCAATTAGGGACAGCATTTGTTCAATGCCAAACTTCAAATGCTTCTGCTGAATATCGTAAAGCCCTATTTAGTAAACCTGTAACACAGATTAGTGCCAGTCTTTCTGGGCGTCCTGCTCGAGGGATACTCAACCATTGGCATACAAAAATTGATTCACCTACTCGCCCTGTACAACCTGAATATCCTTATACCTATGATTTAGCAAAGCAACTAAATGCTCTTGCAAGCAAACACCACGATTACGGTTTTGGTGCTTTTTGGGCAGGAAGTAACGTTGCACAAATACGTGAACTTGAAGCACCTGATCTGGTTAATCAACTGGTCGTTGAAATGCTAGACAATGAATAGGTAAAAATTCCAAGCAACCAGTCTCTGTACTGGTTGCTTTATTTTAGTGAGTTTCTAATAAATTAACCTGTTCAACCTGAACATCGCTCATCAAATTACCTTCAGCGAGCAATTGATTAAAATAACTCTCAACAACTAAAGCTTGTTCGGCAGTCGTTTCAACTTTATACATATTTTGTCGAAACTCATTACTTGAGCGTAAACCTTTGGTGTACCAAGCAATATGCTTACGGGCAATACGACAACCAGAGTATTCACCATAAAACTGATATAACTCAGACAAATGCCCTAAAAGCACTTCTTTAACTTCTTCAATATTCGGAGCAGCAAGGTGTTCACCAGTTTTTAAGTAATGGGCAATTTCACGAAAAATCCACGGTCGACCTTGTGCAGCCCGCCCAATCATAATTGCATCTGCCCCAGTATAGTCCAGTACATATTTTGCTTTTTCAGGACTATCAATATCACCATTAGCAATCACAGGAATATGGATTAATTCTTTAACATGCTTAATCAATTCATAACGGGCGGTATTTAAATACATATCTTCACGCGTACGGCCGTGTAGTGCTAATGCAGCGATGCCAGCCTCTTCGGCACGCTTAGCCACCCGTAGAATATTCTCTTGGCCATTTAAAAATCCCAAACGGGTTTTTAAAGTTACCGGAACATCAACTGCTGCAACGACTGCATCTAATATTCGAGCTACCAAATCTTCGTCTTGTAATAACGCTGAACCCGCTAATTTATTACATACTTTCTTTGCAGGACATCCCATATTGATATCAACAATTTGCGCGCCATTTGCGACTTGGTAACGAGCCGCTTCAGCCAACTGTTCCGGATCGGAACCAGCAATCTGTGCAGAAATTGGAGCTAACTCTCCATCAAAATTAGCACGATAAAGACTTTTTTTAGTCATACGTAAAGTCTTGTCAGCAGTCATCATTTCACTGACTGCATGACCCGCACCGAAATACTTGCACAGTGCTCTAAATGGACGGTCAGTTACACCGGCCATAGGGGCAACAATTAAATTATTTGACAGTTGATAGGGACCAATATACATATATATTCATACAATTGATGATCGGCATAGTATACTTCATCCGCTTGATCAGCTCATCTTTTTATGCAGGTGTCCTCCTCTCCATGAACAAACCGTTGTCTTCCCGTTTTTTATTTAAATCATTCGGTATGGTTGCCGTATGCATGAGTTTAGCTGCTTGTGGAGATAAAGCCTGGTGGTCAAATAATGATGAGCCTGAATTAGAAAGCCAGCAAATCAAGCGTCTCATTCCATCTCGTGTGCATGACCGTGAGTCATGGGCTAAAGATATTGATGACATTATGAAAGACTTAGACATTCCTAAAACCAAACAAAATGTCTGTAGTATTGTGGCGGTCGTTGATCAAGAATCCAATTTTGTCGCCAATCCTCAAGTGCCAGGATTAGGACAAAAAGCAGTTGAGGAAGTCAGTACACGTTTAAATGAAAAATTTGAAGATAAGCTTGGCAAAACCATTGGTGGAACAATTGCAGGTTACTTTGAAGAAGTACTAAGAACCCAACCCTCTCCTGACAATAACTATATGAGTCAGATGCGTAAAGTTAAAACCGAGAAAGACCTTGATTTACTTTACCGAGAAATTTTCGACTTTATGGCCAAACACTATCACGTGAGTGCTTTAACTGGCGCAGCTAAATTAGTTGGACAAGATATTGGCGAAAAAATGAATCCGATCACTACACTGGGTTCAATGCAAGTTCATATTAACTATGCCAAAGCAAACAAACGCTCGAGTATGAATACTGCTGCCCTACGTGATGACTTATATACCGAGTATGGCGGCCTATATTATGGAATTCACCGTTTAATGGTTTATCCGGCAGATTATGATAAAGCCATTTATCGTTTTGCAGATTACAACTCTGGTATGTACTCTAGTCGTAATGCAGCTTTTCAAAAAATGCTAAAAGAACTCACCGACAAGGATATAAGTCTTGATGGCGATCTACTCCTTTACACAAAAGATGGTGATCCACGCGCAACTCAAAGCGAGTCAGAAAAAGAACTAATTACTGTATTTGCTAGTAATAATGTTTTAGTTACACCAAGACAGATTCGTGATGATCTAAAATTAGAAAAAGAGAAAAAGTTTGAGAGTACTCAAACTTATATTGCGCTGACTAAACTTTATAAATCAAAAACTGGCAAAGAGCCGCTCTATGCAATTATGCCGCAAGTGGTGATTTCTGGGCCTAAACTAAGTCGTGACTATAATACTAACTGGTATGCAACCCGCGTAAACGGACGATATGAAACATGTATGCAACGAGCGAAACGAATAAGACTATAAAAAATCTCGCCCTGTTCGATTTTGATGGAACCTTGTGCAGTAAAGACAGTTTTACAGGGTTCATCTTTTATGCGTTGTCTAAACGCCATATTGTGAAGCAAGGCTTGAAAATCCTGCCATGGATTCAAGCCTATTATCTTAATTTTTATCCAGCCCATGCTATGCGTGCCAAGCTATTTCGTAGCATGTTCAGAGATACTCCTGCAATTGAATTGCAAAGACTAGGTGAAGAATACGCACAAGAACTCGTCTCGGCACTTTCACCTGAAATTTTTGCACAATTACAGCAACACCAGCTATTAGGTGATCAGGTGGTATTAGTTTCTGCTTCCATTGATATCTATCTTGCTCCACTTTGCAAATTACTAGGTATCGAATTAATTTGTACTGAAACTCAAGTCAAAAATGGCATGATGACAGGTTACTACTCAACTCCGGATTGTAGTAGTGAGCAAAAGAAGTTAAGAATAAGTGAGCAATATCCTCTAAAACATTATCAGCGAATCTATGCGTATGGAAATAGCTCAGAAGATTTAGACATGCTTAGTCTTGCTACACATCCTTTTATGGTCGGTGAAGATCGAATCTTGCCCTCATTAACCCCACAAAAAAAGCTCGCATGATGCGAGCTTTTTTAATTTAGAACAACTTAGTAAATTGCCATATGATCGCGATGAATCATTTCTAATGAACGGGCTTCACCAAGTACTTGGTAAACTTTGTCTGAAGAAAGACCTTTAATAATTTCAGCAGAACGAGAGCTAAAATTCACTCGCCCAACCGCAACACGTTTACCTTGTTTATCGACACATTCAACCACATCACCACGATCAAAATGTCCTTCAACAGTTTTTACCCCAACAGGCAATAAACTGCGATGTTTCAATTTAATCGCTTCAACTGCGCCATCATCAATTACAAGACGACCCGCTGTTTGTAAATGTGCAGCAAGCCATTGCTGATGTGCTGTCATACGGTCTTTATCAGTCGTAAACAACGTACCCAGCATCTCACCCGCCATCACTCGTGACAACACATTGTCGCTTTCACCACTAGCAATCAATGTCGGGCAACCTGACTTGGCAGCTAAACGTGCAGCACGAACTTTAGTGACCATGCCACCTCGCCCAAGCACACCACCACCACCAGCCATTTCAAATAAAACATCATCCATGGCACGCACAGTTGATAATAACTTTGCGTCAGGGTTATGACGTGGGTCTGAATCAAACATACCTTGCTGATCTGTTAAAATAATTAATAAATCAGCATGTACTTGACCAGCAACCATAGCTGCGAGTGTATCGTTATCACCAAAACGAATCTCATCGGTAGATACAGTATCGTTTTCATTAATGACCGGAATAACACGCCAATCAATCAAGTTCTGCAATGCATCACATGAATTTAAGTAACGACGGCGGTCTGCCAAATCATCATGTGTTAACAACACCTGAGCAGTTCGGATACTATGATTTTCAAGCACACTAGACCAAGTATGAATTAGGCCCATCTGCCCAATTGCGGCACATGCTTGAAGACTGGGTAGATCGGTGGGTCGACTCGCAAGCTTCATACGAACCATACCTTCTGCCACAGCTCCTGAAGACACTAAAATAATTTCGTGTCCAGCATTGTGTAAATCTGCAATCTGTTTCGCCCAATGCGAAATAGCGTCCAGATCTAGACCCTGCCCATTTGCCGTGAGTAAAGATGATCCGATTTTAACAACGATTCGTTTACACTCACTGAGCTTACGTTGCCCATCGACCACTTCTATCATGTTTTCCTCGGTTTTTTAATCACGAACGTAGATGCTTTCTACATCACCATCGTCTTCATCGTCATCGAAGTCATCATCATCGTCCATCATGCTTTCAAGGCGTTGTGCCTTACGCATAGCACGGTATGCTTCCTTCGCTGCAATGGTCTGTTCACGTGTTTCAGCTTCAAGCTGTTCACGGAATGCTCTTACTTCTGCTGCGTACTCAGGATCTTCAACTTCACGTTCACGTTGTTGTTCAATCTGATCCATGAGGTAATAAACAACTTCTTTGGTTCCTTCTTCGAGTAAACCCGAGGTCTTAAAGACAGGACCTGTCCATTGCAACTCATCTAGAATATGCTGACACCATTCTTCACGGCTTTCTTCAGCAATCTGATCAAGTTTATTGAGTACTAATACAATTGGTAACTTCGCCAAAGTAGGAGAAAACTTGGCAAGTTCATTCATAATTGCTTTAGCATTATGGGCCGGGTCTGAACCATCAATTGGTTGTACATCAATAATGTGCAAAAGAATACGTGTACGTGCTAAATGCTTAAGGAAACGAATACCTAAACCTGCACCTTCTGCTGCACCCTCAATAAGTCCCGGAATATCTGCCATCACAAACGAGCGGTGACGGTCAGCATCTACTACACCTAGGTTAGGAACCATAGTGGTAAATGGATAATCTGCTACTTTTGGTTTCGCGGCACTTACTGCACGAATAAATGTTGATTTACCAGCATTTGGCATACCTAATAAGCCAACATCTGCCAATACTTTCAACTCAAGGCGAATTTCACGGAACTCACCTTTTGTACCTGTCGTACATTTACGTGGAGCACGGTTGGTTGATGATTTAAAGTGAGTATTTCCTAAACCACCTTCACCACCGCTTGCAACCATTACTCTTTGGCCGTCTTCTACCAGATCGCCAATAATATCGCCTGAATCTGTATCAACAATTGTTGTACCAACGGGTACTTTTAAAACCACATCTTCACCACCACGTCCGGTACAGTTAGCACCTGCACCGTTTTTACCACGCTCAGCGCGGAATTTACGGGTGTAACGGTAATCGACTAGGGTACTTGTATCATCATCTGCTTGAATATAGATACTTCCACCACGTCCGCCATCACCACCATCTGGGCCACCAAATGGTACAAATTTTTCACGGCGAAAACTGGCTACGCCATTGCCACCGTCGCCAGCCTCTACGGTAATGACTGCTTCATCAACAAAGCGCATTTGCCAATCCTCTAAAAACTCTAAAACCGCCTATTCTGCCATATTTTCAGAAAATTCTCGAATAGAAAATCGAGAGAATTCTACTTTCCTGCTGCTTATTTTATTTCTTTTTATCAGGAGATAAACCTACAGCAAGTCATGGTCTATTTTTATTGATTAATTACCTAAGGATGAACATTACGTAACGGTAAATCCATCTTCATATCCAAATTAGCTTTAGTGTGCTGAACAGAGTTATACATAATGGCATTAAAGCTTGAGATATTCCCCATTTCCATTGCATCGTTAACGTTCAAACTTGGATTAAACTGATGTTTAATTGGCAAATTTATAGATTCGTCAAACTCAAAATAAACCGGACCATTAAAAGCAATTTTAACCGGAATGGTATAACTACGTTTTAACTGAAATGGAATATCAAGTTTAATCGGGATATTTAATTTTAATGGAAACCTTGGTAATAACTTATTTTTGTAAATTAAATCAGTGGTTGTTTCTAAAGGCATCACCTGATCGACTTTTAATGTTGTCGCATAATCAACACTTACTGTAATTGGAGTCTCGACTTCAAACTCTAAATCAGCCAAGTATCTTCCTTTTAATGGAACTGAAATCTGACGGTCAATATCAATAGAGGTGTCTAATTTACCTATCGATTGAACCTGCAAATTATTACCAACATGTATTTTAGTTTCTAATGATTCTGGTAGACGAATATCCGACTCATGTGCTGAAACTACAACTGAAGCCTGTATGTTTAAATAGAACCAAAATAAGATTGCCGTGAGTATCATAATCAGAAAGAAACTGATTAATATACTTTTTAATGAGCCAAACATAAGCCATTCACCTATTTTGTCTGGTTCTGAACAGGTGAAGAGTTATCTTCGCCAGATTTAACGCGATTCAGGCTCATGCTCGATAGTGGTATTTTTAACTCACCATGCTCGATTTTAACTGGCAAGGTATTTTTTACATCTACCGACGCATTTAAAGCTGTTTTCACGGGGACATTCAAACTTCCTTGAATTGGAATATTTGTTTTTAATTGAGCATTTAATGGAATATGAAGATTTTCTTTTAAGACCGTTTTTACTGGCGCATCAAACTTCAAATGAACTTTTTGATCGAGTGGAACTTGAATATCAATAGGTACATCTAACTGTAAAGGAATATTTCCTTTTAATGGCAAAGTAATATCTTTACCAAGTACTCTCACCTGAACTTTCGTGTCAATTGGCAAACTTTGGTCAACTTTTAAAGTTTCTTTAACTGGAATAACCGTACTAATCGGCACCATATTATCGAAATAGACACGTGGTGTTAAAGTCTGTGTCAAAGGAATATTTAACTTCTCATTAATAGGAATATTAGCATTCACTCGCCCTTTAACATCGACATTTAAAGCATCTTTTACTTTAACTTGTACCTGTAATGGCTCTTGTAAATCGATCGCTACTGCTTGGTTTTTCAACGGAATATAAATATTAAAATGTTTAAACACCCAAATAGCGATAAGTACACCACATATATTCGCGATGATAATAAAAAAGAAGACGATCAATAATCTTTTAAACTGCTGCAATTCCAATCCCTTACTATTTCTTTTTGTTCCTTAAACCGTATTCTCATTGATTTCTAAAAAATAATCAGCATATATTTTGTACGGTTGTAAAAAAACCCAGTCTAAACTGGGTTTTTTTGTCACATTCTTTTATCTAACGTTAAAGCAGATTAAGCGTTAGTTTCTGCAGGGATTTTTTTATAGCTTACGCCACACATTTGCTCAGCAATACGTAATACTTGGCAGCTATAACCTACTTCGTTATCGTACCAAACATATGCAGTTAAGCGGTTACCAGAAGTAATCGTTGCTTGAGCATCATATACACCAGCAGTACGAGAACCGATAAAGTCGCTTGATACCACTTCTGTAGAGTTGGTATAACCAATTTGACCTTGAAGGTTAGAGTTGATTGAAATTTGACGAATGTATTCGTTCACTTCTTCACGATCAACTTCTTTATCGAGCGTTAAGTTTAAAATCGCAAGAGATACGTTTGGTGTTGGAACACGTACAGAGTTACCAGTTAACTTACCTTTTAATGCAGGCAATGCTTTAGCAACAGCTTTAGCAGCACCAGTTTCAGTAATAACCATGTTCAATGTAGCAGCACGACCACGGCGATCAGCTTTATGGTAGTTATCGATCAAGTTCTGGTCATTTGTAAATGAGTGAACTGTCTCAACGTGACCATTAAGAACTTTATATTTGTCATCCAATACTTTAAGAATTGGAGTGATCGCATTTGTTGTACAACTTGCAGCAGAGATGATTTTGTCTTCATCTAAAATGTCAGAGTTGTTTACACCAAATACAACGTTTTTCATTTCGCCTTTACTTGGTGCAGTTAATACAACACGTGCAACACCTGGGCATTTCAAGTGTTGGCTTAGGCCTTCAGCATCACGCCATTTACCAGTGTTGTCGATTAAAAGCGCGTTTTCAATACCGTATTGAGTATAGTCTACTTCGCTTGGGCTAGACGCATAGATCACTTTAATGAAGTTACCGTTAGCGATAATTGCTTCGTTTTCTTCATCAACAGAAATTGTACCTGCAAAAGTACCGTGAATAGAGTCACGACGAAGTAAAGAAGCACGTTTAGCCAAGTCACCGTCAGAAGACTTACGAACAACAATCGCTTTAAGGCTTAAACCACGACCTAAACCTGATTGGCTAATGATTAAACGAGCCAAGATACGGCCAATACGACCAAAACCGTAAAGAACTACATCTTTAGGTTGTTCAGAAGTTGCGCTACCTTTAATTGACTCAACAGCTTGAGCAACAAAAGCGTCAACATCACCGCCTTTTTCTTTATATTCAACTGCAAGTTTACCGATATCAACTTCTGCAGAACCGATATTTTCAACTTTTGCTAAAGCTTCTAAAATTGGGAAAGTATTTACTACAGAAAGCTCAACATCTACAACACGTGTACGACGGTGAGTTTTCAAAATTTGGATAACAGAACGGTTAATTAAAGAGCGACCGTAAACAGATACGACAATATTTTTTTCACGGTATAATTGACCGATTAATGCAATCATACGTTCCGCGATTTCTTCACGGTTTTTCCAACGGCCTTGGTGTTCAGCGTGCAGGGCGATGATAGTGTCTTTGCTCACAGATACGTCCTCTAATTAATTATATCTAGGCGTGATTTTTAAAACCCCGTAATTGTAATGGAATTATTGGCAAGAATGAATCAAAAGCTGACGTTAGTGGCTAGATTTTCCCAAAATTCATCATAAATTCATAAAATACCTATAATTATTTTTTATTATCTTATTGTTTAAAGCCGCTAAATTTTTGCTTTTTCTTACTTTTTAGATTTTGATGCTCTAATCGTGAGCATCATTTTTTAATCTTTTTTGATATTTTTCGATATTTAATTGCAAATTTTTGGCTTTTTGCTGCTGTTGATAAAGATGAAAAGCCCCTTCTAAAACCAATACGAAAACGGCACACCAAATTGGAAGATAAGTAAACCATTCTTCTTTACCAATACTTTCCCCTAACACTAAAGATGCTAAAGCAAGTAACACCGGTTCAAGATATCCAAGCAGTCCAAACACAACCAAAGGTAAATAACGGCTTGCCAATATATAACATCCCAAGCCTATAGCACTAAGCACACCTAAACCCGCAATAACCAACCCGAGTGTCGGCTGATCGAGGAACTTACTATATGGCAATAACCCTGTATGTGTCAGATAGATTGCAACTGGCATAATAATCAGAAGGTCCCACCAAAAGCCCCCTAAATTATCCGTTTTAATTTTCTTACGTAACAAGAAATAAGCGGAATAACCTATAGCCACTAAAGCAGTTTCCCAAGCAATACTTCCTAGTCGAAAAATCTCATGCCCTACACCAATAATTGCAAGAACAATAGCGATCCACTGAAATTTCGATATTTTCTCTCCATATAAGACACTACCCGCTAAAACCAAAACAAGCGGTAACAGGAAATATCCCAAAGAAACTTGCAAACCACGTCCATGCATAGGCCCCCATAAAAACAGCCATAACTGCACCGAAGTCAAAACGGATGTTGTAATGAGTAATAGAAGTAAAGAAGGTTTCGCTAAAATACGTTGATATATATTTTTAATATGGCTTAAATCACCACTCCACCACATAAATAAAGTTAAAAATGGCAAAGTCGCAATAATACGCCATCCAAAAGTCTGTTCACTATCAAGCTGGCCGAGTAATTGAGTATAAAAATAAAGAACACCAAAAGTTAATGATGCCATGACAGACAAAATCACGCCCTTTAACATCACTAACCTCTTTATACTTTAAGAAAAATAAAGCGATACAATACTTGATTTATCCACTATAAAAAAGAAAAAACCATGCGAAAACATGGTTTTTTCTTAAGCAGCATATATTTATTCTTTATGCTCGGTATGAATAATATCTCGAATATCAAATCCTAATGTTTTTGCATAATTTAGATATTCATCAACCACTTCTTTGTGTGGATGTGGCGTTCTAGATAAAACCCAAAGATATTTTCGGGAAGGTTCGCCTACCAAAACGGTTTGGTAATCTTCATCGAGCTTTAAAATCCAGTAGTCTCCACGAATTATCGGAATCCATCTTACAGCTTCTGGTAAAAAGCTTACCTTTAATTTCGTGTTATACGGCGGATTTACTACAAAAGCCTCACCGATAGATTGCTGTAATTGCTTTTGATTATCGTAGCAGCGGTTATCTACAACTATGTTTCCATTTTCATTTAAGGTATAGGTTGCAGATACATTGTAAGCACATTTTTTTTGGAAAAAAGCAGGTTTACGCGCGACTTCATACCACACACCTAAATAACGGTCTAATTCAACCTTATCGACTGTAGGTAGAGGCTTCTGCTGGGCATAGGCATATGTTCCGACAGCTAAGCCAGTCAGAACAATACCGCCCAATGCAATTTTTGCCAAGCGCCAACTGGCTTGCGGAACATTATTTCGAAATGCCATTGTTGCCCTCAACTCTTTGTTGTGAATACAAAATAACTTAAATATCTACAGTAGCTTGTTTTTTAAACAAATCATGTAGTGTTATGTATCCATTTATTGCAACATTTGCGCTTTTAAACGAACAATTTCATCACGAATACGCGCCGCTTGCTCGAATTGTAAATCCTTCGACGCCTTTAACATTTCTTTCTCTAGCTTAGTAATGTGCTTACTAAACAATTTAGGGTCAGAAAGAATATGTCGTTCATCTGCGCTAAGTGCTTGTGCCTGCTCTAGTACTTTCTCATCAATCTGATCATCAGAAAGTACTTCACCCGTATCAATTTCTTTCACAGCCTGACGAACTGCACTACGTGGCGTAATACCATGCTGCTCATTAAACTCGATTTGTTTTGCACGTCGGCGCTCTGTCTCATCAATTGCCTTTCGCATAGAATCAGTAATTGTATCAGCATATAAAATTGCTTTACCTTTCACATTTCGCGCAGCACGACCAATCGTCTGAATAAGCGAACGCTCAGAACGTAAGAAACCTTCTTTATCTGCATCTAAAATAGCAACTAAAGAAACTTCCGGCATATCTAAGCCTTCTCGCAGCAAGTTAATACCCACTAGTACATCAAATACACCTGTACGTAATTCATGAATAATTTTGACACGTTCAACTGTATCAATATCCGAGTGCAGATAAGCAACCTTAACGCCATATTCTTTTAAATAAGAAGTTAAATCTTCCGCCATACGCTTGGTTAAAGTCGTTACCAATACACGCTCATTTAAGTTCTTACGAATATTAATCTCAGACAAAACATCATCGACTTGGGTAAGTACCGGACGAACTTCAATTTCAGGATCAATCAAGCCCGTTGGTCGAACAACCTGCTCAACCACTTGTTCTGATTTTTCCAGTTCATATCTAGCTGGTGTGGCACTCACAAAAATAGTGGTCGGGACAATACGCTCCCACTCTTCAAATTTCATTGGGCGGTTATCAAGCGCACTTGGTAAACGGAAACCGTAATTCACCAAGTTTTCTTTACGCGAACGGTCACCTTTATACATTGCGCCAATT
Source organism: Acinetobacter sp. FDAARGOS_559 (assembly GCF_003940475.1). NCBI lineage: Bacteria > Pseudomonadati > Pseudomonadota > Gammaproteobacteria > Moraxellales > Moraxellaceae > Acinetobacter > Acinetobacter sp. FDAARGOS_559. Next base: position 1,294,172 of record NZ_RKJG01000005.1, read on the forward strand.
TGAGGAACCGTTACATGCGACTCATCAATAATAAGTAAGGCATCTTCAGGTACATAGTCAAATAAGGTCGGTGGTGCTTCACCTGCCGGTCGTCCCGATAAATGACGTGAGTAGTTTTCGATACCATTGGTGTACCCTAACTGCTGCATCATTTCCAAATCATAACGAGTACGTTGCTCGATACGCTGCGCTTCGAGTAACTTGTCATGTTCACGGAAGAACTTAAGCTGGTCTTGCAATTCATCCTTAATGGTATCGATAGCTCGTGTTAGGTTGTCTTTTGGCGTCACATAATGGCTTTTCGGGTAAATCGTGACACGTGGTACTTTGCGGACCATTTTACCGGTAAGCGGATCAAACCAGCGAATTGAGTCTACTTCGTCATCAAAGAGTTCAATACGAATCGCATGTTGGTCGGATTCTGCCGGGAAAATATCAATAATTTCACCACGGATACGATACGTACCACGTAAGAATTCAAGCTCATTACGCGTATATTGCATTTCAACCAAACGGCGAATAATTTCGTCTCGACTTACTCGGTCACCTTGGACCACATGCAATAACATTTGCATATAAGCATTTGGGTCACCCAAACCATAAATGGCCGAAACAGAAGCAACAATAATCGCATCACGACGTTCTAACAAAGCACGCGTTGCCGATAATCGCATCTGGTCAATATGGTCATTAATTGCCGCATCTTTTTCAATAAATGTATCTGATGACGGAACATAAGCCTCGGGTTGATAGTAGTCGTAATAACTTACGAAATACTCAACTGCATTGTTTGGGAAGAAAGCTTTAAACTCACCATAGAGCTGGGCTGCCAAGGTCTTATTATGCGCCATCACAATCGTCGGACGCTGAGTTTGGGCAATCACATTTGCCATGGTATAGGTCTTACCTGAACCGGTCACACCTAGCAGTAACTGATTACGAAAACCCTTTTCGATACCATTCACCAGCTTTTCAATTGCCTGTGGCTGATCACCCGCTGGCTGGTAATGAGTGACCAAATCGAAAGGTTGATTTTCGTTCACAGTTCTCTCTCTTTATAAAAAATTTGAATTTATCGTCTAGCAAATTAATGGGGATTTTTTCCCTAATTTAAAGTCTATATTGAGATTAATCTATATCGAAAATATTAAGCATCTTGATACTTGACCAATGCTTTAAACGGTTGCAACATGGACTTATCCATTAGATAAAAAGCATAACCATGACCTATCAATATCATGATGAAAGTATTGTAACCGAACTCCCTGAAGATACCGTGTTTGTCTTCGGTAGTAATATGGCTGGACAACATGGTAGTGGAGCCGCACGTGTTGCCAGTCAGCATTTTGGGGCTGTAGAGGGTGTAGGACGTGGCTGGGCTGGTCAGAGCTTTGCAATTCCAACATTAAATGAACATATCCAACAAATGCCACTCTCCCAAATCGAGCATTATGTTGAAGACTTTAAAGTTTATGCAAAAAATCATCCTAAAATGAAATACTTTGTGACAGCTTTAGGATGTGGGATCGCAGGTTATAAGGTTTCCGAAATCGCTCCTCTTTTTAAAGGCATACATCATAATGTGATTTTTCCTGAATCGTTTAAACCGTATGTTGAAGAAGATGCTATTTCACAGTTCCCAACACTCACTCAAAAAATGGTTCAAAGTTTCATTAATGATGAAGTTATTTTCTACTTCAATCACGGCAGTGAATCTTTTGAAGATGCTTTAGATAAAACGGATTTATCACGTGCTGAAAAAGCGATAGCGCTTATTGTGCTTAATGAGGAATTGTATCCTCGTGACCGCTATGGCAGAGGCCGTGACCACGAATTGAGGGATATTTTAGGTAAGCTCAATGGTAAGATTTTTAATATTCATGGTAACTCAGAAGGTGCAATGATTTTCGTAAGTGTAATTGTTGCGCTTATGGAACTTTATGATTTTGATGAGCAAGATTTTATAAAATTATGGCGCGGTGAGAAAAATATCGACCACCCTATTAACCGTTAATTTACTTTAATATTTTATGAGTGAAGCAGATAAATTCTGCTTTCTCATTATTTTATTTTACTTATATTTAATATTTTTATTTTAATTATTCTAATAGATTTAAAACGATTATTTCCCAAATCTTAGTTTTTCTCATTATACTTTAAGACAAACTGAATACTTAAAAGAAACGCATGGAAACTTTAGATTCTTCAATTTTTGACCTCACCCCAATTCCAATGTGGATTGAAGACTTTAGTGAAGTTAAGCAGTTATTTGACTTATGGAGAAATCAAGGGGTTGAAAACTTATATGAATTTCTAAGTCAAAATGAAAATCTAGTGGTTGAATGTGCTCATAAAATTAAAATTATTAAGGTCAACCAAAAAGTATTAGACCTTTTTGAAGCAAAAAACCAAGAAGAGTTATGTGCCAACTTAAATCTTATTTTTAAAAAAGAAATGTTTGAAGCTCATATTCATGAACTCGAAGCCTTATGGAATGGCAAAACTCATTTCTCGAGTACCACTATAAATTACACGCTCTCTGGTAAACGTATTGATGTACAACTACGTGGAGCAATTTTACCGGGTTCTGAAACTACGTTTGACCGTATTTTAATTACCACCGAAGACATTACTCCGTATCAAAATGCACTTCGTCAGGAAGAGAAAAATCGACGCCTAGCAGAATCAATGTTTATCTACTCCCCGACTTCGCTTTGGGTTGAAGATTTTAGCCGTATTAAAAATAGAATTGATCAGCTTAGGCTATTAGGAATTGAAGACTTTAGGACTTTTTTAGATGTACATCCTGAATTTGTTCGCCAATGCATAGAAGACATTTTAATTTTAGACGTCAATCAGTCGACTCTAGATTTATTTAAAGCACCAGATAAAACTACTCTGTTAAAAAATACCCATAAAATTTTTGCCGAAGAGATGGTGGAAACTTTTAGAGAACAGCTGATTGAACTCTGGCAAGGAAATATTCACCACAAGCGTGAAGCCGTTAACTATGCGTTAGATGGCCAAATCAGAAATGTCTTATTGCAATTTACCGTATTCCCCGGTTATGAAGAGACTTGGGGATTGGTACAGGTTGCGCTTACAGATATTACTGCACGAAAGAAAGCCGAAAATTATCTAGAATATTTAGGCCAGCATGATGTACTGACCAAACTTTATAACCGAGCTTTTTTTACAGAAGAGCTTAATCGTTTAAATCGCAGTATTATCCGCCCTGTTTCTTCAATTTTTTTAGACATGAACGGCTTAAAGGAAACCAATGATCAACTTGGCCATGATATTGGTGATGGTTTATTACGTCGAGTAGGTAATATTTTAAATCAGGCAATTATGAATACTGCTTATACAGCTTCTCGAATCGGTGGCGACGAATTTGTAATTTTAATGCCTGGTGCAGATGAAGCGAATGTTTTGATGATGCTGCAAACCATTCAGGAGCTTTTTAATATAGATAATCAATATTATTCAAGTCATCCTATTAGTATTGCGATTGGGCACGCCACAACAAAAGAAAATGAACAAGTTGAAGATATGCTAAAACGCGCAGATCATCATATGTATCAAAAGAAAAAAAGTTATTATCAAGAAATTCTTCTACCATAAAAAAACAGGCATATTGCCTGTTTTTTTATTTAAATTAGCGCTTACCCATAGAACGACGAGTACCACGCGGTGGCATCCAAGTTCTATCTGCATATTGTTCAGGTTTCGGACGTACTTGGTTGTGTACAGCATCGCCTGCTTGGTTACTTTCATTCGGCATTGGAAATGGCAATTTCACCAAAGCCTTTTTCTGTTTTGGCTGTTGCTCAGTCATGATTCATTCTCGATATTTCGATTGCGGCTTATTATAAAGGATTTTTCTTGTTTCTTTCGAAAAAAGCTTCAATTGAATAAAACCGCAACAAGATCTTTCATAAATTAAACTTTTTTACATCTAAAAATCCCCACATCCGCAAATTGCTTAATTTTTGCGATAAGATAGTGTGCTTTTTATTTTTAATCCCATAAGAGGAATATTGCCGTGGACGTACGTCTTTCTGATCGTGTCAATGCTATCAAACCGTCCCCTACACTTGCTGTAACTAATAAAGCTGCTGAGCTTAAAGCTGCTGGTAAGAACGTGATTGGTTTGGGTGCTGGCGAGCCAGATTTTGATACCCCTCAACACATCAAAGATGCTGCAATTGAAGCGATTAATAATGGTTTCACCAAATATACGGCTGTAGATGGTACTCCTGGGTTAAAAAAAGCAATTATTGCTAAATTAAAGCGTGATAATAATCTTGATTACCAACCTAACCAGATTTTGGTTTCTTGTGGCGGTAAGCAAAGCTTCTTTAACTTGGCACTAGCATTATTAAACAAGGGTGATGAAGTGATCATCCCTGCGCCATTCTGGGTAAGCTATCCAGATATGGTCATTATTGCTGAAGGTACGCCTGTTATCGTGAAATGTGGCGAAGAGCAACGTTTCAAAATTACACCTGAACAATTAGAAGCAGCAATTACTCCTAACACTCGTTTAGTGGTATTAAACAGCCCATCTAACCCAACAGGTATGATTTATAGCAAAGCTGAATTAGAAGCTTTAGCTGAAGTTTTACGTCGTCATCCGCAAGTATTTGTTGCATCTGACGACATGTATGAACCAATTCGTTGGGAAGATGAGTTCTACAATATTGCAACTGTTGCACCTGATTTATATGACCGCACGATTGTTTTAAATGGTGTTTCTAAAGCATATGCAATGACAGGTTGGCGTATTGGCTATGCAGCCGGCCCAGCAAAAATCATTGGTGCAATGAAAAAAATCCAGTCTCAATCAACTTCTAACCCGACTTCAATTTCGCAAGTTGCTGCTGAAGCTGCGTTGAATGGCCCACAAGATGTTTTAAAACCAATGATTGAAGCGTTTAAACGTCGTCATGACTTAGTGGTTAATGGCTTAAACGACATCAAAGGGATCTCTTGCTTACCTGCTGATGGCGCTTTCTACGCGTATGCAAATATTCGCCCTCTTATTCGTGCAAAAGGCTTAAAATCTTGCACAGAATTCTCTGAATGGTTACTTGAAGAAACTGGCGTAGCGGTCGTTCCTGGTGATGCATTTGGTTTAGGTGGTTTCATGCGTATTTCATATGCAACAGCTGACGAAGTACTTGTTGATGCGTTAGCACGTATCAAAAAAGCTGCTGAATCAATCGAAGGCGTTGATGCTGCAATTGCATCTATCGAAGCTGAAAAAGCTGCTAAATAATTTGAAAATATAAAAAAGGCCTCAAAATTGAGGCCTTTTTTATAATTAAAATTATTCTAAATTAAATAAAGCTGCCACCTCAGCCTCAGTCAGTTTTTTTGTATCATTCTGAAAATTATAAAAATCAGGTTTTGAATCAATAAAAATTTCCATATCTAATTTCAAGTCTTTTACTGGTTCATTTAAAGAAAACACATTGATATTGCAGTAACTTTGATCTTTTGTTCTCCAAAAAATTGTTGTTCCACAAGCGTTACAAAAGCCTCTTTCACCCCATTCAGAAGAGTTAAATACACTAAGATGCTTTTGCTGAATAAACTTTAAACTACCTTTAACTACATCAACTGTCATAATGACACCACTGGTTTGTCTACGACACATCGAGCAATGGCAAACATGTACATCATGATTTTTTAACTCAACTTCGAAAGCTGTTTCACCACATAAACACTGTCCGTTCATTATTATTTTCCACAAAAAGTTTATATTTTTAGAGTTATAAAATATTCTGCTCAACCAAATTTTACAAGTTTATAAACTATAAGTGACCTATCTTTCTATTCACTCCAACTTGACAATAGTTAATTTAACGCCTAATTTAACATCAAGTTCCATTTTAGAACTTTAATAACTGAAGGACTCAAAAAATGAAAAATCCTATGGAAATGACAGGCCTCGAATTTTTACAAGCCATGATTGAAGGTCATATTCCACCTGCCAGTATTAGCAAAACTATTCCGATGCAACCTACTGAGATTTCAGAAGGATCTGTAACTTTCAAAGCACAAGCAGATCATAATCACCTAAATCCTTTAGGTGGTGTACATGGTGGTTTTGCTGCAACTGTTCTAGATTCAGTAACTGGCTGTGCTGTACATACAATGCTACCTGCTGGTGTGGGTTATGGAACCATAGATCTTAATGTGAAAATGTGCCGCCCTCTTCCACAAAATCAGGTTTTAATTGCCACAGGTAAAGTGATCAATTTAAGTAAAAATTTAGGTATTTCCGAAGGAAAAATTACTGATGAAGAAGGCAAACTTTATGCTTATGCAACAGCAACCTGCATGATTATTCGACCATAAAAACCAAGGCAGCTTTAAACGGCTGCCTTTTTTATTAAGTAAGGAATATCTGGGCGGTCACAAGTTTTCGCAACCACATAAGGTGCCCAAATATTCTTAAGTTGAAGCTCTATCACTTCATGATGCTGAGTAGACCAGGCTAAAACTTTATTTTTACCTAGGAATAATTCCCCTTCGAGCTGGAAAATATAGAGAGGTTTAGATTGATCTAATACCTTGGAACACTTTAAAACTTTCAACGAAGTATGCACATCCCATTTTGAACTAAACCAGAGTTGTAGTAAGTCACCTAAATACAAATCTTGTTTTTTAAATGGAAAAGCATCGATCCATGCATCTTCTACAGGTGTGTAATAAGATTCTGGTTGATTTAAAATATTGAGATAATTGCGTTGATAAAAATCAAAATTAGAAAAAATAGAAGCAACAGTAAGTGTTTTCATACTTATCTCCGATTTAGCCATTTTAGTGCTGGCAAGTTGGTTTAAATCCACACTGTTTGGATTACTCCAAACGCTTGTTCTTTTCTGAATCTAGCAATTGAATTTTCAAAGTGCAAGTAATTTATGATCTCACCTTTCAACTGGTCAAATAAAAAGCATACAAGACAAAAATGAATAAAACATGACGATTTTTACTTGACCCTTGTCAAAATCTCCTTATAATCGCATGCAGATTCTCCCATAGCTCAGTCGGTAGAGCGACGGACTGTTAATCCGCAGGTCCCTGGTTCGAGCCCAGGTGGGAGAGCCAAATACTAAAAAGCCCGCAGCATTAAAGCGGGCTTTTTTATTACTCTCTATTAAAGTATACCTATAAAAAATCCCCTACTGCCTGTAGAGGATTTGCTTTTCATAATTCAAATATTTACCAAAACAAATCATTAGATCTAAACTTAGGTGACCTTCTACGCTTAGATCTTTTTAAAATTACATTATTCCACTTCTACAACTTTTAAAGGGTTAAAAGTTTGAGTCGTTGGCATCATTTCTATACGGTTAATATTAATATGCGGTGGTTGTGATGCGATCCATGCTACTGTATTTGCAATATCTTCCGGCAAAATTGGATTTTTCTTATCGTATAGACTATTAGCTTTCTCCTGATCCCCCTTAAAACGTACAAGAGAAAATTCGGTACCACCACACAACCCTGGTTCAATATTCGTTACTCGCACGCCAGTACCAGCCAAATCTGCACGTAGATTTAAACTAAACTGCTCTACAAAAGCTTTTGTTGCCCCATATACATTACCACCTGGATATGGGTATGTACCTGCAATTGAACCCATATTAATGATTAAGCCTGATTTCTTCTTTACCATACTTGGTAAAATTAATCGGGTAACCGTAACAAGGCCTTTAACATTGGTATCAATCATGGTGTACCAATCATCTAAATCCGCTTTATCTGCTGGCTCTAGACCCAATGCCAAGCCTGCATTATTCACTAGTAAGTCAATTTGATCGATTTGAAATTCATTTGGTAATTCTTTAAATAACTTATTTATATTTTCTGCCGTATCAGTCATATCAAATACGAGTGGGTAGAAATTTTCGCCAAGCTGTTTTTGTAGTTCTTCTAATTTTTCTGCGCGTCTTCCACATCCAATAACTTTATAGCCTGACTCAATCAGTTTCTTTGAAATACTATAACCAAAACCTGCTGATGCGCCTGTAACTAATGCTAACATTCTTATATCCTTAGAAATAATTAACTGCTTCAGTTGAACTCATGATGAACATATCAGCCTTTATATTTACACAATATTTATTATTAGCCTAAAAAAATAAAAGTTTTTTTAAAAATTTTAAGAGAAATTTAAATCTGTAAAAATATATTTATTAAATAATGATATGCATTAAAAAACTAAAAAATGGTCCTTACTTAACCTTAAATATCGACTCAAACTATTTAGAAGTTAGAGCTACTTAATAAAAAAGTTTACCGTGAAAGGTAAACTTTTTAACTTGAGGTATCCAAGCTTATGCAGGGATACCACTATGAAAACGGAAAGTATCATCTGGAGTCAAAATCAGATTCTTTTCAACTTCACGGATATGTTCAATACGCTGTTGAATATCTTCTTCAGGATCTTTCATTTTGGCAGTTTTTGCGACGTCAAGCGCTAGTGCTAAATAGTCTTCAAAATGACGAGATTCTGACTTAAGCAAGTAACGGTAATAACGTCCTAACTCATCATCAACACGCGGAGCAAGCGCATAAAAACGTTCACATGAACGTGCTTCTACAAAAGCCCCAATCACGAGTACATCAATTAGAGCTTCTGGTTCATATGTGCGGATTTCTTTTCGTAAGCCACCTGCATAGCGTCCAGCACTTAAACCTTTCCACTCTTGCCCACGTTTTGTCATAAATTCTAGAACTTGTTCATAGTGAAGCATTTCTTCACGTACAAGCTGGGCAAGCTTAACTTGTAGGTCCGTAAAAAAACTATAGCGGAACATCAAGTTCATGGCTGTACCCGCTGCCTTTTTCTCACAGTTAGCATGATCTTGCATCAAGATGTCTAAATTATTAACGGCCTCATCCAACCATTCTTTTGGGGTTTGGCACCCTAAAAATGCTAATACAGGCTGCATTAATTCATCGTAATTGATACTCGACATTACTACTTATCCTGCTGCCTGAATCGCTGTTTTCATGTCTTTCACCGCCTGTACCAGCCCAACAAAAACACTTTCCGCAATAATTGAGTGACCAATATTTAACTCATGAATTTGTGGAATTGCCGCAATTGGAGCAATATTTTTCAGATTCAAACCGTGACCAGCATTTACAACCAAACCTTTTGAAGCTGCGTATTCCACACCTTTTACGATGCGAGCAAGTTCTTCTTGTTGCTCTTGCTCTGTTGTTGCATCTGCATACGCCCCAGTATGTAATTCAATAGTAGGCGCTCCACAAGCAATTGCTGCATCAATTTGAGCAAAATCAGCATCAATAAAGAGTGAAACATCACAACCAATGGCAGCTAAGGCTTGAGTTGCAGCTTTAACTTTTTCAAAGTTACCTACTACATCTAAACCACCTTCTGTTGTAACTTCTTGGCGTCGTTCTGGTACAAAACACACATGTTGCGGTTGAATTTCTTTCGCAAACTCAACCATTTCATCAGTTACGGCCATTTCAAGATTCATACGTGTTTTCAATAATGGACGCATACGACGTACGTCATCATCTTGAATATGTCTGCGATCTTCACGCAAATGCAAAGTAATCCCCTCTGCACCCGCTTGTTCACAAATAAGAGCAGCTTCTACAGGGTCTGGGTAAGCAGTACCGCGCGCCTGTCTTAAAGTAGCAACATGGTCTATGTTTACACCAAGCAATGCAGCCATAAAAAAATCCTAATTACGATTGAGTTTGAGTATTTTGAATCCACAATTGTCGACTTTTTAGGGGACGGTCACCTAAAAGCGATGTAATCATTTGACGGTATAGTTTACCTAATAATTGCAATTGTTCGTGAGAAAAATCCTGTCCCTGCTCATAATTCAGCATGGATAAAATTGCTTTTCCTGACAACGATGAGCGACTTGCCTGAACAACGGGGGCAAATCCTTCAGTCACTTGAAACTGATAAAACTGTTGAGGCAAAATTTCTTTTTGTGAGCTATCAATTGAAAAATCAATCGCATAGCCCAGCTCTGCAAGCAAGATATGCTCAAATTGCCTCAAGATCTGTCTAAGAAATAAATCCGGATTTTCATGAGAAGACAGCTGCTGGAGTTGAAGCAGCGTTAACTGATATTGTTCAAAAGTTTGTGGCATTGCCTCTTCTAGTGGGCAAAGTCTAAGAACAATTTCGTTTAAATAGAATCCTGCAAAAAAAGCATCGCCAAAAAAGAAAACCGGCTGATTTAGTATTTCCAGCTTTGTAAAATTTTTGAGCTCACTTTTGCCTGTGGCTTGTAAACGGATTGGCTGATATTGAGGAGGCGGAGTCTGTCTTAAAATACCATCAACCCGCCCATATTCTTGAGTGAAGAGATGCACAATATGGCTTTTTTCACGATATTTACGATGGTGAATCATATATCCATGTAGGACTTCATTGCGCATCATAAAAAGAAACTATTCCTCAGATTCTTTTTCTTTTTTATCTTCGTCATCACCATCAGGAATTACAGCCCCTACAACAGCAGCTGTACCCTTCACTACACCTTTAGTCGTTTTATAAGCAATACCTACTGGTACGGTTACAAGCTTATATACACAACCTTGCAACATCAATGTACATCCAACGATAATCAATATTGATGTAATTGCTTTCATACCAGTATTCCCTACTTTTTAGATATCACTATATCCTAAACTTTTTAAAGCACGTTCATCATCAGACCAACCGCCTTTGACCTTAACCCATAAGGTAAGCATGATCTTTTGTTCGAACATTTTTTCCATGTCTTTACGTGCATCCATGCCAATTGTTTTAAGCTTGGCACCTTTTTCACCAATTACAATCGCTTTTTGACCAGGACGATCCACAAAAATAGTTGCATCAATATAGGTACATGCTGGTTTTAAACGACCAGTTTTTTCATTAATAGTTGCTTCTTCCGTTTTGAAAGATTCAATTTGTACTGTTAAATCATAAGGTAGCTCTTCACCCAACTGACGCATGATTTTTTCACGGATGATTTCACTTGACAAGAAGCGCTCTGAACGGTCCGTAATTTGATCGAATGAATATAAAGGTGGCTGATAAGGAAGATATTTTTCAATCGTTTCACTTAAGTGCTCTAAGTTTGCTCCACGGAGTGCAGAAACAGGAACAATCTCAGCAAAATTCATAAGTTTGGCACGTTCTTGAATTAAAGGGAGAATCTCTCTCTTATCTCCAAAAGTATCAGCTTTATTAATCACCAAAATAACTGGCATATCAGCATTCTTGAGTTTCTCAAGAACTAAATCGTCATTTTGAGTCCACTTGTGGGCATCAATAACAAATAAGACTAAATTCACGTCACGTAACGCAGAATGCGCAGCACGGTTCATCATTTTATTGATTGCACGTACTTCTTTCTTATGCATACCTGGGGTATCGACATAAACCGCTTGCATTTTTTCACGCGAATCAATACCAATAATTTTATGGCGTGTCGTTTGAGGTTTACGTGAAGTAATAGAGAGTTTTTGGCCCAATAAATGGTTCATGAGGGTAGATTTACCCACATTTGGACGTCCTACAATCGCCACAAATCCGCTCTTAAAATCCGAAGGAATTGTAACGCCTTTGGAACTAAAAAATTGATCAATCAGATTGTTTGGATCTTGGTTTTCGTTTGAATCTGGATTGATTTGATCAGAATGCATCGACATGCAGGTTATTGCTCCAATAACTTTAAAATTTCCGCCGCTGCTGCCTGCTCGGCAAAACGACGACTTGACCCCTCACCATGAATTTTTGATAAACCATCTACCAAACATTCAACTTTAAAGTGCTGATGAGGCGCATCACCCTGAATATCTACAACCTCGTAAACAGGGAGAGGTTTTTTACGTGCTTGTAGATACTCTTGTAAACGTGATTTTGGATCCTTGAGTTGATCTGTTGGCTCAATATGATCTAAATAAGGCGTATACCATTTTAACACAATATCTTTGAGTAGGTTCAGATCACTACTATCAAGATAAATTGCACCAATAATAGCCTCCACTGTGTCAGCCAATATTGACTCACGATGATGACCACCAGATTTCAACTCGCCTGTGCTTAATATTAAACACCGACTAAGTTGCAAATCGGTTGCAATTTTACCTAATGCTTCCTGACGTACTAAAGTCGCGCGCATACGCGTTAGTCGCCCCTCATTTTCATGAGGGTACGCATGGTATAAATAATTGGCGATAATCATCCCCAACAGTGAATCGCCCAAAAATTCCAGACGTTCGTAGTTATACTTATGACTCACCGAACGATGAGTCAAAGCCAACTGTAGCAATTCAGGCTGCTTAAATTGATAACCGATTCGACTGAGTAAGCGAGGATCACTTAGCTTGAACTGATGTTTTGTCAAAACTCTTCTCAAATGTTAAAACTAAATCAATATTCAGTAAGAAAGGCTTTCTTACCTCATATTTCTTTTTGACTGTTAGACTTGGCTGGTTAAACACTTCAGCAATCTCTTTAAAATGCAGATCACGAATGTTGTTCATTTCCAGTCGTTGGTCCATCTGTGTCATAAACTTTTGGGGTGTGATATCAGCCGAGCTTTGTTGCATAAGCTCTGTAATCTGATTATTAATCACACGATCATCCCAATATGCTGGCCAAACTGCAAGTACGGCTTTCACCGCAATTGCAAATATGACCACCCCAAATAAAATTGCTAAATACGAAGTACCCTGTTGTGCCTTACGCATTTTTGTTTTCCTAATGGTTGTTTTTAATCTATTTTCCCATTTCGGTTAAAGCTTGGCAGGTGGAAACCAGGTTCTTTATGCATCCAGACATAGAAAGCTCGGCCTGTTAAATTTTCTTCAGGTACGAAGCCCCAGAAACGACTGTCAGCACTTTGATCACGGTTATCCCCCATTGCAAAGTAATGTCCTTTCGGAACTGTTACTTCCCAATATAAACCGTCTTGGTTTGCATATTTACCATTATCAACATAGTTGATAAATGGTGCCTGACGCGCAACATTTACGCCTTCAAGCTCACGCATCGTAAAGGTATGATCACCAATTGTTTCTTTATGATAAATAGAAGTTGGTGTATCTAAAGCATCTTTTTCGCGACTAAACTGTGTTGGTACTTTAGGAATTTTTTGACCATTAATAATCAATTGTCCATGATCATAAACAATATGGTCACCAGGTAAGCCAATTACACGTTTAATATAACTAATAGTAGGTTGTGGTGGATAACGAAAAACGATGACATCACCACGTTTCGGTTCACCGATATCAATCACTTTTTTATTGACGATAGGTAAACGGACACCATAGTCAAATTTATTAACTAAAATAAAATCGCCAGTCTCTAAGGTCGGAACCATAGAGTCTGATGGAATATTAAATGGTTCATAAAGAAATGAGCGAAGTACAAGCACAACAGCTAAAACCGGCCAAAAGTCATAGGCCCATGTAATAACAAAATTTTCGTTCTCTCGCCCTTTATTTGCACGCTGTTTAAAAACAAGCTTATCTAGCAACCACACTGCAAATAAAATCAGCGTAACAGGAACAAGAATTAAATTAAAATCAAAATCCACAGGACCTCACTCGCAGCTTAGCTGCTTGCCTTGCGGCTGGGAGAAGATAAGTTCATCCCAGCCTTTTCTCTTATCTTTCTACTTTCAAAACAGCTAAGAACGCTTCTTGTGGGATTTCTACACTACCCACTTGTTTCATACGTTTCTTACCTTCTTTTTGTTTCGCAAGTAGTTTCTTCTTACGAGACACGTCACCGCCATAACATTTTGCTAAAACGTTTTTACGCATCGCCTTCACGGTCGAACGAGCAATAATTTGTGCACCAATAGCAGCCTGAATTGCGACATCGAACATTTGACGTGGAATCAAATCTTTCATTTTCTCAACTAAAGCAATACCACGATGACGAGCATCATTACGGTGACAAATCATTGCAAGCGCATCGACCTTCTCACCATTAATTAACACGTCAACCTTAACTAAAGATGAACTCTCAAAACGAATAAAGTTATAGTCAAGTGAAGCAAAACCACGTGAACATGATTTAAGCTTATCAAAGAAGTCCATAACCACTTCAGCCATAGGAATTTCAAAAGTAATTGAAACTTGATTACCTAAGAATTTCATGTCTTTTTGTACACCACGGCGCTCAATACATAGGGTCATGACGTTACCTAAGTACTCTTGCGGTACAAGAATATGACACTCTGCAATTGGCTCACGCAAATCTTCAACAACAGAACCATCCGGCATTTTAGATGGACTATCAATATAGATCGTATCGCCTTTTTTAGTGACAGCTTCATACACTACCGTTGGCGCTGAGCTGATCAAATCAAGGTCATACTCGCGCTCTAAACGCTCTTGTACGATTTCCATGTGCAACATGCCCAAGAAACCACAACGGAAACCAAAACCAAGCGCATCTGAACTCTCAGGTTCAAAGAATAAAGCCGAGTCATTGATCTGTAGTTTTTGTAGGGCTTCGCGGAATGGTTCAAAATCGCTTGCATCAATTGGGAAAAGACCTGCGTAAACCTGAGGTTTAACCTTTTTAAAACCAGGAAGTGAAGCTACTTCAGGGGTTGTTGAAAGCGTGATGGTATCACCTACCGGCGCACCAAAAATATCTTTAATACCCGCGATAACAAAGCCTACTTCACCAGCTTCAAGCACGCCAGTTTCAGTATGTTTAGGGTTGAATACACCTACCGATGTAACAATATGAGTCTGACCAGTAGATTTAACCAACATTTTGTCGCCCTTGCGGATACGACCATCTTTAATACGAACTAAAGAGACAACACCTAAATAGTTATCAAACCATGAGTCAATGATTAATGCCTGTAAAGGAGCCTCACGGTCACCTGTTGGAGCAGGAATAACATCAACTAATGTTTCTAAAACACCTTCAACGCCTAAGCCTGTTTTTGCAGAACATGTAGGTGCATTGGTTGCTTCAATACCGATAATTTCTTCAATTTCGTGAATAACGCGCTCAGGCTCTGCTTGCGGTAAATCAATTTTATTTAAAATTGGAAGAACTTCGAGACCTTGCTCAATAGCGGTATAACAGTTTGCAACTGATTGTGCTTCTACACCTTGTGCAGCATCAACAACCAATAACGCACCTTCACAAGCAGCTAATGAACGAGATACTTCATAAGAGAAATCAACGTGTCCCGGAGTATCAATAAAGTTAAGCTGATATTCCTGCCCGTTTGGATGAGTATAGTACAACGTCACCGAAGCAGCTTTAATGGTAATCCCACGTTCACGCTCGAGCTCCATTGAGTCCAAGACCTGAGCTTGCATCTCACGATCTTGCAGGCCACCACACATCTGAATAAAACGGTCAGCCAAAGTAGACTTACCATGATCAATATGAGCGATAATCGAGAAATTTCGGATATTTTTGATATCAACGGATTTTTTAGCTTGCGCCATGGGCTACCTTGAGAAAATATAAAGTGCTATGTAGCTTGTTTTAATACATAGCCAAAGCGGTTTAACAAATTGCGAGAGATTATAGCAGATGGATATTTTAAAGTATCCAAAATTCATGAGCTTTGTACTTATGTTTTAAAAAATGGTAATTCAAAGCACAAGTAATGCTTCTGATTATCGGGCATATGAAACAGTAAAATCTAAAGGATTAATACTTGAATCAAGAGGTTTATAAGCCTGTGTAAAAGTCGGCGACATACGCTTAGGTCGACCTGAAGCAATTTCAATACATGCCCATTTGGTATTTCCGACGAACAAAATTGCCTGATCAGAAGGACGGAAAAAGGCATACTGACGAAATGAATATAAAGCATTAATATCATCTAGCCATGTCCGCAATACAATTTCTTCACCTTCAAATGCAGCTTTACGGTATTGCACATGGTGTTCAACCGCAACCATTGCATGTTTTAGCTCTAGATATTTGGTTACCCCTACCCCTAATGTTTCCACATGAGCAGCAGCGACGTCTTGCATCCACTGGACATACATTACATTGTTAACATGCCCTAAAGCATCAATATGCTGTGGCTGAACCTGAATATGTAAATCGAAAATACTGCTCACAAAACACCCACTTTAATCATTAAATTCAAAGCTAAAATTTAATTAGCTAGATCGAACATTATGCCGAATACAAATAATAAAAAACCACCCATTTTCAGGGTGGTTCATTTTTATAATATTTTACTGAATACGTAAACCAAGCATTGCTCGTTGTCCTTGACGAATAATCCCAACTCGCGCAACTGTATTTTTCGGCAAATTCGAAACAACTTTTGCAAAATCCTGACTATTCAAAATCTGAGTATTATTAACCTGAATAATCACATCGCCAGGAATGATATTTGACAATGATGCTAATCCACCACGGCGAACATCTTGTACATAAATACCGCCTTTTATACCTAAAGCATTTTTCTCTGGCACAGCGAGATCACGAATACTCATTCCCAATACTGGACCTTTAGAAGCAGAGGCTTGATTACCGGTAGCTGGTGTTTCATCAGGTGCTGTTGCTAGTGTTGCCGAGATATTTCGGGTTTTATCATCACGTAAAACTTCAAACTGAACAGTTTGGTTTGGTTGTACTTTATTTAATGCATAAAGCAAATCACTAGTACGCAGTACAGAAGCACCATTTAATTTTAGAATAACATCGCCAGCTCTAAGCCCTGCTTTTTGAGCAGGTGAATTTGGAGAAACCTGAGTAATCAGAGCACCTTCCGGTTTAGGCAATTTATAGGCATCTGCAAGGTTACGGTCAATATCTTGCATCATAACGCCTAGGTATGAACGAGTCACTTTCCCTTTCGTTTTAAGCTGTTCAGCTACATCCATCGCAACATCAATTGGAATAGAGAAAGACAGACCCATATAGCCACCCGTACCACTAAAGATACGTGAGTTCACCCCGACAACTTCACCATTTTGGTTAAACAATGGACCGCCTGAGTTACCAGGGTTCAACGCCACATCGGTTTGAATAAATGGTACAGAGGTTTCACCGCTCATGTTACGTGATTTAGCGCTGACAATACCTGCCGACGCTGAATAATCAAAACCAAATGGTGAACCAATTGCTAAAACCGGCTCTCCTACACGTAAACGGTCAACATTTCCTACGCGTAAAGCAGGATAGTTAGTTCCGTTTACCTTTAATAATGCAACGTCTGTCCGCTCATCACTACCGACCACTGTTGCATCAATTTCACGACGGTCATTTAAAGTAATACTGATGCGGGAAGCATTTTCAATTACATGGTGGTTCGTAAGTAAATAACCATCTTTACTAATAAAGAACGCGCTACCATATGCAGTTTTCTCTTGAGGACCTTGCTGCTGTGGAATGATGACCTGATTACCAAAGAAACGTTTTAAAATTTCAGGAACTTGCTGTTGTAACAGTTCATCCTGAGTCATTTTTTTTACAACGTTTACACTCACCACAGCCGGACTAACTTGTTCAACGAGGTTTGAAAAATCAACAGCAGCATTTGCTTGAACAGCAGCAACTGTAAATACCGCTGCATACATTCCTTGTTGTAAATAGCGAGATTTCATTCGATGCTCACCCACAATTGGTCTACGAGAATAAGAATAAAACTTTTGTATCACAATGCCTTGGAATTGTGCGTAACAATATGTTTATTTGTAAGGCATCCTCATCACGTTTATTTTACACATTGCAATTTTTTAAGCTAATTGCAATTTTTCTGTGACTTAGAGCGCTTAAGCTCTTGCCTTTTTAGGTAAAAAGGGGTGTCATTAGCGGACGTTTTAAATTGATGCGAATGGACATGCCTAATCAACAGACAATTCACCACTTTGACGTGATTATTGTGGGCAGTGGCGGTGCTGGTTTAAGTCTGGCTTTATCGTTACCAAGTCATTTTAATATTGCAGTTTTAGCTAAAGCTGCTTTAACTGAAGCAAGTACCTTCTATGCACAAGGTGGTGTTGCTGCAGTACTTGATGAAACTGACTCTATTCAACAACACATTAATGACACTATGATTGCAGGTGCTCATTTATGTGAAATGGATGCAGTCCAGCATACTGTAGAAGGCGGCCGTCCTTCTGTTGATTTCCTTTTAAAGCAAGGTGTGCAGTTTACCTTAGATGAAGATGAACAGCTTCATTTGACTCGTGAAGGTGGCCATTCGCAGCGCCGTATTATTCATTCTGCTGATGCAACTGGCAAAGCTATTTCAACCACTTTGGTTGAACGCGCCAAAGAACGCAAGAATATTACTATTTTTGAAAACTATATTGCGATTGATTTAATTACTTCGCATAAGCTAGGTCATACAGAGCAAGCAAATCGTGCTATTGGTTTGTATGCACTAGATGAAAGTACTGAAAAAGTTCATACCTTCCTTGCCCCATTTACCGCACTTGCTTGCGGCGGCGCAATGAAAGCTTACCTTTATACGTCTAATCCGGATATTGCTACTGGTGACGGTATTGCGATGGCATACCGTGCAGGTTGCCGTGTTGCCAATATGGAATTTAACCAGTTCCATCCAACCTGCCTTTACCATCCGCAAGCACGTTCTTTCTTAATTACTGAAGCCATGCGTGGTGAGGGTGCTTACTTACGTTTACCAGATGGCGAACGTTTTATGCTACGTTTTGACGATCGTGCAGAGTTGGCTCCTCGCGATATTGTGGCACGTACCATTGACCATGAAATTAAACGTCTCGGTATTCGCCATGTGTGGTTAGACATTACACACAAATCACCTGAGTTTATTAAAGAGCACTTCCCTACACTTTATGCACGATTGCTTGAGTTAGGTATCGACATCACTAAAGACATGATTCCGGTGGTGCCAGCTGCACACTATACCTGTGGTGGTGTTGTGGTTGACTCAAATAGCCAGACTGACATTGAAGGTCTATATGCAATTGGTGAAACCTCTTATACGGGTTTGCATGGTGCAAACCGTATGGCGAGTAACTCATTACTTGAATGCTTCGTTTATGGCATGAGTGCAGCAAAAGATATCGAAAGTAAGTTTGATAAAAACTTCAAATTACCGGAAGTACCCACTTGGGACGATTCTCAAGTAACCAATCCAGATGAAGATGTCTTGATTTTACAAAACTGGGATGAGTTACGTTCGACCATGTGGAACTACGTTGGTATTGTAAGAACCACAAAACGTTTAGAACGTGCTTTACACCGTATTGAAATGCTAAAGCGTGAAATTACTGAATATTATCAAGATTATCGTGTCAGCAAAAACCTGATTGAACTGCGTAATCTTGTACTTGTTTCCGAAATGATTGTTCGTTGTGCTATGCACCGTAAAGAATCACGTGGCTTACATTACACACTTGATTATCCGGAAACTTCGAGTGAGATTCGTAAAACGGTTCTGACGCCTCCAAACTTTGCAGTAGAGCAACCTTTGGTGAATACTAGTGTATAAATAGTTTTTTATAAAAAAGCACGGTTCATGTCGTGCTTTTTTATTACTTAAGATTTATGGTCTAGGTGGAATTGAGTAAGTCGCGGTCACATGTGCCACGGGTTCCTCTTGCCCTACCGAATAAATCCAGACCTCACCTACGACTAAGCTCTTTCCTACTTTCATGAGCTTACATTCACTGCGTAAGTCTTGATCACCCGCGGGTTTTCTCAGGAAATTAATATTGAAATTGGTGGTTACAGCTAAACCAATAATTCCAATTTCGCCGAGTATTGCAATATATAAAGCAAAGTCTGCCAAAGTCATCATAGTCGGGCCAGATATAGTACCACCCGGACGTTGATGTCTTTGGTCAACATGATAATAAACAACCGCAGCTTTAGAAGTGACTGATTCAATCGTGCAATGTTCCAAACTTTGTGGGAATTCCTTTTCAAGAAATGCCACAATTTCTTCTTTTGAGCTTTTCATCCTTGTTTTTCTTCGATTTCAGAACAGTATTCAAAATAGCATAGAATACTGCCCAATATTTTCTATGACGTTTAAAACCAGATTTCTTGTCATTTTTCACCACTCCCAAAAAAATATGAGAGTGGCTAATCCCATGGCCTATGCTAAATATTGCAGAGCTTGCTCGAACACCTGATCTGGACTTTGTGTAGCATCTAAACGTTTAATACGCTCAGGCTCAACCTTCCATAAGGTTTCATAACCTTCACGAACCTTAGTAAAGAAGCTTAACTTTTCTTGTTCAAAACGGTCTAAAGCTCCACGTTCACGTGCACGGTTCATACCAAGTTCAATCGGTGCATCTAACCAGAAAGTCACCTCCGGCATGCGTAAAACGAAGTTATGGTTTAAAAGCTGTAATTTGTCTTGGCTTAAACCACGACCGGAACATTGATAAGCAAAACTCGCATCGGTAAAACGATCACTTAATACAATTTTATTAGACTCTAATGCTGGCAAAATAACTTGTTGTAAGTGTTGAGCTCGTGCCGCATAAATTAAGAGCAACTCAGTATCATGACTCATATTTTCATCATGATTCACTGCCAAAAGCATCGAACGAATCTGCTCAGCGAGCGGTGTTCCACCCGGCTCTCGAGTTAAAACAACTTGTTTACCTTGTTCTTCAAAATGCTGATGAATTTTTCGAATAAGTGTAGTTTTTCCTACCCCTTCCGTGCCTTCAAAGCTAATAAACATCTCTTTTCCTTATTTCTTCGATCTCAACACGGATAAATACTCTTGCACTGCTTGGTTATGTGCTTGCAAGTCTGCCGTAAATTTATGTCCACCATTACCAGTCGCTACAAAATAGATGTTATTTGAATCATCTGGATGTAACGCAGCCTCAATGGCTTTTTGGCTTGGCAGCGCAATTGGAGTTGGCGGTAACCCATTAATTGTATAGGTATTATATGGTGTTGGTGTACGTAAGTCTTCGCGAGTAATGTTACCCTTATAGTTTGTACCCATACCATAAATTACGGTTGGATCAGTCTGTAAACGCATACCGAGTTTTAAACGGCGCACGAAAACCCCTGAAACTTGTGTAAGTTCGCTATCGAGGCTCGTTTCTTTTTCAACAATAGAAGCCATGATTAAAGCTTCATACTTATCTTTATAAGGTAAATTCGGTGCCCGCTTTGCCCAAGCCGCATCTAAGGCTTTCATTTGACGATGATATAAATCAGTCAGGATTTTCTTATCGGTCTCGCCTTTAGCAAAGAAATAAGTATTAGGTGCAAACAGGCCTTCAGGATGATGATAAGGAATACCTAAAGCCTTCATAATCTGGTCATCTGGTAAATCCAATATCGTATTTTTTACATTTTTATCGTTTTTTAGTGCTGTAATCAGCTGCTTAAAAGTTGTTCCTTCAATCACTAGAACACGATTCATCTGGGCATTATCAGCATCAGATAACATCTCTAATACTTGTCTTACGCTCATTCCCTGCTCTATCTCATATACACCAGCTTTCATACTGTCATGAATCATAAACTTTTGATAAAGCTTAAGTACAATTGGGAAATGGATTTTATTTTCTTTGGCTAAGCGATCAATAAAACCAGAATAGGTCTCACCTGATGTGATCGATAGCATCTGCTTTTTCCCTTCAATAGGATAAGCTTTAAATAAACTTGACCATAAAATAGCAAAAATAGAAATTAAAACGATAAAACAGCCAATCAGCACTAACTTTTTTGGAAAATTAGATGCTGTTTTCTTGCCCTTTTTTTTAGCATTTTTTGCTTTCGCATTCACAGGTGGCTTCGGCATATTAATGAATCTGATTCAAGTTAAGAGTATGAAATAAATTTAGGCACGCCTGTGACTCTAGAATTTGTTCACTGATTTGAGTAACTACTCGCATTGGATGTAAAGCATTACAAAAGAATAGACTCTGTATTTGTGGTACTTCATCTAGCTCAATTATTCTGACTTCACAGGCAATTCCGTAGTGCTGCATACGCGCCAAAATTTCTGCACGCATCACACCGTGGACGCCATTATAGCGAAGTTCCGGAGTAATCCATCTATCATTTAAACGAATAAAACAATTACTGCTTACCCCTTCAACAATATAACCTTGTACATCAGTTACTAAAGCTTCAACCCAGCCTTGTTGATCTGCTTCTTTTTTTAGCAATACCTGCTCAAGACGGTTTAAGGATTTAAGCCCAACTAAACTCGGCATGGTTAAACCTAAAGCCTGGTTTAAAACTCCACACTCAATAAAATCTGGTTGGAACTGCTCCAATGCTTTTGGATAAAACCAGATATAAATATCTGCCGCATGCTTTGGCAAACTATAGCCACGATCGCCTTCACCACGGCTGATCACAATTTTTAAAGTCCCGTTGAGCACGAGATTCTGATTTTGTAGATGCTGCAAACTCTGTTCGATTAACTCAAAATCTGCAACCAAAGATAATTTTTGGCAAGCAAGTTTTAGACGTTCCCAGTGCCGTGCTTTAAGCTCAATCTTATTTTGAAAAACACGAATTGTGGTAAAGCAGCCATCCCCATAATGAAATGCCCGGTCCAATAAAGGAATGGTCTCTACAGGTTGTCCATTTTTAAAACACCACATGCTTAATCCGTCCTTTATTTAAAACCACCCAACAATACAACACCTTTCATTTAATTAATAAATGACTGATTTTAAAAAATTATACCGATTTAAGAGAAACTTTTGAAACTTGTTATATATCAAGATTTAAGAATAACTTATCCATTTTTATTATTTCTATATTTTTCATATTAAATTCGTTTTTTATTATTTTTTTAGAATAAAGACTAGCGCTATTCTGCGTTCATGTTTTGAACATTTCGTATTTTTTGAGGGGTTATCTCATGCGTTTTTCTCAGTTAAAAGTCGGGGTTATTGCTGCATTACTTTCTGTTTCATCGTTTGCAGCTCAAGAATTCTTAAACGTTTCTTACGATCCAACTCGCGAGTTATATACAGATTTCAACAAACAGTTCGGTACTTACTGGAAACAGCGTACCGGTCAAGATATTGAGTTTAAACAGTCACACGGTGGTTCTGGTAAACAGGCCCGCGCTGTAATCGACGGCTTAAATGCAGATGTTGTGACATTAGCACTTGCTGCTGATATTGATGAAATTGCTGAAAAAGCAAAATTGCTTCCAACAGACTGGCAGAAAAAGTTACCGCAAAACTCTACTCCGTACACATCAACTATCGTGTTTTTAGTTCGTAAGGGTAACCCTAAACAAATTAAAGATTGGGGTGACTTAATCAAGCCAGGCGTGGAAATTATTACGCCAAACCCGAAAACTTCTGGTGGTGCACGTTGGAACTATCTTGCAGCTTGGGCTTGGGCAAAACATCAAGCAGGTGGTAACGATGCAAAAGCACAAGAATTTGTTCGCCAAATTTATAAACACACCAAAGTTTTAGATTCAGGCGCCCGTGGTGCAACCACTACATTTGCTGAACGCGGAATTGGTGACGTATTACTGGCTTGGGAAAATGAAGCACATTTAGCTATCCGTGAACAACCTGGCAAGTTTGAGATTGTGACGCCATCTTTATCTATTTTGGCTGAGCCGCCAGTTGCAATTGTTGAAAAAAATGCAGCGAAAAAAGGCAACTTAACTATTGCAAAAGGTTACCTCAACTATTTGTACTCACCTGCTGGTCAAGAAATTGCAGCACGTAATTTCTACCGTCCTCGCAATGCAGCTGTACTCAAAAAATACAGCAATGTATTTAAGCCATTGAAACTTGTCACCATTGATAAAGAGTTTGGCGGTTGGACAAAAGTACAAAAGCAACACTTTGATAATGGTGGTGTTTTCGATCAAATCGTGAAAATCAATAGTGCAGAGAAGTAATTCTTTGTTCTAACGATAAGGAGAACAGACATGACACACACTGTAATTGTTCCGGGTGTAGGTGGAAGTGAACATCAACATTGGCAATCTTGGTTGCAGCGTCAACTCGTGTCTAGTTCTCGCGTTGAGCAAAAAAACTGGGATAGACCCGTATTAAGCGAATGGATTGAGCAATTCGTTAACACAGTTCAAGCAGTACAAACACCAGTCCAAATTGTTGCGCATAGTTTCGGCTGCCTAACTAGTGTTGCTGCCTTAGCAGAGCATCCAGAGTTACAACTTCAAGTTAAAAAACTGATTTTGGTTGCTCCTGCAAATCCGGCACGTTTTGGTGAAGCGGGATTTGCCCGTCATAGTTTGACTGACTACAAAGATTATTTTCATCAGCTAAAAATTAATGTGCCTGCAACGCTACTCATTAGTGAAAATGATCCATGGTTAGACTTTTTTGATGCTTTACAGCTTGCGAAATCTTGGCAATTAACCCCGATTAACCTTGGACAAGTCGGTCATATTAATGTTGCTTCAGGCTTTGGTCCGTTTCCTGACTTACTGAATCATCTACTTCCTGAAGACTCGATGTGTAGCCACTCATCTATTGATTCGGTAAAGACACATTTCTCTTTGAAATTTGCTTAATACCTAGCTTTATACCGCGCCATTTATCTTTATTTATTCGCTTACTGGTTTCAGCAGGCTTTTCTCTTTGAGGAAATATCATGTCGCAGCGATCCCGAGTGCTGCCTGGGTTTGGTCTATCATTGGGCTTCACCCTCGCTTACGTTTCTTTTATTGTGCTTATTCCATTAGCCGCAGTCTTTATCAAATCATTTGGAATCGGATGGGACGGACTATGGGAAATTTTAACCTCTGAGCGTATTTTAAAATCGCTTCAACTCAGCTTTAGTTCAGCCTTAATTGCGGCGTTTATTAATGTTGTTTTCGGGCTACTTTTAGCTTGGTGCCTTGTCCGTTATAACTTTCCCGGAAAGCGTCTGGTTGATGCCTTAGTGGACTTACCTTTTGCACTTCCAACAGCAGTTGCAGGTATTGCGTTGACCTCACTCTATGCGCCTACAGGCTGGATTGGTCAATATTTAGAACCACTTGGTATTCAGGTTGCATATACCCCTATCGGGATTACGCTAGCTTTAGTGTTTATCGGCATTCCTTTTATTGTTCGAACCGTTCAACCGGTATTAAGCGATATTGAAACTGAACTTGAAGAGGCAGCTTCCGCACTCGGTGCAAATCGTTGGCAGACCATTACCAAAATTATTTTACCAATATTACTCCCTGCCCTATTTACAGGCTTTGCTTTAGCATTTGCTCGCGGTGTAGGTGAATATGGTTCTGTAATTTTCATTGCAGGTAACCAGCCTTTTAAAACTGAAATTGCTCCGCTTATGATCATTTCTCGCCTCGAAGAATATGACTATGCAGGTGCAACGACTATTGCAGCAGTGATGTTGGTTCTCTCTTTCATTATTTTATTTGTCATTAACTTACTTCAAGCATGGGCAAACCGTCGTACAGGGAGAAATGTCACATGAACCTACATACCGACAGCAATGCACTTGCCTTGAAATTGCAATCTCGTGACGCGACACGTGAACCAACTTGGGTACGTTATACGCTCATTACAATTGCACTGATTTTTTTCCTTAGCTGCCTCATGTTGCCACTTATTCTGGTTTTTGTTGAAGCATTTAAACAAGGCCTTGAAGTCTATGTTCAAGCTTTAATTGATCCAGATACGTTATCAGCAGTGAAATTAACACTATTGACCGCAGCAATTGCCGTTCCGATTAATGTGATATTTGGTGTTGCCGCTGCATGGGCTGTTTCCAAATTTCAGTTTAAAGGTAAAGCAATTTTAACCACCATTATTGATATGCCTTTTTCGGTTTCACCTGTTATTGCAGGTTTAATGATTGTACTGATTTTCGGTGCTCAAGGCTGGTTAGGCGGCTGGCTCATGGAACATGACATCAAGATTCTATATGCCGTACCTGCCATTGTTTTAGCGACCATCTTTATTACAGTTCCATTTGTGGCGCGTGAGTTAATTCCACTTATGGAAGCGCAAGGAACTGAAGAAGAGGAAGCAGCGATTGTACTCGGTGCATCAGGTTGGCAAACCTTTTGGAAAGTCACACTCCCTAACATTAAATGGGGTCTGATTTACGGCGTGATTTTGTGTAATGCCCGTGCAATGGGTGAGTTTGGGGCAGTATCAGTAGTTTCTGGCCACATCCGTGGTGAGACCAATACCCTGCCTCTACATGTCGAAATTTTATATAACGAGTACACCTTTAGTGCAGCTTTTGCGGTGTCCTCACTACTTGCTTTCTTGGCACTATTAACACTGATTTTAAAAACCTGGTTAGAACTACATCAAGACAAACCAGAACCGCATTCAACTGATTCGTAAGGAATGAAATCATGAGTATTCAAGTTAAAAATATTGAAAAACACTTTGGTGCATTCCATGCGCTTAAAAATATTTCACTCGATTTCCCAGAAGGTGAACTGGTTGCCTTACTCGGACCATCTGGCTGCGGTAAAACGACGCTACTTCGTATTATTGCGGGTTTAGAGTCAGCAGATGGTGGTCAAGTCTTACTAGAAGGCGAAGATGCAACCAATGTACATGTCCGTGAACGTCAGGTCGGTTTTGTTTTTCAGCACTATGCTTTATTCCGTCACATGACCGTATTTGACAATATTGCCTTTGGTTTACGTGTCCGTCCTCGTGCCACACGCCCATCGGAAGCCGAAATTAAAAAACGAGTGACTCGTCTGCTTGATTTGGTTCAATTGGGCTTTTTAGCAGACCGTTACCCAGCCCAGCTTTCTGGTGGTCAACGCCAACGTATTGCCTTAGCTCGTGCACTTGCCGTAGAACCTCGTGTGTTATTGCTTGATGAACCATTTGGTGCACTAGATGCTAAGGTTCGTAAAGAATTACGCCGCTGGTTACGTAACTTGCATGATGAGCTGCATATCACTTCAATTTTCGTAACCCATGACCAGGAAGAGGCACTTGAAGTAGCAGACCAAATTATTGTGATGAATAAAGGTAACGTCGAACAAATTGGTTCTCCGCGTGAAGTTTACGAAAAACCTGCAACACCATTTGTATTTGATTTCTTGGGTCAAGCAAATCGTTTTGAAGGTGAACATGCAAGCGGTATTATCCGTATTGGCAATGATCGTATCGAATTACCGACCACAGTTCAGGCACCGCAAGGAAAAGTAATTGCTTTTGCCCGTCCGGATGAGTTACATATTCATGCGCAACCACAGGCAAATACAATTGAAGCAACTTTTGTACGTGAAGTCTGGATTGCTGGAAAAGTAGTGGCGGAATTACAAGATCGTAATGGACGTTTAATTGAGATTGCTCTGAGCAGTGAAGCTGCAAAACAACATGCATTTAAACCAAATCAAACTGTTTGGGTAAGTGCATCTCAACTTCACCTATTTGCAGATCAAGTTGCTTAAGGAATTATTTGGTGAGGAGCCATCTCGCGGTATTTAAAGCCGTTCCTCACCTCTTTTGAGGAAAAGTGTAAATGAACTTTCAACAATTAAGAATTATCCGAGAAACAGTACGCCAAAACTTTAATTTAACGGAAGCATCTGCCGCGTTATACACCTCTCAATCAGGTGTAAGTAAACATATTAAAGATTTAGAAGATGAATTAGGCGTACAACTTTTCGTCCGTAAAGGTAAACGTCTGCTGGGTTTAACTGAACCCGGTCAATCACTCCTTAGCATTGTAGAACGCATGCTTGTAGATGCTGAAAATATTAAACGTCTTGCCGATGACTTTAATAAAGTGGACGAAGGTACTTTAACGATTGCAACAACACATACTCAAGCACGTTATGTATTACCACCAATCGTCAATCAATTTAAGAAACTATTTCCAAAAGTTCATTTGATTTTGCAACAAGCAAGCCCTGTCGAAATTGCAGAAATGCTTTTACAAGGTGAAGCTGATATTGGCATCGCGACAGAGTCTTTAACAACTGAAGAAAATTTAGCAAGCATTCCATACTATCAATGGCAGCACAGCATTATTACTCCTCAAGATCACCCACTTACACAGCTCGATAAAATTGATCTTGATGCTTTATCTGAATACCCACTAATTACTTATCACGGCGGTTTTACAGGTCGTTCAAAGATCGATAAAGCATTTGAAGATGCACAAATTGATGCCGATATTGTAATGTCTGCTCTTGATGCCGATGTTATCAAAACTTACGTTGAACTCGGCATGGGTGTCGGAATTGTCAATGATGTCGCTTACGATGCAGAGCGTGACTATCGTTTAAAACAAATTAAAACTGATATCTTTGGTGTCAACACCACATGGATTGCTGTTCGCAAAGGCCATTTATTACGTGGTTATGGTTATGAGTTTATTTCTTTATGCTCACCTGATGCTGACATTAAAGCATTGAAAAAAATTGCCTATCCAGATGAATAAAGTTTAAGAACAAAATAAAAGAGCTACTTATGTAGCTCTTTTATTTTTAGATATAAAAAAACGAGCCGAAGCTCGTTTTTTTACTATTTATTACCAGTAGAAGTTTACACCAACTTTACCAACTGGCATCCATTCGTATTTATTATCGTTACGAATTTCATTTGCTTCTTTATCAACCGCATCCTGAGCAGATGTTGGGTTACCAGTTACAGCAGGAGCAAGATTATACTGAGTTAACTCAACTTTTGGATTACCAGTATAGTAAGCACCTACTTCACCAAATACACCCCAGTTTTTGCTAATCTTTGGAGCAAAACCAAAACCTAAATATGGAGCGATGTCATTTTTGTAAGACATTTTACCTCTTACACCGCCCTCTTGACCAGGAACTGCTTGTTGATAGTTTTTACCATCAATTGATAAGGTATCACCATTACCAATACGTTTAGCAAGGTCATAATCATTATCTAAGTAAGCCGCACCTGCAGCTATATATAGGCCTTGAGCCCATGGATTTGTGCTGGCACCCCAAGGACGAATTTCAGCATTTAGATAGACATTGTTATTATCCATGTCTAAATCATACTTAGTGCCATTTACTGAAACATCATCTGTCCAAGAAATGTCACCGCCGTTATAACCCAATGCTAAACCTACATATGGGTTTGCTTGCCATAACAAAGCACCACCGTAACCTGTAGTACCTACTTCAGCACGAGCGCCTACTGGAATTAATTGGTTTTTATCGAATGCATAGCTGTCATGAACAACAGCTTCATCCGCCATTGCAGCACCAGCAGCAAGTAAAGCTGTAGTTGTCACTAAAACACGTAATACTTTCATCGTTTTCTCCTTAAGAAAAGGCTCTGTTTTTAATTTATTCAGCTTGTGACAAAAATTATATTCAAGAGCATAGATTCTTTTTTATACAAAAACTGCTAGATTTCTGTTATTTTTTGATACAAATTGAGTTAAATTTTTATTTTCAAATCATTTTTGTGTAAAAAACACTTGATTATCTAATAAGCTTATTTTGATTTAACTCATTTATACCTCAATTAAACGTAACACGTTTTTTCAAAGATTCTTGTCACAAATTAGTGTAAAATCTTTAAAATTTTTTATGGAAGGAAGATCATGTCTCAGCTTTCTACGATCATTGAGCAAGCATTTGAAGACCGCGCAAATTTTACTGCAGCAGATTGCCCAAGCGAAATTCGCCAAGCTGTTGAAGAAGCAATTGCTGGTTTAGATAACGGTACACTTCGAGTTGCAGAAAAAATCAATGGTGAATGGGTTGTTCATCAATGGTTAAAAAAAGCTGTTTTATTATCATTTAAACTTAATGACAATAAACCAATCGAGTCATGTGATCTTCGTTTCTACGACAAAGTTGAAACTAAATTCTCTGGTTGGACTGAAGAGCAATTTAAAGCTGCGGGTGTTCGTGTTGTTCCTCCTGCTGTTGCTCGTCGTGGTAGTTTCCAAGCTAAAAATGTGGTGTTAATGCCATCTTATGTCAACATTGGTGCTTACGTAGATGAAGGCACAATGGTTGATACATGGGCAACTGTAGGTTCATGTGCTCAAATCGGTAAAAACGTTCACTTATCAGGTGGTGTTGGTATCGGTGGTGTTTTAGAACCATTACAAGCTAACCCAACCATTATTGAAGACAACTGCTTTATCGGCGCACGTTCTGAAATCGTTGAAGGTGTTATTGTCGAAGAAGGCTCTGTTATTTCTATGGGTGTTTATATCGGTCAATCTACACGTATTTATGATCGTGAGACTGGTGAAATCCATTACGGCCGTGTTCCTGCTGGCTCAGTTGTTGTACCAGGTAACTTACCGTCAGCTGATGGTAAATACAGCTTATACGCTGCAATTATCGTGAAAAAAGTTGATGCACAAACACGTGCAAAAACAAGTTTGAACGATTTGTTACGCGCTGACTAATTTCAGTTTGATCAAACATCTCTACGATCAACACTGATCGTAGAGATTTTATTTTTTATATAGTGTGGTATTTCTAGAATGGCTTCCTTACGTTCCTCTGCAATTCCTGTCTCTGACCCTGCGTCCGGTCTACGCATTACCGAGATTTTTTACTCCTTGCAGGGTGAAGCAAATGCCTCTGGCCTACCGACTGTATTTATTCGTCTCACAGGTTGCCCTTTACGTTGTAGTTATTGCGACACCACTTATTCTTTTGAAGGTGGCGAACGCTTATCACTTGAGCACATTATTGAAACGGCTGAAAAATATCAAACGCCTTATATTTGTGTAACAGGCGGTGAACCACTTGCACAACCCAATTGCTTAATTTTATTACAACGTTTATGTGACGCTGGTTTTGACGTTTCCCTAGAAACCAGTGGCGCTCTTGATGTATCAAGAGTGGATCCGCGTGTTTCAAAAGTCCTCGACTTAAAGACTCCAACTTCTGGTGAAGAACACCGTAATCTCATCAGTAATCTTGACCATTTAACACCGCGTGACCAAATCAAATTTGTGATTTGTAATCGTGAAGACTATGAATGGTCAAAACAACAAGTTGAACAATATCAACTGCAAACCAAAGTCAGTACTGTTTGGTTCTCCCCTGCTTTTGCGGTTGAAAAAGGTGCTGTTGGCCTGCCACGTTTAGCACGTGATCTGGCACAGTGGATACTGGACGACAAACTACCTGTACGTTTCCAGCTACAGTTACATAAACTGCTCTGGAACGATGAATCAGGTCGCTAATCGTTCAATAAAATAAATCATTCCGAATATGGAGAAAAATATGCGCCCTCGTGCCATTGTTTTACTTTCAGGCGGCTTAGACTCAACCACTTGCCTAGCTTGGGCACAAGCGCGCTATGAATGTATTGCTATTAGTTTTATGTATGGTCAACGCTCAACCACTGAACTTGATGCCGCAAAAGCATTAGCTCAGCGTGCAGGTGTTGAACACCGTGTAATTAATATCGATTTAGCCAATTTAGGCGGGTCTGCACTTACAGATCATAACATTGCTGTACCAGAACAATTACAAGAAGGTATTCCTGTAACTTATGTACCAGCACGTAACACAATTTTCCTCTCTTATGCCTTAGCAGCAGCAGAAGTTTTCAATGCTGAAGCGATTGTTATCGGCATCAATGCTGTTGATTATTCAGGATATCCTGACTGTCGCCCAGAATTTATTGATGCTTTTGCCAATATGGCTCGTTTAGCAACTAAAGCTGGCGTAGAAGGAAAACCTCTTAAATTTGAAACACCCCTGTTACATTTATCCAAAGCGAATATTATACGTTTAGGGATTGAACATGGCGTAGACTATAGTCAAACGGTATCTTGCTACCAAGCAGATGCTCAAGGACGTGCGTGTGGTAAATGTGACAGTTGCCGTTTGCGTAAAGAAGGCTTTATCGATGCTGGTGTTACCGATCCAACACGCTATATACCGCAATAAGTAGGTAAAATTTATGAAGTTGTTAAAATCAAATCTTATTCTTTCATCTTTATTCTCAGCAGCTGCACTTATGGCTGGTTCAGCTCAAGCAGCTGAAAACCCAGTTCAAGCAGCATATAAAAGCACTAACGTTAAAGGTGCATTAATCAACGTTTGTAAAGACCAAACTGCAAAAGGCGGTAAATTAAGTTCAGCAGAAGTAAGCAAATTCTGTAGCTGCCAAGTTGAAGCGCAAGGTAAAGTGACTGAAGCACAAAAATGGGAAATTCAAAGCGCAATCAATGCGAAGAAAAGCCCAAGCTCTTTAGCTTTTGTACAACAGCAAAACCGTGACCTTAAAGCATGTTTCGGTCCTCAGTTAACAACTAAGCTTGAGAAATTAACTGAAGAAGCAATGAAAGCAGCTCAACAACAAGCTCCTAAAAAATAAGCTTTTGTTGCTCCAAATTAAGCCTGCATTTATGCAGGCTTTTTTATAGCTCTGTTAAAATGACACCGATCTCTTCATTCGAAATAAGTCATGCAAGACCAATGGAAAACTAACGCACATAACAGACAGTCAATTGTCTCCTTTAGTGGAGGTAAAGACAGCTCTCTTGCACTTTATCATGCCATGCAAACCGGTAACGTAATTGGTTTAATCGTTATGCTGGAAGAGCAAGGACAACGCTCCCGTTCACATGCTATGCCACTTGATATTATCCGGGCGCAAGCTCAAGCAATTGGCTTACCTGTATTTATGGCATCATCTAGCTGGAATGACTATGAAAATAAATTCATCAACTTACTAAATGAAGCCAAACAAAAAGGTGCTGAGGTACTGGTTACAGGTGATTTAGATATGCCGGAACATGGTTGTTGGCATGATCGTGTTACTCAAACAGTGGGCCTTAAATTAGGAATGCCGCTCTGGCTACGGCCCCATCGTGAAGTTGTTGAAGAATTTATTCAACTTGGATTTCAGAGTGTAGTTGTGACTGTAAACCTTAAACTCGGGATGAAGGTGGAAGATTTAGGTCAAGTGTTATCGTTAGAATATATACAGGAACTTGAAAACCGTGGAATTGATCCATGTGGAGAAGGTGGTGAATTTCATACCACTGTGATTGATGGTCCAATTTTTAACAAAGCTATTCCTGTAAGAAAGCTCGATATTGTTTATCATGAAGAATATGCTTTTTTACCACTTGAATTAGATCAAATTTAACTTTTAAAGGATAAGAAATGTCTGAGAATATTCAACTGCCAAATCAGGTTTTCCCAACCACACACGGCGAAGTTAATTTGGCTGAAGTCGATAATGAATGGCTGATTATTTACTTCTACCCTAAAGACTCAACGCCAGGCTGTACAACACAAGCTGTCGGCTTTTCTTGTTTAAAAGATAAATTTGATGCTTTAGGTGCTCGTATTTTTGGAGTATCACGCGACTCGGTAAAAGCCCACCAAAACTTTACAGAAAAGCAGGCACTAACAATCGATTTAATTAGTGACAAAGAAGAAGTACTTTGCAAACACTTTGATGTGATTAAAGAAAAGAATATGTATGGGAAAAAAGTAATGGGGATCGAACGCTCTACTTTTATTTTCCATAATAAAACCTTAGTTAAAAGTTACCGTAAGGTGAAAGCGGCCGGCCATGCTGAACAGGTTTTAGAAGATTTAAAAGCATTACAAACAGCTTAATTAATAAGCTTGGGTAACAAAAAAGCGAGTTGAATACTCGCTTTTTTACACGCACATAAATTGCTCAGCTATTTTAATTTGGCGTATGATAAAAATATTAAAATAACTCGAACTCAGGCATTGCTATGAATCTACTAAAAGTTTGTACTTTATTGCCTTGTAGCCTTGTTATTGCTGCCTGCTCCGTTAATTCATCAAGCACTCCTCCTACACTGAGCTCTTCTACACCACAAGTTCAAAAATCATCGATAGAAATAAGCTGCCAAGACTTACAAAATCCTGCTTACCGACAAGCTATGCTTAATGCAATTAATGAAATTCGACAACATCCTCGTCAATGTGGTCAGCAGTATTTTTCTGCAGCTAAACCTTTAAGCTGGAATAATAATTTATATCAAGGTGCAAGTGCTCACTCTAAAGATATGGCAAATAACAACTTTCTTGGACATGTTGGCTCAACAGGTTTAGATTTAAGAGCGAGATTAAAAAAATATCATATGCTGAGTAAAGCCAATGGTGAGAATGTCGCGAGTGGACAAAAAACTTTAAATGAGGTCATGGCTAAATGGATCGCCAGTCCTCTGCATTGCAGTAATATCATGAACCCTAGATATACCGAATATGCCATTGCATGTGCTTCTGACCAGTCTGCTAAACAAAGAAGTTACTGGACACAACAATTTGCAGGTTTTTAAAGTAGACTAAAAAGGCATCAAACAATTCAATCTACTTTAAAAAACAGGGATTCTTTAGTTAAATCGACTCATTCTTTATGAGATGACACGGTTTCCTCAATATTTGAATGGTCTGCCTGTAAAAACTTTTGCTGTAGCTGTAAATATAACGGTGTATTTTGGAATTCTTCCAAAAATTGAATGGTGCCTTTGGGAAATGCATCCGTTTTAATTTTGCCCTGATAGTAGGCTTCACGCATTGGAGTGGCAGAAATCGAATCTTTCAAGCTATCAAGTTCGACCATCACCCATTCTGGAAATAGTCGTAAATAATAAGATGACTCATCTTTGAAGTGGCCAATCAAACCAACTTTTGAGTTCGGTTCTATTACACCATTTACTAATGATTTAACCTGTTTTACCCACTTCTCATCATTATAAACATCAACCACATGTACAAAACGAATGCGCTTTTGCTCATCTAATGAAAAATTAGATAAAATCATTTGTTCTCGTTCAATTGCAAGAAACGGATTTTTTATATTACGTTCTATTTGGGCAGAACCTAAAGCCAAAATCACATAGCGACTTTGTTGCAGTGCAATTTCAATCGTTTGCATATGTGCCAAATGAAATGGCTGAAAACGACCTATAAAAACGAGATAGTCAAATGTATACATAATTAGTTTTTCACTTTTTATGAACTCACCAGTTACGCTCATTACAAAAAATATGCGCCATAATGAGAACCTAAAAATCAACAACGTGGTTTAAAGCAAGGATAGTACGATGACACTTAGCTGTATTCAACAACCTCATCAACATTTACAAGCAAATTTAGAAGGTGGCGTACTCACCTTAGCCATAAATCGCCCAGAAGCAAAAAATGCATTATATGGCGAACTTTACTTATGGATTGCCAAAGCACTTGATGAAGCCGACCAAAATAAAGATGTACGAGTAATCGTTCTACGTGGTGCCGAACATGACTTTACCGCTGGTAATGACATGAAAGATTTTATGGGTTTTGTACAAAATCCGAATGCTGGTCCAGCAGGTCAAGTTCCTCCATTTGTACTCCTTAAATCTGCTGCCAGATTATCGAAGCCGCTTATTATTGCAGTAAAAGGCGTGGCAATTGGTATTGGTGTTACGATTTTATTACAGGCAGACCTCGTTTTTGCCGACAATACGGCCCTCTTTCAAATTCCTTTTGTTAGCCTTGGGCTTTCTCCTGAAGGTGGTGCAAGTCAATTATTGGTTAAACAAGCTGGTTATCACAAAGCAGCTGAACTACTGCTTACTGCCAAAAAGTTCAATGCAGAAACTGCTGTACAAGCTGGTTTAGTTAATGAAATCGTTGAAGATGCTTATGCCACTGCTCAGGCAACTGCCCAACACTTAACAGCTTTACCGCTTGCTTCATTAAAACAAACCAAAGCATTAATGAAACATGATTTAGATCAGATTATTGAATGTATTGACCATGAAGCAGAAATCTTTATGCAACGCGTTCAATCACCAGAAATGCTAGAAGCTGTGCAGGCATTTATGCAAAAACGTAAACCGGACTTTTCACAGTTTAATTAAAAATCAACTTCTATGATTTGAATAAACTCAAAGGCAGGCTCTTCGTAAGGATGGCTTGCCTTTAATGCTTTTGCCACTGCACTTGCCTTTTCTTCAAGCACAATCGTTTCAACACGCCATTCGTCAACTTGCTCAAGTTCACCTAGCTCTCCTATATAAGGGTCAGCTCCTTTAACTGGCTTGAATTGCCCTATTCCTTTAACTTGCCAAGCACATTGTTCATAGTTCCCTATCCCACCTGCTCCGGCCGCAAATATAGACTGTTTAGTCGACTCAAGATGTGACTCAGGTACGTAATAAATCAGCTTTAACATGAATAGAATGACTCAAAACTAGTAAATTTGCTTTAAATCATACCCTTTAAGAAGACTCCGAATCAAAGTCAGCTCATCATTGCTAAATAATTTGCTCCAATAAAAAGTATTTGTATGGCAAGCGCCAAGCCAAATAAGCGCCAACCTTTATCTCTTGTGTACATCGTTCTTATGTGATTTTTGTTTTTCATCATTTTGATCTCCGATTTTTATCGTTGTTACAGAGAAAGCAAAAATTGAACCAACAGCAATCCAAGCATAAGGGGTTAAATATACTTATGTCTATACTCTTATAGATTTTCTTAAAGTACTTAAAAAAACGTATTTTCTTACCTTTACTTTAAGTTTAAAGAAAATTTTTCTAATTCAGTGAGCTATCATTATTCTGGATCATTTTAAACATTCGATTTCTTTAAATATCTGTTCTCATATACGGTCATCATAAATGCTAAACCACATAAAATGACAAAACCGCAAGTCATTGGAATTAGTGTGCCGTTATATAATTGCCCAATAATAGAGGCAAGAATAAGTGACAATACGGACGAAGCTGCACCAATAATAGCTGATGCCATACCAGCTACATGTCCCATAGTTTCCATTGCAATCGCGTTTAAATTACCAAATAAAGTTCCAAATAATAAAAATAAAATACAGGCATAAAGCATAAACATCCAAAATGCTACAGTCACACCTATAAGTTGAATCCCTAAGAAAATTAATGAAATTAAGCACAGACCGAGAAAGCCATAAATACAGATTGGACGCATACCAAACTTCATGACAATTTTAGAATTGGTAAATGAAGCAATGCCCATTACACCAGCAAGCACAGCAAAATAAGCACTAAACTCTTGCCCTGTTTTACCAAACTGCTGCATAAAAATTTGCTGAGAAGTACCTAAGTAACCAATAAATCCCCCAAAGCAAAAGCCTGCACATAACAAATAGCTCATGGTGGTTTTATTACTTACAACTTCTTTGAAACCCTCTTGAAATGCTTGTAAACGCATAGGTAAACGATTTTCAGGAAGTAACGTCTCTTCTAAACGTAAAGCGACCCACGCTCCAATGAATGTGGCATAGATCATGTATAAGACAAAAATATCACGCCAACCAAAGAAGTGAATAATGAGTTGTCCCAGACTTGGTGCAATCGCGGGAGCGACCATAAATACCATCATGATTAAGGACATAATACGGGCCATCTGAGCGCCGCTGTATTTATCTCGCACAATGGAAATTGAGGCGACATAAGGACCTGAAACCCCAATACCTTGAATAAAGCGACCTACTAAAAACCATTCAAAACTTTGTGTGGTAAAGCACAATAAACTTCCCAAAAAGTAGATGATAATACCGGTAAATAAAATACGTTTTCGTCCAATCGCATCGGAAAGTGGACCTGCAATCAACTGCCCTATTGTCATGCCGGAGAAAATACCAATAATGACCCACTGGGTCTGATTATTATTCTTTAATTCAAAAACTCGTCCAACCTCACCTAAAGCAGGCAACACTGCATCTATCGAAAAAGACACGATAGACATGAGTAATGCCATCAACAGTGCAAACTCACGGAAATGGATTTTTGACTTCATTTTTCTTCTCTACTATTTATTCTATTCACATTGTACTACATACAAATAAGCCACCTTACGGTGGCTTATTTCAATTTTTATATTAACCAATAAACTTACGTGCGTTACGGAACATACGTAACCAAGCACCGTCTTCAGTCCACTCTTCTGGTTTCCAAGAATGCTGGATAGCACGGAAAGTACGCTCAGGGTGCGGCATCATAATCGTTGCACGACCATCTTTAGACGTTACGCCCGTAATCGCTTCCGGTGAACCATTTGGGTTCAATGGATAATGTTGAGTCGGGTTACCATGGCTGTCAACATAACGCAATGCAACTTGATTCGCTGCATTTAAGCTTGCAATATCAGCTTCGCTAGCAACCGCACGGCCTTCACCATGTGCTACTGCAATCGGTAAAATCGAACCTTCCATACCATCAAGTAATACAGAAACTGATTTTTCAACACGAACGTTTACGCTACGTGCCTCAAAAACTTCTGACATATTGCGGTGGAAACGTGGCCAGTGTTCAGCACCCGGAATAAGCGGTGCTAATTGTGACAACATTTGGCAACCATTACAGATACCTAAGCTAAACGTACCTTCACGATGGAAGAATTGTTCAAACTGATCACGTAACTTCGCATTGAACAGAACTGATTTTGCCCAGCCACCGCCTGCACCCATTACGTCACCGTAAGAGAAACCGCCACAAGTCACTAAACCTTCGAAATCACTTAAGCTCACACGACCAGCAAGTAAATCGCTCATGTGTACGTCAATTGTGTTAAAGCCAACTTTATCGAAAGCTGCTGCCATTTCAATATGACCATTTACACCCTGCTCACGCAAGATTGCCATATTCGGACGACGGCTATTAATAAACGGTGCTTCGATAGGTTCATTTAAATCAAATGTAGGTTTAGCAATCAAACCTTGATGTGATTTATCAGTAATTAAAGCAAATTCTTGGTCAGCAGTTTCAACGTTATCACGTAAACGTTGGATCTGATGAGATACTTCAGACCAAGCCTGTTGTAACTCTGCACGCTCTAAAGTTAAGCCATTTACAGATAATTGATCCGTATTATTTACGCGACCAACTACAGCAATTGCATCTTTTAAGCTAGAAGCAGCTACTTCTGCTTGTAAAGCTTCCCAATCAGCTGCTTTGATTTGAACTACTGCACCAATTTCTTCTGCAAATAAACCAGCAGTAGTCTGATCTTCTAATGCTA
Source organism: Acinetobacter sp. FDAARGOS_559 (assembly GCF_003940475.1). Classification (NCBI taxonomy): domain Bacteria; kingdom Pseudomonadati; phylum Pseudomonadota; class Gammaproteobacteria; order Moraxellales; family Moraxellaceae; genus Acinetobacter; species Acinetobacter sp. FDAARGOS_559. The sequence continues at coordinate 1,333,087 of NZ_RKJG01000005.1, forward strand.
CACCTAAACGCGAAGCGAACATCATTTCAGCTACAGTTGCGAGTAAACCACCATCCCCAATGTCATGGTAAGCCTGAATCAAGCCACGGTTATTCCAGTCTTGAATTAAAGCAAAGAACGCTTTGAAGTCATCAAAACTATCAACATCTGGAGTGACTGAACCAATTGCTTTATATACTTGCGCAAGAATCGAACCACCTAAACGGAATTGTCCTTTAGATAAATCAATACGGACAAGTACTGAGTCTTCTAAATTCTTAAGTTCAGGTGTTAAAGTCTTACGAACATCAGCTACTGGAGCAAATGCAGTAATTACACCAGTCATTGGAGATGTTACAGCTTTATCCTCACCGTTATCATTCCAAGTCGTACGCATTGAAAGTGAGTCTTTACCTACAGGAATCGCAATTCCTAAAGCAGGACACATTTCCATACCAATCGCTTTCACACCTTCAAACAATGCTTGGTCTTCACCTTTTTGACCAGCAGCAGCCATCCAGTTTGCAGAAAGTTTGATATCGCTAATTTGTTCAATGTTTGCACATGCAATATTGGTAATTGCTTCAGCAACTGCCAAGCGAGCAGACGCTGCTGGATTTAACAATGCAACTGGTGGACGTTCACCCATTGCCATTGCTTCACCAGTGAAGCCTTGTAAGCTGGTAGTCGTTACTGCTGCATCTGCAACAGGAATCTGCCAACGACCAACCATTTGGTCACGTGCAACCATACCTGTAATTGAACGGTCACCAATGGTGATCAAGAATGATTTAGACGCAACTGTAGGATTTTTCAATACACGGAAAATCGCATCTTTCAAATCAACTTTTGAAGCGTCAAATTCGTTGCCTTTACGTTCAATTGTTTCATAAGAACGTTGCATACGCGGTGTACCACCAAGCATCACTTGCATTGGGATATCAACTGCGTTGTTTTGGAACAATGGATCTTCAACAGTTAAGTGACGAGCTTCAGTTGCTTCACCTAACACGGCAAATGGACAACGTTCACGAGCACAGATTGATTCGAACTGTTCTAAAGACTCTGGACGAATTGCAAGAACATAACGCTCTTGTGCTTCATTTGACCAGATTTCCATTGGGCTCATGCCCGGCTCTAATGAAGGAATCTTACGAAGGTTAAGAACTGCACCTAACTCATGATCGTTTACAAGCTCAGGCATTGCATTTGATAAACCACCAGCTCCTACGTCATGAATAGACACGATTGGGTTGAAGTCTTCTAAACGCCAGCAAGTATCAATCACTTCCTGACAACGGCGTTCCATTTCTGGGTTTTCACGTTGTACAGATGCGAAATCAAGGCTTTCACCCATTGTGCCGCTGTCTACAGAAGAAGCAGCACCACCACCAAGACCGATTAACATTGCAGGGCCACCCAATACAATGAGCAAGTCACCCGGTTGAATCGCATCTTTTTCTACATGGTCAGGACGAATGTTACCGTAACCACCCGCGATCATGATTGGCTTATGGAAGCCCTTCACTTCACCATTTACGTTTTGTTCGAAAGTACGGAAATAGCCATTTAATGCAGGACGGCCGAATTCATTGTTAAATGCCGCGCCACCTAATGGACCTTCAATCATAATTTGTAATGGCGATGCCATACGTGAAGGTTTACCGTAGTTTTCTTCCCAAGGTTGTTCAAAACCAGGAATATTTAAGTTAGAAACTGTAAAGCCTGTTAAACCTGCTTTCGGTTTACCACCACGACCAGTTGCACCTTCATCACGGATTTCACCGCCTGAACCTGTTGCTGCACCAGCAAATGGAGAAATTGCTGTTGGATGGTTGTGAGTTTCAACCTTCATTAAAATGTGAGCAGCTTGGCTCTTATATTTGTAAACAAAATGACCGTTTTCATCTGCTTTCGGATAAAAACGCATCGTGTCATAACCAACAATTACAGATGCGTTATCTTTATATGCTGATAACACGTCAGTTGGAGATTCTTTATAAGTGTTTTTAATCATTTGGAACAATGATAATGGTTGTTTTTCACCATCAATTGTCCATTCAGAACCGAAGATTTTATGACGACAGTGTTCAGAGTTTGCTTGTGCAAACATCATCAACTCGATGTCATTTGGGTTACGACCAAGTCGAGTAAATGCTTCAGTTAAATAATCAATTTCTTGTTCAGATAACGCAAAACCAAATTCGTTGTTGGCTTTTACTAATGCTTCTTTACCTTGACCTAAAATATCAATTGAATTTAAAGGTTTTGGTGCTGTTTCTGAAAACAGTGCTTTTGCATCTTCAATTTGTGCAAAAACAGTTTCAGTCATACGGTCATGAAGTACTTGTTTTACTTCATTAGAAATTTCAGAAACACCTTTTAAGGTAAATAAAAGACCACGTTCTAAACGGTGAACTGGAGTATTACAGTTTTTGAAAATGTCAGTCGCTTTAGATGACCAAGGTGAAATCGTACCCACACGTGGTGTTACTAAAATCTGAATCTCATCACTTGCAGGTTGACGAAGTTCAAAAGACTCACCGTCATTTAATAATTGCAAAGCAGATTGATGTTGCTGCTCGTTGAGCGCTTGATCAAACAAATAGACCCATTGGCTGTCAAAAGATTGAACAGAACTAATTGACGATAAACGTGTTAATAGTTGAGCTTTCTTAAAAGAAGAATGTGCTGCTGCACCGGCCACGATAAACATGTTGATTTTGGCTCCACGGGCAGGTCTTGTGAACCTTACCGCAATGTGACTTTAGAGAGAGCGCATATTCTACTGTGTCTTGCTAAAATCAGCTAGATGTAGAATCAGTATTCTGTAACCTAATTCTGCAAGAAGTGATGTGTTTTTTGTTCAAAATCATTTTTTTAATCATTCTCGCTCAAAATAAATTGTTTCATGTTTATTCAATAACATAATAAAACCTGAACTAAGACAAACTATGTCGCACCAAGCTAGTGCTTTTAGCATTTTTTTGGCATGATCAGGCTTTATAGTTTTGAATAATGATAAATGGAACAAATGCGTTGGTTAGAACTGCTATCTGCAGTTCGTTTAGGTAGTAAAAAAAGCAGTACAGAGCTGGCTCGAAGCCCATTTCATAAAGATTATGACCGCATTATATTTTCACAAAGTTTTCGTCAGTTAAACCGCAAGACTCAAGTTCATCCTTTAGCACAGCATGATGGCATTCATACCCGTTTAACTCACTCGCTTGAAGTTTCCTGTATTGGCCGTTCCATGGGCATGCTGGCAGCCGAAAAAATTAAAGATGAATTGCCTGTCTGGATTTCTCCCGCCGATGTCGGCGCAATTATTCAAGCGGCCTGCCTTGCTCATGATATTGGCAACCCACCCTTCGGGCATGCAGGTGAATATGCAATTCGTGAATGGTTTGACGATGCCTCACATAATGATTTTTTAAAAAAATTAACTCCCGAAGAAGAAGCCGATGTCCGTCAGTTTGAAGGCAACGCCCAAGGATTACGCCTATTAACCCGTATTGACTATCATCCAGATGATGGAGGCATGCGTTTAACTTACGCAACCTTAGGCGCTTATTTAAAATATCCTTGGCTTTCAAAAACAATCGCGTCTCAAGGTGATCGTCCATCACACCAACGAGCGAAATTTGGTTGTTATCAATCTGAAAAAGAAATTTTAAAACAAATTGCTGAGCAGCTCGGACTTATTCAATTAGGTGAATATCACTACTGCCGTCATCCACTTACCTATTTGTTAGAAGCTGCCGATGATATTTGCTATGCTCTCATCGATTTAGAAGATGGCATTATTCTAAATATGCTGAATTACCAAGAGGTTGAACCGATTTTTCTCAACTTGATTGCAGATTATGGTCAACCTGAAGAGCTATCACTTCCAAGCAGTACATGGCAACAAAAAATTTCGGCATTGCGTGGTCGTGTTATGAAGCGTCTGGTTGATGAAGTCACTACAGCTTTTGCCAAACATCATTATGAAATTATTACTGGTCAGCTCAAAGGTAGTCTTTTACAGTACTGTTCGCCTGATATTGCGGCAGGTATTGAAACAGCCAAAAATCTGGCACGTGAAAAAATCTTCGAACACCCACAAAAGTCTGGTTTAGAAATTATTGCTCACCAAAGTTTGCAAACTATTCTTGATGCATTTGTTCCCTTAACGATGCCGCATAAATCTTTAAGCTTTAAAGAACAGCGCTTGATGTCTATTCTTAACTTGTACGGTGCTCGCTTTAGTAATAACCACTACAGCAATATCATGCAGGTACTCGATATTATCAGTAAGTTTTCAGATCATCAGGCTTATAGCTTGGCTCAAGAGCTACAAGGTAATAAAATCGGCTTGTTTTAAGCTGCCTTAATATAGAAAGAAATACAGCTAGTGTCGTTTTAATACATTTAAAACGACCAGATTTACAGTTATGAATAAGTGAAATTACGCTATGATCGGATGTTTAATTGGCGAAGTGTTTGCCCTAGAAGCCCCAACTGTCTTACTGAATGTAAATGGTGTGGGCTATGAAATTGATACACCGCTTTCAACATTTTGCCAATTACAAAAAGGCCAGAAAGTTACGCTATGGACGCATTTGGTCGTCCGTGAAGATGCTCAGCAGCTTTATGGTTTTAGTGATGCTCAAGAGAAAACTATTTTCCGCACCTTACTAAAAGTAAATGGTGTTGGCCCGAAAATGGCACTAGGTATTCTTTCTACGTTAAGTGTTGAATTGCTGGTACACACAATTGAACATGACGATGTGAATACTTTGGTTAAAGTTCCGGGTGTAGGCAAAAAAACAGCTGAACGTTTAATGATTGAACTTCGTGACCGTTTTAAAACTTTGGCACAAGGAACTTCTAGCGCTGCCGCCCTGCCTCAGATTCAATTTGTTTCGAACTCACCTGTTGCAGAAGCAGAAGCAGCCTTACAGTCACTAGGTTATAAACCTCTTGAGGCACAAAAAGCTGTTGCGGCGGTTAAAGCCGATTACACTGAATCAGCCGATATTATTCGTGCTGCACTTAAATCAATGATGAAGTAAACACACCTATGCAAGACCGTCTAATCAGTGGAACAGAAAAACCTGAAGATCATTTTGATCGGGCTATTCGACCGACTTCACTTGCCGATTATATCGGGCAACCAGTCGTACGCGAGCAAATGGAAATTTTCATCGGTGCGGCTCGTGGTCGTGGTGAAGCACTCGATCACACACTGATTTTCGGTCCACCGGGCTTAGGAAAAACCACGCTTGCCAATATTATTGCGCGTGAAATGGGTGGCAATCTCAAATCCACTTCAGGGCCTGTTTTAGAGCGTGCGGGTGATTTGGCTGCAATGCTGACTAACCTTGAAGAAGGCGATGTTTTATTTATTGATGAAATTCACCGTCTTTCACCAGTGATTGAAGAAATTCTTTATCCGGCAATGGAAGATTACCAACTTGATATCATGATTGGTGAAGGTCCTGCTGCTCGTTCAATTAAACTCGATTTACCACCTTTTACGCTCGTTGCTGCGACCACACGTGCCGGCTTACTCACCTCGCCTCTACGTGACCGTTTCGGTATTGTGCAACGTCTTGAATTCTATTCTGTAGAAGACTTAACTCACATCGTGTCACGATCTGCAAACCTCATGGATGTACCCATTACAGTTGAGGGTGCAGAAGAAGTTGCACGCCGTTCACGCGGAACACCGCGTATTGCCAATCGTTTATTACGCCGTGTACGTGACTATGCACAAGTAAAAGGTACAGGCGAAGTTAACCATGAAATGGCACAACGTGCGCTTGATATGCTTAATGTCGATAAAGCTGGTTTAGATACCTTAGACCGACGTTATTTAAGTATGTTGTTAGAACGTTTTGATGGTGGACCTGCTGGTGTTGAAGCCCTTGCAGCTGCTATGGCTGAAGATAGCGGAACACTTGAAGATGTTATTGAACCTTATTTAATTCAGCAAGGTTATGTTATGCGTACTGCACGAGGTCGCATTGCAACCAACCAATCTTATTTGCAGTTTGGCATGACGCCACCTGAGCCTAAAAACTAATCAAAGGAAGAGAATTTTCTCTTCCTTTTTTTATTTAACTATTCTTTTTAACTCAAATAAAAATTGTCTTATCAACAAATTAGCCACTCTATACCTTTTAAGTCTTTCTTTATACCTTATTGATTTTTTAATATTTTTAAAAACTGAATTATAAGAAATCTAGATATTAAATCTTCTGAACAATAATATTTTTAGGATAAGGATATGTACAAAAAAGCCGCTTTAATTTTTCCACTTGCCCTAATAAGTCAATTGAGCCTAGCGGATTGGGTAAAAGATGCTACACAACAAAATGAAAATCAGGTCATTCAATTAAGACAGCACATTCATGAGTACCCTGAACTAGGCAATATGGAATTTAAAACATCTGCATTGGTTCAAAAAGAATTAAAGTCTTATGGCATTCAAGTCAAAACAGGTTATGCAAAAACAGGGGTAATCGGCATTTTAAAAGGGAATAACCCCGGCCCTATTATTGCGCTTAGAGCAGATATGGATGCGCTACCTATGGAAGAAAAAAGTGGTGTGCCATTTGCTAGTAAACAAAAGGCAATTTATCAAGGTAAAGAAACTTATGTGATGCATGCTTGTGGACACGATGCGCACACTGCAATGTTATTAGGTGCAGCAAAGATATTGGCGGCCAATAAAGATAAAATATCAGGCACTGTAGTTTTTGTATTTCAGCCAGCTGAAGAAGGTGGAGCAGATATCGATAACTTCACGCATGGTGATCAAATCGGCTCAAGAAAAATGATTGCGGATGGTGCATTTAAAGCCTACAAACCAGAAGCTATTTTTGGCATGCATGTCATGTCCGGCATGAAAAGCGGACATCTATATTATAAAGATGGTGCTATTTTAAACAGTGCCGATCACTTACGGATTCAAGTTAACGGCAAACAGGTTCATGGCTCAACTCCTTGGTTAGGCAGAGATCCAATTTATGCATCAGCTCAAATGATTAATAATTTACAAAGTCTTATTAGCCGAAGAACCGACCTAACCCAAGGTATGGGCGTTATTAGTATTGGCAATATTCAAGGCGGTACAGCTGGAAATGTGATTCCTGAACAGGTCAATATGATCGGTACTATTCGATCCAATAACGAACAGATCCGAGAAAATATCCTAAAGAGCTTACCAACTCTGGTGGAACATAACGCTCAAGCTAATGAGGTAACAGCAAAAGTTGAAATTGCGCCTTATGCTCCAGTAACCATGAATAATAAAGCTCTTACTCAACTTATCCAGCCAACATTAGCCAAAACTGTTGGAGATTCGAATCTTCATGTTTTGGACCATAATGCAAGTGCAAGTGAAGATTTTGCCTATTATGGGAAATTAATGCCCTCTTTCTTCGTTTTCTTAGGAGCAACACCTGAAAATCAGGACTTAAGTCAAGCTGCACCGAATCATAACCCTTCTTTTATAGTAGATGATAAGGCCTTAAAGACAGGAACCGAGCTACATATAAGATTCGTTTTAGACTATCCGAATATCGCTAAACAAGTTCAGGCTGCATGGAAACAGTCTTAACTTAACAATATGCTCACCATAGAGTGTTCCGTTTTAAAGAAGAAAGACAGCAGTCGCGATTGAAAGGTTGTGCCATAGGACTTAGTATGCAATCTGCTAAACTGCCCCGTATTTAAAAGCAGATGTATGGCTTTGGATAGAACTGATATTTTATTCAACAGTCATATTTTAAATATAAAGCTCTATAGTGAACTAAAACGGAATACTCTCATGGCGAATCATTTTGAATTCAACATTCGTGTTTATATTGAAGATACGGACGCAGGTGGTATTGTTTACCATGCCAACCACATTCGCTATATGGAACGTACCCGTACAGAATGGCTCCGCGCTGCTGGCGTTGACCATTACTGGCATCAAAAAGACTACAACTTTGTAGTATATAAAATTGACGTAAAATATATGCGTCCTATTTTAATGGATGACTTAATTACTGTTACAGCACGTGTAGTTTCATGTAAAGCTGCGTCATTTGTGTTGCAACAAAATATTTATCGTGGTGAAATCTTGCTTGCTTCTGGTGAGGTTGAGTTGGCATGTTTAAGTAAAGATCTAATGCCACGTCGTCTTCCGGAAGAAATACGTGATCTTATTCGTAAAGAATTGGAACAAGACTAAAAAAACAACCGGCATATGTAACTATGGCAACAAACATTGAATCAACCCTGCATATTTCTGACCTTATTTTACAAGCAAGTCCAGTCGTCCAGTTGGTCATGCTGATTTTATTGTTAGCATCAATTTTTAGTTGGTACCTGATTGCCAAGTTACATATGAGTTATAAAAAAGCACGCCAAGATGATGAACATTTCCAAAAAATGTTCTGGTCTGGTGCTGAACTCAATACGCTTTACAACAACGCACAACTCAATTCAAAACGCTCAGGCCTTGAAGATATCTTTTATCAAGGATTGAGTGAGTTTTTTAAACTCAAAAAACGCCAAGCTCCTACCTCACAAATGATCGAAGGAACAGAACGTATTTTACGTGTAGGTTTAAGTCGTGATCAGGGTAGTCTGGAATATGGTTTAGGTACTTTAGCAAGTATCGGTTCGGTTGCCCCATATATCGGTTTATTCGGTACTGTTTGGGGAATCATGAATGCTTTTATTGGTTTGGCTGCTGTTGACCAAGTGACGTTAGCGACAGTTGCGCCAGGTATTGCCGAGGCCCTTATTGCAACTGCAATTGGTCTATTTGCTGCAATTCCTGCGGTATTGGCTTTTAACCACTTTACAGCTAAAAGCGAAAGTGTCTACTCTGATCGTGCATTATTTGCCGAAGAGATGATTGCTTTATTGCAACGTCAATCTGTGGGTTCGTCACAGGAAGATGCATAATGGCCATTCAACGTTCAGGGCGCTTTGAGCGCATAAAAAAACCATTAAAAAGTGACATGAACGTCGTGCCTTATATCGATGTAATGCTGGTACTTTTAGTGATTTTCATGGTGACTGCTCCCATGATTACCAGTGGTATTAAAGTCGATTTACCTCAGGCAAATAATCATCCAATTGAATCAAAAGATATGCCAGCCATGGTCACGATTGGTAAAGATGGCAATATTTATCTTCAATATGAAGATTACAAAGATAATGAGCCACTTTCTCTTGAAAAACTTGAGTCTGTTTTAAGTGAAGCACAAAAACAAGCTGAGCAGGAAAACAAACAACTTACAGTTTTAGTGAATGGTGATAAGACTCGCCCTTATGGAGAAGTCGTATCATTGATGGCAAGTTTACAAGAAGCAGGTTTAACTCAAGTTGGCCTTCTGACAGAGCCTTTAAAATAAGCTATGAATAAAAATCAAAAGCCTCCTTTTAAACAAAATGCAATAGCATTGAGCTTCACCCTTGGAGTTCATGCAATTGCCATTGTTGGCTTGCTTTTTTTAGGCTTGAGTAAACCACCTGAACAACCAAAAAAGCTGACCACTGTTTTAGTTAAACCAGAAGATTTACCACCACCTTTGGCAAAAGAAGTTGAGCAACCAACCGTAGCAGAAAATCAGGCTGAAGAAGCTCTAAGCCCGATTGTGGATGAAACTCTTCCTCAAAATCTTCCAGCTGCCCCTCCTCCTCCAACAGCACAACAACTTGCTGCTCAAAAGCAAAAAGCTGAGCAGGCACAACAAGCAAAATTAGCTGAGGAAAAGCGTAAAGCTGAAGAAGCTGCTAAAGCAAAGCAAGCTGCAGAGCAACAACGTTTAGAGGAAGCACAAAAGCAACAGGCTGAAGCTAAGCGTCAAGCGGAGGCTAAAGCGAGAGCTGAGGCCGATGCGAAAGCTAGACAAAAAGCAACTGAGGAAGCTAAACGTAAAGCGGAGACTGAAGCAAGACTAAAACGTGAAGCTCAAAAGGCTGAAAACGCTAAACTTCAAGCACAACAAGAAGCTAAACGAAAAGCCGAAGCAGATGCGAAAGCCAAACAGCAAAAAGCAGCAGAAGACGCCAAACGTAAAGCTGAATCAGATGCTAAGGCTAAGCAACAAGCAGCTGATAACGCGAAACGTAAAGCCGAGGCCGATGCGAAAGCTAAACAGCAAAAAGCAGCTGAAGATGCTAAACGTAAAGCTGAGGCTGATGCAAAAGCCAAGCAGCAAAAAGCAGCTGAAGATGCTAAGCGCAAAGCTGAGGCCGATGCGAAAGCTAAACAGCAAAAAGCGGCTGAAGATGCTAAACGCAAAGCTGAGGCCGATGCGAAAGCTAAACAGCAAAAAGCAGCAGAAGACGCTAAACGTAAAGCTGAGGCTGATGCAAAAGCCAAACAACAAAAAGCAGCAGAAGATGCTAGACGTAAAGCCGAAATTGAGGCCGAAGAAAAAGCTGCATCTGCTAAAAAAGCTCAAGAAGAAGCTGCCCAGAAAAAAGGTGAAGCTAAAAAAATTGCATCTTCGGCTAAACGTGATTTTGAGCAGAAAATTCGTCGTGCTTGGGATGTTCCTACAGGAAGCAGTGGTAAAACTGTTAGCGTTAGATTTACCCTGTCTGACTCAGGTAGTGTTAGCTCGATTGTTATTACACGGTCAAGTGGAGATGATGCATTGGATGCAAGTATCAAAGCTGCAATTCAGGCATCTGCTCCCTACCCAATGCCATCGGATCCTGATGCAAGACGAGAAGCGCGAAGCGTTACCTCTACTTTCAGAGCACAATAATTTTGTAAGAGTTACATGCTTTAAATAGTTTGAAGCATGTAACTATGCTACAAAATCACCAGTCACAAAAAATACCTTCAATGACTTTAAACCTATGAAAACGAGCCGCAAACACCTTCTAGCCTTAACGCTACTTACAGCATTAAGTCCTCTTGCACCAACAGCTGCCTTTGCTCAATTACATTTAGAGATTGCAAAAGCACCTGATCAGGCGCCTAAAATCGCTATTGTGCCTTTTAATAACGACAATGGACTTTATCCTATTGTTGAAACTGACTTGAACCGCTCAGGACGTTTCACAAGTTCATCAAAAAATTTACCTGCGAATGCCGCTATTAACCAGATTCAAGCATCTGATTGGCAAGCTGCGGGTATTCCTTATGTTGTTACTGGACAAATTAAGCAAACAGCTGACGGGTTTGAAGTCCATTACCAACTTTATGATGTACAAAAACAGCAATATCTTCTGAATGAGTTGTTAAATGTTCCTGCTTCACGCATACGTCAAGCAGGACATATGGTAAGTGACGCTATTTATCAGGCCTTAACCGGAATTCCAGGCGATTTTAGTGGCCGTATCGCTTATGTATTACGTAATCCTGCCACTCCTGCTGAACGTTATACCTTACAAATCGCCGATACAGATGGTGAACAACCGAAAACTGTTCTCTCTTCACGTGACCCGATTTTGTCTCCGGCATGGACTCCTGACGCTAAAAAAATTGCTTATGTTTCTTTTGAAACTAAACGTCCAGCCATTTATTTACAAGATCTCTCTACTGGAACACGTGAAGTACTTACGAGTTTTAAAGGCTTAAATGGTGCACCAAGCTTTTCACCAGATGGCAAATCAATGCTATTTACAGCATCGATGAATGGTAACCCTGAAATTTATCAAATGGATTTATCAACTCGCCAAGTCAAACGCATGACAAATGACTCGGGAATTGATACTGAAGCGCGTTACACACCAGATGGAAAAGCTTTTATTTTTACATCTGACCGTGGAGGCTCTCCTCAAATTTATCGCTATGATTTTGGGAATGGCTCAGTAAAACGCTTAACATTTAAAGGGTCATTTAATGCTCGTGGCACTTTAAGTGCAGATGGTAAAAAAATTGCACTCGTGCATCGACCAAGTGGTAGTAACTATAAAGTTGCGATCCAAGATATTAATACAGGCATTGTCAATATTCTTACCCCAACCAGTTTAGATGAATCACCAAGTTTCTCACCAAATGGGCAAATGGTGGTTTATGCAACTCGTGAAGGGAACCGTGGTTTACTGTCTATCATGTCCACTGATGGTCGTTTCCGTATGAATTTACCGAGTGAGCAAGGTGAAGTACGTGAACCAGCCTGGGCACCTAAATAACTTTTTATTCCATTGATGGAGATGATGATGAAATCAATTAAATATTTGGCCTTTCCTCTACTTAGTGCAGCACTTGTCATGACAGGTTGCGCAAGTCGTAAGCCAGCAACAACGGCAACTACAGGTACAACTAACCCAAGCACAGTAAATACGACAGGCTTAAGTGAAGATGCTGCATTAAATGCTCAAAATCTAGCAGGTGCTTCTTCAAAAGGTGTAACTGAGGCAAACAAGGCTGCCCTAGCGAAACGCGTCGTTCACTTCGATTATGACAGTAGTGATTTATCTACTGAAGATTACCAAACACTTCAAGCTCATGCTCAGTTCCTCATGGCAAATGCAAATTCAAAAGTTGCATTAACTGGTCATACAGACGAGCGCGGTACACGCGAATACAACATGGCCTTGGGTGAGCGTCGTGCAAAAGCAGTTCAGAATTACCTCATTACCAGTGGTGTAAATCCTCAGCAACTTGAAGCTGTAAGTTATGGTAAAGAAGCGCCTGTTAATCCTGGCCATGATGAATCAGCTTGGAAAGAAAACCGCCGCGTTGAAATTAACTATGAAGCGGTTCCTCCTCTATTAAAATAAAACATCCCAAAAAATAAACGCCCAAATATGGGCGTTTATTTTTACATTCTTACTTTAAGAAGATTTGTTTTGCTCTTCTTCTGAATGTTGCATTGACTCAATCAAATCATGCTTATTAAAAGCTTTATATTCAGGTTTTGCCTCATAATCTTTCCAAGCTTCCTGAACACTTTCTTTCGAAATTTCTTCTAAATTGATTGGTTCACCTGCTGTTGGGGTCGCATCAAACTTCTTAGTTGTCATTTCGATTCTCCTAAATCTACATTCCTTTGTTATGCAAACAACATACCACGTAAAATGGGGCTTGTAAGCATAAATGCAACACAAATAAAGTAAGATAATTTTTATTTTTCGGCATTCTCATCTAGAATATGCCACGTATTTATCTGACTCATTTTGATGCTTGCGCACAGGAGCGTTTTTTTATGTCCAACCTCACATTGTCCCAATTTTTACAACAAGAAAAAGGGAATCTTACACCTGAGTTGGCTCAAGTCATCGACACAATTGCTGCGACTTGTAAAACTATTGATCAAGCCTTACAAAAAGGTGCCTTGGCTGGAATTTTGGGTAGCGCAGGTAACGAAAATGTTCAAGGTGAAACACAGAAAAAACTTGATGTGATTTCTAATGACTATTTAATCGATGCTTTAAAAGTCCATCCTCACGTCGGTGGTCTTGCATCTGAAGAACTTGATGATTTTACACCAGCACAAGAAAACGGTGAATACTTGGTTCTATTTGATCCATTAGATGGTTCAAGCAACATTGATATCAACATGTGTGTCGGAACAATCTTCTCGATTCTTCCTGCCAAAAATGCGGTTACACAAGCACAAGATTTCATGCAGGCAGGTACTCAACAAGTTGCTGCTGGCTATGTGTTATATGGCCCATCAACTATGATGGCTTTAACAGTTGGAAACGGTGTAGCTTTCTTTACGTTAGATCCAGAAACTCAAACATTCTTACTTACTACAGAGAATGTTCAAGTATCAGCAGATACTCAAGAATTTGCTATTAATGCATCTAACCAACGCCATTGGGAACAACCAGTAAAACAATATATTGAAGAGTTACTTGCAGGTAAAACATCTGTACGTGAAAAAGACTTCAATATGCGTTGGGTCGCATGTATGGTGGGTGATGTTCACCGTATTTTATGCCGTGGCGGTATTTTCCTTTATCCATATGACTTGAAAGACCCGAAAAAAGCTGGTCGTTTACGTTTAATGTATGAAGCTAACCCAATGAGTATGCTCATTGAACAAGCAGGCGGCGCATCAACTACTGGCCGTGTACGCATTCTAGAGATTGAACCTACAGAACTTCATCAACGTGTTCCTGTGATTATCGGTTCTAAGAATGAAGTTGAACGTGTAACAAGCTATCATTAATAATTTAAATTACACAGGGCGTCATAGTATGATGACGCCCTTTTGGATATTTCCTTATGGCGGTTATTTTTTTAGAATCAAAAGACAATGCAAAAATTAAACATTTGCGTGGTTTAATTGAACTCAATAGCGCCCGAAAAAAGCATCAACAAACAGTTCTTGAAGGTACCCACCTTTGTTTAGCTTGGCTACAACAACAGAAAAAACTCTTTTCATTGTTTACGACTGAACAAGCCTTAGAACATCCCGATTTAAAGAAAATCATTGAACTTCACCAAGGTCATGTCTTTATTATTAGCGAAGTTTTATATAAAGACTTAAGTACTTTAGGTAATACTCTTCCTTGCTTGGGTATTATCGATTTACCGAAAACTGCATCAACCATTGACTATAGCGTAGATACGTTAATTCTAGAAAATGTACAAGATCCGGGTAACGTAGGTACATTGTTACGTTCAGCGGCAGCAGCAAATATAAAACAGATTATTTGCACACAAGGCTCTGCCTCACTTTGGTCTCCACGAGTTTTAAGAGCAGGTATGGGGGCACATTTTAGCCTGTCTTGTTTTGAAAACTTTCAATTGACCGATATTCTTCCTAAATTCGATATTCCTGTTTTTGTTACAAGCTCTCATCGCTCGACTAGTCTTTATTCAAAAGACCTTTCAAAACCATGTGTTTGGATTTTAGGCAATGAAGGACAAGGTGCAAGTGATTATGCTTTAGAACATGCACAATCAGTGACTATACCGCAGCCAGGTGGTCAAGAGTCATTAAATGTAGCCATTGCAGGATCAATTTGTTTTTTTGAAATGGTTCGCCAACGCCAATAAAACGTTAATTTATTTTACATCGCTCATATTTGTGAAAAAAATCATTTACACTACTAAAAAATAGCCGATTGTTGTCAACCTCCTACCTCTTTTCAACGTTATATAAGAGATATATTGAAGATAAGGTGGGTACGTCCAATGACAGGATTTTCCATCTCCATGGATTTAGCACCGAAAAAGTCTCGATCGGAAGCATCTAGTGCTCATGCCAGCACGGCTGAGCAACGCCTAAAGGTTTTCATGCAAGATGTTACTGGTCGTGCTTTAGTGATGATGGAAAGTGCTACCCAAGGTCAACAAGGCATTGCTATGGACTTGGTTCAAGAAGCATTTATTGCTTTACACAAGTCTTACGCCGATCGAAGTACTGAAGAATGGTATCCTCTATTTTATACTATTCTGAATAACAAGCTTCAGGATTGGCGCCGTAAAGAAGCGCGTCGGGCAAACCCATTTTCATTCTTCAAAAAAGTTAGTCTAGACAATGATGATGATGAAATCATTGATATTGTCGATGAAAAAGCAATCAATCCAGCAGATTTTCTAGATCAAGCAGTGACCATAGAAGAGATCCAGGAAGCGATTGCAAAACTACCTGTTCGTCAACAACAAGCTTTTATGTTACGTGCGTGGGAAGGTTTTGATACCCATACTACAGCGCAAATTATGAACTGCACCGAAGGTAGTGTAAAAACCCATTATCATCGAGCAATTCAGGGACTTAGAGAGTATTTAGCGCATTTAAATCCCATGGGAGGTTCCAATGAATCATGATGATTTCACTAAAAAGGTGACATCCAAACTCGATAGTTTGGCTCATCACCATAAAAATAAAACAGTGGTGATGAATCATGTGCTTGACCATATCCAACAAAAACCGGCCTCTTATTATAGTGTCTGGAAAATGACTGGTTTTGCACTTGCAGCAGCCATTACTGGTTTTGTTATTTTACCAAATTCAGTAGATATGCTTGATAAGCCACAAAATCAAGTCGTTGTAAATCCTAAATTATCGCCACAAATGGTAGAAGATTTAGAAATGCTCATGGTGTTGGGTGAGGATAAAGTTCAACATGGTAGCTAAAAAGTTAGCACTTATCCTTTGTTCATTAAGTTTCTTGCAAACAAGTTTTGCAGGTTTCGAACGTTTCTGGATTTTTTCGAAAGATGCCAATACGCAAGTAGATGATACTTGGAATGCTCTATCTGAAGAAGAGCAACGAGCTGTAATTAAACGTTATCAAAGCTTAAAGGAATTACCATCTAACCAAAGTGCTAACTTGCAACAACGTATGGATTGGTTTAACCAGCTTCCAGATGCAGAAAAGCAAAAAATGCGTGAAGCCTGGCAAAAAATGAGTACACAAGAGCGTAATGATTTACGTCAACGGATGCTCAAAGCAAGTGCTGATGAAAAAACTGCTATACGCGAAGAATATATAAATAAATATTTAGAGCACTAAACCCGTATTTAACATTTATCTATTTAAAAATAAAAAAGTTACTAACAAATAAAAAGCCTCCTAGTGGGGGCTTTTTATTTTTTTCATCACTTACGATAACGTCTATAAGCAATTAAACTTAGTAGTGATACGATAGAAAGAATTCCAATACTTCCGCCACCTCCACCACCACGTGAATCATCAGTTGTGGTTGCTGTACTTACCAACTTAATAGTACCCTCATTTGAGATTTTACCATCAGCATCATATACATAATAAGTTAAGGTATCATTGAAGGTATTAAATACATTACTAGCTTGAATATAAATATTACCACCATAACAGATATTACCACTATCTTCTTTAGGACATGGGCCTTCACGATCTGCTTTAACTACCTTAAAAATACCATCCGTTGAAGTTTTATTTGGTATATAAATTGGTAACTCCACACCTTGATCATTTACCCAAAATTGAGATTTATTCGATTTTGTCCTAAGAGTATTAGTAGGTCCATCCCCTTCATCATTCGCAAATTGTAATAGATTTAAAGGAATGATCTCATTTGCTAAATATTTAAAAGTTACAGTACCCTCACCAGCTACTGGTGGAATATTATCAAATCGAGCTTCTAATAAACCAGATGTTTGCGTAATTCCATCCTTACTACTAATTGTATATTTACAATAGTTGTAGTCACCAGCTTGGGTAATAATATCATCTGAACGATAGAAGATTATTTGTTGGAGAGCAGGGTTCCATTCACAAAATAATCCATCGTCTTTTTTAATGCTTGTAGTTTTATCATCAATCAATCCTGTGCCAACAACTTCAAGGTTAATATTATAATCAGTAGTATTAAAGAACTTTAATAAATGGTTACTATCTTCATTCGGCAAAGGTAAGCCATTAGCTTTCAAATCTATATAGATAGCTCTGTATTTTGCATTTGCTTTGGTTTGATCAAAAAGATTTTTATAATTTGCAGAATCGATTTTTAATACATTTAATAAATATGCATAATCTGGATTTAATATATTTTTCTGAACCGTATCATATTGGGATTGATATTTTGCAAGTAGATCTGTAAGGGAAGTATTCCCTAAACCTTTTATATCACCAGCAGTCAGTTTCATTAGTTCAATTGAACCAATATCACAACTATTACGGTTATTTGGTTGATAGTAGAGCTTACTATCAGCAAGTCGTGATAGGCCTCGTTGATCTATAGAAGTACATGTATCTCTACCTTCTGGGTCTACATCGTAAGCGTCCGCTGAATCCCATACCTATTTTTTAATTCGATTTAGGTTTCCAGCAGTGCGGCAGTAACTCTTCAATCTGGGTCACTTTATGTGTCGGTAACCTTTTCAGCACATCACTTAAATAGGCATACGGATCCAGCCCATTCAGCTTTGCTGACTGGATTAAAGTCATGATGTTTGCCGCTCGCTGACCACTGCGCAGCGAACCTGCAAACAGCCAGTTCTTGCGCCCCAACGCCCAGGGACGCATCTGATTCTCTACCCAATTGTTGCATATCGGTAGATTGCCATCATCCAGATAGCGGCTTAAGGCTGGCCAACGCTTCAGAGTGTAATTGATGGCCTTGGCGGTGGGAGAACTCGATGGCACTGTCAGATGATGTTGGTTGAGCCATTCATATAGTTGTTGCATCACTGGTTGACTATGCTGTTGTCGGTATTCGCGGCGGTCTTCCGCTGTACCATCGGTCTTTTTCCTGAGTTCTGCTTCTATCGCATACAGTTTCTGAATCAGCACCAATGCCTGTTCAGCGACCTGACTTTTCCCGGTCACATGCAGTTCATGGAATTTACGACGTGCATGGGCCATGCAGCCGACCTCTATGACCTGGCCTGATTTAAAGCGTGCTTTATAACCACTGTAATCATCACAGACTAGATTGCCCTGCCAGCCTTTCAAGAACTCTGCAGCATGCTGGCCTGAACGACTATCCTGAAAGTCATAGATCACCGCCTGAACTGGATTGTACTGTGTGGTGGCATAGGCCCAGACATAACCTTTCTTCGGTTTTTTCTCATTCTCACCCATCCGCATGATGGTGACCGGTGTTTCATCTGCATGCAGCACCCGCTGTTGCAGCACCACCTCTTTTAAGGCATTGGCCAGAGGTTCCAGTTCTACACCGCAGCGACCTATCCAGTCAGATAAAGTTGATCTAGAAAGTTCGATTCCCGCCCGCTGATAGATCAGACGTTGACGGTACAGCGGCAAATGATCGGCATACTTCGATACCAGCACATGGCTGAGCAATTCAGGTGAAGCAATGCCTTTATCAATCACATAGGCGGGCATCGCTTGCTGAGTCAGAGTGTCACACTGATCACAGACCCATTTACCACGCACATGCTGTTCCTTATAGAACTGTGCCGGTCTGAAATGCAGTTTCTCACTGACATCTTCGCCGATACGACGGAGTTGGCATCCACAAGTGCATTGGGTTGATGCAGGTTCATGCTCAATACGGATGGTGTGTAGATGATCTGGCAGTGGTCGACGTTTAGGTTTATTGGTTTTGGCTTTCTGTGTCGCTGCATCGGTTTTATCTGCATTTAATCGTTCTAATTCCAGATCAACAGCAGCAATATCTTCTTCAACCGCTTCATCCCATAGGTGGATTTGTTTTGCCGTTAAGTGTTCATTCTTTTGGGCGAATTTGTGCTTTTTAAACAGCGCCAGTTCATGCTCGTATTTTTGATTGAGAATAGAAAGATGTTGAACTTTGGCATCCAATTGTTGGTTTGATTGTGCTAGAGACTGATGCTGCATCGCCAACTGTCTGGTGAATTCCAGCAGTTGTTCATGGGTCAGTTGGCTTAAGTCAGGCAGCGTATTCATGACCGCAGTATGCCTGAGGTCATGAAGAGAATGAAATAGAACGTTTGGAGGATGGCAGAATGGTCGAGCTTGGTTTAGAGCATATTCACCACTTGCTGCAATCCAATTCTCTGCCAGGGCAAACCTTGGATTAATGCCTGTAACTGTTCCGGGCTGAGGGCCACGGTTTCACCTTGGTGAACTTGAGCCCAGTGAAATTTACCCTGTTCCAAACGCCGGGCACACAGCCAGATGCCCAGTCCATCATGTACCAACACTTTCATACGATGACCACGTTTATTACAGAACAGGTAGGCGCAATGCGGTTTGATGTAGCCAAAGGCTCTCACCACCTGAGCCATGACAGTATCCATTCCTGCTCGCATATCCATGGGCTGGGTAGAGAGCCAAATTTCATTGATACGGATCATGTTGCCAGTGCCTTGAGTAATTCTGCCAAGGCAGGTATTTCTGATGTCTGCCATTTTAGCTGAATATCATTATTCGTATGAGGCACGGTGATACACAACGTGATCCTCTCATCAATAGGTTGGCTGATTGCAGCAGTGTAAGGCAAAGCAATAAATGCTGGATTCACATGAGTAGGATCCTGCACGGCACCCTCATGATGGCTGAAGATCCTGATCCAACGACTGACAAGGTTGGCATTAATACTATGTTGCAGTGCGACCGAAGCGATCGAGGTATTAGGATTTTTACAGGCATTGACAATACTGAGTTTGAATTCTTTGCTGTATGTTCTGCGTTTTTTAGCAACAGGAGGTGTTGCTGAATATATATCCATGTTCATGGATTAAGTCCCCACTTGTTTTTAGGTGGGAACTAAATTAAGGCTTATAGGACCGCTTGGTAAGGCTGTGTTAGCCGGATGCTTACTCTACATCTACTAAATTCTTACCACCAATATTATTCTTTGGATAGTAAATTGGTAAAAAGCCAGTTTCTGGGGCAGATGCATGTAAAGGTTCAAGCAATAAATTAAAAGCCTGTCCCGCTATATCAACCGTTCGATGCGTAGATGTAAGAGCTTCCGCCGGCAAATCACATTTTCCAGCATCATTCGTTAAATTTAATGCATTAAAGGATAGTATGAAACCAGCATTTTTTAAATCAGTGGCCGGCCCTATAAAATAATGACACGCATAAATTCCAGAATTATAACCAATTAAGTTAAATCTTAATTCTTTACTTCCTAATGTGTCATATAAAAACGTGGTATAAGCATTATTTTCAACAATAGTATTATTCTTTAAGGTTAAACTACTGTTAGAACTAAGTATGGTCGAAGGATTAGGTGTCCCGTTAGGAGTAGCATCACCAGTAAATTTCAAAATGCTACCATTTACTGTATTTGCAATATTTCGAGCAATTGTATTAATTGTAAAGGTTGCTTTCGGCTCTCCACAGAACTCAAAAGTACTATTGGAACTATTTGAACCATTATTCATAATACTAGAAGAGGTAAATGTTACTTCCCGTTTTGCATAGGCTGTACCATTCCAACAACTCATTGAAAGTACACTTCCTGCTGTTGCAGTATTACCTTGAATCAAAGAGTGAGTTGCAGATAAATTAACATTATCGCCGCCCAGGAAAATGGCACCGCCTTTAGATGCTTGTGAATTCAAAATTTGGCTATTTAATAAGGTAACATTACCACCTGCATAAATAGCGCCACCAAAATCTGGAGCTGAACCATTTTCCAAAATAATGTTTTGAAGGAATAAGGGTTGTTTATTTACTGCCGTATTAAAGATACGTGATTTACCAGCAGCATTAATTCTCGTCTGTAACGGTTGTAATGCTGGATAATCATTGGTTAAAACACTCTTCTCTGACCAATTTTTATCTTGATCTTTTTCACCAAATCCATAAATCGCTATATCTGCATTTGGAGCTAGTTCTTTATTTAAGTTATAAGTTCCTGCTTTTAGCTGGATGACCTGACTTTTAGAAGTGTTATAAACTGTACATCCGTAATCAGATCTTCGTGTTTCAGCAACTTTTATCGCCTCCCTTAACGAACAAGCATTAGGGTTTTCACCATCTTCATCTGCAAAAGTTGTTACTTCGATTCTTTGATTTGCTGTATCGGCAAAAAGAGGCATAGCCGCTAGTACAGCTAATGCTAATACTGCTTTTTTATAATTTTTCATAGTCCACATCCCTGATTATGACTTGAAACGGCGTAATGCAATTAATCCAAATAACCCTAAAATTAATCCACCACCGACACTTCCCCCACCACCCGTACTCACAGATTTATCTTCAATACCAGATACAGGTTCCTGGACTACAGTTGCTGGAATCGAGATATATTGAAAATCTGAACCATCGTTAAATCTCGATACACTTGTAACGACTTGAATACTAAAAATATCTGCACCATGCCAATTACCATTTGGTGTATAAATTACATTTCCATTTTGGTCTATAGTTACACTGCCTTTAGAAAATGGTGTATCCGTACTTTGTTTTATTTTCAAACAGCCGGGTTGCCATTCTTTACCATCAGGACGTTCACCGAATAAACGCTTACACGTGGCAGGTGTAACCAAGTCTGCTTCACTTAAAGAGTTTAAAATATTAAATCTTGCGACTTGTCCATATTTAATATCCTGCCCCACTGTACCAATTTCATTATTTAAAATATATTCAATCGCCCCTAGATCACATAACTCATCATAACCACTGCGATTTTTTCCACGTTGGTCAAGTCTCTCACAACTTGCTAAACCAACTGAGGAACCATCACTATATAAACGCCCTTTATTAATAATTAAAGAGTCGGCTAAAGTATTATAGCTCTCAAGTAACCTTGGCTTAAAGAAACCAAGAAAACTATCTTTTGGTATATTAAATGGGCATAACAAGCCATCTTTTGCTGTTACATCACATATACCTTCATCATTATCGCCAGCAATTAATTTTTCATCTGCAGGAAAGAGTATATTAGGAAGCTTTGAGGTAGCATTCCGATTACAGTCGGATATAACCAGATTACTTTGAATAATTGCTTTATCAGTTGAGCTAGCCTGACAATTAATAGTATTTCCTACTAATATACTATTTGAAACTGAGGCATTACCTTGTGGAGCTTCAAGGAATAATCCTTTGTCATTTTTAATCATCGTAATATTATTAACAAACATCCCATCCCGAACATTTGCAATAAAACCGCCTTTATTATGAAAAATTGTACTATTACTTATACCGATAGCCCGTGAAGTTAAATACCCTCCAGTACTTTCATCGGAAAACTTAGTCTGTGTATAAAATAAAGCATTATCTGCTGTTGTGACTTCATTATCACGTAAAACTGATTGAGTAATAAAATAAAGTGGCATTTCACTATATAAAATTCCCCCTTCAGCAGCTTTATTATTTTGAATTAAATTATTGACAAGAGTAACTGTGCCCGCTGTATTGAGTGTGTTAGATAAATTACCTGCATTATAAATTGCACCTCCTCGTGTTGCATAACCATTTATCAAACGAGAATTTCGAATGGTGAGTTGTTCATGGTTATAAATCAATCCACCTTCTAATATGGTATTACTAGACCGAGCTCCTTGTAAGTTAAGGTCACTCAACGTCACAGCAAAAGAAAGTTTTTCAACACTCTCATCATCAATTTTAAATAGCTGATCTGTACCTGCCATTTTGATAGTTGCATTATGAGAACCGGGCTGATCAGTATCAACTAATGTAGAATCGTTTTTTGCTGTACTAATTGTAAGGGGTGCTGTAATCGTTATTCTGCTATTTAACGTATATTCTTTATCGCGCTGTAAAATAATATTTGATGAACTATCTTTATTTCCACAGCCATGATACCCATCTTTTACTGAGGCAACCACGGTAGAATCACTTGAATTACGCTTATTTATTAGTTCTACAGCCTCACGTAATGAGCATACTGTATTATCGACATCTTCATCAATTGTAGTTGTGACTTCAATATCAGCAGAATAAGCGTGCCCAGCAGCAGCCAATAATGCAAAAGCAATGCTCCGTTTGAGCATACCCTTCTCCTTACCTATTTTTTTCATTTTTCTTTGTCAATATTGCAAAGTTTCCACTTTTGCAACCGCATCCTTTGTGCGTACTTTGTCACAGGAATCAGAATTTCTCAAGATGTTTTGATCGGTCTATAGCGTCATTTTCGATAGGGAACTTTCTAAATATTTGTACAATTAAAGATCTATTGATATATGAAAATTTTACTTATAAAAATTTAAAAGTATTTTTCAAGGTTAAAAGAATAAGTAGCTCATGATTTTTATAGTAGGGAAAGTCTACTTAGGCTAATAAATTAAAAGTCCAGAAGCTAGAAAATTATTATTGTTGATATTCATCAATTAAAGCATAGATTTGTCTTAACGTTGCATTTGAAAGTTTAGTCTTCTCACCTTTAAGGAGTTTTTCTAATTGTGCTACGGTTTGCAATAGAACAGAAGCTTGATGAGGCCCATGTAAAAGTAAATAGTCTACAATCTGCTGATCAAAATGGATCCCACGTCTAGCCATTACAGAAGTGACTAAAGCATAGCGGTCAGCATATAAACTTCCGCTCGGCACTTTTACACTCACTGCTTGTGTAAGTCGCGATTGTAAATCTGGTAACTCTAGTTTTAATTCAATCGGTGCAACACGTGAAGAGAAAACAAGTTGTCCTTCATGGTTATTCATTAAATGAAAAACAGCTTTTTGCCAGTGAGGCACCCCACTAATCGACTCAATATCATCTAAAGCCACCAGATCATAGTGCTCTAAGCAAGTAATTGCCTCAATTGGAGCATCGAGAAGTTCAAGCAAAGAAACTTTAATTGCAGATTTACCGACCTCTAAATAAGAATCACAAATCGCTGAAAGCAAATGGCTCTTGCCTGTTCCTGCGCCACCATAGATATAAAATCTATTTACTAGACCCGCATGTAGTTGTCGCACTGCATCCACTACATGCCCCCAACCTGGTCCCGAAAAATCACTGATTCGGGCATCAAGTTGAGGTTCTATATCCAGTTGGAGTTGACGCATATAATGAATTGGCCTTGAAATTATTTCTGATCTGAAAGATTCGGGGTATCTGTATCTTGCTGTTTTTTAACTTCAAGATCAAGTTTAGTATTTTCAGTTTCTACATGAAGTTGCTCAATATTACCCTCTTGGATTAATAATGTAGAAGATGGAGCATAGAATGAACTCCGTTCGTAATTTTCTCTGAGGTGTTTTAAGAGCACCACAATGACAGCCGCTACAGGTAATGCAATTAACATTCCTAAAAAGCCAGCCAATTGAGCCCCAGCTAAAACAGCAAATACAACTGCAACAGGTGAAAGACCAATTTTATCACCGAGTAGGAATGGCTGCAGAATATAGCCCTCTACTGCCTGCCCAATCATAAAGACTACGCCAACAAGTAATAAGTGTGTCCAGTCCATTCCAAATTGGAACAAACTTGCAATAACCGCTGCAATAATCCCGACTGCAAATCCTAGATAAGGAATAATACTGGCAAGACCTGCCACCATACCAATAATTAGGCCGACCTCTAGTCCAATTAATTGTAAGCCTACTGCATAAACTACACCGAGCAAAAGCATAACAAGGAACTGACCTTTAACAAATGCTCCTAACACGCTATGGCATTCACGGACGATTTGTAAGGTCGTAGCCTCATATGGCCGTGGAATGAGACGACGTAAGTTTTGTAACATACGGTCCCAGTCTAATAAGAAGTAAAAAGCAATAATTGGGATTAAAACAACTGTTCCACCAATTTGAATAAAATTAAGTCCTGATTGTGCAAGCTTTAATAAAACTGCTTGAATACTATCAGCACTGTAATTGGTCTGAACATAATCCATCACAGCTTTGGACATTTGATCGGTATCAATTTCCATTTGCTGGACATGGAAGGTCGAAGAAATCCATGGTAATAGCTCTGCATTAATCCAATGAATCCCTGCTGGAATACTATCTCGAGCGTAAACAAGTTGTTTCCAGATCAGTGGAACCAGATACCATAATGCAACGGTTAAAGTTACACCTATACCAATAAAAACAATACTAATTGCCAACCAGCGAGGTATCTTAATTTTTACTAGAACTTCGACTAGTGGACTAAATAAATAAGCCAGGAAAAAAGCACCAATAAATGGGATGACCACAGGCTTGAGCAAGTATAATACCCATACCAGCAATACAATACCTGCGAGTAAGAAAATACGGCGCAGTATACGATCTTGCATAAAATCTAGCCTTTTTTGATTTAATCGTTATAAATGGAAAAATATTTTTATTAAAGATAGCATTTTCGAGCATAAATAACATAAGAGTTTCGTATATTCAGGTTATAATCTGCCGCCAATGCGGAGACTTCATTTATGAGCAACTCAACTTCTACCCCAAATACCGGTTTAAGCTACAAAGATGCGGGTGTTGACATTGAAGCGGGCGACGCACTGGTCGATCGTATCAAGTCAGTCGCTAAACGTACAACTCGTCCAGAAGTAATGGGCGGACTTGGTGGCTTTGGTGCACTATGCAAAATTCCTAAAGGTTACGAAGAACCTGTTTTGGTTTCTGGAACTGACGGTGTAGGTACTAAATTACGTTTAGCACTTAACCTTAATCGTCATGACACAATCGGCCAAGATCTTGTCGCTATGTGTGTAAACGATCTTTTGGTTTGTGGTGCAGAACCACTATTCTTCCTCGACTATTATGCGACTGGTCACTTAAATGTCGATGTAGCTGCAAACGTAGTTACTGGTATCGGTAAAGGTTGTGAACTTGCAGGTTGCGCACTTGTAGGTGGTGAAACAGCTGAAATGCCTGGCATGTATGAAGGCGAAGATTACGATCTTGCTGGTTTTGCCGTAGGTGTAGTTGAGCAAAGCAAAATTATTGATGGCTCTAAAGTAAAATCTGGTGATGTACTTATTGGTGTTGCATCAAGCGGTGCTCACTCAAATGGTTATTCATTACTACGTAAAATCTTAGATGTTAAGAATGTAGACTTAACTCAAGTAATTGATGGTCGCCCTCTTGCAGATGTAGCAATGGAGCCAACACGTATTTATGTAAAACCAGTTCTAGAGCTTTGCAAACAAGTTGATGTACACGCGATGGCACACATCACTGGTGGCGGCTTACCAGGTAACTTACCACGTGTATTACCAAATGGTGCTCAAGCTGTAATTAATGAAGCTTCTTGGGAATGGCCAGAATTATTCAAACTTTTACAACGCGAAGGCAATGTAGAACGTTTTGAAATGTACCGTACCTTTAACTGTGGTGTAGGTATGGTCATTGCTGTTGATGCAAATGATGCAGAAAAAGCAATTGAAGTGCTTAATGCTCAAGGTGAAAAAGCTTGGAAAATCGGACATATCCAAGAAAATGCTGAATCAGTGGAAGGTGCAGACGAAAAAATTCGTGTGATCTTTGAATGATGAAAATTGCTGTTCTAGTCTCTGGGAACGGCAGCAACTTACAAGCCTTGATAGATGCAAATCTATCAGGGCAAATTGTAGGTGTACTGTCTAATAAAGCCGATGCTTATGCCCTAGAGCGTGCTCAAAATGCCAATATCGCGACAGCCGTAATCTCTCACAAAGACTTTCCTAGTCGTGAAGATTTTGATGAAGCTATGCATCAGCAACTTATCGCATGGCAAGCTGACGTGGTTATTTTAGCTGGCTTTATGCGTATTTTAACTGCTGACTTTGTCAACAAATGGCAAGGTAAAATGCTTAATATCCATCCTTCATTATTACCTGCCTATAAAGGCATTAATACACATCAACGTGTATTAAATACGGGGGATCGATTACATGGCTGTACCGTTCACTTTGTGACTTCTGAACTTGATGCTGGTCAAGCAATTGCTCAATCTGCCATTGAAGTAAAAGAACATGACAATGTTGCATCCTTGGCCGAACGTGTACATAAACTTGAGCATTTTATTTATCTCAGTTGCAGAGTGGTTATGTAATGCCAGCTCACATGGAAAATGACAAGCCTATTTCCGCATCAATTCTTGAACATTCGTTTGCATCTGTATTCTCGTCTTAATGATCATCATTTGAGGCAAACTGCTATTTTAGGGCACTGCTGACTTTGTCACAATGCATAAATGCTAATATCATTATTACTGCTATAAAGCATTAATACACATCAACGTGTATAATACGGGATCGATTACATGCTGTACGTTCACTTTGTGACTTCTGAACTTGATGCTGGTCAAGCAATTGCTCAATCTGCCATTGAAGTAAAAGAACATGACAATGTTGCATCCTTGGCCGAACGTGTACATAAACTTGAGCATTTTATTTATCCTCAAGTTGCAGAGTGGTTATGTAATGGCCAGCTCACATGGAAAAATGGACAAGCCTATTTCCGCAATCAAATTCTTGAACACCCTATTCGTTTTGCATCTTGGTAAAAGTTTGCTTAACGTCAATTAAAAAAGGACATGCATGCATGTCCTTTTTTTGCGAAAGCTTTATTAGCGTGAATTACGGTGAATAAGTTCCTTAATATAATTCACTGTATCAATCGGATGCTCTAGAGGGAACATATGCCCTCCTTCAACTACACTAAATGGAATCCCCATTTTACGTTTTGCCATTTGAGGAAAACCTCTTTTTAAGAAGGCACTCTCTTTTCCTACAACTAAATGTACTGGCATTTTCGGTTTTGGCATGGGTAACCACCACCAAGAAGGGTTTTTACGGAAAATCGCAACTTCATCTTCACGGGAAATAGTTAACGTTACACCACCACGTACCGAGTCTTCTTTCAAAGCATAGTCAATGTAGGCTTGAAAGCAATCTTCATCAAAGTCTTTATAAAAACCTTTTGGACGTAACAATGCAGCTGCTTGCTCACGTGATTCCCAATGCTCGCGACGACGTGCAGATAAACCCGCTGGTGTCATATCATCAACTATTTTGGGTTTAAATAATTTTGCCATATGAAAAGCAAAAGAATATCTACCCAAAATAAGAGGCGGATCTAACATGATCACTTGTGAGAACAGCTCAGGCCGTCTAAAAGAAGCCATTAAAGTTAAAACTGAACCGAGCGAATGGCCCAGTCCAATCACTTTTCGCCCCTTCGCTTGACGTACAATACTATCAATTACCTGATCAACCAAAAAAGGCCAATGATTGGTAATCGGATAACGTTTGTCAGGTCCAATGAGTGGAACATAAATTACGTCATACTCATCTTTTAATTGATCAAACAATTTTTGATACACCATAGATGGCACGCCGTTGGCATGCGCAAAGTGTATAACCGGTTTTACTGACATACCGTTATCCTGCTTAAATTATTGTAGTTTTGCGTCCTGACTTGTTTGTAAGCGTTCAGCAACCGACTCACTTAAACCTTTCCCCATTTCTGATCCCATTCGCCCTAGAATGGATTGTAATGGGTTACGTTCAATCGTGTAGTCAACTTTATTATCAAGCTTCAGTTCACGCATCAAGCTTGTAATGTTACCTGAACGGTCAGCTACGCCTAACTGAATTGCTTGCTCGCCAGTCCAGAAAAGACCAGAGAAAATAGCAGGATCATTAGTTTTTAAGCGTTTCCCACGTCCTTCTTTAACTGCGTTAATAAAGTGAGTATGAACATTATCGAGTACAGATTGGATATGTTGTCTTTGTACAGGATTAATCGGTTTTGTCATACTTAAAATGTCTTTATTCGTCCCCGCTGTAAGAGTTCGGTCTTCAATTCCTAGTTTTTGAGCTAAACCAGTAATGCCATAGTTTGGCATAATGACACCAATTGAACCTACCAAACTTGATGGATTCACAATAATTTCATCGGCAGCAGAAGCAATATAATAAGCACCCGAAGCACCCATATCGCCAATTACCGCATAGACTTTCTTGTCAGGATGCTCTTTTTTCAAATAGCGAATTTCCTGCCAGATTTCATCTGACTGAACAGGTGAACCACCAGGAGAATTAATATTAAGGGCAATTGCTTTACTATTCGATGCCTCAAAAGCACGTTTAAGCGCTTTGTTTGTATCTTCACTATTCACAGCCTGATTGCTTGAAGCATCAATAGTTCCAATAATATCAACTACTGCAAGGTGAGCACTGCTACTACTTGCTGTAGAGCCATCTTTAGTGGTCGAACAGCCTTTGCCCATTAAGACGATAATGAACAATAGATAAATAAAAGTAAGTGTTTTAAAGAATATACCCCAGCGACGACTACGGCGTTGTTCTTCTACAGAAGCCAGTACAGCTTTCTCAAGGATTTGCCATTCCGGTCCGTTCTGTTTAGGGGTTATAGGTTCATTTTGTGGTTTTGGTGGCCAATCGGACATAAAATTCCAATCCAAATCAATCGAAATGATGTCATTATATACGTTGATTTGATAAAAACTGTCTAAATAATATGATTTCATTTATAATATTTTTGTCTTTTTTTACTTGTTGTTTCTTCCTTACTTACTGCTATAGATGACTAGACCAGATTCAAAAAGCATGAACTATCAATTACTCAAAACATTTAGCCGCCAACCCATTCAATTTGGGCGTTTTCTTGCTCGTCTGTTAGCAGGACTTGTAAATACTCTAAAAATTACTAGAACATCAAAAAGTATTGAGCTTAACTTAAGAATTGCGCTTCCGTATTTAACACCTCAGCAGCGTATAGCGATTACAGAAAAAGCTGTAAGAAACGAATTAACTTCATATTTTGAGTTTCTAAGTATTTGGGGCTCATCAAATAGTAAAAATATCTCACGCATTCACCGTATTGAAGGTGAACATTTTTTTCATGAAGCATTGGCTGCAAAAAAAGGTGTAGTTCTTATTGTTCCACATTTTGGTACGTGGGAAGTCATGAATGCATGGTGTGCTCAATTCACATCAATGACCATTTTATATAAACCCGTTAAAAATGCTGATGCAGACCGTTTTGTGCGAGAAGCCCGTAGCCGTGAACAAGCGAATCTCGTCCCTACCGATGAAAGCGGTGTAAGACAAATTTTTAAAGCATTAAAACAAGGTGAAACGACAGTAATTTTGCCGGATCATACCCCTAATGTGGGTGGAGATATGGTGAACTATTTTGGTGTTCCACTTGCTTCAAGTAATTTAAGCGCAAAACTCATCCAGAAAACTAAAGCAAAAGCTCTGTTTCTTTATGCAATCCGTAATGAAAACGATGGCTTTACCATGCATATCGAGCCAATGGATGAGAAAATTTATGAGGGCACTGCGGACGATGGAACGTATGTCATCCATCAAGCGATTGAGCAACTCATTTATCAATATCCAGAACATTATCACTGGAGCTATAAACGTTTTAAAGCGAACCCTGCTTTAGACAATATCTATAATATCGATCCGACAGAAGCACTTAAAATTGTGGATAGGCTCAAAGCAGAAGCTTTAAAAACCTCTACTCAACCAGAGCCTATCCAAACGTCGGTCATGTAAAACTAATTTGTGGTTTTCCAGCACAAAACTTAAGGTCCCTTGTTCCAAAGTACTTTTTAGCGGAATATGCAGAGCTTTTAAACGTGCTATAACTTGTTGGCTAGGATGGCCATAACGGTTATCAAACCCTGCCGATGCAATGGCCAGTTTAGGTTTTAAGGTCGCCAAGAAATCATAAGCCGAACTGTGCTTACTTCCATGATGTCCTAGCACCAACACATCTATCTTCAAGTTAGGATAATCTTTTAATAACTCGTATTCAGCTTCCCATCCTGCATCGCCCATAATAAGAAAATTTTGGTAACCACCAACTTTTTTAAATTGAAGATATACAACACAAGAATATTGATTCTGGTTAGAAGTAACAAAAGCCAGATCTTTTTCTTTAGGCCATAAAATTTGAATATCTAACTCAGGATAATGCCATTGTTGCCCTTGATGGCAATATTGGAATGGTTGCTTTAAATCATTTGGCAATTGTTCATTCGAAATAAGCTGCTTTACAGGAATCTCTTGTTGAATAATAGGAAACGCGCCACTATGGTCTTGATCAAGATGAGATAGCACAACATGATCTAATCGTCTTACGCCTTGCTGACGTAGAAAAGGCACTACAACATTTTGTCCAATACTAAATATTTTTTCATCGTAAGAACCGCCTGTGTCAATTAACCAGTTTTGTTGGGGATGTTGTAAAAAAATGGCCTGCCCCTGTCCAACATCTAAAATATTAAGCTGAATTTGCTGACTCGTTTTGTTCATAATAACTAAGGGTAAACAGCATAATATTCCCCAAGTTTTAGGCAGAATTCCTTTAGGTAAAAATAAAATAATAATGGCACAGCTAATCGCTAATAAAGACAGTGGCGTCAAGCTTATACCTTGTAATGGTAAAGAGAGTTTTTCTAATAAGCCCAAACAACTCAGCAATATGCTGAGCAACATATCATTGAAATGAAAAAGCATATTTCCAAACGGTTTTACTATAAACCATGCGCAAGCAGCCATAATGTTTAAAGGGACAATAACACCACCAACAATAGGCACGGCAATAATATTGGTTAATGGAGCAACCCAAGAAATTTGTTGAAAGAAAAGTAAGGTTAAGGGACTCAATGCAATAAATATTTTGCCTTGAGACTCAATTAACACCTTACCCATAAAAATCATTTTTGAGCTCAGACTTAAAAAATGTTGCTCAGGTAGCTGCGCTATAGTTTGGTAAATTCTTAATAAAATAAAGCATGCCCCATAAGACAGCCAAAAACCTGCAGAAAGCACACTAAACGGGTCAATTAGCAACAGTAGACTTGCGCTATATACGAGTAATGTAAAAGGTTTAATAGGTTGTTTTAATAATAGAAATCCAATAAATATAAGGGCTGATAATAATGTTCGTAGTGCAGGAATTTCGAAACCTACAAATGCAGTATAAATTAAAACACCAAGGCAGCATGGTACAGTCATCAAAACCTGTTTCGGTTTCCATAAGTAAATTTGAGGATAATAACGACTGATAAATTGATGACATGCCCAAGATAACATAATGGCAAAAATGAGCACATGTGGGCCTGAGATCGCCAATAAATGACTAATTCCTAATTGTTTGAACTGTAGTTGAGTTTCATCTGATAAAAGGCTTTCATCACCTGTCAGCAAAGCTAAAATTAAACCCTTTTGCTGTAGAGATGAGCTGTTTAATATTTGCCTAAAAGTTAAGCGAAGTTTTTCTATATTTAAACGAAAACTATTGGAAAAAGACTGTTGTTCTTTTAAATGTTGCTGATAGCCCAATCGATAGATTTCATCGAGACTTAAAGGCTCAATATATCTCACATTAAAACCAGACATAATATTTCGCTGAATAAACCATTTTTCCTGATCAAAAGCTCCTGGGGTGGCATAACTATGCGCAGGTCTTGTTTTTCCAGATATTCGATAATAGTGACCTAATTCAAGATTCTGATTATTCTTTAATAAATTTTGATTATTACTTTTTAAATATAGCAACCAATTCACCGGTTCTTTAGAAAAATTTAGAACTTGTGCAGTTTGTTGAACCTTATTATCTTTTTCTTCACTTAAACGGTTTATATAGACAATAATGTCGAGATTTCGGGTATCCGTTTCTCTTTGTTCTAATCGTTCAATCAGTGCTTTTTCAGCATAGTGGTAACCAACCATAAAAAGACTTGTTGTACATAATAAGCAAAACACTGCCTTTAAAAATGGTCGATCAACGAACATTGGTCGTTTATAAAGATAAAAAATAAAGGCAAGTAACAGTAGAGCCTCGCCCACTTTTTCATATTGCATGATTAAAGGGAAATCTATTCCCATCAATGCAATACCGCCAATCCACCCCAATAGAATAATCTTAAACATTTAAAATTCTAGTCATTATCATTTTAGGGGCAAAATTAAAGCCCAACTCAGTGGGCTTTAACAATGTGATTTAATGACAATTTTTTAAGAACCGTTTACCCACAGCCCATCTTCCATATGCAAGATTGAATCTGCTGCCTGAGCTAATTGCTCATCATGGGTCACAATTAACATTGCCATGTTGAGTTCTTTCTTAAGATCGGTGAGCAACTCGAAAATACCTACTGCTGTTTTACGATCTAGGTTACCCGTAGGCTCATCAGCTAGTACTACCGCAGGCTTAGTCACTAATGCACGAGCAAGTGCAACACGTTGACGCTCACCACCTGAAAGTTCACCTGGTTTATGGTCCATACGATGAGATAGCCCAACTCGATCTAGCAAATATTCAGCCTGTGCCTTTACCGACTTATATTGACTGTCTGCTCGAAGCATTAAAGGCATTGCTACATTTTCAAGAGCAGTAAATTCAGGTAATAAATGGTGGAACTGGTAAACAAAACCTAAGTATTGGTTACGTTGAAAGCCACGTTCCGCTTCACCTAAATTATCAAAGCGCTGACCATTCAAAAATACCTGTCCTTTAGTCGGCTGATCTAAGCCACCAAGTACATGCAACAAAGTACTTTTACCTGAACCACTTGCCCCGACAATAGATACAAACTGCCCTGCTTCCACTTGCAAAGAGAGACCTTTAATGACTTCAACCTTAGATTTACCGTCATCAAAATGTTTATAAATATCTTTTGCTTCTAAAACGACTTTACTCATAACGCAATGCCTCGGCAGGTTGAACTTTGGCTGCACGAAGCGCCGGATAAATAGTTGCCAAGAAACTTAAGAGTAAAGAAACAATCACAATAATTGTCACGTCTTGCCATCTTAAGTAAGAAGGTAAGTAATGTACAAAATAGGCATCGAACAGATTAAGTCCGAGAACATTATTAAACCAAGAAATAATATCGCTGATCGTAAGTGCCAGAATAACCCCTAAAACCGTACCCGCAACTGTACCGATCACACCAATAACCGTACCTTGCACCATAAAGATTTTAGTAATCATAGATGGCATGTGTATAAGTCCAGTTGGTTGCGTAGAAATTGCTTGGCAAATTTTTCACAATGTCATCGGCAACTTGAGGAGCGGCAAAAATGTCATCTAATTTTAGACGAACGCCTTGAGCGCCATCAGGTAAACGCAATAAAGTTGAAGCATCATATAAAGCAATGTATCCAACCATCGAGTCAACTTCAGCACCTACACTGAAAATACCCACCACTTTAAAGCGCTTAAAACGAGGTACAACACCAGCTGGAGATGGAGTCGCTTCAGGTAAAACCAATGTCACGCTATCGTTTAAACGTAAGCCAAGCGAATCGGCCATGTCTTTACCAAGTACGATACCGAATTCACCTTTTTTAAGTGAGTCGAGACTACCGGCAACAATATGATTTTGAATGATAGAGACATTCTTTTCATATTTAGGGTCAATACCCGTCACCATAATACCTGCCACTTGCCCTTGAGCAGTTAACATACCTTGCAATTGGGTAAAAGGTGCAACTCCAGTCACGTGGGGATGATTTTCAACTCGTTTAACCAGTTCAGGCCAATCCGTAAGGATTTGCGTCGATGAAACTGTCGCTTGCGGTACCATTCCCAAAACACGATTTTTTAATTCGCGGTCGAAACCGTTCATTACAGAAAGTACCGTAATTAGTACAGCGACACCAAGTGTCAAACCGACCATCGAAACCAATGCAATAAAAGAAATAAAATG
The DNA here is from genome assembly GCF_003940475.1 of Acinetobacter sp. FDAARGOS_559. Lineage (NCBI taxonomy): Bacteria > Pseudomonadati > Pseudomonadota > Gammaproteobacteria > Moraxellales > Moraxellaceae > Acinetobacter > Acinetobacter sp. FDAARGOS_559. Next base: position 1,367,999 of record NZ_RKJG01000005.1, read on the forward strand.
ATTACTGCGTCGAGCGCGAGTATATCTCAACCCTATATACAGTGAGATTGGTTTAAACATACCTTCTAAATCCAAGGTCATTGATGGAAAAAGAGAAGTGTTCATTCACACTTCTTATTTAGCCATATCGTTAGATGCTGTATTAAGGCTTAAAAATCAGTAAGTTCTGATCTATCCTTAACAATCCTAATATTATATTGCTGCGCTATTTTCTACTACTTAAGATATGAGATCAATTTGATCATGCATTTAGCTACGAATTAGAACAATTTAATGAATAAGCTCAACAAATTACCCTCATCTTCTCCTACTTAGACTTAATATGTTGAGCAAAATTACGATTTGCTTGAATGTCTTTATAAAAATATAGAAATAGACCAAATAAGATAATGAAAGCTCCCACAAAAACCATAATCGACAATTGTTCATGGTTTAAAACAGCTCCAATGATCATTGCTAGCATTGGTGTAATTACTGTTGTAAGCGATAAAGTGGTTGGTTTTATATTCTGAACCTCTGTACACGATAAAAATAGATAACTCATTGAAATAATGTCATAATAATTGTTTTCTAACGACGAATACTATGACACATCTCAATGAGTTATATCTTATCTTAAACAAATATCTAAAATGGAACAAGTCACATTTAAAGTGCTTTGCGCTCATCATGCTTGTGATTATTTTAAAGCAAACATGTAATCTTTCTTCTGCATCTAAAGCCTTGCCCATCAAGTGCTTACCACAATCATTTTATCGACGTATGCAGCGCTTCTTTGCAGGTCAGTATTTTGATTATCGTCAAATTTCTCAGTTGATTTTCAATATGTTTTCATTCGACCAAGTGCAACTGACTTTAGATAGAACCAATTGGAAATGGGGAAAACGAAATATTAATATCCTGATGCTCGCAATCGTTTATCGTGGAATAGCGATACCTATCCTTTGGACATTGCTTAATAAACGTGGAAATTCAGATACGAAAGAGCGTATTGCTTTGATTCAACGCTTTATAGCCATTTTTGGTAAAGACCGTATTGTGAATGTGTTCGCAGACAGAGAGTTTATCGGTGAGCAGTGGTTTACATGGTTAATTGAACAAGACATCAACTTCTGCATTCGTGTTAAAAAAACTTCATTGTCACCAATCATTTAGGAAAGAATCATAAAATTAGTGATTTATTTCGCCATCTTAAAGTTGGTCAAATTGAATGTCGTAAACGACGGATTTTGGTTGGTCGGGTGAAACTATATATAAGTGCACTACAGTTAGAAAATGGAGAGCTTTTACTCGTCGTTTCTCCTCAGTTTAATGCCAATGCTATTCAGGATTATGCATTACGCTGGGAAATTGAAACCTTATTCAGTTGTCTCAAAGGACGCGGGTTTAATCTTGAAAATACGCGCTTGACAGACCCTAGACGAGTGAAAAAATTGATTGCGGTGTTAGCTATAAGCTTCTGTTGGTGTTACTTAACGGGTGAATGGCAACATGATCAAAAAAAAGCGATAAAAATAAAGAAGCATGGACGACTCTCAATGAGTTTATTTCGCTATGGTTTAGACTATGTTCAAATGGCGATTCAGCGTTTAATTGGTTTTGGGAAAAAAGAAGAGTTTAAGGAAATTTTGGCAATTTTAAGAAGGCAGAACCCTGATAGGATAAGGGTTCTGTGAAATTTGTCGTGTACAGAGATTCTGAACAAGTTTGAAGTAACAGAACATAGCCACAAGTGAAGCCATCAGAACTGTATAAATTAATGCAAATAAAGATTTAGCTTGTGGTAAATGAGTCGGTGCATATTGCCAAATAAATGGAATAAGGCAGCTTGCCAAAATTGAAGAAACCAAGATCGAACCAGTCGCCTGAGCCATTGGCTGAATTTTGGCATTCACTTTCTTTACCCAAAATATAGAAAATGAATAAACAAAAACGCTGACCAACATTAAGACAATACCAAATGGATGCATATGTTGATTTGAACCATTTAAACAAATGATCGCTAGTCCACAAACAGCAACAGCCATACCTAGCCACTGCAATTTAAAAAGATGCTGACCAAAAGCAAAACGACCAATCAACCCAGCCATAATGGGTGCTAGACCAAACATCAAGGCAATCATGCCAGAACTTAAATATTGGGTCGCAGCATAGGTAAAAATTTGCGAGCCGATTAAACTAAAAGACCCTGCAAAATAACTATGTAAAGCTTGCTTATGAGTTGGAAAAGAAGTTTTTAGAACAAGTAAAACAATAACCGACAGAGGCAAAGCTATATAAAACCGTAACAGTAAGGCCCACATGACATGTAAGTCAGATACGCTCCATACAATGGCTAAAGGTGTCGTTGCCCAGATAAATACAAGCAAGACATAAGTTGAAGCCAAGTTGGTTTGGGATGGCATAAGAGGCTCACTAAGCAGTTTTACGTTTTTGCTTTAAAATCGTTTGGTCGAGTGCACTAGAAAATTCGCGCTTATCACGTTCTGAAATAGGTGGTGGACCACCCGTCTGTACACCAGCGCCGCGCAACGTATCCATAAAATCACGTAAGTGCAAACGTGCTTTTACGTTCGCTGTGGTATACACCTCACCACGTGGGTGAATCGCAATGCCACCTTTCTCAATAACTTGAGCTGCGAGTGGAATATCTTGCGTAATGACAATGTCATTTTCAGACATACGATTCACAATTTCCCGATCGGCTTGATCGGCTCCACTTAAAACTTGCAGAGATTTAATACGCACTGAAGGGGTAATACCGACATTTTGATTGGCTACAAAAATCACTTCTAATTGATAACGATCCGAAGCTCTTAAAATGACTTCACGCAAAATTTTAGGTAATGCATCTGCGTCTACCCACAACTTGAATGGCAGCACGTTATTCTCTATTTCCACTAAAAATATAAGTCTAACAGATGCATTTCATTAGAGAATAGCGCTAAATATAAAACTTGTTTTCTAAATTTAATTTGAACAATACGTTAATGATTATTTATATGCACTCTTAACAATACATGTTTTGCTAGATGGAGAGCTTTTTGATAACTAAATACGTGCTTTTACAAGAGAATTTACATATGTTGACTTGAAAAATAGCAATTACCCTCGATTTAATATATCAAGTGAGATAAACCCAACATCAATCGTACCTATGAAAAATCAAAACAGTCCAGAAGTTATTACGGTAAACGACCAAAATTTTGGTAGTCATGGAGAGCATTGGAATCTACTGACTTCCCATCCAGAGACAGATGTACCAAAATGGCTTGGACTGGCGCTTGATGCTCCTGTAATGCCAATGGGTTTATGTCAAAATGAAGACGAAATGGATCAATCTTTTTGGCTCATTCAAGGTCCACAAGGTCAGAAGGTCACCATTAATCAAATTATTGCAGTTGAAAATCAAAAACCTCGCGCTTTAAAAACTGCCTTCCCGAGTTTTGATAGTCCATATCAATATAATGCCCAAATTGAGCGCATCATTACTTGTGACTCTGCTACTCAAGCGGTATTAAGTTTAAAATTAAATAAAAGTACAACGATTTATGCATTTGATAATTTATTTAGCGTTAATCGTTGCCAATATGACAAAACCCAAACTTACCAAGTCCAATTTAATGCATGGGCCTATGAATTAGAATCAGTGCCTAAGGGAGAAACAATTGTCGTAGATGATCCAGCTTCAATTAAACATCACCGTGCATTAAATGCGATTTTAACTGAACATAATGGGATTGCACCCGAAAACCTACAAGAACTGATTAATGAATGGCAACCAAAAACTAAAGAAGATCAAGAACCTGTAACGGTTGATTTTTCTAAAATGGTTGCATATTTATATGGAGAAAATCTTGGTCAAGAAGATGAAGCTTGGTTCCAAGGTAATATTGTCGGTAAAACTTCAATGTCATTTATGGGTGCAGAATATACCCTTTATGATGTCACTTTAGTTTTAGAAGACAACCTTCCTGCCATATTAGTGCGCATTGCTACAAAAAATGATTTGTACAAAAACTTTAATATTGGCGAATATATTCGTGGCAATATCTGGATTCAGGCGAATATTTATGCTAAAAATAGTGAAACTAATTGAATTTCACTAATATTTTAAAAATTAGGCTATTGAATGAAGATTATACCTGAACAAACCACCAGCCTCATTCAAACTAGTAACCCACGTATAAGGGTCGATACTGGTGCGTTTTGCTTTTTCGTTTTGGGTATGTTCTTAGCCGCAATGATGATACATCAATTTGGTTTTATGCCTTTTTAATTGATCATTTATATAAAAATAAAGCCCTCTTTTTGAGGGCTTTATTCATTTTATGACTTAACCATTACGTTTAGCAAAATCATCCATAAAGCGGATAAGCGCCTGAACGCCTTCTAATGGTACAGCGTTATAAATACTTGCACGCATACCACCTACTGAGCGGTGACCTGCTAAGTTCAATAAGTGATTTGCTTCAGCTTCTTTCAAGAATTGCTTTTCTAAAGCTTCATCTGCCAAAGTAAATGGTACATTCATAATTGAACGATTTGGAATGGCAATCGGGTTATTATAAAATTCGCTTGAATCGATATAACCATAGAGTAACTGAGCTTTTTCAAGGTTAACTTTATGGATAGCATCTACCCCACCCTGCTCTAGTAACCATTCAAATACTAAACCAGACAAGTACCAAGCATAAGTCGATGGTGTATTTACCATAGAGCCATTCTTGGCTTGATCAGCATATTTTAAAATGCTTGGAATCTCTGCTTTAGCTTGATCCAGTAAGTCATCACGGATAATAACAATTGTTAAACCAGCAGGACCAATATTTTTTTGCGCACCTGCATAGATGAGACCAAATTTCGAAACATCAAGTGGAGCAGATAAAATGCTTGATGAGAAGTCACATACCAGTGGTGCTTTAACATCAGGAACACCAGCAAACTGTAAACCGCCAATTGTTTCGTTATCAGCATAATGGACATAAGCTGCATCGTCAGACAAGTTCCATTCGCTTTGCTCAGAAATGGCGAACTTACCGTCTACTTTAATACCAGCTTCTACAACATTAATATCGCCATAACGTTTTGCTTCTTTTAAAGCTTTTTCAGACCAAATTCCAGTATGGATATAATCTGCTTTGTTATTTTTTCCAAGCAGGTTTAAAGGAATTGCTGAAAATTGTAATGACGCGCCACCTTGTAAAAATAGCACTTTATAGTTTTCAGGAATATTCATGAGCTTACGCAAATCTGCTTCAGCTTTTTCCGCAACAGCAACATAGTCAGCACTACGGTGACTCATTTCCATGATGGATAGACCCTTACCTTGCCAATCCAACAATTCTTGTTGAGCTTTTTCTAAAACGGCAGTAGGTAATGCAGCAGGACCAGCACAGAAATTGTACGCGCGCATGATTTTTCCCTTGTAAAAGTGAAACACAATAAAAAAAGGCATTTAACCACAGATTGCTTAAGGTTGCAGCAGCTTCTCTAGTAAATATTTCAATGCTAGGGCGTGTTTATGCCTATTTTTTCAATAACTATTTTATTTATTTCATTGCTTTCACTTATTTTTTTATAAGTTTTATTAAATAAAGTTCAACTTGACTTGTGAATATAGTTTCCCATACTGTGATGAACATATAAAAACTTGCTGTATGATTTTCCATCAAGCAAAAATAACCTCAAAATCATTTTGTGCTTTTATACAATTGTATAATAAACAATATGATAATTGAATTTAATAACAAGAAATTTAAACTATAAGGGATGATCAAAAATTGTTATATAAAATGCCAACACATCAATATCGACAGTCTAAACGTCCTTTTTTGTTTAAACCCAATTACCTTGCGTTGGTATTGGGAGTATTAATTGCAACGCCTATTTATGCGCAAAGTTTAAGTTATGCTGAAGCAGAACAACAGGCTTTAAAAAGCTCATACAGCACTCAAGCCAACCAAGCATTACAACAAGCCTCTCAGTTAGAAGCCGAAGCGGTAAAAGGTTTAGGACTCCCCAGAGTTGATTTAAATGTGAGGGCATATGCTTTTCATAGTGAAACAGATGTACCCTTAGGCTCTTTTAAACAAAAACTTGAAAATGATTTAAGCCAAGGACTCAATGATAAATTATCCCAGTGGAACAATGTCATTCCATCAGATGTTTTAGGTCAAGTTCAGGAAGGCTCAAACCAAATCATACATGACGGTATAAACCGTTTTCCTGACTACGCTAATTTGACTGTAGAAGACCAAGTAGTCCGACCATCTATTTCAGTGGTGATGCCGCTCTACACAGGTGGGTTAACAACTAGTGCAAAAAAAATAGCTAACATTCAGGCTCAACGCTCCGAGCTTTCAAGCCAACAACAACAAGATATCCAGCGCTTCGAAGTCGTACAAAGTTATTTTAATGTGCAATTACAACAACAACTGGTCGCAAGTAGTCTATTTAACTTTAATGCAATGCAAAAACATTACAGCAATGCGTTAAAGCTCGAACAGCAAGGTTTTATTAGTAAAGGGCAACGTATGCAGTTTGAAGTTGCTCGTAACAATGCCGAACGAACTCTACAAAATGCGCAGGCAAATCTAAATGCTAGCCAATTTAATTTAAACAATCTTTTGCACCAGCAAAATAATGCTGATTTAAGTACTCCTCTTTTTGTAAATACTGTTCGTAGCCAATCGTTAGAATCTCTTTTAAGCAGTTACTCTCAAAAATCTAGCCTTGTGCAAAAAATGCAGTTAGACACTCAATTGGCAAATGCAAATATTCAGGCTCAACAAGCAGCAAAAAAACCGAGTCTTTTCGCTTTTGGTGAGTATTCACTCGATGAAAATGAAAACTGGATTGTAGGTGTTATGGCAAAATACAATCTGTTTTCTGGCGTAGATAAAAATAAGAATATTCATGCTGCCGAGTTAAAACGTTATGCTTCAGAACTCATGACTGAACGAACTAAACAAGAGATTGAAGCATTATTGAATAAGTCTTATAACGAGCTCAATTCAGCACAGCAAAGTCATACGCTATTACAAAGGAATATCAGCGCAGCTCAAGAAAACTTACGTATTCAGGAACTTTCTTTCAGAGAAGGCATGGGTACAGCGACTCAAGTGATTGATGCACAAAATGCATTAAGTGCTTTAAAAACAGAAATGGCTTTAAATGCTTATAAATATGTCATGTCGCTCGCAACGCTATTACAAAGCCATGGTTCTATGGACCAGTTTAAAGCTTATGTGACTCAACCACACACTGACTATATCCGCTAATGGGGACATAACATGAATCAAGACTCAGCTCATTCAGAACAAAATTCTCCAGTTGCGGATACGGCAGAAACTAACCAAAATCAGCAAAATACTCAAACCGACAATACTCAAAAAGTAAAAACGAGTAAAAGTGATTCTCAACCTCCTAAAAATTCGAAAATTAAACTAATTATTGCGGTCGTGGTTATTGCTCTATTAGGTTTAATCATTTTCGGTTTGTGGAAAAGCTATCAACCTAAGCCTATTGAATTACAAGGCCGAGTTGAGGCTGAAACAGTTCATGTCAGTACTAAGGTTCCGAGCCGTATTGAAGAAATTTATGTGCAAGAGGGCCAGAAAATTTCCAAAGGTCAGCCCCTTGTTCGTTTAGTCAGCCCTGAAATAGAAGCTAAAAAACAACAAGCTTTAGCCACCCTACAATCAGCTTTGGCATTTCAATCTACGGTAGACCGAGGCTCTCAACAGGAAAATATTGATACTCTTTATGCCAATTGGCAGAGTATGAAAGCACAGGCAAACCTTGCTAAAACCACTTATCAACGTGGAGAAAATTTATATAGACAAGGTGTTATTTCTCGTCAAAGAAGAGATGAGATGTTAGCCGCACAAACTTCTGCTCAAGAGTTAAGTGAAGCAGCTTATCAACAATATGCTCGAGCAAAGCGCGGAAGTACCAGTCAGCAGAAATCTACAGCGGATGCACAAGTTGAGATTGCAAAAGCCGCGGTAAGTGAAGCTCAAGCACTTGAGGCAGAAACTCGTTTACTCGCTCCTATTTCAGGTACAGTTTCAAAAACTTATGGCAAACCTTCTGAACTCGTTGCTATGGGTGTACCTGTTGTTAGCATTTTAGAAGATGATGATTTGTGGGTCAGTTTAAATGTCGGTGAAAACCAATACGCTTCTGTTTATAAAAACAAAACGCTAGAAGGTTTCATTCCTGCGCTGAATCAAACTGTGATGTTTAAAGTGAAAAATATTGATGCCGAAGGCGAATTTGCCACCATTAAAACCACACGTCAGACCGGTGGTTATGACATTCGTAGTTTTAAATTACATTTGGTGCCTGAGCGTCCTGTCAAAGACTTAAAAGTTGGCATGAGTGTTCTATTTAAAATTAAAGAAGAAAAATAAAACATGTTTGCCAGCATATTACGTGAACTAAACTATTTAAGAAGCAATAAATGGGATTTGTGTATGGTGACACTCATCCCTGCTTTTATCATTTTTTTGTTTAGCAGCATGTTTTATGCAGGTAAAGCTGAACATTTACCCATTGCCATTATTGATCAAGACCAGAGTGAACTAAGCCGTAATATTGGAAAGTATCTTTCGCTAAATCATACAGTCGATGTAAAAACAATTACTACAAGCTCAAGTGAAGCCGAGAGATTACTCAATGAAACCAAAATATGGGGTTATATTTTTATTCCGGATGGTGCCGAAAAACGTTTTGTGAAAGCTCAAGATGCGCAAATCAGTATTGCTTTTAACCAATCTTTTTTTAGTGTCGGGAACACGATTTCCTCGGCGATGTTAGTCAGCACTCTCAATGCTTTAGCAGACTATGCTGGCCAGAATTATCTTGCAAATAATATTCCCTATTTAGATGTACCTACAGCACACGTCAAAATTTCAACGCTTTATAACCCAAGCATGAGCTATGAGTTCTATTTAGAACCCTTCATGGTTCCAGCCGTATTACATTTATTACTATGTTGCTGTGTGGCATTTGCCATTGGACAAGAAATTAAACGCGGCACACTAACACAGTGGGTGAACCGAGAAAGTTTTATTCAAGGCTTATTGGCTAAAAATTTGCTGTATAGCTTTATTTTCTGTTTCTGGACTTGGTTATGGATGTTTTGGCTGGTTGAAATTCGAGGCTGGTTTGTAGCAGGTTCACTAAGTTTCTTATTAGCTGCTCAGTTCTTACTTTATTTTTCTTATGCTTTAATTAGTAGTACCGTCATTCTCGCGACCAAAAATTTAAGTAAAACTTTTGGTTTTATTGCAGTATATGGCGGATCTTCTTTAAGTTTTGCAGGCGTTACTCTACCTTTAAATAATGCACCGATTTTCACTAAATTTTGGTCACTGATTATTCCGTACACCCCTTATGCAAAGCTCCAGACCGAACAATGGGTGATTGGAAGTCCACTTTTCATTTCGATGTCTCCCTTCTTAATACTTATTGGCTACTGCCTTATTTATTTCTTTTTAAGTTGTTTGCTGCTTAAAAAACTGGTTCAAGGAGCAACATCATGAAGGAATTTTTAAAGGCTTACGTTCAAACATTTAAAGATATTGTTAGTAACAGTTCAGTTTTCACAACACTTATTTTATCCGTCATTCTTTATAGCTTTTTTTATCCGACAGCCTATAAAGCTGAGCGCGCAGAATCAATTCCAATTGTCATTGTTGATGAAGAACAAAGTCTTTTAACTTCTCAAGTCATTGGTCAAACAGCCAATAGCCCGCACGTTAAAATTGTTGATGTCACTGGTAATTTTCTTGAAGCTGAACAAATGGTTCGCGAACAAAAAGCCGATGGTATTTTACTTTTACCAAGCAATTTAACGCAGAGCTTACGCCGCGGAGAAACTGGCGGAATCGGCTTATACTTAAGCACAACCAACTTTTTAAAAACTAAAGAAATTGGGTTAGGTCTGGCCACCTCTATTGAAGCAACTTTAAAGGAATATATTGAAAGGTTTGGACAACGTACACACTTCCAGCCTGCTCTTTCTATTCATCAAATGCCTTTATTTAATACGCTTTCAGGCTACGGTAGTTATATTTTTCCTGCAGTTGCATCACTTATTATTCACCAAACAATTGTGTTAGGTCTGGCCATGCTGGTTGCAAGTTACCGCGAACAACATGAAAAAATTACCCCTATTCGTTTTGCAGGAATTTTTGCCAGTATCTTTACAATTGGTTGTTTAGGAAGTTTTTATCTTTTTGGTTTTACCTTGTGGTTCAATGGCTATCCACACGGTGGAAACTTTGTCGGTTTGCTAGTCGCTGTTCCTATTTTCATTAGCTGTGTAATTGGATTAGGTATGCTGATTGGCTCACTTTTAGATATGCCGGAACGTGCCGGACATATTATTGTATTTAGCTCAGTTCCTCTTTTCTTATTAACTGGCGCCGCCTGGCCTCATCAAGCCATGCCTGAATGGTTGCAATGGTTTGCTTGGTGTTTACCCTCTACACACGGCGTACAGATGTTTGTACAACTTAATCAAATGGGCGTTCCTTTAAATGTCGTGGTCCCGAAATTAATTTTTCTTGCGACTATTGGGGTTATATTTTTAATTACTGCCTATTCACGTTTAAAAGTATCTAAATAAACTTATTTATAGGCTAATTAAAGTGTACAGATTATATTTTTATTTACTATAAAATCTTATAGTTAAAGCTTATTTCTTAAAAAAGTAAGCATCCGGCTAACACAGCCTTACCAAGCGGTCCTATAAGCCTTAATTTAGTTCCCACCTAAAAACAAGTGGGGACTTAATCCATGAACATGGATATATATTCAGCAACACCTCCTGTTGCTAAAAAACGCAGAACATACAGCAAAGAATTCAAACTCAGTATTGTCAATGCCTGTAAAAATCCTAATACCTCGATCGCTTCGGTCGCACTGCAACATAGTATTAATGCCAACCTTGTCAGTCGTTGGATCAGGATCTTCAGCCATCATGAGGGTGCCGTGCAGGATCCTACTCATGTGAATCCAGCATTTATTGCTTTGCCTTACACTGCTGCAATCAGCCAACCTATTGATGAGAGGATCACGTTGTGTATCACCGTGCCTCATACGAATAATGATATTCAGCTAAAATGGCAGACATCAGAAATACCTGCCTTGGCAGAATTACTCAAGGCACTGGCAACATGATCCGTATCAATGAAATTTGGCTCTCTACCCAGCCCATGGATATGCGAGCAGGAATGGATACTGTCATGGCTCAGGTGGTGAGAGCCTTTGGCTACATCAAACCGCATTGCGCCTACCTGTTCTGTAATAAACGTGGTCATCGTATGAAAGTGTTGGTACATGATGGACTGGGCATCTGGCTGTGTGCCCGGCGTTTGGAACAGGGTAAATTTCACTGGGCTCAAGTTCACCAAGGTGAAACCGTGGCCCTCAGCCCGGAACAGTTACAGGCATTAATCCAAGGTTTGCCCTGGCAGAGAATTGGATTGCAGCAAGTGGTGAATATGCTCTAAACCAAGCTCGACCATTCTGCCATCCTCCAAACGTTCTATTTCATTCTCTTCATGACCTCAGGCATACTGCGGTCATGAATACGCTGCCTGACTTAAGCCAACTGACCCATGAACAACTGCTGGAATTCACCAGACAGTTGGCGATGCAGCATCAGTCTCTAGCACAATCAAACCAACAATTGGATGCCAAAGTTCAACATCTTTCTATTCTCAATCAAAAATACGAGCATGAACTGGCGCTGTTTAAAAAGCACAAATTCGCCCAAAAGAATGAACACTTAACGGCAAAACAAATCCACCTATGGGATGAAGCGGTTGAAGAAGATATTGCTGCTGTTGATCTGGAATTAGAACGATTAAATGCAGATAAAACCGATGCAGCGACACAGAAAGCCAAAACCAATAAACCTAAACGTCGACCACTGCCAGATCATCTACACACCATCCGTATTGAGCATGAACCTGCATCAACCCAATGCACTTGTGGATGCCAACTCCGTCGTATCGGCGAAGATGTCAGTGAGAAACTGCATTTCAGACCGGCACAGTTCTATAAGGAACAGCATGTGCGTGGTAAATGGGTCTGTGATCAGTGTGACACTCTGACTCAGCAAGCGATGCCCGCCTATGTGATTGATAAAGGCATTGCTTCACCTGAATTGCTCAGCCATGTGCTGGTATCGAAGTATGCCGATCATTTGCCGCTGTACCGTCAACGTCTGATCTATCAGCGGGCGGGAATCGAACTTTCTAGATCAACTTTATCTGACTGGATAGGTCGCTGCGGTGTAGAACTGGAACCTCTGGCCAATGCCTTAAAAGAGGTGGTGCTGCAACAGCGGGTGCTGCATGCAGATGAAACACCGGTCACCATCATGCGGATGGGTGAGAATGAGAAAAAACCGAAGAAAGGTTATGTCTGGGCCTATGCCACCACACAGTACAATCCAGTTCAGGCGGTGATCTATGACTTTCAGGATAGTCGTTCAGGCCAGCATGCTGCAGAGTTCTTGAAAGGCTGGCAGGGCAATCTAGTCTGTGATGATTACAGTGGTTATAAAGCACGCTTTAAATCAGGCCAGGTCATAGAGGTCGGCTGCATGGCCCATGCACGTCGTAAATTCCATGAACTGCATGTGACCGGGAAAAGTCAGGTCGCTGAACAGGCATTGGTGCTGATTCAGAAACTGTATGCGATAGAAGCAGAACTCAGGAAAAAGACCGATGGTACAGCGGAAGACCGCCGCGAATACCGACAACAGCATAGTCAACCAGTGATGCAACAACTATATGAATGGCTCAACCAACATCATCTGACAGTGCCATCGAGTTCTCCCACCGCCAAGGCCATCAATTACACTCTGAAGCGTTGGCCAGCCTTAAGCCGCTATCTGGATGATGGCAATCTACCGATATGCAACAATTGGGTAGAGAATCAGATGCGTCCCTGGGCGTTGGGGCGCAAGAACTGGCTGTTTGCAGGTTCGCTGCGCAGTGGTCAGCGAGCGGCAAACATCATGACTTTAATCCAGTCAGCAAAGCTGAATGGGCTGGATCCGTATGCCTATTTAAGTGATGTGCTGAAAAGGTTACCGACACATAAAGTGACCCAGATTGAAGAGTTACTGCCGCACTGCTGGAAACCTAAATCGAATTAAAAAATAGGTATGGGATTCAGCGGACGCTTACTTAAAAAAATTGACTTAAATTTTATAAAAAATCAAATAAATTCAATAAATTAATTTACATCAATTGTCATAAAACCTTAAGAAAACTTTAAGTTGGAATTAAGGAAATTTCTCCATATTAAAAACGTATAGTTTTTCAGCAGCTAAGCAGAATAATTCTGTAACCCTGCCCTATGGTGGAATTTAGATATGGCAAAGGTGTGCTATTGCGCAGATGACTTTGCAATGAATGCAGAAATATCTGACGCAATTATTCAACTTATTGAACAAGGTGCGCTTCAAGCCACCTCATGTATGACCCAATCTGATTTATGGGAAACTGCTGCTGCCAAATTAAAACCGTTTAGTGATCGAGTTGATATCGGTTTACATTTAAATCTTACCCATACTTTCGCTTCGGGTAATCTGGTTTTTCCCTTACCTATGCTTATAGTCCGAGCATGGTCTGCAAGTCTTAATCGCGAATTAATCACTCAATGTATTGAGGAGCAATGGGACTTATTTGTTTCAGTATTAGGAAAACAACCTGACTTTATAGATGGTCATCAACACATTCATCAATTTCCATTTATACGTGATATTTTGCTGCAATTACTAAAAGAGAAAAAATTTACGGGTTGGATTCGAAATTTACAACAGCCGATCAATCCCCCTCCTTACCGTTTTAAAACTCGTATGCTCTCAGCATTAGGTTCTAACTCTTTAGCAAAAGCTTGCCAGACATATCACTTTAATCAAAATGGCCAATTTGCTGGCATCTATGATTTCAAACTGACCAATTATGGCCAACTCAATCAATATTGGCTTGCGAATGCAAAAGACCATTTACTGATTATGTGCCATCCAGCACTTGCACAATCAAAGGATCAAGATCCAATTCAACACGCCCGAATTCAAGAATATCAATACTTCAGTTCGGATCAGTTCCAACTTGATTGTCAACAATACGGTATCCAGCTCACCAGACTAGGGGCAATGCAATGAATATAAAACCCTTTTTATCCTGCGTTGTTCCAGCCTACAACGAAGCAGAGAATTTAAAAACCTTTATTCCTGCTTTGGCAAATAGTCTAAAACAGCAAAATCTTAGCTATGAAATTATTGTGGTAGATGATGGAAGTAAAGACGATACCATTCCAATTTTACAAACAATGATTAAGGATTATCCTTTAGTTGTGCTGGAGCTTTCACGGAACTTTGGCAAAGAAGCAGCTTTAAGTGCCGGTTTAGACCATGTGACTGGTGAAGTTGCTCTACTGATTGATGCTGATTTTCAACATCCATTTGAAGCAATTCCAACCATGATTAATCTTTGGAAAAATGGTTATGACATGGTCTATGGTATTCGTAATCGTACAACCGAATCATGGCTTAAACGTGTTTTAACCCAAGCTTATTACCGTATTTTAAACTTAAGTTCACCTATTGATATTCCAGAAAGTGCTGGAGATTTCCGACTTCTTGATGCAAGAGTTGTTGAAGCCATCAAACAGTTACCAGAAAAAAATCGTTATATGAAAGGCCTATATGCTTGGGTTGGCTTTAAAAGTATAGGCATTAATTTTTCTGAGCAAGAACGTCAACATGGCCGTTCTAGCTTCAACTTAAAATCTCTTTTTAACTTAGCCATGTCAGGTTTAACGGGTTTTTCTGATTTACCTTTACGCGTATGTATTTACTTAGGTGCAATTCTAGCCTTAGGTGCGATGAGCTACGGAGTGTGGATTATCATTAAAACTTTGATTGAGGGAATTTCCATTCCGGGCTGGGCAACACTTGCGGCAGGTATGACGCTATTAGGTGGCATTCAATTGTTATTCATTGGAATTTTAGGTGAATACATTGGCCGCATTTATGCTGAAGTTAAAAACCGCCCAAAATATATTATTTCTACCGAACATTCTCGTACTAAGCAGGAACATTCAATCGCCCACCAAGAAAATACGTTCTCTAGTTTCTAATGTTTGCTCATATTCTTCAGCTTGCGCGGTTTACTACTACAGGGACCGCAGCAGCACTTACTCATTATAGTGTAGCCATGCTTCTATTTAAGAAACATGTTGCACTGCAATATGCCAATTTATGCGCTTTTCTACTCGCCTATTGGGTGAGCTATTTTGGGCACCGCGTTTTTACGTTTAAAGCGCAACATCTTACGCATCGGCAGACTCTCCCGAAATTCACGTTGGTTGCGGGCTTAGGTTTTTTATTTAATGAAAGTTTTCTTTTACTTTCAAACCTCTATTTTAACGTACCTGTTTCAACCTTAGTGTGTACTGCAATTGTTCTGACATCTATGGTGACTTTTTTACTTAACCGTTTTTTTGCATTCCAACATTAAGGATTATGTATGCAGCAATGGCTTCGTAGTTCCAAATTTTTATTAATATTCTTACCAATTTGGCTATTTGTTTTGTCTTGGATTAGACCTTTATCTGTACCAGACGAAGGTCGCTACGGAGATATTAGCCGTACTATGTTCGAATCTGGAGACTGGTTAACTCCACGAATCGATGGCTTACCTTTCATGCATAAGCCTCCTTTACTACATTGGTTAAGTTCTATGTTTATGGAGCTTTTTGGTGTGCATGTATGGGTGTTACGTTTAGTACCCGTTTTAGCCGCTACACTCATGCTAGTCGGCCTATTTTTATTCGTAAAAAAGCATATTTCAGAAAGCGTTGCACAACTTACCGTTATTATTTTAGCCACGAACCTGCTTTTTTTTGGTAGTAGCCAATACATTAACCATGATTTACTGCTCGCCTCTTGGATCACCATTAGTGTTTTATGTTTTGTTGACTTCACCATTTCTGCACGGAAATCTATTTTATTTTTAGGTTATATCGCTGGTGCAGCAGCCTTCTTAAGCAAAGGTTTAATTGGAATTTTAATTCCCGGGATGATTCTTTTACCATGGTTAATTTACACCAAGCAATGGAGGAAAATACCTTCTCTTCTTAATCCATTGGCTATCTTGTTATTTTTACTCATCGTTAGTCCGTGGCTCTACTTAGTACAAAGTAAATATCCTCAATTTTTACACTATTTTTTTATTGATCAACAATTTAATCGTTTTAGTTCAAAAGAGTTTAATAACAAACAGCCATGGTGCTTTTATCTGATGATTTTATTTGTCAGTTTTTTACCATGGCTTTTTGCGAGTAGATTTACGTCTATAAAAACCATTTTTAAAGATTATAAATCATGCTCTTTACTTGCCCTATTTGTATGGTGGTTTGTTTCTGTTACGGTTTTCTTCTCTATTCCGCCTTCTAAGCTAGCAGGCTATATTTTACCTGCTGTTCCGCCTCTTGCCATTTTCTTCGCGCTTGTGATGAATAAGGTTCTTGAAAGCAGTAATAAAACCAGATTGCAGACTTGGGGTATTCCTGTATTTACTGTACTTGTTGGAATTGGGGTTAGTGCAACACCATATTTTATTCGTGTACATCAGCCCTTTTTCCAAAACCAAGCCATATTTATTTATCTCATTGGTGCCTTATTAATTGTGCTTCCACTTGTGTTAGTGGGGCTATATAAAAAACAGAAATTGAACTATTTGACCTATATTTTTATAAGTTTAATTGTTCTATGTAGTGCAGTCCCATTTGCTGTTCGTATTTTAGATACCAAAAACAATGTAGGCCAAACAGATTTTGCTGAGTACATTGCCCCATCTACAAAAATCGTTTTCTACAATTATTATTTCTATGATGTTCCATTCCTTTTAAAACTTAAGCAGCCCGTTTATATCGTAAATCAATGGGATACTGTGCATTCAGATAGTGCCTCTTTAGAAATTAAAGATGGTTTGTTATTTGAACCGCAACTCAAAAAGTACTTGTGGAGCGAACAGCAACTTCAAGATGCTCTAATGCAAAAACAAGATCTGATCGTGGTAAGTCAACCTCATAATTTTGCAACTAAAGACCCGTCAGTAAAAACTTTGCATTACAGAAACTATGATGTTTTTATTTTCCATCCCTCGAAATAAACCAGAAATAAAAAAAGGAAGCCGAAGCTTCCTTTTTTTTATTTTAAAACGTTTTACTCTTCAGAAGTATCTTCATTATTAGATACAGCTTCTTCGCTATCAGTTTCAGTCGTATCTACTTCACCTTCAAGAAGTTCTTCTTCGTCTTCTACAGCTTCAATTGAAACTACGCCAACAAGTGTTTCTTCTTCGCTTAAACGGATCAGACGAACACCTTGAGCATTACGGCCTGTCATTGCAACTTCTGCAGCACGCGTACGAACAAGCGTACCACCATCAGAAATTAATAATAACTCTTTGGTTTCATCAATAGAAACTGCACCAACTAGCTCACCGTTACGTTCACTTGTCTTGATCGCAATAACACCCTTACCACCACGTTTCTTGGTCGGGAAGTCATTTACTGGAGTACGTTTACCATAACCGTTGGCACTCGCACACAGTACTTCACCTGTTTCAGGTACAACAACAAGCGATACGATGCGACTTACTAGACTTGAATCTGCTGAGTCATCATTATCATCTGAATCATCATTTTCTACATCTGCATCTTCTTCACTTAAGGTGCTGCTTGCAAAGCTTACACGCATACCACGTACACCTTTCGCTGTACGACCCATTGCACGTACGTCAGTTTCAGCAAAACGAATTGCTTTACCTTCGTTAGAGAACAACATGATTTGCTGATTACCATCAGTAATCGCAACACCAATTAAGGTATCTTCTTCATTAAGTTCAATAGCACGTAGACCATTTGAACGAATGTTTGCAAATTGTTCTAACTCAACACGCTTAACCGTACCAGAAGCTGTCGCCATAAACACATAGTGGTTTTCCGGGAACTCGGTTAACGGCAAGATTGCGGTTACGGTTTCTGTTGCATCTAGAGGTAACAAGTTCACGATTGGACGGCCTTTTGCCCCACGTGATGCTTGGGGAACTTCAAATACTTTCAGACGATACACTTTACCCACGTTGGTAAAGCAAAGTACGGTCGCGTGGTTCGATGCCACAATCAGATGTTGAATAAAGTCATCATCTTTCATTGAAGTCGCAGACTTACCTCGTCCACCACGGCGCTGTGCCTGATAGTCTGAAAGTGGTTGAGTTTTTGCATAACCCGTTTGCGAAACCGTTAATACCACTTGTTCTTCTGGAATTAAATCTTCACGGCAGAAATCCACACGAGATTCAACAATTTCGGTACGACGTGCATCACCATATTGTTGTAAAACTTGTGCCAACTCTTCGCGAATAACACCCATTAACAAGTTGAAGTCATTTAAAATCGCAGTAAGTTCAGCAATTTGACCTAAAATTTCAGTATATTCCGCATGTAACTTGTCTTGTTCAAGACCAGTTAAACGATGTAAACGTAATTCTAAAATTGCGCCTACTTGTGTTGGTGACAGGCGGTAAATTGAATCACTTAAACCAAATGGACGATTTGGATCTTCACCTTCAATTTCATCTGGGCGAACAGAAATTGCACCAGCTTTTTCAAGTAGTGCAACAACGCCACCACCTGCCCACTCACCCGCAAGTAAACGCTCACGCGCTTCAGCAGGGTTTGCAGAAGTTTTGATGGTTTCAATAATTTCATCAATATTGGCTAAGGCAACTGTCAAGCCTTCCAAGATATGACCACGTTCACGTGCTTTACGTAATTCGAACATGGTACGGCGTGTCACAACTTCTTGGCGGTGACGAATAAATGCCGCAATAATATCTTTTAGATTCATCAATTTTGGTTGTCCATTGTCTAGACAAACCATGTTGATGCTAAATGAGTTTTCAAGCTGGGTATTTAAGAATAAGTTATTTACAACGACTTCTGCGTTTTCACCGCGTTTCAAGTCAATTGCAATACGCATACCTTCTTTATCAGACTCATCACGAAGTTCTGAAATACCTTCAAGCTTTTTCTCTTTTACTAACTCGGCAATACGTTCAATAACTCTTGCTTTGTTTACTTGATATGGAATTTCAGTAAAGACGATGGTTGTACGACCTGTCTTTTCATCTTCTTCGAAATGGTATTTACCACGAATGTGTAAACGGCCTTTACCGGTACGGTAGGCATCAACAATACCTGATTTACCGTAAATAATACCGCCTGTAGGGAAGTCAGGACCGGTAATGTATTCCATCAATCCTTCAATCGAGATATTCGGATTGTCAGCATAAGCCAAACATGCATTCACAACTTCTGTCATGTTGTGTGGTGCCATGTTAGTTGCCATACCTACAGCAATACCAGCAGCACCGTTAATTAACAAGTTTGGAACACGTGTCGGAAGTACTTCAGGGATACGTTCCGAACCGTCGTAGTTATCTTCCCAGTCAACTGTGTCTTTTTCTAAATCTGCAAGAAGCTCATGTGCCAGCTTGGTCATACGGACTTCGGTATAACGCATTGCCGCGGCGCTATCACCATCGATCGAACCGAAGTTACCCTGACCATCAACCAATAAATAACGTAAGCTAAAGTCTTGAGCCATACGAACAATGGTTTCATAAACAGCTAAGTCACCATGCGGGTGATATTTACCGATTACGTCCCCAACGACACGAGCAGATTTCTTGTAGGCTTTGTTATAGTCATTGCCCAATTCGTGCATGGCATAAAGCACACGACGGTGAACAGGTTTAAGACCGTCTCTCACATCCGGCAATGCACGAGATACAATTACACTCATCGCGTAATCTAAATATGAATGCTTGAGTTCGTCCTCAATGGCAATCGGTCGGATTTCCGATACGCTCATGCATACTCCTTCTTACAGATAGATATTTCTATCCGTTTATATGTCTTGATCTTGCAAAAAATTTAGTTCCGGAAAATGAACTAAAATCGAAAAAAATATAGCTGTATACTATAGCATAAAAGCGCTCTGTAATGTGCGGAATCTACACTGCCAATCTGGTGATATTTGTATAATTTAATTGCATATTATTCTTCTCTTTTAGCTGCAATCATTATCTTCATGCCTAATCAAAACTATGTGAATTTTATTTTATAAAAATCAAACATCCAAAGCATAAATTTTCTAATTTTTACTTCTAACTTCAGACTGTAAAACAAAAAACCCCTAGTTCAAAACTAGGGGTTTTTAACTTTAATCAATAAAGATTAAAGCTTAGATACCAACTCTGGCACTACAGCGTTCAAATCACCAACTAACCAGTAGTCAGCAACGCTGTTGATTGGCGCTTCTTCGTCTTTGTTGATAGCAACAATAACTTTAGAATCTTTCATACCAGCCAAGTGCTGGATCGCACCAGAAATACCTACAGCAATGTAAAGCTCAGGTGCAACGATTTTACCAGTTTGACCAACTTGGAAGTCGTTAGGTACGAAGCCTGCATCAACTGCTGCACGTGAAGCACCTTGTGCTGCACCAAGCTTGTCAGCTAATGGGTCAAGTACTTTGTGGTAGTTCTCACCAGAACCTACACCACGACCACCAGAAACTACAATACGAGCAGCTGTTAATTCTGGACGATCAAGTTTAACGATTTCTTCAGATACAAACTTAGAAACACCAGCATCTTTTACTTCGCCAACTGTTTCAACAGCAGCTGAACCACCTTCCGCAGCAACTGGGTCAAATGCTGTACCACGAACAGTACCAACAATGATTGCTTCGTCAGATTGAACAGTTGCAATTGCGTTACCAGCGTAGATTGGACGCTTGAATGTGTTAGCCGATTCAACAGAAATAATGTCTGTGATCATGCTTACATCAAGAAGCGCAGCAACACGTGGAAGAATGTTCTTACCAGTAGTTGTAGAAGCAGCTAAAACGTATTTGTAACCTTTAGCCAAGTCAGCAACTAAGCCAGCTACGTTTTCAGCTAATTGGTTTGCATAAGCAGCGTTGTCAGCAAGTAATACTTTGCTCACACCAGCAACTTTAGCAGCAGCGTCAGCAACTGCTTGAGCGCCTGAACCAGCAACTAATACAGTAATATCACCACCGATTTTTTGAGCTGCAGCAACAACGTTTAAAGTAGCACCGTTAAGTGTCTGGTTGTTGTGATCAGCGATAACTAAAATACTCATGATTTTATCCTTCCGTATTAGATCACTTTCGCTTCATTTTTCAATTTTTCAACAAGCTCATCTACAGATTTCACTTGTACACCAGCTTTACGTTCTGCAGGCGCTTCAACTTTAATCGTTTTAAGCTTAGTACCAGCTGTAACACCGTAATCAGCAGGAGATTTAGTATCAAGCGGTTTTTTACGAGCTTTCATGATGTTAGGCAATGCAGCATAACGTGGCTCGTTTAAACGCAAGTCAGTTGTAATGATTGCAGGAAGTGCAAGTTCAACAGTTTGTAAACCACCGTCGATTTCACGAGTCACTTGTACTTTACCGCCATCCACTTTCACTTCAGAAGCAAACGTACCTTGACCAGCGCCTAATAATGCACCAAGCATTTGACCTACTTGGTTAGAGTCATCATCAATTGCTTGTTTGCCAAGAAGGATAAGTTCTGGTTTTTCAGCGTCAACAACACCTTTTAAGATTTTAGCAACTTCTAGAGCGCCAATTTCGTCAGTAGTTTCAACTAAAATACCGCGGTCTGCACCCAAAGCCATTGCAGAACGGATTTGTTCTTGAGCTTCTTTAGGACCAATAGAAACAACAACGATTTCTGATACTGTTCCTTTTTCTTTTAAGCGAACCGCTTCTTCCACTGCGATTTCACAAAATGGGTTAATTGACATTTTAACGTTGGTAAGGTCAACCCCACTATTGTCCGGCTTAACACGAACTTTAACGTTGGCATCAACCACACGTTTTACAGCAACAAGAGCCTTCATGTAATCCTCGGCTGTTCTAGCAAAAGTAAATGTTGAGAAAAGTATATTAACTCTTCGATTAAAATTTTTTAGGTACCCTATCTTGCAATGTGTTTGGCATTTCGGTCAAGTCACAATTTTCTGGAACGGGGCAAAAAAAATGAAATCATCAGTTCATAAAAAAATTTTTATACATATCTAACTCCTATTTTATTCTTTTTAAAGTCTATTTTATACATTGATTTTTATTATCTTTTTATCTTATTTACCTTATTAGTCAGAGGCATAAGACTCTCAAAAATGAGTCAAAATTTATAGTTTTTAGACTATATATGCCGACAAAATAGGCAAAGATCAAAATGGTCAATTGGGTAATTTCATCGATTTCCTTTAAACAAATTTGTAAAAAAATACAAATGATCTCTACATTCATCTTATTCAGTGCAATCAAAGTCGCGTATTGATAAATAATTTAACTTAAATGACTTAATGCTTAGTCGCTCGCGGATGAGCCTGATCATACACTTGAGCCAAGTGATCAAAATCGATATGCGTATAAATTTGGGTAGTCGATAAGTTGCTATGGCCTAGCATTTCTTGTACTGAACGCAAATCACCACTACTTGATAACATATGGCTGGCAAAACAATGTCGAAGTAAATGCGGATGTAAGTCGACATTTACACCTGCTCTTTGTGCCTGAAGTTTTACACGTTTCTCGATTTGACGTGGAGTGAGTACACCACCTCGTTGAGAGATAAAAACAAAAGCATTTTGGTCAAAATGACCTTTCCAGATTTTATAAATTTTTAGCCAATTCAATAAGCTTTCTTTTGCCTTTTTCCCAAACGGTACAATACGGGTTTTATTTCCTTTACCTGTAATACGAACGAGTTGACGATTAAAATCAATATCTTTAATCGTTAAGCCTTGCAGTTCAGCGAGCCGTAAACCACTTGAGTACAGTAGTTCCAACATGGCTTTATCTCTTAACCAAAGCTGCTGATCAATTGGTTTTTCAGGCATGGGTTGATCTAAAATTTGATTAACCGTTTCTATGTCAATCATGCCCGGTAAAGGTCTAGGCTGACGTTTCAATTTAAAATCGTCAGTAGGATTAATTTCTAGGTATTTGCCCTGTTCAGCCCACTTCATAAACTGACGAATAGAAGTAAGATGACGTTGCATGCTACTTGAACTTAACTGATCTTGCTCAACACGTTGAGCCAAATATTCACGCAAATCTGAAGCTTCAACATTTCTTAAATCAACTTTTTTAAGCTCACAAAACTCAAGGAAGCTTCTAACATCTCGCTCATAAGCGGTAATTGTATGCTCAGACTGGTTTTGAATTTTTCTTTCTTTTAACCACATTGAGAGCAGTTGTAATGCAAAATCCAAATTGCTCTCCATTTATTTGCCCATTTTTTTGAGTGTACCAAAAACTATTTAATCAGGAAAATTTGATATCGCACAGCATAATGAATCTAACTTATATATTACAATTTATACCAAGTATCCGTTGGACCTTACACCATGACCACCATACTCATTCCTTATTTAATTGCCATTACTTTACTTACCCTTACCCCTGGTTTAGATACAACTTTAATTATTCGTACTGCAACAATTGAAGGAAAATCTAAAGCGTTTCAAGCAGCTCTAGGAATTAGTCTTGGCTGTATTGCTTGGGGAATTGTCGTGGCATGCGGTCTAGGTGCCCTACTGATGGCATCCGACTTAGCATTCAATATATTGAAATGGATGGGCGCCGCTTATTTAGCATGGCTGGGTTTAAATATGATTTTAAAACCTCGTAGTCAGCTCGCAGATATACAAGACAATCATTCAAATCGCTCTACTTCAGAGAATTGGTTTATTAAAGGTTTCTTTGGCAACTTGCTGAATCCAAAAGTTGGCATTTTTTATATTTCATTTCTTCCCCAGTTCATTCCAGCGCAAGCATCGGCTGTTACTTGGGTGATGGGGCTTGTAATGATTCATGTGGTGATTGGCGTGTTATGGTCAAGTCTATTAATTCTGGCTATGCAGCCACTTTCGCGCTATCTAAAGCAACCCAAGTTTGTAAAATATATGGACCGAATTACGGGCAGTATTTTTGTTCTATTCGCTTTGAAATTGGCGTTGAGTAAAAGGTAATAAAATCAAAAAATATTGTACATATAAAAAAGCCTCTTTTATCACGTTAACTGATGAAAAGAGGCTTCTATTTAGGCCATGCGATTAACCTTGGAAATAACGTAAATCCAAACGTCCATCATATACATGAGTTGTTGGACCAGTCATCCAGACCACATCGCCTTCTTGCCATTCAATTTGTAGCTTACCGCCAGCAAGTTCAACTTCTACAGAGTTCGCAAGTAGACCACGGCGCATGCCACTTACCGCAGCGGCACATGCTCCTGTACCACACGCTAGTGTTTCACCCACACCACGTTCAAATACACGTAAGCGAACATGTTTGTCATCAATCACTTGCATGAAACCAGCATTAACTCGCTCAGGGAAACGTTTATGTGATTCAACTTGCGGGCCAATACCAGCTACATCTGCGGTTAGTACATCTGGAACTATAGTGACCGCATGTGGGTTACCCATGTTGACCACATCAATACTAATGTTTTGGTCATTTGCCAACTCAAGGGTATATAAAGCTTCAGGTTCATCAGCCACAAATGGAATTTCATTTGGTAGAAACTTTGGGTAGCCCATATTTACGCGCACCCAACCATTTTGCCCAAGCTCTGGCTTTACAATACCCGCTTTGGTTTGTACGGTAATGTTGGTTTTATTGGTTAAATGACGTTCGTGGACAAAACGGGCAAAACAACGCACACCATTACCACATTGCTCAACCTCAGAACCATCTGCATTGAAAATACGGTATTTAAAATCAGCTTCGGGTACATCTGGTGGTTCAACAATTAAAAGCTGATCAAACCCCACACCAAAGTGTCGGTCTGCCAAACGTTGAATTGTTGCAGTATCTAAATAAGCTCTTTGGCTAATTAGGTCAACCACCATGAAATCATTGCCTAAACCATGCATTTTGGTAAATTCTAATAACATCTCATTTACTCCTCAGGCAATAAACGTTCTTTTTCCCAAAGCGACTCAACCGTTTCACGTTCACGAATTAAATAGCTCTTTTCACCTGATACCATGACTTCTGCTGCACGGCCACGCGTGTTGTAATTTGAGCTCATGACAAAACCATAAGCCCCGGCACCAAGTACAGTCAACAAGTCATTTTCTTGTAATGCGAGTGAGCGGTCTTTACCAATGAAATCACCTGTCTCACAAATTGCACCAACCAAATCCCAAGTTTTTTCTTCGGTATCTATACGTGGTACAACAGGTTGAATATCCATCCAAGCTTCATATAAAGCAGGACGAATTAAATCATTCATTGCTGCATCAATAATCGCGAAGTTACGATGCGTCGTTGGTTTAAGCAAATCAACTTTAGTTAAAAGTACACCCGCATTTGCACTGATGCTACGACCCGGCTCCATATAAACTTTCAAGCCTAATTTTTCTAAAGCCGGCTTCATAGAGTTTGCATATTCTTCAACACTTGGCGGTGTTTCATCTTTATAACAAACCCCTAAACCACCACCGATATCGATATGTTTCAGATTAATGCCTAGTTTTTTCAACTCATCAATCATCACAATGACACGGTCTAAAGCATCAACAAATGGTTTAGTTTCAGTGAGCTGTGAACCAATGTGGCAATCAATACCTACGATTTCAAGGTTAGGTAAAGATGCAGCATATTGATAAGTTTCATAAACTGCATCACTTGGAATACCAAATTTATTTTCTTTTAATCCTGTTGAAATATAAGGATGCGTTTTTGCATCGACATCAGGATTTACACGTAAAGAAATAGGCGCTTTTTTGCCTAGGCGAGCTGCTACTTTTTGAATACGGTCCAACTCTGCATAAGACTCGACATTAAAACAGGCAATACCTACATTTAATGACGTTTCAATATCAGCTTCAGTTTTACCTAAACCTGAAAAAACAATTTTAGAAGCATCGCCACCTGCTTTTAAAACACGTGCTAGCTCACCACCAGACACAATGTCAAAACCCGCACCAAGTTTTGCCAAGACATTAAGAACAGCTATATTTGAATTCGACTTCACCGCAAAACAGATTTGATGATCAATAAAGTCAAAGGCACGATCCATATCTAAATAATGTTTTTCAAAAGCTGCTTTTGAATAAACATATAACGGTGTGCCAAATTGCTGCGCAAGCTGCTCTAGAGAACATTGCTCTGCATGCAATACTCCATTAATGCGGGTGAAACTCATGAAGGTGTCCTTATTTCAAAGCTTAAGGTGATGTAGTTTGTGGTTGAGCTGCTGATGATTCGACTGACTGTTCAGCCTGTTCATCTTGTTGCACAACTTGTTTCTGTTCTTTATTACGATAGAGCAAGTATTTTGCACGTTTGTCATAATTTGGATCAGAAGGTAGCTGCAATGCTCCTGACTGACCGCAAGCGCTAAGCAAAATACTGCTGCTCAATAAACTGATGAGGCAAATGACACGACGCATCTGAGCACCTGATTTAAACAATTCGATGCAGTATACCGTGATCAGGCAAGCGGCTAAAGAGTAAACTTGAATAGAAAAACAATATGCATAAAAAACGCCAGCTTTTCAGCCAGCGTTTGATCATAACCAAATAAATTTAATTATTTTTTATGACGTGGTTTATAGAAGAAGAAATAACCAATGATCAAAATAACAAACCAAATTGGGCTGACTTTAAGCGCTTTAAAGGTGTCTGGCTCTAAAGACAATACGTAAATCATACCAATAAAGAAAATAATCGTGATCCAACATGTAAATAAGCCACCTGGCAATTTAAATGTTGATTTGGCATGCAGTTCAGGACGCGTGGTGTAATAACGGATGTAACTCCAGATAATAAGCAACCATACACAGATGAAGAGAATCGTTGAAAGTGTTGTTGCAAGCGTAAATGCTTCAACTGTATTTGGTACAAAATACTGTAATGCTGCACCTAACAATAAACACGCAGCAGAGAAATACAATGCATTTGCCGGTACTGCACGTCTGTTAAGCTTACCAAAAGCTTTTGGCCCCTGATCTTCACGAGATAAGCCAAACAACATACGACTTGTTGAGAATACACCACTGTTCATGGATGACATGACTGATGACAATACCACCAAGTTCATCAAAATTGCGGCTGCAGCTACCCCTGCTTGACTAAACAGGTTTACAAATGGACTGATCGCCGGATCAATTCTGTTCCATGGTGTTACTGACATTACAATGAGTAGCGCCAATACATAGAAAATAATGATACGGATTGGAATTGAGTTAATCGCTTTAGGCAAATTACGCTCAGGGTCTTTAGTTTCCGCGGCTGTTGTTCCCACAAGTTCAACACCCACGAAAGCAAAAATTGCAATCTGGAAACCAGCCAAGAAGCCATGCACACCTGTTGGGAAGAAACCGCCATTTGCCCAAAGATGAGTAAATGAAGCGACTTCACCTGTAGTAGACGTAAAGCCTGTAAAGATCATCCACAGACCCACTGCAATTAAAATAATAATCGCAAGGATTTTAATAAGTGCAAACCAGAACTCTAATTCACCAAACAATCGAACTGTTAATAAGTTCAATCCCATAATGAACACAATCGCGGCAACACTAATCATTGCGCCTTCAACAGGCGAGAAAGGTAAGCCATTATTGAAGAACTGTAAGTAATAAATAATTGCAGACAGATCGGCGATACCAATCGTGATCCAACACAACCAGTAGGTCCAACCCACAAAGTAACCAGCCCATGGGCCAATTAAATCGGTAGAAAAATCAATAAATGATTTATAGGTTAAATTTGACAGAAGAAGTTCGCCAAGCGCACGCATGACAAAAAACACCATCAAACCAATAATCATATAAATAAATAAGATAGAAGGTCCGGCAAGACTAATTGTTTTACCTGAACCCATAAATAATCCGGTACCGATGGCACCACCAATCGCGATCAGCTGTAAATGCCGATTAGAGAGACTACGATGGAGCTCACCTTGTTCATGAGGGTCGCTCAGATTTTGATTCGACATTTTATGAATACACTCCAGTAATTTTTTTAGTCCGTTAGCTAAAATCAAATCAAAAAGACGATATCGCACCATTTGCAGGTATCTTTTAAATGTATATTTTTTGACAACTTTTCAGCTAACCAATTTTTGTCTGTATTGCTGATAATTTCAAGATACATACAATTAAATCCGATAATACGCACAAGAACCTAGCAATACAACGCACTTTTAAGTCTAAAATTAAGACTTGAACCACTTTGATTTTTAAATTAAAAAGCCATATCAATTGATCAACTTTTTAACTACCAATTCCCTCTCGAGCTTCTAATACTTTCTCGAAATTTGACTGACTACTACGTTATCTCTCTATTTTAAAAACATGACATTTACTCTTTAATTTTGCTCACCGAAGCTTAAGCAAAATGTATTCCATATCGATTAAGTTCTCTATTGGGCTTTTTGCTATACTCTGCTTTTAATGATTATGAAGTTATCTCACTGAAGTCGAATATGAGCAAAGTCAAAACCGTTTACCGTTGCGAGCAATGTGGTGCCGATCATCTAAAATGGGCAGGTCAATGTTCAGAGTGTGGTGAATGGAATTGTCTTAATGAAGTCAAACTAGAACCCACCACTGCTCATCGTGCACGTCCTAAAGTTGGGGGTTATGCGGGTCAAGTCGCCAATATTACAACGCTTAATAAAGTCTCTGTTTCTCATGAAACCCGTTTACCAACAGGCATTAGCGAATTTGACCGAGTGCTTGGCGGTGGTTTGGTAACAGGTTCTGTA
The DNA here is from genome assembly GCF_003940475.1 of Acinetobacter sp. FDAARGOS_559. Lineage (NCBI taxonomy): Bacteria > Pseudomonadati > Pseudomonadota > Gammaproteobacteria > Moraxellales > Moraxellaceae > Acinetobacter > Acinetobacter sp. FDAARGOS_559. The sequence goes on from NZ_RKJG01000005.1 coordinate 1,396,932, forward strand.
GTACTCATTGGTGGTGACCCAGGTATTGGTAAATCGACCATTCTTTTACAAACAGCAACTCACATGGCAAGTGCAAAAAGTTCTGCGCTTTATATTACGGGTGAGGAATCGCTGTCACAGGTTGCCTTACGTGCCCAACGCCTTGACCTACCAACAGACCAGTTAAAAGTCATGGCTGAAACTTGTGTCGAACGCATTTGTGAAGTTTTAGAACAAGAACGTCCTGTTGTCGCAATTTTGGACTCTATCCAAACGCTTTACACAGAAACGCTTCAATCTGCGCCGGGTGGGGTTTCACAAATTCGTGAATCTGCTGCGTTATTAACCCGTTATGCAAAAAATAGTGGCACAGCGCTATTTATTGTTGGTCACGTGACCAAAGAAGGTGCATTGGCAGGTCCTCGTGTTTTAGAACACATGGTGGACTGCGTACTTTACTTTGAAGGCCAATCAGACTCACGTTATCGAATGATTCGTGCAGTGAAAAACCGTTTTGGTGCAGTCAATGAGCTTGGCGTATTTGGCATGACCGATAAAGGCTTACGTGAAGTGGCTAACCCTTCTGCTATCTTTTTAAGTCGTTATGACGAAGCCATTCCCGGTTCAATTGTCATGATCAGCCGTGAAGGAACTCGCCCGCTTTTAGTTGAAGTTCAGGCTTTAGTCGATGATGCTCAAGGACAACCAAGACGTGTTGCACTTGGCCTTGAACAAAACCGTTTAAACATGCTGCTTGCTGTTATGCATCGTCATGGTGGTGTACAAACCACCGGACAAGACGTGTATGTCAATATTGTAGGTGGTTTAAAAATTACCGAAACAGGTTCGGACTTGGCTGTTTTACTTGCATGTGCTTCGAGTTTGCGAACAAAAGCCTTACCTCAGCAGCTTGCAGTTTTTGGTGAAGTTGGGCTTTCAGGTGAAATCCGCCCTGTACCTAATGGTCAGGAACGTTTAAAAGAAGCAGCAAAACATGGCTTTAAATACGTCATCTTACCAAGAGGTAATGCCCCGCAAAAAGCAATTCCTGGCGTACAAGTGATTGCTGTTGCCCGCCTGCATGAAGCCTTGACTGAGGCGATGCAACTCAGTGATGAATTGACATAAAAAAACATACTTTTAAGGTTGAAATTTAGAGTAAATACCTGCATAAATACTATTACAAATTAACTTTAAACAGGAATTTCCTATGGAAGTACACCAGCGTGGCTTGATTACCGGTATTTTAATGGCTGCTTTAGCAATTTCTCCGCTTGCTGAAGCTAAACGTGCAGGTGGTGGTAAAAGCCACGGTATGGCACGTTCTACTACTTCAAGCCAGTCTTATCAACAACCTCGTCAAGTGACTCCAGTTCAACAACCTGCTACAGCACCTCAGAGATCTGGTCCGGGTGTTGGTTCAATGGTTGCCGCTGGTGTGGCTGGTGCTGCCGTAGGTGCTGTTGCAGCAAATGCTTTAGCAGATGACAAATCAACATCAGCTGAACACCAAGTAACTCAACCGGGTAATGAACAAGCTGTTCAAGCCCAAGAAGAGAAAAAAGGTGGTATCCCTGGCTGGCTTTGGGTATTACTTGCAGCCGCTGTAGCTTTCTTTGTATTCCGTAAATTGGGATCAAAAAAAAAATTAGCAGCTAATAACCCTTATGCACCAAACAATGGCGGTCAAAACCCATTTGGCCGCTCGGCAGCTCCAACCAATACAGGTGACAATACCAATATCTTTGGTCAATCTGTAGGTGGTGGTGCAGCAACACAAGCTCCTTTTGGTAGCGCAACGACGAATAGTGGTAACCAATTACCAGATGGTAGCGAACCTGCTTCTTTCTTACGCGTTGCTCGTCAGCGTTTTAACCACATTCAGTCAATCAATAGTGCAAGTAACATTGAAGAAATTCGTCGTTACTTAACCCCTGAACTTTACAACTCTATGTATAACGACATTATGGAGAACCAAGATCAGGACGTTGCTGAGTTTAGTAACTTAAATGCAATGGTTGTAGACAGTGCGACTGAAAATGGTCAATACATTGTGAGCGTACGTTTCACAGGTACAGTAAGTGAAGATTTAAACAGCTTGCCACAGCCATTTACTGAAATCTGGCACTTTGTAAAACCTGTTGGTTCACAGCAAGATTGGGTTGTTGCAGGTATTCAACAAGCCTAACTTAAATAAGTTCTAAATAAAAAAGCCACATTATTGTGGCTTTTTTATTTCGTTGTTTTCAGGCAATTTCGGCTGGAAAAGCAATGACTTTTTCAATTTTAAGTTGATCGGTTGCAACCATGAGTAATCGATCAATTCCCAAAGCGATCCCTGAACATTCAGGCATATGAGGCAATGCTGCTAACAAGTGCTCATCTAATGGCATGACATGAAGTCCTTGTTTAGCTCGCTCTGCATTATCTGCTTCAAAGCGAGAACGTAACACGTCTGCATCAAGCAATTCATCGTAAGCATTGGCTAGCTCTAAGCCTTCGATATAAACCTCAAAACGCGCTGCAACCTCTTCCCCATCTTCATCTAATTTCACTTTTGCCAAAGATGCCATTTCTGGAGGAAAGTCAGTTAAAAAGACAGGTGCATCAAACCCTAAACTTGGTTCAACAAAATGAGAAAACAACAAATCCATATAAGCTAAACGGTCATCGCCCAAGTCGAGATTTAACCCAACACGATTTGCTGTGTCTTTAAGTTGCTTCAAAGTTGCTTGCAACGGGTTAATATCTAAACGGTCCTGAAAGGCATGCTTATAGCTCAAAATAAATGGACGAACTTCGCCAAAACGATGCTGCAAACAGGTTTGTAATAAATCAGCTGTTTCATACATTAACGCTTTTAAGTCCAGACCCGGACGGTACCATTCAAGCATGGTAAATTCACTGTTGTGTTTGCGCCCGTGCTCATCGTCTCGGAAAACCTTACAGATTTGATAAATCGGTCCGCTGCCACTTGCCAGTAGACGTTTCATGGCAAATTCAGGCGAAGTCTGTAAATACTGAGTCTGCAATTTGCCATTGATATGACGTAAAGCCTGAACCGAGGCTAAATGTACGTCAGTCACACCTGCTTGTGAAACCACGGGTGTTTCAACTTCCATGACACCACGTTCTGCAAAAAACTGACGGATTTGAGTATAAAGCTTGGCACGAGCCTTTAAAGCATCAATTGAACAAGTAGGTTGATAACTTAAACTCATGCCTGTGGTCCCCCGTGAGCTGCCCATTCACGGCGCAGCGGATAATTCTTACGTAATAAATCAAATGCTTTTTGCTCTACCTTGCCCTCTTTAACACAGGCACGGATGTTGGCATCATCTTGAGCAATATCATAAATTTGAGATATTTTTTGCTTTAGCACTGCTTTTAAATCATGTCCTGAAAAATAGTCTTCACATGCAGGCAACTGGGTTTCGAAACGCTTATTAATGTCATATCCAAATTTTTGACAAAACGCTTCATAAATCATTTGCGTACCACGCGCTTTTCCTTCCAAGCTATAACCCGCAATATGCGGTGTCGCCAAAGCCAACATATTTAAAAGCTCTTCAGATATCACTGGCTCATGCTCAAATACATCGAGCACCACTTTACGCTGGGTACGTTGAATATCTTCAATTAAAGCGGCTTCTTTTACGACCGGGCCGCGTGCACTATTAATCAAAATTGTGTCAGGTTGAAGCGCTGCAAAAGCTTTTTCATCAAACAGATGATACGTCGCATGTTCGCCTTTTTTGGTCAGCGGCACGTGAATTGAAACTGCATTGGCTTGTTGCAACAAGGCTTGAAAGCTTACATTTTCAATTGAATCTAACTGTACAAAGGGGTCGAAGCCAATCACTTTCCAACCAAGCAACTGAGCCATATAAGCCAAGCGCTTACCGACATTGCCAAGACCCACAATGCCTAGCGTAAATTTTTCTTGTTGTTCTAAAAGGCTAGCATCTAAATGCAGTAAAGCTGTAATCACATATTCAGCAACCGCCTGTGCATTACAACCTGCGGCATTGGCCCATGTAATTCCTTGTTTTTCTAACGCTGCAATATCTAAATGATCGGTCCCGATTGTGGCACTACCCACATATTTTAGGGCGGTATTTTGAATTAAACTTTCATTTACTGCGGTGACTGAACGGACCAATAAAGCTTCAGCATCTTGTACGTCTGTATGCGTTAAGGTGCGCCCTGCTTTATGTTGAATATCGCCAAACTCTGAAAAAAAGTAATCGGTAAACGCCAAATTTTCATCTGCGACGATTTTCATGGTCTGCAACCCATAGCTTATAAAAACGTTATTATCCTTTGAGTTGTGGCAAAGTACAATGTTAAGGGTATTAAATTAGTACAGGGTTTCAAGACTCAGTTCACTTACAAACCACCGCCAAAATAAAAGTAAGCCATCACAGCAAGTGTGAGCCAAATTAAAATAATAAGTACGGCAACCAAATAGTTTTTTGGCCGCTTTTCATGTTCATCTAGCCATTCTTTAGCTTGTTGTTCAGCATCGAAAATGACTTGTTGAGGCGTAAAACGAACTGCTAACCAAATCAGTATGGGTAAAATAACCGCATCATCAATAAAGCCTAAAATAGGAAAAAAGTCTGGAATTAAGTCGATGGGGCTAAAAGCATAAGCCACAGCCACCACAGCAATAATTTTGGGTAACCACGGCATTTGAGGATGCCTTGAGGCAAACCAAAGCATAATAATTTGTTTTTTTAGACGTTTTGCCCATTCTTTTATTGATTGTACCCAAGACATTTGGACAGACTCTGAACCTTTAGAATTTTATAATAATCTATAAAAACTAACCTTAGCTTAAAAGTGAAAGGAATATCGAATGAACCCAGCCCTAATTCCTTCACATTAAAAGATATATTTTATATTTCCGTATATAAAACAAATCCATCGCCCCTGCAAAAGCTTGCCAAAGTGAGGCCCGATTGCTTGGCTAACTGAATAGCCATACTGGTAGGCGCTGAAATTGAAGCAAGCAAGCCAATATTGAGCTGAGCACATTTTCGTATCAGTTCATAACTTGCCCGACTGGTCATCACCACAAAACCCAAACTGGTGTCGCAGTTTTCTTGCGCTAAATAACCGAGCAATTTGTCTAAGGCGTTATGGCGGCCAACATCTTCAAATAAAGCCACGATTTGACCGTCAACTACCCACGCTGCAGCATGCGCTCCACCCGTTAAAGCGGTAATTTCTTGTTGAGTTTTTAAATGGGAAATGGCACTCGGAATTTGCTCAAGCCATATTTTTGATGCATGCGTTGTAATTCTTGGCACATCTAACTGAAACTGCTCTAAGCTTTCAATTCCACATAAACCGCAGCCTGTACGGCCGACCATCATACGGCGATGTTCCTTTAGGGCAGCAAATGCTCTCGATGAAATGGTCATTTCCACCGTAATGCCTAGTTCATTTTGATGCACATCAAGGGCATATAGCTCTTTTAAGCTGGTTAAAATTCCTTCCGAGAGACTAAAACCTTTAGCAAATAAATCGACATCGGTCGGTGTCGCCATCATCACCGCATGCGAAATACCGTTATATACCAAGGCAATTGGGTACTCTTGCACAATATGATCTAAGACATTTTCAGATTCGGTTTTGTTAAACCGCTGTACTGGCAATGTTTCAACCCCATAAGCATGTGGTGTCAAAATTATTTCCTTTACTTCAAAATGGCGCTTGTTTAGAGCGCCTTTTGCTTAAATTTCATTTTAAAAAATCAGATTCACTTAAAGACTGCTAACTTTCTTATTGGCATCTTCAGGGTCAACGGCTGTTGCCAAGTTAAAATGCTCTGGCGCATTTCCGGGATGTAAAATCACAGGAACACTTTTAGAAGCCGGAATCATGGCATATTTATCATGACTGCTTAAGGCCACCAAAGGATTGGTTTCCGGATAGTAAGCCGCTAAGCTGCCGCGTGGAATGTTGTACGGCACAATACGGAAGCTGTGCACAATGCGCTTCACACCATCCGAGAAAACACTTTCAATATCAACCCACTGATTTGCTTCAAAGCCCGCTTCATCAATATCGGCTTGGTTCATAAACAACACACGGCGCTGACCAAAAACCCCACGGTAACGGTCATCCAGACCATATAAAGTGGTGTTGTATTGGTCGTGAGATCGGGTGGTCATTAAGGTATAAACCTTACTTTCGGTATATGCGGCAGCGTACTGATTTTCTTTATCCGCATAGACTTCTTCAAGTGGCGTAATTAGAAATTGCGCTTTACCACTCTTTGTATTCCAGATGTGCTGATTAGCTGGATGTTCTAAATGGAAACCGCCGGGTTTATAAACGCGTAAATTAAAATCATGGAATTCATCAAACACATCGGCAATTGAGTCACGAATGCGGTCATAGCTTTCAATGTACCATTTCCATTTAATCTGACTCTCTGGCAGCACGGCCTCAGCCATTCTTGCCACAATATCGGGTTCAGACAAAATATTTTTAGAAATTGGAGTATTACGCCCTGCAGACAAGTGGACATTACTCATTGAGTCTTCAACTGTAATAGCTTGTGGTCCATGAAGCTGCTCATCAATTTCGGTACGGCCTAAACATGGCAAAATAAGCGCATCTTTACCACACACCAAATGGCTACGATTGTAAGCATCCGGCTAACACAGCCTTACCAAGCGGTCCTATAAGCCTTAATTTAGTTCCCACCTAAAAACAAGTGGGGACTTAATCCATGAACATGGATATATATTCAGCAACACCTCCTGTTGCTAAAAAACGCAGAACATACAGCAAAGAATTCAAACTCAGTATTGTCAATGCCTGTAAAAATCCTAATACCTCGATCGCTTCGGTCGCACTGCAACATAGTATTAATGCCAACCTTGTCAGTCGTTGGATCAGGATCTTCAGCCATCATGAGGGTGCCGTGCAGGATCCTACTCATGTGAATCCAGCATTTATTGCTTTGCCTTACACTGCTGCAATCAGCCAACCTATTGATGAGAGGATCACGTTGTGTATCACCGTGCCTCATACGAATAATGATATTCAGCTAAAATGGCAGACATCAGAAATACCTGCCTTGGCAGAATTACTCAAGGCACTGGCAACATGATCCGTATCAATGAAATTTGGCTCTCTACCCAGCCCATGGATATGCGAGCAGGAATGGATACTGTCATGGCTCAGGTGGTGAGAGCCTTTGGCTACATCAAACCGCATTGCGCCTACCTGTTCTGTAATAAACGTGGTCATCGTATGAAAGTGTTGGTACATGATGGACTGGGCATCTGGCTGTGTGCCCGGCGTTTGGAACAGGGTAAATTTCACTGGGCTCAAGTTCACCAAGGTGAAACCGTGGCCCTCAGCCCGGAACAGTTACAGGCATTAATCCAAGGTTTGCCCTGGCAGAGAATTGGATTGCAGCAAGTGGTGAATATGCTCTAAACCAAGCTCGACCATTCTGCCATCCTCCAAACGTTCTATTTCATTCTCTTCATGACCTCAGGCATACTGCGGTCATGAATACGCTGCCTGACTTAAGCCAACTGACCCATGAACAACTGCTGGAATTCACCAGACAGTTGGCGATGCAGCATCAGTCTCTAGCACAATCAAACCAACAATTGGATGCCAAAGTTCAACATCTTTCTATTCTCAATCAAAAATACGAGCATGAACTGGCGCTGTTTAAAAAGCACAAATTCGCCCAAAAGAATGAACACTTAACGGCAAAACAAATCCACCTATGGGATGAAGCGGTTGAAGAAGATATTGCTGCTGTTGATCTGGAATTAGAACGATTAAATGCAGATAAAACCGATGCAGCGACACAGAAAGCCAAAACCAATAAACCTAAACGTCGACCACTGCCAGATCATCTACACACCATCCGTATTGAGCATGAACCTGCATCAACCCAATGCACTTGTGGATGCCAACTCCGTCGTATCGGCGAAGATGTCAGTGAGAAACTGCATTTCAGACCGGCACAGTTCTATAAGGAACAGCATGTGCGTGGTAAATGGGTCTGTGATCAGTGTGACACTCTGACTCAGCAAGCGATGCCCGCCTATGTGATTGATAAAGGCATTGCTTCACCTGAATTGCTCAGCCATGTGCTGGTATCGAAGTATGCCGATCATTTGCCGCTGTACCGTCAACGTCTGATCTATCAGCGGGCGGGAATCGAACTTTCTAGATCAACTTTATCTGACTGGATAGGTCGCTGCGGTGTAGAACTGGAACCTCTGGCCAATGCCTTAAAAGAGGTGGTGCTGCAACAGCGGGTGCTGCATGCAGATGAAACACCGGTCACCATCATGCGGATGGGTGAGAATGAGAAAAAACCGAAGAAAGGTTATGTCTGGGCCTATGCCACCACACAGTACAATCCAGTTCAGGCGGTGATCTATGACTTTCAGGATAGTCGTTCAGGCCAGCATGCTGCAGAGTTCTTGAAAGGCTGGCAGGGCAATCTAGTCTGTGATGATTACAGTGGTTATAAAGCACGCTTTAAATCAGGCCAGGTCATAGAGGTCGGCTGCATGGCCCATGCACGTCGTAAATTCCATGAACTGCATGTGACCGGGAAAAGTCAGGTCGCTGAACAGGCATTGGTGCTGATTCAGAAACTGTATGCGATAGAAGCAGAACTCAGGAAAAAGACCGATGGTACAGCGGAAGACCGCCGCGAATACCGACAACAGCATAGTCAACCAGTGATGCAACAACTATATGAATGGCTCAACCAACATCATCTGACAGTGCCATCGAGTTCTCCCACCGCCAAGGCCATCAATTACACTCTGAAGCGTTGGCCAGCCTTAAGCCGCTATCTGGATGATGGCAATCTACCGATATGCAACAATTGGGTAGAGAATCAGATGCGTCCCTGGGCGTTGGGGCGCAAGAACTGGCTGTTTGCAGGTTCGCTGCGCAGTGGTCAGCGAGCGGCAAACATCATGACTTTAATCCAGTCAGCAAAGCTGAATGGGCTGGATCCGTATGCCTATTTAAGTGATGTGCTGAAAAGGTTACCGACACATAAAGTGACCCAGATTGAAGAGTTACTGCCGCACTGCTGGAAACCTAAATCGAATTAAAAAATAGGTATGGGATTCAGCGGACGCTTACCTACGATTTAACTTGGTTGCCACATGTACGGTTAAATTACATTTTCTAAGCGCTTCTTGTGTATAAGCGGTGTCAGGTGTTGCAACGGCAAAGTTTCCGCCCAAACCAATAAAGACTTTGATATCACCTTCGGCCATGGCTTTAATGGTTTCAACCACACCATATCCATTTTTTCTTGGTGATTTAATACCGAACACACGGTCAATATTGTCGAGAAGTTTCGGGCTAGGGAGTTCATTAATGCCCATAGTACGATCACCTTGCACGTTACTGTGCCCACGAACCGGACAAAGCCCTGCACCCGGTCTGCCAATTTGACCACGCGCCAACAATAAATTTGCCAGCATATGTACGTTAGCAGTTCCGTGACGATGCTGGGTAATCCCCATACCCCAACAGAAAATTGAACGCTCTGACTCTAAAAAGAGTTTAGCCAGTTTTTCTAAATGTTCAGGCGACAGACCGGAGTGCTTATAAAGATCTGCCCACTCCGTTCTTTCTACCTCCGCAATCATTTCGTCGAAACCAACGGTATTGACTGCAATAAAGTTTCGGTCAAAAACGCTTGGTTTACCTGATGCAAGGGCCTTTTTATCCCACTCATGTAAGTGCTTTAAAATACCCAACATCAGTGCATAGTCGCCGCCAATTTTAGGCTGGAAATAATAGCGACTAATTGGCGTACTGCCATTGGTCATCATTTCAAGCGGTGCTTGCGGGTCTTGGAAACGTTCGAGACCTCGCTCTTTAATAGGGTTAATCGCAATAATGTTGCCGCCGCGTTTAGACACTTCACGCAAAGTACCTAACATACGTGGATGGTTGGTTCCCGGGTTGTGCCCAAAACTAAAAATGGCGTCGGCTAAATCAAAATCTTCTAAGGTGACTGTGCCTTTTCCTAAACCAATCGAGTCGAGCAAACCAACACTTGTGGTTTCATGGCACATGTTCGAGCAATCTGGAAAGTTATTTGTACCAAAGCTTCTCACAAACAATTGATATAAAAATGCTGCTTCGTTACTGGCACGGCCAGAGGTATAAAATGCCGCTTGGTCTGGATGGTCTAGCGCATGCAAATGTTGAGCGATGAGCTTAAAGGCATCGTCCCATGAAATAGGCACATATTTATCGGTTGCAGCATCATAACGAACTGGGTCGGTTAAGCGGCCTAGGTCTTCTAGGAAAAAGTCACTTTGTTCTGATAGCCAACTAACGGTATGCCCTGCAAAATATTCAGGAGTGACGGTTTTACTAGTCGCTTCAAAGGCAACCGCCTTTGCACCATTTTCACAGAAGTTAAATGCGTGAGCATCTTTCTTTTCTGGCCATGCACAGCCGGGACAGTCAAAACCTGTAGGCTGGTTAATGTTGAGTAAGGTAATTGAACCTTTACCTAAAATATCTTGTCGCTTTAAGTTTCGAGCAACACTGAGCAGTGCGCCCCACCCGCCAGCAGGATGAGTATATGGCTCAATTCGCGCAAAACCGTTATTTTCCTGTATGTGCTTTTGTTCTTCTGAATTATCCACTTTTTCATCCTCTTATCTTTTTTACACTCAACAGGCTCAGTGAAATCACAATTTAATTATGGTTTTATCAAAGCTACCCGCTGTTTACCCATGAGTAGAGTCCACTTTTTATATTATTGCCACTATGCTAAAAGCCGGCTCAACCGTTCTTATAATATGTGCCATATTCTTTACAATTACAATAATTCAAGCCAACCACATTATTTGCATAAAAACATATAAAACAAAGAGTTAAATAGATATTAATTCTATCTTTTACAGATAAAAACATTATTAGGTTTCATTTTTAACAGACTGAAAGCTTTTTAAAATTGACACTTACACGACTTTATCTATGTTTTTTTCGCATTAAGAAGTATAAAACAATTAAAAATTTATCTGCATTAGAGCATTTATGAAGGTTGTGATCGCCCCTGATTCATTTAAAGATAGCTTATCGGCTTTAAAGGTAGCTCAAGCCATTGCCAAAGGATGGCAAGCAGTATTTCCTCATGCAGAAACGATTTTGTGCCCAATGGCAGATGGTGGTGAAGGAACCATTGAAGCAGTTTTAGAAGTCTGCGATGGACAATGGCTTGTAAAAACAGTGGTTGGACCATTAGGTCAGCCTGTTCAGGCCAAATGGGGTTGGTTAGAAACACAAAAAATTGCCATGATTGAAATGGCTCAAGCGAGCGGCATACAGTTAGTTCCACCGTCTGAGCGTGATGCCTGCCACAGCACAACGTTTGGCACAGGTCAGCTCATTTTGGAGGCTTTAGACGCAGGCGCAAAAGACATTATTTTAACTGTAGGAGGTAGTGCGACCAATGATGGCGGCACAGGCTTACTTAGTGCTTTGGGTGCAGTTTTACTCGATGCTAACCAAAAGGTTCTACCCGCGGGCGGCCTTGCCCTTAGCCACCTATCCAAAATTGATTTAACACATTTCGACTCGCGTATTCAGCACACACGGTTTTTATTGGCTGCCGATGTGACCAATCCACTTTGCGGTCCAAATGGCGCATCACATATTTTTGGCCCACAAAAAGGTGCTTCCGCTGCTCAAGTCCAGTTACTCGATGCAGCCCTTGCCCATTTTGCCGATGTCTCGCTTAAGCTTTTAGGTTTCGACAAACGAGATGAAGCGGGTTCTGGGGCTGCTGGTGGTTTGGGCTTTGCCGCCAAAAGTTATTTAAATGCAGACTTTAAAGCTGGAGTTAAAGTTGTGGCTGAACTGAATCAGCTTGAGCATAAAATTTCTAACGCAGATTGGGTAATTACGGGTGAAGGTAAATTTGACCAACAAACCTTAAGCGGTAAAACCGTTTTTGGGGTAAGCCAAATTGCCAAAGCCCACAATGTTCCGGTCATTGTGATTGCAGGGACTTTAGGTGAAGACTACCAAGCACTTTATGAGCACGGTGTAAGCGCTGCTTTTTCACTAGCCAATGGCCCCATCACCCTAGAACACGCCTGCGAACATGCAGCAGAACTCATTTATGAGCGAACAGTCGATATAGCGAGATTAATTCAGTTTAGCCAAACCAGCTTAAATGATAAAAAAGCCTAATCGGCTAATTTTAAAAGACTCTCTCTACAGCTCTCCAAGATTTCATCGCTAAGGTTTGATTGGTCTGGGCATGCACGTGACAATGCAATTGCCCCTACTGACTGAGCAAGAATATTAATAGCTTGCTTTCTCAGCTCTTCTGTTTCTAAAGAAACTTGTTTTGCGCGTTCATTCATAATGAACTCAATAAGCTGCTCAATGCCCTCTTCAAACTCGAATTTTACTTCGTCGGGCTGTCTAGCGGCATCACAAGATAGCGCTGTTAAGGTACAGCCCTGATCTCGGTTGTCCCGATGTGTACGAGACACATACATTTGAATAAATTGGGTTAAGTTTAAACCTTCTATTCTTTTTAAAACCTGCTCAAGACCATGTTTGGCAGTAATAGTAACAAGGTCTGTTTTCGAGCTGAAATGTTTATAAAACCCACCGTGAGTAAAGCCTGCGCTAGACATTAATTCGGCAATGCCCACCCCGTCGTAACCTTTGCTACGAAACAGTTGAGTCGCCTTTTCAACAATTTTATCTCGGTTTTCTTTTACCTGAGTTTTACTGACTTTCATGTTGGTGCGCTCACTTTTATTCACCCTGCTCGTCATTATTATACATTGATTATGATTGACATCAAAACCTGTATATTTTAGATTATGATCGTCATCTAAAAATTAAAGCGTGGAGACATCACATGTCAGCTCAATCAAAAGTACTTATTACAGGGGCTTCGTCAGGAATTGGTTCTGTTTATGCAGATCGATTTGCTCAACGTGGCTATCACTTAATCTTGGTGGCACGAGACACCAACCGTTTAGATAAAATTTCAAAAGATCTTCAAGAAAAATACGGCGTACAGGTGGAGTTCATTCAAGCCGATTTATCAAACGATCAAGACATTCGCAAAATTGAAGATGTACTCAAAAACGATGCTGATATTGAAATTTTGGTAAATAATGCTGGGATTGCACTGAACGGAAACTTTTTAACTCAAGATCGTAATGAGATTGAAAAACTTCTAACTTTAAATATGACTGCGGCGGTGCGGTTGTCTCATGCAATGTCGCAATCCCTTATACGCAAAGGTAAAGGCGCCATTATTAATTTAGGCTCTGTACTTGGCTTAGCGCCTGAATTTGGTTCTACCATTTATGGCGCAAGTAAATCTTTCATCCAATTTTTTAGCCAAGGCTTACATTTAGAGCTAAAAGATCATGGGGTACACGTTCAAGCTGTATTACCTTCTGCCACTAAAACCGAAATTTGGGAACGTTCAGGTATAGATTTAAGCCAAGTTCCGCCATTAATGGATGTCAATGATTTGGTCGATGCAGCCCTGATTGGTTTTGATCGTAAAGAAACAATTACAATTCCTGTGCTGAAAGATGAAAATCAATGGAATAATTTTGAAAAATCGCGTATGACATTATTACCAAACTTCTCTTCGGCTGAAGTAGCCCAACGTTATAAAAACTAACGACTACGGCTACCCAACTCTCAAGTAGGAAAATCTTATGAATGTTATTGATGCTCTCCGCAAACGCCGTGCAGTTAAACGCTTCGACCCTGCTTTTCAACTCTCTGAAGATGACAAGAAGCAGTTATTACAAGAAGTTTTAGCAAATGCACCAAGCGCTTTTAACTTGCAGCATTGGCGTCCGGTCATTGTTGAAGATGCAGAGTTAAGACAAAAAATTCGCGCGATTGCTTGGGACCAACCACAAGTAACAGAGTCATCATTACTGATTGTGTTATGTGCCAAAGTAAATACATGGGAAGTTGACGCTAAACGTGTATGGGATGGAGCTTCTCCAGAAGTTCAAAATATTATGGCTGGTGCAATTGACCAGTATTATCGTGACCGCCCACAAACCCAACGTGACGAAGTGATGCGCAGTGCAGGTATTTTTGCTCAAACCCTCATGTTACTTGCTCAAGAACACGGTTTAGATAGCTGCCCTATGGATGGTTTTGACTTTGACGCAATGGCGAAGCTCATTAACTTACCTGAAGACCATGTGGTATGTTTAATGATTGCAGTTGGTAAGTCGGCTTCCGAGCCTTATCCACGTGTGGGTAAACTTCCTTACGACGATGTGATTATTCAAAATACATTCTAAGTCGTTATTCAAATTTTAGGCTTTCATATTATTTGGATATTATGAAAGCCTATTTTAAATTATTTATAAATGCTATTTGAATTGTGTGCCAACCAAATTTCCACTTCCGTAGTAGCTGAAGTGCTTAGGAAAACTAATCTGAAAAGTTCTATTATTTCATAAGAATTTTTCTATACCATTATATATTTAATGTACCCGTGCAATAAAACAATATATGTTAGCACTTAACTTAGGTAATTTATCGATCTGTAATATAATATTTTCTCACTTTAAAGTACTGTAAGAGGTTAAAATTTATTATTGCAGAGTGTTCAGCAATCTATTTATAAATACATTAATAAGAATATTTACTATTTCGGAACTTTATCTCCATCTTGAGGTTCCAAATATAAATCTAAAGGCATATGTCTTACTTTGAATACAGTTCCAACACTTGAATGTTCATGCGTTGAAAAGAGACATAGATTATTTTTATTACATATAGAAAAGTCTAAATTTGTTAAATTCTCTGGATCAATCTCTGATTGTTTCTTAAGTACATCTTTCCATTCATCCATAATCAAAGTAACCTTTTTTTTAATTTTTTTGTATAACAGAACTCCTCCATAACTAGCATTTCTTTCACCTGTTGCATATCGAGTATTTAATTGATAAAAACCCTCTAACATATATGCTGGCCCTTTATAAATTTTTGCTTCCCCCAACCACAGAAAATTATTTTTCTCTACAGAGAAGTCTACATGTCCATTTACATTTGCATCATGATGAGCAATAAAATATTCTTTTAAACGATCAACAATAATTCCTGTTAACTGATCTTCAGAAAAATCTTTATATAAATTTTTATTTCTACATAAGAAACTATAACATTCATCTATCTCATCATAAATACAATCCACAAATTTCTCATAGGTGTTCGCAGTACTAATCCTTACTAATTTTTTTAACTTGGGATCATCTAATGTCCATAAAGCTTCTAAAACTTTCAATCCTTGATCACTCACTTAAATTCTCCCGAAATTCTTTAGTAGGAGTAAAAAAAATATTAATCAATTTATTGAATTCTACCTCAGAAATTGTTTCAAAAGTAAATGGATGTACATAGTCTTTTGTAGTTAAGACTTCATGTATAAAATCATCATCAACCCCTTCAAATCTATTTTTTATCTCATTAAAAGCTTCAAAGTGTTGCTCTAGAATATTGATTCTTGAATCAACAAGGATATATAAAGCTATATTAAATTTCTCATGATTTTCTATACCGGACCACTCATATAATCTACCAAAACTCAAATGATAAATATTATTAACATCATGCTCATAAATTTTACTAATAATATTAATACAAGCCATAGAAATATCATTTGGATATTCATGTAAATATTCACAAATTCTTTTAACATACTTATCTATGGCATTATTCATTAAGCTTACCTTTTAATAAACCCAATTATTTTATCTATACAAAATTCAAAACTCTGACGGTTAGTAGCCCCTTGAATCTGTGCCTCAAATAACTGCCTAGCAGCTCTACTATTCATAGCCCTAAATGAGCCTAATAAGAAAATCTCTGGTTGCTGATTATCTAAGTCATAACGAATACTTATACGATATGGTTCTATAGGTGTAGCAGCTGAACCAGCTATATGATAAACAGCTTTTCTTACATCTGGGCATGTTTTATGTAAGCGTTCATTATGACTTGTACCTGCTAAAGTTAAAAAAGAAATACTTGTAACCTCTCCTGATTGATCTTGATAAAATCTTTCAATTGAAGGGAAAAGATTATCACCACTTTCTTTAAGGCGGGCTGTAGAGGATATCCCTCTTACACTATTATTTATTTTTCTAACTAACTTGGCATGAGCTTTATTTAAAATTGCTGAATTGGATATTTCTGCTCTATCTAAAGATAAAATAATATATCCTTTCTTTTTATTAAAAATAATAGAATCATAACATTCACGCAATACACTTTTAATAGCATAAATTTGTTGTATACTTTCATCTTGATCATCAAAAAGATTAATATCAACAGCTACTTTTTCAAAAAAAGTTCTTGTAGTTTTATAAATAAAAAATTCTAAATCTCCCATTATATTGTGACTTTCAAAATTAAGCTCTTCTAAGTTATCCGTCGAACTTTTATCTAAATTTGCATACAAAGTATCTAATTCTTGATAATTTGTATAAATTGAAACAGACTTATCTTTATATAGAAGATATGATCTTAAAATCTTACCTAAATTTAATTTTAAATCTTCTAACATATTTTCTATGTTATCGACTGTAAAACTTTCAAAATTTAAAATTAATTTATCCCAACCTGTAGCACTTGGGAAATTTAATTTAGTAAATTGATTCTTCACTTCATTAAAGCTAATTCTCGTGCGTAATTCTTCTGTTAAATGAATTATATCTTTCTTTAGATTTTCTATATTAGACATAAAAAAAATGCTCTACTTAAGTTTTAAAATTGTTTAATTATATACTTATCAACTCAACTAGACTATCATCTTTAGTAGTAATTCTAAGAATGTAAAAGGCTTTTTATGGCTGGTTTGAAAGTTTTTGTTTCTTCTACTTGTTATGATTTATCATTGGTAAGAACTCAATTGAGAACTTTTATACAAAATCTAGGCCATGACCCAATTATGAGTGATTATAATGATTTTCTTTATGATCACCGAAATCATACTCATACAAGCTGTATCAATGAAGTACAGGGAGTAGATATGGTTATTGTCTTAGTAGGTTCAAGATATGGAGGAGATGCAGTAAAAGAAACTTTTGACAATATAAACTTTGAAAAGTTAATGAGTGATAGTTTTGAGTTTGATGACCTCATAAATAAATGTTCAGTTACTCAAGCTGAAGTTTTTAAGGCTAGTGAATTAAATATTCCTATATTCGCTTTTATTGATCAAAATGTATGGCATGATCACGAACTATATTCAAAAAATAAGCAAAACGTCGCTATTATTAATCAGATTCACTTCCCATCTATTGAAAAGCAAGAAACCGCAAAATATATATTTGAATTTATAGATTTTTTACGTAAAAAATCAACCAATAATGCAATTTTTACTTTTACAAAAATTCAAGATATTGAAGAAACATTGAAAAAACAATGGGCTAGTCTTTTCCAAAAATTGCTTAAAGAAGATAAAGAACGAAGTGCTCAAGTGAAACGTATTGATGATTTAACAGAAAAATTTGAAGAACTACGAACCTCTCTTGTTAATACATTAATGAATGATCAACAAAGAGCCATGGCAGATGCTATTGTTCGTTATAAAGATCTAGTTAATTTTATACAAGCTTTTGCAAAAAAAAATGTTGATGAATTAATACAACCTGATTTACCTAATTGGCCTCAACTATTAGAGAGCATTGGTATACAAGAAACTTTAAAAATTGAAGGGAAGAAATCTTATAACTATTCACAAGAAGAATTGAATATAGTTTTACCTATACTAGAAGCTGCAAATAATCAAGGCATAAGGCCTTCATCAATAATTTTTTTAAATGCTAATAAAAATGGATTTTTCCTACTTTTAGAATCTTTGGAATATTATGAAAAAGTTATAGATAATTATGAACAATTTAAAACTGAAGATGAAAATTTACGTAAAAAAGTAGTAAAAGCTATTACTGAAATAGACTTTAATAAACCAGTAGTAAAATTTCAGCCTTTAAAGAATAATATTGGCTATACAACTATTGTTCCTCAAGATTCTTCTTCAAATATTTCTAAATCACTCTTGAATGACATACTTTCTCATCATGATGATAAAGAAGAATAATATAAAAAGGAACGCTTAATATTAAGCGTTCCTTTTTATGATTATTTATATCCTAAAGCGCAGCTGACTATCTAATTAAGAATATTGAAATACACTATTCACAATAAACTGCCTTAAAAAGCGCATTAATAATCTCTCATTTTCATCAGCCTGTTCTGACATTAAAAGCTGAAGAATTGCACCATCAATCATATATAAAAACAGTCTGGCATCAGTAAAAGAGACATCAGCTTTGAGTAATCTAAGTTGGCTATAAATTTCATTGGTCAGCCATGTTCTATACCTTACCGCGGTTTGATAGGCGTTTGGATAGCTGTTTTTAGTTTCAAAAATGGCCTTAAATAATAAGTAATACTGCCCTTCTAAGTTGGTATGTAATTCATAAAGAGTCGTAAGTTTATCGATTGTGCTTGTGTCATGGTCGTACTCCACCATTGCAACCACTTTGTCTTGGAGCTTTTCTTTTTGCACCATCAGGCAAATTTCAATAAGTCGTTCTTTAGAGTGAAAATAATTATAAAAAGTCGCTTTTGTAATCTCTGATTCTTTCACTATTCTGTCGACGCCAATAAGGTGAAATCCACGGTGATGAAACAGATCAATTGCTTTATTTACAACGTATAAGGCACGTGTTGGGAGAACTAAATTTGGCATAGTTTTACCGTTATAAATTCTTGTTGTTTGTAAATGAGATACTTTTTTGGGAGAAAAAAAGGCACAGCAAAGCCTATAAAGACTGTGCTTGGCACATCTCAAGTTTTATTGTTGCTAAGTTTTTGGTTGTGACGATTTAAAGCCTGAAAGGCCTAATAGCCCTCAAACTGCTTTAAAGCTTATGTGGTGTCGTTATAGCTTTTGGCAAAGGCTGCCAAGAAATAATGGATGTGCAAAGCCAACTCCTTTTTATTGGGAGTTCTGCCAGACATGAATAGGAATTATGGTGGCAGAACGGAAGAAGGTTGACAGACTAGTATTATCTCAAACTAGCACACCCGTAGGTGTCCCTCTCCCGTCCTACCGCTACGGGAAAGGGACGAGTAGTACACCACACAAGACTGTTCCTCAGAAGGAAAAGCTCTGATGCGGGAGATAATATTCAGCCTGTCAAAGCCGGCTGGCAATGTGGCCAGCAGGCAAAGAATAGTGCTCAACCCTTTTACAGTCAAGCACACAAAATGACATTTGCTTTAATTTAGATCATTAAAAAGTAAGGATAAATAATGGGTGAGTTATTGTTAAATGGGGGTTTATAAAGGGGTAAAAAACAGGCTGCTGATAATAAGTTACTTTGGGTTTTAAAAAGACAATCGTTTCGTCTAAGGCATATCATTAAACTTGGTAAATTTTAATTAAATCAAAATACTCAAATTAAAAACATTTGCTATTAAATGATATATACAGTTAATATATCCTTTGAATAAAAGTATCCCCCTTCTCAAAGAGGTTTATATGTTGGAGATAGTAATCATCTGATAATCACTCTCAATTTTTATTATTGAGTTGATTATCAATGTCGCAATTTTCTGTGGTCATATTTCTGATCACCTCTATTTGCACGTTTGATTATTATCAAGGCTCCAACATGAATCTTTCAAAGTTCGAACAGCGAACTCTCCATGTCCTTGCTAAAGGCGGACATATTAAATACCAACGTGACGCATCAGGCACAGTCTATTTCGTTGAATGCTATACACGAGAAGGTTTCGTGCTATCTGATTGTTCCTTAGATGTATTTAAAAAGCTAAAAGCAAAACGTTTAATCAAGTCTAAAAATAGCCAACCTTATCAAATTACATTGTTAGGACTCCAGACTGTTCGCCCTCAACTAGACAA
The DNA here is from genome assembly GCF_003940475.1 of Acinetobacter sp. FDAARGOS_559. Lineage (NCBI taxonomy): Bacteria > Pseudomonadati > Pseudomonadota > Gammaproteobacteria > Moraxellales > Moraxellaceae > Acinetobacter > Acinetobacter sp. FDAARGOS_559. The sequence continues at coordinate 1,416,892 of NZ_RKJG01000005.1, forward strand.
TCGTTGATATAAGTTGCTATTTATTAAGAGAAAGAAAATATGAATATTATAATTCGAGATGAACAACCCGAAGATATTAAAAATATCGAAGCGTTGACGAAAGCCGCGTTCTTAAATGAAGAGCATTCTAGCCATACTGAACAATTTATTGTGAATAGCCTTCGGAAACATAAGCAACTCACGCTCTCTTTAGTTGCTATAGAAGATGACTTAATTATAGGTCATGTGGCTATTTCACCAGTTACAATCACGTCAGGTGACACTGGTTGGTATGGTCTAGGCCCTATTTCTGTATGTCCAAAGAAACAAGGAATTGGCGTTGGTTCTCTTTTAATGAATGCAGCTCTTCAAAAGTTAAAAGAATTAGGCGGAAAAGGTTGCGTTCTATTAGGTGATCCAAATTATTACAGTCGATTTGGTTTTAAATCTTACCCTGATTTAAATTTACCTGATGTGCCTAATGAATACTTTCAAGCTTTAAGCTTCATTAACCATATTCCCTCAGGTGAAGTTACTTACCATGATGCTTTTACGGCAACTGAATAAATAAGCTCGCTTACCACACATTGAAAAAAGCCTCTATTTATAGAGGCTTTTTTCAATTCAACAATTTATTATTTATGAACCCAAGGCACAGCCGGGGAACCAATCCATGCAGATTTAGCCGGAATATTTTCACCTTTCATGACCAGTGTTAATGGACCTAACACAGCATGATTGCTCACGTTTGCGTTATATAAAATAATACTGCGCGCATTGACCACTACATCATGCCCCACGTTCACTTGCCCAATTTTCATAATACGGTCTTCAAACAAGTGAGTTTGCGGGCCTGAAAAGCTATTAAACTCGGCACGGTCACCAATGCTGACACAGTCAAACTCGGTAATATCAGCCGTATCCATATAAACATCTTTACCAATACGAACCCCTAAAATACGCAAGAAGAATGGCAACATTGGTGTTCCTCTTAAGTAGTTTAAGAAGTTAGGAATCGCAACTGATTCATATAAGCTGGTAATCCCTTCACTTAACCATACAAACATGGTCCACATAGGTGCCGAACGCGGTTGATAGCGACCAATCAAAATCCACTTTAATAGCGCAACAATAAGGAAACAGCCAACACCATAAAGCAGTCCTGCGAGCGTTAATGCAACCAGGCCCGTCTCAATATTGTAGTTATTAATCACATCAATAACGTCTAGCACGATCATATAACCCACCCCAATCGCAAGTGCGGCCGGCAATACAATACGAAGCCCTTCAATAAAACCGCGCATTAAACGGCGCTTAATACTTGGTTTAAAGGTTAAATGGTCAGGATATTTTTCAGCAGCTTCACGTGCAGGTAACAGCAACGCCGGAGAACCAAACCAAGTTTGTCCGTCATACATTTCACGGTTATCTGGTGTTTTTGATTGCACGCCAATTAAAACATTGTCTGGTAACACTGTCCCATCAGCAATATAAGCACTATTTCCCACAAAACTACGGTTACCGATTTTGGTTGCTTTTAAAGACATCCAACCGCCTTTAATCTCTTCATCACCCAGCATTACAGCATCGGCAATAAAGCTCTCTTCACCCAAAGTCAGCATTTCTGGAATGACGCCGGTTGCGGTAGAAATTTCGGTATTTTTACCTACTTTTGCTCCAAGCATACGGAACCATGTAGGCGCATAAATGGTGGCAAACAAGCCATGTAAGGTTTGTAAACTCGTCTCTAAAATTTGGGCCGCAAACCATTTACGATAATACGTGCTGCCATGAACCGCATAGGTTCCGGTTTCAAGACGCGGCAATGCAATTTTACGCAGACCTGAAGAAATCACCGCAGTAATCATCATCATCATTGCACTAGCCGGAATCGCTAAAATGAAATAGTAAAGCGCGATTTGCAAATGGTTGTTCGGGTTAATATTAAATACATTTACATCTAACCAGTCGACCAAAAGGAAGCTTGGAAAAATTGGAATAAAGAAAAGACAGGCAATGACTAATGCGCTAACGCCATAGTATCCATATTCAGCAATTTTACGTATAAACGATAGTTTAGGACGCTCTGGCAATTTAGCTTGCTCATCTATATGCCCTATTTTCTGAGCAGGTGTTCCATCCCAAATTTCGCCCTCAGGTACAACCGTGTCATATTCAATTGAAGTTAAGGCATTTACATGAGCTTGTTTTTCTAACACTGTATTTTCTTCTAATACAGCATACGAACCTACATAACTGTCTTGTTTAAGGTGAATTGAACCTAATACCAAGTGACCATGTTCAACTTTGGCATTTTCTAAATTCACCTGAGAACCGATACTCACGCCATCTTCAATAGTCAGTAAAGATGGCATACGAATATGTACGGAACTAATGGTAACGTCGTGGCCGATTTTTGCGCCAAGTGCTTTCAAATATAAGTTAAGTAAAGTCGAACCCGACAAGAGATAGACAGGTGAAATATTACTAATACGGTCTGCTAGCCACCAACGGAAATAGGTTAATCCCCATAATGGATAACGCCCTGCGCCAATTCCTAACATTAGTAGTCGTTTTACCGTAATCGACAGTACAAAACTGCTCATAATGACACTGACATACACCAATAAAGACAACGCAATCGCATACGGAATACTGTCGCGAGTTCCACCGGTAAAGTAGTGATAGGTAAAGAATGGCGCTAACCACTGCAAAATATTAATCGAGATTAAAACCGGAATAGTAACGAGCTGGGCAATACCACATAACCATTTATAAGTCTGATTACGAGGGTTATCTTGCCCAATTTGGCTATCAAATAAAGTAGGTTCAGGCTGCTCTAACATGAGTGCAGCAATCGCGCCTACTCTTCTCGCTTGATATAAGTTTTGAATGGTCAGATGGCTATATTCCGCATGCTCACGCAGATTTGAAATTAAAACAGCGGCGAGTAGTGAATGCCCGCCTAAATCATCAAAGAAATCAGAATCGAGTTTAATCGGCATGTTTGGGAACAAGCGATTCAAAATTTCAAACAAGATTTCTTCGGCTGGGTTCTGTGGCTGGTCAGATTCACTGCGATCTACCACACTCGTGAGCGGTCTTGCTTTTAAAGCTTTACGGTCAATTTTCCCAGATAATAGACGTGGAACTTCTTCAATAATCTCAAAACGATTTGGCACCATATAAGGCGGTAATCGCTGACTCAAGTTATGACGTAGTTCTTTAATTTCTATAGCTTGCTTTGCATCAATTTCTGGTGCAATAAACGCAATAAGTTGATCAATGCCGTCTTCAGGACGAAGAATAACGGCTGCCGTACCAATTCCGTCAATATCGCAAAGCGCAGCTTCGATCTCGCCAAGCTCTACACGGAAACCACGGATTTTAACTTGGTCATCGGCACGACCTAAGCAGTGTACTTGACCAAACTCATCAATTTTAGCCAAATCCCCAGTACGGTAGAGTAACTCTTCCTCTACACTCATTGCCCAAGGGTTCTCAATAAACTTATCTGCGGTTAAATCAGGTCGTCCTAAATAGCCTTGTGCCACACTTGGCCCAAAAATACATAACTCCCCTGTTTCACCTTGCTCGAGCAACTCTCTTTCAGAGTTAATGACCAACATACCGTAGTTTGGTAAGGGCTTGCCAATGGTGACAGGTTTGCCGCGTTCTAATAACTCAAGACTTGCAGAAACCGTGGTTTCGGTTGGTCCATAGGTGTTAAACATTTGATGATGAGGTAATGCCCAACGGTCAACCAGTGAATCCGGACACATTTCCCCACCTAAATTAATAATTCTTAAATTAGGTACGTCTTCAGGAAATAAGGCAAGTAACGTTGGAACAGCATGCAGTACTGTAATTTGTTCATGCTTTAAGGTTTGGCATAACCGCTCAGGGTCACTGACAAGTGACTTCGGTGCAATCCACAACGTTGCACCTACCAAATAAGAAAGCCAAATCTCTTCAAACGACATATCAAAAGCGACTGAAAAGCCTTGATAGACCTTGTCTTGCTCTTGAATACCCAAAATACTATTTTCACTACGTAAAAAGTGACAAATATTTTTTTGAGTAATCACAATTCCTTTGGGTTTACCTGTCGAACCCGAGGTATAAATAATATAGGCAGGTTGATCTGGAGTGGTTTTCGCTAAACTTACACTTTCGCTTAGTGTTTTTTGCAGCTCGGTGTTGGTCCATTTTGTTTGTGGCACTTCAGCTAAATGTTCATACCATTCATCTGTAGTAATCATTCCCACCGCTTCGGCATCTGCAAGACATACCGCAATACGGTCCGCGGGCGTATCCATATCAAAAGGAAGCCAAGCTGCACCGCTTAAACAAATGGCCAGTTGAGCTTTTAAAAGCTCAATACCACGCGGCAGCCATAGCCCTACAATATGACCTGGCTTTACCCCTTTTAAAGCCAGATGTTGAGCCATTATTAAGGCTTGCTGATACAGCTCACCATAACTCAGCGTTTTATCTGCTTCAATTAAAGCCGTTTTATCAGGAAGAGTTTGTGCAGTATGAGCAAAAATATCGGCTAAGACTTCATTCTGCAAAAATTCCGGATGATACTTTCCACGAATTACATTTTTCGTGTTCGTTACAAACTGGTTCATTTTTATACTCTCTTAATTTTCTGATTTGGCTTAAATGAAGTCATAATTTATTTTTCTGACCCATTAACGAAATCTAGATAGGCCATAAATTAATTAAGAGAACTTAAAGCAAGATTAAATTTTTTAGTTTTGATGTTTATTCAACAGAGTAAGAACCTTAGCTGTTAATTTTAATTTATAAATAAAAATCAAATATTTAATATTATTATTCTAATTTTATGATTATCTTTAAGATAAAAACGTACAAAACTAATGAAGTAAAAAGCTAGAATTCACAAGATTTATATAGTTCTCATTTTAATTAAACTAATAAAAGCCATCCTGTATACAAATTCTCCATATTTTAAACTTAATTGTTTAGTTCTGAATTATTAAAAGAGTTCTTAAAAAATAAAAGAGTGTATTTAAATTTATGCATGATGGTTGATTATTAATATTATATTAAAATTGTATGCATCAATTCTTTTTAACTTATATCTTTATCTGGATTTTATAAAAACTTAACTCCATTAAGCAGATTGAGCGAGCAGTTGTTTATCTACTTTCCTCATAACTCAACCGACCCTATTTGGTGTGGTGAGTTGTGAGGGTTAAACAAAGATACTCTTGGAAGGCGAGCTAAGATCACCTGTTTCATTTAAGCATGTCGAAGTATCTTTATTTATAATATTTGAAAATGGACTTAAAGAATTAAACAGTGGTGCTGGTATGAGTCAACACATAATAAACCCAAAAGAAATACCTTTAGCATTTCAAACCGCTTGGAATAAGCATGATATGCAGGCCTTTGCTGCTCTTTTTGATAAAGAGGCGACTTTCGTTAACCGTTTCGGTCACTACGTTAAAGGAGTTGATGAAATTATTGCAATGCATCAACCTATTCATGAAACCATTTATCGTGATTCAACACTAGAGAATGAGCTGATAGACCTCATACCTATGAGTGAGGATATATGTATTTCACATTTTTGGAGCCGCCTCACTGCAGGCGTAGCTCATCCTCAAGGGCCTCATCAGATTGATACTCTCATTCTTACTGTGCTCACCAAGAAGAATCATTCTTGGTACATTCAAGCGCTAGAAAATGTCACTTTGACGAACCCTCGTACGGGAGAGACCATACTTAGAAATATATAGAAAGGAGCACGATCATATTTTTAGTAATTTATATGCATAAAAAAAAGCCCTCGTCATTAACAAGGGCTTTTTAAGAATTTTGGCGGAAGCGGTGGTAGTCACATTAAAGTTATAATCAATTGTTTTAATTACAAAATTATTTATCATTAATATTTTTTACTACCATTTTTACTACTATAAAATTTTACTATCTTTTTTGTAACTATTCATCCAGCTTTACTCTTATTCCATGAAGTAACAAATGAGTCAGGATAATCTTATGCGCCAATCAGAACAATCATACACCAGAGACCTTGCAATACGAATTCTTCAACAATCAGATAATATTGTAAAAAATCTTGGTAAATTTACCCAATGCTTACTCTTTCTCATGATAATCTTTCGCATTCTATTTCCTAAAAAAGAAAAAAGTTGAATACTAAGATTTAATTTACATCTGTATGTGAATAAGCAAAACCATCTAACTTTTGTAATGCAAACTGAATATGCTCTGCTTTGAATAAATCAGATTTCCGTCTTGCCCAACGCTCACCTGCACTCCAATTCGCTAACCCTTCCTGAATTGATTCAACATTAGGTTGATAACCTTCCTTATAGATAAGCCAATCTACTGTTGCCAAAAGCTCCATACCGAATGGTGATTCAAAACCCTCTATCAATGTTGCAGCTCCTTCTACAGCAGCCATATACTCTTTTGCTTCACTAATCAGATAACCTTGAACTTTACTTTTTTGCTGATCATTGAACCAAATCACATCTAAGGGGTCACAATCAGGAATTCGCTTGTCCGATTTGAGATAGCTACCATCCATTGCATTCAACAAATGATCTAAATTAGAGGCATAAGGACCATAATAGTTCGCCTGAAAATTAAGCTTCAATTCATTTGGTAATTGTTTTTGCTCAATAACTCGCTGTAAAAACCATGCCAGTTTTTGGATTTCTAATAGACTACATTCAATCCCCAATACCCAATAACGACGTACTAACTCTGCAATCATGGCTCGTGCTGGCGTAAGTTGTGATACACCTATTTTCTTTGCCACGTTTTGATACTGTGTGGTTGGTTCAAAAATCAAAATATCCACATACTCTAAATCGGATAATTCTGTCTCAATTTTTGATTTAACACGACTCCACTCTAACCCACCATTACCCGCACCTAATGGTGGAATTGCAATAGATTTAACTTGATGATCAATGATGAACTTTTTAAGATCCTGCAAACCATCTTCAATCCATTGGAGTTTGGATTTATCCCGCCAATGCTGTTTAGTTGGAAAGTTAATAATCCAACGTGGGCCCATTAACTCATTAGTTTCAGTCACAAACATTTTTCCAGTTGTAACCTGTCCAGCTTTGCACGCTTGACTATAAGCTGCCATGTTTTTTGGAAAACGCTCCTTAAACATTAAAGCAATACCTTTACCCATTACACCAACGGTATTCACGGTATTTACCAATGCTTCTACAGGAGCATCTAATAAGTTTCCTGTTGTATAACGAATCATTAGAAATACACCCCTTGTCTCACATGCACAGGAATATTAACATCTGCTTGTTGTAGCCACTGTTCTATTTGAGCTTTAACTGTTTCAGTATAACATATCACCCCAATCAATACTTTTGTTGGGCAGTGTTGATGAACTAACGCTTCGGCTTGATAACGTTCAAACTTCGCAGGATCATCCATATCTCTTTTAAAATCTCTTGCCTGTAATATTGACCAATCGATCTCATTTAAGCTAGATAAATCTGTATAGAATTCAGCCCATTGGTAATAGGCATGACTATTTGTAAAAACAAAAGGAATTTGCTGTTGCTGTAGCTGATACAAACTAGAAACTAAAATAACAATTTCATCATTAGTACGCTGACGTACACCGCCACGGCCACTCTTTATATTCAGCAGCATAGGTGAAAATGGTGTGAAATAAAATGGAATATAGTCACTTAGCACACCCTTTTTCCCTACAGGAACAGGATGCAGTTGTCTTTTCTCAATCAGTTCTGGACTGCCAATCTGAACCCAATTTACACATTGTGTTGGACTATTGCTGCTATGTAAGCCATTTTCTAATATCCACGGAATATTATCACGATGCACAATACGCCAAATCAATGCCTTTTGCGGATTGAGTACATCACTATAATTACGTCCAACCATCTTGCTCTACAATTAGAATAAGCCTGCTTAAACATAGCATAGATTTAGGCTCTCCCTCTATAATTTTGATATATGCCTCCAAACCGAGGGAACCCAATGTAAGGCATAATTCAGCTTACTTTTGAATAAGCATGATTTGGTTGTCAGTAAATTTAGATGTTTTCATGCAGAATCTCCTGCTTCTATCTTAAGAGAAAACTCTACTTTTACATCCTTTTATTTTTCAGGGGATTACCATGTATCAATTGCTCAACTCTGGATGCATAATTATTTGACTTTGCTTCGTAATGAAGCAAAGTCAAATAACAAAAATATATGTAAGTTAAACTTCTAATAAATCTTCCTTAAAATCACTTTTAATATTAATTTCAGATTCTTCATCTACCCACAGTTTTTGTTCTACCTCTTGAATTAAGCTAATCATTCCATGTGTAGGTTTTATGCCCATTGCATCAAGTTTTTCCTTTAATGACATAACCATGTTTTCACGTTCAATTGACCAACTCGATGCAAAACATCTCCAGAATGTCCATCCTGCGCGTTCCAAAGCACGTTGACGAGTCATATCATCATGCCATTGTTCTGGCCCATGATAGCTATCACCATCACATTCAACAGCTAAACGCTGATCGCCATCGGACTCAACGACTAAATCAATTCGATAGCTTCCAACCTTAACCTGTGGAGTAACTGTGTATCCCATTTCATGTAATACCATGAATACAGATTTTTCAAACTCTGATTCACATAACTCTAATTTTGCTTCAAATGACGCTTTTTGATCCTCTTGCAAATCATAAAAATGATTGAGTAAATTCAGCCTTAGATCTTTTGGAGATATATGATCACGACTCACGGAGTGGACAAGATACATCCGTTCACGAGCGCGGCTTGCAGCCACGTTAAATCTCTGTTCATGATCGGATCGACTCAAAGCATGACAATTCTCAGGATCTGCTACCATAGATAAGAAAATAATATCTCTTTCTGCGCCCTGAAATGCTGAAGCATCCCCACAAGCAAATTGAACCTGCGTAAGAGTCCCTGCACCAAATTCATTTAAAGCTTCTGATTGAATGAACTCAGCCTGGGCTGGACCTAACAAAGAGATCACGCCAATTGATCTATTCGCATATCGTTCATCTTTAAGAAGTAGCTTCATTTCCTCAATAATTGCTTTCGCTTCTATTCGGTTAATATGTTTGCTGTTTTTAGATTCTCTATACCCCTGCGGTGTATAAATTGCGACTAAAGCTGGGCTTAACTGCTCAGACTTCTTCGATAGTCGCATTGGCTTAATACGGTTACCATAAAAGTTTTTATTACTATAACTAATGATTGCAGGATGACAGCGGAAATGCTCTAAAAGCATCACGCTTGACTCATAGATAGAAGAAGCCATGTCGTATAAAGACATATCTGGTGTTAAATATGCAGCATGTGGCTGGCCATGTAGATAACGATTCCTTAATACATCAATTTGAGCACTTGCTAGGCCGACATTACTTGGAGAAACCTGCTTATTATCCCCCACAACTAATAACTTTTTAGCACGCATTAAAACAGGTAATACGTCAATTGATGATTGTGATGCCTCATCCACAATCACTAAGTCAAAGAGACCTAACTCAGCAGGCATAGATTCAGATACCTGAAGATGTGACATGACCCAGCAAGGAATAGCTGCTGTTGCCTCTTTAAGGGCTACTTGAGCATCTTTTCTATAACGTGGAGCATTCTTACCTGTCCCTTTTCCATAGTGTTGTACAGCAATTTTATAACGCTGTAATGCAACTAAAATTTTATCTGAGGCATTTTCCTTTAACGCCAACCACGTCTTGTTTGCTGCCAATTGAGCATAATTTTGAGATAGATTCTTCTCGTGAATACGACGGCGCTCATACAAATTTTCAATTCGACTTGTATTGCTAATGTCCATTACAAAAATCTCAAGACGTTTCCATTCCCAAGCCTCAAGCAATGTATTACGTAATACAGGATCCTCAATTTCTTCAGCGTACGGAATCTCAAGAATATCTTTACTAAGAATCAGAGCATTTGTTTGGCTCAATTTAATACTGGCTGATTTAACTCTTTCAAAATCTTCAGTTAAATCTTTCAAATGTACCAATTGCTTTAATAGATCAGCATATTCTCTGAGTTCATTTTCATACAGCAAATCTGAATCAGTCTGAGACACAATTTTTTGCAGCCGATTTGATATTTTATTATCAAATTCCGACAGATAAAGTATTTGATCAGACAGTTGCTGTTGATAGACTTCTAAATTAAATATTTTTAACTTCTGACCTAACAATTGAATCAAGTCATCAATATTTTTAGGTAATCCATAGAAATCAAAAGATTTAGCCCTACAAAAAACTTTTAAATAATTAGCAGTAAATACATCTAAATACTTGTTTTTCAAATCCAGGCATTTTTGGGTTCTGCTAATGAGCTGTGTGAACTCTTTTAATATTGTATCTATACCACGATTATTTAATTCAATTAAAGGAATGTCTAATTGAGCTGCAATACTATTCCATTTGCTCATAAAAATATTAAGAGTCTGCCTTCTATCAATATATTCTTTAACTCTTTTCCATTCATCTGCCGTATCAGGATATTTTCCAGAAACTTTAATTGACTTAAATAGTTCTTGTAATTCAGCAGTACCAAAATGATACCAATTAAATGGTTTACCTGTATCAACAGCTCGTTGAACAGCTTGATATTCTTTTGAGTTTGGGTGTATCTCAAAATTTAGCTCTATAGGATCAGTTAATAGTGATTTTCTATATTCCAATAAAGATTGGACTTCTTGAATGAGATTGGTATAGATATCCAGCTCCATACCCTTATCTTCTGAATTTATCTTTTTGAAATAACTCAATAACCATGGTTCTGAATGATCAAGAACAAGGTTTAGATCTTCCAAATAAATCTTTAACCAATCTCTTAGCTCATTAATTTCTACTTCAGAAGTAATTTCCTTGAAAATATGTTGGTCATTTTTCTTTAAGAATTCCTCAATCTCATCCTTTTCTTTTAAGAATTCACTTAATTTCTTTAGACTGGTCGAATCTAATAATCTCTCAGGAACTGGCAGAGGACCATAATTTATGAATGGTAAATCTATACCTATTTTCTTCCTTGAGTCTCTCAGTTGAATCAACTCAATCTGGGAAAAAGGAAACTGGTCTTTATTCTCTAAAGTTAATTGATCGTTAAACCATTCGTAAGATGCTCTACTTTCTAATACCGTTTTCACGATATCCATAGGTAATTTTTTATTACCATCTACCTCAATATTCTGATAATGCTTTTCTGCAAAGTTATATATTTCTCGATCAATTAATGCCATTTCATGATGGTTATGATCTATTTGTTGTTTTAGAACCTCGATCGTTTTTCGAACTTCTGCAACATTCATCTGAGTAATTTTTTGCACGATCAAATCGATTGAAGATTCAAGCTGATTTTTACTTTCTTTGCTTGAACCAATTCGACTGACCACCAAAGGCTTTAATTCATCAGGAATCTTTTCATGTACCGTTTTAAGGACATGTGACTGCTGTGCAGTTACTAGTACTTTTTTACCATTTGCCAAATAGTGACAAATAATATTGGCAATACTATGTGTTTTACCTGTACCTGGTGGACCTTGCACCACTACACCACTGCTGGTTAGCAGATTCTGGACAATAGTAATTTGTTCTTTGTTATAAGGGAGCGGGAAATAAAGTTCTTCAACTTTTGATCCGAATCCTTCGGTACCAGAACGCCCCCTAAAACTGTAAGTCTCTTTTTGATTAATATCGCTTTTTAATTCTGTCACTAACGATAAAGGTTGTTCAGGTATAGCCACTGAAGGATCATTAAGTTTAGTTTTCAATAACTCAATGTCATCACTTAAAATAGAATTTCTTTTTGGACGACTAAACAATACAGATGTTAATGTCACCGCTAGATTTTTAGATGGTATAGCCCTATTTTCTGCCTCAATAATTACTCCTCTTGAAAAAATATTCGCAACGAATGCTTCAACTAGATCAGAGTAAGTTTCCCCTTCAAATAGTTGTAATGAGCGACCATTATTTAAGTTTTCTTTTAAAGCTAATTTTACTTGTCCTGAAGTAGGCAGATCATCCTCTAATAAGATGGCATCCATTTCTATATTGGCACGTGTATCTTTGGCACCTACACGTATTAATCCATTTTTTTCTATCTCCATTTCTAACGGGATAGTCATAAGAGGATATGAATAAGATTTTTGAGTCGTTGGAAGTACCCAGTCAACTAAACCAAAGCCTGCGACAATTTCCTCACCATCACCTGTTCCACCTAAATTAATCGCTGTATTCCATGAGAATAATTTGTCATAAACAACAATAGATTTTTTAATCTCATCGTTATTTTGTTTCCAATCTTCCCAAATATTTTGATAGCTTTCGAATTCTTTGAACAGCTTCTGAAGTATGTCAATTTTAGTAATCAAATCACATGCCACGCTACTGTAGGGCAAGCGGAATTGATGAACTTTTTTGAAAGATACAATCTTATTTAAACTAGAAAAATTAACAGTGGGTTCTTTTTCGGCATCAACATGAATGTAGGAGGAGAGTATTTGAGATGGTTTCGGCACCGATTGAAGCTGTAATCGTTCAATTTGGAACCACCAATCGTCATCATTCAGAATTTTTAAGCCACGCAGTTTTTCTAGATCATGAGAATAAAATCTATTACCACTCATTTCATATTGAATTTTTTGAGTATCCTCAGCTTGATGGGATACATAATCCAACAATTGAATTAGTTTGTTTTTAACAATATCATTTAATTCAAGTTCAGAGTTCATCATTGGTCTTTCTAAATTTTTAACTGACGGGATTATAGCTAAAGACCAACAAAAGGCTTCATCTTGTGAAAAGATATCTTTATTTTGATATAAGAAAGCATTCACTTCTTTCTTTTCAATACCAATAATTTTGGCAATTTCTCTAGCAGTGAGTTTGGGCTGTTTAACCAAAATAGCTGTTATTAAATCCTTCATGTGATTCATATTTCCTAATCATTTCAAAAGCTTTTCTCTTTAATTGATTTATACAGAATAAATTCAATCCACACCTAAAGCTTTGAATACCGCATCCACAGGATCCGCGTAGAAACTGGTCTGGAACTTGGTAAACAATTCTACAGGAATCGTGGGGATATCTGCCGCACTACTCATTGGTAAAGCAACCTTCTTGGCACCAGCATCAAAAGCAACCTGAAGACATTCAGCAATACTTTCCACTGGTGTCACAGAACCACCTAGACTCATATCACCGAGCACGACCATCTGGCTTTGTACCGATCGTCCTAACAAGCCAGATGCAAAAGCCACTAAACTTGGGAGGGCAAGATGGCTAAGTGGACCAGTATTTTGCAATTCAACTACATGTAGATGGAAATCATGTTCAAGTACCTTACTTCCACCTGATATCCGATTTGCATTGGCTTTAAAGTAATCAAAAGCAATTTTAACTTGTTCTTTTGCGCTACTTGAATTCCATAAACCAGATGTTGCCAATTTTCCTGAACCTTTGGTGACTTGCAATTCTAGGCGGTATAAGCCTGGCATGCCCTTATTACTGAGTCCGATGGTATACAGAAAACCTGGTTTAGCAGGACCTTCGAGAATCAGCCCCCCACCACCCTGCTCTTTTACTGAAACAAAGTGCTCTTCAAGTGTGTCATTGTCGATATAGCTGAAATGCACGTCATAGAATTCCATGCCACCTATTTTTTTCAGCTGTTCTTTGACTCGACGACGCACCTGAAGGGCGTATTCCAAACATTGACGCACATCTTCTTTGTTAAACTGCCCGTGGGGGTAGAGCAGCTTCATCAAACCAGATACAGTCTTACGAACCGCAATCACATCGCGTTGATTCAGGTTATTTCCCAACTTGAAGTACTTTTCAATCGAGTCGGCAAAGCTACGCTTGCGCATTTCCCGGAAGAATTCAGCCAGATAATCAACGATCAGGCCATAACGGTTGGTGAAAAACTCCGGGCGCATCTTCGGAATTTCCCAACCTGGAATATATGCATGAAAACGATCGAAGAATGCTGAATCGATCATGGCTTCAGGGAAAGGTACCAATAGATGGCTGGTTTTGACCAAGGACTCAACACTCTGGTTGATATTCCCCACAAAAACCATCGAAGCCGAGGCCTCCATCTGTTCACGACCACGTGCAAAAGATCCTGAGGCCATGTAGTCTTTCATGATCTGTACGCCATCTTTATCCTTAAAGGAAATACCAGCGACTTCATCAAAGGCCACCACATCCCATAAGCCAACCAGACCAATACGGCGACTACTCATGTTATAGAACAGGTTGGCGACAGTCGTTTGTCCACCAGAGACTAAAATGCTATTCGGTGAACATTCTTTATAAATATGACTTTTCCCAGTACCGCGTGGTCCCAGTTCACAAACGTTATAGTTATTTTCAACGAACGGAACCATACGCGCTAATAGGTGCCATTGAACGTCCTCTCTTAAAGAAGCTGGTTCCATACCAATCGAACGGATTAAACTCTCGCGCCACTGATCAGTGCTTAATGCTGCTCTGCCGCTGAAGAGTTCATCCATATTCATATTCGGCATTTGAATCGGCTTGAGTAGGCTCACACCAAATGGAGAATTTGACTGTCCTTCATCAAAATAATAACTGAGTGTTGCAATCACCCAGATACCACCAACGAGTAATTTTTCATACTCTTTGACGATGCCTGCCGAAATCTCAGCATCTTTAATACCTAGATTACTGAAAGAGGCTTCGTATTTGTCTTTACGCTCATTCAGCTTTACGGTCACCCGATCAATGACCTTATAACTGCCACGTTCACGAACCAGGGATTTTACTTTCTCCGCTTCATCAGGTCGTACATAGTTCTCTGCCAGCACGGTCTTTACGTTACGTAGTCCCTGCTCAATGATCTCAGGATCATCCGAGGCACAATACATCCCTAGCAGGTATTCGAGTACATAGACAGGAACGTTAGCCCCTTCTTTGATCAGTTTAGTCAGATCCTTACGTACCACCCGCCCAGCAAAGTGTTCATTCAGCAGCTGATCCAGTTCTTTATCGTTAGCAGATTCCATGTAGGCTACGCTCTATCGTTAATTCGTTATCAGAAGAAGTCATCGGTAAATGCCAGATCAATGGTGACCTTATAGCGCTGCATCTCGATATTCA
Source organism: Acinetobacter sp. FDAARGOS_559 (assembly GCF_003940475.1). Lineage (NCBI taxonomy): Bacteria > Pseudomonadati > Pseudomonadota > Gammaproteobacteria > Moraxellales > Moraxellaceae > Acinetobacter > Acinetobacter sp. FDAARGOS_559. The sequence goes on from NZ_RKJG01000005.1 coordinate 1,432,059, forward strand.
GGTCTTTGTCCTTCAGTACTAGGAAGTAATCTTTCTTACGGTCAAAATCAGTGCCAGACAATGACAATCTGACCTGTTTGACCCGATCGGCAACAGAGTCGGTACTGCTATCAAAAGTCAAAGTTTCTTCACTGGAAACTTTGAGATCCCCATCATAAATGGCAATGGATAAAGTCACTGGCATGACCAGCTCACTGACAGCTTCAGTTTGCATCAAATCAAACTTCTGGATGTTATTGACCATCTTCAGCGTGGATTTGGTAGAAATGACCTCAACTTTACGCTTGGTCCGCTGTCCAGCCTTTTCACCACGTAGCTGTTTTACCGTCAGTACCGGCACCACAATTTCCTGAGGCATGATGCCGCCATGCACAAAACGTGAGCCTCCTACAAAATGGAAACGGTTCGCCCCTTTTGGAATCCAGAAATCAGTCGCAGATAGTGTGCCTGCCGTAGCTTGGGTTGAGCCTTTCCAGGCTTCCTTGCTCTCTGGTAAACCATGCCCAATCACATAGCGTTTTTTGCTCTTCAATGTATTGGTAGGTTTTTCAGTCAAGCTTGAACGATCCACAGATTCCAGTTTACTTTGCTGGAACAAGAAGCCATGGTCGGCTGTAATCAACAGGGTGGAAATATTGAAGTGCATTAAAATTTTGCGGCTGAGTTCGGTCAGCTCTTCAATGGCATGTTCCACCGCCATAAAGGTTTCTGATTCTGTCGAGGCGCTGTCACCGCGTGCATCAATCACGTTGTGATAAACGTAAATCAGCTCATGGTCTTTCAGCGCTTCACGGCCTTCATCACGCGACCAGCCTTTTACCATTTCAGCGGTTACTGCCAATCCATTATAGGCAGCCAGAATTTTGGATCGTGCTGCAGTCCCTTTGCTGGACTGCCCATCTACTAAAACATCATCCCCTGCACTCTCTTTGTACTCCAAAGTCTGGTGTGGCAGTAATGAGGCCATGCCGAGTGTGGTGTAACTTGGCACCACTCCCAGCTGTGAAGACAAAGTCGCTTCTGAATAACGCTTTTCATTGATACGATCACACAGCTCTACTGCAGCTTCATAGCGGAAAGCATCACTGATGATCACCACAATACGGCGTTTAGTTGGAGAATTAAGCAAAGGTCTGACATGGGTATCATAGAAGTTCTGCTGATTTGGGATATCCGCCATTTTCCAGACATTCAGACGTTGCTCTGCTTCAATCCGCTCACCCCAGTTGCGTGCCAGGTGATCGATAAACCAGTAGGAATAACAATTTTCGATTTCTTCATCGAGTTTTTTGAGAATATCGACATGAGCTCGTTGCGAGGCTGCACTGTAGTGGCGATAGGCCATATCAAAGCGATACAACTCCTGCTCGTAGGCTTTATACAAGGCTTCGCTAGAGTCGAAATAAAACCCAGAATCAAACTGCAGTCGCAGGCTGAAGAGCTCAATCGCTGACTGCAACGCTGTATAGACAGTGCGATATTTACGGCGGGTTGCATCGTCCTTATGTTTGGAAGCCCAATAGCCATCCAGACGGGTAGAAATAATCGTTCTGAAATGTTCCAGTTCAGCTTTGGCTACTGCGGGGATATGACTGGCCAAATCAACAATGATCTTTTGTTCAATCACTTCAAAGGTCATGACATCGAGCAGCTGCTCCAGATCAAAAGTCCCGACCTTCTCCTGGATCCGCAGTGCATTGGCCACGGTCTGGGAGAGTGTATCGAAGGTTGGGTAGTATTTAGAACTGTCTCTCCAGCGCGACAAAAAGGCTCTGGCTGTTGCACGGGAACTGACAGAAGACATCACCAGTTCCTGGGCCCATACCGGTACATCGCCCAAGCTTTCACAGAAACCTGTGGTCATTAACCGGATAAAGAATGTACCGAGCTTGAACTGTGTTTCCCCATTCAGCTCCTCAACCGATGCTGGATAACCAATTTCCGCCTGTAATGCGGTAACTAAAGCCGGCACTAGTTGGAACTTTTCCAGTTCAGCAAAGGATTCTGGATTGACTTCCAGAGCCAGGTTCTGCTGTACCATTTCATCTGCCAGTGCCAGAACGATATGCATGAGTTCGGCACTGTCAGCCTTGACCACAGCTGCAATCATGGCCATATCCAGATTCTGTTCATCTGCATCAGGCTGGATATAGCGTTTCAATGTACTCAGACGAGCTTTGGCTTTGAGGAATTCTTCACGTTTGGCCAGATGTTCTCTTAGACTCTGCTGCTGTAAACCCAGCTCATTGAAAATAATCGAGAAACGATCGGCATAGAAGCTGCGTGAATAGAGCTTGATGTCCAGTAACCAGTCTTTTTCGGTTTCAGGCTCAGCACTTGGGAAATACAGCAGGTATTTGCCCTGCTGATCTTGCAGTTCCAGTTTGAGCTTGATCGCCAGACTCGACTCTTCTGCCATATTCAGAATCTGGACATCATTTAGCTCTAGGGCTTTGATTTCTTCAGTAAATGACTGTTCCGCATCGTACCAGAAGACAATTCGATGTTTTTCAGTGTAGAAAGCCTGTTCCAGACCTTTTTGTAATTGATCCAGATTCATGCAACTACCTCTTTTTGATCTTGAGGAACAAATATCTGGATACTATCAAGGTGAAGTAGTTTTCGTTTAAATGCTTCATCTCCTAATTGAACGTCCCATCTTTCCTCCATAAAACGAAGTAGCTCTAGACCTCGTTCTAAGATTTCTTGTGGTGTCCAATCATTCTTAAGATTGACTTCATTTTCCGAAACAGATCCATTGTAATATCCAATACCTTCGTCATTATTTTTCTTTAAATCAAAACTGTCATTTTGTAATGAAGAATTTTTTGAACGAGATAATGGCAATAAGTTACCTAAAGAATGTGTAAGCCATTTTCGTTGTTGCCCATCAAGATGGCCAAATTTACTAACCCAGTATGGATCTGTATCTTTTTGTGGATAGATATGCTCTAAAGTTACATAACCCTCCAAGCTTTCAGTAAACTCATTCCACATTAATTTGGTTGTAGGATTCTTTCCTTTCTCTTTGAGATAATGTTCATATTCATAAAGGAAATAACGAATACCCTTCCATGAGTAGAATCCATCCCTAAACTTGTATTTGTCTTCGATATAAGTGAAATAGTTATGTGGATCAAAGAATCGTGTGATTAATCCCTCTATTGAATTAATCGTTGCATCGATTGTGTTTCTCCCCGTTAAAAGCTCACGTGCTAAACCATAAATTGCTGAGTCTCCTGTATTGGCACGTCGTTGACTCAAACTAAATAAAGTAAAAGCAAACCGCTCTGCAACTTTCAGCAATTCAGAGATCTTGGTTGCAGGAGTATTGGTATTATAAGCAGCTAAGATTAGAGGTCTAAATGCATTAAAACCCAAACGTCCTAGACGATCTAGCCATAATTGCTCATCATCAGAAAGGCTATTTCCTATTGGAAAATAAGGATTATGTAAATAGAACCAATTCATAACTGACTGCTGAAGACTCGCAACATACCCTTGAATCTCTTCAATTTTTAAAGTGTCTTCTGCATTCTTTGGATGCGTGATACAACGTGCATTAAATTTTTCATCTAACAGGAATTTTTTATAATCATCCCCTTTATCACGACTGTATTTGAAATACATAATCCAATGGTTTTTTAAGAACTCATCATCTGGTAAAGGTTTTTCAGGATTTTTACCTAGATACTCATAAATGGTTTTCCATGCATCATTGATATTTTTTCGAAGCTTAGAACGCCCCTGATTGTCACGATATAATGTAGACAGATAAATCAATCGGTTTTTCAGCAATTCCAAATTGGTTAAGGATTTGCCACGATTATTCATGGTTTCAAAAGTAACAAATACATCGATCTCATCATCAATTTCATACAAGTTAAAACGCAATTTTTGCGTCAATTTTTTATATAAAACCGTGATTTCTTCAAAGCTCAGTTCCGCTAACTTTTCTTTAAAGAATTTCTTTGCATTGAATAAATTGCGTGTATACAGCGTTTCCTGCAATTGATTAGTATGAGACTGCAAACCAAAAATTTTAGTTCTTAAAAACTCATCACTTGGATTATCTTTTTCATATCCAAAGATATAGCTTTCACGAATCCCATCCGTTGGTTTTCTTTGAACAAATTTTGCTTTTAAATCAGAAACAAACTGATTTGCGATACTTTTTCCTTCAGGAACGGTTTCAATAATCGCCTGTATTAAAATAATCGCTGTCGTTAATCGCTGCTGACCATCCACGACAAAGTAGGGCTTATAATCAAGATCATCAATCAGCCATTCATCGTCTTCCCACTTCGACCAAGTTTTACGGTCTACTGCTTCTAAGGTAATAACCCCCGTATAATGAACGCGATCTGCTTCAAGTAAGGTTAAGTCTTCCCAGAAATCTTTAAGTTGTTGTTTACGCCATGCATATCCCCTTTGATAGTCAGGGATCCGAATCAGTCGATTTTCAAAAATTTCATTTAGGCTTCTTAATTGCATTATTTCTCCCCCGTCACAGCTTTCACTTCAGCCAACAAGTCCCCAAACTTGCCGTAGTTCACTTTCACCCCATCATCTAGATCCAGTGATATACGCTGATCAGCATAGTGACGCAGTTTTTCTTCAAAGCTACTCAGTTCAGCTTGTTGCTTATGTAAATCTTGCAGTTTTTTCTCGATGCGTTTGATTTCAGCCGCAGAGTCACTGCTTTCTTTTGCTGTTTCTAGAGAATTAGCATAGGCAGCCATTTTGGAAATCAGTGGCATGACGTATTCAGTACGCATACGCGCCAAGGTACTTTCGTTATAGCGGTGCAAGTACACCAACGCCTGGAAAGCCCCCTGTTTACCACTGCTAAATAACCAGTAGATCGGACGCTTTTTATAGGTTTGCATGTGGTCTTTATAGAACTTGCTGGCGAGGTAACGGCGAATCGTGTCTTCAGCCGTTTCACTGGATTTTTTATCCAAGCTTTCAGCCAGCCATTGCATATTGGTATCCAGTGTATCTTTACCCCACACTGCAGTTAAGAACTCTTGGATACGATGTGTAGCATCATCTTCAAACCAATGCATTTCGGTCAGTGGAATAATGCCATCAGCATCCGCTGGGAATTTTTGATAACGACTCGCATCAAAGTCTTGATTGCCTGCATGGGCATAGATCAAGCCAGGTTCGTCCAGGCTATAACGTCCCATCATGCAGCCAAGTGCATAAGAGACTAAACGCTGGCTGTCTTTTTCACGGTCGGCACGGGTGAGCGTGATTTGTTCATCAGGTACATCTGGCGTCAGCTCATCCTGTAAACCATAAGCATCAATAAACAGCTTATTGTTTTCTTCTTCCAGACGTTTCATCTCAGCCACGGCGTCAGCATTTTGTTGTTGCCATGTATTAAAGGCTTGTTCTAGGTTTGGCTGCCCCGTACGGATAACAGGGTTTTGAGTAAAGTCCCATGATATCTCGTAAGAATCCCAGTCGGTTTTGGCTATTTGAATTAAATTTTCTACTCTAGAGGTATGAAGATCACCAAAAGATAAATTTAATGGAACTTTGCCTACATCTCCACTAGTAAAACTCATAGTAGGATTTAATATAGATAAAAAGTACTGTCCAGCTTTTGAATTGACAGCGGCTAGCGTCGGTAATTCATGTTCGCTGTGAGCAAAAAAAGCAGAACGTCCCGTATCATCAAAAATAAAACCTGGTGGACGGAACCTAACAGCAAAAAAAGTAGAACTTAGTTTTGTCCATGTTAAACCTTGCTTAAAGAAAAATTGCGTATTCTGCGGACGTGATTTCTGTCGCCCGTCCTCATGTCGAAAGTTTCTAATTTCTTCGCCGTCATTCTTCCAGTTAACGACTGTTTCATGATTACCATACCACTTCCTGAATTCGCCACCGCTATGGCAGGGAAACCATTTTGATGAGAGAATTTTAGATTCACTGCAACTTTTACAGTTAAATGAAATATTTTGGAATGATACTTCAAACCAAATACGTTGAAATTTAGTATTGTCACCTGTAGCTAGTCCAGCTTTAGGTTCTGCTAAAAATGATAAAGATTTGTTATCCTCAAACGTTTCAATTGTCTTAGAACTCACCCAATAAGCCACAGGACTACCTGGAATTTTATTAAAGTCATCTGGTTTAGCATTAAAGAACCAACCACAACTTGGATTTTGAATAGCTTCTAATGTTTTTGGTGCTTGGTTCTCATGCCCTTTAAAATCGGAAAGCTTAATGTAACTACCCACATAATCTTTTACATGTGCTTTGGATATCGTATAGGCGCTCACAGGAATACATGCTGGTTCAAACGCATTATATTCAAGTTGAATGAGTGACTTAATTGTATTTTGAGAAACAAGTTTTTTTCGTAATTCCTCATAAGAAGAAATAAACATCCACACATAAGGTGTTACAAACGCTGTTTCCCCAGATATTTTAGAAAGGGCTTGGCAACGCTCTATAAACATTGCGAACATATCTGACTTGCTGTCTGGGAATTTCTTTTTCGCAAAATCTTTCAATGCTGTGTTCATGCCTTTGCCACCCATATACGGCGGGTTGGCAATCACGGCATCATATTGTTTAGCAAGTAATTTAGCCTGTTGAACGAAAGGCAATAACTCTTGCGCTGACTGTTGCGCAAAAATATCCCCTGATTCTAAAGCTGTATTGAGCTTACTTTCTAATTCAGGTAGCTTTTGAGAGAATGCTGCAGGAATTTGGATCAAAGAACCAAAGGTCGAAGAGTGTTCAAATAAACCCAGTAACTCTTTTAAATCTGCCTGTGCAAGACCGGTATTTGCCAAGTCCTGACTGAATGCATCCAAACGTTCAGGCTGACTATCTTGTAGCGCAATAATATTCAGCTTCGGTGGATTGCTAAATAAACGGCGGTCATCCTCACGTGCTTTCATCAACAGCGCAAAGCTAGCGAGCTGTGCTGCACGGGTATCAATATCAATGCCGTACAGGTTATTTTCCAGAATCAAACGTGGAATATCACGGCTACGGTAACCCCGTTCCAAATAAATCGCTTTTAGGCAATCATAGGCTTCCACCAAAATATGCCCCGAACCACAGGCCGGATCCAGCACCGTAATACTTTCAGGGTTTAAAGTATCGCCATCTTCACTGATCCGTACATCAATCAGCTGTTTCAGTTGTGCATTAACTTCATCACTTTGTTCCGCTGGCTGAATATAGTATTCCCAATCAATGGATAGGGTACTTTCTGGATGTGCCATCATCCATAGACGGCCCACACTGTTCTGTACCAAATATTTCACAATCCAGTTTGGGGTGAAGAGTTGGGTTGCTGCAGGAATGTCTTCACTTTTGACGACTTTACCAATCACCTGATCTTTCTTTTCAGAAATATAGAACTGATACAACCAGCCAATAATTTGCACATCCGACCAATCCTCTTCCGGAATGCTGCTGACCAGATCACGAATCAAAGAATCGGTTTTGGTCAAATTGTCAGGTAATAGTAGTTCAGATTCATCAGACACCTGTTCGAACAGCAGTGGCATCACTTGGTTTAATGCATGACATTGGGCCAGTAACACTTCCCGATACAGTTCTTCGTCTTTATTGCCATCCAGTTTGAGTTCAGCCACACGACTGGCATTTAAACCCGGTAGCTCAATATCCAGACATTCTTCCAAAATCTGTGGCAAGCCTGCACTACCATCGGCACTGCTCAGTACACGGCGACCATGATCCAGTAAGCCTTTGCATTCCATGTAGCGAATCGCACAAAGACGGTTAAACCAGCTATAAGCGATATAATCAATCGTCTGCTCAAAACTGCTGGTTTGAATGCGTTTGATCAGCTTGTCACGTGGTTTCATGACTGATAGCGGAAAAACCTGATCGCCAATCAGCAGCAAGTCGCCTTTCTGTTCTGCCGGTAAAATGCGGTCTGCGGTGATGCCATATTTGGCCGCTTGCTTGCGCATCGCTGCGATAAAGTCGTTACGTGCTTGCGGTGCGTATTTTTTAATATTACTGGTATTCATCTTTAAACCTTTAATTAATGACTGATGCCGATATCCCTAAGCCCTGTTAGCGGATACGCACACGCTTTTTATCACTCACGATTTTTTTCAGTTCAGCTTTGAGTGCGTCTACAAACTGATCCACTGATTCTTCTGTTTCCAGATAGACACTACTGGAGGTTTTGCTGTAAATGCTGGCGACATCGACTTCGACAACAGGTTTCGGTGGCACTACGGCTGTCGCAGGCTGTACCGGACTCACAGCAGGTGTTGATGTAGCTGGGCTGGAGGTGGTTGCAGTGTTGGTTACACTCTCTGCTTTGCTCTGAGCCAGTTGTGCTGCTTTGGCCTGACGCTGAATTTCCGCCTGAACTTCGCTTTCCAACTCATACAAGGCTTCATCAAAACGCTCCACGGCGGTTTGGGTTTGCAGCATATAGATGGTGGATAGGCTGCTTTCCACTTCAATATCTGCTTTCAGCAGTTGTAGTGGGCGTAATAGCTTGTTACTCAGCTCAGCGCTAGCAATGCCACTGTTTTTAATCTCGGCTTCTAACTGCTTGATCTTGTCATCAATGTGTTCTATCGCTTGATTGCGCTTCTCAGTCAGCAATTGCTCATTGACGCTTTCCACTGTGCGAACCAAATCAGCCACTTTATTTAACAGGCCATAGGGCGATTCAAGGGTCGAAATACGGTGTAATTCGGAGAGGGCTTTTTTTGCCACATCATCACTGCCCAGCGCCTGTTTGTTTTTCTCAAAATGACGTAAGGCTTGCTGTAGTTGCTGCCAGCTCGGCATCTGGTTGCTAAAGAATTCATGAATATCACGGTAGTCTTCTTCCAGATCCAGATAGTCGTCCTTGTTCTCAACCACGGCTTTAAAGAAATCGAAGCTGTCGCTATTGGCCAGCAAGCGCTCCAAAGTCAGAATCGATTTTTCAATCACTTTCTTGCCCGGGAACTGCCCGACATCAGTTTTGCTTTTGTACGACTTAAAGTTGGCTAACCAGTTTTTAAAATGTTGGGTATAGAATTCAAACAGCTCTTTCTCTGTCGCTGGTCCCATCGCCGAGAATAGGTCTTGGGTCAGTTGGCGTGCCTGTTTCAAGACCTGATCATCAGTCTGGCGCTTTTTAATAATGGAAACATCACGGCGACGGCGGCTGTTTTGTAAGGGCTCAAAGGCATCTTTTAACTGTAAGCTGCCGCCATTTAACTGCAGTGAAATCCGCCCAATTGCCGCCAGCTGACCTACCAGCAATAAAATCTCGGCATCTGGCCAGCCATAAGGGCGTTTGGCAAAACGGTCTATCACATCTGAGACTAGAATACGCTCTGTACCGGTGGCCCGTAGTGCAATGTACTGTTCCACTTCCTGTAGGGCTTTCGGATTGCTCTGACCGCCATCCAGAGACAATCCGAGCTGCGCCATATCATCCACAGTCAAGACGGCGTTCAGTTCACGCCAGGCATCCTGCTGATAGACCTGCAAATAGCTCAGTTTGGTATAAGTGTTTTCCAGCAAATAACGACAAGCCTCATCCAGCTTGGTGGTTGGACTTGAAGATGAAAGTTGTAGATGTTGCCCCAAGGCATAACTTTCCGCCTCCAGCAACATTTCTTCGACCCGGACACGCAGACGTTTTTTACGCTCCTGATTCTCAGGACCACGGTCTGCCAGAATACGGGTGATATCGGACTGAGTGCCATCATCATTTAAGCGGATGAATTTATTGGTTTTCAGCCAGGTGCGCAGTTCATTAAAGAACTGTTTATCATCTGCCAGTTTAAACAGCACTTGTCCTTCGGCCTGAGTACTTTTACCAATACAGTAAGCTTCAGTGTAGAGGTTGTATTCCGTATCCAGTGGAGAAATGATTTCAACTTTCAAATCGCTCTCATACTTGCCATCCAGGCTATGACCATCCAGAAAACGACCAATCTGATAGTCCATCTTGTTGGCTTGATGGCGGTATTTGTTCTGATCGCGCAGTAAATCTTTAAAGATCAGGTTGGCTAACTCTTTATTTTCTTCTGAAGCTGCTAAGTCAGTGGCTTTAATTTTGCGGGTAATGTCCCGCTCTTCATTGGTCAGGAACAGGAACTCATCGCCATTCCTCGTAATCAGGCTCTCTTTTTCTAGACGCTGCAGGCTCTCTTCAATCCGCTTGCGCAATGCCAGCTTATCTTCATCAATTTTCTCAATCGATAAAGTCACCAGGTTATCCAGCGTACCTTTGATGATATCGACATAGCGGATCATGAACAGGGTACGCAGCATCTGCACATCAAAACCATCCAGGGTCTTATTCTGCCCTGCCTGGTCGATGGTACGCTTCACTGCAGTATCCAGGAAGCCTTCGACTGAAGTATAGAAGCGGTGGAAAGGAACCAGGGCACCGACTTCATCGGTGGCAATCGCATTCGCGGCCATCTGGAACGCATCCAGCATGGACCGTTCACCATAGGCCAGATGTGCACCAGTCGCACCGACTTTACGGATTTCTTCAAATACTTTTTGCACCAGCTGGAAATGGTACGGCGCAAAAGGATAGTTATGAATAAAACTGTCTGGCCCCTCATAGTTCTTGAGGGTTGGGCCTGAACGGTCAAAGGTAATCTGATTTTTTAAGATATCGCCCTTTTGCTCAAACACCGATCTGAGCAATGCTTCTGCTTCTGGGGTTTTACGTAATAAACGTTTCTGGATGACTTCATCGGTATTGGAACTTGACAGTGATAAACGGGTTTTAAAACGTCCAGCAATCTTGGAGAAGTCATTGGCTTTTGAAGAAGACATCTCACCTAAAACAGCATCGATGTCTGCCTGCGAGGTGACGATAATCCAAGCGCGGCCTTTACAGATCGTACCCAAGTTTTCAGTAATGGTTTGCAGTGTCAGCATCAAGCGGGTATCACTGCCAATAAACTGCCCCACTTCATCAACCAAGAACAACATGCGTTGCTGGGGTCCTTTGCTGTCCAGGTATTCTTTCACCCACTGACAGAAGTTTTCCACCGAAACACTAAAGGTCTGCTCAGAATCCTCAAACCATTTATGCGCAGCTTCAGCAGATAAGTTGAGGGCTTGAGAAATCGCGGTTTCGACATCATCCTGATAGAACTGATAGCCGTCACGCTCCTCTAGCCAGGACATGCCGCTGGATTCCTCAAACGCCTGTTTAAAGCGCTCATACACACCTTTCTGACTCAGGTGACGTTCCATATGGGCAATATGTGGATGGTCAGCACTAAACCCCTGATATTCGTTAAACACGCGTAAAAACACATTCAGAATCGGATTGCCATCATCATTGGAGCTGGCTTTACTGTCGATGTTAAATAGGATGACATCGGCATGATGGCTAACGGCCTTGCCAATATCCGCACGGATAAACGCATCCCGGATTTTGCTTTCATCAAAGAATTCTGCAGCACTGCGTTCGTTACCTTCCGCGTCACGTGCCACTTTATTGGCCAGAATATACGATAAGGTTTTCAGGAAGTGTGATTTACCTGAACCAAAGAAACCTGAAATCCACACACCGACTCGGTTGGCAATGGAAGGATCGCTCAGGTCTGTGCCATAAGACTGGAAAAAGTCCCGAAAATGCTTTTCCAGCTCATTGGTGACCACGTATTCATCGAGTTCCTGATATACCGTAGTATTGTCATTCTGGTCTGCCTTGACCACCCCGTTTATCGCACGATCTAATGGCTTGTAAAAAAGTTCTTTAATGTTCATCTCAATTCATTCCCCCGAATTCTTATTTCTATTTGCCGTGTTTAAGGCACTAATCTGAATGCTCTGTAGTAATTGTTGCTTGGAATTTTTCCAAATAAACTCATCGCTTGACCGTCGTAATAGCCTGGGTAAAACAGCACCACTGGCTTATGTCCCAGTAACGAATGCAAACTATTCAATAAGTGATGGGCACGTAACAGTGGCCAAACCGACCCTACCCCAGTCATCAACACAATATCTTGCGCATTGGTGGCATATTTACTCACCAGATACGGCGCGAACTTATCCATATGCAGTGGGCCCTTTAAGGCTTTGAGCAGCGCTTCATCGCCTTTGGCTTTTTGCATTTGAATGGCTTTATCGATGAAGTTACGCTCAGCCAGATAATCCACCACGGCTTGCAGCAGGTTGATATTCACCACCTTCAGCTGACTGTGTTTTTTCTCCAGCATCCCGTCTAGAAAATGCAGATATTCGCGCACTTTCAACTCATCTTCAGGTGCATAATCAAAAATCCAGAAGCCAATTTCATTACCCAGTCCTTGACCGGTCAGAAATTCGGTTGAAAGAATTCGCTCTGGAATCTGGTTCAGACGCTCATGTATTGTTTGACTCATTACCGCCCCTCTACAACTAACGCGTCCATACCGACACTTCCATAGATCTTTTAATGCGTTGTTTATAATGTTTTTCCAACAGGCTACGTAGCTCTGCTCTGACGATCACACGCTGCAACTCCAGCTTACGGGTACTTTTTAAGTAACCAGCTTCTGTCAGCATGCGAAAGACCACCTGCCCCATTTTTTTCTTGCTGGACTCTTTCCATTCACAGATATCCAGATCTCGTTGTGTACGTTCCTCCAAAAAGTCGGACCAGATATAACTGTCCAAGTATTGAGCCTGAGAGATATAAGCTTCTCTCATCACCGTTTCCATAAACTCAAGCAGCAACAGGTTGCGTTCCAATGCACCACAAAAAGCCACCTGGGTCGCCAGCTCATCATCGCCATCACGCACAGCTTTCCAGAAATCAGGTTCTAAACGCTCCAGACGCTTGCGAATAGCGGTGGCATTACGTTGCGCCGAAGCCGCAGTTCTTTTTTGCAGAATATTGTCCACCTGAATCGCCTGATGCCATTGCTCTGTTGTGGCTTCACGCAATAACAGATCCGCGATTAACCGACTTTCACGCACCATCAATGAACCACCAATCAGGTCACTGTCATAATGAAATTGCTCTAACATGGCCAATCTCCTATGAGGTCTGATCAAACAGATAAGACGACAGCTTTTCGGTATCTGAACGTTGTAAAACCAGTGGATATTTCAAGGCATCTTCCGCCTCAGCCAGCGTGATTGCGGTCTGATAGCGCTGCAAGGTATAGTGAGCCAGGGCTTTTTTCACCGGAATCTGTAATCTGCCATCTGGCATGCCAAAGTCTTTTTCGACAAGAGCTTTTTGAGCTGCATTCAATTTTGGATTCGGGATCAGCGTCAGTACAACTTCTTCATGCCATTGCTGATCCTGAGCTGGGTCTACTGGCTCAATCGCCATCACAACAGGTGTGCGATCAATTCTGGAGAGTAAAAAGTCCTTAAACTGCTTGCTCTGATGGCAATAGGCGCGGACATGCCAACGGAACCCGGTATACACTAGAGTATGTGGAGAAATCACCCTTTCATGCCAAACCGGATTATTCATGGAGGCATAAATAATTTTTAAAGTGCTTTGTGTTCGGCAGGCACGGAGCACTTCGCGGAGCACTTCTGGGCGAACACTACGATCGGGTAACTGCACCGCTGAAAGGTGGGCTTCTGGAGTGGCTATTAGGGCATGTGATTCACTCACCAAACCTGAAAGCATATTGAGATATTCATTGATATGAGTTGTGGTCAGCACTGGTTGGAAACTGGCTTTAGGTACATAGCCCTTGACAGAAGGATCATGAAACAAGGCATCAGGGTTATATAACGTATTGTAGCGTTTGATATCCGCAGAGGCTTGCTGGCGACTGAGTCCAAACCAGTTCATTAAACGCGTGGTGATTAAACGTCCTTCCCAATACGCCAGTAGCTCAATGGCTCGCATTCTGAGAAATACTTCATACTTATCTGTCGTCATATACAATCAGTCAATAAATAGTGGCTCAAATATACCCCACAACAAATTTACAGTAAACATGTTTTACAGTAAATTCAAATAATCTTTTATATCATCTCAAGATTTAATAATTTGCTTATTAATACTCCCCAAGAGCATCATTATTATAAATCTAAGCCGTAATCGACCACATTTTATTAAAGACAGACAAGATTATCTATTTTAAGATGCAACATTCGTAATTAGCACATTAATAAAGTTTTATTTTGGGATATAGTACGCAAAGAGGCAACACACTGATGTGAATGGAATCAGGAGCAGTGGTGATTTGAAAAAATCGAGCACAAAAAAAGAAATGATCTTGTCAACAGCAATTCAACTGTTCACTAAAGAGAGTTATATCACTGTTGGCGTGGATAGAATTATTGATGAATCTCAGGTTGCCAAAGCGACCTTTTATAAGCATTTCTCATCTAAAGAAAATCTAGTCATTGCCTGCCTACAACGTTTGAAAGATGAGATTCGAGTCAGTGTAGAAGATCGTATCTTTAACCTATCGACACCATTAGCAAAACTATATCAGCTTTATATGTGGTATATCGACTGGATTGATCAAAATGGTGGTAAAGGGTGCCCATTTCATAAAGCACGAATGGATGTAGCTGAGTTATACCCACCTATTTTAATTACGCTAGATGAATATCGGAGCTGGTTATTCCAACAAGTATCATTGCTATTTGAACAATTAGAAGTTAATGATCCCCGAATGTTAACCAACCTATTTATTCACATTTTAGATGGTGTAATCAGTGATTCAGCTATAGATGAAAGCCTACTTCAACCTCAAAAAACATGGGTATATATCAGAACATTAATTGAGCTTGAAATGGAAAATTTTAAATAAGTATTTTGTATAGCATTTCTCCACGCACTGATAGTTTTACACATTGATAACAATTAAAATCCGGATAAAAAATAGACAAAAACTTCACTCTTATAGTAATTTTTAATGTGTTCTGAGATCAGTCAGTTCACAATTAAAAAGGAAGGGATTCTTATGTTCGAAGACTTTTTAGTATCATCAGATACAGCCGCAGTTCTCAGCTTCATTGCATTTCTCATCTTACTTTTCATTGGTTCAAACAATAAAAATATTGGAATTTTCCACAGTGTTTTTAATGTTTATCAATACCTAAAAAACCGAAAAATAGAATATCTGAAGAATCAATTGGCCTCCCCCGTTGTTGAGGAAGAGGATAAAAAAACATATCAGAATGAGTTAAGCGTTGTGACACTACAAAAAGAACTCAATCTCAACGAAAAAGACTTACAGAAGCTGCGCTGTATCAAACGTAAAACCGACAGTGAATTTACTGCAAGACTCTATAAAAACTGTAGTTCGTTGCTTGTATTTGATTATGTTACTAATCAATTCAAACTCGCTAAACCAATTGACCCTAAACGAGCTAAACAACTTGAGAAGATCGGAGTATGTCTTTTCTTTACGTCTGGACTATTCGCCTACGGGTTCTTGCTTTATATGCTCTATATCTACGATATGCCACTCCACAATACGAGAGATATTTTAGCTTGGGCTGGTATCAATTATTTTCTGATGTTTGCAATCGTTTTCATAGGAACTCGGATATTAAAATTCTTTATGAAACAATCAAATGCTTTAAGATTTATTGAATTATCTGAAAGAAATTTGACTCCCCAACAAGAACTGCTACATACGACACAAAAAGAACAAAAATAAAAAGTCGTACCACAAGGTGCAAGAAACCCTAAGACTTCTTGCACCTGATCTAATTCACCGCCCTAACACTCTGTGCCAATCCCTTTTGCAGCGATCTAACATCTGTATGAACACCCTCAGTTTGGCTCTGTTGCTCCTGCTCATCACTGTGATAGAACTCTTTAACCACATCTAATCCCTCCTCACTCTCCACTTCAAACTTGGCATTAGCATAGCCTTGTCGTGCCACCTCATCTAAAGCCTCTTGATAAAATCCAGCCTGCCTGCTTTGCTCATCAATCTGTTTTGCCGTTGTAATCGCTTCTTGTAGACTCGTTCCATCACGCAAAGTTAAATCCACGTAATAGATTGGGGTACGATAACTTTGCGTGGTGCTTTTACCACGCAGGGTAAGTTGCAATGGCAAGCATGAAAGCAGCTTGCCCGAAGCAGCATGGTAATAAGCTAATCGGGCTGCCAAGGTTCGAATACTATTAAAACCTGTAGTTCTAAAGATGAACGTACCGAACTCATCATTGTCATCCAAATTGACATAAAGCCGACCATAAGGTTTGCATAAGCCACCTTGTGCTAATGAACAGAGGCCTGGTGATGGGCAAGGATGCTGTTCAATACCCTGCTGTCCTGATCGTTGACAGGTTTCACCATTACCGATACAGATGGGACGTCCAGTCTGCCGATCGAATAAAGTGTATTCAGCTCGTAGGTTGAGTTCAGGATCATTAAAAATCATGCGAACTGGAATACTACGAAGTTTATTGTTGCTAGACTTCGTTCGCAGGGTTTCATCCAATGGATGTTTCACCCAACCATCTTTACCTTGAATTTGGCTGGTAATGGTAAATTGATCATCTTTTTCAGGGAGTCGTTTGCCGTTCTTTTCGATGACTTTGCCAATACTGATACGCCCCAATATTGGTGGTGTGATAGCTAAACCTTTAATCATATTTGGCCTCATTATGTTCGTTAAATAAAAATCCCATGCTGTTTAACGGCATGGGATCATGGGCGGTATAGGTTGAATAAGCGGTATGATGTAATCCGCTTGCTGTGTTGTTTAAAGTTAACGACCATTCGGATAAATCTGAAAACGCCGTGTCCCTGCTTTAGTTTGTGGAAATTGCTCTAAGTATTCTGGATGCTGTTTCAATAAAGCTTTACTGTTTAAGCCGATTGAATCTTGTGCTTTCTTCCACGTCACTGATCCCTCCATAAATACTACTCGTTCGGCATCTTTCATCAGAATTTGTATCCGATGTTTCAGCTCATCAAATAGTTGTTGATGGGTTTCAATCTTACGTTTTTCCGCCAGTAATTCTCGAAACAGGGTATTCGCTACATTATTATTGGTTAGGTCTTCAGTCAGTAGCGGAGTCTGCTCAGGATAAAGTGCTTGTAAGGCTTTGGCTGCTGACTCGGATGCATCCACGGCTGGAGGAATGTCATTTTCCACACATTGCCAGAAATGCCGTTCCGCATGAATGATGTGTTCAATCACACTCTCGCTTCGTGTCACTTTATAGATTCGGGTTTCATGCCCACAAAACAGTACACAAACATGAGCTGCCTGTTTACCTGTCACAGCCAATTGATGTTGTACCTGACACAATACGTAAAGTGGTACACCATCTCGCCAGAGTTTGGAACCATACTCACCAACGGTTTTGCACTCCAGCACCTGTACTTCATCAGAACCTACAATGGCATAATCAAGATTAGCCAGCATAAAGGCTTTGTCTTCATCAGGATGCTGCAACACCGCATTGACTCGACGAACTTTATTGTTGGTATGCATGCTGTAGTATTCAGCAACTAAGGGTTCTAATTGTTTGCCCCAGTACAGTGGCGCATAGCCTGTGCTTTCATCTTCAATATTTTGTTGCATCCGACCTGTTTTGATCATCCACAGTTCTAGCATCGACATGTGTGGGTTCAATCCACAAGCTGTTGCGGCATCACTGCTACCAATGCCCTGCTTACGGATGTGTAGCCATTGTTCACGGCTCATCTGCTTCGTTTCAGCCAATCGTTTGGCTTTGTTACCACGTCGGCTATGACGTGAATAAGTTTTTGATCCAGCAAGTGGCCCTATAAAAGATTGCTGTTGGTGGGTTATTGCTTGTCCCATAATCTGCTCCTACATTTTTAAAGGCATAAAAAAACCACATCCGAAGATGTGGCAAGAGGAAAAGTTAAATTGAGTTTTGAGCGAAGGTCATCGATAAACTTAGGCTAATTACGTCGGCTTAAATCAAACTGAAGAATATGATGATCTATTCGATAGCCAACCTTGATTTCTTCAGGGGTAGCCAATCGAATAAAGTCAGTGTGATAGATGTGCCGATATCCATCTAAAGCTACATATTGAGGATGAGGGGTTTCATCGACTGTTCTCACCACCATGTCCTTGATTGGGTAACGTAAAACCACCAAATTCCCAATTTTAAATGGGTTATTAAAACAATGATTTGTCATAACATCATCTGCTTGTACTTAAGACACCATGCGTAAAGCTTGTTCCAATCCACGTTGTTTAATGTTGGCTCCGGCACCGAACCATGCTGAATCCATACGGTGATCAGTGGAAATGGCTCGGCGCTCGTGATCTACAAATTCGGTGATACTGCATAACAAACCATAAGCCGTATCTTTAGCTGAAGCCAGCTCTGCCCCACGTCCATGTCCGTTAAACATGGTCATGACTTTAGACATGGCACGGGCATTCGGTTCAGTCTTATTGTCATTACTCGGAGTAAATGGATTGAAGTTACTGTTACGGTTAAAACGAATAATATTGTCTTGATAAGCTGGATTACTGTTGGCATTAAACACCTGATCAAAGAAAGCTGCTGCTTCCTGCTGTGTCACTTTTCGTTGTGCCAGTTGTTTCATTTCATACATGTGTTCATCCCATGCACGAACGGAAATGCCGAGTTGTTGTTTGATTTTGTCTGCATCAAACTTGGTACTATGCGGAACTTTCACGACACCAGAACTACTGTTCTGACCTTTCAAGGCAATGGCTAAGGTGTTATTACACACCACACGAATCGAAGTAAATTGTGCTGTGGTCGCCAATGTGCCATCACAAGCTGTTGCCAATAGAATATAGCCATTGCTGACATCTTTGCCTTTTAATGCAGTTGATTGCCCTGTTTTAGCCAATGCCCAGAATTTCTTTCCGCCTTTGAGTACCCCTGCTGTTTCCAATTCAAAGCCTGATTGTTCCGTGAGGTCTCGGTAAAATTCTAGAATCTGTTTGGGCTGGACTTCCTGATATCGTTGACTCACCACCGATAACGGTGCATGTGTATCAGAACGATACAGAACACGTTGTTCAGAGAAAGGCATGATGATGTTTTGCCCTCGTTCATTTTCTGCCATATAGCTGACATCGGATGATTCGATTCGCCAGTCCATACCCGCCTGTTGTGCCCAAACTTCAATAGGCTGGTTTTGAGTAAGTTGGTTGCCTAAGCCATGCCATGGGGTTTGACCAACATAAGCCATTGTTTCTATTTGATGTGCCATTTTTTAACCTCTACTTTGACAAATGTATTCATTTCCGAAATAAAAAAGCCTGCTATCAAAACAGGCCAGATTGGTATACAGATTGTAGTTCTGTAATAGTTATCGATTAGATAATGTAGATCTGAAAAAATTTAGAACTTTGTACCTCTTATTTGATGTTTAGGGACTAGATTACATCCCCTGTTCGAAGTATGGTTAGCAGTACTATTCTAAGTATTACTAATTACAAACTGGGGATGTAACAAATTGGATTTACAAAGAAAAAAACTTGCCGTTTTAATTGATGCAGATAACTCTTCAGTCAACTCTATTGATCTGATTCTCGAAGAAATTGCCAAATATGGAATAGCAAGTGTTAAACGAGTATATGGTGACTGGAGCAGTGAAACCCTCAATAAATGGCGTGATATTTTATTGCCACATGCCATTACACCTGTTCAACAATTTGCCTATACCGTTGGTAAAGATGCAACGGATATGGGGCTCATTATTGATGCAATGGATTTACTCTATAGTGGTGCTCTAGATGGATTTTGCATTATTTCCAGCGACAGTGACTTTACACCACTCGCGTCACGTATCCGGGAAAGTGGATTAGTTGTCTATGGTGTAGGCCGAAAACAAACTCCCGAGGCATTCCGCAAAGCATGTGACAAATTTATCTATGTTGAAAATCTGATTGAAGAAGATAAAACCTCTACTGAAAATAAGAGTCACACTGAAACCAAAGACTCTGCCAAAGAACCGGTAATCAAACCATCAGAAAAAGAAACGGCTCTGAACATTGATAGAACAACATTGAATCTGATTTATAAAGCGGTTAAAGATAATTCTGATGAAAGTGGATGGGCAAACCTCTCTGTTGTTGGGCAATATATCAATATGGTTCGCCCGGACTTCGATTCACGTAATTATGGACGTGCCAAATTATCTGGCTTGATTAAAATGCTCAATCTATTTGAAACCAAAATAGAAGGTAGCCAAATGTATCTGAAGAAAGCAAAAAATAATAAGCAAACGGGTCAAGTATGCTAATGATCTCAACTCAAGGATTGAATTATTCTATATTGGGCCGATCTGTGCTGTGCTTTTTAGATCATTAGGCTTTAACCAAGTGTATAACCGTTCGATTATCCACTTGGTCATTTTTAGCAACTCTTAAAGCCATATCTACCTTGTTCATACGACAAGGCAAAATGATGCTCACATTCCAAACATTGATATAAGGTTTGTGGTAATGGTGATTCTTTTAGAGTTGAATCAGGTGTCTGTTCATGAACATGATTTAATAGGCAGGCTGCACAGCCAATCGCTCCTCCGACCAAAGCGCCAATCACAAAAATAATGGGGCGTTGTCCCCGAATCATACGAGCACCGGATGCTCCCATTGCGGCATAGTTCACCACATAGTGCAGAAGACTTTGCATCGGTGGTTTAGGGAATGGCCTTCGCTGCGTGGTGGTTTTAGTTGGATTATGTTGATCAACAATTGTAACTTCATCACTACCACAGATCGGGCAACAAATTCTGGACATGGGGTCCTCCTTAAATAATGGGCATAAAAAAACTCCATAGGCTTTAGAGCCTATGGAGTGATAATCAACACGGAATTTAACTGAACCTTTGAAGTATCTAAAATGGGAATGGCTTAAATCAGAACAAAAAGTTCTTATTGAATATCAATACTTTTGATAAAATTAAGAACCTATTTTATTTATTGAAATTAAATTATTAAGGTGCTATAAAACAGTTAGAACAAACTATTTTAAACTGTATACACTTATAAAATCGAAATGTCATTTGTTTGGAAGGTCCAAGATTTTCAGGCCTGTGGCCTTCACCGCCCATCATTTTATCAAACAATAAAATGATGGTTTTTTTTATCAAAGCCTTTCTTATCGTCTAAAGCGAACATTTATCTAATACCTGATAAAATAGGCATAATCGCTAAAATATTTTTACTACTCACTTTATTTAAAAGAGTAAGTTACATTTCCCCGATCTGTCTCAATGTCCACTTTCACGACTGAATCGTAAGAACAATATAGATAGAGATTCTTTGCTTGCCCAATCTGTAGCTGAATTGGAAATTCGATAGGGCGATAAAAGAAACTTGCATAACGGCATTGACAATCATTTACTGCAACACTATTAATTGTGATTGGTTCTGATTCTAATGACCGAATGGTAAGTTGTGGTTGCCCCGAAGTATTGTGAGGCACACTAAGATGAACCTCCATTGAAGGTGGTTGAGTCTGATCACATCCCGATAAAACCAACGATGAAATCATTAAAACTGGCAACATAAATTTCGTAAATGTACCCATGATAATTTTCCTTTTATAAATGTTTCTTCAGTTGACCTGTACAAACCATGCTTGCGTTGCAAGGTTGTACATCTCTCTTAGAAGTAATATGTATTTAAATTTTCTTTATTTTTTATATTTTTAACATGCTCTTCCTGACTAGACACAACCTGTCAACCCACCTCAATACACTCGACTAAACACAGTTAATAATGATTACAACATCATCATGGGGTCAATATGAAAGGCATTGTTCTTGATTTTTCTGTCCAAACCAATACTGGAATTATTTCAGGTGAAGATACGAAGCGTTACCACTTCATTGGTTCAGAATGGAAAGAAACCACATCACCACAACGTGGTCAAATAGTCGACTACGACATTAATGAACAAGGACAGGCAGTTGCAATTTATTTTGAGATAAAGGCAACCTCTACCTTTTCAACTCAAACTACAGAGCAATCATCAAAAAATGAAGATGAGTACAACCCATTTGATTGGTTTGCTAAAGGCTTAAAAAATTATGCTAACTTCAATGGACGCGCAAGACGAAAAGAGTTCTGGTTTTTTAATTTAGGGGTTGTCCTTTGTAATATGTTTGCCATGATTTTAGATGCGATCTTCGGAACAGAATTTTTATTTTATGCCTTAGTTTACTTGGCTACTGTAATACCAACACTTGCTGTAAGTAGCCGTCGATTACATGATATTGGGAAATCAGGTTGGTGGTATTTAATTAGCTTAACCATCATTGGTATATTCTTGCTGATCTACTGGTGGGCAAGTGAAGGTTCTTCGAATCGCAACCAATATGGTGAGCCTGCCAAATAAGAAGTTCATGCCCTTTCTATACGAAAGGGTAGTTTTCATTTTTATATCAAATAATACGCATCATAAATATAAAGCTTTATCTTAGGTTATACCATGACTCAATTCTTGAGCATGAATCGCATTAAATATCATCCAATAGAAAATAAATTTACTATCCTGTTCTTAAGCTTGTTCCACCTATTACAACTTAATGCTCGATGAATCCGAAGATTCAAGGGATCAGGGTGATTGGATGGACGGTTTTGAATTTTTGGGTAAAGATAAAGAAATTTTTTGCATTATTTAATCTACTCACTTTTATCTAATTCACTTAACTGCTTACAGGCAATCAGGTTAAGTTCTATAAACTCACCCCACGTATATTGTCTTTTAAAATGTTGCTCATAATAGGTATCTACCCGACAGACGTCAGGACGTTGTTCATAGATAGTACACAAATGTGTACCTGTATCATGATGACGGCAAATGCCGTCACCACGATCAAGATAGATTGTCAATTCTGACAGAGTAACATGTCGGCAACATGCTCCACATTGGGTACATGGGAATGACTTTTGCACTTAGAACTCAATTGATTCAACTTTGGGGTCATTCATTGCTTGTATAATTTTCTCAGCTTCTTTTAATGGAGAAGCTTTAACAATGGTAGTAATGCTCTCCATTGCTAAATTAACCAAATCCATATTTCCAGATTCAATACCTTTATCTAAACGTTCGAACATTTCATCAATTGAATGACGTCTTTCCTTAAAAGTTTCAGCTAAATATGCTTTTAGAAACTCTGTTTGCTGTTCAATTTTTCCAACATTAACATCTCGCCAAGCCTGTATTGCTTCTCGCTTTGTTGTTTCAGTCTGCACAGTCATCTTATATTCATGATGCGCATCAACAAGCATCTTAAAGGACTGAAAAGCCATATCTGGTGATGGTTTTGGAATAACTGTGACATTTTTTAAATTTTTAGCAGCTTTCATAAGTTCTTGTTTAGCCATTATATATCCCTCCTTAAATTTTTAGAAATCCTTGACAGGTATGTCTGATATTTTTAATAGGAGATCCTTCTTCATCTATAATTCTACAATCCAATAAATCTTTTAAGATTTTAGTATTTACAATCATTTGTTTAAATGCTTGTGGGTCTGAATCGTCATTAACCTTCATAACCTCAAATCTTTGAACCAATTCATTTAATGTATCAGTAACTTCATCTACATTTTGTCGGATCCCTATTAAGGCAACACCTAACATATCTAATTCTGCAACAGCTTTATCAACTTGCGCTGCATAATCTACAGCTTTAGTCAAGGCTTCTTCAGCTTTACTTGCTAACATAAAGCCACCTATTGCCAAAGCAGGACCAGCTACAATACCTCCAAGCGCAATCATTCCACCAGCCATTCCAAAACCACCACTAGCAATAGAACCGCCACCAAGCCAAGCCAAAGTTGCATTTGTTGCTGCGACACCTGAAAGCCCTGAAATAGCTGTACCTGTTGAAGCTGATGCTAAGAATCCAACACTACTGTAAGCCCCTAAACCTGCTAATGCTCCTCCTGTTGTTCCAGCTAATAACCCTGCTTCAAGTCGTAATGAGTTAAGAACCATTGCTTCCATTTCTTTAAGTTCATCTATAGAAATAGAGGATTCAAAATTTTCTAGTTTCCCACTAGCCTCTTTAGATTTTTTTATGACATCAATTGTGTGTTTAATTTGGTGAGTAAAAATATTTAACTTAAGACGTCCTAATTCCTCTAATGCACTATTCGTTTTGTCCTTTTCTTCCTCTAATTCATAAAGTGCTAAGTTATATTTACTCTCTGCCTCATTTCCTATTTCTTTGGCTTCTTTTAGGCTGCCTACGGCTTTAGCTCCTTTAAAAACTCCCGTGGCTCCAAGTGCAGCAGCAGCACCCCATAAAATTACTGGTAATGGCATGATTTTTTCCTCTTTCAATATAGATTTAAGCTTTTATGTTGATTAATGGATATTCGAACTCATTAAAATAAAATTTAATAAAACAGTATTTTTAATTAACTAAAATTCAAATACCCTCTCAATTCCCCTTCCAATTCCTCCTGCAATTCAACAGGATTTACAATCTTTACATGTGGAATCCAATAACGAACTAAAGGTAAAATTTGCTGGTAATGGCTAATTTGACTAGAAATTAATAATCCACCATCTTCCAACTGCTTAATCACCTGCTGCTCGGGTAGCAATGCACGTTGTAAAAAATGCATCGCAACCTCAGCTTGAACAGTTAAAATGACTTCTGTTTTTTCTAAACCGAACCAAATACTGTCTTCATTGTCTAAGTGTTGTAATACATTCGCATCATGCTCAAAGATATGGTCTTGAGATATGCTGATATTGCTAATGCGACTTAACCGATACGTTTTGAGTTCTTCTTGCTCAGTAGCTGCTAAATACCAACTACCATGATGATGAATCACCCGATATGGCAGAACATTTCTGCTCACATTTTTATAAAGAAACTGAATTTGTTTTCTTTGCTGTATAGCAGTATTTAACTGTTTAAAATGTTCTGTAAAAAGTGATGTATCCTCGTAGGAATAACCTTTGGCGATATAAGTCGGTGCCTTATTTTGATCCAATATCCCTCGTAAAAAAGGAACATTCAATTTAGGATATAGTTTGTGCACACCAGATATCTGTGCAAAATGAATAATATCTTGCACACCATAATTACCTAAAGCCATCGGGTTTAAATAAACTCGTTTAGTCACTTCATCCCGCACCAGTGGTAATTCTGTAATTTCCAAACGCTCAAAATCACGCTGTATGGTACGTGGGTGGGTCTTAAATTCTTGCGCCAACTCATGTACGCTCAGTTTTTCACCTGAGTTTAATTTAACAATAATTTTAACTAACCGTTCTGCCAATCGCTCATGTGTTGAAAGGCTGCCTTCCATATTTACCCCTATCCCATCTCACTTCATTTTGTTGTTAGATTTTTGATGACGTCCGTTCCATTTTGATTTTAGAAAGTTCGGGGATCATCTTTTATATAAAAGTATCTAACATGTACTATTTTCACCCATCACATTGACAGGTCATGTCACTTTTTCAACTTTTTTGAATCTTTTTTCAAAACAAATAGCTGTTATTTCTAAAAAAATATCAACTACATCTTTATTCACTCCATTTGTACTCAATTTGAGTAATTTAGTCAATGTATCATAAATAAGTGGCATGACTAGAAGCATTCACACAGATGAGATGGTTGCGCTTCGAAATTGGCTTAGAAACCAGCGAAAAGCACAAAAGATGACTATGCGTACTTTAGCTGAACGCATGGAAAGACCACATTCGTTTGTACAACGGGTCGAAGAAGGTGACCGTCGTTTAGATTTAGTCGAATATGTTTGGTATTGCTCTGCTTTAGGCGTTAACCCACAAACAGGATTAGACTTAGTTATAAAAAGTACGTCATTCACGCATTCCTAAAATAGATATCCCATTAATCTACACAACTCATTAGACAGGTTGTGTCTTTGATAAAATTTTTTCATCACGACATATCCTGTCCTCAGCATTATTTATTCTTCATCCATTACCATTGGAATAGAAGAATATGCAAAAACAGTTATATCGAATTTTTATTATTGTAGGGTGTGTACTCACCACAACATTATCTGGTTGTAAATTGCCAATTCCCTCTGAAGTTAGTGAAGCTTTAGCCAATTTTGGGGCTCGCTTTTCGATACGAGCAATTATTGAAAAATGGGATAAAAGTCAAAATAACGAACTACCGTTTAAGCTAAAATCAGGTGAGTTTTATGAAAAAGTCAAAACTCAACAAGATGAATTTTACGTAGTACATCGTTTAAACAACGTAACTGAACACTATTCACTTGATGGAAAATTAAGATGGTCAAGTGCTACCCCTGGAACACCTCTACCGAACCTCGAAGAAGAAGTTTCAGCCTTGAACTGGAATGATGCTCCCCCCTCTAATCTTGATGTTAACCAACTCTACCCGGAGTTAAATTTTCCAGATTTCAGTGCTCCTGGTTATCGAAAATATACCGACCCTGAATTATTAAGACAGATCGATACTGAATATCATGCCGGCATAAATTTAAGCTCAACCCCCAAAGACCACGGGTTAAAACCAATTTCATCTGCACCCAAAATAATCAAAGGAATATCCACATTCATGCATGATAATGGCCCTAAATTCGTCAATCAGGCATTTGGTCGGCCCAATGTGTCCGATGTAGCTCTTTCATTTGATGGTTGGCTAGAGTTGAATGAAAATAAAATACTTTACCGAGCTGTTATCGATTCCGCTCGCTTTCAATGTACGTGGTATCAGGCTGTAGTAGATACTTTAACTGGGCAGTTAATCTATGAAGAGTTTATGCCTTGCTTTGCGGCAGGCGAAGAAAATTTAGATGCAATCTAAAACATAAGCCATAAGACTATCAGGGGATAGTCTTATGGCTTTATCTATTTTTATAATCTACTTAAATTCAACACCCCATACTCCACTTATGAAATGCATGCGTGAATAGTAGTTTTTACCGCCATACACTACCCATTAGAATGTTTTTAATTCACCAATAAAATGTAATTAACTTAATTTAAAACAAATAGTTAAAAATAAGTGTCCACATGATTCCACATACACCTATTTGCATCAATTAACAGAGTTTGATAGCGTTTTACTTGACTTACAAATAGACTCAAAAAATGGAAGAACTGATCTCTGACCGACTTATCGAACAAATAGATCGATATGAAAAAAATGTTCTTGATTCTTTTTACTACACGTCCAATAAGTTCAATCAACTTAAATTCGAAGAAATAACTTCCCCTACTGAATTCGATAATGGGAATCGATACGATAAAATACTTAAAGTTATACCCAGCTGTCCTCCATTGGACTACACCTACCTTCGGGATGAATTGCTGAAGAATCCATTTCAAATAGCATCAGTTGAAAGCACTTATATTTTTTGTCTATGTAAAGATGCCCGTTCAAAAATACATTCATCTTCCTTGATAGAAGCCAATAACATCATACAACTCATTCAAAAAGTTCATGAAACAACGCATAACATCATTAAAGCAGGCATAGAATACACTGCTATTTCTCCCAATATGACATTTTGTATTGATGAAGAGGAAACTGAACAATCGACTTATCAAGATAAGCTTTATTACCTCCCCCATTTTAAAATCCATTTTCTTCAAGCTTTACTAGATGTTAGTCCTGATGATTTCATTGACCGTAAAACCACTCTCACGAATATACGACAAGAGATAGAATCTATTCTACCAGACTACTACAAACAGATTCTCTATAACGAACTTAAAGAGCGCGTTCTAAAAAGTGGAGACAAATGGAAATCTGTTAGCTTTGCAGCGACACAGCTTGAAAACAAAATAAATGAAAAAATATCTGAGCTGATTGACTCTAATAAAGATCATTTCACAAAAGGAAGGAAAAAACTGATTGAGTTTTATCGTAAAATGATCGAACGTTTAAATACAGAAATAAACGATAATATCTGGCTCCAACAAAATACTAAAGATATTTCAAATGCTCAGATCAAAATAGATAAATTAACCAAAATATTATCAATAGAAGAAGAACTTTGCAACAATATAGATAATTTAAAGTTCTTAAGAAAAAAAGGTTACAGTATCAGAACACTCGAAGAATGGATAAGACAAAATATATCAAAACCTGAATGGGAAAGATTATTTGAAAAATAATAAATTTAATATACAAAATATTACACCATTATTTTAAAAGTAGACTCTTCTCAAAAATCCTATCTTCCTTTCATAACCGCCATTTATCTTAATTGATGAGCTATTGATTGTACTAATTCCATCTACAGCTACAATCAATTTTTTCATAAATTTAATATTAATAAAAAGTCAATATCCATATATTACTTTTTTAAACAATTGTGTGTTTTACTAAAAAATCAATATGTATTTGATTTATCATAAATTATATAAAAATACTACAACCACACAAACCTCCAACATTTTTGTTTTCTTCGCAAAAGAATAGTTCTACGCTACCTACTGAGTTAAAAAGATGAGGGGAAATGACTTGCCTTATTAAGGAAAAATTTTCCTTATTTCTTTGCCGTGAAAGTAAATACCTCAAGAGGAGAAACATTAATTCCGATCAAAACCAACAAACTCTAAGTGTTCGCATCATTTTGAAGAGATTTTTATTAAAAATAATCGCTACAGAAGTGATTTTTTAATAAAAAGGAGAAGATAAATATAGGAATTAAAATCTTATTATTAATTATTAATTATTTAAATTAAATACCAATGGTTATCTAATTAATAATAGATTTATGCGTAATTATTTAATTAACAATCTGAGTGTTATTGCTCAACAAATAACACCAGATAAATAAATATTTATTTAGAGAAATATAGACCATGGTAATCAGAAAAAGGAGACCAAACAAAATAAGAGAACCGGTTATTCCGCATCATTTGCTTGCAGCAATGATACGAGAGAGTCAGCTTATCCTGTCACCCACAGATGATGACACCACCCTGATTTTCAGTGATTACCGGATTGACTACATGTTGTTGTGTGGACAAATGGTTGGAGCCATCAAGAGAAATAGATCACCACCAGTAAAGATTATATCAATTGACGAACCCAGCCCCAAAATCATTTTGAAATACTCGAAATGGTTTAAGCCCTATGTCCCATTCTTTGACATGCTCATCGAATGTGACATATCGGACTTTAAGGATTTTGAGGTCTGTGATGAGATTCAGGCTTTTTTTGAAGCAAAAGATAAACTGCAAACCCAGTATCCACAATTGATCGGTCTCTATGAGGGGGTTTTTACATTAGGGAAGGAAACTTACCTAAAACATAGAATCCAACCGCTCAATCAGTTTATCAAGTTGATTCGTGAAGTTTTAAATAGCCCGAAACATAGGTCTGCAATTGCGAAACGAGAACGAAAAAGTAGAGACGAGTTTCGTTCATTAAAAGAATGGATAGATGCTCACTTTGAAGTGTATAGCAAATTACTGGTCATTCGGATTGATCTGGCATTAAAGCCACCGCAATCCAGTCTGATCAATAACAACTTGGTTGATTTTAACAACATCTTTCATTCTCAGCACAACCTGAGCTACCTCAAGAACAGAGTCAAGAGAATTAGACACAACAAAAGCAACAACAAACTGCTCCAGAAGATTGTTGGCTTTGCATATAAGTTCGAACACGGTGTTCGCAAAGCGATGCACGTGCATGCCATGTTTCTGGTTAACGGCCAGTCCCATGAGCGCGATGAGTATTATGCAAATGAAATCAGCAAGTACTGGATCAAACTAACCCACGGTCTAGGATGTACTTACAACTGCAACCGTGAAAAAAAACAGTATGTAAATTTGGGAATAGGTCCAATGGAATACCACGATATTGAAAAGCGCACGAACCTGCTGATTTGTTTGCAATACATGAGCAAATCAGCTCAGTTCTTTATGTTTAAACCTCTTGCAGAAGTCGCTTATCGAGCAATCCAAAAATCAAAAGCTCCACAAAAGCGATCTAAAGCCGGACGTCCACGTAAACATCCTAATCCAGACATTGTACTGCCTAAAACCAAGAAGTGCAGTAAGAAAGGAGGTAAAAAATGAATCTGCTCAATAAATACGGGCAAGCAATGGCATCCCAAAATGTAAGGATAATGCTACAAGAATCCGTACCAAGATTACCACTACCTATTGACTCACCAACTCCTTCAATTGGTGATTTCTATGCCTATTGCGATTACTTTGCAAAATGCAATACAACCGGAGTAATCAAATACGACCATTACTATGGATATCATCCTAAGGCCAGTTTAACAAAACTCGGCAAGAATATTCATGAGTCCGTGATGTTCGCTTTGTACTCACCCATTGCTTCTTTACATATTCAAGGGCTTATATTGCTGTCACCACTCAGTAGTATTGTTCTACGCAAGATTCAAGAACATGCTCTACCTCAAATCAATTTATATGATCCAACAGCGGAGCCTCGGTTCAATAATTTTATTGCCGATATCCACTATACTGTGATGCAAGGCAATATCCGAAAACAACAGAGAAATTGGGAGACTCGCCAAAAGGTTGCGATTTCTGATTTCAAACTTTGGCTCATGTCCGTATTTAAACAAAGTCCAGGTTTCTTTATCGAAACATATGACATAAAAGAACCTGATGAGATGCATCCAAAATCACCCAAAGATAGTCTTCTTTTTGAAACCCACATTAAGTCCATCGTAAAAGAACACAAATGTCGGCCAGAAGTATTATCAATCATTTCAAAATGGACCATCATGCCGTCTGGTCAGTTAATTTTGAAAATTTTTGTTTTGGTTGAGTGCAACGATTCTGATCACTTATTTAGTGAGCCCAATCAACCATCTGGAAAGCTATATATCCCCCAAAAGAATCAAGGCTTCGTTATTATTGAGCGAGTTCCTTTACCCGAGCAAATTCAACCCAATTTCTTTCATCATGATGCACCCAACTTCGGCAATCATATGCAACGCTTGGAATCTTATTTGTGCCATACGGATTATTACCTAAGAATAGGTGACATGAAACCAACAATGAAAGTCCTTTATACCCGCAATGATGAAAAATTACCTGGCATGCATAAGGAGCGTTCAAAATGATCGAAAAACGTTATCGCGTAAAAGAGCTAGTCAATTACCCTGAACGTCCTGCCAAGGACTATATTGATCGTAGTGGCCGTAGACGTCGTCTTTCTCATAAACCAGCGAGTAAGGGCTTACTGAATATTGCAGAGTCAACTTTTTGGAAAATGATTCGCCGTGGTGACTTCCCCCAACCCATCTATTTAACAGCAAGTATGCCCACTTGGACTGAAAGCCAAATCCAAGGTTGGCTTGAAGCAAAGAATCCTAAAGCAGCATAAAGTAAAACAGCCTGTCTATGACGGGCTGTTTTTAAATAGTGAATTAAATTTTAGATAAACATAAGTTAAATTAAGATTTTCTTAATGCAACAGAACCATAAACGTAATTAATATTTGAAATTAACTATATTTTTTTAAGCATTCTGTATAAGAGCGCATGGCATATTTTTCAATAGCATTCTTTTTTAATTCATCATTTGTATACTCAGGAAATATATAATAGGCATACTGTACAATTCTAAAAACCAACTCGTTATTTTCTCTTTTTGAAGTAGATAACTTTTCTGGTGCTGTTTGTAATTTCTTTATCGTAACTTTATATTCAACCCCACTCTGCCTATAAGATTGAGCGTTATAAGCTATTTTTTTCACTATTTCACAGTATGATTCTGGTTCTACTATGGTGGACTCAGAATAACTAGAATTATTCATATAAACAAGACTTAAACATAATACTATTTTTTTCATTTTCATCCGTATGCACTCCAATCAGGCTCTTTTTCAACAAGTTTCTTGAACTCATATTTTGTTAATTCAATCTTGTTTGATGTATTAGTTAAACTAATGATCAAGTTTTTATTTGAATTGGTTAAAAATGAATACAGAACAGGTAAAAATTTTCCATGAGTGACAGTTAACTCCTTCAAGTTTAGATCAGATATTGTTCCTACGATGTAATCAGGTATCCTTATTAGTTCATCAAAATCTTTATTAACTTTCTTTAAAAAATCAATTTGATATATTTTCTGAGGTCTTAATCGGTAAAGATCAGTTCTTATCATGTCAAAAACAAATGGATAAAAAAGGGAATTTTCTGAATAACTCAAAATATCATCTGTATCAGAGCACCATAAAATCTTACATTCAACTTGAGTTGAATCAACAATCAACTTACTTACACTTGAAATCAGAGATGATACTATTTGAGACTGCTTAAAGATTCTTATTTTTGGTTGTCCGTTCAACAGTTTTAAAACCCGGTTAATGTTCCCAATATTCATCTTAGGATTTGGTTGGACAACAGCATAGTTTATGTGATTACCGTAATGTACTTTCACCCCCTCAAAATACCTTTTAAAATATTCTTTTTCATTAATATTTTCATTTTTATAGTAATTTAAATTTTCATCAACTATTAAAGATATATGAAATGCTGGAAGCCATTCAATGAATTTTATAAATGATATATACTTTTCATTTATATATGTTTTTTTAATATCCAAATTTGTTTTCAGCTTACTGAGGTTACAAATAGTTTGTATCCATCTATAGTCTGAGAAAGGAATAATTGTAGCAGTAATAACAGGTTTCTTAGGAAATCTGGGTTTAAAGCTATAATCACTGAATATCATCCAATAGCAATGCTTACGATTTTGCTGTAAAAAAGCAGGAAAATTCTCAGTTTCTAAATATGCATCAACTAAATACTGTGGAATATTTGATATATAGCTCTCATTTTTTAAATCTATCATTTTAAAAAACCCTTATTCAGATTAATCCCACAAAAGACTATTAAAACATCTTTATCGTTCTGACTACTTTCCTCAATTTCACTTTATCTATTTGGAAAATTACTCTATAGCTTTATGAATATGCATCATTATTTAACATAATAAGCGTTTATATAGAATACATAGAGCCAATTAGTAACCAATTGGCTTCAATTTAGACTTCTTTATAATATTCTGCCAAGTAATTTAGTCAAAAGATCATCACTCTTCTAGCTTTTAGTCACTGTGTTCAAGCAATGATCCCAAATAATCTGCCCATTCCTGCATCATCTCACGACGGTTGTTCAAGAATTTTGTGCGATTATAAGCTGTACCATTATTGTCTTTCACCTTATGGGCCAACTGATGCTCAATGAAATCCACACGTTGCTCCAGAATTTCATCTAGCATTGTTCGTGCCGTTGCTCTCAAACCATGAGCCGTTTGCTTTCCACCATAACCTAGCCGTTTAAGCGCCGTATTCACCGTATTATCTGAAAGAACTGTTTTCCCATCTCGCCCGACAAAAATGTATTCACTGTTCGGGTATAGATCAATAATCGATTCAATTAACTCAAAAGCTTGATCAGACAAAGGAACTATATGCAACTGCCCTGTCTTACTCGCTGTAAATTTAAAACAGCGCTCATCTGGGTAATAATATTCCTTTTTAAGTCGACGTATCTCTCCAGGTCTTTGAAATGTCAGAACTGATATCTTCAAAGCCACTTGTGTCGTAATCAAACACCGTTCATGGGTTTTTGAATAATTCCAGATTTTAACCAGCATCGGAGCTAGGTCTTGTTCTTCTGTTACTGCTGCGAAGTTTCCCCTTTGAGGATTCGGTAATTCAATATCCTCAACTGGGTTGTACTGAACCAACTTCTTTTTACGAGCTGATTTAAAAATTTGATTTAAATCTGACTTTAAACGCTTCGCAACAGATAAAGCACCACGATCGATAATACGTTGAAAAATTTTAACCTCAAGCACTTCTAGCGTCAGTTGCGGAAAAGTCATATCTCCAATATAAGGTAATACATCGTGATTTAAACGACGGATAGTCTCTTCATCCTGCTTACCCTCTAGCTCTCTTTTTTTGAGCCAATCTGCACTCACCACCCGAAAAGTATTTTCAAGTTCTTTGTGCTTTTGACTCTTAGTTTCAAGCCGTACCATTGCAGGATCAAGCCCTTGCTTTATTAACTTTTTATATTCATCACGGATACGACGCGCATTCTCAAGAGTGACTTCAGGATAGGTGCCCAAGGACAAATCATTGCGCTTACCAATATAAGGTCGAGTATAGTTAAAGATCCAGTACTTACTGCCATTCGTATCAATACGCAAATAAAGATTACCACCATCTGGAAGCTTATACATCTTCTCAGAATTGGGTTGGGCTTTTTTAACCTGTAAAGCCGTTAGTTTATTGATTCCACGTGTAGTCATAACGTACAAACAAAAAAAATGCAGTAAGAAAATATCTTACTGCATTTTTTACTACTTTATAACTGCTCATTCACATCGTGTGTCATGAACTGTCATATCGTATATTTCCAACTTTAACCTTATAAATCAAATATTTATATAGCGTTAAACAGTGTCAGAAATATGAATATGGCGGAAGCGGTGAGATTCGAACTCACGGAGGACTCACACCCTCGTCGGTTTTCAAGACCGGTGCATTAAACCGCTCTGCCACGCTTCCAACGAGCGCTATAATATAAACAAAAATGCAAGTTGGCAAATCTTTTATTTAATTTTTAATTCAAACGCTCAAAATAAAAACAAATCTATCTAAATTTCATCATTTTTAGGTTTTTCATAGCGAATTGCATTGATATACCACAGCTTTTTGCCCAAAGGCGTGTGTACTTCTACTTCATCATCGACTTCTTTACTCAAGAGTGCACGTGCCATAGGTGACTCAATTGAAATATGCTGAGGATGGTGATCATAAATTTCATCTACCCCGACGATTCGTAAAGTTTTTTGCTCCCCTTCTTCATTTTCAATGTCGACCCAAGCACCAAAGTAAACTTTGCCTTCTTGCTCAGGTGAGTAATCAACAATTTTCAACTCTTCTAAACGCTTTCCTAAGTAGCGTACTCGTCGATCAATTTTTCTAAGGAGCTGCTTGTTATATTGATAATCTGCATTCTCACTACGGTCACCGAGGCTTGCAGCCCAATTTACTTTTTTCGTAATTTCTGGTCTTTCTTCATGCCAAAGTTGTTTTAATTCAGCAACTAATTTGTCATGGCCTGACCGAGTGATTAAGTTAGATTTCATGATTAAAAACCACTGATTAACAACATAAGGGTTACAAGATGTAGCATTTTATACCCTATTTTCTCACATCAGAAGTGTATAAATTTTCTTCCTTAATAAATTCATGTTGTTATGATGATATATCGGATATTTAATTGTACAAAATTTGACAATACTTTTTATCAATATTATGATGCGCGCATCTTAAATGTTGAGTATTTTTTAACCCACTCAAAAACTATGTAGATTTTCTACACAGTTTGCTTTTTTCATTTCATGTCATTTTGAATGACGTCATGACTGCCCACCCCTTATTGAATTTATCAACTTTTAGAAGTTATGGCAGCTTTTTGTCTGACTTTTAGGGCATAAATTACCTGTAGCGGAGACAACATGCACAGTAATTCAAGTTCTGGGTCGAGGCTTGGCCTTAGCTCTTTATTTTCTTCTCTCCCATTGAAAGTTCTTGCGCTCAGCACTATGTTTTTTCCCTTTCATAGTATCAATGCAGGAAAAACCCTACAGTACAATACTGTAGTTAACACAAACACATTAACAGTGGTTGCTGTAGAAAGCCCAACGACTGTTTTTAAAGAAGACCAGTTTTTACACGGCTTCGGTTATGACTTAGCGCGTAACTATGCACAAAGCTTAAATGTAAAGTTGGACTTCAAAATCGTGACAGATAATGCCACGGCGCTTAAGTGGGTTCAGCAAGGTAAAGCAAATCTTGCCATGACAACCGCAAGCT
This sequence comes from Acinetobacter sp. FDAARGOS_559, assembly GCF_003940475.1. NCBI lineage: Bacteria > Pseudomonadati > Pseudomonadota > Gammaproteobacteria > Moraxellales > Moraxellaceae > Acinetobacter > Acinetobacter sp. FDAARGOS_559. The sequence goes on from NZ_RKJG01000005.1 coordinate 1,467,806, forward strand.
TAAGTTCAATCGAGAACAAAGGTTTAATGTCTTTTTCTGCAAGTTGTGGTGATATCGTAAATTTGCAAAAAAATGGATTAAATCCGAATCTAAGCTGGGTGTTTAAACAAGCAGATGACCCGCTTACACAAACAGCAAGCGGTTTTGTTTGTCAAAGCAAACAAAATGGCCTAACTCAGCAACTTGCTTCTTTTTATAACCGTAATGTTGTAAAACCAGAAGCTTGGTCTACGATTCAACGTGACTTAAGTGCACGTATACCGATTTACAAAGCAAGCTTTAAACAAAGTGCTGCTCAGTACGATTTAGACTGGCATTTGCTTGCAGCGATTGGTTATCAAGAATCGTACCTAAAGCCAGAGTCTGTTTCACCAACAGGTGTCCGTGGGTTAATGATGTTAACCAATAGTACAGCTCGGGCAATGGGTGTAAGTAACCGTAATGATCCAGCACAGAGTATTCAGGGCGGTGCGAAATATTATGATCTCATGTTAAGTGAGTATGATGATATTCCTTTCCCAGATCGCAACTGGTATGCACTTGTAGCTTACAATATGGGACCGGGTGCGGTGAACCAGATTCAAAAGCGCTTGCAAGCCCAAGGGAAAGACCCAAACCAATGGGTTAATCTCTATAATTATTTGCAGAGTAATAAAACTCGCAATGGTCGATACAAACAAGCGGTTCAGTATGTGACTCGTATACGTGCTTATCTTGAGCACATTAAAACGGCACAAACGCGAATTAATATCTAGTTTTTATCATCTAAAAGTTGATAAATTCATTGTTTGTATAAATAAAAAGCTTACCTCTCGGGTAAGCTTTTTATATGAATTCTTTTTTAGTTTAAGCGGTTTGCTCTAATACTTTTTTGAACAAATCTTTTTGTTCTTGGCTTGGTTTAGCTGTTTGTAAAGCCATTAACTGAGACATATCGCCTTGAACTTTTATTTTACCAGTCATGAATGCCTGCATAGCAGCTGCCATATCAAACTCTAGGAATACTTTACGTAAAGTTTCAGCATCCATGTTTAATGTAGTTTTGGCATTTGAAGACAAACCTTTTTGGATTTTACCCCCATCTAACGCTAATTCGGTATTTCCAGAAGCATCTGTAACTACTAAATTAATTGCCAAATTCGCAAGAGCTGGTGGCAAATTAAGATCACCTGCTTCAGCAGTTAATTTTTCGACAGTCGCAAACCAATCATCAGTTAAAAATGCAGGCATGATTCTTCCTCAAATTTATTTGTTCAATTTCTCTAGTGTTGCCTATCCAGACAACATCGTGTGAAGCACTTCTGCTTGAGCGTTGTTATAGCATGTAATTTTAAGGTTGAGCTATGACTTTTTGTACGGAACATTCATTTTTTAGTATTTTGATACATTAAAGGCACTTGTTTATAAAGTGCCTTCAATTGACTTATTAATTCGTTTTATTCAGCAGCAAAGCTTAAGTTCACTACATCTAAACGTTTTTTCAGTTCTTCCGGATCTTTAAAGTCTAATTCGCGCTGCGAGTCAAGAACTTCGAAATCGAACAAATCACGGTCAGCAAGTTGTGAAGGTGAAACGTTCTGTAACGCACCAAAAATGCTGTGTAAACGTTTTGGATACTGTTTGTCCCATTCACGAAGCATTTCATTGATCATGGCACGTTGTAAGTTCTCTTGTGAACCACAAAGGTTACACGGAATAATCGGGAACTTACGTAACTCTGCATATTTGATAATGTCCTTTTCTTCAACATAAGCCAAAGGACGAATCAAAATATTTTTCTTATCCGATGATAAAAGCTTAGGTGGCATTGCCTTTAAGCTACCGCCATGGAATAAGTTCAAGAAGAAAGTAGCAATGATGTCATCACGGTGATGCCCTAGTGCAACTTTGGTTGCACCAATTTCTTGAGCAAAGCCATAAAGCGAACCACGGCGTAAACGTGAACACACAGCACAGTACGTTTTACCTTCAGGAGTTAAACGTTTGGTAATGCTGTAAGTGTCTTTTTCCAAAATGTAATACGGAATGTTATTTTCTTCCATATAACGTGGTAAGACATCTTCAGGGAAACCAGGCTGCTTTTGGTCAAGGTTAACCGCAACAATATCAAAATTGATTGGTGCAATACGTTTGAACTGCAACAAAATGTCGAGCAAGGTATAACTGTCTTTACCACCAGACACACACACCATGACCTTGTCACCATCTTCAATCATATTGAAGTCACGGATGGCATGTCCAACTTGACGGCGAAGCTTCTTAAGCAAACGATAATAGGCCGAGCTTGTTGGAAGTTCAGGCTTAAAATTAAATCCTTCGTTGGACTCAACTGGCGCGTACATAGACGAGATATACCCATAAATAAAAATACCGCGCAATTTTATATGATTCGGATGAGAATCGCATCAAAAGAATAGTTTCAATTCTTGAAGTCTTCATAATGCTCAGGCATGATGCAAAAGCAGTGCGCTATTTTGACCGATGAGTTCATTTTTTGCGCAAAATGCTTACTTTTTGGACTTTTCCACAGTTTTCCACAAAACCTGTGGATAAAATTGTGGATTTCTTAATACTTGACAAACTGTTTTGACCTTCTGTTAAGGGTTTTATTTAAATTGATCATTTTTTAACCAATGATTTTTTCCCTTATTTTTCAAATAGTTATTCAAGTCAATAGAATCATTTTAAAAATTTTTTTTAATTTTTTTTGATGATCATTCGAGCAAAACTGCTTGATTTTTTCAAAGAGTCAAAATAAAAAAAATTACACAAAACTTCTTTAAGTAATATTTTTTGATAAACTCTTTGACAAGTTTTGAGACCCTAAAATTGTGAATAACATAAAATGAAAAATTCGGTTCAATATCTTTTTTCTTGTTTACTGGGGATGACCACTTTTTCGGTAGGTATAACGCCGACTTCAGCAGGTCAGATGTACATTTACCAAGACAAAAACGGCAGTACTTTACTGACTAACCGTAAAAGTTATGACCATTCACTCAAAAAAGTAAAAGTCACCTACTACCCGGATAGTAATATTCATAGTTATAGCAACTGGGGGACTTCAGAGGCTTCGGTTCTACCAAGCTATAGCAAAAACAAAAATGCTTTTGACCATATTATTAAGCAGGCAGCACAACAGCACGGCGTTTCGGAAGGATTAATCAAAGCCGTTATGCATACCGAGTCTGGCTTTAACGTAAATGCCCGCTCTCCGGTTGGCGCCCAAGGTTTAATGCAGCTTATGCCGGCTACTGCTCGTCGTTTTAACGTATCTAACGCTTATGATCCTCAGCAAAATATCTTCGCTGGTGCTAAATATTTAAGTTGGTTGCTCAAACGTTTTAACGGTAATACGCAAATGGCCCTTGCCGCTTATAATGCAGGAGAAGGAAACGTCGATAAATATGGCGGTATTCCGCCATTCCGTGAAACCCAAGATTATGTTCGCCGAGTCACTAGCCGCTACCAAAACTTATATTCTTCTGGTGTAGGCCTTTCTTCTTTTAGCAATTCGAGTATTTCTGCCCAAGCGATAAACCAGCCAGCCATACCGCACAGTACTTCGACGCAAGTCTCTGCTCAGCCTATAAAGTATTCTTCCTCGCGCCAAATCGTGACATTGCCAGATGGTACATATACAGACGCACCTACGGGAACTTATGTCACCAATAATGCAACTGCTATTGCACATATCCGGATTGAGTAAGCTTAAAAGGCCTCATACCTTACGGTTATTTATTTAGCGGGTTCTATTGTCAAAAAATTGTAATGATCTATTACCCCCACTGTCGTGTTCAGAGGGGCCTTCTAATAACTTGTTTAATTTAAATACATTCTTCGATCGCAAAGAATGTATTGATTCCTTATTTTTTTCTTGAATTTTTCCCCTAAGCGCCGCATATTAGCTGAGTGATTTATAATTTATAAATCAGATAATATTTTATTTATAAGAGGATTTTCTCAATGATGCGGATTGGTTTGTTTTTGCTTACCAACCTCGCGGTACTGGTTGTAGCTGGCATTATTTTGTCACTCTTCGGTGTCGGTAGTTACCATGGCGCGGGTGGCTTAAATCTAGGCAACCTTTTAGTCATCTGTTTTGTGTTCGGTATGGTGGGCTCTTTAGTCTCTCTATTCATGTCCAAATGGATGGCTAAGAAAACTACTGGTACAGAACTGATTGACCCAAATGCTCCTCGTAACCAAGCTGAAAGCTGGTTATTGCAAACAGTCGCTGAACTTTCTCAACGTGCTGGTATTAATATGCCAGAAGTTGGTATCTTCCCTTCATATCAGTCTAATGCCTTTGCAACAGGCTGGAATAAAAATGATGCCTTAGTTGCCGTTTCAAGCGGTCTACTTGAGCGTATGAACAAAGATGAGCTACGTGCTGTACTCGCGCACGAGATCGGCCACGTTGCAAATGGTGACATGGTTACACTCGCACTCATTCAAGGTGTTGTAAACGCCTTCGTTATGTTCTTTGCTCGTGTAGTAGGTGACTTTATTGACCGTAATGTCTTTGGTCGTCAAGACAATGAAGCCCCAGGTATGGGTTATTTCATCATTACAATGGTTCTAGATATCGTGTTTGGTATTCTTGCCTCTGCCATTGTGATGTGGTTCTCTCGTTACCGTGAATACCGTGCAGATGAAGCCGGTGCGCGTTTAGCTGGTAAACAAGCGATGATTTCTGCTTTATTACGTTTGCAAGCTGAAACAGAGTTACCTGACCAAATGCCAAAAGAAATGAAAGCGTTCGCAATTGCGGAAGGTAAAGAACAAGGCTTTAGTTTAGCTGCATTGTTCCAAACTCACCCTACAATTGAACAACGTGTGGCAGCTCTACACCAATTAGATTGCCCATAAAACATTTAATTTAAAAATAAAGCCTCCAAATGGAGGCTTTATTTTTTTGATTACATGGTTTGATAAAGTCCCCAAAGGTAACTTGCACCCCACCACACAGCTAAGCCAATTAATAGCAGTACAAACGCACCTAATAAATCGGGTATGTGCAACCATAACCAACTCACAACAGGGTTACGCCAGAATGCCGACTGTTGTTGCTTCTTTTCGAGCTTTTCATGTAAATACGGATGAATGACATGAATATCACTCTGAATCGCATATTCTTCAAGTATATGCGTATGCACCACATCTAATGCTTTTCGACTGGGACGTATAAAAATATCGAAAATAGTCCCTGCAACTGGAACAAAACCGACTACGGCATCGACTACAGCAAGTTTAATCACTGGAGTGAGCTTATGCTGAGGCACACCTATTTGTTTAGCCTTATAAATGGCATAACACGTCAGTGCGAACCCAGCGACATCACCGGCAATTGGAATAGTACTTAAGGCAGCATCAGCGCCAATACCCTGCTTTGTAAAAGGAATACGGACCGCACTATCCATCATGGTTGCGAACTTGGCAAGATCCCGTTCTAGTGCGATAACCTGCTGCTGTGTTAATTTTTTTTCTTGAGGCATCAAAATCAAATATAAGAAGAAAAGTTAATCTTAATATACTTGATTTGATGCCCGTTTTTAAATTGTTTACTTTTAGGTTGAAGCTTTCGATTTAAACAGTGAACGTAATAATACGTACATGACCGGAATAAAAAACAGAACCAGCACAGTACCAAACATCACGCCACCTAAAATACTAATACCAATCTCTTGACGACTAACCGCACCAGCACCTTGAGCAAACACAAGTGGAATTACGCCTGCACCAAAGGCTAAAGAGGTCATTAGAATCGGTCTTAATCGTAAGCTCGCACCTTCTAAGGCTGCCTGAATGGCATTCTTACCTTTTTCTTGCGCTAAGGCCGCGAACTCAACAATTAAAATGGCGTTTTTACATGACAAACCAATAGTCGTTAATAGCGCAATTTGGAAATACACGTCATTTGGCAAACCAAAAATATAAGAGAAAATCACACTTCCTCCTACACCAAGCGGAATAGATGTCATTACGGCGGCGGGAATACTTAAGCTTTCATATAAAGCAGCTAAACATAAGAAAATAAATCCAGCCGAAATTAAATATAACCACACGGCCTGATTAGTCGACTTCTGTTCTTCAAAAGATAAACCTGTCCACGCTAAACCAATATCTTTTTGTTGGTTAACAAGTTGTTCTACATCTTTCATCGCTTGGCCAGAACTGCTGCCACTCGCAACATCTGCTTGTAGTTGTAAAGCACTATATCCCATATAGCGTTTTACAATTTCCGGCGCCCCGCCCCAGCTAAAGTTGGCAAATGAACTAAAGGGAACCATTTCATTTTGGTCATTACGTACAGACCAGTTATATAAATCTTCCGGTTTAGATCTAAACTCGGCATCACCTTGAATCATGACACGTTTAATACGGCCCCGATCAATAAAGTCATTTACATAAGTTCCGCCCCATGCGCTAGATAAAGTGTTATTAATTGCCGATAGCTGTAGTCCATTTGCTAGTGCCTGTTTCTGGTCAATCTTAATATTAAGATTTGCCTTACTATTGGTTGACTGCTTATCAAAGTTTTCGAAAGTTGAATAATTTTTACTTTGAGCCTGCAATTGGCGGAAGGTACTATCTAGAAAATCTTGCCCTTGCCCATTCAAATCCTGAATCCATAAATCCAGACCATCTGTTTGACCTAAGCCATTAACTGAGGCAGGTAAAGTCACATTAATCTGTGCATTATTAAAATGGCTAAAGTATTTCATGGCACGCTTTTGTATAGCCTCAGCCGAGTTTTCTTTTCCTGTTCGGACATCCCACGGTTTTAGAGCAATAAACCCTTGCGCCAAGTTTTGTCCTGTGCCCGAATAATTTCGTCCATAGCGGATTAAAACCAAATCTACATTTTTATCTTCTTGAGTTAAGAAATATTGGCGGACTTGCTCACCAATTTTCTGGCTTTGAGAAATTGGTGCGCTGTCTACGAGCTTAATTTGAACACTTAAAATTCCTTGGTCTTCTTTAGGAATAAAACCGCTTTTTAAACCGTTATAGAACAGCGTAAAAACGGCAATTAAAGCCACAAAAATCACAATAACTGATTTACTGTAATGAATACTCGTCTGAACAAGCTTGATATATTGATTTTTAAGTTGCTCAATCTTTTGGTTAAACCATACGGCCCAACGCTGAGGTTGAGGGTTTGGTTTTAAAATTAATGCACATAAAGCCGGTGTTAAAATGAGCGCAACAATAAGCGACAACGCCATAGCGGCAACTAAAGTAATAGAAAACTGACGGTAAATCACGCCAATTGAACCGCCTAAAAAGGACATTGGAATAAAAACAGCAGTTAAAACCAATGTAATTCCGACTAAGGCACCACTAATTTCCCCCATCGACTCAATAGCAGCTTCTTTAGGAGATAAGTGCTGTTCATGCATGAGCCGCTCAACGTTTTCCACGACTACGATCGCATCATCGACCAGCAAACCAATCGCGAGTACCAGCGCAAATAACGTTAAGGTGTTAATACTAAAACCAAGCACATATAAGACAGCGAAAGTTCCTAAAATCACAACTGGAACGGTAATACTCGGAATGAGCGTAGCACGCCAGCTTTGTAAGAACAGGAACATGACCAAAATAACCAGAATAATCGCCTCTACCAGAGTCTTTACTACTTCCTTAATTGACTCTTGAACAAAGGGCGTATTATCTCGTGGATAAACGATTTTATAACCCGCTGGTAGTTTCGTTGTAAGCTGATCTAGAGTTTGGTGGATGAGCTTAGAGGTCTGAATTGCATTTGCACCCGAAGATAAAGAAATACCCAAACCTGCGGCAGGATAGCCATTAATAGTGTTAAAAGACTGATAGTTTTCTGCACCTAGCTCAACTCTGGCAATATCTTTTAAATACACATAACTCGCCGTTTTATTCGACTTCACGACAATATTTTTAAAATCCTCAACTGTTTTTAAGCGAGAACCTGCTGTGACTTTTGTATTTAAATATTGACCGTCAATTACGGGTAAGTCACCAATTGCCCCTGCGGCGACCTGAGTATTTTGTGCGGTGATTGCATTCGCTACATCACTTGGCATTAAATTATATTGTTTTAATTTATCCGGATTTAACCAGATACGCATGGCATATTGTGAACCAAATACATCAGTTTCGCCCACCCCTTCAATACGGTTCAGGTTATCTACCACATGCGTAGTTAAATAGTCCGATAGCTCAATGTTTCCTGTTTTACCAGTCGAGTCATATAAGCCAATTACCATAAAAGTGTCACCCAGTGACTTACTTACCGTAACACCTTGGCGTTGAACTTCATCCGGTAAGCGACGTATTACGCCACTAATACTATTTTGTACTTGGACCTGAGCAGTATCCGGATTTGTTCCGTTATCAAAACTTATAGTGATTCGACTACGTCCAGATGAGTCACTTGATGAACTAAAATAGAGTAAGTGATCAATCCCTTGTATTTGCTGTTCTAAAATTTGAGTAACACTTTGCTCAACCGTTTGTGCATCTGCACCACTATAGTTGGCTGACACAGTAATTTTAGGTGGAGCAATGTCTGGATACCGTTCTACAGGCAAATTCATAACCGAAAAAATACCGAAAGCCATAACAATGATCGCCAATACATTGGCAAAAATGGGGCGTTGAATAAAAAATTTAGATAGCATGGCTGCTCGGTATGATGTCGTTAATTAACAGAAGTAAATGCCGCTTCGAGACCTTGTGATGATCAACGAGCGGTATAAAAAAGACAAGTAGAATTAAACAATAAATGTAATTAAGACAAAAACAAAGCGTGATTGAATATTTCCAACAAACCAATAAAAAACCAGTTAACGAGTGTCACTTAAAATTCATGAATTCTTCATGATCATGTCAAACAAAGCCCAGAAACTTGAGTCGTTTCAACTAAAACAATATGAGTAGAATTATGTTTAGAAAAGCACTTTTATGCTTAAGTTTAATTAGCTTGGTTGGTTGTAATGATGACGATAAAACTGAAACGACGCCAACCACGCCAGAATATCAACTTCCTAAAATTTTAGTAGTAGGACACCGTGGCGCTAGCGCTTTACGTCCTGAACATACTTTAGCTTCATATCAAAAAGCGATTGATGACGGCGCAGATTTCATTGAACCTGATCTAGTCTCTACAAAAGATGGCGTATTAGTTGCCCGCCATGAAAATGAGATTGGTGGAACAACCAATGTAAGCACTTTAAGTCAGTTTGCAGACCGTAAAAAAACAAAAAATATTGATGGCGTCGACTTAACCGGTTGGTTCACGGAAGACTTTACTTTAAGTGAATTGCAGCAACTTAAAGCGCGTGAACGTATTCCTGAGTTTCGACCAGCCAACACAGCGTATAATGACCTTTACCCTGTCCCAACTCTAGAACAAATCATTGAGCTTGCCGAAGCTAACTATAAAAAGACGGGGAAAATTATAGGCTTATATATTGAGACGAAACATCCGACTTATTTTAAAAATCAAAATCTGGCAATGGAAGATACTCTTCTAAAAACCTTAGCCAAATATAAATATACACGTGATATTGCACCTGTCTATTTACAGTCTTTTGAAGTTCAGAATCTAAAAGATTTAAAAAGGGAGCTTGACCTTCATAAGACGCTTAAACATGCACAAATTATTCAGCTATACGACTCAAAAACATCTCGACCAGCAGACTTCGTAGAGTCTGGTGACACTAAAACTTATGCTGATTTAGCCACAGCACAAGGGTTAAAAGATGTTGCCAAATATGCAAATGGTGTAGGACCAAGTAAAGGTTACATACTGACCTTTAATAATGATGGCTCATATAAAACTAGTACGTTTATTTCTGATGCACATACGGCTGGCTTAAAAGTACATCCTTATACTTTCCGACCAGAAAACAACTTCTTACCAGCGCCGTTAAAGTGCAGCCCAGATAAACCTGCTGAACGTTGTCCAACTGGTGCGTTAAAAGAGTTTGAAGCCTATTTCAAGGCAGGTGTTGATGGCGTCTTTACAGATGACCCAGCACTCGGTCGTGAAGCTGTCACTAATTTTGAAAAAGCTGCAAAATAACTCAATCTTCATAAAAAAACAGGGCAATGAATGCCCTGTTTTTTTATTTATCAAGACTGTTATTAAAATATAAAGGAATCCACTGATACTGCTCAGCATTCACTTTATACACATGACCAATTCCCGGGAACGGTAAATGCGGGGCAGCTACCCATTGTTGCTTATTTGAAATTTCAGCAAATATTTTTAAACGAGTATTAATTGCCTGCTCTGAATTTACATCAAAATCTACCCCAGTTTTTGGAGCATCAAACTGTAAAGAATGTGAGTGGACAATATCACCAACAAAGACAATTTGTTGCCCTTTACTCTTCAAACGGAAGCTATGATGTCCCGGTGTGTGCCCTTGTGTATTGATTACTTCAAAACCTTGAATAACATCACCATCTTTAAAGGTTTTGAATGCTTTTTTTGCTTGATAAGGTGCAAGTGCAGCTTTTACGTTTTTAACAGTACCTAAATAATTTTCTTTTTTATCCGCTGGTACAGTTTTTTCATTTGCTGGATTTAACCAATAATCTGCTTCACGTTCATGAGCATAGATCGTTGCATTAGGAAATACGGCTTTTCCATTTTGAACAATACCGCACACATGGTCTGGATGTAAGTGGGTCAATAAAACAGTTTTCACATTGGCAAGTTGATAGCCCGCTAATTCAAGATTTTTAGCAATTGAACCTAACTGTGGACCAAAACAACTCGCAGCTCCACTGTCAACAAGCGTCAAACTTTTACCATCATCAACTAAAAAGGCATTTACTGAAGTCTGAATCCCCTTCTCATTTACAGCAGCATATTTCGTTAAAATTTTAGTTTTTTCAGCCGGACTTAAATTTTTAAACAATTTAGGATCTAGATAAATAGTGCCATCGAGCAAGGAAGTTATCCGATAATTACCAAATTGATGATGGTAATATCCGGGTACTTGTTGAGCTGAAGCTGGTTCTGCATAGCTTATATGCAAGCTACCCATGATAAGTCCTAAGGCTACAAATAGTTTTTTCATCTCTTCTTCTCTATGGAGTTATAAAGTCAAAATCTTTAAAAAAGATTTAATATTTTTTTAAGGGCTGCACTATATAATGCATGAAAAGTGTCAAAAATATAAGTGAATGGATAGTTATTCTCCCTATAAAGGTAAAAGTGGCCTAAAGCGCATCTTGAACGCTACCAGTTATTCAATTTCAGGATTTAAAGCTGCTTATCAAAATGAAGCTGCATTTCGGCAAATTGTTTTAATTAATCTTGTACTCATCCCTGTCAGCTTTTTCCTGGATGTAACTCGCGGCGAACATGCTCTGATGATCATTGTCTGTTTATTTGCCATCATTGTTGAGCTCTTCAACTCTGCCATTGAAGCAGTGGTTGACCGAGTTTCACTCGAGAAACACCAACTTTCCAAAAATGCAAAAGATATGGGTAGTGCCGCTCAGTTTGTTGCACTTTCTATTATTGTTGCCACTTGGCTTATTATTTTATTTGGATAAAAAAAATCCATGCTTATAAATAGATAAGCATGGTTGTAACAAAAGAGGAACTTCTAGCTGCTGTTCCTGTTTTAATTTTAGGGTTCTGAACTTAACTTATCCTTAAAATTACTGGAAAAATAAAAAAATCCCTGCGAATGCAGGGATTTTTTTGGGTTAAAGCGTTGATGCGTTATTACATCATTCCGCCCATACCACCCATACCGCCCATATCTGGAGCAGCTGGTTTGTCTTCAGGAATGTCAGTAATCATACATTCTGTAGTTAACATTAAGCCAGCAACAGAAGCAGCGTGCTCAAGTGCAGAACGAGTTACTTTAGCTGGGTCAAGGATACCCATTTCTAACATATCACCATATTCGCCAGTTGCAGCGTTGTAACCGAAGTTACCTTCACCATTCTTAACAGCGTTGATAACTACAGATGGCTCATCACCAGCATTCGCAACGATTTGACGAAGTGGAGCTTCGATCGCACGGCGTAAAATGTTGATACCAGCTGTTTGATCTTCGTTAGCGCCTTTTAAACCTTCAAGAGCATTTACAGCGCGAACAAGAGCAACACCACCACCAGCAACAACACCTTCTTCAACTGCTGCACGAGTTGCGTGAAGTGCGTCGTCTACGCGGTCTTTCTTCTCTTTCATTTCAACTTCAGTTGCTGCACCGATTTTAATTACAGCAACACCGCCTGCTAACTTAGCAACACGTTCTTGTAATTTTTCACGGTCATATTCTGAAGTAGATTCTTCGATTTGAGCACGGATTTGTTGAACACGTTCAGCGATAGCAGCAGCATCACCAGCACCGTCAACAATAACTGTGTTTTCTTTAGAAACAGTAATTTTGTGCGCTGTACCTAAATCTTGAAGAGTTGCTTGTTCTAAAGACATACCAACTTCTTCAGAAATAACTGTTGCGCCAGTCAAGATCGCAATGTCTTGAAGCATTGCTTTACGACGGTCACCGAAACCAGGAGCTTTAACAGCACATACTTTGATGATACCGCGCATGTTGTTTACAACAAGAGTTGCAAGCGCTTCACCTTCAACATCTTCAGCGATGATAAGAAGTGGTTTACCAGTTTTAGCAACTGCTTCTAAAACAGAAATCAATTCACGAATGTTGCTGATTTTTTTATCAACAAGAAGGATGAACGGATTTTCAAGTTCAGCAGTTAAAGTATCTTGTTTGTTTGCAAAGTACGGAGAGATATAACCACGGTCAAACTGCATACCTTCTACAACGTCTAATGCGTCTTCGAAGCCAGAGCCTTCTTCTACAGTGATTACGCCTTCTTTACCTACTTTTTCCATTGCTTGAGCAATAAGTTTACCAACAGTAGTATCAGAGTTAGCAGAGATTGAACCTACTTGTTCAATTGCTTTGAAATCATCAGCTGGTTTAGCAATAGAACGGATATTTTCAACTACAGTTTTTACTGCAATGTCGATACCGCGTTTTAAATCCATTGGGTTCATACCAGCAGTTACTGATTTGATACCTTCATTTAAAATTGCTTGAGCAAGTACAGTTGCAGTTGTTGTACCGTCACCTGCGATGTCGTTAGTTTTGCTTGAAACTTCACGAACAAGTTGAGCACCCATGTTTTCAAACTTGTCTTTTAATGAAATTTCTTTTGCAACAGTTACACCGTCTTTAGTGATGTGCGGCGCGCCGAAAGAGCGGTCGATCACAACATTACGGCCTTTAGGACCTAAAGTCACTTTAACCGCATCTGCAAGTACGTTTACCCCTGCAATCATTTTTGAGCGAGCTGAATCACCAAATTTTACGTCTTTAGCTGACATATTAAACTCCGAATCTTTTTAAATACTGAATCTGATAATGAATTGAGTTATGGATCGATTAGCCTTCTAATACAGCTAAGATGTCTGACTCTTTCATGATTAAGAGTTCTTCACCATTTACTTTAACTGTTGTACCTGCATAAGTACCAAATAACACCTTGTCACCAACTTTAACATCCAAAGCACGTACGCCGTTATCAGTGATTTGACCATTGCCTACTGCAATTACTTCACCTTGAGATGGTTTTTCAGCAGCAGAACCTGGCAATAAAATACCGCCAGCAGTTTTGGTTTCTTCTTCTACGCGACGAATCACAACGCGATCATGTAATGGACGAATGTTGCTCATAATTAACTCCATCAGACTTAGTCTTTTTGATTAATCGTTATTGCTTTAATCCAGAGCAATAACAAAATATTTAGATGTCACTTTTGTGGGGATGAAAAAAATGGCTTCAAGGGGAAATAAGAAAAATTTTTCTCTTTTTTGAATATTTTTTAAACAATCAATTATTTAAGCTCATCTAAACCAAATCAATATGAAGTGAATTCAGCCAACTGTTCATTAAACCAATAATGTTGAATTTTCCCTTCATTTGAAATTGTATTAAAGCAATTTGGATTATGATGATATAAGCGAGTAGAAGTTGCTGTACCTGCATGTATATCAAAAATAGGATGATCTATTTTTAAAGAATAAATCTGAGTTAAATCATATATAGCTGTTTTATGGAGATGCCCATGTAACATTCCAAATAGACCAGTTGTACTCCACTTTTCTAAAGCGATTTTGCCTAGAACCGGACAATCTTTTATTCCATGCTTATTATCAGGCGGCGTATAAAAGGGTTGATGAAAAACAACTAGCTTTATTTTATTTTTAGGTCCCCTGTCTAAACGCTCATAAGTAGCTTGAATTTGTTCAATCGAAATATGCCCACGCGTATGATAACGACGACGTATACTATTCACCCCAACAATATAAAAATGTTCAGTTTCTAAAGTCGGCTCTAATTCACCAAAAAAATATCGATAACGGGTAAATGGAGAAAAAAAACGGTTCCAGACATGATACAAAGGTATATCGTGGTTACCAGGCACCACAAGATAAGGAATATTGAGGCTATCTAAATACTGTCGACATTTAAAAAATTGTTCATATTTGGCGCGTTGAGTAATATCGCCGCTCACAACAATCACTTCAGGCTGTTGCTGAATACAAAAATCTCTTATTGCCTCTAAACACTCTTTTTTTTCTGTCCCAAAGTGTAAATCAGACAGATGTAGTAACATTCGGCACCATAATATTTAAAGCATTTTTTTCTACAGTGAAATTTAAAGGAGGTTTCATCTCTATGATTTCTCCATCTAAGGCCACTGTGAGTTTGGTTTTCTTTGCACATTCAACAATGACATGATCAGCACAAAAACTATATACATCTTGTGCATCTTCAACTTTACCTTGAACCCATTGCCAAAGCATATTTAGTAAACTCAGCTTATCACTTTTTGTAATTACAACTCCAGCGACTCTTCCCTGTGCTGCACATTCTGCAATTCTGAGCTTCATATCACATAGTTGCAATTGGTTATTTCCAAAGAAAATAAGCGGCGCTTTAACTGGATATTTCTTGCCATCTACAGTTATAGAAAGCTTCATTGATTTATTTTCTCTCAATAAAACATCTAAAGCTGAGGTATAGGCATGTAAAGGCAGTCTTCCTAAATATTTATTGTAGAGTTCGCGTTTTTTGATAAAAAGAGGATATAAACCTAAACTGGCATTATTTAGATAAATATGATCATTAATAGCTGCTACATGTACTGACCTAGGTTTACCTGTTGCAATAACCTCTGCTGCCTCTAAAAGGTCTAACGGAATCTCTAAAACTTTAGCAACATAATTAAAAGTCCCTAAAGGCAGAATTCCCATGGGAATAGAAGTATTTTTAAGTTTAGTTGCAACCGCATTTAAAGTACCATCTCCTCCTGCCGCAACAACCACTCCTGTATTTTCATTTTGTGAATGTCGATGAATAACATTATTTATCAAATCATCAAATAATGTATTTTCATTTAATTCAAATACTTGTATTTCAAAACCATATTCTGTAAATACAGTCATGAGCTGCTCATAGACGTCTTCATGTTTTGAAGCATGAAATCCTGATTTTTCGTTATAGATGATTGAAAGAGGTTTCAAAGGCCGCATTTTATTATCGTAAAGTCAGTTCTTTATTCTATTTTGTATATAAAATCGCCTATTAAAAGTCTCTTTATGTAAATTTTGAATGAGCTTCATTTGTATAATCAATAATAATTCTCAAAAAAATTTTTCAAGACTAATTCATTGATTTTAAACAAAATAATTTAGATAAATAACATACATATAACATAAAAATATAAAAGCAAAAACCTTATAAAAACATATAAACATATGATTTTCATTAAAAAATAAAGAAAACTCCAAATATCTGCTAGTTAGTCTTTAGTCTTATTTTTTTTATGATTTTATGCTTTAATACAGCCACTTTTTTATTTGATCTTTCATTGTATCCCAATGAATGACTTGTACGTTGTACATATTTTGAATAGGCCTCACCATGACCACAGTGAACGCACCAGAATTCGTTCGTCATCCTAAGCTTATAGCATGGGTTGAAGAAATTGCAAACTTAACCAAACCAGCAAAAATCGAATGGTGTGACGGAAGCGAAGAAGAGTATCAACGTCTAATCGACTTGATGATCGCTAACGGCACCATGCAGAAATTAAACCAAGAAAAACATCCTGGTTCTTATCTTGCAAATTCTGACCCATCTGACGTTGCGCGTGTTGAAGATCGTACTTACATCTGCTCTCAAAATAAAGAAGATGCTGGTGCGACAAACAACTGGGAAGATCCAGCTGTTATGCGTGAAAAATTAAATGGTTTATTTGAAGGTTCAATGAAAGGCCGTACCATGTACGTTGTTCCTTTCTCTATGGGTCCTTTAGGTAGCCATATTGCTCACATTGGTATCGAATTAACTGACTCTCCTTATGTAGCTGTTAGCATGCGCAAAATGGCACGTATGGGTAAAGCAGTTTATGACGTATTAGGTACAGATGGCGAGTTTGTTCCTTGCGTACATACAGTAGGTGCTCCACTTGCTGAAGGTCAAAAAGATGTTGCTTGGCCTTGTAACCCAGAGAAATATATCGTTCATTACCCAGAAACTCGCGAAATCTGGTCTTTCGGTTCTGGTTACGGCGGTAACGCGTTACTTGGTAAAAAATGTTTAGCTCTTCGTATCGCTTCTGTCATGGGACGCGAACAAGGTTGGTTAGCTGAACACATGCTTATTCTTGGTGTAACTAACCCTCAAGGTGAAAAACACTACATCGCTGCTGCATTCCCGTCTGCTTGTGGTAAAACAAACTTTGCAATGTTAATTCCACCAGCAGGTTATGAAGGTTGGAAAATCGAAACTGTAGGTGACGATATTGCTTGGATTAAACCAGGTGAAGATGGTCGCTTATATGCGATTAACCCTGAAGCTGGTTTCTTCGGTGTAGCACCTGGTACAAATACCAAAACTAACCCGAACTGTATGGCAACTCTTCACAAAGACGTTATCTATACAAACGTAGCAGTAACTGACGATGGTCAAGTATGGTGGGAAGGTCTTTCTAAAGAAGTTCCAGCAAACTTAACTAACTGGAAAGGTCAACCTCACGTAAACGGCGAAAAAGCAGCACATCCAAATGCTCGTTTCACTGTTGCAGCAGGTCAATGTCCATCTATCGATGCTGATTGGGAAAACCCAGCAGGTGTTCCAATTTCTGCATTCATCTTCGGTGGTCGTCGTGCAGATACAGTACCTTTAGTTTCTGAAGCTTTCGACTGGGTTGACGGTGTATATAAAGCGGCAACTATGGGTTCTGAAACTACTGCTGCTGCTGTTGGTCAACAAGGTATTGTTCGCCGTGACCCATTCGCGATGCTTCCATTTGCTGGCTATAACATGGCTGACTACTTTGACCACTGGTTAAACCTTGGTGCGAAAGTAAGTGAAAAAGCTGAAGCTTCTGGCAACAAATTACCAAAAATCTTCAACGTAAACTGGTTCCGTCGTGATGCTGAAGGCAACTTCGTATGGCCTGGTTTCGGTCAAAACATGCGTGTTCTTGAGTGGATCATTGACCGTTGTGAAGGTCGTGCGAACGCTGTTGAAACACCTATCGGTTTTGTTCCAACATATGAAGACTTGAATTGGGAAGGTACTGAGTTCACTAAAGAACAATTTGACCTCATCACAAATCAAGATAAAGACCAGTGGGTTACTGAAATTGAAAGCCACACTGAGTTATTCAATAAACTCGGCGAACGCTTACCTAAGGCATTAAAAGAACGTCAAGCAGCTTTACTTGAAGCTGTAAAAACTGGCTTCTAATTGCTCTATATAAAAAAGGTCGCCATGTGCGACCTTTTTTATTATGCGGCATCATCTTTTAATCGACGTTCTGATAAATAAGCTTCTAAAACTTTTACCTGTTTTTCATCAAATGCCAAACCTAATTTAGATCTGCGCCAAAGTATATCTTCTGCTGTGTGAGCCCATTCATATTCACACAAATATCTGACTTCACACTCAAACAAATCATGGCCAAAATGTTGACCCAATTGTTCTATAGCATTTCGCTCTTTAAGCATATTCCACACTCTTGTGCCATATGCATGAGCCCAACGGTTGGCAAGTGAGTCAGAAATTCCACTTACACGTGTTTTAATCTGATTGATTAAATCCTCTAGGGTTATCCAGTTTTCGGCGCCAGGTAATGCTTCATCTGCAGTCCACTCCTCTGCCATGTCATTAAAAAACGGAGCCAGATGCTCTAAAGCAGCCTCGGCTAACTTTCGGTAAGTTGTAATCTTGCCCCCAAACACTGAGAGCAATGGTGTGGTTTTATCTTCTGCCTGTAGAGCCAAAGTATAATCGCGTGTAATTGCAGATGGATTATCCGACTCATCATCACATAAAGCACGCACCCCCGAGTACTGACTTACAATATCAGCTCGCGTCAACTGCTTTTTAAAATGTGAATTTGTCACTGTCAAAAGGTAATCGATTTCTACATCAGTAATCTCTACTTTTTGTGGGTCACCTGTGTATTCCTGGTCTGTTGTACCAATGAGGGTATATTTTTCTAAATAAGGAATTGCAAAAACGATCCGTCGATCTTCGTTTTGCATAATAAAGGCCTTATGGCAGTCATATAATTTTGGCACAACAATATGACTTCCTTGTATAAGCCTAATTTGATAAGGTGAACTTAAACTTATGTTTTTACTAATAATTTCTTCAACCCAAGGTCCCGCCGCATTTACAATAGCTTTCGCACGTATCTGATAAAACTCAGCTCCGCTTTGTAACTCCAGATGCCACAATTCCTGTTGTCTATAAGCCTTAACACAACGTGTACGTGTAACAACTTTTGCCCCTTTCTCTTTAGCTTGTAGTGCATTTAACACCACAAGACGCGCATCATCTACAGTACAGTCAGAATATTCAAAACCACGTGTTATCGCGGGTTTTAAAGGGCTGTCTTCTTTGAAATAAATGAGATTTGATCCTAATAATTTTTCTCGTTTTCCCAAATGATCATAAAAAAATAGACCTGCTCGAATTAGCCATGCAGGGCGTAAATGGGGTCGATGAGGCATGATAAAACGCATTGGTTTAATAATATGTGGCGCTTTAGCTAGCAATACTTCACGCTCTGCTAATGCTTCTCTGACCAGCCTGAATTCTTTATGTTCTAAATAACGTAGGCCGCCATGAATTAATTTGCTGCTAGCAGATGAGGTATGGCTGGCTAAATCATCTTTTTCACATAAAAATACCGATAATCCGCGCCCTGCTGCATCATTGGCAATACCAACACCATTAATACCGCCACCAATTACGGCAAGATCATATATTTTTGAACAATCATTAGGTTGTACTTTCATTTCTCATGTTCTTTTTATTGTTGATCTTATAAAAATTAAAACATCAAATTGATGAAACAACAATCAAAAAAGTAGAATAATCAATTTTGCATCCTCTAGCATTTAACTATCCATTGACTACCCTACTGTTGAATTCAACTAGTTAAGAAAAAGTTCAATCCTCTGCCCAATTTTGACTACGCTTAACTGCTTTTAGCCAACCTTTATAAATGAGTTCAGCTTGTTCAGAAGGCATTTTCGGTTCAAATACTTTTTCTATGGCAGATTTATTTCTTAACTCATGAAGATCTTGCCAAAAACCAGTGGCCAACCCTGCCAGGAAAGCTGCACCCAATGCTGTAGTTTCTTTCATTATTGGACGCTCTACCGGTGTCGTTAAAATATCGGCCTGAAATTGCATCAAGAAATTATTTTCCGTTACTCCTCCATCAACACGGAGTGTACGAAGCTCTTCTTCTGCATCTTGTTGCATGGCATCTAAAACATCTCGAGTTTGAAAGGCTATAGACTCTAGAGTTGCGCGGATAATATGTTCAATACTAGCCCCACGTGTCAGACCAAAAATTGCGCCGCGTGCTGTCGGGTCCCAATATGGTGCTCCTAATCCGGTAAAAGCAGGTACTACATATACACCATTATTATCCTTTACACGTGTTGCATAAAGCTCGGAATCCTTAGCATTCTTAATAACCTTTAATTCATCACGTAACCACTGTACGCAAGAACCACCGTTAAATACGGCACCCTCTAAAGCATAGTTCACCTCACCACTCGCACCACAGGCAATAGTTGTGAGTAATCCATGCTCTGAACGGACAATCTTTTTACCCGTATTCATGAGTAGAAAACAGCCGGTACCGTAGGTATTTTTAGCCTGTCCCGACTCAACACACATTTGACCAAAAAGCGCAGCCTGCTGATCACCCGCGATTCCGGCAATTGGGATCCCTACTTCTTGTCCACTAATGGTATGTGTATATCCATAAACCTCAGATGAACTACGAACCTCCGGCAACATTGCTCTAGGAATGTCTAAAGCTTGTAAAAGCTTTTCATCCCACTCAAGCTTTTCGATATCAAACAGCATGGTTCGAGATGCATTGGTAAAATCAGTGACATGGACGGCCCCATTAGTTAGTTTCCAAATGAGCCAAGTGTCCACCGTACCGAATAATAACTCTCCCCGCTCAGCACGCTCACGGCTGCCTTCAACATGATCCAAAATCCATTTAATTTTTGTGGCCGAGAAATATGGATCAATGACTAAACCGGTGGTCTTACGGATATATTCTTGCCAACCTGCTTTATACAATTGATTGCATATTTCGGTTGTTTGTCGGCTTTGCCAAACAATCGCATTGTAAATAGGTCTTCCTGTTTTTTTGTCCCAGACAATGGTGGTTTCCCGCTGGTTTGTAATTCCAATTGCCGCAACTTGTTCACTCTTGATGCCAGCTTGAGCCAATGCTTCGACCCATACAGCACTTTGAGTTGCCCAAATTTCCATAGGATCATGCTCAACCCAACCTGGCTGAGGGTAAATCTGGGTAAATTCTCTTTGAGCAATACTGACAACGTTCGCATCATGATCTAAAACAATTGCTCTTGAGCTTGTTGTTCCCTGATCAAAAGCGACAATATATTTTTTCGGGCAATTTGACATCTGAATGTCCCTTTCATTTTCCACACACATCTAGCCCATAATGCAAAAACATCATGCCTAACTGTATTTATTTAAAATTTTCTTTGGAATATATCATTATTTTTAAGTGGCATAGGCTTTCTTCGTCCAAACATTACCCATTCTTTATCAATTTTTTACTGCATGGAAAAAAGTAATAAGAAAAATATTGAAATTAGAAGATAAAAATATGCTGATCGGCTAATTTGAAATCACATAAATATTCAACTTATTCCTTTGCTTAAATAATAAACATTGTTTTACAGACATAAAAAAAATAAAGTGAAATACTCCTGTAGATAATATGTAAAAACGGAATAAATCTTCTCTTTTTTAGCATTCAACCCAAGCGAAACATGGAGCGAATCATGGTTGATCAACCTTCTACCGCAACAACTCCACATTCTAATTTAGATACAAAAACCCGTCTAAAATCAATTTTGGGCGGTTCTGCCGGTAACCTTGTCGAATGGTACGACTGGTATGTATATGCCGCATTTACGCTCTATTTTGCTCATGCATTTTTCCCAAAAGGAAGTCAAACCGCTCAACTTCTTCAAGCTGCAGCTATTTTTGCAGTGGGTTTCCTTATGCGTCCCATTGGCGCATGGATTATGGGGATCTATTCTGACCGTAAAGGACGTAAAGCGGGCCTTACACTTTCCGTTACTTTAATGTGTATCGGTTCGCTACTGATTGCTGTTACACCCTCCTACGAAAGTATTGGTGTATTTGCTCCATTGCTTTTGGTTATTGCACGTTTAATTCAAGGCTTAAGTGTAGGCGGTGAATATGGCGCAAGTGCAACGTATTTAAGTGAAATGGCAGAAAAAGATCGTCGTGGTTTTTTCTCAAGCTTTCAATATGTCACTTTAATTGCAGGACAGCTTACAGCTTTATGCGTACTACTCATCTTGCAAATGATACTCACCGAAGAACAACTGCATGACTGGGGATGGCGTGTTCCGTTTTTTATCGGAGCCCTTTTAGCTATTGTAGTGTTCCGTATTCGTCGTGGCTTATTGGAAACTCAATCCTTTAAAAACGCTCAAGCAGAAACAGATCAGCCGAAATCAGGAATGTTTGCTTTATTTAAACATTATCCTAAAGAGGCCTTCACCGTATTATTCCTAACTGCTGGTGGTACTTTAGCTTTTTATACTTACACCACCTATTTACAGAAATATTTAGTGAATACTTCTGGTTTTACCAAGCCTGAGGCTACTCAAATTACCACTTTAGCCTTATTCATCTTTATGTGCTTACAGCCATTGGCAGGTGCCTTATCAGATCGGATTGGCCGTAAACCGCTTATGATCGCCTTCGGGGTCACAGGTGTTTTATTCACTTATATTTTGTTTGATACACTTGCAAACACGCATAACTACTGGACTGCTTTCTGGCTATGTTTAGGTGGACTGGTTATGGTAACCGGCTACACATCAATTAATGCTGTAGTGAAGGCTGAACTTTTCCCTGCACATATTCGAGCTTTAGGTGTCGCATTACCTTATGCAATTGCGAATACTTTATTTGGTGGTACAGCCGAGTTTTTCGCATTAAGTTTTAAAGAAGCCGGGCACGAATCATGGTTCTTTATTTACGTCAGTATCATGATTTTCATTTCATTGCTGATTTATATCTTCATGAAAGACACCAAGCATCATTCAAAAATTAAAGAACATTAAAATTCTTCAATTAGAGCTAATATCATAAGTGAATGTTAGCTCTAACTTAGTGAATAAGCTCCAACAACGTTTCTATTTTATGAGATACTTCATATAAGAAAATAAGGACGATACTGATGAATAAAAGTATTCTATGTTTGGCATTAAGTAGTATGTTCATTTTAACTGCCTGTCAGACTACGCCTCGACAATATAATGGTTCAACTGGCTACCAGATTGAAAACCAAACAAAAACTTCAGCGACTTTAGCTTACACTTTAGCTGGTCGTAGTAACCAGCAACTTGATGAGCGTAAATTGCAACGTGCTTGTCAAAATGTGTTAGGTGCTCAGAAAGTTTATAAATTATCAATTTTAAGCGTCAATGAAATTCCTAATCCAGCTAAAGACGAGCATTACGGAATTCAACTAGGTGAAACCCGCGCTTCTTTTGGCTTATCAAATACACCTAGCTTAAATAATGGTGAAGATTATGCGACACGCCAAGCACTTGAAGCGCGCCCAAGTACATTAAAAGTCGTTCGTTATACTTGTTCATAACATAAAAAAAGACGCTGTTCTCTTACAGCGTCTTATAAAAACTTACATTTCTAAATTCTTTCGCTTCATCCAGATCTGGCCAAGTTGTTGCACTTCTTTCTTCAATTTTTTCATATTTTGGATGACTAAAGTTTTTAACACGGCTATCTGCTACCCATACTTCTGGTGCAAATTTTAAAAATTCATCTAAGAAAAAGCGATTACATTGGTCATATAACACATCGGCAGCAAGTAAAATATCGACTTGTTCAGCCTTATATAAATCATCCAAATATTCGAGTTCTACATCATTAAGTAAAGCATTTTCACGACAAGCATTTAAACTGACCTGATCAATATCACAGCAGATTACGCGTTTTGCTCCTGCCATTTTTGCAGCAATTGCCACTACACCAGAACCTGCTCCGAAATCTAACACCACTTTATCTTTAACATGGTGCGGCTCTGCAAGTATCCACTGAGCCATCGCCAAGCCTGATGCCCAACAGAAAATCCAATACGGCGTGTCATTCCAGATACGGCGAATAACTTCGTCATCCAATCGATCAGTTGGAAAAACAGGTGGAATCAACCATAAAGAAATTGGAGTTTCTGGCAACTGTTGTGCCATTAATTCACAATGAGGAATGACTTCATGTAAGGCTTGAAGTAAATGTTCAGGGGCTTTGGACAGTTGAAAGGTGCAGCTCATAAATAAGCTCAACAATTTATAATTACTATTTGATCATCTGCATCGCGAGCAAGACTAAAACAGTAGCTTAAAGCATGATAGTGGCTAGTTACTAAAAATACGTTAGTTCAATTCCACTGCTTTAATTAGTGCAACCGTTTTGGTCTTGCGTAGCATTCGCTACTCATCCCGAAAGAAAAGTAACATACGAGCTCCTAACATTTGCGTTAAACGGTAGGATGCCGCCGTGAATAAATTAAATTAACCTAAAGCTTTTTCAGCAGCTTCTACAGTTTGACGAATCAAAGTTGTAATGGTCATTGGACCAACACCACCCGGTACAGGTGTATAAGCAGAAGCAATTTCTTCAATACCTTGTAATTGAATATCGCCTACACCGCCGCCATCACGTG
This sequence comes from Acinetobacter sp. FDAARGOS_559, assembly GCF_003940475.1. NCBI lineage: Bacteria > Pseudomonadati > Pseudomonadota > Gammaproteobacteria > Moraxellales > Moraxellaceae > Acinetobacter > Acinetobacter sp. FDAARGOS_559. The sequence continues at coordinate 1,492,161 of NZ_RKJG01000005.1, forward strand.
GATGGAAACCAGCGTCTACAACAACTGCACCTTGTTTAATCCAATCTTTTTGAATAAGTTCAGCTTTACCTACAGCACCAACAATAATGTCAGCTTGTTTCACAAACTCAGGTAAGTTTTGTGTACGTGAATGACAAATCGTTACTGTCGCATTTGCTTGCAACAACATCATTGCCATTGGTTTACCTAAAATTGCTGAACGACCAACTACAACCGCGTGTTTGCCAGCAATTTCGATATTGTTTTCTTTAAGAATCGTCATAATGCCAGCAGGAGTCGCTGAACCATATGCAGCTTCACCCATTGCCATACGGCCAAAACCAAGGCAAGTTACGCCGTCTACATCTTTTGCTAAAGAGATCGCATCAAAACATGCGCGCTCATCAATTTGCTCAGGAACTGGATGCTGTAAAAGAATACCGTGAACATCTGGATTGGCATTAAGCTTTTCAATTTCAGCTAATAATTGTTCTGTTGTGGTTTCTTGTGGTAATTCGATTTTTAATGAATCCATACCTACTCGGCGGCAGGCATTCCCTTTCATACGTACATAAGTTGCAGAAGCACCATCATCCCCAACCAAAATAGTCGCTAAAATTGGGGTACGACCTGTTTTCGCTTTTAAAGTTTCAACACGTACCAACAAATTTTCTTCAATTTGCTTTGCTAATGCACGACCGTCTAAAACCAATGCCACAGCACATCTCCAAGGTAGACATGAATTTAATGTGCCAATAATACATGATAATTTCGACAATTTTATTCTAGATGTTGTTTTTATGTGCATCTTCGCTCAAAACAGTATTGTTTTTTTTGTAAAGGTTGCTAATATGTGCATCACCAAATGCAGGCGGGGTGGCAGAGTGGTCATGCAGCGGACTGCAACTCCGTGGACGCCGGTTCGATTCCGACCTCCGCCTCCAAATTTGGTAAAGCCCGGGTGGTGAAATAGGTAGACACAGGGGATTTAAAATCCCCCGCCCTCAAAGCGTGCCGGTTCGAGTCCGGCCCCGGGCACCATCTTCAAGTACTGAATATGGTGTCATAAAGAATCCAGCGTAAGCTGGTTTTTTTATGCCTAAAAAAAGGGTTACCTCAGCAACCCTCTAATTTTCTATAATTTCAAGCAGTCTTTTGACCTTGTTTTAACGGCATCAAATTTAGATCCAATACAATATCGTTTTGTCGGCTTGAATCTATCTGATATTCGGTATTTTTAATTGAATCTACAAATCTCCACTCAGAATGAACTTGCACCTGATCTAGAGTAACCAACAAATATCCTCGTTGATTTAAATTACAATAAACCAATTCATCAATTAATGTAGTAAATGCAAATTCAAACTGTTGAAGCCGAGCCAGTGGAATACTTAAATATTTTTCCAAACCTGGAGACGATACAGAGCTAGTCGCTAATTCAACTCCAACATATTTCCCTTTCTGGCTATATAAATAAGATGCCCATGCATTATGTGTATCCCCGGCTAACACAATGATCTTTTTATTAAACTCTGCCAATTTATCGTACACAAACTCTCGCTCAGCATAGTAACCATCCCAAGCATCGAGATTATATGGCGCAACCGTCATAATTCTTGCTTTTTCTTGGGCTGTTAATGTCGGATCATTTTGTTGTAAACGAAGTTTTAAAGCGACCAACTCGGTAATTTGTGCATTCATCTTAGCAAGCGCCTCAGGCGAAGTTCCTCCTGAAGTAATTTGCCCTAAAGACGCCAACAACTCAGCTGGAATCCACATTTTACTCATTAATACTTGCTGTCCTACTACATTCCATGTTGCTGTAGATTGCTTTAATTTATCGACCAACCAATCTCTTTGCGTATACCCCATCAAAGTACGCACCGGATTAGTTAAATCTGCCTGAAACTTAGCAATATCCAAGCCTGTAGCCGTCATGTAGTCTGTATATGCAAGCTGCTTATCACGCGCAATAATACGCGTATCTAGCATGGTTAACTGAACAAGAGAGCCAAAGTTAAACTGGCGATAAATATTTAAATGATCTGTACTAGAAACTGGACGAATTGGCATCCATTCAAAATAGGCCTGTAGGGCAGCTAATTTACGGTCCGAAAAGGCCCCTTCATTACTTTGATGGTTTTCCGCCCCCTCACGCCAAGCATCATTTGCCAACTCATGGTCATCCCAAATCACAATAAAAGGATGGCGCTGATGAACTGCTTGCAAATCTTTATCTTGATGATAAAGCGCATAACGTTTGCGGTAATCATCTAATTTAATAATTTCTTTATTATTATCGGCAGGTAAATTACGGCCTAACTTGGTTGCATCTTCTGTCGCATAGCCATCTGCCCCATATTCATAAATATAGTCACCCAAGTGAATAATGACATCAACATTCTGTTTTGCCATTTCACGATAAACATAAAAGTAACCCGCAGGATAGTTAGAACAAGAACATACTGCAAAGCTCACTTTATTGGTGGATGTTGGTAATGTTTTCGTCTGCCCAACCGGTGAAACTTTATTACCAAATTTAAAACGGTAGTAGTACACCGTATCTGCTTGTAACCCAGCTGCATCGACTTTCACTGTAAAGTCATCAGCCTTGCTTGTTTCAACCATTCCCGTCTTTAAATTTTGTTTAAACTGATTATCGGTTGAAATTTCCCATACAACTTTTAAGCGCACCCCAGAGTCTGTCGGTGTTACTCGTGTCCACAAAATAACTTTATCTTGTAGTGGGTCCCCGCTTGCCACACCATGAAGAAAATCTGCTTGTATTTCTGGGCTTTCATCATCTGAGCCATCATTACAACCTGTAAAAGCAACAGGTATAGATAAAGCCCCAAAACCGAGTAGACTTTTTTGAATTAATTCTCGGCGTGAAATTTTCTCTGACATAAAATTACCTAAGTTTTAAGCAATGAGTGTCTTAAACTTAAGTAGAGAAGATGAACAACTGATCTCAGTTTGATGAACAAATCATGACATAAATTGGTTAATTTATATAAATACTGATAAGAACTGATTGAAAATAAAGCAAACTCTCTGTTTTTCTCTTGCCAATCGCGCACTTGTCCTCTATTATTGCGCACATGCCCGGGTGGTGAAATAGGTAGACACAGGGGATTTAAAATCCCCCGCCCTCAAAGCGTGCCGGTTCGAGTCCGGCCCCGGGCACCATTTTCAACTATTGAATTTGGTGCCATAAAGAATCCAGCGTAAGCTGGTTTTTTTACGCCTGATGAAAATAATACCATGATCAGAATATTAATATTTATATCCGCTCTACTCTTTTTTATACCCTTTGCAAATGCCGAAGATATATTTAACGGTACAATCTTGTTCAAAAATAATGATTGGCACTTTGTACGCTGCTCTATTACTCAAGATGACTATCTAATTGAAGCTCCTCAAGAGATATTTACTCAATTTAAAGAGCTACAGCAGCAACAAAAAAACTATTGGGTCAGCGTATTGGCAGAAGTAAATGAACAGCAGAATGGAAATTTAATTTTAAAAATTGAGAAAATAGACGAAGTTCATTTAGGCGAGACATGTCATTTATTAGAAGCTCTCAAAAATTCTGAAAATCGAGAGTAATCACCACTCTCGATTCATTACCAACTCTTCCATTTCCAGATCTAAATATCCTGCATCTTGTACCACCATCATCATTGCCTCAGCAATATAATCAGCAGCACTATCATCAAGCGATGAATCTAGATCTTCGAACTGTGGCTTCATTTCATTAATTTCATTTACAGTTTGATGAGCATATCGATAGATATCTTGCTCAGCTAAAGCAGGTTTTTGAACTTTTTTAGCAAATTGCTCAATAAGCTGCTTGAGTTCAGCGACCAAAATATCTGGATAATATTCATCATCAAACATTGGGAGAAGTAAGTCTTCAAACATACAAAAGTTTACACAACAGCAAAAACTTGCCGCTTATAACATATTTTCGTAAAAATCACGAGATATTTACCCGACTCACCCATCCACTCTACTTTAATGAGCACTGAGCAAGTCCAATTTTATAATGTCATTATTTAGGCTTGCTGTATCGCTTTCCAAACTAAAATTGCTTCATGCATTTCCTTTACATCATGTGCTCTTACAATGGATGCTCCCTGCTGAATACTAAGCAAATGCCCAGTTACACTTCCCACAGCACGTTGATCTGCAGGAGCGCCTTGTAAAGCTTCACCTATGAAACGTTTACGAGAAAGGCCAGATAAAATTGGATAACCAAGTTCATTAAGTTTCCAAAATTCCTTTAATAGTTTTAAATTTTGCTGAGCATTTTTCGCAAAGCCAAATCCAGGATCAACAATAATATTGTGCTTTTTTACCCCAGCAGCCAAAGCCTCATCAATACGCTGTTGCAGCTCTTGCATCACATCGAGTGTTACATCAGTGTACTGATCCAACTGATTCATTGTCGTTGGTTCACCGCGCATATGCATAATTACTACAGGTATATCTAATTCTACGGCAGTTTTTAAAGCATTGGAACGTGTTAAGGCACGGACATCATTCCAGATATGTGCCCCTGCTGCTTTTGCTGCGCGAATAACTTCTGGCTGACTTGTGTCGATCGACAAAATAACGTTATGGTGAGATAAAGCTTCAACGACAGGTACCACACGACGCACTTCTTCCTCTACTGCAACTTCTGAAGCACCAGGTCGGGTAGACTCCCCCCCAATATCAATAATAGTCGCGCCTTGCTCAATCATACTAAGTGCATGGTCAACCGCTTGGTCTAATTGGTTATGTTTGCCACCATCACTGAAAGAATCAGGAGTGACATTTAAGATACCCATAACATGGGGCTGAGATAAATCTAATTGAAGCTGTCCACACTGTAAAATCTGCTTTGGTAAAGATATTAACTGCATAAAAAGCTCCGGTTCAAAATCAGCGGCTATTTTAGCAAGTAAGCTTTACATGCTGTCGATTTCTTTTCAGCTTTATCCAAAGTTAAGACAAATAAAAAAGCCACATGACTGTGGCTTTTTTATTAATTAACTTAATTCATCGCTGGTAATGGCGGCGGAGTAGATGGACCATCTTTTGGTGGCTCAAACGCAGATACCGGATTTTCAGCAATATAAACTTTAGGTGGTTGAGGTTCGCGGCCTTCCATGATGTCACGGATTTGGTCACGATCAATAGTTTCCCATTCCATCAACGCTTTAACCATTGCATGGGCGATATCTTTATTATTTTCCAAGATATCACGAGCAACTTTATATTGTTCATCTAAAATACGGCGTACTTCCTGATCAACTTGTTGTTGAGTCGCTTCAGAAATCGTACGGCTACCTACGTTACCGAAGAATCCATTTTGATTTTCATCTTCGTAAACCATCACACCCATTTTGTCAGACATACCGTACTTCGTTACCATCGCACGAGCCATTTTTGTAGCACGTTCGAAGTCATTTGAAGCACCAGTCGATTGTTGCTGAATGAAGACTTCTTCAGCAATACGTCCACCAAACAAAATTGCAATTTCATTTAGCATTTTGTCTTTATAGTGGCTAATCTGATCTTGTTCAGGTAACTGCCAAGTTACACCTAAAGCCCAACCACGCGGCATAATTGTTACCTTATGCACAGGGTCAGTGCCCGGTAAAATCTCAGCAACAATTGCATGTCCAGCTTCATGGTAAGCAGTTGCACGACGCTCTTCTTCACGTAGAACCATTGATTTACGTTCAGGACCCATATAGATCTTGTCTTTTGCATCTTCAAAGTCATGCATATCGACAGTGTTCTTATTACGGCGAGCAGCAAACAAAGCAGCTTCATTTACAAGGTTTGCCAACTGAGCACCAGAGAAACCAGGCGTACCACGAGATAAAACTTTAACATCTACACCAGTAACTGAAGGCAATTTTTTCAAATGTACATTTAGAATTTGTTCACGACCACGAATGTCAGGTAAACCAACCATAACTTGACGGTCGAAACGGCCTGGACGTAATAATGCTTTATCCAATACATCAACACGGTTAGTCGCAGCAATAACGATTACGCCTTCATTACCTTCAAAACCGTCCATCTCTACGAGCATTTGGTTTAAGGTTTGCTCACGTTCATCATGACCACCACCTGTACCTGAACCACGGTGACGACCTACTGCGTCAATCTCATCAATAAAGATGATACATGGCGCATGACGTTTTGCTTGTTCAAACATATCACGGACACGGGACGCACCCACACCCACAAACATCTCAACAAAGTCAGAACCAGAAATGCTAAAGAATGGAACTTTTGCTTCACCAGCAATTGCTTTGGCTAATAACGTTTTACCAGTACCTGGAGGACCAACCATAAGCACGCCACGTGGAATAGTAGCGCCCAAGCGTTTGAATTTTGCAGGATCCTTTAAGAAATCTACAATTTCCACAACTTCTTGTTTCGCTTCATCACAACCGGCAACGTCAGCAAAAGTCACTTTGATTTGGTCTTCAGAAAGCATTTTTGCCTTCGACTTACCAAAACTCATCGGACCATTTTTGCCGCCTGCACCACCACCCATGTTACGCATAAAGAACATGAATAACAAAATGATTAACAGTACAGGGAAACTAGCAATGAGAAGTTGCATCAAAATGCCTTGACGTTGTGGTGCTGTGCCCTCTACAACAACATTTTGCTTGTTTAAGCTTGGCATAAGTTCAGTGTCTTCAACTTGCGGACGAACAGTTTCAAACTGAGATCCGTTAGTTTTTTCACCACTAATATTTAAACCGTCAATCGTGACTTGCTTAATTTGGCCAGCATTCACCGCTGCAACAAAATCTGAATATTTCATTGCAGTTGGCTTATTGCGGTCACTGATATTACTGAAAATTAAAATCAGAACACCAAGTATTATTAGCCACAATACGGCATTCTTGAAGTAATCGCTCAAAGCTTTATTCCCATATCAATCTAATTTGATCATGCCCAAACTTGGCCGATCGTCTTAAAAACAGCAATTGTCTTGCTTGCGGATAACCTAAAAGATACAAAATGCACAATTTTTAGGAGCTTGGCAAGTAAACTTTATTGCAATGCTTTCTTACGCCCTTGTCCAACCAAAAAAACTTCTTTAGATCGTGCCCGAGAAGCTGCTGGTTTTGCTGTTTTTAACACATCAAAACTATCAACGACTTGTTTACGAAACTCATCAAATCCTGCGCCTTGGAACACTTTAACAACAAACTGTCCATTTGGACCCAAGACTTTCTGAGCAAAGTCTAAAGCAAGTTCACACAAATAAATCTGTCGAGGTTGATCAACAGCCCTATTACCTGATGTATTGGGGGCCATATCAGAAATTACAATGTCTACTTGTCTTCCGTTTAAAATATTTAACAATTTTTCAAATACAGCTTCTTCTCTGAAGTCGCCTTGTAAGAAAGTGACATCTGGCAAAGCATCCATAGGTAAAATATCGGAAGCAATAACCAATCCTTTACTACCAACGAGTTTCCCAGCGATTTGTGACCAACTCCCAGGAGCTGCTCCCAAGTCCACCACTGTCATGCCTGGCTTGATCAACTTATATTTTTCTTGAATTTCAAGAAGTTTATACGCTGCTCGTGCACGATATCCTTCCTTTTGTGCTTTTTTTACAAAAGGATCGTCTAGATGTTCCCTCATCCACGCACGACTACTTTTAGACAATTTTTGGTTGGTGATGCGTGTTGCCATAACTCACTAAATATCAAAAAAACTTCTGATTGCTCATTGTACGTGAAAATTACTCTCATTACAGTACGGATGTAACGTAATCTCAATAACTTTTACAGTTTTTTTTCAATAATGTTGATCGATTATTTATACAGTTTTTCGTACATTTGATTTTAAGTTTTTTGCTATACTAAGTCGTTTTTAAAATCAGGTATTTTTAATGGCCGCTTTATCTATTCATGAACGTAAACGTTTACGTCAAATTGGTCATGTGCTTAATCCGGTTGTCATGATTGGTGGACAAGGCTTAACAGACGCTGTTATTGAAGAAACGCTTCGTGCTTTAAACGATCATGAACTCATCAAGGTAAAAATTGCTGGTGAAGACCGTGAAGCTCGTGCCGCAGTAATTGATGCGATTGTAGAAGCAACTGGTGCTGAAGCTGTCCAGAAAATTGGTAAAATTGTTTTACTCTATAAAAAAGCAGCTAAGCAAAATCAACATTTATCTAACCTCGTTCGTCACGCACACTTAGCAAACTAACTTATTGACTACTTATGGCAAGTTACGAACTTTCAGCTTTTGATCGTTTTCATGCTGTTTCTGTTGTTGGCGCAATTGAACAGCAAGCCCCATATACATTAAATGTGGGTTTTTGGATTCGTGATCCAAACCAACTGATTATCTGGCCCCAAGAAGTCGCCGCTCATCCTCGTCAGGACTTTTTGTGGGAAGAGACTTGTTTTGAAATTTTCATTGGCGTGGATGATGAAGATTTCTACCGGGAAATTAATCTTTCCCCTTCTCAAGCATGGCAGACTTACCAGTTTGAAGAATATCGCTATCCGGAAAGCATGCCTCCCCTCGTTGCTTACGATATCGAATTGAATCATCTCAAACGTACCCACTATGGGTTAAATGTAAGTCTTGACTTAAGCCAGTTTATGCAACAGCACCGCTTAAAATGGGCAAACCTTTATCTAGGTTTGACTGCTGTTTTAAAAACAAAAGATGGTATGCAGTACTATGCAATGCAGCATAGTGGAAAACATGCTGATTTTCACAATAAACGTGATTGGCTGCATGAGTTTTAAAAAACAAAAAAGCGAGAAATTAATTCTCGCTTTTTTATTAACTTTTAATGCTAATTCTTTAGTGGTCTCTTGCTTTGTTCCAAGCTTCAACCGCATTATTTTTAGTACGTTTTAAGCTTTCAGTTAAAGAGTCTTTATGTTTTAAAGAAATTTGGCTAATGTCACCTTTAAGTTCTTTAGTCACTTTGGTTAGATCTTCAATTAATGCATTGATTTCAGCTTTTAAAGTATTTTTTAATTCATTCAATCCTTCTTGTGAAGTATTGAACTGAGCTTTAATCACATCAAGACGCTGTAAAATATCTTGTTTAATCTGAGCAAATTGATTGTGAATGTTCTGATTCAATTCTTGTGTTTCAGCTTCAATCTTTTCTTCGGTCTCATTAATTACAGCTTTTACTTGCTCTTGTGTTTCTGCAATAGCTTCTTTAACTTGCGAAGTCGCTTCGTGAGCCACTTCTTTGACCTGTTCTGTTTTTTCAGCTACAACTTCTTTTACCTGTGTAGCTTTAGTGCTAACCGCTTTTTTAGCTCGAGTCGTCGTTTTGGCTACGATCTCTTTAGCTTCAGCTACTTCTGTTTTTACAGTCTCTGCTACTGATGAAGTATTCTCAGCTATGTCTTTTGAAACTTGGTTATCGCTCATGCTATTTCCTCGTATTGTTTATTTTTTAGCTAACATTACAATAAGAGGAATTAGACAATTTCAGCAGCCAGATTGTCAGACAATTTGCTAAAAGTATCAATTTCAGACAAGTGGATGAATTTTTTTGCTAAAAGCAAGCAATGAATTAAATTTTTTAATAGAAAATAAATAGACTTTTTAAGGTTCCATGCGTATAATGCGCTGTTAAGTTACAAGCGAGCAGACCAGTGAGGAGGGGCATGTTTTTTTAGAACATCGCCTATCTTTTTTAGGTCTACTCGCTTTTTTACAGCCGAAATTCAGGAGCTTTGGTTTGAGCACCCCCGCCATTTTAGCCCTCGCAGATGGAACGATCTTTAAAGGAACGTCAATCGGCGCAACGGGAAGTACGACTGGAGAAGTCGTTTTTAACACAGCCATGACAGGCTATCAAGAAATTTTGACTGACCCAAGTTATGCACAACAAATTGTGACATTAACTTACCCTCATATTGGTAACACTGGTTGCAACGAAGAAGACGTTGAATCTGGTCGTATCCATAAAGTATGGGCGAATGGTTTAATTATTCGTGACCTTCCACTATTACACAGCAACTTCCGTTCTGAGCAATCATTAAGTGAATATTTGCAAGCGCACAATGTTGTCGCAATTGCTGATATTGACACACGTAAACTTACTCGTATTTTACGTGATAAAGGTGCACAAAATGGTTGCATCCTTGCCGGCGAAAATATTACTGAAGAAGAAGCAATTGCTAAAGCTCGCGCTTTTGGTGGTTTAAATGGTTTAGACCTCGCAAAAGAGTGCTGTGATCCGACAGGCTTTGAATGGTCTGAAGGTTCATGGGTATTAGGTAAAGGCTTTACTCAACCTGAGTTAAAATACCATGTGGTTGCATACGATTATGGTGTCAAAACCAACATCTTGCGTATGCTTGCAGACCGCGGTTGTAAACTCACTGTTGTCCCTGCTGAAACTCCGGCTGAAAAAGTATTAGCACTTAATCCGGATGGCGTATTCCTTTCAAACGGCCCTGGCGACCCAGCTGCTTGTGATTACGCTATCGAAGCTGTAAAAACTATTGTTGAAACCACAACATTACCTGTATTTGGTATCTGTTTAGGACACCAAATCTTGGCACTCGCTTCTGGTGCAAAAACTGTAAAAATGAATCATGGTCACCACGGTGCGAACCACCCTGTACAAAATCTTGAAGATGGTACAGTGATGATTACATCTCAAAACCATGGTTTTGCTGTAGATGCAGAAACATTACCGGCTAACTTAAAAGCAACGCATAAATCATTGTTCGATGGCACTCTACAAGGGATTCATCGTACAGACAAACCAGCTTTCAGCTTCCAAGGTCACCCTGAAGCAAGCCCAGGTCCACATGATTGTGCACCTTTGTTCGATCATTTCATCGAACTTATTGAAGCATCTAAACAGTAATTAAGGAGCGAATAATGCCTAAACGTACGGATATTAAAAGCATCTTAATTATTGGTGCTGGTCCAATTGTCATTGGTCAAGCTTGTGAGTTTGACTATTCTGGTGCTCAAGCATGTAAAGCACTTCGTGAAGAAGGCTATCGTGTTATTTTGGTTAACTCTAACCCAGCAACCATTATGACTGACCCTTCAATGGCTGATGCAACTTATATTGAGCCAATTACTTGGCAAACTGTTGCTCAAATCATTGAAAAAGAGCGCCCAGATGCAGTTCTCCCTACTATGGGTGGACAAACTGCACTTAACTGCGCACTTGCACTTGATGAAAATGGTGTATTAGAAAAATACGGCGTAGAACTTATTGGTGCAACTAAAGAAGCAATTGAAAAAGCTGAAGACCGTAAATTGTTTGATGAGGCAATGCGCAAAATCGGCTTGGAATGCCCAAAAGCTGCCATTGCTGAAACAATGGAAGAAGCATTGGAAATTCAATCTCGTTTTGGTTTCCCAGTAATTATCCGTCCGTCATTCACTATGGGTGGTTCAGGCGGTGGTATTGCATATAACCGCGAAGAATTCCTTGAGATTTGTGAACGTGGTTTCGACCTCTCTCCTACTCACCAATTATTGATCGACGAATCTTTAATTGGCTGGAAAGAATACGAAATGGAAGTTGTTCGTGACAAAAACGACAACTGTATTATCGTATGTGCGATCGAAAACTTCGACCCAATGGGCGTTCACACAGGTGACTCAATCACTGTAGCACCGGCTCAAACCTTAACTGACAAAGAATATCAATTGATGCGTAATGCTTCAGTTGCAGTTCTTCGTGAAATTGGTGTTGAGACAGGTGGTTCTAACGTTCAGTTCGGTATTAACCCGAAAGACGGCCGTATGGTTGTGATCGAGATGAACCCACGTGTATCTCGTTCTTCTGCGCTTGCGTCTAAAGCAACTGGCTTCCCAATTGCAAAAATCGCAGCCAAACTTGCTGTTGGTTACACCCTTGATGAATTGAAAAATGACATCACTGGTGGCGTAACTCCTGCAAGCTTTGAACCATCAATTGACTACGTTGTAACAAAGATTCCTCGTTTTAACTTCGAGAAATTCCCACAAGCAGAACCTGTATTAACCACTCAGATGAAATCTGTTGGTGAAGTCATGGCTATTGGTCGTAACTTCCAGGAATCTGTACAAAAAGCATTACGTGGTCTTGAAGTTGGCGTAAGCGGTTTCGATGAGAAAATCGAAGCTGGTGCAACAAATGTAAAAGAAACTATTCTAAAAGAGCTTAAAGTTCCGGGACCTGAACGTATTTGGTACGTAGCAGATGCATTCCGTCACGGCTTCTCTTTAGATGATGTATTTGAAGCAACTAAAATTGACCGTTGGTTCTTGATCCAAATTCAAGATATTGTCAACACAGAAGCTCAAGTAAAAACTTTAGGTTTTGGTGATCTCACTGCTGAAAATATCCGTTCGTTCAAACGTAAAGGTTTATCTGACCTTCGTATTGCGAACCTCATGGGTATTTCTCAAAAGCAATTCCGTAAGCAACGTTGGAACTTGGGTGTTTACCCTGTTTACAAACGTGTTGATACATGTGCTGCCGAGTTTGAATCTGGTACAGCATATATGTACTCCACTTACGATGAAGAGTGTGAAGCTAACCCATCAAATCGTGACAAGATCATGGTTATTGGTGGTGGTCCAAACCGTATTGGTCAAGGTATCGAATTTGACTACTGCTGTGTACACGCTGCTTTAGCAATGCGTGAAGACGGTTATGAAACAATCATGGTAAACTGTAACCCTGAAACTGTTTCTACCGACTATGACACATCTGATCGTCTATACTTCGAACCTGTAACACTTGAAGACGTTCTTGAAATCGTACGTACAGAGAAGCCTAAAGGCGTAATCGTACAATACGGTGGTCAGACTCCACTGAAATTGGCACGTGCTTTAGAAGAAGCTGGTACTCCAATTATCGGTACATCTCCAGATGCAATTGACCGTGCAGAAGACCGTGAACGTTTCCAACAAATGATTCAACGTTTACAGCTTCGTCAACCAAACAACAGCATTGTAAAATCTGCTGAAGAAGGTATCTCTGAAGCTGCGAAAGTTGGCTATCCATTAGTTGTTCGCCCATCTTATGTATTAGGTGGCCGTGCAATGGAAATCGTCTATAACGAAGATGAGCTTAAACGTTATCTTCGTGAAGCAGTACAGGCTTCTAATGAAGCACCTGTTCTTCTTGACCATTTCCTTGATGATGCAACTGAAGTTGATGTTGACTGCGTATCTGACGGTAAAGATGTCGTGATTGGCGGTATTATGCAACACATCGAACAAGCAGGTATTCACTCAGGTGACTCTGCATGTTCTATCCCTCCTTACTCTCTTTCTAAAGAGATTCAGGATGAGATGCGTCGTCAAACAATTGCGATGGCAAAAGAACTTGGTGTAGTTGGTTTAATGAACGTTCAGTTCGCAGTGAAAGGCAACGATATTTACGTTCTGGAAGTAAACCCACGTGCATCACGTACTGTTCCATTCGTATCGAAATGTATTGGTGAATCTTTAGCAAAAGTAGCTGCTCGTTGTATGGCGGGTCAATCACTTGAGTCTCAAGGTTTTACTAAAGAAATTATTCCAAATCGTTTCGCAGTAAAAGAAGCGGTATTCCCATTTGCAAAATTCCCTGGCGTAGACCCAATGCTTGGTCCTGAGATGAAATCTACAGGTGAAGTAATGGGTGTTGGTCAAACCTTTGGTGAAGCATTCTATAAGGCTGTTTTAGGCTCAAATGACCGCTTACCAGGCTTGCCAACTGAAGGTGAAGTAAAGCATGCTTTCTTATCTGTTCGTGAGTCAGACAAGAAATACATCGCTGATATTGCTAAGAAATTAGTTGAATATGGCTTCAAACTTGTAGCAACAGGTGGAACATATCAGGTACTTAAAGAAGCAGGTTTAGAATGTGAATCTGTAAATAAAGTAACTGAAGGCCGTCCACATATTGTTGACCGCTTGAAAAATGGTGAAATACACCTTATTGTCAATACTACTGAAGGCAAACAAGCTCAATATGACTCTGCAATGATTCGTCGTGCTGCCCTACAAGGCAAAGTGTATTACACAACGACTATCAATGGCGCAGAAGCGGTTTGCCAAGCCTTTGCTGTGAAATTGCCAATGGATGTATACCGCTTGCAAGATTTAACTGTAGGTTAATTTTTTCCGATAAGTCCCGCCACCTTATCGGTGGCGGGATTTTTTCATTTTTTTAACTGTGTTTTCTCAACTTAAGAGGGACCGAAATGCAACGTTATCCAATGACCCCTGAAGGTAAAATCGCCTTAGAGAAAGAATTACAACATCTGAAAACTGTTGAACGTCCACGTATTACTCAAGCGATTGCTGAAGCACGTGAACATGGGGACTTAAAAGAAAATGCAGAATATCATGCTGCTCGTGAACAGCAAGGTTTCTGCGAAGGCCGTATCCAAGATATCGAAGGAAAATTGGGTGCTGCACAAGTCATCGATGTTAAAGACTTAGAACAAAACGGTCGTGTTGTATTCGGTGTTACGGTAACGATTGAAAACCTTGATACTGAAGAACGCAAGACTTATAAGATTGTTGGTGATGACGAAGCTGATTTTAAAATCAATAAAATTTCAGTAAATTCGCCAATTGCACGTGGCCTTTTGGGTAAAAATGAAGGTGATGAAGTAAAAATTACCACCCCTCAAGGCGAAGTGGAATACGAAGTTGTAAGTGTAGAATATCTCTAAGGTAATACACTTGAACCCCTCTTCATGAGGGGTTTTTATTTAATATGTTTTGGCTCATTTTTCTTTGGATAATAAATTATGGATACTCCTCTAATTAACACACCAGTCCGCCATTGGTGTGAATTTGAGTTTATTTCCAAAACTGTGAAAAATCCAAATATCCATATTAAAGGGAATTACTCTTACTACTCGGCATATTGGGATCAAGGTTTTGAACGTTGTGTAGTGCGATATCTACATGACAAGCCTTCTACTCCAGACAAGCCAATTGATCAGCTCTATATTGGTAATTTTGTTTGTTTTGGCGCTGAATGCGTGATTATGATGGGTGGCAACCAACTTCATCGGCCAGACTGGATATCGACATTTCCCTTTGACACCCGAAGTTTTTTAGCCGCTGGTGACACTATAATTGCAGATGGCTGCTGGATTGGAAGTCGTGCAATGATCATGCAAGGTGTAAAAATCGGTGAAGGTGCTGTTGTTGCAACTGGAGCTGTGGTCACTAAAGATGTCCCCCCTTATACAATTGTTGGTGGCGTACCTGCAAAAATTATTAAATACCGTTTTCCTCAAGAGCAAATAGAAAAACTACTTGCTTTAAAAATTTATGATTTAGATGAAAAACAAGTTTTAAAAATGCGGGAATATTTACAAACGGATGATATAGATGCATTAACAGCACATCTTAAAAAATTACAGAGCGAATAAAATATATTTGCAAGAATTTCTTGCTTAAAAACACAAATGATTACGTGCTCGAATTTAAATCGTAAGAAAAGAAGTATAAAGTATTGAATAAATAACCATCATTACAATAAGGAATAAACTCATGTTATATCAACATATTCTTGTACCAATTGACGGTTCTGAAACTTCTATGGTTGCTATGAAGGAAGCAATCAAAATTGGGAAAGCATTAAACAGTAAAATTACGGTTGTACAAGTTATGGCACTTGACCCGATTATTGCTGACCTTTACGTTAAGACGGGGCAAACCAATGAATTGATTGAGCGTACTAGAACATATTTGCTAGATATTTTAGAGCAAGCCAAGCAACAATTTTTGCAAGAAGGTCTTAGTGTAGAAACCAAATTACTTGAAGGTTTTGTTGTTCACGAAGAAATTATTCAAGCTGCACAAGAGCTTAATGCTGATCTGATCGTGATGGGTTCTCATGGCCGCACGGGTGTACGAAAACTTGTATTAGGAAGTGTTGCGCAAAAGGTTTTAGGTGAAAGTCATATCCCGGTTTTAATAGTTCGTTAAAACTAAAAAGCCTGTCTAGCTTATGGAGCAAGGCAGCAATTATTAAAATACTTTTAAGGCTGCCAAGCAAATTCCTTTAAGTTTACTTTGCCATTTAATAAATAGATTCCCTCTGCTTCAAGCTTTAACTGCTGAATATTTTCGCCCTTTTCATTAAACTTACTTAGGCTAATTTTACCTTGCGAATTAATAACACGATACCAAGGGACCTGATGATCTGCCTCAAGATGTTTAAGCACATACCCAACTAATCTGGCATGTTTAGGTAAACCTGCCATACAAGCAACTTGGCCATAAGTTGCAACTTTTCCATATGGAATCAAAGCGATGACTTCTAAAATTTGTCGATGTAGTTCATACTGAGTTGTCAAAATGGAATCCATAAACGTTGACATTATTCATATCATATAAAAATTTTTGAATAAAATTAAACCTACTCTAAGATGAGCTCAAGGGAAAATCGCATGAAAAAAATATTGCTGTTGATCAGTGGAACTTTACTGTGTGTTTCTTGTACTACTCGTCCCCCTCTGCAAAAGCCAGACTTATTAGAGGAGCCTGGTAATAATAGACCTGTAGTCCCTGTAACTTTCGTTTTTACAACAAACAATCCTTCTGCTGCACAATTTGATAACTTTACGCAGATGCGTAAAGAAATCAGCATCCTTAATAAATATTATTTAGATGACCAAGGAAAGAAAATATTTAATTTCAAATTAAACCGTTATATCCCTTACAAAGAGTTCTCAAAGTTACATTGTGATTTAAAACAACAAATTAACCAGCCTTATCCCATTTCTACTGAAACGATTCCTGCCAGTGTAAATACATGTTTTCCTAAGCGTACTGCAAGTAAAGAAGTCATTGTTTTTATTTATGATGCCTACTCAACAAAATGGAAATTTAAAGATGTTACAAGTAGAGCATTTCGTAATAATGGCAAACCTTTTATTTTATTAGATTGGAACCGTCTAAATTATAATATTCAGGCTGGTAGTGTGCATGAGATGGGGCATGTATTTGGTCTAAAACATGTTTGTGCACCGAAGGCTACAAAACGTACTCCAACCAATATTATGACAAGTGCCGAATGTAAATTAGGTAGTGGTGGCTTAAGAAATTTAGGGTTTACTCCAGTACAACTGCAAACCATTTTATCGACTTACAACCAATATCCTTAAAATTTAACTTCAAGATATCTCCCTAATTTATCTTGGGATGCCATGTAATTCTCAGGGGTCAGTAAAGATGTCATGTAAGCATTGGCCTTTGAGAAATCTTCCGCATCTACAGGATAAGGCTGCCAAAATGTTTGTAAATTATTGGTGTACATGGGGTAAAGGCGAATGATATCTTTTGCCAAATCAAGTCTAGCTATACAGCCAAATGGCAAAGCATTTTGCTGTTCATATTCACCGTCACTATTAAAGACTGCATTGCCTATATTAAAAACAACAGGCTTTTGATTGATGATCTGGATTGGTTGAATAGTATGAGCACCATGACCAACGATCAGATCAGCTCCTGCTTGAGTAAGAATAGTCGCGAGTTTAGTTTGGTCTTTTGTAATAGGCTTAAAGTCGACACCCCAATGACAAATAACAATAATTTTGCGTTCTGGATGAGCCTGCTTATAACGCATTATTTGTTCAAGTAAAACGCCATTTAAGCAAGCTACTCCACTTCTTGATCCTAACGCATAAAAGTCATAATCCAGATAGGCTGTGTCTCTATGCCAATAACCATTAAAAATCGCATAGTGCTTAGTCTCAAAAGTGATTTCAAAGTAATTGTGAGCATCTTTCTGGTTCAGTCCAGCGCCAATATAAGAAATACTCGCCTGATCCAACTGTTGTAATGTATAGGCTAATCCTTGCTCACCGTAATCTTTCAAATGGTTATTTGCCAAAACCAAATAATTTAGATGAATGCGCTTAAATTCTTCTAATGTTTTTTTAGCATCTGCTTTTAAAACAAATGGCTTTTTATCTTTTAACGGCGATTGATTTTCTAAAGAAAATACTGCTTCAAAATTAGCGATGTTGATGTCATTTTTACCTAAAAAGGGCTGTATTTTTTCAAATGAATAATGATATCCATATTGCTGTAAGGCATCTGTTTGCCCTCTAGACTTACGCTTTTCAGTATACATTTCACCAAAATAGGTATCTCCAAGAATATTGATAATGCCTGTTTGAGAAGAATATTTTTTTGCCTCCACATACCCTTCTTGAAAATAATGATAGTAAGGAACCAAATGCTCCAGACGGTGAATATCATCCAGAAAAGAGAAAAAACCAATGCTCCGGTTATGTTCGGAATAAGTGATATAAATCTGTCTAAAGGTATGTGAGATATATAAAACCGAAGTGAGTACCGGATGAGCAAGCAAAGGCGTAATCGGTTGATATACTTTATTTTTAAAAGAAAGTGTTCTAATAAAGAAAAGTTTTTTCAGCTCGGCTGGATAGCTATAAATGTGTTTTACCAACAAAAATAGATTTTTTAATTGATTAGGTGCTCTTAAAGCTAACTGGTAATCTTCTGCTCTTTTAGACAAGATCAATTGTGTTTGCTCAACAGAACCCAACAGCATATTGCTTAAGGCATCTTTAACATCATTTGCCTGAGTAAAAATTAAGAATTGTAAGTGCTCGGCAAATGTATATGATTCATTTTTTTCTAGACCTAAATTTTGTTTACCAATTTTCTTAATTTTTTGTTCAGGAACCCGATAGACTTCATCAGCTTGAACTTTTTTTTGATGAAATTGTTCTAATGCATAGTCAATCAGTAATAATGTAGAAATGTCTCCATCAATTTCAAATGCCCAAATTTCCTCTTCAAATTGAGCATGATCAAGAGCAGCTAGCAGCTTAAGTTCAAATAGAGGGTAAGTCATATCTCCCCTCCTTCGAAATCTTTTACGTAGGCAATATAACCAGAAAGGTTGTGTTCCTGATCATCAATTCTTACTCTAAAGCGGTCATGCCGTACATAAAAAGCATGCAATATTTTATCTGGTCGAGCCATATACATGGCTATTTCCGGATAGAAAAAACCTGTGGTTTGAAATTCGGCTCGAAACGTAATGAGTTTTTTTAACTCAGACATATATGCTTGTTCAAAAAGTGCATTATGGCCTTGCTCTTTTAAACGATTTACCATTTTATAGGCTGCCATTAGCATTTCTAATAAAGTGGCATATGTTGTTTTTCTATTTCGAATAAAAATAAAATGTTTTAAATAGTTATTTAAACCAAAAATAAAATATTTTTCTTCAGGACACATTTTTGTAAGCTCATTGGTACAATAACTTAACCAATGATCATGATATTTTTCATATCTTTTATGAATAAAATTTTCAAACATTAACTTAACTGTGTCTAATAATCTTTTATCCTGATTAATTTGATATAACCTTAATAAAGCTAATGCTGCTTCTCCATCATAATAAATGATTCTGAACTTTTCTTTTAAATCATAATTTGGATAATTTAATACATGAGTAGTTAATCCATCCGGATCTACTAATTCTAAAATACCATGAGCAAGTTTCTCTGCATATTTTAAATAATCATCTTTTCCTGTGATTTCTTGATATTTCGTTAACATTAAAATAGCTGCGGCATTTGCACCTAATTTAATTTCTAGCTCCCCTTCTTTACCATCAATCATAAACGCAGTTATTGGGTCTTTTTCTTTATAGAAAGTAGTAAGTGCGTATTGAATTGCTGCAACAATTTTAGGCCAGTATTCAGGTTTATCTTGTACTTCAAAAGTCTCTAAAAGCGCGTAAAGCGAAGTACAGTGACGTACCGTATTATAGTTCCGTATATCACGATCATAAGCAGGAAAATATCCATAAATGAATTTGCCATTTTCTTGAATCTGGCTATGTAAAAATGCTGCATTTTTTTCAATGAGGTCTCTAAAGTGCTGTTTTTTATTGCTAGCAATGGCTCTAATGCCATTTGCATCGTAGCGACTCGCTAAATTAATAAATTGTCCATTTTCATAAAAAGTTGCATAGGTATCGAAAGTCCACACTTCTTGTAGTGACTGAAGTCTAATTTCCGGCTTTGTTGCACGATATTTTTGTTTAATTGCATAGTTCAGATTTATTTCATCAAAAAAGTTCGGCTTGTCATAACTTAAGCCCCGAATAATGGCTTTTCCATATATTTCTTGCTCCAGAAAAGCTACCGAACAGGAATCATCAAATCCAATACCTCTGCGGTAATGATTATTGTGAAATTGGTGATGAACCTGCTGCTCTATTTGGTTCCAACTTTGCTTTTCTAAATTGTACGCAACATCAATTTTTATGTAGTCTGGAAGTTGATCTGGCGAAAACTGATCATCAATAAAATCAAATAATTGTAGAGTTGCTTGTGTAAGCACTGTTTTTTCACTATGCCATACGCTACATCTATGATCTTTAGGGCCAAATGATATAAATAAAATAGTTTCTTCTTGAAGGTCTGAAACATGGTGAACGATATGTTCTAACCAAAGCTTGAGCTGTCTTTTGAAGTCTAAAAATACCACCACTCGAATTAAGTCCCTATCCGTTATTTGTTGTTCTATAAAATTCTCAATGCATCATAGCATGAACTCTTTCAAAGCTAGGTTAACGTATTGTTTAAAAATAAAAAAAGAGAACCCTAGAGTTCTCTTTTTCTGATGAGTCAATTCTCTATTAATAGATAATTGAATTATTATTTAACAAATCTACTAAACTAGTAATAGGATTTGTTGCGTGGTCTTCATTAGTTAAAGTTAACAATGCGGTAGGAGTTGAAATACCCCCACTACTACCATCTCGGTCAACCAATAAAGTAACCTGATTCCCACTAATACTCACACTAAGATAATTATTAATATTATCTGTGGTAGCGCCTGATAATAAAGATGAAACATCGATTTTATCGCCTTCAGACATATTAAAATCTAACCACTGATCAGTTCCATTCCCACCTGTTGGGCTTGAACCGTTAAGTACATTGTAAATTAACAAATCAGCGCCATCACCTAATGTGAAGACTTCATTTGCGGATTGACTAACAGCGATATCGTTCCCTGTTGTACCAGCATCTGGCGTACCAATCAGAACATTATCAGCATCTACTTTAATTGTTAAAGTTTGTGTGTTTACAGTACCATCCAATGTCTCAATTTTATATGTAAAGACATCATCTTTACCAAGGTCAGCAATTTTACCATTAGCTTGATAACTATAGGTTCCATCTAAATTAACAGTTAAAGTTCCATACGCTCCTACTATTGGTGTTGAATTTGCATCCAAATAATTGCTAGGCGTAGTCGATCCAGCCGCAACACCAATTTTAAAGACACTTGAATATAATATATCATTAGAAATTAGGTCACCTGATACAGAAGATGCTGTATATGTTGTATCTTTAATATCTAATTGAATATTATTAATACCAAATGTCTTACCAGTAGTATTCGTCCAGTTATACGCTATTGAACCATCACCATAACCAATATTTAGATCATAGTTAGCCGACGAATTTCCTGTATTAGTCACTTTATAATAATACTTCGTACCACTGGTGGTTGATGTCCAAGTGGCCAATTGAGTATCGAATGCTAGTGTTCCTCCATCTCTCTCTAATTCAATAACCACATTATAAGCACTGGTTTGGTTTCCTCCTCCTAAGAAGCCAAAGTCTTGAGTCACATTTGATGGTAATATTGATGTGAAAGAAATATATGCTGTTTGCCCTGCACCTAGGGTAAAACGCCCAGAATCATCTGGTATTGCCGTACTACCTGTCTCAGGAGGTGAAGTAGGTAATACACCGTTACTTCCAGTTACCTGAATACTATTTGAAGAATCACCAGAACCATTTAATACCTGATCGAATAAAGTAGTAACTGTACCTGCGGAAGCCTTATTATCAGCGGTCAGTTGCGTTACTAACTTATTAGCTTCTTCTAGTCCTGTTTTACCCGTCCAATCTAATGTAACTAAATTAGAGTCCAAACGAATATAAATAGTTGCCTGTTTTGAATGACCATCATTATCTTGTACGGTATAAGTAAATGCTTCAACCTTACCTAAGGCAGTTGCATTAGCCGTCATTTGATAACTATATGCACCAGTTGAATCTATAGTTAAAGTACCATACATCCCTTCAATGACTTTAGGAGTACCAGACACTACAGTTTCATCTACACCTGCTGTAGTTTCTTTAATGGAAACAATTGACAAATCTAAACCTATCGGTGCAGCAGTATCATTAGATAAAACATTACCAGTAATAAGATCTGTATTGTTAATGGTTGCTACGTAAGCGTCCGCTGAATCCCATACCTATTTTTTAATTCGATTTAGGTTTCCAGCAGTGCGGCAGTAACTCTTCAATCTGGGTCACTTTATGTGTCGGTAACCTTTTCAGCACATCACTTAAATAGGCATACGGATCCAGCCCATTCAGCTTTGCTGACTGGATTAAAGTCATGATGTTTGCCGCTCGCTGACCACTGCGCAGCGAACCTGCAAACAGCCAGTTCTTGCGCCCCAACGCCCAGGGACGCATCTGATTCTCTACCCAATTGTTGCATATCGGTAGATTGCCATCATCCAGATAGCGGCTTAAGGCTGGCCAACGCTTCAGAGTGTAATTGATGGCCTTGGCGGTGGGAGAACTCGATGGCACTGTCAGATGATGTTGGTTGAGCCATTCATATAGTTGTTGCATCACTGGTTGACTATGCTGTTGTCGGTATTCGCGGCGGTCTTCCGCTGTACCATCGGTCTTTTTCCTGAGTTCTGCTTCTATCGCATACAGTTTCTGAATCAGCACCAATGCCTGTTCAGCGACCTGACTTTTCCCGGTCACATGCAGTTCATGGAATTTACGACGTGCATGGGCCATGCAGCCGACCTCTATGACCTGGCCTGATTTAAAGCGTGCTTTATAACCACTGTAATCATCACAGACTAGATTGCCCTGCCAGCCTTTCAAGAACTCTGCAGCATGCTGGCCTGAACGACTATCCTGAAAGTCATAGATCACCGCCTGAACTGGATTGTACTGTGTGGTGGCATAGGCCCAGACATAACCTTTCTTCGGTTTTTTCTCATTCTCACCCATCCGCATGATGGTGACCGGTGTTTCATCTGCATGCAGCACCCGCTGTTGCAGCACCACCTCTTTTAAGGCATTGGCCAGAGGTTCCAGTTCTACACCGCAGCGACCTATCCAGTCAGATAAAGTTGATCTAGAAAGTTCGATTCCCGCCCGCTGATAGATCAGACGTTGACGGTACAGCGGCAAATGATCGGCATACTTCGATACCAGCACATGGCTGAGCAATTCAGGTGAAGCAATGCCTTTATCAATCACATAGGCGGGCATCGCTTGCTGAGTCAGAGTGTCACACTGATCACAGACCCATTTACCACGCACATGCTGTTCCTTATAGAACTGTGCCGGTCTGAAATGCAGTTTCTCACTGACATCTTCGCCGATACGACGGAGTTGGCATCCACAAGTGCATTGGGTTGATGCAGGTTCATGCTCAATACGGATGGTGTGTAGATGATCTGGCAGTGGTCGACGTTTAGGTTTATTGGTTTTGGCTTTCTGTGTCGCTGCATCGGTTTTATCTGCATTTAATCGTTCTAATTCCAGATCAACAGCAGCAATATCTTCTTCAACCGCTTCATCCCATAGGTGGATTTGTTTTGCCGTTAAGTGTTCATTCTTTTGGGCGAATTTGTGCTTTTTAAACAGCGCCAGTTCATGCTCGTATTTTTGATTGAGAATAGAAAGATGTTGAACTTTGGCATCCAATTGTTGGTTTGATTGTGCTAGAGACTGATGCTGCATCGCCAACTGTCTGGTGAATTCCAGCAGTTGTTCATGGGTCAGTTGGCTTAAGTCAGGCAGCGTATTCATGACCGCAGTATGCCTGAGGTCATGAAGAGAATGAAATAGAACGTTTGGAGGATGGCAGAATGGTCGAGCTTGGTTTAGAGCATATTCACCACTTGCTGCAATCCAATTCTCTGCCAGGGCAAACCTTGGATTAATGCCTGTAACTGTTCCGGGCTGAGGGCCACGGTTTCACCTTGGTGAACTTGAGCCCAGTGAAATTTACCCTGTTCCAAACGCCGGGCACACAGCCAGATGCCCAGTCCATCATGTACCAACACTTTCATACGATGACCACGTTTATTACAGAACAGGTAGGCGCAATGCGGTTTGATGTAGCCAAAGGCTCTCACCACCTGAGCCATGACAGTATCCATTCCTGCTCGCATATCCATGGGCTGGGTAGAGAGCCAAATTTCATTGATACGGATCATGTTGCCAGTGCCTTGAGTAATTCTGCCAAGGCAGGTATTTCTGATGTCTGCCATTTTAGCTGAATATCATTATTCGTATGAGGCACGGTGATACACAACGTGATCCTCTCATCAATAGGTTGGCTGATTGCAGCAGTGTAAGGCAAAGCAATAAATGCTGGATTCACATGAGTAGGATCCTGCACGGCACCCTCATGATGGCTGAAGATCCTGATCCAACGACTGACAAGGTTGGCATTAATACTATGTTGCAGTGCGACCGAAGCGATCGAGGTATTAGGATTTTTACAGGCATTGACAATACTGAGTTTGAATTCTTTGCTGTATGTTCTGCGTTTTTTAGCAACAGGAGGTGTTGCTGAATATATATCCATGTTCATGGATTAAGTCCCCACTTGTTTTTAGGTGGGAACTAAATTAAGGCTTATAGGACCGCTTGGTAAGGCTGTGTTAGCCGGATGCTTACGTTGCTACTACATCGTTAGACGATAATATTAAATTACCTAATAAGTTCAGAGATAATAAGTTACTTAAAGCACTCGAGGTTGAGGAATTTGGAGCAAGAATAAATTTATAGACACCAGCATCATCCAAAGATATGGATTGCGAACCAGACGCGGTAAAAGTTAAAACATTATTGTTTAACGTATATGCATTAGCAATAGTATTATAAACTTCATAGCTACCTGTTGATGTTTGTTTAGCAATAATCAAATCAAGACTACCACCAATATTTCCACCTAAAATAGCATCAATTAAATTCCCAACTGCACTTATATCTAAACCAGTAGACCCACTTGCCGTTAATGTTAAAGTGATTTGTTCATTTGTACCGACAGTCACACCAGGAGCGGATGTAGCACTCAGATCTAAATCAATTAAATCTCCAAGAACACCAGCATTAGCTAAAGTAAAAATACCACCACTAATATTTGGACGATCTGCTGTAGTAGATAACTCATAGTTAGTTTGGTTAGGATCATCAAGCGCGACAATATTATGCAGACTTGCAATTGTTGGTGTAGAAATATTGCCAGCCGCATCTTTTGAAGTAACAACCACTGTGTCCCCTAAAGCGATTGCAGGGTTCAACGTGACTGTATAACTACCATCAGGATTAGCTGTAGTTGTACCAAGTAATGTATCCGGAATACCATCGCCATCACTGTCTGTACCACCATAGACATTAATAACACTATTAGCTTCCGCAGCTCCAGCAACACCAGTAACGGTGGTTTCATCCAATGAAGAAACAATTGGTGCTTTTGGTGCAATAACATCTGCCACACTTATAGTTAAAACGGCTGTATCTGAGTGAGTACCGTCTGATAAAGTGTAAGTAAAATCATCTACCTGACCATTAGAATCTACACTACCATTCAGCACATAACGATAAACACCATCTTTATTAATATACAAGGTACCATACAAACCTTTAATCACGGCATCTGTACCATCAGTAGGGACATCAACTCCATCTACTTTGGTCACAAGTGCTGCATCACTATTACCACGATCATCTGCTCCAGATCCATTGTCATCAAAAACATTACCTGATACTTGTGGTGTAGTGTAATAAGTTTCTGAACCATTGATGGTTACATTGGTAAACTCAAGTACACTAAGTAAATTATCAACCAATGCGTCTGCAATATAATCTAAAACAGTATCAACACCACCTAAAAGACTACCAACTAATGGTATTTTCACAATTGCTGCGACAATATCAGTCACAGCTAATGTTTCACCAGCAGCATTAGCAATATTTAACAGTGGTTCTAAAACATTTCTTACTAGAGTTCCTAAATTTAATACTTGACCATTTAAGGCAGTTTCTACCGCATCTAATACAGCATCCTGATTGTCAGCTCCTAATAAAATACCTTGGTCACCTAGTTGTGCTAATGTTAAATCATCTAATAAATCACCAATAGCACTACTATCGTTCTGCACTACAACACGATATTGACCTTCTGGTACACCTGTTAGATGCACAGCTATTGTTTTGCCATCATCTACAATACCTAAAACCCCTAAACCAAGCGCATCAGCAATTAAACCTCCATTTGTAGTTGTAGCCGTGGTGTATTGTACCCAATTAGCCCCATCAAAATATTCGACTAATACACTAAACCCGGAAGCAACTGCTATCAAATTGTCTTGGCTTACTTGAATAACAACATCACCTTCATGACCTGTACCAATATCTGCGCTATTTCTAGGGACAGAAAACTCAACATTCATTGAAGTATCACCAATAATAGAGGTATCAAGAACATTAATATCTTGAGCTATTATTGGTGCGTCCCAAATAGTACTTACAAACGTACCTGGATCAAACGTTACATTATCATTAATAGCATCAATGGTATTAACCACAAAGCCGTCCGTACCATCGAATACATCGCCTTTACCCAAGTTACCTGCAAGGTCCGTGTAGGCATCATCTGCAACACTGATGCTTGGTGCAGTTAGAGTACCGTCTTGAGTAAACGTAGCTGTCCAGACATTCGGGTTGGTTGTACTTTGGACCAGATTGCTCAGCGTACCGCCTACGGGCGTGATGTCATCAATATCAAAGCCACTGACCGCCTCGCTAAACGTAAAGCTGATTGTTGTCGATTCACCCAAGGATAGATTCGTATCAGTTGCGCTGATTACAAGTGTCGGCGCCAATGTATCGACCGTAAGGCTCTCTGTTGCAGTCAGGTTGGCATTACCTGCCACGTCCGTAACAATACCTGCCGGTACGTTCACAACCACATCGCCTTCAAAGTCCGCAGCCGGTACCAGCGTACCGCTGAAGCTGCCATCGCCGTTGTCTACAAGGCCGGTCAATGTGCCGTTAGCAATGTCCAGCAATCCCTCAAGCGCATCTGCCGTAAGCGGGCTGCCATCAACCGCATTGACTGCTTCACCAAAGTCAATCGTGATTGCATTCGTTACAGGATCAATCGTAATCACCGGTGCCGGAGCTAGCGTATCAACCACAAAGCCGTCCGTACCATCGAGTACATCGCCTGTACCCAAGTTACCTGCAAGGTCTGTATAGGCACCGTCTGCAACACTGATGCTTGGAGCCGCACCACTGCCGTCAGCTGTAAACGTAGCTGTCCAGACATTCGGGTTGGTTGTACTTTGGACCAGATTGCTCAGCGTACCGCCTACTGGCGTGATGTCATCAATATCAAAGCCACTGACCGCCTCGCTAAACGTAAAGCTGATTGTTGTCGATTCAGTCGCAGTGAGTGCAGGGTCCAGGGCCGTAATCACCAAGCCCGGCGCCAATGTATCGACCGTAAGGCTCTCTGTTGCAGTCAGGTTGGCATTACCTGCCACGTCCGTAACAATACCTGCCGGTACGTTCACAACCACATCGCCTTCAAAGTCCGCAGCCGGTACCAGCGTACCGCTGAAGCTGCCATCGCCGTTGTCTACAAGGCCGGTCAATGTACCGTTAGCAATGTCCAGCAATCCCTCAAGCGCATCTGCCGTAAGCGGACTGCCATCAACCGCATTGACTGCTTCACCAAAGTCAATCGTGATTGCATTCGTTACAGGATCAATCGTAATCACCGGTGCCGGAGCTAGCGTATCAACCACAAAGCCGTCCGTACCATCGAGTACATCGCCTGTACCCAAGTTACCTGCAAGGTCTGTATAGGCACCGTCTGCAACACTGATGCTTGGAGCCGCACCACTGCCGTCAGCTGTAAACGTAGCTGTCCAGACATTCGGGTTGGTTGTACTTTGGACCAGATTGCTCAGCGTACCGCCTACTGGCGTGATGTCATCAATATCAAAGCCACTGACCGCCTCGCTAAACGTAAAGCTGATTGTTGTCGATTCAGTCGCAGTGAGTGCAGGGTCCAGGGCCGTAATCACCAAGCCCGGCGCCAATGTATCGACCGTAAGGCTCTCTGTTGCAGTCAGGTTGGCATTACCTGCCACGTCCGTAACAATACCTGCCGGTACGTTCACAACCACATCGCCTTCAAAGTCCGCAGCCGGTACCAGCGTACCGCTGAAGCTGCCATCGCCGTTGTCTACAAGGTCTGTCAATTTACCGTTAGCAATGTCCAGCAATCCCTCAAGCGCATCTGCCGTAAGCGGACTGCCATCAACCGCATTGACTGCTTCACCAAAGTCAATCGTGATTGCATTCGTTACAGGATCAATCGTAATCACCGGTGCCGGAGCTAGCGTATCAACCACAAAGCCGTCCGTACCATCGAGTACATCGCCTGTACCCAAGTTACCTGCAAGGTCTGTATAGGCACCGTCTGCAACACTGATGCTTGGAGCCGCACCACTGCCGTCAGCTGTAAACGTAGCTGTCCAGACATTCGGGTTGGTTGTACTTTGGACCAGATTGCTCAGCGTACCGCCTACTGGCGTGATGTCATCAATATCAAAGCCACTGACCGCCTCGCTAAACGTAAAGCTGATTGTTGTCGATTCAGTCGCAGTGAGTGCAGGGTCCAGGGCCGTAATCACCAAGCCCGGCGCCAATGTATCGACCGTAAGGCTCTCTGTTGCAGTCAGGTTGGCATTACCTGCCACGTCCGTAACAATACCTGCCGGTACGTTCACAACCACATCGCCTTCAAAGTCCGCAGCCGGTACCAGCGTACCGCTGAAGCTGCCATCGCCGTTGTCTACAAGGTCTGTCAATTTACCGTTAGCAATGTCCAGCAATCCCTCAAGCGCATCTGCCGTAAGCGGACTGCCATCAACCGCATTGACTGCTTCACCAAAGTCAATCGTGATTGCATTCGTTACAGGATCAATCGTAATCACCGGTGCCGGAGCTAGCGTATCAACCACAAAGCCGTCCGTACCATCGAGTACATCGCCTGTACCCAAGTTACCTGCAAGGTCTGTATAGGCACCGTCTGCAACACTGATGCTTGGAGCCGCACCACTGCCGTCAGCTGTAAACGTAGCTGTCCAGACATTCGGGTTGGTTGTACTTTGGACCAGATTGCTCAGCGTACCGCCTACTGGCGTGATGTCATCAATATCAAAGCCACTGACCGCCTCGCTAAACGTAAAGCTGATTGTTGTCGATTCAGTCGCAGTGAGTGCAGGGTCCAGGGCCGTAATCACCAAGCTCGGCGCTGTCGTATCCACTGTCAGTAACAGTGCAGGACTCTGTACACTTTCATTACCTGCTGCATCAGTCAACGTATAAGTCAGTTGATGTGAACCATCTGCCAGCGGAGTGGTAGGCGTTAGTGTACCTGTTACAGGATCATAACTTGCAGCTACCTTCTCACCATCAACATACAAGGTCGGAGTCTCACCTGCACCCGGTGCAGAAATCACAACACCCGGGGTCGTGTCATCTGTACTACTGCCTGATCCCTTGATTCCTTGATCAGGTCCAACATTGTCCAGATAGCCTGTTGGTGCAGAAGGCGTAATAGGTGCTGTCGTGTCAACTGTAATCACTTTTATAGTTGTATCGGCAATGTCTGTATTACCAGCAGAATCACGTGCTTCTGCACGAACAGATAAATCTCCATCCACAGTTACAATAATTTCTGCTGTTATGAACCCAGCATCCAAATCTGCCTGTACTACTGTATAGTTTATACCATTTACACTAATAATATTTCCTACAGCCGCATCACTACCTAAAGTAATCTGAGCAGTAAATGTCTTATCTGCTCCTAACTCATTAGCATTGAGAATATTATCGTTATTTATATCTGCTGGAATAGTGATTTCACCAATCAAGTCAACTGCTAAGGGATTAAAAATAAAACCATCTGCTCCATCCAGAACGTCACCTTTACCGGTATTGCCAACAATATCAGTATAGGCCCCATCAGCTACACTAATACTTGGTGCTACTGATCCACTTTGAGTAAAAATTGCTGTCCATGTATTTGCATCAACTTGAATAAAATTACTTAGTACACCACCGCTAACAACTACATCTGAAACTGAAAATTCACTAACGGGTTCACTAAATTCAAATGTAATAGTTGCAGCTTCGCCCGATGCGAGAACCAAATCAGATGTACTAATTGTCAAAACTGGCGCAGTTGTATCTACAGTAACTGTTATTGCTGGGCTCTGTGCACTTTCATTACCTGCTGCATCAGTCAGCGTATAAGTCAGTTGATGTGAACCATCTGCCAGCGGAGTGGTAGGCGTTAGTGTACCGGTTACAGGATCATAGCTTGCAGCTACCTTCTCACCATCAACATACAAAGTCGGAGTCTCACCTGCACCCGGTGCAGAAATCACAACACCTGGTGTCGTATCATCTGTGCTGCTTCCTGACCCCTTGATTCCTTGATCAGGTCCAACATTGTCCAGATAACCACTCGGTACAGAAGGAGTAGCCGGTGCTAATGTATCTACAGTAACTGTTATTGCTGGGCTCTGTGCACTTTCATTACCTGCTGCATCAGTCAACGTATAAGTCAGTTGATGTGAACCATCTGCCAGCGGAGTGGTAGGCGTTAGTGTACCGGTTACAGGATCATAGCTTGCAGCTACCTTCTCACCATCAACATACAAGGTCGGAGTCTCACCTGCACCCGGTGCAGAAATCACAACACCTGGTGTCGTATCATCTGTGCTGCTTCCTGACCCCTTGATTCCTTGATCAGGTCCAACATTGTCCAGATAACCACTCGGTACAGAAGGAGTAGCCGGTGCTAATGTATCTACAGTAACTGTTATTGCTGGGCTCTGTGCACTTTCATTACCTGCTGCATCAGTCAACGTATAAGTCAGTTGATGTGAACCATCTGCCAGCGGAGTGGTAGGCGTTAGTGTACCGGTTACAGGATCATAGCTTGCAGCTACCTTCTCACC
The DNA here is from genome assembly GCF_003940475.1 of Acinetobacter sp. FDAARGOS_559. Taxonomy (NCBI): domain Bacteria; kingdom Pseudomonadati; phylum Pseudomonadota; class Gammaproteobacteria; order Moraxellales; family Moraxellaceae; genus Acinetobacter; species Acinetobacter sp. FDAARGOS_559. The sequence continues at coordinate 1,523,291 of NZ_RKJG01000005.1, forward strand.
ATCAACATACAAGGTCGGAGTCTCACCTGCACCCGGTGCAGAAATCACAACACCTGGTGTCGTATCATCTGTGCTGCTTCCTGACCCCTTGATTCCTTGATCAGGTCCAACATTGTCCAGATAACCACTCGGTACAGAAGGAGTAGCCGGTGCTAATGTATCTACAGTAACTGTTATTGCTGGGCTCTGTGCACTTTCATTACCTGCTGCATCAGTCAACGTATAAGTCAGTTGATGTGAACCATCTGCCAGCGGAGTGGTAGGCGTTAGTGTACCGGTTACAGGATCATAGCTTGCAGCTACCTTCTCACCATCAACATACAAGGTCGGAGTCTCACCTGCACCCGGTGCAGAAATCACAACACCTGGTGTCGTATCATCTGTGCTGCTTCCTGACCCCTTGATTCCTTGATCAGGTCCAACATTGTCCAGATAACCACTCGGTACAGAAGGAGTAGCCGGTGCTAATGTATCTACAGTAACTGTTATTGCTGGGCTCTGTGCACTTTCATTACCTGCTGCATCAGTCAGCGTATAAGTCAGTTGATGTGAACCATCTGCCAGCGGAGTGGTAGGCGTTAGTGTACCTGTTACAGGATCATAACTTGCAGCTACCTTCTCACCATCAACATACAAGGTCGGAGTCTCACCTGCACCCGGTGCAGAAATCACAACACCCGGGGTCGTGTCATCTGTACTACTGCCTGACCCCTTGATTCCTTGATCAGGTCCAACATTGTCCAGATAACCACTCGGTACAGAAGGAGTAGCCGGTGCTAATGTATCTACAGTAACTGTTATTGCTGGGCTCTGTGCACTTTCATTACCTGCTGCATCAGTCAACGTATAAGTCAGTTGATGTGAACCATCTGCCAGCGGAGTGGTAGGCGTTAGTGTACCGGTTACAGGATCATAGCTTGCAGCTACCTTCTCACCATCAACATACAAGGTCGGAGTCTCACCTGCACCCGGTGCAGAAATCACAACACCTGGTGTCGTATCATCTGTGCTGCTTCCTGACCCCTTGATTCCTTGATCAGGTCCAACATTGTCCAGATAACCACTCGGTACAGAAGGAGTAGCCGGTGCTAATGTATCTACAGTAACTGTTATTGCTGGGCTCTGTGCACTTTCATTACCTGCTGCATCAGTCAACGTATAAGTCAGTTGATGTGAACCATCTGCCAGCGGAGTGGTAGGCGTTAGTGTACCGGTTACAGGATCATAGCTTGCAGCTACCTTCTCACCATCAACATACAAGGTCGGAGTCTCACCTGCACCCGGTGCAGAAATCACAACACCTGGTGTCGTATCATCTGTGCTGCTTCCTGACCCCTTGATTCCTTGATCAGGTCCAACATTGTCCAGATAACCACTCGGTACAGAAGGAGTAGCCGGTGCTAATGTATCTACAGTAACTGTTATTGCTGGGCTCTGTGCACTTTCATTACCTGCTGCATCAGTCAGCGTATAAGTCAGTTGATGTGAACCATCTGCCAGCGGAGTGGTAGGCGTTAGTGTACCGGTTACAGGATCATAGCTTGCAGCTACCTTCTCACCATCAACATACAAAGTCGGAGTCTCACCTGCACCCGGTGCAGAAATCACAACACCTGGTGTCGTATCATCTGTGCTGCTTCCTGACCCCTTGATTCCTTGATCAGGTCCAACATTGTCCAGATAACCACTCGGTACAGAAGGAGTAGCCGGTGCTAATGTATCTACAGTAACTGTTATTGCTGGGCTCTGTGCACTTTCATTACCTGCTGCATCAGTCAACGTATAAGTCAGTTGATGTGAACCATCTGCCAGCGGAGTGGTAGGCGTTAGTGTACCGGTTACAGGATCATAGCTTGCAGCTACCTTCTCACCATCAACATACAAGGTCGGAGTCTCACCTGCACCCGGTGCAGAAATCACAACACCTGGTGTCGTATCATCTGTGCTGCTTCCTGACCCCTTGATTCCTTGATCAGGTCCAACATTGTCCAGATAACCACTCGGTACAGAAGGAGTAGCCGGTGCTAATGTATCTACAGTAACTGTTATTGCTGGGCTCTGTGCACTTTCATTACCTGCTGCATCAGTCAACGTATAAGTCAGTTGATGTGAACCATCTGCCAGCGGAGTGGTAGGCGTTAGTGTACCGGTTACAGGATCATAGCTTGCAGCTACCTTCTCACCATCAACATACAAGGTCGGAGTCTCACCTGCACCCGGTGCAGAAATCACAACACCTGGTGTCGTATCATCTGTGCTGCTTCCTGACCCCTTGATTCCTTGATCAGGTCCAACATTGTCCAGATAACCACTCGGTACAGAAGGAGTAGCCGGTGCTAATGTATCTACAGTAACTGTTATTGCTGGGCTCTGTGCACTTTCATTACCTGCTGCATCAGTCAGCGTATAAGTCAGTTGATGTGAACCATCTGCCAGCGGAGTGGTAGGCGTTAGTGTACCTGTTACAGGATCATAACTTGCAGCTACCTTCTCACCATCAACATACAAGGTCGGAGTCTCACCTGCACCCGGTGCAGAAATCACAACACCCGGGGTCGTGTCATCTGTACTACTGCCTGACCCCTTGATTCCTTGATCAGGTCCAACATTGTCCAGATAACCACTCGGTACAGAAGGAGTAGCCGGTGCTAATGTATCTACAGTAACTGTTATTGCTGGGCTCTGTGCACTTTCATTACCTGCTGCATCAGTCAACGTATAAGTCAGTTGATGTGAACCATCTGCCAGCGGAGTGGTAGGCGTTAGTGTACCGGTTACAGGATCATAGCTTGCAGCTACCTTCTCACCATCAACATACAAGGTCGGAGTCTCACCTGCACCCGGTGCAGAAATCACAACACCTGGTGTCGTATCATCTGTGCTGCTTCCTGACCCCTTGATTCCTTGATCAGGTCCAACATTGTCCAGATAACCACTCGGTACAGAAGGAGTAGCCGGTGCTAATGTATCTACAGTAACTGTTATTGCTGGGCTCTGTGCACTTTCATTACCTGCTGCATCAGTCAACGTATAAGTCAGTTGATGTGAACCATCTGCCAGCGGAGTGGTAGGCGTTAGTGTACCGGTTACAGGATCATAGCTTGCAGCTACCTTCTCACCATCAACATACAAGGTCGGAGTCTCACCTGCACCCGGTGCAGAAATCACAACACCTGGTGTCGTATCATCTGTGCTGCTTCCTGACCCCTTGATTCCTTGATCAGGTCCAACATTGTCCAGATAACCACTCGGTACAGAAGGAGTAGCCGGTGCTAATGTATCTACAGTAACTGTTATTGCTGGGCTCTGTGCACTTTCATTACCTGCTGCATCAGTCAGCGTATAAGTCAGTTGATGTGAACCATCTGCCAGCGGAGTGGTAGGCGTTAGTGTACCGGTTACAGGATCATAGCTTGCAGCTACCTTCTCACCATCAACATACAAAGTCGGAGTCTCACCTGCACCCGGTGCAGAAATCACAACACCTGGTGTCGTATCATCTGTGCTGCTTCCTGACCCCTTGATTCCTTGATCAGGTCCAACATTGTCCAGATAACCACTCGGTACAGAAGGAGTAGCTGGTGGTGTAGTATCTGTTGGTGTTGAAGAATCATCATTACTATCATGATTTGATGCTGCGGCGATAATACCGCCCGCAACTAGTGGAATAGCAGCCCATAACCATGGGTTCACGCCTGCATCATCATAAAGTAAAGGTTCAATTGAAGAAATAGGCTGGTAAATAACATCAGATACCAACTCTTGTGGAGCTTCTGCTGGTAGAGCTGCTGGTAAATCCTCACCTAAAAGTGCTTGTGGTTCCACATCACTGTCAGCATCTGCATCTGCGTCACTATCAGCATCTGCATCATTTTCAGCATCTTTGAATTTTGCCCAAATCAACTGTCCATTTTCATCTTGGAAAACCAGACTGTTATCTTTAGGCTCGGCTGTTCCGCTAAAGAAACCTTCAATAACAATGGTCTCGCCATTTTTCAGACGTATGACTGCATTGGTACCCTCCCTATTCACTACCAATACATCACTGGCAGCCACTTTCACCAATACAACTGACGCTTCTGAAAGTTTTGCAGAAGTTCCCTCTGTGGTTACCAAGGTCTTATGATTATCCTTAGCAATAATTTGTATCTCAGGCATATCTACATTCCTTTATATTATTGATTTAAATGATTTTATGTATAATTCTTTTTACTTAATGTTTTCATGTTTTTTGATCTACAACTTAAAAAACATTAAGTAATGTGATCATTTTTACGTTAATCACTTTAAAATAAAAAAAATAAATACTAAAGCCCTTAAAGAAAAAAAATTAACTAATACAAATTTTATATAAATAAAAATCTGATTTTTCTACTTATAATCTATTCAAAAAGCTTATTAACTTTTTTATATGTAAAAGAAAATTAATTTTTCAATATTGAACATTCATTAAAAATTATTTTAATTTAAATTTTCATATAACAAGTTTTAATATCTCAACAAAATAAAATATATTAATAATGATATATATAAAAAAAATGGCCTTAGATAATATTTTACTATTACACTAAAGCCTCATTTTTATATTCAAATAAAAATTATTTTTTATTTACCTTTAGAAATTATCGGGACTTTCAAAACGTTTTACTTCTTGTAACTTATTTGGATCATGCATGGTTGCGATCCCGTCTTCTGTTTTTTGATCAACAATAACATCTGGGTTAAAGATAGTAATTGTTTCTCTTCCTAATGCATCTTCTCCAACTATATATTGAAAGCCACGGCGATTCATTTTATGGCATAGCTTTTGATAAAAGCCTTTAAGCCCTTCCGTTTCTTCATTAGGATTGTAATAAAACGCATTCATTACCGCAGGAAGGCCAAGTCCACATACTACACCAGATAACAATACGCTAATAAAGGTATATCCAATCAGAATACTACTATAAGGACTCAGCGCCGGAATATTCGCGACCGCCAAAATTAAAGCGAGTGAAATCCCTCCTCGAACACCACCCCAAGATAAAATAGTTAAACTACCATTGTAACTTTTGGTCTTACGCATTGTTGGGAAGAAAGCAAAAGACATAAAGTTGGCGGCAAAACGAGAAATATGGAGAATAAAGAAAGCAACTATTCCACCTAAAATCAGGCTAAAGTTTAAGTCAAGAATAAATAACTCAAGGCCAATTAAGGTAAATAAGAATGAATTGATAATCCCTTCTACTGTATGCCAAAAATGGTTAACCTCTCTGATCTCACGCTCTTCGCGAATTTCTTTCCATTTATTGCCGACGATTAAACCACCAATTACGCAGGCAATCGGTGCGGATGCATGGGCGAATAGAGCCACCAAATATGCTCCACTTGCAAGTAATGCAGTTGTTAAAATCAGGGATTCCATTTCGTGTTTACCACGCAATAAGCGTAAAGTACCTATCCCAAATGCCCACCCAATACCAACAGCAACCACAATTTCATAAAGCAAAGCTTCTAATGTCGCAACCAATGAAAAATGTTCACCCTGTAAAACATTCAGTAATGTCATAAATAAGGCAATACACATCGCATCGTTAAATAAAGATTCTCCTTCTAATTTAACAATGAGATGATGAGGAGCACGAATTGAACTTAAAACACCTTTAATACCGATCGGGTCTGTTGCACCTAATGCTGCACCTAATAATAGAAGAACCAAAATTGGTACATGATGTCCAACTAACAATTGGAAACCGTAAAGTAAGCTACCAAACAATACAGCGCAGATTACCAAGGCAATAGTGGCCAAAATACTAATCTGTTTCCAATAACTTCTTAGATCTGAAATTTTAAATTTAAGTGCTGAAGACGTCAGAATAAAGCAAATAACACCATTAATTAAAAAATCATAGAAATCGATGTGACGTACTGCTTCCTCAATATTATGAATATTGATAGTAATGAATTGATTACCATTTAAAAGACTGGCTCCCCATTGCAAAATGAAGACAAAAATCGCAGAAACAAGAGGTACGCCGATAGCCTGAGGAAAGCCCAAAATACGCTTATTAAATATGGTGGTCGCAATTGATAAGGCAAATACAACCGTAAATGCTTGTAATAAGAAAAAATTACCCATGAACACCCTTCTTCTGGGTCAATGACCAAATAAAAAATCTAGACAGCTGAACTGAACAGAACAGAACGAGAAAATAGACACCTCATGTGTGCCCAAGCAATTAAAAAGTTGGAATACAAGTTTAACGAATTACGTTAATCATTCTATCAATTAGTTAAATTTCTTAACATTAATTATGTTGGAGGGATGATTAAAAAGATGAGCCTACTTAAACACCTTGTAAACTCATCTTATTTATAGATTTAGATAGAATTATTAAAAGTATCGCATTGGCTAATATCACCAGTTTTTAAACCAACTTGGAACCAGTGCATTCGCTGTTCACTACTACCATGAGTAAAGCTATCCGGAACGACTTGTCCTGTTGCTCGTTTTTGTAAGTAGTCATCTCCAATTTTTTGCGCGGCATCCATTGCTTCCTCAACGTCCCCCTGCTCTAAAAACTGAGTACGTTGTTGATTATGATTGGCCCAGATACCCGCTAAACAGTCAGCTTGTAATTCTTGACGTACAGATAACTGATTACCTTCTCTTTGACTGACTTGCGCACGAGCCTGTTGTACTTGAGATGAGATACCAAGCAAAGTTTGGACATGATGTCCTACTTCATGGGCAACCACATAAGCTTGGGCAAAGTCCCCTGCCTGATCTTGTCTCGATAATTCTGTCTGATTTTGTTCGCCAGATATTCCCATCTGCTCACGCATATCTTTGAAGAATTCTGTATCTATATAAACCTTCTGATCTGCAGGGCAATAAAAGGGACCCATTGCAGACTGAGCTGTACCACAGCCTGACTGAATCATCCCACTAAACAAGACTAATTTTGGTGGCGTATAAGTTTTACCTAACTGTTTAAAAATAGGTGTCCACGTATCCTCTGTATCGGCTAATACTGTTCCAACAAAATCAGAAGCTTCCTTTTGCTCGGCTGTTAAACTTTCGGGTGCAGTTGCATTTGATTGTTGCGAAGCAGTAACCTGCTGCGTTGCCTGATATGCTTGTTGGGGGTCAACGCCAAAAAATTTCCATGCAACAAATGCCACAACCAAACCAATAATACTAATACCACCTGCCCTAACACCGCCTCCGCCTCGACGGTCTTCAACATTGGTACTGACTCGACGATCTCTCCAACGCATAATTTCCCTCTTCTTTGTAGATGGCCTGATTAAGTAGAAGCTTTTGGCCACATTTTTTGTATCAAGCTAACAACAAGCAATACTATTGCACCAGCAACAATTCCTATTGCAAAGTTAATAAGCGTTGGGGTTAAAGCACCAATGATGTTGCCTACAGCAGGTATAGTTTCCACATGGTCAACTGTATTTTCAGTGACATGATGGAGTAAAGGAATCGTATGATTAATAATCCCTCCACCTACCAAGAACATCGCAATAGTGCCGACGATAGACAATAACTTCATTAAAAGTGGCGCAAATGCAAGCAGCCCGCGACCAATAGTTTGTTTAAAAGAAGCAGCCTGTTTTGTTAAATATAGACCCAAGTCATCAATCTTAACAATCATGCCGACCAAACCATAAACGCCGATCGTCATTACAACTGCAATAATGCTGAGGACACTAACTTTAGTCATTAAAGTTGCAGTTGCCACAGTACCTAAAGAAATAACCACAATTTCAGCTGACAAAATAAAGTCTGTACGAATAGCTCCTTTCACTTTATCTTTTTCAAAAGTCGCCAAGTCTAACTCTTCACTATCAAACTCTTTTTGTGCTTCTTCTGAGGTTGAGGCTTTTTTATGTGTAATGGTATGAAGAACTTTTTCAACACCCTCGTAACATAAGAATAGCCCGCCAAGCATTAATAAAGGATTAATCAACCAAGGAGCAATCACGCTAATTAATAAAGCTAGAGGAACTAAAATGAGCTTATTAACAAAGGAGCCTTTAGCAACTTTCCACACAATCGGTAATTCGCGATCAGCACGGACACCTGTAACCTGTTGTGCATTTAAAGCCAAATCATCACCTAAAACACCAGCAGTTTTTTTTGCTGCCATTTTGCTCATTAAGGCGACGTCATCTAAAATTGTTGCAATATCATCTAGTAGTAAAAGTAAGCCACTTGCCATTTCTTATCCAAGTTTGTATTTATTAAACTATTGTAAGATGATTTTTTTCAATTTTTGTAATTTTACTGAATAAATTCACAATATTATTTTAAGAAAAGTTTACCCAATTGCTGACGAAAAAATTTTATTTCCCGTACAATAATGCCAATCTTTTATATTGCAGGGCTTATTATCCCTGATTAAGCCAATACCATAGTGGAATAAATAATGAGTAATGTTGATCAGCGTCCAATTATTTTGACAGGCGACCGCCCAACCGGACAACTTCACCTCGGGCATTTTGTCGGTTCTTTGCGTTCTCGTGTAGGTCTACAGGATAGCCATCATCAACATCTCTTATTAGCAGATGCACAAGCGTTAACAGACAATGCCGATAACCCAGATAAAGTACGCCGTAACATTTTAGAAGTTGCTCTAGACTATTTAGCGGTAGGCATTGATCCAACTAAAACCACAATTTGTGTACAGTCATGCTTGCCTGCACTGAATGAGCTTACAATGTTATATCTTAACTTTGTAACTGTAGCTCGTTTGGAGCGTAACCCAACCATCAAATCTGAAATTCAAATGCGTGGTTTTGAACGTGATATTCCTGCCGGTTTTCTTTGCTACCCTGTAGCACAGGCAGCTGATATTACGGCTTTTAAAGCGACTGTAGTACCAGTAGGCGAAGATCAAATTCCAATGATTGAGCAAACTAACGAAATCGTGCGTCGTGTAAACCGTCAAATTGGTCAAGACCTTTTACCTGAATGTAAAGCATTGCTTTCTAATATGGCTCGTTTACCTGGTTTTGATGGTAAAGCGAAAATGTCTAAGTCATTAGGCAATACCATTGTTTTAAATGCTTCTGACAAAGACATCAAAAAAGCTGTAAATGCGATGTATACCGATCCAAATCATCTTCGCATCGAAGATCCGGGCCAAGTTGAAGGAAACATTGTATTTACTTATTTAGATGCATTTGATCCAAATAAAGAAGAAGTTGAAGAGCTAAAAGCACACTACCGCCGTGGTGGTCTTGGTGATGGTACAGTTAAAAAACGACTTGAAGGTGTACTAAAAGAATTAATTACACCTATACGTGAACGTCGAGAAGAACTTGCTAAAGATCCTGACTACATTATGGATGTTTTACGCCAAGGTACTGATAAATGTCGAATCATTACCCAGCAGACTTTGGACGAAGTTAAAGATGGCTTAGGCTTATTTAAGTTCTAATTTTTTATATTAGAGATATAAATCAAAAAAGCCCTACGGGGCTTTTTTTATAATTATATTTAGATTCAATAATTTAACTCTTTAGAATTTCTATATATTTATTATGATTCACACGCTTTTACCCTTTTAACGTGAAGTAACACTAATTAACGTGAACCTTAATGAACAAATAAGAATGCATCACTAATATAACTTGAGTAGGTTGATATGAACCTCACGACATTTCTCCTTAAGCCGAAACTGTTTTTAACAGATTCGTTGTTCTACGCAGTGATCACCCCAATCATTGCGTATTTTTTTGTCTTTTTTAGCCAGATTATTTCTTACATCATTTTATTTAGCTTTCAATAATACAAAAAAATACCGCATCATTTTTCAGATGCGGTATTTTTTAAAGATTCAAGGAAGCAATTAAGCTAAACCTTTCTCTTTTAATACTTGCAACATAGTTGAACCAAGCTCAGCTGGGCTACGAGTGTAAGCCATACCTGCTTTTTCAAATGCAGCGAATTTCTCTTCAGCAGTACCTTGACCACCAGAAATGATCGCACCAGCGTGACCCATACGCTTACCTTTAGGCGCAGTTACACCAGCGATGTAACCTACTACAGGTTTAGTCACGTTAGATTTGATGAATTCAGCAGCTTCTTCTTCCGCTGTACCACCGATCTCACCGATCATGATGATTGCATCAGTATCTGGATCGTCTTGGAACAATTGAAGAGCTTCGATTTGGTTCATACCTGGGATTGGGTCACCACCGATACCGATACAAGTAGACTGACCTAAACCAAGCTTAGTTGTTTGAGCAACAGCTTCATAAGTCAATGTACCTGAACGTGAGATGATACCAATACGACCTGGTTGGTGGATGTGACCAGGCATAATACCGATCTTACATTCACCTGGAGTGATCACGCCTGGGCAGTTAGGACCAACTAAACGAGTACCGTTACCGTTAGTTTCTAAATAACGTTTTGCTTTAAGCATGTCGATTGTTGGAACACCTTCAGTGATCACAACGATTAGGCCAACACCTGAATCAACCGCTTCAACGATTGAGTCTAAAACGAATGGAGCTGGTACATAGATTACAGATGCATCTGCATTTGTTTCACGTACAGCTTCTTTCATTGTGTTGAATACTGGTAAGTCAAGGTGAGTTGTACCACCTTTACCTGGAGTAACACCACCAACAACTTTTGTACCGTAGTCTAAAGCTTGTGCAGAGTGGAAAGTACCGTTTTTACCAGTAAAACCTTGTACCAATACTTTAGTGTCTTTATTAATTAATACGCTCATGATTGATACTCCCCTTACGCTTTAACTGCAGCTACAACTTTTTCTGCGGCATCAGACAAACCGTTCGCAGAAATTAATTTCAAACCAGATTCATCAAGTAATTTCGCACCTAACTCAGCGTTGTTACCTTCTAAACGAACAACAACTGGAACAGTTACATTTACTTCTTGAACCGCTGCAATAATTGCTTCAGCAATCATGTCACAACGTACGATACCACCGAAGATGTTGATTAAAACACCTTGTACAGACGTATCAGCAAGAATGATTTTGAACGCTTCGATTACACGCTCTTTAGTTGCACCGCCACCAACATCAAGGAAGTTTGCAGGCTGACCACCATAAAGTTTAATGATGTCCATAGTTGCCATTGCAAGACCAGCACCGTTAACCATACAACCAATGTTACCTTCTAAAGCAACATAGTTAAGATCAAATTCAGATGCTTTTAACTCACGCTCATTCTCTTGAGATTTATCACGTAAAGCAGCAACTTTAGGTAAACGGTAAAGCGCGTTAGAGTCGATACCTACTTTCGCATCTACACATAAAATTTCGCCATTTTCACGAACTGAAAGTGGGTTAATTTCAAATAAAGCGAAATCATTTTCAACAAATGCTTGATAAGCAGCTGTCATGATTTTCACGAATTGACCGATTTGTTTGTCTTTCAAACCTAAAGCAAACGCAACTTCACGTGCTTGGAATGGTTGTAAACCAACTAATGGATCAACTTCAACTTTGATAATTTTTTCTGGAGTTTCTTCCGCAACTTTCTCGATTTCTACACCACCTTCTGTAGAAGCCATGAAAGTAATACGACGGCTAGAACGGTCTACAACCGCACCCAAGTAAAGCTCACGCTCAACTGGATATACGTCTTCAGCAACAATGATGCTGTTTACTGGTTGACCATTTGCATCTGTTTGATACGTTACAAGACGAGTACCAATGATATTGTTTGCAAATTCGATAACATCTTCTTTAGATTTTGCAACTTTAACGCCACCAGCCTTACCACGACCACCAGCATGAACTTGCGCCTTCATTACAGCGAATTTACCACCAAGCTGTTCAAATGCAGCAACTGCTTCGTCTGCATTGGTTGCCAAGATACCTTCTTGTACCGGCATACCATATTCTTTCAATAACGCTTTAGCTTGATACTCATGTAAGTTCATTTAGTTACCTACTTAACTTTGTTTGTTGTCTTCAATTTGCGCAACATTCTCATGTTGTATAAGCAAATTGCTGTCTACGTCTATCAACTTGATGATTTTTTAATCACACCATCGAATGTGAAAAAGAGCGGAGGACCGCTCTTTATTTTATTTACGCTTACGTTGAATCGCGTGAATTGCACGACCATCTACAGCAAGTGCAGCTTCATGAACAACTTCAGAGAATGTTGGGTGACCAAAAGTCATCAACTGAAGATCTTCAACAGAAGATACAAATTCAAGTGCAATCATACCTTGGTGAACGATATCAGATGCCGCAGGCCCAATCACATGCATACCTAATAAACGGTCAGTTTTTGCATCAGCAACAAACTTAACAAAACCTGCACCTTCACCAGCAGCTAAAGCACGACCATTTACAGCAAAACCGAATTGACCAGTTTTTACTTCATGACCTTTTTCTTTAGCTTGCTCTTCAGTTAAACCAACCCACGCCGCTTCAGGGTGTGTATAGATAACAGAAATGATTGTGTCATAGTTTACTTGAGCTGCATGACCATGAATACGTTCAACAGCCATTACGCCCTCTTCCATTGCTTTATGAGCAAGCATTGGACCGCGTACTAAGTCACCAATCGCATATACACCTTCTACAGAAGTTGCACAGTGATCATTTACTTCAACTAAACCACGTTCAGTTAATTTAATACCTGAATCTTCAGCCAATAAACCTTCAGCATAAGCTTTACGGCCAACACAAACGATTAACTTATCAAACGTTTGTTCTTTGTCTTCACCAGCTTGAGTGTATTTAACAGTCACTTCACGACCGTTTACTTCAGTACCAGATACTTTTGCACCAATGCGGATATCTAAACCTTGTTTAGTCAAGATTTTTTGATATTCCTTAGAAAGTGCTTTATCAGCCATTGGCAAGAATGCATCCATTGCTTCAAATACAACAACTTCTGCACCAAGACGACGCCATACTGAACCAAGTTCTAAACCGATTACACCTGCACCAATTACACCTAAACGCTTAGGTACTTCAGGGAAGTTTAATGCGCCAGTTGAATCAACAATAATATCTTGATCTACAGGAGCTACAGGAATATTTACAGGCACAGAACCAGACGCAAGAATTACGTATTTAGGTTCTAAAATTTGAGTTTCACCTTCATGTGGAACAAACTCAACTTTTTTACCAGCAAGTAATTTACCTGTACCTTTTAACCACTCGATACCGTTGCCTTTAAGCAATTGATCAATACCGCCAGTTAATTGGTCAACAATTTTGTCTTTACGAGCAAGAAGTTTTGCAAGATCGAAATTCACTTCACCAGTTGTAATACCGTGATCAGCTAAATGATGCACTGTATCTTCATAACGATGAGAAGAATCAAGCAAAGCTTTAGAAGGGATACAACCTACGTTTAAGCAAGTACCACCTAAAGAAGGCTTACCGTTGTGAATACGTTTTTCAATACAAGCGACTTTGAAGCCTAGTTGAGCAGCGCGAATCGCAGCTTCATAACCACCAGGACCACCGCCAATGACAACAAGATCAAATTGTTGAGACATTTTTATCTCCATAAACCAGGATAGAGGATTACTCTACCCTGGTAGGTATTTATTCGAAGAAATTAAAGATCAAGAATGAGTTTAGCTGGTTCTTCTAACAATTCTTTGATTGCTACTAAGAAACCTACAGCTTCTTTACCATCGATCATACGGTGGTCATAAGAAAGCGCTAAGTACATCATTGGCAAGATTTCAACTTGACCATTTACCGCCATAGGACGTTCTTGGATTTTATGCATACCCAAGATACCAGTTTGCGGCTGGTTCAAAATTGGAGTTGAAAGTAATGAACCGAAAGTACCACCGTTAGTGATCGTGAAAGTACCGCCAGTCATTTCTTCGATAGATAATTTACCATCACGTGCTTTAGCAGCGTAAGCAGCAATACCTGCTTCAACTTCTGCATAGCTCATACGGTCAGTATCACGTAATACTGGTACAACAAGACCACGATCAGAAGATACTGCAACACCGATGTCATAGTAACCGTGATAAACGATATCATCGCCATCAATTGAAGCATTTACAGCTGGGTAGCGTTTTAGCGCTTCAGTTGCTGCTTTAACGAAGAATGACATGAAGCCTAAACGAGCACCATGACGTTTTTCGAAAGCATCTTTATATTGCTTACGTAATTCCATGATTGGCTTCATGTTAACTTCGTTAAATGTAGTTAACATTGCTGTTTCTTGAGTAGCTGCAAGAAGACGCTCAGCTACACGTTTACGTAAACGAGTCATTGGAACGCGTTTTTCGATACGCTCGCCAACAGCAACGCTTAATGGAGTAACGTTAGCAGCTGGTTTAGCTTGATGGTTTGCAACATCTTCTTTAGTAATACGACCGCCACGACCAGTACCTTGTACGTCAGAAGCAGCAATACCAGATTCAGTTAACGCTTTACGTACCGCAGGAGCTTGATCAGATACAGTTTCATTACGCTCAACAACAGGAGCAGCACCAGCTTGAGTCTGAGCAACTGCTTGTTCTACTGCCGCAGGAGCAGCAGCCGCTGCGCCAGCACCAGCTTCGAATTGAGCAATAACTTCGTCAGAAAGAACTGTATCGCCTTCACCTTTAATGATTGCAACCAAGCTACCATCTGCAGGAGCAACAACTTCTAAAACAACTTTGTCGGTTTCAATATCACAGATTACTTCATCACGTGATACAGGTTCACCCACCTTTTTATGCCAAGTTGCGATGGTTCCATCTGCAACAGACTCTGGGAATACCGGTGCTTTAATTTCGGTTGCCATTATTGAGAATCTCCTGATTGTTCAGCTTCGATTGCCAATGCATCATTAATTAGCTGAGCTTGTTGTTTTGCATGCAAGTACGGTGAGCCACAAGCTGGTGCAGCAGAAGCTTCACGACCTGCAAAACTGATACGGATTTGTTTGCCAGATTTTAAGATATCGTCATATAAACGCGGTGCGATAAACAACCAAGCACCTTGGTTCTTCGGCTCTTCTTGCGCCCAAACGAGTTCTTTCACATTTGGATAAGCAGCCAAGATTTCCGCAAGACGTTGCTCTGGGTATGGATACAACTGTTCAATACGTACAATTGCAACATTAGTTAAGTTTTGTTCACGACGTTTTTCGAGTAAGTCGTAATAAACTTTACCGCCACAAAGTACAAGACGAGTTACATCTGACTTGTTAATTTGATCAATTTCGTCAATTACAGTTTGGAACGAACCATGTGCTAGCTCTTCTAAAGTAGAAGTCGCAAGTTTATGACGAAGTAAAGATTTCGGTGACATTACGATTAATGGCTTACGAATTGGGCGTACAGCCTGACGACGTAATGCATGGAAAATCTGTGCAGGTGTCGTTGGAGTAATCACTTGCATGTTGTCTTCAGCACATAACTGTAAGAAACGTTCTAAACGAGCTGAAGAGTGCTCTGGACCTTGACCTTCGAAACCATGCGGTAACAACATTGTTAAACCACAAACACGTTCCCATTTAGTCTCACCAGAAGCAATAAACTGGTCAATCACAACCTGAGCACAGTTTACGAAGTCACCAAATTGTGCTTCCCAAATAATCAAGCTCTTAGGAATTGTAGTTGCGTAACCATATTCGAATGCAAGAACTGCTTCTTCTGATAAAAGAGAGTCATAAATCGCAAAACGCGGTTGGTTCTCTTTCACATGGCAAAGAGGAATGTAAGTTGAACCATCAACTTGGTTATGCAATTTCGCATGGCGGTGTGAGAAGGTACCACGACCCACGTCTTCACCAGTAATACGAACTAGATAGTCTTCATCTAATAAAGTTGCATAAGCTAAAGTTTCTGCTGCACCCCAGTTCAATGGAGTTTCACCAGTTTGCATTTTCACGCGGTCTTCAATTACTTTTTGAACCTGACGCTGCATTACAAACCCTTCAGGAAGCTTGCTCATGCCCTCGCCTAACTCTTTAAGGCGGTTTATGTCAAATGAAGTATCCCAATCGTCTGTATATTCATGGCCCAAATATGGAGTCCAATCTACAAACATTTTAGTGTTCGGCTCAAGAATCAAAGCATTCGCTACATGATTACCCGCTTCTAAATCAGCACGATAATCTTCAACCATTTGGTCAGCTTCAGCACGGTCAAGCACTTTCTCTTGTACCAATTGATCAGCATAAAGTGTACGAGTAGTTGCTTTCTTAGCAATCACTTGATACATCAATGGTTGTGTACCAGATGGCTCATCTGCTTCGTTATGGCCACGGCGACGGTAACAGAACAAATCGATGACTACATCTTTACGGAATTCGTGACGGAAATCATGTGCTAATTGAGTAGCAAAGATAACAGCTTCAGGATCATCACCATTTACATGGAAGATAGGAGCCTGAATCATTTTAGCAACGTCTGTACAGTATTCTGTCGAACGCGCATCACGTGGATCAGAAGTTGTGAAACCAACTTGGTTGTTCACAATAATATGAACTGTACCACCAACCGTATAGCCACGAGTTTGTGACATCTGGAAGGTTTCCATGTTCACGCCCTGACCTGCAAATGCAGCATCACCATGAACAATAACTGGTAATACGTCATCACCGCCGATGTCTCTACGACGTACTTGACGCGCACGTACAGAACCTTCGACTACAGGACCAACGATTTCCAAGTGAGATGGGTTAAATGCCAATGCCAAGTGAACTTCACCACCTGGAGTCATTACATTACTTGAGAAACCTTGGTGGTATTTAACGTCACCAGAACCTTTCTTATGAAGTGCTTTACCTTCGAACTCACCAAATAAGTCCGCAGGGTTTTTACCCATAATATTAACAAGAAGGTTCAAACGACCACGGTGTGGCATACCGATAACAACTTCTTTACAACCTACGGCACCAGCACGCTGGATAATCTCATTTACCATAGGAATAAAAGATTCGCCGCCTTCAACACCAAAACGTTTAGCGCCGACGTATTTATTACCGAGATATTTTTCTAAGCCTTCAGCAGCGGTTAAACGCTCTAAGAAGCCTTTCTTTTGTTCATTTGAGAAATTGAATTTACCACGGGCACTTTCAAGACGCTGTTGAATCCAACGTTTCTCTTTTGTGTCCACGATATGCATATATTCAACACCGATCGAACCACAATAGATTGCTTCCATTGCTTCAATCATCTCAGCAAGCGTTGCTTCGCTTTTACCGATCTCAAGATTGCCTGTGTTGAATACTGTGTCTAAATCTGATTTGGTTAAACCGTGTGCTGAAAGATCTAAATCAGGAATATCTTCACGCTTAGCAAGACCTAACGGATCTAACTTAGCTTTTTGATGTCCGCGATTGCGATAAGCAGCAATGAGTTGTAAAACGCCAATTTGACGACGCTCATGTTCAGTACTTACAGTACTTTGTACAACAGGTTGAACACGATTAGCATTACGTCCTAGTAATAGGAATTGCTCACGCACAGCGCTGTGTGGTTGGTCACCCTTTGGATATTTATCGAAATATTGGCGCCAGTCCTCAGCGACGGAGGTTGGGGAAGTCAGGTACTGCTCGTAAAGTTCTTCAATATACGCTGCACTATCAGCGGAAAGTTCAGTGTCAAGACGCAATGCGTCAGCAACTTCTTGCATTTGTGGACCCATTTCCTATTGCAAAAAATATTACAGGCTGCCTTTTAAGCATACCCATGATGCATAATGTCAAATTGGTAAAAATGACACTACTTACCCAACAGGTCTTCAAGACCATGGGGCGTCATACTACCTAGAGAGAAAACTCCATAGGTAATTAATGAATCACAACGCCCTCAATGGCATCATCACTCACCTTATACTCGATAAAAAACCGAGCAATTTTTTGCAAATCTTTTTAGAAAAATTAACTTTAAAATTAACTTTTCTAAAATGACTTTAACCATAAAAATTAAGCACAGATCTAAGATCGTGCCACTTAATTTAATTTCACTAGTATACGCTTTTTTCACCTATAACTTTGTGGCAAATCGTATCATGTTCTTAACGAACGATTGATTTTTTTGACACATACCATCTATAAATTGGCGAAATACATATCCAATTTTATCTATTAATATATGGTGCTTTATATAAAAACCCCTCTTTTACCGACTAAAGTATAAGACACGTATTATAAAATTAAAAAAAAACGCACATCAAGGATGTGCGTTCTCTATTTGCGCAGAATTAACCCGCTTGATCTAACAACATATTACGGATATGACCGATTGCTTTTGTTGGATTCAAACCTTTAGGACATACTGACACACAGTTCATAATACCTTTACAACGGAACAAACTGAACGGATCGTCAAGACGAGCCAAACGTTCTGCAGTTGCAGTATCACGAGAGTCGATAATAAAACGATATGCATTCAACAACGCTGAAGGACCCAAGAATTTATCAGGGTTCCACCAGAATGATGGGCATGAAGTTGAACAACATGCACAAAGAATACACTCATACAAACCATTTAAGTGTTCACGCTCTTCAGGAGATTGCAAACGCTCTTTAGGTGGAGCAGGTTGGTTATTGATCAAGAATGGCTGAATTTTGTCATACTGATCATAGAATTGGTTCATATCAACAACCAAATCTTTAACAACCGGCAAACCAGGTAATGGACGAATTACGATTTTCTCTGGTAAATCGTTAAGGTTTTGCAAGCAAGCCAAACCATTTTTACCATTGATATTCACACCATCAGAACCACAAATACCTTCACGGCAAGAACGACGGAATGTTAACGTTTCGTCTTGAACCTTCAAAGCAAGCAATGCATCAAGCAACATACGGTGCTTATCAGTCAACTCAAGCTTGAAAGTTTGCATGTACGGCGCTTTATCCTTATCAGGATCATAGCGGTAGATTTCGAATGTACGAGTACCTCTACTCATCTTTATACTCCCGATTAGAATGTACGTGGTGCTGGTGGAATTGGATCAACAGTTAACGGCTTGAAGCGCACTGGCTTATATTCCAAACGGTTATCTGATGAATACCATAAAGTATGTTTCATCCACTCATCATCACGGCGACCGTATGAATAAGTTGGGTGATCAGCTGGTAATTCATAATCAACTACCGTATGCGCACCACGACATTCTTTACGCGCAGCAGCTGAAATTAATGTAGCTTTTGCAACTTCATATAAGTTTTCAACTTCAAGCGCTTCAACACGTGCAGTGTTAAATACTTTAGATTTATCTTTCAAGTGGATGTTACGCACGCGTGGTTCAAGAGCAAGAATCTCTTTAACACCCTTATCAAGCAATGCTTGAGTACGGAATACACCTGCGTGATCTTGAACGATATCACGAATTGCATCAGCAACTTCTTGAGCATTTTCGCCAGAAGTTGATTCATCCAATTTACGTACACGAGCTAAAGTTTGCTCTAATACATTTGTTGGAAGCGGTGCATATTCATCACCATGATGCTTAGTTACGTAATCAATAATGTGCTCACCAGCAGCCTTACCAAATACAACCAAGTCAAGAAGTGAGTTCGTACCTAAACGGTTCGCACCATGTACTGATACGCATGAACACTCACCGATTGCATAGAAACCTTTTACAGGTTTAGTGTAGTTGTCTGTACCAGGCTCTGGTAAGCACACTTGACCATGCATATTCGTAGGAATACCACCCATTTGATAATGGATTGTTGGTACTACTGGAATTGGTTCTTTAGTGATGTCAACGTTTGCGAATTTTTTACCAATCTCAAATACAGATGGTAAACGCTTCATAATTGTGTCAGCACCCAAGTGAGTCATATCAAGCAAGATATAATCACCTTTTGGACCACAACCACGACCTTCTTTAATTTCTTGGTCCATAGAACGTGATACGAAGTCACGCGGAGCCAAGTCTTTTAAAGTTGGTGCATAACGTTCCATGAATGGTTCGCCGTCTTTGTTACGAAGGATCGCACCTTCACCACGACAACCTTCAGTCAACAATACGCCTGCGCCCGCAACACCTGTAGGGTGGAATTGCCAGAATTCCATATCTTGTAATGGAATACCAGCACGAGCAGCCATACCAAGACCGTCACCAGTGTTGATATAAGCATTTGTTGATGCACGGTAAACACGACCAGCACCACCAGTTGCAAATAATGTTGCTTTTGCTTGGAATACTGCAATGTTACCAGTTTCTTGGTCAATTGCAGTTACACCAAGTACATCACCCGCTTCGTTACGGATCAAATCAAGAGCGATCCACTCAACGAAGAATTGAGTACCCATTTTCACGTTGCTTTGATAAAGCGTGTGCAATAAAGCGTGACCAGTACGGTCAGCAGCTGCACAAGCACGTGGAACTGGTTTATCACCATAGTTTGCAGAGTGACCACCGAACGGACGTTGGTAAATTGTACCATCAGCGTTACGGTCAAACGGCATACCTAAGTGTTCAAGTTCATAAACAACTTTTGGCGCCTCACGACACATAAATTCGATTGCGTCTTGGTCACCTAACCAGTCAGAACCTTTTACTGTATCGTAAAAGTGGAAATGCCAGTTATCTTCTTGCATGTTACCTAACGACGCACCAATACCGCCCTGAGCAGCAACTGTATGTGAACGTGTTGGGAAAACTTTAGTAAGTACTGCAACTTTCAAACCTGCTTGAGCAAGTTGGTAAGATGCACGCATACCAGAACCACCACCACCAACGATAACAGCATCGAAAGTGAGGTTTTGAATATTTGAATAATCTTCTTTAGGGTTTATCGCGCCCATGATATCTTCCTATCAATTCGCCCAGAAAATCTGGATACCCCAGATTGCGTACACAAACACTGCAATAATGACAGCCGTAGTCAGTACAAGGCGTAAACCTTTCGCTGAAGGACCCATTTGACGAGTAGTGACATAGTCAGTAAAAACCTGCCACATACCAATCCATGCGTGTGCGATAAGCGACAAAATTGCCAATAAAGAGAAAATCTTCATTGGTAATGTCATCATGAAGCCAGCCCATTGTTGATAGTCAAATCCGCCTTTGCAGAGGATCCAACCAAAAAGAACAACAGTATAAGCTGCCAATACCACAGCACTTACACGCTGGATAAACCAATCACGAGAACCTGAACCTGTTAAACCTGTAGCACTTTTCATTAGAACATAATCCATACAAAGGCTGCGATAATGGCTACCACAGATAAGATCAATGAAATTGTCGCTGCAATACGACCGCTTTGCAGTTCTTCAGCAAAACCTAGATCTGCAAGCAAATGCTTAACCCCAGCAATAAAGTGGAAAATCAAGCCGGCTACAAATACCCACACAACAAAACGTACGAGGATATTTCCAAAAACGACATTTTTAACGTAGTCAAATCCTTCTGGTGAAGATAATGATTTATCTAGAATCCATAAGAGAACTGGTACTAATAAGAAAACGATGACACCTGATAAACGGTGTAAAATTGATGCAATAGCCACGGGTGAGCGTAAATTTACCGCTAACACCTGACCCATGGACAAATTGACAGGTCTGTTGCTTTTCACAGCGGGCATCCTGTAGGTAGAAACTCCGACCGGAGTTTGTTGAATTAATTCCAAGGAAAGCTGGCATTGTTAGGCAAGCACAGCTCATGCCTAACCTATAAACGACACTGAATTATAAAACGCGAAATATCAAAATACAAACAATCGACTTTGGCTTTTCCGCAAAAACTCATCAAATAAGAATCATTCACATAGCCAAACAGCATCCTTTCCTATCCCGAAGTTAAGATCAAACAAAACATGTGCTTGTTTAATCTCATCTTTTATAAAAAATTGCTTTTCTACAGTTTTATTTAAAATAAGTGCATTTTAGACTAAAGATAAAGTTAATAAATCATCAACTCAAGACAAAAATATAAATAAAACTGCTTCTTACCTGCTAATTTTATTCAGTTTTATCTATAAAGAGGGTTTATCCGTATTTATATCAAAAGAAATAAAGTGCTACTTGACTGTTAACAATGATCACTATTTTTACAAAAAATGAGTTTTAATTTTTTCTAGACTGTTCAATGAGCTATTTTTTAAACAATTAAACTTAAAAAAAAGACAACTTTTGGAATTATCAAATAGTGATAATGTGGCGATTTTTGAATCATAATTTAAAATTACAGCCTGAGTTTTATGATTTTTTTAATCGGATTGGCATTTTATAACGTTATCCTATTCTTAATTTTTATTTAAAAATTTGCTTACAATTGTACTCACGCTTCATTTTTTTTCTGCACGTTCTTCTTGAATTGACTTATGATACCATCCCGATGCAGTGATTTTACTGACTTTTTTGCTCGGGTCTTGATGACTAACTCTCTGTGGGAACGTCATTTTTTATCCATAAGTATAATTGACAAAATTTCAGTACTCACTAATCTTATAGCAAATTTTGACACCGTCTGATTCGCACATGAGAAAATTAGGATTTCGAGTCAGATAATCATTCACCAGGACAGGAGATCTATTGAATGTCTGAAGCAACTGGCAAAAAAGCCGTATTACATCTTGATGGCAAAGAAATTGAATTACCAATTTACAGTGGCACATTAGGTCCCGATGTAATCGACGTTAAAGATGTATTGGCCTCAGGTCACTTTACTTTTGATCCTGGTTTTATGGCGACAGCTTCATGCGAGTCTAAAATCACATTTATCGATGGTGACAAAGGTATTTTATTACACCGCGGTTACCCGATTGACCAGTTAGCGACTCAAGCAGACTACCTTGAAACTTGTTATTTATTATTAAATGGCGAGTTACCAACTGCTGAACAAAAAGTTGAGTTCGATGCGAAAGTTCGTGCTCATACTATGGTTCATGATCAAGTTAGCCGTTTCTTCAATGGTTTCCGTCGTGATGCTCACCCTATGGCAATCATGGTTGGTGTAGTAGGCGCATTATCTGCTTTCTATCACAACAACCTTGACATTGAAGACATCAACCACCGCGAAATTACTGCGATTCGTTTGATTGCTAAAATTCCAACGCTTGCTGCTTGGAGCTACAAATATACTGTAGGTCAGCCATTCATCTATCCACGTAATGACTTAAATTACGCGGAAAACTTCTTACACATGATGTTTGCAACTCCTGCAGACCGTGACTACAAAGTAAACCCTGTTCTTGCTCGTGCAATGGATCGTATCTTTACGCTTCACGCTGACCATGAACAAAACGCGTCTACTTCTACAGTTCGTCTTGCTGGTTCTACTGGTGCGAATCCATATGCGTGTATCTCTGCTGGTATCTCTGCTCTTTGGGGTCCTGCACACGGTGGTGCGAACGAAGCAGTTCTTAAAATGCTTGATGAAATCGGTAGCGTTGAAAATGTTGCTGAGTTCATGGAAAAAGTTAAACGCAAAGAAGTTAAACTTATGGGCTTCGGTCACCGCGTTTACAAAAACTTCGATCCACGTGCTAAAGTGATGAAGCAAACTTGTGACGAAGTTCTTGAAGCATTAGGTATCAATGATCCTCAATTAGCGCTTGCTATGGAACTTGAACGTATTGCATTGAACGACCCGTACTTTGTTGAACGTAAACTTTACCCTAACGTAGACTTCTACTCTGGTATCATCCTTAAAGCGATTGGTATCCCAACAGAAATGTTTACCGTTATCTTCGCTCTTGCACGTACAGTTGGCTGGATCAGTCACTGGTTAGAAATGCACAGCGGTCCTTACAAAATTGGTCGTCCTCGTCAGCTTTACACTGGTGAAGTGCAACGTGACATCAAGCGTTAATATTCGAAAGAACATTAATGTAAAAAAGCTGCCTAATGGCAGCTTTTTTTTATAAATAAGTTTTTAAAAGTTATTCTTCTTCAAACATATTTAACAAGTGATGACTGATACCATCAGCTCTTAGCCAAGCCAACTCATAACTTGCTTTAGCCAAAGCTAAAATACGTCTTTCAAACTCAGTCCATACTTCTTTAACTTGTGCTTCTGAAATCCCCAAACCACTCTCATGAGCTAAATGCTTATTCTTTTCACATATTTTTAAGGCATGGTAGAGTTTACGCCCTTTACTCGCCCCTTCCATTAACCTGACACGTTTACCTAATATAAATCCTTCTACATGTTGTAGATTCGCCTGCGGCAACATAGGTACTAAAATCTGGTCTAATTGATCATCTAAACGCTTCCAGACAGCTAAACGCTGCTCTGCCGTATAGGTATTCCATTGAATCACTTCATGGTTAAAGCGGCGACAACCACGACACACCTGATCACCAAAAACTGTTGAACAACGCCCTGCACATGGGGTGAGAGAGAGCATTCGATGATCACTACTCAAAACAGACTCCTTAAATAAACCATATACTTTTTATGGTTTTCTCGCTTATTACGAATTTTCGCGCTAAAATATGCGCCTTAAATTTCTATCTTAATACATTTGGAGTTTTCCATGAACGCTACTGTAGAACAGCTTGCACCTGTAGAACAGCAAGCGACCGCGGGTTGGGTTGTTGCAGCACTATATCAATTTAAAGAAGTTCAAGATCCAGCTGATCTTCAACAACGTCTTTTAGACTTAGTGAAAACAATTAACCTTTGCGGAACTCTGATTGTAGCAGGTGAAGGAATTAATGGTACTGTTGCTGGGGACCGTGAAGCAATTGATACGATTCATCAATTTCTGTTAAACGAAGGTTTTAACGCTATGGAATATAAAGAGTCCCATAGTTCTGACAAACCTTTCCGTAAAATGAAAATCAAGCTTAAAAAAGAAATCGTGACTTTAGGCGTTGAAGTAAAACCTCGTGATTTAGTGGGTCACTATCTTGATCCTAAAGAATGGAATGAGCTTATTGCACGTGATGATGTGATTCTAATCGACACACGTAATGATTATGAATATAAAGCCGGAACTTTCAAAGGTGCGATTGATCCAAAAACAGAAACTTTCCGCGAATTTCCTAAATATGTAAAAAAAGAGTTAGAACAACATAAAGATAAGAAAATCGCGATGTTCTGTACGGGCGGTATTCGCTGCGAAAAATCAACTTCTTTACTTCTTCAAGAGGGCTTTAAAGAGGTTTACCACCTTAAAGGCGGTATTCTTAAATATTTAGAAGAAACTCCTCCTGATGAAAGCCTTTGGGAAGGTGAATGTTTCGTATTTGATGGACGTACTGCTGTAACTCATGGTGTTGAAGAAGGTGCAAATATTAAATGTCATGCTTGTGGCTGGCCTTTAACTCCTGAAGAGTCTGCGCTACCAAGCTATGAACATGGTGTTTCTTGCTTGTACTGTATTGATAAAACCACTGAAAAACAAAAAGCTGGCTTCCGTATGCGCCAATCACAAATTGCTGCCGCTAAACGTAAACGTCTATAAGATTTAATAGAGTTTCAAAAAAGGCATTTAGTTTTCTAGATGCCTTTTTTTAATTCATACAAATAAATTCTGACAATAAAAAACGCCCTAGAAAGGACGTTATTTATTATTTCTTCTAATAAATTAATTTGGAGTATGGTACATCAAATATAACTCATTCAAATTATCTGGGATTTCTTCTGCCAGTTCATCCATTAACTGTCCATTGCGACGGAAAGATTCCATCTGTGGATCTTCTTCATCAATTCCGCTAAAAACCATGATTGGTAAAGTCAAATCAACCAATTGTTCTTCATACTCAGGGGCAAACCAAGCCTCTTCATTTAAGAACATTGCATCAACAAACCCTACACTCCAATCGCCTAAGCTTGATTCAACGTCAGCTTCTTCAACTTCAAATGGAAATTCAATCCCATTTTCATTTGCTAAATCTTGACGAATCGACTCTAGCCAAACCTTGATTTGTTGAATAATTTCAGCCGGAACCTTTTTCTGGTTACCTTCGAACAATTCATCTAACCAACGGTCAAACTGAGGGCCTACTGCAATTGCACACAAAAATCCATGAGTTGCAGCAAAGTCTAGACCATACTCATTGTGGTCTCCATCTAGATATTCACTTAATTGGTCTAAATCTAATGCACTCATTGTGTGTTACCTGACTTTAAAAAGAAATTGACGATAGCATAGCACTTAAGCTGACGATGCCCTATTTAGTTTTGATTAGTCTTCGTCATCAAGATCATCATCGTCTAAATCATAATCGAAATCTTTTAACTCACGCTCTAAACGGCGCTGTGCCAATAGATCATCAATTAATCTACGTTTTTCCAACGATTCTTTTGCACTGATTTTGCCTGATGACTCATCAAAACCGACATCATCATCATCGCCGTAGTTATCATCTAGTTCAAAATCTGTAGAAGACACTAAAACTACCTCATAATGAAAAAATGTGAATGGGTCTAGCCGCTATTTATCTGTCTTACTTTTCCTTGTCAAGTTTTATTTATATTTTTTTCATTTAATTGCTCATTTGTACTTTTTTTCACCCAAAAAATTGTGTATTTATAAAACAGAACAATCTTTTGATAAGCGAAGATTTCTACAAATTTTTCTATGATTTAACCTTGAAAAAAATGATTTTAGCCCAATATTCAAAAAATAGTCGTGAATTCAAAGATATTTTTTATTTAACGGTCACCGATCAAAGCCCAAACATTTCAAGCAAATTGTGCTATCATGCACGGTTTTTCACTGCCACAGATTCAACAAAGAGTAAGCAAAGATGAGCGATATGCATTCCCCTACTTCTCAAGTAGCGGCTCTGATTAGCCGAGGCAAAGAACAAGGTTACTTAACTTACGCTGAGGTTAACGATCATCTGCCGGACTCGATTACTGAAAGCGAACAGATTGAAGACATCATCCAGATGCTTCAAGACGTTGGTATTCCTGTACACGAGCGTGCACCTGAATCTGACGATACCATGTTCGGCGAATCAGCTGATGCAACTGATGAAGTTGCTGAAGAAGAAGCTGCTGCCGTACTTGCATCTGTTGAAAATGAGCCTGGACGTACGACAGACCCTGTACGTATGTACATGCGTGAAATGGGTACAGTAGAACTGTTAACCCGTGAAGGTGAAATCAGCATTGCTAAACGTATTGAAGAAGGCATTCGTGATGTCTTGAACTCAATCGCTTACTGGCCAAATGCTGTTGAAGTTGTATTAAAAGAATATAATGATTTTTTAACTGGCGAACGCCGTCTTGCCGATATCTTATCTGGTTATTTAGACCCTGAAACTGACGAAGATATTCCGGAAGTTTTAGAAGATGTTGAAGAGCTTGAGGAAGAAGACGAATCATCTACAAAGTCAACGAAAGAAGTTAAGCTTGATGATGACGATGAAGAAGAAGAGTCTGAAGGTGATGATGATTCTGAAGGTGATTCAGGTCCAGACCCTGAAGTTGCAAAAGTTCGTTTTGCTGAATTAGAAGCTGCATGGGCTCAAACTAAAGCTGTCATCGAAAAACATGGCCGTAATAGCCCTGAAGCAAATGAAGCTCTGGAGTCTTTAGCAACTGTATTTATGATGTTTAAATTTACTCCACGTTTATTTGACATCATTTCAGAAATGATTCGCGGAACTCATGAACAAATTCGTGCCAATGAACGTGAAATTATGCGTTATGCAGTACGTCGTGGTCGTATGGACCGTAACCAGTTCCGTACATCTTTCCCGAAACAGGAATCTAATCCTGCTTGGTTAGATGAACAAATTGCTAAAGCTCCAGCTGAAATCAAGGCTCACTTGGAAAAAGTTCGTCCTGATGTTTTAGCCTTCCAGCAAAAAATTGCAGATATCGAAAAAGAGCTTGGCCTAAACGTTAGTGAAATTAAAGATATTTCTAAACGTATGGCAATTGGTGAAGCCAAAGCTCGTCGTGCGAAAAAAGAAATGGTAGAGGCCAACCTTCGTTTGGTAATTTCGATTGCGAAAAAATATACCAATCGTGGTTTACAGTTCCTTGACTTGATTCAAGAAGGGAACATTGGTTTGATGAAAGCCGTAGACAAGTTTGAATATCGTCGTGGTTATAAATTCTCGACTTATGCGACTTGGTGGATTCGTCAGGCAATTACCCGTTCTATTGCCGATCAGGCCCGTACAATTCGTATTCCTGTACACATGATTGAAACGATTAACAAAATTAACCGTGTATCGCGTCAATTATTACAGGAAATGGGCCGTGAACCTACTCCTGAAGAGTTAGGCGAACGCTTAGAAATGGATGAGGTTAAAGTTCGTAAGGTTCTTAAAATTGCGAAAGAGCCAATTTCAATGGAAACTCCAATCGGTGATGATGAAGATTCGCATCTTGGGGATTTTATTGAAGACCAGAACATCACTTCTCCAATTGATGCTGCGACTTCAGAAGGCTTAAAAGAAGCAACTCGTGAAGTTTTAGAAAACTTAACTGAACGTGAAGCAAAAGTATTGAAGATGCGTTTTGGTATTGATATGCCAACCGATCATACTTTAGAAGAAGTAGGTAAGCAGTTTGATGTAACACGTGAGCGTATTCGTCAGATTGAAGCGAAAGCATTGCGTAAATTACGTCACCCTTCTCGTTCTGAACACTTGCGTTCTTTCCTAGAGAATGACTAATTTTTGAAATCTTGAAATTTCGAGACTAGTCCCCATTTAATAGAAAGAGCTATAAACGCCTGCGATGATGCAGGCGTTTCACATGATGAGGTTACTTATGTTAGACCGCACTCCATCTCGCGAACTCCGTGAAGACCTTTGGGTATTTCCAATGGACTATCCAATTAAGCTCATTGGCGATGCGGGTGAAGAATTACGTATAGCTGTCGTTGATATTCTAGTGAAACATTTTCCTGACTTTGACCAAACAACGTTAAAAGTACAAGAATCACGTACAGGCAAATACCATTCATTAACCGCGCAATTACGCTTTGATGAATTGGAACAAGTGCATGCTTTATATGCAGACTTGGCTGCTTGTCCGCAAATAAGAACTGCGCTTTAATTTTAAAATGCCATGACAAATTTAATGTCATGGCATTTTTATTTATACCAATCTTTATAGAAATAATTACAAATATTTAGAACCGCTTAAGCAAAATACTTTAAACTCATCAAAAGCATACTCTCATAATTTAAAGTTGAGAGACTTCCCTTCTGTTAAGTACCATGCACAGGAAAATGTTTAATGAGCCTTGATAAACCCACTTTGATTATTCGTCAGTGGAACGATTTACAAGATTATCAAAGCAAATTCGAATCGATGAAGAACCTGACCAATCAACGTGATGAAAATACAGCAGACGAGCTGTGGTTACTCCAGCATCATGAAGTACTAACTCAAGGTCAGGCTGGAAAACCAGAACATATTCTGATTCCATCAAACATTCCTGTAGTACAAACTGACCGTGGTGGACAAGTAACTTGGCATGGTCCTGGTCAACTCGTCGCTTACTTTATGTTTGACCTTAATCGACTGAAATGGAATGTACGCACATTGGTCAGTTTTGCTGAACAATTTATGATAGATGTTTTAAAGAAATATAACATTGAAGCATATGCAAAACCTGATGCACCAGGCGTTTATGTGGATGGCAGAAAGATTGGTTCATTAGGCTTCAAAATTCGCCGTGGACGTAGTTATCACGGTTTAGCCCTAAACTTGGACTGTGCTCTAACTGGTTTTCAAACCATCAACCCTTGTGGTTATGCAGGATTAGAAATGGTCCGCATACAAGATTTAGTGACTCCATATCCATCATTTGAACAACTTTGTCAGGACTTTATTGAGTATATTAAAGCTACTGGGTACTTTAATGACCCAGAAGTCAAAATTGAATAAATGATTTTGAGATGGAATAAAAATATATTAGAGTAATTACTCTAAATTTGCTTTTGCATAATTTTAAGAAGGGATAGCAAGTGATTTCGACAAAAGCTGTAAAGCCCACTCTGCAACTTGCCTACGTTAAGCTCATGATGGACGTTGTTGGTCGAGGCTTAGTCATGGCGAGTCAAGTAGATAGTGAAATACAAGAGGAAGTGTCTAAATTTCCTGTTCACTTTGTACTTTCAATGAATGTCTTCCCAAATGGACCCGCATTTTTTGCACGAGTGACAGAAGATAAACAATTAGAACTGCTGAAAAGAGCGGAAAAAAAGCCTGATTTAACCATTACTTTTAAGCATGTAACTCATGCTTTTTTGGTTTTCTCTTTTCAGGAAAGTACTGCTCAAGCCTTTGCAAATGACCGTATGATTGCTGATGGTGATGTATCCGCAGCAATTCGTTTAGTCCGCTGCCTCAATAAAATGGAGTCTCTCATTTTACCGAAATTGGTGGCTTCACTCGCTGTTAAAGAATACCCAACTGAACTTACCCTAAAAGAAAAATTCAACCAAGCTGCAAATATTTATTTAAAAGTAGCTAAGTCTTACTTCAAGCGGAGCGCATAACATGGCTAAACCATATTACGAATTCTTTTGTCCTGTAAAAGTCATTGCCGGTAATGCTGCTTTAGAACATATTCCGTTTGAACTTGCGACTTTAGGTGCAAAACGCCCTCTTATCATTACCGATAAAGGTGTTCGTGCAAATGGCTTGTTAAACCCTATTGAAGCTGCTTTTAGCACAACTGATGCAGTCATTGGTCATGTTTTTGATGATGTTCCACCAGACTCAAGTCTTGAAGTTGTTCGACTTGCCGCGGAAGCTTATCGCATAAATAAATGTGATGCGATTATTGCTGTGGGTGGTGGTTCTGTTATCGATACCTCTAAAGCAACTAACATTTTAGTATCAGAAGGTGGAGATGATCTTCTTCAATATTCTGGTGCACACAACCTACCAAAACCATTAAAACCATTTTTCGTCATCCCGACTACATCAGGTACGGGATCTGAAGTGACCATGGTTGCTGTTGTGTCTGATACACAAAAGAATGTTAAATTGGCATTTGCTTCATATTACTTAATGCCACATGCTGCGATTTTAGATCCACGCATGACATTAACTTTACCACCTCACTTAACTGCAATGACGGGTATGGATGCGTTAACACATTGTGTTGAAGCATACACCTGTATGGCAGCCAACCCACTCAGCGATGCCTATGCAAGTGCAGGTATTAAAAAGATTAGCGAAAATCTATTTAATGTCTTAGAAAATCCAAATGACACACAAGGTCGTTTAGAACTTGCACAAGCTTCTACAATGGCAGGTATCGCATTCTCTAACTCGATGGTAGGCCTTGTACACTCATTAGGACATGCATTAGGTGCAGTTGCTCACCTGCCCCACGGGCTGTGCATGAACTTATTCTTACCTTATGTGCTTGAGTACAATAAACAAGTCAATGGTCAGAAAATTGGCGAGTTGCTATTACCACTTGCAGGTGCCGATATTTATGCCCAGACTCCTGCTACTCAGCGTGCAGACAGAGCAATCGCAACTATTTTAGCAATGCGTGATCGTTTATTTAGCTTAACCAAATTACCACGTACCTTACGTGAAACAGGTAAAGTTACTGAAGCACAGCTTGATGAAGTGGCAGAGAAAGCACTAAATGATGGCTCAATTATTTATAATCCTAAAGAAGCAAGCTTAAAAGATCTACGAGAGATCTTACAAAAAGCTTGGTAAGTTAAGATTTAGATATCTAAAGCAAAAAGCTAAAGGTCTGATTTTTATGACAAATCAGACCTTTTTTATATCTATGAATTTTTATTCATCATTTTCTTTGGAAATATGGCAAAAAATTTGCTAAAAAATCCACGAAAGTACTGACAATTTGCATCAATTTAGGATAGATTGGCGCACTTTATCTTTTATGTAGGGGGGATCGTTCGTCTCAAACGATCCTTAACACCAAGCTGATCCTTGATCAACGATTATGAGGATAACGCCGTTGACAAACTTATCTGGGACTAAACCAACAGCTAAACTTCAAAAGAATCTTGTGCTTTGGCACATCATTATTATTGGTTTAGCTTATATTCAGCCATTAACTTTATTTGATACTTTTGGTTTAGTATCAGAACGAAGTGGTGGACATGTACCTACTTCTTATATCTTTGCCTTAGTTGCAATTTTATTGACGTCGATCAGTTATGGACACATGATCAAACGCTATCCTTCTTCAGGATCAGCATATACCTACGCCCAAAAGTCAATTCACCCTAATGTTGGTTTTATGGTGGGTTGGTCATCTTGGCTAGACTATCTACTTTCACCACTCGTCAATATCATTTTGGCCGATATTTATTTAAGAGCTTTATTTCCAGAAGTAAATAATTGGCTATGGGTTATTGGCTTAACTGCATTAATGACTGTGATTAACTTATTTGGCGCACGCTTTGTCGCGCGTTTTAACAGTACAATTGTGGTTATTCAACTTGGTGTTATTTTTTACTTTGTTTATCAAGTATATATTCTCCTTACCCAAGGCGTATATGCTGATGGTACGCTTAATCCCGATAAAGCCGAATTATGGTCATTAACTCCTTTTTGGAATGATATGACTTCTATTAGTGCTTTGATTGGTGGTGCAACAGTACTGTGCTTTTCTTTTACAGGTTTTGATGCTTTATCTTCACTTGCAGAAGAAACTAAAGATGCTGAAAAAACGCTTCCAAAAGCGATTTTCTCAACAGCATTGCTTGCAGGTATTATTTTTATCGTAAGCACTTACTTTATCCAGTTGTATTTCCCTAGCAACCCAAACATCTATTTTAAACCGTTAGATGAATCACAACCTGTTATGGTTGCAGCAATTGGCAGCATTGCATTTAAAACATTAGTTTTATATTTTGCTGTAGTTGCAGTAATGGCATCCGGTATTTCAGCACATGCTGGTGTATCTCGCTTAATGTATGTAATGGGCCGTGATGGGGTTATCAATAAAAAGCTGTTTGGTCATATTAGCCCAAGATTGCATACTCCGACTTACAATATTCTTATTGTTGGTGTAGTTGCATTATCTGCTGGCTTTTTAGACCTTGAACATATTGTTAACTTAATTAGTTTCGGGGCCTTAACTGCTTTTAGTTTTGTAAACTTCTCGGTGATTTCGCGCTACGCGCTGAGAGATGGTAAAAACAAATCTATCAAAGATATTATTAATTACATTATTGTACCAACGCTTGGCTTTGCTAGTGTGTTCTTAATGTGGTTAGAAATTGACAAGCTTGCTTTGCAAATTGGCTTAGCTTGGGCAGTGTTTGGGGTAGGTTATCTTGCCTATAAAACCAAAGGCTTTAAATATAATGCTCCTCAACATAATGAGCATGAATAATAAAAAAGGCGCTTAAAAGCGCCTTTTTTTATGGACTCATTAACCATATATTTTATTTACAATGGCTTGTACACGTTTTGCATAAACTTTAGCTGTTTCCAAATCCCCTGTTGGGACTTCATCTACACTTGCATCCGAAGGCGATTGAACTAAAAGCCCTACCGAACCGCCTAAATTATTTACATCTTCACGTGTTGCATCTTTGGTATTCGCTGGCAATAAGCCCAGACTCACCCAAATACCACCATGCTGTGATGCTAAAGTTTGCAGTTGGATAAGCGTAACTTGTTTATCCCCATTTAAACTTGCACTATTCGTAAAGCCTGCAAAAACTTTATCTTGCCAACCACGTATGAACCAAACCTTTGAAGTTGCATCAGCAAATTTTTTAAATTGCCATGGTGCTGTACCCATATAAGTCGGCGCACCAAACACAATGCCTTTTGCATTATTCAATGTTTCCCAATCTTGCTCAGTGATATTACCTTCCTGATTAATCTGGATAAGTTGAGCATTAATTTCATTAGCAAAAGTTTCAGCCACTACTTTAGTGTGGCCATAACCCGAGAAATATACAACCGCAATATTAGAATTAGACATGGAAGAAAACCTATGTTTTATTAAATTCCATTTAATGATATATTTTAGATACTAGGTGTCAATTAGTTACCATTTGGTAACTATCCTATTTTTTTAGAAAAGAGAGGGTAAATTAGATGAATGAATGTCTAAAATATAATATTTTTCAACAACATTGCCCTGCTCGACTGTTTTTTGAAAAAATTGCAGACAAATGGGTTTTACTCATCTTAAATATTCTTGAGCATGAAACTCAGCACTTCAACTTACTTAAAAAAAATATTGAAGGGATTTCACCTAAAGTCTTGTCTCAGAAGTTAAAAATGTTAGAGAGAGACGGTTTTATCGAACGAAAAATTCAGGATACTTCCCCTATTCGTGTCGATTATTCCCTCACGCCACTTGGGCAAAATGTAGCTGCTATGGCATATCAGTTAAAAGAGTGGGCTGAAACTAATATTGAGCAAGTTTTAGCAGCCCAAATCATCTATGACGAAAAGATACTAGAACAAGCTTAAATAAAAATAAGGCCACTAAGGGCCTTATTTTTATTTAGAACTTAAGAAATTAACCTAATTTTTTAAAGCCTTGCTGACGCCATGCTTCATATACGATCACGGCAGTTGCATTAGATAAGTTTAAACTTCTTGAGTTTTCTGCCATTGGTAAACGAATCCATTGTTCTTGAGGGAACATCAGACGAACATGTTCAGGCAAGCCGCGTGTTTCTGGCCCCATCAATAAAGCCACAGGTCTATTTAAATCAACTGTATGAGGCGTAGCAGAACCTTTCGTAGTTAAAGGAAAAACATGCTCAACACCTTTTGCTTTTAGGTCCGCAAGACAAAGCTCTATGTTGTCCCAAATTTGCATTCTTGCCCATTCATGATAATCAAGCCCTGCGCGTTTAAGCTTTTTATCATCAAGTTCAAAACCTAAAGGCTTAACTAAATGCAATTGAGCGCCTGTATTCGCGCATAGACGAATAATATTACCTGTGTTAGCAGGAATCTCAGGCTCGTATAGAACAACATGAATCACTTAATTACTCACTTAAATTACTTATTGGTTAGCTCAGGCAATAATTACATCTCTTTTGCAGATATCAATAAGCCTACTAATTCCACTGTAACTGTTCACGCAAACGTACAACCTCACCAATAATTGTGAGTGTCGGCGCATGAATTTGATGTTCTGTCACTTTAGATGCAATATCAGCAAGTGACCCCACCACAACCTTCTGTTCAGGTGTCGTACCCTTTGAAATTAATGCAACTGGCATATCTGGACGTTGTCCATGCGCAATCAGCTGCTCACAAATACGCTCTAATCCCACCAACCCCATATACAGTACTAATGTCTGGTTTTCGTATACCAGCTCATTCCACGGTAACTCAGGAGAACCTTCTTTTAGATGGCCTGTAAGAAAGCGGACACTCTGGGCATAATCACGATGGGTAAGCGGAATACCTGCATAAGCTGAACAACCTGACGCAGCAGTAATACCGGGAACAACTTGAAATGGGACGCCAGCTTGGAATAATTCTTGGATCTCTTCGCCACCACGGCCAAAAATAAAAGGGTCTCCCCCTTTTAAACGACAAACACGTTTACCTTTTTTCGCGTAGTCAACCAATAATGCATTAATACCTTCTTGAGGAACACTATGGTTAGAACGCGCTTTACCAACATATATTTTTGTTGCGTCTCGACGGCACAATTCTAAAATAGGTGCAGAAACAAGACGGTCATAAATGACCACATCAGCTTGCTGCATTAAACGTAAAGCTTTTAAAGTAATGAGTTCAGGATCACCTGGACCTGCACCCACCAAATAAACCTCGCCTTTAGGTGCTTTCCACTCCTGCAGTGCTTGTTCAAGCATGCTATCGGCAACATCTAGATTGTCATTAAAAACTTGTTCTTTTAAGGGGCTTGCATACAAGTTTTCCCAAAATATACGGCGCTCATCTGGATTAGAAATTTTTTCCTTAACCTGATTGCGCCATTTTCCTGAAAACTCAGCTAACTTGCCCATGCCGTGTGGAATAGAGGTTTCTAACTGCGTACGGATTTGACGAGATAGAACAGGAGATGTTCCAT
This sequence comes from Acinetobacter sp. FDAARGOS_559, assembly GCF_003940475.1. Taxonomy (NCBI): domain Bacteria; kingdom Pseudomonadati; phylum Pseudomonadota; class Gammaproteobacteria; order Moraxellales; family Moraxellaceae; genus Acinetobacter; species Acinetobacter sp. FDAARGOS_559. The sequence goes on from NZ_RKJG01000005.1 coordinate 1,559,156, forward strand.
TTGAAGCCACTGAAACAATTAATGGAGATCGATCAATAATCGCAGGCACCATAAAACGGCAATGTGGAATATCATCGACGCTATTTACAAGTAAATTGCGCGCTTCACACTGCTCAAAAACTGTTTTATTTACTTCTGCATCATTGGTCGCTGCAATAACTAAACGATAGGGTGTACTTAAAAACTTTTCAGCAAAAGCTTCAATAAACGACACGCCGCCTGTTGTTGTAATTAATTGCAGAAGCTGATCTTCAATTGCAGGAGCAACAACATCAATTATTGCTCCTGCCTTAGCCAATAAGGTTGCCTTGCGTAAAGCAATATGCCCTCCGCCCACAATCAGACAACGTTGCTGTTGCAACTTCAAAGAGATTGGAAAAATATCCACCTTAAACCTCTACATCAATCATCTGACTATGTTTAAGCAAAAACCGTGCACAATTTAGATGCAAAGCTTAATCAATAAACGTTGCACCACCCATATATGGGCGTAATACTTCTGGAATCTCAATTGAACCGTCTTCGCGTTGGTAATTTTCCATTACTGCAAGTAAAGTACGCCCTACAGCAAGGCCTGAACCATTTAGAGTGTGCACCAATTCGGTCTTCTTCTGATCCATACGGTAGCGTGCTTTCATACGACGTGCCTGGAAATCACCCATATTAGAGCAGCTTGAAATTTCACGGTAAGTATTTTGACTTGGAACCCAAACTTCTAAATCATAAGTTTTAGTCGCACCAAAGCCCATATCACCACCACAGAGCAAAATTTTGCGGTAAGGCAAACCAAGCGCCTGTAAAATGCCCTCAGCATGTGCAGTAAGCTCTTCAAGTGCCTGCATAGATGTTTCAGGCTTAACGATTTGCACCATTTCAACTTTATCAAATTGGTGCTGACGAATTAAACCACGTGTATCACGACCATAAGAACCTGCTTCACTACGGAAACATGGTGTATGAGCCGCATATTTTAATGGTAAGCGATCTGCATCAATAATTTCATCACGGACAAAGTTAGTGACTGGAACTTCTGCTGTAGGGATGAGGTAGTATTCTTTTTCGCCTTGAAGTTTAAATAAATCTTCTTCAAATTTTGGTAACTGACCTGTCCCACGTAATGAATCAGCATTTACCAAATAAGGCACATACGCTTCGGTATAACCATTCTTTAAAGTATGGGTATCGAGCATGAACTGAGTTAAAGCACGTTGTAGACGAGCTAAAGGGCCCTTCAACACACTAAAACGTGAGCCCGTGAGTTTAGTGGCAGTTTCAAACTCTAATCCGCCCATCCACTCGCCTAAATCAGTATGATCTTTGATTTCAAAATCGAACTGACGAGGTGTACCCCATTTTGAGATTTCAACGTTATCATTTTCATCTTTACCAGCTGGTACAGATTCGTCCGGCAAGTTAGGAATGCTAAGCGCTTTTTGCTCAATCTCGTTTTGTAGCTCTGATAAAGCAACTTCGGCAGCTTTAATTTCATCACCAATGGCTTGCATACGTGCCATGATTTCAGAAGCATCGCCACCGGATTTTTTAATCTGACCCACTTGTTTAGCACCGGCATTTCGCTCTGCCTGTAACTTTTCAGTTTTTGATTGCAAGTCTTTACGGCGAGTCTCTAAAGATGCCCATTCTTGAACATCTAACTGAACACCACGTTTTGCCAAAGCTGCATTAACGACTTCAATATTATTTCTGAGTAACTTAGGGTCGATCATAATCAATCATAATATGGGTAAAAAACTGGCTATAGTGTAAGCCCTTAACACTAAAAAATATAGTGATCATCTTCATAACGAATAGCTTTCACACAATTCTTAGAATAGATCTTATATTTTATAAGTTATAGTTCGGTACACTCGGTAAATACTCAGGTTTAATATATTTAGCTGCTTCAAAATATGGCAAGGTTAATTCAGACATACCTTCTGCATAAGAAGCTAATTCATAAATTGGATAGACAAAAACAATCCCATTTGCACCATAGTAGAAATTATCACTTAATTGCAGTTTTTCACGGCTAATATTGTGCTCTTGAAGCCAATTAGTATTTGCATCAAAAAGCGCATCAACTAACTGTTTTTCAACATCTGGCTTAATAAGTTCTTCAACGGTAATGTGCTTTTTATTTAGCAAGTCAAAATTTACAAACTCTTGATGTGACATACCATGTGCTGCCCCCGCAGAGTATGAATATGTCTGGAATGCAAAGGTTGCAAGGTTATAATTTTGCCCTAAATAACGGACATAGATTGCACTCTGACTTGAGCTCGGCTCCCCTTCCGGTACCTCAACAGGTTTATCAGCCAAATTTGCAAAAGCATTCGGGTCTGCTTTCTTTATACGGTTCGTAAAATAATCATTAATCCATTTTTGATTGGTTTGTACGGTCTGAAAATCATATTCAGTGCAGCCGTCTTCAAGACAAACTTTAGGTTTTGGCAGCTTTACCGGAACAACTTTTGCTTGAATGACAGGGACTTCAGCTTGCTTTTGCTCTTTTACTGAAGCACTAGAAGCCGGTTGTTCATCTTTAGCCGTAGATTTTGGCTGACAACCGCTCACCGCAACCATGGCAGCTAACATTGGAAGAATGAAAATAATTTTTTTATCGTAAAGTTGCATGTTAATCCCCGTAAACTCACTCCTACCACTATACAAAGCGTAAGTTTAAGACGGGGTTAAAAAATGTATCTAGGCTTGATATATAAAAAGAAAGCCATCGTAAAGATGGCTTTCTAAATAATCAGGCTTATTGATCAATAATATCGGTACCTTTCGGAGGCGTAAAATTGAAAGTTGAAGCCGGAATTGAGGCATTTACTTTAACATTCTTGAAACGAACATAAGTCGTTTGACCTAAAGAATCTTGCAATACCATGAGTGTAGGTGCTTTGTTGGCACCAAAACTAATCGTTAAGCTTTGGAAAGCTCCATCTTCTTTTTTAGGGAATAAAGTGAAATATAACTTAGATTTATCTGGCTGAGTTACTCGGTAAGACTTCATGATTTGGTTAGTATTACCAGAAAGTAATAAAGCCGGTGTATCAGCGACCTGATCATCTAGGCTTTGGCGCACAGCCTGTTGTAGATCAGGGTCATAAATCCAGACTGTTTTTCCACTTGTTACAATAGTTTGCTTAGAGGGACTTACAGTTTCCCAATAAAATTTCCCCGGACGTTCAACTTTCATTGAACCTTTAAATGTCTGGTTCATATGCTGAGCACTTAAGCCTTTTTTCTGTGCTACAGTTTTTGTATTCGCTTTCGTTGTCTGTTCAAAATCGGCAGTCAAACGCTGTAAGCCTGATAACTGATTTACCAGGTTCCCAATTGCCTGTTGCTCCGGTGCTGCTACGGGTGCAGCGAACGCTGTAGTACTCATTACAGGAGCAAGCACTGAGGCGCTGAGTGTAATAGCACACATGGTTTTACGAAGCATATTCATGTCATCACCTTTTTAGTTGCTGTAAGATAACTTGCTAGCCTTTCAATTAATCCAGCTAAACAAGCTCTTCATTCAAGACTTATATTAACCGACAAACTTTGTGCTAATCATTGAGAAAATAAGATATTTTGTTATGTTATTCATGTTGTTTGTAGAATTTCATTCATCATCATGAAGACAATATTGATGTATTTCCATAAAAAAAGCCCACAAAATGTGGGCTTTTTCTTAAGCTAAAACTTAAACAGTTTCAACTTTTACGTAGCGACGGCCAAATTGACCTTTCACTTCGAATTTTACTACGCCGTCAGCAGTAGCAAATAAAGTATGGTCACGGCCCATACCAACATTTGCACCAGCGTGGAATTCAGTACCACGTTGACGAACGATGATGTTACCAGCAGTTACAGTTTGACCACCGTAAACTTTAACACCTAACATTTTTGGGTTTGAATCACGACCGTTCTTCGTCGATCCACCGGCTTTTTTAGTTGCCATGTCTCTTACTCCTCGTGATTAGCCTGAAATACCAGTAATTTTCAACTCAGTGAACCATTGACGGTGACCTTGTTGTTTACGGTAGTGTTTACGACGACGCATTTTGATGATGCGGATTTTGTCGTGACGACCATGACCAATCACTTCTGCAGTTACTTTAGCGCCAGCTACAACTGGAGCACCGATTTGAATGTTGTCACCGTTTACAACCATTAATACATCATCAAATGTAATAGTTGCGCCAGATTCAGCCTTCAATAATTCAACTTTAAGGGTTTCACCCTCAACTACACGGTGCTGTTTACCACCGCTTTGGATTACTGCGTACATAACGTACTCCAATCAGCCCGTGTCGTCGTGCCGATAAAGGGATATATCGATCTTAAAACGAACGCCACTGGGGTTATACAAGGCGACAGATTTTAAGTGAAATTTGATCAAACGACAAGTGCTTTATCTTTAACTAAGCAACAGAAGCTATCATTCTTACATAATAAAAATAGCTTCAATTTGATTTTAGTACTTTTCATTGATTCTGAATGGAATTTAAAATACAGTTCCAGACACAACTTGCAACAAGAACAAGCTGTATTCATGTTGACGTTATTAAAATTTATTGTTTTGTCGGAAACACATGGTTTTGCCGAAATAAAAAACAAAAAACTCTTCATGAACATACAAATGATTAATATCAATTGCTTGTTTCCCTGTTTAATGCACTTTTAATTGATACACTAACGCCACTTATCTACCAATACGGGGTTTTTCTTCATATGGTCATCGATTTTAAGCAAGACATTCTCGCTCCTGTTGCTACAGACTTTGCTGCGATGGATCACTTGATTAATGAAGGAATTAGCTCAAAAGTCGGCTTGGTCATGTCAGTGAGTAAACATGTAGTTGAAGCTGGCGGAAAACGTATGCGCCCAATCATGTGTTTACTTGCAGCACGCGCTTGCGGCCTCGACAATATGCAAAATGCACAGCGTCTGGCAGCTATTATTGAAATGCTTCATACCGCAACTTTAGTGCATGATGATGTAGTTGATGAATCTGGACTTCGCCGTGGTCGTCCTACTGCAAATGCAACATGGAACAATCAAACGGCCGTATTGGTTGGTGACTTCCTTATTGCCCGCGCTTTTGACCTTTTGGTTGATTTAAACAACATGACCTTATTAAAAGACTTCTCAACAGGTACATGTGAAATTGCTGAAGGTGAGGTATTACAACTCCAATCTCAGCATCAACCGGATACAACCGAAGAAACATATTTAAAAATTATTCACGGGAAAACTTCTCGTTTATTTGAACTTGCAACCGAAGGTGCGGCTATTTTGGCTGGGCAAGAAGCTTACCGCGAACCTTTAAGATTATTTGCAGGCCATTTCGGAAATGCATTCCAGATTATTGACGATATTTTAGACTACACTTCAGATGCTGAAACATTAGGTAAAAATATTGGTGATGATTTAATGGAAGGTAAACCGACTTTACCGTTAATTTCAGCATTAGCACATTCAACCGGTGAAGAGCATGCCATTATTAGACGCAGTATTGCGACTGGTGGTGTTGACCAATTACCTAAAGTGATTGAAATTGTGCAAAAGTCTGGTGCTTTAGACTATTGCCAGCGCCGTGCCCAAGAAGAAACAGAAGCAGCACTGCAAGCCTTATCAATCTTGCCTGATACACCTTATCGTCAAGCGTTGATTAATTTAACTCGGCTTGCATTACATCGAATACAGTAGATATTATTTTGCCTATGCATATAAATTTTTCAGAACATTTTTTTAAAATCCAGAAACAGCTTGAAAACCCTCAAGCTGTTATTGACGAAAATATTCTCATTGACCTAGTCAATGCTTTACGGCCATCCGATCCTCAAGATACGGATGAAATAGAGCAAAAAATACAAGCTTTTATTGATAGTCTATTACTTACTCCTACCGCTCCAGCTCTTTTACAAACCTTTTTATTACGCCTCATTAATCAATATAAGCAAGTCAGCTTATATGCAGATAGTGGTATTTTGTCTTTAGATGGCTTCTGGAACCAGCTTGGGCAAAGACTTGGCGGTCACTTTCTGCCACTTATTGAAGATGCAAGTCAGCTTAAAATTCTGATTGGAAAAATTTTCTATTTAGAAAGTGATTCAATCTGGTTAAACAATGTCGATGACAAGGATTGGGCAACTTTGTTCGGACTTATTGGGCAAAGTAACAGTAATGTCGATGAAAAGCATGCCATTCAGCGAGAAATGATTAAGGCAATTACTGTCTTATCTTACCGTATTAGTGGTATCGGTCTTTATCCTGAATTTATTAATGCTCAACCTGAATTAACCGAATATGAATCGCCATTTTTGGTACAAAACCGTGAAATTATTGAGTTTATAGAGAAGTACAAAAAACAGGATATTTCTAGCAACGACATTGCTGTGCTTCCACCTCCTGATGCCTCTCAAGCATTTGTAATGCTAGAGCAGTGTCGAGACGTCGTTTTAAAAATACGCCGAGCGACCAAAAGAATCGGTGTAAGTTTAAGTTTGACCTATCTTTTGTCTTTACTTGAACAGTGTTTAGATCGGATTGAATTATTACTCTATCTAGTTGTAGACGATAGCGAGGGACGTTACGTTTCTTTAGGAAACTTAATTTCAGACTTAACTAAAGCACATTATAGTGAAAAAAGCGTCCGCTCGTTACTCAGCACGACCAGTGAGCTTATTGCCTTTCAAGTCACAGAAAATGCAAGCCGTACTGGTGAACACTATGTAAGTACAGACACTAAAGGCTTTTGGGGCATGTATAAAGCCGCTGCTGGTGCAGGTGTGATTATTGCCTGTATGGCCTCATTAAAAATTCTTGCTGCACGTATGACGATGGCTCCGCTCATGCAAGCCTTTACGTTCAGTATGAACTATTCACTGGGCTTTATTCTGATTCATGTATTGCACTTTACTGTTGCAACAAAACAACCCGCAATGACAGCTGCCGCACTTGCAGCCACAGTTCAGCAACGTAAAGGCTCTAAAACGGCACAAATTGCAGAATTAGCCGCACTTATTATCAATATTATTCGAACTCAGTTTATTGCTATTTTGGGTAATATCTCGATTGCAATTCCTACTGCTGCTCTTATTACCTTTGCTTGGCAGTTCTATCTTGATGAGCCTTTATTAACTCATACCAAGGCAACTTATCTATTACATAGCCTAAACCCTTTTACCTCATTAGCCGTTCCGCATGCAGCGATTGCTGGGGTGTGTTTGTTTTTATCTGGCCTAATTGCGGGCTACTTCGACAACATGGCAGTTTATAGAAAAGTAGGACCCCGTTTAAAAGCACATCGACGTTTAAGAAACTTATTTGGGCAAGAACGCCTGAACCGTTTTGCAGAATATATTGAACGTAATTTAGGGGCGCTCGCAGGTAATTTCCTATTTGGCGTAATGTTAGGAAGTATGGGAACAATTGGCTTTATTTTGGGCCTACCTCTAGATATTCGTCACATTGCCTTTGCGTCAGCGAACTTCATTCAAGGTTTAATGACTATTAATGGTAGTCCTGATATTGGCTTGATTATAGTTTCATTTTTAGGCGTACTCTGTATTGGTCTCACCAACTTATTTGTGAGTTTCACACTCACTATTATTGTGGCATTACGTGCACGTCGAGTTCGCTTTGAACAATGGAAGCCATTAGCCAAACTGGTCATGACCCATTTTCTTACCCGACCAAGTGACTTCTTCTGGCCACCGAAACAGCCTCTAGAATTAGAAGAAAATGCCCAAGCCAATAGTGGAAAAAAAGCAGAACATTAAATGTTTTGCTTTGTACACAAAATGTGATGTCCGTCAATTTTGTTGTGATTGTTTTTCCAAATGTTAAAAAAATTTCAAAATGAATTTACGATGATCTATCAGGCTTGAAAAAAAGTGTACTGGCAAGTACACTTTCAACGGCGTTCAATAGTGAAAAACTATATGAATAAGCAAAGGTGTGTTTATGCCCTATCTATTGCTTTGTATTGGTTGCGTTTTTTTAGGATTAGGTGTTCTTGGTCTTTTTGTACCAAGTCTTCAATCTTTGGACTTGCTCACCGTTCAAACATTGAGTCACCATCGTTTAGATTATCTTAATACTATAACCACCTTTCTTGCACGCGTAGGCGGCATGCCTTTTGTATGTTTTTTATCCTTTCTAGTATGTATATATTTAGCATGGTATAAAAAATATATTACTGTTATTTTCATTAGCTTGGGAGTTATTGGCAGTATCACCATGGGTTGGCTGCTCAAGTGGTGTGTTAACCGGCCTAGACCTCCTGAGGCATATCATATTGTTGAAAGTTACGGTGCATCGTTCCCAAGTGCACATAGTGTTTATGCATCAACACTGGCTTGTCTGGCAATGATTATGTTATGCCATAAGCACAACATTAACTCTCCTTATATTGTTTTGATCTCCTGTCTTTGGTTTGTGTGTATGGGGCTTTCAAGAATATATGCAGGAGTTCATTTCCCAACAGACGTACTCGCTGGTTGGGGCATTGGTTTTATTTGGATTGCACTGCTTTGGCTCTGGTTATTACAAACACAAAGTAGGTTAAGTAGAAAACAAATATATTTTTAGATTTTATCTAAACGAGGTGGAACAATGATGTCGGCTAAGCTTTGGGCACCAGCCCTTACTGCTTGCGCATTAGCAACAAGTATCGCGCTTGTTGGTTGTAGCAAAGGCTCCGATGAGAAACAGCAAGCTGCTGCTGCTCAGAAAATGCCGCCTGCAGAAGTAGGTGTTATTGTTGCTCAACCACAAAGTGTTGAACAAAGCGTTGAGCTTTCAGGCCGTACTTCAGCATATCAAATTTCTGAAGTTCGTCCTCAAACAAGTGGCGTGATTTTAAAACGTTTATTTGCTGAAGGAAGCTATGTTCGTGAAGGTCAGGCGCTTTATGAGCTCGACTCTAGAACGAACCGTGCAACGTTAGAAAATGCAAAAGCATCACTCCTACAACAACAGGCAAATCTAGCTTCACTACGTACCAAGTTAAATCGTTATAAACAACTTGTTTCTAGTAATGCTGTGTCTAAACAGGAATATGATGACTTACTTGGTCAAGTCAATGTTGCAGAAGCACAAGTTGCAGCAGCTAAGGCTCAAGTAACAAATGCAAATGTAGATCTTGGTTATTCTACAATTCGCTCTCCTATTTCTGGCCAATCTGGTCGTTCTTCAGTAACGGCTGGTGCTTTGGTTACTGCAAACCAGACTGACCCGTTGGTAACGATTCAACAGTTAGATCCTATCTATGTTGATATTAATCAGTCTAGTGCTGAGTTATTGCGTTTACGTCAGCAACTAAGCAAAGGCAGTTTAAATAACAGTAACAACACGAAAGTAAAATTAAAGCTTGAAGATGGTTCTACCTATCCAATCGAAGGGCAACTTGCTTTCTCTGACGCTTCTGTAAACCAAGATACAGGAACAATTACATTACGTGCCGTATTCTCTAACCCGAATCATTTATTGCTTCCGGGTATGTATACCACTGCGCAAATTGTTCAGGGCGTTGTTCCAAATGCTTACCTGATTCCTCAAGCTGCCATTACTCGTTTACCTACAGGACAAGCTGTAGCGATGCTTGTTAATGCTAAAGGGGTTGTTGAGAGCCGTCCTGTTGAAACCTCTGGTGTTCAAGGACAAAACTGGATTGTGACTAACGGCTTAAAAGCCGGCGATAAAGTGATTGTTGATGGTGTTGCCAAAGTTAAAGAAGGGCAAGAAGTATCGGCAAAACCTTATCAAGCTCAACCAACAAACTCTCAAGGTGCAGCACCAAATGCTGCGAAACCGGCTCAATCAGGTAAACCTCAAGCAGAACAGAAAGCAGCTTCAAATGCATAAGGGGTAGATTGAATGGCACAATTTTTTATTCATCGCCCCATATTTGCGTGGGTGATTGCATTAGTCATTATGTTGGCGGGTATTCTTACGCTAACAAAAATGCCTATTGCACAATATCCAACGATTGCACCACCAACCGTAACGATTGCTGCGACTTATCCTGGTGCATCGGCTGAAACAGTTGAAAATACTGTAACCCAGATCATTGAACAACAAATGAATGGTCTTGATGGCTTACGTTATATTTCATCTAACAGTGCTGGTAATGGTCAGGCATCTATTCAATTAAACTTTGAACAAGGTGTTGACCCTGATATTGCACAGGTTCAAGTTCAAAACAAATTGCAATCTGCAACTGCGCTTTTACCTGAAGATGTACAACGTCAAGGTGTAACAGTTACTAAATCTGGTGCGAGCTTCTTGCAAGTTATTGCATTCTATTCACCAGATAACAACCTGTCAGACTCTGACATTAAAGACTATGTAAACTCGTCAATTAAAGAACCGCTTAGCCGTGTTGCCGGTGTTGGTGAGGTACAGGTCTTTGGTGGCTCATACGCAATGCGTATTTGGCTTGATCCAGCTAAATTAACAAGCTATCAACTTACGCCTAGTGATATTGCAACTGCCTTACAAGCGCAGAACTCGCAAGTTGCTGTAGGTCAGTTAGGTGGTGCTCCGGCTGTACAAGGTCAAGTTCTTAACGCAACAGTAAATGCACAAAGCTTATTGCAGACTCCTGAACAGTTTAAAAATATCTTCTTAAAGAACACAGCATCAGGTGCTGAGGTTCGATTAAAAGATGTTGCTCGCGTAGAATTAGGTTCGGATAACTATCAATTCGATTCGAAGTTTAACGGTAAACCGGCAGCTGGTCTTGCAATTAAAATTGCAACAGGCGCTAATGCACTCGACACAGCCGAAGCAGTTGAACAACGTTTATCTGAACTACGTAAGAACTATCCAACAGGTCTTGCAGATAAACTGGCTTATGACACGACTCCATTTATCCGTCTTTCAATTGAAAGTGTAGTACACACATTAATTGAAGCCGTGATTTTGGTATTCATTGTCATGTTCCTATTCTTACAAAACTGGCGTGCAACGATTATTCCAACGCTTGCAGTTCCAGTAGTTGTATTAGGTACATTTGCGGTCATTAATATCTTTGGCTTCTCAATTAACACCTTAACCATGTTCGCTATGGTATTGGCAATCGGTCTTCTGGTCGATGACGCCATTGTTGTAGTCGAAAACGTTGAACGTGTGATGAGTGAAGACCATACCGATCCGGTTACGGCCACTTCTCGCTCAATGCAGCAGATTTCTGGTGCGTTAGTAGGTATTACCAGCGTATTGACAGCGGTATTCGTACCAATGGCTTTCTTTGGTGGTACAACAGGTGTAATTTACCGCCAGTTCTCGATTACTCTTGTAACTGCAATGGTTCTGTCGTTAATTGTAGCGTTGACGTTCACACCGGCACTTTGTGCAACTATCTTGAAACAGCATGATCCTAATAAAGAACCAAGCAATAATATCTTTGCGCGTTTCTTTAGAAGCTTTAACAATGGTTTTGACCGCATGTCGCATAGCTACCAAAATGGTGTTAGCCGCATGCTTAAAGGCAAAATCTTCTCTGGCGTGCTCTATGCTGTTGTAGTTGCCCTTTTAGTCTTCTTGTTCCAAAAACTCCCGTCTTCATTCTTACCAGAAGAAGATCAGGGTGTGGTCATGACACTTGTACAATTACCACCAAATGCAACGCTTGACCGTACCGGTAAAGTGATTGATACCATGACTAACTTCTTTATGAATGAAAAAGATACCGTGGAATCTATTTTCACTGTTTCTGGTTTCTCATTCACAGGTGTTGGTCAAAACGCGGGTATTGGCTTCGTTAAGTTGAAAGACTGGAGCAAACGTACGACACCAGAAACTCAAATTGGTTCATTGATTCAGCGTGGTATGGCATTAAATATGATCATTAAAGATGCATCATACGTTATGCCATTACAGCTTCCAGCAATGCCTGAACTTGGTGTAACTGCCGGATTTAACTTGCAGCTTAAAGATTCAAGTGGTCAAGGCCATGAGAAACTGATTGCAGCTCGTAACACGATTTTAGGTTTGGCATCACAAGATAAACGTCTTGTAGGTGTGCGTCCAAACGGTCAGGAAGATACTCCTCAATATCAAATTAATGTAGATCAGGCTCAAGCTGGTGCTATGGGCGTTAGTATTGCCGAAATCAACAATACAATGCGTATTGCATGGGGTGGCTCATACATTAACGATTTCGTTGACCGTGGTCGTGTGAAAAAAGTTTATGTTCAAGGTGATGCGGGCAGCCGTATGATGCCTGAAGACTTAAACAAATGGTATGTACGTAATAACAAAGGTGAGATGGTTCCATTCTCGGCGTTTGCTACAGGCGAATGGACGTATGGTTCTCCACGTCTCGAACGTTATAACGGTGTGTCATCAGTTAACATTCAAGGTACACCTGCACCTGGCGTGAGCTCTGGTGATGCCATGAAAGCAATGGAAGAAATTATTGGTAAGTTACCATCTATGGGCTTACAAGGTTTCGACTATGAATGGACTGGCTTATCACTTGAAGAACGTGAGTCTGGTGCTCAAGCGCCGTTCTTATACGCACTTTCATTGTTAATCGTATTCCTTTGCTTGGCTGCACTATATGAAAGCTGGTCAATTCCGTTCTCGGTTTTACTTGTGGTACCACTTGGTGTCATTGGTGCAATCGTATTGACCTACTTGGGCATGATTATTAAAGGAGATCCAAATCTCTCAAATAACATTTACTTCCAAGTAGCGATTATTGCGGTTATCGGTCTTTCTGCAAAAAATGCGATCTTGATTGTTGAATTCGCAAAAGAATTGCAGGAAAAAGGTGAAGATCTACTTGATGCAACCTTACATGCTGCAAAAATGCGTTTACGTCCAATTATCATGACCACCCTTGCCTTCGGTTTCGGTGTACTTCCACTTGCACTTTCAACAGGTGCCGGTGCAGGAAGTCAGCACTCTGTAGGCTTTGGTGTACTTGGTGGCGTACTCAGCGCGACGTTCTTAGGTATCTTCTTTATCCCTGTATTCTATGTGTGGATTCGTAGTATCTTTAAGTACAAACCAAAAACCATAAACACTCAGGAGCATAAATCGTGATGCAAAAAGTATGGTCTATTTCAGGTCGTAGCATTGCGGTATCTGCACTTGCGCTTGCTTTGGCAGCTTGTCAAAGCATGCGCGGCCCAGAACCAGTCGTGAAAACCGATATACCACAAAGCTATGCATATAACAGCGCTTCTGGTACGTCTATTGCTGAACAGGGTTATAAACAGTTCTTTGCTGACCCGCGTTTGCTTGAAGTGATTGATTTGGCTCTTGCCAATAACCGTGACTTACGTACAGCAACGCTCAATATTGAACGTGCTCAACAGCAATATCAGATTACACAGAACAACCAGCTTCCAACAATCGGTGCAAGTGGTAGTGCAATTCGTCAGGTTTCTCAAAGCCGTGATCCGAATAACCCCTACTCTACTTATCAAGTAGGTTTGGGTGTAACTGCTTATGAGCTAGATTTCTGGGGTCGTGTTCGTAGCCTTAAAGATGCTGCTTTAGATAGTTATCTTGCAACACAAAGTGCTCGTGATTCGACTCAAATCAGTCTGATTAGCCAAGTTGCTCAAGCATGGTTAAATTATTCGTTTGCAACAGCAAACTTAAGACTGGCAGAACAAACGCTTAAAGCACAGTTAGATTCTTACAATCTCAACAAAAAACGTTTTGATGTAGGTATCGACAGTGAAGTTCCATTACGTCAAGCACAGATTTCTGTAGAAACTGCGCGTAATGATGTAGCGAACTACAAAACTCAAATTGCTCAAGCACAAAACTTGTTGAACTTACTTGTAGGCCAACCTGTTCCACAAAACTTGTTACCTACACAACCTGTAAAACGCATTGCTCAACAAAATGTGTTTACTGCCGGTTTACCAAGTGACTTGTTAAATAACCGTCCGGATGTAAAAGCTGCTGAATACAACTTAAGCGCTGCGGGTGCGAATATTGGTGCTGCAAAAGCACGTTTATTCCCAACCATTAGCTTAACGGGTTCGGCTGGTTATGCATCAACTGACTTAAGTGATCTATTTAAGTCTGGTGGTTTTGTATGGTCAGTTGGTCCAAGCTTAGATTTACCAATCTTTGACTGGGGTACACGTCGTGCCAATGTAAAAATTTCTGAAACTGATCAGAAAATTGCATTGTCTGATTATGAAAAATCAGTTCAATCTGCGTTCCGTGAAGTTAATGACGCGCTTGCAACTCGTGCCAACATTGGCGAGCGTTTAACAGCTCAGCAACGTCTAGTAGAAGCAACTAACCGCAACTACACACTTTCAAATGCCCGCTTCCGTGCTGGTATTGATAGTTACTTGACTGTTCTTGATGCACAGCGTTCTTCATATGCAGCTGAACAAGGTTTGTTATTGCTTCAACAAGCAAACTTAAACAACCAAATCGAGTTATACAAAACTCTAGGTGGTGGTTTAAAAGCAAATACTTCAGATACAGTGGTTCACCAACCATCTAGTGCTGAACTTAAAAAGCAATAAGTTTTAAATCACTTTCTTATAAAAGCTCACTTCGGTGGGCTTTTTTATTGCAACTCATCTGAATATTTTTTATCTTGAAAGCTAAAGAAATTTAGATTGTAAGCATCCGGCTAACACAGCCTTACCAAGCGGTCCTATAAGCCTTAATTTAGTTCCCACCTAAAAACAAGTGGGGACTTAATCCATGAACATGGATATATATTCAGCAACACCTCCTGTTGCTAAAAAACGCAGAACATACAGCAAAGAATTCAAACTCAGTATTGTCAATGCCTGTAAAAATCCTAATACCTCGATCGCTTCGGTCGCACTGCAACATAGTATTAATGCCAACCTTGTCAGTCGTTGGATCAGGATCTTCAGCCATCATGAGGGTGCCGTGCAGGATCCTACTCATGTGAATCCAGCATTTATTGCTTTGCCTTACACTGCTGCAATCAGCCAACCTATTGATGAGAGGATCACGTTGTGTATCACCGTGCCTCATACGAATAATGATATTCAGCTAAAATGGCAGACATCAGAAATACCTGCCTTGGCAGAATTACTCAAGGCACTGGCAACATGATCCGTATCAATGAAATTTGGCTCTCTACCCAGCCCATGGATATGCGAGCAGGAATGGATACTGTCATGGCTCAGGTGGTGAGAGCCTTTGGCTACATCAAACCGCATTGCGCCTACCTGTTCTGTAATAAACGTGGTCATCGTATGAAAGTGTTGGTACATGATGGACTGGGCATCTGGCTGTGTGCCCGGCGTTTGGAACAGGGTAAATTTCACTGGGCTCAAGTTCACCAAGGTGAAACCGTGGCCCTCAGCCCGGAACAGTTACAGGCATTAATCCAAGGTTTGCCCTGGCAGAGAATTGGATTGCAGCAAGTGGTGAATATGCTCTAAACCAAGCTCGACCATTCTGCCATCCTCCAAACGTTCTATTTCATTCTCTTCATGACCTCAGGCATACTGCGGTCATGAATACGCTGCCTGACTTAAGCCAACTGACCCATGAACAACTGCTGGAATTCACCAGACAGTTGGCGATGCAGCATCAGTCTCTAGCACAATCAAACCAACAATTGGATGCCAAAGTTCAACATCTTTCTATTCTCAATCAAAATACGAGCATGAACTGGCGCTGTTTAAAAAGCACAAATTCGCCCAAAAGAATGAACACTTAACGGCAAAACAAATCCACCTATGGGATGAAGCGGTTGAAGAAGATATTGCTGCTGTTGATCTGGAATTAGAACGATTAAATGCAGATAAAACCGATGCAGCGACACAGAAAGCCAAAACCAATAAACCTAAACGTCGACCACTGCCAGATCATCTACACACCATCCGTATTGAGCATGAACCTGCATCAACCCAATGCACTTGTGGATGCCAACTCCGTCGTATCGGCGAAGATGTCAGTGAGAAACTGCATTTCAGACCGGCACAGTTCTATAAGGAACAGCATGTGCGTGGTAAATGGGTCTGTGATCAGTGTGACACTCTGACTCAGCAAGCGATGCCCGCCTATGTGATTGATAAAGGCATTGCTTCACCTGAATTGCTCAGCCATGTGCTGGTATCGAAGTATGCCGATCATTTGCCGCTGTACCGTCAACGTCTGATCTATCAGCGGGCGGGAATCGAACTTTCTAGATCAACTTTATCTGACTGGATAGGTCGCTGCGGTGTAGAACTGGAACCTCTGGCCAATGCCTTAAAAGAGGTGGTGCTGCAACAGCGGGTGCTGCATGCAGATGAAACACCGGTCACCATCATGCGGATGGGTGAGAATGAGAAAAAACCGAAGAAAGGTTATGTCTGGGCCTATGCCACCACACAGTACAATCCAGTTCAGGCGGTGATCTATGACTTTCAGGATAGTCGTTCAGGCCAGCATGCTGCAGAGTTCTTGAAAGGCTGGCAGGGCAATCTAGTCTGTGATGATTACAGTGGTTATAAAGCACGCTTTAAATCAGGCCAGGTCATAGAGGTCGGCTGCATGGCCCATGCACGTCGTAAATTCCATGAACTGCATGTGACCGGGAAAAGTCAGGTCGCTGAACAGGCATTGGTGCTGATTCAGAAACTGTATGCGATAGAAGCAGAACTCAGGAAAAAGACCGATGGTACAGCGGAAGACCGCCGCGAATACCGACAACAGCATAGTCAACCAGTGATGCAACAACTATATGAATGGCTCAACCAACATCATCTGACAGTGCCATCGAGTTCTCCCACCGCCAAGGCCATCAATTACACTCTGAAGCGTTGGCCAGCCTTAAGCCGCTATCTGGATGATGGCAATCTACCGATATGCAACAATTGGGTAGAGAATCAGATGCGTCCCTGGGCGTTGGGGCGCAAGAACTGGCTGTTTGCAGGTTCGCTGCGCAGTGGTCAGCGAGCGGCAAACATCATGACTTTAATCCAGTCAGCAAAGCTGAATGGGCTGGATCCGTATGCCTATTTAAGTGATGTGCTGAAAAGGTTACCGACACATAAAGTGACCCAGATTGAAGAGTTACTGCCGCACTGCTGGAAACCTAAATCGAATTAAAAAATAGGTATGGGATTCAGCGGACGCTTACTTTAGATTGATAAAAAACAATGTTATTAAGTAATTTAGAAAGTGTTCCAGGCCACCAAATTTTAAAGCAGCTTGATGTTGTTTACGGGAGTACCGTCCGTAGTAAGCATGTGGGTCGCGACTTGATGGCAAGTTTAAAGAATATTGTAGGTGGTGAACTTACTGGTTATACCGAATTATTAGAAGAATCTCGCCAAGAGGCTATGCAACGTATGATTGTAAAAGCCCAGCAACTTGGTGCCAATGCAATTGTGGGTATTCGTTTTTCTACCTCAAATATTGCCCAAGGTGCTTCTGAGTTATTCGTATATGGCACAGCAGTGGTTGTGCAGCCTCAAGCACCTCATCTGCCCGATCCATTTAATGCATAGGTAGAAAATGGACAATCTTATTTTTCAGCTTGTTATTTTTCTCATTCTTTTCAGTATTGGTTGGGCTTTTGGCCGCCATATTGAACGAAAACATTTAAATGAACTTCTAGAAAAAGAGCAACAATTTGCCCATATCAGAATTGATACCAATCGTTTTGCCACAAGCGACCAGTTGGGGCATTTTATTAGCAGTAATGTGGTTATTTCGCATGACTACTTTAAATATGTACTGGCCTCTATAAAAAATATTTTAGGTGGTCGGCTGACCAGTTATGAAAGTATTGTTGAACGTGCTCGCCGCGAGGCTATCGTACGGCTAAAACAACAAGCTCAAAGTGTCGGTGCCAATCACATTATGGGAGTTCGGCTGAGTACAACCGAACTGGGTATGCAAGGTGGAATGGTAGAGGTATTTGCCTACGGAACAGCAGTCAAAGATTAACACTGCCCCATAGCAGAAAAATGTATACGCGGATTGCCAATATTTTTAGTTAAGTGTTGGCAAATTCCGGTAATTTTCCATATGCCCTGTTGTTTTGCCAAAGTAAAATAATAGCGACCAAAAGAATGAAAATAATCATTTTCCGAAAAACGATAAATTTGATAATTACATTCTAACCATGCTTGATCTTGTTCAATCCGAATAAGAGGATTGCTTAAATTGTGCTGTAGCCGCAAATGTGACAAAGCTTGTTGCCGTGAACCTTTATATTCATGACAAGACACCACACATAAAGGCTCCCTTCTAAACTGCAAATAGTCCACCTCAAGTTGATCGGCCAACAACTCATCAAACGCATCCCAATTTTTCTGGTCAAAAACCAATTGAAAACGCGTAATGACCTCTAAAATACGATGGTAGTCTTGATCCATGGTGAACCTTCTATGCGGGTTTTTCCATCAATTTAGCACGGCGAAATCTTTTTTTTATTTCACTTTTGTTTTCCGGATCATTTTATAGAGTAGTTTCGGTGACATACGGGAAACCATCACGCCTAATTTTTCTTTAGTACCGCCCACTACAATATATTCCTGTCCTTGCATTAATGCCTTAACTGACTGTTCTGCAAAAACATCGGCTTCTAGCCCATTTTCGATTGCTTCATCTTGATGGCCTTGAGGTTGCCCTGCACCATTTAGTGCATTAAACGAAACATTAGTTTTTACAAAGCCCGGGAAAATAACCGAAACTTCAACGCCCTGATCGGCAACCTCGGCACGTAAACTGTTGGCCCACATGTGAATAGCAGCTTTAGCAGCCGAATAACTGGCACGGTACTGCGTACCTAAAAGCCCTGCTACACTAGAGACAAATACGACTCGGCCAGACTTTTGTTTTAGCATGGTCGGTAATACGGTTTTAGTTAAAGCGACTTGTGAAAAATAATCGACTTCCATAATGGCGCGTTCTGTTGCCATTGTGGTGTCTTGAATAAGAGCACGTTGACTTAAACCCGCATTATTAATAAGCCAGTCAATTCGTCCTTTTGCTTTTAAAATCTGCTCATAAGCCTCTTGAACTTGCTCTTGATTGGTAATGTCTGCAACTACCGACAAGTGCTGATCCGGATGGAGTAAACCAACGCGAACTTCTTCTAACTCTTCAAAGCGACGCGAAGTTAAAATCACTTGAGCACCTTGCAAAGCAAACTCACCAGCTAAAGCTTTACCTAAACCGGAAGAGGCTCCCGTAATCCACACCACTTTATTTTGCAAAGTATCAAGTTTGGCCATTTTAACTTCCTATTATCTTTTTAAATTATGCTGCTTGATGCATGAAGGCCAAAAAGTGGTTGATATAGTGAGTTGCTGTGGTCTGATCAACCTGCGTCCCCAATTTTTCCAAACGTTTATAGCCCAAATGCGTTGTCATATTAATGACCCCATTTAGGGTTTTATCGACAACCAAATTAAATTTTAAACGTTTTTTAGGTTCACGTACTAGGCTTGTTACACCTAAATCCACAATTTGAATCAAGGTCTGAAAAGCTTTTTCTACGCTTTGCATATTGCCCTCACGTATTTGTTCCGTCAGCGTTTGGGCCTGTTGTACAAGTTGAGGTGTGATCGGGTATGTAATATAAACCTCTTGCTCACGTTCTTTCATGAGTGAGGTCATATAATCAACTAAAGGTAAAAGTCTTTCATTACCGAAAAAAGAGACTGACCAAGGCATATATTTTCGGAAAGTATCTAAAATTTGCTGAAGAACTTTCTCGGACTCATACCGCTGTTTTTGAGTCATAGTAGAGTTGTCTTGCTCATCCTTTAACAATACAGAGAAAACTTGCTCAATAATTTCACAAGACAAATCGGAAAGAACGTCCCCCAATACTTTCGACTGGCTTTCTCTTACCCCAGCATGTAATTTCTCTCGAATTGAAGCAAATTGGGTATAGGTTGAATCGGAAATCTTTAAAAAAACTTTGTAACTCATATGTCGCATCCCTTTTCAATTCTTTTGTAATTTTTCTGCCGTGCCGCTACACGATTAAATTGTGATCCATGCTTCATAAATCTACCGTTTTTTGAAAAAAATACAAAACCGTTTATCTGTTTTCAGCACATTAATTTCGAGGCAATTTTTTGCTACAATAGATGCAATTTTTTATGCATATTCGATCTAAGCTACTATGACTGACGCTCAAACCGCTCAAAATATTGCCACCACCTACGATCCAACCGAGATCGAAAAGAAGTGGTACAAAACGTGGGAAGAACAAGGTTACTTCAAACCTTCTGGTCACGGTGAATCATTCTGTATCATGATTCCACCACCAAACGTCACTGGTAGTTTGCACATGGGCCATGGCTTTAACAATGCCATTATGGATGCCCTCACCCGTTATAACCGTATGATGGGTAAAAACACTTTGTGGCAACCGGGTACCGACCATGCTGGTATTGCAACTCAAATGGTTGTTGAGCGTCAACTTGGCTTACAAGGTATCACTCGTCACGATTTAGGCCGTGAAAAATTCATCGAAAAAGTTTGGGAATGGAAAGAGCAATCTGGCGGCACAATTACCAAACAAATTCGTCGTTTAGGTTCGTCTGTAGACTGGTCACGTGAACGCTTCACGATGGATGAAGGTTTATCAAACGCAGTGAAAGAAGTATTCGTTCGATTGCACGAAGACGGTTTAATTTACCGCGGTAAGCGTCTTGTAAACTGGGACCCTAAACTTCAAACTGCGCTTTCTGACCTTGAAGTAGAAAGCAAAGAAGAAAAAGGCTCACTTTGGCACTTTAAATATTTCTTTGAAGATAAATCAGTTAAAACTCAAGATGGCAAAGACTATCTCGTAGTTGCAACGACTCGTCCTGAAACTTTACTTGGTGATACTGCTGTTGCTGTTCACCCTGAAGATGAGCGTTATGCACACCTTGTTGGTAAAAATATTGTATTGCCAATCACTGGTCGTTTAATTCCGATCGTTGCCGACGACTATGTTGAAAAAGACTTCGGTACAGGCTGTGTGAAAATCACTCCTGCTCACGACTTTAACGACTACGAGTTAGGTAAACGCAATAGCTTGCCAATCATTAATATCTTCAACAAAAACGCCGAAGTTTTAGGTGAGTTTGAATATATTGCCAAAGCTGGTGAACAAATTTCTAAAACTATTACTGCCCCTGCAGATTATGCTGGTTTAGAGCGCTTTGAAGCACGTAAAAAATTAGTTGCTCAAGCGGAAGCTGAAGGCTGGTTAGACCAAATCCAACCGTATGACTTAAAAGCGCCACGCGGTGACCGTTCAGGCGTGATTATTGAGCCATTATTGACAGATCAATGGTACGTAAAAATTGCACCGCTTGCCGAGCCTGCAATTGAAGCGGTTCAAGATGGTCGTATTAAGTTTGTGCCAGAGCAGTACAGCAACATGTACATGGCGTGGATGCGTGATATTCAAGACTGGTGTATTTCACGTCAGCTTTGGTGGGGTCACCGTATTCCAGCTTGGTACGATGCTGATGGCAACATCTATGTTGGCCGTAGCGAAGAAGAAGTTCGCGCGAAAAATAACATCGTGGCTGATGTTGAGCTTAAACAAGACGAAGACGTACTTGATACATGGTTCTCATCTGCACTTTGGACATTCTCAACGCTAGGCTGGCCAGAACAAACGCCTGAACTCAAAACTTTCCACCCGACTGACGTGTTGGTGACTGGTTTTGACATTATCTTCTTCTGGGTTGCCCGTATGATCATGATGACCATGCACTTTATGAAGAATGAAGATGGTTCATCTCAAATTCCATTTAAGACGGTTTACGTTCACGGCTTGGTACGGGATGGTGAAGGTCAGAAAATGTCGAAGTCTAAAGGTAACGTTCTTGACCCATTAGACTTGATTGACGGTATTGATTTAGAAAGCTTAGTCGCAAAACGTACGACTGGCCTCATGAACCCGAAAGATGCTGCGAAGATTGAAAAATCAACGCGTAAAGAATTCCCAGAAGGCATTAATGCTTACGGTACTGACGCAGTTCGTTTCACGTTCTGTGCCCTTGCAAACACTGGTCGTGACATCAAGTTCGACTTAAAACGTGTTGAAGGTTACCGTAACTTCTGTAACAAAATCTGGAACGCAACTCGTTTCGTTCTGATGAATGTTGAAGGCCAAACTGTTGGTACCGACGCTCGCCCTGATCTATGGGAACTTCCAGAACAATGGATTATCAGCCGTCTGCAAAAAGCTGAAGCTGCTGTACACCAAGCGTTTGCAACTTACCGTTTAGACCTTGCTGCTCAAGCGATTTATGACTTTATCTGGAATGAATACTGCGACTGGTACGTTGAGTTAACTAAACCAGTTCTGAACGATGCGGAAGTTTCAGAAGAACGTAAAGCTGAAGTACGCCGTGTATTGCTTGCGGTCATGGAAGCATCATTACGTTTGGCTCATCCATTAATGCCATATTTGACAGAAGAAATCTGGCAAACACTTGCACCAATGCTTGGTCAAGGCGGCCCAACAATTATGACTGCTCAATATCCTATTCCTGAGCAAGCAAAAATCAATGAACAAGCTGAAGCAGATATGCAATGGCTTCAAGGTTTGATTGGTGCGGTACGTAACATTCGCGGTGAAATGGGCTTAGGTAATGCGCGTTTATTGCCAGTATTACTTCAAAACATTTCTGATGCTGAACGTGAGCAAATTACTCGTATTGAAGCGTTGTTCAAAGCATTGGCTAAAGTTGAAAGTATTGAGTTCTTAGGTAAAGACCAAGAACCACCGCTTTCTTCTTCAAGTGTTGTAGGTCATGCATCGGTATTTGTACCAATGAAAGGCTTAATTGACCCTAAAGCTGAGCTTGGCCGTTTGCAAAAAGACTTGGATAAAATCCAAAAGCAACACGATCAAATTGCAAATAAACTAGCAAATGAAGGCTTTGTATCTAAAGCACCAGCAGCGGTTGTTGAAGGTGAAAAAGCGAAGCTTGCTGAGTTTGCTGCTCAGTTAGATAAAGTTAAAGCGAATATGGAGCAAATTGCTGCGCTATAAGCTTTTTTAGTTGAATAAACCCAGAATCTGTGCAAACAGGTTCTGGGTTTTTCTATATTTAAAAATTAATTTTTTTGTAGAATCAGCATATGGAGATGCCATGATTTTATGCAACCATTCAATAAAGGTAAATTTTCATTCATTTCTTTATGAAACAATAAATTAAACTCATATAAAAATAAGTCGGCTATATCTTTATAAGTAAAACCTATAAATTTTTTAGGTTCTCTAATAACCCATTCATCTTGAGTTCCCAATAAATCAACTACCAGAATTCCGCCTTCAGGAAGTGCATTTGTCATTCGTTTAATTACACTATAAAAATAACTTGGGTTACAAAAGAATAGACTTGATGATGCAATAATTAAGCTTGCAGGTGGAAAATTAAAGTCTTCAAAAGATTCATGATAGAAAATAAATTTAGAGTCATCTTTAAATCTATCAGTACAGACTTTTTGCGCATCAATTGAAATATCAAAAGCATGAACATTAAATCCCTTTGAGAGTAGATAAGCAGATTCATTGCCAGCGCCACAGCCACAATCGATAGCAACTAAAGGTAAGTTAGGAAAATAACCTAAAGCCTTCTCTAAAATAGGTCTATGTTTAAGTTCTTTTGATAATTGAATAAATTTTTCATTCATAAATCCGATCTTTTAATTTTTATAATTTCCACACTATATTTTATAAAAAATCCAATCTCAACGATTTCCTATTTCAGAATTTATACCTTATCAAATCATCGGTAGTCTCATGGCTGCACATAAAACCTAGAAACTGATTAAAGCACCCCATGCCCCAATAACATCTCCACCCCACTTACCTTTTTCATATGCTTTAAACGTTCCTTTTCCCACTTCAACTGCTGCTTTAGCTCAGCACAATCAGCATCTACAGCTTTATAGACATCACTAATATGTACATGCTCTGCTTTCACATTCTTTGCTAATTGAAAAGAATCTAAAATCTCAGCAATTTGGCTTTCAAGCTGCTGACTTTGTGCATCCAAAGCCAGTTTATAAAACCGTAACTGCTCCGCAGATAATTCTTTAGCACCTAGCCCTTTATTCTGTTCAAGCTGTAACTGGAGTTTGAGTAAATAAAACAAATCCTGCTTTTCATAGGCCTGACTTGCTTGTTGGAACAACTCAGTTTTTTCTTCTTTTTTGGTTTCATCTTGCTCACGGTCTGGGTGAATCATTGCGGCAATTTTTAAATAAACTGTTTTGAGTGACTGAGCTGCCATTTGCTCAGCTTGTTCACGTTTTTGTTGCTGTCTTTGCTGTTTAGCTTGTTCCCGCGCTTGTTGTTGCTCAGCCGCATATCGTTCAAAGTCTTCTTCTAACTCTGCACGTTGATCAACGCTTTCTTCATATTCAGATTTTATTGGCTGAACTTTTTTATTCTTTTTTACCGATTCTCTCGCATGTTGCTGATAAAAGTTATCGATCTGTTTTACTAACTCCAACTGTTCAGCAGATAACATTTTTGAGCGCTTCAACATTTGTGCAAGCTGGGCAATTTTTTCATCGATTTGTTGTATATCCGCTTTAGAAAACTCATGGCTATGCAATATATTCCAAAGTTGCTCTAACTGCTGAAATAGCACTATATGTAAATCATTATACACAGGCATCAGTTTTTGGCGTATGTGCTGTTGAATCTCAGCTTGTGCATTTTGCCATGTGCTCAGGCTAACTTTTTGCTGTTCTATTTTATCAATCAGGCGATTCAGTTTTTTCTGCTGTGCAGACGGCTCAGACCTTTGCTGCAAGCTCACTTTGAGATCAAAGGACATACTTCATTCACCTGAAAAAGAAAAAAGTGTAGCAATAATCAGATGAGGAAGGTAGCCAACATTCTTTAAGTGTTAAAAAGCCTAAAATTTATATCTTAAGAAATCCACCAAATGACCAGTGGTAAAGTCACGGCAGCACATAAAGTTTGAAAGCTAATCACGGCTGCCATAAGTTGACTATCACCACCCAAAACTTTGGTTAAAATGTATGAAGCAGAAGCAGTCGGTAGTGCAAAGAAAATGACTAAAATTTGTGTTTGCAAACTTGGTAAATCAAACCACATGCAGACCATATAAGCCAAAGCAGGCACAGCTAAAAGTCGAGCAAACGTGTCTGCTGCCAATACCACAATGTCTTTTTTAATTTGCATAAACTGTAAAGCTGCGCCAACACATAACAACCCTAGTGGCAAACTCGACACTGAAAAAAGCTTAATAAACTGAGTAAAGCCTTCCCAAATAGGAATATGAAGCGCATTGACTGCGGCTCCAACCACACATGATGCAATCAACGGGTTTTTAAGGAGTGCAATCAAAACAGGTTTAATTGCCATGTGTTCTTTAGAGGTTAGAGCAAGCACCGAAATAACATTCACAAGCGGAATGCAAAGCGCCAATAAAATTGCCAGAATTGCCATTCCTTCACTTTTAAAAAGCGAAGTGACTAAAGCCAAACCAATATAGGTATTAAAGCGAACCATACTTTGTACATGCACACCAAAACGTGCGGGTGGTATGTGCCAAAACATTCGAAGTATGTATAAAAAAGCGGTCACTGCTAAAACCACAATTAACATCGCAATAATGGCTGTACTCAAGCTTTGTAAATCAATTTTTGCAGTCGAGAGCGTACTAAAAAGCAAAGCGGGGAATAAAATATAGTAATTGAGCTTCTCTGCCCCAGCCCAAAACTCATCACTAAAAAAACGATATTTTTTAAATAAGTATCCCGATGCAATTAGTGCAACTAAAGGAAAAAGAGATAAAACAATGCTATTCATTTCTTTTCTCGAGT
This sequence comes from Acinetobacter sp. FDAARGOS_559, assembly GCF_003940475.1. Classification (NCBI taxonomy): domain Bacteria; kingdom Pseudomonadati; phylum Pseudomonadota; class Gammaproteobacteria; order Moraxellales; family Moraxellaceae; genus Acinetobacter; species Acinetobacter sp. FDAARGOS_559. The sequence goes on from NZ_RKJG01000005.1 coordinate 1,584,950, forward strand.
TTTGTTGGGGCTTGCTAGTTTAGGAACTAGCTTGGCTTACTCATATATTAAAGATAATGAAAACTCATGATAAAATGAGTTTTTACTCATAATAAGTACAATATGACATTTACCCAGCTTGAAATTTTTGCACTCATTGCTGAACTAAAAAGCTTCACTGCTACAGCAGAAAAGCTGGGAATTTCACAATCGGCAGTTTCCCATGCGCTTAAATCATTAGAACAACAATGGGGCATTAACCTGATTTCAAGAACTCAAAGCGATATTGAGCTGACGACGACAGGTCAGCAGTTATTAACCCATGTAAAAGAGCTGTTGAGTATTTCCGATACCTTAGAAAAAGAAGTAGCTGCCATTCATGGTTTAAATGAAGGCACATTACGTATTGGTTCTTTTGGAGCTTCATCCTCTATTTATCTATTGCCTGAAATTTTAGAAGCCTTTCGGCAACGCTACCCTAAAATCGAGATTTATATTGATGAAGGTGAGGATAAAGAAGTGGCTCAATGGTTATTAGAACGGCGCATTGAGGTCGGTTTTTTGATTATGCCAGATGAGCGTTTTGATACATTTCCCTTAATTGAAGATCGTTTTGTGGTCCTAATTCCGAGTGGTTACCCGCTCGTGCAGCAACTCTATATTGATCCAGCACAGTTAGAAAATTGTCCTTTCATTATGACAATGGCGGGTAGTCGACATCAGGTCGAATTAATTTTAAAAAATTTTAATGTCAAACCAGATATCAAATTTTATGTGTCACAAATTTTGAGTATCGTCAGCATGGTTCACAATCAATTAGGGGTGTCCATTGTTTCTGATATGGTCATCACCAAAGAGCTACTCTCGCTTTATCCAAACGTAGTTAAACGCCCATTTAAACCGAACCTTAAACGCTCTATTGGACTCGCGGTCAAAAATAAAAAGCATATGAGTCCCGCTGCGAAAGCTTTTATTGAAGTCGCACAATCGGTTTGGTCAGATCATTAATTGAATATGAGCGAGTCTTTTTAAACTTTGATAACGAACTCTTTCAGGTCAATTTATAAGCACATTAGATGACTTGTAACGTAAAAAGCGCCCTTATTGCCCTATCTTGAAAAAATCAACGCACCATTTATCGCCAAAATCCTCTATTTCAATCCAAATTGGTGCGCTTATTGCATATTCACTTTTATGCAATTGAGTTTGTTTCGACAAACTTAGGTTTTTAGATTCCTTAAATCTATTTTGGTGCAATTTACAGACCCAGATTTGTTCCAAAATGGAATTTAGCACTTTTTTCGAGCATGCTATGCAAAATGTAGATCTATTTTTCTTATTACTTGGTGCAGTTTTGGTTCTTGCCATGCACGCAGGTTTTGCATTCTTGGAACTTGGTACAGTTCGCCACAAAAATCAGGTGAACGCGCTTAGTAAAATTCTGACTGACTTTGCCCTCTCCGCAATCGCATATTTCTTTGTTGGCTACTACATCTCTTATGGCCAGCACTTCTTCCATGATGGTACGGTTTTATCCAATGATCATGGCTATAACCTTATGCGTTGCTTCTTTTTACTCACTTTTGCTGCGGCCATACCTGCCATTATTTCTGGCGGTATTGCAGAACGCGCAAAAATGCGTTCACAAGCGATTGCCACACTCGCATTGGTTGCGCTGGTTTATCCGTTCTTTGAGGGAATGGTCTGGAATGGCAACTACGGTCTGCAAAAGTGGTTAGAAACAACTTTTGGCGCAGCTTTTCATGATTTTGCCGGTTCAGTCGTAGTACATGCTATGGGCGGTTGGATTGCACTTGCTGCTGTCATATTGTTGGGCGCACGTTCTGGCCGTTATAAGAAAGATGGTCGTGTAAGTGCTCACCCACCTTCTTCTATTCCATTTTTGGCACTTGGTTCATGGATTTTGATTGTAGGCTGGTTTGGCTTTAACGTGATGAGTGCTCAGCGTGTTGACGCAATCTCTGGTCTCGTTGCGATTAACTCCCTTATGGCAATGGTCGGCGGAACGATTACAGCAAATGCGATTGGAAAAAATGACCCTGGTTTCTTACACAACGGTCCACTTGCGGGTTTAGTCGCTATTTGCGCAGGTTCTGACATTGTTCATCCAGTCAGTGCTCTTGTGATTGGTGGTGCAGCGGGTGCCATGTTCGTGTATCTATTCACCTATACTCAAAACAAACTCAAAGTTGATGACGTTCTTGGTGTCTGGCCGCTACATGGTGTATGCGGTGCATTTGGTGGTATTGCCGTAGGTATTTTTGGTCAAAAATGGCTAGGTGGTTTAGGCGGCGTATCATTCCTCTCTCAGCTCATCGGTACAGCACTCGCGATTGCCATTGCACTGGCTGGCGGTTTCATTGTTTATGGCATCCTTAAAGCGACCATTGGCATTCGCCTATCTCAAGAAGATGAGTTCCGTGGTGCAGACTTATCTATTCATAAGATCTCAGCAAACTCTGAAGAAGGTATGTTTTAATACTTTCTAAAGTGCTTAAGGCGACGATACTACTCGTCGCTTTTTTATTTTTTATGGAAAATTGAACTTCTTTCACCAGTATAGTTTAAGAGCAATTTAAGGTTAATTTTATGTAATTAGTCACACCTATTGTCGATTGATATTGCATCAGAATGACTAATCAAAAACTTTTTTTCCAAATTAATATTCTCTTTCTTTTTTTCAGTTTTTTTATTCTTCTATTTGTATTTCCAGTCGGTGGGAAGATTGATATGTACCTCATCCAACCTTGGATTGATTCAACAGGTCATTTTTTCAATCGGGACAATTGGTATCTTGAAAGACTTAATCATGAAATTGTAAAACAAATCATCACCGCCGTTTATGTTATCTTTTTTGGTTTATGGCTTGCGTCATTTAAATTAAAAAAATTAAAACCTTATCGCTGGCAATATGGCTATATGTTTTTTGTCAGTATGCTCGGTAGCAGTATAGTTGGCCTAATAAAGTCACAATCTGCTCACGCCTGCCCTTGGAATATGGTTCACCCTAATACTTTAGGAAGCTATATTTGGGACTTTAGCGCTAAACATGGCCATTGTTTTCCAGGCGGTCATGCAAGTGCAGGTTTTATTTTAATGACAGGTTATTTTGTTTATCGTCTTGAACAACCTAAACGTGCTTACTTTTATTTATTCTCCGGTATTTTATTAGGTTTCATGATGGGTTGGGCGCAAATGATGCGAGGAGCACATTTCCTAAGCCATAACTTATGGACAGGCTGGGTCGTTTGGGCAATAAATATTTTATTTTATGCGATTTGTATTCATCGTTTTGAGTTCGAAAAACAAGTGAAACAAGAGCTTACGTAATCACGCTCTTGTTTCATGTAAATGTAAGACTTTAGGTAATTTCACTAATACAGAAAGACCGCCAAGCTCTAAGCTCTTATCGAGAGTTAAAGTCCCACCAAGCCTTTGAGTTGCACGATCTACAATAGATAAACCAAGGCCGCTTCCCACCTCAAGATGGTGATGCACGCGATAAAAACGCTTAAGGACTTTATCGTAATTTTCAGGGTCTATTCCTGCACCGCTATCTTCAATTTGAATACATGCGTAGTGATCTGGATCGGTATAAACTGAAATATTAATAACACCCTGATGCGGGGTGTACTTAATTGCATTATCAATTAAATTAAAAATAATCGAATGTACAGTAGGTTCAATACTATGCATTTCGATGGGTTCATTTCTAACAAAACCTAAATCGATTTCTTTTTGCATAGCCAAGTTAACCAACTGCTCCACACAATTTAATGCCACATCATTGAGTTGAAAATATCCAGTAGGCTCGACCATACTTAAAGTTACATCTTGCTTTGCCAATGCTAAAAGCTGAGTCACCAAATGCTGAATACGTGCCAAACCTTTGCTTAAGTTTTGCAATGATTCATGCTCGGGGAACTGACTTAGCAAAATCTTGGTTTGTAAGTTCAATGCAGTCACAGGTGTTCGTAGTTCATGAGCAGCATCGGCAATAAATTGCTTCTGTTCATTTTGAGCTTTAGAAATTCGCTCAAAATACGGTTCATTTCGTCAATAGTAGGTAAAAGCTCTTGAGGATAATCATGTACTTCAATTGGAGTGAGTTCTTCGGAATCGCGTTCTTTTAACTCATTTTTAAAATCATCTATTGGTTTTAAACCACGACGAATAATGGCTGCTAAAGCAAATATTGCAAAAGGTAAAATAATTAAATACGGAATAAACATACTGCCCGCAAGCTCCCAAGCGAAAGCTTCACGAACCCTCTCTTGCTGACTGACCTGAATCTGGTAATCCTTCAAAGGTAAAACATAAGTTCTGACTATACCTTGAGCGGTTTTATGAGAATAAAATCCCGCTTGCTCAACAGGTGGAACCAGCAAATGTAAATGATGAGACAAATGGGCCTGATCCTTATAAGCCCAAATATCGATAAACAGATCTTCTTCGTGGTAAGTTTTATGAAAATCGAACTTACTGCTTACAGTTTTTAAAGGGTGCTCAGCTGTTCTTTCCGCTAAATACTTCATTTGAGTATCTAGAATTTCATCGACTTCTTGAAGTGCAACCTTATAAGCACTAAAAATTAAAATACAACCTAAGATGACACTGAAAATTGAGGTGCCCCAAATCAGTCGTTTTTTTAATGAATAATGCACTTTTATGAAGTCCCGAAATTTTAAATTATGATTGCCCCAAACGGTAGCCCAGTCCTCGGATGGTTCGGATAAAATCTTTACCCAGCTTCGCTCTTAAATGGTGAACATATACTTCAATAGTATTACTGGTCACATCACTATCAAAATCATATAACTTATCTTCTAAGTTGGCTTTAGAAAAGATTTTATTTGGGTGAGTCATAAGTGGAATTAAGATTGCCCATTCACGATTTGATAAATCAATGCGTTGGCCTTTAAACGTCGCAATATGCTGTTCAACATTTAAAACCAGATCACCACTTTCTAATAGTTGATCTTGACTCGCAAGTTGAGCTTCTACTCCACTACGGCGTAGTAATGCATGAATACGGGCAAGCAACTCATCAAACTCATAAGGTTTAATTAAATAATCATCTGCACCCAAATTTAAACCATCGACACGGTTTTGTAATTGATCTCGAGCAGAAATAATTAATACTGGTGTTGCTGCTCTTTGACGGATCTGCTTTAAAACTTGCATACCATCCATCATAGGCAATCCTAAATCCAAAAGAATAAGATCAAATTTAGTCTTCGCCAATTGAGCCAAACCATCTAAACCGTTATTGACCCATTCCACCTCAAATTGATGATATTGCAGCAACGTGATCGTTGATTCTGCAATCATAAAATCATCTTCAATCATCAAGATTTTTGTCATGTTCTAGGCTCGCTTTAGTTTACATGGGCACAAGAGTGCAACATGTCCAGTTGAGGGTTGATGACCTGAGTTTTTACATCCAGTAAACTTAACAAACTTGGGAATAAATTATCCTGACTTAAATTTTGTTTAGTTTGTTGGCTTAAACAATTCACTTGAGCAAGATTATGTTGTTTCCAACTTTCAGAGAACCACATAATCATTGGTACATGTGTTTGTTGGCTCGGTGCGATTGCATAAGGTGAACCATGTAAATATAAACCATGTTCTCCTGTTGATTCGCCATGATCAGATAAATACCATAAACCTGTCTGATATTTTGATATTTCTTTTAGAGTATTAATCATTTGGCTTAATACATGGTCTGTATATACGATTGTATTATCATAACTATTTAGCAATTCGGTTTGCGAACAGCCCTGTATCGCATTCGTATCACAAGTCGGTTTAAAGGGTTGATATGCTTCAGGCGCACGCTTGTAATATGCAGGTCCATGACTACCCACCTGATGCAAAACAATCAAACGTGGGCGATCATCATCTTTGGCAATAGTAGCCAAATACTGCTTTAAGCTGTCAATGAGAATGTCATCATAACATTCGCCATCTTTACACCATTTTTTCTTTAAGTTTTCAGGAATCTGGTATTGCTCAACGCGATCACATGCACCTTTACAACCCGAGTTATTATCAATCCAAGTCACTTGGTAACCCGCACGTTTTGCAATATCTAGTAAACCTTCGCGGTGACTGGCTAATTGCTCATCATAATCTACACGTGGCATACCCGAGAACATACATGGCACAGAAACCGCTGTTGCCGTACCGCATGAGCTCACTTGAGAGAAATTGAAAATATCTTGTTTAGAAAGCTCCGGATTCGTATTTTTTGCATATCCATTTAGAGAGAAACTTTCGGCACGCGCCGTTTCACCTACAACAAGTATCATTAACTTAGGGAGGTTTTTGTGGACGCGCTGAACTTGATGAGCATCTTGTCCATATATCACAAGAGGCAGATTTTTCTTCGGAGCCTTCTTATGATAGTAAGACATAAGCGATGAAATACTATTTTGCGGTGAAATCATCCCTTTTAAATCACGATGCTCACGAAATATTGCAGCAAAATCGACATAGTAAGTAAAAAGTAAAACACCAACCACAGCAAATGAAGCTACCAGTGAAAATACTTTCTTCAATAACAACCGTGATACTTTTTCTTGTTTAAATTTAACCTGAGTAATTAAAAAAATGGGTAAAATAACAAAAAAAACTGTCCATAAAACAAAGCGTAAAGAGATTAAATCGGTAACTTCCGACACATCGGTCTGCACCATATTTTGAATTTGGTCGGGTGAAATAATGACACCCAATGTATTTACAAAATAAGAGCTAAAACCACCAATAAATATCAATAGAATTGCAAAGATTTTGGCAGTCCATTTCCAATTTAAGATTTGTAAAACCGCATAATAGGTAGCAACAAGAATGACGAGAGTAGCCGCTAAAAACAAAATAGCCTTTACTCCAAAATATGGAGTTAAAGTATGAACTTGATGATAAAAACCAATATTTAAAATTGCACCTAGCCAAATGGCTATAATGAGATTAAACATAAACAGGGAAATCTGTTTATTTCTTAAAGTTGAAAAAAAATTCAGCATCGTGAGTGACTACAATCTTTTTATGATGCTTTAATGTAGAAATTGAAACTTAAAAATGACTTAAATAAAAAATGATCTAATTCAAAGGCCTTAATACATCATTTTTTTTTAAATTTAACAAATAAAAAGACGAGGTTAAGTTTAACCTCGTCTTTTCTATTTTTAGCTAAAAATCGTTCTTAGAAACTATATTTAGCCATTAAACCAACACGGTTATCTTTGTAAGACTTACCAGCAAAGGTATCACGCTTACCGTTTACATACTCAACACCTAAATCAATTGGTTTAACTGGCGTATAGATAAAGTTAATCCACGCTTGTTGAACTTTTTCATTTGCTGATGCATTTAATCTTGCATAATCAGTGCCATCATCAGAGAACTGAGCACCATACGCTAAAGTAGAACGTAAGTTAGGCAGAATTTTATAAGTTCCACCCACTTGTACTGCTACAAATTCATTTTGCTCAATAGAATTCCCATCTACTGCGTAAGGAGAGTTACTACCATACAAGTAACTATTATCACCCACAACATATGATGCATCAGCAAAGAGTTTTAAAGGATCAGACACTTTAAAGTCAGTACCAACTGCAACGCCCCAACCAGTTTTATCATCATCAGCAAGTTGTGATTTATAATTTTCTACAAGAACACGAGCTGAAGCAGAACCTCTGCCTTCTGCATAGCCTTGAGTGATTTTAGCAGTTAATGCTGGTAGGCTATACTTAATACTATCACCTGTTACCGAAGTAGTACTATCACCTTTTTCAGCAGAAACAAATAATTGTGTAGTTGGGCCTAACTTGTAGTTATAACGTACTTGAGGTACACGTTTAGTACCACCACCAATGTTTGTCGAGAAGTCGATCATTTCTGGTGCATGGTTAGATAAGAAGTTTGAAGTCGTTTGACCAAACAACCAGTTGTTATAAGTTAAATAAGCATGGCGAATACGCAATGAACCATTTGAATCTGTGGTTGAACCAGCAAAGTCGACTTCGATTTTACCACCAACTTTGTCGTCTCCAACAGGTGTATTAAAATCTAAACCTAGGCGTGTTGTTTTAGCAGTCGCACGTAATTTATCATGTGTTTTACCGTCTGACTTACTTACATCACCAAAGTCGTTATCTGCACCTTCAATAATATAGTTAGCATCGCCACGAACAAAACCATAAAGGTTCACATCAGCGCCAGCTTTAGACTTAAATCCTGCTAATGGAGAAGCAGGTGCTGCCACAGGTTGAGGTTGCGCTTTTACTTCAGCTAACTGTACTTGCTGTTGCTGCTGTACTTGTTGCTGTTGTTGCTGTACTTGACGTTGTTCTTGAACTAATGCTTTTAATGCTTCAACTTCTTGACGAAGCTTTCGAATTTCCTCTTTATCAGAAGTTGCCGCATTTGCCCCACTCATCATTAAAGCTGTTACTGTAATAGCTAAACTTTTAACAACAAACGATTTACGATTAAGGAATAGATCCATCAAAGACTCCTAAAAATATATTTTATGCTGCCTGTCCATGCCAAGTTGACTCGTGTGACCATTAAGCACTAAAGAATCAACCATCCTCCAAATTTGATTGCATTAATTTTATTACCGCAATCAAAACCAATTTTAACGCTGGGTAAGATTAAAAATTCCGGTCCAAAAGAATCAGCATTTACTTTTTGGTTTACAGAACCTTTACCGTAAGCGTCCGCTGAATCCCATACCTATTTTTTAATTCGATTTAGGTTTCCAGCAGTGCGGCAGTAACTCTTCAATCTGGGTCACTTTATGTGTCGGTAACCTTTTCAGCACATCACTTAAATAGGCATACGGATCCAGCCCATTCAGCTTTGCTGACTGGATTAAAGTCATGATGTTTGCCGCTCGCTGACCACTGCGCAGCGAACCTGCAAACAGCCAGTTCTTGCGCCCCAACGCCCAGGGACGCATCTGATTCTCTACCCAATTGTTGCATATCGGTAGATTGCCATCATCCAGATAGCGGCTTAAGGCTGGCCAACGCTTCAGAGTGTAATTGATGGCCTTGGCGGTGGGAGAACTCGATGGCACTGTCAGATGATGTTGGTTGAGCCATTCATATAGTTGTTGCATCACTGGTTGACTATGCTGTTGTCGGTATTCGCGGCGGTCTTCCGCTGTACCATCGGTCTTTTTCCTGAGTTCTGCTTCTATCGCATACAGTTTCTGAATCAGCACCAATGCCTGTTCAGCGACCTGACTTTTCCCGGTCACATGCAGTTCATGGAATTTACGACGTGCATGGGCCATGCAGCCGACCTCTATGACCTGGCCTGATTTAAAGCGTGCTTTATAACCACTGTAATCATCACAGACTAGATTGCCCTGCCAGCCTTTCAAGAACTCTGCAGCATGCTGGCCTGAACGACTATCCTGAAAGTCATAGATCACCGCCTGAACTGGATTGTACTGTGTGGTGGCATAGGCCCAGACATAACCTTTCTTCGGTTTTTTCTCATTCTCACCCATCCGCATGATGGTGACCGGTGTTTCATCTGCATGCAGCACCCGCTGTTGCAGCACCACCTCTTTTAAGGCATTGGCCAGAGGTTCCAGTTCTACACCGCAGCGACCTATCCAGTCAGATAAAGTTGATCTAGAAAGTTCGATTCCCGCCCGCTGATAGATCAGACGTTGACGGTACAGCGGCAAATGATCGGCATACTTCGATACCAGCACATGGCTGAGCAATTCAGGTGAAGCAATGCCTTTATCAATCACATAGGCGGGCATCGCTTGCTGAGTCAGAGTGTCACACTGATCACAGACCCATTTACCACGCACATGCTGTTCCTTATAGAACTGTGCCGGTCTGAAATGCAGTTTCTCACTGACATCTTCGCCGATACGACGGAGTTGGCATCCACAAGTGCATTGGGTTGATGCAGGTTCATGCTCAATACGGATGGTGTGTAGATGATCTGGCAGTGGTCGACGTTTAGGTTTATTGGTTTTGGCTTTCTGTGTCGCTGCATCGGTTTTATCTGCATTTAATCGTTCTAATTCCAGATCAACAGCAGCAATATCTTCTTCAACCGCTTCATCCCATAGGTGGATTTGTTTTGCCGTTAAGTGTTCATTCTTTTGGGCGAATTTGTGCTTTTTAAACAGCGCCAGTTCATGCTCGTATTTTTGATTGAGAATAGAAAGATGTTGAACTTTGGCATCCAATTGTTGGTTTGATTGTGCTAGAGACTGATGCTGCATCGCCAACTGTCTGGTGAATTCCAGCAGTTGTTCATGGGTCAGTTGGCTTAAGTCAGGCAGCGTATTCATGACCGCAGTATGCCTGAGGTCATGAAGAGAATGAAATAGAACGTTTGGAGGATGGCAGAATGGTCGAGCTTGGTTTAGAGCATATTCACCACTTGCTGCAATCCAATTCTCTGCCAGGGCAAACCTTGGATTAATGCCTGTAACTGTTCCGGGCTGAGGGCCACGGTTTCACCTTGGTGAACTTGAGCCCAGTGAAATTTACCCTGTTCCAAACGCCGGGCACACAGCCAGATGCCCAGTCCATCATGTACCAACACTTTCATACGATGACCACGTTTATTACAGAACAGGTAGGCGCAATGCGGTTTGATGTAGCCAAAGGCTCTCACCACCTGAGCCATGACAGTATCCATTCCTGCTCGCATATCCATGGGCTGGGTAGAGAGCCAAATTTCATTGATACGGATCATGTTGCCAGTGCCTTGAGTAATTCTGCCAAGGCAGGTATTTCTGATGTCTGCCATTTTAGCTGAATATCATTATTCGTATGAGGCACGGTGATACACAACGTGATCCTCTCATCAATAGGTTGGCTGATTGCAGCAGTGTAAGGCAAAGCAATAAATGCTGGATTCACATGAGTAGGATCCTGCACGGCACCCTCATGATGGCTGAAGATCCTGATCCAACGACTGACAAGGTTGGCATTAATACTATGTTGCAGTGCGACCGAAGCGATCGAGGTATTAGGATTTTTACAGGCATTGACAATACTGAGTTTGAATTCTTTGCTGTATGTTCTGCGTTTTTTAGCAACAGGAGGTGTTGCTGAATATATATCCATGTTCATGGATTAAGTCCCCACTTGTTTTTAGGTGGGAACTAAATTAAGGCTTATAGGACCGCTTGGTAAGGCTGTGTTAGCCGGATGCTTACCCTTTACCTTAACTTCATGTTGTAACGAATCCTACACAACTCTCTTATCTTATAGAATGATTAAATCATTATTTCATTATTCTTTTTTAGACTTTAGGCTAATATCCAATCTAAATGAATATTTTTTTGCCAGTCTTATTTGATTCACATGATTTTTCTTGTTATTCGCATCCACTTTTCTCCTTGCAGCTTCCTTTTGCTTTCCAAACAAGATGGCACAATTAATAAGCCATTTAAATAGCCAAAAATATACATTTTTAAAAGATTGGCTAAAAATATAAGTATGATTTTTTAGTGCAGCTTAGTTATATTTAAGTCTCTTTATTTCATCTACTTAATATTATTTTTTATACAGTTTTAGCAGCTTTCCATAAGTAAATAGGAATTAAAAAGAGTACCGCAATACTGACAATAGCTATCAAATAATGGAAATAACCAAGCGTATCTGCAATGACTCCACTAAAGCTGTAAAGACCACCACTGACTGTCGCCATGACTGAAACCTGAAAAGTAAAATCGGTACCCGCATAGTTTTTTCGACTGTAATGCATAACCAAAGTTAACATCACGACCAGTAGCATGGCAGCAAAAGCATCTTCCAGGGCATTTACGGCATAGATAAGCCATGCATTTATTTTTATCTTTTGTTCATAAGCATAAGCCAAATACGCATAGCCCCCTAAACTCATAATTTTTAATATTGAAAAAGTCATTAATGCTGTAGACCTAGAAATATGTTTTAACATCCAGCTAGCACTAAGTGCCCCCAATAAAGCAGCAACAGCCCCAAGCATGGTGATGTAAATACCAATTTGAGTAAAACTTAACCCCATATCCACCATTAAAGGTTTAAGTAATGACCCGGCTAAACCATCTGCAACCTTAAAAGTTATAAGGACGATTAACCAAGAACGAAGTTCCTTATTTTGAGAGAAGTACCCCAAGTAAGCTTTAAGCTTTGTAACTAGACTTGGTTGGCTATATTGATGAGGTGAATGAGAAGTATGAGATGGCTCTTTAAATAGTAAAATAGGTAAGGTATTAATAAAGACTAAAGCGGCTAATAATAGAAAAGTTGGTTGCCATGATAACCAGTCTAGGCACCATAACACGGCTCCCCCGCCTACAATAAAACCAAGTCGTGAACCTACAACCTGAAAAGTATTTCCCCAATGTTGCTGATCGTGTTGCAATAAATTGACCGCTAAAGCATCGGTCGCGATATCTTGAGTTGCGCCTGTTAAGTTCATAAATAACAGCGTAATAAAAAAAATAAAGAGATAAAGAGGCTGATCTAAAATTTGTATAGGGAAAAAAGATAAAATACAAAGTACACCCACCGTCAAAAACTGAGCAGGTAAAATCCAGCTACGATAGTGACCTAAATGCGAGATGGCAAGTCGATCTACCCACGGCGCCCAAAATATTTTGATTGACCAAGGCAACATGAGCAGCCCAAAACCACCAATATGGGCAAGAGACACACCTTGAGCTCTTAATATGACAGGTAATGCATGCGTCATAAAACCTACAGGCAAACCTTGTGCCCAATATAAGGAAAAGAGCAAAAGATAAAGATTTTGCTGTCGGAACATATATACCTACTTTTATTTATTTGTGCGGTAATAACATGAAATACCATGCGTGGTCTTACATTTTGCCAATGAAGCGCAGATTTCAAAAGATTAAGATAAAACAAAGGATGATTTAAAACTTAAAAATATGGAACAACATTTCCCTAATCTACCGTCTCAGGTTCCCCAACGTGGTAATGCTTTAAGTCGAGCATTATTTAAAAAACTCTTTTTGGCACAAGGTTGGACCATAGAAGGTGAAGTTCCCAACTTTCCTAAAGCTGTAGCCATTATTTCTCCACATACCTCCAATATTGATGGTTGGTATGGTTTTCTTGCCATTTTTGGACTCGGTATTCAAATTACGGTGCTAGGTAAAGACAGTTTATTTAAGCCACCTTTTAAACGGGTTTTAGATTGGGCGGGCGTTATTCCTGTAAAACGTGACTCGGCCAATGGTCTGACTGAACAAGTCGTTGCGACTATTCAACAGTATGACAAGATTTGGATTGGAATGGCGCCAGAAGGCACACGTAAGAAAGCAAAAAAAATGAAGAGTGGTTTTTACCATATTGCTGCAAAAGCCAATATTCCTATTGTGATGTTTTCTTTTGATTATGACCGTAAGACTATTCACTGCTTAGGCTATTTAACTCCAAGCGGAAATTATGATGAAGATCTCGCCAAGATTTTTGAATGTTATGAAGGAAAAATATCACCGAAAAATCGTAATTGGCTTGCAGAGCCTTTACAAAATCTTGTGAAAAAAGCCTAGCAAAAATTGAACGAATCTGGTCTGATGGGCCATCTTAATTTATCTTGCCATAGATTGTTTTTCAAAGATGAAAATTGCTCAATTTGTCAGTATCGGATTTATCTCTTTAGCCCTATTCGGCTGTGATAAGTTCAGCAAAACACCAACACCGACCACTTCAGTTAAAGCGCGCGAACCAGTGATCGCACTTGCATTGGGTGGCGGTGGAGCAAAAGGATTTTCACATATTGGTGTTATCAAGGTTTTAGAATCACATGGTATTAAACCGAAAATTGTTACGGGTACAAGTGCCGGTAGCTTCGTAGGCAGTATCTATGCCAGTGGACAAACGCCTTATCAACTCCAAAATCTTGCGCTCAAATTGCAAGAGTCTGATATCCGCGATTTAACACTGAATCGCCAAGGTATTATTCTTGGACAAAAGCTACAGGACTATGTTAACCGTAACGTAGGCAATAAACCGATTGAGAAATTCCCAATTCGTTTTGCAGCGGTAGCAACTCGTCTTGATAATGGCCAAAAAGCAGACTTTATTAAAGGTAATGCAGGACAAGCTGTTCGTGCATCATGCAGTATTCCAAATGTGTTTGTACCAGCAACCATTGGTAAGCAGAAATATGTAGATGGCGGACTGGTTAGCCCAATTCCGGTCAAAACAGCACGTGATATGGGTGCTGATATTGTGATTGCAGTTGACATTTCTGCACGTCCGGCAGGAAACCGACCTGCGAATATGTGGGGATTGCTTGATCAAACCATTAATATTATGGGTCAACAAAGTATTAATGAAGAGTTAAAGCAAGCTAACGTGGTGATTCAGCCTAAAGTTGGGCACTTAGGTACACTCGATTTAAAATCAAGTAATGAAGCTATTTTAGAAGGCGAAAAAGCTGCTCAAGGTCAAATTCGCCAAATTGAAACTGCAATTGCAAACTTCAAAAAATCTCCAGCTGCATTTAAGCCTGCGCCACGTCCTAAATTTTAATTGAGGTGGTTTTTTTCTATCCACACTCTCCATCATCTGCTACAGTGGTAAAAGTGATATGAAATCACTTTTACCCATCATAAAGACATATAAAAGAGCAGATCTATGGAGTTTGTTGTAGAACCTTGGCACTGGTTTGTATTGGGTATCTTACTTATTCTTTCTGAGCTGATTCTCCCTGCCTTTGCCGCTCTCTGGTTTGGTATTGCAGCCATAATGGTTTGCTTTCTCTATTGGTTATTTCCAGATATCAGCCTTACTACTCAAATAGTGCTGTGGATTGTGTTATCGGTGCTATGTACGCTTCTCTGGTTCAAATTTATTAAGCCTTTATCTATTGATAAAACTAAAGCAGGTTTACCTCGAGAAGCGACGATTGGGCAAATTGGTATGGTGATTCAGACCGAACTTGCTCATGACCAAATTATTGTTCGTTTCCCTATGCCTATTTTAGGGGCCGATGAATGGAACTGCCGAAGCACCATCCCTGTTAAGGTCGGTGATCGGGTTCGAGTCATTGATATTTCGGGTAATGACTTAATTGTTCAGCCCCACAGCACTTCATAAACATTAAAGATAAAGAGAGGTTATTTTCATGCCAGTTGGTACTATTATTGTTTTAGCCTTTTTGGCTTTTGTTGCTATTACCATTTTTAAAGGGGTACGTATTGTTCCTCAGGGTTATAAATGGATTGTTCAACGTTTAGGAAAATATCATTCTACGCTTAATCCGGGGCTTAACTTCGTTATTCCTTATATCGATGACGTGGCCTATAAAGTCACTACTAAAGATATTGTGCTTGATATTCCATCACAAGAAGTCATTACCCGTGACAATGCTGTATTACTCATGAATGCCGTGGCGTATATCAATCTGACTACACCTGAAAAAGCGGTGTACGGTATTGAAAACTATACATGGGCCATTCAGAACCTTGTACAGACTTCACTACGTTCAATTGTCGGTGAAATGGATCTAGATGATGCCCTATCTTCACGAGATCACATTAAAGCTAAACTAAAAGCTGCGATTTCTGATGATATTTCAGATTGGGGGATCACCTTAAAAACAGTAGAAATTCAAGATATTCAGCCATCTTCCACCATGCAAGCTGCCATGGAAGCTCAAGCCGCTGCTGAACGTCAACGTCGTGCTACAGTTACCAAAGCTGATGGTGAGAAACAAGCTGCAATTTTAGAAGCAGATGGTCGTTTAGAAGCATCTCGCCGTGATGCCGAAGCGCAGGTTGTTTTAGCAGAAGCTTCTCAAAAAGCGATTGAAATGGTAACAAGTGCCGTAGGTGATAAAGAAATTCCTGTTGCTTACCTGTTAGGTGAACAGTACGTCAAAGCAATGCAAGATATGGCGAAATCAAGCAATGCTAAAACTGTTGTGTTACCTGCCGATGTTTTAAATACCATACGTGGCATTATGGGGAAGCATAATTAATTTAATTGCTTCAAATAAGCCATTGAAATCAAAACGGCGACAATCATGTCGCCGTTTTTTCTTTTATATTATTGGTTGTTTAATCTTTTCTGATCTTTCAAAGGAAGCTTTTTTACGACTAAGTCATAAGAGTCGCGAATCAAATCTCGGAGAAAATCGCTTGTTAAATTTTTATGCGGTTTAATCGAAATCCAGTGTTTTTTATTCATGTGATAGCCGGGAATAATAAATGGATAGAGTTCCTGATATTCCTGACTTTTATAAGGGTCACATTTGACATTAATCATTTTTACGCCAGACACTTCCACTGTCAGCATAAACATTTTTTCTAAAATTTTAAAAACTTCATACTCTGGACCAAATGGATGAGTTTGCTCACTAAAAGGGAGATTACGCGCCGCCTCTATTGCGAGTTGATGAAGCTGTTCACCATTCATTCTTTTCTCCTGTATTCATTAAGTCTGAATAGAAGTAGGAAGATTGATTTATGTTTTTATTAATTAGTACGAGCTAACAGGAATTGTGAAATCTCAACTAATTCTTTTGCATTTTCACCGAAATGCGCTAAAGCTTCGAAAGCTTGATCATGCAATTCTTTGGCATATACTTGTGCTTGCTCTAGTCCCATTAGAGCAGGATAAGTCGATTTTTGTACTTGTTCGTCTTTACCAGCGGTTTTACCCAAGGTTTCGGTACTCGAAGTAATATCGAGAATATCGTCTAATACCTGAAAAGCCAAACCAATGGTCTGCCCATATTGACGCAACTTTGGAATTGCTTGATCTGTTCCAGAGAAGATAGTCACTGCACCCATCATAATGGCCGCCTGAATGAGCGCACCGGTTTTATTGCGATGAATATTTTCAAGTTCGTCTTGAGTAATTTGCTTGCCTTCAGCTTGTAAATCTAATACCTGTCCAGAGACCATTTTGGAGCTGGCAGTTGCTAAAATCTGCATTTGTTTTAATACAATTGCGGCATCGGTGCCCTGCCCTTGTTCATCAAACAAACGGCTACCTAAAACCTCAAAAGCCATTGATTGTAAAATATCGCCTGCAAGCAAAGCAGTATCTTCACCAAACGCAACATGACAAGTCGGCTGACCACGACGCAGTAAATCATTGTCCATACAAGGCAAATCGTCATGTGCTAGTGAGTAACAATGAATAAGTTCAACTGCAACCGCAGCACGGCGAGCCGCAGCAAAATTCGGATTTGGCTGTAAAGAAGCCGTGGCATAACACAAAGCCGGACGCACACGTTTTCCACCGAGCATAACTGCATGGTGTACAGCGCTTTTTAAAGGTTCGGGAATTGAGAATGCAGCCAGTGTCGTCAATAAATCTTGTTGAATACGTTGTTGAGCTTGTTTTAAAACATCCGCATTAACTTGAGAGAGTGATGACACAGTCGCCTCGTAAAATCAGTAGAGAAATTTTATTGAATGTGATGAAACATTCATGTGCTACATCATACACGATTCACTGTAAAAAGTGCGTGATGAGTTATAGATGTCAGAAGTAAAAAGCCTCTCTAGGGTAGAGAGGCTTTTCATTTAAATGACTTTTAGAAACTGTCACCCGGAATGCATACCCAACCTTCCATCAACACACGCGCACTACGACTCATAATAGCTTTTTTCACCACCCATTGGCCATTTGTAAGTTCAGCTTGGGCACCAACACGTAATGTTCCAGATGGATGTCCAAAACGTACTGCTTCACGCTCTCCTCCGCCAGCCGCTAAATTTACTAAAGTGCCTGGAATCGCAGCCGCTGTACCAATTGCTACCGCTGCTGTTCCCATCATGGCATGGTGAAGTTTGCCCATCGACAAAGCTCGAACGAGTAAGTCGACATCGTTCTCTGAAACGTTTTTACCGCTTGAAGCTGTGTAATTTTTTGGTTTAGAGACAAAAGCAATTTTTGGTGTGTGCTGACGTGCGGCTGCTTCTGAAATATCTTTAATTAAGCCCATCTGAACTGCACCATAGGCACGAATTTTTTCAAAACGTGCTAATGCTGCTGCATCACCATTAATATGATCTTGTAATTCAGTACCTTCGTAGCCTAAATCTTCTGCATTTAAGAAAATGGTTGGAATACCAGCATTAATAAATGTGGCTTGAAAACTACCAATCTCTGGAACATCTAATTGGTCAACAACATTCCCTGTCGGGAACATATCACCACCCTCTTCACCATCATCGGCAGGGTCTAAAAACTCAATTTGAACTTCAGCGGCAGGGAAAGTTACCCCATCTAGTTCAAAGTCTCCAGTTTCTTGAACTTGGCCATTGGTGATAGGTACATGCGCAATAATGGTTTTTTGAATATTTTTTTGCCAGATTCGAACAGTACAAAGGCCATTTTCAGGAATACGATCGGCATCAACCAAACCATTTGAAATTGCAAATGAACCAACCGCAGCTGTCAAATTACCGCAGTTACCGCTCCAATCTACAAAAGGCTGATCTATTGAAACCTGCCCAAACAAATAGTCGACATCATGGTCTGGCTGTGTACTTTTAGCGAGAATAACGGTTTTACTGGTACTCGAAGTCGCTCCACCCATTCCATCAATTTGTTTTCCATAAGGGTCTGGGCTACCAATGACACGTAGCAAGAGTTGATCTCTTGCTTGACCTGCGACTTGAGCTTTTTCCGGCAAATCATCAAGTTTAAAGAATACACCTTTACTGGTTCCACCACGCATGTAAGTTGCTGGAATTTTAATTTGCGGTACGAAGCTCATATCAACTGTTATCCTTACTATTGTGTTTTTATATCTCAAAACAAGCAGACTTGTTTAGTCATTCGCTTCATCTTAAATCGTTTTATGATCAAGAGATAGCACTCTACTTTTATACATCAATCGTATTGACGCGGGTTTATTTTGGAAATTTCAATTCATGCCTGCAATGACCGAATAAAGTAAAATCATAAGAAAAAAAGTCTATCAAAAAATATATTTTTGGAAGATTTTTCAACCAATTTAACACGATTAAAAGCAAGCTTATGATTTTAAATATTTTTTATAGTTACTTTACAGTCACCCCTTGTTCAATTGTAGTCTAGGCTAAAATAAATCCATCTATTAGAATAATTTACTTATTCATTGTGAGTGAAGACCTTTGACCAACGAATCTTCTACACTTCAACGAGGACTAAAAAATCGACATATCCAATTAATTGCTATGGGTGGAGCAATTGGTACCGGATTATTTTTAGGCTCGGCGCAAGTGATTCAATCTGCGGGACCATCCATTATTTTAGGATATGCCATTGGTGGCTTAATTGCTTTTTTAATTATGCGCCACCTGGGAGAAATGATTGTTGAAGAACCTGTTGCAGGATCGTTCAGCCATTTTGCGTATAAATACTGGGGAAAATTTCCCGGATTTTTAGCTGGATGGAATTATTGGATGCTCTATGTTCTGGTTGCGATGAGTGAACTCACCGCGGTAGCCAAATATATTAATTACTGGTGGCCTCATATTCCAGCATGGACTTCTGTCTTATTTTTCTTTGTCGTGATTACGGCAATTAACCTAACAAACGTCAAATTTTATGGTGAGTCCGAATTCTGGCTCGCTATTATTAAAGTTGCTGCGGTTATCTCTATGATTGTTTTTGGCCTTTATTTGCTATTTACAGCAGATGTAGGTTCAAGCATTTCGTTTAGTAACCTTTGGTCTCATGGTGGATTTTTTCCAAATGGCTTTAGTGGCCTCTTCTATATGTTGGCTTTCTTGATGTTCGCCTTTGGTGGTATTGAACTGATTGGTATGGCCGCGGCGGAAGCAAAAGATCCGAAAAAAACCATTCCAAAAGCAATTAACCAAGTTGTTTTCCGTATCTTGATTTTCTATATCGGTTCACTAGCGATTTTACTTTCATTAGTACCGTGGAACCAATTAGATCTAGGCGGACTCGATAAAAGTCCATTTGTTATGATTTTTAGTCAAATGGGTATTGGTTGGGCTGCACACTTACTGAACTTTATTATTTTAACCGCTGCTCTCTCTGTTTATAACAGTGGGATGTTTGCAAATAGCCGTATGCTTTACGGTTTAGCTCAACAAGGCAATGCACCAAAAATTTTCAAGAAAGTAAATAAACAAGGTGTACCTGTACCAGCAGTTTTGCTATCGGCATTACTCATTTTTGGCTGTGTTCTTTTAAATTACTTTGTACCAGAAGATGCTTTAAGCCACTTAATGTACATTGTTGTTGGAGCACTGGTATTGAACTGGGCGATGATCAGTATGACTCACCTTAAGTTTAAATCAGCAATGAAAAAACTCGGTCAAAAAACTCACTTTCCTGCACTTTGGGCACCGTTTAGTAACTATTTGGTTTTAGGTTTTATTGCTGTAGTACTCTACATTATGTGGAGTCAGGGCTTTAAAGAATCAGTGATGATGATTCCTATTTGGATCATTCTCATGTTTATTTTGTTTAAAGTACTCAATGCCAAAGAACAGTAATCTAACAGCTTGTACTTAAAACTATAAAAAGTCATTGCCTCGGCAATGGCTTTTTTGTTTATAATCAGAAAATTATGCGCCCTTAGCTTAACTGGATAGAGCAGTTGCCTCCTAAGCGACCGACGTGGGTTCGAGTCCCGCAGGGCGCACACTTTTAGTGAATTAATCCTTCACTTCAGCCAACAATGTTTCAGCTGCAAGTTTGCCTAAATTATTAGAAGCAAGCGGACTATCGCCCGTTAACAATTTACGGTCTCGATGACATTGACCAGTAATGCCAGTGTTCAAAATCTTCACACCGAGTTTTTCAAGGTTTTCACCGACTAACCACGGTAAAGCTCCAGGCATGTAACCAATATCAATATTCGCTCCCTTATCTAACGAATCAGGGAATACACAAATTTGATAATCTTTAAAAATATAATTCTCAGGCTGTTCATCTACTGCGGCAGCCAGTAACGAAGCTGGACCATGACATAACGTAATAATAAATTTGTCTTGTTCAACTGCCCATTTAAGAACTTTCTTCACTTCAAGGCTATGCGGAATCTTCGCTAATACCCCATGCCCACCCGGAATAAATACAGCCGCATATGAAGAGTTTTCACCGACTACATTTTCTAAAATATCGGCAAGTTTTAACGGATTTTTTAATTTATCTGCATATTTCTGGAAAGTATCTAATACTACTTGTTCTTGCTTTGGCATTGCCCACATTTCAAGTTTGGCTGGATTACCTGAAAGTGTCGCAACGTCAATTTCAAAACCAGCATTATCTAAATGGAACATTGGCAAAAGCATTTCTACTGGATGGTTTCCAGTAGAAAAGAACTTACCGTTTTGCATCTGGATATAGCGTTCATCAGTTGCAATCATTAAAACCTTTTTATTGCCCGCATACGGCGTTGGATAGGTTGTGCCATCGTAATCTGTTTTAGGAGAAGTATATTGACTCAGTGAATATGGTGATGGGAAGAACGCATTATCTTCAGCTAAATCTGGAGTTGGATTTTTATCATTTGATGCTGGGGTATTCATGGTTACCATCCTTTAGAATTGAAGAGCGAAATAACAGCTTTAAGACAGTTATTATTTCTTATTAAATGTATATTCAGATCAAGAAACAGGTGCAACAAGCCAATAGAATTTGGCAATTTTTATATAGAAATAGGCACAATTAATAATTATAAAATTTCAGTTTAGGCAAACATGTCATTCACCTAAACTGTCACAGATAAGATTAAGCATTCATCTCTAAAACGATCTTTCCAATATGGTCGCCCTGCTCCATACATGCATGAGCACTTTGTACATCTGAAAAAGCATACGTTTTATAGATTTGTGGTAAACACTTGCCTTGCGCTAATAACGGCCATACATGTTCATGTAAAGATTGAGCAATCTGTGCTTTTTCTTGGCTATTACGCGCTCGCATCGTTGAGCCTGTAATCGTTGCGCGTTTTAAGATCAGTTCCTGCAAGTCAAATTCTTTTGCAATTCGACCTCCCATAAAGCCAATAATGACAAGTCGGCCATCACGTTTTAATAGATTTAAGTTTTTCTGAAAATAAGAACCACCCACAATATCCAAAATAACATCAACACCTTGTTCTTGAGTATGGTTCAAAATTTCCTGCTCAAAATCTTGGGTTTTATAATTAATTGCTGTGGTTAAGTCAGAGAGTGCTTCAACTTTATCTTCACTACCAACAGTAGCAAAAGTTTTAATACCTAAAGCATGGCAAATCGCTAAAGCTGTGGTTCCGATCCCACTTGCACCACCATGAATCAGGGCAGTTTCATCTTTCTTTAAACGGCCAATATCAAATAGATTTGCCCATACCGTAAAAAAAGTTTCCGGAATCGCAGCAGCTTGAGTAAATGATAAATTCTCAGGTATTGGTAATACTTGAGTTGCAGTTACCGCACAGTATTCTGCATACCCGCCACCATTGGTTAAAGCACAAACCTTGTCCCCGACTTTAAACTGTTGCACTTGCTCACCCACAGCAACCACTACTCCGGCGACTTCAAGTCCAGGGATTTGAGTAACCCCTTTAGGCATTGGATATAACCCCATACGCTGTAAGACATCAGGGCGGTTAATTCCAGCGGCTTTAACCTCAATTAAAACTTCATCAGCTTGAGGTACCGGAACATTTGAATCTTGAAGTTTTAAAACCTCAGGTCCGCCAGGAACCGTAATTTCAACAATTTTCATGGTTGTCGGAAGATTCATTGATATGCTCCATGTTTGGTTTATATTTAAGACGTGTTGATTTACTTTAGTTTGTTGATAATTTAGGTGGAACTCCAAACAGCCGCTTAAACTCTCGACTAAACTGTGAGGCACTCACATATCCTACCTCATAGGCAGCTTCTGCAACGCCCATTTGGTTATTTAGGATTAGATCACGTGCCTTATGTAATCGAGTAATTTTGATGTACTGTAATGGAGAATAGTTGGTAACTTTCTTAAAAGCTTGATGAAAAAGCGAAACGCTCATTCCTGCTTGTTTAGCCAACTCCTGAACTGTTAAGTTACGATAATAATCTCTTTGAATAATTTCACAAATCGTATAAATCACTCCACTTCGGCTCATAATAGCCGAAAGGTTCTGGATAAAATCACTACCGCCAGCTTGTAAAACCCGATAAATAAGTTCGCGTTTCACCTGCTCTCCTAAGATTGCAGTATCTTGCTTGGAACGAAGTAAGTTCAACAAACGTAAAGCAACATCAGATATGACCGCGTTCATTTCAATAATATTTAAACCACAGCTCAGTTTTATCTCTTTGTTATCAAGGTCTTCTATAAGTGGCCGCTGCTCTTTATCCATTTTAGTCGCCAGCTCAGCCATCATTTGAGGTTCAAATTTAATCGCAATTGCAAGCATTGGTTCACGCTCAACCAAGGTATCGCAATCAAAAGGAATAGCAATTGAGATAAATAAACACTGGCCTTGTTGAAACTTAAAAATATCTTTTCCAATATAAGCCCGTTTTACACCCTGAATGACTAAAACAATGGAAGGCTCTTGCAATACGGCAACGGGCTGTGTGGAATGATCTACCCTCATCAGGGTGATATTTGAAATATGAGTGGGATATAACCCCTCTTGAGGAGCCAAATACAAAAAAGCCTCTACCAAACTTTTCGTCAAGTCATTCTGTTGCATTGCTTTATTTTTTACGGGCTATTTAAGATTTACTATATCAATCAAACTAAAAGGAAAAAGTATTTCTTGGTAGTACTTTGTATAAATAAGCAAGTTAAAGCTATTTTTAGGCATAAAAAAACCTAGATTTCTCTAGGTTTTTATCCTTAATCTGACTATTAAGCAGATAAGTTAAAGAACATAGCAGCAATTAGGATAATTACACCTAATACAATTCGATACCACGCAAATACACGTAATGTATGACGCTCAACGAAGAGTACGAGTGCTTTTACAACCAATAAAGCAGCAATAAATGCCGCAACAAAACCCACTCCAATATTAACCATATTGTCTGAAGTCAACACATCAGCATTTTTAATTAGGTCAAATGTCGCTGCACCTAGCATGGTCGGCATTGCAAGGAAAAAAGAAAACTCTGTTGCAGCTTTACGAGACAAGCCAGCAAACATCCCGCCTACAATTGTCGCACCTGAACGAGAGGTTCCAGGAATCATCGCAACACATTGAGCCAGACCTACTAAAAGCGCCTGTTTAAACGTGATCTTGGTCGCATCATCTGTTTTATGTTCAAATTGTTTAGATTCAACCCAGAAAATAATAAGCGCGCCGACAATCAGAGCAATCGCAACTACAATTGGGCTAAATAAAACACTTTTAATAAAATCTACAGCTAAAACGCCAATAATCACTGCCGGGAAAAAAGCAATTAAGACACTAATGGCAAAATGGCGTGACTCGACATCACCACTAAAAAAACCTTTGATTAAGTTAATGATTTTCTGACGATATAACCAACACACTGCCAGAATAGCACCTAACTGGATCACTACTTCAAAGACACGACCACCATCTGAATGGAAATCGATAATATGACCAAATAAAATTAAATGACCAGTACTCGAAATAGGTAAAAATTCAGTTAAGCCTTCAACAAAGCCTAGAAACAGTGCTTTTATAACTTCAAAATTTTCCATAACTTGCTCAAAGAAAGTTAGTTAATCACTAGAACGATCTAAAATTTATTTTATTGCCACAGTTAGCCTTTTATTTAGCTCAACACATGTTCAATATCAGATCATTTCTAGCATTTGTGGTTATTGCCTCTAGTGAAAGGCAGTTTATTTAAAGTGCGATAATGTATCACATCATAATGACAAACTTAGGTTAACTATCGTAAAAAGATAAAACTTGGTTAAAAATGGCCAAATTTTCTTTTGTTATAGATGAGTCTTTTACAATAGATGAGTTTAGAAAATCATCTTAAAAAGTCCTTAAAAAAACATGTTATTATTCCAATTAAATACAACTCATATCAAAAATTCAGACTGAATGAAAAATACCAAAATTAACGCACGTCATCTTATTATCGACCTCTTTCTTTCTTCCGCTTATCCTCAGCTCAGTATCAAACAAATTTTGGTTGCAGCTAAACTTTTTAACTTAAGTGAAAATGGTATTCGAGTTGCGACAACACGCTTGTTAAATGAAGGTATGATCCAGAGCGTAGAACGCGGAATCTATCAACTTTCTCCATCTGCAAAAGATTGGGCGAAAGTTATTCTCAATCGTAAAAATGGAATTAAACAAACTAAAGAATGGCAGCAGCATTATCTTGCCGTGTTTACAGGAACTTTAGGCCGCATAGATCGAACAGCACTAAAAAAACGGGAACGTGCACTTCGTCAATTTGGTTTTAAAGAGTTAGAAACTGGTATTTACATCCGCCCAGACAATTTAGCTTATAGCTTTGAAAAAACCTGTGATGAGCTTGTTTTAGCAGGGCTAGAGAAAGAAGCAAAAATTTGTATTATTCAGCATGTCGACTCAACAACACTTAAGCAAATTTTTTCTTTATGGGATACCAAACAACTCGAAAAAAATTATGAAATGTATAGTCGAGATATTACGCACTGGCTTGAAAATTATGCTCACTCCCCTTTAAACGATGCAGCAGTCAAGGCACTTCTTTTAGGAAGGGAAACAATTGCCTTACTCATGAATGACCCATTATTACCAGAGCCATTTGTAAATGAATCTGCTCGTAATCAATTTGCTCAAGATGTACAGCAACTAGATGCAATTGGCCAAAAACTTTGGAAAAAAATATATGAACAGGAATTAAATTTATAGCCATCTGATTTATTTTTTTACAAACAAATATTTCACTTTTTAAATTTTTATGACTATATTTGTAATATAAAATATGGATACCAAACTCTAATTTGGGAGAATAAAAATGAATGCACAGGTGAGTGTTACCGATCTATTTAGCAGAAAAGAAATACAAGAGCTTACAGAACCTTCAGATGCATATGGCGCTTGGGCCGTTGCTAGCACATGGGCTGTTATTGGAGGAACATTTGCCAGCTTAATTATGATGTGGGATTACTTACCGAGTTGGGGGAAATTATTAGCATGTATGCTTGCTCTAGCTGTTTTAGCTGGCCGTCAGTTATGCCTCGCAATTTTAATGCACGATGCATCCCATAAAAGTTTATTCAAAAATAAGAAAATAAATGATTTCGTTGGGGAGTGGCTATGTGCCCGCCCAATCTGGAACGACCTACAAAAATATCGTGTGCACCATGTTCGTCATCACGCCAAAACATCTACACCAGATGACCCAGATCTTTCTTTAGTTGCAGGCTTTCCTGTCAGTAAAAAATCTCTTACTCGTAAATTCTTACGCGACTTAACCGGTATAACAGGATTAAAGTTTAGCTTAGGCCGTGTGTTGATGGACCTTGATGTCATGAAATGGACTGTAGCCAATGATCAAATCTGGTTAGACCGCAGTGATAAAAAATTTGTTGACTATGCAAAGAGTATTGCAAAAAACAGTACAGGCGCTATTGCAACCAACCTATTACTTTATGGTGTTTTAAAAGCATGTGGTCAACAACGTTTTTATTGGTTATGGCCTTTGGCTTATTTGACTCCATTTCCATTATTTTTAAGAATCCGTTCAATGGCAGAACATGCAGGTATGCAAACCAGCAATACTGCTTTAACTAACACTCGTACTACACGTGCAGGTTGGATTGCGAGAAGCTTTGTGGCCCCTATTCATGTCAATTACCATATGGAACATCATTTAATGGCGTCTGTTCCATATTTTAAATTACCGCGTATGCACAAAATATTAAGAGAACGTGGGCATGTGCCCACTCCACCGAGCTATTTTGAAGTAATTCATACACTTTCATCAAAACAAGAGTTAACAAATTAAAATAGGGTTAGAAGACCACTTTCAAATTTGTGGTCTTCTTGATTATTCACTTATATCTAAATTTTTTAGTTTTAACTGAGTTTGATAATACTTCGGTGTTACACCCATCCAGCGCTTAAATGCACGAGTGAAATGGGGTGTATCGGCATAGCCTAAACTTAATGCCACAGCTTCAATTGACATTAAACTATTTTGCAAAAGTTCTTGTGCATATTGCTTTCGAGTTAAATCAACTAATGCTGAGAAACTTGTATTCTCTATTGCCAAATACCGCTGTAGGCTACGTTCTGACATATTCATCATTTGGGCAACTTGCTTAACTTTTAATATTTCCCCCTGACTATTGATCAATAATTTTTTTATTACTTGGCTAATTTCTGCTTTCCATCCACTTCGTAACTTCAATTTATCAATATCTTTTTTACACTGTGCTTTCAGTAAAGGTGCCAGCATAGGATCAGCCGTGAGTACAGGCTGCATTAAATATTCTTTTGGAAAAATCCAAATATTATGTTTTTGCTCAAATAAACAACTTACCCCTAATTTATCTTTTATTTTTGAAAAACCTATTGGTTCGGACATATTCAATTGCACTGTACCTAAAGAAGATAACCCTGTTAGATGTTTTGCGATGTGAACAAAACCTAATAACAAAAAAATAGTCGCATCTGAACTTAATTGAAAACTTTTTAAAGGTTGTTGAATAGACCAGTAAACATCGTCTTGCTCTTGCTTTAACTCGGGTTTAAAGGCATCACAACGCGAACCAATAAATTGTTCAAGTATTTTTAAAGCCTCTCCAAGATTTGCAGACACCATAGCTGCCATACCGACAGAACCATAACAAGAAGCTTTCATTTCCAATGCAAAATAACCCGCTAATGCTGGCTCATGAGTGAGTTGAATCGCATGCTCAAGTAAGTTATTTAAGGTATTAAACTCAACATACCAATACGGTTTTTTTAATTGTTCTGGTGTTACTCCACTACCCTCTAAAAACTGCTCACAAGAGATACCTCTGCGCTTAACGATCTCTGCTAATAAATTAATATAAGTTCCGGGTAATTCTGGAGTCATGAGCGGCCCATTAGAAAGCGTAATTGTGGCATTAAATGGTAAAAACTGTCAGTTTTTGAACTATGCCATACTTTTAAATTCAGGCATAGTCACTTAAGACAAACTGACTTAACTCTCCGACATTCCACTAAAAACTAATCTTATCTTTAAGAGTAAAGCCACTATGAATATCCTGATTGTTCATGCTCATCCAGAACCTCTGTCTTTTACAAGTTCCCTAAAAACAACAGCACAGCAAACCTTTAAAAAATTGGGCCATCAAGTAGAAATTTCCGATTTATATGCAATGCAGTTTAATCCTGTTGCCTCTAAGGAAGATTTTTTAGAACTCAATCAACCTGATTATTTTAACTACGCATTAGAACAGCGAAATGCCACAAAACAACAACTTTTGTCTCCTGATATTCAAGTAGAAATTGACAAAGTAAAACGTGCAGATCTAGTTATCTTGAACTTTCCACTTTATTGGACTTCTGTTCCAGCAATTTTAAAAGGCTGGATTGATCGTGTATTTGTCTCTGGACTTTTTTATGGGGGTAAGCGGTTTTACAACCATGGTGGCATGGCAGGTAAAAAAGCAATGCTCTGTTTAACACTCGGTGGTAGAACACATATGTTTGGGGAAAATTCTATTCACGGACCAATTGAACATTATCTATCACCGATTCAACGCGGTACTTTGGCTTATACTGGCTTTGAAGTTCTTCCCCCATTCATTGCCTACCATGTACCTTACATTAGCCAAGAAGCACGTGAAACTATTCTTGAGGACTATGTCACTTATCTCACTCACCTTGACCAACTTGAACCATTAAAATTTCCTAAACTTGAAGAATTTGATGAAAAGTTATATCCCCTCTAATGCTATATTTTAAATCTAAAAGGCGCGATAACCGATTTCTTTTCTATTTCGGTTATCCCTTAAATAAAGCAAGCTTAAATCCAGCAATTAATTCCTCAAAAAATTTGACCAAATAGTAAAGGAAATACTCTCAATTTTTATCAAGCAAATAACAATATAAAACCGAATCAATAATATACATGTGTAGAGAAACTAGACATATCCATTAAAAATGATGACCAATACTCATTTCATAATCAATCAATTCATATTTTTACAAAAAAATCTTTGACCATTTTTCTTGGATTTATGACAAAAATGCCATAAAAACAAGCAACTTTAATAATAGATAAAAAATATAAATATCAATTATTTAAATTAATTAAACAACAAAAATATTCCTTCATATTTCATTCATTATTGCCATTTTTTGTATAAAAAGTGAGTACTCTGGAGTTCATAGAACAGATTTACTCTTAGTGTAATTATGCTATTTTTGTTACATGGAGTTATCAATGCTTTGAAACTTGTAATTCAAAGCACTGAAGGCAACACAGTTTAAACGGTTTAACTCTGTTACTTTTAAAAAAATGTCTTGAAGTTCAAGGAAAGATTAAAAATGAAATTAAAACATCTGAGCACTGCAATGATTTTAGCAACGCTGCCTGCAACTGGGGTTTTTGCAGCAGCTTTAGATCGCTCTGGACAGTCAATGTCTGCGTTCTTCCAACCTGGCAATTACTTTGAAGCAGGTATTTCTGTTCTAGATCCTGATGTAGCTGGTAAAGAAGCTGGATCTAGTGCCACACGTCGTGATATTGGCGATATGGCGAATGACTACTACTTCCCAAGTGCTGCATTAAAATTACAAATTAATGACCAATTTTCTTTCGGTCTACTCTACGATCAACCATTTGGAGCAGATGCAGAATATTCAGGTAATAACGTATTCGTTTCTCAGCCAGG
The DNA here is from genome assembly GCF_003940475.1 of Acinetobacter sp. FDAARGOS_559. Taxonomy (NCBI): domain Bacteria; kingdom Pseudomonadati; phylum Pseudomonadota; class Gammaproteobacteria; order Moraxellales; family Moraxellaceae; genus Acinetobacter; species Acinetobacter sp. FDAARGOS_559. The sequence continues at coordinate 1,614,727 of NZ_RKJG01000005.1, forward strand.
TTCTGATTCTGTTTTATCAGCCACTGCGATTGATGGGATTGTCACTAAAAAAGCAACTGAAGCTTTGCAAGCACAAGGTTTGCCTGTTAATGACCAAACTTTAGCTTTAGCAAAAGGTCAAGTTTTAGCAAGTCCTCAATTTAAACAACTTGCTGGCGCTCTTGCTGCGGCAAATAATTATTTAGGTAATGGCGGAACTAAAGTTAAAGTTGATACACAAAACTTATCTTTTGTATTTGGTTATCAACCAACTAAAAACTTTAACTTCTATGCAGGCCCTGTATTACAAACCGTTAAAGGTAATGTAAGTTTACGAGGTCAAGCTTATAGCCTTTATAATGGTTATGATGCAAGTATTAAAGAAACTACAGGTGCTGGATGGTTAGCAGGGGCAGCTTATCAGATTCCTGAAATCGCACTTAGAGCATCTGTAACTTATCGTTCTGAAATTGACCATAAAGTGGATATTAATGAAAATCTATCTTTATTGAATTTCCCTGGTCTTACTTCAGTATTGGCTGGTTTAGACGTTCCAGCATCTAAACTTCAAGCAATTAATTCATCTGGTAAAACTACAATCACAACACCACAGTCTGTTAACCTTGATTTTCAAACAGGTATCATGGCTGATACAGTTGCGTTTGCCAATGTACGCTGGGTGAACTGGAAAGATTTCTCAATTCAGCCATATAAATTTGGCAAAGTCTCAGAAGCTGTAGGTGGTCTTGTTGGACGTCCAAATGGCTTCAACCTAGTTGAATATTCTGATGACCAATGGTCTGTAAACGCTGGTGTAGGCCGTAAGCTTAATGATAAATGGGCTGGTAATGTCTCTGTAGGTTGGGACTCTGGTGCAGGTAATCCTGTAACAACATTAGGACCAACAGAAGGTTACTGGAACGTAGGTTTAGGTGTTCAATATAGCCCTACTCCTCAAACTTTCATTGCTGGTGGTGTAAAATACTTCTGGTTGGGTGATGCTAAAGCACAAACAGGTGCGCAAGCAGGTAGTGATCAATATGTTGCAGATTTCTCTGATAACGATGCTATCGCTTACGGTTTAAAACTTGGTTATAAATTCTAAGTTTCAAAAACCAATCTAAATAAAAAAGGCGCTATAAGCGCCTTTTTTATTGCCTATTTTTTCTTGCTTAAGCAGGAATATTGCGCTGTGAAACAGAACGGATTGCTTCTTTTAATGCATCATAACCATTGATTGCAGGAAACTGCGGAAACTCCGCAATAACATTTGCAGGCGCATCAAACAAGAAACCATGGTCGGCTTCACCAAGCATCGTTGTATCATTATATGAATCACCTGCTGCAATCACACGGAAATTCAAACCATGTAGTGCTTTAACCGACTCACGTTTTTGGTCAGGTTGGCGAAGTTTATAAGCTGTAATCATACCATTTTCATCTGTCTCTAATTTATGACAGAAAATTGTTGGCCAGCCTAATTGCTTCATTAAAGGATGAGCAAACTCATAGAAAGTATCCGACAAAATGACCAATTGGAAATGATTGCTTACCCATTCAACAAACTCTTTTGCACCTGGTAGTGGCCCCATCTCGGCAATAACTTCTTGGATGTCTTTTAAGCCTAAACCGTGTTGTTTTAGGATATTCAGACGCTGAGTCATTAAAACATCATAATCCGGAATATCACGAGTTGTTGCTTCTAGTTCTTTAATCCCTGTTTTTTTTGCGAAATTGATCCAAATTTCAGGAACTAAAACTCCCTCAAGATCTAGGCATACGATTTCCATGAATGCTTCCAACGTTGGTTAAAAATTGCTGTATCATACCATTAAGATTTTCAGTTTTGCGTTGTTATTGATCAAATCAATTTTATTCATAAGGATCGAAATTAAAGTGCTAAGCAATTTATTCACTATCCTTTAGAATATTTTTCATAACTCAATGCGCCCAAGCCTTTTGCCAGGAACACCCATGACCGTTATTCCGACTATTGATATCGTTGATGCTCTCGCGGCTGAATATGCAGCTAAAAGTCCGCGCGAGATTCTAGAACTTGCATTAAGCCAACAAGGTGAAATCGCAATTTCGTTCTCTGGAGCAGAAGATGTAGTCTTAATTGATATGGCTTCACGTTTAGGTAAACCTTTCCGTGTTTTTAGTCTTGATACAGGCCGTCTACACCCTGAAACTTATCAATTTATTGAAACTGTTCGTAAGCACTACAATATTAATATCGAGATTTGCTTCCCTGATGCGGAAGCTGTGCAAAGCATGGTGAATGAAAAAGGCTTATTTAGCTTCTTTAAAGATGGACATCAAGAATGCTGTGGCATACGAAAAGTTCAACCTTTACGTAAGAAACTGGCGACCTTAGATGGCTGGATTACAGGTCAGCGTAAAGATCAAAGCCCTGGTACACGTACGGAAATTCCAGTGGTACAAGCTGATGCAGGCTTCTCTGGTCCGGGTAAGCAACTCATTAAATATAATCCGCTCGCGAACTGGTCTAGCGCCGATGTGTGGAGTTATATCCGCATGATGGAAATTCCATATAACCCTCTACACGAGCGTGGTTTTGTTTCGATTGGTTGTGAGCCATGTACACGTCCAGTACTTCCAAATCAACATGAACGTGAAGGCCGTTGGTGGTGGGAAGAAGCAACACAAAAAGAATGTGGCTTACATGCAGGTAACTTGAAAAAATAGTTCGGTATAAAAAAACCACTGATGAATCAGTGGTTTTTTTTACAGTTATATCTCGTACACAAAGTCATATTTAATCTGTAATAAACGCTATATACTAAATTTACGGTTCTATAATTCTAATAAGAGCTCAGTTAAGGGCTTCTTAGAAAAAAGCATGAGGCACAACGAGTTATGCGTCCATTACACCCTATTGATTTTATTTTTCTATCACTAGAAAAAAGACAACAACCGATGCATGTTGGCGGATTGTTTTTATTTGAAATACCTGAAAATGCCCCTGAAACTTTCGTTCATGATTTAGTAGAAGAAATTCGCCAATCTAAAAGTATTCCTGTCCCACCCTTTAATAACCGTTTAAATGGTCTATTTTGGGATGAAGATGAAGAGTTCGATATCGACCACCATTTTCGCCATATTGCCTTGCCTCATCCTGGCCGAATTCGTGAATTACTGGTTTATATTTCCCAGCAGCACAGCTCTTTAATTGATCGTGCAAAACCACTTTGGACGTGTGACATTATTGAAGGGATCGAAGGTAATCGTTTCGCGATGTACTTTAAGATTCATCATGCCATGGTTGATGGTGTTGCAGGCATGCGCTTAATTGAGAAGTCGCTGTCAAAAACACCACAAGAAAAACATGTGGTTCCACTTTGGTGTGTAGAAAGTAAAAGAACAAAACGCTTAAAAGTACCAAAACCAAGTACAAGTAAGATCAAAAGTATTTTAGGTGGTATCAAATCACAGCTTGAAGTAACCCCTAAAGTCATGCAGGAATTATCGCAAACCATTTTTAAAGAAATGGGTAAAAATCCTGATTATGTCTCCACCTTTCAGGCTCCGGTTTCAATTTTAAATCAACGTGTAAGTGCTTCACGTCGCTTTGCAGCTCAATCTTTTGAATTAAGCCGTCTTAGAAAAATTTCTAAAGCACTTGGTGTAACGATCAATGACGTCGTACTTGCTGTGTGTTCTGGGGCATTACGTGAATATCTGATTAGTCACAACAGCCTGCCTAGAAAGCCTCTTATTGCCATGGTTCCTGCTTCCCTACGCACAGATGACTCTGACGTGAGCAATCGTATTACCATGATTTTGGCAAATTTAGGAACCCATAAAGATCAGCCACTAGAGCGGCTCGAGATCATTCGTCGTAGTATGCAAAATTCAAAGCAACGCTTTAGCCGCATGACCGCGAATGAGATTTTAAACTATAGCGCTGTTGTTTATGGTCCAGCTGGACTTAACATCATGTCGGGGATGCTTCCTAAGCGTCAGGCATTCAATTTAGTGATTTCCAATGTACCTGGCCCACGTGAGCCGCTTTATTGGAATGGTGCGAAATTAGATGCACTCTACCCTGCTTCTATTGTCATGGACGGGCAAGCGCTCAATATTACAATGACAAGCTATCTGGATAAGCTTGAAGTAGGTTTAACAGCATGTCGAAATGCTTTACCTAAAATGCAAAACCTTTTAACGCATCTTGAAGATGAGATTCAACGGTTCGAAGAAATTATTGAAGAGAAACAGCTGAAACATCATTCAGCGAGTTAGGAAAAATTAAGGGGCTTTAAAATGGCCCCTTATTTTTTAATTGCGCGGCACTGGTTAAGTAACTGATGACATACTGAACGAATCATTGCAGTTGTGATTGGTACTTCTTTACCTTGGTCATTCAACATATAGCAGCTATTGACTGGCGTGCTTTCTAAAACATGTTTAAGACCGTTGCTAATTAAGTTTTCACTTACATTCATGGGTTATACCTCTTATTGTTTGCTAAGACGTTTAATAGGGAGAACGTCTAGGGCTACTGTATGTAAGTAGTATTTAAAATTCATGAATGAAAGTAAAATTTCAGTTGTAACAAGGATTAAGCGATATCTTGTTACAACTTTAACTTAAAATGATATCGTATTGCTCTTGCGTATATAAATTTTCGACCTGAAATTTAATAACTCTGTTGATAAAATGCTCTAAATCCGCGACTGCAGGCGCTTCTGCTGTTAATAATCGGTCAATCACGGATGGATGAGCAACGACAGTAAAGCCACTCGTAGACTCAAATGCACGGGTGTAGCGTAATATCTCTCGAAATATTTCGTAACACACTGTCTCTGCAGTTTTGACAAAACCACGTCCCTGACATGTTGGACACGATTCACATAACAAGTGTTCTAATGATTCTCTTGTACGTTTACGTGTCATTTCTACCAGACCAAGTTCAGAAACCTGTGTGATTTTGGTCTTGGCATGATCACGTTCAAGCATTTTTTCAAATTGACGCATCACTTCTTCACGATGAATCGCTTCTTGCATATCAATAAAATCAATAATGATAATGCCGCCTAGATTTCGCAGTCTAAGCTGACGCGCAATCACCTGAGTCGCTTCCATGTTGGTCTTAAAGACAGTGTCTTCAAGGCTACGGCCACCAACATAAGAGCCTGTATTGACATCTATTGTGGTCATCGCCTCAGTCTGGTCAATCATTAAATAACCGCCAGACTTTAAAGCAACACGTGTTTGCAATGCTTTTTGGATATCTTCTTCAACGTTGTAAAGATCAAATAATGGACGCTCACCCGGGTAATGAATCAGGCGACTTTGCATATTCGGAACAAACTCATCTACAAACTCACGCAGTTTTCCATGAATCTCTCTCGAATCGACATAAATCTTTGCGGTTTCTTCACTTGCCAGATCACGGATAATTCGTTGCGGTAGCGGTAGTTCTTCAAAAATTAAGGAAGGTACTGCTACATCAACTTGCTTACGCTGAATATATTCCCATAACTTACTGAGGTAGCACATATCTTGTGCAATTTCGGCTTCATCTACCCCTTCAGCAGCAGTACGAACAATTACGCTACCGGGTAAATTATGCTCCGCCTGAATGCTCTCAATAATATTACGTAGCCGATCACGCTCTTCTTCAGACTCAATGCGCTGAGAAACACCAATATGGTTACCATATGGCATAAGAACTAAATAGCGAGAAGGAATTGAAAGATCTGTGCTCAGGCGAGCGCCTTTAGTACCGAGCATATCCTTCATCACCTGAACGGTAAGAATCTGCCCTGGATGAAGTAGTTCAAACACATTTGGAGTTGGCTGTGAACGTGGCCAAACCATATCATTAATATGCAAAAAGGCCGTTCTGGATAAACCGATATCAACAAAGGCCGCTTGCATACCCGGAAGCACACGTACAACTTTACCTTTGTAGATATTGCCGACAAGTCCACGTTTAACTGTACGTTCAACATACAGCTCATTAACAGTTCCATTTTCGATTAATGCCACCCGACACTCCATAGGTGTGACATTAATAAGTAGTTCTTCTGACATACATAAACTCAAAGCATTATAAAATTTTTATTAAAGAGTCAGAGGGACTGTTAATGTAGCTTTGTCCATTGTTCATCGACAATGCAATTCAATCAAGAATTATCAACAACCCCTTATGTCTTCACTCTTTTGAATAACTGTGAAAATTCGTACAAAGGAAGCCCTACCACATTACTATAACTTCCTTGAATTTTGGGAATATATTGTGAAGCAATTCCTTGAATTGCATATGCACCGGCCTTCCCTACAGGTTCTCCTGTGGCCCAGTAATCTTCCATATCTTGCGTAGTTAGAGATGCAAACTCAACTTGGGTCTGCACCACCTGACTTAAGATTTGTTGCTGTGTTGCAATACAAATTCCGGAAAATACATCATGCCAACGACCAGATAATTGTTTCCAGATGTCAAAGGCATGCTGCTTTGAGTCAGGTTTACTAATAATCTGACCATCCAGACCAAGGCTCGTATCTGCTGCAATAATCACTGAATCTGGAAAAATGTTTAATACAGCTTGCGCTTTTTCTCTCGCTAACCGCTCTACATATTGGTGAACCAGCTCACCTTCATGAACAGATTCATCAATATCAGGGCTATAGATTTCAAAATTTAAGCCCAGTTGTTGCAACAACTCTCTCCGACGCGGAGAACTAGAAGCTAAAACTAAATGCGCCATTTTGCTAAACAATAATAGACAACAGGCCACGTTAAGATACTTGTCATCAATGGTTGCCAATGTCGAGCAATCGAAAAATGAATGCCCCCCATCGTTTGAGTCACCCACATAAACGCTAAGTGAGCAATAATCACCAATGTAGCAATCGTCCATAAATTACCAAAAGTCAAAATACGGCGTTCGCGTATTAAAAATCGGGTAATAAACGTGACAATAACAAAACTCAGTGCATTTAATCCTAAAGGTGCGTCAAGCAATAGATCTGTAAAAATCCCCATTCCAAAAGCGAACCACACCCCACACCATGTTGGCTGGCACACAACCCAAAACAACATGATCATAAGCATGAACAATGGTCGCCAGCCCGAGATGTCGTAAGATAGTGGATAGATCATGAGGACAGACCCCACGATTATAGAGAGAATAATTCCCCATAATGGATCTTTACGCTTCTCACGTTTCAACTTAGCGATCGGCATATGGTTGCTCCTTCGCTAATGAGTCAGAGAAAAGTACAACAACATGATGACCAGTTGCTAATTGTGCTGCTGGTGTAACATCAATTTCAGCAAACTCACCTGAATTATGGCGACGGATTTTAGCCACCGTACCCACGGCATAACCTGCTGGAAAATGCTCACCTAAGCCTGAACTTAATACTTTATCGCCGACCTGAATATTTGCACTCGTTGGCACATATTCCATTTTTAAACGGCCTAAATCACCAGTACCCGAGACAATTGCACGCATACCTGTACGCTCTAAACGAACAGATAGAGAATGCTCTTTGTCAGAAAGCAGCATCACACGTGAACTATGAGGATATACATTGATAATTTGCCCCATAATCCCTTTATCATCCAGAACCGTTTGACCAACTTTAAGATGATCCATTGCACCACGGTTGATAATGATAATGTGACGAAGCGGATCGGCATCTGTCCCAATCACTTCCGCAATTTCCATACGACCATCAATAATTAATGGTGTATCGAGTAAACCACGTAAGCGGGTATTTTCAGCAGATAATTCAGACAGCTTCTGCAAGCGGACCTGAGCCTGTAATAGCTCAGCCTGCATTGCAGTGTTTTCACGGCGCAGTTGTGTTTCAGATTTAGTTTGTTGATTCAGCCATTCTCTCGACAGTACCGGATAACTTGCAAGTGCATAAATTGGATTATATGCAGCGTACAAGACATCCCTTGCTGGCTGAATTACATAAGGCATGCGCCAATCAAAGAACAGCACCACCAAGCATGTAATGACCGCAATAATGAACGAGCGGAAAGATGGCGGCTGTCTTGAAAAAATATTCGGTTGCACCGCCTAATCCTTAAACTTAACCGACGAAAAGCATGTCATGGTTCGGGTTGTCGAAGAATTCCAATACTTTACCACCACCACGGGTTACACAAGTAAGAGGGTCTTCAGCAACAACAACTGGCAAACCAGTTTCTTGAGCTAATAATTTATCAAGGTTACGAAGTAACGCCCCACCACCTGTCAATACAATACCGCGCTCAGCAATATCAGAAGAAAGTTCAGGAGGAGTTTGCTCAAGTGCAGATTTCACCGCGCTTACGATACTTTGTAATGGGTCAGAAATTGCTTGAGTAATTTCGTCAGAAGTTACAGTAATCGCACGAGGTACACCTTCTGCGAGGTTACGACCACGTACTTCAATTTCTAATGTCGTACCATCAGAAACAGCCATACCAACTTCTTTTTTAATAATTTCAGCTGTGGTTTCACCAATTACACAACCGTGAGCTTTACGAACATAGTTGATAATTTGCTCATCAAATACATCGCCACCAATACGTAAAGAATCAGCATAGACACAACCTTGCAATGAAATAATTGCAATTTCAGTTGTACCACCGCCAACATCCACAACCATAGAACCACATGCTTGTTCAACTGGCATGCCAGCACCAATTGCAGCAGCCATTGGCTCTTCAATTAGGCGTACATCACGAGCACCCGCATTAAATACGGCTTCGCGAATTGCACGGCGCTCGACCAAAGTTGATTTACATGGTACACATACAACTACACGAGGTGCAGGTGGGAACAAACGTTTTTCGTGAACTTTACCAATAAACTGATTCAACATGGTTTCAGTCACTTCAAAATCTGCAATTACACCGTCTTTCATTGGACGAATTGCAGAAATATTCGCAGGTGTACGGCCTAGCATTTGCTTAGCATCTAGACCTACAGCAGCAACAATTTTTTGTGAACCACTGTGACGAATTGCCACAACTGTTGGTTCATTTAATATAATGCCGCGGCCTGGTGCATAAATAAGTGTATTTGCTGTACCTAAATCAATGGCTAGATCCGGCGAAAACAAGCCAATTAGTCGTTTTAGAATCACGGTTCGTTCTCAGTTAAACTTTCATGTGGATGCAAGGTGGCAACTTTAAACTAAATGTGATGATTTGAACAAGTCAATCGCTTATTATAACGCACGATATTTTGAAAATTTTTAATACTGATTAGGTGATGTTATGTCTACATCGGATGCACAGCATTCAGCAGATTTAAATGCACAAACAGTTTCAGCAATCGCCAATCTTGCTCGATTGTCGCTCAATGATACGCAATCTGCTGAATATGCTCAAAGTCTAAATAAAATTTTAGGCATGATGGAAACCTTAAAAGGCATTGATACGGAAGGCGTAGAACCTTTAAAGAGTCCTTTTGACAATCCTCAACCTTTACGTGCTGATGTGGTAACTGAAAGCAATCATCGGGATGAATACCAAGCAGTTGCACCTGCAACTCAAGATGGTTTGTATCTTGTTCCTCGCGTGATTGAATAACTTTTAATCAATTAACCCATCTTCCCTATTTTGAATGTAAAGAAATTTTACTCATGACTGATTTACATCGCTTATCAATTCGCGAACTTGCTGAAGGCTTAAGCCAAGCGAAGTTTTCATCTCGCGAATTGACTGAACATTATTTAAAACGTATTGCTAAAATCGACCCGCAAGTTAAGAGCTATGTGACGGTTACTCCAGAACAGGCACTTCGCGAAGCCGATGCTGCCGATGCCGCATTAAAAGCTGGCAATGCAACTGCTTTAACGGGTATTCCTCTTGCCCACAAAGACATCTTTTGTACCAAAGGTATTAAAACCACTGCTGGTTCAAAAATGCTCGATAACTTCATTTCACCTTACGATGCAACCGTTGTTGAAAAAACTAAAGCAGCTGGTCTGGTTACTTTAGGTAAAGTGAACATGGATGAGTTTGCGATGGGCTCAACTTCTGAGAGTTCATATGTCGGTGCAACGAGCAACCCTTGGGCACTTGACCATGTTCCTGGCGGTTCATCTGGTGGTTCTGCTGCGGCTGTAGCAGCTGATTTAGCGCCATTTGCTACAGGTACCGATACAGGTGGCTCAATTCGCCAACCTGCTTCTTTCTGTGGTTTAACAGGCTTAAAACCAACTTATGGTCGTGTATCTCGTTTCGGGATCATTGCTTATGCATCATCATTAGACCAAGCAGGTCCAATGGCACGCTCTGCTGAAGACTGTGCTTACCTAATGAATGTAATTGCAGGTCACGATGCTAAAGACTCAACTTCGGTTAAAAAAGAAGTCGATGATTACGTTGCAAACCTAAATAACACATCTGTAAAAGGCTTACGCATTGGTATTCCTAAACAATACTTTAACGTTGCAGGTTTAGATGCTGACGTAAAAGCACGTGTTGAAGAGTCTTTGAAAAAGCTTGAAAAAATGGGCGCAACGCTTGTTGAGATCGACCTCAACATGACTGAAGCTTATGTACCAACGTATTACCTCATCGCGCCAGCGGAAGCATCTTCTAACTTGTCACGTTATGACGGTGTTCGCTACGGTTATCGCTGTGAAAACCCAGCTGACTTGATGGATCTTTACAAACGTTCGCGTTCAGAAGGCTTCGGTCCAGAAGTTCAACGCCGTATTTTAATTGGTACATACGCGCTTTCTGCGGGTTATTACGATGCTTACTATGTAAAAGCACAAAAAGTACGTCGTTTAATTCAACAAGACTTCTTAAAAGCTTTTGAAAATGTAGATGTAATTGCAGCACCTGCTGCACCAACAACTGCCTACAAAATCGGTGCATCTTTAGACCCTGTTGAAATGTACTTAGGCGATATCTATACCATCGCAGTGAACTTAGCGGGCTTGCCAGCGATTAATGCTCCTGTTGGTTTTGATAAAGACAACTTACCAGTAGGTTTACAGTTAATCGGTAATTACTGGTCAGAATCACAATTGTTGTCGATTGTTCACCAATACCAACAAAACACTGACTGGCACACCAAACGTGCGGCAATTGCTGAGGAGAATGCATAATGGCTGAAGCTCAAAAGTTGAAATTGATTGACGGTTGGGAAGTCGTTATTGGTATTGAGATTCATACTCAGCTTGCAACCAATTCTAAAATTTTCTCGGGTTCATCAACTGAATTTGGTCAAGACCCAAATACACAAGCGAGCCTTGTAGACTTGGCGATGCCGGGTGTATTGCCGGTTTTAAATGAAAAAGTGGTTGAACTCGCAATTCGCTTTGGTTTAGGGATTGACGCTTACATCGACCAAGCTTCAGTCTTTGCACGTAAAAACTACTTCTATCCTGACTCTCCAAAAGGCTATCAAATTAGCCAAATGGACAATCCGATTGTGGGCTTGGGCCATATCGACATTCAGCTTGAGGATGGTACGACTAAACGCATTGGCGTAACTCGTGCTCACCTTGAAGAAGATGCGGGTAAGTCGGTACACGACCAATTTGAAGGTATGTCTGGCATTGACTTAAACCGTGCTGGTACGCCTTTGCTTGAAATCGTTTCTGAACCAGACATGCGTTCGGTTGAAGAAGCTGTTGCCTACATCAAAGCAATTCACACACTAGTACGTTGGTTAGGTATTTCTGACGGTAACATGGCTGAAGGTTCATTCCGTGCGGACTGTAACGTGTCTTTACGTCGTCCGGGACAGCCATTCGGTACACGCTGTGAACTTAAAAACCTCAACTCATTCCGTTTCATTGAGCAAGCGATCAATGTTGAAATTGAACGCCAAATGGAAATTTTGGAATGGGGCGGCGAAATTGATCAAGAAACTCGTTTGTTCGATCCAAATAAAATGGAAACGCGTTCTATGCGTTCTAAAGAAGAAGCGAATGACTACCGCTACTTCCCTGATCCAGACTTGTTACCAGTAATTATTCCAGATGAGCAAATTGAGGCCATCAAAGCAACTATGCCTGAGTTGCCAGCAGCACGCCGTGCACGCTTTATTGCAGACTTTGGTGTAACTGAATACGACGCACACGTACTTACGCTCTCACGCGAAATGGCGGACTTCTATGAAGCTGTTGTCGCTGCGGCTGGTGGTGCGAAGCAAGGTAAAATTGCTGCAAACTGGGTAATGGGTGAATTCTCTGGTGCTTTAAACAAAGCGGGCTTAGAGTTAACAGACTCACCTGTTTCTGCTGAACAGCTTGGCGGCATGATTGCGCGTATTATCGACAACACCATTAGCGGTAAAATTGCCAAACAAGTCTTTGGCTTTATGTGGGAATCGGAAGGTAAATCTGCCGATGACATTATTGCGGAAAAAGGCTTAAAGCAAGAAACTGACACGGGTGCAATTGAAGCAATCATTAAAGAAGTACTTGCAGCCAATGAAAAAATGGTTGAAGAATACAAGTCTGGTAAAGAAAAAGCCTTTAACGGTCTTGTTGGTCAAGTCATGAAAGCCTCTAAGGGTAAAGCTAACCCTGCTCAAGTAAATGAATTAATGAAAAAATTGATTGGTTAATTTCATTAACTAACTCAACAAAACGCCTCGATTTATCGGGGCTTTTTTATATGACCTACAAGATACACTTCGACTAAAGAATATTCTTTTTTCTAAAAAATCACATAGCGACTGTGCTAATTTAAATTAAGAATTTAGATAAATTACATTTTAAAAAGAGGGATAAATCATGTCTAAAAAGATTTTAATGTTGGTCGGTGACTATGCTGAAGACTATGAAACCATGGTTCCTTTTCAGTTCTTAACTGGTTTAGGTTATACCGTGCATGCTGTTTGCCCAAATAAAAAGAACGGCGACCATATTGCGACGGCTATTCATGATTTTGAAGGTGAACAAACTTATAGCGAAAAACGTGGCCACAACTTCGCGATTAACTATGATTTCGATGCCGTTAATACCGAAGACTATGTAGGTCTAGTTATTCCGGGTGGTCGTGCACCAGAGTATTTGCGTATGAATGATCGTGTTATCGAAATTGTACATGAGTTCGATAGAGTGAAAAAACCAATTGCAGCTGTATGCCACGGTGCTCAGTTACTCGCTGCGGCAGATGTGTTAAAAGACCGCCTCTGCTCGGCTTATCCAGCATGTGCGGCCGAAGTAAAATTGGCAGGTGGACAATACGCAGATATTGCTGTAACTGATGCCGTTACCGATGGGCATTTGGTGACTGCTCCGGCTTGGCCTGCACATCCAGCTTGGTTAGCACAATTTGTGAAAGTTTTAGGCGCTAAGATTAGTATCTAAATAAGATTCTTCACCCCAAATACAATAAAGCCTGCATTTAGATAGCAGGCTTTATTACTAAAATAGAAAACTAGATTTTTATCTTGTAATTCCCAACTTATTCCAAATTTCTGGTGTTAAAAACGTTGTCACCAATTTATTTAAATCGATGTAGCGTAATGTGCCCTGCAACTGCTGTTTAACGGCTGGGTCTTTAACAATATCTTCACCCGCACTTTGGCCTAACTGCTGGAAAGCCTCCCCAACAGCCTTCACACCTTCAGCCTGAATTACAGCTTTGGTCTGAGCAGAACATTGCTCTACAATTATCCGCTGTAAAACCTGAGCCAGTTTCTGATCTAACTGATCTTTTTGCTCAGGCGTTACATTACTAAATGCTTTTAAATCGGGATGAGCCGCTAAAGCTGTAAATGTCCATTGGAGCACCGTGGTTTTATCTGAAGCTGTTGTTGCTTTAACTAAACAATCACTGAGCTGATCAACTGTTGGACCAGCCATCGCAATTTGTGTTGCGCCCAGTACAGTCGCCGCCACACATATTGAACGGCTCAGATGTGAAAACTTACGGCGAGCAATAGCATAAAGATGACGTGACATAGGTCTAGCTCCAATAAACAATCTGTTCTTTTTATCACACAGTCACTAAAGTTACCTGTTATGACTCTGTAACCGCAAAATACTTACTTTACAACTGATTCAATGCGATCAAGCTCCCACACTCCACCTGCTGCCAAGCCTTTACACATACCCGTCCACATATCCTTAATATGCACAAAACTCTTGCCGTCCCATACCCATTCTTCACTTGCCCAGCAATCTCCAATGCCTCGTCCCTTTTGAGCACTGCTAATAATACCGCTATCAAAATCTGAGGCGGACTCAGTCACAAACGCGGCCTTACCGTTTAAAGACTCATCGAGTACCCATGCCCCATACCCTTCGTTATAAGCCCCTCTCCAGCACAATGTAGTCGCCAGAACTTTCTTATTGGTTAATTTATATAGCTCAATTTTCTGTGGTTCGGCTCCATCACTGTTACCACCATAAATACCTTTACAAAAGCCGTCTTCTTTCGGATTCGGTTTAGCAGCCATCAAACTACGGTGTATTGCTTGGTAATGTTTATTTTTAGGCTGTAAAGTTAAATAAGGTTTGGTTGAAGTCTTAATACGCTTCACAACTAGTTTTGGTTCAGGCATAAGCACTTGATTTTCATTGGCACTGCCCTTTTTAACCAAAGCACCAATAGTCCCTATACGCTTCTGAAAATCATCCATCTTTAATAATACGGCAGTCATCCCAGCATCGGAAACTTTCCATTTATGCTGCGCATTTTTAAATACAATTTCAGTCTTCTGTTTGGACTGCTGTAGTAGAGCATTGACTTGCGAGCTGTTTAGCTTACCCATAATTGGCAGCTCAGTACCGTCCACACCCACTGCACCTAAATCTTTGCCATTTATATAAAAATGGATATTTTTAAGCTGGTTTGCAGGTATGCTTTGTTCATAGTCAGACAAAGCAAATTCAATCTGTACAGGTTGTTTTGGGCCTGCTTTACGTGTTAATAAAATTGAAGCGGGATTATCACCATTTTCTTCGTTTTGATAGCCTGCAGCCTTACAGGTACCCGTATTACTGCAAGAGATTTCCCACTCTTGGTGAGAAAATGAAATACCTTTTATATCTTGAGCAAAACTATAAGAACTTATTACTGCCAAACAACAAATTGAAAGTATATTTTTCATTTTTTCATGTCTCTACACGTCTGTTTTATTATGAAGTTAACAACAGTGTTAAATTTTGAGTTACCGCCTAGTTTAAAAGAATATGTTAGATTTATATAAAATTTAAATTGATTACTTTCTAAAAATGAAAAAACTAAATTTTTTATTATGGGCAACATTAGTCAGCCTAAATTCAACTGCTTATGCAGAAGTAAAAAGCTTTACTCCTCATTTCCCCAAATTTTATAGCTCTGCTACAACCCGCAAAGCAGACAATCAATTCTATGCTCTTGGAGAGGCAAAATTTTTAAACGGCGTTGCAGTCCCTTTTTATGGCATTACGGCACAAAACCCAATAGAAGATGGTTTACTTAAAAGTTTTGAAAAATGCACGCCTAAAAGCTGTAGTTTTAATTTTAAACTTGATGCTCAACATGCCAAGCAATTAAAGCTTCTTGCATTACCTGAAGTAGGTGTAGTACTTGTTCCACGTAACTGGCAAGATATTCAAGCAAATGCAGGCGCAAATGGAACTGGTTTTGCTCTAATCATGAGTCCAGATCAAAAGCAAGTGATAAAGCTTTATGACTCTTCATTTTGCGTTGGATGTGGATTACCCAATGCAACGCTTTATTTTCCTGAACTATTAAAAGAAAGTCTTGAAAATGAATATGGTGGTTTTAAAGACCCTAAAAACCTTATCAATATTGTTCATCCCTCTAAAAAAGTCGCTTTTTTTAGCTACCAAATTCCTCAAGTGAACAATAAAACCCATGGTATTGCCAAGTATGATGATGAAGACACTTTTAACTATAAAGAGATTCAAGTCACCTTAGATAAGTCGCAGCAGTTTCTAGTTGGCCCTATCCTTAATTTTTATAACGCAACCCATTAAATCAATAACCATAAAAAACCCGCTTTCGCGGGCTTTCTTAATTACCAAATAGTTACCCGTTTCTCTGGTGGTAAATACATCTGATCATCTTCGTTTATTTTAAAAGCCTCATAAAATGGTTTTTGATTCATTAAAGCTCCATTACCACGTACTTTATCAGGAGAGTGAGGATCAGTTTTTAAATAGATAATCGCTTGAGCTTCGCGGGTTTTCGCACGCCAAACTTGAGCCCACCCCATATAAAAACGTTGCTCCCCAGTTTGTCCATCAATTACAGGGGCGGGCTTACCGCCTAATGCAATTTGATAGGCCTTATAGGCAATTGCTAACCCAGAGTTATCTGCAATATTTTCACCTAATGTCAATTCACCATTAACATGATAACCAGCAATCGGTTCATAACGGTTATATTGTTCAATCAACGCTTGTGTTTTAGCTTTAAAATGCTGGTGATCTTCAGCATTCCACCAGTTTCTCATATTACCCAATTCATCAAACTGGCTACCCTGATCATCAAAGCCATGACTAATTTCATGGCCAATCACAGCACCTATACCACCATAATTTACTGCATCGTCTGCGTTTATATTAAAAAAAGGTGGTTGTAATATCGCTGCTGGAAATACAATTTCATTCAATGATGGATTGTAATAGGCATTCACCGTTTGTGGTTTCATATACCATTCATCACGATCAACCGGCTTACCCAATTTATTAAGTTCATATTGGTATCTAAATTCACTTGCGCGAATTATATTCCCAACTAAATCATTTTTAGCGATGTGCAGGTCAGAATAATCACGCCATTTTTTTGGATACCCGATTTTTATTGACATGTGAGAAAGCTTTTTACGAGCTTGTATTTTCGTTGCAGGACTCATCCAGTCCAATTCTGTAATGCTTTGGTCATAAGCACGAATTAGATTTTGAACCAATAATTCCATCTGTTGTTTTTTCTCAGCGGGAAAGTATTTTTCAACATAAAGTTTGCCGATACCATCTCCCAGCACCTTATCAACAAGCTGTACACCACGCTTCCAACGCGCTTCTTGTTCAGTAATATCTCGAAGTGTCTTGTTATAAAAATCAAATTTATTATCTACAAAAGCGCTATTTAGTAATGGAGAAAAATTATTGATCAAATGCAATTTAAAATAAGCTTTCCATATATCTAAGGGTGTATTTTGAATAATTGTATTTAAGCCCTGAAAGTAATCTGGCTGATTTACCTGAATAGTATCAATTTTTCCTTTTAATTCAGTTGCAGTTAGATAACCTTGCCAATCAAATGCGGGGGTCAATTTATACAAATCTGCGAGTTTGTATTTATTGTAGCGTTTTGCAAGATCACGGTTTTGTACATTGCTCCACTGTATTCGTGCTAACTGAGTTTCAAGTTTTAAGATTTCCTGAGCATGTTGCGCAGCTTGTGAATCTCCTGCAAGTGATAAAGTTTTTTCAATATACTTTAAATACTGTGCACGAGTTTCGATAAATTTTTTATCATCTTTTAAATAATAATCACGGTCAGGTAGACCCAAACCACTTTGCTCCAAACCAGCCACCATTTCAGTAGATTGTTTCATATCCTGTTCAATGCCTAAGCCAATCGGGCTATTAACATTAATACGAGCAAAATGGGCCATTAAAACTGCTATTTGCTTCTTATTTTTCAAGCTATCAATTTGATGTAGCTCAGTTTGTAGGGGGATAATACCTTGCTTTTCAATGCCTTTTTCATCCATAAAGCTCGCATATAAAGTAGCTATTTTCTGTTCTAAACTACCATCCGCCCATTTTTTTCTAGATAGCTCTTCTACAATCCCATGTACTTGACTGATTGATAACTCACGGAGCTGATTAAAAGCTCCCCAATTTGCTTTATCAGCTGGGATTTCAGTATTTTTTAACCAAATACCATTTACATGAGCATAAAAATCGTTCTTTTCACTAATAGAAGAATCAATATATTGTTGATCTATACCTGATATTTTTTTGATTTGAGAAGTTGTCACTAATTCCGCATGTACCAAATTAGCAGAAGACATAAGTGCAATCGTAAGAGCACTTTTAAGTAAAATAGATTTCAAAGACTTAACCTCGTATTTAAATATTTAATAATCTAAAACAATGATTTAAATTGATTATTTTTTTATTAATTAAGCGAATAGCAAAATTAAAATCAATATAGAAGCAAATTCTATACCGCGAAAATATAATATTTCAAAAAATATATTTTATTATATAAATCAAAATTATAAATAAAGAGCCATACATAACAGGTTATTTTACTAAATACTCAATATTTTAAAGATGCCCTGGCTTGAATCAAGGCACCTTAAAGAATGATGATTACTTTTAATTTAAAGTATCTTCAAATGTTCTCAAACGCTTATAAATTGAAAGTAGTTCAATGATTGTTTTCCATGAAGTAATTAAATACTGGAATGATTCACGGACCTTATCAAAGACATTACTAATTTGCGTAATTAAGCCTAATGTCATTTTACCTGCTGCAATAGACGGAAATAAAACAACCAAGCTATATAAAATATCTAATTGTAGATACCAGATACTAACCAGATTAAAATAAGAATAATGAAGGTATAATCGAAAATAATTAAATCTGACTTTTGAGAATAATTCTTTTAATGTCTTTGGCTGTGCCCGTTCTTCATAGTCTTCGCCATAAACCAACTCTTTACGATAAGCAGCTTCTACCTTCTGGTTATTAAATTGTAGACCGGGTAATTTAATACCAACCACCATGAGTAGAACTGTACCAAAAATAGCCCATACAATTGCTGCCCATACTAATGAATGATCAATTTCTCCTACAATAGGTAATACTTTAACCTGCTTAGAAAGTTCAAATAGAATAGGTAAAAATGCAATCAATACCATAATTGCCTTTATGAAGTTTACGCCTAAATCTTCTAAAACAGATGCAAAACGCATGGTGTCTTCTTGCACACGCTGTGAAGCACCTTCAATATGGCGAAGTTTCGCCCAATGCTCTGTATAATATTCATTCATAGCCGTACGCCAACGAAATACATAATGGCTAGCAAAAAATGCATTAATCACGGCTAAAGTCACGCCAACCATGGCAATTAAAAGAAAAGTAACTGTTCCGCTATATAGCTTATTAATATCACCGCCACCATGATCTAGCATTGCTTGAATAAGATTATAAAAAGGTGCATACCATGCATTAACGGCAACACTGACTTGCACGCCAAACCAGATGTTAAATAAAATAAAAGCAGAGCCCCAAACTGACCAACGTTGCCATGGATGATTAGAAATAATTCTCCAAAACCCTGCAAAAATTGCTGTAGAAACTAGGAACCAAATATAAAACCATATAAAAGTCGGAGACCAGAAGCGGCTAACACCAATTGGTAATTGTTCACTATGGTAACCCTGATGGAATCCAATGAAACTCCCCCATGTACTACCACCAGAATACCAAAGCACCATATTAAGCGCGATCCAAATAACCGCAGATATAAAGAAATACCGTGGTGATGGAAAAAATGATTTGAACATTGAGTGTTGATATCCCTATATTTCTTCAAATTTACAATGAAAGGAATACTAAAACCTAAACCTTAAAATTGTGAAGGCTAAAGTTTAGAGAATTGTCAATTTTTCCCATTTCATTGAAGGATTTGATCGTTTTTTTGTAAATTCATCCCTTTATGCAATTTAATCCGTTTAAATTGCTTTGTATATGGCTCCCCTAAGAGCCATATACAGTTTTTATATCACAGCCATATGTACGTTTAAATCTCTTCTTTACGAACAATATAGCCTTCAAGTTGCATAGCCTGAATTAATGGTTCCAGATCTGGAGCGCTTTTTAGTTCAATATCGACACTCACCGCACTTTCTTTAGCACGGCTTGTTGCGGCAAAGCGTTCATGTCGAAGTTCGTAAATATTACCGCCCTGCTCCGCAATAATTGCTGTTAGACGCGCCAAGGCACCCGGATTATCTGGTAATTCAACGCGAATACGAACCATACGGCCAGTACGCGTTAAGTGACGCTGTAATACTGAAACCATTACGCGTGTATCAATATTGCCACCAGATAACACCACACCAACTTTATGGCCTAAAAATAGATCGGGACGAGACATAATTGCAGCAATTCCAGTCGCGCCAGCCCCTTCACATACTGTTTTTTCAATGTTGAGTAATAGCGCAATCGCTTCTTCAATCATATCTTCAGTGACTACCACAATATCATCTACAAAATGCTTAGCAATTTGTGTGGTCAGCTCGCCCGGAGTTTTAACCGCAATACCTTCAGCTACCGTTGAACCCATTGAAACCGCGAGTTGATAGTTACAAAGCAGTTTCGCCATACTTGGATAAACAACCGACTGAACTCCGATAATCTTGATTTTAGGATTTATCGTTTTTGCAGCAATCGCAATACCAGAAATGAGACCACCACCTCCAATAGGTACGACCAATATATCTAAATCAGGAACAGCTTCCAGCATTTCGAGCGCAATGGTTCCTTGACCCGCAATAATTTCAGCATCATCAAATGGATGAATAATGGTTAAAGATTCTTCTTGTGCCACACGGTGCATTTCAGCAGCAGCTTCCGAAAAGTCTTGGCCATGCAAAATAACACGTGCACCGTATTCACGTACTCGTTGCACCTTCACATTGGGCGTCGATTTTGGCATAACAATAGTTGCCGTGACTCCTGTGTGCTGTGCATGATAAGCGACCCCTTGCGCATGATTACCAGCTGAAGCTGCAATTACACCATGTTGTTTTTCTTGTTCAGATAAGCTCAAAAGTTTATTTAGTGCGCCCCTTTCTTTAAACGAAGCCGTAAACTGTAGATTCTCAAATTTCAGCCACATTTCAGCCCCTAAGGTTTTAGAAATGGTTTCTGAAAAAACAAAAGGTGTTTTAACAACTAAACCATCTAAACGCTCTGCAGCGGCATGTATATCTTCTAATGTTGGAAACTCATTTTTTACCTGTTGCTGAATCATCTAAGTAGCTGGCCTCAATATGTTACAAATCAATTATTTTTTTGAAAAATAGCATGAATATCTCATATGTGTCATGAGTAGTTTTCAGCATAGCTCCACTATACAAAAATTTTTGTCAGCACATACAAATCTTTTATTTTTCAACAAAAAAGCCCTTAGCGGGCTTTTACTTAATTTTTCATATACTTGCTTTCAATTTATTGCGTTTGCGCACTTAAACCGTCAGTAGATAGATTTTGTTCAGCTATTTTTTCATCAATCGCAAACTGAATATCAGACAGTTTTGCATTTGCTGCATCTATGCCTGCCTTCATGGTTGCTTCACGGCCTTTTACATCAAAAATATGTGCTTTTTCTCTTAAATCTGGTTGAATTACTACATCTGCATATTGAAGTTCTTCGGCAGCCAAACGTCCTTGCATAATATTAATATTCTGGTTAAAGAGACCCCATACATTTGAGGTTTCCGTATAAATGGGTTGAGCCAGAATATCGACAGCAATAATGACATCGGCTCCTAAATCACGGGCTACTTCAACAGGTACCGGACTGACTAAACCGCCATCTACATATTCAGATTTACCAATTTTAGTCGGTACAAACATGCTTGGTATTGAGGCTGATGCTCTCACGGCCTGTCCCGTATTGCCATAATTAAATACGGTTTTGGTGCCATGCTTGAGCTCTGTTGCCACTACATACATCGGAATTTTCATTTTTTCGAGCGGCAAGTTATTTACTTGCTGATTTACGTAGTCTTCAACTTTTTTGCCATCAAAAAAACCTTTTAAACCAATACTGATGTCACGAACATCTGCAGCTTTCATTTTCAATGCAGTATCGCGAAGTTCATCAGGCGTTTTTCCACTCGCATAAATTGCCCCAACAATACTTCCTGCACTGGTTCCAACAATGAAATCAGGACGAATACCATGCTGTTCTAAAACTTCAATAACACCAATATGTGCATATCCTCGTGCACCACCACTACCCAGTACTAATGCGACTACTGGTTTCTTATGCTGCTTCTTAAGCTGTGCAAAAGGCTGATCGACGAAACGTGAGTATGCCTCTGCCGTTTGCGGTTTTAAGGCAGATAAGTGTGAGGTGGTTTGGCACCCGGCCAACACCATAGAAAGTCCGAGAACCCACAATTTAAGCTGTTTCATGGCCCATCTTTGCACTATGACGTTAATTTTCGAATTGCAATTTTAGTTGCTCGTTTTGTGAAATGCTGTAGTGAATTTATTTAATTTGTCATGTTTAATTTTTATACTCAAGTATTTTTATTATGCCGAAAAAAAGCCCCTTATTTCTAAGAGGCTTTTCTTACAAAATTACCAAATATCTGAATCGACTTTTTTCTTCAACTCTGGATATTTATTAATTTTAAATACAGGTTCTTTAATACCTTGCTTCAATTGCGCTCGGTAATCTTTCAACAAAGTACGAGCCATTGGTGTTAAGAGTAAAATTGCGACCAAGTTAATGGTAGCCATAATACCCATAAACAAGTCTGCCATTGACCATACTAATGGCACACTACCAATTGCACCGAAATACACCATCACCAATACAAAAATACGGAAGATGAACATGACTTTCGGGTTGTTATTAATAAACTGTACGTTACTTTCTGCATAAGCATAGTTACCTAATACAGCTGAGTAACAGAACAAGAATAATAGAACAGCTAAGAAATCAGCTCCCCAGTGCCCCACTTGAGTCTCTAGTGCACGTTGGGTTAATTCAACACCGACGAAACCAGCATCTTGGTAAACACCAGAAACTAAAATGATGATTGCTGTACTAGTACATACAATGAATGTATCTACGAATACACCAAGCATTTGTACCAAACCTTGGTTTACAGGATGTTTTACATCAGACGCAGCCGCCGCATTTGGTGCAGAACCCATACCCGCTTCGTTTGAGAACAAACCGCGCTTAATCCCTTGCATCATTGCCATTGACACGGCAGCACCGAAGAAACCACCTGCCGCAGCATTAAAGTGGAAAGCTTCAGTCACAATCAGTTTTAAAACATCAGGCAAAATCGCATAGTTGCTTAATGCAATATATAACGCTACAGAGAGATAAAGACCTGCTTTTAAAGGAACAAACATCTCTGCGAATTTAGCGATACGTTTAATACCACCAAAGATTGCTAATGCAACCATCACAACAAGAGCAAGACCAACCCATGAAATTTCTAAATCAACACCACCTAAATGCGCAATAAGATTAGCTTTATCCCAACCCCAAGCATGTGAAGATGCATTAGCAATTGCATTGATTTGAACTGAGTTAAATACAAAACCATAAGTAAAGATCAATGCTAACGCGAAGATCACACCAAAAGTTTTACTACGTAAACCTTGAGTAATATAGTAGGCTGGACCACCGCGGAATTGCTTGCTATTACTGTCTCTCACCTTAAAAAGTTGAGCAAGAGTAGATTCGATAAAAGCAGAGCTCATACCAAGTACAGCGGTTACCCACATCCAGAACACGGCGCCTGGGCCACCAATTGCGATCGCAATTGCCACACCAGCAATGTTACCCACCCCAACACGGCTCGCAAGACCTGTTACAAATGCTTGGAAAGGTGTAAGGCCATGCTCATCTTCGCCTTCTGTACGGCTGCTTTTCATAACACGAATACTTTGCAAGAACATGCGAATTTGCACTGCTCCTGTTAAGACCGTATAAAAAATACCGACGGCCAGCAAGAAAATAACCAGAAAATCCCATAAAGGTTCATTAAAAAATTGTACCCACGACATCAGTGTGGCATTGAGTTGTTCATTCATACTCGGTCCGCTTACGTTCTTGCTAATGTGCTATTAGCACAAGCCAAAATACTGCAATAAACAAAAAAGCCCCTAAAAATAGGGACTTCTTCAGTACATTTAAGGAAAAACTTTTAATGTCACTTGAATAGCAATTACCGTCACAAGTTTAAGCAACATCATGCCCAGCACTAAGCCTTTGAAGGTTACATGAGAGAAAGCACCCTTCAGATAAAATAAATTCATCGCACCACTGAACATATTCCCATTTGGGTGAACAGAATGCATCGACTCGGCTACAAACTTGGAAACTAACAAATGACCACCGCTAAATCAGCTCGTTTAATGATTCCCATCAATTAATCGAGTTATAAAAACTGGATTTAAGCCAATAAGCATATTTACATATACTTTTGGGCGAATGTCTAAACTGGATTTAAATTTCAAAGACTGTAACAAGCCATCGTCATAACACGACTATCTGTGCCCTTTTCTTTTTCATTAAAGAAGAGTGCATTGAGATCTGTACCAAGCTGTTGTATTTCTTGTGGCTCAGTAGTCGCGTGAGTTACGTTCATTTTCATGGTTGCAATGGTAATCGCCAATCCTTGTTTCATGAACTGCTTGTTGATGAGCGGTAAACTCATGTAAAGCTCCTTATACCTCGTGTATTTCTCCATTTCTGCACAAAATCCTTTCTGTAAAAGTATTTTATTTGCAGCCACTACTTTTTTCCTAACGTGAGTATGGAGAAATCATACCTGCGTAAAAAAGTCGGTATTATGCAGAAATTTAAAATTTTGTGTATGTTTTTCATTAAAAGTTTATGCTACTTAAGATTATTTTTTATGCAAAAACATCTGTTTTGTACTGTTTTTAAACATATTATACCTTTTTTCTAATTGAGTAATTTTCACTCAACCCTTATTTTGGCTTTAATCGAATGACTATCAAAGTCACACCACTTTACCATTTTAAGCCTAAAGTGGCATATTCGAATTATCATTGAGCAGACATCATGTCTGACCCAAGTCATTAATCATATATATAAGGATATCTGTTTTCTAATATTTTTGCTTATAAATACAGCAATTTCAGCATATAAAATTGCATCTCAAAAAGTATTAAATATTGAGGAAAAAGATCAGGAGTACTCATGAATTTGGAACAAGTCCGCCTTGTTGACGAAGCAATTACCTCTCGACATTCTGTCCGTGCTTTTTTAAGCACTCCCATTGAGCCAGAAGTCATTAAAGATATATTAAGAGTCGCAAGTCGAGCACCTTCCGGTACCAACACTCAACCATGGAAAGTTTATGTAGTCACAGGTCATAAACGTGATGAAATGGTAGAGCGTGTTTGTGCAGCACAGATTGAGGTTTCCAAAAATCCCGAACTTGCAGAGCAATATAAAGAAACTTTTGCATATTACCCTGAAAAATGGGTCTCTCCTTTTATTGACCGCCGCCGTGAAAATGGTTGGGGACTCTATGGTTTGTTAGATATCAAAAAAGGTGAAAAAGAAAAAATGGCTGCTCAGCAGTTACGTAACTTCAAACTGTTTGATGCTCCAGTCGGAATTTTCTTTACAGTCAATAAAGCAATGGGAATTGGTTCCAAAATGGATATCGCCATGATGATTCAAAATGTCATGGTCGCTGCCAAGGCCCGGGGATTAGACACCTGCCCTCAAGCAGCTTGGAACCATTTCCATCCGCTAGTGTTAGATATTTTAGGCGCAGCAGATGATGAAGAGTTGGTATGTGCAATTG
The DNA here is from genome assembly GCF_003940475.1 of Acinetobacter sp. FDAARGOS_559. Classification (NCBI taxonomy): domain Bacteria; kingdom Pseudomonadati; phylum Pseudomonadota; class Gammaproteobacteria; order Moraxellales; family Moraxellaceae; genus Acinetobacter; species Acinetobacter sp. FDAARGOS_559. The sequence continues at coordinate 1,640,230 of NZ_RKJG01000005.1, forward strand.
CACTAGGTCATGCCGACCCTGAACATATTGTGAATACCTTTATTACACCTAGAGAGCCTGTTGAGAATTTTGCAGTTTTTCTTGATTAAAGATGCAAGACAATCACTCTCTTAAAATCAAGAGAGTGATTGGCTTTTTGCATGTCGAATCGCTTTTAAAACAACAATAAAACCACTTAATGTAAATAACACCATCATCACTCCCATATTGAGTGATGCAGACCAAATAAGGAAGTTAAGCAGTACTCCACCCAATAGACCGCAAGCAAATTGCATACTTCCCATAATTGCACTGGCTGTTCCTGCACGAGCACCTTGCTTTGACATGGCTAGAGCCATAGCATTTGGTCCAGTTAAACCAATTCCTGAAATTGCTAAGAACAGTCCTAACATTACTAGCCATAAAGGTGCTGCAGAAATTAAGCCAGCAATCAACACAATGCTTGCACCTGTCACTTGTACCATTGAACCTGCTTTTAAGCGCTTAGTGATTTCAACACGTGTGGTTAAGTGCTTATTTAAAGATGACATTAACATAATGCCAAAAGCATTGAGCCCGAATACATAAGCAAACTCTTGCTGATTTAAGCCATATTGATCCATAAAAACGGCTGGAGCTGAACTGATATAACAGAATAATGCTGCACCTGTTAAACATCCTGCAAACATAGGTAAACGGAAGCTTGCATCTTTGAAAATAGCACCATATAAGGTAGCCACTTGATATAGAGATAACTTGAGCCTCTTATCCATTGCCAAAGTTTCTTTAAAAAAGAAATGTACACATAGCCAACAGATTGCTCCTACAATTGAAAGCGCAATAAAAATCGCTTGCCATGGAAACCAGATTAATATCCAGGCCCCAATCATCGGTGCCAAAATAGGTGCCAAGCCCATTACGATCATCATGCTTGAAAAAGCTTGTGCCGAGCCTTGCACATCTAATCTATCGCGTATAGCAGCACGAGCCATAACCACCCCCACACAACCACCTAAGGCTTGTAAAATACGGGCAGCAATTAGGCTCCATTCATTTGTAGCGAGCACACAGAACAAGCTTGCAACTGCATAAAGCGCAAGCCCAAAATAAAGAGGCTTTTTTCGACCAATACGGTCGCTTAAAGGTCCATATACCAGTTGACCAATGGCTAAACCAAAAAAATAAGCTGGCAATGTGTTTGCTACCATTTGCGTACTCACCCCAAAATCATGGGCCATTTGAGGCAACGCAGGTAAGTACATATCAATGGATAATGGCCCTAAAGCCGTGAGTAAAGCGAGCAACATAATCCAGCCAATAGAATATTGACGCTGGGCTGTTTGTTCAGACATAACGATATTTCATTTTTCAATCATTTGCATACAGACAAGCTTACACTGTCTATCGTATGATTTGTGCAACATTGGTGTAGAAATACGCAAATCCTTTATCACTCAGGTTGATCAGCAAGGACTTCATTTGAAATCTTGGTTTAAACGCCTAAAAAGAGCGACTTATAACACATCATTTATGTATAACGTGCGGATGCTGATTGCCTTTTCAGGAACTGCGTTCGTGCCTTATTTTCTAGGACATCAATTAGCAACAATTCCCCTCACTTTAGGTGTGGTCGCAGCTGGTTTAAGTGATATTGATGATCGCTTTTCAGTGCGAATCATGAATTTAATTTACACCTATATTGGTTTCTTCATTACCGCAGCTTCCGTACAATTACTTTTCCCTTATCCAATGCTTTTTGCGCTAGGGCTGATTGCCTCTTGTATTGGCTGGATTTTACTAGGGTCATTAGGCCGCCGTTACGCAACAATTTCTTATGGATGTCTGGTTGTTTCAGTTTATACCATGTTGGGAGTTCATTTATTTGACCAGTGGTATATTCAGCCAGCTCTTTTGGTTGCGGGAGCAGCATGGTACGGACTTATTGCAACCATTAGCTTTTTATTATTTCCGGTTCGCCAGCTCCAAGATAAACTTGCAGCCTCTTATGCTTCATTAGGCGACTTTCTATTTGCTAAATCCAATTTGTTTGATGTCGATATGACGCCTGCGAGTTATCAGCAAAGTATGATTGATCTTTCATTAGAAAATGGCAAATTAATAACGATTTTTAATGATCTTAAAACCGCCCTTTTAACCCGTTTAAAGGGTGACCGTGGACAAAAAGGTACTCGCCGTAGCCTACATTATTACTTTGTCGCACAAGACATTCATGAACGTGCAGACTCTGCCCATATCGACTATCAAAAGTTAGCTAAAATTTTCCAGCACAGTGATATTTTATTTAGATTTCAGCGCATTCTGGCGATTCAGGGTAAAGCTTGCCAAGAGCTAAATGAATGTATTTTACAGCGTAAACCCTATATCCATAACAAACGCTTTAAGCAGAGTTTCGAGAATTTACGCTTATCTTTAGTAAAGTTAAGAGATGATCAGCAGTATGACTTATTGTGGGTAAATGCTCTTTTTGCCTTATACCGAAACTTAAAGTCTATTGACTCACAATTACTCAACTTAGAAACGGAACAGCATATTCAGTCTGACAAAGTAAAGCAGGCTGAAAACCAACTTAAAGATGATGATCTAAAAGGTTGGAATGATATTGTTGTTCGAATAAAACAAAATCTAACACCTGAATCTGTACTGTTCCGTCATGCCATTCGTGTTTCGATTGTTCTTTTTATTGGATATGTATTTATTCAAATGACTCATATCGAATATGGCTACTGGATTATGTTGACAGCTTTATTTGTTAGCCAACCTAACTTTAACGCAACAAAACGTCGCTTACGTTTACGTATTGTGGGTACATTAGTCGGGATTATTGTCGGCCTTAGCATAGTATTTTTAGTACCTTCTGTGGAAGGGCAATTAGTCATGCTAATTTTGAGTGGCGTACTGTTTTTCGAGTTACGTAGTAAGCAATATGCTCAAGCAACCGCTTTTATTACTATTTTGGCATTAATTAACTTTAATCTGGACGGTTCGGCAGTCGCTGCAGCTATTCCTAGGTTTGTTGATACCCTAATTGGTTGTGCTTTAGCATGGTTTGGTGTGACCTTTATTTGGCCTGACTGGAAATTCCGTCGCCTACCGCGCAGCATTCGACGCTCCTTACAAGCACAATGTAATTATTTAGCTGAAGTGGTAAAACAATATCATGAAGGCCATAATCATGCCCTCAACTACCGTATTGTCCGCCGAGCAGCACATAATACTGATGCAGAAGTTGCTTCGCTTATTTCTACTTTAGCAACAGAGCCGGACTTCGACCCTACTCGTAAATCCGATATATTTGAATTTTTATGCCTCAATCATACATTTTTAAGTTATATCGCTGCACTTGGAGCACATCGAGAAAAGATTCAGGATCAAGCAGTTCTTAACGTATTAGATCAAGCATTAGATGATATACAAGGTGCTTTGTTAAGAGATGAAATGCCTGATCTTACGGCACAAAATATGCTACAGACGATACGTCAGCGCTTAAGCCAAAATGATGAAGATGACCAAAAATCGCTCATTATTTTACAGCAGTTATCGTTGATGCTCAGTGTATTAAATCGATTTAGTATGTTAAAACAACGGCTAAGTCATGATCTGGATAATGATGCTAGCGAACTTGCATCATTATAAATTTGAGTCAGAATTTAGTATGAAATTGGCATAATATCCTTTCCTGACTTATGCCAATTAATGCTAAACTTAAAACAGTTTACAATTTATTATTTGCACTATGACCGCGAAAACTTTATATGCTTATACGCTTCAGCCTGTTCCTTACGAGGTATCAGAAGCTGAGCAACGTAATGCACAACTTCTTATCTGGCGCAGCACCAATAAAATCAGCACAAAAATCTGGGCGATTATGGGCGTAATTTTAGCCCTTGCGATTTTAGGTCTTATCTTTATCAAGAACTACTCTACAGTGATTTGCTGGGTTGCTATTGTCTGTGTAGTACTTTATTACCTAGGCCGCAAATATGGTTTGGAATGGTACGTTAAGCGTAAGATGAATGAGTTTCCTGTGCAGGAAATCAAAGGTATTCGCTTAGGTGTACAACCTCACGGTATCGTAATGCGCCAGCAAATGGGCTTACAAGAAGGCGTTGGAACTATCGGATGGAAAAATATCTATGAATGGTACAACACCCCTGACTTTATTTTAGTTAACTTTAAAGTAAAAGATCCTAAAGGTCAGGAACAACAAGGTGCATATATATTGCCTAAACGTATGGACTCTAAAAACTTTTCTTTCAATACAATTCGTAAGCATTTGAAAGAAAGTGTAGGTGAACCGAAAACTTTATAATTTCACCTCTTTAAAAAGCCTCCTTTACAGGAGGTTTTTTATTATGCTAAAAATAAATGATAATGAAAATTAATATTATCTCCAAAATCCATATTATCTACTCAATCTTCGGCTATACTTCGTTACAAGATCTCCATCATATTTACATTATTCGACCATGTTTAAAAAGTTTTTATTTCAAATTCATTGGTTTCTGGGTATTAGTGCTGGCCTCATCTTATCCATTATGGGTGTTACAGGCGCAATTTATTCTTATGATCAGCAAATTTTAAAATGGGTAAATACAGATAGTTATGTTGTGCAAGTACAAAGCTCGCCTAAGCTTACCCCTGCTCAGCTTTACCAGCATTTCACAACAATCCAGCCTGAAATTAAAATTAATAGCATTACAATTGCCAAAGATCCTACCGCCTCATCTGTAGTAAACATTGAAAAAGAAGGCGAACGACGCGGCTACAATATGATGGTCAACCCTTATACAGCTCAGGTATTACCAGAGGTACAAGGTCGTAAGCTACTTTTATTAATACAACAAATTCACCGAAACTTAACTGCTGGTGAGTTCGGTAAACAAATTACCGGTGCTTGTGCCCTAATGCTCATATATTTTGTCTTGAGCGGATTATATTTACGCTGGCCGAAAAAGCACTCTGCACGTCAATGGCTTGCTGTCAAACCCAAACTTAAAGGTCGAAATTTTATTTGGGATTTACACGCTGTTGTAGGTACATGGGTTATTGTTTTTTATCTTCTTTTTGCATGTACAGGTCTATATTGGTCATATGACTGGTGGCGTAGTGGTATGTTCAAAGTATTAGGTGTAGAACAACCTAAAATGCAAGGCCATAGTGGATCTGGGCGAAATAAAGATCAATTGCCTAAAATTCAACTAGATAATGCTCAACTGATTACCGCACTTAACCAAACTTGGAGTGGTTTTAATAATCAGATTGGACGTGATTATTCGACTTTAACAGTTAACTTACCTAAAAAAGATGATGGAAAAATTGAATTAAGTTTTGTAGATGCAACGCCACAACACGAACGTGCACGTAACCAAGCTGTCTATAACTATAAAACTGCCAATATTGAAAAAATGGAGCTTTATGAAGATAAAAAGCTTAATCAAAAAATTATGAGCAGTATGTTACCTGTGCACCGAGGTAGTTTCTTCGGACCAGTTTATCAATTTGTGGCGATGCTTGCTTCTTTAGCTATGCCATTATTCTTTATTACGGGATGGATGCTTTACCTTAAACGCCGTAAGCAGAAAAAACTTACTCAAGCGGCTCGCCAGTCTTTAGCAGGCCATTATATCGATCAAAATGCTAAGCCTTGGTTAATCACTTATGCCACCCAAACTGGAGTTGCAGAACAACTCGCGTGGAGTACTGCAACGAGCTTACAAGAGGCGCATCAACCAGTTCAGGTTAAATCTGTACAACAACTAACCGAAGCTGATTTACAGCAACATGAACAAATATTATTTGTGATTAGTACCTATGGTACTGGAGAAGCACCTGACTTAGCTTCTAATTTTGCTAAAAAGTTATTAAAAACTAATTTAAGACTTCAACATATCAAATATGCAGTATTAGCTTTAGGCTCTAAGGAATATCCGGATACTTATTGTAGTTTTGGCCACACAGTAGATGAATGGCTTAAAAACAATGGAGCCAAAGCCCTCTTCGATACTATAGAAGTAGATAATGCAAATCCGGCAGATATTCAAAACTGGAATCAGGCGCTTGTAAAAGCAACTAAACTAGATTTGCATGCTGTTAATATCGAAAAAGTGTTTGATAATTGGACATTACAACAACGTGATTTACTCAATCCAAATAGTCTAGGTCAGCCTGCCTACAATATTGAACTTACTGCCAATCATGAAGCTATATGGCAAGCTGGAGACATTGCTGAAATACAACCAGGTAACAGCCCTGAACGTATTAATAAGTTTTTACAGCATCATCACATTCTTAAAAATGCGGTGGTAGACTCGCTACAGGTTTCTATTGAAAAGGCACTTTGGAATAAAGATTTAACTGGTGAAATTGAACCGTTTGCTAATCTGGACCATTTACTAGAACAACTTCCTACCCTACCAACGCGAGAATATTCCATTGCTAGCATCCCTTCTCAGCAAGTATTACGTCTAGTTGTTCGTCAACAATATGATGAGTCTGGTGATTTAGGTTTAGGATCAGGTTGGCTGACTCAACATACAGAAATTAATCAAAATGTTGCACTGCGTATCCGTACCAATGAGTCTTTTCATTTGATTGATGATAATCGTCCGATTATTTGTATTGGTAATGGAACGGGAATCGCGGGTTTAATGAGTTTACTTCATACACGAACTCGCCATAACTATACTGAAAACTGGCTAATTTTCGGTGAACGCCAACGTGCTCATGATTTCTTCTATGCATCAACCATTGAAGCTTGGCAAACGATGGGAATGTTAAAACGACTTGATCTTGCATTCTCACGTGATCAAGAACAACGTGTTTATGTTCAAGATATCATCCGACAAAATGCAGCGGAGTTAATCAACTGGATTGAACGCGGTGCAGTACTCTATGTATGCGGCAGTATTGATGGAATGGCAAGTGGAGTCGATCAAGCACTTATTCATATTTTAGGCGAAGAACAAGTCGATGAGTTAAGACAACAAGGCCGTTATCGCCGTGATGTTTATTAAATATCAATAAATAACAAAGCCGAGTAATAGCCAAAATGCTTTACTCGGCTTTTTATTACAATCAGCATTGAATTTGGAATGATTTTGCATACACTGTCTGCAATTTAAATTGCAGCTTTAAACACAATGCAAGTCAGTAAGTGGATTCGGATTTTCTTAGCAGTCATTGGTTCAATTTTATTTTTGGACGGCTTATTTCTAGCTTTTCTAAATAAAATTCATGTAGGCACACTTGTTCCTTTAGTTTTAGGAGCATTCTTCTGTCTTTATGCATTATTTTATTATCATTTAGAACGGTTTTTCTTCTATCACTATCGGCTTCATACTCTTTGGCGTTTTGGGTGGTTGTGTTTCTGGATTTGGTTAATTGGCTTAGGCTATTTTTTTAATTTTATTAAAGAAAATAAAGACGCAAGTCAAAATCTTCCCGCAGTTAAAGCAATTATTGTTTTAGGTAGTGGCGTCGAAAATGGACAGCCTTCAGCTATTCTTGCAAAGCGTCTTGACACAGCAGCTCCAGTTGCCCTTTCACAACCGCAAGCAAAGGTTATTTTAACAGGCGGTTTGGACTTTTCAGAAAAAGAACCTGAAGCATTAGTCATGTCACGCTACTTGAAACAACATTTTCATATAACAAAAGATCGAATGATCCTTGAAGACAAAAGCACAAGTACAGAACTTAATCTTAAAAATAGTAAACCTTTACTTGAACAAGCTCATATTAATGTTAATCAACCTATTGCAATTGTTACAAGTGACTTCCATACACCACGAGCTGGAGCTATTGCAAAGAAACAAGGCTATACACAGGTTTATATGGTCGCTGCAGAAACACCTTTAATTACTCGCTACAACGCTTGGCTACGTGAATATTTTGCGTACGCTAGTGGTTGGCTTCTAAACGAGTATTAATCTTGGTTCAGAAAGCTGCTATTGCTTTCCAGCATGGCAGCTTTAGTTAAACCCGCTAGTAATAATAATTTAAAGTAATAAAATCTGAACTCAAAAATTAAGTATGAAAAATAAAGGATTAACTAAAAAAAGATAAAATAGATAGATAAAAAATAGGAAGAGCAGAAACGCAAAAACACCAAATAAATTAGTGTATTTAATTTTTTAAATTTTAAAAAATTATGGTGGGCGCTGACGGGATCGAACCGCCGACATTCTGCTTGTAAGGCAGACGCTCTACCAACTGAGCTAAGCGCCCTGATTGAAAAAGACAACAATCGCAGTCTTTATACATTACATCCTCTAGATCAGGGAATCAAGAGAATGGCGCAGCGGACGGGGCTCGAACCCGCGACCCCCGGCGTGACAGGCCGGTATTCTAACCAACTGAACTACCGCTGCACTTGCAATACTTTAAAAATAAAGTATGGTCACAAATTATGGTGGGCGCTGACGGGATCGAACCGCCGACATTCTGCTTGTAAGGCAGACGCTCTACCAACTGAGCTAAGCGCCCTGCAAAAGCGTTTTATAAAAGTGGCGCAGCGGACGGGGCTCGAACCCGCGACCCCCGGCGTGACAGGCCGGTATTCTAACCAACTGAACTACCGCTGCACTTACACAATATCGCAATTGTGGGGTAAACGATGTTAAGTCTTAAGTGGCGCAGCGGACGGGGCTCGAACCCGCGACCCCCGGCGTGACAGGCCGGTATTCTAACCAACTGAACTACCGCTGCACTTGAGATCTTAACGTAAAGGCTTGGTGGGCGCTGACGGGATCGAACCGCCGACATTCTGCTTGTAAGGCAGACGCTCTACCAACTGAGCTAAGCGCCCTTAACGTCTTCATCGTTTGTGAGGTGCATTATAGAGAATCTTTAACAGGTGTCAAACGCTTTTCGACAACTTTTCAAAAAAATGCGAATGAATGATTAAAAATAAGTCATTATTAAGTAAAAAACAATTTTTTGTATTTTATTTAAGCACTTATTTTAATATTTTGATCATTCGGCTAATTAAACAATAATCTTTAAAATCCTATTTTAGGTTAAAGATTGTTCAGACAAATAAACTAATGCGTCTTCAGAGACTAAATCAAACAATTCAATGATTTCTTCATTACGCATTCGAATACACCCATGTGACATTGGAACCCCCATCGGTTCTTTATCAGGCGTACCATGAATATAGATATAACGTTGCATCGTGTCATGGCCTTCGCCTTTGTTAAAGCCCTCTTCTAAGCCATCTAACCAAAGAATGCGTGACAATATCCAATCTCGCTCAGGAAATTGTGCGGCTAATTCACTGCTATAGACTTCACCTGTGGGCTGCCGTGCAATAAAAACTGCATTTTTGGGAGATTGCATACCAAATTTCTTAGCAACCCGATGCCATCCACGTGGGGTTTTACCCGTATTATCTTGTTCCCCAATTCCATTTTTGCCAGTAGAGACCACGTAAAACTTATTATGTTTAGGTAGACTTAAAGTTTGATTTGCTAAATCGATAAGAATATCTGCATCTTCAAGTTTAAATTGGGACATCGAATTTCTTCTCTTATATCAACTCAACTATTTTGAGCTTTAATGAAAAATTATGGGAAAGCTTGTCTTGCGCCAAAGTTAAAATATTATCAATCTTCTTTGCTCTACGCGCAGTTTTACTGCTTGTCTTGCGCCAAAATTAAAAGATTATCAATCTTTTAATTTTGGCTCAGGACGTAGCCATAACCAAATTGCAACAACAAGCATGGTAGTATCGGTAAAGACCTTGACCCAAAACGGCGCCGAAGTAAACAGCATCAGAATACCACTTGCGGTCATCATAATGGTTGCAATCCACTTTGCCTTACGCGGTACTGTCCCATTTGCTCGCCAGTCCCGCAGGGTTGGTCCATACTTGGGGTGGTTTAACAACCACGCATCCATCTGAGGCCATCCCTTTGAGGCCGCCCAAGCAGCCAGAATAAGAAACACTGTTGTCGGCATGCCTGGTAAAATTGCTCCAATAATACCAAGCGTGATAAAAATCACGACCAGAGTTCGCCAAAACAATGTTCGCATATATAAACCTTAAGCTATTGTTACTCGTAGTATAAAGTGTTTTTCTGGTATTGTTTTGTTGATTGACCATGAAATTTGGATGAATTATTTCGAGTACTCAACGTATGAATATTGCCTCAATTAAAACATCCTATTTTGAGCCATGGTTACAGTTCAGTCACCCAATGGTAAGACAATTGGCCTTTACAATTGCCAGCCCGAACCTACTTAGCCAACTTCCCTGCAGCCTTACTATTCGACATAGTTTTCAATTACATACAGATAAAAATTGGGAACAACATTTTCAAAATTACTTCCCCCGCTTAAAGCAGCTTGATGAAGCACCAGAACCTTTACTTCAATTTATGTCTCGGCTTAAGAGCACACGCTTAGGTTTACGTTTTGAAAATTTACTTTGGTTTTGGCTACGAGAAGATCAATATCATCCTTATCAGTTATTAGGCCATAGCATTCAAAAAATTGATGGAGCAAAAACTTTAGGTGAACTCGATTTTTTAGTTTTAAATCAAAATACTCAAGAAATTGAACATTGGGAAGTTGCTCTAAAATATTACCTAGGTGAAGGTCAATTAAATTTAGAACAATGGATTGGTTTAAATAGACAAGATACTTTAAGTAAAAAGCTTTACCACTTTACTGACAAACAATTTCAATTTTCAGAAGCTTTGGGCTTTAAAGTTCAACAACGTTTCGCTGTCTTAAAAGGACAACTTTATCTTCCTCTAAATTTACCTCAAGAACAGCCTATTCCTGAATGGGTAAATTTAAAACGTCGCTTAGGTACTTGGGGTACAGAAATCCCTAAATCTGACTTTTACCGCTTAGAAAGACATGAATGGCTTTGCCCTCATCAAAAAGCGAGTTCAAACACTGCTTATTGGTGGACTGATGGCCTATATTGTCAAAATATTAATGAAACCCGATTTTATATGTTCAGGCACCCTGCTTTACTAAGCTTAAAACCTTCTCTCATCAAAAATAATGGAGTTTTACAAGAGACCATGTCCTTATAGAAACAATTTATAACGTTTTTACTATTAAACAATCATGTTTCTTTTTCCGTTTGTTTTTTAATCTAAATTTACTTCATTATTAAATTTATACGGAGAAAATGATGAAAAAAGTTTTAGTCGCATCTGTAATGGTGGCATTTGTTTTAACAGGTTGTAATACGTTCAAGGGTTTTGGTCAAGATGTCTCTAAAGCTGGTGATGCTGTAACTAACACCGCACAAAAAACTGAAAATAAAATGTAAGTTATGCTTAACATTTAAAAACCTTATCGTTTCGATAAGGTTTTTTTATTTTTAAATACCCATCCCTTAGAGATTCGCCTATTATATCGGACTATATTTCACCTCATCAGTACGCAATTTCCGGTATGAACCACTCAGACACTCTCTCGCTTAGCTTAGAACTTCTACAACAGCCTTCTGTTACTCCTATTGATCATACTTGCCAAACTATTATGGCTGAGCGCTTAGCTAAGGTTGGCTTCCATATTGAACCTATGCGCTTTGGAGATGTCGATAATTTATGGGCTCGACGTGGAACCGAAGGCCCTGTATTTTGTTTTGCTGGTCATACCGACGTAGTACCAACAGGACGTTTAGACGCTTGGAATTCAGATCCATTTGCACCAGAAATTCGCGACGGCAAATTATATGGTCGTGGTTCAGCAGATATGAAAACTGCATTAGCTGCAATGGTAGTTGCATCTGAACGTTTTGTAGCAAAACACCCAAACCATAAAGGTTCAATTGCTTTTTTAATTACTTCAGATGAAGAAGGTCCTGCTGTTAACGGTACAGTTAAAGTCATCGAAACACTGGAAAAGCGTAATGAAAAAATTACTTGGTGTTTGGTTGGTGAACCATCAAGTACTCATAAATTAGGTGATATTGTTAAGAATGGCCGTCGTGGTTCTCTTAATGCTGTATTGAAGGTTCAAGGCAAACAAGGTCATGTAGCTTACCCACACTTGGCACGTAATCCAATTCATGAAGCATCGCCAGCTTTAGCTGAGTTATGCCAAACAGTCTGGGACAATGGCAATGAGTATTTCCCTGCAACTTCATTCCAGATTTCAAATATCCATGCAGGTACTGGCGCAACCAATGTGATCCCTGGTGCTTTAGAAGTTACTTTTAATTTCCGTTATTCAACCGAGGTTACAGCAGAACAGCTTAAACAACGTGTTCATGAAATTTTAGACAAGCATGGCTTGCAGTATGAAATTGTCTGGAATTTGTCTGGCTTACCATTCTTAACTCCAGTAGGTGAATTAGTTAACGCAGCTCAAACTGCTATTTTAAATGTGACTGGTACTGAGACTGAGCTTTCAACAAGTGGTGGTACATCTGATGGGCGCTTCATTGCTCCAACAGGTGCACAAGTTTTAGAACTCGGTGTTCTAAACGCTACTATCCATCAAATTAATGAACATGTTGATGTACATGATCTTGATCCATTAACTGATATTTATGAGCAAATTTTAGAAAATTTATTAGCTCAATAAAATAAAGAAGGAACTCAAAAGAGTTCCTTTTTCTTTTATAAACCAAGTAATTTTTCAATATATTCTAAGTTAGGTATATAGTAGCGTTGATCTTGCATACGCACATATTTAAATACTGCTGGATGTTGTTCAGCCTCATGCTCATCCATTTCATCGACAATTTCAGAAATACGCAGACGAGTAGAAACTGGCATTGTTTTACAGATTAATGCAAAACGTTGGCTAATATCTTCCCCTTCAATCACTAATGCTACTGCATGTTGATCAATTGTGTTATGTACTGAGTAGACCGGTAGCTTCACATCATGCCATTCAATATGTTTTATGCCATTTTTTACATCCATGGCAGACAACACGATGTTTTGTGGCAATAGCATAGGTACCTGATCGTTACATTCAATGATATAGGCATCAATAAAACCAGTTGAAACCGTAATAAGATGCTGTAGCTCTTGTTGGTCCATATTAGCGATCAATGATGTATTTACACTACCTTTCATGATTTGACCTCACTTTCAGACGCTACAAGTAAAGCATCGATATTCTCTAGTAACTCTTCTTCTTGGAAAGGTTTACCCATATATTGACTTACACCTAACGAGAATGCTCGTTCACGATGTTTTTCGCCTGTTCTAGATGTAATCATAATAATTGGCATGTATTGATGCATATCATGATGTCGTACAAGATTGAGAACCTCAAAACCATCCATACGTGGCATTTCAATATCAAGTAGCATCAAATCTGGCTTAATATTTTCTAACTGCTCTATGGCGTCAACACCATCTTTAGCCGTAACCACATCATAGCCTTGACGTTCAAGCAATCGGGACGTGACCTTACGTACAGTTACTGAGTCATCTACAATCATGATGAGGCGGCGTTCATCAGACTCTCGTTGTCTATACACTGCTTCACTAAGTTGTTTATGACGCTGAGTTGACTGAATTTGTCGCGCAATATTTTGTCCATCTAAAATTAAGCAGACCTGTCCATCACCTAAAATTGTGGCGCCTGCAATTGCTCCAATGCTAGAGAACTGTTGACCAATTGGTTTCACTACAATTTGTGCTCGAGAGCCAATTAACTGGTCAACAAGTAGTGCCACAGTTTGGCCATTATTGGCTTTAATCATTAACACAGGTAATGAATACATCACACCATTTAAACGTGGTATGGGTTGGTTACCAACAAATTCAGAAAGATAACGTAATGGATAACGTTTATTTTCATACTCAAATAGTTCTTGAGGACTTTCAAAATACTGCTCTAAAGAGGCTGGTGACACTCGAATAATTCGATCGATTTGAGCGAGTGGAATCGCAAATTGTTGATCTGCCACTTTAACCATTAAGGCATCACTTACCGCTACTGTAGTCGGTACGCGAATCGTAAATGTTGTTCCCTGCCCATAGACGGATTCAACGCTGACATGTCCACCCAAAGACTTAATATCACTCTGCACGACATCAAGACCTACACCACGTCCGGAAATCTGAGTGACTTGCTCTGCTGTACTTAAACCCGGATGGAAAATAAGTTGCAGTATGTCTTGCTGTTCTAAGTCTTGTTCTGGCTTGATCAATCCGGCAAGGAGTGCTTTCTGACGTACTTTTTCAACATCAATGCCTTGACCATCATCACTAAAGACAACCACAACATCCGTACCTTGACGCTGAATATTAAGTTCAATACGCCCTGTTTCCGGTTTATTTGCTTGTTGCCGCTGCGCTCGGTCTTCTAAACCATGGTCAATTGCGTTTCTGAGCATATGCTCAAGCGGAGTCACTAACCGTTCTAAAATGTTGCGGTCCAACTCACCTTCCGTATTATTTACGAAAAGCTCAGCAGGTCTATTCAATGCTGTAGACGTCTGACGAACAATTCGTTGTAAACGCGGCAATAAACGCGAAAATGGGACCAAACGTGTCCGCATTAAACCTTCTTGAATTTCCGCTTGAATTCTTGATTGTTGTAAAAGCAAACTTTCGGTATCTCTGATCTTGTCAGATAACGTATTTTTAAAGTCGACCAAGTCCGATGCAGATTCAGCAAGCGATTTCGACAATTGATTTAAAGATGAATATTGGTCCATCTCTAATGGGTCAAAGTCAGTATAACGAGAATGTTCAATTCCATGTTTAGCAATAATCTGTGTTTCTAACTCACCTTCCATTCGTCGCAACTGATCGGCAAGTCGTTGAATCGCCAGCTCCATTTCAACCAGTGTATGGCTAAATTGGCTTAAGTCCATTTCAATTCGTGAACGGTTAATGGAGTTTTCACCAGACAAATCAATCATTTTCTCGATTAAGTCGGCTGAGACACGGATCATTTCATTATTCTGATCCAGACGCTCTGTTTGCTCCCACGCTCCCATCATTGGTGGAGGCTCTGTACCATCACCTTGTATAAAGGTCATCACAGGTTCTGAGCTAAACAAGTCCGCTCTAGTTAACTTAGTCGGAATCTGGATTGTAGTTTCAAAGAATTGAATATTTTCTAAACTTTGCTGTAATCCATCGAAATGCTGATAGTTGTGGTTGAAAATTGCATCTTTTAACCATGCAATCGCACTTTCTAATAAATGATCATAAATATTCGAATTGAAGTGATGTAGCGCAAATTGTTCAAAAGCATTTTCTAGTTGGTAGGCAATTGCTTGTACGGCTTCTAAACCCACCATCCGTGCACCACCTTTTAAACTGTGCACGGCTCTTTGAAGCTGAAGCAAAATACTACGGTTTGTACGCTGTTCAAACCATTGTTTTAATAGCGACTCAGCCATTTCTAACAATTCAGTAGCTTCTTCTAGGAACGTCTGTTCAACAACAGCCTCAATGTCCTGTTCATCAGCTGCAATTTCACTCTCTTGCGATGTAACCGAGGTAATTACTTCAACTGGAGTAGCTAACTCGGTAACCGCTGTATCGAATACCTGATCGTGATGAGTTTCTAGCTTTGCAAGAGCAGGTTCAAGTTCTACTGGTATCTCATCTATTATTATTTCAGATATCACCTCTTGCTCAGAGAATACCTCACTTTCAGCATCAAATGCCTCAACCACTGATACAGGTTGGAAGTTAGGATTTTGACCCGCTCGTTTTAATGCGTTAATTGTGTAAGGAGCTGCATAATCTAGTTGTTGTTCACGCATGATTTGTAAACGATCAGCCAAGTCATCTTGAACCAAACGAATAAAATCAATTAAATCTGAAGTTGCTACTAATTGCTTTTGAATTAAACGCTCATAAATGCTTTCTAATTCATGGGCAATCAAACCAAGATACGTTGCCTGAACCATATTTGCTCCCCCTTTCAAGGTATGCAAATAACGCATTAGGTTGTTCAGAGCTGCAAAGTTTTCTTGCTCACCTACCCAAATATTAAGATCGGTATCAATTCCCTCAAGTAATTCTTCAGCTTCCTCAAGAAAGATATCTAAAAGATCAGCATCAAAATTTCGATTCACTTGTGTAGATGAAATATATTGTCGATCTTGCTGCACACTTTGACCTAATATCGCCCAGTCTGCAGAGTCTGAGAAATTCTCTACAGTAGCTACTACTTCTGGCTCTGGTTCAATATTGGATATTGGTTCAAAAGATGTCGAATCCTGCTGAGGCAGGTCATTTGATAGGTCTGGAATGTATTGCGTATAAAGTTTTAATTCTTCTAAAATACTTTGATGTTGCTTAACAACACCGACTCGTTGACCAGCAGCTAAAGCATCAAATAATTGAATGAGCTGTTGATGTGCTTTTTGATAAATTTCAAATATATAGTCTGATTGTAATAACGCAGGTTTATCAAGCAGTACTTCATAACTTTCTTTAAGTTGGCTGGTATATTCATGTAAACCCAGCATTGCTTGAGAATGTGTATGTTGCAGTAATAAATCAGCCTGTTCACTTAGGCGTTCAAGATAATCAGGAAACTCATTACGAATTCCCTTCTCAAAATCTAATTCTGCATCCAATAATTCAGAAACATCTAATTGTAATAATTGCGATACCAAGCCATGAGAAGGCATTAACGGATCTGTTCGGTCACCATGTTGCTCAACATATGCATCCCAAAATTGATTAAATTGCTGCAATCTCGCTTCGAGCTGTTCACTTGAACTATATCTAGATAGTAGTTCCAAGCTATCTCGAACAAACTCACGATATTCTTGTAATAATAAAATTTCTTCAGAGTGAGAAGATAACTCTTCTTGTAGCAGTATTTTAAATAAATGCTCAACTTTGGTACTGGCCTCGAAAATTGTTTCGACCTGTGCCATTGCAGAGCTACCACGCAAAGTATGTAAAGCACGTATTAAAGCATTGTAACTGTCGTACTGATGTAACTCTTGATCTAAGAATTGATGAATCGTGGCTAAATGTTCTTCCGCCTCTTCCATAAATAAGGTCAAAGTTTCATCTAGATTTATTTCAATTTCAGTATGTGTAGCTTGAATGATTGGCTCAGCTAACGAATCTTGTTCAATATAATCTAGCTCAAGACCAGTCACTGTTTCGGCCATAAGCGTATTTGAAAGTTGTAAAAGCTCTTCTAAAGCTGGCTCTAAACTTTGCTGTTGTTGTAGTTGTTGGCCTAATAAAATAAGAGGTCTGAAATCTAAGGTATGTGCTCGTTTTTGCTTAAAATTATCTACTAATTTAAGGAAATAGAACTTAAATACTAACTGCACATAGCTCTGAATAGTTGGCGTTAATTGTAAGCTTTGGTTGATTACCCGGTTGAGTGTATCTTCGACTGTCCACGCAAGCTCAGCTGAAGATTTAGCGCCAATCATTCTTCCGGAACCTTTTAAGGTATGGAAATGACGACGAATTTCAGTGAGCGTAGCAATATTCTCAGACTGCATCCATTTATTTATCAAAGGTTGCAAATCAACAAAAATCTCTTCAATTTCTTCAATGAAGATCTCAAGAAACTCAGCATCTTGTTCAGAATAGCTATCTTCAGGTAGCGTCATTGCTTCAGTTAAAGTTTTTAATATTTCTTTCATAGCAAAGGCTTCTTTTGCTTACCCCCTGAGTGGGGAAAACTACAGAGTCAACACCAGAAAAATAACTATCTCCCCAATATTTGTCTGGCGCTGCTCATACTTTTAAAAGAATAGCGATATGAGAATAGCTATTCTTATCCCCCAATTTAGTCAGGTAATTTAAAGTCCGTTACTGACTCACGTAATGACTCTGCCATATTCGCCAACTCTGATACGGAGCGAGCAGTGTCAAACGTTGCCGTTGTTGTTTGCGAAGTAATTTCTTGTACAACCGTCATGGTGGTTGCAATGTGACTCGCAGATGCTGACTGAAGTTTTGCTGCGTCGGAAATGCTCGCAATCAATTTTGCCAAGTCACCCGATACTTTTTGGATTTCATCCAGTGCAATACCCGCATCTTTTGCCAAATTCGCACCACGTACAACTTCTGTTGTTGTTTGTTCCATTGAAATAACAGCTTCGTTGGTATCGGTCTGAATTGTTTTAACCAGTGTTTCGATCTGTTTGGTTGCAGATGCTGAGCGCTCAGCAAGGCGTTGAACTTCGTCGGCAACCACGGCGAAACCACGACCAGCCTCACCTGCCATAGATGCTTGAATTGCTGCATTTAATGCAAGGATGTTCGTTTGGTCTGCAATATCGTTAATGAGCGATACGATGTTACCAATTTCTTGAGAAGACTCACCTAAGCGCTTAATACGTTTAGAAGTTTCCTGAATCTGCTCACGAATAGTATCCATACCTTCAATTGAACGATTTACCACTTGTGCACCATTTGATGCAATTTGTACTGAACGCTGTGCTACTTCCGCAGATTCAGAAGCGTTGGCAGATACTTGGTCAATTGACTGTGCCATTTCATTCATGGCAGTAGAAGCACCTGCAATTTCTTGCGCCTGATGTTCTGATGCCTCTGCTAACTGGTTAGTAATACTTTGCGTATCTTGTGTGTAGCGTGCAACTTCCTGAGAGGTTTCATGAATTCGTGAAACCAAATCTCGAAGTTGGTCAATTGCGAAGTTAATCGAGTCGGCAATGGCACCCGTAAAGTCTTCAGATACAGTTGCATATGAACGTAAGTCACCATCCGCCAAATCGGCAATTTCATCAAGTAAACGTAAAATCGCATTCTGGTTACGGTCATATTCTTCCTGTAATCGAGCAACACGTTGCTTATCCATCACACTACGTAGTGTAATTAACTTGAATACAGAGAAAATTAGTCCGCCTAATGAAAGAATAAGAACAGCACCTAAAAATAAGGTGAGCCAGTTCTTTCTTGCAACATCAGATAAATGTCCTAGACTTTCCAACATTACATCCGATTTAGAGAAAATCTGAGAAGAAGCCTGACGAACATTGACAATCTGGCTACCATTTTTTAATACCGTTGCAGCAGCAGATTTTAAGACTTTGTCATATTCAGACTTAATACTTTCTAAAGATTCACGTAAAGCCGGATCAGCAATACGATCAACACCTAACTCGGCATTACCATTCAGTTCAGCATTTAAATAGGTACCAAAAGTCTCAATATCGACACTAAAGTCACTAGTTGATACATTTCCGTCCGTACCACTTAACACCGAGTTAATCGAACGTAAAATACGCTCTGCAATAAATACCTGGTTTTTAGCAATAATTACCTGACTACTTGGCAAACCTTGGCGAGCCATTTGATCGACCATCAAGTTATATTCTGCCTGAATCTCTGGAACCGTTTCACTAATCGAGATGTTGGTATCATATAACTGGTTAAGAACTCGTTGATGTGATGAAATCAAATCAATATTTTTTGAAACCTCACCCCATATTTTCTCAACTTTTTGATATTCATCGGTCGACTTACCGTGAATATTTTCAATTTCAAGTAAGTTCTCATCAAAGTCTTTTTTAGATTGCTGTAGCTTTGTGATCGCCTCTTGAGAACCCGACTCTGTTGCTTCAGTTGCTTGTTTAGAAATGGTTTGAGATAACAGACGTAACTCACCAAGACTTCGAATTAACTGGTTATGACGAGGCACATTATAAAATAGATAAGCTAATGAAATTAACGCACATACTAAACATAACAGCGCTGCATAAAGGATAGGCTTGGACTTTTCACTTTCCCCAAATAAACTGGCAAACTGCTCAATTTTTGACTGGATTTTTGCAATAAAATTGACACTCGATTTTCCGGTAGCACCGCGATTGCCACTTTTCTTTTTAAGTTTAAAGCCCATACAGCTTCTCCCCAGAAAAATACGCTGTTCATTCACAGCATAAAAATTAGTTTATAAATTTTGTCGATGCGTTCATGTAGTGTGGGTTTTGCAATAACCGACTAAATAAAAAGACATGCCAATGTTGATTGTGTTGGTGAAAATACCCTTGGCAATATTCTTTTAGGTTTTCCTCTAAGTCTGAACTCTGAGAAAAAAAACTTTTTTTATTAAAGTGCTGAATCCCCAAAACCTGATCCACAACCAACCCCACATACTGGTCATGATGGCTAATACACAGCACTTTTTGGGTAGACGAAAATGAACTCCGCTGCCCTGAAATAAAATGAGCCAAATCAGATACCGAAAGTAATCTTCCACGAATGTTTGCCAATCCCTTGACCCAACTTTGAGTATTTGGAACTGGTGTATATTTCGGTGGATAGATAACTTCTGACACTTCCCCAAGTGGTGCGACGAAGTATTGCCCTCTCATTTCAAAAGCAATTCCTGACCATCGCTGTGCTTCATTTTGAACTGAAGCGTAATTCTTATTACCCCGTTTAGACAAACGAAGTAACTCGATAAATCCATTCGCTGCCATACTCGATCCTATAAAACGGGCGTATTTATCCCGTTATTTATGTTTTTATGGATGGATGAGTTAATTTAGAAATTGTTTAATTACATCAATTAATTGCTTTTCTTCGATTGGCTTGATTAAGTAATCGATTGCGCCTTGACGTTTACCCCATACTCGGTCAGTTGCCTGATCTTTAGTACTCACAATCACCACTGGAATATGCTTCGTGTCTTCATCACGGGTAATCTGGCGCGTTGCCTGAAAACCATTTACACCTGGCATGACCACATCCATTAATACCAAGTCAGGCTGCTCAGCTTTTGCCAAAGTCACACCATCTGCACCGTTAGATGCTTCAAGTACGTCATAGCCATGCTTAGTTAGGATTTCTTTAAAACGAAAAGTTTCTGTTGGTGAGTCATCAACAATGAGAATACGTGCCATTTCTTTTGCCCTCAAATTACTTATTATGAACTTACATGATTACGAATCGCATTTAGCAATTCATCTTTGCTAAAAGGTTTCGTCAAGTATTCATCTGAACCTACCACACGCCCTTTTGCCTGATCAAATAAACCATCTTTACTAGAGAGCATGATAACGGGAATGTTCTGATAATTTTGAGAATTCTTAATCAGAGCACAAGTTTGATAACCGTCTAAACGAGGCATCATGATATCTACAAAAACAATATCCGGATTCGCTTCAGCAATTTTAGATAAAGCTTCAAATCCATCGACAGCAGTAATCACTTCGCAACCTTCGCGTTGCAATAGAGTTTCTGCGGTACGGCGAATAGTTTTTGAGTCATCAATAACCATTACTTTCAGATTTTGGAATGCATCTTCCATTTAATCTTCCATCCCCATAACATAAAATATAAATGCAATTTAACTTAAATTTGTTTTTACAGATTTATACGCATTTTTAACATATCTATACTTCTATTTTCAATGAAAGCTTTTTGTCTACTTTCTCATTTATAAACAATAACTTTTAACCTCATCACACTTTCAAAAAAATTATCATTTTTTTTATAATGTCGATATTTTTATTCAGTTAAATAATAACTAATATATTTAAGATTAATTATTTAAAAATAAGTGACTTACCTTTCTTTTTTGGGGAATTTTATGAATAAGCGGATGAAATATGCCTTTTATAGGAACTGCTTGTCTGTATCTATAGGCATTGCCTCTTGCGGAGCACTGTTTTTCTCTTCCCCAACGTTGGCTGCCAATGCAGCTCCTAAAGCTGTCTGGTATCGTTATTATGATCAGCATGGTATTGCAAATATTAGTACATCCGTAACGCCGGCTCATATTCGCTATGGATATGAAGCACTCGACCAGAATATGCAGGTCATTAAAAGAAATCATCCTTATAATTCTGAAGCCGATTTAAATCAGTCCTCACAGCGTGCATTATCAGCTCGATATAGAGAAGAAGATAACAAATTAAAAAGAGCATATAGCAATAGTAAAACTGCGACGATTAAAAGAGACCAAGCATTATTGGCAATTAAAAAACAAATAAATTATCAGCAGGACCAACTGAGCCAATTACAACAAGACAAAATTTTATTTAAGCGGCAAGAAATGGAATATTTTCGTAAGGGTGAACAAGTTCCCGAAAGACATAAAACCTTGATTGAAAACAATCTTATGAATATTAATAAGGTTAAACAAACACTTGAAATACTTTCGAAAACCTATAATCGCACCAATAAAGATTATGAAAATATTATCGAACGTTTAAAAAAGCTTGAATAAGGTTACAGCTTTATCAAGAATAGGGGCAAAATAAAATTTGAATTACAGGATGATGCTGTATGCGCACAACGCATCTTACCCCTTCTACTTTTTTTAAATTAAGCTTGATCAGTCTGAGTTTAATCTTAGCTGCATGTAACCAGCAAGAAGTACCAAAAACAACAGCATCTGAACCTAAAAAAATTGAACTCATTCCTCAAGATTTAATTCCTGTAAAAGAAGGCTCACTCGCCGCTCAAACCGCTTTTACAGGAACTATTCGTGCAGTACAACAAAGTTCTATTCAAGCCCAAGTTAGTGCAACAGCGACTGCCGTTACAGCCAATGTAGGTCAAAAGGTACAAAAAGGCCAAGTTTTAGTTAGATTAAATAATCAAGACAACGCTGCACGCTTAGCTCAGGCACAGGCTAATCTTGCTTCTGCTCAGGCACAAGCAGAACTTGCACGTAATTTGATGAACCGAAAACAAAGATTGCTCAATCAAGGCTTTATTGCCCGTGTAGAGTTTGAACAAAGTCAGGTGGATTATAAAGGTCAACTTGAAAGTGTTAGAGCTCAACAAGCCAATGTGGATATTGCTAAAAAAGCTGATCGAGACGGTATTATTACCAGCCCCATTTCAGGTGTGATTACGAAACGACAAGTTGAACCGGGACAAACCGTTTCGGTTGGACAAACATTATTTGAAATCGTTAATCCGGATCAATTAGAAATACAAGCGAAACTACCTATTGAGCAACAATCTGCCTTAAAAGTAGGTAGCTCTATCCAGTATCAGATTCAGGGTAACTCGAAACAATTACATGCCATACTGACCCGTATTTCACCTGTAGCAGATCAAGATAGCCGACAAATTGAATTCTTTGCGAGCCCTAAAGAAGCGATTGATTCATTAAGTATTGGTGCGTTCATTAACGGTATTATTTTGCATAATGATAGCAATCAGGGACAAACCATTCCTTTAGATAGCATTCAAAATCTGCAACATGATCCTTTTGTATGGGTAATACGCAATCAAACGATTCAGAAAGTCAAAATTCGAGTGGTTGAGCAACGATACAACGAAAATATCGCTTTAGTTCAGGGTTTACAAAGTACAGATCAGGTAAGTCGTATCCAGTTTGAAGATTCTGATATCAATAAAAAAGTGACGCTTACAACCGAAAAAAATAAATAAGGTAGCAAATAGCTTATGTGGTTTACCCGAATTAGTGTGAAGTACCCCGTTTTTACCATCATGATGATGCTCAGTCTAATGGTACTCGGGTTAGCATCTTGGAAACGTATGACCGTTGAAGAGTTTCCAAATATTGATTTCCCATTCGTAGTTGTCACTACGCAATATGCGGGTGCTTCACCTGAAGCAGTTGAATCGGACATTACCAAAAAACTCGAAGATCAAATCAATACCATTTCGGGTATTAAACAAATTACTTCACGCTCAAGTGAAGGGCTTTCGATGGTGATTGCAGAGTTTAATCTTGATACGTCTTCGGCAATTGCAGCACAAGATGTTCGCGACAAAATTGCTCCAGTTATTGCCCAATTCCGCGATGAAATTGATACACCGATTGTACAACGCTACGATCCATCATCTAGCCCAATTATGTCAGTCGTGTTTGAATCGAATAGCATGAGCTTGGCTCAATTAAGCTCCTATGTAGACAAAAAAATTGTACCTCAGCTTAAAACTGTTTCTGGTGTGGGTAATGTCAATTTACTAGGTGATGCTAAACGTCAAATTCGGATTAAGGTTCATCCTGAACAATTACAAAGCTATGGTATTGGTATTGATCAGGTCATTAATACCCTAAAAAATGAAAATATAGAAGTACCTGCAGGAACCTTACAACAAAAGAATTCTGAACTGGTTGTTCAGATTCAATCAAAAGTCATCCATCCTCTTGGATTTGGTGATTTAGTTATTGCTAATAAAAATGGTTCCCCTATTTTTCTAAAACAAGTAGCAACCGTTGAAGATACTCAAGCAGAACTGCAATCAAGTGCTTTTTATAATGGAAGAACAGCGGTTTCTGTCGATATTTTAAAAAGTTCCGATGCTAATGTAATTCAGGTTGTTGACAAGACTTATCAAACCTTAGAGAAGCTAAAAGCTCAAATGCCTGCGGGTTTGAATTATAAAGTTGTCGCTGACAGCTCTAAAGGTATTCGTGCTTCAATTAAAGACGTTGTTCGTACCATTATTGAAGGAGCGGTCTTAGCAGTTTTAATTGTTTTACTCTTTTTGGGTTCTTTCCGGTCCACTGTCATTACAGGTTTAACCTTACCGATTACCCTACTTGGCACATTAACATTCATCTGGGCGTTTGGGTTTAGCATTAACATGATGACACTGTTGGCCCTGTCACTGAGTATTGGTCTATTAATTGATGATGCGATTGTGGTTCGGGAAAACATTGTCAGGCATACAGAGCTCGGCAAAGACCATGTCACTGCGGCTTTAGATGGTACTAAAGAAATTGGGTTAGCAGTACTTGCAACCACACTCACCATTGTAGCGGTATTTTTACCAGTTGCCTTTATGGGAGGCTTAATTGGGCGTTTCTTCTATCAATTCGGGGTAACTGTAAGTACGGCTGTTCTTATTTCCATGTTCATCAGCTTTACACTCGACCCAATGCTTTCCGCACACTGGAAAGATCCTGTAAAGAAAAAAGAGAGTCGACTGCAACGTTTCTTTAACTATATTTCTAATTTATTAGATGGTCTGACGCACATCTATGAAAAGCTTTTAAAGCTTGCCTTACGCTTTCGTTTCATCACGGTCATTATTGCAATTGTTTCATTGGTTGTGGCATTAGGCTTATCAAAAATGATCGGAACCGAATTTGTACCTACACCAGATAAAGGTGAAATTCGTATTCAGTTCGAAACCCCTGTTGATTCTTCTTTAGAATATACCCAAGCAAAATTACATCAAGTTGATCAGATTATTAGGCAATTCCCTGATGTCGTTTCTACTTATGGAGTGGTTAACAGTGAAGTCGACTCCGGTAAAAACCATGCAGGTTTAGGAGTCACCCTAAAACCAAAACAAGAACGTAGCGCAGACCTGACAACACTCAACAATGAGTTCCGTGATCGTTTACAAAGTGTAGCTGGCATCCGAGTGACTTCAGTCGCTGCTGCTCAAGACTCAGTGTCTGGTGGTCAAAAGCCAATCATGATTTCTATTAAAGGATCTGATCTAAATGAACTACAAAAAATCTCGGATCGTTTCATGGCTGAAATGGAAAAAATTGATGGTGTGGTCGATTTAGAAAGCTCTTTAAAAGAACCTAAACCGACTTTAGGTGTACATATTAACCGTGTACTGGCCAGTGATTTAGGTTTATCTGTTTCTCAAATTGCGAATGCGATTCGACCACTCATTGCAGGTGACAATGTCACAACATGGGAAGATCGTGACGGCGAAACTTATGATGTGAATATCCGTTTAAATGAAAATAAACGTGTGCTTCCCCAAGATGTACAGAACCTATATCTCAACTCGAATAAAACCAATGCAAATGGGCAAAATATTTTAGTTCCATTAAGCGCCGTAGCCACAACCCAAGAAAAACTTGGAGCTTCGCAAATTAACCGACGTGACCTTGAACGTGAAGTTTTAATTGAAGCAAACACTTCAGGACGTCCAAGTGGGGATATCGGTCAAGATATCGATAAAATGCAAAAAGCATTCAAATTGCCAGCTGGTTATACCTTTGATACTCAAGGGGCAAATGCCGATATGGCTGAATCTGCGGGTTATGCGTTAACGGCAATTACCCTTTCGATTGTATTTATTTATATTGTGTTGGGTTCTCAGTTTAATAGTTTTATTCACCCTGCTGCGATTATGGCATCTTTACCATTGTCCCTGATTGGTGTCTTCCTGGCCTTATTCTTATTTAGGAGTACCCTAAATCTATTTTCAATTATTGGCATTATTATGCTGATGGGGCTGGTAACCAAAAACGCGATTTTGCTTATCGACTTTATTAAAAAAGCGATGGAAGATGGGATAAGTCGTTATGATGCTATTTTACAAGCAGGCAAAACCCGTTTACGCCCAATCTTGATGACAACAAGTGCGATGGTAATGGGTATGGTTCCATTAGCTCTAGGTCTAGGTGAAGGTGGTGAACAAAGTGCACCAATGGCTCATGCTGTAATTGGTGGCGTTATTACCTCTACCTTATTAACTCTTGTGGTTGTCCCCGTCATTTTCACTTATCTGGATGACTTGAAAAACTTTATGCTGCGTCAAACCCGACGATTCATGTCATAATGCAGCGACTATCGTATAATCCGCGTTTTTATAACGCTTAACTTTTAGGACTTTTTCCATGCGCGCAAGCCGCTTTTTATTTGCAACGTTGAGAGAAACCCCAAACGATGCTGAAGTGATTTCACATCAGCTCATGTTACGTGCGGGGATGATTCGTAAATTGGCATCTGGTTTATATACATGGCTGCCGATGGGAACACGTGTGCTTAAAAAAGTTGATGCCATTGTTCGTGAAGAAATGAACCGTTCAGGTGCTATGGAAGTGTTCATGCCCGTAACTCAACCCGCGAGCTTGTGGGAAGAATCAGGTCGTTATGAACAATATGGTCCTGAATTATTACGTTTCAAAGATCGTCACGACAATCCGTTTGTGCTTGGTCCTACACATGAAGAAGTGATTACCGATTTAGCACGTAATGAGCTAAAAAGTTATAAACAGCTTCCTGTAAATTTCTATCAAATTCAAACTAAATTCCGTGATGAGATCCGCCCTCGTTTTGGTGTAATGCGTTCACGCGAGTTCATCATGAAAGATGCTTATTCTTTCCATGCAACTCAAGAATCATTACAAGAAACTTATGATGTGATGTATGACACCTATAGCCGTATTTTCACTCGTTTAGGTTTAGATTTCCGCCCAGTACAAGCAGATACAGGTTCAATTGGTGGTTCAGCTTCACATGAATTCCACGTATTAGCTGCAAGCGGTGAAGATGACATTGCATTTTCAACTGAGTCTGATTATGCAGCAAACGTTGAAATGGCTGAAGCTGTTTTAGTGGGTGAGCGTGCAGCGCCTACACAAGAATTTAAATTGGTTGAAACACCAAATCAAAAAACAATTGCTGATGTTTGCCAGTTCTTAAATGCTGCCCCTAAACAATCTGTAAAAGCCTTATTGGTTCAAGGCGTTGCTGATGAGAAAGGCAATGTACCTGTCGTTGCCCTATTCTTACGTGGTGACCACGAACTTAATGAAATTAAAGCCGAGAAGCATCCTTTAGTGGCCGCTCCTCTTGCGTTTGCCACAGAAGAACAACTTCAAACATTTGGCTTAACTGCTGGCTTCACTGGTCCACAAGGTTTAGTTGAAAAAGGCATCACTGTAATTGTTGACCGTGCTGCATCTGTTCTTTCTGACTTCGTTGCTGGTGCAAATGAGGCAGACAAACATGCTGTAGGCGTAAACTGGGAACGTGATGCACAAATTACTGAAGTTTTCGATTTGCGTAATGTGGTTGAAGGTGACCCATCTCCAGATGGTAAAGGTACCCTACAAATTAAACGCGGTATTGAAGTGGGCCATATTTTCCAACTTGGTACTAAATACTCTGAAGCTTTAGGATGTAAAGTTCTCGGTGAAGATGGTAAACCATTTACAGTAACAATGGGCTGTTATGGTATTGGTGTGACACGCGTAGTTGCAGCTGCAATTGAACAAAACTACGATGACAAAGGGATTATTTGGCCACAAGCGATTGCTCCTTTTGAAATCGCAATTGTTCCAATGAATGCACACAAATCACCACGTACTCTTGAAGCAGCAGAAGCGCTTTATGCAGAACTTCAAGCCCAAGGCTTTGACGTATTACTTGATGACCGTAACGAACGTCCGGGCGTTAAATTCTCTGACCTTGAATTAATGGGTATTCCACACCGTATTGTGATTGGTGAAAAAGGTCTTGATGCGGGTACTTTTGAATATAAAGGTCGCCGTGATGCTGAAGCGAGCAATTTAACTAAAGAAGAACTCTTAGCTAAATTAGCGCGTTAATAAATACATAAATAAAAAAAGCAGCTTTTAGAAGCTGCTTTTTTTAATTTAATTTTACGCCTGAACTGTTAAGTCTTTAATGGTTGTGGAAGATCCATTGTTTTTAACCGATTCAATGCCTTTATCTCGTGAAGCTTCACTGGCATAAAACTGGCTCGAACCAATAATTTGATGATTTGCAGCTTTTAAATTGAAGTAAGGTTTCCCATTTTTTGCAGTTAAACGATCATATCGCGCATCGTCACTACTATTTTTTTGAACTGACTCAATACCATTGACTGCTGATGCTTTTGCTTTATATAGCTCACTATTTAAAATAATTTCGCCATTACCAGCCTTAAGTACAAAGCGATATTGTCCATCATTCGCTTGTGTAATTTCGTACCATCCTGCCATATGAACCTCGTTTTTTTGTTGGTGTGGGTATGACTTTCGTTATTATTCTGGACGAAAGTTAATTCTTCTTAATGACAATATAAATGAGCTATTAAGCTTTGGATAGTCTACTTTTTATACATTATCGTAATAAAATTATAAGGATGTTGAAATGTAAAAAGGTAGAGATCACGCCTGCGATCTCTACCAAAATGTAATTAAAATTAACAAATTAAGCTTTTTTTACAAATTCAGATTTTAACTTCATCTGACCAATACCATCAATTTTACAGTCAATATTGTGACCATCACTTGCGTCTGGAACTAAACGAATACTTTTTACTTTTGTTCCGACTTTAACAACTGAAGAAGAACCTTTAATTTTTAAATCTTTAATTACAGTAACGCTATCGCCATCCGCCAAAACGTTTCCATTAGCATCTTTAATAACTTCTTGCTCTTCAGTTACTAAAGCTTCCCCTTCTTTCCACTCGTGTGAGCATTCTGGACAAATTAATAAATCGCCGTCTTGATATGTATATTCTGATTGGCATTTTGGACAGTTTGGCAAAGACATAAAAAAATCTCAAAAAGTATATTATGCGAGATATGACTCATTTTTTAAAGTTTTAAATAAAAGACTTTTACCAAAAAAAAATTTATATATTTAACTTTTGCTCTTTTCTAATAAGTATTCTTTTAAAATAATCGCATGGTTATGTTCCACATCTTTAGCCGAATACAAAAGTGTAACTTTATGATGTGAAACGATTTCTAATAACTCTTTAACCGCAGAGTTGGTTTCTAGTTCTTTTAAATAACGTTGTTTGAACTCATCCCAATGTTCTACAGACTCTGCATGAAACCACTTACGAAGTTCGGTTGAAGGAGCTATTTCTTTTAACCATAAATCTAAATGAGCATTTTCTTTGCTAATCCCTCGACTCCATAGTCGATCAACTAAAATTCGCTTTCCATCATCACCGCTTACATCGTCATAAATTCTTTTAATTTGTATGTTCATATCTTTATCTTACAAGAAGGTTTAACTGATTGAGCTTCATATGATCATTCAATATTTTGTTCATTTTTGATAGTGTTTAAAAAATAAAAAATGAGTAGTTTTTCTACTCACTTTTTATTTAAATCTCAATTAAAAAAAGACAATTATTGATCTGGAATGTCGGCT
This sequence comes from Acinetobacter sp. FDAARGOS_559, assembly GCF_003940475.1. Taxonomy (NCBI): domain Bacteria; kingdom Pseudomonadati; phylum Pseudomonadota; class Gammaproteobacteria; order Moraxellales; family Moraxellaceae; genus Acinetobacter; species Acinetobacter sp. FDAARGOS_559. Next base: position 1,669,985 of record NZ_RKJG01000005.1, read on the forward strand.
TCTACTAACAACTTCAATAAAGATAAAGACTCTTGCCAGCCTAAATAGCATGCTTCCACAGGAATAACTTCAGGTATTCCTTCTTGGGTAATGTGTATTTCTGTGCCGACCAATACTGTTTTTAATGTAATGGTGACCTGCATCGTGCCTGGTAAATTTGCGTCGTCAAATTGGTCGTTATAACGAATTAATTCATTGGGAACGAGCTCAACATAAGTACCTCCAAATGAATGTGTTGACCCGGTTGAGAAATTGGTAAAGCTCATTTTGTATGAGCCCCCTACTTTTGCATCAAAACTATGAACCTTCGCGGTAAAACCGTGAGGTGCCATCCATTTAACTAAAGCATCTGGGTCAAGAAAAGCACGATAAACTCGTTCAGCTGGTGCCTTAAACACTCGATGTAATTTTACTGTACCTGTTGCCATTGTCTTCTCCTTATTTTAAGTCCATTTAAGTTATAAAAATTATGTTGAATAGCTTAAACCGTAGAATTTCTTTTAACGTATATTTTTGGTGTTTTTTTGACCTAAACCTATTGTTTTATACAAAAGTAAATTACGAAAACTATGGCTGATTTTTTAGTAAAAATGGAGCAAAATAGTCAGCAATCATAAAGAAACATATTGAATTTGAGATTAATCATGAGTCTGCTCGCTTTCTCCTCATATGCATTAAACGGTGTAGATGCACAAAAGTTTTTACAAGGCCAAGTGACTGTAGATACTGAACGTTTAGCTGAAAATGAAACACGCTATACAGCCATTTGTGATCTTAAAGGCCGCATCCATTTTGGCTTGTGGCTAAAAAAGAATAATGCAGAAAGTTTTGACATTATTGTCACTCAAGATCAAGCTGAAGAATTCGCGAAGCACATTAAAAAATATGGTGCTTTTTCAAAAATGACCTTAAGTGAACAAGGTGCTGTATTCCCAAAAGTTGTGAATGGCCATACTGAGTTCAGCTCTACAGAAACTGATATTTCCGAATGGCAAAAACAAGCCATCATGACAGGTCAAGCATGGATTGCTCAAGCGACTGAACATGAGTTTCAGCCACAAGAATTACGTTTACATCAACGCGAAGGCGTCAATTACGATAAAGGCTGTTACTTAGGTCAAGAAATTGTGGCGCGCCTTTGGTTTAAAGCAAAACCAAAACACTGGTTACATTTAGTTCAAGGTACGGGTGATGCACCTGCTCCAGCAACTCAACTGCACAATGATGTAGAAGTGGTTAATAGTACCCAAACTACTGACGGTTATATTGCCTTAGTTGTTGCGAAACCCGCCGCCCTTCAAGAATTAGGTCTTCAAGTTTTAGATTTACCAGAAGCTTTAAGTGGTGATGTTGCTAGACCACAATAATTATATTTAATAAATTAAAAGCCCGTGGATAAATCTACGGGCTTTTCTATAGATACAAAATTCTAATGAATTCATTAAATTAGGGCATCAATTTTTTAAGTTTTCTATGCCATCATAATCCATGTTGTAATCTAAGAGAAAAAATATGAAAACTAAACTTGCTACACTCATATTGAGTTTGGCTTTTTTCGGTTCTGCTCATGCTGATGTTAAAACACTTGAACAAAATCTGAAGACAAATTATCCAGACCTCCCTGTAAAAGGTGTCTATCAGTCACCTGTCGCTGGAATTTATGAAGTCTATACAAGTGGTCGTATTGTTTATACCAATCAAGATGCAAAATACTTTTTTGTAGGCAATTTAGTTGATATCAAACAACAAAAAAATATGACAGAAGAGCGAATTGCCGAATTGGGTAAAATTGATGTTAAAAGTCTCCCATTAAATCAAGCAATTAAATACGTCAAAGGTAAAGGAGAACGTACTCTTTATATTTTCAGTGACCCTGATTGCCCTTACTGTCAACGTCTAGAACAAAATATGGTTGGGGTAGATAACGTAACGGTATATGTATTCTTATATCCGCTGACCAGCTTACATCCAAATGCTGAAAAGGTTTCTAATCAAATCTGGTGCTCTAAAAACCCTTCAGAAGCTTGGACAAATTATATGCTTAACCGTAAATTGCCAGCGGCTGGCAAAAGCTGTACAAGTCCAATTCAGAAAAATATTGCTTTAGGCCAGAAATTAAATATAGATGGCACACCAACTCTGTTCTTACAAGATGGTCAAAGAATCTCTGGCGTACCAAGTGATGCAAAACAGATTGAAGCATTATTACAGTCAGTAAAATAATCCAATACGCCACTCTCTTAAGTAGAGTGGCGTATTACTTTTCTCCATAGTTTGCTTTATAGACATCGTTTTATATACAAATCGGCTGTTTACTTTCGGCCATCAATATTTATGATGAGAAATTGAATTGAGCTAATACATCGATGGAATGATGTAGCTACAAAGTAAAAGGTTAAAAAGAAATGAAGAAATTACTTATCGCCAGTCTAATTGCCATTTCAAGTTCATCAATATTTGCAGCAGACACTACGACATCTGCAGCTAAAAACGATGTATTTAAACAGGCTGAGCAGCTATACGCAGCAAAAAATTATCCTGCTGCCTTTCAAGAAGTCCAACGTCTTGCACAAACAGGAAATGCTCAAGCCATCTATAACTTAGGCTATATGACACAAATGGGCCAAGGTACTGCCAAAGATAATGCCAAAGCTCTGAAATATTATGAAGATGCCTCAAATAAAGGTTATGCTCAAGCAAGTTACACGCTTGCACAAATTTATGAGACTGGTGAATTAGGTGTTGCCAAAGATAGCAACAAATTCAGTCAATATATTCAAAAAGCAGCAGCTCAAGGTTCTGATGATGCAACTGTCAAAATAGCGACCATTTTATTTGCACAGAAAAAACCTCAATCTCACCAAATTGCTTTACAAAAGCTAGCGCCTTTGATTAGAAAAGGAAACTACCCTGCTATTCAGGTCAAAGCGCTTTATGATATTAGTCAAGGAGTTGAAAATAAAAATCCTTTAATGAAACGCCAAGGCATTGAGGCTTTGCAAACAATTGCTCAAAAGGGTTATGCACCTGCATCTATGGCTTTAGCAACCATGATGGCGAATGGCAATATCATTCCTCAGAACCTGCCTCAAGCAAAACAGATCTTTACTGAGCTTGCTAAGCAAAATGTTCCTAATGCTAGAGAATCTTTAGCTTCGGTCGAAAAAATTATTGCTGAGAAGAATAAACAAGCTGCCGCCGCTCCTACGCAGCCAGCTCCTAAAAAATAGTAAAGAGACAATAGCCCCACATGGGGCTTTTCTTTTACCACCACAAGGCAATAAGCCCACTCACACCCATAAAGCCAATAATGGTACTAATCATTAAGGGGGTTAATGCTCTTTCATTTAAACCGTAGGCTTGCCCAAAAATACCAAAAGCGATTGGCATTGGCAACGCAGCAAGTAAAGTGCCAGCATATAACATCTCTTGGCTCACGTTTGGCAGTAAAAGGAACAGCCCAAAAATCACAACTGGCATAAGGATGACATTAAATCCAGCCAACAATATACTTTGGAAATTCACGGCGGTAATACCAATACCAACCAAGCTGCCACCAATAGCAAATAATGCTAAAGGCGAAGCTGTTCTTCCTAAAAGTTCTAAGGCTTGCCCAAGTTTTGAAGGCAGATGAATATCTAGCAAAATGCAGCTCATCCCAACTAAAATTGCAATAATTACAGGATTTTTAAGTAAATTAATGAATGTTTTTTTCAGTAAAGGCAAAAGCCGTTGCTGTTGATGCAAACCCGCTTCTGCCAAAATGAGCATTAAAGCAACTATTAATAAATTTTCGATAATTAAGGTTAAAGATATATAGATTGCAGCATGGCTCCCCATTAGCATGGTTAGAATCGCTGTACCCATAAAACCTGTATTTGACATAGAAGCGCCCATCGATATGACTGCACTATGTGTTAGGCTATTTTTAAAATACTTGCGGTAAAGGATAAAAGCCAAAAAAAACAAGATTAAAGAGCCGCCACCATAAGCTATAAAATAAGCTGGGTGCCAAATATCTTGTAAGTTTTTATTGGCTAAAGATTGGATTAAAAAAGCAGGTAAAGAAATTTTAATAACAAATGCACTCAGAGCCTTAATTTGTTCAGGTGTTACCAGTTTAATGAGGACACTACAGTACCCCATCAATAATAAAATCAAAATTGGTAAAATTACCTGAAAAACCACAGACTACTTCCTCACTCATTTCAAAAGAAAAACGGGCAAATCTTAATTTGCCCGAATATTAAAAACTAAAAAGAATCAAAAAGCTGTTTTAAGCCATGTGGTTGGCAACGCAAATATTGAGGAGCAATTTTGACTTTTGCCCCTAATGTAGCTGCAGCATGCCATGGCCAACGTGGGTCATATAACATTGCACGAGCAAGACCAATAGCATCAGCTTGCTGGTTTTCCAGAATTTGTTCAGCATGTTCTGGCTCAGTAATTAGCCCTACAGCAATGACTGGAATAGACACATGCTTTTTAACTTGTTCAGCAAATGGAACTTGGTAACCAGCCCCAATCGTAATAGATTGATGCTCATGCAAACCGCCACTAGACACATGCACATAGGCTGCGCCCAATTGCTCTAAAGCTTTTGATAAACCAACCGTAGATTCAACATCCCAGTGCTCGATACTCTCTAACCAATCGGTTGCAGACAGTCTAACACCAACAGGATAACCTTCTGGTACAGCGAGTTTAATTGCCTGAAGAACCTCAAGAGTCATACGCATACGGTTTTCTAAAGAACCGCCATATTCATCAGTACGCTGATTGGCAATTGGCGATAAGAATTGATGTAGTAAATAACCATGCGCAGCATGAACTTCAATCAACTCAAACCCAGCTTCTACAGCACGTTTTGCAGCCGCTGCAAAGTCTTGTTGAACTTGTTTAATCTCAGCAATGGTCAAAGCATGTGGTGCAGCATCATGCACTGAAAAGGTACTTTCACTTGGAGCAACCGTTTGCCAACCATGAGGCTGATCTTTTGCAATCTGACCTTTACCTAACCACGGCTTTTCAGTAGATGCTTTACGTCCTGCATGTGCTAACTGAATTCCAAATGGCATCGGCGAAAGTGTATGAACCTTAGCTAACAACGTTTTAATTTTGTCACGTTGCTGATCATTCCACAGGCCAAGGTCAGCATAGCTAATCCGACCTTCAGGTTGTACAGCAGTTGCTTCTACAATACAAAGGCCTGCACCAGACAATGCATAATTTGCCCATTGCTGTTCATGCCAATAGGTAATTTCACCATCATCTGTTGCCGAATATTGGCACATCGGAGCAATTACAATTCTATTGACCAGTTGTAGTGAACCAAAGTTAACCGTTTCAAATAATTTTGCCATTTTTAATTCCTAGAATTGCTTAATTACACGTAAACCTGCACTCCAGTTACGTCCATCTGCTGGTTCAAAGTAACGTCCATTACCATCATTTACGATCACTGAACCTGCATAGTTTTTATCAAATAGGTTATCTACATGGGCAAAGCTATTCACTTTCCAGTCGCCCATTACCCATGCATAACCCACATTAGCTGAGGTTACACTGTAGCTTGGCGCTGCGTCACTGTTGGTATCATTCACGTATACTTTATCCATATACTGTACATCTACACCGCCATATAGTCCGTGCGGTGGCTGCCAAGCCAAAGAGGCATAAGCTTGGTTTTTAGCAATTCCAGGGATAGCATTACCCGCAGGAATTGCTGAAGCGAGAACTTTTTCGTCTTGATCAAGTTTTTCAGGAACGTTCGCATCAAAAGTCGCATCTAAATATGTATAGCTTGCAGTCGCAGTTAAATCTCGCCACAACTTTTTATTCCAGGCAAACTCTAAGCCTTCACGTAAGGTTTTATCTGCATTACGGAATGTTGAACGCCCATCTAAGCTTCCAGCTGAAACAATATCATTCTTAGTTTTTGTTTGGAAAACTGCTAACGTAAAATCACCTAAATGGTTTTGTGACTTTAAGCCTGTTTCATAGGTATTGCTTGTGGATGGTTTTAAATCAAAGTTAAAACCTGACTTTGAAGTATCAGTCTGATAAGCCATTTCAGTAAAAGTTGGCGTTTCAAAGCCTTTGGCATAACTCACATAGGCCAGGAGTTTAGGTAAAATTTGCCAGCTTAAAGCAGCAGAAGGTAAAACTTTATCGTAATCTGTTTTGCCACTATCATCACCGTTAACAGTGCCATACTCATCAGGCCCTGAAGTAAAATGATCTTTTGAGTTGTAATGGACATTGCTATAGCGTACACCCGTGTCTAAACGCCATGTTGGTAAAAACTGCCATGACGCTTGTAAATACGGGTCAATATTCCATAAAGTATTATCTTCATCTCGGCGTAAATTACCTTTCACCCCATAAACATCATTTGTATTAAAATTTTCAAAACCTTTACGTTCTTCATCCATTGCATCAAGTGCAACACCGACACTTAGAGTGGTATTTGGAAGTAACTCTTTGCCCGTCCAACGGAAGTCAGCACCATAATAATTACGTTCAAAATCAATGACTCCACCAGCATGCTTAGGACTCTTTTGACCTGTATAAACTGGCTTATCATTTTTTAACGTTACTTCACCTTTTGGAATAGATTGATATTGAGTAACTTGGCGATTACCTAAATATGCCATGGCATAGAGTTCATTTTTATCATTAATCGGTTTAGACCAAGTTATACCTGTTTGAGTTTGCTCAATATCTTTGCGCGCGTTAAACCCCATTTTTTTTACATAAGGAGCAATCTGTTTTGGGTTTGCTTGCCAATCCTTACGCTCCAACCCCATTGGATCGTCTGCATGAATTTTTACATAGTTGGTTACCCAGTTGATTTTACTACCATCATCAAGATTCCAACTGAGTTTTGCATTATTTAGTACTTTTTCTGCACCGCTATGTTCTCGGTAACCATCAGTATCGAAATACGATGAACTAATAACATAGCTTGGTTCATTCGCACCCTTTGCTCCACCTTGTAGCACGAGCCCTGCTCGGCTTTTATCGTGGCTGCCTCCCGAATAACTTAGCTCAATTGAATCTTTGCCTTGTCCTTCTTTAGTAGAAGTTAAAATTGTCCCACCCGATGAGTTTCCATAAAGTGAAGAAAAAGGTCCTGTTAGAACTTCAACATGGTCCAGACTACTTAAATCGATATTAGACGTTTGGCCTTGTCCATCCGGCATTGTTGCAGGAATACCGTCGACATATAAACGAATACCACGGACACCAAACGTAGAACGTGCACCAAAACCACGCATAGATAGCTGTAGATCTTGCGCATAATTTTCACGGTTACGAATCTGTAAACTCGGTATGCCCTTCACAACTTCAGTTAAATTTACTTGTGAAGAACTATCCACTTGAGGTGCCTCGATTCGGAAAACCGAAGCTGGTGTTTGTAAATAACCGGTGTCAGTACGTGTCGCTTCCACATGTAAAGTTGGTAATTTGGCAACGTCTGAATTTAAGTCTTCTGCCCAAACAAGTGGGCTAGAAATACAGCCCATACTCATCAAAATACAGTAATGAAGTCGGTCTAAGCGTAATAAGGACATGCTTATTTCCTTTATTTATATTGTAGTTATGATAACAAAAAGCAGTGTCTTGTCTGGATATAGAATTCGGTCTACATTGTTGTAAATCTGGAACGCTCGTTTTGCCATATAAATTTGTTCGCCATGAGAATTATCGACTTAATGATGGATGATCTTTCCAGCAATACCGTTCAGGCCAGTCTTTTGCCTCCTCGGCATAATCAATTCCAATACGTGGCGTTAAAACCACTTCTGGCTGTGTAGTGGCTGCTTCAATCCATAGTCCAGATTCTTCACCCAAAGTCTGGCCTTTTAAAGTCCGATCAATGCCTAAATAACGCGTCAGTTTGCCGGGTCCAGCCAAAAGCTTATATTCTTTTTTAGTTGAAGCACTATTTAAAAATGCTGATCGAATCATCACTCCTTCAGGTACACCTTCTGTTTGAGTAATAATGTTGAGCATTTCATACATGCCATAAATTAAATAGACATAAATGGTACCACCATGGCGATACATCACCTCTGTTCGTGCGGTACGTTTATCATTGTAGCTATGGCAGGCTTTATCGCGAACGCCCAAATAAGCTTCTGTTTCACTAATTGTACAGCGGATAACTTGTCCATCAGGCTGTCGCTTACATAATACGCACCCGATTAAATCGTATGCTACTTCCGAAGTTTCTCGTTGAAACCAGCTTAATGGTAAAATATCTGACATAGTATTCTCTGAAATATTACATACCACACGTTATACTTGATTAATCCAGTATATCTGTTAATTCTGCGAGTTGGCATGCCTGAGTTACCCGAAGTCGAAACCACCAAAACCAGTTTATTTCCCTTATTGAATCAAAAAGTTCTAAGTGTTGAAGTACGCAATCCTAGCTTACGCTGGCCTATACCAGATAATGTTCAGAAACTTGTTGGACAACGTCTCATCGGGTTAAATCGACGTTCAAAATATATTTTGGCAGAGTTTGAACAAGATCAAATGCTCTGGCATTTAGGAATGTCGGGTAGCTTTCGCCTGTGTCAACCAAATGATGAACTGAGAAAACACGATCATCTCATTATTCAATTTGAAGATCAGCAGTTACGTTACCATGACCCACGTCGTTTTGGCTGTATTCTTTGGCTTAACCCTGAAACTCAAGGCAAACTCATCGATACTTTAGGGCCAGAGCCTTTAAGTACTGACTTTCATGCAGAATATTTAGCTTCTAAACTCAAGAATAAATCTGTCGGCATAAAAATTGCACTCATGGATAATCATGTAGTGGTTGGTGTTGGCAATATCTATGCAACTGAAAGCTTGTTTAATGTTGGCATTCATCCAGCACAGCCCGCTGGTGATTTAACCATGCAACAGATTGAGAAACTGGTTGTTGAGATTAAGCGAATTTTGAAGTCAGCAATTGATTTAGGCGGCTCGACTTTACGAGACTACAGCAATGCCATGGGTGAAAATGGTTATTTTCAACAGACTTTACTCGCTTATGGTCGTGCCGGTGAAATGTGTGTTAACTGTGAAACCACATTAGAAAACTTAAAACTTGGTCAGCGTGCCAGCGTATTTTGTCCACAGTGCCAACCACTTAAAAAGCTGAGAAAGCTTTAATTTTTTGGAGGAAGACAACATGCAAACAGCAATTGTCCGACATATTTTAGTCAAAGATAAAGACTTAGCCGAACAACTGAAAAAGAAGCTACAAAGTGGTGCTGACTTTGCCAAACTTGCCAAACAATACTCCACCTGTAATTCGGCAAAACGTGGTGGTGAACTTGGTGAAGTCAAAAAAGGGCAATTGGTGCCTGTCATTGACAAAGTAGTTTTTACGGCTGCTGAACGTGTATTACAAGGTCCAATCAAAAGCCAGTTTGGCTATCATCTCTTAGAAGTTAAATTCAGAATGACTGGCTTACGTTGATTTCAGCATTTTACTTGTAATTGTGAGAAGCTTTAGCCTGCATATTGATTTGATATGTCCAGGCTTTAACATACTCACCAGATTCTAATTTTATATCTGCTGTCACACGTTGGTATTGAAAGCCTTCAAAATCATCTAACATTTGCCAGTTTTCTGCTAACTTTTCTGTGCTAAACAAATAGCCTTCTACCCAATCTGCTTCTGGATCTAACTCTAAAGCCTTTAAACCTTTGTCTGGTCCCCAATCTAAAATATGAATCACTCCTCGTACACTCGCTTTTGTCCAGTTACCACCAATCTGCTCTAAAATATGAGCATTTGCTTTATTAGGGCATAAAGTTCCATATACAAAAAGCTGATTCATTAATTTATGTTCCTTGTTCTATCTGCTTAGCTAAACTTAACTGTGATTTAGCAAGTTTATCAATATCTCTAGTCCAGTATAAAATGCTATGTAATAAAAAACGGTACTCTAGGTACCGTTTTTTATACTCAAATTCTTTTTATTAAGCTTGTTTTTTCAACTCATCACGAATTTCACGTAATAATTGGATATCTTCTGGAGTTGCAGCTGGAGCTTCTGGCTCATTCTTATCACGGCGAAGTTTGTTTAATAATTTCACCATTAAGAACACAACCCAAGCCAAAATCAGGAAGTTAATTAAAATGGTCAGGAAGTTACCATAAGTTAATACATTAATACCTGCTTTTTGTAGGGCATCTAGAGATTGTAAGTTATTAGGGTTTGCACCTAACACGATAAATTTCTGCGAGAAATCAACGCCACCACCAGTAATTACAGTGATAAGCGGCATGATGATATCTTTTACTAACGAGTCTACGATTTTGCCAAAAGCACCACCAATAATTACACCAATGGCTAAATCCATCATATTGCCTTTAATGGCAAATTCTTTAAATTCTTGAATAATACTCATCTAAACATCTCCAGATGTAGGGGGGAGGAACACATCATATTTTTCTTTTTTCACTGGCCTCTTATCCGTCTAGATAGTACTCGCCATGATATTGATAATTTAATATTTTTTTCAAAAAAAGAAAGCTATTTCACACTTTAACAACATATTTGCTTACAAGAAAAATATGAATTTAAGTTTACTTTCAGCTTTACCAGTAAGCAATAAAAAACCGCTAAACGAATTTAGCGGTTTTTCTTTTCATTTAAGAAAAATTATTTATCACGGTTACGTTTACGTTCGTTTTCAGTCAAGTAACGCTTACGGATACGAATTGATTTTGGAGTAACTTCTACTAACTCGTCATCTTCAATAAATTCAAGAGCTTGTTCAAGCGTGAATTCAATTGCAGGTGTTAAAGTTAAAGCATCATCAGTACCAGACGCACGAACGTTAGTTAACTGTTTCGCTTTAGTTGGGTTTACAACCATATCGTCTGAACGAGAGTTAATACCTACGATCATACCTTCGTAAACTTCTAACTGTGGCTTAGCGAATAAACGACCGCGGTCTTGTAAGCTGAATAATGCATAGCCCAAGCATGTACCTTGAACCATAGAAATCAACACACCGTTTTGACGCTTCGCAACAGTACCTTGTTTAAGAGGACCATAGTGAGAGAAGCTTGAAGTCATAATACCAGTACCAGAGGTCATGGTTAAGAATTCAGAACGGAAACCAATTAAACCACGTGAAGGAACAGTTGCTTCAATACGGATACGGCCCTTACCGTCAACTTCCATATTGGTCATTTCGCCTTTACGGTGACCCATTTGTTCCATTACAGCGCCTTGGTGCTGCTCTTCAACGTCAAACGTTACGTTTTCGTAAGGTTCTTGTTTTTCACCATCAATTTCTTTAATGATTACTTGCGGACGTGATACACCTAATTCGAAGCCTTCACGACGCATGTTTTCAATTAAAACTGAAAGGTGAAGTTCACCACGACCAGATACTTTGAAACGGTCTGGACTGTCAGTATCTTCAACACGTAAAGCTACGTTGTGAATTAATTCGCGATCAAGACGCTCACGAATATTACGTGAAGTTACGAATTTACCTTCTTTACCAGCAAACGGAGAGTTGTTTACTTGGAAAGTCATAGACACTGTAGGTTCATCTACAGATAAAGGTGGTAATGCTTCAACATTTTTCGGATCACAAATCGTGTCAGAAATGTTAAGTGCATCAATACCAGTAATACATACGATATCGCCCGCAGATGCAGAATCAACATCAATACGCTCTAAACCATGGTAACCCATGATTTTTAAGATACGACCGTTACGTGTATTGCCTTCTTTGTCAATTACAGTAACAGGAGTATTTAATTTTACAGAACCACGTTGAATACGACCAACACCGATAACACCTACGAAGCTGTTATAGTCAAGTGATGAAATCTGCATTTGGAATGGACCATCAACATCAACAGCTGGTGGCTCAACAATGTCTACAATCGTTTCGAACAACGGAGTCATGTCTTCTGCAAGCTCTTCAGGAGCAGGACCCGCTACACCACGTAAACCTGATGCATAAACGATTGGGAAATCAAGTTGCTCATCAGTTGCGCCAAGGTTATCAAACAAATCAAATACTTGATCGATTACCCAGTCTGGACGCGCACTTGGCTTGTCAACTTTGTTGATAATCACGATTGGTTTTAAACCACGGGCAAAGGCTTTTTGAGTCACAAAGCGAGTTTGTGGCATTGGGCCTTCTTGTGAGTCAACAAGAAGTAGTACGCAGTCAACCATCGACATTACACGTTCTACTTCACCACCGAAGTCGGCGTGTCCCGGGGTATCCACGATGTTGATACGGTAAGTTGTATCTGTACGTTTGTCTAACCAAGTAATAGCGGTGTTTTTCGCTAAGATGGTAATACCACGTTCACTTTCAAGCGCATTCGAGTCCATGACACGCTCAATCTCGCCTGCTCGGTCACCGAGAGCACCTGATTGCTGAAGTAGTTTATCGACAAGTGTGGTTTTCCCGTGGTCGACGTGCGCAATAATTGCGATATTACGGAGATTTTTGATATCTGACATGAAAATTCGAAACGCCTAAAATTTGAGGGCAAATTATACAGAAAAACACTACTCTTGAGTAGTGACAGTTTATTGACATTGACAAAAAAATTTTCCAATAGTCTGTATTTCGTTTTGTAAAGATAGGTATCTCGATTAGAATAGCGCCAATTTGCGAAATTGCGGCGTATTTACTCCCATGTCCAATCAACCATCACAAGACAGTCTTGACCTCGTTTATGGGCTAGATGACCGACCAAAACCGTTCGTGGCTTTTTTGGCAGCCTTTCAACATTTGCTTGCAATTATTGTCCCGATTGTTACTCCCGGACTTCTAATTTGCTTAGCATTAGGCGTTCCACGAAATGAAACCAATATGATTTTATCAATGTCTTTGGTCATTTCAGGAATCGCGACTTTCTTACAATGTAAAAAAGTTGGTCCGTTTGGTGCAGGCTTACTTATTGTTCAAGGTACAAGTTTTAACTTTATTGGCCCGATTATCGGTATTGGCAGTGCAATGGTTGCTGCAGGTACACCAGTCAATCAAGTTATGGCTGCTATTTTTGGTGTTGTGATTGCAGGTTCATTTATTGAAATGGGCGTATCACAAATTCTCCCATGGGTAAAAAAGCTAATTACTCCCCTTGTGACAGGTATTGTGGTACTCCTGATTGGTCTAACGCTCATTAAAGAAGGTTTGATTAGTATGGGCGGTGGTTATCAAGCCATGCAGGACCATACTTTTGCCAGTGCTGATAACCTTGTAATGTCGTGTACTGTTCTTGCTATTATTATTGTCCTAAACCGTATTCGTATTGTCTGGATTAAAAGTTCAGCTATTTTAATTGCTTTAGTGATTGGCTACATTCTTGCCGGCTTTATGGGGTATCTAGACTTCTCTGGTCTAAAAGATGCGCCCGTGATTCAAATTCCGACACCGATGCATTTTGGCTTAAGCTTCTCATGGGGCTTATTTATTCCAATGGCATTTATTTATTTGGTTACGTCTTTAGAAGCAATTGGTGACGTAACGGCAACCAGTAAACTATCAAACCAACCTGTAGATGGTCCTCAGTGGATGCAACGTATTAAGGGTGGTGTGTTAGTAAATGGTGCAAATTCACTACTTGCTGGCCTATTCAATACTTTCCCAAGCTCCGTGTTTGCCCAAAATAATGGTGTTATCCAATTAACTGGCGTAGCAAGTCGTTATGTAGGAATCTGGATTGCTGCTTTACTCATTTTATTAGGTCTATTCCCTGCTGTAGCTGGTGTAATACAAGCTGTTCCACAAGCCGTATTAGGTGGAGCAGTTATGGTAATGTTCGGCGCTGTTGCTGCCTCAGGTATTAATATACTTTCATCAATTCATTTAGATCGCCGTGCCCTTTTAATTATTGCGATTTCACTTGCATTAGGTTTGGGTGTTGCTCAAGTGCCACAAATTTTGGAGCATCTGCCAGAATTATTTAAAAATATTTTTAGTTCCGGCGTAGCAACAGGCGGTATTGCAGCATTAATTTTAAATGTTGTACTCCCAGAAACACATAAATAACCAATTTTAATTTTGATTACTGCCCAGTTTTCACTGGGCATTCTTCTTCATGAGAGATGTACATGGACCCTAGAAGTGAAGTGATATTAAGACAACAAGACTATTTAAAAGGTAGGGTCTTGTTAATTAATGCACCGAATGACGCCCTAGTCAGTCAATTACCCACTGAGATTGATGCATCAGTCTGGACATGGAATTATGCTGACTATCAGGGTTTTGTGAATACAGGCACACCAGCTCATTTCTCGGTTGAGTTTCCATCACAAGAGTTTGATCAGGCTATAATTTTTGTTCCAAAATCAAAAGAGCTTTTAAACTATATATTGCATGTAGTGATGAGCCATCTGAAAACTGACCAATCAGCTTTTTTAGTAGGTGAAAAAAAAGGTGGTGTTGAGAGAGCTGCCAAACAACTACAAAACTTTGGCACAATACTTAAACTTGATAGTGCCCGACATTGTCAGTTATGGCATTTAAAAATTGAGAAAATTGAAAAGATCAAACCTCTTGAAAGCTGGTTAAAAACCTATACTGTTCAAGTAAATGAGCAAGAACTTATCATTTGTGCCCTACCCGGCGTTTTCAGCCAAACTCATTTAGATGTCGGAACTGCTGTTTTACTCCCTTATCTAAATCAGGTGAAATCAGGTAGAATTGCCGACTTCGGGTGTGGAGCTGGAATTATCAGTTGCTATTTGGCAAAAGCAAATTCAAGTAATATTATCCATGCCCTAGATATTGATGCCTTCGCTTTACAGTCAACGGAAATGACTTTTAGTCGAAATGGAATAGGTTCAGACCAGTTGAGATTGCAGCCTGTTACAGGAATTGCAGACGCCCCAACAGAACTTGATGCCATTGTCAGTAATCCTCCCTTCCATCAGGGTATTCATACCAACTATGATGCAAGTGAAGGACTCTGCCAGAACGCTAAAAAACATTTAAAGGCATCAGGTGAGCTATGGATTGTAGCGAACCGTTTTTTAAACTATCCGATCTTAATTGAGAAGCACTTTGGTCAGTGTGAGATTAAAACTGATCTTCAAGGCTTTAAGGTGTTATATGCCTGTGCATAACAAACTATGTAAGGAATCTCCATGAGCGAAACACATGCTCCTGAAAAACTCCAGCGTAAGCTTGGGGCTCGTCATCTGAATATGATCGCCATTGGTGGTTCCATTGGTACAGGTCTTTTCCTTGCTTCTGGGTCAACCATTGCAAATGCAGGTCCAGGTGGGGCGTTACTCGCCTACTCCCTCATTGGTATTATGATTTACTTCTTAATGACCAGTTTAGGTGAACTTGCGACACACACACCAACATCCGGTGCTTTCTTTACCTATGGAAGTCGCTATGTCGAAGAGGGTTTTGGTTTCGCTCTAGGCTGGAACTACTGGTACAACTGGGCAATTACGGTTGCGTTTGAACTCGTTGCCGTACAGTTTATTATGAAATTCTGGTTCCCAGATGTTCCCGGATTCTATTGGAGCGCCCTCTTTCTCGTCATTATCTTTATGATTAATGCGATGACCGTAAAAGGATTTGGTGAAAGTGAATTCTGGTTCTCCATGGTTAAAGTAATTGCCATTGTTGCCTTTATTATTATTGGTATCGCCATGATTATTAAGATTATGTTGACACCAGGAGTAGCAACTTTTGGCAACTGGACTTATAAAGAGGCACCATTCGTAGGTGGTTTACAAGCCATGATTGGGGTAGCCATGATTGCCGGGTTCTCATTTCAGGGAACCGAGATGGTGGGTGTTGCAGCGGGTGAATCAAAAGATCCGAAGAAGACGATTCCGCTTGCAATTAAACAGATTTTCTGGCGAATTTTATTATTCTATATCTTGTGTATTTTCATTATCGGCACCCTTATTGCCTATGATGATCCAAACTTATTACAAGCAGCAGCAACAGAAAATATTGCTCTTTCTCCTTTCACCTTACTTTATGAAAAAGTAGGTTTTTCTTTTGCTGCAAGTTTAATGAATGCAGTTATTTTGACTGCTATTTTGTCGGCAGGTAACTCGGGCATGTACTCTTCTACCCGTATGTTATTTGATATGGCGCAACAAGGCCGTGCACCAAAATGGTTTGCAAAACTCGATAATCGTGGTGTTCCAATGAATGCGTTATATGCAACTACATTCATTGCTGCATTCTGCTTCTTAACGACTTTTATCGGTGAAAAGCAAGTCTTTAACTGGCTCCTCAATATGTCAGGAATGTGTGGTTTCATTGTCTGGTTAGGTATTGCAATTTCGCATTATCGTTTCCGTAAAGGTTATATTGCTCAAGGTTATAAATTAGAAGATCTTGCATACCGCGCTAAGTTTTTCCCATTCGCACCTTGGTTTGCCTTTATCCTCTGTTCTGTCATTATTTTAGGACAAAACTACCAAGCGGTTTTAGGCGGTAAAATTGACTGGATTGGCTTACTTTCTACTTATATCAGCTTGCCTTTATTCTTAGTAATCTGGCTTGGATATAAATGGAAAAATAAAACTAAATTAATTCCTTACGATCAAATGGATGTAAAACCAGAGCAAGATTAATACTGAGTTCAAGTAATTAATCAGCGCTTATCAAAGGTCAAAAACTTGATCTTTAGTTAAAAACAGGTAAAATGCCGTTCAGATTTTCAACGGCACTTTTTAAAAAAGGAGGACATCATGCCAACACTACAAGGTAAAACACAGTAACGATTTGGCACGATGTCAGCTCACGGACAAGTGTACAAATTTAATTCACTTGTCCGAATGCTCGAATTTAAGACCTAGCATTCGCTAGGTTTTTTTATGCCTATTCGGACAATAAATAAGAGAATAGTTATGGGCATACAAAAGATATTAAACAAAGAGGCACAATATGGTGTCCCCGTTAAAATTTTCACTCAAGACATAGATAGTGAAAGTATTGAACAACTCAAGAAGATGGCACAACTGCAATTTATATATTCTCATATTGCTGTTATGCCTGATGTGCATGTTGGAAAAGGTGCAACTGTAGGCAGCGTCATTCCTACTAAACATGCCATTATTCCAGCTGCAGTGGGAGTAGATATTGGCTGCGGAATGAATGCTATTCGTTTGAGCCTGAAAGCTTCACAACTTCCAGATAACTTAAGCCGCTTGCGGGACGCCATTGAACGGAAAGTGCCGGTTGGATTTGCTTTGCACAAACAAGTCAAAGCGAAAGCTTCTAGCATTATTCCACTTGAAAAACGCTTAGAACCTATTATTAAAAAGCATCCGGGTCTTGTCCGAATGCTTCGTCAGTTTGAGGCAACATGGCAAAAACAGTTGGGCACTTTAGGCGGCGGTAATCACTTTATAGAGTTATGTATTGATGAAAATCAAGATATATGGGTGATGCTCCATTCGGGCAGCCGAGGTCTTGGTAACGTCATAGGTACTTATTTTATTGAGTTAGCCAAGAAAGAGGCACAACATCGCTTTGGGCACGTGCCTGATAAAGATTTAAGTTATTTTGCTGAAGGCTCACAAAGCTTTAATGATTATGTAGAAGCAGTAGAGTGGGCTCAAGAATATGCTTTTGAAAATCGTAAAGAAATGATGCGATTAATATTAGAAGCAATTCGCCCTCTTCTACCTTCTTTTCAAATGACGAAAGAAGCAATCAATTGTCACCATAACTATGTGAGTCAAGAAACACACTTTGGTGAAAACCTTTTTGTTACAAGAA
Organism: Acinetobacter sp. FDAARGOS_559; assembly: GCF_003940475.1. Lineage (NCBI taxonomy): Bacteria > Pseudomonadati > Pseudomonadota > Gammaproteobacteria > Moraxellales > Moraxellaceae > Acinetobacter > Acinetobacter sp. FDAARGOS_559. The sequence goes on from NZ_RKJG01000005.1 coordinate 1,687,742, forward strand.
AAGGGGCAATTCGAGCAGGTTTAGATGAGTTAGGAATTATTCCAGGTTCTATGGGAGCACGCTCGTATATTGTTAAAGGTAAAGCAAACCCTGAATCTTTTTGTTCCTGTTCTCATGGAGCTGGCCGCAAAATGAGCCGAAGCAAAGCAAAAGTTCTTTTTAATCAGCAGGACTTGATTGAACAAACACAAGGGATTGAATGCCGTAAAGACAGTGGTGTAGTCGATGAAATTCCAAGTGCCTATAAAGATATTGATGAGGTTATAGCCAATCAAGCAGATCTCATTGAAGTCGTTCATACTCTTAAACAAGTTTTATGTATTAAAGGTTAAGACATGAAAATTAAAGAAATGCCGAAAATTAAGGTCCGTAATCAAGTAGCTCTATCCCCTCTACTTCACAAAGGTGGTATGCACGAAACAGAAAAACCTCGTGCTCAACATCGTAGAAATAGACAAGATACTAAACAGCAATTGAAGAAAGGTGTTTGGTAACTATTTTAAGTAATGATTGGAAGAGATTATGAATCAGGAGATTTACAAATGACCAAATATTTTAAAAATCGCCATAAAAAAAGCGACTCTAACGAGTCGCTTTTTTACTGTTCAAGAACTCAAATTATTGAGCTGCTGCAGGAGCTGCCGCTTCTTGACCAGGTTGAACTACTACAGTACGGCTACCAGTGATTGTCGCGAATACACGACGGTTCATAGCACGACCTTCTTTAGTTTTGTTGTCAGCAATCGGTTGATCCCAAGCGAAACCTTGAGTAGACAAACGAGAAGCGTCAACGTTGTATTCGTTTACAAGAGCTGATTTAACAGAGTTAGCACGAGCTAAAGATAAACGTTCGTTCAACTTACGTGGACCAGTGTTATCTGTGTGACCTTCGATACGTGCAGTAGCGTTAGGGTATTCAGATAATTTTTCAGCAACTTTAGCGATTTCTGGCTTGTATTGGTCTTTGATGTTTGATTTGTTAGTATCAAAGAACACACGAAGTTCCATGTTAAGGTCTTCAGTTAACTCTTGTGGTTGTGGAGCAACTGGAGTTGGTTCAACTGGAGCAACTTCTACTACAGGAGCAGCAGGCTTCAAGTGACCACCAAGAACTACGTTTAAGCCAGCAAGAGCTGTATAGTTCCAGAATTTTTCGTCAAAGTTATAAGTACCACGAGCTTCTGTACGAAGAGATAGAGCATCGTTTAAGCGCCAGAAAGCACCAACACCAGCATTACCTAAAGTACCTTCTTCATCGTTGTGATAAGAAAGGTCAGGAATCTCGTATTTGTAGTGACCAGCACCTAACAATACGTATGGCTTGATTTTGCTGTCATAGTTTTTAGTGATTAAATCAGAAGTAACATAGAAGTTACCGTTGATTTGTTTTTGCTTGTATTCAGCGCCAGCTGCAAGACCGTCTACATCACCTTTAACTTGGTTATATTCAGCTTCGAAACCTAACCATGGTGTTAACTCGATACCAAGAGCTGCACCAACGAATAAATCGTCTTGTAATTCAGGTCCGTTAGTTAACTCGCCATCTTTACCGCCATTGTTGTGTTGAGTGTCTTGGAAAGTGTAACCAAGCAATAATGGAGTAACTGTTACGCCAGCATTAGCAGCAGCTAATGGAGCAGCAACAAGCATAGTAGCAAGTGCAATACGACTCAATTTCATGGATATCCTCCAGAGATAACAATTGTTGTTCAAGCTCAGCCTAAATTTATTGGCCCCTGAGATATTTTTTTACCCCAGTATTATTTTTAAGCTATTCACATTTGAATCATACAAACACTTGATAGACTTTCCAAGTGCTTGATAATTTTAATCAAGTAAATTATTGACAAAATTACTTACAATTTCCGTTGTAATTCGGTAATTTTTTACCCAACTAGCAAATATGAATAACTTCTTTGTTTCGCTTCCCGTGATTTTACCAGTATTCTAGCCGACTGATAACCCTTATTTAATTTTGTGTTTCCTCATTATAAAAAATAATATAAATCATTGTCAGAAAACATAAAATTGCTCTATTTATACATATATTAAGGTTTTTTAATGTTTAAATCTCCTGGTTTTACTATAGTTGAGCTCACTATAACACTCGTAATTCTTGTGATTATGTCAGTTATAGCCATTCCCTTATACCATCAATTTATGGCATCTGTAGAACTAAAAAATACGCCGCGTATACTCACAATTCATATACAAAAAGCCAAATATGACGCAATTATTAGGCATAAGAATGTTGTTCTTTGCCCAAGTTCTGATCAATTAGTCTGCAATACGAATTGGGATAACCGCGTAATCAGCTTTGTAGATAATAACCGTAATCTACAGCATGATTTAAATGAAGAATTATTGACCTCTCTAGATCTTAACCATCACTACGGTTCTATGAAATTACAACGTTTTGGAAAAAAACAAAATAGTATTATTTTTCAAGGTAGTTCTGGACTACCCATCGAGTCGAATGGCAGTTTTATCTATTGTTCTTATGACCAGCTTAAAAACTTTAAATTAATTCTTAGCAAAATGGGACATGTGCGCTTAGAAGAGCTTAAAAATTGTTAGAACTCTACAGTCTAATGCAGAAGCTAACCCGTTCTTCATTTTGCAATATACTGCTTAGGTTTTAAACATTTCTTATTTTGAGATTAAGAACAATCGGAGATTACAACAATGACTGACATCGTAATTGTTAATGGTGCTCGTACTGCTATGGGTGGTTTTCAAGGATCACTATCAGGACTAACTGCTCCTGAATTAGGAGCGGTAACAATTAAAGAAGCAATCGCACGAGCAGGTTTACAGCCTACAGATGTCGAAGAAGTCATTATGGGTTGCGTACTACCAGCGGGTTTAAAGCAAGGCCCTGCTCGTCAAGCCATGCGTAAAGCAGGTTTACCTGATTCAACAGGAGCTGTGACAATTAATAAGCTTTGTGGTTCAGGTATGAAGGCGGTAATGCAAGCGGCTGATATGATTAAAGCAGGAAGTGCTGAAATTGTAGTTGCCGGTGGTATGGAGTCGATGACCAATGCGCCTTATGTCTTACCCAAAGCACGTGCGGGATACCGTATGGGCCACGGTGAAATTAAAGACCATATGTTCTTTGATGGCTTAGAAGATGCTGAAACTGGACGTTTAATGGGTTCATTTGCTCAAGATATGGCAAATACACGTGGTTATACTCGTGAGCAAATGGATGACTTTGCAATTCGTTCTTTAAAACGTGCTCAAACTGCGATTACTGAAGGCTATTTCAAAGATGAAATTGTACCTGTTACTGTTTCTACCCGTAAAGGTGATGTCATTGTCGATCAGGATGAACAACCCTTAAATGCCAAGATTGATAAAATCCCATCCCTTAAACCAGCTTTTGCAAAAGACGGTACAATTACTGCTGCAAACGCGAGTTCAATTTCTGATGGTGCTTCTGCATTAGTTTTAACATCGAGTGAAGTTGCAGCACAGCGCGGCTTACAACCACTTGCAAAAATCATAGCCACTGCGTCAAATTCTCAACATCCTTCAGAATTTACAATTGCTCCTGTTGGCGCTATTGAAAAAGTACTTAAAAAAGCAGGTTGGAATGCTCAGGACGTTGACCTTTGGGAAATTAATGAAGCTTTTGCTATGGTAACGATGTGTCCAATTGATGATTTCAAACTTGATCCAGAAAAAGTCAATATTCATGGTGGAGCATGTGCACTTGGTCATCCTGTAGGATCGACAGGCTCTCGTATTATTCTTACGCTTATTCATGCGCTTAAACGTACTGGTGGTAAAAAGGGTGTCGCTGCTCTTTGTATCGGCGGTGGGGAAGCAACAGCTGTTGCCATCGAAATTCTTTAATTAAAACCTTTTTTAAAATCCCACTTCGGTGGGATTTTTTATGAAAAAACTACAAAAAATGACCCACAAAATCTCTTTTCCGTTTTAACTTATTCTTCTAAATGAAAACAACAATGGACAATAACAATGCAACTCAATCACTATCTCAATTTTCAAGGCCAGGCAGAGCAAGCTTTTAATTTTTATAAATCAGTATTCGGCGGTGAATTTGCCATGCTGAGCCGCTATAGCGATATGCCGCCTCATGACGGTGTCACGTTATCGGAAGCTCAAAAAAATTTAGTGCTTCATGTTTCCCTGCCGATTAACGAATACACTGTACTCATGGCATCAGATGTCATTGATCAATTCTGTACACCAAATAGTGTATTTACTCAGGGCAATAATCATTACATTGCAATTAACCTTGAAAAAGATGAGCAAGAAAAGGCAAAGCAACTTTTTGATGCCTTATCTGTAAATGGCAAAATTGAAATGCCACTAGAAAAAACGTTCTGGGGCGCTTTATATGGTGCTTTTACTGATCAATTTGGTGTCAAATGGATGGTTAACTGCCAGTTAGATACTTAAGTCTTTAGCCCTTATAGAGATCTCAGTGTTTCTATAAGGGCTTTAAACATCGATATTAGAGTATTGCGCAATAATCATTAAGCCGACTGTAATAAAACCAATCCCAAACCATCCTGCGACATCAATGTTCTGCCCAAGAAAAATCTTTGCGAGAAAAGCGGTCGCCAATACCCCCACCCCAGACCACAACACATATAAAATTCCAGCTTGCATATATTTCAAAGCAATAGCAGCGCACGCAAAAGAGATAATATACAAAACTAGAGCAATTCCCTGAGCAGTTTTATTAACTAATCCATTGCCTTTAGCTGAATAAAAGGTTGAAAGTACATCCGTTGCAATAGCGAATATTAACCACCAAGCGCCAGGATTTATTTTTGAAATTAAAGCGAACATTCTTATTCTTCAATTCAGTTATTAAAAAATTATTTATAAAAAAAGCTGAACCTGAGTTCAGCCTTTTCACTTAGAAGCTATTTAAGCACCAGTTTGATAACTTGCTTTTGGCACAGCTGTTGAAGCTTGATAAGGATGAGTAAAGTCTTGCAAACCAGCAGCAGCTTCTTGCACATCTTTACCTTCTTTGATGACAAAACTATCAAAACCTGAACGTTTTAAATAATTTAAGACATCCTTAAATACATCACCTGTTGCACGTAGTTCACCTTGGAAACCTTGGCGACGTAATAATGCAGCGAATGAATAACCTCGCCCATCTCCGAAACCTGCAAACTCAATGAAGATTGCATCAAGTTCACTAAGTGGGAATGTATGATCTTCTGGTGAATCGTTCACAGTCACATACAAAGCTTTTTTACCTTGAACGTTAGCCAGTTGATCGAGCTGTGCTGTTGTTAAAACAACGTCACCTTGAGGAATCACACCATCTTCAGCAATGATTTGATAAGTATTATCTGCAATCGTGCCATCTTTATAAAGCACAGGTAGAGCTGTATTAAGCATATGCACGCTCCTTAAATGGTTGAATTCCTACACGGCGATATGTATCAACGAAACGCTCACCTTCAGTACGTAAATCAAGATACGTATTTAATACTTCTTCAATGACATCAGGCACGGCTTCTGCTGCAAATGATGGTCCTAAGATGTCACCAATTGAAGCATCATGGTCTGAATTACCACCTAATGTAATTTGATAGAACTCAGCACCTTTTTTATCTACACCTAAAATACCGATGTTACCCACGTGGTGGTGACCACAAGCATTCATACAGCCAGAAATATTTAAGTCTAAATGACCAAGATCATAAACTTTATCTAAATCTTCAAAACGGCGTGTAATCGCTTCAGCAATAGGAATTGATTTCGCATTTGCAAGTGAACAGAAATCACCACCCGGGCAGCTAATAATATCGGTAATAAAGCCGATATGCGCACGAGCCATGTTGTGTTGTTCAAGCGCTTGCCATACATCGAACAAATCTTTTTGAGGTACATCTGCTAAAGCAATGTTTTGTTCGTGAGTCGTACGAAGTTCACCAAACGTATATTTATCAGCGAGATCTGCAATGAAGTTCATTTCTTCAGTGGTCATATCGCCCGGTGCGATGCCTGCACGTTTTAAAGAAATCGTAACAATACGATAGCCCTTTACTTTATGTGCATGCGTATTGATATTGAACCATTGTTTGAATTTTGGATGCTCAGCAAATAAAGCTGTAAAGTCTTCATCTTCTAAATCTTGATAATCAAACGGCGTGAACTCTTCGTCTAATTTTTTCAAGATTTCTGGCTGAATTTTTAATGTTTCACGTGTGTGTTCAAATTCAGCTTCAACTTTCTGTGCAAATACTTCAGGCGTTAATGCTTTAACCAAGATTTTGATACGCGCCTTATACTTGTTATCACGACGGCCATGTAAGTTATAAACACGTAAAACTGCTTCTAAATAAGCAATTAAATCTTCACGTGGTAAAAACTCACGAATGACACTACCAATAATCGGAGTACGGCCTAAACCACCACCCACCATGATTTTGTAGCCCATCTCGCCTGCTTCATTACGCACGATATACACACCAATATCGTGGAATGCTGTTGCTGCACGGTCTTTTTCTTCAAGTGCAGAAACGGCAATTTTAAATTTACGTGGTAAGAATGCAAATTCCGGGTGGAATGTACTCCACTGACGAATCAATTCACATGTTGGGCGTGGATCAGCAATTTCACCAGCAACTACACCTGCATACTGGTCAGTAGTCGTGTTACGAATACAGTTACCACTGGTTTGAATGGCATGCATTTGTACAGTTGCGAGTTCAGCTAAAATTTCTGGCACATCTTCAAGAGCAGGCCAGTTTAGCTGAATATTTTGACGCGTAGATACGTGTGCATAGCCACGGTCATATTGAGTTGATACTTCAGCAATTTTACGTAATTGTTTTGAGTTCATTAAGCCATACGGCACAGCAATACGTAGCATTGGTGCATAACGTTGCACATATAAACCATTTTGCAAACGTAATGGGCGGTATTCATCTTCAGAAAGTTTGCCCGCTAAATAGCGCTCTGTCTGATCGCGGAACTGAGCAACTCGTTGATTAATCAGCTGCTGATCGAAATCGGTATATAAATACATGGCGTATGGCTAGTAGATTCATTATTAAGGCGGATAGCATAGCGAGCTTTTATTCATCAATAAAATGCTTTTTTTGCATATTTAATAACGGTTTTATTGATAAGCTTTAATCTAAATTGACATAAAAAAAGCCCAGATAAATCCGGGCTTTTTTGATAGCAAACTTTTATTTGTTATCTGGTAATGCATAAGCCACTAAATAGTCGCCCATTTTTGTACCAAATGAACCATGACCACCGGCCATAATTACAACATATTGTTTACCATTAATTTCATAAGTCATTGGTGTTGCTTGTCCACCTGCTGGTAAACGCGCTTCCCAAAGTTTCTCACCATTCGTTACGTTAAACGCACGGATGTAGTTATCTTGAGTTGCACCAACAAACATGACATTACCTGCGGTAGAAATAGAACCACCTAAACCAGGAACACCAATTTTTACAGCTGGTAACTGGAACAAGTTCGGTAAACTGTCACGAATTGTACCAATACGTTTTTTCCAAACGACTTCATGAGTTTTCAAATCTACGCCAGCAACATATCCCCAAGCAGGTTGTTTACAAGGTAAACCAAGTGGAGATAAGAATGCGCTGATTTCAACACCATAAGGTACGCCATACATTGGCTGTACACCCTGCTCAGTTCCCGCACCTTTTGCAGTTTGCGCACGGTTTGGATCAGCAGGAATTAAACGACTCACGAATGGCAAGCCAATCGGGTTCATTACAGCAACTTGACGGTCAGGGTTAACTGACATACCCCCCCATTCAAACACACCTAAGTTACCAGGGAAAACTAAAGTACCGTTTTCAGATGGTGGCGTATAAATGCCATCGTAATTGAGGCGTTTGAATGACACACGACACATAAGCTGATCAAGCATAGTGGCACCCCACATATCTTTATCAGTTAATTTATCTTGTGGTGCCAAGTTCAAATCAGAGAATGGCTGAGTTTTTGAATAATGCTCACCTTTAGTCTGTGGTCCGCGTTTAACTGTTTGTGGAACTGGTTTCTCAGTTACAGGAACAATTGGCTGACCATTACGACGATCAAGAACAAAGGCATTACCTGTTTTGGTCAAGACATAAATTGCTGGAACAGTTTTACCAGATTTATCTTTAATATCTGCCAAAGATGGTTGTGACGGTACGTCCATATCCCATAAATCGTGATGGGTTGTCTGGAAGTTCCAAATCAATTTACCTGTTGAAGCGTTAATCGCTAACATAGAGTTCGCATAACGTTCTTTCAACTCGGTACGGTCACCACCCCAGATATCTGGAGTACCTACACCTGTTGGAACATAAACGATATCAAGTTTGGCATCGTATGCTAAAGGTGCCCAAGCATTTGGTGAGTTATGAACAAAGGTTGTACCTTCACCTGGCATTGCATTTGGATCTGCTGCACCAGTATCAAATACCCAAAGAAGCTTACCAGTGTTTACGTCATATCCACGGATAACACCTGATGGCTCTTTATTTGAATAGTTGTCGGTAACCGAACCGGCAATAACCACTGTTGAACCAGTAACAACACCTGGAGATGTTGGGTTATAACCACCTGGATAAGCATATGGCATGAATTCTTGTAAATTCACTTCACCATTTTGACCAAAGTCAGTACATGCTTTACCTGTGTCAGCATTTACAGCAACTAAACGTCCATCATTGACTGGAACAAAGACTTTACGTGGACATTGAGTTGAAGTCGACTTTTTAGTTTGTAAGCTTGTCGCAAATTCAGTTGTGTTGTTTGCATCGTAATACATTACACCACGACAAGTTAAATGCTGGAACGATTTATCCGTTTTAAGCTTCGGATCAAAACGCCATTTTTCCTTACCTGTAGCTGGGTCAATCGCAATTAATTGCTGGTGAGCCGTACAGATAAACATGTTATTACCAATTTTAATTGGTGTAACCTGATTGGTTGTTTCGCCAGAGTCATTATCTGTTTTGAAATCACCAGTACGGAATGTCCAGGCAACTTTCAGATCTTTTACGTTCTGGTCATTAATCTGTTTCAATGGAGAATAACGTTCACCAGCTTGAGTACGACCATAAGCAGGCCAGTCGCTCTCTGCAACGCCCGGAACGGCTTGAGCAGTTTCTGGTTGAGGTGTCTTGATTTCACCATTAATTTCTTGCGGATCATTGAAGATAGAATAAACCATCAACACGATTGCAATTGCTAAAGTTGAAGATAAGGCAACTTTACTTGATCCAAGGTTGTTGATTCCACGAGTTACAGCCGGAACCAATAACCATAAACCAAGAATACCTAAAATATCTAAACGTGGTGCAAGCGCCCAAAAGTCTGTTCCAACTTCCCAGACACTCCAGATAATAGTACCTAGCATTAATGCGGCATAAACCCACAAAGCAGCAGAAGCGCGCTTGTAGAGTTGCCATGCAACAATGAGAAGTAAAACTCCAGCTACAATATAGTAAATTGAACCGCCTAGTGTAGCGAGCCAAATACCTCCAATTAGCAGGAATAACGCCAATAACCCAATAATAATTACGGTAAAAGTCGTTAAACCTGATCTTGAAGAAGGTTGATTCATAAACCACCTCTTATCAATCATCATTTTTATCGGAAAGATGTGCCAAAAAACTTATAGAAAAATGACATCACCAATACGTCTAAAACAAAATTCAGGCATAAAGAAAAAAACGGAAGGTCAGGATACTTCAATCAATGATTTAGCCCTCGACAATCCGTTTTCGGAATAATTACTTAGAATGCAGTTGAGAACTTAATACCGCCTACCCAAGTGTTATCACCATTTTTTAATGCACCAACATGACGAACATATTGCACATTTGGACGAATAGTTAGCCAGTTAGTGGCATGAATACCATAGTAAAGCTCGGTATTATATTCGGTGTCGTATTCTTTGGCTTGAACATCGTTCCAATCATCATTGATATGGATACGAGCAACACCAAGTGCCAACTCATCTTGAGGACGTTGATTGAGCAAACCTTTATAGACTAAGCCTATATTTTGCATGTTATCAACTTTGTTGGTATCTGAGTCGTGGAAAGTCAGGTTCACAAACCCTGTTAAACCACGGTCAGTTTGATCAGCTGGCTGGAATAATTTCTGTTTTGCAGTTACCCAAACACCTTGCTTATGAGATGTTTTAGTTGAATCTGCAATTTCTTTGGCATCGGCAGTACTATAGTAATAACCTAAACGGTATTCACCAGGCATGCTTTGCACACCTAGTTTAGGTGACCAAACTACTTCTGCTGGAATAATTGCACCGTGAGAACCATCTGTACTTAGGTTGAAGCCTTTGCCACGTTCCAAGTTTTCAGGGTTATATTCATATACACCCACTTGTGTATATAAATCAGGTTGCAAGTTATATTTGACACGCATTGCCCATTGGCTAACTGGCCAGTTATACCACTGATCGCCTACCCAGTTACCCACTTGTGAACCACAAAGTGCCAAGTTCTGGAAATCACAGTCAAAACTATTAAAGTCTTCACCCTCACCAAAACGGCCCACTTTAACATCTAACTTCTGATCAAGGAATTTTTTCTTGATCCATAAATCTGTTAAACGCCAAGTTTGTTCACGGCCCCACACTTCTTGAACAGAACTTTGGTGCCCAGCCAATGCTGGAGAATGTTCAGAAAGCGATTGCCCATCACGATAAGTTAATGTGATTTGAGCTTCTGTATCTTGCCACCCTAAAATTTTACCTAGGTCCAAATGAGAACCTAAAGCAAGTTGCCCTGTATAAGCACTACCGTGTGTAGATGTTTGTTTGGAATCTAAAATACCGGCATATTCACCGGTATATCCAAAAGAAAAATCATAACCTTGTGCTTGCAACGCTGTACGTTGCCCGTTCCAATCACCCAACATCCAAGAACCATTTGGGTCAAATGCAGCAGCAGCTTGTGCATGCTGAACAAAAAGAGTAATTGATAAAACGGATAAACAGGAAACCATCAAAGATTTATGCGTTTTCATGTTTACGAACCTTTTATGTCTTTGTTTATAAAGGTTACGCTAATTTTATGTAAAGAAATTATTCAAAATGTTAATCAATTGATTATTCAGATAATAATTTCAATACATACTGTATAAGAAATAGCCCCTTAACCTCACCACTGCCCTTCGCCAAGTTTTTGACCTACAAAGGAATATCGCATTTGCGAACGTGAAAACTTAATTGGGCATGCAATTTGTGGTTCTGTATCTGGCGTATTATTTTGCAAAGGAACATTCACAATCCATCCACGTTGTTGTGCTAACGGTGAATTTAAAGCCTCACTTAAACTCAATACGGGTTCCACACAAACATCGAGATTTGCAAAAATTTCATGCCATTCTTTAAATGTTTTGGCTTTAATTTTTTCTTGAATGGCTTGCTTAACTTCCTGTCGATCTTGCACATCTAATGATGCACCTTTTTGTAATAATACAGGTAAATCTAGTGCTGCAGACAAACCTGCCATAAATTGTGGTTCAAGGCTACCGATAGAAAGATAACGGCCATCTTGCGTCATATAATAGTCATAGAAAATCCCCCCATTGAGCATTCCCTGCTCGGGAGCCTGTTCAACTTGTGCGGCAAGCGTGGCTGAAGCTGCCATACTATTTAGACTTGCAACACAATCCGTCATGGAAATATCAATATATTGACCTATACCGCTACGGCTGCGTTCAACTACAGCAGCCAAAATCGCAATGACTGCATGTAATGAACCACCAGCAATATCGGCAACCTGAATACCAAGCGGTGGCGGACCGCTATCTTGTCGGCCACTATACCCAGCAATACCAGCTAAAGCTAAATAATTAATGTCGTGCCCAGCCCGATCTTTATAACTTCCAGTTTGGCCATAACCTGTAATTGAACAATAAATTAAACGCGGGTTAATTTCTGCAAGGGTGGCATAGTCCAGCCCTAAACGGCGCATGACATCTGGCCGAAACTGCTCAATCACAATATCAAACTCAGAAATCTTGGCTTTAATCAGATCAATACTTGCAGCATCTTTTAAGTCGAGAACAATCGACTGCTTATTTCGATTTAGATAACTATGTGCAGTCGCCTGTCCATTTGCATAGGGCGGCATAATCCGAATGAGGTCTGGACGTGATGGAGATTCAATATGGATGACTTCTGCCCCCATATCGGCTAAATACATTGTGGCGAAAGGTCCAGGTAAGAGCGTCGAGAAATCGAGAACTTTAAGTCCATTTAATGCTGTCGTCATCGTTTTTTTAACCACTATTATTCGAATTTTCTTTTATATTAGTTAAGCAAATATTCCAAAACAATGTCATGTTCAGCCATTTACCTTGATCATTTCGGCAATTTAACATGTAAAAAGTGCTTTTACACTGTTGTAAATCGCCAATTTATTTTTTTAGACGGTCATTTAGGTCAATTTAAAGTGAACATCAAAGAGACTGAAGGATTCAATATGAGTCGCGATACGATTAGCATCCACTTCGTGAATGCGGCTTTGACAGGCGTAAAGCGCCTTGGCATGGATGTCGAGACGTTACTTTCACATGTGGGTATCGAAGCGGAACTATTACGTCAACCTAAAGCTCGAATCTCACCAGAACAATATACCCGTTTTATAAAAATGTTATGGATGGTCACACAAGACGAACACGTTGGTTTCGATGTACAACCGCGTCGTTTGGGCACTTTTGCCATTATGTGTCAGTTGATTATTCATGCAAAAACCTTGGGCCAAGCCCTTGAACTTTCATCTCAATTTTACAAATTATTTGGTGATGAATGGTCAGTAACGCTGGAGCGTGACAAACACGAAGCACGTTTAGTACCTCTCATTCCAAAAACATTAGATCCGGATCATTTCATTACTGAAAGTATGCTCATGATCTGGCATGGATTGGCATCATGGCTGATTGAACGTCGCTTACCATTAGAACGTGTTCATTTTAGCTATCCACGTCCTGCACATGCAGATGAATATGACGCGTTATTCTTTGCGCCGGTTATGCAATTTGACGCACCGCGTACCGAAATAACCTTTGCGGCTGATTATCTTGATTTGCCAATTCGCCAAGATGAAAAAACATTAGAAGAATTCTTAAAAGCAGCCCCTGCTCAGCTTTTAGTAAAATTCAAAAATACCAATTCGTTGACTTCACGTATTCGTGAAGTACTCAAAAGCCAGATTGGTGAAGAAATGCCAACGCTCAATGACGTTGCATCAATGTTGTATTTATCTCCGCAAACTTTACGCCGCCGCCTAGCTGCCGAAGGTAAAAGCTATCAGGGCGTGAAAGACGCTTTACGCCGAGATGCTGCGATTCATTTATTACTCAATCCTGAGTTAACACTTGAAGATGTTGCTCAGCAAGTTGGTTTTAGTGAAACCAGTACATTCCACCGTGCATTTAAAAAGTGGACTGGTGTTACTCCCGGTCTATATCGCCAGCTCCATGGTTACCATTAATTCTTAAATCTCTTTAGTTTCACATTTAGCCCAAGTTCAACTTGGGCTTTTTTGTATCGCCATTGGCAAAAATCATCACCTGACTGGTGCGCTTATCGTCATTGCACTCCCTCTTAAAAACAGTACACTCAAAACACGACAAAGTTTAAGTAATAAAAAAAGGAACTGTTATGAGCGAGGCTTATATTATTGACGCCATTCGCACACCACGCGGAAAAGGAAAAAAAGACGGCTCTCTTTACGAAGTAAAACCAATCACATTACTCACCACTCTATTAAACGAATTACAGCAACGCCATCAACTCGATACATCTAAAGTAGATGATATTGTTCTGGGCTGCGTCACACCAATTGGTGATCAGGGCGGTGATATTGCCAAAACAGCAGCGATTGCAGCGGGCTGGAATGATGATGTTGCAGGTGTGCAAATTAACCGCTTTTGTGCTTCAGGTTTAGAAGCGGTCAACATGGCAGCCATGAAAGTTCGTTCTGGTTGGGAAGATTTAGTGGTTGCTGGTGGCGTTGAATCAATGTCACGTATCCCAATGGGTTCTGATGGCGGACCGTGGGCGTTAGATCCGGAAACCAACCTTAAATCATCTTTTGTTCCACAAGGTGTTGGCGCTGACCTCATTGCAACCTTAGATGGCTATAGCCGAGAAGATGTTGATAATTTTGCCGTAAAGTCACAACAAAAAGCAGCGGCAGCTCAAGCAAATGGTTATTTTGATCAATCAGTTGTACCAGTCAAAGATCACGCAGGTGTTGTGATTTTAGAAAAAGATGAATTTATTAAAGACAATACCACACTTGAAGGGTTAGCAAAGCTCAACCCAAGTTTTGAAATGATGGGGCAAATGGGCTTTGATGCTGTTGCCCTGCAAAAATATCCAGAAGCACAAAAAGTAAATCATGTTCATCATGCTGGTAACTCATCAGGTATTGTCGATGGAGCAGCTCTTGTTTTACTGGCTTCAGAAAAAGCAGTGAAAGAACAAAACTTAAAACCACGCGCTAAAGTTTTGGCGACTGCATTAGTCGGTACTGATCCAACCATTATGCTGACTGGCCCTGCCCCTGCCGCACGCAAAGCTTTGGAAAAAGCTGGTTTAACAATTGATGATATTGACCTATTTGAAGTCAACGAAGCATTTGCAGCTGTCGTGATGCGTTTTATTAATGAGCTCAATGTGCCTGCTGAAAAAGTCAACGTAAATGGTGGTGCGATTGCTTTAGGCCATCCCTTAGGAGCAACCGGTGCCATGATTTTGGGTACATTACTTGATGAGCTTGAACGTCAAAATAAAAAACGCGGTTTAGCAACGCTCTGTGTCGGCGGTGGTATGGGTATTGCCACCATTATTGAACGTGTATAAAAATTTAGGGATATATAAAGATGAGTGCAATTCAATACGAAAAAAATGCCGACAATATTGTCATCTTGACACTTGATTCAACTGGTCAGTCTGCAAATACCATGAATGCAGAATTTCGTGACTCGCTTGATGAGGTCACCCAGAAACTTAAAGCAGAAACAGAACTTTCAGGTGTTATTTTTCGCTCAGCAAAAAAAACTTTCTTTGCTGGCGGTGATTTAGATGAACTGATTCAAGTTCAACCTGAGCATGCAACTGACTTTTTCAATATGGTTGAGAAATTAAAAGGTCATCTAAGAACGATTGAAACACTAGGAGTTCCAGTTGTTGCAGCATTGAATGGTACGGCACTGGGCGGAGGATGGGAAATCGCATTAAGTTGCCATCACCGTATTGCAATCAATGACCCGAAAAGCAAATTTGGCCTACCAGAAGTTACCTTAGGTTTACTACCGGGCGGCGGTGGTATTGTACGTATGGTCCGTCTGCTTGGTCTTCAAAATGCGTTCCCATTTTTAATGGAAGGCAAACAGTTCGGCGTCGATAAAGCAAAATCTTTAGGCTTAATTCATGACACAGTTGAAAATGAACAAGAACTTTTAGATAAAGCGATTGCTTGGATCAAAGCCAATCCAAAATCTCAACAGCCTTTTGATGTGAAGGGTTATAAAATTCCGGGTGGCGATCCAAAAACTCCGGCAGTTGCACAAGTTCTTGCCATTGCACCAGCCATGTTAAAAGACAAAACCAAGGGTTGCTACCCTGCTCCTGAAGCGATTATGGCTGCCGCAGTTGAAGGTGCTCAAGTTGATGTCGATACCGCCTTGCGCATCGAGTCTCGCTACTTTACTCAACTAGCAACAGGCCAAATTTCTAAAAATATGATTGGCACTTTCTGGCACGGCCTAAATGCAATTAAGTCTGGTGCTAGTCGTCCTGCTGATATTGCAAAATGGCAAGCCACTAAAGTGGGCGTGTTGGGTGCGGGCATGATGGGTGCCGGTATTGCCTACGCCACTGCAATTAAAGGCATTCCTGTTATCCTTAAAGATGTATCTGTTGAAAATGCTGAAAAAGGCAAAGCTTATTCTCAGAAATTGCTAGATAAACGTGTTTCACAAGGCCGCATGACGGCAGAAAAACGTGATCAGATTTTATCGCTCATTACGGCCACAGCTTCTGCTGAAGATTTACAAGGTTGTGACCTGATTATTGAAGCCGTATTTGAAAACCAAGAGCTCAAAGCGAAAGTCACTCAAGAAGCTGAACAATACTTAGCGCCTAATGGTGTAATGGCATCAAATACATCCACCCTACCGATTACAGGTTTAGCGCAAGCAAGTAAGGATGATAAAGCATTTATTGGCCTGCATTTCTTTAGCCCTGTCGACAAAATGCAGTTGGTTGAGATTATTAAAGGTAAAAGTACCTCCGCAGAGACACTTGCTAAAGCCTACGACTTTGTACAGCAAATTGGAAAAACGCCAATTGTTGTCAATGATAGCCGTGGCTTCTTTACCAGTCGTGTGTTTGGTACTTTTATTCAAGAAGGTATGCGCTTACTTGCAGAAGGCGTTCATCCAGCGCGTATTGAAATGGCAGCACTGAAAGCTGGCATGCCGGTAGGACCACTTGCGATTCAAGATGAAGTGTCTTTAACTTTAACGGAGCATGTTGCAAGTGAAACGCGTAAGGCACTACAAGCTGAAGGCAAAGAGTTACCGAAAACACCGGTAGATGAAGTGATTCATACCATGATTCATGAATTAAACCGTAAAGGTAAAGCTGCTGGCGCAGGTTTTTATGATTATCCTGAAAATGGTAAAAAGCACCTATGGGAAGGCTTAAACCGTTGGCAAAAAGATCATGATATCTCCGAGCAAGATATGATTGACCGTATTTTGTTTGTACAAGCCTTAGATACCTTACGTTGTTATGAAGAAGGGGTATTAGAGTCAGTGATTGATGCCAATGTCGGTTCTATTTTTGGAATTGGTTATGCCCCGTGGACGGGAGGAGCGATTCAATTCTTAAATCAATATGGTATTGATAAAGCAAAAAAACGTGCCGAAGAGTTGGCTGCCAAATATGGTGAGCGCTTCACGCCCCCAACATTGCTAAAAACTAAAGCCGAGCAGAAGCAAAATATTCAATAAGTTAGAGCTCTTGAATATTTAAGAATTGCATAAACCTTACCCATATAAATTATTTTATTTATATGGGTTTTTCTTTATGTCCTTTAAGATTTCAGCCTTATACCTAAATATGCTATAAATAGACTTCATTTCTGTGCTTCTACAGCACATTCGAGATATCCTTATGTCCGATAAAAATTCTTCCGAATCAGCAATTTTAGGCTGGAAATTTGTTCTAATCGTCGGTGTTTTAAGTGCGATCTTCCTTGGCTTTTTCTATTTAGCAATGAGTAATGAGCCTGACTATATGCCAGGAGCACAGCGCAAAGCTCAACAGCATGAAATGCAGCAAAAAGCTGAGAAATCAACAGATCAGCAAACTCAGCATGACAATATGCCTGAAATGGACATGCAAGAACATCAGCATTCACATCAGTAATCAGATATTTTTCAAATGACAGATTTTTCTCGCAATGCACTGGTTGTAGAAGGTGGAGGCATGCGTGGTGCCTTTACCAGTGGTGTACTTGATGCTTTTCTACAACAACGGTTCAACCCTTTTGATTTATATGTAGGCGTATCTTCTGGTTCGACCAATGTAGCTAACTACCTGGCAGGCCAACAGGGTCGCACCTTAACCTTCTATATTGATCATTCACTACGTCCTGAATTTATCGATTACAAACGCTTCTTTAAAGGTGGTGATTTACTCGATTTAAAATGGATGTGGGAAATTGGCGAGCAAGAACATCCTCTCGATCAACAGAGCCTTTTTGCCAAAAATCCAGATTTTTATATGGTATTGACGCATGCTAAAACTGGTCATGCTGAGTATCTTCGTGCTGGTAAAGATAATTTGCTAAATGCACTGCGTGCTTCTAGCTCAATTCCGGTTTTAACTCGTCATCCCGTCGATATTATGGGTGAACCCTACTTTGATGGCGGCGTTGCAGATGCTCTACCCGTTCGCTGGGCGGCTCAGCAAAGTGGTGTCAAAAAGCTATTAGTTTTACGTACTCGTCCGAAGAACTATTTTAAAGCCAGTAGCCGAGGCGACCAATTCCTTGCGAAATATGCTTTTAAACACCATTATGGTTTTGCAAATAGTTTGCGTAACCGCTGTGCCCGTTATAATGCTTCAGTTGAATTTGTTCGTAGCAGTAACCCAGAACAGCAAATTTTAGAGGTATGTCCACCGCCTCTTAAAAATATGGCAGGGCGTTTAACGACAAATCCGAAAAAGCTTCGTTACAGTTATGAAGTTGGTTTGGAAACAGGCTTACAAGCCATCGAAAACTGGAATGCGATGAAGTAGTTCAAAGTTGAGATTTCTAAAAAGGAATCTCAACTTAACGCTAAAGTCATATCAATATGTGGAATACCACAGTCTTGGTACACTTCACCCTGCACTTTGAAACCTAAAGCTTCGTAAAAAGCCGTCACATAGGTTTGCGCGGAAAGCTTTAAATAAGGCAATTTATGTTGGCGCGCATATTCAATAATATGCTGCATTAGAATTTTACCTATACCCTGCTTTCGATAAAGCATTAAAACAGCAACACGCCCTACGCTATGCTGTGGCAACAAACGTGCTGTAGCGATAGGCTGCTCTTTGTCATACACCATAAAGTGCATAGCGGTGCTGTCAAAATCATCCCATTCATCTTCGGGTGCAATGCCTTGCTCTTGAATAAAGACTTGTTCACGGATGTATTTTGCATCTTCCTCAAACTGCGTCCAACTACCCGCTATAACTTTATACATCCACTCACCTTCCTAGCATTTGCAGCCAATATTTTCGATCGGCAACTGGTCTTGTAATAACAATTCCAAAGTCTGTTTTTTAATTCCATACATTTCTTTCAATGCTTGAATTTGAGCCATAATCTTGGCATCAGGTTGTGTCACGTTTTTGCGTTTAGTCGCCAAAATCATTTTATTTTTGCTGGTGTGTTCAAGCGATACAAACTCAAAAACTTTAGTTTCATAACCATATGCTTTTAAAAGTAAAGCACGTAAGGTATCGGTCAACATCTCGGCTTGTTGTCCCGCATGAATACCAAACTGTAGCATTGGTTATAAAACTTCAGGGCTACGTAGTTGTGGACGCAACTCTTTGTGACAGCACGGCGCACACATAATCATCGAAGCATTTAAGCGAATTCCAGTATGGATAGCAAAGTCAGTCGCAATATCACATGCATGTAAAGCAATCATAACGTCCAGCTTTTCCGGCTGATAACTACGAACGTCACCTTCAAAAAAGTCTAAATGATTAAAATGTACTTTTTCTGCAACGTTCTGGCAAAACTCCACTAAGTTACGGCGCAGCTCTACACCCGTAATGAGCGGAATCTTTTGTTGTTCTTGTAAATAATCATACAAAGCAAAAGTTAAATAACCTTTTCCTGAACCAAAATCGACAATATTTAACTCTTTTTGCTCAGCATCAATCTGCTCATATGCGCTCGCAAAAATTTCGATAAATTTATTAATCTGCTTCCATTTACGAGCCATGCTTGGAATGATTTGAGCTTTCTCATCAGTAATACCCAGCTCTTTTAAAAATGCACTACTCTGCTGTACATAACGCTGTTTCTCACGATCATGCGCTTGTACAGTTGGAGCGGTAGTCATGCTTTGCTTTTTACCCATATTAAGCATGGCTTTTTTCTTATTTTTTTTAAGCTGGATTTCTTGATGCGTTGAAAATAAATTCGCTTGTTTGCATTGCGTAATCAGTGCTGCAATCTGTTCTAAGCCATCTTCGAATGAATAATTTTTAGTCACATCTTGGGTGCTATAATGATATAGCGCGGAAAGTTGTTTTTTTCCATGTAGCTCCACAACACGGAAAGTAATTTTTTCCAGCTGTGTCAACTCTCCTTTATATTGGCTCAAAATCAAACGCTCAAAAGTCTGCTGATCAAGCATTTGTTTGATTTCATGAAAGAATTGCTGTTCTTGCTCAAAGGAGAAAACCGACACTGATATACCTAAAAAATGGTGGCTCATATAAAGTGAAAGTTTAAAGGGTATAGGATTAAAAATAAAATAACTTTACGACTGTTTTGTATTTCTATACATTTGTATTTTTAATCAAAAAATAAACTTATGAGTAAATCGGTGTTAGAAACCTACGACCCAAAAGAAGAACTTTTTAATGCCTACAGCCATGGCGCTGGTGTGGTTATGGCAGTAATTGCCTCTGTCTTTTTAATTATAAAAGGATCTTATCTTTCCACTGCCCAGTGGATAGGTTTATGGGTATATGCTTTTAGCTTAATTCTCGTGTTTACTAGTTCGACTCTCTATCATTTTGCACAAACACAAAATTTACGTTACTGGTATAAAAAACTCGATCACACGGCTATTTATTATTTAATTGCTGGAACATATACCCCGTTCTTAAGTATTGCTATACCTACACAAAAAGCTCATATTTTACTTATTGCGCTCTGGAGCATTGCTGCAATTGGTACACTTTTCAAGTTAGTTTTTATTCACCGTTTTCAGAAAATTTCGCTACTTGCTTATGTTCTTATGGGTTGGCTTGCCGTTTTTGTAATGGATGATATGCGAACCTATTTAAGCAAAGATACTTTGATGTTATTGATTACTGGAGGTTTAGCTTACACCGTTGGAGCATTGTTTTACGCGTTAAAAAAGGTAAGATATACCCATGCGATATGGCATATTTTTGTGCTTTTAGGTGCAGGTGCACACTTTCTTGCTATCTATTGGTACGTTGTTTAGTCCATTTTTCACTCATATTCAGTGATCCTGAAAGAGTCATGGATGATGTTCTTTCACGCTATTCTTTTAAGAAAAATATGCCTTTAAAGAGAATAGTAAATTAAAAATAAATTTTAACTGATATAAGGACTTATATGGAGTCAACCTCTGCGACTGCTGCTCCTGTAGTAGCCACCAATTCGAAAACACGGGTTTTGTTTGCAAGTTTAGTCGGTACAACCATTGAGTTCTTCGACTTTTATATCTATGCAACTGCTGCCGTTATCATTTTTCCACACCTATTTTTCCCTGCCAGTAGTGGTAGTGCCGCAGTCTTACAATCACTTGCAACTTTTGCGATCGCCTTTATTGCCCGTCCTATCGGTGCAGCACTATTTGGGCATTTAGGAGATCGTATAGGTCGTAAAGCAACATTGGTGGCAGCATTGCTCACTATGGGTATCTCAACCGTATGTATTGGCTTATTACCAACCTATGCTCAGATTGGAATTGTCGCGCCTTTATTGCTCGCCTTATGTCGTTTAGGACAAGGCTTAGGCTTAGGTGGTGAATGGAGTGGTGCTGTTTTACTTGCTACAGAAAATGCGCCTGAAGGCAAACGTGCATGGTATGGCATGTTCCCTCAACTTGGCGCACCTATCGGTTTTATTTTAGCAACTGGTTCTTTTTTACTTCTAAGTGCTGCTATTCCTGAGCAAGCATTCATGCAATGGGGCTGGCGTATTCCTTTTATTGCAAGTGCTGTCTTGGTTATTGTTGGCTTATACATTCGTTTAAAACTTCATGAGACCCCTGCTTTCCAGAAGGTTTTAGATAAGCAAAAAGAAGTTAATATTCCATTTAAAGAAGTGGTGACAAAACACACGGGCAAACTTATTCTCGGTACAATTGCAGCAATCTGTACCTTCGTTGTGTTTTATTTAACTACAGTATTCGCACTTAACTGGGGAACAACCAAACTAGGCTATGCGCGTGGTGAGTTCTTAGAACTTCAACTGTTTGCAACCCTTTGCTTTGCAGCCTTTATCCCTCTTTCTGCCATTTTTGCAGAAAAATTTGGCCGTAAAGCTACTTCTATTGGTGTATGTATTGCTGCTGCAATTTTCGGACTGTTTTTCTCTAGTATGTTAGAGTCTGGAAACACACTCATTGTATTTTTGTTCTTGTGTACTGGCTTATCAATTATGGGCTTGACCTATGGTCCAATTGGTACTGTCCTTTCAGAAATTTTCCCAACCTCAGTACGTTATACGGGTTCAGCTTTAACGTTTAACTTGGCTGGTATTTTTGGTGCTTCTTTTGCACCGCTTATTGCAACTAAACTTGCTGAAACATATGGTTTATATGCAGTTGGTTATTATCTTACAGCAGCATCACTTTTATCATTAATCGCGTTTTTATTAATACGCGAAACAAAAAATGTAGATGTAAATAATCAGATTTAAATATTTTCAAACACCCTGATATAAAAAAGCCGGTTCAAAATTGACCGGCTTTTTTATATATAGAACTTAGTTCAATGATGCAGGATTTGCAGGTGTAACACTGTTTGGTACAGCTGGGGCAGTTACATTATTCGCTGCAACTGCTGCCGCACCAGCAACAGCAGCTTCACCAATTAATGCAACTTTTGCTTTTTCTTGGCTCTTTGGAGATAGAGCTGGGTTACTTGCAACAATACGGTTAATATTTGCAGAGTTTGCTGGAGCGATCGCAGCAGTTTGTAAAATGATTGGGCGATTACCCGTATTACCCAATGTGTAACGAATACCTGTACGAGGGCTAATCACCGTCGTATTTTCTTGTTTCACTACAGCCTGAGCCGAAGTTGGGCCTTTTGCCGCAAGTACTTTATCAACCGTTGTGGTTTGAGGGGCTGAAGCTGTTTCTGCTGCGAAAACAAAACTTGGCACAGCAAGAACAGTTAAAAATAAAGGTTGTAATACTTTTTTCATTGTCTTTCCAACATACACTCTGGATGAGAAGTAAATAGCATTTAATGCTTAAAACTGCAAACATTATTCACAGGCTTACTACAAACGAAAAAAAAGCAGAACAATCGTTCTGCTTTTTTTATAACACAAATTAAATTTTGCCGTGACACTGTTTATATTTCAAACCAGAACCACATGGACATGGAGCATTACGACTTTCAGGTACAGGGAACGTTTGTTGTTCAGTAGCCGAATCATTAAGTGCTTCTTGAGAAGCGGTCACTTCACCTGTTAATCCATCCACATCATCATGTTCAAAAGAAAGCTTCATTGCTTCTGCTTGTTGCTGCTGTTGAGCTTCCATTTCTGCAAGCTCTTCTGGTGTTGGGATATGTACGCGAGACAGATCAGTTACAACATCAGTTTTAATTACACCCAGCATGTTCACGAACAAGTTAAATGCTTCTTTCTTATATTCCTGCTCAGGATTTTTTTGCGCATAGCCACGTAAGTGGATACCTTGACGTAAATAATCCATTGCAGCCAAATGATCTTTCCAATGGCGATCAAGAGAATTTAAAACGAAATGACGCTCAAGCATTGCTGCCGATTCATCACCCATTTGTGCACGGCGCTGACGATAACGCGTAATTACTTCATCACTGATGCGTTCAACCAAGCCTTCTTCATCAAGACGTCGATCTTGTTCTAGCCATTCTTGAACTGGTAGCTCAATACCCAAATCAATACGTAAAGCATTTTCTAAACCTTCCACATCCCATTGGTCATGGATTGACTCTGGTGGAATAAAGTTAGCAATCATCGCCTGCATTACTTCACGATGCATTTCTTCAACGTATTCTTGTAAAGTATTTTCAGCTAAGATTTCGTCGCGTTGTGAATAAATGATCTTACGTTGTTCATTATTCACATCATCATATTTAAGTAAGTTTTTACGAATATCGAAGTTACGTGCTTCAACTTTACGCTGCGCATTTTCGATAGAACGGCTTACCATTTTGTGTTCAATCGCTTCATCTTCTTTAAGCCCCATTGCACGCATCATGGCAACAACACGGTCGCCTGCGAAAATACGCATGAGGTCATCTTCAAGAGATAAATAGAAACGAGAAACGCCAGGGTCACCCTGACGGCCCGCACGACCACGTAACTGGTTGTCAATACGGCGTGATTCATGGCGTTCAGAACCAATAATGTGCAAGCCACCTGCTTGCAATACATCTTCATGGTCCTGTTCCCATTGCGCTTTTAGACGCGCTTCATCTTCAGGGGTAGGATTTTCAAGTTTGGCAAGTTTCGCTTTCCAGTTACCCCCTAGGATAATATCTGTACCACGACCGGCCATGTTTGTTGCGATTGTTACTGCATTCGGGCTACCTGCCTGAGCAATAATGTCTGCTTCACGCTCATGTTGTTTTGCGTTCAAAACTTCATGATGAATACCAGCTTGCTTCAATTTAGATGATAGAATTTCACTGGCTTCAATCGTTGCCGTACCAATAAGAATCGGGGCAACACCCTGCTGACGAATATTCATAATTTCTTGAATAATCGCGTTATATTTACCATTACGGTTTAAGTAGATTAAATCGTTCTGGTCATTACGAATCATAGGTCGGTGTGTCGGAATAATAACGACGTCCAGACCATAAATTTCTTTCATTTCCGCAGCTTCAGTATCGGCAGTACCTGTCATACCTGAAAGCTTTTTATAAAGACGGAAA
Source organism: Acinetobacter sp. FDAARGOS_559 (assembly GCF_003940475.1). Classification (NCBI taxonomy): domain Bacteria; kingdom Pseudomonadati; phylum Pseudomonadota; class Gammaproteobacteria; order Moraxellales; family Moraxellaceae; genus Acinetobacter; species Acinetobacter sp. FDAARGOS_559. The sequence goes on from NZ_RKJG01000005.1 coordinate 1,712,191, forward strand.
TAGTTCTGGAAAGTAGTTGTTGCTAAAGTCTGGTTTTCAGGTTGAATAGCCAAACCTTCTTTCGCTTCAACTGCTTGGTGTAAGCCTTCTGACCAACGACGGCCCGGCATGGTACGGCCAGTATGCTCATCAACAATAATGACTTCACCGTCATGAATAATATAGTGAACGTCGCGTTGGAATAGGAAGTGCGCACGAATAGCCGCAGAAACATGGTGAACGAGGTTTAGATTTGTAGCTGAATATAAGCTTTCGCCTTCCGCTAACAAACCCATTTGAATAAGTTCTTGTTCTACAGTTTCATAACCAATTTCAGTCATTTCAACTGAACGCTGCTTTTCATCAATCCAGAAATGTCCGCCATCGGCAACTTTTTCTTCTTTTTGCGGGCGTAATTTTGGTGGAATCGTATTGATTGCAGTATAAAGGTGTGAAGAATCTTCACTTTGACCAGAAATAATTAATGGTGTACGCGCCTCATCAATCAAGATTGAGTCGACTTCATCGATAATGGCATAGTGCAAACCACGTTGTTTCTTTTCTGCTAAAGAAAACACCATGTTGTCACGCAAGTAGTCAAAACCAAATTCGTTATTGGTACCATAGGTAATATCAGCAAGATAGGCAGCTGCTTTTTCTGCTGGTTCTTGCATTGAGTAAATTGTACCAATGCTTAGACCTAAAAATTCAAATAAAGGACGGTTTAACTCAGCATCACGTTGTGCCAAGTAATCGTTTACAGTAATGACATGAACGCCTTCACCACTTAATGCATTTAAGTAACACGCTAAAGTACCCATAAGGGTTTTACCTTCACCGGTACGCATTTCGGCAATTTTGCCTTCATGTAAGGTAATACCACCAATTAACTGGACATCGTAGTGGCGCATGCCCATTACACGTTTTGCTGCCTCACGACAAACTGCAAACGCCTCAGGGAGTAACTTATCTAAACTTTCGCCATTGTTATAACGTTGTTTGAATTCTGGAGTTTTTGCAGATAAGTCTGCATCGCTTAAAGCTGATATCGTCGGCTCGAGCGCATTGATTTGCTCAACAATTTTGCGCATGCGTTTGAGTTCACGCTCATTTTTTGTACCGAAGATACCTCCGATCAGACTTGCCAACATGGATAAACTCTCTAAATCTTGCTTGGTCAAATGAATAAATTTTTTCTCAGTCGTTTATTATGGTGTCAGAAATTTGAAGTACAAGGGGTTTGCACAAAACCCATAAAAAAAAACTGATCATTAGACAAATGGTTTTACCCATTTTCTAAGCCCCTTTAAAGCATCTGACACCTAAAAACTCGACATTAATGCTCATCTATTGAGCACAACTTCCGAGAAATCTAATTTAGCAAATTTATCTTAAAGTTACATTGATTCAGCCCATAAATTCATATGTTTTGGTCATATATATTTACACTTATATAAAAAGTTCATAATAAAATATAAAAACAATAATTTTAATAATAAATAAATTGCGGCATAGTCATTTCAACATATAACAAATTTTAAGCAATCGAGGATTTATCATGACATTACGATTAGGCGACACAGCCCCTGATTTTCAACAAGAATCAAGCGAAGGCACTATTAATTTTTATGATTTTCTAGGTGATAGTTGGGGTATTTTATTTTCACACCCGGCCGACTATACGCCAGTATGTACAACTGAATTGGGTTATACAGCAAAACTAAAAGATGAATTTGAAAAACGTAATGTTAAAGCAATTGCCTTATCTGTAGATGATGTTGAGTCCCACAAAGGCTGGATTAATGACATTAATGAAACTCAAAATACAACAGTCAATTTTCCAATTATTGCTGACAAAGACCGCAAAGTATCTGAGCTATACGGTTTTATTCATCCGAATGCCAGTGAAACCCTTACTGTTCGTTCTTTAGTGATTATTGACCCAAATAAAAAAGTTCGTCTAATCATCACCTACCCTGCTTCGACTGGTCGTAATTTTAATGAAATCTTACGTGTTGTTGACTCATTACAATTAACCGATAAGCATAAAGTGGCTACACCAGCGAACTGGCAACAAGGTGAAGATGTGGTCATTGTCCCTTCTTTAAAAGATGAAGAGGAAATTAAACAACGCTTCCCTAAAGGCTACACTGCGGTGAAACCTTATTTGCGCCTTACACCACAGCCTGAGCAAGATTAAAGCCTTTAACAAGGCTTTAATCGAAGCGCAAGACAAACGCAGTGCGTAGGCAAGCATCTGAAAAGTTGACTACAAGACAAGCAAAGCGCGTAGGCAAATATTTCCATCTCAAAAGCCATCTCACCCGATGGCTTTTTTTTACATTAATGAATACACATGGTTTTTACTGTTGAGATCAGTTATAACTTCCCAAGAGTTTGTGCAAAAAACAAAAATCATGATCCATAAAATTCATCATTTAAAATGCGGCAGTATGTGCCCTGTATGTGCACCTTTATTTGGGCAGAAAGGCTGGAAAGCTGAAATTGTTTGTCATTGTCTTTTGGTAGAAACTGATCGAGGCCTTGTACTGATTGATACCGGATTTGGCCTACAAGATTATCTACACATGCAACAGCGCCTTGGTTCTTTAGTCAAACGGTTGGGGAAAATTGAACCGAATCTTGAGTTCAGTGCTATCCAACAAATTCAGAAACTGGGTTTCCATCCTAAAGATGTACAGCACATTTTTGTGTCTCACCTCGACTTTGACCATGCAGGCGGAATTTCAGACTTCCCCCACGCCACTGTCCATGTGCTAGCCACTGAATACAATGCTGCACAACTGCCTAATTTTAAAGGCAAGCTTCGTTATAGAACTAATCAATATAAACAACATCGGTACTGGAACTTTGTTGAGTATCAACAAGGTGAAAAATGGTTTAACCTTGAAAAAGTAAAAGGTTTCCCCCTATTTCAAGATGAAATTTTAATGGTGCCATTATTGGGCCATTCTGCTGGACATTGTGGTATTGCGATAAAACAACAAAATCAATGGTTATTATTTTGTGGAGATGCTTACTACTCACACCTAGAGCTAAATCCAGCAAATAAATTAAGATCTCTTAGCCTTCTAGAAAAGACATTTGCAGAAGACAATGAAAAGCGTCTTATTAACCTAAAAAAATTACAGCATCTGGCTCAACATGAGCCAACGATTGAGATCATTTGTGCACATGACCCCCATGAGCTTCGGCGGTACCAAACATGAAAAAATTTTCGCTCATTGCATTTGCGGTCTGTTTAAGCCTTCAAGGGTGTATGCAACACGAAAGTATTGCCCATGAGCACAGACCTCACGATTGGGGAACCTTAGTTTCTCAAACTCATAATTTTTATCAAATTAGCAATGATGTTTTCCGGAGTGAACAGCCCGATGCAGCAATGATTCCCGAATTAAAACACCATCAAATTGGGACTATTATTAACTTAAGAGCCAAAGCATCAGATGATTTAGTCTTTAAAAATGAAAACTTTAATCTTGTCCATATTCCGATTAATACATGGGCAATTGATCGACAAGATTTATTACAAGTTATGCAGCAAATCCAGCTTGCCAAGCAAAATAATCAACGTGTTTTACTACATTGCTATCATGGTTCAGACCGTACAGGGGCGAGCGTCGCCATGTATCGAATTATTTTTGAAAACTGGGCAATTGATGATGCAGTGAAAGAAATGAAACAAGGGGGTTATGGTTATCATATTATTTGGAAGAATATTGACCGTTTATTTACCCCTGAAAATGTAAAATGGATTCAACAGCAACTGTCGAATCCATCTTAATTAGATTTCAGAATAAAATTTAATCTGACTTACGCTGATCTAAAGGCACCCAGTCAATCACCCAAGCTGACTTCATATTTAAACTGGCGTCAGAAGTAATTTTCTTACGTGTAGTATCTGCCGTATCTCTATCTTTTGCAGGACCAACCATAATACGGATACCTTTACTGGTTGGGCTCGTCGTAACCTTATAGCCTTTTGCACGTAATTTAGAGACTACAGCATCTGCATTTGCTTGGTTAGCAGCCAATGCAACCTGTACCATCCATTTTTTATCACCATTTTCAAGCAACTCACGTGCTTTCTCTGCTTCAGCTTTTTTCTCGGCCTCTGCCTTACGTTTCGCTTCAGCTGCTTTCTTGTCTGCTTCTGCTTGACGTTTCGCTTCAGCAGCCTTTTTGTCCGCTTCTGCTTGGCGCTTCGCCTCTGCTGCTTTCTTATCCGCTTCTGCCTGACGTTTTGCCTCAGCTGCTTTCTTATCTGCTTCTGCTTGGCGTTTAGCCTCTGCTGCTTTCTTGTCTGCTTCTGCCTGACGTTTTGCCTCAGCCGCTTTCTTATCCGCCTCAGCTAAGCGTTTCGCTTCAGCAGCTTTTTTATCTGCATCCGCTTTAGCCGGATCTACTGACTTTTTTGTATCAGTTTGCTGTCCTTTTGCCTTATTCTCACTACCCGCGACTTCAGGAGGAATATTATCGGAACTTTCTTGTGCAGCAGCTCGGCGAGCATTAATCGCGGCATATTCAGCAGCAGCTTTACGAGCTGCATCCGCTTCTGCCTGTTGTTGCATAGCCAAGAATTCGGCAGCACGAGCCTCTTGTTCTGCTACAGCTTTTTCACGAGAACGGCGCTGTTCTTCAAGAAGACGTTTTTCTGTTTCAACATCAACTGCAAGTGGCTGTAGCTGTACCATCTGTCCTTCTTGTGCTGATTGCTTTGGTTTAGCTTGTAATTTCGGTGATGTTGAAGTTTGGGGTTGAACATCTACCTGTTTTATTTCTTCATTTCCTTTTAGAAGTAATGCTGCCAATAAAACACCACCACCTAATAAAACAACGCCACCCATCCAGCGTTGTTTGTTATTCATTGACATTCTTCCAAATACTCCCAAATCGCTTCTAAAGTATGAAACGAACCACAGGCTAAAATCAGCTGATTGTTATTTGTTTGCTCAAGCGCTGATTTAAAAGCCTCTTTGATATTGCCAAATTGTTGTATTGTCTGGCCTTGCAGGGCGTCATTCAATTGCTGAATCGGTGCAGCACGCGGCACATTCAACTCAGCAATTTTCCAATGTAAAACAGTAGGTTTCAACAAATCGACTACTGATTTTATATCTTTATCTGCCAGCATTGAAAATACTGCGACAACTTCTGTGTACTGTTTATTGTATTCTAAGAAATTTCGCAATTGCTTTAACAAAAATTCAACACCATGAGGATTGTGTCCGGCATCAAAAATAATGGTTTTTCCATTAACTTCGCGCACTTCGAAGCGTCCAGCCAAGCGGGCATTTGTAATGCCCTCCTCTAGCGCTAGTTGCGAGATTTCAAGTCCGCTATTTAATACGGCCGCAACTGCTCCTGCAATATTCTCGATTGCAAGTGTACCAAGCGGCAACCTTAAAGTGGTTCCTTCACTTGCAAAATACCAATGTTTTCCATCATCGGCGAGTTTATAAAAATAATCTCTATTAATCGCGTATAGCGTGGCTTGTGAGCTATTTGCCTTATCTTGAATCGCTTGAGGCAAAGATTGCTCACCTGCAAAAATAACAGGAATATGAGGTCGGATAATACCTGCTTTTTCAAAAGCAATTTTTTCGATGGTATCGCCTAACCAATCTGTATGGTCGAGGCCAATATTGGTAATCACGGCGATATTAGGGTCAATTACGTTGACAACATCAAGACGCCCACCTAAACCGACTTCAAGAACCCATACATCGCATTGTTGCTGTTTAAAAATAACAAAAGCAGCCAAAGTGGTTGCTTCAAAAAAAGATAGGCTTAAATCACACTCACGACGAGCCTGATCAACTTGTACAAAAGCATCAATCAGGCTTTGGTCATCAACTTCAACTCCACCTAATTTGACTCGCTCGTTAAAACGATAGATATGCGGTGATTGATACAACCCAACTTTGTACCCTTGTGCTTTTAATATAGACGCAAGCGTTGTTGTGGTTGAACCTTTCCCGTTTGTTCCAGCAACAGTAAAAACTTTGGCATTGGGTTTAGTCACGCCTAATTTTTCTGCTACGGGAATAACACGTTCCAGACCAAGATCGATCCCTGTAACGTGAACATGGCTCCAATAATTGAGCCATGTATCTAAAGAGTCTGTTGAAAGTGGAGCTTGTTGTTTCAAGGTAAGTTCATCAATTTTGATACAAGACGAGATACAGTATCACGTAAAGCATGACGATGAACAATCTGATCGACCACACCATGATCAAGCAGATATTCTGCACGTTGGAACGGCTCTTCTAGTGTTTCACGTACAGTTTGTTCAATCACACGCTTACCGGCAAAGCCAATCATTGCTTTAGGTTCTGCAATATGGATATCACCCAACATTGCTAAAGAAGCTGTTACACCGCCATATACCGGATGTGTTAACACCACGATATAAGGTAAGCCTGCATCTTTTAATTTTTGAATTGCAGCAGAAGTACGTGCCATTTGCATAAGTGACAACATACCTTCTTGCATACGTGCACCACCAGAAGCTGCAAAGCAGATTAATGGCTGACGTTTTTCAATTGCAAGTTCAGCTGCCTTAACAAAACGGTCACCTACTACAGTACCCATTGAGCCGCCCATAAAGTCAAACTCAAAAGCACATGCAATCATATCTACGCCATTTAAGTTACCTTGCATGGCAATTAAAGCTTCCGTTTCACCAGTTTTAGTTTGCGCTTCACGCATACGATCTGGATACGGTTTGCTATCAACAAACTTTAATGGGTCTTTCGCGCTAAACTCTTGACCTAATTCAGCCACAACATTGTCGAAGAACCAGTTTAAGCGATCGCGAGCTTTCATTCGTAAGTGTTCGTCACACTGTGGACATACATACGCATTAAAAGATATTGCTGTACGTGTCACTAAAGCATGACATTCAGGGCACTCAATAGTTGGCTCAGTAAATGTTGCTTTGAGAGTCTGTTGCTCATCTGCAACTTCAATACCTGGAACTGGACGCTGTGTCCATGGCGTCGAAGGGCTAAGAACTTTCCCTGATTTCACTTCTTGATTCATACTAACTCATCGAGCGCTGCTCGAAGCTCCTTGACTTTATTCACCGTCTGTTCAACAGCTTCATCAGCTGCCAACGTTGCAAAAGATTTAACGAAAGCACTACCTACAATCACGGCATCTGCAACACTACCCATCGCTTTCGCTGAAGCAGCATCACTAATTCCGAAACCAACGCCAACTGGAACGTTAGTCATACCTTTGATTTTTTCAATACGTGCAGCCGCTTCAGAAGTATCCAAAGTCGCTGCACCTGTTACACCTTTGAGTGAAACATAGTAGATAAACCCGCTTGCCTGATTCGCTACGTGTTGAATACGTTGATCAGTTGAAGTTGGTGCAAGTAAGAAAATCTGGTCCATATCATGTTGTTTCAAGATTGCACCAAATTCTTTTGACTCTTCCGGTGGTAAGTCCACAAGTAATAAGCCATCTACACCACATTGTTTCGCATAAGAAACAAACTTCTCGTAACCAATCACTTCAACAGGATTAAGATAACCCATTAAAACTACAGGTGTTTCCTGATCCTGCTCACGAAACTCTTTTACCATGTTCAGCGCATCTAAGGTGTTCGTCCCAGCCGCAAGTGCGCGTTCAGCAGCAAGTGCAATTACCGGACCATCAGCCATCGGGTCTGAAAATGGTAAACCAAGCTCAATGACGTCTACTCCTGCTGCAACCATTTTATGAAGTAACGGCACCGTTACTTGTGGCTGTGGATCACCCGCCATGACATAAGATACAAGCGCTTTACGTTGTTGGGACTGCAGCTTTTCAAAACGGGTGGCAAGACGTGACATAGGGTTGTGCTTTCCTTGAATTATTTAAAATTGAGGAGTTGTTTGTAGAAATACAAGAACACCGCATTTTAACGCTATTTTTTGTTCATTGAACAGGTCTAACGTTATGGCGATATTCGATTGTATGATTCATACAACCCATGGCGTACATTTATCAATATTTTGAAACTTTTCTCAATGATCAAAGCTTCCTATTTTTGGGCCATTATTGATTTACAAATTGAGCAAAAAAGCATCCAAAATTCTATTTCGTTGCATTTTTCTGGATGAGCTGTAATTGCTTTTTTCGAGTTAATAATGTTTGCCCTGTTAAATTTTTATATGCTCTTGCTAGTGCAGACTGATCCGAATAACCCAACTGGTCGGCAATTGCAGTCAGACTTTCATTTTGACTTAACAATATCTCGCAACGTTTCATACGCTCAGCATCTAAAATTAATTTAAATGAAGTGTTTAATGCCTGTAATTGGCGCTGCAAGCTTCTAACAGAAACATTCAGCTCGATGGCAATATCTTCTATTTTGGGCGCTTGCTGCTTATGCTTAAAGTATTCCTGTACGATCCAATGTATTTGCTGAACTAAATCGGCATGTATTTTCCGCTGAACCAAAGCTTCTTCAGCTTGTTTCACCAAAAGTTGCACTAAAGTTGGGTCTGCATGTTGAGGGCGAACATTTAAACTTTCACTTGCAAAAGTTAATGCATAGTAAGGCCGCTCAAATGACAATTTGCACTGAAAGAAACGTTGATAGTGAACTACTGCCCCACGTGCTCGGTGTACGAACTCTACATGCTGTAAAAGAAACTCATGTACAGGGGCAATCTGTTTAGCAAGCTGTACCATTGCAGCCAAGGTCAGCTCACTTAGTAGAATATTACTGTCGTCGACCAAAGGCCAATATAGGCGAATTTTGGAGGCATCCTGTTCAATTTGTATAGGGACAACCTGTGCACCATCAATGACCAAACGATGAAACTTTGCAATATACTCCACCACTTGACCTAAGGTATCACTTCTGGACGCCATATAACCCAAGACCCCAAAGTTGGCAGGGGTAATACAGGCTGCCATCTCTAAAGCCAAATTAGTCACATGTAATCGCGTTTCAGTTATCTCTAAAAGTTCAATAAAAAGGTCTAAAGAAGATTGAGCATCTATAGAAGCAGATAAAATATTTTGGACTTGGCGTGTTTGAATTTCACTTAAATTAAGTGTCTGCCAATCTATTCCTTTTTCTTTTAAATACGTATTCCAAAGGTAGAAGTAACCATTTGAGATAGTAAATTCTTGCATGGCGCGTCCTTTTTACTGCCATTTTGTCGCAAACTGTATAAAAATTGGCGATAACTGTCAAAACAAAGCCGATCAATCGCGACATACTAATGAAAAGGTTATAGTTGCGAGAAATAAAAGATGAACGCACATGTTTCTTATCAGGTCGAACCAGTAGTTCGTAAAGATCTCGATTTTCATTTAAACGAAGCACCTCGCTTTTGGTTTAACAATGACCCTTTTTTAACTCGTATGTTTGATGCACTCAGCTTAACCTTTCCAGATGGAGAGCGTTACTTCATTGAATGTGTGCGTATGTTCCGCGATAAAATTGATGACCCTGAACTACAAAAACGAGTTGCGGATTTTATTAAACAAGAAGCTCAACACGGTATTGCACATGACAAAATGAATCAGCTCATGAAAGAGCAAGGCATGCCTGTTGACCAGTTCACAACCACCCTTAAAAAGATTTTCCGCTTTGAACTAACAAAACGTTCACCACAATATAATATTGCCATGACCGCTGCCGCTGAACATTTAACAGCGTTAATGGCAGAAACCTTTTATAGCCATAAAAAAACTTTAGAAAACGCTCATCCTTATGTTCGAGCTTTGTTTGCATGGCATGCGATTGAAGAGATGGAACACCGCGATGTAGCTTTTGATGTCATGAAACAGGTGGGTGAAGTTCCTGAGTCGACTCGTCGTTTTGTCTTGGTTCTTACGACCGTACTGATGTTTGGCTTTACACTCTATCGCACCAACATCATGTTGAAATGTGATGGCTTCAGTCCAAGAGAAAGACTTTTGATGAACCTTAAAGGTTTACCTTGGTTCTTTGGCAAAAATGGCACATTAACAGCTATGAAAAAACAATATATGGATTGGTTTAAAAAAGATTTTCATCCAAGCCAGCATCCTGTTATTCGTCAGTATCCTGTTTGGATTGAAACACTCGAAAAGACAAATGACCCTATTGCAGCGGGTGAAGCATTTTGGCAAGCAGGTTTATAACCTGCTTGTTACCATTTTGCATAATGTTGTTCTAGTAAACCGTATTGTTCTTTGCAATTGATTATATCGGTTGTCTCATGCTCAATCGTGCCGCTAATTTTAGCTTGCCATTGATTGAACTGACTGCCAATCATTCTTAAGTTTATATTTTCATATCGGCACCACCCAATATGCACTTGTAGATTAAGTTTTTGATCTAGAGAACTAATTTGCCAAAGTTCATCATTTACTTTTTCAAATAAAACGTCTGTGAGCGGAAATAAAACTCCGTTAATCCATAGGCAGTTTTCATTACCAAAGCTTTCATTAACACCAGAGGCCAAATTTAACCCAATACGACGCCCCTGTTCATCCCAGAAGTTACATGAGAGCCAGAACCAAGCTGTTTCAGGACGTAAAAATCCGCAAGTATCATCAAGTGAAGCAAATGTCTTTTCATCAAATTGTACAACTTGATTTTGCTTATTAATGAACATTCCCTCTACAGCCAAAGTGGTCTGCTTTTGGGTATAGGTCCAACCATTGATACCTGTTGGTGTACACAAGCTTAAAATATCTGTTCCGGCGCAGAAAATACGGGCGCTCAGACAAATTTCCCCATATTTAGTTACCCGAATGTATCGCACACCATTGGCATGCTGAATATCAAACTGATAAGGCGATTTAGAAAAATAACTTTGATTAAACAAAGGCTGTTCATCAAGATACGTCTTGTGACCTAACGGCTGAATAGCATTCCACTCAATGACTTGCCCTGTTTCATGGTCATAGATATAGAAAAAACCGTGTCCGACCCAGCCAATATCTGCAATTGCCAAACCAATACTATAATGTTTATGTTGAATGCCACAAAATTTAAATTTCTTATATTTTAATTGTTTGCGCCAGCCTTTTAGGACTTTGCCATAAGGAGTTTTATAAATATAACGTTGGACATGAATGGTGGACGGTACAGATTCAAAACGCCCATAACGAGGCTGTCCATTTTCTTGAATTAAATCCATTTACCCACTTCCATATGAATATTAGATTTCAAATGACCTATCCCACAGTCAAATATGTATTTTCCCAAATTGTTGCAGCAAAATCGCCTTTTATTAAATGAATATAACGGCCTGCCACGCAATCTATCGCTAAACAGTCATCAATATCAATGACCCGGTCTGTATGTGCTTTTTGCCACTGCCGATCTATAAATTGTTTACCTAATTGTTTGGCAACTACCACATTCGGTGCCACCACAAACTCATAACGATGAAGTTCACCGAATTCACGTGCATTATATCCACCTAGATTAATTAAATATAACTTTAAATCATCTGGTTGTGGAGCAGCATCTGTAAAATGAATTTGATAGTTCTGTCCTTGAGAACTAACTCCTGAGAGCTTAGCCCAAGCATCAATATGTAATCCTTGAGCCTCACCAAACCAAGCTTGTTTAAGTTGAGGATAAACTTCTTCCAAAGTATCTCCTACAGCCATGACCACATCATGAACTTCTGTATTAGCACGTGCATGACGCCCGCCCAACATCACCATAAACAAGCTTGGCATTGTATCCTCTTACATCTCGACCATTTCTACGCCATCAATGCGTGCAACTGTCATTAAGTCTTTATCGCCACGGCCTGAAACAGTCGCAATAATAATCTGATCTTTAGACATCGTCGGTGCAAGCTTAGAGACATACGCCATCGCGTGCGAGCTTTCAAGCGCAGGAATAATCCCTACGATTTTGGTTAAGTCACGGAAACCTTGAAGAGCCTCTGTATCGTTAATTGGAACGTACTCTACACGCTTCATATCTTTCAAGAAGCTATGTTCAGGGCCAACACCCGGATAATCAAGGCCCGCCGAGATACTGTGTGTCTCAATAATCTGGCCCTGTTCATCACTCATTAAATAAGTACGGTTACCATGTAATACACCCACATGGCCCGCATTTAACGGCGCAGAGTGTTTACCAGTTTCAATACCAAAACCAGCGGCTTCAACACCATACATTTTTACACTGGCATCATTTAAGAACGGATAGAACAAGCCCATTGCATTTGAACCGCCACCAACACAGGCAACTAATGCATCTGGTAAGCGACCCGCTTGCTCCAAAATCTGTTTACGCGCTTCACGACCAATAATTGACTGGAAGTCACGAACAAGTTGAGGATAAGGATGCGGGCCTGCAACTGTACCAATCACATAATATGTTGTATCAACGTTGGTTACCCAGTCACGCATCGCTTCGTTCATGGCATCTTTTAATGTTTTAGAGCCACTTTGCACAGGTACAACTGTTGCACCCAACAAACGCATACGGTAAACGTTCATCGCTTGACGCTTAACGTCTTCAGCACCCATATAAACAACACATTCAAGACCTAAACGTGCTGCAATTGTTGCTGTTGCTACACCATGCTGCCCTGCACCAGTTTCGGCAATAATACGTTTTTTACCAGAAAGCTTTGCCAATAACGCCTGACCAATCGTGTTGTTTACCTTGTGTGAGCCTGTATGGTTCAAGTCTTCACGTTTAAGGTAAATTTGCGCACCACCTAACTCTTTTGACCATCGCTCAGCATAATAAAGTGGACTAGGACGACCTACATAGTAGGCGAGGTCACGGTCGAATTCTGCCAAAAACTGTTCATCATTTTTCATGCGGGAATAGAGATTTTCCAAATCTTCTAATGCCGCCATTAAAGTTTCTGACACAAAACGTCCGCCATGGATACCGAAATGCCCATTTGCATCTGGGAATTGGGTATAGTCAATCACATTATTTTGCTGATCCACGTTGGACTCCTTGCATAAATCGTTCAATGAGTTGTTGGTCTTTTATACCTTTTGCGGACTCTACGCCTCCGCTCACATCTACTGCAAAAGCACCGGTAGTATGAATAGCGTCAATGACATTGTCAGGGGTTAAACCACCTGCCAAGATTAATGGAATATCAAGTTTCGGGAATTTAGACCAGTCAAACTGATGTCCTGTGCCCCCTTTAAGCTCAGGATGCCACGCATCGAGCAATACAGCACTGGCACCAGCTGCCTGATATTTTTGAATTTCAGCAATTACATCCAGATCAGGTTTAACCTGAATCGCTTTATACCAGCGACGTTTACAATGACGCGCTATTTCCTGACATTGTTCTGGAGTTTCATCGCCATGTAGTTGTAATACATCTAGGGGAACACAATCAAGTATATCCTGAATTTCAGTAACACTCGCGTTTACAAACAAACCCACCATTTGTACATAAGGCGGAACGAGTTTTGCTAATTCTTCTGCCTGTTCAACTGTTACATTTCTTGGACTCGGCGGAAAAAAAACAAAGCCTATCGCATCTGCTCCCGCTGCAACTACTGCCTGAACATCTTGCTTGCGAGTAATTCCACAGATTTTTGCTCGTGTACGTTTTTGGTTTGATTGGCTCATGAGCTGCTTAAACTACAACCATTTCTTAAAATAAGCGCCATTGTAATGCAATTTTTGCCCCTTGCGTAAAAGTTCTCAGGGAATTGCTTTAAATGACATTGTACGAAGTAATTCGGCACTTTATACTGCGTTCAAATGGAAGCAAGTGTAAGCAATTCATGCTTTAGGGAAGCTGGTGAAAGTCCGGCACTGCCCCCGCAACGGTAACAATGTAAAGCATATTTTTTAAGTCGAAATCGACTTACACCACTGCAGTAGTGTGGGAAGGTGAATATGTCCATAAATGAATTATGGCGCTGAAGTCCGGAGACCTACTTGTTTCATCTATCTACCCGATCATTCACGTGGGGTGAATGTATGGAGCATGTTATGTCTAAATCTTTTCAACCTACTCGTCTGGTAGGGGCTATCGCTATTGCGATGGGGTGTTCACCTGTTATTTTTGCTGAAGATGCAACAGATGCAACTCAGCTTGACCCAATTGTTATCACTGCTTCAAAAAGTGCTGAAAAAGCAAGTGAAGTTCCAGCGCGTATTTCTGTAATTTCTAAAGAAGAAATTGAAAAAAATCCTGTTTTAAATTTATCTGATGTATTACAAAAAGATGCATCTATTTATATAAAACAATCTGGTGGCGTTGGTCAGCTCACAGACCTATCTTTACGCGGTGGACAAACGGGCTCAACATTATTATTAAAAAATGGCGCTCGCTTAAATACTCAAAATGGCTTAGGCCCTGTTTCACCTGAATTTATTAACCTATCAGATGTAGACCAAATCGAAATTTTAAAAGGCCCAGCATCTGTTCAATATGGTTCAGATGCTATTAGTGGCGTAGTACAATTAATTTCCAATAATCCAACAAAATCTGGAGCAAGTTTAACAGGTGTGTATGGTGAAAACCGTACTTATAAAACACTTGTAAATGCCGATTATGTAGATGACAGTGGTTTTTATGCAAGTATCGGTGGTCAACGGATGGAAACTGATGGTACTAGTATTATCAATATACAAGATAGAAGTGAAAAAGCAGCATTTGACCAAAAAGGATATAATGCAAAAATTGGTTATAGTAATGATGTAATTAACACAAGCTTAGCAATTGACCAAAATCAAGGTACGAATAACTATACTACGAACTATTCAACGAACAATGCAAAACGTAATTTTGAAAATCGTCTAGTAAATTGGCTGGCTAGTTATAAGGCTTCTTCTGATTTAGTCTTAAATGCACGTTATTCTCACTATCTTGATAAAATCGAACAAATAATTTATCAAAGCCACTTTAATACAACCTCTGATGAAGGGGACATAAATGCCAAATGGAATTTTGTACCAAATCAGAATATTTTAGCGGGTGTTACATACAATCGATCAAAATATGATGCTAGCTCATCTCCTGAAGCTGTAAGAGATATCAGCTCTACAGGTTATTATTTACAACATCAATATAACGATAATGGTATTCATACTCAGGTTGGTGTCCGAGTTGAAGATAATGATTGGTTTGGTACACATACAGTTGGACAAGCTGCAATTCGTTATCAAATCTCTCCTCTAACAAGTATCTACACTAACATTGGTACTGCATTCAAAGCACCAACCCTTGAACATCTATATGGCTCTTATGGCTATGATTTTTATAGTAACCCTGATCTAAAACCTGAAGAAAGCAAGTCATATGAAATTGGTATAGATCAGAAATTTAATTATGGTATTTCTGCCTATCTTTCTGGCTACTATACAGATGTTAAAAATTTAATTAGTTATGGTGCTATAAATGGTAGAACAACATATATCAACTTAAATAAAGCTGATATGAAAGGTGGTGAAATAGGTCTAAAGTGGTCTAAGGATAATATCTTTGTTAATGCTGAATACGCTTATGTAGAAGCTAGAGATAAAGATAAAGACATAGATGTCCCTTATCGTCCCCGTCAAACATATACTTTAACTGCAGGCTATGATGATGGTATTTATGGGGTGAATGCTTCTCTAGTCTCTCGCTCTAAAGCAAACGCACAAAATATTGAAAACTCAGTTAAAGTTCCAGGCTATGCAACTGTTGATTTAAATGCTTTTTGGAATATGAATCCAAATATAAAGTTATTTACGAACATCCAGAATATTGGTGATGTACGTTATAACACTGCATATAATGCTCAATCTTCATTCTCTCCGGAATACTGGTATATCAACGGTGGCCGCCAAGCTTCTGTTGGTGTAACTTTCCGTTATTAATTTCTCAATCTGATTATAAAAATATTTTCTTAACTCCAGTTTCGGGGTAATGTTCTGACCGACATTATCCCCTTTTTTATGTTCAGGATATCTATCATGGGACACCGTTTAAGCAAAATCTATACACGCACAGGCGATTCAGGTACCACAGGTTTAGGCGATGGCTCTCGTGTTGCTAAAGATGATCTAAGAATTGCGGCACTTGGTGATGTTGATGAACTAAACGCCATTATTGGGGTACTTCGTGCTCAAATCACAGATAGCCAAGTGGCTAATAAAGCTGATTGGGACAAAAGCTTGAGTCTGATTCAACACTGGCTTTTTGACTTAGGCGGCGAAGTTTGTATTCCAAATTACAATTTGCTTCAGCCCGTTTGTATTGAATTTCTTGAAAAAGAAATTGACCGTATGAATGAAGATTTGCCTATGCTAAAAGAATTTATTCTGCCATCTGGTTCTTTATCTTGCAGTTATGCCCATCAAGCCCGTGCCGTTTGTCGTCGTGCAGAGCGATCACTCATGTCAGTACAAACTCGCGATCAAAATATTCAAGCCACTGCCCTTCAACTTTTAAATCGTCTATCTGACTGGTTATTTGTCGCATCGCGTGCTTTACAGCGTGCTGAAGGTGGACAAGAAGTCCTTTGGCAAAAAAATATTAATGAGATGATTTAAAAATAGATTAAGTTAAGAATGATCTCTACTTTTAAAGAGATCATTATCAAAAAGAACGGACAATAGAAATCTATGCGCATTATTGGTCATCGTGGTGCACGCCAAGAAGCTCCTGAAAATACATTAGGCGGTTTTCAGCACATTAAAAATTTAGGTATTCGTGGTGTCGAATTTGATATTCGTCAGCTGCAAGATCAAGAGTTGGTCGTTATTCATGATGATAATTTTTTGCGCACGGCAGGTGCCGACCAAATTGTAGAGCAATCAACATTGGCTCAAGCATTATCATTTGATCATCGTCAAAATTGGCCTAACTGGCCAACCTCTGAACCAACCCCTACTCTTACAGGCGTTTTAAATTTACTTGATAACTTTGATCATATTGAAGTTGAAGTTAAAGCTGTAAGAGATATGGCATTAGCAGAAAAGTTAATTCAAAAGCTTGAGACTGAGTTACAAGGTTTCGAGAAAGTCGTGACCATCACAAGTTTTGATCTTCAAATTCTAACCGCTTTACGTGATATCAACTCTCAATTTAAACGCGGATTATTAGTTGAACTTCCGGTTGGAGCAACGGCGATTGAACTTGCTCATCAATATGGGTGCTGTCATATTGGCTGGCATGATCAACTTGCAACAGATGAAATGATTCAATTGTCGCATCAAGCTGGTCTGAACATTAGTGTCTGGACAGTGAACGATGTAGAAAGAGCAAAAAGACTACGGGATTTAGATATTCAGGGCTTAATTACAGATATTCCAACCACAATGCTTGAAACTCTTCAAATATAAAAAAGGTGGTACTGACCACCTTTTATTTTTTCTCGGCCTGAATCAAACGCTGACCGCTTTGATCAAGTAGATATAAGGTATTACCTACTAACTGGAAGCGTTTAATACGTTGTAAAGAATCGACCAATTCTGCTTCTTGAGCCAACGCGCCATCACAACTCGAATGACCTGCGTTAACTTCCATATCAAGTTTCTTTTGGCTGAAATCAAAAGTGTATCGCCCAAAAACACGATTACATCCTGTATGACCAGTTACTGTTTTGACTGTAGAGTTCAATGAAAGAGTCGGCCACTGGTTAAAGAATTTTGCCTTATGACCATTTATCTGGGTAATTTGCCAATCTATATCTTGAACACCATCTGGACTCACTTTCTTTTTCACAACTGGCGTTTGTACACGATGTGTTGGTTTTACTTGGCCTTTGTGATTATTTGGTTGCGGCGTGCTTTGACATGCTGCCAATACAAGGCTGATTGCGATGAAAAGACATTTCAATGGCAATTTCCTTGCAATATCAATGCTATTCTTTTTTCTCAATCGCTGTATTTTCATTACACAACTTCTCCTATCTGAAATGTTGTCAGGCATGGTTTAATTCTGTTACGGTTCTTTCAATACATCTGTACAATAATGCTAGTGATTCTCACTAAGCACGTGCTAATATGATGTGCAAAATAGCAATATATCTTGAAGATTGGTTTTGCTATGTCGATTTGTCTTTTTACCTTGTATGACAAGGTTTCTAGGAGCGCTGCCGGATATGACTTCCGCCCCACTCAAGGCCCCAATTAACTGGACCGCTAGCATTACCTTAATTGGTTTACCAATTCTTGCTGCAATCATAATCCCGATTTATGCGTATTATTATGATTTTAGTGTAAGCGCATGGGTAAGCTTATTTTTTCTTTTAGCTTTAAGTAGCATGGGGATTACTGCTGGTTACCATCGTCTTTGGGCACACCGTGCTTATGAAGCGTCGTTACCACTTAAAATTCTTTTAATGATTGGCGGCACATTTGCTGTACAAAACAGTATTCTGTTTTGGGCATCTGGTCACCGTACCCATCACCGTCATGTCGACGATGTAGATGAAGATCCATATTCAATTGAACGTGGCTTTTGGTATGCCCATATGGGCTGGATGATCCGCGATCATTCTCCATCTGAACCAGATTTTAAAAATGCACCAGACTTACTCAATGACAAACTGGTGATGTTCCAACATAAATACTACGCCTTGATGGTCGTAGCAGTTCACGTTGGTATTTTAGGTTTGGTTGGCTGGGCAACTGGCGATTTATGGGGTGTTGTACTTCTTGGTGGTCTATTACGTTTAATCATTAGTCATCAAGTTACATTCTTCATCAACTCACTTTGCCACATGTTCGGTAAACGTCCTTATACCGATGAAAACTCAGCACGTGATAACTTCTGGTTAGCGATTGCAACTTGGGGCGAGGGTTACCACAACTATCACCATATTTTTCAGTACGACTATCGTAATGGTGTGAAATGGTGGCAATATGATCCAACAAAATGGCTAATCTGGACATGCTCTAAGATTGGTTTAGCAAAGAACCTACGTCGTATTCCAAGCTTTAATATTAAAAAAGCAGAATTGGCAATGAAGTTTAAATATGCTGAACAAGACTTGGCTATTTATGGTCATGATGTAAATGCCGACATTAGTCAAATGAAGCAACGTATTGCTCAAGAGTATGAAGCATTTACGCATACTTTAAATGACTGGGCGAAACTCAAAGAACAAGAGTTACAAGCAAAGAAAGCAGCAATGGCTGAAAAGATTCACAAAATGGATCATAAGTTAAAAGTTGATTTCCAATTGCTTGAACATCGTTTGAGTCATCACCGTGAGTGTTTAGAAACTTTAATGCGTAACATTAAAAAGAACACAAACGTCGTACCAGACTAATACGTCTTTATCCCGAAATAGCACCTGTAGAGCCATACTTTGCAGGTGCTATTTTTTTGGCTTGTTTTTAACTATGGTATAGTGAATTTTGCCTCAAATATTTAGTCCAGCCTATGCAATTTAATCCGCTTTATTCATCGCTCAATCCTAAGCTTTTTCATATCCAGCAACCTTCTCCGCTTCGTGGTGCAAAGGCTGGACACTTTAATTTAGCTTTAGCCGAAGAGTTACAATGGACAGATGAAGAAAAACAGGCTTGGGTAGAAATTTGCAGTGGTCAGCGTACCTTCTCGGAATTCCCGCCTTTGGCTATGGTGTATGCAGGCCATCAGTTTGGACAATGGGCCGGTCAACTAGGCGACGGACGTGGCTTACTCATTGCGCAGATTCTTAATAAAAAAGGCCAAACCATAGATTTACATTTAAAAGGTGCAGGCCCTACGCCCTATTCGCGTATGGGAGATGGGCGAGCAGTTTTACGCTCTGTTATTCGTGAATATTTAGCAGGACATGCTTTAAATGCTTTAGGGGTGGCTTCTAGTCACGCAGTAGGTTTTACAAGCTCCACTCAAGGTGTACAGCGTGAAAAGCTAGAACCTGGCGCAATGTTACTTAGAACATCTGAATGTCATATTCGTTTAGGCCATTTTGAATGGATCAATCAATATGCACCTGATCTATTGGCCGAGTTCACTCAAAAATGTATTGAATGGCACTATCCAGAATGCCAACAAGAAGAGCAACCTATTTTAGCTTTTGCTAAAGCTGTGATTAGAAATACAGCCATTATGATCGCCAAATGGCAGTTGGTCGGTTTTGCTCATGGTGTGATGAATACCGATAACTTAAATATTACGGGTTCTACACTCGATTTTGGTCCATACGGTTTTATGGAACGTTTCCGACCAAATTGGATTAACAACCATTCCGATTACCAAGGGCGTTACACCTATCAAAACCAACCGAGTATTGCGCACTGGAACTTATGGACTTGGTTAAATAATCTTATTCCACTTGCCGAACCTGAGCATAAAGAGCAGTTCAAAGAAGCGCTGGCCGCTTGCCTAGAAGAATTTGAGCCGACTTTTATTGAGCATTACACCACTGGGTTATGTCAAAAAATGGGGCTTCCTCATTTTCATAAAGACAGTACTGAATGCGGCTTAAGCTTTTTGCGTATTCTGCAAGCGGAGCAGCTCGATTACACCCAAAGCTTCATTCGCCTTCAAAATAAAGAATACAAAGCTTTACGTGATGACTGCCTTGATATTCGACAATTTGATGCATTCCTTACGCAGTATCAAAACATCCGTGAATATCAAGATATTGATGAGCTTGATGCAAACATGCAGCAGGTAAATCCAATTTATATCTTACGTAACCATATGGCACAGAGAGCTATTGAGGCAGCGGAGCGAGATGATTTTAGTGAGGTTGATCGCTTATTCAAGCTACTCAACCATCCCTATACAAGACAACCAGATTTGGAAAAACCGGAAGATTTAGGTCCGTTACCAAGCGATGTACCTGATGTCGCGGTGAGCTGTTCTTCTTAATTTTTTATCCACATTTTCTGTGGATAACATTGTGGTTATCCACAGCATAACTTTTCTAAGCAATTATTCTTCTGGATATTCGAAGCGGTAACCTACTCCATAAACAGCTTGAATCCACTCATGACGGTTACCAGTTTCGGCCACTTCCGTGATTTTTCGACGCAAGTTTTTAATATGGCTATCAATAACTCGGTCGGCAACATCAAAGCTATCCGGATTAATATGATCTAATAATTGTGCACGTGAATAAACTTGCCCCACATGTTCTAAAAATAACTCAAGTAGGCGAAATTCTGTTGGCGTTAAACTTAAAGATTTTTGTTGATACCAAATTCTTTGCTGTGCTTTATCAATACGGAAAGAATCATTTTGCTCTGGCTCAGCCTTACGTTCTAAACGGCGTAAAACGGCCTGCACACGAGCAACCAGTTCTTTTGGACTAAAAGGTTTGCACACATAATCATCTGCCCCCATGTTTAGACCCAAGACACGATCAATTTCTTCGGTACGTGCCGTCACCATAATAATCGGTAAATCTGACTGTTCACGTACCTTACGGCAAATCGTTAAACCATCCATTCTTGGAACCATTAAGTCCAGAATCATTAAATTAGGTTTACGTTGTTGAAAGCTCGTGTAAGCATCCTGACCATCATGAAACATGCTTACTTCGAATCCAGCAGCCTCAAGATAATCACGCACCAGATGCGCTAACTCGACTTCATCCTCAACCAACATAATATGTTTCATGGGCCATTTTTCCTTTTATTTAACTCTGCTTTTTAAAGGTCAGTACACAACGTAAACCACCTAATGGTGAGTGTTCAAAACTGAGTGTACCACCAAGCGCCTGCGCAATTTTACAAGATAAAGCTAAGCCTAGTCCTGTTCCACCTGTACTACGCGTACGCGAATCATCGACACGATAAAAACGTTCACCTAAACGTGATAATTGCTCATCACTTAAACCAAATGGACTGTCATCAACATATAAAGTCCACTCCTGAGGCGTTTGACTTGTATGAATATGAATCTTTCCACCTGTTTCGGTATAGCGAATACTATTACCAATCAAATTAACAATAATTTGTTTAAATCGATCGCGGTCTAACAATAAAGTAGCACCTTCACCTTCCACCTCAATTTCTAACCCTGCTTGTTCGAGTTTAGGTCTGAAATTTTCGACTTCTTGCAGTATAACTTCCCAAGGATTAACCGAACTCAAATAACATTTAAGTTGTTGAGCATCAGCCTGAGCCAAGTCTGCCAAATCTTGTGTCAATTTCTTTAAACTCAAAACTTGTCGCATCATGGCATCAAGATGTTCAGGTGTTGCCTTTCGGATACCGTCTTGCATCGCTTCAATCTGCGCTTGCAAAACAGCCAATGGAGTTTTCAATTCATGAGAGGTATCTGCAACCCATTGACGTCGTGATTCTTCATGCTGATGTAAAATTTCAGCTAAATGATTTAATTGAGTAGATAAATCACCTAACTCATCATTTCGTTTAATCACAACTTGGTGTTGATAATTACCTTTTGTTAACTCATTTGTTGCATTTAATAGACGCTGAATTGGCTTTTTAAAATAAGTTGCCATTAAAAGTGCTGCAACTAAACTCGACAGTAATGTTAAGGCATAAATTAAAAGTAAATAGCGCTTTTGATTACTGAAGAAATTAATACTTAATGCATCTTCTTTATCTAAAACTGGTTTTAGACCTAAATAACCTACGACCTGACTATTGACCATAATCGGGCGATAAGACATCTGATCCGAAGACGGCGGTTCACCCACTACGAACTGGTGTTTGGCATCATATAAAGATAAACGAGAACTTAAGCCCAGCCGGTCTGGTAAAGCAATAAAACGCTTCTTACCATTTTGCGTCTCAATGTCTTTGAGGCTTCCTTTTTTTGATTTGTTTTTATCATCGCTTGGACGAAACTGGTTTGCACTTAGCGGGAATCTTAAACCTTCAAATGGTTGATATTCCGAAGGTAAGTTTTGCTCAAGTGTACGTAGTTCTTCATCACTAAAAATAGAGTTTTTATTTACCGTTCCCGCATCTGGAGAAATATTAATGAGAGTGTGTTCATCGAAAGAATGCTGCTGAATGGCAATATCATATTGGCGCCGTAACCACCACTGGGAAAGACGGTCATAATCATCTGGTGCTGCCGTTCCTTCAATTTGTAAGATTTGCGCCTGAATCGCATTCCCCCAATCATGATAAACGGTATATACATTTCCCAGATTAGTAATAAGCCGATCTAGCTTTTGCATTTCAACATCGGCTACATATTTGGCAAAGTTCTTTTGCATCGTCCAGTGCAGAACACTCAAACTCGCAGTTGCAATTAACAGTGTGGTAAGCAAAACCGTTAAAAATAACCGCAAGGCTATGGGAACACGTAGAACGTTCAAAAGCACTCTCTCATTTTTACTCTATATTTTGCATTGTAACCAACAACGAAAAGAAAAACTCTCCATTGTTTCTTCATCTTTATTATCTAATCTTTAAGTCATCTTAAAACAAACATTAAAGGGTTTTAACCATGAAAATGACGGCTAAAATTGCATTATTCAGTGCAGCAATTGTAACTATGGGTAGTTTGGCTGCTTGTCAATCAACAACTCAACCACCTAAGCCAGAACATGGCATGATGCAAGATGGCCCACGTGATGGTCACCACCATCGTATGAAACACCGTGAATTTACGCCTGAACAAAAAGCAGCATGGGAACAACACCGTGCAGAGCGTAAAGCTCGTTTTGAGCAAATTCAAAAAGCATGTGAAGGTAAAGCTGTTGGACAAACTGTCAATGTTCAAGTTGGAGATAAAACACTTGAAGGTACATGTAACCTCCGCTTTGAGCCAAAACGTCCTCAACCACTAGTCAATGCACCTGCTCCAGTAGCATCTCAAGCAAAATAATTCTAAAAATAATAAAACAAAAGGCGCCAGAAGGCGCCTTTTGTTTATACATAACTATTTACGATTTTGACTATTTGTCTCATCTAAACTTCATCAAAAGTGTTTACACTCAAAGCACTTACATAGTTCAAGTATTTTTTTCTTGACTTTGCAGTCACAAAGTAAAGGCCCCGAGGTGCTTGTACAGTTATGCAAGTTGTTGCACGATGTAATAGTTCAAGGTGCCTTATGGCACATTATCGTAGATTAGGATTATAACTCTGGTTTCACCAGTATTGAGGAACCCGATATGCCACAATACAAAGCGCCCTTACGTGATATGCAATTCGTTTTGCATGAATTATTAAATGCTGAAGAACACTATGCAAAATTACCTGACTTTCAAGGTAACGTAAGCCGTGAATTGGTTGATCAATATTTAGAAGCTGCGGCAGACTTCTGTGAAAATGAACTTTCTCCTTTAAACCAAGTTGGCGACCGTGAAGGTTGTACTTGGAATGATGGTGTTGTAACTACACCAACAGGCTTTAAAGAAGCTTATCAAAAATACATCGAACTTGGCTTCCCGTCTTTATCAGCAGAAGAACAATACGGTGGTCAAGGCTTACCTAACTCTTTAGGTATCGCAATTTCAGAAATGGTAGGTAGCTCTAACTGGGCATGGGGTATGTACCCTGGTTTGTCTCACGGTGCAGTACGTACATTAGAACATCACGGTTCTGAAGAGCAAAAAAATACTTACTTACCAAACCTTGTTTCAGGTGTTTGGACAGGTACGATGTGTTTAACTGAATCTCATGCAGGTTCAGACTTAGGTATTATCCGTACTAAAGCAGAACCAAATGCAGATGGTAGCTATGCAATCTCTGGCGAGAAAATCTTTATCTCTGCTGGTGAACACGACATGGCTGAAAACATTATCCATATCGTTCTTGCTCGTCTACCAGGCGCACCAAAAGGAACTAAAGGGATTTCGTTATTCATCGTTCCTAAGTTCAATGTCAATGCAGACGGAACTCTAGGCGAACGTAATGCCGTACGTTGTGGTTCAATCGAACACAAAATGGGTATTCACGGTAACGCGACTTGTGTCATTAACTTTGACCAAGCAAAAGGTTATTTAATTGGCCCTGAAAACCGTGGTTTGAACTGTATGTTCACCTTCATGAACACAGCACGTATTGGTACTGCGGTTCAAGGTTTATCTGCATCTGAGTCTTCTTTCCAAGGTGCTTTAACTTACGCGAAAGAACGTTTAGCTATGCGTTCACTTTCTGGTCCTAAAGCTCCAGAAAAAGAAGCAGATCCAATTATCGTTCACCCTGCCGTTCGTAACATGCTTTTAACTCAAAAAGCATTTGCTGAAGGTGGTCGTGCACTTGTGTACTTACTTGCTCAATATGCAGATATCGTTGAAAAAGGCGAAACTGAAGAAGAGCGTAAGTTTGCTGACAACATCTTGTCTTTATTGACTCCAATTGCAAAAGCATTCTTAACTGAAACAGGTTCTGAATCTGCTAAGCACGGTGTTCAAGTGTTCGGTGGTCATGGCTTCATTTCTGAGCATGGCATGGAGCAAATCGTACGTGATACACGTATTGCTTGTTTGTATGAAGGTACAACTGAAATTCAAGCACTTGATTTGTTAGGCCGTAAAGTTTTACAAACTCAAGGTGCAATGCTTCGTGATTTCACTAAGATTGTTCACAAGTTTGTAGAAGCAAATAAAGACAATGCTGCCATGAAAGAATTTGTTGAGCCACTTGCTGCGCTGAACAAAGAATGGGGCGACCTCACTATGCAAATCGGTATGCGTGCAATGCAAAATCCGGATGAAGTGGGTGCAGCGGCTGTAGATTACCTCTACTTCTCTGGTTACGTTACTTTAGCTTATCTATGGGCTCGTATGGCGCTTGTAGCACAAGAGAAATTAGCTGCGGGTACAACCGATGTTGATTTCTACAATGCGAAAGTAACTACTGCTCGCTTCTACTTCAAGAAAATTTTACCGCGTGTACGCTCTCATGTAGATGTTATCGCAGGTGGTTTAGATCCATTGATGGCATTAGATGCTGAACATTTCGCTTTCTAATCATAGTTAGTTGCGATATGCAATGTTAAAAACCAAAAAAGGACTGCTCAGTTTTGACGGTCCTTTTTTTATAAAATCAATGATAAATTTAGATTTTAAATTCAATATCCATTTCGTTTTACAGGATATCTAGCACAGGCCGATGTGCACAAAAAAGGTGAACGATTATGCCAATTTACAATGCTCCTTTAGCTGATATGAAATTCATCTTAAATGATGTATTTAAAGCAGAACAATTTTGGCAGGCTAATGAGAAACTCGCTCATGTAGATGCTGCAACAGCTGAAGCAATTTTAGAAGAAATGGCTAAATTTGCTCAGAACGTGACTCATCCATTAAACCGTACTGGTGATGAAGAAGGCGCTCGCTACGAAAACGGCGAAGTCTTTACTCCTGCTGGCTTTAAAGATGCATTTCGTCAATATGCAGAAGGTGGTTGGATTGGCTTAGGTGCAGATGAAGAATGGGGCGGTCAAGGCATGCCAAAAATGCTTACCGTTCTTGCGGATGAAATGTTATTCGCGACTAACCCATCTTTCATGCTTTACCCGCTTCTTTCAGTGGGTGCAGGTATGGCTTTAAGCAGCTACGCATCTCAAGAGCAAAAAGAAACGTATTTACCTAAGATTTATTCAGGTGAATGGTCAGGTACCATGTGTTTGACTGAACCACATGCCGGTACTGACTTAGGTATTATCAAAACTAAAGCCGAGCGCAATGAAGATGGTACATATAACATTACAGGTACTAAAATCTTCATCACTGGCGGTGACAACGATTTAGCAGAAAACATCATTCACTTGGTACTTGCTAAAACTCCAGATGCTCCTGCTGGTTCACGTGGTATCTCGCTATTTATTGTACCGAAATACCTTGTAAATGAAGACGGTTCTTTAGGTGACCGTAACCATGTTGGTCCAGGCTCTATTGAACATAAGATGGGTATTAAAGCATCTGCAACTTGTGTGATGAACTTTGACGGTGCGAAAGGTTACCTCGTTGGTAAAGAAAACGAAGGCCTTGCTGCCATGTTCGTTATGATGAACTACGAACGTTTATCAATGGGTATTCAAGGTTTAGGTGCTTCTGAATTTGCTTATCAAAATGCTGCTCAATACGCGACTGACCGTTTACAAGGTCGTAGTGCAGCTGGTGTTCAGTCACCAAGCAAACCCGCTGATAGCATTTTAGTCCACGGCGATGTACGTCGTATGTTGTTAAATGTACGTGCAAACAACGAAGCTTCCCGTGCCTTTGCAGTTTATGTAGGTCAGCAGCTCGATATCACTAAATTCTCAACTGATGCAGAAGCCGTGAAAAAAGCCAATGATCGTGTTGCGCTTTTAACCCCAATTGCAAAAGCTTACCTCACAGATACAGCCTTCCAAGCGACATTAGATGCTCAAATGGTATTTGGTGGTCACGGTTATATTCGTGAATGGGGTATGGAGCAATGTATCCGTGATCTTCGTATTGCTCAAATCTACGAAGGAACTAACGGCGTTCAATCTCAAGATTTAATTGGCCGTAAGACCATTAAATGTGGCGGTGCATTCATTGCTGAATACATCACTGAAATTCGTGACTTTGCAAATGACCTAGACACTGATTTGAACTTCATTAAAGATGCAACTTTAGATGCTGCAACTGAAATCGAAGCAATCACTCAGTTTATTATTGAGCAAGCTGCAGAGAACGTAGAGTTCCCGAACTCTGCTGCTGTTGATTACTTACATGCAGTGGGTCTACTCAGCTTCTCTTATATGTTTGCAAAAATTGCTGCCGCTGCTAAAGATAAGTCTGGTGATTTCTACCAAAACAAACTTGCATTGGCTCAATACTTTGTTGAACGTATCTTGCCGGATATTGATGCACGTATTGCTAAAATCAAAGCTGGTTCAGACTTAATTATGGGCTTTAGTGAAGATTACTTTACAAACCAAGCATAATTAAATTTTTTATAAAAGCGCCTGAAAAATCAGGCGTTTTTTATTTTGAATTTACTATTTCCATTGGCACAAAATTTGTTTAATTTCTAAACATTCTCATATCAAAAAAGATTTTACTATGCCTGATCCCAAAAAGTTTGAAAGAACCCTTGATCGGTTTGGACATTATGCTGTTGAGGCTTTTCATTATTTAGCCTTATTTATTATAGGCTGTATGATTGCTTGGTCTGCTGCTCATACCGTTTTTGAAATTCTGACCGTCAAAAAATATGCATCAATCGATGACATCTTATTGTTATTTATTTACCTAGAACTTGGGGCAATGGTTGGAATTTACTTTAAAACCAATCATATGCCTGTACGTTTTCTTATTTATGTCGCCATTACAGCCCTAACACGTTTACTTATTTCTGATATCCAACATGACCATAAAGCCGACCTTGATCAAGTCATTATTACTGGCTCAATTCTTATTTTAGCTCTCTCTATTTTAGTTGTCCGTTTTGCTTCTTGGCACTACCCATCTGTTATGAAAGAAAAACATTCAAAAACACCTACTTCTTTAAAAACACCCCAACCGCAAGATGACGAGTTGGCATAAAAAAATGGCCCTAAGCGGGCCATTTTTTATTTTACGTTTAACGAACTCGATAAATGTGATGTTTCGAGTCAACCAATAAGTATTGGTTAGGAGTCTTCACCCAGTGGTATCCACGTGGTGGTGCATATAAGCGATGTGCACGCCAGTCTGAGACATAATAACGGCTATTACGGTATTCCACAGGAATACGATCACCACGCTTAAAGGCTACATATCGGCCATAATGGTTGCCACGCTCAGAGTGTGACCAAGGAGCTCTATGATCATTGCGGTGGTCATAACGATAATCATGACGCTGTTCATAGCGATTATGTTCTTTACCGTGATAGTTATCCCAACGATGATTTGAATCGGCCATCGCAGTTGCCGACATACCCAACATTAATGTTGAAAGTACGAGAACAATAGGCTTTTTCATGGAGTATTCCTTTTTATCTTGATCTGAAGCTAGATTAAGAGAGAGTCAAGGAGAAACCATGAATAAAATGGCTTTGATTGATATTGTTTGTAATGACTATAAAGAAAATATGAAGAATCTGTATCTGTGCTACCATTAGCATTTTTCAAGCTAGGTCAATTGCTGTGTCTGAAATCAGTTTTGAACGTCTTCATCAATTTTTCTGCAAAGTTCCAAGTGTACAAGAAGCCCGTATCATGGCTCATGGAGCAGATGGCGAACACGCTTGGTGGTTTAAGTTCAGTATTGATGTAGAACACCCTCTCGCATGGCAAACCGTTCAAGAACTCGGGCATGTTTTAAATTACCTGTCGACGAATGAGCGTTTACCTACTTTATTCTTTCCTGTATCTCCACCACCTTACATGAATGGTGAAGCAAAAGATTTTTTATCATGGGTTATTCAGTGTAATCACCCTGAGTTTTCTCCAGATGTGGTTTGTGATTGGCTTGAAGCGCGTTTGCCGAATCCTGTAGATGATGAGTCGCAGTGGAAAATTAAGACGGATTTGAGTGAAATAGAAAAGTTAGATGATAAAGCGTTGGATCAGTTGATTCCGCCAGCGCCTTAAAATATTCAAAGTTTTATTTTCTATTTTTAATTAGCACGACGGGGTCTTACCACTTTAATTTCTATTTGTAGTAGCTAATTCGTTACTTTGGTTTCGCCCAAAGTAACCAAAAGCATTTGTCATCCACAAAACCTGAGGTACGGATAGCAAAGATTAATAACCTTTGCCGTACCGCAAGGCGAAAGCTATGCTTGTGTTTGAACTACGCACTTTGTTTGTCTTTCGCTCGAAGCAAACGATGTTTGCTTTCCCTCGCTCAGGTTGTGGATGACTCTAGGCACAAGCCATTTTTTTGGAAAACTTCAAGATAGTAATTAAAAAGTCGATAAACCTGACCATTCCATAAAACGATAAATCCAATACTTCACTTTAGACTCATCGGCATACTTCGCATAGTCCACGCTCATCTGTCTACCTTGTAGGTTTGACCAAGAGGTATTGAAGTAATTCTGAGCGTCTTTAAAGACTTGATCTTGAACTTTACCAATAACCAACATATCCGTTTCAAGGTTATAATTTTTTAAATTACGGGCCGTAAAATTGGCAGATCCTACAATCAACTCAGCTTGTTGAGCATTATATTTTAAGATCATTTTGCTATGGTTCTGTTCGCCATGAGTATCACACCAACGAATTGGAATGCCAGCAGCATGTAACTCTGAAGCCACCTGACGGTTTGGAATACCATTCTTTTGTCTACCAAACGCATCTTTATTTGGATCGAGTAAAACACGAACAATAACGCCACGTTCTTGGGCACTTTTTAGAGCTTTAATAATCTTACGTTCAGACAAATAGAACATACTTAAATCAAGATGTTCTTTAGGTTTAGCCATATTAATTAATTTTAATACAGCTTCATAGATTGCCCCTTCAGTTAGCACTTGAACTTGAGGCTTGCTAACGTCTTTTTCAAAATCGCCTAAAATAAGTGATGGTGAACTACTTCCTGACATTTGCGCAACTGCAGCTTCGGTTTGGAGTACATCAGTAGCTGTGGCTCCATTTACCATCAATGCCACATTAGAATGGCGCGAACTACCATCATGCGGGTTTGCTGAGGTCACCAATGACTTCCAACCCGCATCGGTATCAACGACAACAGTTTTACGATGGTTTGCTTTAAAGTTAAATAAGTTCAAATAACTACGTAGCGTAATTTTTTCATCGCCAAATGGGTTGGGTAACCAGCCTTTCTCTGGATTATTGCCAATATTTTGGCAACAGATGTACCAAAACCCTGACCAGAATGGGTTAGAAGCACGTAAAGGTGCCAGATTCGTTTCGATGACATCAACACCAGCTTGGCGTAATTGACGGTAGTGTTCAGGGCTTAGTCCACCATATACCGAATTAATCGGGTCGGTAATCATAACAACCTGAATTTGAGGGTTTTGTCTTTTTTTACTCACTAATGCATCAGTGAGCTCTTGCATCAATGGTCGTTGCTTTAGTTTTGAATCGCCTACTTCTGAATTAAATAAGAACATATCCACCACAATTGTGGTTTTTGCCTCATCAATCATTTTCAAGATTTCATCAAAGATGTGCTGATCAACCTGTTGTTGCCCATTCGCATCAATATACGTTTTATCGGCTAAAAATTTAACATCGGCATGTCTGAGCTTGCCACTAAAGTTAATTCCTTGCGGCAATGGTTTCACTGTGTGATAAATTGCCGATGCAAGATATGCAATAGCAACAACGCAAAGTATGACCGCCATATAACGACGTCCTGACCAATTTAACTTTTGATGAATTCGCTGAAAAATACGCATAAAAAAGACCTAACTTGATAGTTTCAAATTAGGTCTTTTGGCTTGATTTTTCAAGTTTAGTTTCGTGTTGAAGCCTTAGAAACTAAAATCTACACCGACGGTAAAGTTACGTCCAACTTGCGGGATATTTGATAAGAAAGACGCATGTTGATAAACCGTGTCATCTAACAAGTTATTCGCTTTCATATAAACACGGTAATCTGTTTTTGCACCATATTGTCCAGAGTATGCTACCCCTAAATTGAGCATGTTGTAGCCTTCTGTTTCGGTTTCATAAGCCGCAATCTTATCTTGATTAAAGACATGATAGTACTCAGCAGAACCACTAAAACCATCACCAAAATCTGCATCAACTTTAGTACCTAAACGCCCAGCCGGAATACGGGGAGCATTGCCCTCGGCATCAATCTTACCGCGCACGTAATCGCCAAAAGCACTGATCTTGTACATTGGTGTAATTTGATAACCAATTTCACCCTCAGCACCATAGAAACGTGCTTTATCTTGAGTGTATTGAACTAAACGGAAGTCTTTATAACGGTCAAGGGTTTGCGCATAGATGTAGTCATCAAACCAGTTATGGTAAACATGAAGATGATAATCAAGTTTGTCATTATCAAAATGCAGACCTAACTCAACATTATTTGATTTTTCCTTACTGAGTTGATCATTTCCTAACTCATAAGTATTGGTCGCAAAATGGGCACCATTTGCATATAACTCTTGAGCAAGAGGCAGACGCTCTTGGTGTGATGCTACAAATGAAAGCTTATAATTTGGCGCAAACTCCCAGTTGGCAGCACCTGCATAGGAAAAAGCAGAACCGTCAAAATCTTGTTTAGAGTTATCATCTACATCGATTTCTTGCTGATCTGCACGAGCAGAAAGTTCAAAATGAACATCTTTCCATTGTTTATGTTCTAAAGCAAAAACACTCCACTTTTTGGTAGTGGTCGGTGCCATAAATGCTTCTTCACCAGTTAAATTTAGTTTTTGTTGGCCTAACTGGGTACCAATTACCCCTTCCCAATCAGCAATAGGGTTATGGACTAACTCAATACGCCCATCATAACCTTTGTTTTGGAATCGAGTCGCGATTGTCCCTTCTTCAATTTCATCATGCTGATAATCTGTATAGCTCGCTTGGGCACGTAACTTTTGGAAGCCTGCAAATGGATCATTTAACTCGGTTTTAAAATCATAACGCTCAGACTTTAAGTCAATCCATGGACCGCCATGTTCATGCTCGTGGTCATGAGCTTCTTCATCACTATGCCCTTCATGGTCATGGTCTCCACAATGTAAACTTAGATCATGAATATGACAGGTCTCATATTCATGGCTATGCCCCGGTAAACCATACTGGTCTCGACGGTTACTATACGAAATACCCGTATAACCTCGATCATAAATCCAAGACAACCCCACATTCACTGAATCACCTTGTGCAAAGGTATTGTCTACACGGCGCTCTTTTTCACCTTCATGAATATAGTTTGGTGCAATATAGTTATTCGCATCACGTGTTAACCCCTCAACACGTAATGCAACTTGGCTTCCCAACCCTACAGTTACCCCAGCACTCGCCAGCTTTTCATCACTTCCAGTGTTGTAACGTAAGCCAACTTGTCCTTCATAACCATTTTCAGGCATTTGTGTAGGGATCTTGTTATCAATAACGTTGACTAAACCACCAACAGTTCCCGCACCAAACAATAAAGTAGAGGGACCACGAATCACTTCAACTTGTTTTGCGAGAACTGGATCTACTGTTACAGCATGATCAGGAGACAAAGTTGAGACATCCACATTTTCAGATGAATTTTGAAGAACTTTAACACGTGGTCCATCTTGGCCACGAATCACCGGACGACTTGAACCAGCCCCAAACTGATTCGCATAAATCCCCACCTCACTATTGAGCGCATCCCCAATAGTGGCGGCCCCTTCAGTCAAATGCTTTTGGTCAACTACAGTATCAGCGACTGCAAAATCTTTTGAAGTTTGCTCAAGGGGGTGCGCCTTGATGCGGATAGTTTCTAACTTCTCAACATTTTCATTTTCTGCTGCAAATACAGGTATAGATATGGCAGCCAAAATGGATAAGGTCAAAATATTTTTATAGAACAACATGAGGTGAGTCTCTAATCGTACGCCTTTTGTTTTGTTATATTATAACATTTCAGTTGTTTTGCAATAAAAAACATTCGCTAATGACATGTTTCGATAGACTCAACTTTTTGATGATGTGAGAAGCTTTCTTTTCTAATGCCTTTTACAATCTCCCATGCAGTTATCGCCCCTCCACTTGCTAAATTGAGCCGAAATACGTTACCCATTGCCGCCTTAGCAATTGGCAGTATGACGCCCGATCTTTACCGCTTATTTACAATGCAATCAGGTATGCTGACTCATCAATGGAAGGGGCTTTTCTACCCTAATCTTGCACTAGGGTTATTATTCTCTGCCATTTGATATTTACTTTACCGACCTGTGGTTTACCGTTTTTTTGGTATCCAACACGATTTAAAACTAGATTCTTTTAGACATTTTTTTAGCTTTTTTATTGGAATCATAATTGCTCTACTCATTGGTATAGCAACACATCTCATTTGGGATGGGCTTACCCACTCAGACTTTAGAACTTTTATATTTCAAGACTTTTTATCGCAAACTGTTCACTTGTTTGGCCACCCTTATCCATTACATCGCCTTCTTCAACTCGGTTCTTCTGCTCTGGCATTACCTTTTTTAGGCTGGATGAGTATTCATTACTATCAGCGCCATAAACAGCATTGGAAAGTAAATTATAAAATTAAAATTTTTGCTTGGTGTTTATTTGCTTTATCTACACTTTTAGGCTTATTTTCATTTTGGGACTATGCCCGTTATATTCCCCATGAGGTTTGGCATTCTGATACCTATTATTTTACTGGCCGCTCTATTAATGAGTTTATGCAAGGATGGTTAAGTACGTTTAGTTTAGGATGTCTATTATTCTTATTTTTAGATCGACAACAAAGAATGGGCTAAATAGCTAAACTTGCTGCCAAATTGCTCATTTTTAGCTAAATTATAGCTGTTTTTTGATCTAGTTCTTGTGGCATGCCATTCAACAGGGCATAATCGAAAACTTATTTTTTTGACGGTGCGCGGTTTACGCATCCGTCTTTTCAGCCAATATAGTTTGGATAATCTTCATCATGATGCGAACTCATTACTGTGGCTCTTTAACTGAAGCCCAAATCGACCAGACCGTTACATTATGCGGTTGGGTACATCGTCGCCGTGACCATGGCGGTGTTATTTTCCTTGATATGCGTGACCGTGATGGTCTCGTTCAAGTGGTTATTGACCCAGATACTCCAGAAGCATTTGCAACTGCAGATAAAGCACGTTCTGAATATGTATTAAAAATTACAGGTCGTGTTCGTCGCCGTTATGAAGGTACTGAAAACCCAAATATGGTGAGTGGTCAAATCGAAGTTTTAGGCAAAGAAATCGAAGTTCTTGCTGCATCTGAAACTCCACCATTCCCATTAAATGATGACACTATTAACGTGTCAGAAGAACACCGTTTAAAATATCGTTTCTTGGACATCCGTCGTCCAGAAATGTTAGAGCGTTTACGCTTCCGTTCTAAAGTAACTAACTTGATTCGTAACTATTTAGACGATCATGGTTTCTTAGACGTTGAAACTCCGATTTTAACTCGTGCAACCCCTGAAGGTGCGCGTGACTATTTAGTACCAAGCCGTGTACAAAATGGTAGCTTCTATGCACTTCCACAATCACCACAATTGTTCAAACAATTGTTGATGGTTGGTGGTATTGATCGCTACTACCAAATCGCGAAATGTTTCCGTGATGAAGACTTACGTGCTGACCGTCAGCCTGAATTTACTCAAATCGACATTGAAACATCGTTCTTAAACGACGATGACATTATGGATTTGATGGAAGGCATGACTGTTAAATTATTTAACGACTTGCTTGGCGTAAAATTTGAAAAATTCCGCCGTATGCCATATAGCGAAGCAATGCGTGATTATGCATCTGACAAACCAGACTTGCGTATTCCGTTAAAACTCGTTGATGTTGCAGACTTAATGCAAGAAGTTGAGTTCAAAGTATTTGCAGGTCCAGCTAAAGACCCTAAAGGCCGTATTGCAGCACTTCGTGTACCGGGCGCAGGTTCATTAACACGTAGTCAGATTGACGAATACACTAAATTTGTCGGTATCTACGGTGCGAAAGGCTTAGCGTACATTAAAGTCAATGAAATCGAAAAAGGAATTGAAGGTCTTCAATCTCCTATCGTTAAATTCATCGAACCAATCGTAATGCAATTGCTTGAACGTGTTGGCGCTGAAAATGGTGATATCGTATTCTTTGGTGCGGACAAAGCTAAAATTGTAAATGATGCAATGGGTGCGCTTCGTGTCAAAATCGGTCATGACTTGAACCTTGCGACTTGTGAGTGGGCTCCACTTTGGGTTGTTGACTTCCCAATGTTTGAAGAAACTGACGATGGCAAATGGACTTCTGTTCACCATCCATTCACATTACCTAAATCTAGTGTAGAAGACGTGAAGAGCAATCCAGGCGAAGCACTTTCTGTTGCTTACGACATGGTATTGAACGGTACTGAAGTTGGTGGTGGTTCACTTCGTATTTACACATTAGAAATGCAAAAAGCGATTTTTGAAGCGCTTGGTATTTCCGATGAAGAAGCAGAAGAAAAATTCAGCTTCTTACTCAATGCGCTTCGTTACGGTGCACCTCCTCACGGTGGTTTGGCATTTGGTCTTGACCGTTTAGTAATGCTTATGACTGGCGCGACTTCAATTCGTGATGTTATTGCGTTCCCTAAAACGAAAACTGCTGAATGTCCACTTACTCAAGCACCGGCTCCTGTTGAAGCAAACCAGCTTCGTGACTTGGGCATCCGCTTACGTGAACAACAAAAGAAAGAAGCTTAATTGCTCTTTAATAAAACACCCTGCAATTGCAGGGTTTTTTATTAGACAATATCAAACAAACATTCGGTTTTTATATGCTATACTTTGCGAAAAGGCACGTCAGTGGCATAATAAGTTGCTTTCAATTAAGAGGTCAGCTTTATGGCTATGCGCCCAGATGTACGTCGACATGCTTTAGTCGTGATTGTATTCTCCCTCGCACAATGGTTTTTCATGCGCTACATCCTTGCGAATGAATTATTTAACCTCACAACGAACCAACGTATTCTTTATTTCTGTGTAAGTAGTTTAGTCGGTGCATTACTTATCTTTGTTGCCCTAATTTATATGGTGCTCAAAGGTAATGCGGATAATCAGTAAAACCTCGATTCTTGTTCATCTTCTTATTATGGAACAGTAAAATTGCGCCATTCATCTTTAAAAATCTTGCATATTGCAAATTTCAAAACTGACAATAATGGCTTAATGTTTTACAACACCGATGCCAAAATTCAACATGGTTTAATTGAGCTTGGACACTATGTGCATGCTTTTGACTATAAATACATGGTCAGAAAAAGTAACATCTTCAATACTACATCCCTTTCTCATAAAAAAACACATCAACAACTGATTGAACTTTGTCAAAATGTTGACTTTGACCTGATTTTAATTGGGCATATCCATTTACCAAAAGAATTACTCAAGCAACTTAAAGCGATTAACCAAGCCAGAGTTGCCATGTGGTTTGTTGATCCAATCAATGAACCTCACCGCCTTGACCATTTCAAAGAAATGCACAGTGAAGTCGATCATGTCTTTGTTACAACGGCAGGCCAGCATTTACAGAATCTATCTGAAGTTTGTGATCATCCTGTGTTTGCATTTACGCCAAACCTGAGTTTACATTCGATTGAATACGCGCGTGAAGACTGGCTCAAATTTGACTATGACTGTATTTTCTGCGGTTCAAATAGCAAATATCCTGAACGTGAGCAATTTATTAACCATTTAACGGAGCAGCTTCCTGAGTTCAGATTTAAGCTCGGTGCATGTTTAGGACAACCATCTTTATTTGGGCATGAATATCAAGTGGCTGTCCGCAACAGTTTAATGGGCATTAACTACTCAAAATATAATGATATTTATATGTACAGTAGTGACCGTCTCGCTCAGCTTACAGGAATGGGGTGTCTAGTCTTTACCGCCCAAACACCAGGTCTGGCAGAATTATTTCCTGAAGATAGCGTCGTATATTTTCAAGATACGTCTGATTTACTTGAGAAATTAAAATACTATCAACAACATCCTGAAAAGGCTGTTGAAATTGCACAGCGTGGTTATGCACTTGCACATTCAATTTTTGAAGCCAAGTATATTCTGCAACAATGGTTAAATTTGATTGATCAGCAGCCATTAAATTCTCCTTGGCAAAAA
This sequence comes from Acinetobacter sp. FDAARGOS_559, assembly GCF_003940475.1. NCBI lineage: Bacteria > Pseudomonadati > Pseudomonadota > Gammaproteobacteria > Moraxellales > Moraxellaceae > Acinetobacter > Acinetobacter sp. FDAARGOS_559. The sequence continues at coordinate 1,749,746 of NZ_RKJG01000005.1, forward strand.
GAAATTTATCAGCAAGGTAACAGAATGATCAACTGATTCTCAAAGTCATTGGATCTGCTATAAATAATGGCAGATTTAAAAATTTTCAAACCAGATTAAGATATAGAGTAATGAATGTCTCATGAACAAATTTAATGATTTTGTCAGCAAAACATATACATTATCAAATGCGCAGGATAACTTTGTTCCAAACATAAATATTGCATTTGCAATTGATAAAAATTATTTAAAGCCTTGTGGAATCACACTTTATTCAATTACAAAAAACAACCCTGATATTAATATTGATTTTCATATTTTCACAACTTTTTTTGACCCTAAAGGGTATCAAGATATATTAGAAAAAAATAATAATATTAGAATTCATGTTTATATATTAAACACTCAATTTTATGACAATTTGCAAGTTAATGGTCATTTTACAACTGCTATCTATTATCGTCTATCAATTGCAAGTATTTTAAAAGATAAACTAGAAAATTTTTGGTATCTTGATGCTGATATTTTATGTGTTGACAGTATAAAAGGCATGCTTTCCATAAATATAAATAATTATGTTTTAGCTGCGGTACAAGATAAATGTATGAAACCTGATTACATCAAAAGTATTGGTTTAAACTCTAACAACAAATACTTCAACTCAGGTGTTTTATTTATCAATGTCAAAGCATGGAATGATTTTCAGGTTTTTGAAAAATTTAACCAACTTATTTCTAAACGTGACTATAAATTTCCTGACCAAGATGTGCTGAATATCTTGTTAGAAAATAAAGTAAACTTTATTGATGAAAAATTTAACTTTTTTACTCAAGAAAAAATACACCCTGTACTGATACATTTTGTCAGTTCTCCAAAGCCTTGGAGTGTCGCTGCCTCACATAGTGCAAAATATTTAGAATACTACTACCAGTCACCATGGAAAGATCAACCTTTAGATGCACCAAAAAACTCTAAAGAGGCAAAAAAATATGCCAAAATTCTTTGGAGGCAAAGTAAATATTTAGATAGTATTAAATGGTACTTGATTTATCTTAATAAAAAAATGAAGAAATAAAAACCACTTGCCTTTTTAGTAAAATACTCTAAAAAGGCAAATATAATTTTTTAAATAAAAATGATAACTTATTTTGCTTATATTAAAATTTTCCTAAATATTTTCTGATTTTTTGAATAACATTCAATTTAGAAGTTTCATCATATCTTAAAAATAAAGTACGCCATTGATTTTTTCCTAAACGATGTTCTTGGATCAAATTTCTGCTCTTTAAAAGAGCCATCAAATATATACCTTGATCATCATCAACAATATTTTCATTTAGAAGCTCTAACTGACAAGAATAAATTATTTTTTGCAATTCTAACCACTTTTCTTTAGAAGCTATTGCAACACCGCCTATAATAAAAACCTCATTTTCAAATATTGCTTTTAATACTCTCTCTTTAGTTAATTTCGGTATTTTTTTCAGCGTAAAAAAATGTACTTTTTCCTCATCAAAGTCATACTTCCATTCTTGAACACCATTCAATGTCTGTATATCTCTACAATAACCAAAGTCAATCCAAGCAACCAAATTATTTGTTATCAAATTAGATTCAATTGCCCTTTTAACAAAATAAGATTTCAAATTAGTCAACAAAGTATAATCTGGAGACCAATATTCAGGATTAATAATTTGCTTCGGAGATACCCTGCTTTTAAATTCATTACTATTTTGAATTTCCTCAATTCTATTTCTATATTTTAAAAAATCTTCAGGATAATTAACCACAACAACATGAGTTGGTTTATTTTCTCTAATTTCTAAAATTTTCTCTTTGAACTTTTCAGAAGTAAAAATAATCATTTCATTGTTTAATAAAGCTAAATACTTAAAATAATTTATATAACTATCTGGAGTTCTAAATAAATAGTCAGGAAACCCTTTTTCTACTGTCCAATTCTCTCTCCCAATATCAAAAAAAGCTGTAACAACTGTTATTTTTTTATTCATATCAACACCATAGAAGCATATAAAATTCAGAGAATTTCTATATTATATACTAAAAAATTTAAATGATGTATATTGTTAAAATTTCATAATTTGGGAAATTAATATGATAAATAAAAATTTAGCAGCGGAAGGTTTGCGTGGTATAGCATGTATAATAGTAGTTCTATCACACCTTTCATTAACTTTCTTCCCTCAACTTCACAACTATTTTTCACAAGAAAACTTTCCTTCAAGTGATTTTTTAGCATCAATGCATAATTCACCTTTTTTATTCTTTATTTCTGGCACTGGTGCTGTTTATATTTTCTTTATATTAAGTGGATATGTTTTAACAGCAGCAAACTTAAATGCAAAAAATCCAAAAATCAAACTAAAAACATCAATAATAAAGCGCTATCCTCGGCTTGCTATACCTGCATTATGTTCATGTATTATTTCTTATTTAATTTTTCATATTTCTATTGATTTATCTAAAACTACAAATTGGTTTAGCCAACTTATACCGCAAAATATTAGTTTTTTAAATAGCATCTACTCAAGTTTAATTACTCCATTTATATTTGCAGAGTCTAAATACAATACGGTGCTTTGGACGATGAAAAATGAATTAATTGGCTCTTTAATTATATTTTATCTAATTTATTTAAAAAACATTCAAAAAATTAAACATTTTTATTTTTTTACTTTCCTATTTTTAATAATTTCTCTTAGCATTTCAAAAATTTTTCTTTTAGGAATATTAAGTTTCATTCTTGGGATGGCTATATATCACATGCAAAATATTAACAAATATTTATCTTTATTCTTGCTAATTCTTGGTTTATATTTTATAGGCTTCCATAAAACAAGCGCAAGTTATCAAATTATTTATGAAGCCTCAAACCATAGTAAAAAAAGTTATGATTACACTATATTTACTGGAAGTTTATTTATAACATACGCCATTTTAAAATCTCATTATTTATCTCAAATACTTAGCAAAAAAGTCTTAATAAATTTAGGAAAGCTATCATTTTCAATATATTTAAATCATCTTGTTATTTTATACATTATCGGTATACCAGTATTTAATTTTTTTATAAAAAATCTCGGAGAATCTTTCTTCTTTTCAGCAATAATCTCCAGTTTAATCACAATTTTTACATCTATTGTTTTCTCTATCTTATTTTACAAGCTAGTTGACAAATACTCCATTAATATCTCAAATAAATTAGCAAATTACATTAAAAAATAATCAATATAAAAATGAATGAAAATTTCATATTTTCATTCATTTAAAATTTTATAAAACCTTTATGAATTTTACTTCATATAAAATTCATAAACCTCATTCACAAATGCATTATGCTTTTTCGCAATCTGCTCAAAACAGTATTTTTCTAATGCCTCTTTTTTGCCTTGCTGAGCGAACTTTAAAGCTTCATCTGGATGTTGAATCAAGTATTCAATACCATTAGCAAGACTTTGTGCATCATCAGCTTTGGCACACCAAGCATTAATTCCATGCTTTGCTGTTTGACGAATCCCGATGTCATCCGTAGTGATCAGGGTTTTACCCCATGCAAAGGCATCTAAAATACCAATCCCCTGAATCTCAGTAATTGATGGCAGCGCCACGATATCAGCATTTTGCAATAATGCAATTTTATCTTCGCCTCCAATCCACCCTGGGAATTCAACCTTATCAGCCAAACCCAATCTTTGTGCTTGTGCCTTACACTGTTCTAACATTTCACCTTGTCCTGCCAAAACTGCATGAAATGGCAAGCCTTTATTATTAAGAATTGCTAAAGCATCAATCAGCACATGAACACCTTTATTGGGTACCATACGCGTTAACATCACAATGTTTGGTGGCTGTTTAATTAAACATGGCTCAGCAGTAACCTTTGGTAGATATGTTAAATTTGAAATCACTTGCTGTGGTTTTGTAGCGCGCTCTTCAGGCGTTTGGCGCTTTTGCACCAACTCTTGTACATACGGCGTAATATGAATAAATGCATCTGCACGTAAGGTACGTTTGACGTTATGGCTGTGGTTGACTGCAATCACTGGAATTTTTTTCGACATTCCCAGCATAGCATTTTTAAATAACCACACAGCCTTACCACTATGGGCAATAATCACATCTGGTTTTTGCTGCTCGATGAACTTACGAATTTTTAATGCCGCAGTGACACTATAAAAACCTTTATTCGGAATCACTGTGATTGGCCATTCACCACTTTTGAGATGCTGATTTTCAGTACCACGCAGCAAAACCACTTCATGTCCAAAACTTTTTAAGGTATTTGCAATATCAAGCATTGCCTGCCAACGACCACCCGTTGCATCACCATAAACGGCATTTATGATTTTTAGTTTTTTCAAGGGAATAACCTTTCTTTTAGCAGTTTTGCCAATTGTTCACTCGGTTCATATTTTAATGATTTCATCTTATCTTCGCTATCTTTAATCTGACTTAACTGAGCTATAGGCGAAATATGGATAAGATGATCCGCTTCCAAGCGTTTCAATACATTTCCGAATTGTTCATCGGGTTGCCAATGCTCAGGCAAATAAGCAACTACAGGACGCATGGCAGAAACACTTTCCATGAGCATAGACATAGAATCTGCACTACAAAATGTGCGTGTCGAAACTGCCAAAAACTGATGCAAAACTGCACGTGGCTGTTCTGCCCACCACACTACATCTACAATACATTCAAAATTTAAGTACTGCTGCAGAATTTTTTCAGCCTGTTTCCCTGTACGGCGTGAAGTGCTGAGCAACCATTTAATCCGATGCTGACGTGCCAGCAGGTTCATCTGTTTTGCCAGTTGAATCCAATCCTGCTCCTGATACTGTGCTCCCGCGCCATCTCCACCGATCAGCATGGTCCATACTTGCTGCTCGACATGTGGATGCTCGGAGTGCCATTGCTTGCCATGCTGTTGCAAGGTTGCCTGACTTAAAGGCATCGGCGACACAGGCAAGCTAATAAATGGTTTTGGCAAATCTGGTTCGAGCACCAATATTGCATCAAACAATTCAGCTTTCAGTTGACGCAATGAACCACAGAAAATATTTTTTGCACCAAGTGCTTTAGATAACCACACAATCGCATAGGCACTATTTCCACCTGCACCAACCACAATATCTGGGCGTGCATTTGGCAAAACATCTCCCTGATAAAACTGATGAATTTTTTCTGCTTTAGGGATTTTACAATTTAATAGCCAAGTCAAAGGACGACGATAAAACTTATGTTTGAGTGTCAGTTCAATCCAGTGCACGTCTAGCTCAAAATCACGCTCAAGTGCAAACAACACCCCTTTAGACTGATTAAAATGCCCTGGCACACCATCGCTGACCACCCATACTGTTTTTTTACTTTTCGGTTGGTTATGCATGACTCAGTTCCTGATAAACCTGTAGGGTATTGTGTAGCACAGCTTCTAGCGTTAGCTGTTGCTGGGCAGATTGATAAATCGGTTCTGAACGCTCAGTGAGCTGCTCAAAATGCTGCACATGCTGTTGAATTAAATCATGTAAAGCAGTGACATCATTTGCAGGGCAAATCAGCTCAGCAGGTAAGACTTCTGCCACCATGCCCACATCAGTTGAAATGACAGGACAATGTACCAACAAGGCTTCTGCCAAGGTATAAGGCCCACCTTCATTACGTGATGAAATCACCAGAAAGTCTGCTTGTTGCATCAACATCGTAATATCATTGCGATGCCCAAGCAATTCAATACGATCTGTTAAAGCATACTGCTGAATTTTTTCTTGTAGTAAATCGCGATCTGGCCCATCTCCCACAATCCAGAGCTTGGCATCAATGCCTTGCCATGCTTGAACCAGTAAATCAAAACCTTTGGCAGGCACGAGACGTGCAACCGCAATCGCTTGTAAAGGTTGATGTGGCTGTTTTTGTGCTGCCTGATGTACAGGTGGCTGAATCCCATTTAAGACTACACGCACACGGTCTTGCTGACTAAACTGATTGGCGACCCGTCGACTCACTGCAATAATTCGATCATATTTTTCAAATGCCTGAACATTACGTTTTAGGTTATGGAGTGTCGCCACACTGGGAATTTTCAACCATTTCAGCATGGGGGCAATCATGGATACGGCTTTGTTGGCTTGCACATGCAGGACATCAGCATGCGTGGCTTTAATGGTCTGATACAACTGCCACAGCAAAATCGGGTTTTTACGGCTCTTGCTTAAATCCAAAGCTTTAAATTCAACACCACTGACTCGCTCAGCATACTTTTCATGCGCGATGAGTGTCACCTTTTGCCCCGCCTGTGCCAAACCATTTGCCAGTTCAACCACATGTTTTTCCAAACCGCCTTCTTCGTCACCCGCCATGACCATACAAATATGCATTGTTATTCTCTCTTATAACCCGCGCTGACCCAGTTTCAAGCGACATTTCACTGCAAATAGCGAATCTTTACCACTGATCTTGATGCGCTGTAACTGCATAAAGTCAGGCTGTGCAATATCAATACCCTCTTTGGTGGTCACGGCATTACGATAACCTGCCTGTTTGGCCAGTTCAACGTCACGCTGACTATAAATTCCAAAAGGATAGGCAAAACTGGTCACAAGTTGGTCAATCATCTGCTCAAGCTGTTGTTTCGATTGCCCCAACTCCTGCAAACACTCTTCATCTGTCAACTTGTCCAAATTGGCATGAGTCATGGTATGTGAGCCTATTTCAACTAAACCACTCTTTGCCAAAAATCGGACTTGTCCATCACTCAGTTTTGGCTCACGTGCCAATTCGCCACTATTATGATGGGCTTTTTTATAAGTCGACCAATCACGATCATGACGATCAACCACAACATATATGGTTGCCTTGGCCTGATATTTTTCTAAAATAGGATAAGCATTTTGTAAGTTGTCTAAATAACCATCATCAAAGGTAATGGCAACTGTTTTGGCTGGGTGCTTTCCCCAGTTCTCTTGCAATTCGTGCATCGTTACAAAATGGAAGCCTTGCGCTTTCATCCAGGCAACTTGCTTTTCAAACTCAGCGGGCTTGACCCGAAGCTTATTAAATTTGGCACCATTAATATGATCTCGTACCATGTGATACATCAATACACGTGGTCGATTCCAATCCACTGCTGGCTTCCACCACGCATACTTATAGCTAAATAACACAATAAGCAAGATCAGTAAAATCAGGATATAAAACACAATGCCAAACTCATTATTTCGCTAAAAGATATGTTGCCACACGGTCTGCTTCTTTAAAAGCATAAGGTTGTGGCAACTGTACGACACAAGTATTCTGTGAAATTAGTTGTGATTCTATCATTTGATCAATCGAGTGCGTAATTCTATCGTCTTTCAACCGATCGATTGCTATGACCCCTACGCGACAACCCGCAGTAAGTGCTTCAAAAACCATAGAAACGCTATCTTCTGTTACCCATACAGCTTCTGCTTTTTGCATCTCTTCAAAAATCCAGCCTTGAGGTGTTTGCTCAACCGGAAATATTTGTAAATGCTGGGCAAAACTTTGTTGTCTTAAAATATCAATAAACTCTGCTGGGGTTCGACGTGAAGTCGTTAGAATGATTTCAGCATCCGGATTATTCTCAACAATCTTTTGCACGCTTAATAATACTTTTTCTTGGTTCCATTGATGCCGTTTTGACGAACCACCTAATGCAATTAAAATTCTAGAAGCTTGATGGCGTTTTTCATTACGAATGGGATTTAATGCCCCACGCGTAACAACTACTCGATTATTCGCAGGAATACCGTCGTGCTCTGGAATCACAGCATAATTAAACCAAACCGTCGGTAAATTTGGCTTCATTAAAATAATGGTCTTAGCCTTTTTGAAAATTTTACCGAGCAACCAGACACGAAAATGCGTATGACTTCCAACACCAAATATAAAATCGGGCACCTGTTGAAATAGAGATTTTTTTGAAGAAAAAAGCGCTTTGATTAAGGACATAACAGGCAAGTCATTAATAGAGACTTCTTCAAAAGTTGCATTTGCCTGCTGTCTTTGCATCGCCTGAAACAAGCCTAAAGCTTGTGAGCGATGCCCTGCTTTACCATCAGAGACATAGACAATATGCATAAAAGCTCCCTAACCCAAAAATAAAAAGGCGAAACCAACGTTCGCCTTTTCATGTTAACGGATTAACTTATTTTACGTAAGTTAACCAGTGTTCATATTTTGGATTTTTACCTTGAACTGCATCAAAGAAAGTCTTTTGGATTTCAGTGGTAATTGGGCCACGGCAACCCGCACCGATTTGACGGTCATCGTATTCACGAATTGGTGTTACTTCAGCAGCAGTACCTGTGAAGAATGCTTCATCGGCAATATAGAATTCGTCACGCGTAATACGACGCTCAACAACTTCATAACCAAGATCTTTAGCAATCGTCATCACTGTTTGGCGTGTAATACCGTCAAGTGCGCCACCCGCAATATCTGGAGTGTGTAAAACACCATCTTTAATCAAGAATACGTTTTCACCAGAACCTTGGCATACATAACCTTGTGGGTCCATAAGCATTGCTTCATCGTAACCCGAATGTGCAACTTCTTGGTGAGCAAGAATTGACAACGTGTAGTTACCAGATGCTTTTGCTTTACACATGGTCACGTTTGGATGATGGTGAGTAAATGATGAAGTTTTAACGCGAATACCTTTCGCCATTGCTTCATCACCAAGATATGCACCCCATGCCCATGCTGCAACAGCGGCATGAATAGTGTTATTTGTTGCTGCAATACCAAGTTTCTCTGAACCGATCCAGATCAGTGGACGTAAATAGCAAGAAGCTAATTTATTTTCACGAACAACATCGATTTGTGCTTGTTCAAGCGCTGCTTGATCATACGGCACTTTCATTTGATAAATTTTTGCTGAATTTAACAAACGTTTTGTGTGGTCTTGAAGACGGAAAATTGCAGTACCTTTAGGAGTTTCATAAGCACGAACACCCTCAAATACGCCCATACTGTAGTGTAAAGTATGGGTTAAAACGTGAATCTTTGCATCACGCCAATCAATTAATTGTCCATCTTGCCAAATAAAACCATCACGATCAGCCAAATTCATGGAACACTCCAAATTGTTATAAAATCATTCACTATCCAACTCAACCGAGGCGGTTGGGTCTATTAATCTTTGCCATAAATTGCAAACTACCGCACGGGTACTACGCCAGTCCGCTGCGCTTACTTGCATGGATTGATTCGCAAGGGCTAAGCGGTGGCTTTCGGCACGTTCACTAAGATAGGCTCGAATTAATGCTGTGGCATCTTCACTGGATAAGCAGTCTGCTTTAGCAGCATCTTCTAATATTCTTACATTATCAGAATAATGGGCGAGATCGGGTTTCGTCCCGCTCCATGCAAGTACAGCATACTGTGCCATAAATTCGATATCTACGATACCACCTGCGTCCTGTTTTAAATGAAAAATACCATGTTTTTTTTGTTCAGAAGATGAACCTAAGTGGTCTTTCATTTTCTGACGCATTTTCAGCACTTCCTCACGAACATAAGCCTCATCTCTAGATTGAGTCAATATCTCGCGGCGAAATATTTCAAATTTTTGGCAAAGCGCTTCATCACCTGCAATAGAACGCGCACGAACTAATGCCTGATGCTCCCAAAGCCATGCACTTTTCAACTGATAATGCTCATAGGCTTTCAGGCTTGTCACCAATAAACCAGCCTCACCTGAAGGTCTTAAACGTGTATCAATTTCATAAACACGGCCATCAAGCGTTTGAGTGGTCATTAAAGACATAAACTTTTGAGCGACACGCATAGCAAACTCAAAACCAGTTATTGACTTAGTACCATCCGTGTCGGCTTGTTCATCTAGATAGTGAATAAAGACAAGATCTAAGTCCGAACCATAACCCAGCTCAATACCACCCACCTTGCCATAACCAATAACGGCAAAAGCTTTATAATCGAGTGAACAACGTTTTCCCTCGACATCTTTTGGGTAACCATGACGTTTTGCTACGGTCTGATAAGCTAAATTAAGGGTTGCATTGACACTGACTTCTGCAATATCTGTCAAAGCATCAGAGACCTTCATAAGAGGACTTTCAGCTAACACATCACTTGCAGCGACCGTTAACACATTACTCTTTTTAAACAGGCGAAGTACCCGCATTTGATCTTCAACCTGATCAATTTCGATACGAAGTAATTGCTGACGTAATGAGTCTTCCAAGTCCTTACGTTTTGGTAATTCAAAGTCCATCGACAAGAACTCATCCAGCAATACCGGATATTGCGTTAACTCTTCACAAATCCACGGGCTCACTGTCGCCATTTTTACTAAGCGTTGTAATGCCCCTTTACTTTCAATCAGCATTACTAAATAGACGGTACGACGCATGACTGATTCAATCAGTGGCATTAAACGTAATAATGCAGTTTGTGGTTGTTCAGACTGTAAAATGGCTTCAATTAAATGGGGCCAAAACGTTTTTAAACGCTGCACGGCATTGGAAGGAAGTTTTTTAAGTGCATGACCATGCCAGAACTCATGAATTAGATTTTTTGCATTATCATCTAACACTTCATCTAGCTGCTGCTCTAACTGTCCAAAGTTCTCGGTAGCTGCATTGGAACTTGTGTCTTCAATGAGCTGCTTAAACTGAACTTTTACTTTTTGGCGTTTCTCGTTAAGAACATCAATAAATTCATTCCAACTCGTAAAACCCAAAGTATCTATAATGCGTTGTCGTAAATCTGCTTCTTCTGGTAATAGTTGCGTTTGCTGATCATTCAAGGCTTGAATCGCATGTTCAACACGGCGCAAAAACAGGTAAGCATCTTCAAGCTCTAGTACGGCCTGTTTTTCTAACAAGCCTGCCTCACCAATATGTTCAAGACTGACTAAACATTGACGGTCTTGCAGCTCACGTTTAGAACCGCCGTAAATAAGCTGGAACACCTGAACAATAAACTCAATTTCGCGTATACCGCCTGCCCCGAGTTTAATGTCATCTTCAATATGCCGACGTAATACTTCGCGCTCAATCATCGCTTTCATATCGCGCATGGCAGCAAAAGCGGTGTAATCGACATAACGGCGGAATACAAAAGGACGTGTCATTTCTAATAAGTCTTGCCCTTCTTTACCCCCCGTGACAACGCGTGCCTTAATCCATGCGTAACGTTCCCATTCACGGCCATGCTGACTTAAATATTTTTCTAAAGCTGCATGACTAATCGCTAATGCAGAGCCATCTCCCCAAGGCCGTAAACGCATGTCTACTCGAAACACAAAACCATCTGCGGTGATATGTTCAAGTAAATAAATAAGTTTTTGTCCCCACAAAATACAGAACTGCTGTACATCAATACATTTACGACCGTTGGTTTCGCCTTGCTCATCAAAGGCAAAAATCAGGTCGATATCACTTGATAGATTTAATTCCTGTGCCCCAAGCTTACCCATGGCAACCACAATCAAATCTTGAACTTTGCCTGAATAACTTAATGGTTCGCCATGTTTAGCAACCAATGCAACACGAGCAAAAGCCTTTGCGGCACAAATACTTGCATCGGCAAAGTCTGAAAGTTCACGAGTAAGTGTAACGACATCCGTCAGTTGATTGGCATCTTGCCAGATCCAGCGAAACATTAAACGACTGCGCAGTATACGAAGCGCACGCATCCACGTTATTTCATCGCCAATTCCGTCAAGGGTGGTGTCTACAAGTTGGTAAATTTGTTCTGTTGAGAGCGGTGCAGCAAATTGATCTATTTGATAATCTTGTTCTAAAACAGCCTGATGTAACCCTAAAACTTGTTCAGCATATTGGCTGGCACGCAATGTTTTTTGTAACTGCTCCGCATTCATATAAAAAAGCTCTTTTCCTCAGACTCTCTTTTTAGTTATAGCAGTTCAAGTAGTAGTAGGAAAAGGGATTAAACCAATTTTGCTTCAGATGTATTTTGTTGTTCTATATGATGTTCAGGAACTTCTTGAGCAGAGGGTAATAAAACTTTAAATGTCGTTCCCACTCCTTTTTGGGAAGTTACACTAATTTTCCCCTGATTAATCTCGACAAAACGCTTACATAAGCTCAAACCTAAACCCGCACCTTTTTCCCCAGCGGTGCCTTTAAAGCTTGCTGTAATACGCGGATGGAATAAATTTGCCATTTGCTGTTCAGTCATGCCAAGCCCTGTATCACGCACAGTGATTTCGACATTTGTACCCACCTGCTTTGCTTCAATGAACACTTTTCCAGAGCCGTCAACATCGGTAAATTTCAATGCATTTGACACCAAGTTTTGGATCACGGAAGTCATCATATTGATATCGGCATAGATTTTTAAATCTTCGGAAACCGCATTTACCAATTCAATATTTTTCTTTAAAGCCAAAGTATGCAGCACATCACAAACAATATTGCTCACTTGTCTAAGCTTAAAATTAATTGGGTGATAAACAAAGCGACCACCTTCGGCCATTGCCCATGTCAGCAAACTTTCAAGTAAGTTATAGGTCGATTGAGAAGTGTCGTATAAATAATCGGCAATGTTTTGAATACTCGATTCATCCAGTGTTTCACGTTCTTTAGCTAACACTTCGGAGAAACCTAACAAGCCATGAAATGGTGCCCGCAAGTCATGCGAAATAATGGAAAAGAACTTTGTTTTACTCGAGTTCAGCGCGACTTGCTGCTCATAGAGTTCATTTAATTCTTCATAATTAAACTTCAACTCGACTTGTTGCATAAAACTAGAACAGTAATCGAGAAGCAACTGAATTTGATCATCTTCAAAACAATTTTCATCGTCATCGAAGAAAACTGCAAATCCCATAGATGTCTGGTCAGGCTGCACCAAATGGACAGCTAAGGCACGCCCACATTCAATATTTAGCTCTTTTAAATAGTTGATTAAATTTTGATAAGAAGGATGATTGTGATGAATCACCTGTTGTTTAGCAAAACATTGTTTTAGGTGTCTTGAAGGTTTAAAGGAAATTGCAGTCATGCCATCTGGGCAATGATGCCAAAAATAAGGTTCCTGATTAAAAGTAAGCAAAGCTTTTTGACACTTCAACAGGCGAAGACTAAACCGGAAAAATTGCTCAATATAATTCTGCTCGGCATTTAATCCAAGTAATAGTGATATCTTACAAGCTGTTAACTGCTCTACCTGATGTAGTTCTAATCGCTGTGTCATGCCCGCCTCACAGATTTTGTCATTGTTGGTCGGAACCGCTCTTTTGAAGAATGTACTTATAATCATTATGATCTACTACAAACTTTAACACAGTACATTAAAAGAGCAACTTTCTTTTCGAAATAGAAATGTGAAGTTTCAATTAAAGGTTTTCAGATACATAAAGTGGGTATGCTTTAGAAAAATACAACAATTTTTTTGGAAGAAAGAGTTGTAAGTAATAAGAAATAAGAAGTCAAAATTAGCTAAAAAAGAGATAAAAATTAACTTAAATCATCTTATAAATATGAAACCTTAACTTCGACTCAAATTTTGCTTTTATCAAATGCATTTCATATTTAAATAAAGTTTTCTTAAATTGAAAAATTAAAAGACTTTTAATAGCTCTAAATTTATAAGCGATTTGATCCCGACCCTCGGAACCAAAGCAAGTAGCTCATAATTTCTTAAAGTCTAGGAACTTTTTTATATCCAACAAAAAACCCCTAAACCGTCAGTTTAGGGGTTTTCGTAGAATCATAAGATTCTGAATCTTGGTCCCGAGGGTCGGACTCGAACCGACACGTCATCTCTGACAGCGGATTTTGAGTCCGCCGCGTCTACCAATTTCACCACCTCGGGAGAGGAAGTATGTTTGTGTTGCGTATATTAGCGCGTTTGCAAAACTTGTCAAACCCTAAGTGAATATTATCGTTCACTTTTAGATCATTTAAACATTTTTCATGATTTAGGCCAGAAGCACAGCCATTAAAAAGCGAAAAAGTTTATACTAGGCGCAATTTTTGCGGTGTTTTTTCTCAAATATGCAACTGTCTGACTTTTCCTTTGAACTACCCGATGAACTTATTGCCCGTTACCCACTCGAAACACGTAGTGCTTCGCGTTTATTGCATTTAGATGCTAAGGGCCAATATCACGATCATATGTTCACAGATATTATTGATCTGTTCGAAGAAGGCGATTTATTGGTACTCAACGATACCAAAGTCATGAAGGCTCGACTGAAAGGAAAACGTGCCACAGGTGGGGCGATTGAAATTTTGGTTGAGCGTATGCTGAACCACACCACAGCGTATTGCCATATTAAAGCGAGCAATTCACCTAAAGCAGGGGCTGAGCTTTTTGTCGGTGCAGACAATATTCCTGTGATTGTGCGTGGCCGTCACGAAAACTTATTTGTCGTTGAGTTTTCACAACCAATTTTGCCAGTACTTGAGCAATATGGTCAGTTACCTATTCCGCCTTACTTCAATCGTGAAGCAGAAGAAATTGACACTGAACGCTATCAAACGGTTTTCCATAATCCAGAAAAAATTGCCAGTGTGGCTGCCCCAACAGCAAGCTTGCATTTTGACGAAGAGTTGTTAGCAAAGTTAGACCAAAAAGGCGTTAAGAAAACCTTTGTGACTCTTCACGTCGGTGCAGGTACTTTTATGCCTGTACGCACTGATGACATTACAAATCATGTTATGCACAGTGAATGGTGTGATGTTCCTCAAGAAACCATTGATTTAATTTTGGCAACTAAAGCACGCGGTAATAAAGTGATTGCTGTTGGTACAACTGCAACACGTGCTTTAGAAAGTGCAGCTCAAGCGCATGGCGGAAAAATCGCAGCATGGACTGGTGATACGCAAATCTTTATTTATCCGGGTTATGAGTTCTGTATCGTAGACCGATTAATTACTAACTTCCATTTACCTGAGTCTACCCTGCTCATGTTAGTTTCAGCATTGTCAAATAGAGAAAATATTTTGGCTGCTTACGAACATGCCGTTAAAGATCGCTATCGCTTCTTTAGTTATGGTGATGCAATGCTGATTGATAAATTAGAAGTTTAAAGATTAAAGCTGGATTAAGTCTTATTAGTTAATTTGAGGTTTAACCCAGCATCTATAATTAAAATAAAAATAGTCTTAGTATTTCTATTTATCTCTTTCAATTTAAAAGATAATCTAGAGTTAGCAATTTATGATAATCAACTCATTACCTTCATGCCAATTGATACCGCACAACAAGCACTTCATATAAGACGTAAAAAAAATACACAAGTCTTTCGTAATATTGCCCGACTTTGGGATGCTGGACAAAAGTCACAAACAGATCAAGAACTCTTAAACGCATTACATCCATGGCGTGAAGATCATAACCTTCTTTTTGTGAATACCCTATCGTATTTATTAAGTATTTGCAGTATTACGACGCTATTGTTTGGATATTTTTTTCATCCTCATATTCAATATATTTGGAGTCTATTATGGGCATTTTTAACTGGTTTCCTCGCCTATTTGCTCTATGAACCGCAAAAACCTTTAACTGAAGTTATTCATTATTTAGAACAGCGTATGACTGCTTTACGTTATGGTCTAAAGTTTCAGCAGTTACCAGCTTATCTTCCAATACAAGCTCAACCCATTTTAGTCTTAAGCAAATTAAAACAACACTTTCCACTTTTTAACCGAGGCAATGAAGCGAATGAAATTACCGAGTTTGCTTCAGTAACATGGAATGACGGCATTACAGATCATCAAGTCCTGCTATTTAAATACCACTATGTAAATAATTTACCTATTCTTCAAGACCAGAACAGCGATAAAAAAATAGTAAAAGAGATTCATAAAGACTTATGGGGCGCTTTTATTTTTCAAATGCCAGCTTTAGGTATTGCTGTAAGTAATCAACGTTCTCGCTTTTTTGAACCATACTTAAGCGAATGGCAAAGTAGCGACATTCTCATTAACCAAGAACTGAGTATTTTCGGAACCAACCAGCACCAGTTAGCTAAAGAAATGAGCCCAAGTCTAACGTTAAAACTTCATGATTTTTTTCAACATTTTAGAGGGGATTTAATTTATCATCATGAAGAGCAAATATTATGTTATCTCGGTGAGCAAGATCTTTTTCAAACCACCCGCAAACGTAGTGAAATTCATGATATTCCAGCATTACGTGGACATTTACGTACCATGACCATGCCGCAATATGAAAAATTTCAGCAATTCATGCTTAATTTAATTAAATAAATCTCTCGTACTGCTGAACTGGCAACTTATTAAAAAAATAAGAAGTTAGAGAGCATAATGAGGGAATAACAATAAGAGGAGTAAAAATGACAGGCTTATTCATTTTCTTGGGGATTTTCGTCGTACTGATTGCGTGGGGCATCCACATTCGCAATAACATTGTGCGTTATTTCAATGCGACCAAACGCGCTTGGGCTGAGGTTGCAAATTTCGAACGCCAGAAAGTAAAAACACTTGAAGCACTAGAAACCACACTCAATCAATATACTCAGTTCGAGAAGTCAACTTTAGAACAAGTAACTGCTTTACGTCAGCAAATTCTAAGTTTGAATGTCGATCATACTGATATTGCTCAATTACAACAGATCGAAAAAATGAGTAAAGAGCTAATCCGCAGCCTAAATGTGGTGGTTGAAAATTATCCTGAACTAAAAGCAGATATACTCTATAGCAAAATGATGGATGATATTCAGGAACAAAACGAAAATGTCGGCGCGGCAATCAGCATTTTTAACCGCAACGTCGAAGTATTTAATAATCAGATTGAAGTGTTCCCAAATAATATTATCAATACGATGACTTTATCTAAAAAAACAATTCGTCCCTTTCGAGATAACTTGGTTACTGACAATTTTGACTATAAACCGAACTTTTAGTCGAAATAAAAAAACAATCGGTCACCCAGAAATTTGCCCGATTTTATAGTCAGCTACATTTAGTAGTAGAACTACGTCGCAGAATCAAGGAAAATAGCCCTCTTTTTAGCAGCGAACTGTTTTTTCGCCCTTGCACTGCCCTACGGCATTGCTTGCTATTGTTCAGGATTTTTAAATGAAGTTTGAAAAATTAGGTCAGTCGGGTCGTGCCCGTCGTGGTCGTTTAACTTTAGAACATGGTGTTGTTGAAACCCCTGTTTTTATGCCGGTGGGGACTTACGGTACAGTCAAAGGCATGCTGCCACGTGATATTGAAGATATTCAGGCACAAATTATTTTAGGTAATACCTTCCATTTATATTTGCGTCCGGGCCTTGAAGTGATCAAGCAACACGGCGGCTTGCACGACTTTATTAAATGGAATAAGCCAATTTTGACTGACTCTGGCGGCTTCCAAGTATTTAGTCTTGGCGCTATGCGTAAAATTAAGGAAGAAGGTGTTACTTTCCGTTCTCCGATTGATGGTTCAAAAGTCTTTTTATCGCCTGAAATTTCAATGGAAATTCAGCATGTATTGAACTCTGACATTGTCATGATTTTTGATGAATGTACGCCTTATCCTGCGACACATGAAGAAGCACAAAAATCATTACAGCTTTCTTTGCGCTGGGCAAAACGCTGTAAAACTCATCACCACGATGAACTTAAAAATAAAAATGCGTTATTTGGCATTATTCAAGGCGGCATGTATGAAGACTTACGTGATGAGTCTTTAAATGGCTTACTTGAAATCGGCTTTGACGGTTACGCAATTGGCGGTTTGTCAGTTGGTGAACCAAAAGAAGAGATGATCAAGGTTTTAGATTATCTTCCAAACAAGATGCCGCATGACAAACCACGTTACCTGATGGGTGTAGGTAAACCTGAAGATATCGTTGAAGCGGTGCGCCGTGGTGTCGATATGTTTGACTGTGTAATGCCAACACGTAATGCACGTAATGGTCATTATTTTGTCACTGATGGTCTGGTACGTATTCGTAATAGTAAATATCGTCATGACCAAGGACCACTTGACCCACACTGCGATTGCTATACCTGTAAGAACTTTACTCGTGCTTACCTGTTCCACCTTGAGAAGTGTGGAGAGATGTTGGCGTCTATGCTTGGTACCATTCATAACTTACGTTATTACCAACGTTTAACTGAAGGTATGCGTGATGCATTAGACAATGACACTTTTGATGAATTTGTTCAGGACTTTTATGCCCGCCGCGGATTAGAAGTTCCACCATGCCCTGTCGATGAATAAGCGAGATTTGCGCTCAACCTCAAGACAAGGTAAATTGCAAAACGAATTAGGATTATGTCAGGTATCTGACTCATATTTTTTAACTTTAGGAAATTAAAATGAGCTTGTTCATTTCTACTGCACATGCAGCTCCAGCAGCAGCCCAAAGCCCTGGCCTTTTACCAAACATTTTGATGATTGTTGTATTCGTTGCAATCTTCTATTTCTTAATTTGGCGTCCTCAAGCAAAACGTGCAAAAGAACACCGTTCTTTAATCGAAAGCTTGGGTGTTGGTAGCGAAGTTGTCTTTGCTGGCGGTTTAATGGGCAAAGTAACTAAACTTGAAGGTGACTATGCGGTTGTTGAACTTAACCGTGGTGTAGAAGTAAAAATTCAGCGTGCCAGCGTAATTTCTGTATTACCAGAAGGCACTCTAAATAACCTTTAATCATAAAACAGTCGTGCTTTAGCACGGCTTTTTCATTTAAGAAGAAAGCGAATGCGTTACCCTGCATGGAAATATTTACTGATTCTGGTTGTTCTGGTAGTCAGTACATTATACGCACTGCCTAGTCTATATCCGGATGAGCCCGCCGTTCAAATTTCCGGTGCCAAAGCTGGTACCCAAATTGATCAAAGTGTGGTGCAAAAAGCAGAGCAAATTTTAAAAACAGCAAATATTGCAAGCCACGATAATACTTTTACAAATAATGCTGCTCTCTTGCGTGTCAGCTCTTCTGAAGCGCAATTGAAAGCAAAAGAAGTATTACGCCGTGACTTAGGTGATCAATATGTTGTAGCCCTAAACCTTGCACCAACAACTCCAGAATGGTTGCAAAAAATTGGGGCGAAACCAATGAAACTTGGTTTGGACTTACGTGGTGGTGTCCACTTCTTGCTTGAAGTAGATATGGACAAAGCCATTTCCCAACGTATGGAAACCTCTGCCACTGATTTGCGTCGTCAGTTCCGTGAAAACAAAATTAAATTTAACAATCTTGCGTTAAATAATAATGTGATCACTGTTCAGTTTGCTGACAATGCGGATCGTGATGCAGCAATGGATTTTTTACGCCGTAATGGTAATGAATATACCCAACAGGCATTAGCGAGCACGACAGGTTCAATCTTAAAGCTCACTTATACTGATGTACGTCGTCAAGAAATTCAGGCTTATGCAGTTAATCAGAACTTAACAACACTACGTAATCGTATTAACGAACTTGGTGTTGCAGAAGCTTTAGTACAAAGTCAGGGTAGCAACCGTATTGTCGTTGAATTACCGGGTGTTCAAGATACAGCAGAAGCTAAACGTGTTTTAGGCCGTACTGCTAACCTCGAATTCCGTTTGGTATCTGACTTAAATGATCAATATATTGATCCATATACGGGTAAATATAATGGTCAACCGTTACCTCCGGGTACGGAAGTTTTTGCTTATCAGTCTTTAGATAGTGGTCGCCAACTGTTGTTGCAACGTAACCGTATCTTGACTGGTGAACGCGTTCAAAATGCAAGTTCTGGCTTTAGCCAAGACTCTGGTGGTGCCGAAGTAAATATTACGCTCGACAGTGCTGGCGGTAAGCTGATGTCAGATGCAACCCGTAATGCAGTTGGAAAACGCATGGCGGTATTGTTCATCGAAAATAAACAAAAGATTAGCTACGTTACAGATCCAAAAACTGGTGCTCAAACAGAAGTTCGTACACCATATACCGAGTCTGTCGTGATTAATGCCGCAACCGTTCAAGCCGTTTTAGGTTCAACTTTCCGTATTACTGGTTTAAGTTCACCTCAAGAAGCATCTGAACTTGCGTTAATGCTTCGTGCCGGTGCTTTAGCTGCGCCAATGTACTTCGTTGAAGAGCGTGTTGTTGGTCCAAGCCTTGGTCAAGAAAACATTGATAAAGGTGTACTATCAACGCAAATCGGTTTCTTGCTTGTTGCAATCTGGATGGTCGTATTCTTCCGTCTATTTGGTTTAATCGCGAACTTTGCACTTGTATTTAACTTGGCAATGATTTTAACCATTATGTCTTGGATAGGTGCTTCCCTCACCTTACCGGGTATTGCGGGTATCGTCATTACCATTGGTATGGCCGTCGACGCCAACGTACTGATATGTGAACGTATTCGAGAAGAAATGCTCTGGGGGGCCTCACCTAAACAGGCCATTGTGGCGGGTTATGATCGAGCCTATAACACCATTTTCGACTCGAACTTAACAACGTTCCTTGTTGCATTCATTCTGTTTGCAATCGGTACTGGCCCGATTAAAGGTTTCGCCGTGACATTAATGATCGGTATTATTTGCTCAATGTTTACTGCAATTACAGTAACGCGTGCGATTGTACAAATCATTTATGGTAAACGCCGTAACTTGAAAAAGTTGAGCATTTAAGGAGATCTATGATGACTAAAGTGACTCAACAGCCTTCAAAACAATATGGTCGTCCGGATGATGCAAAAATCATCCCATTCATGAAGATTGCTAAACCTGCAGCAATCTTCTCGATCCTTATTACTTTAGCGAGCATTTTCTTTATTGCGACCAAAGGTCTTAACTTAGGTTTGGATTTTACAGGTGGTGTTTCAGCTGAGCTTAACTATGCTCAGCCAGCAAATCAGGCAGAAGTTATTCAGGCTCTCGACAAAGCTGGTTTTAAAGATGCTGTAGTACAAACTTTGGGTAGTAATAAAGACTTACTTGTTCGCATGCCAGTACAAGATATTAAGGTTGAAGATCTTAATAATGCGATTACCAAAGCTGTGCAATTGCCAAACAATGCAGCAGAAGTTCATAAAGTGGACTCTGTAGGTGGTCAGGTAGGTAACGAGCTTTATGTTCGTTCGGCTGGTGCTGTTGCACTTGCGCTGATTTTAATGTTGATCTATGTCACCATTCGCTTTGAGTTCAAACTCGCAATGGGTGCCGTGATGTCTTTATTCCATGACATCATCATCATTATTGGTGCATTTGCTTTATTCCAATGGCCATTTGACCTGACAGTTTTAGCTGCGGTACTTGCGGTGATTGGTTTCTCGCTTAACGATAACATCGTTGTTTCAGACCGTATCCGTGAAAATTTCCGTAAAATTCGCGGTGCAACTCCACGTGAAATCGTTGATATTGCGTTAACTGAGACTTTACGTCGTACCATCCATACCTCAATGACCTTGTTGCTCGTAGTACTTGCAATGATGTTCTTGGGTGGTGATGGCTTACACTGGTTCTCTGTTGCAATGTTTGTCGGTGTCTTTGTCGGTACTTACTCTTCGATTTATATCGGTACAGCATTTGCCTTATGGCGTGGTCTTAACCGTCAAGACTTCATTGTTCAGGTCAAACCTGAATTTGAAGATGAAATCCCTTGATTGTCTAAATAAGACTATAAAAAAACCGCGATTTATTCGCGGTTTTTTTATTTAGTTCAAAAATTATTTACGGCGTAATGCATCCGAAATAGCTTCAACCAATTGTTGAGAAATTTCTTGCTTAGATGCTTTCTCTAACTCACGTTTTTTCATATGGTAACTTTCAGCAAAAAATACTGTCATCGCATTTTCATCAGAAGCAAAGCCAATATCAGCGCGAGAAACATCGTTACATGCAATCATATCTAGCTTTTTAGCAACGAGTTTCCCTGCTGCATATTCTTCAACATTCTGCGTTTCGGCAGCAAAGCCCACCATAAATGGACGTTTTTCCTGAGCTGCAATCGTTGCCACAATATCCGGATTTTTTACAAGGGAAACATTCAGCTCATCCCCTGCTTTCTTAATTTTATGCTCTGCCACTTCGGCGACGCGATAATCAGCTACAGCCGCCGTTGCAATAAAGATGTCACAGCCAGTCTCAAGCGACTCCATACTGACATCTAACATTTGTCGAGCCGAAGCAACATTTACACGTTGAACACCGTTTGGAGTATCTAAACTTACGGGACCAGCAATTAACGTAACTTTTGCGCCTGCTGCATAACATGCCGCAGCTAAAGCAAAGCCCATTTTTCCAGTACTATGATTTGAGATATAACGGACAGGGTCAATCGCCTCACGGGTTGGTCCAGCAGTAATTACAACTCGCTTACCTGCCAACAACCCAAATTTTTCAGCAATTGCACGTTGGGCTTGATGGAAATAACCCGCCACTTGCCTTGCAATTTCTTCTGGTTCTGGCATACGGCCTAAGCCTACATCACCACACGCCTGCTCCCCTGCATCTGGCATAATCACATGCACGCCATCTTCAACCAGAGTTTGCAAATTACGCTGAGTTGCTTTTGCAGCCCACATTTGCTGGTTCATCGCAGGAGCGACCCACACAGGCGCTTTAGTTGCTAAAAATAAAGTACTGAGTAAGTCATCTGCCAAACCATTAGCAAACTTAGCTAATGTGTCACAGCTTGCTGGAGCAACCAGTAATAAATCAGCCCAACGAGCCAATTCAATATGGCCCATTCCAGCTTCAGCCTCAGGGTCTAAAAGCTCGGTATGTACAGGATTTCCTGAAAGAGCCTGAAAAGTTAGAGGTGTAATAAATGCTTGAGCCCCGTGTGTCATCACAACCCGAACGTCAAAACCATAATCTTTAAGACGACGGACCAAAATGGCACTCTTATAGGCAGCAATCCCACCTGTAACAGCTAAAACAATGTTTTTATGAGGAATAACACTTAAATCAAAGCTCACGAACAGGATACCTTTCTGTTGCAGTGGCGCTCACAATAGCATTAAATACGCGCAGACCCAAGATTGATTGGGCAAACAAAATAAATTTTTAAGCAGAATATTGCTGGGGAATATGAATACTTCTATTAAAAATTGGCCAGAACAAGAACGGCCAAGAGAACGGTTATTACAACAAGGCCCTCAAAGCCTTTCTGACTCTGAACTACTCGCGATCTTTCTTCGCTCAGGTTCACGTCAACATTCAGCAGTAGAGCTCGCACGTTTACTGATTCAACAGTTTGGTAGTCTAAACGCTGTTTTCGATGCATCTTTCAATGAATTGGCTCAATTTAATGGTATTGGAGCTACCAAGTATTCCCAATTACTGGCCGTAAAAGAGCTTGGACGGCGTTACCTCGACTATCATTTTAGTCAGACTGAGCTAAGCCTTCATTCTTCTCATTTAGTTCTAGATTATTTGCGTTACGAATTAAAAGGTGAAAAACAAGAAGTCTTTGCGGTACTTTGCTTAGATGCCGAGTTGAGAAAACTACATTTTAAAAAGTTATTTTTTGGTTCAGTTCAACACTGCGCTGTTTCAGTGAATCAAACCTTACGTTATGCCTTACAACAGCACGCTTGCCAATTAGTAATAGCACATAACCACCCATTTGGTTCCCCACAGCCCTCTCCTGAAGATATTAAACTCACACAGCAACTTGAACATGCCTGTCAGCTTGTTGAAATTCGTCTGCTGGACCATTTTATTATCTCGCCAGAAGGTAGCTTTTCATTTGCTGAACAACAACTGCTCAACCCTACCTCAATAGCCGTTCAATGATATTGACAAAGCTTCACTAAGCTTAGAATATCAAAACAAAAATAGCGACGTTTAAAATAAAATGATTGTTCGTGAACAGCCCAGTATTTTTAAAGTTTTATTCTCTTGGCGAGGGACGATATTACCTAAAATTTTGCCCTCTTTAGGGGTAGTAATGCTGATTTCGGCAATCATTGGTGGGGTTGAATACATTAACCTCTATCGTTTTCCAGAAATTCCTTTAGTTGGCTTTACTTTAATTGGTGTCGTACTTTCTATTTTTTTAGGTTTTAAGAATACTGCATGTTATGACCGCTGGTGGGAAGCCCGAAAATTATGGGGGGTCCTGATTGCGACTTCGCGACATTTCGACCGTGACTGCCGGATTTTAACTCAAGCCCGCCGTGAACGTGTCATTCAGCACGTTATTGTATTCGCCAATGTGTTACGTGACCGTTTACGCCGTCAAACAGCCAACCCCACCGAGCTAATACAAACCAGTGGCATGAGTCAACAAGCACTTACCCAACTTTACCAACAGAATAACGCACCGCAATATACGCTTAGCCTTATTCAATGGGAATTATTACAAGCGCTTAAAGAAGGGGAAATTTCAGATATTATTTATGCTCAAATGAATAAGAATGTTGCAGATCTAAGTGTCGTACAAACTGGCTGTGACCGTATTGCAAATACTCCTATTCCGTTTGCTTATTCAGTTTTGCTTAACCGTACTGTTTATTTTTTCTGTTTTATGTTGCCGTTTAGCTTAGGATCTTTGCTTGGTTTAGCAACGCCTTTACTGGTTGGAATTCTGGCTTATACATTTTTAGGACTTGATGCTTTAAGTACCGAAATTGAAGAACCATTTGGCACGCAAAGTAATGATTTACCTTTAGATGCAATGGTACGTAGTATCGAAATTGAGCTTTTGGGGACACTTGGTAAGCCCACACCTCCTCCAATTCAAGCTCAAGATAACAACTTGCTCTAAAATGCGATTAGATAAAACGTTCCCAAATGCCTTGCTGGTTACTCGCTGGTTTAGGGGTGTTTCCTAATTTAATCCACGGCATATTTTCACCATGAAAATCGCTACCAATTGAAATAGCCAAATGATGCTGGTCAATCATACGATCAATCATTTGGCGAGTAGATAAAGGATCTACAGGAGGCGGCAACTCCACCGCATCTCCACCACAACTTGCAAATAACTCAATCAAATACCGGGTATTTGTAGCCGACAAATCATAACGAGTTGGATGAGCTAAAACTGCAAATCCTTTACTGTTATGAATAACCTCAATGGTCTCTTTCAAACCCAATCCTTCAAACTTTACAAAAGCACGCTTCCCTTCTTTTAAAAAACGATCAAAAGCTTGTTGAGGACGACTTACTACATTCTTTTCAACTAAGGTTTTAGCAATATGGGTTCTGGTAATCCGGTCTGGTTGATTTTCAACTTTATCGAGAACATCTTGATAAATATCAAAGCCAATACACTTTTTTAATAGTTCACAAATAACTACTGCTCTTTGTGCTCTAATTCTTTTTTGTTGTTCTAATGCTTCTAAAATTGGAGCTTCATCTTGCATATTTAAAGCCACAATATGTACGCCATAGCTTTTTTTCGTGCTTGGTCGTGACCACTGGCTTGAAATCT
Organism: Acinetobacter sp. FDAARGOS_559; assembly: GCF_003940475.1. Taxonomy (NCBI): domain Bacteria; kingdom Pseudomonadati; phylum Pseudomonadota; class Gammaproteobacteria; order Moraxellales; family Moraxellaceae; genus Acinetobacter; species Acinetobacter sp. FDAARGOS_559. Next base: position 1,775,071 of record NZ_RKJG01000005.1, read on the forward strand.
CTACACCAGAAATAATTTGCAAATCATGGGGTTGTGCAGCCTTTCTTGCACGCTGTAATCCATCCATCGTATCGTGATCGGTTAGCGCTAAAGTATGCAACTTCACATCGACAGCAGCTTGCACTAGCAATTCCGGAGACAAAGTTCCATCAGAAATATTGCTATGTGTATGTAAATCTATGCCTTGCATCTTTTATACTATGCCATTCACCAAACCTGATCAGATACTCTAACATGAAAGCACTACTGGACTTTGTTCCATTAATTATTTTCTTTTATTTATATAAGACAGTTGATCCAGCCGATACACAGCATCCTTTACTCAAACTGATCGGGTCTGCTGGCGGTGTTGATAATAATAATATTCTTGTCGCTACTACCGGTTTAATTATTTCAATGCTGGTAGTGTATGGTGCGTTGTTCATCATGCAAAAGTTCCGTCTAGATAAACAGCAATGGATTGTGCTGTTCATGACAGTCATTTTTGGTGGTATTACCCTTATGTTGAGCGATGATTTTTACATCCGCTTAAAAGCCGCTATTTTGAATCTAGTTTTTGCAGGTGCTTTCTTAGTTTCACCTTGGTTTGGTAAAGACCGTAAGCCCCTTATTCAACGTTTATTTGATCCGATTTTAGCCTTAAGCGAAAAAGGTTGGAAAAATTTAAACTTTGCTTGGGCAGCTATGTTTGTCGTGATGTCTGGTTTACATGTTTTCTTTGCGTTTTTATTCCACGGCGGAAAATATTGGGGCGAATTTACTGCATTTGGTGACATGATTGTCATGTTTTCATTTATCATTATTCAGTTCATTATTTTACGTAAACATTTTAAGTCACCAGATGCTTAATGTGGTTTCGGATTGATTATAGAGATACGATGACATGCCTTTTTTTGTTCTAAGCTGTACCGATAACGAAGGAACTCTAGAGAAACGTTTAGCAGTACGTCCTCAACATATCGAACGTTTGCAAAAACTTGATGATGAAGGTCGTCTAGTTGCTGCTGGAGCGATGCCAAAAGACCCTAATGACCCGCAAGCTGGTTTTTATGGCAGCACCATGATTGTAGAGTTTGATACACGTGAAGCCTTAGATGAATGGTTAAAAGAAGAACCATTTTTGAAAGAAGGCATCTATAGTCATGTTGATGTCAAACCATTTAATAAAGCATTTCCAAAAGGGTAAACGCATGCAGCTTGCAACCAAAAGCTTTCTTGGCTTGTGTTTGATATGTTCAACTGCCGGAGCAGTTGAACCTGCTGCGACACCAGCAACACCTCCAACTGCAGCGTCAATACAGAATGCTAAACCAGCACCTACTTCTGCAACTGTAGCTAAACCCGCAACTACAACAGCACCAACCACAACACAACCGCTTACAGCAGAACAAATCGCAAAGAACAAGCAACAGCAAGATGCAAAAATTAAGGCTTTAGTTCAAGATCAAGCATCTCGTCTAAAACAGCTAGAACATGCAAACCTTGAAGCGCTAGCACAAAACCAAGAATTGCAGCTAAAGAACGATAACTTGTCTGTTCAGGTACAAGTTTTACAAAGTGAACGTAGTGCTCAAATGTTCTTATATGGCGCAGTAACTCTTGCAGGTGGCGTACTGCTTGGCTTCTTTATTGCGAGTTATGTTTACACCAAACGTCGACGTCAGTGGTAATCCTGAGCGACTTATTAAACCGAATGAACAAATCAAACCGTATACAAACTGCTGAGCTGGATTGGGAATCTATTGATGGTATTGAAGTTCCCATTTCCAAACAATTTGGTGATGTCTATTTTTCTAAAGATAATGGTCTGCTTGAAACACGGCATGTATTTTTAAATGGCAATGACCTATCAGAACGATTAGCCAATTTACAAGATTTTGAATATTTCAGTGTAGGAGAAACCGGGTTCGGCACTGGTTTAAATATTCTTGCGCTCTGGCAACTATGGCAACAAGTTCGTCCAAATAACCACAGTCATTTACATGCAATTAGCGTCGAAAAGTTTCCTTTAAGCAAAGCTGATCTCATTCGTGCTTTAAATGTATGGGATGAACTTAAACCGCTTTCCAAACAACTTATTGAGCAATATCCCTTACCTCTTGCAGGCTGCCATCGTTTAAGTTTTCCAGAAGAGCGCTTCAGCATCGACCTATGGTTAGGAGATGCACAAGATATTTTTCCAAGTATGGTAAAAACGAAGGCAGTGAATGCTTGGTTTCTGGATGGTTTTGCGCCTTCTTGTAATCCGGACATGTGGGAACAAAATGTTTTAAATAATATTGTTCGGCTTTCCAACTATGGCACTACCTTTGCCTCATTTAGTGTAGCTGGTGTCCTCAAACGTGGACTAAAGGCTCACGGAATCGATATTTCTCGTCCTCGCGGTTTTGGACATAAAAGGGAAATGCTTAAAGCCGTTTGGAAAGCACCTTTAAGTGAAGAAATTTTATTAGAACCAGTTAGCGATACTTTCCAATTTACTCAGCAGCGTATCGCCGTAATTGGCGCTGGGATTGCAGGTTTAAGCACAGCTTGGGCATTTGCTCAACGTGGGCATCAGGTCACTCTATTTGAGCGTACAGCGCCGTTATCAGGTGCTTCTGGCAATCCGTTGGCATTACTTAATCCGAAACTATGCCCAATTGAACAAAGCCATGAGCATCTCATGACTTTAAGCTGGCAACATGCGTTAAATTTCTATAAAAATTTTCAAGCCTTTCGCCCGATTCAAATACAGCAAATGGCTTTAAAAAATGCACAAGATCTTCTCGATCTTACTAATCAATATCCTGCTGATATTGTCACGCGGCAAACAAGCTCACTTGAATCAGACTATCCACATATTTTATTGACCGAAGCTGGAGCAGTTTCTCCGCACCAATTACGTGATGAAATTTTGCAACATCCAAGTATTGAACTGAAAATTGCCAATATTACGACACTTGATTCTTTTGAAAATAAAGTTCAATTAAAAAGTGGTAATGAAACTACTTTAGAAGCTGATCATGTCGTGGTGTGCTGCGCCAGAGAAAGTGTTGCTTTATTTGAAAATTATCCGCTATTAAAACCTATACGTGGACAGGTGAGCTGGGTTGATAATTCTTTTGCAACCTTACCTTTAAACGAAGCCTATAGCTATGGCGGTTATTGTATGCAACTGAATACGTCTGAACTTATTCTAGGGGCTTCTTTCTACCCAAACCGAGACGATCAAGAAGTACTGCTTGATGACCATGTGCATAACTTTGAATTAATCCACAGCGTTTTTCCTCATTATGCAAAACAATTACCGCCAGTCGAACAATGGCAAGGACGAGCATCAGTTCGCGCTCAAAGTCCAGATTATTTTCCAGTTGTGGGAAAAATGCAGAATGAAAGCCGTATTTTTACTTTTGCAGGTTTAGGCTCAAAGGGCTTTTTATTTGCGCCGCTTTGTAGTGAAGTTTTAGTGGCCCAAATTTTAGGTGAAGCTTGTCCTGTTCCCAAAAGCCTATTACAGAAATTAGATGCCCAACGTTTTCAAAAGAAAGTTAAACCTAAGAAACCTTATTTTAAATCTCAATAGTGCACTTGAGAAAATTTGGTCCCAATAAAAAAGCACCCGAAGGTGCTTTTTTTATGCGCCCTGCTCTAGAGGTAAACCTGCGTCACGAGCTGCACGCGTCCCTCCCATCAGCACGACATATTCACGCGAGGCATCTAAGCCTTCTAGTTTCTCAGCTGCACGAGGAGCTTTGCTACCACCACCACATAAAATATAAATCGGCTGATCCGCAGCGACCTGGTTCAAAATATCAGCATTTAAATCATTAATTGGGCGGCTTACCGCACCTTTAACATGCCCTTCTGCATAAGCACTTGAATCACGGACATCCCAGATAACAGCATTTTCTGGGAACTCAAATGTTGTAATTTCTTGTTTACGGATCATTGTGCACTCCTTTGATGTAAACAACACTTGGCAAATGAAGAAAACCCTCTTAGCATCTCAAATATTCTTTCACTTTGTAAAGGTCTAAACTATGCCTTCTTTCGATATTGTTTCTGAATTAGAGTTATTTGAAGTTAATCACGCTGTACAAAACACCCAAAAAGAGATTGCAACACGTTTTGACTTCCGTGGTCATGATGTTTCTATCGAATTAAATGAAAAAAATAAAGAGATAAAAATCAGTACAGAAAGTGATTTCCAGTGTGAACAAGTTTATAACATGTTAGAAAATCACTTTTATAAACGTAAAATTGATGTGCAAGCGCTTGACCCACAGAAAGCAACAGCATCAGGCAAAAATTTTGTACAAGTGATTAAACTAAAAGATGGCCTTGACTCTGATACAGCAAAAAAAATTAATAAAGCCATTAAAGAAAGTGGCATCAAAGTGCAATCATCTATTCAAGGCGACAAAATCCGTGTAACTGATAAAAAGCGTGACACTTTACAACAAGTGATGGCTTTTTTACGTGAACAACAATTTGGTCTGCCATTACAATTTAATAACTTTAAAGATTAATGTCTTCGCATGACATTCCCAATTAAGGTAATCCCATGTCTCAATCCAATCGTCTATTAAAACTGGTAAAAGCAACTTCAAAATTCCCTAAAGGTATTCGGAGTACGCTTTGGAGTAAGGCATTTGGCCGCATTGTGCCAATGGTGGGTACAGCAAACATTCGCTATCTGGAAGTAGATGTAAACCATGTGACGGTTCGTTTAGAAAATCAAAAAAATATGCAGAACCATATTAAAGGTGTCCATGCTGCGGCTATGGCACTTTTGGCAGAAACTGCAACAGGTTTTCTAACGGGTTTACATATTCCAGATAACCGTATTTTATTAATCAAATCATTACATGTTGATTATTTAAAAGTGGTTGAAGGTGGTTTAACAGCAACAGCGACTCTCTCTACCGAACAGCAAAAATATATTGCTGATCATGAGAAAGGTGAACTTGTTATTCCAGTTACGGTCATTGATGATGCAGGTAATGAACCAATTCAATGCCAAATGTTATGGGCATGGTTACCTAAGCGTAAGAAATAAAGATATAAAAAAGCCCAAATTCAAATTTGGGCTTTTTTATTACGATTCTTGAGAGGCAAGAAATTTCTGTTTCGCTTCCTCAGGAATCTGACGTTTGTTGCCTTTTACATCTACTGCAACAAAGGTAAAGACCCCTTCAGTAATACGAATTGGGGCACGAGAGTCATCATGGCTATCCCAAACTTCAATTTGCATTTGAATAGAGGTATTACCCACTTTTAGGATTTTGGTATAGCAACTAATGACAAAGCCTACTTTTACCGGAACCAAAAAGGTCATCTGATTAATGGAAATCGTAGCACAGCGCCCGCGACTAAAACGCTCCGCGTGAATTGCTCCAGCCAAGTCCATTTGTGACACGATCCACCCACCAAACACATCACCACTCCAGTTTGTATCTGCTGGCATGGCAATCGTTTGTAAGGATAAAATTCCTTCTGGTTTGGTATAAGCTTCTGACACCTTAGCTCCCGAAATTCGTTTGAAGTTGTTGATCTAGCCACTGCTGCAATTCAGGCGCGCGTAATGCGCCGCTCATTCGAGCAACTTCTGTGGTTTTATTCATTAATACAAGGGTAGGAATACTTCTCACATTAAATGCTTGGCTTAAGCGAGGAGACTCTTCGGTATTAATCTTGGCAAAAATGACACGTGGATTTTGTTTTGCAACTTGTGCAAAATGTGGCGCCATCATTTTACAAGGTCCGCACCATTCTGCCCATAAATCTATCAAAATAGGCAGATCACTATTTGTGATGTAGTTGCTAAAGTTTTGTTCATTTAACTCAATTGGCGCAAGCGGGAGTAATGGCTGATGACATTGTCCACAACTCGGTTGAGCGGTAAGTTTTTCCTCTGGTACTCTATTTTTTGCACCGCACGATGCACATACAATAATCATTTACATCACTCCTATATGCTGATGTAAAAATTCTAATTGGGTCGTCACTGCTTTTTCAAACCATGAACCGTGATAGATATCAAAATGTTTCATATCCCATTCATGATAACTCACAAAAGGAGCAATATTAGTCGCAGCTTCACGACTAGACTCAATTGGAATCAAAGAATCATGCTGAGCCGCAATAAATAAAACTGGAATATTAATTTGACGTACAAGTTGAATTGGGCGATAACGCATCAAATTAAAAAACACGCGTGCCGGGACTTCTCCACTCCAGTAATAATCCGGATTCACAATCGATAAATAACCATAATAGCTATCTGCTGTTGGCATAAAGCACAATTTATATTGATCTACCACAGGCAACCTTTTAGGGTTAAGGCCCATTTTTGAACCCATATAATCTTGGCTCGACAACTTTAAAGCTTGGGGATAACGCTGTAGTGGATATAATTTTGCTGTTTCCGCACCATCAACATATGGAATTTGTACCATAATGGCCTGAATATTCTTTAATTCAGAAGCTAGGCTTAAAGCATATCCCCCACTTAAGGATGTTCCCCACAATACAATTCTTCGGTTATCTATAAATTTACACGTAGAAGCGTATTGGATCATGGTCTTCCAGTCTTCTAGTTGAGAGTTGATAGAAATCATCTCTCGGGGCTTACCTGTACTTCCACCCCAATATCGGTAATCAAATAAAATAACCGCATAGCCAGCTTGAGCAAAACGCTGGGCATATTGAATGAGTTTGAATTGACGCAATCCGGCAAAACCATGTGCCATGATAATTACCGCAGATTTATTATTTGTTTTTGGAATATAAAAGTCAGCTGCAATCATTTCCTGATCACATGGAACATATAAAGGCTCAACCGTATAAGCGTGCATATGTGCTCCGTGGCATTATGGTCGAAGTAATGAATTTACAAAAAACATCCTGATCGCCTTTTAAAAATCTAGAGCTGTTCTTTTACATAAATTTTATCTATGTAGGAACAACGTTTTAGTGTCTTGTATCTCAGGTTAAGCTTAATGCTATGATACAGCATAAGAGGTTTTATTAAATTTTGGAGTGACGAAATGTCAGAGAATGTTGGTTTCGCAGGTCAAATTGGCCCAGAACATGTGGGTCAAGTTGTAGAAAAAGGCTTTAAATCTATTATTAATAACCGTCCTGACATGGAAGGTGGTCCAGAACAACCAACCAGTGCTCAAATTGAAGAAGCAGCACGCCAAGCTGGCCTAGATTATGTTTATCAGCCTGTTGTAGCTGGCCAAATTACTGAACTTGATGTTCGTACTTTTGCAAATCACTATAATGAACTTCCAAAACCGGTTCTCATGTTCTGCCGTACTGGAAACCGTTCAAACAATCTTTATCAATTAGCCAAACAAATGGATTTGTTAGATGATTAAATGAATAAATAAATTCATAAGCTCTATTTTTATTTAAAGATAGAGCTTTTTTAATAAAAAAAAATATACAACTGCATCAATTCAACAGATATACAAACTGTCTTCAGCTAAAGTTGTTAAGTCACTTTTTATTTTCTTAGTTATTTTATGAATAAATTGATTTTGTTATTAGTAAGCTGCTTTATTCTCAGCGCGTGTTCATCTATGCAAGTACGCCCTACTGTCGGGGTAAGTATGGGAACACAACTCTAAAAAAGAAGCAGCTCAAAGGCTGCTTCTTTTTATATTAATTACCATTTGAACAGTTTGGATCTATTCCATATGGACTTTCCATATTTGGGCCATTAAGATCCGTAAGGCTGACATCTTTAGTTAAATAACCTAAAGTTAAGGATGTAGAACCTTTAATTAAACTTCCCGAAACTGTAGATTTAGCCGTTAACTGAACAGTTAACCATGATGCATAAATTTTAGGATATTGAATTTTAAGATCAAAACGTCCATTTGCATCTGTTGTATATTTATTATTGGTTGCAGCGGTACCTGCACTGTTGATATACGATACAACTTGGACTGTAGAATTTTCTTTAAGCGGCTTTAATTGATTAATAACGTCCCCATTCACATTTACAGCTTGGACTGGTGATGTACAGGCTGTTCTAATAACAGGAAGATATTCATCTGGTTTACCATCAGTTGGATTAGAAGTATCAACAAACCCATATCGACCCTTATAATATGCAAGAGCATTAACGCCCATGACTACATCTTGATTGGGTATCGGTTTACCATCCACATCAGTCACTTGTACTGAAATATTTTTATAGTAGTAGACTCCATCACTTGAATCTTCCATTGTGGTCGGATTATATGCTACGGCAATAGCGCCGACTGCTACTGGTACATCAGAATTAACCACATCAAGTTTATAAGTATAAATTTTTGTAGATTGGCCAAAGTTTGCTTCTAAAACAAGATCATCTGTTACGAACTGACCAGCACTATATGATGAAGTTCTTTGATTTTCACTAAAAGATAAAGTATAGCTGATCTGACCATTTACATCAGTTTGTGTCGCATTAGGAGTAAATTTGACACCATTTAAAACTGAATTTCTAACTTTAAGTGTAATCGCTTGGTTTGCTAAAGTTGCACCATTTGCATCTACAGCTGTTAATGTGACGGTTGTTTGATCACCTCTAACATTTAGAGAGGTTTTTGTAGCATCAAACAATACAATACTCGTAGTATCAGCTTCGACAGTACTGTTGCTACCTGTTACTGTCACTGTCTGTTCTTGAGTAAGCGTACCATTATTCGTAGAGACTTTTAATTTAAAAGTAAGCATCCGGCTAACACAGCCTTACCAAGCGGTCCTATAAGCCTTAATTTAGTTCCCACCTAAAAACAAGTGGGGACTTAATCCATGAACATGGATATATATTCAGCAACACCTCCTGTTGCTAAAAAACGCAGAACATACAGCAAAGAATTCAAACTCAGTATTGTCAATGCCTGTAAAAATCCTAATACCTCGATCGCTTCGGTCGCACTGCAACATAGTATTAATGCCAACCTTGTCAGTCGTTGGATCAGGATCTTCAGCCATCATGAGGGTGCCGTGCAGGATCCTACTCATGTGAATCCAGCATTTATTGCTTTGCCTTACACTGCTGCAATCAGCCAACCTATTGATGAGAGGATCACGTTGTGTATCACCGTGCCTCATACGAATAATGATATTCAGCTAAAATGGCAGACATCAGAAATACCTGCCTTGGCAGAATTACTCAAGGCACTGGCAACATGATCCGTATCAATGAAATTTGGCTCTCTACCCAGCCCATGGATATGCGAGCAGGAATGGATACTGTCATGGCTCAGGTGGTGAGAGCCTTTGGCTACATCAAACCGCATTGCGCCTACCTGTTCTGTAATAAACGTGGTCATCGTATGAAAGTGTTGGTACATGATGGACTGGGCATCTGGCTGTGTGCCCGGCGTTTGGAACAGGGTAAATTTCACTGGGCTCAAGTTCACCAAGGTGAAACCGTGGCCCTCAGCCCGGAACAGTTACAGGCATTAATCCAAGGTTTGCCCTGGCAGAGAATTGGATTGCAGCAAGTGGTGAATATGCTCTAAACCAAGCTCGACCATTCTGCCATCCTCCAAACGTTCTATTTCATTCTCTTCATGACCTCAGGCATACTGCGGTCATGAATACGCTGCCTGACTTAAGCCAACTGACCCATGAACAACTGCTGGAATTCACCAGACAGTTGGCGATGCAGCATCAGTCTCTAGCACAATCAAACCAACAATTGGATGCCAAAGTTCAACATCTTTCTATTCTCAATCAAAAATACGAGCATGAACTGGCGCTGTTTAAAAAGCACAAATTCGCCCAAAAGAATGAACACTTAACGGCAAAACAAATCCACCTATGGGATGAAGCGGTTGAAGAAGATATTGCTGCTGTTGATCTGGAATTAGAACGATTAAATGCAGATAAAACCGATGCAGCGACACAGTGTCAACGGCAATTTAAAACTGACCCCTTTTACCTTAAAACAGCAAAGTAAAATTGACCCCTTTGATGATTTATTAAGACTCAATTTGTGGTTGAATTCCTACTCTCTTTTTATCTTTTAGACGATAACTTTCCCCAGATATTTGTACAACATGACAATGATGTAATAAACGATCCAACATTGCTGCTGTCAAAGTAACATCATCTGCGAATGATTTAGACCACTGGCTAAATGGTAAATTACTGGTCAAAATCGTACTGCCTTTTTCATAGCGCTTGGCAATAACATTAAAAAATAAATTTGCTTCTTCACGACCAAATGGTAAATATCCTATTTCATCGATAATCAATAACTTTGGAGCAAGTACAACACGTTGCATGTAGTTTTTTAATTTACCTTGTTGATAAGCTAGGCTAAGTTGCAACATTAAATCAGCTGCAGTAATAAACTTAGTCTTAATATTATTCATAATTGCCTTATAGCCTAAAGCCATTGATAGATGTGTTTTCCCAACACCACTTGCACCAATAAATACAACATTTTCAGCTCTTGGAATAAAGCTTAAATTAAATAGTTCAAGCAACTGCGACTTTGGAGCACCTAAAGCATAATTAAAATCATAAGCCTCCAACGTTTTGATTTGAGTAAGACCTGAAAGTTGTAAAAGAATCTGTTGACTACGTTGCTGCTTGGCTGTGTATTCATGTAATAGCATAGCTTCAACGAAATCTGCATAACTGCCATCCTTTGCTAAGGTTTGTTGTGCATGATGTGACCATTGTGATGCCACTGTTTGTAGACCAAGCTGACGGCAAAGCTGTTCAATACGCTCATACTGTAAATTCATTAAGAAACCTCCAGTAATTCATCATAGATTGATAAGGGGTGTTGAACACTCTCATGAGGTATGAGTGATGATGGGCTAACATCATCAATTACAGATTTTTTAGAACCATCATTAAATAAAGGTAATGAAGAAAAATATTGTTGTTCTTCAAGCAAACGAGTACTTGGTTTTTCTTTAGTTGTTGCATGAATGCGTTGATTTGCTGTTTCACTAAGCCATCGACCAATATAGGCATTTGCCATATCAACATCTAAGCTAAGGTCAACCACCTTTAAACTTGCTTTTAATGGCACGATAAAACTTGATTTCAAATAACTATTAAAGCGTTCTACTTTACCTTTTGTTTGCGCACGATATGGCTTACAAACACGTGGTCGGAAGTTATATTTCTTAGCACAATCAAGTAATTTAGCATTCCAGCGATGTTGACCATCTTGATAAGCATCACGTTCAATCATAATGGCCTTAGCATTATCAAATAATACATCTTTAGGAACACCACCAAAGAACTGAAAAGCACTTTCTAAGCCATCAATCCATGCATCAGAACGTTCATGATCATAAAACTTAACAAAGGTTGCTCTAGAGTATCCCAAAGTTGCAACAAATGCTTTTAATGTGGTGTGATGACGTCGAATTTTTGTGAAATCAACCTGCATTTGTTGACCTGGTTGAGTCTCAAATCGCTTAATCGGCTCTGGTTGTTTAGTTGGCTTTAATGTATTGAGATAATTTTGTAGTGTTCTAATTTTCCCCGTGTAGCCTTTTTGCAAGATTTCTTGATACAACACTGCAGCCGGTATCCATTCTGGATCGGCGGCATTTACACGTTTGATTAAATACGGTTTATAAGGCTCAAGAATACTCACTTTAGATTGTGTTCGTTGATATTTAGGTGTTACTTGAGATCGTAAATATTTACGCACAGTATTTCTAGAAATACCGAGTTCGCGGCTAATTGCCTTAATAGATTGACCTTGTTGATGAAGTATTTGGATTGTCACTGCTTGCTCCAAAGTTAACATGTTGAGCAGTCCAAAAAGACCACTATATTAACCAAGGGGGTCAATTTTCAAATGCTGTTGGGGGGTCATTTTTACATTGCCGCTAACAACAGAAAGCCAAAACCAATAAACCTAAACGTCGACCACTGCCAGATCATCTACACACCATCCGTATTGAGCATGAACCTGCATCAACCCAATGCACTTGTGGATGCCAACTCCGTCGTATCGGCGAAGATGTCAGTGAGAAACTGCATTTCAGACCGGCACAGTTCTATAAGGAACAGCATGTGCGTGGTAAATGGGTCTGTGATCAGTGTGACACTCTGACTCAGCAAGCGATGCCCGCCTATGTGATTGATAAAGGCATTGCTTCACCTGAATTGCTCAGCCATGTGCTGGTATCGAAGTATGCCGATCATTTGCCGCTGTACCGTCAACGTCTGATCTATCAGCGGGCGGGAATCGAACTTTCTAGATCAACTTTATCTGACTGGATAGGTCGCTGCGGTGTAGAACTGGAACCTCTGGCCAATGCCTTAAAAGAGGTGGTGCTGCAACAGCGGGTGCTGCATGCAGATGAAACACCGGTCACCATCATGCGGATGGGTGAGAATGAGAAAAAACCGAAGAAAGGTTATGTCTGGGCCTATGCCACCACACAGTACAATCCAGTTCAGGCGGTGATCTATGACTTTCAGGATAGTCGTTCAGGCCAGCATGCTGCAGAGTTCTTGAAAGGCTGGCAGGGCAATCTAGTCTGTGATGATTACAGTGGTTATAAAGCACGCTTTAAATCAGGCCAGGTCATAGAGGTCGGCTGCATGGCCCATGCACGTCGTAAATTCCATGAACTGCATGTGACCGGGAAAAGTCAGGTCGCTGAACAGGCATTGGTGCTGATTCAGAAACTGTATGCGATAGAAGCAGAACTCAGGAAAAAGACCGATGGTACAGCGGAAGACCGCCGCGAATACCGACAACAGCATAGTCAACCAGTGATGCAACAACTATATGAATGGCTCAACCAACATCATCTGACAGTGCCATCGAGTTCTCCCACCGCCAAGGCCATCAATTACACTCTGAAGCGTTGGCCAGCCTTAAGCCGCTATCTGGATGATGGCAATCTACCGATATGCAACAATTGGGTAGAGAATCAGATGCGTCCCTGGGCGTTGGGGCGCAAGAACTGGCTGTTTGCAGGTTCGCTGCGCAGTGGTCAGCGAGCGGCAAACATCATGACTTTAATCCAGTCAGCAAAGCTGAATGGGCTGGATCCGTATGCCTATTTAAGTGATGTGCTGAAAAGGTTACCGACACATAAAGTGACCCAGATTGAAGAGTTACTGCCGCACTGCTGGAAACCTAAATCGAATTAAAAAATAGGTATGGGATTCAGCGGACGCTTACATTTAAAACCATTTTTCACCAACTCATTTATCGAACTCGATGTTTTTGGTGTTTTTATAATGTATATAGCATTACCTGCCGCATCAGTAGTTTGAGTAGATACGCCTTCTATAGATACGTTATTTGTTGGATCATCTAATTCCAAAGTGACATTAGCACCAGCAACACCGCCTTTATCCTTATCTAAAGCTCTAACAGTAACAGTTAAAGTATCATTCGTTGCAGCAACTGATAATTTATCTAGTTCTATCTTTAAAGCTGTAGCAGTCGCTTGCTGAGATCCGCTATTATTACTTCCAGATGAAGGATTATTACTATTTGATGAACCATTCTGGTAATAACCATCACCTCCCCCGCCACAACTTGCTAACATAATTGATACAGCAATAGCCGACAACTTCAAGGTAAGTTGTTTTTTATACATACTTTTCATTTCCCCAATCTTTCCTAAAGGTATAAGATTTTTTAATTATTTATATTATTAGTGTAATCATATTGGATGCACTCTGTAAACATAAATTACATTGTGTTTTATTATGTAACTTATTATACGAAAAATTTATAGTTATTAGGATTCATAATGTTCGATCTTATTATCATTGGCGCGGGTACGGCTGGTATTAGCGCTTATAAAGAAGCAGTAAAATACACTAATAATCTTTTAATTATAAATGATGGCCCTTGGGATACCACTTGCGCACGTGTAGGGTGTATGCCAAGTAAAGTCTTAATCTCTACTGCAAACCGTATGTATGATATACAAAATGCTCAAGAGGTTGGGCTGAGTGCTTCAGCAGATATTAGTACTGATCAGGTTATGGAGCATGTGAGAACCTTACGTGATCGTTTTACTAAGGCCACATTAAAAGATGTCGAACAATGGCCCACTGAACATAAAATTTCGGGTAAAGCTCATTTTATTGATGCAAAAACTATTGAAGTAAATGGTAAACGGTATCAGTCAAAAAGTTTTATTTTAGCAGTAGGCTCTACACCTAATTATGATCAAACTTGGAAACAAGAATTAGGTGATCGTCTTATTACTACAGATCAAATATTTGAATTAAACACCCTACCCAAGTCTATCGCTATTATTGGAAGTGGAGTAATTGCCTTAGAGATTGCCCAAGCCATGCATCGTGTGGGTGTAGAAACCACTATATTTGCTCGTAGTAAAAGAATCGGGATATTTACTAGTCCTAAGCTACAACAGCTAGCTCAAGAAGAACTGAGTAAAGAGTTAAATTTTTTATTCGAGACATTGCCTCATGAGGTTAAGTCTACTTCTGATGGCGTTATATTGAATTATAAAATTGATGAAAAAGAGGAATCTATCCAAACTGAGTATGTGTTATCTGCAACAGGTCGTTCGAGCTTACTTGACACGCTAAAGTTAGAAAATATTGATAAGTCTTTTAAAGATATTAAATTACTACCTGTAAATGCAAAAACTAAACAACTAGATAACTATCCAATTTTTATTGCTGGTGATGCATACACTTCTACGCCTTTACAACATGAAGCTGCCCATGAAGGTAAAAAAGTTGTTTATAACTGTTTAAATTATCCACAGGTAAACGCAGTTAAGACACTTACTCCATTAGGAATTGTATTTAGTCATCCAGAAATGGCAATTGTGGGACAAAGTTATAAACAACTTAAAGATAATGGAGTAGATTTTGTTACAGGTGAAGCATCTTATGAAAGACAAGGAAGAGCTATCGTACTCGGGAAAAATAAGGGTGCTATTGAAGTTTATATAGAGCGAGAAAGTCAGAAATTGCTTGGTGCAGAGTTATTTACCGAAGCTACAGAACATATGGCTCATCTATTAAGCTGGATTATTGGAGAAGAACTAACTTTAAATGATATTTTAGAGAAACCTTTTTATCATCCAACACTAGAAGAAGGCCTGCGTACTGCCCTTAAACATGCTCGCAGGCAGTTGAAATAATTATTATTAAAAGAGAGCTTTCTTGCAAAGTTAGCTCTTTATACTTCAAGAAGCCTTCTTCTGTTGAGTGCTACATTATTTTTGCTTGATTGAGGCTAAGTTTGTTCAGTTAGATAATACACAGTTTATTTTTATTACCTAGCCACTTTTACCCCTTTCCCATATAAAAAAACACCCCAACCTCTTTTGAGATTGGGGTGTTTAGAATAATGAGCTGGCGATGACTTACTCTCACATGGGTAATCCCACACTACCATCAGCGCTAAGAGGTTTCACTTCTGAGTTCGGGAAGGGATCAGGTGGTTCACTCTTGCTATGGTCGCCAGCACAACTGTTTATGGATACTTGCCTGGGTCTTATTTAATGCCGAAGCGTTTTCCAAATCTGTAACAGACTGGGCTGATTGAATCTTACTTTATCTGTTCATTTTAGCTAGAGGTATAACTAAATCAAGTTGTCTTGCATATTTAAGAATCGATTGATGCTTCATATACAACTGCTTGGGTGTTGTATAGTCAAGCCTCACGAGCAATTAGTATTGGTCAGCTTCACATATCACTATGCTTCCACATCCAACCTATCAACGTCCTAGTCTCGAACGGCTCTTTAGAGGACATAAAGTCCTAGGGAAATCTTATCTTGAGGTAGGCTTCCCGCTTAGATGCTTTCAGCGGTTATCCCTTCCGAACATAGCTACCCGGCGATGCGACTGGCGTCACAACCGGTACACCAGAGGTTCGTCCACTCTGGTCCTCTCGTACTAGGAGCAGATCCTCTCAAATTTCCAGCGCCCACGGTAGATAGGGACCGAACTGTCTCACGACGTTCTAAACCCAGCTCGCGTACCTCTTTAAATGGCGAACAGCCATACCCTTGGGACCTGCTTCAGCCCCAGGATGAGATGAGCCGACATCGAGGTGCCAAACACCGCCGTCGATATGAACTCTTGGGCGGTATCAGCCTGTTATCCCCAGAGTACCTTTTATCCGTTGAGCGATGGCCCTTCCATACAGAACCACCGGATCACTAAGACCTACTTTCGTACCTGCTCGACTTGTGGGTCTCGCAGTTAAGCGCGCTTTTGCCTTTATACTCTACGCGTGATTTCCGACCACGCTGAGCGCACCTTCGTACTCCTCCGTTACTCTTTAGGAGGAGACCGCCCCAGTCAAACTACCCACCAGACACGGTCCTCGTCCCGGATCACGGGACAGAGTTAGAACCTCAACATTACCAGGGTGGTATTTCAAGGACGGCTCCACTGGAACTAGCGTTCCAGCTTCAAAGCCTCCCACCTATCCTACACAAGTAAGGTCAAAGTTCAGTGTCAAGCTGCAGTAAAGGTTCACGGGGTCTTTCCGTCTAGCCGCGGGTACACTGCATCTTCACAGCGATTTCGATTTCACTGAGCCTCTGCTGGAGACAGCGCCGCCATCATTATGCCATTCGTGCAGGTCGGAACTTACCCGACAAGGAATTTCGCTACCTTAGGACCGTTATAGTTACGGCCGCCGTTTACTGGGGCTTCGATCAAGAGCTTCGCTTACGCTAACCCCATCAATTAACCTTCCAGCACCGGGCAGGCATCACACCCTATACGTCCACTTTCGTGTTTGCAGAGTGCTATGTTTTTAATAAACAGTTGCAGCGGCCTGGTTTCTGCGGCTGTCGTCAGCTCAGGAAGCGAGTTCCATCACCAACAACAGCGTACCTTCTCCCGAAGTTACGGTACCATTTTGCCTAGTTCCTTCAGCAGAGTTCTCTCAAGCGCCTTGGTCTACTCGACCTGACCACCTGTGTCGGTTTCGGGTACGATTCCTGTGTAACTGAAGCTTAGAGACTTTTCCTGGAAGCATGGCATCAACCACTTCGCTGTACAAGTACAGCTTGCTATCAGATCTCAGCATAGAGTACCCCGGATTTGCCTAAGATACATGCCTACTTCCTTTCACCTGGACAACCAACGCCAGGCTGATTTAGCCTTCTCCGTCCTCTCATCGCATTACACAGAAGTAATGGAATATTAACCATTTTCCCATCGACTACGCCTTTCGGCCTCGCCTTAGGGGTCGACTCACCCAGCCCCGATTAACGTTGGACTGGAACCCTTGGTCTTTCGGCGAACGGGTTTTTCACCCGTTTTGTCGTTACTCACGTCAGCATTCGCACTTCTGATACCTCCAGCATGCTTCTCAACACACCTTCATCGGCTTACAGAACGCTCCCCTACCACGTATACAAAGTATACATCCGCAGCTTCGGCACATAGTTTTAGCCCCGTTACATCTTCCGCGCAGGCCGACTCGACTAGTGAGCTATTACGCTTTCTTTAAAGGGTGGCTGCTTCTAAGCCAACCTCCTAGCTGTCTATGCCTTCCCACATCGTTTCCCACTTAACTATGATTTTGGGGCCTTAGCTGGCGGTCTGGATTGTTTTCCTCTTGACTACGGACGTTAGCACCCGCAGTCTGTCTCCCGGATAGTACTCATAGGTATTCGGAGTTTGCATCGGTTTGGTAAGTCGGGATGACCCCCTAGCCGAAACAGTGCTCTACCCCCTATGGTATTCGTCCGAGGCGCTACCTAAATAGCTTTCGGGGAGAACCAGCTATCACCAGGCTTGATTAGCCTTTCACCCCTATCCACAAGTCATCCCCTGGCTTTTCAACGACAGTGGGTTCGGTCCTCCAGTTAGTGTTACCCAACCTTCAACCTGCTCATGGATAGATCGCCTGGTTTCGGGTCTATACCCAGCAACTAAACGCCCTATTAAGACTCGATTTCTCTACGGCTCCCCTATACGGTTAACCTCGCTACTGAATATAAGTCGCTGACCCATTATACAAAAGGTACGCAGTCACACCACGAAGGTGCTCCCACTGCTTGTATGCATGCGGTTTCAGGATCTATTTCACTCCCCTCACAGGGGTTCTTTTCGCCTTTCCCTCACGGTACTGGTTCACTATCGGTCAGTCAGGAGTATTTAGCCTTGGAGGATGGTCCCCCCATATTCAGACAAGGTTTCACGTGCCTCGCCCTACTCGTCATCATTATGTGTGCCCTTTCGTGTACGGGAATATCACCCTCTACGTTCGCACTTCCCAGAGCGTTCCACTAAAACACACATAACTTAATGGGCTGATCCCCGTTCGCTCGCCGCTACTGAGGGAATCTCAATTGATTTCTTTTCCTAAGGGTACTGAGATGTTTCACTTCCCCTCGTTCGCCTTGCAACACTATGTATTCATGTTGCAATACCTACCTTAAAGTAGGTGGGTTCCCCCATTCAGACATCTCCGGATCAAAGGATATTTGCCGCCTCCCCGGAGCTTTTCGCAGGCTATCACGTCTTTCATCGCCTCTGACTGCCAAGGCATCCACCACATGCACTTAATTACTTGACTATACAACCCCAAACAGTCGATGTTACCTACAAGTTAGTAACTTCAACATTTCAGTTTAGAGCACTGTGCACTTAAGCACCGTACAGCTTCAATCTAAATTCACATACCAAAACGCTTGATTCAGTTAATTTGCTAGTTCTCAATTCATCTAGATTAATCGCTTAACCTAAACTCTTGAGTGAACAATTTATTTCAGACTCAATTTTGCCAATCTGTTAATGAGTTAATGTGTCTTCGTCAGATCACACTAATTACCGTGATAATGAAATCACAGAAGTTAATAAACCAAGATCTTAATCTTTATTTACTAATTTCTGTAATCCGAACTTATCTTAAGTTCTGGTGGAGACTAGGAGAGTCGAACTCCTGACCTCCTGCGTGCAAAGCAGGCGCTCTACCAACTAAGCTAAGTCCCCAGCTTACATCATCAATCATGTATCTTTTATCTATAACTTCAACCAGTCAAAGTCATGGTGGGTCTGACAAGACTTGAACTTGTGACCCCACGCTTATCAAGCGTGTGCTCTAACCAACTGAGCTACAGACCCTCAGATACATCTATGAAGAACAACTTGTTGTGGATTCTTACCAATCGTCAATCTTTCGTTAAGGAGGTGATCCAGCCGCAGGTTCCCCTACGGCTACCTTGTTACGACTTCACCCCAGTCATCGGCCACACCGTGGTAACCGCCCTCTTTGCAGTTAGGCTAGCTACTTCTGGTGCAACAAACTCCCATGGTGTGACGGGCGGTGTGTACAAGGCCCGGGAACGTATTCACCGCGGCATTCTGATCCGCGATTACTAGCGATTCCGACTTCATGGAGTCGAGTTGCAGACTCCAATCCGGACTACGATCGGCTTTTTGAGATTAGCATCACATCGCTGTGTAGCAACCCTTTGTACCGACCATTGTAGCACGTGTGTAGCCCTGGCCGTAAGGGCCATGATGACTTGACGTCGTCCCCGCCTTCCTCCAGTTTGTCACTGGCAGTATCCTTAAAGTTCCCATCCGAAATGCTGGCAAGTAAGGAAAAGGGTTGCGCTCGTTGCGGGACTTAACCCAACATCTCACGACACGAGCTGACGACAGCCATGCAGCACCTGTATCTAGATTCCCGAAGGCACCAATCCATCTCTGGAAAGTTTCTAGTATGTCAAGGCCAGGTAAGGTTCTTCGCGTTGCATCGAATTAAACCACATGCTCCACCGCTTGTGCGGGCCCCCGTCAATTCATTTGAGTTTTAGTCTTGCGACCGTACTCCCCAGGCGGTCTACTTATCGCGTTAGCTGCGCCACTAAAGCCTCAAAGGCCCCAACGGCTAGTAGACATCGTTTACGGCATGGACTACCAGGGTATCTAATCCTGTTTGCTCCCCATGCTTTCGTACCTCAGCGTCAGTATTAGGCCAGATGGCTGCCTTCGCCATCGGTATTCCTCCAGATCTCTACGCATTTCACCGCTACACCTGGAATTCTACCATCCTCTCCCATACTCTAGCTCACCAGTATCGAATGCAATTCCCAAGTTAAGCTCGGGGATTTCACATCCGACTTAATAAGCCGCCTACGCACGCTTTACGCCCAGTAAATCCGATTAACGCTCGCACCCTCTGTATTACCGCGGCTGCTGGCACAGAGTTAGCCGGTGCTTATTCTGCGAGTAACGTCCACTATCTCTAGGTATTAACTAAAGTAGCCTCCTCCTCGCTTAAAGTGCTTTACAACCATAAGGCCTTCTTCACACACGCGGCATGGCTGGATCAGGGTTCCCCCCATTGTCCAATATTCCCCACTGCTGCCTCCCGTAGGAGTCTGGGCCGTGTCTCAGTCCCAGTGTGGCGGATCATCCTCTCAGACCCGCTACAGATCGTCGCCTTGGTAGGCCTTTACCCCACCAACTAGCTAATCCGACTTAGGCTCATCTATTAGCGCAAGGTCCGAAGATCCCCTGCTTTCTCCCGTAGGACGTATGCGGTATTAGCATCCCTTTCGAGATGTTGTCCCCCACTAATAGGCAGATTCCTAAGCATTACTCACCCGTCCGCCGCTAGGTCCGGTAGCAAGCTACCTTCCCCCGCTCGACTTGCATGTGTTAAGCCTGCCGCCAGCGTTCAATCTGAGCCATGATCAAACTCTTCAGTTAAAATCATTTTGTACCTTATTTATAGACAAGGTACCAATTCTGGCTCATCAATTACTGACTTAAATTTCGCTCAAATAAACTTCGAGTAATTTAAACCAATCAATCAATGAAAATTATTTCGATTAATCAATCAGTAAAAATCCACACAAGTTGTTCTTCAATTCTCTTAATGATCTTCTTACTGGTTCGTCACCAGCAAGCTAGGTCGGCTATATTACTCTTAATCTCTTAAAAGTCAACAGGTAATTTCGATATTTTTAAAACTTAGTCTCTAAACCAACTTACCATCAAACTCATCGCTTAAAGCAACCAATCTAATCACAAGTAACTGTTTTTCAACAAGTTTCTATCTGCATCACCGCCGATGGATGTGCATTATAGACCATCTCTCTCCCTTTGCAACCCCTTTTTCTAGCATTTCATATCAAGCGTACATTTTTTAGGCTTTTCACTGGATATTAGATGAGATATTAAACTTTTTTTAGTTATTCAACTTCATGTAGAATAGATTATTCGTGCAATTGATTTGGCATTAACTCACCATGTGGCACTCCGCTAAGAAAGTATTATTTTGCATACTTGTAGTGTTTGCTACGAGTGGGCCTGCTTATGCCAATTCAAAACATAACTTTTATGTGCTCACTTTATCTATTTTAAGTTATAGCAAATGGGAGAATGTAAGCACGCCTACTCTTTGTGTAATTGATAATGCATCAATTACTTCTACCTTCCAGTCTTATATTCAACAATTATCTTATAATTATCGTGTACAAACCGTTAATGCTAAAGATTTTTCTAAATCGCATTGCCAGGCTGTTTATTTCTCTACTACACCACCTCAGCAGCAACAAAACTTAATTCAGAATTATCCATATCGTTCTTTGCTTTCTTTAAGTATTAATAATCCAGAATGTGAAGTTGGTAGTATCTTTTGTTTATATAATCAAAATAATTACACCACTTTTAAAGTTAACTTAGATGCATTAAGCCATTCCAAGGTCCATATTGATCCAAGGGTTTTACTCTTGGCTAAGAACGCGGAGTAAGGATTATGATATCTAAGTTGTATCAATCCACTTCGCTACATGCACTTTTTAGAAAGTCTCAATTTACAATCTTTGCTATAACTTTCTTTATTTGCTCTTTTACATTTGTATCAATTTCCGTTTTTACGATGGAAACTTATGCAAAACAAAATTTGCAATTACTTAGCCATACTCTTCTTGAGCGTATTCAGCCTGCCGTTGTGTTTAACGATAAGATCACGATCGAACAAATCTTAAATGAATACACAAATGATCACTCTATTCGAGCGATTCATATTTATGACTCTGAACATCACCTGATTGCTCAAAGTTTTAAGTTGTCGAGTCAAACTTCAGTGTTAGAGAAATGGTTTGATCACTGGTTTTTAAATGAGCCGGTACATTTAACGATTTATCATCATCAACAGAATGTAGGTGAACTCACCCTTTTTGGTAGCTCTGAAAAAATATTGCAATTTTTAAAGATGATTATGGTCGGCCTTGCTATTGCGATGCTATTTATTGTTTGTGCATTGTGGTGGTCAGTGAATTTGACTTATCGTCAAATTATGCAAGCGATTTACCCACTCACAAATATTGCTCAAATCGTGAGTGAACAAAAAGCTTATAACCTTCGTTTTCCTTATAACCGAATTAAAGAGTTTCAAGATCTAAATACAGTTTTTAATGAGTTACTTGAAGAAATTCAAATTTGGGATAATCAGCTGCAAAAGGAAAATCGTAAATTATCGTTTCAAGCTCATCATGACCAGCTGACCCTACTACCGAATAGACATTATTTTTATCAAATACTATTAGATATGTTTGAAGATAAGGATTTTGATAATAAGTCAGCCTTATTGTTTATAGATAACAATAACTTCAAATCAATTAATGATCAGTTCGGACATTTAGCTGGTGATGAGGTTTTAAAAGAGATGGCGAAAAGGTTACAAACGCGTTTACGTCATCAAGATTTTATTGCCCGTTTAGGCGGTGATGAATTTGCGGTTATTTTGCATTCCATTACGCATGCCGATCATTTAATATCTATTGCTGAAAATTTACTCGAAAGCTGTAAAGAACCTTTGCATCTAAATGATCAAACGATTTATTTCAGTTTTAGTGTAGGGATTGCTTTATCCCAATTTGCGTCTAGTCCAGAAGATTTTATTATGCAAGCAGATCAAGCGATGTATAAGGCTAAGACTTCTGAGCAACATTGGTTTATTTATAAACCAGAGAATTAAATTTAGGCTAATTTATGAATACAAGATCTTTGAAACTCTCCTTTATTGCATTGCTGTGCATTGCGCTTGCAGGCTGCTTGAGTTTTGGTCCTTTGAAATATCGTCAAGTAAAAATGCTAAAAAAAGAGGGGTTTGTACTTACTAATGAAGGCTGGACTCTAGGTTTACCAGAACGCTTATTATTTGATTTTAATGACGCAACATTAAAACAAAGTCATGAAGCAGAGCTTACACGTTTAGCAAATCAATTAAATAAATATGATTTGAATAAATTAAAAATCGTTGGTCACACTGACGATGTAGGTAATCCTGAATACAACCAGAAGTTATCTGAAGAACGTGCACAAAGTGTTGCGAACCTTTTCTTGACTCACGGTTTTAAAAAGGAAAATATTTACGTTATTGGACGTGGTTCAACTCAACCGTATGTACCGAATACAACCAATGAAAATCGAGCAATTAATCGTCGTGTTGCTATCGTAATTATTCCTTAAATTTTCCATTATAAAAAAGCCAATCCTTTGTGATTGGCTTTTTTGTTTTATACAAGTTCAATAATATCAATAGTAGGTGGTACACGAAATCTTAATGGTATTCCAACCATACCTGTTCCTACGGTAACAAATACATCGGCATGTTCATGCGAATAGAAACCACGTTTATGGCCTAAAATTGATACTTTTTTCATAATATAGTTGGTTACCCACGGAAGTTCGACCTGCCCTCCATGTGTATGACCTGACAACATTAAAGGGCGATTAGGTAATTTAGGAACCATATCTACCGTATCGGGGTTATGGGAAAGAATTAACCATGGTTTATCTTGAGGTAAGTCTGGCATTGAACGCATATCGGTTTTCCCTGCCCATAAGTCACCAATCCCGATTAAACGAAACTCATCAAACTCAACAATTTTTCCTTCAATATCCATTACATCATTGAAGTGAAGTGCATCTTTTAATAATTGTTGAATAGGCGGACCCGGATATTGCTCGTCATGGTTCCCTGGAACTGAATAAACTGGAGCTTTAATATCTTTAAGTACACTCAGTTCCTGTACTAGCTTATCTTCTGGCTCATAAGTCCAGTCTCCTGCCACAACTACTAAGTCTGGCTGTTGTTCATTAAGCTTTTTCACAATGATTTTGAGTTGACGCTCATGCCCAGAGAATAGGCCTATATGTAAGTCTGCAATTAAAGCGACTTTTACAGGTTTAGCAAAACGGCGATCTGGGTTTAAACGATATTGGTGAACATCGATACGCACCATATGTGGCTCTATAAAACGTGCGTAAATGAGAATACCGCTTAATAAAAAGATAAAAATGGTTTCATGAATTGAGTAATAACCTATCCAACCAGCATATAAATTAAAGAACCAAAGTGGAATAAGAAGATAAGATAGATAAAAAGCAAGTAAGTGAACAAAAGCTTTAAATGGATGAATCGTTTCAGTACGTGATTGATGAACCCAAGCTTCAATAATTCCCCAGAGAGCAAGTATTGAAAAAATAAGGTAAAAACAAAAGATGATTGAATTTGGGTTCCACATTACGATTCTCGACTTATCTTATATTGATTGCTAGTGATCAAATTCAATATTTATCTTTCAATATGCACGAATTATACTCTAGCTCACCTTATCGTATGTATTGATTATGGCACAATCCTTTCATTCCAAACAGCTTCAAACTCATCAACTGGCTAAAGGCTTTTTGATTAAAGCTTCTATAGTCGTATGTTCAAGTTTCGCTGTGGCTTTGACAGGTTGTAGCACATTACCCAAACATAGCCCTGAACCAATCCAGTACGCACGAGATATCGATACATCTCAAACTTCTCTTTCAAAAATTATTACGCCTTTACGTGAAAAAAATCCGAATTTAACGGGTTATCATCTTTTAAATGATCCCTTAGAAGCACTCGCGGCTCGCTTAAGGCTGATTGATAAAGCCGAAAAGACTTTAGATTTACAGTACTATATTTGGGATAACGATAAAGTCGGTGCTTTAGCTTTACATGCCATTATTCGTGCTGCTGATCGGGGTGTTAAAGTACGTTTATTAATTGACGACAATAATGCTAAAAAGATGGAAGGCGTGTTACTCGCACTTTCTCAACATAAAAATATTGAAGTTAAATTATTTAACCCATACCGTTTCCGCAAATATCGCGCGATGGATATGATTTTAGACTTAAAACGTATCAATCGTCGTATGCATAACAAGAGCTTTATTGCTGATAATCAGGTTGCGCTTATTGGTGGGCGCAATATGACAAATCAGTATTACAACGTCAGCGACAGTTATCAGTTTTCTGATGTCGATGTCATGTTGGTTGGAGCTGCCGTTGATGATATCGTGAATTCTTTTGATGACTACTGGAATCATGAATATGCATATTCAGTCCAAAGTATCGTCAATGCTCAACAACACCGTTTGCGCTATGAAAGCTTAAAACAACAACTTGATGCTCATTATCAACAAGCCACTGTTCAGAACTTCCTTGACTTAACCTCTAGATCACATGCTTTTGATAAATGGTTAGACCGTAATATTAAATTTGATTGGGTTAAAGCAGAGGTTGTGAAAGACTCACCTGATAAAATTAGATCAAAAGCGAAAAAAGAAGAACATTTAAATTTCCAATTGATTAACCATTTAGAAAAACCAGAAAGCAATGTTGACCTGATTTCAGCTTATTTTATTCCAGAAAAGCAAGGTGCTAAAATTTTAAGTACGCTTGCTAAAGAAGGTGTAGAAGTTCGAGTTTTAACAAACTCATTCAAAGCAAATGACGTAGCTGTTGTTCATGCGTTTTATGGAAAATATCGTAAAGAACTTTTGAAAAACGGCGTTCAACTTTATGAGTTTTTACCAACTCCAGATAAACGCGATTTAAATAAAAATACGGATGAGTTGGCAACCAAAGCGAAAGTAAACATGAAAGGTTTAAGCCGCTCAAGTTTACACACCAAACTTATGGCATTAGATGAACAGGTTTTTATCGGTTCATTTAACTTTGACCCACGTTCGGCGTATTTAAATACTGAAATTGGCGTAATTTTAGATAGTCCATCACTGGCCAAAACAATTCACCATACGATGGATGAAAACTTAAACAAATATGCTTATAAATTAAAGCTCGACCCAAACAATCATATTTACTGGCAACAGGAAACTCCAAAAGGCCCTGTAATTTATAAAAAAGAACCAGAAATGAAATGGTGGCAAAAGGCAGGCATGAAACTACTATCATGGCTGCCACTCGAAGGTTTTATGTAATTAACTTTTTGGCTTAAGTACTTTTTTATGTAATTGAGCCAATCCTTCAACCATTTTTTCTTGCACTTCTTGAGTCAAACTTTTTACATCATGGCCTTCTACCGAAATAGGAGGAAGTGTAAGTAAATGGGCTGTTACTTTCGGCATTTCTAGCACACGTTGAATATGCTCAACGAATGACATCTCACCAATAAATGGTGCAACGGTATCTAACTCACCATGACGGTTTACGTAACAGATTAAACATACCTGTACCGGACGCTGAGCTTCGATAGCAGCTCCGAGTAAACGACCATGAACCCGCTTAACAGAATGGCCATCTGTAGTAGTCGCTTCAGGGAAAAATAAAACCGGAATATTTTGCTTTAAAAATTCGGTAATTTGCTCTCGAATTTTAATGGAGTCACCTGATCCACGTTTAATAAATAAGGTGCCCCCACCTTTCGCCAAATTGCCAAGAATAGGCCACTTTTCTATCTCGGCTTTAGCTAAGAAGAAGACACGTGCACCTGAACCTAAAACGGCGATATCAAGCCAAGAAATATGGTTACTCACCCATAAAGCGGGCTCTCTGGGGATCGTGCCATGTACTTGAACTTCAAGATTAAATACTTGGCATAAACGACGACAGAAATATTGAACATATCGAGTGTTAACAGGGTTATTTGGATCTTTATAAAGTCCATGACGATAAACTAAGTAAAAACCTTCACTGATTGCCGCAGTCGCTGAAGTAACTTTTTTTCCGTATAAACCTATTTTTGAAAATTTCTTTAACGTTGAATTCACTATACTTTGCGTTTGAGTCATAAAATTTCACTAACGATCAATCATTGTTATACCCATCTCGAGCCATTCTATACGTTTCGGAATAAACTTGCATCGCTGTATGATAGACACAAATAAAAATAAAATGCGCTGTAGTTAATCTAAAGAATAAGAGTAAACCCTTTCCCCTTTTGTCCAAGTTTCCTCTAGAATAAAGTTTTACCTTATTCAGGATTTATAGCCACGTGGAATATGTTGATCGGCATCAAGGCGGTGAACGCACAATATTAGTGAGTGTGTCTGTACAATTATTAGATGATCTGGATGCCGAAGAATTTGCTCTACTTGCACAGTCAGCTGGTGCAGATATTCTTGAGCACATTAAAGTTCAACGTAATAAACCGGACCCTAAGTTTTTTATTGGTTCAGGTAAAGTTGATGAGATTGCAGAACAAGTTCAGGACTTAGAAGCAAGTCTTGTTATTTTTGATCATGCATTAACCCCTGCCCAAGAGCGTAATTTAGAAAAGATTTTAAAATGCCGCGTTATTGACCGCACCGGACTCATCTTAGATATTTTTGCCCAGCGCGCGCGGACCCATGAAGGTAAATTACAAGTTGAACTTGCTCAGTTAAAACATTTATCAACCCGTTTAATCCGTGGTTGGTCTGCTGATTTTGAACAACAAAAAGGTGGTATCGGTTTACGCGGTCCCGGTGAATCACAACTCGAAACAGACCGTCGTCTCATTCGTGTTCGTATTACCCAGTTAAAAGATAAGTTAGAGAAAGTCCATCAAACCCGTATGCAAGGACGAGCTGCAAGACAAAAAGCTTCGATCCCAACTGTTTCATTAGTTGGTTATACCAACGCGGGTAAATCAACCTTATTTAATATTTTAGCAAAAAGCGATGTGTATGCAGCCGACCAACTATTTGCAACACTTGATCCAACCTTACGTCGCCTAGAATGGGATGGAATTGGTACGGTGGTTCTAGCAGATACTGTAGGGTTCGTACGAAACTTACAACATGATTTGGTCGAATCATTTAAAGCAACTTTAGAAGAAACGCTTGAAGCTACCCTGCTTTTACATGTCATCGATAGTAGTAGTCATGACATGCTTGACCAGATTGAAGCCGTTGAAGGTGTATTGAAGGAAATTGGCGCGGATGCACCCGTACTTCGTGTTTATAACAAAATTGATTTGAGTGGCGAAGAAGCGAAAATTATTTATTCAGAGCCCCATGTTCCAGATCGTGTTTATGTATCTGCACACTCAGGGTTAGGTCTAGATTTACTTCGCCAAGCCGTACAAGAATGTCTAATGGGACAACTTCAACACTTCTCATTGGTACTTAAACCTGCTTATGGCAAATTGCGTACTCAACTTTATGCTTTAAATGTCATTCAATCTGAGCATTATGACGATGAAGGGCTATTACATATTGATATACGAATTGCACCTCATAAGCTTGAGCAGTTAATTCGCCAAGCCAAACTCCCTATAGATGAGATATTAGGTGAACGCGCGAGTCAGTTTAAAAGACCACTGGAAGAGTTTGAAATCAAGCACTAGATCAGTTAAAACTTGATAAGTAAACTTTTAGAGATAAAAAATATGGATAAGATCAAAAGTATAGACTGGGCAGCATGGGTAGGAACTTTACTACTTATTATCGGTTTTCGCGAAGGCTCAGTCGTCGTTATGCGTGCTTTTGGTCATCCAGAGTTAGGCAATCTGGTAGGTTTAATTAGTTTACTTATCGTTTTACTCATTTGGCGTAAATTTAAGAAAATCCCGCTAAGACTTGTCGATACTAACAATAAAGTCATGAAAGAAAGTGGTTTTGCTTTTTTACCCATTTGTGCAGGCTCCTTAATTATGCTGGTGCATATGGGTAAAGAAATTCCGCTATTTCTTTTTGTTTTGGTAGTGAGCACCCTTATACCCTTGTGGGTCTATGCAAAAATGGCAAAACATTGGTTATAAGGAGAATAAAATGTTTATGATTCTTTATGGATTTTTGATCACTTTAGTTGGCTACCTTTGTGCAAAACCATTAAACCGCCGCTTTCCTCAAGTTCCCCTTTTAGTTTTCGGCATGTTCATTGTCATTGGGCTATTATCAATCTTGAAAGTTCCCTATGAAGAATACCGGCTTTACGTAAATGATTTATTTAGCCATTTATTAGGATATGTCACGGTTGCTTTAGCTATACCTTTGGCTGCAATGCGTTATGACGATTTACCTCTTAAATCGGTGATTGGTATTTTATGCTTTGCCAGCATTAGTGCCGTTGCTTTACCAATGGGCCTTGCTTACCTACTGCATATGTCTGAGCCGACTATTTTGGCTTTTGCTACACGTGCAGTAACCACCCCAATTGCTTTAAACATCGCGACCTTATTACATGCTCCAGAGACATTAGTCACTCTCATTGTGATTTTATCCGGAGTTATTGGTGCAGCATTTTCACCATTTTTACTTAAGCATATACACGATGAAAGAGCTTCAGGTTTAGCTCTAGGCTTAGCTGCACATGCAATTGGAACTGCTCAGGCTTGGCAACGTGGACCTGTAGCAGGTCGTTATGCGGCATTTGGTATGGCATTAAACGGTGTATTTACTGCTATTTGGCTACCAACCTTCATGTTATCTTTTGGAATACACTGATTAAAAAGTAGTTTAAATAAACATTGAACCCGTTATTAATTACAAATAAGATGGACCTTTCAAATCTAAAAGGATTTTTTGATTATGGGGAAATTTTTTGTTGGAGCTTTGCTCCTAGTGGGAATAAATACAGCTACTTTTGCAGCTGATATTACAGGTCTTTGGCAAACGATTGATGATAAAACAGGTACACCTAAAGCACATGTAGAAATACGGAAAGAGGCAAATGGTACTTATGCAGGTAAAATCGTAAAAATTACACCGCGCCCAGGTTATACACCAAAAGAAATTTGTGATAACTGCCCTGCACCTTATACCAATAAGCCTATTTTAGGCTTAGATATCGCAACCGGGCTCAAGCAAACTGATAATTCAACCTATACAGGTGGAAAAATTCTAGACCCAAATACAGGTAAAGTTTACGGATTAAAAGCAAAACTCAGTGCAAATGGTAAACGTCTACACATGCGCGGTTACCTTGGGGTATCTGCTTTAGGCCGTAATCAGATCTGGATTCGCCTAGAATAAATATCTTAAAAATAAAAAAAGCCGCTTCAGCGGCTTTTTTTATTACATAACAGGATTGCTCACAGAAAAAGCTTGTTGATCTTCAAGACGATAAGCAATTAAGTTTTTACCCCATACACAACCGCCATCAACATTTTGGATGTGTTCACTAATAGTTCTACCCTCTAGAGCAGCCCAATGTCCAAAAAATATTTGATGGGTTTGTGCAGCCTTACTTGGAAATTCAAACCACGGTAAATAACCTTCTGGCATTGGTGCATCTAAAGTATCTTTAAAACTAAACTCCAAAGCCCCTTCTGCATTAGTTAAACGCATACGAGTTAAGTAATTGGTAATACAGCGTAAACGTTCATTACCTGTCAAATCATCTGTCCAAAGATCGGGTTTTGAACCATACATTTCAGCTAAAAATGCATCTAGCACAGATAAATCATCATGCGCCAATACAGCCTCAACTTCTTTTGCCAATGCAGCAGTTTTTTGTGCATCCCAAATACAAGGTACACCTGCATGCGTCAGTATTGTTTGCTCATTTGGAAATAAACATAACGGCTGTTTACGTAACCAATCGATAAGATCATCACCATCCACGGCGTCAATAACATCCTGCGTGCGATCTTTTTCTTTAATTTCCTTAAGACCACGAGCACCGGCAATCAGGGTTAAATCATGGTTACCCAATACGGTAGCAGCAGCCCCTCGATCAGCTAGTTTTTTAATAAAACGTAGAGCTCCTACAGAGTTTTCACCACGTGCAACCAAGTCACCAGCAAACCAGATAAAATCTTGATCAGGGTCAAAACGTATTTCTTTTAATAGCGCTTTGAGTGCCTCAAAACAACCTTGCACATCTCCAATTACATAGTTATAGCGCTTAGTCATTTATGCCACCATTTGATCTGCCAAAGCCACAAACTCTGCAAGAGTTAAAGTTTCTGGACGAGCCATTGGGTCGACTCTTGCTTTCTCGAAACCATCTTCTGCTAACATACCTTTAAGACTGTTTCTTAGCGTTTTACGGCGCTGAGTAAAGACGTGGGCAACCAAGCGAGCTAAAGCTTTTTCATCTTTCGCCGTAATTGGTTTTTGTTCGTAAGGAACTAAGCGAAATACTGCACTTGTCACTTTTGGTGGCGGGTTAAATGCGCCTGCTGGAACTTCAAATAAAAAGGTAGGTTGACAATAATATTGGATCATGACTGATAAACGGCCATATTCTTTTGTATTCGGTTCAGCAGTAATACGTTCTACCACTTCTTTTTGCAACATGAAGTGCATGTCTTTAACTTGGCTACCAAATTCCAAGAGATGAAAAAGCAATGGTGTAGAAATGTTATAAGGCAAATTGCCGACAACGCGTAATGGACGCCCATCTTTTACAAGCTGACTAAAATCATATTTTAATGCATCAGCTTCTACGATAGTTAAACGTTCTGGATGTGGCACGCGTTCAGGTAAGCCGGCAGCTAAATCACGGTCTAATTCAACTACAGTTAATGCATCACATTCTCCAATTAAAGGAGAAGTTAAAGCAGCTAAACCTGGACCAATTTCGACGATATTATCACCCGTACGCGGATTGACTGAACGTACAATTTTGGCAATGACTCGTTGATCATGTAAGAAGTTTTGACCAAAACGTTTACGAGCTTTATGCCCTTCATCTTTCGGGTTTAGGGCATTAATTTGATACATAGAACATTTCCAACATGAAAAATTTAACTCGCTGCCAAGGATAAAGCTAAATCGACAGCGACATTTAAACTTGAGCTTTTTGCCAATCCTGTCCCAGCTAAAGACAGAGCAGTACCATGATCGACCGAAGTCCGAATAAATGGTAAGCCCAATGTGATATTGATTGCTTCACCAAAACCCTGTGATTTTAACACAGGTAAGCCTTGATCATGGTACATCGCAAGAACAGCGTCAGCATTTTTAAGATGTTCGGGCGTAAATAAAGTATCAGCTGGCAAACTTAAACTTAATTTAACTCCCTGTGATCGGTAGCTTTCAAGTACCGGATTGATCGTATCAATCTCTTCACGTCCCAAATAACCATCTTCGCCTGCATGAGGATTTAACCCACATACTAAGACTCGAGGATCATTAATTTTAAATTTGGTCTTTAAGTCGTGAAGTAAAATATCAATCACTTGATGCAAGCGTTCTTTGGTAATTGCATCTGCAACATCTCTTAATGGTAAATGAGTTGTCACCAGAGCCACCCGCAACGTTTTCGTTGCCAGCATCATAACAACACGCTCTACACCTGCAAATTCTTGATAATATTCAGTATGTCCACTAAATAAAATCCCTGCATCATTAATCACCGACTTTTGAACAGGAGCAGTGGCTACACCGACGCTCTTACCAGACATAGCATAATCAGCTGAGCGACGTAATTGCTCTAATACATAAGCGGCATTAGCAGCATTAAGCTGTCCATCAACGACTATAGTTTCTAGGGGTACATGTTCTATATAAAGCTCGCCTTGCAAAGACGATTCAGCTTGTCCGCTATACTCTAAAAATTTAATGTCTAGACCAAGCTTTTGAGCGCGTTGTTGTAATAGATTTCGATCAGCCAAAACCACAACAGGACGTTCATCAACCCGTTTTGCCAGACTCAAACAAATATCTGGACCAATACCGGCAGGTTCACCGGAAGTGACATATAAAGGCAGCACAATCACCCCCGACACATCTCTAAAATTTGAATTATTTTAACATATCCTACATTCATCGGATTAGGGATAAAATTATGTAGCTTATATGGGATTTTTCTTGTGATTGACGACAAACTCGTTTAGAATCTCGTCTCCTTTTTGTTTGAGCGATGTCTAGCTCAAACCAACTATAATAGGTAGTGTTTGAATGAAAACTCTCAGCGCAAAGCCTGCTGAAGTACAACACGATTGGTTCGTTGTTGATGCTACAGGTAAAACTCTTGGTCGTTTAGCGACTGAAATTGCACGTCGTTTACGCGGTAAGCACAAAACTTCTTATACTCCTCACGTTGACACTGGTGACTACATCATCGTTATCAATGCTGAACAAGTTCAAGTGACTGGTAACAAAGCGCTTGACAAGAAATACTATCGCCACACTGAATTCCCAGGCGGTTTAAAAGAAACTAATTTCGAAAAATTAGTTGCTCACAAACCTGAAGAAATCTTTGAACGTGCTGTTAAAGGCATGTTGCCAAAAGGTCCTCTTGGTTATGCAATGATCAAGAAGATGAAAGTGTACGCTGGTAGCGAGCATCCACACGCTGCTCAACAGCCACAAGTTTTGGACATCTAAGGGATACAGCACATGGCTACTAATTATGGTACAGGTCGCCGTAAGACCGCAACTGCACGTGTTTTCTTGTCAGCTGGTACAGGTAAACTCGTTATTAACAACCGTACTTTAGAGCAATATTTCGGTCGTGAAACTGCTCGTATGGTTGTTCGTCAACCTTTAGAGCTTTTAGAAGCTACTGAAAAATATGACCTTTACATCACTGTTAAAGGTGGTGGTATCGGTGGTCAAGCTGGTGCGATCCGTCACGGTATTACTCGTGCACTTATCGCTGCTGACGAAACTTTAAAACCTGTTCTTCGTCAAGCTGGTTTCGTTACTCGTGATGCTCGTGAAGTTGAACGTAAGAAACTTGGTTTACGTAAAGCTCGTAAACGTCCTCAATTCTCTAAACGTTAATTCGTTTACCGAATCGGACAAGAAGCCTTGGTTTTTCCAAGGCTTTTTTATTGCATATTCATTTTGTAGATGAGTGAAACAGATAAATATATGAAACTCTATCTTTGTCACCGTGATTTCCACGCATATTTTTAGTATTCTAACCGATTCACACAACCATACCTTGTGATATGTCGGTCGAAAACACCTCAATTCAGGGAATTACCCTTTACAGCCATGCTGATGATTTCCGTTCACACTGGATCCGTTTTTTATTGGCAGAAAAACAAATTAAATATCAATTAATCGTAACTGATCACGAAGATGAAGATCTGGCAAGCCTAAATCCTTATAATCAATTGCCAATGCTGGTTGAGCAAAATCTTAAATTATTTTCAGCACCTATCATTGCTGAGTATCTCGATGACCGATATCGTCAGAATAAACTATATGCCGATGCCCCTATGGCACGTGCAGAGCAACGCCAATATATTTGGCGTCTTGAAAATGATTGGTTTAAGTTGGCCGATCATATGCTTAGACATGCAGATACGTTAAATGTAGAACAAAAACAAAAAGCACAAAAAGAATTGCGTGATACCTTAATATCACTTACCCCTTTATTTCAGCATTTCCCTTATTTTATGTCCGAAAATTTTTCAATCCTGGACTGTATGCTTGCTCCAATTTTTGTGAGACTTAATAGCATGGGAATTGATTTACCAAAGCAGCAGTGTCGACCTATATTTTTGTATTGTAAACGTATCTTTAGCCGCCCTTCTTTTGTTAAATCAATGACGCCCCAAGAGAAAACCCGTTACAATGAACTATTAAATATGGAATAGTGTGATATGTCTGAGCAAACTATTGAATTAACCCCTACACGTCCTTATCTTGCTCGTGCAATCTATGAATGGATTTGTGACAATCAACTCACACCTTATTTACTCGTTGATGCAACACAACCACACACTGATGTACCACAACAGTTTGTGAAAGATGGGCAAATTGTTTTAAACATTGTGCCTCATGCGGTACATCAACTACTCATTAGCAATGATGCGATTACATTTTCAGCACGTTTTGGCGGCGTTTCCAAAGATATTTACGTACCTATTCAAGCAGTTTTAGGTATTTATGCACGTGAAAATGGACAAGGTTTATTCTTTGACCCTGAAGAATATGCCAATGTAGCGCCTGTAGAAGATAAGTTAGACTCAGAAACACAAGAAACATCTGAACCAACCAAGAAAAAGCCAACATTAAGAATTTTAGATTAATTTTAGAGGAATAAAGTATGGCATTTGATTTAGTCCAATACTTTGCTGAGCAAATAAAAATTCAAAAGCCTCAGCTTTTAAATCAATATCCAGCCAATGAGAAAAATAAGCTGATTGACGAAGTGAATATATTGACGCTTGGTAAATTAATCAGCTTATGGCGTCAGGACGACAATAAAATTTATCATGAAATCAAAACTGCCGATCCATTGTATATTCAAGAAGTTGCACGTCATCTAACTACGTCAAAACACAATAAGTCAGTTTTAAAAAATTCTGAACTTGAGCAAAGTAT
Organism: Acinetobacter sp. FDAARGOS_559; assembly: GCF_003940475.1. Taxonomy (NCBI): domain Bacteria; kingdom Pseudomonadati; phylum Pseudomonadota; class Gammaproteobacteria; order Moraxellales; family Moraxellaceae; genus Acinetobacter; species Acinetobacter sp. FDAARGOS_559. The sequence continues at coordinate 1,810,525 of NZ_RKJG01000005.1, forward strand.
TTCTGAGATTCTGGCATTACAGTTAACAGAACTTAATCAACTTGATGAGACTGGTGGTTTCGGCCAAAGTGGTTTAAAAGAGCTCATTTTAGGGCAAGTTGAACATTTATCTGGCCAAGCTGAAGATTGGGTTTGGTCAACAAACCATCTAACAGAGCTCATTGGTTCTAAACCTGTTGAACAAGAAGAGCTATCATTGGATGCAACAATGAAGGAGTTCAACCAAATGGTTCACCAAGCCCAACCACATCATGAAGATTTACATGTTGAAGAGCAACCTATCGAAACTTTTATTCCTGGATGGTCAAAAGTTATCGCTCCTCTTGTTGCTTTAGCTATTTTAGGCTATCTCTATTGTATGTATACACAGCTTGTATAATTTTGTTTTTTATAATTAAAGGGAACGTATGTTCCCTTTTTTGATTTAAATAATCATCTTCTATAAATCAATAGTGATTACTAGTAACCACAATTGCTCTTCTCTTAAATTTGGATACTAAATAACATCTGCCGTTTTTTCACTTGTTGACCTTGCTGACCTAAAATTTCATCGACTACCCCATCCACATCAGATTTAATCTGTTGCTGAATTTTCATGGCTTCAAGAATCAATAATGTTTGCCCCTTCACTACTTGATCGCCTTCATTGACCAGAATATTCACCACAGCACCATCCATCGGTGCACGAATTTTGCCATCACCAGCCACATCAGCTATTTCGGGGGCAGCATAAGTTACGTTGCGAATTGCAACATTGCCATTATCTCGATCTAAATAAACCTGATCATCATTTAATACATATTGGACACGGCGGCGTACACCATCAATTAAATAAACTAATTGCTCTGGCATTCTCTCAAGTACTTCAATACAAATAGTTTGATCGCAGAGCTGTACCGTAAACGTATTATTTAGCGATGAAAGCTGCAATTGAACTTGCTGATCATCATATTTAAGCTTTAATGGTAATGGCACACCTAGACCCGTTTGCCACACTGCCGTACCGTTACTTTGGCTAAATAATGCCGCAGCAATTGCTAAGGTTTCTAAAGATAGAACCTGCTTATGTAGACTGCTGTCGTTTTGAAAATGCTGTTGAATGAATGCAGTATTGGTATCTCCTGCAACAACAATTGGATGACGCAGTAAATTGACCAAAAACTGCTTATTACTATTTACACCTAGCAACACACAGTCATTAACTGCACGCGCCAGTAAGCGAATCGCATCCTCACGGGTTTTCCCATATGCGATCACCTTTGCTACCATCGGATCGTAAAATGGACTAACCTCATCAGTTGCCAACATCCCATGATCAATCCGTACATTTGGCAAAGTTGCTGGCTGCCAACGCAGAACTTGTCCTGTTTGTGGTAAGAAATCTTGCCGTGGATCTTCTGCATACAAACGTACTTCAATAGCATGTCCGTTTAAAGTCAATTCATGTTGTTGCAGTGGTAAGTGCTCACCATTGGCAACACGTAACTGCCATTCAACCAAGTCCAATCCTGTAATAAGCTCAGTCACAGGATGTTCTACCTGTAAGCGGGTATTCATTTCCAAAAAGTAAAATGCACCCGATGCATCTAGCAAAAATTCAACTGTACCAGCTCCGACGTAAGCACATGCTTTTGCCGCTGCTACGGCTGCCTCACCCATTTTCTGACGAAGTTCAGGCGTCATCACTGGACAAGGTGCTTCTTCAACGACCTTTTGATGACGGCGCTGGATTGAACAATCACGCTCGAACAAATAAACATAATTGCCGTGTGTATCACCCAAAACCTGAATTTCGACATGGCGTGGAGCAATGACTGCTTTTTCTAAAATCAACTCCCCCGAACCAAAAGCATTTTCAGCTTCTGAACGTGCGGTTTGTAATGCCTCAAACAACTCGGATGCTTGCTGTACCAAACGCATGCCACGACCGCCACCACCCGCCGAAGCTTTGACCATAATTGGAAAACCAATCTGCTCAGCTTGAGTTGCTAAATATTCAAGGTCTTGTCGGTCACCTTCATACCCCGGCACACAAGGTACACCTGCTTCAATCATGGCGATTTTTGAAAGGCGTTTACTGCCCATTAACTCAATTGCAGAAGCGGTAGGCCCAATAAATGTAATCTGGTTGTCGATACATGCCTGAGCAAAATCAGTATTTTCTGACAAAAAACCATAGCCAGGGTGAACCGCATCTGCCCCAGTTTTTTTGCATGCATCTATTATCTTGGTAATAGAAAGATAAGACTCTGATACTTTTGAAGCACCAATATAGACAGCTTCATCGGCCTCTTGCACATGGCGAGCATGACGGTCTGCATCGGAATAAACTGCGACAGTTTGATAGCCCATTGCCTTAGCAGTTTGCATGACTCGAACTGCAATTTCTCCACGATTGGCAACCAGTACTTTTGAAAATTTCATTATTTTTATCCCTATCGCTTATGATTCATCAGCCCAATTCGGCAACCGTTTCTGAATAAAAGCCATCGTTCCTTCTTGTCCCTCAGTACCACCAACTGCTTGAGCAAACTGCTGTGCAGCATCATCTAATAAACCACTCAAAGGTTCATTGAGCGTTCGATGTAACAGCGTTTTAGTCACACGCGAAGCCTGAGGAGCTGCTCGTTTAATTTGCTGAATTGTTTCTTGTAAAGCTTGCTCAAGTTCAATTTCATTATGTGCAATTTGATGAACCACACCGACATTCAGTGCCGTATGCCCTTCAAAACGCATACCTAATAAAGCTAATCGACGAGCTTGAGTTAGACCAATACGTTTCACTACAAAAGGAGCAATTTGCGCAGGAATCACACCAAGTCCAGTTTCAGGTAAACCAAACTGCGCATTATCACGACTAATGGCAACATCGGAAACACATGCCAGACCAAAACCACCACCTAACACCGCGCCTTCTAAAATCACCACAACCGTTTGCGGTGCGGCTTCAACTTGCTCAAGCAAGGCACCAAAACGGCGGTTAAAGTCCACATAAGGTTGTAGACTGCCAACATTAGCTGCCTCAACACGTAAAGCTGCCATGTCTTTAATGTCACCACCCGCACAAAAAGTTCCACCTTCACCACGGATAATTACCGCGCGAATTGAAAGGTCATCGCGAATGGCAGCAAAAACTTGCTGAATGGCATTGACCATATTCAGGTTCATGGCATTGCGACTCTCTGGTCGATTTAACCAAAGGTATAAAATACCGCCGTCCTGTTCCAATTGAATGCTGTCATCAAGATCTAAAACTTGTAGAGATGCTGAAAGTGTCATGGCTGATTCCTTATTTTTGTTTTTTTGGCAAGATATCCATCAACTTACAAATAATCCCCAACATAATCTCATCTGCGCCCCCGCCAATAGAGCCTAAACGACCATCACGATATAGCTGGGATGCAGGGTTATCCCACATAAAGCCATTGCCGCCCCAATATTGCAAGCAGCTATCGGCAACTTCACGGCTTAAACGGCCTGCTTTGAGCTTTGCCATAGATGCCAGTTTGGTCACATCTTCACCAGCAATATGCTGTTCACACGCTTGGTATGTTAAGGCTTTAAGCGCTTCTACTTCAGTCATGAGTTCGGCAAAACGAAAATGGATATATTGGTTATTAATCAGTGGTTGACCAAATGTCGTACGCTCTTTGGTATAGGCGATAGTCTTTTGAATTAAATTTTCCAAACCACCAATCGCATTAGCACAAGCCCATAAACGCTCTTCCTGAAATTGCATCATCTGCATCATGAAGCCCATACCTTCAACGCCAACCAAGTTACGCTGAGGTACACGTACATTGTCTAAATAAACCTGCGCTGTGGTCGTTGAACGCATCCCTAATTTATTTAACGGCTCTGAAAAACTAATCCCTTTAGTTTTGGCTGGCACAATAATCATCGACTTATTAACATGTGGTTTATCGTCAGATGTGTTGGCTAAAAGACAGAAGAAATCGGCCTGCAGTGAGTTGGTAATCCACATTTTGCTGCCGTTAATGACATAGTCATCGCCATCTTTTTTAGCAGTCGTTTTAATAGCAGCAACATCCGAACCAGCATGCACTTCCGATACCGCAATTGAGGCAACATATTCTCCAGCAATGGCTGGTGTTAAAAACTCATCACGTAATTCTTTGCTACCAAAACGCGCCAAAGCAGGTGTTGCCATATCGGTTTGTACACCAATGGCTAAAGGCACACCGCCGCAAGCTGCGCGTCCAATTTCTTCAGCAACAACCAAGTTATAAGAGTAATCTAAAGCCAGACCACCATTTTCCTCAGGCTTACAAATCCCCAATAGACCAAGATCACCCATCTTTTTAAATACATCGTGGATCGGGAAACGTCCAGCTTCTTCCCATTCTGGAATATGTGGATTCAGTTCATTTTCAACAAATTGACGCGCTGTGCGACGTAATGCTTCATGTTCGGCAGTAAATTTCATGGCGTTGTTCCTATTAATTTTTTTAATTACGGTAAAGATTGATTAAAAACGAGACACACCAAAACGGGTCGGATTTAGTTCGCGTTGCTGTGCTTCATAAATAGTTTCTAAAAGAAAAATAAGTAATTTTCGGGTATCTCGCGGGTCAATAATGCCGTCATCATGTAGCATGGCCGTATTGAAAAGCGCGGTAGATTGCTGCTCTAATTTCATGGCCGTACTTTGCTCAAGAAAATCGAGCATTTGCGGATTCGGTTCCTGCCCGGAAGCTTTTTGTTTCCCTTCAGCAACAATACGTAGTACCTTTCCGGCCTGTGCAGCCCCCATTACAGCAACATGCGAGTTCGGCCAAGCAAAAATAAAATCTGGCGATAAACTCCGACCACACATTGCGTAGTTACCAGCACCATATGACCCTGCCACAACGATTGAAATTTTAGGTACAGTACAATTGGCAACCGCTTGAATCAGTTTTGAGCCATGCTTAATAATGCCATTTTGCTCGGCATCGGTTCCCACCATAAAGCCAGTAGTGTTATGTAAGAATAATAACGGGCGGTTAGTCTGTTCACATAAGTGAATAAACTGCGCTGCTTTCGCTGCTCCTTGAGGGGTAATCGGACCATTATTGGTAATAATACCGATATGCAAACCACCAATTTTTGCCCAGCCACATACCGTTAAATCATCATATTCCTGCTTAAATTCTAGAAAATCTGAATCGTCAATAATGCGGGCAACCACTTCTTTCATATCAAATGGTTGTTTAGGATCACTTGGAATAACACCCAATAGTTCCTCGGTATCGTAACGAGGCTCTTTATAAGTCACATCAACTGGTTTGATTTGCTCTTTCCAGTTGAGGTGTTCAAAAATTTCACGTGCAAGCCGAATTCCATCGGCATCATTTTCAGCCAAATATTCTGCGGTTCCAGCAACCTGTGCATGCATTTCGGCCCCACCCAATTCCTCCGCTGTGGCGACTTCACCCGTGGCAGCCAGAAGTAAAGGTGGACCTGCAAGAAGCATCTCTGTTTGTTTGCGTACTACAATGACATAATCCGAAAGACCTGGTTGATAAGCTCCTCCTGCCGTTGCATTCCCATGTACCACTGCAAGTTGTGGAATACCTGCTGCAGACAAACGTGCCTGATTGGCAAAAGTCATACCACCATAGGTAAATACTTCAGCTGCATAATTTAAGTTAGCACCACCACTTTCGGTCAGCGTAATCAGCGGGAGTTTTTGTTCTAAGGCAATTTTTTGCAAACGCAAAGTTTTCTGTACCCCCATAGGAGACATGGTCCCGCCTTTAATCGCGCTATTACTTGCAGAGACCAGACAACGCACACCACTGACAAAACCAATGCCAGCAATTACACCACCACCAGCTTCGGAGCCATCCTTGTCATCATGCATGTTGTAGCCAACCAAACCACAAAGCTCGACAAAAGGCGAATCAGCATCGAGCAATAACCGTATACGCTCATGCGGCAGAATCTTGCCCTTTTTATCGAATTTCGGTTTAGCAGCATACGATTTATCAATGCTTTTTTGCTGAATTGCACGGACTTCACTCAGCTGAGCAAGCAGTGCCTCTTTATTCTTTTGATACTGTTCACTACCAACAGTAATTTCGGATTGAAGAATGGTCATTTTTTATTCCTCACTCCGAGCCTGAATTATTGCTTTGCTCGACTTTCTCAGTCTTATCTTTTTTAAAAATTTCAGGAATAAACGCGCGGTGGAAACCATTATAAGACTGACTATTTGTCGCTTCGGCTAGTGGGTACATGCGTGTCCCTTGCGATGCAGCGCCATCAATACGCAAAGTTACACCTGACACAAAAGCCGCAGCATCGGACAGTAAATAACAAATTGCCGATGAGACTTCCGACTCAGTTCCCATACGTTTTAACGGTACATTGCCGGCAAGACTTGGAATAATTACTTTGGCAAAATCACCGCTATAATTATCCATACCGGATGATACAATCCACCCCGGTGCAACCGCATTTACACGAACACCAGATTTGCCCCACTCAACCGATGCTGTTTTAGTTAAGTTATCAACCCCTGAACGCGCAGCACCAGAATGTCCCATTCCCGGCATACCACCCCACATATCAGCAGTCATATTGACAATACTGCCACCATGTTTAGCCATCCATTGGTTATAAGCTTCACGCATTAAATAGAAAGTTGCGTGTAAATTATTACGCACGACTGCATCGAAACCATTCGCCGAAATATTCTCTAAAGCTGAGGGAAACTGCCCGCCTGCATTATTTACCAAACCATCGAGTTTGCCGAATTTCTCAATCACTTCGGCAATCATATTTTTCACTTGTTCTTCTTCACGGTTATCACAAACAATGAAATGAACTAAACCACCATCTTCTATTATTTCTTGGCTTACTTTCTCTAATTTTTCAATTTTGCGTCCTGTAATCACTACTTGAGCGCCAAGGGCTGCAAGCTCATGTGCAGTACAGCGTCCAATTCCGGAGCCGCCACCTGTTACAATAATGACTTTATTGGCGAAAGCATCTGGTCTAAATATTGATTGATAACTCATCTTTGTTTCATCCATTCATTTTATTTTTCTAAAAGATGTGCCGGAACTTTAACAGGCATATCCAATAACTGTTGGGCAAAAGCTTTACCTTGCGGATCAATACGTAAGCTGGCAACACCACCACCGCCTAAGGCATTCTCCAACATAAAATTCAGTGCATTTAAACCCGGTAACTCATAACGGATTACTCGCCCTTTCTCAGCATCCAAGACATGTTGCATATAGCTTGCAACAGACTGTTCAGTTAGTGCTGCACGAATCCATGGTAAATAGTCTGCTTTACGTGCAATCACGCCAATATTGCTATGATTGCCTTTATCACCACTGCGGGCATGCGCAATTTCAATCAAAGGAACTTCAATTTCATCTCCTTGATAAACTGCATTTTCACCTGCCGTCAATGTAAGCAATTGCTCTGTAGAAACCCCTTGTGGAATCTCAACTGGGTAACGTTTGCCTCCAAAATCAATTTCAATATTCAATTGATTTTTATCAATTAAAAATGAAAATAACTTGATCACTGGAGATGTTTTTGGTCGACCTCCAACAATTCCTGCCAAGGCTGGAGCCATACCTGTCGAAGCTTGTGCAATTTCAGATGCAAAGAACATACATGCTTCTTTAAACATGTGTTTTACAGCTATTTTGACCACAACTTCACGACTATTTAATGTTTGGGCATGGTCGCCATAGGTACTTTCAATACCTAAAATTTCAACAGACTTTTCACTAAATGGCGGCACTGAGCGCATTGCTAAAACACGTTCGCACTTAGTCAAAATCGCATCAGCAATGACTTGTGCTTTTTGTGGTGCCTCACGTCCTGCAATGAGGAAACTCACTAAAACCCGATATCCATCTGGGTAAGTCGCGCTGACTTTATATTGTGTAGTTGGTGCTTGTCCTTTTGCACCCATCACACGAACTCGGTGCTCCCCAACTTGCTCTAAATGCACGTGGCTGAAATCAGCAATTACATCGGGTAGTAAATATGCTTGAGGATTGCCTATTTCATAAACAATTTGCTCTGCAACTGTAGCAGTAGAAACCAGACCACCCGTACCTTGAGGCTTAGTTACAACAAATGAGCCATCTTCACTCACTTCAACCACTGGAAAGCCCATGTTGTCAAAGCCCTGTACCAATTGCCAATCGGTAAAATTACCACCCGTACATTGGGCTCCACATTCAATTACATGACCTGCCAACGAACCTTGTGCCAATTTGTCATAGTCATCTAAAGGCCACTGATATTCATGAAGTAAGGGTGCAAGTACCACAGCAGAGTCAACTACACGACCCGTAATCACAATATCTGCACCTAAGTCTAAGGCGTCACGAATAGCAACCGCGCCTAAATAAGCATTACTGCTTGCCACCTGTTCTGGCAACGCTTCTCCGCTAAACATTTCTTGAATATTCTGTGATTTTAGCTGCTCATGTTTTGGCAAAAGATCATCACCTAATACCACAGCCACTTTCAGATCTAGACCATACTCTTTAATAATTTTTTGCAAGGCATCCCGACAAGCTAATGGATTAACACCACCCGCATTACTAATCACTTTAATCTTTTTTTCAGCAATTTTTTTTAGTAAGGGTGCCATGACTCGGCTGACAAAATCTAAAGCATAACCATGTTTCGGTTCTACCATCTTCGCTTTTGCCATAATCGACATGGTAATTTCGGACAAATAATCAAAAACCAAATAATTAATATCGGTCAAATGCACTAACTGAAAAGCGGCAGTATTGGTATCTCCCCAAAACCCAGAGGCACACCCTATTTTTACGACTAGATGATCATCCTGCTGATTATTTGCCATTCTATTTCTCATTATTTTGTCTAAAAATCAGCCTCAACATTACCAAGCAAGCGCTTGGTTTGTAAAGCGCAAAATGTTATTGTGATGTTGACCAAATCTTCCAAATTCGGCAAATAATCTGAAATGCGATGAAATTTAGTGAAAATTTCCACTATAGACTTTTAGATAAAGGAACAAACTGAGCACATGATTGCCACCTCAATTGAACAGATTCCATATATCCCCTGCTTTGATGACAGTCCACGTGGCCGTTTATTGCATGGTGCAGCCTATCTTTTTCATAAGCAAGGCTATGATAAAACCACTGTTCGTGAACTTGCTCAATTTATTGGAATCCAATCGGGAAGCTTATTTCATCATTTCAAAAGTAAAGATGATATCCTCGCTCATGTGATGGAACAGACCATTATCTATAATCTTGCCCGTTTAAATGATGCAGTAACTCAATCTACAGACCCAGAACAACAATTACGTGCTCTTATTAAAGCCGAACTGATCTCAATTACTGGAGATACTGGTGCAGCCATGGCTGTGTTGGTGTACGAATGGTTCGCTCTATCAAAAGAAAAGCAAGATTATCTTTTAAAAATGCGTAATGAATATGAACAAATCTGGCTCGACGTTATAGAAAAGTTACGCACACAAGGTAAAGTCAAACACGATGCTTTTATTTGGCGACGCTTAATTGGCGGTGCAATTTCATGGACTGTAACTTGGTATAAATCTGAGGGTAAAGTCAAAATTGATGAGTTAACGGAAATGGTTTGGGAAATGGCTTTGAAATAAAAAAGGTGGCTCAAAGTCCACCTTATAAGAATTAATAACCAAGCTGTTTACTAATCAAATCTTTCATAATTTCTTCAGCACCACCGCCAATCATATTGACCTTTACTTCACGGTAAATACGTTCTGACTTGGTACCTCGCATAAAGCCCATACCACCTAATGTTTGTACAGCCGCATCAGCACAAAATTGCATAGTGCGAGTCGCAACATTTTTAAGCATTGAAATTTGCGCCACCAACTCAGGTCCTTGTAACTTCGGCTGAGTCATTTTCCATGCTGTTTCTTCAAGTAATGCCCTCGTTGAGGTCAGTTGGGTTGCCATATCTACCAATTTATGGCGTACTACTTGATGATCAATTAATCGCTTACCAAAAGTTTTACGTTGCTGTGCCCACTCTAAAGCTTCTTCATAACAGACTAATGCATACCCATAAGCGACTACTCCCAAGAAAAACCGCTCCATATTAAAGTTATTCATAATAACTTTAAAACCGGCATTTTCTTTGCCAAGTAGATTTGATGCAGGTACTCGTACTTGATCAAAATGCAAATGTGCCGTATCTGATGCCCACCATCCCATTTTCTTCAAAGGCGTTTTAGTAATACCTTCACTATGTGCATCAATGAGTAACATTGAAATGCCTTCTGCACCCGTTTTTGTCGGATCAGTACGCACTGCAACTGTATAATAGTCTGCACGAATTCCCGATGTAATAAATGTTTTCTCGCCCGAAACAATATAATAATCCCCATCTCTGACAGCTTTAGTCTGTAATGCAGCAACATCTGAACCACCACCAGGTTCTGTAATCGCTAAAGCCGAAATTTTCTCACCGGAAATAATACCTGGCAGAACTCTAGCCTTTAACTCCGCACTTCCAAAGTGCTGAATGGGAGGGGCGCCAATGGTATGGACCATGAGCGAGATATGCACCCCACCTGAACCCGCCTTTGCCATTTCGATACCAGCCAGTAATGAATAGAATGGATCTGCATCTGGAATACCACCATATTCTTCTGAAAAACCTAGACCCAATAATCCAATTTCGGCAGCCTTTTTATAAAGTTCTCTTGGGAATGTCTCAGCCTCATCCCATTCATTAACGAAAGGTGTCATTTCTTTTTGTACAAATCTACGAACATTATCGGCAAAAGCTATATGTTGTTCATTATAGTAAATTGGATTGAGCTGCATTTTTAGAAATGTCCTGATGTTTTTATTTAATTCCAGAACATATCTTGTCATGTTTACCATCCGTCAAAAGTTGCAAGAATCTCCATTTTCTTGGCATAAAATATCAAATCCAAACGATCGAGTTGATTCGCAAGACCTATACCCTTAAACAGCAGCGAAAACCACGAGCTGCATAATATGACTGGGCTCCATTGTGATAGATGAAGACTCGACCATAGCGACGGTCCGCAAAAAGAGCTCCTCCTAATTTTCGGATTTCCTCTGGAGTAGCAAGCCAGCTTGATGTTTTTAGATCAAACTCCCCGAGCTGTTGTAATTGGTGATATTGCTCTTCTGTTAGGAGTTCAGCCCCTATTTCTTGGACTAAGTCTATTGCGCTATTTTTAGGAGGATGATCTTTTCTAGACTCTAAGGCTTCTCGATCATAGCAAAGGCTTCTACGACCTTTCGGTGACTCAACAGAGCAATCTATAAACAAATATTCATCTTTCTGCTGGTCATAAGCAATAACATCCGGCTCTCCTCCTGTATTTTCCATTTCCTGCAATGTCCATAGTTTGTCTGGAGACTCAATGAGTTTAGCTCGCACATTCGTCCAATCAATTTCTTTATGTCGATGTATATTCTTTTCAAATCTATTTTTTAATAATTCAAGCAACATATCTATTTGCTTTGAAGTTAATTGTTTTTTAGTCATCATTGAATAAACCTAGTTATTAAACAGAACGCCCATCAAAATAATTTATTTTTATCTTTTCTAAATCAATATCATCTATACATCGAACATTAATCGCAAAGATCGAATTACCTTGGGCATCTATACCTTGAGCATAGGGATGAATACCGCAATTTTTACAGAAATGATGATTAATCACATGCTTGTTAAAAGTGTAATTCGCTAAAATATCAGGAGAATCTAAAGTAACGGTAACCTGATTAGTCGGCAGGAACCAAAGTAAAGCCCCTTTCTTTTGGCAGATAGAACAATTACAAGATAAGGCTTCTGTTAGCTCACCTTCCGCGGCAAACTTTACCTGACCACAATGGCAACTTCCTTTATATTCCATTTCATTTTTCCTATTTCTAATTTTTTATAGTTTTATAATATTCTGCCGTTTAGTTCAATTTTCAATCAAAAATGATTTGTAGTTATATAATTAAACAATTCTTTATTGATTGATTTCTTGCTATAAAAAAACACCCCAACCTCTTTTGAGATTGGGGTGTTTAGAATAATGAGCTGGCGATGACTTACTCTCACATGGGTAATCCCACACTACCATCAGCGCTAAGAGGTTTCACTTCTGAGTTCGGGAAGGGATCAGGTGGTTCACTCTTGCTATGGTCGCCAGCACAACTGTTTATGGATACTTGCCTGGGTCTTATTTAATGCCGAAGCGTTTTCCAAATCTGTAACAGACTGGGCTGATTGAATCTTACTTTATCTGTTCATTTTAGCTAGAGGTATAACTAAATCAAGTTGTCTTGCATATTTAAGAATCGATTGATGCTTCATATACAACTGCTTGGGTGTTGTATAGTCAAGCCTCACGAGCAATTAGTATTGGTCAGCTTCACATATCACTATGCTTCCACATCCAACCTATCAACGTCCTAGTCTCGAACGGCTCTTTAGAGGACATAAAGTCCTAGGGAAATCTTATCTTGAGGTAGGCTTCCCGCTTAGATGCTTTCAGCGGTTATCCCTTCCGAACATAGCTACCCGGCGATGCGACTGGCGTCACAACCGGTACACCAGAGGTTCGTCCACTCTGGTCCTCTCGTACTAGGAGCAGATCCTCTCAAATTTCCAGCGCCCACGGTAGATAGGGACCGAACTGTCTCACGACGTTCTAAACCCAGCTCGCGTACCTCTTTAAATGGCGAACAGCCATACCCTTGGGACCTGCTTCAGCCCCAGGATGAGATGAGCCGACATCGAGGTGCCAAACACCGCCGTCGATATGAACTCTTGGGCGGTATCAGCCTGTTATCCCCAGAGTACCTTTTATCCGTTGAGCGATGGCCCTTCCATACAGAACCACCGGATCACTAAGACCTACTTTCGTACCTGCTCGACTTGTGGGTCTCGCAGTTAAGCGCGCTTTTGCCTTTATACTCTACGCGTGATTTCCGACCACGCTGAGCGCACCTTCGTACTCCTCCGTTACTCTTTAGGAGGAGACCGCCCCAGTCAAACTACCCACCAGACACGGTCCTCGTCCCGGATCACGGGACAGAGTTAGAACCTCAACATTACCAGGGTGGTATTTCAAGGACGGCTCCACTGGAACTAGCGTTCCAGCTTCAAAGCCTCCCACCTATCCTACACAAGTAAGGTCAAAGTTCAGTGTCAAGCTGCAGTAAAGGTTCACGGGGTCTTTCCGTCTAGCCGCGGGTACACTGCATCTTCACAGCGATTTCGATTTCACTGAGCCTCTGCTGGAGACAGCGCCGCCATCATTATGCCATTCGTGCAGGTCGGAACTTACCCGACAAGGAATTTCGCTACCTTAGGACCGTTATAGTTACGGCCGCCGTTTACTGGGGCTTCGATCAAGAGCTTCGCTTACGCTAACCCCATCAATTAACCTTCCAGCACCGGGCAGGCATCACACCCTATACGTCCACTTTCGTGTTTGCAGAGTGCTATGTTTTTAATAAACAGTTGCAGCGGCCTGGTTTCTGCGGCTGTCGTCAGCTCAGGAAGCGAGTTCCATCACCAACAACAGCGTACCTTCTCCCGAAGTTACGGTACCATTTTGCCTAGTTCCTTCAGCAGAGTTCTCTCAAGCGCCTTGGTCTACTCGACCTGACCACCTGTGTCGGTTTCGGGTACGATTCCTGTGTAACTGAAGCTTAGAGACTTTTCCTGGAAGCATGGCATCAACCACTTCGCTGTACAAGTACAGCTTGCTATCAGATCTCAGCATAGAGTACCCCGGATTTGCCTAAGATACATGCCTACTTCCTTTCACCTGGACAACCAACGCCAGGCTGATTTAGCCTTCTCCGTCCTCTCATCGCATTACACAGAAGTAATGGAATATTAACCATTTTCCCATCGACTACGCCTTTCGGCCTCGCCTTAGGGGTCGACTCACCCAGCCCCGATTAACGTTGGACTGGAACCCTTGGTCTTTCGGCGAACGGGTTTTTCACCCGTTTTGTCGTTACTCACGTCAGCATTCGCACTTCTGATACCTCCAGCATGCTTCTCAACACACCTTCATCGGCTTACAGAACGCTCCCCTACCACGTATACAAAGTATACATCCGCAGCTTCGGCACATAGTTTTAGCCCCGTTACATCTTCCGCGCAGGCCGACTCGACTAGTGAGCTATTACGCTTTCTTTAAAGGGTGGCTGCTTCTAAGCCAACCTCCTAGCTGTCTATGCCTTCCCACATCGTTTCCCACTTAACTATGATTTTGGGGCCTTAGCTGGCGGTCTGGATTGTTTTCCTCTTGACTACGGACGTTAGCACCCGCAGTCTGTCTCCCGGATAGTACTCATAGGTATTCGGAGTTTGCATCGGTTTGGTAAGTCGGGATGACCCCCTAGCCGAAACAGTGCTCTACCCCCTATGGTATTCGTCCGAGGCGCTACCTAAATAGCTTTCGGGGAGAACCAGCTATCACCAGGCTTGATTAGCCTTTCACCCCTATCCACAAGTCATCCCCTGGCTTTTCAACGACAGTGGGTTCGGTCCTCCAGTTAGTGTTACCCAACCTTCAACCTGCTCATGGATAGATCGCCTGGTTTCGGGTCTATACCCAGCAACTAAACGCCCTATTAAGACTCGATTTCTCTACGGCTCCCCTATACGGTTAACCTCGCTACTGAATATAAGTCGCTGACCCATTATACAAAAGGTACGCAGTCACACCACGAAGGTGCTCCCACTGCTTGTATGCATGCGGTTTCAGGATCTATTTCACTCCCCTCACAGGGGTTCTTTTCGCCTTTCCCTCACGGTACTGGTTCACTATCGGTCAGTCAGGAGTATTTAGCCTTGGAGGATGGTCCCCCCATATTCAGACAAGGTTTCACGTGCCTCGCCCTACTCGTCATCATTATGTGTGCCCTTTCGTGTACGGGAATATCACCCTCTACGTTCGCACTTCCCAGAGCGTTCCACTAAAACACACATAACTTAATGGGCTGATCCCCGTTCGCTCGCCGCTACTGAGGGAATCTCAATTGATTTCTTTTCCTAAGGGTACTGAGATGTTTCACTTCCCCTCGTTCGCCTTGCAACACTATGTATTCATGTTGCAATACCTACCTTAAAGTAGGTGGGTTCCCCCATTCAGACATCTCCGGATCAAAGGATATTTGCCGCCTCCCCGGAGCTTTTCGCAGGCTATCACGTCTTTCATCGCCTCTGACTGCCAAGGCATCCACCACATGCACTTAATTACTTGACTATACAACCCCAAACAGTCGATGTTACCTACAAGTTAGTAACTTCAACATTTCAGTTTAGAGCACTGTGCACTTAAGCACCGTACAGCTTCAATCTAAATTCACATACCAAAACGCTTGATTCAGTTAATTTGCTAGTTCTCAATTCATCTAGATTAATCGCTTAACCTAAACTCTTGAGTGAACAATTTATTTCAGACTCAATTTTGCCAATCTGTTAATGAGTTAATGTGTCTTCGTCAGATCACACTAATTACCGTGATAATGAAATCACAGAAGTTAATAAACCAAGATCTTAATCTTTATTTACTAATTTCTGTAATCCGAACTTATCTTAAGTTCTGGTGGAGACTAGGAGAGTCGAACTCCTGACCTCCTGCGTGCAAAGCAGGCGCTCTACCAACTAAGCTAAGTCCCCAGCTTACATCATCAATCATGTATCTTTTATCTATAACTTCAACCAGTCAAAGTCATGGTGGGTCTGACAAGACTTGAACTTGTGACCCCACGCTTATCAAGCGTGTGCTCTAACCAACTGAGCTACAGACCCTCAGATACATCTATGAAGAACAACTTGTTGTGGATTCTTACCAATCGTCAATCTTTCGTTAAGGAGGTGATCCAGCCGCAGGTTCCCCTACGGCTACCTTGTTACGACTTCACCCCAGTCATCGGCCACACCGTGGTAACCGCCCTCTTTGCAGTTAGGCTAGCTACTTCTGGTGCAACAAACTCCCATGGTGTGACGGGCGGTGTGTACAAGGCCCGGGAACGTATTCACCGCGGCATTCTGATCCGCGATTACTAGCGATTCCGACTTCATGGAGTCGAGTTGCAGACTCCAATCCGGACTACGATCGGCTTTTTGAGATTAGCATCACATCGCTGTGTAGCAACCCTTTGTACCGACCATTGTAGCACGTGTGTAGCCCTGGCCGTAAGGGCCATGATGACTTGACGTCGTCCCCGCCTTCCTCCAGTTTGTCACTGGCAGTATCCTTAAAGTTCCCATCCGAAATGCTGGCAAGTAAGGAAAAGGGTTGCGCTCGTTGCGGGACTTAACCCAACATCTCACGACACGAGCTGACGACAGCCATGCAGCACCTGTATCTAGATTCCCGAAGGCACCAATCCATCTCTGGAAAGTTTCTAGTATGTCAAGGCCAGGTAAGGTTCTTCGCGTTGCATCGAATTAAACCACATGCTCCACCGCTTGTGCGGGCCCCCGTCAATTCATTTGAGTTTTAGTCTTGCGACCGTACTCCCCAGGCGGTCTACTTATCGCGTTAGCTGCGCCACTAAAGCCTCAAAGGCCCCAACGGCTAGTAGACATCGTTTACGGCATGGACTACCAGGGTATCTAATCCTGTTTGCTCCCCATGCTTTCGTACCTCAGCGTCAGTATTAGGCCAGATGGCTGCCTTCGCCATCGGTATTCCTCCAGATCTCTACGCATTTCACCGCTACACCTGGAATTCTACCATCCTCTCCCATACTCTAGCTCACCAGTATCGAATGCAATTCCCAAGTTAAGCTCGGGGATTTCACATCCGACTTAATAAGCCGCCTACGCACGCTTTACGCCCAGTAAATCCGATTAACGCTCGCACCCTCTGTATTACCGCGGCTGCTGGCACAGAGTTAGCCGGTGCTTATTCTGCGAGTAACGTCCACTATCTCTAGGTATTAACTAAAGTAGCCTCCTCCTCGCTTAAAGTGCTTTACAACCATAAGGCCTTCTTCACACACGCGGCATGGCTGGATCAGGGTTCCCCCCATTGTCCAATATTCCCCACTGCTGCCTCCCGTAGGAGTCTGGGCCGTGTCTCAGTCCCAGTGTGGCGGATCATCCTCTCAGACCCGCTACAGATCGTCGCCTTGGTAGGCCTTTACCCCACCAACTAGCTAATCCGACTTAGGCTCATCTATTAGCGCAAGGTCCGAAGATCCCCTGCTTTCTCCCGTAGGACGTATGCGGTATTAGCATCCCTTTCGAGATGTTGTCCCCCACTAATAGGCAGATTCCTAAGCATTACTCACCCGTCCGCCGCTAGGTCCGGTAGCAAGCTACCTTCCCCCGCTCGACTTGCATGTGTTAAGCCTGCCGCCAGCGTTCAATCTGAGCCATGATCAAACTCTTCAGTTAAAATCATTTTGTACCTTATTTATAGACAAGGTACCAATTCTGGCTCATCAATTACTGACTTAAATTTCGCTCAAATAAACTTCGAGTAATTTAAACCAATCAATCAATGAAAATTATTTCGATTAATCAATCAGTAAAAATCCACACAAGTTGTTCTTCAATTCTCTTAATGATCTTCTTACTGGTTCGTCACCAGCAAGCTAGGTCGGCTATATTACTCTTAATCTCTTAAAAGTCAACAGGTAATTTCGATATTTTTAAAACTTAGTCTCTAAACCAACTTACCATCAAACTCATCGCTTAAAGCAACCAATCTAATCACAAGTAACTGTTTTTCAACAAGTTTCTATCTGCATCACCGCCGATGGATGTGCATTATAGACCATCTCATTCCCTTTGCAACCCCTTTTTATAGCATTTCATATCAAGCGGTCGTTTTTTACCCAAAAATGATAAAAATATTCATTTTTTATATAAACACGGTTGTAAAAGCAGCAATTTATCGAGCATTTTTTCGTTTTGATTCTTTTCTTGCCATCTTAAAGGTCGACAATCAATGTATTCACAATATCCACCTTCTCCTTGAAGACATTGATCATTCCAACTTAATTGATAACGAAAACTTCCTATGTATCCAGCAGCTAACCCAAATTTGTAATCACCACGACTTTCACCATAGAGTTCAAAAATAACTTTTCCATTTTTTTTACATTGCCAAGAAAACTCTCGTGGTAAATACATTTCTCGCCCATGCGGTGTTTCAACTTTTGGATAAACCCGGTGGATGTGGAAATTAACATCTTCGGTAAACGTGACGGGCGGCTTTCCTAGTTCTTGAATATCTAAACGTGAAAATAGAATGATATTCCACTGATTTCTTATTTGAGAAAGTGTAACTTGAGTTGTTTCATTCAAATTAATAATTTGGCAGGTATAAAAACATAAAGATAAAAAAGGTAAATGTAAGGCTCGAGCATGTTTAAATCGGCCTAATCCATTGACCTCATATTTCTGACCTTTATATAAAATCTCACCTTCACAGTGGCACAAAATAGACCAGTAGTCAGATATTCCCCACTGCAATGCTGATGAATTCGAAATGTCGGAAGGAGTTTGGACGATTAAATCACAACTCATTTCAGAATCGATTCGTCTAAGCTGAACTCTTGGGATTTGCCACTCAATAAGATCAGTTTTATCGAATTGATACCGACTAGGATTAAGCTGACATTGGCGTCGAATGGAATAAGTTTTTAAGTGCCCTACACTATGTAAGCTATTGCTAACTAGTACGGTTGCTGTATCAACTGCAGAAGTCACAATACCATTTGCGTTATAGCAAAGAGGGATTCTAGGCTGTCCGATTAGACTAATGTAATTAAAGTAACGAAGTGGTGCAGGCAGGTTAGGAAGAATTAAACCTTGATAGACAACTTTAAAAAAACCTCTGGCGGGCTGATAGACAACTCCCCCATTTGAGTTGAGGCTCAGTTGCTGTAATTGATTTTTTTCACTTATCAACTTAGGCATACTGAACCTCATCTAATTTTATGTTTTGATGGTCTCGTTATTTTTTTTAGCTAAAAGTGTGGTAACAAAACCTGATAGAGCATAGATGATTGATACAATCAAAATACCCATTGGAATATTATAAGTGATTGCTGCAAAAATCAGTACTACTGGCAACATAACTACAAAAGGAACACGCTTACGATCCATTTGCTTAAATGAATAATATTTAATATTAGAAATCATAAGTAGTCCTACAACCACCATGATGACCGCGTTAATGGTTTGAATAGCAATATCGCGTAAATCAAAAATGAACGGATAATCACGAGCTACCCATACGAGTGAAATAATGATAATCGCGGCGAGTGGACTAGCAATACCAATAAAATAGCGCTTATCAACCACTCCAATCTGAACATTAAATCGTGCTAAACGGAACGCGGCACAAGCGGTATAAACAAAACAGCATGCCAAACCGATACGGCCTAAGTCATGTAGACTCCAGCTATACATTAGCATTGCTGGCGCTACACCAAATGCTAACAAATCTGATAAAGAGTCATATTGCTCACCAAAAGCACTTTGGGCACCAATAGCTCTGGCAACACGCCCATCTAACCCATCAAATAATGCTGCAAGAAAAATGGCATAAATCGCTTGAGCAAATTCGCCATTCATACTTGCAATAATGGAATAGAAACCAGACAACAAAGCGGCTGTCGTGATTAAGTTAGGCCAAAGGTAAATACCTCTGCGCTTCACTTTTTGTCCTTCCGGATTATCTTCTTCTTCAACCACTTCGAACGTAATCCCATCAAAAGAATGTTCATTATGAGTTAAATCTTGCTCTGGTTTAGGCGCATTTGTCATTATTTTCTATTCCAAACATGTGCATTGATTTAGATTAATTATTACTCACCCACTAACCAGCGTACAGCGGCATGACCACCTGTTTCTTGCATACGTAAGTGAGGGAATAACCATTGTAGGGCTTGATCTGCTTGTTCGGAGAACTGCCAAGGTGGATTAATTACTAATAATCCACAACCATTCAAACCTACAGGTGTGTCATCTGGCCAAACACAAATTTCACAGATTAATTGACGGCGAATTCCAGTTTTAAACATTTTCTTTTCAAAACGTTCAATCATTGCGCGATCTTTAATTGGATACCAAACCGCGAAGACACCTGTTGGCCATTTTTTATAAGCGCTTTGTAAAAGTTCAACCAATTGCGGGAAATCCTTACGCTCTAATTCGTAAGGCGGATCAATCATCACTAAACCGCGCTTTTCCTTTGGTGGAATTACGGCAAGCAAGCCTTCATATGCATCACGCTCATGCAAGCCCGCACGTTTATCATGAATGTTATGGCGTAATTGCTGAAATACATCACGCTGCATTTCAAATATTGTAGCCTTATCAATTTCACGCATACCTTGCAAAGCAAACCACGGAGAGCCCGGATAACTTCCCTTACCTTCTTGAGCACGTAATTCTTCTACAAGTTTTAGGTATTGCTGGATGGCTTCAGGAGCTTGGCGCTTTTCCATGTCAGAAAGCTGTACAAGACGATGAATACCTGTTAGGAATTCTCCTGACTTTTGTGCAGGTGCCTGAGATAGATCATATTTTCCTGCACCTCCATGCGTATCGATATAACGATAAGGTTTATCTTTAGCATTTAAACGGTTGAGAAGCTGTAGCAAAAGCACATGCTTCATAACATCTGCAAAGTTGCCCGCATGGAAATGGTGACGGTAATTCATGTTGACTTTAATTCCTCAATTCAACGATTAGTTTAACATGAAAAAAATATTCTTTCGTAAGGTTGTGATCATCTAAAATAAGGCTGCTTGATTTTCTTACGATCGATATGAGGTTATATGCGCTCTCAACCGCTTCCTGACTGCTGGAATCTGGACCAGATTTTAGATGACTTAAATGCTCATGGTTTCGCAATTGTGAACCAAGCTTATTCTGCTGAATATCATACTCAAGTTGCCAAAGAGTGTAGCCATCACTTTGATGAGTTTCGAGAAGCGGGTATTCAAAATGGTGTGGTGAGTACGATCCGAAGCGATCATATTTTATGGATTAACGAATCTCTTCCTGTTGCTGAGCAGCATGTAGAAACATTATCTTCATTTTGCCAGCATCTAAATCAAGCTTTCTTTTTAGGGATTAAAGAAGTAGAAGCACATTTTGCCTGTTATAACCCGGGTGAATTCTACGCATTACATCGAGATAACCCTCAGCAAAAAAATGATCGTATTATGTCTACCGTTTATTATTTACACCCTGAATGGCAAGATGACTGGGGTGGCCAATTACGCTTACAAGATAAAAACAATATTTGGCACATTATTACACCAGAGCCTAATCGCTTAGTTATATTCCAGAGCAATTTGCTTCATGAGGTTTTAGTTTCTAAACAGCAGCGCCTCTCTATTACTGCTTGGCTTCGTAGCGGAAACTCAATTTGGGTTTAAAAGAAAGCTCTTTAAATTTCTTAAATGGACCCGATATAAAAGATATTGATTAAAAAGGCGAAGGCGTATGTCTATTGAAACAAAAGCGATTGTGTCCAGAATTGGTGAAACAGACCAACTCTATTTAACTGAGAATACGCCCGAGCTTGCTTTGGAGCGTGCAGAATTACGTATGCAGCTCGTTACGTTAAGCCGTGTTCGCCAAGAACAAATTCACTTCTTGCAAGAAGCCATTGTTTTGCTGGAACAAGCTCGTATGGAATATGAAGAAATGCCAATGAGTTTGTATTTAAACCTATCGCTGCATTTAGCTAAAGCTTATATGCTTTATTTTGAGTTAAATAAGGAAAAACGCTTTGCGCTGATTGCTCAGCAAATTTTGAAACCTCTAGCTCATCATCAACATGGCGATATATATTTCTTCTTGGCTTATGCGTCAGCAGCACAGCAAGAGTCTGCACTAACTCGTCATTGGCTCACAAAATATTTATCAACCGCTCAATGTGATCTTGAGTTGCTTCATGAACATCCTATATTCAATCCAGTACGTCATGAACCATGGTATAAAAATTTAATTAAGTTAAGAACTCATTAACTTATTAGTAAAAAAGGCTTGTTAACTATAACAGGCCTTTTTTATTAGTTATTTTTTTACACTATCTTCATGTAATTGCTCATTCAGCTCATCAATAACTACAATCCATTCATCATCTTTTTCCCAATGACTTTTTAAAAAATCACTTTGGCCTTGGGACCAGAAAGAGGCCTCATGTAACTTCTGTTCAGCCGGCAATTGATGCGTTCTGATAAAATTTTCAATACTTGCATCATCAGAATCTAAACCCAATTGCTCAAATAAAAGTTGTAATGTCGGTTGTTGTTCAAACATTGTTATTCTCCCATGGCTTCTTTTCAATAATCTAACAACAATAGATGTGAGTTGCATATCTATGCCTATATTTTCTTGTTGTTTTTTGTTTGTTCTTATTAAATTTCACATATAAAAAAGCACCCTACAAGAGAGTGCTTTCCAACTCATCAAACTGATGAATTATTTTACCATGTCAGCAATTGCTGCACGTTCTTCTTCAAGCTCGTTTAGAGTGAAGTTGATACGCTCACGGCTGAATTCATCGATTTCTAAACCTTGAACGATTTTGTATTCACCGTTTTCAGTTGTTACAGGGAAACCGAACATAACGCCTTCAGGAATACCATAAGAACCGTCAGAAGGAACACCCATAGTTACCCATTTGCCGTTTGTACCAAGTGCCCAATCACGCATATGGTCGATTGCAGCGTTAGCAGCAGAAGCAGCAGAAGACAAACCACGCGCTTCGATAATCGCAGCACCACGTTTACCAACAGTTGGAAGGAATACGTCTTTGTTCCAAGCTGGATCGTTGATCTTGTCTTTTAAGCTTTCACCATTTGCAGTTGCAAAACGATAGTCAGCATACATAGTTGGAGAGTGGTTACCCCAAACTGTTAATTTTTCGATGTCAGCTACAGCAACACCAGCTTTTTGAGCAACTTGAGTCAACGCACGGTTGTGGTCAAGACGCAACATTGCTGTGAAGTTTTTCGCTGGAAGATCTGGAGCAGATTTCATCGCGATGTAAGCATTCGTGTTTGCAGGGTTACCTACAACTAATACTTTAACGTCACGGCTAGCAACTTCGTTTAATGCTTGACCTTGGCCAATGAAGATTTCGCCGTTAACTTTTAACAAGTCAGCACGTTCCATACCAGGACCACGTGGACGAGAACCTACCAATAACGCATAGTCAGCATCTTTAAATGCAACTTTAGGATCATCAGTCCCGATCATGCCAGCCAATAAAGGGAAAGCACAGTCATCAAGTTCCATCATTACGCCTTTAAGCGCTTGTTGTGCTTTTTCAACTGGAACTTCAAGCAATTGTAAAATAACAGGTTGATCTTTACCTAGCATTTCACCGCTTGCGATACGGAATAATAAGCTGTAACCAATTTGACCTGCAGCGCCAGTCACGGCAACACGAACGGGTTGCTTCATGTAATTGTCTCCAATGAGTGTCCTTAATCGGGTTAAGTAGCGATTCTACTTAACCAAATCATCATAAACGGCAAAGATTGTACTCTAAAGAAGTGGCAGATGCATGTAAAAGCGACTCATTTTCACCAAAAGTCTGATAGAAAATACAAATTAACCTTTACAAATAGATTCAATGTATGGTCAGCATTTTTTTATGAAATGATCATTGCTCTTAATAACTGCCTTTAATGGTAATTTCACTAGGGCAATTAGAGACAACGTGATTTGAGCATTGCTTATATTGACCATTTACCGTGTAACAAACTTTAACTTCTGTTAGTACGACATCAGAGCGTGAGAGCTGACAAGTGAAGCGAATACCATTTTGAGGTAAGCTCGGATTAAGCTTGGTAAATTGTTGACGTAATGTAGATTGCTGCATTTCCACATTAGTAGAGCTGGTTAGATTAGCAGGTATTTTTAAACGTTCAGCAAAGTTAATAATCGTACGGAAATATTGACTTGCATTCATAGGCACACAGCCACCCACACTTCTCCAGAGTTGCACACGAGCATTATTGTCTGGCATCACCCGAGCGACCACCTTAGCTTGCAGTGGTGACAGTGTAGCTGAGCTTTGTGTTGAACAGTCAGTTCTGGTGGTTTCAGGTATTAAACCAGTAATCGTAAGCGAATATCCTTCAAGACATTTACGCTGCTTTTGTTTAGAAGGATCTAGCGCACAAACAGCAGGCGTCATCTGTACATGCATAACATAACCTTGCACGTTAACAGGTTCCGCATGTAAAACAGAACTCAACAAACCAACGCTTGCACAGATGATCCACCATGCAAGTTGCGATATTGATTGAAGTCCTAGGTCTCTATATTTCATTTAATTAAAACTTGGTTATGCCAATTAAAAGAATGTTCCATCATTCATCATCTAAAACTAAGGTGATGATCGCGTTGGAATGACTTTCATACGTTGTATTAATGATTGAGCACCTTGACCTAATATCACTCCATAATGCGTCGCATTCGTCATGACATGCTTGACATAATCTCTGGTCTCAAGCAATGGAATGGTTTCTGTATATTGATCAGCCTCAATCGGTTGATAATCAGGTTGCCAACGTCTTGCCCGATTCGGCCCAGCATTATAACCCGCCGTTGCTAAAACAGGGTTATTACTTAATTGCCCTTGAATCATCGATAAATAAAATGTCCCATAACGAATATTGGTGTTCATTTCACTTAACGCTGCCGGATTATATGTTTCTCCCATCTGGCGAGCAATCAACTTTGCCGTATCCGGCATAATTTGCATAAGTCCACCAGCACCTACATGAGAGCGTGCCGAGGTAACAAACCGGCTTTCTTGACGCATTAAACCATAAGCCCAAGCAGGATCAATTCCAGCATTGTAACTATGGCTTACGACATTGGTCTTATGCGGGGTCACATAACGATACGTATCATTATGTTTATTCGTTGTACGATCTGCCGCATAAATCGCGCGGTCATACCATCCCATATCATGAGCACGTTTTGCCGCCGCTAATAGTAATCCATCATCATGCTGAAGATATGCTTGACGAACAGCCCAGTTCCACTCTCGGTTGGTATAGGTTGGATTGGCATTAATTCGTCTTAAAGTAAATGCACGATTAAAGTGAATATTTTGATCTAAACGGCGTAAATCACTTGCAGTTGGCTCATCATTATACGGCTGATGATTATATCGTACGCCTAAACGGTCTTTTGCAAGAAGGTTGTGATAATCATCCCCACTTTCAGCTAATTTTTTATAAATACGGTGTGCCGTGTTTTTAGAATTACTATCGCCACGTTGCTCTGTCGCACGCGCTAACCAATATTGCCAGCGATCTTCTTGTTTTTGTGAAACTGACATACTATCAATTGCACGAATTAAACTTTCCCATGCACTAAAACGAATAGCTTGTCGTGCATAAATTTCAGCTTCTTCAGGACTTAACGGATAGCCATAACTTGCGTCAAAATATTGAAGGACTTCACGGTTAAAGTTGTTTTTCATTACCGTAGTTCCACCAATATAGGCTACGGTTCGATAGAGATACTTTTGCACGCTCTCTGGAGTACCTTGCGCTACACGCTGTACATTTGCAAAAGCATTACCTAAATCATTATTTGCTAAACGACCTAGTGCAAAAATTAAATAGGCATAATCTACATCATTGGTTTTTGGTGCTGACCACAAGTAATTCAGTGGATTCGCCTGAATCTGATTGAGCTGAGCCAAAGACAAATTCAAACCCAAAGTCTGCGCTGTAGCAAGCGCCTGTCCAGATAAACCTGCACGTAACTGTACCCAAAGTCGCTGCTGCTTGTCTTGTGTACTCATTAATGGACTAGACAGCATCATACGGCCAAGTCCAATACATGATTCTGGTTGTGATTCAGTGGCTAACCATACATCTTTATATTCAGCAAAAACTAATGCATCACCACTTTTAGCTCTCACCTGCGCTAAAGCACAATTTTCGGCCTGGTCAGGATTCGAAACATAAGGCAAGATTGGTTGTGCAGACGCAAAATCAGCTTGTTTAACTTTTTCTTCGACATAATCCGCGGCCAGCTTTTCTGCCATAGCAGACTGTGGATAGCGCTGTGCGAAGCTTACAATTGATGTCGGAGATTGAAAGCCTAAATTCGTGTTTAATTTCCAATATTCAGGATAGTAGCCCAACACATCATTTTGCATTGCAAGCTGATATTGATCTAACAATGCAGTATTACCACTATTGGCGGCATTGAGTGCATCGTTAAATTGTTCTTCTGCAGCATAAGATAATGAACAACCAAGTAAACACACAGCTCCTAACCAGCTACGATGTGCATATTTATTTTTCATCACACGACTCTTGTTTGATGAGCTCTTTTTACCTGGTCTCATAAATGCGTTAAATCCTGACTATCCACCTTTAGGCATAGTTTAATTATTCTTCATGCTTTCTTTTGTTGTGTTATGTAACTATCTGATTCAACATCATTAAAATTCATGTCATTTGTCTCCATAAATCATGTGTAGCTTATGGGAGTTTATTGTTATCTGTTCTGCTCAAAATACTGCTATAATGATTGGTTTGACCCGTTTTGGGTCATTTTATTATTTAACTAGATCGATCTGTTAGGAGCCTGCATGACGGTTCAAACCTTCATTCCCAATGGTGCCAAAGCTGCCTCAGAAAACACTGTTACCCAGCCAACGCACACCACTGACGTTTCAATAAAGAAACTATATATTGAAACTCAAGGGTGTCAGATGAATGAGTATGACAGTCACCGTATGGCAGACCTTTTGGGGGATTCTCATGGTTATGTGTTAACGAACAACCCTAATGAAGCAGACATTCTGCTCATGAATACTTGCTCTATTCGTGAAAAAGCACAAGAGAAAGTATTTAGTGAATTAGGCCGTTGGCGTAAACTAAAAGAACAAAATCCTGATCTTGTTATTGGTGTGGGTGGATGTGTTGCTTCTCAAGAAGGTGACAATATTCAAAAACGTGCACCTTATGTCGACATGATTTTTGGTCCACAAACCTTACACCGTTTACCGCAAATGCTTGATCAACATCATGCACAAGTGGAAAAGCCAAAAAAAGAAAAAATTAAGCTCGTTGATATTTCATTCCCTGATATTGAAAAATTCGACTTCTTACCTGAACCACGCGTAGAAGGTTTTAAAGCATTCGTTTCTATTATGGAAGGTTGCTCTAAATACTGCTCTTTCTGTGTTGTTCCATACACTCGTGGTGAAGAAGTTTCACGTCCACTTGATGACGTTCTTGCAGAAATCGCAGGTCTTGCTGAAAAAGGTGTCCGTGAAATCAGCTTACTTGGTCAAAATGTGAACGGATATCGTGGTGAAACATTCGAAGGCGGCATTTGTACCTTCCCTGAATTGTTACGACTCGTTGCAGAAATTCCAGGTATTGGCCGTTTACGTTATACAACTTCGCATCCACTTGAGTTCTCTGATGAACTTATTCAGTGTTATGAAGATTTACCTCAAATGGTTTCACACTTACATTTGCCAGTACAAAGTGGATCTAATGATGTACTCAAAGCAATGAAGCGAAATCACACGATTGATGTATACATTGATAAGATTGCCAAGTTACGCAAAATACGCCCTGATATGCATTTATCGAGCGATTTCATCATTGGTTTCCCTGGTGAAACGGATGAAAATTTTGCAGAAACATTGCAATTTATCAAAGACTTAGACTTTGATCACTCTTATAGCTTTGTTTACTCAAAACGCCCGGGTACACCAGCATCTGACTTACCTGATACAACCCCTGAACACGTTAAAAAAGAACGTTTGGCACAAGTTCAACAAGTCATTAAGCAATCTAGTATTGAAAAAACTGACGCAATGCTTGGCAAAATTGAACGTGTACTTATTGAAAAAGTATCTGATCAAGACCCTAATATTTTAGTAGGTACAGCAGACAATACACGTTTAGTGACTTTTGTAGGCGATGCATCGTGGATTGGTCGTTTTGCAGAGATTGAGATTACAGAAATTAAAACTTTAAATTTAGTTTACGGTGAACTCTTGAATCTTGAGCCTGACGTGGCGTAATGTAGAGGTATTCTAAAGTCTACTGAAAGGTTTTCTCTTGACTGCAGCGATTCGACGTACCGTAACATTTCCTGAAATTTCAATGGAACGTTTAAAGAGCATCTTGGGTGCCTATAATGGGCACCTTAAGCAAATTGAACAGCGTTTAGATGTCAAAATTACTCATCGTGGAGATGTTTTTTACATAGATGGTGAGATAGATGCTGTTGGGAGAGCCGAAGCGCTATTGCAACGACTCTACGAAGAAACAGAGGCGTCCCAACAAATCAGTGCTGACCTGTTACACCTCTTGATTCAATCTTCGCAAACTGAACGAAACTTTGAACTAGTTGGCGAAGAAATGGATGAGCATGATGCGCCCATGGATGTCTATTTCCAGACTCGAAAAGGTCGCATTAATCCACGTGGTGCCAATCAAAAACGCTATGTACAACGTATTTTACAAAGCGATATTTCTTTTGGTGTAGGCCCTGCTGGTACAGGTAAAACTTATTTAGCAGTTGCTGCCGCAGTGGACATGTTAGAACGTAATGAAATCCAGCGCATTTTACTTGTCCGCCCTGCGGTAGAGGCAGGAGAAAAGCTCGGTTTCTTACCTGGTGATTTAACCCAGAAAATCGACCCATATCTACGTCCTCTTTACGATGCCCTCTACGAAATGCTGGGCTTCGAAAAAGTCGCCAAGTTAATCGAACGTCAAGTGATTGAAGTTGCACCACTTGCTTATATGCGTGGTCGTACTCTTAACCATTCATTTGTGATTTTGGATGAAGCTCAAAACACTACACCAGAACAAATGAAAATGTTCTTGACCCGTTTAGGTTTTGGCTCTCGTGCAGTGATTACAGGTGACATTACCCAAGTAGATTTACCTCGAGGCCAACAATCTGGTTTGGCACACGCTCTTCGCGTACTTGAGAACATTAAAGAAATTCATATTACCCGTTTCCATTCCCGCGATGTAGTACGCCATCAACTTGTTCAAAAAATTGTTGAAGCTTATGAGGGGTGGGATGGTGAACAACAGCGTCTTAATGCTGAAGCACGTGCTGAACGTAAAGCACGCCAAGAAGCATTAATTGCTGAAAACGATACAGCAGCAGACTTGCAACATCAGGATGCTTAAGGATTCATTTTGAAAATCAGTTTAAGTTTACAACAAGACTTTCAATCCCCTGAGTTAGAGCTCAAACGAGCTCAACTCAAAAAAATTATTGAGACAACTTTACGCCACGTTGGCTATAAAGAAGATTGCGAAATTGGTATCGCATGTGTTGATTTGGAAGAAAGCCATCAACTTAACTTGCAATATCGAGAGAAAGATAAGCCAACTAACGTTCTGTCTTTTCCAAGTGATATTCCTGAAGAAGTTTTACCAATGCTCGACGCATTACCGTTGGGTGATTTAGTAATTTGTATTCCAGTGGTATTACAAGAGGCTTTGGAACAAAAGAAAACCGCACAAAATCATTTTGCGCATCTTTTAGTTCATGGGGTTCTACATTTACTTGGTTATGACCATGAAACAAGTGATGAGGATGCTGAAGAAATGGAAGGTTTAGAGATCGAAATCTTAGCTAAACTCAATATTGCCAACCCATATCAGGAATAATCAAATTCCCTCATACGATTAAGAACGCAGTCAGCTTCTTATACATTTTAAAAATGTGGATATCCTAAAAGTTATCCACATTTTTTCATTAATGAACTTCAAATTCAGCTTCAGCTGGATCAAAACGCCATGTACGAATAATACGAAGTTCCGAAATATCTTTCATATTTGCATCAAAACGGCCAAACGGCGCTCCACGCCGTACCGATGCCTTTGCTGCTTCATCTAGAACTGGATGACCTGAGCTTTCAAGCAAACGAATTGCACGAATTCCCCCTTGAGCATTCAAAATTACCATAAGGCGAACTTCACCTTTTAACTGTTGCTGTTTCGCTTCTTCTGGATAATAACGGTTGCCATAAAGCTCTACTTTTTCACGAAATTTATCTAGATAAGCTGCTGACGCATCTTTCTTGGCTTGAATACCATCTACTGTTTTTATCTTTTGTTGGCGACTAAAATCTTGCTGACGTTGTAAATACTGAGCTTCAAGACTCGCTACCATGGCAGCTTTTGCCTGAAACTGACTTTGTAATTGTTCAAGTGCTTTTTTTCTTTGGCTCTCCTCTGCTTGTTTCTGCCAACTCAATACAGTCATGAGTACTTTTTCTTCAAATTTAAGTTCTCTTTGTTGCTGCACTTTTTCTAAAGTTTCTAGCTGAGCTTCTCCTGTTGAAGCATCACTTGGCATAGGCGCTGGAGAGTTACTCGACATCCGATGAGCTTCCCGAAAAGCCCCTGAACCTTGTTGATCAGCTTGGGCTAAAAAGTCTGCATGCTTGATCACATCTTCAGTAGGACGAATCGATATTGCAATTTCTTTAGTCGATTGTTCTGACGGCGCAGGCATCGCAAAATGGATGAGCAACACAAAAATATGCAGTAAGATTGCTAATATTATTGCAGCGATAAAGACTCGGTCTTGCCACCAATAATAAAAAGGCTCTATGGATAGACTTCTTTTTTTCAACATAATCTTAAAAGCATATAGATGCCTTTTCCCCACGGTATTACCGAATAAAACATAAACTGATATTCAAATATGGATAAAAGTGTGATTCACTTCAAATATTGATATTTATCCATTTTCATTTTGTCAAAATGTATCAATTAAATTTGTTACACTGCAATATCAAAACCTGTTTTTTATCATAATAAAGATTGTGTGGATTCTTTAGTAAATCATCTTCTGGAAGTTCTTTTATGCAAACGCTATTTTCCTCATTAGTCAAACGTCTTCATAAAGTCTACCGAAAAGCTGAAGCCTTCATTGAGGAAGAAAGAGATTTTACATTATCGCAAACTTTTCTAAATGCGACCTTAGAACGCTACGTGACTAATAATGTCGAGTTTTTAGATGATTTACATGCAGATCTTTATCATGACTGGTTAAGACTCTATGCCACAATGCATGTTAAAGGTTTAGAGACCACTTTGTCGGTCGACTTAAAACTTATCCAGATGGAATTTAATAAAGAACAACAACTTATTGTTTTTGAGCAAATTAGTAACACGCAAATTGTAGAAGCTAAATATAAAAATTTCTGGCAAAAAATTGCTGTAAAAGCGGCTATTTTTTACTATCACAAAATTCTAAAAAAAGATCCATTAGGCATGATTCTGGAGCGATTTGATGTAGCCCAAGAAAAAGATGACCTGATCTTCTTAGACCTTAACCGTTGGTTTGCTAAAAAGGCCAGTATTATTGAAACTTTAGGCAAGGTTCATATCAACTATGCACGAGTACGTGAAGCAGAATTAGTTGTCTTTGGTAATGTTAATCTCGCTGCTTTACTTTTCCGTGATCAAGATGATGACTCTGAGGATGAACTTGGAGACACTGAAATTACGCCAATACAGCAAAAAGATGTATAACAACGGTATGAACTAAAGAAATACACTGTTAAAAAACACAAAGAGATTACATATTTAGCATAAATCCTGATTTTTTCTCCATGATCAACAGGCATAATATGCAAAAGTCATAGATGCATCAGCACTGACCTATCAGTCTGTACAAGGATATTTACTTATGGCAACAAAATTTCTGAAATCATTCAGCATCGCAACTGGTATTTCGACAACTTTGCTTATCGCAGGTTTCTCTAGCCATGCACTTGCCATGAGCCCATTTCAGGCAAATTATCAGTTTACCTACAATAATAAAGGTATGGGTTCAGCGACACGTGCATTGAGTCAACAAGGCAATAATTGGACTTATCAATTCACAGCAAAAGCAGGTGGAATCGCTTCTGCAAGTGAAACAAGTAAATTTAGTTTTGCAAACGGTAAAATTGGTTCACAAAGCTTTAGTCGTACCAGTAAAATTTTGATCCATAACAACACAATGAGTATTAATTTTAATCCTGCTAATAAGACTATTAGCACGAAAAAAGACGATAAAACGCGCTCATTTGCTTGGCAGGCAGGTGTGCTTGATGAGCTAAATGCAGAATTACAGATTCGTGAAGATTTAAAAAATGGTTCACTTAAATCGTCTTACCCTCTAGCCGATGCAAAAGAAGTTGAAAATCGTCGTTTTGTTAAACAAGGCAACGAGAAAATTAAGACCTCTTATGGCACATTCGATACCGTGAAAGTTGTTTTACAACATAAGAAACCTGAGCGCAGCACAATTTTCTGGCTAGCACCGAAATTAGACTACCTTCCAGTCAAGGTAAGTCATATTGATGGCAAAACATCTTATGGTTTGTTATTAACAAGTTATACAGGTAAAACGAATTAAAGCTTGCATTTTTTCGGATGCTTTTTAAAATACGCATTTGCTTTAAAAAGCATCCGTCTAGAGGATTCTCCCGTGCACGCACTAGAACAGAAAATCTTAACAGAAGGTATCGTTCTATCTGATCAAGTGTTGAAAGTCGACGCTTTCTTAAATCACCAAATTGACCCTGTACTCATGCAGCAGATTGGTAAAGAATTTGCCGCTCGCTTTAAAGATGCAGGGATTACCAAGATTATTACCATTGAAGCTTCAGGTATTGCGCCAGCAATCATGGCAGGTTTAGAACTTGGTGTACCTGTGATTTTTGCTCGTAAATATCAATCGCTTACTTTAAAAGACGATTTATACCGCGCTAAAGTGTTTAGTTTCACTAAACAGACAGAAAGTACCATTGCTATTTCAAATAAGCACATCAACTCAAGCGACAAAGCCTTAGTAATTGATGACTTCTTAGCAAATGGTCAAGCTGCGCTTGGTTTGATTGACTTAATTCATCAAGCAAATGCAGAAGTTGTAGGTGTGGGTATTGTGATTGAAAAATCATTCCAACCAGGCCGTGATTTATTACTTGAAAAAGGTTACCGCGTTGAGTCATTAGCGCGTGTTCAATCACTTGCTGATGGCACAGTAACTTTTGTAAAAGAATAAAATGGTTTAAATAAAAAAGAGCGGAAACCCGCTCTTTTTTATTTCCATAAATTTAAGAATGAAGTTTTTTTACGATTTCGCCTAAACGCTTCCCTTGAGCTTCACATAAAATTTTTTCATCTTGGCTTAAACTTTGATCATGTCTTGGACCGCTCACGTGGCTTGCGCCATAGGGAGTCCCACCTGTTTTAGTATTCGACAAAGCCGGAATAGAGTTTGGTAATCCTAAAATCATCATACCGTGATGAAATAAAGGAGGTAACATTGTTAATAACGTACTTTCTTGCCCACCATGCATTGAACCAGAAGAAGTAAAAACGCATGCTGGCTTATTATGTAAAGCACCATTTAACCAAAGGCTTGTAGTCTGATCCCAAAAATATTTCATTTCGCTTGCCATATTACCAAAGCGAGTTGGAGACCCTAGCGCTAAGCCTGCACAATTGGCCAGTTCCTCTAAAGTACAATAAATATCACCTTCTTCAGGAATGCTTGGCTCAGCTTCTGTTACCACTGTTGCAATATTAGGTACTGTGCGAATTTTTACATTCACACCTGCCGATTCAACACCATTCGCAATAAGGTGCGCCATTTCTTTAGTTGAACCATATTTACTGTAATAAAGCACAAGAATGTAAGGTTGCATCGGTTTCACGAATTTTGTTAAAAAGAACACTATACGGTATTTTTTGTTTTTTTGGCGTAGCCAATTTTATGAAATTCTAGAGGTGATTGATTTTTAAGGGCACAGTAACAAATATCGGTAAAAGCTTTTTACTACCTTTTGTTACGATGATACATACAGAACTTTCAGAATACTTTTTTATTCTTTAGGTTAAAGTTTACCCACATCAACGATAGTGTTCTCAACCGAATACACTGGTGAATATCAATCACCCACATCATGATTAAAAAAATCGGGATAGATGACGCATGTTAGAACGTTTTTTGAAGAAGCTTCCTTTTTATAACAAGACCTGGTTTCAATTTATTTTATTCGTAATTAAGCGTTTTGAAGCGGATCGTTGCCGTGAACAAGCCGGCTCCCTCACCTATACGACTCTTTTTGCCGTTGTACCTATGTTAACGGTATTTTTAGTTATTATTTCTTCAATTAAGGCATTGGAACCTGCCAGACAACAGTTACAGCACTTAATCTACAGTAATTTTTTACCTAAAAGTACGATTGCTTTTGATAAAGCTCTTAATGCTTTTACCGAAAAGTCCAGTAATTTAACAGTAATTGGTGTGCTATTCCTCTTTGTCACAACAGTTTTAATGCTTACTTCAATTGAAACCGTTTTTAACCGAATATGGCGAGTAAAAGAAACCCGTAGCGGTATTGTAGGCTTTATGCGTTACTGGACCATTATTTCGCTTGGTCCAATTATTTTAGGTAGTGCATTTGTTATTTCATCAACTGTTGCTTCCATGAATTTATTGAGCAATAACTTCACAGGTTATCAACTTGATGGCGCCTTTTTACTCTGGCTTATTTCTTTTGTTCTCACAATTTTAGGTTTTTTTATTTTATATTGGACTATTCCCAACCGCACAGTTCCCCTATATGCAGCAGCAATTGCTGCATGCTTAAGTGCTGCATTATTTGAGACACTCAAAAATTTATTTAGCTTTGTTATGTCAAATTTCACCAGTTATGAAATCATATATGGTGCGTTTGCAGCAGTACCTATTTTCCTATTATGGGTCTTCTTATCTTGGAATATTGTATTGCTTGGTGTCGAGGTAAGTTTTGCTCTTACCGCTTTTCATTCAGGCAAAGAGCAAAAAAGACATCCGGTTTTAATGCTACTCGACATTTTGGAATTGTTCTATAAAAAGCAAAAACTTGGTGAAAGCGTAAGTGATAAAGAAGCATTAGAAATTTTAGGTCGTGGTGAAGTTGGTCGCTGGCCTGCTTATGTTCTCTTACTAGAAGAGCAAAATCTGGTTAAACGTACCGATAAAGATGAATATGTTTTGGTCCGCAATTTATCTCAAGTCGACTTTTGGAGCTTCTTCACTGCACTGCCTTATCCATTACCTTTACGTCAGGATGTATCAAATGTTCATGATGATGACGAATGGATGGAAAAAATTGGTCCAGCTTTAGTAGAGTCTAATGATTATTTAGCTGCAAAGCTCTCTATTCCACTTTCAACAATTTTTGAAGAGAAATAATACTCAACTAAAGTCAGGGCTTAGCTGCTTTTAGCTTTGCCCTGCTTTAGACTCATGATGACAATTCCTGACAACACTAAAATACTTCCAAAAATAAATTTAATTTCTAGTTTTTCCTCTAATAATAAAATACTAAATAACACACCAAATAACGGGGTTAAAAAAGAAAATACCCCTAATCGTGATGCAAGATAATTTCTTAATAACCAAAACCATAATAGTAAACTTGCAAAAGATACGATTAAAGTTTGAAAGCTTAAGCTTAAGATCGTTAAAGTGGTGAAATGAATTGTTGTTTGATTTGTTAAAAAAGCAATTAATAAGAGTAGAACAAAACAGCCAAATAGTTGATAAAACAATGTTTGAGTTGCCGGCGCTTGAGCTAAAGGAGATAAACGAACAATAATTGTACTGAGTGCCCATGCAAGCCCAGCCATAAGTGCATATAAATCGCCTAACAAAACTTGTGCTAGAGCTGGCGCATTTGTAGCTGTGGTTGTTGGGTAAAATGTAAGAATGATCCCCATAAAAGCCAGAACAATACCACCCCATTGCGCTCGATTCAGACGTTCAGTAGGAAATTTCCAATGGAGCCCTAATGCAACAAAAATTGGAGCGGTATACAGTAAAACTACTGTATGAGAGGTAGAGGTAAACTTTAAGGCTTGGGTGACGAAATAAAATTCTAATGAAAAAAATAAAGCAACAAGAGCGCCAGCTTTGCATTGTCTATAAGAAAATAGATGAATCGAATGATCTCGCCACAATAAAGGTAAAACTAGAACAGCAGATAAGCCGGAACGTAAAGCAATTTGCATAATCGGCGAAATATCTGGTGCTGCTATTTTCAGAACCACCTGTTGCAGCCCTAAGACCATACATAAAAGCACCATTAAAGCCGAAGCTCTAGTATCCAGATTTTTGCGCTCTTCCATTTAGCACCTTTATTTATAGCGAAAAATCTGACTATAGAACTGTCTTATTTAGATGATATAGTGAAAAACAGACAAGACATAAGTAATTTCAGGCAATTTTCAAAGATGAAAAAATCAGCTCAACGTGTGCAGGATTTTCAGGAAATTCCGGCTCATAACGCAATTCCTGATTTGCTTTGGTTCCGTGTTCGTAATGCACCCGCAGAAACAGTTTATCCTCAACATGCGCATGCATGGGGTGAGTTTATTTATGCGTTTAGTGGTGTACTCGAAGTTAATATTGATCAAATTAATTATTTAACCCCGCCACCTTATGGTATTTGGCTTCCTCCTTATACCAAACACAGTGGTATTAACCGCAACGAAGTGACTCATGCAACTTTATATGTTCATGAAAGTCTGTGCCAAAAGTTACCGCAGAAAGCTGGTATATTATTAACTTCCTCACTTGTACCTGCTTTACTCGAACACTTGAGGAAAAACCCACAAGATGAAACCCAAGTCGAATATATACGCCTACTCCAAGTTTTATTAGATCAACTCATACAGGCTGAATTAGTGGGTAGTTATTTACCTACAACAGATCATCCAGCTTTAGCAAAAATTCTAAATGATTTACACCAATGCCCTGCCGATAACAGCACCTTGCAAGAATTAGCTGAACGAATAAATATGACTGAAAGAACGTTGGCACGTTACAGTCAAAAAGAGTTGGGAATGTCTTTACATGAATGGAGGCAACGATTAAAAGTAATGAAAGCAATGACCATGCTTAATCAAGGAAAAACCATAGAAAGTATCGCTTTTGATTTGGGCTATGCCAGCGCATCGGCATTTATTTATATGTTTAAACGTTGGATGGGTTTTACCCCAGACCAGTTCCGAAAGCTCTATCAATAAATTAATTTTGAGTATAATAAAAAACCCTATTATCCGTTTAATAATAGGGTTTAAAGTTTAATAACTTAAATAAAATTATGCTTTAACAAATGTTTCCCAAACAAAATCTTGAGTAGCACCTTTCAAAGTCATTTTTAGCTGATCGCCAGCATTTAATGGCCCTACACCTGCGGGTGTACCCGTCATAATGACATCGCCTGGCTCAAGTGAGAACACCTGATTAATATCTACTAAAAGATAAGCAATATTAAACATGAGCAAAGCGGTATTACCGTCTTGACGTAATTCATCATTAATATGGAAATTAAATCTAGTCTCTTCCCAGTTCGTGATTTCACTCACATCTACCCAGTCTGCAAGCACACACGAACCATCAAAAGCCTTTGCTCTTTCCCAAGGTTGGCCTTTATCTTTTAACTCATTTTGTAAGTCACGTAATGTTAAATCCAATCCTAAAGTCACTGCACCAATGGCCTGCAATACTTTTTGCGGATCAGTTTCTCCTTTCAGTGGCTGATCAATGCGTAAAACAAATTCGCATTCGAAATGACAACTACCCCATGCAGGATTCCATGAAATGCCTTCATCTAAACCAATCAAACTACTTGGTGGTTTGATAAATAACACCGGACGTCCTGGCATTGCATTGTTCAGTTCTTTTACATGATCAGCATAACTTCTGCCCACACAAACGATTTTTGAAGGACGTGTTTTCATGAAGCTTCCTTTATTGTTGCGGCTAATAATTCCAATAACTTATTTCTTAAATGTATTTTCAAATATAGTTTGATCTGAAGCCTGAGCAAATGCACGTTTCGGTACAATGATGACCGTTTTATTTTTAAGCTCAAGCATATAAGTCAGCTTGCCTTTAGCAAAAGTCTGCACTTCACTATACTGTACAGCTTGTTTACGCCCAGCAGCATAGAGCTCAAAATAATCTTGATATAAATCGATTCCTTGCTCGCTCTTACCAAATTGATAACGTACAAATTGACGTTTAAACATCATAGGTAAAAGCCAGTAGCGCATTAGACCTTGCATAACCAAGAAGAAAACGCCTAAAGCAACATAGTAGCGGCCAACACCTGAAAAGCCTAAATATAAGCCCCAAATAATAATTGCAATACTAATAACAGGTGTCAAAAACCGTGTGAATTGCTTCTTTCCGAATGTCACCAAGCCAAATCCGTCTTGAGACTCTTCTAAATTTAAATAATAACGTAAAGATAAAGCGCTTTTTTGCTCGGTCATCACAATGTATCAATATTGAATAAATCGAAACTATTAGAGCATATTCATCTACGCTTTAAAATGAATCAAAAGTGATTTTTTATTTTTGCTTTAACTGTAAAGCTTTTATTAGTACAAGCTACTTATGCGTTTCATATATAGAACGTAGATTCATATTTATAAGGCTTATTTCATATTTTTAAATTTATAGAATGCTTCTATTGTCTCTTTTCGTGGAATTCGTCATGTCTTTCTTTGCAAAACTATTTGGCTTCAAACAAAAAACAACAGCTCAAGAAGATGTGGCTTTGAAAGCTGCTCAAGAGCTAGAACCTTCAAATGAAACCTCTTTTATAGAACTCATTAAAAACCGCCGCTCTATTTATGCAATTGGCAATAACTTAAGCCAATCAAATGATGAGATTGAAAAGTTAATTCAAGAAGCAATAAGACACAGCCCTTCAGCTTTTAACTCTCAATCATCTCGCGCTGTGATCTTATTTGGACAATCACATCATAAATTCTGGAATACAGTTCTAGAAGTTTTAAAAACCATTATCCCAGCTGAAGCGGTATCTGGAACAGAACAAAAAATTCAAAGCTTTGCAGCAGGCGCAGGTACAGTTCTGTTTTATGAAGACCAGAGCGTTATTAAAAGCTTACAAGAGCAATTTGAACTTTATGCCGATAATTTTCCGATCTGGTCAGAACATTCATCAGCCATTGCTCAATTTGCAGTTTGGAATGTATTAGCTGAACAAAATATTGGTGCTTCATTGCAACACTACAATCCAATTATTGATGAGAAAATTAATACCTCATTTAATATTCCAGCAGAATGGAAACTAAGAGCTCAGCTAGTTTTTGGTTCTATTGAAGGCGCAGCAGGCGAAAAAGCTTTTATTGATGATGAAAGCCGCTTCAAAACATTCGGCTAATAAATAGCTTCGAATTTAGATTTTCTAAAGCTGGTTATCACAAGTACCAGCTTTCTTTATTAAAAAATTATAAAAAACAGGCACAAAAAAACCGCTATATATAGCGGTTAATTCTTCAAGTGGTGCGCTCAGAGAGATTCGAACTCCCGACCCCTTAGTTCGTAGCCAAGTGCTCTATCCAGCTGAGCTATGAGCGCGTACTTGATGGAGGGCATTATACGCAGTTTTTTCATTTTAGAAAGACATTTTTCATCTTTTTGTCATCAAGCGTCTAGTTCTTAGCCATAATGAAATATTTAAGTAGATTAGCTTCAAAAAAGTCGAGATGATTGCCTATAAAATGTATTTGAAATATTTTTTTTCAATTAAAGTTCTCTATTTCTCGTATCTAATTTGGGCATTTTGGCCAAATTGGCAAAAACAAAAGTCTAGTTTTTTAGTCAGGATTATATAAATAAAATATTTCTACTTATGCAAAAGTCTTTTTATAAATAAAATTAGTTAGCTTTAATATTCATAAAAAATAATAAAAAAATAAAGAAAAAATGTATTCATCTATAAAGAATATATTATAAAAAAAATTATTATTTTTATGTCTAAATCTAAAGAATAACTAATTGTCAAAATATTATAAGTATCAATTTATTTGAGTAGAAATATGCATTGACACTTTTTGAGATCTACACAATACTAATTTTTAATTATTGCGATACATATCTCAATAATTGCGTAACGCAATATATAAATACTTACTTAAAAATACATAAATACACAGGAAATAGACCACCATGTTCTTACTGAAAAATCTCGTCTCTTCAATATCAAAAGTTACTCAGGACCTGGGTAATATTGTATCGATAACCCCTGTAGTAAACACAGGTTCCTCTGTTAATGTAAATGTTTCTGATATCAACATTGCTAATGTTTCAACAACAGGCTTACTTTCTAATGTGATTTCAACTGTAACCGATACAGTTTCACATACAACCACAGACTTAGTTTCTAATGTAGTTGGTACCGTAACAGGTACTGTAGGGTCTACAAACCCAATTGATACTGTAACCAATATTATTGGCGGCGTAACGGGTGGCGTTACAGGCAACCCTCTTGAAGTTGTTACTGACATTATCGGCGGAGTAACGGGTGGTGTTGTGGGCGGAACTTCTCCAATCTCTCCAGTAATCGATGTTGTTCAAGGCGGCATTGATATTCTTCAAGGCGTTGAAAGCTTAAAAACTGAAATTATTAATACAGGCATTGAAACTGTAGCTGATGCAGTTATTGGTGTATTACCTCAAGCTGAGCATCCAGTTTCTGAAATTGCAGACCTTGGCACATTAACTTTTGAAACTTCTCGTGACACAGTCAATGGTGCTCTTGAAGTTGTTTCTGATTTAGTCGGTGGTGATATTCAAGGTGCGACTGAATCAGCGAACGGTATTCTCGATACGCTTATTACAAATGGTACAACTGCTACAGGTATTGTCACTGGTGTGGTTGGAAGTGTTACTGATGTTATTGGTGGCGTAACTGGTGGTGTTGATGGCAACCCACTTGAAGTGATTACAGATATTATTGGCGGTGTAACTGGTGGTGTTGGTGGTGATAACCCTCTTGGCGTAGTAACTGATATTATCGGCGGCGTAACCGGTGGCATTATTGGTGGCGGTACATCTCCTATTTCTCCAGTTATTGATGTTGTTCAAGGCGGTATCGATATTCTTCAAGGCGTTGAAAGCCTAAAAACTGAAATTATTAACACTGGTATTGATACAGTAGCCGACACTATTATTGGTATATTACCTCAAGCTGAGCATCCAGTTTCTGAAATTGCAGACCTTGGCACATTAACTTTTGAAACGTCTCGTGACACGGTCAATGGTGCTCTTGAAGTTGTTTCTGATTTAGTCGGTGGCGATATTCAAGGTGCTACTGAAAATGCAACTGGTATTCTAGGAACACTTATTCAGAATGGTTCAACAGCGACTGGTATTGTGACTGATATCCTTGGTGGCGTGACAGGTACTATCGGCGGCGTAACTGGCGGTATCGGCGGTGACAATCCTCTTGGCGTAGTAACTGACATTATCGGTGGTGTTACTGGCGGTATTGGCGGTGACAATCCGCTCGGTGTAGTAACTGACATCATCGGTGGTGTTACTGGCGGTATCGGCGGTGACAACCCTCTTGGCGTAGTAACTGATATTATCGGTGGTGTTACTGGTGGCATTATTGGTGGTGGAACATCTCCTATTTCTCCAGTAATCGATGTTGTTCAAGGCGGCATCGATATTCTTCAAGGCGTTGAAAGCCTAAAAACCGAAATTATTAACACTGGTATTGATACAGTTGCGGATACAATTATCGGTATCCTTCCACAAGCAGAACATCCAGTTTCTGAAATTGCAGACCTTGGCACATTAACTTTTGAAACGTCTCGTGACACGGTCAATGGTGCTCTTGAAATTGT
This sequence comes from Acinetobacter sp. FDAARGOS_559, assembly GCF_003940475.1. Taxonomy (NCBI): domain Bacteria; kingdom Pseudomonadati; phylum Pseudomonadota; class Gammaproteobacteria; order Moraxellales; family Moraxellaceae; genus Acinetobacter; species Acinetobacter sp. FDAARGOS_559. The sequence continues at coordinate 1,852,251 of NZ_RKJG01000005.1, forward strand.
GTGTGATTTAGTCGGTGGTGATATTCAAGGCGCTACTGAATCGGCTACCGGTATTCTCGATACGCTTATTACAAATGGTACAACTGCAACTGGTTTAGTAACTGAAATCATTGGCGGAGTAACAGGAACTATTGGTGGCGTAACTGGCGGAGATAGCCCACTAGGATTAGTAACTGATTTACTTGGTGGTTTAACTGGTAGCGTAGGCGGCGACAGTCCGCTTGGTGTAGTCACTGACCTTCTCGGCGGTTTAACTGGTAGCGTAGGTGGCGATAGTCCGCTTGGCGTAGTCACTGATCTGCTCGGCGGTTTAACTGGTGGTGTTACTGGCGGTACAGACAACCCTATCGGTATCGTAACGGATATCGTTGGAAGCTTAACGGGTGGGGTTACTGGTGAAGGCAGTTTAGATGTTATTTCTAATTTGCTAGGCGGATTAACTGGTGGTAGCTTACTCGGTGGTGTAACTTCTACAGTATCTAGCGTAACAAATACAACGCATACGATCGTACCGACATCATTACTTACTGATAACTTCCTAGAAAACTCATTCAATACTGTTTAATAATTACAAAGAAAGCCACTTTATATAAGTGGCTTTCTTTTTTAATATATTTTTAAATATTAATTAATCTCTTGCCATTTATAATATTTTCTATGAGCTAACTCCAACATTGCATAATCATTAGGTGTATCACCATAAGCATAGATTATAGAATATTGAGTTAAGTCATATTTATTTTTTATTCTATTTACTTTTTCTAAATAACCACAATCACCATCAATAAAACAACCTGTCAAAATACCATTATCTATTTCAAGTTGATTACAGATAACATCCAGATCTAAAGATTTACACCAACTTTCCAAGTAAACACTTAATGAAGCAGATACAACAACAACCTGATCTCCCTGTTGTTTATGCCAGAGAATGCGTTCTAAAGCATTTTCACGAATACAGGAAGGAATTACTTTTTTAGCAAACTCTTGTCCTTTGTATATCAAAGAAGCTGCATCATAGCCGATATATCCCACTTGGCAGAGCTTAGTACGGATCGTTTTATCCGTTACCCACCCAAGCTTATAACCCGCTATATAAGGTGCAAGACGGATGCCACCTAATATTTGAGTTTTTTTACTCAAAGAAAATTTAAGGAATAAACTGAAGGTATCATTATGGGTGATCGTGCCATCAAAATCGAATAAAGCCAGATTCATTTATCGTTATCTCTAATATAATTAAAAAGTTATAAAATTTAGATTTTTAAAAATTAATAAACAGCAGATACAAAAAAACCGCTATAAAAGCGGTTAATTCTTCAAGTTGGTGCGCTCAGAGAGATTCGAACTCCCGACCCCTTAGTTCGTAGCCAAGTGCTCTATCCAGCTGAGCTATGAGCGCGTAACTTGTGTGCTTTTCAGCGATTCGTTCGATTTTACTTGGTGCGCTCAGAGAGATTCGAACTCCCGACCCCTTAGTTCGTAGCCAAGTGCTCTATCCAGCTGAGCTATGAGCGCATTAAGTAAATGGCGGTGAGAGAGGGATTCGAACCCTCGATACCAGTAATAGGTATGCTTCCTTAGCAGGGAAGTGATTTCAGCCACTCATCCACCTCACCGGAACGAGCCGCCATAATACAAACTAAAACTACATTGTTCAAGTCATGATACTGAAATTTTCTTGTTTTTTCGTTCAATTAAATATTTTTTAAACAATTTTCGTATTCTTTTCGCCTTTTTCAATCAAACGCTTGTTAAGATAGATATTATTTTTTTATTTCAACACAGTAGTGCATAACACATTATTGCAAACCTGAACGTGCAGTTCTGGTCTGCATGTCTTATGCTAAACCTATCTGCCAAGCATGAAACCAAACGACATGACAAAAAACTGGGTTGACCCCGAAGCAAAAGCCGAAGCTGAACGTTATGACAATCCTATTCCAAGCCGTACTCTTATTTTAGATACGTTGGAACAATTGCAAACACCGCAATCTCATGCAGAACTTGTTGACCATTTTCATATTCAAGATCAGAAAAGTATTGAAGCCTTAAGTCATCGCTTAAGTGCTATGGTTCGTGATGGCCAACTTATGAAGGATGGTTTTAAGTTTCAGTTGGTGGCAGACCAACCTACCTATGAAGCAACTGTCTATATTAATAGTAAAGGTTTGGGTACAGCACATATTGATGGTCAAGATGATTTGTTATTACCTGAGCGTGAGTTACGTTTAGTCTTTAATGGTGATCGGGTCCGTGTTCGGCAGACATCGGTAGATCGCAAAGGTAAACCGTGGGGTTTCATTACCGAAGTTATACAGCATCGTGTAAAACAGTTAATTGGTAAATTGTCGGTACATGACGGCGAATATTTTATTCAGCCCAACAATCCAAATCAGCATCAACCTATCCCACTAGAAAAAGAATTGGTTGAACATGCTAAAGCAAATGTCGGCGATATGCTTCGTGTTGCTATAGACACTTACCCAACCCGGGAAGAATTTGCAACGGCACATATTATTCAGTCTATGGCAGATAAAGCCGATACTGAAATTATTATCCCGCAGACCATTTTAGAGTTTGGTTTGCCTTACGAATTTCCAGATGAAGTTATAAAAGAAGCTGAAAGTTTCAAAGAACCTGCTGAAAAAGATCGCGAAGGTCGAGTTGATTTAAGAGACTTGGCACTTGTCACAATCGATGGTGAAGATGCGCGAGATTTCGATGATGCAGTATATGCGGAAAAACGTCCTGGTGGTGGTTACCGAGTTGTCGTTGCAATTGCCGATGTGAGCCATTATGTACGTTTAGATTCGGCATTAAATGAAGAAGCTGAAGAGCGCGGCACTTCGGTTTATTTCCCACATTTTGTTTTACCAATGCTACCAGAAGCATTATCAAATGGATTGTGCTCACTTAACCCACACGTAGATCGTCTATGCATGGTCTGTGACCTAAAACTTTCTCGTACGGGTCGTGTTACAGGTTATGAATTTTATCCGGCAGTCATGCATTCAAAAGCACGTTTGACCTATACACAAGTAGGACAATATTTTGAAGGTGCAACTGATGCAATTCCAAAAGATCGTGATATTCATAAATCGCTAAATACACTTTTCCAGCTTTACCAGATTTTGAAAAACTTACGTGTTGATCGTCATGCAATGGAGTTTGAAACCATTGAAACTTATATGACCTTTGACGAGTTAGGTGGAATTAAAGAAATTTTACCTCGTACACGTAACGATGCTCATAAGCTTATTGAAGAGTGTATGTTGCTTGCCAATGTAGCAGCAGCAGAATATGCCTTAGAACATGATATTCCGATGTTGTATCGTGTACATGAAGCACCTGAATTCTCACGTATTCAAAAAGTAAAAGATTTTGTAAAACTATTGGGTTTACCTTTCCCTGACCAACCAACTCAGGCAGATTATCAAAAAGTTATTGAGGCAACTAAAGACCGTATTGATGCGCCAAGCATTCACGCCGTGTTATTACGCTCAATGATGCAAGCTTACTATGGTGCCAAAAATGCAGGTCACTATGGTCTAGCTTATGAAGCTTATACACATTTCACTTCACCAATTCGCCGCTACCCGGACTTATTGTTACATCGTGCAATTAAAGCTCATCTAAAACAAAAGCCTTACCCACTTTCCGGTGCAGCTTTAGATGATGCAGGTGAACATTTCTCTCAAACAGAACGCCGTGCCGATGAAGCATCCCGCAGCGTAACAACTTGGTTGAAATGTCACTATATGCAACAACATTTAGGTGATGAGTTCATTGGTATTGTGAGTGCGGTAACTGAATTTGGCCTATTTGTTACTCTTAAAGATCTTTATGTTGATGGCATGATTCACATTAGCCAACTTGGCGATGATTTCTTTATTTACGATCAAGCCAGTCAAAACCTCATTGGACAAAATCGTGGTCAAGTCTTCGGTTTAGGCGACGAAGTTAAAATTCAAGTTGCTGGTGTAAATCTAGAAGAGCGTAAAATCGATTTCCAACTCATTAAACAAATTACTCATGCTGGACGTGTAGTTCGTAGTCGTGCTCCACGCACAACCAAAACTAGCACACAAGCAACAGAAGAAGTTTTTGGTAAACCGTCTGTATCAACTGATGGTGAAAAACCTGTCCGTAAAAAGAAGGAAAAAGGCAAACCAAGCTCATATAGTAAAAAGTCTGGTAAGAAAACCTCTACAAAAGCAGAGGCTAAACCAGAAAAAGTAAAGAAAAAAGCGAAACCTAAAAAGAAAAAGTCAAACGCCAAGTCTAAGGCTGACTAATTCATAGGTATTTGCATTAATTATGATTAAGCTCCCAAAATGGGGGCTTAATGTTTTTAAAACGTTTATTTTTTAAATTAAGCTTGATTTCCTGCCTAACAATACCTACATCTAATACTATGTTTAAAAAATAATGTGGCTATTAGCAATGACTTTACAGCAAGCGACTCTACCTACTCCCCGCTTTGATCAAATTACATTAGATAATTTAAAACAAGATATTCAACAAGCGATTCAAGCAGGACAAGAGTTTTTAAACACCCTTACGGCTGCACCATCCGAGACAGACCAGCAACTTGCCGTGCTTGAACAAATTGATGCACTTGAAAATAACCTCAGTGAATCGTGGGGAGTGTTGTCACATTTAAATGCTGTGATGAACAATGCTGAAACCAGAGAAGTCTATCAATCTCTATTACCCGCTTTAAGTGAATATTACACTCAGCTTGGCCAACACACGGCGTTATATCAGACCTATCAACTCATACATGATAGTCAGAGCTATTCAACGCTAAGCCCTGCGCAACAAAGTGCCATCCGTCTCGCTTTACGTGATTTTAAACTTTCTGGTGTCGCTTTAGAGGGTGAAGAGAAAAAACGTTACGCTGAAATTTCTGCACGTCTTTCACAGCTTTCTTCTGACTTCTCAAACCATGTACTTGATGCGACACAGGCTTATTTTAAACCACTGACAGAAGACCAATTAAAAGGTCTTCCGGAAAGTAATGTTGAGTTATTAAAACAGTACGGCAAACAGCGTGAGCTTGATCAAGCGGTCGCAACTTTAGATTTCCCAGCTTATTTTGCCATCATGACCTATGCCGATGATCGTGCCTTGCGAGAAGAGCTTTATAAAGCTTATGTCACACGTGCATCAGATCAGTCTGAGCAAACAGAATTTGACAACAGCAAAATTATGGAAGAAATCCTGAGTCTTCGCCAAGAGATGGCAAAACTACTCGGTTTTAATAACTATGCTGAATATTCTCTTGCCAGCAAAATGGCGCCTGATGTCAAAACAGTTCACGACTTTTTAGTCGATTTAGCTGAGCATGCACATACCCCTGCACTTCAGGAAGTTGCCGAACTCCAAGCTATTGCCAAACAAGATGGTATTGATGAGCTTAAACCTTGGGATACCACTTACTATTCTGAAAAGCTTAAACAACAACAGTTCAACTTATCACAGGAAGCTTTAAAACCTTACTTCCCTGCACCAAAAGTGATTCAGGGATTATTCCAGATCGTACAGCGTTTATATGGTATTAACATTGTTGAACGTGAAGCTCCGGTTTGGCATCCAGATGCACGTTATTTTGAGTTAGAAGACCAAGGTGAAGTCATTGGCGGCTTCTTCTTTGATTTATATGCGCGTACAGGTAAACGTGGTGGAGCATGGATGAGTGGTTTCCGCTCACGTATGCAAACTGTTCATGGTTTACAAAAACCAATTTGCTATATGGTGTGTAACTTCACTCCACCTGTAGGTAACCAACCAGCCTTACTCACCCATGATGAAGTCATTACCTTATTCCACGAGTTTGGTCATGGCTTACACCATATGCTTACTGAAGTAGATAATATCTCAGTTGCAGGTACTCACGGCGTTGCTTGGGATGCAGTCGAGTTACCAAGTCAGTTTATGGAATTCTGGTCATGGGATAAAGAAAGTCTTGATGTTTTAAGTGAGCATATTGAGAGCAAGCAGACTTTACCTCAAGAGTTACTTGATGCTTTATTAAATGCACGTTTCTTCCAGTCTGGTATGCAAACTTTACGTCAGCTTGAATTTGCCTTATTTGACTTAACTATTCACACCAAAACTCCTGCGTTGAATAGTGAGCAAATTCAGCAGACCTTAAATGATATTCGCAAACAATATGCAGTAGTTCCAACCGTCGACTACAACCGTTTCCAGCATAGCTTTAGTCATATTTTTGCAGGCGGCTACGCAGCAGGTTACTACTCTTACAAATGGGCAGAAGTTTTAGCAAGTGATGCCTTTGACCGTTTTGAAAATGAAGGTATTTTCAATACTCAAACGGGTAAAGAATTCCGTCAGGCAATTTTAGCGGTGGGTGGGAAAGATACTGCTCTTGAAGCATTTGTGAATTTCCGCGGTCGTGAGCCAAAAATTGATGCATTGTTACGTCATCAAGGTTGGACGAACGATAACAAAACCGCTTAAACTATGGGCCTAAATTGATCGTGTGGTTAGGGTGATAAAGATGAAGAAACGTTTCATTGCTGGGGCTAAATGTCCAAAATGTGAAGCCATAGATCGGATTGTCATGCTAACCACCGCTGAAGACGAATGGATTGAATGTATCGAATGCGGTTATAGCGAAAATCGTCCGACTCATATTGATGAGCCTGAAACGCCCGCTATACCTGATGAAATTGGGGTAATACAGTTCAAGCCTCGTCGTTCTGACTAAAGGTCTTAGACATGCCACTACAAAGAAAACAAAACTCAAAACTATTGTGGATTTTAATTGGGGGCTTAAGCATTCTCGTCGTGCTTTTTTTCGCAGCACAATGGTTTTTCAAAAAAACTGAAACATCAGCGCCAATGGTTGATCCACAACCAGCCTCGGTACCAGCTCCTGAAAAAACTACAAAACCCTCTGAAAGCTCGGAACCCGTAGTTCAAACACAAACCGCTAACTCACAGCAACTTGTGAATGAGGACGTGCTCAAACAACCAATCCCTGCTCAAGAATCTTTAGCTAAAGAAGAAGTATCTAAACTCAATGACATTCATCATCAATTGCAAGATCAGGAAGCAACACTAAAAGCTCAACATGCTGATGCAGATCAACTTATTAAGCTAAAAGAAGAGCAAGTGAAGCTTCTTGAGGCCCAAGTTAAACAACAATAGTATTTGTTTAACTCTAGATATGATGCAAAAAGCTAGTTCACTCTGAGCTAGCTTTTTTATTTACTAAAAATTTATATGCTCAAGATAACTACCACATAAAAAAACACCCTCTTAAAGAGAGTGTTTTTGCTCGGCTTATATATTTAAATTACTTGTACCAACCAAATAGTTTCAGTATTAGTGGTGCATAAGTTACCAATACCAATGATGAGAACAAGACAATAATTGGTAATAACCAACGTTCATATCGGTAGTAGAAACTTGTGTACTTCTCTTTCGCTTCTGCATCGGCAGCATTCACCTCATCATCACCAACGGATAACCGCGTTAATAGATGGTTCAAGGCAACTGGCGGCGTTACATAACCAAATTCGAATGCGACCAATACAATCATCCAGAAGTGAATTGGATGAATACCATTTTCGTAAGCTACAGGAGCAATAGTTGCTGCCACTAAAATTACGGCACCAAATGGATCTGTACACATACCAATAATTGCAAGTAACAGTGCAATACATGCTAGTGATATATAGATACTGCCTAAATGAGTTGGTAATAATTCGACCACTTCAGAGCGTTCAATTAAACCACCTACACTTGCAGACAATGCCATCAAAATGATTAAGGCACCGATATGTCCCACTGTTTCTGATGTCGCAAAACGTAAAGCACCACCAAAACCAAGACGGAACTGTGAACTATGCGGATCATGAGTCTGTAAGAACGGTGATTTCTTCTCATGCTCACGAACAATCGCCTCATGAATATTTAAAGCTGGTGCCTCTTTAGGCATAACCATTTTATCGTACAGAATCATCGCAATAAGCACGAGTGGCAGAATCACTGGCGCAGTAAATTCATTCATTCCTGTATCTAATGCATATTTATAAAATGCAAGGACAACTACAGTAATTAAGATATATGGAATAACCGGTACGAAAGCTCGTGCCATACCTGGTAGTGCCACTTTTGGCGAGTTCACACGGAACTTTTCTTCGGCCAATAAAAGAGATACACCCAAGAAAATAAATGCTGTTAGCCAGAAGACATAAATACCATGTCCGAATAATTCATCAGATGTAACATGACGACTATCCAACATCGCAATTAGAACGACCAAGAGACATGGACGTACAACCACCCCTAGGGAGCCGGACATTGCAGATACAGCTAATGCATATTGACGGCGAGCGCCTGCGTTCCAAACTTCCTTATAAATAATCGCACCAGCCGCGATAACGAAAATCCCCGAAGCACCGGTATAAGCAGTCGGTACAGCAGCAGCAATCAGAATTAACCAAGTTAAGGTTTCTGGCGCCAAGTTCCATGGACGAAGTACATTTAAGAACAAGTCCATAACACGGGTTTGTGTGAGTAACATACCCGCCCAAATAAATAAGGCAAGATTTAAGAAGATACCCGAGAACTCAACCAATAAACCAAGGTAAATCCCTTGCCCCATTGGATAATCCATAAAGAACGTGAATACAATACCTGTAATTAGTGCCATATAGGCATATAAAGGTACAGAAAGTAAGGCTAAACCTATATTACCGCCTTCACGTTTTGGTGGAGGTGAAACAAATAGTTGATACAGACTAATTAAGGTCAGAACAACAAACAGAATCATCCATATCCAGTAAATCGTTACTGTTTCATAAGTAGGTGTTACCCCGGAATTAATGACTGAACGATACTGGCTAATGACCGAGAAGCTTAGTAGCGCATTACCAATCAACATAAATAGAGAATACACTTTGTAATCTATTTTTGTTGCTGGATTACGCAAGCCAATATGGTGATATTTCAATGATGCAGTAATCGCTGAAATCAGTACCATAAAGACCAGTAAAATGGCACGGTTCTCTGTACCGAATTTAAAAATACCAAAGAAACCTGTTTCGATCGCACGATAAGTACGTACGCCCGGGTTTGCTTCGATATATTTAATAGTTTTGTCGTAAGCCTGATATTTTTCTTCACATTGCTGCTGTGCTGCTAGTAAGGACGCACGGACATCACTTTCCGATGCAGCACCAAAGAAGCTCGCAAAATCATCAGATGCATTTGCTTTCATCTGCTCTTTTACTTGAGCATCAATATTCGGATGTCGATCACAAGTCGGCTTTTCAGGCTCAGCACGCAAGAATGAATATTGCATGCCTGTAGCAGGGTCACCATAAAGACGTTCCCCGATACGTAATAATTGACCGTGGATCATTTCCCCGGTACCAATTATGAGCGTCATCAATAGTAAAATGAGGATAATGAATGTTGAGATCCATTCATTCCAGATATAACCCAGCAGACCTAATCCAGATCTTTTTTCTTGATATTCTTGCATAAATATTCCAATTTTGTTCTCTCAAATCCCTCATAACAAAGGCTTTGAGTCATGCAATTTCCTTGGTCAGGGGTATCGCCCATCCCCCTTCTACCAATCCCTTTATTCAACGATCAAATTTGCATCAAACTTTATCAATAAAGAATGACTAAAATCACTTTTTTAACAGTTTGTATTGTCAATCTTTCTATTTGAATCTTTGTATGAGCCAATAGCATCCTCCAAAGATTGCACCACCAATCGCCCCATATAGATGAGCTTCAGTTAAAACTGGACTACCAATGAGCTGGGCTGTTCCTGTTTGCCCAAATGTATTTTCCCAAATCAACTTTGCAACAATTAAACCTAAGACCAGAAATGCAAAATTCCTTTCTTTACGGTATTGCAAGTAAACCAAAGCAACTGCGGTATATAACCCATGGAGTACCCCAGAAAGGCCTGCATATGCATCGATATTGGGCAAATAAAAATAGAACACCAAGCTAATAAAAGGTGGTAAAAGAAAAAGAAGACTTAAAATGTGCCACACTTTGGTATGGGGAAATATGAAAGGCAAACACGCAAATGCCATCATATTTAAAAGAAAGTGAATCCATCCGACATGTACCCAGTGCGCTGTCCATAAACGCCAGAACTCGCCGAGTAAGCTTTCATGCCAATAGATAAAATAATCTGGAAACACCTGTAAATATGCAGAAACAGAAATGCACCCTGCGACCAAAAGCACTTTTTTATTGAGTACATGATCTTTCATAGCACACTCCTTTTAAACCAGACTCCTTACGATTACTAGAGTTAGTAACCCTAAGGAGTGAGTTCCTTCAGATCTATTTACTGTGCTGGTGCAGTTTTCGTGTCAGCTGGGGCTTCCGATGCAGCTCCACCATCAAACAACTCATCCAATTCAGCTGAGCCTTCGTTTTTCTCATCCCAGAAATGAGACATACCGTCATCACCGGTACGAACACCAGTATGCTCAGTCCAGTAACGGTCAGAAATACCGCGCACAATTAAACCAGCCATACTATCGATTAATTTAAAGTTCGGATTGACTGGTTTGTCATCTGCTTGAGATGCAGCATAAGTTTTTAATGCATCACGGATTTTAGCATCGTCACCACTCGCTTGAGCAGCTACGGCATATAATGCATGAGATAAACGAACACCTTTTTGTTCACCAATTTGCACGGACTGTTTTAAAGTCTCATATGGATCAGGCTTCCCTTCATTAGCGCCTGGTAATAAAGTCCAGATCACTGCACGGGTTGCATTTGGTGCGCCCCAGAATTTTTGGTTATCAAGGCAGACCATACCGCGCTCTACAATAGCAGCAATATCTTTCGGAACATTGACAGAACCGCCAGAGTTAATGTCGTTGGTCACAGCTTGAAGGCCACTAATCATCCCAAGTAAATATACAGTTTGGTCAATATCACTACGCATTGTTGGACAAGAATCACCTAAATGATATTTATATTTAGATTCCCAACGATCAGCAAAGAGCTTATAGCCTGCGTATTGTCGCTCAGCAGCAATTGCAGCCCAACGCTTCTGTGCAATACGTGCATCTTGAGCTTCTGTTACCTGCCCTGCTTTTGAAGCGCGCAAATAACGTAACTCCTGTTCTAATGCTTGGTTTTCCGCGCATACACCTGAAGCAGCATACATTAAGACAGCAACACGAGTAGGATCTGCACCCATACCTTTAGTCGACATGATTGCAGGAGTTAAGGCACTACCAGTATTACAAACCATTTCAGCATCTTGCATTGCCAAAATAGGTGGAACGACGTGCTTTTCCGTAAAACCTAAAGCAACATTTGCTCCGCTTTTCACGACGTATGAACAACCTGATAAAACTGAAGCTGCAAGAAAACTTACCGCCAAACCTTGGCATATTTTTTGGACTTTAGACATCTTCCTGTCCTCGATGTAATTTGTTTTTTCCTTTTCAGATGTACATTAGCAGATGCATATCTTGAATAAAAGAGTAATTACTCTAATTGTAGCGCTTATACTTTGACACACTTCACAGCAGATAAAATTGACAGTTTTTCAGGGAAACAAAAATTTTAGGCAAAAAAAAGTAGCATTGCGACGGTTCAGCACATGCTACTTATTAACTGGGATAAGCTTTTAACGGCTTATATTATTGTTGTTCTAGATAATCCTTAAGTAAAGTTCCTGCTCTTCCTACTACTACAGCCATAATTACTGCAATCAACAGAAACATCCACATTGAAATCTCCATGAGAGACCTCCTTACTACATTCGCACCCAGTTAAAAACTGGACACTTGATGAAATTAATCGATTAACCAATTAGACTATTGACTGATCGATGACCTTTGCATCCTCTGTCTCTTAACTTTGCTAAGATTAACTCGGTTAAGATGTTCCCTGAGTAAAGTTCCTGCTCTTCCTATCACCACCGCCATAATTATGGCAATGACCAAGAACGACCATGTTGGCATCTCCATTTGAGACCTCCGACACACTTTACGTTGGTGTTTGTACTTTAACCGATAGAATAGTAACCATATTGAGAAATTGTCCGACAATTAACTTTCTTGCTGTTTTTTCTGTATTTTAACTAGACAATTTCAATTTCCCAAAAAGAAATAAAATATAAGATATTGATTAATAATAATTTTAAATAAATATACAAATATAGAATTGTCTAACAATTAATAGAGTTTTTCTAAAGTTTTAAGCTTTTTCCACTCTACTAATGACATTTGATCAAACCAAATGATAGAAGTTAGTGTTTTATGACCTTCAAAATAGATCACTATGAAAATCTGATAATCAATTACTTTTAAAATTTTGACGCGAGAAATGGTGTTCTGTGAGTGATAAGCAAGCGACCATAGTTTTTTATCTAAATAAGCAATTTGTGCAAGCTGCGGACGCTTTAAAAAGAAAATAAAGCTGATAAATAGTAAGCTGATTACAACTAACCACCATAGTAACGGCATTAATTGATAAAATAGAACTGCTAAGCTTAAGCCAATAAAAAACTGAAATATAATCGAAAAACGACTATATTTCAGCTTAAAATTCAAATGGTTGATCAAAATAAATTAACCATGAACATAGTGTTTTAATTTATAGATAAAGTCACGTAATTCGGTACGTGGTGGTTCTGATACTTCCATAAACCAATCTAGTAAATCAGGGTCTTCCTGTTCTACCAACTCAGCAAACAATGCTTTTTCTGCCGGGTCTGCCTTTAAATAATAATTTTTCACATAAGGGTCAAAATAGACATCAATTTCCTTTAAACCACGACGTGCGCGATAGATTACTTTACGTTCTTCCAAGGTCATTTCTTCAGACATTTATTTCCCCATCTGCGTTGATAGTGCGCTTAGTTTACCTGATCACATGAGAAAGTTCGCTAAAAATATCAAATTGACCAAACTTATCACTTCACCGCCATAAATGAGCATTCATCACATTGTTAGACCTAGTCGCTTCCCTTATGTTTAGCTCATAACATCAAGCCCAAACCAAGGAAGAAATACAATGCAATCTGGTGCTATTCGTCCCATTCCAAATATGTTACCTCGCCATTTATTTAACGAAGAACATGAAGCTTTTCGGGAAACGGTACGTAAATTCTACGAGAAAGAAGTTGTACCTAATATTGAAAAATATGAAAAACAACAACATGTTAACCGAGATCTTTGGAATAAAGCTGGTGCATTAGGTTTACTCTGTACCACCATGCCAGAACAATATGGTGGTTCAGGTGTCGATCGCCTATACAGCATGATTCTTATTGAAGAACAAGCCTATGCGATGGACTCAAGTACAGGTTTCTCACTGCATTCCGACATTGTAGCCAACTATATTAATAACTTCGGTAATGAAGAGCAAAAACAGAAATGGCTCCCTAAAATGGCTACTGGTGAGACGGTTACCGCAATTGCCATGACCGAGCCGGGAACAGGTTCAGACTTGCAAGCGGTTCGTACAACAGCCGTTCTTGATGGCGATGAATATGTCATTAATGGTTCAAAAATATTTATTACCAATGGCTATTTATGCGATATGGCGATTGTCGTTTGTAAAACGGGGAATAGCGATAAAGGATCTGCCAATTTATCACTCATTATTGTCGAAGCTGACCGTGCTGGTTTTACTAAAGGCAAACCACTTAACAAAATTGGTATGAAAGGCCAAGATACCTGTGAACTCTTCTTTGATAACGTTCGTGTTCCTAAAGAAAATCTTTTAGGTATGGAAGGTATGGGCTTTATCATGCTCATGAAAGAATTAGCGTGGGAGCGTATGCTAGTTGCTATTATCTGCCAAGCTGGGGCAGAAGCGGCATTTGCACATACTGTTCAATATACAAAAGATCGTAAAGCATTTGGCAAACCAGTTGGAGCATTCCAAAATACTCGTTTTAAACTTGCCGAACTTAGAACAGAGATAGATTTCTGCCGTACCTATTTAGATCGTTGTATGGAATTACAACTCGATGAAAAATTGAGTGTTGAAGCTGCAGCGGCTGCAAAATATAAAATTTCAGATATGTTTTCAAAAGTTGTAGATGAATGTCTTCAATTACATGGTGGTTATGGCTATATGATGGAATATCCAATTGCACGCGCTTATATCGATCACCGAGCAAACCGTATTTATGCAGGCACCAATGAAATTATGAAAGAATTAATCTCTAGAACTCTTTAATCTTTACTATAAAAAGGAGGCTTATAGCCTCCTTTTTATTTTCGAATATCAAGACACTAATTTGGGTTTACGTGTGGTAACTTCTGAATGCTTATGAAAACGTAGAACACCATCATCAAATTTTGCATTTTTTAATGATTTTCGGTCTTCAAGATAATTATTGGTTACCTGCCATGGTGCTTGTTTACCTTGTTTAGGAATCACGTCGGCAGCACGACTAATATAACCAGATGATAAGCTACCCATAACTGTGTCCTCTTCCATCACACTCTTATCACCAGATGGAATGACTTCATCATAATTATTCTTATCCATGTAATTTAATAAACGACAGATATAATCTGCTGCAATATCAACTTTTAATGTCCATGAAGCATTTACATAACCAATAATCATCGCCATGTTTGGTACATCGCTGAGCATCACGCCGTTATAAAGCATGTGTTCAGATGATTTAACTGGCTCCCCATCAATAGTTGCCTGCACACCGCCCATGATTTGAACCTGCAAACCTGTTGCAGATACGATAATATCGGCATCAAGATGCTTGCCTGATTTTAATTGAATACCAGTCTCAGTAAATTTTTCAATTTGATCAGTCTCAACACTCGCCTTACCTTCACGAAGAATTTTGAATAAATCACCATCAGGAACTACGCAAAGACGCTGATCCCAAGGGTTATATGAAGGTGTAAAATGTTTCATATCAACTTTACCCTTAAGTTGCATTTCAATTGCTTTTAAGAGTAAACGACGAACTGTTTTAGGATGCTTTTGAGACAATGCATAAATTGCTCGTTGCATACCAATATTACGAGCACGCGTAAATTTATAGGCTGCTTCTTCAGACATAAATCTACGAGTTTTTTCATAGATGAAATCAATAGACGGAACAGAAGCAATATAAGTTGGTGAACGTTGCAACATCGTTACATGACCTGCTCCACCTTTTGACATTGCAGGCACCAGTGTAATTGCTGTAGCTCCACTACCAATAATTACTACTTTTTTACCCTTATAATCCAAATTTTCCGGCCAATGTTGTGGATGAATGAGTTGACCTTTGAAAGCTTCTTGATTTGGGAAAGTCGGCGCGTAACCTTGGTCATAATTATAATAACCAGTACAACCTACAACGAAGTTAGCAACCCAAGTCTGCTGTTTTTTCTTATTGTCCTCGACAATAACATGCCACTTTTTCGAGGCAGAATCATAATTCGCAGAAAGGACACGATGGCCAAAATGAATTTTTTCTTTTAACTTAAACTCATCAATCACTTCCCCTAGATATCCTTTAATAGAGGCACCATCAGCAAGAACATTGGCTTTACACCATGGTTTAAAGTTAAAACCAAAAGTAGACATATCTGAATCAGAACGGATACCAGGATAGCGGAAAAGATCCCAAGTTCCACCAAACGATTCACGACGCTCCAAAATTTCAAACTGACGTTGTGGAGAGTTTTTAGATAAATGGGCAGCAACACCTATTCCTGATATGCCTGCACCAATGATTAATACATCAACTTGCTTTTCCATTTTATTTTTATACCCATTGTTGAGAATATGACTTTATTAAATCATAATTTTGACAATACACAATGTCAAGTTTGACCGTTTATCCGTTTTTTTATGTCACTTGGGGACAAATTTTTAATTTTATGTTTTTTGGAAAATAAAAAAGACCGGCATAAAGCCGGTCTTTTTTGAATAATATCAATTATTCAGCTGAAGTGTTCACTTCACGATCTACAAGCTCAACGTAAGCCATCGGTGCTGCATCACCAGCACGGAAGCCCGCTTTAAGAACACGTAGATAACCGCCGTTACGTTCTTTGTAACGAGGGCCGAGTACGGTAAATAATTTACCAACAGTTGCAGCATTACGAGTACGAGCAAATGCTAAACGACGATTTGCTACAGTATCGTTTTTTGCTAGAGTGATTAAAGGCTCAGCAACACGACGTAATTCTTTAGCTTTAGGCAAAGTTGTTTTGATCAACTCATGTTCAAATAAAGAATTAGCCAAGTTTTGGAACATCGCTTTACGATGGCTGCTTGTACGGCCTAATTTCACACCACTATTACGATGACGCATGGTGATAGTCCTACTTAATTAACGGCTACGATAGGCAAAACGGTCGTCCATACGAAGACTAGCTGGTGGCCAGTTCTCAAGACGCATACCGAGTTGTAAACCTTTCGATGCCAAAACATCTTTGATCTCTGTTAACGATTTTTTACCAAGGTTAGGAGTTTTTAACAACTCAACTTCAGTACGTTGAACAAGATCACCAATGTAGTAAATATTTTCTGCTTTCAAACAGTTAGCAGAACGAACAGTAAGCTCTAGATCATCTACTGGGCGAAGCAAGATTGGGTCAACTTCTTCACGAGGTTCTTGAGCAACAGGAGTTTGGTCTTTCTGAAGATCAACAAAAATTGCAATTTGTTGTTGCAAGATTGTTGCCGCTTTGCGGATTGCTTCTTCAGGATCAACCGTACCATTGGTCTCAAGATCGATTACCAGTTTATCTAAATCGGTACGTTGTTCTACACGCGCATTTTCTACGGTGTAAGAAACACGTTTAATTGGGCTATAAGAAGCATCTAACTGTAAACGACCTACAGGACGTGTTTCGCCTTCAGGGAAACGAGAGTCAGATGTTTCATAACCACGACCTTGAGAAACTTTCAAGCGCATTTTTAATGAGCCTGTAGCACTCAAAGTACCAATTAAATGTTCTGGGTTAACCACTTCAACATTATGAGGCAAACGAAGGTCGGCAGCAGTAATGTCACCAGGACCTTGTTTTTCTAATGTTAAATAAGCTTCATTTTGATCGAACAGCTTAATAGACAATCCTTTTAGGTTCAGCAAGAGCTCGACGATGTCCTGCTGCAAGCCTTCTAAAGTACTGTACTCGTGCTCGACACCTTCTATCTCTACTTCAACCACAGCAGCGCCTGGCAAAGAAGACAATAGAATGCGACGTAAAGCATTACCTAGAGTATGGCCAAAACCACGCTCTAAAGGTTCCAGAATCACTTTTGCCGAGGTCCCGCTTACCGCTTCGACCTTGATCGCTTGCGGAGTTAGAAACTCGTTTGCAGTACGCGTCATTATTGCTACCTCAAGGATTATTTAGAATACAATTCTACAATCAAGCTTTCGTTGATTTCAGCAGGTAAATCAGAACGATCTGGTGCAGCTTTAAACGTACCTTCAAGCTTAGAGTGATCAACTTCGATCCAAGCTGGAATACCACGTTGAGCAGCCAATTCAATCGCGTTTTTAATACGCAATTGTTGTTTAGCACCTTCGTGAACCGCAATTACATCACCAGCTTTAACTTGAATAGATGCGATGTTTACACGACGACCATTCAAAGTAATGCTACGGTGACTTACTAACTGACGAGCTTCTGCACGTGTAGAACCAAAACCCATGCGATAAACAACGTTATCAAGACGGCTTTCAAGCAATTTCAACAAGTTCTCACCAGTTGCGCCTTTAACACGAGCTGCTTCTTTATAGTAGTTACTAAATTGACGCTCTAACACACCGTAAATACGACGGACTTTTTGTTTTTCACGTAATTGTAGTGAATACTCAGATTGCTTACCACCGCGAGCCTGACCATGCTGACCAGGTGCTTTGTTAGCTTTTTTAGTTTTGACGTCAAATGGTTTAACGCCAGATTTAAGTTGCAGGTCTGTCCCTTCGCGGCGAGAGAGTTTGCATTTTGGACCAATATAACGAGCCATGAATGTTTCTCCTTACACGCGACGTTTTTTAGGTGGACGGCAACCGTTGTGAGGAATTGGAGTCACATCGGTAATGCTGTTAATCTTATAACCCACTGCGCCTAATGCACGAACCGCAGACTCACGACCTGGACCAGGACCTTTTACAAGGACGTCAAGGTTTTTCAAACCGTAATCTAAAGCTGCTTTACCAGCAACTTCAGCAGCTACCTGAGCAGCAAACGGAGTTGATTTACGTGAACCACGGAAGCCTTGTCCACCTGAGGTGGCCCAAGCCAATGCATTACCTTGACGATCGGTAATCGTAACAATGGTGTTATTAAAAGACGCGTGAATGTGTGCAACACCTTCAGAGACGGTACGAGTGACCTTCTTGCGTGTGCGAGTATCTTTAGCCATCTTTTAGCTTCCAGAAATCTTACTTTTTAATCGGTTTGCGCGGACCTTTACGGGTACGTGCGTTAGTTTTGGTGCGTTGACCACGGACAGGCAAGCTGCGACGATGACGAAGGCCACGATAGCAACCTAAATCCATTAAACGTTTAATGTTCATGGAAATTTCGCGACGTAAGTCACCTTCGGTAGGAACCTTAGCAACTTCTGCACGAATCGCATCAAGCTGTGCATCGTCCAACTCACGGATCTTAGTAGTCTCAGTAATACCAACTGCAGCTAAGATGTTCTTAGCAGTGTGGCGACCGATACCAAAGATGTAAGTGAGGGAGATAACAGCATGCTTGTTATCCGGAATGTTTACACCGGCAATACGAGCCATTCACTTTTCTCCAAAAAGGCAGTAGAGATAATCAACCGCCCCACAAAAATCTTGAGGGGCGGATATTAACCCAATTCGCCTACTGAAATCAACAGGTCTTGATTAGATTAACCTTGACGCTGCTTATGACGAGGTTCTGCGCTACAAATCACGCGAATAACCCCATTACGACGGATAACTTTACAGCTACCACAAATTTTCTTTACAGAAGCTTGTACTTTCATGATGAAACCTCTAAGTGCGCTTATCCCTTAGGATGAGCAGTCGTTTTTCTCATTAATGTTTGATTGTCATATTGATGAGAAGTTAAATGCGCTTGTAGCTGAGCCATAAAGTCCATAACAACAACGACTACAATGAGTAATGAGGTACCACCCAAATAGAATGGAATACCAAAAGAACTTTGTAGAATCATTGGCATCAAACAAATGACTGTAATATAAATCGCACCAATAAACGTCAAACGATTAAGAATATGATCTAAGTAACGAGCAGTTTGCTCACCTGGGCGAATACCAGGCACATAAGCTCCGCTGCGTTTTAGATTTTCTGATACTTCCTTAGGGCTAAATACTAAAGCCGTATAAAAGTAACAGAAAAAGATAATTAACGCACCAAAGAGCACCAAATACAAAGGCTGTCCAGGCGACAATACTAAAGCTAAATCTTGTAAACTACGTTTAATTAAACCAGCATTCGGATCTGCACTTCCTACCCATTGACCCAAACTAGCTGGGAACAAGAGTAAAGAGCTCGCAAAAATCGCAGGAATCACACCAGCCATATTAATTTTCAATGGTAGATGTGTTTGCTGAGCTGTAAATATACGACGCCCTTGCTGCTTCTGTGCATAGTTTACTGGAATACGACGCTGTGCTTTTTCAATAAACACAATCGCTGCCAATACACCAAGAGACAAAAGACCAAAGATAACAAGACCAATTAAACTTGTTTGACCATTATCGACAGATGATACTGATTGCATAATTAATTTAGGCAAACCAGCAACAATACCTGCAAAAATAATCATTGAGATACCATTACCGATACCTCTTTCAGTGATTTGTTCACCTAGCCACATTAAGAACATAGTTCCTGCGACAAGTGATGTAACTGCAGGTATATAAAAAGCAAGACCACTAGATAGAGTAATACCCTGTCCAATAAGACCTGCACACATACCCACTGCCTGAACCACTGCAAGTAATAATGTACCCTGACGCGTATATTGATTAATTTTACGTTTACCTTGCTCCCCTTCCTTTTTCAAGGCTTCGAGAGAAGGAATCACTGTAGACATTAACTGCACAATAATTGATGCAGAAATATAAGGCATGATCCCTAAAGCAAGAATCGACATTCGCTCTAAAGCACCGCCAGAAAACATATTGAATAGCCCAAGAATAGTTCCTTGGTTTGCATGAAATAAATTTTCTAACGCAGCATTATTAATGCCTGGTACTGGAATATGCGCTCCTAGTCGAAAGACCAGCAATGCACCGATTAGAAAACTCATCCGGCGAATAATTTCACGATATTTCACGTGAAATGGCTGACCTTTCATCATGTTGACATGACCTGAAGAACTAGGAGACATAGACACTCGAGATTACTCCTCGACTTTGCCGCCAGCTGCTTCAATTGCAGCTTTAGCGCCTTTAGTCAATGCAACACCTTGAACAGTGAATGCACGAGTGATTTCACCAGAAAGCACGATACGAGCGCGAATTTGATCACGACGAACAACATTCGCAGCTTTTAAAGTTTCAAGGCTAACGATGTCGCCTTCCACTTTACTTAACTCAGACAAACGTACTTCAGCAGTTTTTAAAGCGATTTGGCTAGTGAAACCGAATTTAGGTAAACGACGATAAATCGCTGTTTGACCGCCTTCGAAACCTGGACGAACGCCACCACTTTTACGTGATTTTTGACCTTTGATACCACGACCACCAGTCTTACCAACGCCAGAACCGATACCACGGCCTAAACGACGGTGTTCACGTTTTGCACCTTCTGCAGGTGCAAGCTCATTTAAACGCAGAGTCATGGCTTATTCCTCTACACTAACCATATAGTAGACTTTGTTGATCATACCACGGTTAGAAGGCGTATCTTGCACTTCTACAGTATGACCAATACGACGCAGACCTAAACCTTGTAAGCAAAGCTTGTGATTTTTCAAGCGATGTGAAGAAGATTTAGTCTGGGTAACTTTAATCGTTTTCATGATTGATTACCCTTGAATTTCTTCTACTGATTTACCACGTTTCGCAGCGACTTTCTCAGGAGAAGTCATATCACGCAAACCTTTAAAAGTTGCGTTTACTACGTTAGCAGCGTTAGTAGAACCATAACATTTAGCAAGTACGTTATGTACACCTGCAGCTTCAAGAACGGCACGCATTGCACCACCAGCGATTACGCCAGTACCTTCTGAAGCAGGTTGCATGTATACACGGCTTGCACCATGACGAGCATTCACAGGGTGTTGTAAAGTAGTACCAGCAAGGTCTACAGTGATCATGTTACGACGTGCAGCTTCAAGTGCTTTAGAAATAGCAGCTGGAACTTCACGAGCTTTACCACGACCAAAACCTACGCGACCATTACCATCGCCCACAACAGTTAATGCTGTGAAAGAGAAGATACGACCACCCTTAACAACCTTGGCTACACGATCAACGGCAACCAGCTTTTCAACGAGACCTTCGTTTTGTTCAACTTTTGCCATGATTAGAACTCCAAGCCGCCTTCACGAGCAGCATCAGCCAAGGCTTTGATACGACCATGATATTTAAAACCAGAACGGTCAAATGCAACTTTAGTAACGCCAGCTGCTTTAGCACGTTCTGCGATTAAAGCACCAACTTTCGTCGCAGCTTCAATATTACCAGTAGTACCACTACGTAAAGATGCATCTAAAGTTGAAGCTTGCGCTAAAACTTTGCCACCATCTGCTGAAATAACTTGAGCATAGATGTGACGCGGAGTGCGGTTTACACACAAACGAGTCGCACCCAATGCACGGATGTGCAAGCGTGTGCTTTTCGCACGACGCAAACGGGATTGTTTCTTTTCGTTCATAAGAACCTCGCGCCTTATTTCTTCTTAGCTTCTTTACGAAGAATGACTTCATCCGAATAACGAACACCTTTACCTTTATATGGTTCAGGAGAACGATATGCACGGATTTCTGCCGCTACTTGACCTAACAACTGCTTGTTTGCTGATTTCAAAATGATTTCAGTAGCAGTTGGAGTTTCCGCTGTTACACCTTCAGGTAAAGCGTAGTCAATTGGGTGTGAGTAACCAAGGTTAAGGTTTACAACTGTACCTTTAACCGCAGCTTTATAACCAACACCAACTAGCTGCAACTTACGTTCGAAGCCTTCGCTAACACCTTTAACAAGGTTGTTCAATACAGCGCGAGCAGTACCAGCTTGCATCCAAGCATCTTTCGATTCTTTAGCTGGAGCAAGTTGAAGTTTACCTTCTTCCTGTTTTAGCTCGACCAGCGCATGCAGGTTGAAAGACAATGTACCTTTGCTGCCTTTCACTTCGACCTGCCGGCCGTTCTGAGTAACTGTTACACCATTTGGTACAGTTACTGGGGCTTTAGCCACACGAGACATGAGGAATCACCTATTAAGAAACAAAAGCAATAACTTCACCACCGATGCCCGCAGCACGTGCAGCGCGATCAGTCATGATGCCTTTGCTTGTAGAAACAATTGCAATACCTAAACCTTGCTTAACGCTTGGAAGTTTATCTTTACCACGGTATTGGCGAAGGCCTGGACGGCTTACGCGCTTAACCATTTCGATAACTGGCTTGCCTTCGAAATATTTTAAAGTAATAGTCAAAGTAGATTTTGTCTCTTCTTGAGCAACTTCTACGTTTGAAATATAACCTTCTTGTTGAAGTACGTTTGCAATAGCAACTTTCAACTTAGAAGACGGCATAGAAACAGTTTGTTTCTTAGCCATTTGTGCGTTACGAACACGTGTTAGCATGTCGGCAACGGTATCTTGCATACTCATTTAGTCGCTCCTTACCAGCTTGCCTTAACAACGCCTGGTACATCACCTTGCATTACTGTGTCACGTAATTTGTTACGGCTTAAACCGAACTTACGGAAGTAACCATGAGGACGACCAGTTAAACCACAACGGTTACGAAGACGTACCGGAGATGCATTACGTGGCAATGCTTGTAACTTTAACATCGCTTCGAAACGTTCTTCGTCGCTCGCATTTACATTTGCAATAGTAGCTTTTAATTCAGCACGTTTTGCAGCGTATTTAGCAACAGTTTTTTCGCGTTTCAATTCGCGATTAATCATACCTTTCTTAGCCATATCGACCTCTTATTTGAACGGGAAGCCGAATGCACGCATAAGCGCACGGCCTTCGTCATCGGTGCGAGCAGTCGTAGTAATAGTAATATCCATACCACGAATACGATCAATCTTGTCGAAATCGATTTCAGGGAAAACGATTTGCTCTTTCAAACCCATTGAGTAGTTACCACGACCGTCGAAAGATTTCGCTGAGAAACCACGGAAGTCACGGATACGAGGGATTGCGATAGAGATCAAACGGTCCAAGAATTCGTACATTTGGTCGCCACGTAAAGTAACTTTACAACCAATTGGCCAACCATCACGGATTTTGAAACCAGCGATAGATTTACGTGCAAGAGTAACTACTGGTTTTTGACCAGCAATTAATTGCATGTCAGCTACAGCGCCGTCTAATAATTTCTTATCAGTAGCTGCTGCGCCTACACCCATGTTAAGAGTGATTTTTGTGATGCGAGGAATTTCCATCACATTCTTAATGCTAAGTTCTTCTTGTAACTTCGCTTTAAGTTCGTCGTTGTAACGTGCTTTAAGTCTGGCCATTGCCTTTTCAACCTATTACTTCGCTACCGCCACTGATTCACCAGTTGATTTGTAAACGCGAGTTTTCACGCCATCAATCACTTGGTAACCAACACGGTCAGCCTTCTGGGTTGTAGCATTTAAAATTGCCACGTTTGAGATATGAAGCGAAGCTTCTTGAGTAACGATACCGCCTTCAGCGCCAGTTACACGATTCGGCTTTTGATGCTTCTTCACTAAGTTAAGGCCTTCAACCTTAACGCGGTCTTCAGAAACAGACAAAACAGTACCCTGTTTGCCTTTTTCTTTACCTGCGATCACGATAACCTGATCGCCTTTTTTAATCTTAGCCATGATTGCCTCTTATAGAACTTCAGGAGCCAATGAAATGATTTTCATGAACTGTTCAGTACGAAGTTCACGAGTCACTGGTCCGAAGATACGAGTCGCAATCGGAGCTTTGTTGTTGTTCAAAATAACTGCAGCGTTATCATCAAAACGGATCACAGAACCATCTGGACGACGAATGCCGAACTTAGTACGAACTACAACTGCATTCATCACGTCACCTTTTTTAACACGTGCGCGTGGAATAGCTTCTTTTACAGTAACTTTAATAATGTCGCCAACAGAAGCATAACGACGATGTGAACCACCAAGTACTTTAATACATTGTACGCGGCGAGCACCACTGTTGTCTGCTACGTCGAGCATAGTTTCGGTTTGAATCATTGCCCTACTCCAAAACCGAGCATCACCGGTCACAATTTCGAAAGGCTCAAAGAGTACTCGAAATTGACCGATGATGCAACAAGAACGTCGAATTACTCAGCAGCTGCTTCAACTACTTCCACTAAAGTCCAAGCTTTAGTTTTAGAAATTGGGCGGCTTTCTTTAATGGTTACAACATCGCCAATTTTAGCAACGTTGTTCTCATCATGAGCGTGTAACTTAGTTGAACGGCGAATTGATTTGCCATACAACGGGTGTTGAACGCGGCGTTCGATAAGGACAACAATAGATTTGTCCATTTTGTCGCTTACTACTTTGCCGGTTAACGTGCGGACTGTTTTTTCACTCATTGTCCGTTCCCCTGTTTTTCGGTAAGGAGTGTCTTAATACGAGCAATTGTCTTACGAGCAACTTGCACTTCGTGCGATTTACCCAACTGACCAGTTGCTTTCGCCATACGAAGACGGAATTGGTTAAGCTGTTGCTCATCAAGCAAAGCTTTCAACTCTTCTACCGATTTTTCACGTAGATCTTTAGTTTTCATTACATTACCGTCCGAGTCACGATAGTGGTTTTAAACGGAAGTTTAGCAGCAGCTAAAGCAAAAGCTTCACGTGCCAAGTCTTCGTTCACACCTTCAATTTCGTACAGGATCTTACCTGGTTTGATCTCACAAACCCAATATTCCACGTTACCTTTACCGTTACCCATACGAACTTCTAATGGTTTTTCGGTAATTGGTTTGTCCGGGAATACGCGAATGAAGATTTTACCACCACGTTTAATACGACGGCTAATGGTACGACGTGCAGCTTCAATCTGACGTGCAGTCATACGACCACGCTCAGTTGCTTTAATTGCAATCGAACCAAATGATACTGTACTACCACGATGTGCTAGACCAGTGTTACGGCCTTTGTGCACTTTACGGAATTTGGTACGTTTAGGTTGCAACATGGATTATTCTCCCTTGTCAGCAGCACGGTCACCGCGACGACCACGACGCTCTTGACCTTCACCACGACCACGACCGCGTTTAGCTGGACGTTCTTCAGCAGGAGCAGGGTTCATGACTTGTTTCATGCCACCTAAAATCTCACCACGGAAAATCCAAACTTTAACACCAATCGTACCGTAAGTAGTTTCAGCACGCATAGTTGCATAGTCGATGTCCGCACGAAGAGTGTGCAAAGGTACACGACCTTCACGATACCATTCTGTACGAGCGATCTCTGCACCACCTAAACGGCCAGAAACTTCAACTTTGATACCTTTAGCACCAGCACGCATAGTGTTTTGTACCGCACGCTTCATAGCACGACGGAACATTACACGTTTTTCTAATTGAGAAGCGATTGCTTCAGCAACTAAACGCGCGTCCAAGTCTGGGCGATCAATTTCGTTGATGCTTACTTGCGCTGGAACACCCATGATGTTGGTAAGTTCGCGCTGTAATTTTTCAATGTCTTCGCCTTTTTTACCGATTACGATACCAGGACGAGCTGTGCTAATTGTTACTTTAGCAGCACCTGATGGACGTTCGATAAGAATATTGCTAACCATCGCATTCTTAAGTTTTTTAGTTAAAAACTCACGAACTTGAAGATCTTTAAGCAAGTATTCAGCGTATTGTTTCGGATTCGCATACCAGTTAGCGTTATGACGTTTCACAACACCTAGGCGGATACCGATTGGATGAACCTTCTGACCCATATCAAACCCCTACCTTAACGGTGATGTGACAAGTACGCTTAGTAATACGATCTGCACGGCCTTTAGCACGTGGCATAATACGTTTAAGGCTCATGCCTTCGTCAACGTAAATCGTAGAAACTTTAAGGTCGTCAACATCTAAACTGTTATTGTGTTCAGCGTTTGCAATTGCAGATTCCAATGCTTTTTTAACTAAAACTGCAGCTTTTTTGTTGCTGAAGTTCAAGATGTTTAAAGCATGTGCAACAGACTTGCCACGGATTAAGTCCGCAACCAAACGTGCTTTTTGTGCCGAGATAGCGGCACCGCGTAATTTAGCAGTTACTTCCATCATGACACCTATTAACGTTTAGACTTCTTGTCAACACCGTGACCACGATAGGTACGAGTTGGCGCGAATTCACCGAGTTTATGACCAACCATATGCTCAGTAACAATTACTGGAACGTGGTTACGGCCATTGTGAACAGAAATTGTTAAACCAACAAAGTCTGGAAGGATCATCGAACGACGAGACCAAGTTTTGATCGGCTTGCGAGAGTTACTAGCAACAGCCGCTTCAACCTTAGCGAACAAGTGCGCATCGACGAATGGGCCTTTTTTCAGAGAACGAGGCATTAGTCAGATTCCTTTACTTGACGCGACGGTCGCGAATAATCATCTTAGTCGTACGCTTGTTGGTACGTGTCTTGTACCCTTTAGCTTTTTGACCCCATGGGCTTACAGGTTGAATACCTTTGTTACGCCCTTCACCACCACCGTGTGGGTGATCAATCGGGTTCATCGCCATACCACGTACGGTAGGACGAACACCACGCCAGCGTGCAGCACCAGCTTTACCTAATGAGCGAAGGTTGTTTTCTTGGTTAGAAACTTCACCAATTACAGCGCGGCATTCAACGTGTACTTTACGCATTTCGCCTGAACGAAGACGAATGATTGCGTAAGAACCATCACGACCCAACAATTGAACTGAAGCACCAGCAGAACGTGCTAATTGAGCACCTTTACCGATTTTAAGTTCAACGTTATGAAGTGTAGAACCGATTGGCATGTTACGAAGTGGTAAACAGTTACCTGGACGAATTGGAGCATCGTTACCAGATTGTACTTTATCACCAGCACGTAAGCCTTTAGGCGCAATGATATAACGACGCTCACCGTCAGCATATTTCAATAATGCAATATGCGCTGTACGGTTTGGATCGTATTCAATACGTTCTACAACAGCAGGTACGCCATCTTTGTTACGTTTGAAGTCAACGATACGGTAATGTTGCTTATGACCACCACCAACGTGACGAGTAGTAATGTGACCGTTATTATTACGACCACCAGTACGTTTTTTTGCTTCTACCAACGGTGCATAAGGCGCGCCTTTGTGAAGATGGTCATGAACCACTTTCTCTACAAAGCGACGTCCTGGAGACGTTGGCTTACATTTTTGAATCGGCATAATTTTCGTCCTTATTCCGCTGCGCTTTCAGCGGTATCGCCCAAGTCAGCCATTTCAACATCTTGGCCGGCTTTCAGGGTGACGTATGCTTTTTTAACATCAGAACGACGTCCTAATGTACGACCAAAGCGCTTAGTCTTACCTTTAGTAATAGTTGTGTTAACTTTAACAACTTCTACACCAAAAAGTTTTTCAACTGCTTTTTTGATTTCAAGTTTAGTAGCGTTGATATCTACTTTAAATACTTGAACACCAGCAGTATCACCTAAAACTTGTGCCTTTTCTGAGAAGACTGGTCCTTTTAGGACTTGATAGATACGTTCGTTGTTCATCCGAGTTCTACCTCAATTTTCTTAGCAGCAGCTACAGACATCACAACTTTATCAAACGCGATCAAGCTTACAGGATCGATTGCAGTTGCATCTACCACATCAACGTGTGGAAGGTTGCGCGCTGCAAGATATAAGTTCTCATCTACAGCATCTGTAACGATCAAAGCACGAGCTGCATTTAAATCGTTAAGTTTTGCAAGCAATTCTTTAGTTTTTGGAGCAGCAACAGCAAACTCTTCAACTAAAACAAGGCGATCTTGGCGAACAAGTTCAGCTAAGATACATTGCATTGCACCGCGATACATTTTACGGTTTACTTTTTGAGACCAATCTTGTGGACGAGCAGCAAAAGTTTTACCACCACCAACCCAGATTGGGCTACGAATAGAACCCGCACGAGCGCGACCAGTACCTTTTTGACGGAATGGTTTTTTACCACCGCCAGAAACGTCTGCACGTGATTTGTGAGCACGAGTACCTTGACGACCACCTGCTAAGTAAGCAGTAACAACTTGGTGTACAAGAGCTTCGTTAAATTCACGTCCGAAAGCTACTTCAGACAATTCAACAGCAGAGCCGGAAACAGTTTTTAAATTCACGGTATTTCCCCTCAGGCCTTGATGGTAGGACGTACGATAACGTCACCGCCAGTTGCACCAGGAATTGCACCCTTAACAACCAAAACTGAACGTTCAGTGTCAACAGATACGATTTCAAGACCTTGTACTGTTACGCGTTCATCACCTAAGTGACCAGCCATTTTTTTGCCTTTGAACACGCGTCCAGGAGTTTGGTTTTGACCTGTAGAACCTAAAACACGGTGAGAAACAGAGTTACCGTGAGTAGCATCTTGGGTACGGAAATTCCAACGTTTAACACCACCTTGGAAACCTTTACCTTTTGATTGACCAGTTACGTCAACAATTTGACCAACTGTGAACAAATCAACGCCAATAGTACCGCCAACTTCACGGCCTTCAAGCTCAGCTTCAGTAACACGAAACTCTTTAACTAAACGACCAGCAGCAACACCCGCTTTAGCGAAGTGACCTTTTTGAGCGTTAGTTACGCGAGACTCGCGACGTTCACCAGTAGTTACTTGAACAGCTTGATAACCATCAGTTTCAAGTGTTTTGATTTGCGTAATGCGGTTTGGATCGACTTCGATGACTGTAACAGGTACAGAAACACCAGCATCTGTAAAGATGCGAGTCATACCACATTTGCGACCGACTAAACCAATAGCCATGTGCATAAACCTCTAAAAAAGCGGCCTAATTAACTAATCGTTAATTAACCGAAAGCCTTAACCCAAAGCGATCTGAACATCAACACCAGCTGCAAGATCTAACTTCATCAATGCATCAACAGTTTTATCTGTAGGTTGAACGATGTCGATCAAACGTTTGTAGGTGCGGATTTCGTACTGGTCACGCGCATCTTTGTTAACGTGCGGTGAAGTAAGAACGTTGAAGCGTTCGATGCGAGTAGGCATCGGAATTGGACCACACACTTGTGCGCCGGTACGCTTAGCGGTTTCTACGATCTCTTGAGCAGATTGATCAATCAGACGATGATCAAAAGACTTAAGACGGATACGAATTCTCTGGTTAGACATACCAGTAAACTCCAAGCCAAATATATAAAGAATCACCTTTGACGCATCTCACCTATCTGGTAAGTGTCAAAGGCAGTGATAATCACCAAGGTCGTGATCGATGCCACGACTGTAATGCACATTTACTACTTTCTTCGCAGTAAATGCCCTCTTCTTGAGGGTCGCTCATTATAACGATTGTTTAAGTCTTATGCAATTCTCTTTTTCTATTTTCTGCTCAATTCATCCTTTTTCTCATCAACTCTATATTTTTATTGATTGACCACGAACTCTATTGCCCTGTTTAAAAGTTGATTGCCTTGTTCAAACTTTTGGATGTCGCAATGATGTAGTTCATCTAAAGATTGAACATACTCACCTTTAAAAATAGAAAGCTCTTGTTCGTTCTCTAAAAGAAGATTTAATACCTTGGGTGTCATTTCTGGATGAAATTGAAAACCAAGAACATTTGAACCAATTTGGTACATCTGGTTACGACAAACTGAGTTCTCTGCTAAATGAATCGCACCTTTAGGAATCTCAAAAGTTTCACTATGCCACTGCATTACATTTATTTTTTCTGGTAATAAAAAGCTTTCTTTAGGTAAATTCGGCACCCTTTGTACGGTCGACCATCCCAATTCTTGATAACGGTTTCTACTAACGGCCGCTCCTAGTGCATTGGCAATAAGTTGCCCTCCGAGACAAAGTCCTATCGCAGGCTTTCCCGCCGCCAAATAACGACGTATCCATCTTTTTTCTATTTTTAACCATGGATAATTTGCCTCATCATTTACACTCATGGTTCCCCCCATAATAAGTAGCAAATCCACATCTTCAATGTGTGGCAATGCTTCTATTTCCAAAGGGAGATCAACTGGAAGTGCAAAAAACTCTGTAGCTGTTATCGTTGCATGGTGTGCTTTTAAGAATGAATAGCAGCTTCCAAAACCTTCGCCAGCAATATGTTGAAAATAGTGAACACGTAAATGCGACTTCATGCGCTTAAACCTATTGTTGTTAGAATGTTGGTTTGATCTTTGCAAAAATAAAGCCAAGTTTTAGTGAATGTTACACTAGTAACGAAACATCTTAGAAATAATCAAAAATCTAGCAGTTAAGTAAGTTTTCTCTTAATCTAATCTCATTATGTAAAGTATAGCGCCCCATGAAAAAGCATAACAATTTCCAAACCCAACTCATTCATGCACCACGAAAAGCACCTCAATTTATTGAAACCGTGCAACCTCCCTTATTTCGTGCATCAACTATTATTTTTAAATCAACTTCGCACCTTTTTGACCGTCACTGGACCGATCCTTATGACTATAGTTATGGCACCCACGGTACGCCTACGACATTTACACTAGGCGACAATATTGCTCAAATTGAGGGTGGTTTATACTGCCTACTTGCTCCAAGCGGGTTATCTGCGATTAATCTCGTAAATTCTGCTGTGTTAGCAACAGGTGATGAAGTTTGGGTGCCAGACAATATATATGGTCCGAATCTGGAACACCTAAACTACTTAAAAGATCAATATGGAATTAATGTTCAAGTTTATAACCCGATCGATGTCTCAAGTTTCCAGCCTTCTGATAAAACCAAGTTGCTATGGTTAGAAGCAGCAGGTTCTGTCACTCTTGAATTTCCAGATCTCAAAGCGCTAGTAAAAAAAGCAAAAGCACATGGCGTTTTAACTGCACTCGATAATACTTGGGGAGCTGGCCTCGCCTTTAATGCTTTTGATTTTTCCGATGAACATTTATCAGTAGATTTAACCATTCATGCGCTTACCAAATATCCAAGTGGTGGTGGCGATATTTTAATGGGAAGTGTGGTAACTCGTGATGAGAAGTTACACCACCGTTTGTTCCGAATGCATGCCATTTTAGGGATTTCGGTATCTGGTGATGATACCGCCCAAATTCAACGCAGTCTTGCGCATATGTCATTAAGGTATGAGCAACAATCAAATAATACTAAAACCCTACTGACATGGTTAAAAGAGCAACCTCAGTTTGCACAAGTTCTACATCCAAGCGATAAAGCTGCACCTGGTCATCAATACTGGCAAGAAATTTGCTCAACAGGTAGAAGTGCAGGCTTAGTGAGTGTTGTGTTCAAATCTGATTATGACATTTCAGCAGTACGCCGTTTTTGTGATGCTCTTAAGCTATTCAAACTTGGTTTTAGTTGGGGAGGACCGGTGAGTCTCGTCATGCTTTATGATTTAAAAATGATGAGAAAACTTGAAAATACACATTTACAACAAGGTTTGTTGGTTCGCTTCTGTATAGGGCTAGAAGA
This sequence comes from Acinetobacter sp. FDAARGOS_559, assembly GCF_003940475.1. NCBI lineage: Bacteria > Pseudomonadati > Pseudomonadota > Gammaproteobacteria > Moraxellales > Moraxellaceae > Acinetobacter > Acinetobacter sp. FDAARGOS_559. The sequence goes on from NZ_RKJG01000005.1 coordinate 1,884,043, forward strand.
TCCACAAGATTTAATTCAAGATATCGAAAATGCTCTGAAACAAATGTAAAACGACAACATCAATAGTGGCTCACACTAAGGGATAAAAATATATGGGTACACCGATTGTTATTGCAAAAAATATTAACGACACATCAAAAGAAATTGTTTTACTTTCCCAATTTGCCAACCGGCACGGCCTGATTGCAGGTGCGACCGGTACAGGTAAAACAGTCACCCTAAAGGTGCTCGCAGAGAGTTTTTCTCGAATCGGCGTTCCCGTCTTTCTTGCCGACGCAAAAGGTGATGTTTCAAGCCTCGCAAAAGCTGGTGAAGCTTCGGATAAATTTAATGAACGCTTAAAGCTTTTACAGATCGACAGTGTTCCATTTGCAGCCAATCCAGTTGTTTTCTGGGATTTATTTGGCCAGCAAGGCCACCCTATTCGAACCACTATTTCTGAAATTGGACCAATTTTATTAGCACGTATACTCAACTTAAATGACACCCAAGAAGGTGTTTTATCTGCCGTATTCCGTATTGCAGACGACCAAGGGTTACTTCTGGTCGACTTTAAAGATTTAAAAGCCATGATCACTTTTGTAAGTGAACATGCAGCTGAGTTTAAAGCCGAATATGGCAACTTATCTCCAGCCAGCTTAGGCGCTATTCAACGTAATCTCCTTGCTCTTGCCGACCAAGGTGGAGAACAGTTTTTCGGAGAGCCAGCTTTAAATATTCTGGACTTTATACAAACCGACGCAAATGGGCATGGTTATATCAATATTCTTGCGGCTGACAAGCTCATGAATACACCTAAGCTATATGCTACTTTCCTGTTATGGATGCTTTCAGAATTATTTGAACAGCTTCCAGAAATTGGTGATATGGATAAACCTAAACTCGTGTTTTTCTTTGATGAAGCTCACCTGTTATTCGACAACGCCAGTCAAGCTTTACAAGAAAAAATTGAACAAGTTGTACGTTTAATTCGTTCTAAAGGTGTGGGAATTTATTTTATTACCCAAAACCCACTCGACTTACCAGAAAGTGTTTTAGGGCAACTCGGCAACCGTGTACAACATGCTTTACGTGCCTTTACCCCTAAAGATCAAAAAGCAGTAAAAACAGCAGCAGATACTTTCCGAGCTAATCCAAACTTTAAAGTTGATGAAGCAATTACGGAACTTGGTGTTGGTGAGGCACTCATTAGTTGCCTAGATGAGCAAGGTACACCTCAAATTGTAGAGCGTGGTTGGGTTATGCCTCCTTACTCTTCATTTACACCTATCACTCCAGAAGAGCGTCAGACCTTAATTTCGCAAAGTATTATTGCCGGGGTTTATGAACAAGCTGTAGATCGTGATAGTGCCTATGAAATGCTCCAAAACAAAGTGGCTGAACGGGAACAGCAAAAACAAGATGCAGAACTCGCAAAACAGCAAGCGAAAGAACAGGAAACCTTAGCGAAACAACAAGCCAAAGAACAAGAGCGTCTAGCACGTGAACAGCAAAAAGAAGAGGAACGTGCGGCGCGTGAAAGAGCTAAACTTACTCAAGATATTGTCGGAACTTTTGCAAAAAGTGCTGCTCGCAGCTTAGGTGGTAGTACTGGCCAAAAATTAGTACGGGGGCTACTCGGCTCATTATTTGGAAAATAAAATTTATTTTTAAATCAGTATATTAATTTAGGGGATTTTATATCCCTTAAATTTTTTAAGGTTTTTATTAAAAAGCTATTGCTACAATTATTTTAAAGATGTATTTTAAATACATCTTATATAGCCAGATAATTAAGGTCTAGCCATGACTCCACAACAAATTGAACTCGTTAAATCTACTGTACCTGTATTGCGTGAACATGGTGTTACTCTAACTACATACTTTTATAAGCGTATGTTGAATAACAACCCAGAACTAAAAAATGTTTTTAATCTTGATGATCAGACCAGCCTGCGCCAACCTCGTGCTCTTGCAGCAGCTGTACTCGCGTATGCTGAAAATATTGAGAATCCTACGGTGCTTGCCAAAGCGGTTGAACGTATTACCACTAAACACGTGAGCTTAGATATTCAACCAGATCAATATGCAATTGTGGGCGACAACTTGCTTCATTCAATTAGTGAAGTTTTAAATGTTCCATTTGAATCAGAACTCATTGAAGCGTGGAAACAAGCTTACTTACAGTTGGCAGATATCTTAATTGGTGTTGAAAAACAAAAATATGAACAACTTGAAAGCTTGAAAGGTGGATGGGCTGGCTGGCGTTCATTTGAAATTACGCAAATTGACCCACTTGAGTCTGGCAAACGCTTTACTTTAAAGGCAACTGATCATGAAGATGTACTCACCAGCCCAGCAAATGCTTTTATTTCTGTAAAAGTTCAAGTACCTAACCAACAGCTTGAACAACCAAAAGCATTTAAGTTCACAGAGGCTCAAGAGGACAATACTTATCATTTTGATGTTCAACCAGAAGAAGACCATACAGAGTTCTCTGTTTCAAACATTTTGCTTGAGCACTATAGAGTTGGTGATCAAGTACAAGTTTCAGCTCCTTTAACGCTGTAACTTAAAAAGCTCTAGCCTGAAAGTTTTATTCTTTAGACTTTCAGGCTAAGATGATCAACCTCTTAACCTTTAGTTTTTGGTGATCATGCAACTTAATAAATTTACCGATTATGCTTTGCGAATATTAATGTATGTCGCTCGTCCAAGTGATGCGCCGTACACGATTGCAGAAATCGCTCAAGATTTATATGTTTCGCAAAATCATCTTGTGAAGGTTGTCCATTTTATGGGTAAACAAGAGTGGATTATTACCATTCGCGGCAAAGGTGGTGGAATTCGATTAAATCCAAAAGCTTTAGATTTAAAACTTGGAACAATTGTCCGAATTTTACAAGGTGACCACCAAATTGTTGAATGCAATACACCACCTTGTGTTTTACGCTCCCATTGCGGTTTGAAAGGTATTCTTGATCAAGCTTTGGAAAGCTTTTATCAAAGTTTAGATCAATATACGTTAGGTGAAGTTTTACAACAGCCAAAATCTGCTTCAGATCACTCCCCTATCGCCTTTTTACAACTCTAGAGCCCGTAATTCTATTTATCTTTTTAAGCAAGTTTACTGAAAATTAGCAAGAATAACCAAGCTCCTTTATACTAGGCGCGAGCCCTCTCATTTAAAAAGTTATTTTTTATGCGTCGTAGTGAAAAATCGAAAGACACCAAAGCCAGACTCGCACCCAAGCAAAAGATCAGTTATGAAAAGAAACCGGATCCAGCGATTACAGCTTATGCTGTGCAATCTCTAAACTGGTTACGCCAAGCTGAATTTTTAATGAGTGCTCCGAAATTGGCACTATGTGTTGAAGATAGCGGCTACGAGATTGCGTTTGCCGGACGTTCAAATGCAGGAAAATCTAGCGCAATTAATGCATTAACAAACCAGAAACAGCTTGCACGTGCCTCCAAAAAACCTGGGCGCACGCAAATGATTAACTTTTTCAGCCTAGGTAACCCAGATCAACGCTTAGTTGACCTTCCTGGTTATGGTTATGCAGCCGTACCAGAAGATATGAAACGTGTATGGCAAAAAGAATTAGAAAACTATCTAATCCATCGTAAAAGCTTACAAGGTTTGGTTTTACTTATGGATATTCGCCACCCTTTACAGCACTTTGACATGATGATGCTAGAGTGGGCTTATTCACGCCATTTATTTGTTCATATTCTTTTAACCAAAGCAGATAAACTGAACCGCGGTCCAGCGAACAAAGTCTTGCTCGAAGTTAAACAACAACTGAAAAAAATGAAGCTTGATTTCTCGATTCAGCTTTTTTCTTCATTAAACAAACTAGGTTTAGAAGAGCTAGCAAGTGTGATGGCTGGACGTCTACATTTTACGCTTGAACAACAGCCAGAATTTGACGTTGATGCAATCCCAGAAGCAAGCGATGAGGATGCAGAAGAGTAAATCGTCAAAACAGATACAATTTCTTCATTAAATTTATATTCAATTGGCCCCTATTGCTAAACACAAATGTAGGGGCTTTTTTTATACTCATCATAACTTCATCGAGTTAAAAATCAGGACTAAATGATGAAATTGCTATCTTTTTTGAAGAATAAGGCTTTAGGTTCTTCTATTGATTATAAAATTCTTCCACGCAAGGTAAAATTTGACTGGAAAGATACCCCTGTAGACTGGATTCCAAACCAACCGTTTGCAAGTTATTTTATTAATGAAATTAACAATATCTTGCCTGCTGGAGAGTTCTGGTTTTGCCGGCTCTATAACAAGGTTTTACCTCGTATTACTGATGAAAAACTTAAACAGGATGTACAAGCATTTATTCGTCAAGAAGCAATGCATGCAAACGCACACACTTCTGCCAATAAAGAATATTTAAGTGCACGCAATATTGATATCCAGAGAAATCTGGACATTATGAATTATCTATTTACCACTGCTTTGGCAGATAAGCCTTTTGACAAAGAAGTTCCGCAATTCCTGCAAGAGCAATGGGATTTATTTCGTTTAGGTGTTATCGCGACAGTTGAGCACATGACATGTGTTCTAGGTAAATATGCGCTTTATAACAAACGCTGGGAAGAGTTAGGCGCAGATCCAGAAATGGTAGACTTGGTAAAATGGCATGGTTCAGAAGAAATTGAACACCGCACGGTTGCTTTCGATTTATATCGCCATTTAGGAGGCGGTTATATTCCACGCTATTATTTAAGTCTTGCAGTGATTGTGCTTGTGTTAGGGCTATGGGTAGACGGCGCTGCACATATTATGAAGCAAGATCCACGTTTTGCTGATGCTGCCAAATCTAGATTTTTCCCAGCTTGGGTTGCTCTAGAATGGTATAAAATTAGCCGAAAAGATAATCAGGTTTTACCAAACCCAATCTGGCTTATTGCTCAGCAAATTGACTACCTCATGCCGTGGTATGATCCAGTTAAAGAAGGCAGCACTGAAGATGCGGTAAGTTATTTATCGCAGTCGCCAGCAGCCAAAAGAGCTGAATTACAAGCAGCTTAAAATAAAAAAGCAGGATATAAATCCTGCTTTTTTATTTAGAGATTAGATACTGATATCTTTATCTTTGGTATATCGATCTACTACCACACTAATCATCATATCTCCCTGCACATTTACAACCGTTCTTACCGTATCGAGTAAACGATCGATTGGAAGTAAAATCGCAATTGCTTCGGCAGGTAAACCCACAGACTGTAATACCATAATCATGGTAACCATACCTGCACTTGGAATTCCTGGCGCTCCAAGTGATGCGATCATTGCGGTTAGGCACACTACAATTTGTTGTGTCAGGTTTAAGTCTAGTCCAACTAGATTTGCCACAAAGAGCGCGGCAGCAGCTTCATATAAAGCTGTACCATCCATGTTGAGCTGTGTACCCAATGGAATCACAAAACCTGCAGTTTGAGGACGAACACCTAAGTTTTCCTGTGCGCATTTCATACTCAGCGGCATAGTGGCAGAGCTAGAGCTCGTTGCAAATGCGGTAATTAAAGCTGTACGTGTGCCTTTGAAGAAAGTCCAAGGGCTCATACGACCAAAAATCCAAAGCAGTAGCGGTAAAACAACAGCGCCATGAAAAATAGTAGTACCTGTTACCACAGCAGCAAATTCCGCCAATCGGCTTAATACTGAAATGTCTTCGGTAGCCATTAATTTAGCGAGTAAGGCAAAAATACCTAACGGCGCCAATTTCATTACCCAACCTACTAACATCATCATCATTTCAAAAAACTGATGACTCAATACCCGAATACTTTTAAAACGTTCGCCACCATGAACTAAAGCAACACCCACAAATAGAGCAAACACGACGACAGCTAAAACATTCCCGTCACTAAAAGCTTTAAATGGGTTAATTAAAGTATTTTGAATAAAATTAGTGAAGAAAGTTGCCGGGTTTAAACTATCTGGTGTTTGATAGCTTTGCATAGATGCCTGAAAAATTGAAATATCTACACCTCGCCCGACCTCAAACAAATGAGCACAGCTAATACCTAAAATTAAGGCCAAGGTGGTGGTGGTGATACAACACAAGAATGTGATTTTCCAAACTGGGCCTAATTGTCCACCTGCCTGCAAATTTGAAACTCCAACCACAATGGAGCTAAAAATTAATGGCACCAACAACATTTTAAGTAGTCCAATAAAAACACTACTTAATATGCCTAATCCATATAAACTGTGCTTTACAAAAGCAGTGTCCGGATACATGGTAAGTAGGAAGCCAAAGGCTAAACCTAAAATGGCAGCAATCAGAATTTGTGTATTTAAGTTCATATCAACATTATTTTTTTCAGTAGGCAATCCTTTTGTAAATATGACATGAGCTTGCTTTTCATTCGAGCAATTTTTTGTCACATCGTTTCAATTAAAAATAAAAAAGCCATCTTTTCAGATGGCTCATCGTTATTTATTGAGTTTCAATTTCCCGTAAACGCATCAAACCCTCTTGCACCGTACTACATACGAGTTGGCCATTTTGCCACATACGGCCAAAGTTTAAACCGCGAGAAGCCGCACTAACTGTAGCTTCCATGTCATAGAGCATCCATTCATCAGCACGAAGTGGGCGATGGAAATAAATCGCATGATCAATACTGGCACATTGCAAACTTGGAGAAATATAACTTAAGCCATGTGGTCTTAAAGCTGTTGTCATCAAAGTAAAGTCTGAGTAAAACGCTACAATTGCTTGATGCAATGAAATGTCATCCAGCTGTTTTGGAATACGGTCATGGGTACGGATATAGTGCGCATTAAAAGGCGCTTCCGGTTGTGGTTGAAATGGATTGACTGGATCAATCGGACGGATTTCAACATGGCGCTCACGCATAAAACTTGCACGAACATTTTCCGGTACAAAATTCAGGATACCTTCTTTCAACTCACTTTCCGATTTTAGCGCTTCAGGAGCTGGGTAATCTGGTTCTGGATGCTGATAGTTCAAGCCTTCTTCAGGGTTAGCAAAAGACACCATTGCAGAGAAAATAACTCGTCCATGCTGAATTGCCCGAACTTGACGGCTGACAAAGCTTTTGCCATCACGCAAACGGTCTACTTCATAGATAATTGGAGCATTAATATCACCACCATATAAAAAGTAGGCATGCAGAGAATGCGCAGGACGATCAGTTGTGTAAGAAGCAGCACGTAATGCTTGACCGAGAACCTGACCTCCAAAAACACGTTTACCGACCAAATTACGGCTAATTCCACGGTAAATATTTTCTTCAAGCTTTTCTAAAGTGAGCAGCTCAACCAGTTCTTGGGTTAACGCATTCATGAGAGATACCTTCATATTGCAGGCAAAATTGGTATTAAAGGACAGATGTGTAGAATCTATTGTGCCATAAAAAACTATTTGTACATGGAACAATCAGTCAACTTCTGACAAACATTGCCTTTAAAACAGCTAAAAATACGATTTTTAACGATAAAAAATGCCAAAAGAATTATAATTTATCAGAAAATAGCATATTGTTTTTTTTAATAAATACCGCAAAATATTTACCCTCTGCCTTTGGTGCCGGGATTTGTCTTTAAGAAGTAGGAGTTCTTATGTCCAAGAGTGGGTTTGGTCAAATGTATCGTCGGCTTTCGAGTAAACTACTTGACCTCGTGGTAACACCACATGTTCTTGGGGAAGTTCCTACTGAACCAGTATCAACAACAGAAACAGAAGCGAAGACCGAGCGCCAAAAAGTAGTGTGCTATGTCTTGCAAAATCATTCTCGCAGTAATGCTTTAGTGGTGGATGGGGAAACTCGCCGCTTAAATTTAAAGCCAGCGCTAGATCCATTAGTCATCGGTACTCATCAGGAAAAAGCTTCAGTTTTATTTTTACAACACAATGATGAAAATAACCTACTGAATCCCCCTCCTCATGCTTTTCCGCCACGTTTAATTAAACTGATCGAAGTTTTACAAGCAAATCCTGAACTCGACATAGAACTGGTTCCGGTAACCGTTTTATGGGGCCGTTCTCCAGATAAAGAAGACTCTTGGTTTAAGTTGTTATTCTCAGATACATGGGCAACACCAAGTACAGTTAAACAGCTTGTAAATATTGGTTTGCATGGTCGCCAATCTTATTTGGAATTCCATGAACCACAGTCTTTACGTGACCTCGTTGAATATGCTCAGAAGCATTATCCAAACCTTTCGCCAGCAACTTATATTGTTAGCACTTTAAATGACTACCTTGATCGCCAACGTGAAGTTGTTTTAGGCCCAGACTTATCAGACCGCCGCAATGTCATGCAGTCGGTATTAAAGTCTCGTGATGTTCAAGAAGCCATTCGACGCGAAAGTATTCGCGGTAAAATCAGCATGCTTGAAGCAGAGCGCCGTGCGATTGGTTATGTGAATGAAATCGTATCTGATTATTCTCACTCAGCAGTACGTTTTGCAGATTTGGCATTAACACGTCTATGGACTCAGCTTTATGACGGCGTAGAAGTTCATAACTTCAGTACTGTCCGAGAGCTTGCAAAAGACTATGAAATTGTTTACACACCATGTCACCGTAGCCACATTGACTACTTACTACTGTCTTATGTGATTTATAAACGTGGCTTGATGGTCCCGTATATTGCTGCGGGCGACAACCTAAACTTACCTTTCGTTGGTCAGCTTTTACGTGGTGGCGGTGCCTTCTTTATTCGCCGCTCTTTCCGTGGTAATGGTCTCTATACTTCTGTATTTAAAGAATATTTATATAGTATTCTTTCTCGCAACACACCACTTGAATACTTTATTGAAGGTGGACGTTCGCGCACAGGCCGCTTATTACCACCGAAAACCGGCATGCTCGCAATGACAGTCCATAGCCATTTACGTGGCCGTGCCAAACCAATTGTATTTGTGCCAACTTATATTGGTTATGAGCGCCTTATGGAAGGTTCCACCTATGTAGGCGAAATGCAAGGTAAGCCAAAAGAAGCTGAGTCTATTTTTGGTATTTTAAAAACACTCCGAAAAATTGAACGTATTTTCGGTAAAGTACACGTTAACTTTGGTGAACCTGTTTTTCTAGATGACTTGCTTAAACAGCATAATGCTGAGAACGTTTATATTGAAAAGAACGATGACCCAGTGCCACCTGCTGTTTCAGAAGCAGTAAACAGTTCTGCAAATGCGATTTTAGAAAATATTAACCGTGCGGTAGTGATTAATCCGGTTTCTTTACTCTCAATTATTTTGCTTGCAACACCAAAGCATACGCTTGATGAAGAAATCTGTATTAAGCAGCTTGAAGCTTACCGCAATTTAGCATCAAATTTCCCTTACGATCAGCGCACAGAAGTAACGCCGCTATCTGGCAAAGAAATTATTGCTTATGGCTTAAAGCTTAAACTCATTAAGCGCGTACAGCATGCCCTTGGTGACATTATTGCGATTGAAGATAACCAAGCGGTTCTCCTCACCTATTTCCGTAATAACATTTTGCATGCATTCGTTTTACCTTCATTGATTGCATCTCTTGTTGAACATAACGGGAAAATTAGCCGTGCTGATTTAAGCAATGTTATCTATACGCTTTATCCATTCTTAAAAGCCGAACTCTTCCTTAAATGGAAAAGTAGCGAACTTAAAGAACAGATTGAGCAATATGCAGATGCATTGGTTCAATCAAATCTTATTCAACAAGATGACGAAGGCAATTTAATTAGCTCTGCACCAAATACTGAAGAGCATAATCAGCTTGTTGTATTAGCAACACCTGTTAAACAAAGCCTTGAACGTTATTACATGACTTTAGCTTTAATCACTCAGCGTGGTTCAGGCAATATTTCAGCAAAACAAGTTGAAGAATTAAGTCATTTATTAGGACAACGTTTATCAGTTCTATATGAGTTTAACTCTCCTGAATTCTTTGACAAAGCATTGTTCCAAAGCTTTATCAAAGTTTTAACTCAACAAAACTACATTCGAACGAATGACCAAGGCCAAATCGAGTTTGATGATAATTTCCGTCAAATGGCAGCAGGCGCACAGTTGGTGCTTGATGAAGTGACATTACAAATGTTGCAACACATCACAACCTTTACTGATGAAGAGTTAAAAGAAGCTCTTGAAGCAATGGCTTCTCAGCAAGCTAAACGCCGTTTAAAACGTAAAAAAGCTTAAAATCTTCATGCAAAATAAAAGGCAACTTAAGTTGCCTTTTATTTTATCTACTCATTGGACATTCAAAGTAACGCGGATCATCAATACAACGTAAGCGTTTCATTAGCTCCACAAAGTAGGCATCGTAATAACCGGAGCGAACATATTGATTGCGTATTTTTGCCACCATAATGTCATAGCTCTGCTTTTCGTAAAAAGAAACGTCAACCCAATAATAGGCTGGTAAATGATTTTCCCATTGTATAGCTCGATTTGTTAATAATTGACTATTTTGGACAAACCAAGCCCGAATTTTTCGTCCAAAGTTGGCTGGATAAGCTTGGGGCTTAATAATTATATTTACCCCGAAATACGCCAAAGGAAAATTAATCACCTGAGTATCTGGCCCAAAATCTTTCTGTAGGTTATAAGGCAAAAGACCATAAACAGGCGCTGGCATAATATCGATTTTATTTTGTTGAAACTGCGCAATCGCATTCGATAAATCAACATATACTGGCTGCGCACCTACACTTCTCACCAAAGCTTGTTGTGGCGGGTTATTGGCTAGAACTCCAATTCTTTGACCTCTAAGCTGTGCCACTTTTGATATTTTCTTGGTTTTCATGACCATATTTGCAGTACCAACCGGAATCATACCGACTGCTTCATAATCTTTATTAATTAATCTTTTCTCAATTGTAGGATGATTTAAAAGCTGCAATAGATTTCGTGCAGTCCGGTTATTGGGTATAAGACCAATACCTGAGGTACTGCCCATAAAATGATTATACTGATAAGTATTAAAGTTACTGGCTGCTAAGCCTGAGCATTTCCCCTCATCAAAAGCTTGAATGGCTTGCTGCTCTTTTTGATAACTAACGACTTTGAATTTGACCTGATATTGCTGAGCATATAGACGAATGTCATTTAGTCGGCGCGTAATATCCCCTTGGGTACCCGCTGGATCATATGCACACCACACCTGATCCCCAGCCCAACTCGTAACTGACGTTACACTCAAAAAGAGAGCTAAACAAAATTTTTTCACTTTTAACCTTTTTATCTTTATCGGCAATTTAACTGCCTCATCAGGTATTTCTGTTGTTATTTAAAGTTTAGTCTAAATTTTAATTTGTACCATGAGCATTTAAACATAATAAATAGTCATTAAAGCAAATTGGATGCTCAAGTTGAAAACCCGTCTCAAACAAATGTTTCGCATAAATTTTTTTGCCTGACACATGAGCTGAATCTAAGGTAAGTAGCGGTAAATCTAACTGACTTTGAAACCACAGTAAGACTTCATGCAAAGGTACAGGTGCATTATTAGCAACAAGATAACTTTTATGGGGTTTTTCAAAATCGGCTAAAAATGCCAAAAACCTTGCTAAATCATCAATATGAATACGGTTACTATAGTGAATATTTGGATAGGTTTGCGTGTGCTCAGCCATTCGTTTTAGGCGATCAATAGAAGCCCCATAAATCCCTGTAGGACGCACAATCACGCACTGTGACGGAAAATACTTTTGCCATAGCAATTCCATATTATGCAAGATATGCCCTTGGGCATCGTTTGGGTGAATCTCACTATGGTCATCAATTGTTTCACCAGAATTTTCACCATATACCCGCGTAGATGACACCACAATTAATCTTTTAACCGGATGCGATTTTAAAGCCTGACGAATAGGCTCAATACTATCCACATAAGTATGCTGATAACCTTCAACAGTACTATCGTCTGGTGAAAGTAAAATATACACTACATCTACAGGTGCAATTTCGCTTAAATCGAGCGTAAAAATATCCTGTACGAGATGTGTCCCATAAGGATCTGTCTTTTCACTACGGCTAATTGTGGTAATTTGATTTCCTTTCTCAAATAGTTGTTTAGCAACACGCTGAGATGTTTTACCATAACCGATAAATAATATATGCATAGAGAACTCGTTGAGGGGACATGACTTCAGTCCATCAGTTACAAGGCGTTGGATCGGCTTCAGCAGCCCTACTCGAAAAACTAAATATTTTTACCACAGATGATTTGCTGTTTCATCTGCCCCGTGATTATGAAGATCGCAGTACCATTATTCCTATGAATCAATTGGTAGTTGGTCGTAGTTATTTACTCGAGGGTGAAGTCAAATCTGTTGATTTCCCTCCAGGTAAACGTAAATCTATGGCCGCATTAATACAAGATGAATTTGGTAAGGTGACTTTACGCTTTTATCATATTTATAAAAATTTAACCGACAAAATAAAACCTGGTAACCGTTTACGTATTTTTGGTGAAGTTCGTGTAGGTGCACGAGGGCTTGAGCTTTATCATCCAGAAATTCAACTTATTAATGAACATACCCCCCTTCCAAAAACGCAGCTCACAGCAATTTATCCAAGTACCGATGGACTAACACAAGCTAAATTACGCGAATATGTTAAACAAGCGTTGAAACATCATAGTGATGCCTTACCCGAGTTACTCCCTAAACAATATACAAATGGGTATGCACTCAAAGAAGCTTTACATTACATTCATGAGCCACCAGTTGATGCCAATATGATCCAATTGGCTCAAGGCTCTCATCCTGCGCAGCAACGTCTTATTTTTGAAGAGCTGGTCGCACATCAAATTAGTCTTCTCACTCGACGTGCTTATATTCGACAAATTGCTTCACCTGCTTTTCCGAGTAGTAAAGTACTTGCAAAAAAACTGCTAGAAGCTTTACCTTTTCAAATGACCAACGCACAAAAACGTGTATCAAAAGAAATTTTAAGCGACTTAAAACAACATCAACCTATGCTGCGTTTGGTACAAGGTGATGTAGGGGCTGGAAAAACTTTAGTTGCAGCGGTTGCAGCATGTCATGCATTGGAAGCAGATTGGCAAGTTGCGTTAATGGCACCCACCGAAATTTTAGCAGAGCAGCATTATTTAAATTTTAAACGCTGGTTTGAACCTTTAGGTATTAAGGTAGCTTGGTTGTCGGGTAAACAAAAAGGGAAAGCGCGGGCACACGCTGAGCAACAAATTAAAGAAGGCCATGCTGAACTAATTGTGGGTACTCATGCCTTATTTCAAGATAACGTTGAATTTGCAAAACTAGGACTCGTGATTATTGATGAACAGCACCGATTCGGGGTCGATCAGCGATTAGCCTTACGCAATAAAGGCGCCGAACAGCTCACCCCACATCAACTGGTCATGACTGCAACGCCAATTCCTAGAACACTGGCAATGAGTGCTTATGGCGATTTAGATACATCGATTATTGATGAATTACCCCCAGGCCGAACTCCAATTCAGACCGTCACGATTCCTCTAGATCGTCGTGAAGAAGTACTGCATCGAATTGCTTCCAACTGCCGAGAAGGTAAACAAGCCTACTGGGTATGTACTCTGGTTGAACAGTCCGAAACTTTAGATGCTCAAGCTGCCGAAGCCACCTATCAAGAAATGAAAGAGCGCTTTCCTGATCTTAATATTGGTTTGGTTCATGGCAAAATGAAAGCCGATGAAAAACAGGCTGTCATGCAAGCATTTAAAAACAATGAACTACAGCTGCTAATTGCCACAACTGTTATTGAGGTTGGTGTAGATGTACCCAATGCTTCGATTATGGTCATTGAGAATGCTGAACGATTAGGGCTTTCACAGCTACACCAATTACGAGGGCGTGTAGGACGAGGTGCAAAAGCCAGTTTTTGTGTTCTTCTCTATAAACCACCACTTTCACAAAATGGGCAAGAAAGACTTTCAATTTTAAGAGAAAGTAATGATGGCTTTGTTATTGCTGAAAAAGATCTTGAGCTAAGAGGCCCGGGTGAGTTATTAGGAACAAAACAAACAGGTGATATGGGTTTCCGTGTCGCACGTTTAGAGCGAGATGATCATTTATTGAGTCAAGCACACTACGTTGCACAACAAGTTCTAAAAGATTACCCTGAGCAAGCTGATGCCTTATTGAAGCGCTGGCTTCCCGAAGCTCCTCGATACGCATATGTTTAAGTTTTTAAACCCACATTATCTTTTTCAGTTGCTGTCCCCTTGCCTACTTTGCGAAATAGGAACACGGGAAAAATATTCTCTTTGTAAAGAATGCTGGGAACAGCTACCGTGGCTTAAGCAAACCATTCAGCGCAATGATCAGTCTGTTCTTGTGGCCTGTCACTACGCCTATCCAATTAACCGGATCATTCAGCAGTTTAAATATGAACAAAAATTACATTACCAAACCTTACTCGCTGAAGTTTTACAGCAATTAAAATTTCCTAAGGTACAAGCGATTGTACCCATGCCTATTTCTAAACAACGTTTAACTGAACGTGGTTTTAATCAATCCTTATTACTCGCCAATCTTTTGAGTAAGCAATTAAAAATACCAGTTTGGCAGCCTGTACAACGCTTAAATGAGCATTCTCAAAAGGGATTATCTCGACTCGAAAGATTTGAAAATATTGAACAGCAATTTGTTGCGCTCACTCAAGAAAAACGGCGTTATCGTCGTGTACTGATTATTGATGATGTAATCACAACAGGAAGTTCAATTCACGCTTTAAGTCAGGCGCTAAAACAGCTAGGGTGTACATCTATTCATGCCAGTTGCCTAGCTGCTGCTTCATCTACATCATATTAAAATTATAGAGTTATAGATAAGTTCTGCTCACACCACGGAATTACAATTTCTTTGGTTAATGGTGCGAGTTTTGTCTCGGAATCATTAAATTTCACCCACTTCATTTCAGCAATTTCAGCTGCAATTTGTGGGGATTGTTTTAATCGAACCAAATATAAATGGCTAATAAGCTTGTGATCCGGTTCATTGGCAGCTGCTGTCTCAAAACGCCCTATAAACTGTTCTATTACACACGGGCTGCCTATTTCTTCCAAGATTTCACGCTGTATAGCACTTTCCGGAGCCTCATTCGGCTCCAGTTTACCGCCTACCTGCATAAAAGCTTGTGTATTACGCTTTCTGACAAGCAATAATTCATTTTGTTCATTTAAGATCACCGCAGCGGCGACCGTAATTGTTTTCACCTATTTAACCTCATTTATGGTTGAACGTCGGCATTTGTCCATTTCGGAGCAGGAGCCTGATATTGCTCAAATTGTTGAAGAATATCTTCAATTTTGTCTGAGGCAATCAATTTATCAACAAACCGCGCTTGGCTAAATCCGTTATCTACAGTTCCCTGAATCATTTTAAGCAAATCTTCATAAAAGCCAGCTACATTTAGAAAAGCACACGGCTTTTGATGAATACCTAATTGTGCCCATGTCCATTGTTCAAAGATTTCTTCCAATGTACCTGCCCCACCTGGTAAAGCAATAAAACCGTCCGACAGATCTGCCATTTTGGTTTTACGCTCATGCATATTTTCGACGACATATAATTTTGTCAGTCCAGGATGAGCTAACTCGCGATCAACTAAAGCACGAGGAATTACCCCAATGACCTGCCCGCCGGCTTGCAAAGCACTATCAGCAACAACACCCATTAAACCAGAACGGCCACCGCCATAAACGAGTGTTTTACCTTGTTTAGCAATAGCTTCACCGGTTAATTGAGCAATTTGTTGAAAGATTGGGTTTGAACCAAGAGATGAACCACAGAAAATACAAATTGAATTCATAGTATAAAAACCATTTTATTGAACTGTCATGCTGACAAACTAGACTATCGACAGAGTTTTTTTTTGCAAAATAGCGTATTGGCAAGTGTTTTTCGGCAAATCCTTGTCTAAAATACACCCATCAATTTCCATCAGACTGCGTAAGGAAAAAAGACACATGCTTGAAGCCTTTTATGCCACAGAACGCGGAAGTCTGGAAGATGCCACCATCAATGGTGGATTTGATCTACATCCCGAATTAGTATGGCTTGATCTTATTGCACCCTCTCAAGAAGAACAACAATGGGTCTTAGATGCTTACAATCAGAACTTACCTACACTAAAGTCGTTAGAAGACATTTCATCTTCTGCTCGATTCTACCGTGATGATGACGGTATTTTGCATATCAGCACCTATTTTTTAACGAAAAATAAAAATTATCAGGTTGATGGGGATGCCGAAGATTCTTCCCATATGCTTGCCATGGTGCAGACTGTTGCATTCATCTTACATAAAGACCGCTTATTTACTTTACGTGGTGAAAAGTTAGTTGCCTTTCGTGCTTTTCGTGCTCGAGCTCGTCGTAATGACTACGAAATGGATTATAAAGATCCAACATGGATTTTATTGGGCTTACTTGAAGCAAAGCTAGATGAGCTTGCGGATATCTTGGAAGATATCCACAAGGATCTAGAAAAATACTCAACCGAGGTTCTCAATAACCATCAACGTGAACAGATTTTAGATCTTGATGACATGATTACTCGCTTGGCACAACAAGAAGACATGCTTGGGAAAGCACAGCTCTGTTTAATTGATTTGCGCCGTGTTTTAACGTTTTTGTCTCGTCCACGTGCTTTAGGCAGTCATATCTACGATGCAGATATTCGAGAACTTAGTGAAGATGTTCGCTCGCTTGTTGAACATGACGCTTTCTTATTCCAAAAAGTACGATTCTTGCTTGATACAACGTCAGGATTTATTAACACTGAACAAAACGATACGATCCGTCGATTCTCGATATTACCAAGTATGTTGGCACCACCTATGTTGATCGCTAGTATCTATGGTATGAACACTGATGTACTTCCTTTCGCACACGGTACAACCAGCTTTATTATCGTTTTACTAATTATTATTGGTTTCTTTATTGGGCCTATCATTTATTTCCGCTGGAAAAAATGGATTTAAAGAGATTACTCCCGCAAATTTTGTATATAAAAAAGCACCTAAATTTAGGTGCTTTTTTATCTTTGCTCATCAAACCAAATGTAGGTCTTCTTGCAAATGGCAGGCTTGAATGATTTTCAGCATCTTCTCTGGTACATTTTTAAAATGTAATCCAGACTTTTGTGGAGTTTGACGTAGCCATTGCACTAAAACAGCCAAGGCTAACGTATTACCATGCTCAAGCTGCTTTAAATCAACAATTAAAGGAAAGCTTGTTTGCTTTTTAATAATTGCCAATCCAGCTTGGTATTGTTGTTCAGCATTTTCAAAATCAATTTTGCCTGAAACAACTAACTCTTGGTTAAGATACTGAACCACTCTTCACCTACTTATTTTTGTTTATTCTGATTAACAGCAGCATCTGCATCAGGTTGGAACGTAGCAATTGCTTTATTCAAATCACCGCCATTACGTTTCACAGTTGCAGCAAACTGGTTACGGAACTGCAATCCTAAATCAATACCAGAAACATTGATGTTACGGATTTTCCATTGTGAACCTTTGTCTGCCAACTGGAACGACACAGGAATTTTTTCACCATTGTGATTAAAATCTAAAGTCACAACAGGGTTTTTACCAGCTGTCGCCTTGTATGGACGCATCGTGTAAGTTTGGTTTGTATACTTAGCAAATGCACTACCGTAATTCTCAATTAATGTATTACGGAAGTTCGTTTCAAACTGAGCACGCTGTGCAGCAGTACTATATTGGTTTGTTGCATAAGTACCCATCACAATACGAGTAAACGCTTGTGAATCAACATACGGGTCTAAGTTTTGGCGTACAATTGTTTTTACTAATGCTGGGTTATTTTGCAATTTAGCATGATCGGCTTTTAAACGAGAAATCAAGCCATCAGCAACACGCTTAATAAAGTCAGGTGGTGCTTCTGAAGGTGCAGCAAAAGCTGTACCAGCAATCATAGTAGACAAAATACTTGCTGTAAGGGTTTGTTTAAACAACGTATTCACCTGGAACCACTCCTTCAAATAATCTCTTACTCAACAAATGACGGCTGTGCACTGCTGTCAGTACTTGCAGGAGCTTTTTCTTCTGCTGAGGATGAACCAGCGGCAACCTTACCTGCGCCACCACCAGTAATAAATTTACTAATAAGATCTTCTAGATCCATCGTTCCTTGGGTATTAGAAATAGTATCGCCACGTTTAAGGTAGTTTAGACCACCACCCGGTACGATTTTTAAATATTTCTCACCCAATAAACCATTGGTTGCAACCATTATATAAGCATCTTCATCAATACTTGTGATGGAGTTCATGTTACTGATCAGTTGCTGTTCCATTGTTTTTTGTTGCGCTGGAGTCGCTTGTGTATAATCAGAACTATAACGTAATTCGTCTAAAGCATTTTTTTGAACTTCTTTTAACTGTTCAGCATTAAAGCTTGTCAGTTTTCCATCAAGATCAAAAGTAACCGTAGCCAAACGTGTAACCGGATCAAGCGTGATTGAATCAACGCGGCCAATTGTTACACCGCTCATCGTCACTTTAGCACGAGGCTTTAAACCATTAACGTTATCAAACTGAGCTTTCATGGTGTAGCCATCGCTCAAGTTCGTGCCCACTAAACCACTCACTTTCATTGCTAAAAAGAATAAAGCAATACCGAAGATAATGACAAAGATACCTACGGCCAGCTCACTAGTACGTGATTTCATTAAATCCCTCCGAACATGACCGCAGTCAACACGAAATCAAAACCTAAAACACATAATGAAGAATATACAACCGTGCGGGTCATTGCCGTTGCAATGCCTTCAGGTGTCGGATCACATGCATACCCTTGGAAAACAGCAATCCATGTACACAGCAAAGCAAATACAATGCTCTTAATAATGCCATTTACGACATCGTGGCCAAATTGAACATTATTTTGCATACCACTCCAAAAGGAGCCTTCATCAACGCCAAGAAAGTCAACTCCAACCAATTTACCGCCAACAATACCAATCGCAGCAAAAATAACGGTTAACATTGGCAAACTGACTATACCAGCCCAAAGACGTGGTGATACGATTTGCTTTAAAGGATCAACACCAATCATTTCCATACTGGCAAGCTGTTCACTTTGTTTCATCGAACCAATTTCAGCAGTCAATGCAGAACCTGCTCGTCCAGCGAAGAGCAAAGCTGCAACAACCGGTGCAAGCTCACGCAGTAAAGTTAAAGACACCATTGTGCCTAGCATTGATTCACTACCAACATTGACTAATATTGAGTAGCCTTGCAACCCGAGTACCAGACCAATAAATAAACCTGATACCGTGATAATAAGTAAAGACATTACCCCTACACGATGCATTTGATAGACGAAACGTCCAAAACCGCCCGCTGAAGGTAATGAAAAAATAATCTGTAAGAGCATCAGTGCCGCAACACCAATCCCTCGAATCCGCTCAATAACGAGTCTACCTAACCAGGCAATCGTATTCATGGACGAACCTCGTTATCTAAATAAGCTTGGTGGCTAAACTGGTATTCAACCGGACCTTCTACCGAGCCGGTTAAGAACTGTTTTACAAATGGAGAAGCATAAGCTTGTAATTCTTCTGGCGTTCCTTCCCCTTGAATCTTCCCTTCCGCTACAACATAAATGTAGTCAGCAATAGATAGGGTCTCAGGAACATCATGCGAAACAATAATCGTAGTTAGATCTAAAGCTTCTCGCAATGAACGAATGAGACGTGTTAAAACACCCTTCACAATCGGGTCTTGCCCCGCAAAAGGTTCGTCATACATAATTAAATCGGGATCAAGCGCAATTGCACGAGCTAAAGCGACCCGTCGGTTCATACCACCTGACAACTCAGTAGGCATAAGCTGTTCTGTTCCACGCAAGCCCACCGATTCAAGTTTTAAAGCGACCAGTTCTGCAATGAGATTTTCAGAAAGCTTAGTATGCGCACGAATTGGAAAAGCGACATTTTCATAAACCGACATATCGGTAAATAAAGCTCCACTCTGGAACAGCATTCCCATACGCGCACGTGCTGCAAATAATTCCTGACGTGACATTTGAGCAATATCTTTGCCATCAAGCAAAACTTCGCCCTGATCGGGAACAAGCTGTCCACCAATCAAGCGTAATAAAGTCGTTTTACCTGTACCAGATGGTCCCATAATGGCCGTGATCTGGCCTCGACGTATATTTAAACTAATATTGTCATAAATGACGCGTTCCCCTCGGTTAAAACTCAAGTTTTTCACTTCAATCAGTGATTGAGTCGAGAGAGGAGTTTTATTATTCATAATGGCAATCATTCCTGCACTTTTATGCCCGCATACTATAACACTGAATTTTGGGAATCTTGTTGTAATTTTGACAAAAGCAAAACAAGCTAATATAGGAATATGAGCTAGATTTTGAAAAGAAATTTATTGATCGAGAACTTGAAACTGGTCTACGAAATGGCCAGTTAATAAAGCATAGGCAAAGTAGATTCCATTGCACAAAGCAAGTGCAATAAAAAGATATGGCAAACCACGTTGAAATAAGAATTTACTCAACCATGCCAAAGGCGACTCTTTTCGCTTACTTTTACGCATTATTACAATAAAAATTGAACTGTTTCACACTTTGTTATTTTATAACAAAACTAAAAAATAAAAAAGGCCAGTATGTAAACTGGCCTTTTTTTAAATCTCTTAAAGATTAACGGTCGAATTTACGACGGCGCTCACCACGAGATTCTTGATTAAAGTGTTCTTCGCGAACTGCGCGACGTGGACGGTCTTCACCACCGAAGCTACGTTTTGGACGATCACCAAAACCACCTTCACGACGTGGACGATCTTCACCACCGAAGCTACGTTGTGGACGGTCACCGAAACCGTTTTCACGACGTGGTTTATAGTCTACGCGGTTACCACGATTGTCATCATTTGAATCAAAACGAGGCTTATCGTTAAAACCACCTTCACGGCGTGGACGATCTGAGTTGAACTCGCGACGCGGACGATCTTCACCACCGAAGCTACGTTTTGGACGGTCTTCAAAACCACCTTCACGACGTGGACGGTCTGAGTTGAACTCGCGACGCGGACGATCTTCACCACCGAAGCTACGTTTTGGACGGTCTTCAAAACCACCTTCACGACGTGGACGATCTGAGTTGAACTCGCGACGTGGACGATCTTCGCCACCGAAAGCAGGACGCTCACCACGAGGCTTATCATCGAAGCTACGACGTGGACGATCATCACGACCACCTTCACGACGTTTGAAGTTACCTTCACCCTCGAAACGACGACCACCGCCGAAACCGCCACCACGACGACCATCACGGCCACCGTTACCACCACGACCGCCTTCACGACGTGGACGAGCTGGAGGTGGAGATGGCTCTAAACCTTCAATTTCAGAAACATTTAAACGAGCTTCTAAGTAATCTTCAAGCGCACGGATTTTACCGCGTTCACGATAAGTCGCTAAAGTAATCGCTTGACCTGTACGACCAGCACGACCTGTACGACCAATACGGTGTACATAATCTTCATGCTTCATTGGTAAGCCGAAGTTAATAACGTGTGAAATTGTTGGAACGTCAAGACCACGTGCAGCAACGTCAGTAGCAACTAAGATTTTCGCACGGCCTTCACGGATACTACGCAAACGACGGTTACGAACTGTTTGCGGCATTGCACCGTGAAGTGCAACAACTGAATGACCTGCTTCTGCAAGTTCTTCAGCCAACATATCTGTATCTTCTTGTGTGCTCGCGAATACAACAGCTTGGTCAAGCGTTTCATCAGCCAACCAGTGAGTCAGAAGTTTCTTCTTGTGTTCGAAACCATCTGTCCAGTGTAAAGTTTGGGTGATGTCAGTATTGGTGCTGTGACCAGTTTCAATTGCAATACGCTCAGGTTCATTCATCATGCGCTCAGCAAGACGAATAATACGGTCAGCAAAAGTTGCAGAGAACATTAACGTTTGACCACGATTCGCAGCCAAGTCACTGATCGCTTCTAAGTCTTCAGAGAAACCAAGGTCTAACATACGGTCAGCTTCGTCCACGATTAAAGCATCAACTTTGTCTAGCTTTAATTGACGACGGTTAACTAAGTCTAATAAACGACCTGGAGTCGCAACTACAACTTGAGCACCTTTAAGCTGTTGAATTTGTTTACCAAAAGGCATACCACCCATAATTGCAGCAATACGAACACCTTTCATGTGACGTACAAAAGCAATTGCGTCTTGGCTAACTTGTTGAGCCAATTCACGTGTTGGGCATAAAACTAAAATGCTAGGCTGAGTCACTGCTTTCATACGTTCTTTGAACGGAACGAAAGTATCTTGACCTGCCAAATTATGTAATGTCGGTAATAAGAATGCAGCAGTTTTACCAGAACCAGTCTGGCTAGAAACAAGAAGGTCTTTACCTTCTAAAGCAGCAGGAATAGATTGTTCTTGCACAGGAGTTGGGTTAGTAAAACCTAAACCTTCAAGAGCTTGTTGTAAGGTTTCGTGCAAAGAAAATTCGGCAAAAGTTTTGCTCATAGAGAGTTCCACCCCAAAGGGTGCTCCATTTTTAATAAATACAAATAGACATCGGCAAAAGCGGCAAAGCAAATATTAGCTGAATCTTATTATTCAGCAGCAATCCGAGTAACGACGATGTGGACTAAACGCACGCTTGATTACGGCCGCAACCTGAAGAATCGCTGAGCGATTGGGGCGCAAGAAATGGTCCTCTCTATGGACAGCGTGCGCTTACAATGAATAGAACAGAATGTTCAGGTAATGAACGGAAATTTAAGTGCGTGGGCGGATTATAGCAGAAAGAATTTAAAAGTCATGTGTTTTAATCAACTTTCTCGGTATTTCTACTGTTATTTGTATTTTACCGACCATTAAAAAGTAAAACCCTCTATAAAAAGAGGGTCTTACTCAGAAATAATTTTTTAAATTATTTTGCAGCTTTGTCCCAAGCAGGAACTACAGTTTGCATTAATGGCTTTAACATTTTCAGTGAGCATGCAATCACTTGGCCATTTTCAAGTGAATCATTACCACCACGTGCGTCAACCACAACACCACCAGCTTCCTTGATAATAAGCTCACCAGCAGCGATATCCCATGGCTTTAAACCAAGTTCAAAGAAACCATCGAAACGACCAGCAGCAACATACGCTAAGTCGAGAGCAGCTGAACCACCACGACGGATTTGAGCACCCGCTTGAGTCACAGCTAATAATGAAGCAAAGTGCTGTTCTGCATAAGACACAATTTCACCAGCACGTTTAGCACGGTAAGGGTGACCTACTGCCAAGAATGTATTTTCTAGGCTGTCTTTTACATTTACGCGAATACGACGCTGGTTCATCACTGCACCACGGCCACGACTTGCAGAGAACAATTCGTCACGTACTGGATCGTAAATTACGCCGTGCTGAGTAACACCTTTGTGCTGAACAGCAATAGAAATACAGAAATGAGGGAAACCATTAATAAAGTTTTGCGTGCCATCAAGAGGGTCGATCACCCAGCACCAGTCTGCATCGTGGCCTTTGCCCTCTTGCAAACCGAACTCTTCACCTAAGAAGCTATGGTTTTTATAACTTTTACGTAATGTATCAATCGTCAATTGTTCTAAATAACGATCTACACGTGTTACAGGACCATCAATGCCTTTCTCTTCAACTTGCAAATCGAGCTTATGACGATTTTGATGCGCTTTTAAAAGCTCTTGACCAACTGTTTGAGCCGCACGCGCAGCCATCACCACCATAGGTTCCATTGAACACCCACTACAATACAAATTTGAAGATTTTGACAAAGAATAATGCATAAAAGCGTATCCATTTTAGCAAATGAATACGCTTTTTGGGAAAAAATGTTTCGAAAAATTTTATTGAGGTATTAAACCACCTGATTTACCTTAAGCCATGCTCGCTCAATCGAGTTCAAAATACCCTTAGCATCTAAACCACAATCTTGTAGCATTTGATTATGTGTCGCCTGATGCAAGAACGAGTCAGGTAGACCTAAATTAATGATAGGTTTAACAATTTGTTCTTGAGCCATAAACTCATTCACTGCACTACCCGCACCACCCATAATCGCGTGTTCTTCAACTGTCACGAATAAATGAGTATGCTCAGCCAAGTCTCGAATCATTTGTTCATCAAGCGGTTTTACGAAGCGCATATTTACAACACACACACTGACGTCATGTTTTTGCGCAAATTGCTCAGCTGCTTCCAGAGCAACCATGACACGACTACCAAATGCTAAAACCGTAATCTGCTCATCACTGTTTGCTTTAATTTCTGCAACAATTTCAGCTTTACCCAATTCAAGAACAGTCATCTCTTTTTGGATTTCGACGCCCACACCTGCACCACGTGGATAGCGTACCGCAGCCGGGCCATTATAGGCATAGGCCGTATGAAGCATTTGACGGCATTCATTTTCATCTTTCGGTGCCATGATCACCATATTAGGCACAGTACGCATATAGGCATAGTCATATGCACCTGCATGCGTTGGACCATCTTCACCAACCAAGCCTGCACGGTCAATACCAAAAGTCACGTCAAGATTTTGCAATGCGACATCATGAATAAGCTGATCGTAACCACGCTGCAGGAATGTTGAATAAATGGCGACAACAGGTTTTAACCCTTCGCATGCCATTCCTGCTGCAAGTGTTACAGCATGCTGCTCTGCAATCGCGACATCGAAGAAACGCTGAGGAAATTGCTTCGCAAATTTAACCATGCCCGAGCCTTCACACATTGCAGGCGTGATCGCAAGCAAACGCTCATCTTGTGCAGCTTCATCACATAACCACTCACCAAACACATCAGAGTATTTTGGTGGTGTTTTCCCGCCCGAAGCAGCATTAATTTTGCCAATCGCATGGTAAGTAATCGGGTCTGCTTCAGCAGGAGCAAAGCCTTTACCTTTCTTGGTATAAACGTGAACTAAACGTGGACCTTTGCGTTTTTTGAGCGCGTTGAACACCTGAACCAACTGAGTGACATCGTGTCCATCAAAAGGCCCGAAATAATCAAAACCAATTGCTTTAAATAAATTATCTGCCGCATCGGTTGCCGATTGGTGTAATCGAGAGTTATATGTCCATTTTGGGTGTGGCTGGATATAAGCTTCACCATGTTCATTGACATTAACTAAATGACCTTTTTCCCAAATTGCAGCTAAATGTTTGGCAAAGCCACCTGTACTGCAAGAAATCGACATATCGTTGTCATTGAGTACAACAATTAAATCTGCATCATGAGCAACAGCATCATTCATTGCTTCAAATGCCATGCCCGCAGTCATTGCACCATCACCCACAATACAAACGACTTCACATGGGTCTTTCTGATAGCGACGTGCCAAAGACATACCCAAACCAGCTGAAATAGCAGTTGAAGAATGCCCTACCCCAAAGGTATCAAAAACAGACTCTTCTCTGGCAGGGAAAGCAGCCAATCCATTTTTAGCGCGAATGGTCGTAATTTGTTCACGGCGTCCAGTCAGGATTTTATGTGGGTATGCTTGGTGTCCCACATCCCAAACTAAACGGTCATTTGGTGTATTAAAGCAATAATGCAGCGCTACCGTCAGCTCAACCACGCCGAGGTTAGCACCGAAATGGCCACCACTCTGGCCTGCTGCATATAAAATATATTGACGCAACTCATCAGCCACTTGTAGTAATTGGCTATGCTCGAGCTGACGTAATTGTTGAGGATGATCAATCGCATCTAACAATGGCGTAACAGGGCGTTGAGTTGGAATTTCGGTATACAACATATGTGGCAAAGCCTTTATAAGCCTGGCAAATCCTAAGCTGGGTCAAAATGGGTCGATCATACAATCGAATGAAGTCACCTTCAATCAGCCACATTTGCGAACGAGATCATGCAAAGCAGTCTCTCATACAGTATGGGTATGGTTGGCAGATTATCCTGAATAATCTGACTATTTATCAACTATTATCGTCTTCTTTATACAAAAAAGAAAACCTTAGTGTGCAAAATGATTATGACAATTCGACCAATCTCCCAGCATTACGCTATACTTTAAACCGTTTTCGGTTAAAAGATGAGTTAATCTGTGCCTATAGAGTTCATTGCAACATCAAAACTCCCGACCGCTTTTGGTGAATTCAATATTTCTGTGTTTCAAGATCCCGTAACAGGTGAAGAACATGTGGCACTTTCCAAAGGGTTAGAAAATCCGCCAACGGGTCCTGTTTTGGTCCGCGTACATTCTGAATGCTTAACGGGTGATGCGTTTGCATCATTGAAATGTGACTGTGGCCCACAACTACAAGCCACTCAGAAACTCATCAATGAAGCAGGACAAGGTGTAATTTTATACTTACGCCAAGAAGGACGCGGTATTGGTTTAACCAATAAAATTCGTGCTTATGCCCTGCAAGATCAGGGGCACGATACAGTAGATGCCAATTTACTACTGAATTTACCCGCCGATGCACGTCGTTACGATATGTGCAGTATTATGCTCGACCACTTAAAAGTGAAAGAAGTTAAATTAATTACCAATAATCCTTTGAAAATTCAGGCACTCAAAGATCAAGGTATTAATGTCGTAGACCGTGTACCTTTAACTGTCGGCCGTAACCCTTTTAATGAACAATATTTAAAAACCAAACGTGAAAGAATGGATCACCTTTACCAAAAAGATGATTTTTGATTTCGAGCCCAAAATTTAAAAATTATATTTAAGGGATTTTTTCAGGAATTAGAAAAAATCCCTTACTTTTTTTATGGATTTATGTTTTGATGTATCTAATCTATTTCGATCATCTTTGAGGGTCATTATGCAACATCCGACTTCAACAGATATTCAACGTGTCCGCGAATTTCTCCTCGATTTACAAGCCCGTATTTGTGCCGGTTTAGAACAACAAGAAAAAGCTGGTGGTGGGACAGCAGAATTTATCATTGATGATTGGGAGCGCCCTGAAGGCGGTGGCGGCCGTTCACGTGTACTGCAAAATGGTACAGTGATTGAAAAAGGCGGCGTGATGTTTTCACATATCAACATTAGCAAACTTCCTGCTTCTGCAACAGAACGTCACCCTCAAATTGCAGGGGCAAAAGCTCAAGCGCTAGGTGTGTCTTTAGTCATTCACCCTAAAAACCCGAATATTCCAACCTCGCATGCGAATGTCCGCTTATTCGTTGCAGAACGTGAAGGTCAAGATCCGATTTGGTGGTTTGGTGGAGGTTTTGACTTAACGCCATTTTATCCAGATGATCAAGATGTTTTAAATTGGCACCAAGCCGCTTATGACCTCTGTAAGCCTTTTGGTGACAATGTTTATGCTGAACATAAAAAATGGTGCGATGACTATTTCTATTTAAAGCATCGCGATGAACAACGTGGTGTGGGCGGTTTATTCTTTGATGATTTAAATTGCTGGGATTTCGAAACCTGCTTTAAATATATTCAAGCAGTAGGTAATGGCTATTTAAATGCGATCTTGCCAATTTTCGAAAAACACCGCGAACAGCCTTATACCGAAGCTCAACGCGAATTTCAGCTTTATCGCCGTGGCAGATATGTCGAATATAACTTGGTGTATGACCGCGGTACGTTGTTTGGATTACAAACAGGTGGCCGTATTGAGTCGATTTTAGTTAGCTTACCTAATCTAGCTGCATGGTCTTATCGCCCTGAATGGGATGAAGACTCTTCAGAGAAGCGTTTAACTGACTACTATTTAAAACCTCGTGATTGGTTAGGTTTAGAAGAAAAAGTCGCCTAATTTTTTGTTTTGGGGATTCTTTGGCTTCCACCCTAAAGAATCTCCTTTTTTGATTTCCATTTGCCTTCATTCAAATATTTTTTCTTGTGCTATTTTGACTTATAGTGAGGCCTGCTGAATATTCAGTGCAGGCTCTATCTGCTTCATGCCATTTTAAAATTTTGGATACAAGAATGACCAAACAGTTTGCAGTAATTGGCAATCCGATCGAACAATCACGCTCTCCTGAATTGCATCATGCTTTCGCTGAAAAAACAGGTGTTGAGCTAAACTATCAAAAACGGCTTGCTCCTCTTGACGGTTTTGAATCGAGCATGCGAAGTTTCTTTGCAGAAGGCGGCAGTGGTATGAACGTTACTGTTCCTTTTAAAGAGCAAGCTTTTGCTTTATGTGATGTGTTAACCGAGCGTGCTCAAATTGCTAAAGCTGTAAATACCTTATGGATGGAAAATGGCAAATTGCATGGTGACAATACAGACGGCCAAGGCTTAGTTGCCGCAATTCAAGCTTTAGAATGGAAGCTTGAAAATACAACTATTTTAATTTTAGGAGCTGGCGGCGCAACTCGTGGTGTTATTTATCCCCTTGTACAGGCTGGTGCCAAAAAAATCATCATTGCAAACCGAACTTTAGCTCGTGCAGAACAACTTGTAGATGACTTAAAAACAGCAGTTCCACAAGCCCAATTACAAGCAATTTCCCTAAATGATTTAGAAGGAGATTTTGATATTGTGATTAATGCAACTTCGGCAAGTCTTTCAGGCGATGCTTTACAACTACCTGAAAAATTAGAATTCAAATATGCCTATGAAATGGCTTATGGCAAACCTTCTAGTTTCCTTGATCAAGCGAAACAACGTAATGTGCCTTACGCAGAAGGTTTCGGCATGTTAGTAGGCCAAGCTATTGAAGCCTTCTCTATCTGGAATGGCGTACGACCACAATTAAAAGATTTTCTATAAACCAAAAAAGAACCTACATATGTAGGTTCTTTTTTATCTTACTCATTATTTTTTAGCGGCAACCATTTGCTTATAAACTTCTCGGAAAACTTCATAATCGATAAATTCATTATGTTCAGGTTTTAAGTTCTGAATTGTTTTTTCCGAAAGCTGTTTTTTACGAGCAGCCACATAAACATTCCCTAAAATATCAGCCGTTTCTGATAACAGATGCTTTTCTTCAGCAGAAACACCATTTTGTTTTTCAAACTCTAACTGATACTGTTTTGAGAAAAGTTGGGCTGGCTGTTTATATTGCTTCTGTAGCTTCTGCCAAGCTTCACGCCCTGTTTTACCTTGTATAGTCGTTAATACAATATGATCTACAGCACGTCCTAACTCGTGGTCAAACTGATCATCTTGTTCAAGATGATGTTTTTTCTGTAAAGCGGTAATACGCTCTAAGGCTTTTCCTTGAGGATTATATGTATCTTCATCAGAGAACCAATAAGCATAAACCTCAGCAATTTCTTGTAGCTGTTGAACTGAGTAATACTTAATATATGACGGTTTTTCGGCAGTCAATTTGGCAATAAATACTGCTTTATAAGTTTTGTCATAAGCATGCGTTGCATCATAGGTTTTATCTGCAAGTACAGCCAGATTTGCATCTAAATCTTGTACATCACTATGTGTGCCCACAGGGTGCTCTGAAACATCACTTTGCCCAAGCTTTTCACTAAAACCTTTAATAAAGTTTTCCAGCATAGAACCTTTACTTGCTTCAGCTACAGATTTAGCTTGTTTAAGCTGCTGCTGATCAATTGAAGTCGCTTTCCCATAATTCAGAATTTGCATATCTGCTTTAATATTGAAGCGGTGCTTAAACTCAGCTGGCGTATAATCAACATCGTAATCCATATTGACTGCACGGCCTTTGTCATCTAAAGCCACATCAATTGTGATTGGGTTTCTTTGCTTCGGTAAAGCTTGTTCAATTTCATCCTTATGTTTTAACCAAAGAGCTTTGAATGCTTCATCATTAATAAACTGGTTTTGGTTATACGCTTCAAAAATTTGCTTTAAAGCGTCCTGACGAGACTTAATTTGCGCTTTTTGAATACTTGTATCGCTCTGATCTAGGACATCAATACCGTAGATTTGGCAATAATTAATATCCCCTAAAGCGACCGGTTTTTTAAGCGATTTTAATTCAATACATTGATCTTCCGTCAGTGCAACTACTTCTTCATTTTCTGAGGTTTGTTCAGTCTCTGCTACAGCTACATCACTCGCCTCTTCACTAGAAGCAGACTCTACTTCCTCATCTTCAGAAGTAGAGGTATTGCCTAAATGAGCATTAACAAGGGAGTACAACTGTTGGCTAACAGCAGCGGCGTCATCAGAAGAAACCTTTTGTTCTTCTTTATCTGCAGTGCCTTTTTTCGCATCAGAAGCAGCAATCTCTGCGGCAAGCGTTTCAGCAAGTTTTTCCTCATCAAGACCTAAAACACTTTTTTGAAGATATTTTTTATTAACTTGCCCAAACAAATCTACTTCTAAAAGCAGTTGCTCAACCGTCGTCTTTAAACGAATTCTTTCAACCGCCCCTGCTTTACGATCAGCCTCAGTCAACGATACACGTTGTAAGTTTTGCGGTTCAGCTAATCGATATGAAACAGCACTTGAAGCTTTAAGGTATTCAATAAATTTCTTCTTATCGACATTTTTAAAGAAGGCTTTATATTTTGAGAAATCAACATAAGCTAAATTATTTTGGTTATCTTTATTGACCAAATATGGCATCAAACCAAAATAATTTATGTAAAACTTATAATTCTCAAGATCAAGCACCATTGGCAATTTTGCCTGAACTAAAAGTGTCGGTTTTTCATATCTAGCAGTTAAATTAAATGAACCCATTTTTTGACGATAATGTATCGAGCCGTCATAACTAAACTGAAGATCATTTAACAAATTAAATAATACGGTATTAATTTTTTCAGAACGTGTTGAGGAAGTCAGTCCCAAATCACCTTGTTCGTTTGCAATCGCCGCATATAAGGTTTGTTTCTGTGCTTTACTTAAGGCAACTTTTTGTTCACGTAAATATTGATCAACTTTCTTTTGTAATTCAGCATCTAGCTTAGCAGTATTCTCAGCTTTTACATTTTGCTTTATTTGTGAAGGATCAACGGTAATTTTAAAGTTTCCGCGATAATCATAACTTGGGTATTCATACATCGCATTAACACTTTGAATGGCTTTTTGCTCTAAACTCGCAGATGCCACCTGTGAACGCACGCCGTGTTGTGCACATGCCGTCAAGCCCAAACTAAATAAACATAAACTGAGATATTTTAAATGCATAACCTTTTTTAAAACCTTATCGCTTTATCTTTTTAACAAAACTTGCTAAAAATAAAAAAATTAGTTGTTTTTTCACATAAAAGTATAAGTCCCGACTTTAGCAGAAATTATAATTTCAGGTGTATTTATTTTCGACAAAATTCGCTTTTCTGACATTCCTTTCGGGTGCGATTAACATTGTATTTTTATCATGCGAGTGAATAATCAAATCATCGATTCAGATAATCCCACAATGATTCAAAATTAGGATTAAAGCCATGCCAGCATATAAAGCTCCGCTACACGATATCCGCTTCTTAATGAATGAAGTACTAGACTATCCTGCTCACTACAAAACTTTATCAAATGGTGAAAGTGCAGATCCTGATACAGTAGATATGATTCTTGAAGGTGCAGCAGATTATTGTGAAAATGTACTGTCTCCACTTAACCAATCTGGCGATGAAGAAGGTTGCCATTTTGACAACGGCGAAGTTAAAACGCCAAAAGGTTTTAAAGAAGCTTATGACCAGTTTGTAATGGGTGGCTGGCAAGGTCTTTCTTATCCGGAAGAATTTGGTGGTCAAGGCCTACCAATGTCTTTAAACCTGATTAAATCAGAGATGATGGGTACTGCGAACTGGTCATTTACCATGTATCCAGGTTTAAGCTCAGGCTGTATGAATACTATTTTGCAATTCGGTACAGATGAGCAAAAACAAACGTATATGCCGAAACTTGTTGAAGGTACATGGAGCGGCACAATGTGCTTAACCGAACCTCAATGTGGTACAGACTTAGGTCAGGTAAAAACCAAAGCTGAACCACAAGCTGACGGCACTTATAAGATTTCTGGTACAAAAATCTTTATTTCTGCCGGTGAGCATGATTTAACAGAAAACATTATTCATATTGTGCTTGCACGTCTTCCAGATGCACCAGCAGGTACTCGTGGTATTTCATTATTTATCGTCCCTAAATTTATCCCAACTGCGGATGGCGGCGTAGGTGAACGTAATACTGTAAGCTGTGGTTCAATCGAACACAAAATGGGTATCCGCGCTTCTGCAACTGCTGTATTGAACTTTGATAATGCAACAGGTTACCTCATTGGTGAAGTAAACAAAGGCTTACATGCCATGTTTACCTTTATGAACACAGCGCGTATTGGTACTGCGGTTCAAGGTATTGCCCATGCAGAGTTATCTTTCCAAGGCGCTCTACCATATGCCAAAGAACGTATATCTATGCGTGCCCTTTCAGGTAAAAAAGATCCAGATAAAGTTGCTGATGCAATCATTCACCATGCTGACGTACGCCGCATGTTGTTAACTCAAAAAGCAATCGCTGAAGGTGGTCGTTCAATGATCTACTACGCAGCACAGCTTGCTGACAAAATGACAGATGCTTTGACACGCGGTGACCAAGCTGCATTTGAAGATTATGATGATAAACTTGGTTTCTATACACCAATCTTAAAAGGTTTCTTGACCGAGCTTGGCCTAGAAGCTGCTAACCACGGTATGCAAGTGTACGGCGGCCATGGTTACATTAAAGAATGGGGTATGGAGCAAATCGTACGTGATGCCCGTATTTCTACTTTGTATGAAGGAACAACTGGTGTTCAAGCACTTGATTTGATTGGTCGTAAAGTGTTGTTAAGCTCAAAAGGTAAAGTAGTTCGTGAATACACTGCTGAGATCTTAAAGTTCTGTGCTGCACATGCTCGTAATAAATACTTACGTCGTTTTGCTTGGGACTTAACAAAGCTTTGTGCTCAGTGGAACACTTTAACTGTTCGTATCATGCTTGCTGCACGTAAAGATCGTGACATCGTATCTTCTGCTTCTGTAGATTTCTTGATGTTCTCAGGCTATGTGATGATGGCTTATTTCTGGGCACAACAAGCAGTTGTCGCTTCTGAAAAATTAGAAGCAGGTAATGGCCAAGAAACTCCTGAGTTCTATAAAGCAAAAATTAAAGTTGCAGATTTCTACTTTGACCGTTTATTACCACGTGCTCAAGGTCATGCAGAATCAATGGTAACGACTTCTCGTACGCTGACTTCATTACCAGCGGAACACTTCAGTTTCGACTACTAATGATGTATAGACTCTAAAATCAAAAGAGCGCAATTGATATTGCGCTCTTTTTTATTTTGCTAAAATTGGCTTTACTCTTTATCAAGTACATAAGCTTTTGTAGGAACAAAATAATTTTGTTCCAAAAACTCACGGTTTTTACCAAAATCGCTATAAAATAATTTTTCTAAATTTACGACTAATCTTTGTTTTGCATCAATATCAAAATAGAAGTTAACATCTGATAAAGGACATTGAATCGTTAACTCATGAGCGGCAGGTTCGACCTTCCATTTCAAGGAAGGACATAATTGATTGATGACCGCACTTTTTGAGCCATCTTTACTACCAACACGACCAAAATGAACAACATTCCAATACGCAGTTCCATCAGGTAATAAATTTAAAATATATTCTGCCTCGCCTGTTTCACAATCGGCAAAATTATCTTCACATGAAATACGAGTATGATAACGGCCTGCATATTGTTGGTCTGCTTCGGATAGTTTTGAGGTTTGATCTGGAACGCCCTCAGGCAAGAAAGTTCGTCCCGCTGCATCATCTAAAGTTTTAACCTTCGTAGTGCTTTTAATCAAACTATCTTCATGTCTAGAAGTCGTTGCTACCGCGGAGTGATCTTTAGAGTCGGCATGATTTACATCGCAGGCACTTAACCCCATACACAAGATGGCTGCCACACCCAAATGTTTTATTAAAAGACCAGACCACTTCAAAGACATATACATCATTCACATACAACAGCAATGCTACAGTTCAACCTTATTGTTCAGGAACGATATCATCGCTGCTACAAACACTTTCAGCCCCGAAACAGTGCATTTTAGTAGATGTTGCTTTCATTGATTTAAACCATTTACATATTTTAACCATTTTTAGTTTTGTGAACCTTTAATTCATTCGGATTGGCTCCATATTCTTATTAACCAAGTGAATAAATGATTCCTTGTAACTTATATATTTGAGGAGACTTAGATGGCCAATTCTGGTTTATATCGCTCGAACCGACAAAGCATGATCGCCGGTGTAATGGGCGGTATTGCTGAACGATTTGGTTGGAATGCAAATTTATTACGCATTATTTTCGTGTTAGTTTCGATAATGAGCGCGGCTTTTCCAGGGATTTTAGTGTACTTAGTTTTATGGTTGGTTATTCCTAAAAAACAGCCAGAACAAGTGCAAGGTTATCAACAACCTGTTCGCACTGTACGAGAAGAACAAATACATTAAATAACTTAGTTTATTTTGGTCGCTACGGTTGCATCCCCTAATCAACCGTAGCTTTTTTTATGTTTAAAATTACAATTTACGATTTAACTGCTGTTGTAAAGCCGCAATCATATCTGCACGGCTAATGATACCAATCAGTTTTCGTTCCTCAACCACCGGAATATAGTTAAAAGACTTCTCAACAAAGTAAGGTACAAGGTCTTGAATCGGCTGAGTTGGCAGTACAGTAACTACTCGACGACTCATAATTTGTCTTACGTAATGCTGCCATGAGTTTCTTGGGTCTGTTGCCCCTTTAAACCATTCCACAACTTCATATAACGCCAAAGTACCCACTAAATGGTTGTCTGCATTAACTACAGGCAAACTCATGAGATTTTCTTGTTTAAATTTATCTAATGCCTGATGAATATCATCATTTTCATGCAATTTAATCACATCTCGGCTCATAATATCCTGACAGGTATATTGGTTCACCATGCGTTCATTGGCATGTTCTTGCGCTTCTAAAATGATTTTTTCTAAGTCGTACTGGCTGATATCTAACAATTCAGTATGATGTTCTAATGCATACTCAATATCTTTTGGCTGAATTGATACTTTTTGAGTGGGAGTTGGATCTTTGCTTCGCTCATTTAAATGTGCAGTAACCGGATAATGTCGCCCAATCAATCGATTAAAAAATACAGCAAAACCGAGTAGAAGTAATGAGTTGAGCAGAACCGGATAAAAAACGAAATAAAAGCCTAATTTATGAATGGCAGCGCCGCCCAACACAGCCGTAATCGCAACTGCTCCACTAGGCGGATGCAAGGAGTCGGTAGTCATCATCAAAAATATGGCAAAACCCACAGCCACGCTAAAAGCCGTGGTTAAATCCGGAATCCACTGTGCACAGGCGACCCCAATAATTCCGGCTAATGTATTACCGACAATAACATTCCAAGGCTGAGCCAATGGACTGGTAGGTACAGCAAATAAAAGAACAGATGAGGCCCCCATTGGTGCAATGTACCAAGCATTAATTCCGCCTAAAACATACCAGCTAATTAACGAGGAAATTGCTAAACCACATAGCGCTCCAACGCCACAAAGCAACCGTTCTTTTAGGGGTAAAACCTTAAAATTCGGTTTTAAAATCTGTAACCATTCTGGCTGTATAACACTCACAGTACACCTTAGGGGATATGCCGTTATTTATAACGGGCAAAAGTATACGCCCAAAGCCACATAAAGTGCATTTAAATTATATCTTTCAATTATCAGAAAACCTGTTGAACGTGCTGTTACTATTTTAATGTTTTAATATTCAATTAATTTTTCATTTAAATAGCGCCAGTAACGTTTAGGCAAATATTGCACATGAAGCTTAATATTTTGGCGTTCCGTAATATTAACGCTTTTAAAATAATCCTTCCAAAGCTGGTCATATAAAACTTCCTGCTCATTAAGCTCAAGCTGAAAGCTTTGACTCATTCCATTTTTTAAATTACGGTCAACGTCTGAGGCTTCGAGTGAAACTTCATGTATTTCCCGTAAATCATAATACAGTCCGAATTTACGTTGCTCATCATAAATCAGCCAACGCTGATCTTGATAACGCCGTTTAAAATGCGGCTGAATGAGTGGTAAAACATTAAAATCAGGACGAACCAGACTTAAAAAAAGCTCATCTTTGGTTTTCTTAAACCGAATAAAAGCCTCCATTCGATGCTTCTCTCGTCCGACCTTTTTCGTCCACTGTGCAATCGCTAAGACACTTGGATTTGAATAATCTTTTTCTACAGAAGAATGACTACTAAACACATAAATACAATAATTAAATAAATGCTGATAGGCATCTAAAGATTCAGATAAAGAGGCAAAATAGAATTGTTTTAATGAAGAAGATGAAAGCTTTTTTTTCAGGGCAGACCAAACACGCTCGGCATGTTGCTCGTTATTTGAAACCTCAATTTTATCAGCAAATAAGCCATGTTGAGCCGTATCACTTAAACAGAGTCTGACTTGTAATTCTTTAAATTGAAATGCACGAAACACACAGCTCAGCAGCCCAACCATTGAACCATCAAAATAGTAAGCAACCTCCTCATTAAACATGGCTAAAACCCAAGACTTAATTGTGGCGAGAGCTGCTGTACATATTTTGATGAGCCTTGCGTTAAAATCTGCTGCCGAATAAAACTTGAAGACAATTCTTTTTGGAATTTTGGACTATCTTCACAGCGAATAAAGAATTTTGCACGTTGATAGGCCACACCGAGTTTTTTAAGTAAATCGATATGGATTTTTCCAAAACGGCGTGCTTGCACAATTTTCTTGGCCGATTTCACCCCAATGCCCGGTACACGCAAAATCATTTGATAATCTGCACGGTTTAAATCTACCGGAAACTGTTCTGGATGCCTTAAGGCCCAGCTTAATTTTGGGTCTACATCAAGATCCAAATTTGGGTGTTTTTCATTAACAATTTCATTGACTTCAAAACCGTAAAAACGCATCAGCCAGTCACTTTGATAGAGACGGTTTTCACGAAGCAACGGCGGCGCAGAACCAACTGCGGGCAAGTAATTATTTTCGGTATTAATTGGGATATAACCCGAAAAATAGACGCGCTTGAGTTTAAATTCTTTGTAATGCTTGTCTGCCATAAACAAGACATCTTGGTCTGACTCTTGATGGGCCCCCACTACCATTTGTGTGGTCTGCCCTGCCGGCACATATTTCGGTACATGCTTAATGATTTGTCGCTCATCTTTAAGCTGAATAAGTCTATCACGGACCAAACCTAAATCTTTTTGCACTTCCTGATGTGATTTTTCTGGCGCAAAAGTTTTTAACCCAATTTCGGTCGGCATCTCTAAATTAATACTCATCCGGTCAGCATATAAACCTGCTTCATGAATCAGTTCAGGCGATGCTCCCGGAATAGTTTTTAGATGAATATAGCCATTAAAGTTTTCTTCAAGACGCAACTTTTTCACGACTTGAAGCATGCGCTCCATCGTGTGATCGGCCGATTTAAAAATGCCTGAGCTTAAAAATAAACCTTCAATATAATTACGGCGATAAAAATTAATGGTTAAGTCTACAACCTCTTGCACCGTAAATGCCGCACGCTGGACGTCATTAGAACGGCGTGAAACGCAATAGGCGCAGTCAAAAATACAAACATTGCTAAATAGAATTTTTAAGAGAGATACACAGCGGCCATCTTCGGTATAGCTATGGCAAATACCCGAATGACTGGCATCCCCCAGACCTTTATTTTTGTTTTTACGATCACTGCCACTTGATGAACAAGACACATCATATTTAGCAGCATCAGCAAGAATTTGTAGTTTTTCCCGAATGCGATCAGACATATCAAACGACTCATTTATGACATCGTTTAAAAAATATCATTTCGCATTCTTAAATTTAATCCAGTGAAATACGCTCGGCGTCATGAGATGACGTTTAAAATAATTCGTCTTAATTAACGTATTCTTCAAGCTGCTTTACACGCTTTTCATACTCTTGCATTGGGCAATATGAATACATCGGTGAACCAATGTATGAACCTGCATTATTACATTCCTGATCTACATAAGCTTTCCAAAGTCGTTGAGATTTTAGAATATCTTGGTAACGCTCTGGTTGTTTGTATTCTTCGCTTTGTGTACGAATTTGATCAATTAGAGCAACAATTTTTTCTTCATAAGTCTTTTTAGCTTGTTCAGAACAGCTATGCACAACCATGTTGTTAATACTTTCAAGCTTCATTTCTTTAATGGTCTGGTCTACACATTGGTTGTATTCATCTTGCTCATCAGTTTCTGTTTGCGCGTAAAGCCATGGACTACAGAAAAGACTGGATAAAACAATAAGTTTGCAGCAAAATTTCAACATAACTTCTTCTCAGTTCTATAATTTTTAATATGCTTCAATATAACAAAAAAATGATTATTCACGCACTTGCGCTTGCACCCATCCCATTGCTGAGTTTATCTGCCTTAGGGGTAATAATATTAAATGCTGAGTTCAACCTTTATTCGATTGGAGTTATTTTTCTAGCCCACTTCTTATTTTATTTACTTTTTTATGGCCTTCTGGTTATTCCTTTTGCATATATCATTTCCTATTTTCTCGCCCGTAAAAATCGTTTAAATCTGATGAGTATTTTCATCAGCGCAACTGCGATCTGGATTTTGATTGGCCCTATTACACGTTTGATTTTTGTCGGATCATTCCCTTCCCCTTGGTGGCATATTTATAAGATCTACAGTTTCTATCTGATGATCTTATTTACAGGCTTTTGCTATTGGTTAGGCTTAAAGTGGCTAAGCCAGAAAAACAAATGACCGAATCATGTATTCCCTTGATTAAGCCTTTGCCACTCCCCCACAAAATCCTTATACTTAGGGGCAATTTTTCTCATAAATTCGTGGATGCTACATGAGTCGCGCCATCTCGCACATTGATACATTTCAGGGCTTAATTCTTGCCCTACAAAACTATTGGGCCGAACAAGGCTGCGTCGTATTACAACCTTACGACATGGAAATGGGCGCTGGAACATTCCACACCGCAACATTCTTACGTGCTTTAGGGCCAGAGACTTGGAACGCGGCATACGTTCAACCTTCACGTCGTCCAAAAGATGGCCGCTACGGTGAAAACCCGAACCGTTTGCAACACTACTATCAGTTCCAAGTAGTACTTAAGCCAAACCCAGACAACATCCAACAGCTTTATCTCGATTCTTTAAAAGCAATCGGGATTGACACGCTTACTCACGACATCCGTTTCGTAGAAGACAACTGGGAATCTCCAACTCTTGGTGCTTGGGGCTTAGGGTGGGAAGTTTGGCTTAACGGTATGGAAGTAACTCAGTTCACTTACTTCCAACAAGTTGGTGGTGTTGAATGTTACCCAGTAACAGGCGAAATCACTTACGGTTTAGAACGTCTTGCGATGTACCTACAGGGCGTTGACTCGGTTTATGACCTTGTTTGGACCAAAGGCCAATTTGGTACTGTGACTTACGGCGACGTATTCCATCAAAATGAAGTTGAGCAATCGACTTATAACTTTGAATACGCTCCAGTTGATAAACTATTTGAACTATTTGATTTCTACGAGTCAGAAGCTAACCGTTTAATGGAAGCTAAACTTCCACTTCCAGCTTATGAGCAAGTCGTTAAAGCGTCTCATACCTTTAACTTGCTTGATGCACGTGGCGCAATTTCTGTAACTGAGCGTCAACGTTATATTTTACGTGTACGTACTTTGGCGCGCGCTATTGCACAAAGTTATGTACAAGCACGTGCAGAGCTTGGCTTCCCAATGGCAGAACCACACTTACGTGATGAAGTATTGGCACAGCTAAAAGCACAAGCTGAAAGTGAAGCAGCAAAGGCGGAGAAAAACTAATGAGCAAACATACTGTTTTATTCGAACTTGGCTGTGAAGAGCTTCCACCAAAAAGCTTAAAAACATTACGTGATGCACTACAAGCAGAAACTGTAAAAGGCTTAAATGAAGCAGGTTTAAACTTCGCATCTGTTGAAGCTTATGCCGCTCCACGTCGTTTAGCACTTAAAATTGTAGATGTAGATGCTGCGCAAGCGGATACGCAAAAACGTTTTGACGGCCCTGCAGTTCAAGCAGCTTACGATGCAGAAGGCAAA
The DNA here is from genome assembly GCF_003940475.1 of Acinetobacter sp. FDAARGOS_559. NCBI lineage: Bacteria > Pseudomonadati > Pseudomonadota > Gammaproteobacteria > Moraxellales > Moraxellaceae > Acinetobacter > Acinetobacter sp. FDAARGOS_559. The sequence goes on from NZ_RKJG01000005.1 coordinate 1,924,099, forward strand.
CCGACTAAAGCACTTGAAGGCTTTATGCGTGGTCAAGGCATTACTGTTGAGCAACTTTCTACATTCCAAGCAGGTAAAGTTGAAAAAGTTTGCTATTTAAAAGATGTGAAAGGTCAAAGCCTTGATGCTTTACTTCCACAGATTTTACAAACTGCGTTAGACAATTTACCAATTGCTAAGCGCATGCGTTCTGCTGCAAGCCGTACCGAATTTGTACGTCCAGTGAAATGGGTTGTCTTACTCAAAGATGACCAAGTTATTGAGGCGACTATTCAAGATCACAAAGCTGGTAATGTGACTTATGGTCACCGTTTCCATGCACCTGAAGCTGTGACCTTAGCACATGCAAATGACTATTTAGCTGCGTTAGAAAAAGCATATGTTGTAGCGAACTTTGAAAAGCGTCAGGCAACCATTCAAGAACAAGTGAAAAAGTTAGCTGATGAAGTGAATGCAACTGCGATTGTTCCAACTGACTTACTTGATGAAGTAACAAGCCTGGTTGAATGGCCTGTAGCTTTACGTGCAACTTTTGAAGAACGCTACTTAGCTGTTCCTCAAGAAGCTCTTATTACGACAATGCAAGACAACCAGAAATATTTCTGTTTGATCAATGCGGAAGGTAAATTGCAGCCTTACTTCATTACTGTTTCAAATATTGAGTCTAAAGATCCGACTCAAATTATTGAAGGTAACGAAAAAGTTGTTCGTCCTCGTTTATCTGATGCTGAGTTCTTCTTCTTACAAGATCAAAAGCAACCGCTTGCATCTCGTAAAGAAAAATTAGCAAACATGGTATTCCAAGCTCAGCTTGGTACGCTTTGGGACAAATCAACACGTATTGCAAAACTTGCAGTTGCATTATCTTCAATCACTGGTGCAAACCCAGCTGATGCTGAAAAAGCAGCATTACTTGCTAAATGTGACTTAACTTCTGAACTTGTAGGTGAGTTCCCAGAGCTTCAAGGTATTGCGGGTACTTACTACGCACGTATTGAAGGTGAAAACACTGAAGTTTCAGAAGCTTTAGGTGAACAATACTTACCAAAATTTGCAGGTGATATTTTACCTAAAACCAAAACAGGTACAACTATTGCCCTTGCTGACCGTTTAGATACGCTGGTTGGTATTTTTGGTATTGGACAAGCGCCTACAGGTTCTAAAGACCCGTTTGCTCTTCGTCGTTCAGCAATTGGTATCTTACGTTTAATCATTGAAAATGAATTAGACGTAACAATTGAAGAGTTAGTAAATCTTGCGCTTCAAGGTTATGGCGATATCGTTAAAGACCATGACAAAACTCGTGCTGACGCAGTTGCATTCTTGGAAGGTCGTTACCGTGCTAAGTATGAAGACCAAGGCGTTGCTGTTGACGTCCTTCAAGCAGTTCAAGCTCTTGCACCAAAATCTCCACTTGATTTTGACAAGCGCGTAAATGCTGTTAACCACTTCCGTACATTACCTGAAGCTGCTGCACTTGCTGCTGCAAATAAACGTGTTGCTAATATTCTTGCAAAAGAAGCAGCACCAGAAGGTTCTGTAGTTGAAGCAAACTTGGTTGAAGATGCTGAAAAAGCATTATTTGCTGAGCTTCAAGCAGTTACACCTGTAGTTGAACCATTACTTGCAGCAAAAGATTACACAGCTGCTCTTTCTAAGCTTGCAGCACTTCGCGCGCCGATTGATGCATTCTTTGATGGTGTAATGGTAATGGCAGATGATGCTGACCTGAAAGCAAACCGTTTACGTTTATTGGCTCAGTTACGTAATTTGTTTACTGCTGTGGCTGATGTGAGTGTGTTACAGGGTTAAATTCATCAAGGATGCTATGCTAAAGTAGCTGTATAGCATCCATTTTTGATAGAAGATTATGATAAAGTATATTTCAATTGAAAATTTTAGATGTTTTCACCAAAGTACATTTAAAGAATTCTCGCACGTAAATCTAATTGGCGGTTTAAACAACTCTGGAAAATCAGCCCTTCTTGAGGCTATTTTACTTTTATTATCACCTCAACTTGAAACCATAACTTTATTAAACAAATACAGAAATGAACTCGTAACAAAAAAGAATACATTTGATAAGACTTGGGATTATCTATTTTTTAATGCAAACAAATTAGAACCGATTAAGTTGAAGACATTAAGTGATAGATATAATTATGAATATTGTTTAGCAATAAAAAAATCTGAAAATGATCAATTCAATAATGTTGCTTTTTATGAAAAATTAAAAAATTCAAAAGAAGAGAGTTTAGAAAGGGCTATAAAAGATTTCGAACTTTTCACCCAAAAACAAAATATTATTCATTCATTAGATTTATATATTACAGATGATGAGCTTAACAACTCATTTATGGGAAGTTTTAGTTTTACTGATTCAGGTAGATTAACAATGTTGGAAACACCAACATATCTATTTAATGAAGTAGCATATCGCCCAGCTAAACAAGTAATTACACCCAATCAACTTTCGAAACTTTTGGATATTTCAGTTGATAAGGGACATTTAAATGAAATAATGGAAACTATTCAAATTATTGATGACTCGATTATCGATATTAGAGTAGTAGAAAATAAAGTTTTATTATCCCGTGACCGAGTATCATATTTACCTATTAGTCTTTTTGGTGATGCTATTACATCAACGCTTTATATGATCTTAACTTTATTTAGTGTAGATGAAGGGGGATACCTATTAATTGATGAGGTTGAAAATGGTATTCATCACTCTAAACAACTTAACTTTATTAGACATATTTGTAATTTAGCATTTAAAAGAAATATCCAAATCTTTATGACTACACATAGTGCTGAATTCATTAAGAGCTTTAATGAATATTCATTAGAAAATGAAGGTACGAAACTTCGCTATTTAGAACTTGTGAGAACACGTAAAAATAGAATAATTAGTAATATAATTGAACCTGAAGTTCTTGAATATAAAATAAATCATTCAAAAAATTTTCGTGGTGAGTAACAATTATGAACCATAAGATTATTGTAGAAAGTTTTAATGATCAGGCTATATATGCTCATGTTTTAAAAAATTTCTGTACATCAAATACTGATGTAGAAACTTTTACAGATGGTTTAGACTGGATTGAACTCGCAGGTTTAGAACGGACTAAATTAATCACTAAATTGAAAGACATTCGTTCAGAATTGATAAGAGCACAAGAAATCACAAAAATTGGAATCATTATTGATTTAGATGATTCATCAGTAGAAGAGAGGATAAAATTTTTAAATGAACTTTGCTCTGAAGCATTTGAATTAACTATTGATATAGAAAAAGTAAGTGAATTTAAGCTTTATGAAATTCCTGAACAAGATATTGAATTTAAATTAGCTTATTGTTTTAGTGGTTTAAATGGTCAAGGGGAACTCGAACATCTTTTGAAAGAAATAGCAGATACTAGTAACTCTCACCATGCAAATTGTCTAGAAACTGGCTGGAAACAATGTCTTGCCTCTAAAGGAATTATTGTGAGGGATAAGGATTTAAGAAAATTATGGATGGATTTTTATAAAAGAATGGATTGCTTATCTCATAAGGAAAGAAAGCAAGCAAAGCAAAATGTGCAATGGGATACATTTTTATCGCTTTACCCCGAAAAATTTGATTTCTCTAAAGATATACCAGAGTTAAATGACCTCAGACAATTTCTTACGTTTTTTGGTTAAAAGTTAAAGTTTACTTATAGGGATCTTTTCTAGATCCCTTTATTTTTTGAGTTAAACAAATTCTTTAATCTCTTCTAAACTTTTCGATGGCTCAAACCACATAAAATCATAATCGGCCACATCATGAATATAAAACGGATCATTTTTCATAATCTCTTCAGCCTCTTGAAGCGAAGAGCTTAGAACTAAAATTACCCCACCTACTCTATTTTCCCGGCGTCCCGACGCTAAAAATTTCTTTTGCTCATAGTAATGATCTAAAAATGCAATATGTTCTTTGAGTACAGCGTCAACTTCGGTCAATGGTTTTTTATAGGTGAGGGTAACAACAATCATCTCATTCTCTTAAAGCAAGTAGCGCATGACATAGCTTATTCAATAGTACGCCGATTCCCCCAATTCATCCACACTAAACTTCCCACAATAATTACTCCTCCCAGCAGCACCATCATTGATGGTTTCTCATTTAAGAAAATCACCGCCAAACTCATGGCGACAATGGGCGAACAATACAAAAAATTCGATGCAATCGTTAACGGCATATTTTTAAGTACATAGCCCCAAAGTACATAAGCCATCGCACTTGGAAAAATACCCAATAAGACAACCGACATATTGGCTTGCCAAGTGGCATGTAAAATTTCACTAGGTAAATGAGCACTATAAAATAGTAAAGGAAGGGTCCCGAACCAAATGATGTAGCACATCATGCTCAAGGCATCATAATTTAAGGCAAATTTTTTATATAAATTAAAATAAAGCCCCCATGCAATTGCAGCTAAAACAATCAACAAACTATAAGGGCTCGGCATACCAAAACCATGATCTCCGCTGACCACTAACACGGCGCCACAAAGCCCTAGCAAAATACACAACCACTTTTTAAAACTGATTTGTTCTTTAAAAAGCAAAACCGAAATAATAAAGGTAAATAGCGGAATAGATTGGCTCAAAATACTAGATGCGACAGCAGTTACATATTGCTGCCCCGTATTTATCAGCAAATGATGCAGCGTTACAGAGAAAAACCCTAATACAGCAAGCGCAGGAACATCTTTCCACTTTAAAGGCTGAATTCCTTTTTTTATGACCAGAAGTAATAAAAAAAAATGAAGCAATTAAAAAGCGAAGCAAGGCTATATGCTGCGGTGTATATGAATGCAAAGCACTATGTACACCAATAGGCGAATAGCCCCAACAAAAAACGGTTACAGCAATACATAAGTAGAGCTTAAATGCTGGAGGCTGGGTTTCGGCAGCAAGAGAAATTGCCATGTTAAATCTGCACTAATGAAATGGAACTCTTTCATCATATGCGCATAGATAGTTGAATAAAATTACTTATATTGAGTCAAATATTCATTAAAAGTGAATGATTAAATATGGATATTACCCAGTTAAAAATGTTTCAAACCGTGGTTGAATGCGGAACCATGGCTAAAGCATCACTACAACTACATTGCGTACCCTCCAATATCACTACACGCATTAAGCAACTTGAAGAAGGACTAGGCGCACCGCTGTTTTATCGTGAAGGAAAAAGCTTAAAACTCACCCCATCAGGAGAAATCTTTCTCGATTATTGCCATAAAATTTTAGCGCTATGCGATGAAGCGAAACGAAGTATTCATCCAGATGCACCGCCCTCTGGCCCGCTCAAAATTGGGGCTATTGAATCTTCTGCTACCACTCGCCTCCCCAATTTACTTGCGAAATATCATCAGCGCTATCCAGAGGTTTCTATTCAAATTATTACTGGCACATGGAAACAGTTACTAGTCGATATTTCTCAGCACAAACTTGATGGTGCAATTGTTGCAGGCAATATTGAGTTTCCTATGTTAAATAAACTGAGTATTTATCAAGAAGACATGGTCTTAATCGCATCTCATTCTTTGGGAGAAATTCATTGCCAAGAAGATTTGATTGGCAAAGAAATTTTTATGTGGACTGAAGGCTGTCCTTACCGTGCAGCTCTTGAAGAATGGCTTAAACTGAAGAATATCTCTCTCCCTATCACCAGTATTACCAGTTACGCCACTATTATTGGGTGTGTAAGTGCGGGTTCTGGCGTGGCGTTAGTGCCTAAGAGTATTTATGAGCAATATAAAAATTTGGCCCATATCCAAAGTTATAAATTTGAATATCTTGCTTTTATGCAAAATCACTTTTTCTGGCATAAAAATGTGAGCAACCATAAAGCGAGAGACATGTTTATAGAATTGATTAAGACTGAATTTAGTTTATGAATCATTGCAATGATTGGTTTAGCGCTATTAAATGATGATTTCTCGTAATCAAATCGTATGGGTTTTATCTCATGTCTGCACAAGATTTATTTTTAACAGTAAGATCAGCTATCCATATTTTGATAGTCATTGGGGAGATTAATCCAAAATGAAAGCCATAAAAATTTTATGTATTACAAGCTCTATCTTGGTTTCATCATCTCTCTTTGCTGAAACACTTCAACCTCAACAAGTGAATGAAACAACTTCTAAGACAATGCCTTATGGTGATAATCCAAGCTTAGGCCGCGTACTGTTATACAAAACAGGAAAAGGCATTCAAAATTTAGGAGATTCTATTCAAGGCGCTTCTGAAAAAACTTCAAATAAAATTAGTGAAAAATGGAAAGATACGAAAGAATTTACCGCCGAAAAAGCAGAAGTTGTTCAACAAAAAGCAGATACAGCCAAAGTATTTACTGAACAGAAAATAGAACAAGCGAAGCAAAATATCACCAGCAGTAGAAACGGTGAAAATATTCCAATCGAACAAGGTGAGCTAAGTAAATCTAGTACGACTGCCAATTAAAATTAAATCAGAGTAGCGCGATCATTTCGCGCTTCCAAAGAAACACACTTTAAAAAAGACATACATCCACTACAAAGAGCTAGGAACCTGCCTTATGAACAGTCAAAAACTTCTCTTTTCTACCCTGTGCTGCTTAGCATTAACTGCATGTGCAACTACCGCACCTCTTTCTTCTTATCCTCAGGCACAAGTTTTAGAACAAGATACCAATATCGAAGCTTATCCAACCACCACAGGCAATGTAGCCAAGCTCATTAAACACGATAAGCAAGCTTGTATGATTGAATTTACGGGTTATTTAGGTGGTGGACAAGTAACTGAACATTGGATTTTTAATAATAAAGGCCTGATTTCAGCTCAATCATTTACAGAGCAATATCCAGACTCTTCTGGCATATTAAGTCAAGCGACCAATTCGACAACCAAAAGCTCTACCACTTTTAATATCCAAGATCCCGAAATTCAAAATAATTTCAAAAAACTTCAAAGTAATTTTAGTAAAGATAACTTAGCAAAGTGTGATTAAGGCTTTTTCATAAAAAAACTCGTTGCAGAAGTTATCTTTTGCAACGAGCCATAGCCATTTAAATTTTTTGGACCTAATAAAAAATTATAAATATGCTATTTAGTTAACGGTTAAACCATTGGTTGCCGCCAGTAAATCAATCCGTGGGAAAACCAAGCCCGTTCTTGAGTCAGTAATAGGTTTACCCGTAGCTTTTAACCGGCTAATGGTTTGATCGATACTTTCTGTTGGACTCACACTATTCGCTCTCAATAGAGCAATCGCGCCTGCCACATGTGGTGTCGCTTGAGAGGTACCACCCATGGTATAGCCACCTGCGGTAATCATTGCACCCGGCGCCAATAAAGTCACAAGGCTTCCCCCATTACTAAAGCAGGCTACCTTATCTGCTGCTGTAGTAGGGTCAGAACATTTCACGGGGTTACCCCATGACACACCACCAATATTACTATCATAAACAGCACCTACCCTTACTGCCCCTGCCACACAAGCAGGAGATGAAATTCCGTCAGGGAAGGCATCATTACCAGAGGCTACAACCGGAACCACGCCAGCAGCTCGCGCATTGGCAAATGCTGTTCCATAACTGCTATCGCTACACTCAGAGGTATATTTGACTCCCGGCACACCAAGGCTCAAATTCACCGCTTTAATATTATAGGTTTGTGCATTGTTTACAGCCCAGTTAATCCCCGCGAGAATATCACTATCATAAGCGGTGCTTACCCACTTACCTTGAGATCTGACCTTTCTAAATACATCAATACCAATAATTTTAGTTTTAGTAGCGACTTTCGACACAATAGCGGAAACGTTACTGCCATGCCCATCATCATCCAAAGTGCCATCATCTGGTGCACTATCAAAAGAATAAACCACACGGCAAGTACTTGATGGAGTATTCACAGCGGTACATCCGAAATCTGAATGTAGATAATTTACCCCTGTATCCAGCACAGCAACACTAGATCCCTCCCCCGTAAAACCATTGGTATTGGCTTGTGGTTGATTAATCAAAGGCAAACTTTCAGTAGTTGTAGTACGGTTAATACGGTTTGGATAAACTGCTTTAACGTTCGGATCATTTAATAAAGCTATTAAAGCCTCACGGTTACTAATCCGATAAAAAGCCAAAGGCAGGTTATTGTAATCCCGAAGTACTTGTACACCGCCGGCACGATTAAACCTTGTCTGAAGATTCTTTTTATTTGTAGCAATATAACTTCGCCGTTCTAAACCGGAAGGTACGCTCGATAAAGGAATATTGTATTCGACAATTAAATCGTTTGAATCATTACTAACCAAGGCATCTAAATCTATTTTACCTTGGAATACTTTTTGTTTTGCTGCCTGACTTAACCGCTGTTTGGCCCCTTTGGAGTCCAAAGGAAGAGCGGACGCAGTTGTACTGAAAATTGTACATAAACCTAATAGAAACAATGTTTTAATTTGCATTATTTTTCTCCGTAGTTTTTCAACTAACAATTTGCTTATTTCGCTTTTATTTCATTTGCTGGATCTTTTTCTGGATCAATCGGTTGAATCGAAGGATCACTTTTTGTGTCATAGAAAGGAACGGCATCTGCTGATACCGACTGAGAGTGGTTTGAATTTAAAGATACGTTTTTAAGTTGAGTAGGCTCCTTAAGTTTAGAAAGGGAAGATGAAGTATCTGGTTGCGGTGAATTCGTCTCATGTAAAGCAGAATTGAACACATCAGATGCACCGCTTGTGGGTTTGAAATAAAGAACAACGGCGATCAAGCCGACTATTACAAGTAGGGAAGCTATAATTTTCATCATTTAAGATCTCTGTTCTTTTGTTTATAGACATCTATATTTACTTTTGATTATTCGAAATAAAGAGACATTTCTTGAGTTACATTTCATGTGAAATTTCTATTTCGTAAAATGTATAAACATGAGAAAAGCTAAAATATCTTTTCTCGAATAAGCAAAAATACAGTTCTGCCCTTTACGTTTATATTTCTGGCAGAATAAGGTTCAAAAAAGTGCTAAAAAAGCACTCTATTCTCATAATAAGCAATTATTATGCCGTTTCCTCCAATAAATAATGAGAAACACATCACATTTAGAGATATAGGCATGGATCACATGAACAACGATAGAAAAATTTAGGAGACGAAGGTTAAAAAGCTGTAAGATGAAAATAGGACCAGCTTAATAAGAATAACTAAAAAATAAATGTTCTTTTTCACTTTATTATTAATTTTTATTAATCTTCACAATTTATCCCTAGTCTGTTTACTCAATGTAACACTGTTGTAACGTTTTGATGAAGTGAGTTCCCAAGCTCATATTTCCTTAGCTATGATGCGATTGCGTTTATGAAATACCTCACTAAAAGGGTATATTCTTTGAAGGATATCGCAATGAAAATGATGAAAACAGCTATCGTTACTGCAAGTGTACTTGCTTCTGCCTCTATTTTTGCACAAAGTGCGGGCGTTAATGCAGGTGCATCTGCTCAAGTCAACGTACAACCAGGTGGTCTTGTTAGTGGCGTAGCCAATACAGTCAAAAATACTGCACATACTGTAGGGAACACAGCAAAACATGCTGGTCACGTAGCTGCTGACACAACCGTTAAAGCTACAAAAAAAACAACAGGTAAAGTAACTGAACTTTCTTCTAAAGCTGCTACTGGTACTAAACATGTAGCAAGTGAAGCTGTAACTGGTACTAAACATTTTGCTACCGAAGCAGCAACAGGTACAAAAAATTTAGCGACTAAGGCTGCAACTGGCACTAAAAACCTAGCAGTTGAAGCTAAAGCAGATACAAAAGCACATCTTGATGCTGTAAAAACTAAGGTAGCAGAAAAACAAGCTGACCAAAAAGAATTTACTGCTGAAAAACAGGCCGATGCTCAAGCACGTGTAGATGCTGTTAAAGCTCGTGTAGCACAAAATCAAGCTGAGCAAAAAGAATTCGTTGCTGACACTAAAGCTGATGCTCAAGCAAAATTAAATACAGCTCAACCAACTCATGGAGTTAACGCTCAAACAGGTGTAAACGTTGGTGTTAATGTTGCTGGTATTAATGCAAATGCAAACGTAAATGCAGGCGCTCAAGCGACTACACAAAAAGGCGAAAAGAAATCTTTTATTAAAGGTCTTTTCGGTACTAACTAATTAAGTTAGCAATAAAAAAAGGGCGATTCATCGTAAGCATCCGGCTAACACAGCCTTACCAAGCGGTCCTATAAGCCTTAATTTAGTTCCCACCTAAAAACAAGTGGGGACTTAATCCATGAACATGGATATATATTCAGCAACACCTCCTGTTGCTAAAAAACGCAGAACATACAGCAAAGAATTCAAACTCAGTATTGTCAATGCCTGTAAAAATCCTAATACCTCGATCGCTTCGGTCGCACTGCAACATAGTATTAATGCCAACCTTGTCAGTCGTTGGATCAGGATCTTCAGCCATCATGAGGGTGCCGTGCAGGATCCTACTCATGTGAATCCAGCATTTATTGCTTTGCCTTACACTGCTGCAATCAGCCAACCTATTGATGAGAGGATCACGTTGTGTATCACCGTGCCTCATACGAATAATGATATTCAGCTAAAATGGCAGACATCAGAAATACCTGCCTTGGCAGAATTACTCAAGGCACTGGCAACATGATCCGTATCAATGAAATTTGGCTCTCTACCCAGCCCATGGATATGCGAGCAGGAATGGATACTGTCATGGCTCAGGTGGTGAGAGCCTTTGGCTACATCAAACCGCATTGCGCCTACCTGTTCTGTAATAAACGTGGTCATCGTATGAAAGTGTTGGTACATGATGGACTGGGCATCTGGCTGTGTGCCCGGCGTTTGGAACAGGGTAAATTTCACTGGGCTCAAGTTCACCAAGGTGAAACCGTGGCCCTCAGCCCGGAACAGTTACAGGCATTAATCCAAGGTTTGCCCTGGCAGAGAATTGGATTGCAGCAAGTGGTGAATATGCTCTAAACCAAGCTCGACCATTCTGCCATCCTCCAAACGTTCTATTTCATTCTCTTCATGACCTCAGGCATACTGCGGTCATGAATACGCTGCCTGACTTAAGCCAACTGACCCATGAACAACTGCTGGAATTCACCAGACAGTTGGCGATGCAGCATCAGTCTCTAGCACAATCAAACCAACAATTGGATGCCAAAGTTCAACATCTTTCTATTCTCAATCAAAATACGAGCATGAACTGGCGCTGTTTAAAAAGCACAAATTCGCCCAAAAGAATGAACACTTAACGGCAAAACAAATCCACCTATGGGATGAAGCGGTTGAAGAAGATATTGCTGCTGTTGATCTGGAATTAGAACGATTAAATGCAGATAAAACCGATGCAGCGACACAGAAAGCCAAAACCAATAAACCTAAACGTCGACCACTGCCAGATCATCTACACACCATCCGTATTGAGCATGAACCTGCATCAACCCAATGCACTTGTGGATGCCAACTCCGTCGTATCGGCGAAGATGTCAGTGAGAAACTGCATTTCAGACCGGCACAGTTCTATAAGGAACAGCATGTGCGTGGTAAATGGGTCTGTGATCAGTGTGACACTCTGACTCAGCAAGCGATGCCCGCCTATGTGATTGATAAAGGCATTGCTTCACCTGAATTGCTCAGCCATGTGCTGGTATCGAAGTATGCCGATCATTTGCCGCTGTACCGTCAACGTCTGATCTATCAGCGGGCGGGAATCGAACTTTCTAGATCAACTTTATCTGACTGGATAGGTCGCTGCGGTGTAGAACTGGAACCTCTGGCCAATGCCTTAAAAGAGGTGGTGCTGCAACAGCGGGTGCTGCATGCAGATGAAACACCGGTCACCATCATGCGGATGGGTGAGAATGAGAAAAAACCGAAGAAAGGTTATGTCTGGGCCTATGCCACCACACAGTACAATCCAGTTCAGGCGGTGATCTATGACTTTCAGGATAGTCGTTCAGGCCAGCATGCTGCAGAGTTCTTGAAAGGCTGGCAGGGCAATCTAGTCTGTGATGATTACAGTGGTTATAAAGCACGCTTTAAATCAGGCCAGGTCATAGAGGTCGGCTGCATGGCCCATGCACGTCGTAAATTCCATGAACTGCATGTGACCGGGAAAAGTCAGGTCGCTGAACAGGCATTGGTGCTGATTCAGAAACTGTATGCGATAGAAGCAGAACTCAGGAAAAAGACCGATGGTACAGCGGAAGACCGCCGCGAATACCGACAACAGCATAGTCAACCAGTGATGCAACAACTATATGAATGGCTCAACCAACATCATCTGACAGTGCCATCGAGTTCTCCCACCGCCAAGGCCATCAATTACACTCTGAAGCGTTGGCCAGCCTTAAGCCGCTATCTGGATGATGGCAATCTACCGATATGCAACAATTGGGTAGAGAATCAGATGCGTCCCTGGGCGTTGGGGCGCAAGAACTGGCTGTTTGCAGGTTCGCTGCGCAGTGGTCAGCGAGCGGCAAACATCATGACTTTAATCCAGTCAGCAAAGCTGAATGGGCTGGATCCGTATGCCTATTTAAGTGATGTGCTGAAAAGGTTACCGACACATAAAGTGACCCAGATTGAAGAGTTACTGCCGCACTGCTGGAAACCTAAATCGAATTAAAAAATAGGTATGGGATTCAGCGGACGCTTACGATTCATCGCCCTTTTTTATTTGTCTAAAATTAACTATTCAGATTGTTTCAGTTAAAACCAAGCCTGCACGTAAACCAATCTTCACATTCGGGTTTGGAAATAAAATCCAGACCTGATCTTGTTCAACTACATAGTTACCAGAAGGTTGAGTCGCAATGATTTCGCCTTTAGTAAAAGTTGAAAAGTTGGGAGCCTCAGCAGATAAATTCAGGTGGAACTCTTCATCTTTTTTTATTAAAGAGTCAGATACCTGAAACACACGAATTTTTGGTTTATTACGCACTGGTAAAGCTTGCTCAGAAACCACGTTACGAATGACTTCATCAATTGAAGCAAATTGACTCAAGTCATTTTGTCCAAATGGCAATGCTTTGCCTAACTCTAAAGTTGCACTCGCCGCCTTAAAATTCTCACTCGTAAAATGGGTAAACGTTTTACCTACCGCATTATGATAAACCAAAGCATCCAAATCAGCTGCTTCAAGACTTGCTGTTAAATCAGCATCATAGCCATGCGTTTGATATGGAAATAAAGCAAATGTTGGCAATAATGAAGCCCGAATTGCTGTGTGCAAATCATAATGATAACGTTTTGCCTGACTCGAACTTTCCTGAAAGAAGGTGGCAACAGTTTGCTCTAAAACCTCAGCACGCTTAGATTCTTCAGTTACAGGCAGATTTTTATACCCACCACAGAACATACGGTTTACATCGTCATGTACATAACGCTTGCCTTGACGCATCGCATAGGGATTACCCAATACAAGCAATAATCTCACCGCAAGCTTTAAACGCCCGGCAAATAAATCGGTGCAAAGATGAGATAGCAATTCAATTGGTGCCGTTTCATTTCCATGTACTCCAGCTGACAGTACGACAGCTTTGTCGTACTGCGCATGTGGTGTACATTCAAGAAGTCCCTCACCTAACCAACGCCAAGAAAAATTTGCTTGTTTTCCCTCGCGCGTTGCAGGTTGCTCACCTTGTAAGGTTAATGCTAGAAAATCTTGCATGTCACCTCCTCATTATTTTTGGAAAGGATAAACCGAACCTAAACCTAAAATTTTAGTCAGTTCATCAAGTGCCATACGGCTTTCCATGAGTAAATGCGGATCTGCCAAATCTTCTTGTGCTAAACGATCGCGATAGTGTTTATCTACCCACTGATTAAGCGTCATAAACAATTGATCATTCATGAGAACTTTTGGATTTACGGCATTTAATTCAGTTTCATTTAATGCTACACGTAAACGTAAACAAGCCGGACCACCACCGTTACGCATACTTTCACGCAAGTCATAAACCTGAATTGCATCAATTGGTGTACCCATTTGAATCATGTCATTCAAATAGCTCCATACCGCAGCATTTTGACGAGACTCTTCTGGCACAACAATGGTCATTCCGCCATCTGGACGAGTCAAAATCTGACTATTAAATAAATATGTTGCAACAGCATCATCCACCGTCACACGGTTTTCAGGCACTTCAATTGAAATAAAGTCTTCACCGATGCTTGCCATTTTCTGACGAATTTCGGCAAATGCCTGATCTTGATTTAAAAATGCATGTTGATGGTGGAATAAAACCTGCTGGTTACTTACCGCAATTACATCATTATGGAAAACACCCTGATCAATCACATCCGGGTTTTGTTGAACAAAAACGGTATGTGCTTCATCTAAACGGTGCAAACGTGCAATGGCCTCGCTCGCTTCACGTGTCTGACGTGCAGGATAACGTTTTGGTCCCGGTAAACCATTATTTAAATATTGTTGACCATAAACAAACACCTGAACACCACGTTTAGCATAATCACCACCTAAACGATTGTGATTTGCTGCCCCTTCATCGCCGAATAAAGCCACTTGCGGTAAAGCTTCATGGTGTACAAAGTGACGTTCATTTTTAAAGATCGCTTGTAAAACTTGGCTTGTAGTTTCAGCTTCAATTGAACGGTGAAATTTATTGTTCAGGTTAGCCGCAGTAAAATGCACGCGCTCATCTTGGCTATCAGCCGAAGGTGAAACTGTCGCAGCATTTGCAGTCCACATTGGAGAAGCTGAGCTTAAAGATGACAGTAGCTCTGGTGAATAACGCATTGCTTGAGCCACAACACTAATGTCATCTCCGGTAAAACCTAAACGGCGTAACATCGGAACATGTGGACGCTCATGCGGAGCAAGTACACCTTGTTTCATCCCCATGTCAGCCAAAGCTTTCATTTTTAATAAGCCTTGTTTCGCCGCCAATTTTGGGTTAGACAAATTATTGCGGTTTTTGGTCGATGCTTCATTACCAAAAGACAAACCCGCATAGTGATGTGTTGGTCCCACTAAACCATCAAAATTTACTTCATATCCTTTCATTTTTTCTTTCCCTAGTGTTAAGGCAACACAATCCCTGGAGATAATTTTTCTGGCAACGTCAAGCTTTCACTTTCGAGTGAAGCCATTGGCCAAGCACAGTAGTCAGCAGCATAAAATGCACTTGCACGGTGATTACCTGAAGCTCCTACACCACCAAATGGTGCTGCACTCGATGCACCTGTTAATGGTTTGTTCCAATTCACAATTCCGGCACGTGCTTCAATGAGTAAGTCATCAAACAATTCACGTTTTGGAGAAACCAAACCAACTGACAAGCCGAAACGAGTTGCATTGGCAATTTTTAATGCTTCATCAAAACTGTCATAACGCTGAATAGTGGTAAGCGGACCGAAATATTCTTCATCTGGAATACCCGCCACACCTGTTACATCAATAATGCCTGGAGTAAGTAATGAGCTGTCTTCTTGAGGACGTGTCATTGGCAACAAGCTTTTTGCACCCAGCTCAAGCAACTTTTGCTGGGCATTCATCATGTTTGTTGCAGCAGCCGATGAAATTACGCCGCCCATAAATGGTTGTTGCTCATCATTCCAACGACCAACTTTTAAGTTTTTAGCAACCTCAACAAAACGTTGAATAAATGCATCGCCTTGCGCACCATTTTTTACCAAGATACGGCGCGCACATGTACAACGCTGCCCTGCCGAAACAAATGCAGATTGAATAGTGAGGTTAACAACAGCATCCATATTTTCGATTTCATCGATAATCAATGCATTATTGCCGCCCATTTCAAGCGCAAGAATTTTCTCAGGAGCACCCGCCATTTGTTTGTGTAGGTGATAACCTGTGTTTGCACTTCCAGTAAACAAGAGGCCATCAATTTCATGTGAGGCAGCTAGCGCTTCACCCGTGGTACGACCACCTTGCACCAAATTCATTACACCATTTGGCAAACCGGCTTGTTGCCAAAGTTTTACAGTTTCTTCAGCAGTCCAAGGCGTTAATTCACTTGGTTTGAATACAACTGTGTTACCAGCAAGTAACGCAGGAACAATATGTCCGTTCGGCAAGTGGCCCGGGAAGTTGTATGGACCAAAAACTGCAAGTACGCCATGTGGGCGGTGACGTAAAGATGCCACACCATCTGCCATTTCAGTTGAGCTTTCACCGGTACGTTGGTGATAAGCACGAATCGAAATTGCAACCTTGCCAATCATTGACTGAACTTCAGTTAATGTTTCCCAAAAAGGTTTACTGGTTTCTTGGCTAATCACTTCCCCTAAATGCTTTTTATTTTCTTCAAGCAAAGCTGCAAACTTTTCTACAATCGCCACACGCTCAGCAAAAGGTAAACGCGCCCACGCTGGGAATGCTGTACGAGCAGCTTGGCAAGCTTTCTCAACATCACTAGCCGTAGCTTCAGCGCCTGACCATACAGTTTGGTTATCAACCGGGTTTGTTTTTACAAATGTTGTACCGCTGCCTTGTAACCAGACACCGTTTATAAATAAAGAGTTTGACATCAGGATACTTCCATAGGATTTAGTGATAACACACGAACAGCGTGACCTTCTTGTACACCGAGTTTTTCAGCTTGTTCATGCGTTAAATTTAAAGTGTTATCTACGAGATCAAGCTTCAATAACATGGCCCGATAGTCGTGGTAATTATCATTGGCAACAAGGTATTGTGTTTTACCTACTGTTGCTTCATTGGTAATTTTGACGTTTAAGAGTTGACTTTCTTTGACTGCACGCAACTCATCAATATTCGCTTCAATAGTTGGACCCGCATCAAAAATATCGACATATCCTTGATAACGTAAACCTTCTGATTCAAGCACATGATAAGCAGGCAAAGTATGTGGATGCATTTTCCCAATCACTTCTTGCGCATCTTTTGGCAAAAGGTCAACATAGACTGGAAAACGTGGCATCAGCTCGGCAATAAAAACTTTTTGGCCAATACCACTTAAATAGTCTGCAGTTGAGAAATCCATATTGAAAAAATGGTGCCCAATCGCATCCCAAAAAGGTGAACATCCATTTTCATCAGAGTAGCCACGCATTTCCGCAATTAATTTTTTCTCAAAATATTGCTTAAATGCTGCGATAAACATAAAACGGATTTTCGATAAAAATTTACCGTTTTGATTTTCACGGCGTTCCGGATCTAAAAATAATGTACAGAGCTCACTACTTCCTGTTCTGTCATTACTTAAAAATAAAGTCGGTAATGACTTATAAACGTTTAATGCTTTTGAAGCGTGTACTTGTGTTCCCACATGAAAGTTGTACCAAGGTTCAATTAAACCTACAGCAACCTCAATTGCACTTACACCAATAACACGTTGAGCTTCGGTATCTTCCAGAACAAACAAATATCCCTGCTCACTCTTATGAACATTGCCATTTAAAGTATTGCGAGTACGTGAAATTCGAGCCGAAAGCGTATCCATATTTTGTGGCAAGGAAGTCAGGCCAACACCTGACTTACCTGCTAATTTATAAATATCTTCAAGGTCTCGAAACTCGGCATGACGGACAATCATCATGGCTAGCTTTCCTTTTTTTTATTTAGCCAACTTTGCCAAAGCTCTTTTTAAACGAGCAATCCCTTCATCAATATCTTGTTCAGGAATAATTAAAGAAGGAGTGAAACGAACCACGTTAGGTCCTGCGATTAAAGCGAGTAGTCCTTCTTCGCCTGCCCATGTGGTAATGTCTTTCGCTTTACCTGCATATTCAGCTTTTAGTACACAGCCAATCAATAAACCTTGACCACGAATTTCATCAAATACTTGATATTCAGCATTTAAAGTATTTAAGGCATCAAGGAAATATTGATGACGGTGTTTTACGCCTTCAAGTACTTCTGGTGTATTAATAAACTCAAAAACTGCACCTGCAACTGCACTTGCTAACGGGTTACCACCGTAAGTTGTACCATGTGTACCTACAGAAAAATGCGGTGCGAACTTATTAGTTG
The DNA here is from genome assembly GCF_003940475.1 of Acinetobacter sp. FDAARGOS_559. Taxonomy (NCBI): domain Bacteria; kingdom Pseudomonadati; phylum Pseudomonadota; class Gammaproteobacteria; order Moraxellales; family Moraxellaceae; genus Acinetobacter; species Acinetobacter sp. FDAARGOS_559. The sequence goes on from NZ_RKJG01000005.1 coordinate 1,942,126, forward strand.
TTAACATTGCACCGACCGGGAAACCACCGCCCAATGCTTTTGCAGTGGTTAATACGTCTGGAATCACACCGTAGTTCATGTAGGCATAAAGAGCACCTGTACGGCCTACACCAGTTTGTACTTCATCAAAAATAAGTAAGGCACCAAACTGATCACACAGTTCACGTAAACCTTTTAAAAATTCGATATCAGCTGGAATTACCCCGCCTTCACCCTGTACAGGCTCTACAATTACTGCACAAGTTTGTTCATTAATAACTGCTTTAGCTGCTTCTAAATCATTATAAGCAACATGGCTAATGCCGTTTGGAAGTGGTGCAAAGTCTTGTGAATATTTTGGCTGACCACCTGCCGAAACGGTAAATAAAGTACGACCGTGGAAAGCATTGTTAAATGCCACAATGCCACTTTTACCTGCAACACCGCTGTCGAGTCCAACTTTACGAGCCAGTTTTAATGCTGCTTCATTCGCTTCTGCACCTGAGTTACAAAAGAATACTTTATCGGCAAATGTATTTTCGGTGAGTTGTTTAGCAAGGCGTAGTACTGGTTCATTAGTATAACCATTACCGACGTGCCAAAGTTTTTTTGCTTGTTCTGTTAACGCATTAACTGCCACTGGATGCGCATGACCTAATGCATTTACTGCAATCCCGCCTGCAAAATCGATATATTCTTTATTTTCTTGATCCCAAATACGTGAACCTTCACCACGTACCGGAATGAAATTTGCCGGTGCAAATACTGGAACCATCCAGTCATTAAAGTTGCTTCGAGTTACAGAAATTGGCTGTTCCATGCTTACCTCAGTATCTATTTAATTTATTTAATCTGTCTTACTGTCTTTAATTTAATTCATTTAGAACAAGGGACCGAACAAATAACCCTATAACATCCTTTATATTTGCTCGGCCCACCTTTCCTAAAAGGTAGTTTCCTCAGATTAGCCTGGGAAAATACCGCGTTCTTTACGAGCTTTTAAGATACGCTCACATGCCAAGATGTAAGCTGCTGTACGTAAAGTACAAGCATTCTTGTTCGCTGTATTCCAAACGTCATCCATTGCTTGAACCATCAACTTGTCTAAACGCTCGTTGATTTCTTCTTCGCTCCAGAAATAGCTCGCCATGTCTTGAACCCATTCGAAGTAACTTACAGTTACACCGCCGGCGTTACATACAACGTCAGGAACTACAACAATGCCACGCTCAACTAATACATCTTCAGCTTTAGGATAAGTCGGGCCGTTCGCGCCTTCTAAAATCAACTTAGCTTTAAGTTTTTCAGCACGCTCAACTGTAATTTGGCCTTCTAATGCAGCAGGAATAATGATGTCTACTTCTGCAGTCCAGAAATCTTCATCTGCAATTGCTTGTGCACCAGCAAAACCACCAACACCTTGGTTTGCATTTACGTGATCACGTAGCGCAACAAGATCAATACCATCAGCATTGAAAATTGTGCCAGTGTGGTCTTGAACGTGAGTGATTTTTGCTTTTGATTCAACAAATAAGAAAGCAGCTTCACTACCTACGTTACCAAAACCTTGAACAGCAACTTTCGCGCCTTCAATTGGTAAGTTGATTTTTGCAGCAACTTCACGACCAGTAACGAATACACCGCGACCAGTTGCTTTCACACGACCTAAAGAACCGCCTAAGTGCACTGGTTTACCAGTTACAACACCAGTCACTGTGTGACCTTGGCTAGTAGAATAAGTATCCATCATCCAACCCATGATATTGGCATTTGTACCGACGTCTGGAGCAGGAATGTCTTTTTGAGGTCCGATAATGTGACCAATTTCAGTCGTATAACGGCGAGTTAAACGCTCTAATTCACGATTTGATAATTTACGTGGATCAACACGGATACCACCTTTTGCACCACCAAATGGCAAGTTCAAAACTGCAGTTTTAATTGTCATCCATGCAGACAATGCCATCACTTCATTTAAGTCAACATTTGGATGGTAACGAACACCACCTTTACCAGGACCACGAGACAAGTTGTGTTGTACACGGTAGCCTTCAAAGTGCTGGATTGAACCGTCGTCCATTACAATTGGCACGTCCACAATAAGCGCACGCTTAGGACGTTTTAATGTATCGATATAATCAGCTAAATGTTCTAAGTATGGCGCTACACGGTCAATTTGAGCCAAGTAAGTTTGCCATGCATCGCTATGTTCGTTTACGTATGAAAGATCTGACATCTTTTTTCCTATCTACCTACACAGACTCAGATGTGATAAATCTGCAGTCTTTATTATTCAGCAACCAAAACCTTGCAATAACAATGTTTTGATTTATTTATAAAATCTTCAGCTCTTCTAAAGCTTTAGACCTTTTAAATTCCATCTTGTGATATCAAAAGTACGATTTACTTTTATATATCGATATCTTTTACAATATTCTTTTGCCTCATCTGCCGTTTATAAAAAGTCTTTATAAAAGCAAAAGTTCCACCGCAACCAACTCAAATAAGTCGACTGGAAATAAGTACAAAAGAGGTGACATAACCGTTTGGGAGTTAAAAAGAACTAGGGTTCATGAAACAAAAAAACCATAAGTCCCTAAAATTATTTTTGACTAATCGATAGATCCCTCCATTAGTCTTTTTAAATAAAAATTGTTCAGTAATACTGCAAGTTTCACATCACTACTCAAGCGAGTTAATCAAGCCTTCATATAGACATAAAATCTTTAAGTAAATATAGCACAGAGCAAGTTAATTTAGAACATTTTAAAATAAACAAGCAGAGAAAAAATAATCAATTTTCTCTATTTTTTATAATAAAAAAGTAACCAGACCTAAAAAAACACTACACTATAATAATTTTATTTTATGGAAATTAAAAAAATATTAAAATTAAAAATGATTAAAAAATTACCATTTAATAACAACAACTTAATTAACAAAAAATTTCAAAAAATTCTTAAAATTTCTATAAATTTTCATAATATTTATTCAGTTTCTCTAATTCAAAACAAAGATATATAAATATTTAAACAATCTCTTTATTAAATAACCATGATAAACATATACTTATTTAAAAACTTATAATAATTAGCTATTAATAATATTCCGACAAGTGGTTAATTTATGTGTCAATATTTGCTTTTATTATCAAAACAAAAAAAACATTTTCAAAAAAAATATATAAAACTCACTTTAAAGCTCAAGTTACGCCCATGAAAAAAGGCCCCATAAGGAGCCTTCAATCAACACAACCAAGTAAGCAAAAGACTTAGTTTTGAGCTATATCTTTTTTACGATAAAAGATGAAATAGCTGACATAGCATAGCAAGATAAAAATAATGCAGCAGATAAAGCCCACTTGCATAGAAGGATCAAATACCATACTGATACAAGTAACTATACAGAATAGCCCGCCTACAATTGGAGTAAGAGGAAAAAGTGGTGCAGCGAAACGTAGATCTTTTACTGTTTTTCCTGACTTATACCACTGTCTACGGAAGTTAAATTGCGAAATACAAATTGCAATCCAAACGACAACCATTGTAAAAGCAGCAACGCCCAACAAATTTTTAAAAATTGTTTCTGGTGCAAATTGTTCTGAAAGCAATCCTGGAATAGCACCAAACATGGTGACAATAATGGCAATAATAGGTGTTCCAGACGGCGTGAGTTTCGCGAAAATTTTAGGTAATTGATTTTTTGCTGAAAGCGACCACATCATACGTGATGCAGCAAATAGACCCGAATTAGCAGCTGAAAGTAAAGCCGTAATAATTACGAAACGGATAATATCCTCTGCATACGGAATACCAATGTAATTAAATACAGTCACAAATGGGCTACTGCTCACATCATTTGCACTAAGACCTGCTAGGTGGTATGGCAATAGTGAGCTAATCACTACAATCGTACCAACAAAGAAAATCAATAAGCGCCAAATAGCCGCATTAATTGCCTTAGGAACTGTTTTTGCTGGATTCTCAGCTTCGCCAGCCGCCACCCCAATTAATTCTGTGCCAGAAAATGCAAAGTTAACGATAAGCATAGTGGCAAAAATTGGGAAAAGACCATTTGGGAACCAACCATGAGCAGTCAAATTACTGAACAATGGTGCTGTTTCATGCCCCTGATAAGGAATAAAGCCGAAAATCGCCAGCAATCCCAAACCAATAAAACAGATAATGGTGATTACTTTTACAAGCGCCAACCAAAATTCAGACTCTGCAAATAAGCGGGTTGAACTTACATTAAGAAAGAAAACCAAGGCGCCAAAGAAAAGAGTCCAAGCCCACACTGAGGTAGATGGAAACCACTCCTGAACCAACAAGGCCGCAGCGGTAAACTCAGTCCCCAAAGTTGCAGTCCAAGTCAGCCAATACAGCCAAGTAATCATATACCCTGTACCTGGACCGATATAACGCCGTGCGTATTCACCAAAAGAGCCAGACTCAGGGACATGAACCGCTAGCTCACCGAGACACAGCATAACGGTATAGGCAATTAAACCGCCCAAGAAATAAGAGATAATTGCGCCAATTGGACCTGCTTGAGAGATTACGTCGCCAGACCCAAGAAAAAGACCTGTACCTATGGCACCGCCAAGGGAGATCATCACCAAATGTCGAGTACTCATTGCTCGTTTCAAAGGTGCAGAACTTCCATGTTGCGATGCATCATTATTCCGATAATTTAATGATTGCATATAAAAAACTGTAACGACAATTTAGTAAAAAATCATTTTAGGATAAAAAAATAAATATGCAATTATCTTTGAATAGTGGAGTTATTTTAAGCAACCCTTTACCAACCAAATAAAATATATTTTAAAAACAAACAATTAATAATTACTAGGATAATTATTGTATTTTAATTAATCTTACATCATTTCTTTAATTTATATAAATTAAAAAACTATACTTTTTAAAACATAATAATTTTTCACTTAATTCCCCATACCTACTTTTAGCTCTATCTTTATTTAAAAATTAGACACACTATTTATTTAAATAATGACTTTTAATTTTATATACAAATAAAGTGATAAAAAAATATTTTTTAAGCAAAAAATAAAGCTCAAATCTCAAGATTTGAGCTTTATTTAATCGAGGAAATAACTTAGTAACTGGTCAATACAAACTGTTGAGATGGCTGAACGGAACCTTCAACGTAATCACAAGCACCTTGTTCATCACAATTTAAATTTAATTGCTTGTAGCTTAACGCAAAGAAATCAGAATATTGTTTAATGACAAATGGACTTATATCCGAAGTGAGTGCATCACCCTGTTTAAACAATTTAATAATTTTTCGGTCATTCATCCCTAACAAATAAAGTTCATTATTTAACTCAATCTGAACAACCCCAGTGTGTTCTGCCACAATCGGAATCAAATATGATGGGTTTGCCAACACTACATCTACAGCATAGGTTTCAAGCTTTAGATTAATCAAATTAAATACCAATATTGCCTCAAATTGATTTTTCAAACCCTTTTTATGGTTTTCAGCTTGCTGCCTATACTGAATTTTAATTCCAAGCTTCTGGAAATCTTGCTCTGTAGCTTGCTTTGTTTTAATAAGACTACGAGTGACTGCTTGCTTAAGTGGATTGTCTAAATAACGTTCATCTAACTGAAAGTCATTTTGACGCAATATTTTCAATAACATGCTGTCATGGTATGTCAGCACATTTGCAAGAACATTACGATAATAGAACTTGCTTTGTTTTTTGATTTTACGAACTTGTTGATAGAAATACGTTTCATCAAATTCATGCTCAATAAAATCATGTAAAAGGCTTGAGCTTGCCAATACAGATAAAGCTTCATGTCCTGTAAAAGGCAAATGAATTGTATGTAAACTTGGTAAGATCTCTTTTATTTTTAAGTAATGTTCGCGATCAATTGAAAAGTAAGGATCATAAACAATAATGTATTCACGACTTGCATCTACATCTTGCGGCTGAATTTGCATGTCTTTATTCGCGACAGCATCGAAGAACTCAGCATAGCGTCGGTCTTCAACTTGTTCAGGGTCAATTGAATACTGAGGCACAAATGCAATGATTCGATTCATATTTAATAAATTCGAATATTTAATTGCTGCATAGCCGCCCATTGAGCCGCCATAACCTACAATATTTTTAAAACGCTGAATAATAGGCAAAATGACTTTTGCCAGCTCAACCATACTGGCCTTTGGGAACCATGATTTTTGTTTTGGCATCACCCCAATAACATTGTATTGGTACTTTATAAGAGACTTTTCAGCATTGATAGATAAGCCACTCGCCCGGGTAATCAAATCGCCAAAAGAGAGAACTAATGTATTAGAATCGCCTTGTAAAAAAATGGCTCTAATGTGTTCGTCTTCAAAAATAATTTGCTTATCCATGCTCACACCGAAAGAAAATTTACTCCCACATACATCGTCAAAAATGAAACAAAATAGGTGTTTTGCCAATTTATGATTGCGGAGTATCTTATTTTATAGATGCCAGTCAGATTAAAAAGCGCAAAATATGACACAATCCTTACATCCTGCCGCTCAAAAAGGCTTCAGCTCTGCTGCTGAGCTTTATCAGCAAGTTAGACCAAATTATCCCGTAGAAATAGTAAGTTGGCTACAAGATCGGCTCCAAATCCATGAAAATTCTACTGTTATCGATCTTGGATCGGGTACTGGCAAATTCTTACCTTACTTAAAACAGACACATGCCAATATTATTGCGGTAGAGCCAATTGGCGAGATGTTACAACAGCTTCAGCAAGCCTATCCTGATATTAAAACTATACAAGCCTTTAGCCACAATATTCCGGTAAATGACCAACAAATTGATGCTGTCATTTGTGCCCAATCTTTTCATTGGTTTGACAACATAGAAACATTGACCGAAATCTATCGAGTATTAAAACCTCAAGGACATTTAGGACTTGTTTGGAACCAGCGCGATGAAGGTACAGATTGGGTAAAAGCCTTAGCGGATTTTTTACTACCACTCGAAGGTGATACACCTCGTTACCATAGTGAAAGGTGGAAAAAGGTTTTTGAAGAGCAAGATTTATTTACTTTTGACAATTTAAATACTTTTTCGCAATCGCAGCATGGTACTGTCGAACAAGTGGTGAGTAAGCGGTTACTTTCAACAAGTTTTATTGCAGCAATGACTGAAAAAGATCAACTACAGCTCAAAGCTCAGTTTGAAAAAATTGTTTATGATTTTACTGGGTTAGGCCCACAAGATCAGATTGATTTTCCATATGTCACATATGCATATCATTTTCAAAAAAGTACGTCGTCAAATCATAGAGAATAGGTTCGGTTGAAAGCTATGTTAAAAAAAACGCCTCATATCATCTTAATGTCTTTGCTCAGCTCTAGCCTATTATTGACGGCTTGTAAAAAAGCAGATGAGCCAGCAAAGACTGAACAATCTCATACAAGTTCATCTACCGATCAGGTCTTAGAAAAACTCAATGAAAGACCAGTGAAGAAATTCCCAGCTACTGCGGATGACGCTCATGATATTGCACTACTAGAAGATTACGATCACCGCTTTACTGAAATGAGTGATGAAATGGAAACTGAGCTAGAAAAAATGCATGAGGCAGGTACGCTCACCACAGAATTTGAACAAAAACGTACGCTTGATAATGTGCGCTCAGCATTGACCATGCTAAAAGACCTCGATTTAAAAACTGAACAAGGTCGTTATATTCAGGGCTTACTCTATCAATATTGGGAAAACCAAGAAAAGAACTTTAGTGATAAGCAGGCAAGTAAAGATGAGCAGGTCAAACAGCTTGCTGACTATTTACAAGCACAAAATCAGTTAAAGTACTGGAAAGCCTCACAGCAGCATTAATTTAACTGCATGCAATAAAAAGCCTTCTTATAAAGAAGGCTTTTTTAATTTAAATATTTTGTTTTTCAACCCAGTGAATGGATTGAACACGGAAGAGTTCACATGCACCATCGCCGGTATCAGTTGGGGTCAAAGATGACTTCCAAACTAAATCTTTATCTTTGATTTCAACCAGATCACCTTTTAAATAAACCAAATCACCACGTTTAACTTGCTTAATTTGTTGGGCGATTTCAGGGTTTGCAGGAATAATGTGCATATTCGATACCATCTGCATCGCTTGCTCAGCTGGTACAGGTAGTTTTGCTATTTTCCAGTTTAAATAGCGGTCATATTGTTTCACTGAAATATGTCGTGCGATTTCAGGTTGAGCAAATAAACCCCAACTTACCGCATAATCAATCGGTGAAAATTTGGCTTGCTCATCATTGTGATAAATTTTTGAACCTAAAATCCTAAAATTTCCCTGAAATGGTTGTAATACAGAAATTGATTGATCTTTTTCAACTGGAAGCAAGCCATTGGCAATATTGTATTCACTCGAGGTTGATGCAAATGCTGAACCCATGCCTAAAGTCGCCAGCAAAGCTATCATCAAACGTTGTTTTTTCATCGCTTTATACCTCAAATATTGCTAGATCAAATTCATTAGATCTTCGTTTTATGGTAGCTCTAAGGTATGAAAAAAATATCGGAATTTAGTAACAATACAGATCAATTTCGTCTATTTTTGTGCCTAATTAAATAGATTATTAATCTTCAAAATCTATTCTTAAAGTTTCAAAGCGAACTTTCCCTTCCTTAATTGCCTGAGCAATTGCTTGCTGCCCTTTTGTTAAACGTGCCCCTCCACTTTTGACATCTAGCAAAATAATTTGAATATCATCGGCAGTTCCGTCTCCATCTCGAAAATCGGTATAGCCATCGAAAATAATATAATCAACCGGGTCGCCCATAAACTTGGCATCACTTGGCAAATACTGAAATTCCGGCAAGACTGGCGCAAATTGTTCTGCCATTTTTCCTTTTAATACGGCGCGGCTCGTATTTACACTTCTCTTTTGTGCTTGGGCAAGGGCTTGTTGATGCTCAAGCTCCAACTCGGCAATATATTGCTCGTATTCAGCCTTGATTCGGCCATTACGGGTATTTGATAAAATGAGCGTCGTGATAATAATACCAATACCAGCACCAATAAGCATGGCCAGCCATACGGACATAAATTTTCCTTAACAAATACACATCATCGCGATAGATGAGCAATCATATCTAAAATTAGGGAGTAGCTTAAACTTTTGTCAAAGGCAGTCATCTACTTCACATAAAAAGATGCTAAGGTATAAGTAGAACAAGTGTGCTGCTGAATATAACTGAATTTATGAAAACGATACTTATTGCAAATCAAAAGGGCGGATGCGGAAAAACCATGACAGCCATTACGTTGGCAACAGCTTTGGCACAAAAAGGATATAAAGTAGCATTGGCAGATTCTGACAACCAGAAATCTTCCTTACAATGGTTAAAACAACGTCCAGATAACGTAGCTGTCATTCAAAGCCTCGACTGGCGTCAAGAAAAATCAATTGGTGATGCGCCTAAAAATTTAGACTATTTAATTATTGATGCGCCGGGTGCACTTTCAGGTGATCATGCTGAACAATTAGTCAGCGAAGCTCATGCGATTATTACTCCACTTCAGCCTTCATTTTTCGATATCGACAGTACACGACGTTTTCTCAAGCATTTGCAGGATATTAAACGTATTCGTAAAGGTAAAGTACAAATTTTACTCCTTGCAAACCGAGTTAAACCGAACAGCGCCAGCTCAAAAGATATTCAGCAATTTTTTGAAAAAATCGAACATGAACCTATTGCATGGATTGCAGAGCGTAGTGCTTATGGCAGTTTAGCAATGCAAGGTTTAAGTGTATTTGATAAACCACAAAAGAACTTTATTGCAATTCAGAGCCAGTGGCAGCTTCTTTTAAATAAACTGATTGAAGATAAATCTGAGTGGTTCTAAAACCATCTCTTTATTTTAGGGGGGCAAGATTCAGAAATGAGCACGCCTGTCTAAAATTTGTCTCAGGTCATTTTTCAGTTAATATGACCTTATTCTATTTTAAAAATTAGAGAATTTTGTTCGTGCATCCATACGCTCCTACTTTACAGCGCGTTTTATTGTTTGGGCTGTTTTTTATCCTGATCTTTTTAGGATTTAACATCCTGAAGTACTTTATTGTACCTGTACTTTGGGCTGCCATTATTGCCTACATGACTTGGCCGATTTATTTAAGAATTCAGCATTTTTTTGGTGAAAACCGAAATAATTTAAATGCTACAGTTATGATTAGCTTAGTCATTTTAATTGTTGGCGTACCATTTACATGTGCTATTTTTATTCTACAACATGAAGGTCGCAACCTTTATTTTGATTTACAGCGTCAAGTCTTTTCAGGTCATTTAAGCGTTCCCGATTTTATTCGTAATCTTCCGTTTATTGGTAAAGAAATATCTCGTACACTCAACGAAATTAACACAGATCCTAATAGTACTATTCAGAATATTGCAGCTTGGGTACAAAGCCATTTAAGTTATGGGCGTGTGTTATTAAATGAAATTAGTAAAAATATCGTCAAACTTTGTTTTGCGATTTTAAGTCTTTTCTTCTTTTATCGTGATGGCCACACGATCTTAACCCAAGTGAGTAAAGCCTTGGAAATGGTGATCGGGCCACGTATTCATCATTATCTCGACACAATTTCAGAAACCACACGTGCCGTTGTGTATGGCGTGGGTTTAACTGCAATTGCTCAAGCTGTACTTGCTGGATTAAGTTATTTCGTCGCTGGTGTACCTAACCCAATGGTTCTCACCATTGCAACGTTCTTATTAGCCCTAATTCCGTTTGGTACTCCTGTTTCCTACTTAGGCGTTGGACTATGGTTGTTCTCTCAAGGTCAAACCATGGAAGCTATTGGCGTCATCTTATGGGGTGTGTTGATTGTAAGTAGTTCAGACAACGTGATCCGTCCACTTGTAATCTCTGGTGCGACTCAAATTCCGTTTTTATTGATTATGTTCGGTGTATTGGGTGGTATTGCAAGTTTTGGTTTAGTTGGTCTATTTATTGGCCCTGTTATTTTAGCTGTTTTATTAGCAATTTGGCGTGAATGGCTTCATGAGACGATTGACCCTGAACCCATGCCAAAAACAACCATGATTTATGATTCAGATGATGATTTACCGCCATCTAAAAACTAAGCTAATGATTTAAAAATATTTCAAGATACAAAGTGACTATTTAAATTAACTTGTAGGGTTCACGCACCTTTGCTTGAATAAAAAAATCAGATTTATAGTTATAAGGATATCTATAATGCCAGTATTTAATAAAATTGGTGCAGTATGTGCACTGACAGCTTTATTAACGGTCGGTTGTAGCACGGTAAGTAAGACTGTATCTGATACAGCCCATGCACTTACCACAATGCATACTAAAAAAGTGGTGGATGTTAATGAAGTGACAGCCAATGGTATAGGTAAAAAACTTGGTACGATCAGCTTTCAAGACAGTGATAAGGGCTTAATCATTACCCCTGCTTTAGCAGATTTACCAAGTGGTACTCGCGGTTTCCACATCCATGAAAATCCATCTTGTGCCCCTGCTGTTAAAGATGGAAAACCAGGCGCTGCTTTAGCTGCTGGTAGCCACTATAACCCTAACCAAGCCCCACATCATGGTACGCCAACTACCGGGCATTTAGGCGATTTACCAGCATTAGTCGTTGACAATACTGGTGTAGCTACAACTGCTGTTATTGCACCACGTTTAAAACTTGCTGACATTCAAGGTCGCGCTATCATGATCCATGCTGGTGGTGATAACTATTCAGATTCTCCTTTGCCTCTAGGTGGTGGCGGAGCGCGAATCGCATGTGGCGTAATCAAATAAATGCTATTTTTAAATTGTGGGTATCTAAAAAGATATCCACAATTTTGTTATTTTATTAAGCAACTTAGACTAATTAATTATTATAAAGTCTAAAAAAATAAACTGACTTTTTTAGACAAAACGCATAATATTTTTCAAGTAATAAAAATTTAAATACCAATTGTCACGTACCCTCTCATTTAGAAAAAAAGCCGTGAATAATCTGACTCAACTATTCAATCGTTTTAAAGCGAATTCAATTTTAATTTATTGCCTGCAAATTTTAATTGTACTCACAGGCACAACTTTAGGTTTACTTTGGTTAGGTCATAATGAGCTGATCGTTCCTGTGACTTTAGGTGCGATTGCTGCTGCACTTACTGATTTTGATGATCGCTTAAGTCTTCGTTTACGCAACCTGCTCTATGTCTGTCTACTCTTTTTTACTGTCAGCACTATTCTTGGTTTTTTAGCACCTTATAAATTTTTATTTATTTTATATCTTTCAATTTCCAGTGCTTGTTTCATTTTATTGGGAGCTTTAGGGCAACGCTACGCTACCATTTCTTTTGGTACGATTTTACTCTCAATTTATAGTATGTTTGGTTTAGGAGAATATGCACACTGGTACCAACAGCCTACTTATTTTGTCTATGGTGCGTTGTGGTACGGCCTAACTTCTATTTTATTTTTTATTCTTAAACCAACACTTCCTTTACAAGATAAACTTTCACAAATTTTTGAAGAAATTTCAGCCTTACTTCAAGCTAAAGCACGGTTGTTCGACCCAGATAATAAAGAAAATGTTGAACAGCTTTTATTTGAGTTATCACTACAAAATACACAAGTTGCGCAAAGTCTTAACCAAATACGCAGCTCTTTGCTAACTCGCCTTAAGGCATCACGAGTCAGTAATAAAAGTATTTACTGGTTAAACCTATACTTTTTTGCGCGAGATATACACGAGCAGGCAACTTCTAATTATTTACACTACGAGCATATCCAACAAAATTTTAGCCGTAGTGATCTCATTTTTCGTTTTCAGAAAAACCTACGCTTACAAGCTCAAGCTTGCCATGATTTAGCCCAATGCATTTTGCATAATCAACAATATCAGTCTTCTCAAGAAAGCCAAATTGGCCTAAACCATTTGGAAAGCTCTTTGAAAGACTGGATACAACAGCATCCACAAAATTTTGAAGTTAAAAATTTAAAGCTAATTTTTAATAATTTAAAAGGAATGCATGAACAATTTGAACAACTTCAATATGCTCAACCGTTTAATGAAACGCTAAGTCAAAACAAGCAAGAACATCTCAATTTACTAGATGATGATATTCAAGGATTTTCAGACCTTGTTTTAAAAATTCGGCAGCAACTGACGCCACAATCGGCCCTATTTAGACATGCAATACGAATTGCGGTTGTGTTTGCCGCAGGTTATGCCATTTCCCTCCTACCTTTTGCCCAACATGGTTACTGGATTTTGCTCACCAGTTTATTTGTTTGCCAAATTACTTACTTTGCAACCAAAAGTCGTTTAAAGCTTAGAACGATTGGGACTTTACTCGGCGTTTTATTGGGTATTCCCATTTTATATTTTGTTCCTAGTATTGAAGGTCAACTCATTCTTACCATTATTTGTGGAGTTAGCTTTTTCTACTTACGCCAGAAAAAATATGCGCTGGCAACACTGATGGCAACCTTAATGGTATTGCTCATTTTCAACTTAAAAGGTGCAGGTTACAGCATTATTTTACCTCGCCTAATCGACACCTTATTAGGCTGCTTTATTGCTTGGCTTGCTGTTAATTTTATTTGGCCAGACTGGAACTTCCGTAATATTCCAAACAATATTAAGAAAAGTAGCCAAGCCACCTTTGATTACTTCAATGTGATTGTCGAGCAATATCAGCATGGGAAAAATCAAGACATTGAATATCGTCGAATTCGCCGAGCTGCACATAACGCTCAAATTGAACTGTCGAATATGATTTCAAGCTTAAGTGCCGAGCCCAACCCAAATCCAGAGCTGATTCATTACGCCTTTCGTTATTTGGTTTATAGCCACAGCCAGTTGAGTTATGTCGCAGCATTAGGCAGCCAAAGACAAAAAATTGATGATCAACAGGTATTACAACTTTTACTGGATTGTCAGCAAATTCTTAAACAAAGTTTATTTGAACAAGCTTCGGTTAACTTTAGTTTTCTTGAACAAACTTTAAAGCAAATTCAAAGCTTAATAACTCACGAACATTTTTCAGAAAACTACACACTTGTCTTAAAACAGATGAGTTTATTATTAGAAACCTTGCCTGAACTCTTAAGCTTAAAAGGCAAACTTTTAGAGCATGAAATTAAATAGAATAAAAAATACCGGAATATAAATTCCGGTATTTTTTTAATGTAAGTCTTGTGCAACTCTTTCCTGCATTTCTCGTTTTAAAGCTAAACGTGGTTGAGTAAACCACAAGGCAATAAATGCAAAAGCAGATAAGACAAAAGCCCATAAATGAAATTGGGTGTAGAGGTAACGTACAAGCTCAATCATTGCAAAAAAGCTCGTCATCAATAGCATTGAAACAGCAGCAGCTACAGTTCCTTTTGACACTTCAGATGACATGAGCGCAAAACGGTACAATACTGAGAAGCTAATTCCTTCACCAAAACAAATGAGTGTCATACCTATTAGTAAGCAAGGAATTAAATAGGCTTGCCAGACAACACCTAATATTAAAATTAGCGTACCAGTGAGCATAATCGGTAAGCCAATTAAGACAGTTTTACCTAAAGCTAAACGGTCAATAATTTTAATTAAAACAATGTTGCCAACAATTAAACCTAAAAATACCGGGAACTGTGCTAAACCATATTGCACACTCGTTAGCATCAGTTCATCGACCAAAATAATTGGTGATAATGCAATCCAGAGCATAAGCGGCATACCCACAAGCGGTAAGGCCAACGTTAACCCAAGGAACTGCCGATTGCTAAATACCTTTTTAAAGTCATCAAAAAGATAACTAAAAGGCTGTTTGGTTACACTCACCTTATGACTAGGCATTTGTTTCTTTAAGCCAACCCAACTCAGCAGTGCAAGTAAAGCAATTGCCACAAAGCCCCAGTGCCATGAAACGTAGTCAATTAAGAAAGCTCCAAGTACAGGTCCTAGCAAGGGCGCAAGCAATGAGATATTTGCCATAAGTGCCATGACTTTAATCGCATCACGCTCGGCAAAATTTTCCTGAATTGCGGCATATCCCACTGCTGAAATTACGCTTAACCCAATACCTTGTAAAAAACGTAATGTCAGAAAGTGTTCAATTTGTCGCGTTAATAAAATTAAAAAACAGCACAAGGCAAAAAATAAAACACCAGACAAAAGTACTTTTTTACGGCCTAATCGATCTGATAAAGGTCCTAGTAACCATGCAACAGATGCACCACCTAATAAATAAAATGACATTGAAGACGGCGCCCAAGTTGCACTTACACCGAAATCTTCAGTAATTGCCAACATGGCTGGCTGAATCAGGTCATTACCAATATAAACCGCAAATTCAAATAGCACTAAAGCTAAAGGAAACATCAACGTTGTACGGTTCAACGCTGTCGTTTGAATATTTTTCATGAGTTTGTACCCTTCAAAATAGCGGCCACTATGTCTCAGCAACTACATATTGAAATAAATAATGTAGTCATGACGATGACAGTATGGTCAGTCAATCTTTAGTTAAGTTGTTATATGCCGTGAGAGTGCATGTTTAGAATGTGAAACACCGTATTCACAAGGTGTCTAAAACGAGAAAAAATGTATGACGTGAGATTCGGTAATTTTTACCATCTGGCATAATTGCCGGATGACACAATATCACTTTTCAAATTGATCATCAATCGGACAATTCCAACAATTTTAAATTCTATATTTTAATGATGACGAACTCATTTTTATATTGTGAATAACCCTAAAGTTATCCACATATTCAATAGAGATTCAGCTTTAAGGACAAGGATTAACTTGAAAGTCTGCTGTTTCCTCGCCTTTTGTACATTGATAACTTTGTTTTTTATTCACGATTTTCCAAACAGTCTGATCTTTTTTTAATAAATACTCAGTACGTGTTTTCGAAACAGCATCTTCACTCGGCTCTGTCTGCAAAATAGTGACTTGAGCATTAGAAGGATCCTCTAAGGCATTCATTTGCTGTGAAATACTTAAATTACTGGCATTATTTAAAAGATTAGGTTGATCGAGCAAAACAGCTTGTATCGGACTGTTCGCTTGAGGTGTAGGTGGATTTGTATTTGGTGTACAAGCACTTAGAATCAACAAATTACACATCATGAATAAACCAATCTTTTTCATACTCAACTCCACCACAACTTCACCTTGATGCTAAAGGCTACAAACAATTTTTTCCGTTCAACTTTGTAAAGTATTTGCCATTAAAATAAAGAAACCAGTATAAGGTATCAAACCAAGATTAATGATTTTTAATCAATAATATTTTTCCAATTACTACATTTTTCTTTAAGAGTAAGTTCTCTAAAGTATCGCTCAAGTTTAAGAATTGAATTAGAGTAACTCCCATGAGCAATATTTTAGTCATTAATGGTGCCAAACAATTTGCCCACTCA
Source organism: Acinetobacter sp. FDAARGOS_559 (assembly GCF_003940475.1). Classification (NCBI taxonomy): domain Bacteria; kingdom Pseudomonadati; phylum Pseudomonadota; class Gammaproteobacteria; order Moraxellales; family Moraxellaceae; genus Acinetobacter; species Acinetobacter sp. FDAARGOS_559. Next base: position 1,958,544 of record NZ_RKJG01000005.1, read on the forward strand.
AATGGTGAATTAAATGACACACTCACGACATTAGCGACGAATCACCTGACTGAACTCGGCCACGAAGTAAAAGTCACTCGTGCAGATAGTGACTACAATGCTGAAGCTGAAGTAGAAAAATATTTATGGGCAGATGTCGTGATTTATCAAATGCCGGGCTGGTGGATGGGTGCACCGTGGACCGTAAAAAAATATATTGACGATGTATTTACGACAGGTCATGGTTCTCTTTATGCAAACGATGGTCGTAGCCGCTCTGATGCCTCAAAAAAATATGGTTCAGGTGGTTTAATTCATGACAAAAAATATATGCTGTCACTTACTTGGAATGCGCCAATGGAAGCATTTGACGATGCGGATCAGTTTTTCCATGGCGTGGGTGTAGATGGTGTTTATTTACCATTTCATAAAGCAAATCAGTTCTTAGGTATGAGTACCCTACCAACATTTATTGTAAATGATGTAATTAAAATGCCTGATGTAGATAGTTATGTGGAAGCATACAAAGCACATTTGAACACACTATTTGCAGCAGCCTAACCCGGAGAAAACCATGCTTACTATTATCGCGGAAATTCGTACTCAATCGGGTGGACAGCACCGCCAAAACGTATTGAATGCATTTCAAAAAATCATTCCAACTGTTTTAGCCGAAGATGGTTGTCATGGTTATGAACCTTTGGTTGACCACATTTCAAATGCGAGCTTCCAAAACAAAGACCCTGACATTATTGTGATGTTAGAAAAATGGGAAAGTGTGGCTCATCTTGAAGCACACTTAGCTACACCTCATATGCAAGCACATCATGAAGCAGTCAAAGACGATGTAGTTGACGTCAAAATTAAAATTTTAGAAAGCGGCGTATAATTTAAGAAATAAAAAAGACGATATATTTATCGTCTTTTTTATGCTTAAGAACAAAGCTGCGTCTGGAAACCTTTAGAACCTTTTCCTCTTGCACATTGGTAGCTCTTTTGCTTATTTTGCAATTGCCACTTTTCATCAACCAATTTAAATAAATATTCCGTCCGAATTGCTGAGACAGAATCATCCATTAAACCGGTTTGTATAACAGTAATGCGAGAAACAGTTGGGGATTCTACTCGGTTAAATACCTGCTGAACTGAAGTATTGTTATGCTCTTTTACAATCTCGGGTTGCGTTTTAAGAACTTGTTGCATTGGGGTTTCTGAGCCCACAAAAGGAATTAATTTACTTGTGGTCGCACAACCCGTCATAAGTCCAGCACAAAGTGCAGAAATTAAAAATAAACGTTGCATTTTCATCACCAAAAAACAAAAGGCATAGCTTTATGATGCTATGCCTTTGCCGGTTACTCTGTAGAAACTATGTAGTTCTACAAAATAGATCTAATTTAAAGATCGAATAATTTACCCGGATTCATAATACCTTTCGGGTCAAATACTTTTTTCAAAGCTTTCATATATTCAATTTCTTCAGCTGAGCGTGAATATTCCAAATATGGCTTTTTCGTCATACCTACGCCATGCTCGGCAGAGATTGAGCCATCGTATTTTTTAACGGTATCAAACACATATTTATTCACAACTTGACACTTCGCAAAGAACTCATCTTTGGTCAAGTTTTCAGGTTTTAAAATATTTAAGTGTAAGTTACCGTCGCCGATATGGCCGAACCAGCAAATTTCAAAGTCAGGATAGTTTTCTTGAACAATCGCATCAATTTCACGAATAAATGCAGGTACGTGAGTAATTAATACTGAAATATCGTTTTTATATGGAATAAACGGCGCGATTGATTCAGAAATATCTTCGCGTAAACGCCACAAGCTCTCTACTTGATCAAGGCTCTGGCTCATTACACCATCAAGTACCCAACCTTGTTCCATACAGTGCTCGAAAATCTCCATTGCTTTGTCGATAATCGGTTCGTATGGCGCTTCAAACTCAAGCAATACATAGAATGGACATTGAGTTTCAAATGGACGTTGAACATGACCACGGTCGAGTACTTTTTGCATTGCAAGCTCACCAAAGAACTCAAATGCAGTTAAGTCGATATCTTTTTGGAAAGCATGTAACACAGGCATTACTGCATCAAAATCAGGAACACCTAAAACTAAAACTTGTAGGTTTTGTGGTTGACGCTCAAGTTTAATTTCTGCTTCAGTCACTAAACCTAATGTACCTTCACCACCAATAAACAAATGCTGTAATGCATAACCAGTTGCATTTTTAATCATGCCTTTGTTTAAACGTAAAATGTCGCCCTTACCCGTCACTACAGTTAAACCGAGTACCCAGTTACGCGTCATGCCATATTTAATGACTTTAATACCACCAGCGTTGGTACCGATATTACCGCCAATCTGACTAGAACCCGCTGACGCAAAGTCAACCGGATAATACATACCCTGCTCTTCTGCATAATTTTGCAATTGCTCAGTCACAACACCAGCTTGTACACGAACCATACGGTCTGCCGGGAAGAACTCAAGAATCTGGTTCATTTTGTCCATGCTAATGACAATTTCACCATTGGTTGCTACAGCACCAGCAGAAAGTCCTGTACGTCCACCTGACGGTGTAATTGCGATATTAAACTGGTTTGCAAGCTTCACAACTTCCTGAACTTGTTCAGTCGTTGATGGAAAAACGATGACCGATGGGTTCGGATTAAAATGCTTGGTATGATCTTTACCCCAGTTTTCGAGACTATCAGCATCGGTTTTAATACGGTTTTCACCGACGATTGCTGTTAATTGGGTGAGTAACTCAGGTGTTAAAGCGACTGGAGCATTCATCGTTTGCAGACCTAGCAAGAAGTAAACTGTGGTGGGACTATGACCTCATATTTCTCTAGGTTTTCACCTGAGCAAAGCCATAATGTTCAAGGAACTCCTATATTCTACATGTAACAGCACAAGCGATAAAGTTCAGAATAGAGATACTGTCACTACAAAACATGTTTAACACCAATAAAACACTTTTTATAAGGCCTTAAAGGAAAATTTGAACCTCAACGTAGGCCAAGCATATTTTGTAATGCTCGACAAGCCATAAATGGAAGTGATTAGACATAGATAAAATTGCCATAAGGCGATGGTATAAACGAAATATCTATAGCGCTGCCCAGTATGTTATTATACCGCCACCAAATTTGGCCTTTGTAGCGGAGCCGTAATGAGCCAACATCTTTCACTACCTAAAGATAAAATCCGTTTCCTTTTGTTAGAAGGCGTTCACCAAAACGCAGTCGATACTTTAAACGCTGCGGGTTATACCAACATTGACTATCGCAAAACTGCTCTTGAAGGCGAAGCGCTTAAAGAAGCAATTAAAGATGCTCACTTTATTGGTATTCGTTCGCGTACCCAATTGACTGAAGAAGTTTTCGAAGCTGCAAATAAATTGATCGCAGTAGGTTGTTTCTGTATCGGAACAAACCAAGTAGATCTTAAAGCAGCGATGGCACGTGGTATTCCTGTATTTAACGCACCGTATTCAAATACGCGTTCGGTTGCAGAGCTCGTACTTGCTGAAACTATTCTTCTTCTTCGCCGTGTTCCTGAAAAGTCAGCGGCTTGTCATCGTGGTGGTTGGGACAAATCTGCTGTGGGTTCTTTTGAAACTCGTGGCAAAACTTTAGGTATTGTGGGTTACGGTTCCATCGGTTCTCAACTTTCAGTTCTTGCTGAAAGTATGGGTATGCATGTCATTTATTATGATGCAGTAACTAAATTACCAATGGGTAATGCTCGCCAAGTTGGTTCTTTAGATGAACTTTTAGCAACTGCTGATGTTGTGACTTTGCATGTACCAGATGTTCCGTCTACACGTAACTTCTTCACTAAAGAACAATTTGCAAAAATGAAAGAAGGCGCGATCTTCTTAAATGCTGCACGTGGTACATGCGTAGTAATCGAAGATTTAGCTGATGCAATCAAATCTGGTCACCTTGCAGGTGCGGCAGTTGACGTATTCCCGAAAGAACCAAAAGCAAATGGTGAAGAGTTCCAGTCTCCACTTCGTGGTTTAGACAACGTGATCTTGACTCCTCACGTTGGTGGTTCAACGATGGAAGCTCAAGCAAACATCGGTTTAGAAGTAGCAGAGAAATTTGTTGCTTACTCTGATAAGGGTATGACACTTTCTGCCGTAAACTTCCCTGAAATCGCGTTGCCATTGACAGCGGGTCAACACCGTTTACTACACATCCACAAAAACGTACCGGGTGTATTGTCTAAAATCAACAACTTGTTTGCTGAACAAGGCATCAACATTTCTGGTCAGTCACTTATGACTAAAGGCGACATCGGTTACCTTGTAATGGACGTAGATGCTTCTGCTTCTCAAGAAGCTTTAGATATGTTGCATGAAGTTGAAGGCACAATTCGCGTACGCGTATTGTTCTAATACAGACTGTAACTTTAAAAGCCACAGCATTGTCTGTGGCTTTTTTATAGGTATTTACATTATCATGTGAAAAGTATACCAATTGATCAAATAATAAAATGTCCAGTTCAAGCCAGAAATCCCAGCTTCATGCTTTGGGCTTTCTTATTCTTGCCATGTTAAGTGTCCAAAGTAGCGCATCCTTAGCTAAAGTCCTGTTTCAGAACTTTCCTGTACTGACTGTTTCTGCAATGCGTTTATGTATTGGGGCATTTATTTTGGCTTTCATTTTTCAGATCTGGAAAATTAATTTTAGTCAGGTCCGATGGAAAGCTATTTTGAGCTATGGCTTTGCTCTTGCTGGCATGAATGCTCTTTTCTATTTATCGCTTGAACGTTTACCCATTGGTATTGCGGTTGCATTTGAATTTATTGGTCCACTCAGTGTGGCCCTTTACCATGCTAAACAAAAATATGATTTTGTCTGGGTCACTTTCGCAATTATTGGCCTCATTTTATTATTTCCTTTTAACCAAGCACATAGTTTGGACTGGATCGGAGTCCTATTTGCGATGAGTGCAGGTGCTTGTTGGGCCCTATATATTATTGCGGGGCAAAAGCCTTCTGGTATCTCAGGTAACCATACAGTTTGTTTGGGCATGACTGTAGGTGCTTGTATACTTTTACCTATTACTTTTTTCTCAGGCTCTATTGGGCAAGTTATAGAATTACCATACTTTTTTTATTTTATTGGTCTCGCCGTTTTAGCCAGTGCACTTCCATTCTCTTTAGAAATGTTAGCTCTACGCAATTTAACACCTTTAAGTTTTGGAACATTGATGAGCCTAGAGCCAGCTGTTGCTGCACTTTCCGGTTTTATCTTCTTAGGTGAATACCTGTTATGGAATCAATGGTTGGCACTCGCCACTATTATTACTGCTTCTGTGGGTTGTACCATAACCACCCAAAGAGCCCGACAACAACGTGAAAAAACAGTAAGTTAATTCTGCAAAACCTGCGAGTTGAAACCCAGTATTGACTATAATGAATCACTCTTATTTTTTTACATATCAAATGAAGCGTTAAGGTACTTCCATGCAAAATCTTCCAATTATTGCTGTGCTCTATATGATTTTGTCGATGGTTTCGTATCAAATCAGCGCTTCATTTGCCAAGCAACTTATCGCGGCTTTAGATCCGCTTACCGTTACTATTTTAAGACTATGTTTTGCAGCAGTGATTGTTGCCGTTATGTTCCGTTCTTGGAAAATCTGGTCTCGTTTACCTTATTTAAAATGGCGTGATTTATTAATGTATTGCGCATCTTTAGGGTTAATGAATATCTTATTTTACACATCTCTTGGAAAATTGCCCCAAGGGATTGCAGTAGGTCTAGAATTTATTGGTCCATTAGGCCTAGCCCTAGTTTCTATCAAACAAAAGAGCGATTATATCTGGGTAGCTTTTGCCATGCTGGGTATTGCACTCATGGTACCTTGGCAAGATCCAACTCAACACCACTTTTCTTACGTAGGTGCAGCCTGTGCTTTAGGCGCAGGGCTTTGTTGGGCATTCTATATTTATTTTGGTCAAAAAGTTGTAACTCAAAATATAGGAATGCATGCCTTAACCATAGGGATTACCGTATCTGCCATCGCCTTATTACCAATTGGTATTTGGTATAATGGCCCAGCATTACTTGATACACAGTACTGGGGTAAAGCCTTACTTATTGCAGTTTTAGCGACTGCTATTCCCTATGCACTAGACCTAATGGCACTCAAACAACTTAATAAATTAACTTATGGCACCCTAACAAGTTTAGCGCCAGCATTGGCAGCATTAACAGGTTTCTTATTACTTCACGAAGAAATCAGCATGCTGCAATGGGTGGCTTTAGCTTGCGTAATGCTAGCTTCAATTGGGGTTACTTTAAGAAGTAAAACAGCATCATAGGTGTAGCTTATTGCTGTTTTTTATACTTTTTATATTCCTTTAAATATTTATTGCCTAGCGTTTCTTTTTCACTGTCTTTAAGAATTTTACCGGCTTGCTGAAAAAACTTATGCTCTTCTTCTTTTAAGTGGTGATGGACTTTTTCGCTCAACTGTTTAGCGGTTGCCAACCAACTTGGGCTACTCATATCCGTTTTTTCGAGTTGCTCGACCAATTCATCCATTTCATGATGTTCAGATAAAGCATGTCTCGTAATATCCAAACCGACATCATCAAACATTAAAGGGATATATAAATAACGGTCTTCGGCAACTGAGTGAGCATAAAGTTCGTTTTTTAATGCATCAAATAATTCTTTTCGTTCTTCGGTTAAACCATGTGTCTGGATTAATTGTTCAGAAAGGTTGCGTTGATTTTCGTGGCTTTCTCTTAATGCTTCGAAAATATTCATTCTCTTCCTCATTTTTAGTTAAAAAATCTTTTTTATTTCAAGGTTTATCGTACGGCAAAATTTATATTATTTAAGTAGCTTAAAATGAGACTATTTTTTACACAGTTTTCTTTCTAGTAAGTTTCTGTAATGTTTTTTATATTTCTAATTTTAAAAGATACATAAAAGTATGAACCACTCCTCAGGACAGTTCATACTTTTTATCTTATTTAACCTGTAACAAACATTTGATATCCCAAACGGCAAATCAGGATACTCACCAAAATTAAAAAGATAATACGTACAAAACCACTACCGTATTTAAGCGCGGTACGCACCCCAACAATAGAACCTAGCACGTTAGCCGCTGCCATCATTAAACCAATATGTAAAATAGCGTGCCCAGTTGGGATGAGGAAACTCAGCGCAGCTAAGTTAGTCATAAAATTACCGATTTTTGACAACGCCGAAGCATGTAAAAAATCGACTTGTAAAAAACGAATGAAGAAAAAGATAAAGAAACTACCAGTACCCGGCCCGAAAATACCATCATAAAAGCCAATCGCCAGACTACCAATACCAGCTAAAACGAGCATTTTCGTGGTAATTTTTTGCTCGGTATGGACTTGCCCGAAGTTCTTTTTAACTAGGGTATAAATCGCAATCACAATCAACATCACGAAAACGAAAGGACGCAATACCGATTGAGGGATAAGCGACAAACAAGCTGCACCAGCGAAAGAACTAATCAAGGCACAAATGGCAATAACGGCTAAAAGCTTCCATTGCAACTTTACTTTTTTAGCAAATGTATAAGCTGCCGATGCCGTACCAAAAATGGATGAGACTTTATTGGTACCAATCACCGTAGCAGTCGACATGTTCGGGAAAGTGCTCATGATCCCGGGAATCTGGATGAGTCCGCCGCCACCAACAGCAGCATCAATTGCTCCCGCAGTAAACGCAAAAAAGATCAAACTAAGGATAACATCCCATTCCATGCCCATGTTTTATACTCTACATCTACTACAAATTTAAGATACGTTTAGGTACCAACCGTCTTTTATCGGTAATTTCAGCTAAACCTAGACAGCGTTCACCCGAAAAAACCAACACTTCTGCTTCTGCAGAATGATCAATATTGCTTTCTAGACCGTTACAAAAATATTTTTCCCGTCCTTCGGGAACCTGAATTTTTAAGAAATGGTCAATTGGAGCATATACGGGCAGTAGCAAAGCTTCCCTTTGCTCTTCCGTTAAGCTTTCCAAATATTCAATGGTATAACTTGGGATGAGTTCAAAATGTCCAGTTTGAATACGGTGAAGCATGGTTAAATGACCACCACAACCAAGTGCCTCACCAATATCTTCACCTAGCACACGAATATATGTTCCTTTAGAACAAGTTACATCTAAAGTGATACTATTTTCAGTAAATTCAATAAGTTCTAAAGCATAAATCGTAACTGGGCGCGCCTCGCGCTCAATCTCTATACCCTTTCTGGCCAGCTCATATAGTGGCTTACCTTCTTTTTTTAATGCCGAGTACATCGGTGGAACTTGTTGAATATCGCCCCTAAACTTTTCTAAAGTTTGCTCAATAAGCTCTTTGCTAAGAACCGGGATAGGACGTTCTTGTAAAATGTCGCCTTCAACATCACCTGTTGTTGTAGTTTGGCCTAATCGAACAGTAGTTTGATAACGCTTTGTCGAGTCCAGCAAGTAATGTGAGAATTTAGTGGCCTCTCCTAAACAAATAGGAAGTAAACCGGTTGCTAATGGATCTAATGCACCAGTATGACCCGCCTTTTGGGCACGGTAAAGCCAACGCACTTTTTGCAAAGCAGCGTTAGAACTTAGCCCTAATGGTTTATTTAAAAGAAATACACCACTGATATGGCGACGAGAAATTTTTTGATTTTTTGTCGTCATTTTTACTGGAACACAAAGCTAGAGAAAAGTGCCGACATGTTAGCAAATTCAGCAAGATATTTTCATAATATTTAGGTGCCTTTTCACTTATTTTATGGCACATTAATGATCGAGTAAAAAAACAACAAATGAAAACTTAAGGAAGATATCTTTATGCAAAGGATGCAGAAAAAGATATGGTGGTGTGTGCTCGGATTTTTTATTTTGAGCCTCATCGCATGTGTGTATTGGCTAAGCCCAGACTCGGAAAATACTTCACCTCAGCCAAATCAGGATGAAGCTAGGTTGGTAGCTACTTCACAATCTACTTTAAATTCACCATTAAACGAAAATACTTATTTGAGTAAAAGTCAGCAAGATACTCAAGTTAACTGCCAATTAAAAATTGATAGTTCACAGCATTTAGTTGTGAATAGCCAAACCCGTGACTGCTTTGAATATTTTATTACGCAGTATGGCGAGAGCAATTTACAACAAGTTAAAACTCATTTTGAGAAATTTATACAAGATCAGTATTTAGAACCAGCCCGCTCACAGATTATTGATTTGTGGACGCGTTATTTAAAATACCGTGAGCAGCTTGCACAAATTCAACCGCCTCAATCTAAACAACAAGATCAAAATTATTTTCAAAAGATCTTCATTTCAATTCAAGATATAAGAAAACGTTTCTTCTCTGCCTCTGAAATTGAAGGGTTATTTTCAACAGAAGACATTTATCAGAACTACACATTAGATCGCATGAAGATTTTAGAAGATTCATCTTTAAGCGAAATTGAAAAAGCTAAAAAACTCAAAGAGCGCTTTGAACAATTACCAGAAGACTGGCAAGAAAACCTACAAGAACTCTCAAAGCTTGATGATTTACACACACTGACCAAACAAATTAAAGCTCGCAATGGTTCAGCAGAGGAACTTCGGCAAATGCGTACAGCACTTGTTGGAGCCGAGGCAACTCAACGATTAGAAACTTTAGATATACAGCGTAATGCGTGGCAACAGCGAGTGACTGGCTACTTAAATCAACGTGATGAAGTCCTACATAGCAATATGAGTGACAGCGCTAAAAAACAAGCTATTCAACAACTACGCCAACAACAATTTAGCTCATCGCAAGAACAGCTTCGTCTTAGAACTTTTGAAACAGTCCATGACCAAGGAGGTGAACTACCCTTTAACTACTAGGCTTTTCTATTTCAAAGTGAGCCAAACCTTATCCAGCAGTAGAAGCTGCTTCTCATACAAAATAAAAATAGTGAGTAAAAAATGAAAAGGAACTTAATATTTTTCTGTGCTGCAATACTCTCAGGACTGAGTGTTTCAGCAACCCATGCCACAAATGCAGAGCAAGTCAAAAGCTCATTCGTCTATTCAACTTATGCACAAACCAAATATCCATTGGTTTTTAACCATGGTATGGCGGGTTTTAACCGAGTTGGAACAGATGTTAGCGGCAATGTAAAAATGACCCCCCAACAGCATTTGAAAATTGACCCCCTTGGTTAATATAGTGGTCTTTTTGGACTGCTCAACATGTTAACTTTGGAGCAAGCAGTGACAATCCAAATACTTCATCAACAAGGTCAATCTATTAAGGCAATTAGCCGCGAACTCGGTATTTCTAGAAATACTGTGCGTAAATATTTACGATCTCAAGTAACACCTAAATATCAACGAACACAATCTAAAGTGAGTATTCTTGAGCCTTATAAACCGTATTTAATCAAACGTGTAAATGCCGCCGATCCAGAATGGATACCGGCTGCAGTGTTGTATCAAGAAATCTTGCAAAAAGGCTACACGGGGAAAATTAGAACACTACAAAATTATCTCAATACATTAAAGCCAACTAAACAACCAGAGCCGATTAAGCGATTTGAGACTCAACCAGGTCAACAAATGCAGGTTGATTTCACAAAAATTCGACGTCATCACACCACATTAAAAGCATTTGTTGCAACTTTGGGATACTCTAGAGCAACCTTTGTTAAGTTTTATGATCATGAACGTTCTGATGCATGGATTGATGGCTTAGAAAGTGCTTTTCAGTTCTTTGGTGGTGTTCCTAAAGATGTATTATTTGATAATGCTAAGGCCATTATGATTGAACGTGATGCTTATCAAGATGGTCAACATCGCTGGAATGCTAAATTACTTGATTGTGCTAAGAAATATAACTTCCGACCACGTGTTTGTAAGCCATATCGTGCGCAAACAAAAGGTAAAGTAGAACGCTTTAATAGTTATTTGAAATCAAGTTTTATCGTGCCATTAAAAGCAAGTTTAAAGGTGGTTGACCTTAGCTTAGATGTTGATATGGCAAATGCCTATATTGGTCGATGGCTTAGTGAAACAGCAAATCAACGCATTCATGCAACAACTAAAGAAAAACCAAGTACTCGTTTGCTTGAAGAACAACAATATTTTTCTTCATTACCTTTATTTAATGATGGTTCTAAAAAATCTGTAATTGATGATGTTAGCCCATCATCACTCATACCTCATGAGAGTGTTCAACACCCCTTATCAATCTATGATGAATTACTGGAGGTTTCTTAATGAATTTACAGTATGAGCGTATTGAACAGCTTTGCCGTCAGCTTGGTCTACAAACAGTGGCATCACAATGGTCACATCATGCACAACAAACCTTAGCAAAGGATGGCAGTTATGCAGATTTCGTTGAAGCTATGCTATTACATGAATACACAGCCAAGCAGCAACGTAGTCAACAGATTCTTTTACAACTTTCAGGTCTTACTCAAATCAAAACGTTGGAGGCTTATGATTTTAATTATGCTTTAGGTGCTCCAAAGTCGCAGTTGCTTGAACTATTTAATTTAAGCTTTATTCCAAGAGCTGAAAATGTTGTATTTATTGGTGCAAGTGGTGTTGGGAAAACACATCTATCAATGGCTTTAGGCTATAAGGCAATTATGAATAATATTAAGACTAAGTTTATTACTGCAGCTGATTTAATGTTGCAACTTAGCCTAGCTTATCAACAAGGTAAATTAAAAAACTACATGCAACGTGTTGTACTTGCTCCAAAGTTATTGATTATCGATGAAATAGGATATTTACCATTTGGTCGTGAAGAAGCAAATTTATTTTTTAATGTTATTGCCAAGCGCTATGAAAAAGGCAGTACGATTTTGACCAGTAATTTACCATTTAGCCAGTGGTCTAAATCATTCGCAGATGATGTTACTTTGACAGCAGCAATGTTGGATCGTTTATTACATCATTGTCATGTTGTACAAATATCTGGGGAAAGTTATCGTCTAAAAGATAAAAAGAGAGTAGGAATTCAACCACAAATTGAGTCTTAATAAATCATCAAAGGGGTCAATTTTACTTTGCTGTTTTAAGGTAAAAGGGGTCAGTTTTAAATTGCCGTTGACACAGATACGCTTGGTCTGGACTACTGGTATCAGATTCTTCCTGATCTTGCGCGTAACGGAGGAAATGTCTGGGCAACAAGAGTTTCACCGTTTAACTCAACTGAAGTTCGTGGAGAACAACTTGCCCAACAAGTAGAAGAAATTATTGCCATCACCGGAAAGCCTAAAGTCAACTTGATCGGACATAGCCACGGGGGACCTACAATTCGCTATGTCGCTGGGATCATGCCTGAAAAAGTCGCTTCACTTACTACTATTGGTGCACCTCACAAAGGATCGCCAATGGCAGATGTCATCCTGAATGTTGAGGGTACTCCTCTATCCGGACTGGCAACATTAGTAAACTGGTTTTCCGCAGCAATTACTTGGGCAGGAGGTCTAGACCCAAATAGTTATCCGCATGACTCCTTAGCAGGTGCCCACAGTTTATCGACTCAAGGCTCTGCACAGTTTAATTCTCAATTTCCAATGGGTGTTCCTACCACGTCTTGTGGTGAGGGTGCTTACCAGGAGAAAGGCATTTATATGTATTCATTCTCTGGTAATAAAGCGCTGACGAACCCATTAGATCCATTTGATATAGCATTGACAGGAAGTAGTCTAGTGGTTGACCCATTTGGGGATAATGATGGGCTTGTGTCTCGATGCAGTGCCAAATTTGGTAAAACTATTCGTGACGACTATAACTGGAATCATTTAGATGAAGTCAATCAGGTCATGGGAATACGTTCTATTTTTGCAGCAGACCCTGTCTCGGTTTACCGTCAACATGCTAACCGTTTAAAACTTCAAGGGTTATAAGCTTTAAAACAAAAAAATGCGCCAAAAGGCGCATTTTTTACTCGCTATAAGCTTACGCTTTACGAGCTGGTAATTTTTCACGAATACGTGCAGCTTTACCAGACAAGTCACGGAGGTAGTAAAGTTTAGCACGACGAACGTCACCACGACGTTTCACTTCGATTTTAGCAACAACTGGTGAGTGAGTTTGGAATACACGCTCAACACCAACACCGCTAGAAATTTTACGTACTGTGAACGCAGAGTTCAAACCACGGTTTTTCTTAGCGATTACAACACCTTCAAATGCCTGAAGACGTTCACGGTCACCTTCTTTTACTTTAACTTGAACAACTACTGTGTCACCAGGAGCAAATTCAGGAAGGTCAGTTTTTAACTGTGAATTTTCAATAGCTTGAACTAAAGGATGTTTACCACTCATTGTGGGAATCTCCAATATGTGCGGAGTCAGAAGAGGCCTGAGTTTCCGCTGGGGATAGAGGCTAAAGCGCATATCAACCCGTTTAACTTTCCCTTTACGACAACCGTAAAGAGCCTTAAGTACACATAAATCTATAAAAAATAGACTTATGCTTTAATTCGAAGCAAAGCTTCTCATCTTTTGCTCAGAAAAACACAGGGGATGTGCTTACCCTTGTTCATCTGACAGCCATTTTTTTTGCTGCTTAGTCAACGTAACCTGTTCAATCAACTCAGGTCGACGCTCTAAAGTTCGTTGATAACGCTGCAAAAAACGCCATTTCTCAATATTGGCATGATGTCCCGATTTTAAAATTTCAGGAACATCTAACCCTTCAAACTGGTCTGGCTTAGTGTATTGCGGACAATCCAAAAGACCATCTACAAAAGAATCCTGTATCGCTGATTGCTCATCTGACATTACATTCGGCAAACGGCGAATAATACTATCAAGCAACACCATGGCAGGTAGTTCACCACCAGATAAGACATAATCTCCAATTGACCATTCCTGATCAACATAATGCTGGATCAAACGCTCATCGACGCCTTCATAACGCCCACACAATACAATTAAGCCATCATAATCGACGAACTGCTGTACTGCCTGTTCATTTAAAGTTTTGCCTTGTGGAGACATATACACCACAGGTACATGAACACATCCTGCTTGCGAAGCAAGTTGTTTGGCATGGTTAATTGCTTTTGCCAAAGGCTCCGCCATCATCACCATACCAGGGCCACCACCAAATGGACGTTCATCCACTCTTCGGTAATTCCCTTCAGCAAAATCACGTGGATTAATACAAGCGACTTGTACTATGTCACGTTTTGCTGCACGCCCGCTAATCCCGTAGGCTGTAATCGCTTCAAACATTTCAGGAAAAAGCGTAATGACTGCAAAAAACACCGCAGACTCCTCTATTTTCCTGCTGCGTTAATCCTATAAAAAGGATTAATAATCTACGCCCCAATTGACGTAAATGCGACCAGCTTCAAGATCAACGCGTTGCACCACATCTTTATGCCACGGGATCATGCGTTCTTCTGAATCAATGCTGTCTGGTGTAGCGCGTACAACCATCACATCATTGGCTCCAGTTTCAAACAACTCATGAATTTGCCCCAAGTTCACTTCCTGTTCGTCGTCATCAAGACCTAACACTGTTAAGCCTTTCAAATCTGACCAGTAGTACTCATCTACATCTGCTTTCGGCAGTTGAGATTTAGCAATCCAGATATTAGCGCCAACCAAGCTTTCTGCTCCTGTGCGATCACTCACACCTTTTAGAGCAACAACCAGGCCTTTGCCATGTGGTTTCCAACGTTTTACATCAACGATTTGCCAACCGGCCTTGGTTTCAATGTACCAAGGCAAGTAGTCAAACATATTGCTCATGGGTTCTGTATTGGAATACACCCAGAGCCACCCATTTAATCCATAAGCTGAACGTAACTGTCCAATCTGAATACGATCTTCGGGAACATTCTGTGTTGGTGTCATGGGCTACCTACTACAATAATTATGCAGTAGCTTTTTTAGCTTGAGCAGCCAAAGAAGCAACACGTTCAGAAGGTTGAGCACCTTGAGAAACCCAGTGAGCAAAACGGTCTGCGTCTAAACGAAGTTTTTCTGCTTGACCTTGTGCAGTTGGGTTAAAGAAACCGATACGCTCGATGAAACGACCATCACGTGCATTGCGGCTATCAGTCACAACGATTTGATAGAATGGACGTTTTTTTGCGCCGCCACGTGCTAAACGAATAACAACCATGATAAAAGCCTTATAATTCTTACGGATTATCCCTGCGCCGACCATCGGCAACACTTCAAACCCCTTTCATAGAGGGCGACATTCTACGTGATTTTCACCCTGAAAGAAAGATTAAATTTTGAGTTATCCGCAGTTTTGAATTTAAATCACTCTGTCCAACTTGATGAAGCCGATAGTGCACAATCTGTAGCACCTTTTGCCCAAAATTTTTGCCCTTGATCATTTAAGCAAATAATTCCATCACCAGCTTGTGAAGTACTAGCGATTGGTGTTGCCGTAAGCACCCATGTCGAATCGTTTAAAGTAGTAAAAGCTAAAGTATATAAAGCTTTGCCCTGAAGAGGACTCACATTAGAGCCATAAATTGATTGTATAGTTGCATTTGAGGGATAATGGTTATTCACCATTTTTTGAGACTCTAAAGTCTGCGCAATATTCATCATTTCGGATTGAACAGCAGTACGATGTCCTTTACGCAAATATTGTAAATATGAAGGGGTGGCTATAGCCGCTAAAATTGCAACTATTGCTACCACGACCATAATTTCAATTAAAGAAAAACCATTCTTCACTGCCAAACCTCACTGTTCGTTTCACATGTATTACAAGTAGTCGTACCACCACAATCATTATCAACGGCTGTAACTGTTAAACTTTGACAACGTATACCTGAATTTTTAGCAATAAAATTAAAATTTCTCGAATCTGTTGTGGTTGCTCTAATTACCCATGTTTGACCATTAGCAGCAGAATTTGTTAATAAATTACCTGTGGTCGTATCATCAGTAATTTGAATCGTATATCCCCCGCGAGGTAGGGTTATAGAGGTTGTGGTAAAACCCCTATAAGTAAAATTTCTTGATTTATGCTGTTCTAATTGTTCAGCTAATTTCAAAATTTCACTTTTAGCCGCAGATGCAGTAGCTCTACGGCTATAACTTTGATATGAAGGGATAGCAATTGAAGCAAAAATAGCAACGATAACAATCACGACCATAAGCTCAATCAAGGTAACCCCCTGATTGAACCGTAGAATAGAGTATTTATTCATAAGCTGTTCCTTCTAGCGATAGCGCTCATACCAGCGCACAGGAAGTAAATGACTTGTACACTGCCACTCACCTGTTCCGTTCTCGTTTCCAGACAGCTGTAATTTGCCACAACTATTAGTCACAGGAGGTTCATCTCTTTTTGGAACAAATGTGATATTACGAATACCTGCACCAATGACATTTGTATTACATTCAGAGACTCCAGCTGGACAGTTACTACCAGTTTTTGTTTGAAACCCGCTCGGGTTTTCTTTATTTGAATTAATGGTTCCATCCGGATTAAGACAAGCACCAAATGGTAAACAATAAGTTTGTCGGTCTGTTTCTCCCACAACACGAGGTAGGCAAGGATCTGCCGCAACAATTCCCGTTCCTTGAGGGTCATAAACTGGAATAATTAAATTACCCGTAATTGCCATTGGTTCCTCAAAAGCTTTGAGTCCTCCTTTAATACGAAAACTATTATTAGCTTTTTCTGTACCATCGCTCGTACTAGAAAGCGAGCGATACCAACCACCTTTACCTACTCCTGTAGTGGGGAAGAAAATTTGAGCTACTCTTGTTTCACCTGTTCTTAGAATTTGTGGATTTTTTCTTAAGCCTGTCCGTGTAATATCTTTTGTTTCAAGCTGATTATCAGTTAAAGACATTAAGTTCTTTTTAACAAAGTCTCTATCAATAATTCCATATACATTATTTACAGGACGTCCACTTAATGCACTTGCAGGCGTCATACCTTCACGGCCTGTGAGTGGGTAAACGTCTAAAGGTGTACTACGGTCTCCTGATGCAATACCTACTGTAATAAAAGTGTGAATTCCATAATCGTGGATCGTTACTGTTGGAGGCTCATAAAAACGAGGAGCATTCCCACCTGTATAATCATTTGTGCCATCATAAGTTGAATCATTTGTTGCTAAATTCGCTAAACGCACAACTCTGACACCAAAACTGCTATAGGTCGAATTGGTTTTTGTCTGATTATTATTAAGGTCCACGCGAAAAATTTGTCCGCCTAAATCTCCAAAATATAGATGGTCAACTAAGCCATCAGCATCACGGTCTAAAGTACTAATACGGCTAACAATACTATGCTTCATATTGGCGTTATCAGTATTAGAACCTGTATCACTTGTCCACCACAAACGCTGACCAGTTTTTGCGTCAATAATATAGACAGCATTTCCTTTTGCTTTACCATTGGTAAAGCAAGCGTCAGTCAACGTAATATTTGGTTTTTCATAACACTGATCATAACCACCGCCAACAATCAGGACGCGTCTAATAGAACCGTTATAACGGATGTTCGCGAGTACGGGTTTAGACCAGCTTTGACCCATACGGCTATAGTCAGTCTGGTCTGCCCCTATTCTAAAAAGCAGTTTCGGTGAAGTAGGGCTTAATACATCTAGTCCGTAGTAGCTACTTCCTCCCATACGCATGCCGCCATAAATATTCATTTGCTTTGCAGTTACTTTTGATACTGCCGAGCTACCACTTCCCACTGTAGTAATATTATAGGCTGGATCAGATACCCAAGCTCCGTCCATACCATGAGCGGGAGCTGAAGCATCACTTTGACCAACAACTAAAGCTTTGGAAGCAACTGAATCATTTAAAATATCTGCAGGAACAAAGACCATTTGCTCAATACCAGATGAAGCATCCACAATATGTAATCCACCTTCCATGGTTCCATAGAGGATGGATTGTTCTCGGGCAGATGTTAAATTCCCATTATCATCTAGTGTTCCATTGTAGGTTAGTTGAACCGGTAAAGAGTGAATACTTCCCCCCATCGATAAATAAGGTTCATTCGATGTAACCAAAGATGAAGGCAGAGTTGTTGCATTAATATCTGTTGAATAACCTAAATAATTTAATATTTTTAATTTCAAGCTTATAGGAAAAGCTTTTAAAATATTTTGTCCAGTTGATGGATCAAATTTACCTAAAACATAACTTGCTGTATTAGCCACCGTATCAAAAGGATTAGTTCCTTCTGGTGGAGCAGCTGGAATTTTTAGCAAATTAGTTCCAGAAGTTGAAATTTTCGTTAAGCTACCATCTGCTGCAACGGCGGAAACATCAGTAAATAAGTTGCGGATTTTACTTTGTACTGCGTAATAATATTTTGTGATATTTCCTTCTGCATCACGTGTTTCAGGTTGTCCAGCAATGGGTAAAGGCACATTCGCATATGAACCACCTAAAAAGACTTTGCCTCCGTCAGTATAAGTAGAGCTATTCCAATAATCCTTTGTTCCAGTCCTAAAAGCCCCACTTGCATTGTAGACTAATCCGCCAGAATTGGCCTCAAAAGCACCTGCATTCGCTCCAGATAAAACAACATGATATTTCTTTAAATTTCCACGCCATGTTAAGTACGTGTTAGCTGGATTTGGCTCAAAAGCTCGTAAATAACCATATTCCTGTAAATTTTTGGGATTCAATGCATCATAAGGAACTGAGATAGCACCTGTGGTTAAGGGTTCTAGAGGAACTTTATCTAAATTATTAATAAATGCGATAACGCTGTCTGTTACGCCTTGTGAACTTTGAGTAGGGAAAAAACCACCATTTCCATAACCTGGTGCAGCTACCGCATTTGTAGATTGATTCGGTGAACACGCATCATCTCCTTTTCGGTCAGACTGGGTTCTGGAACTTAAACGGCAGGCATTCTTTACATCAGAAGAACTCAAACTAGAAAAGTCACTACCAAAACCGACAAATGCTGTTTGAATAGAGACTCCGGCAGGGTTCTTTGTTTTATCAAATAATCTTTTTGCAAACTCCCCCATACAAGCCCAACCAGAGTCTGCCGTAGTATTAGATAAACCTCCAGAACAATTAAAATCAGCTCCGAAAGTACTACCTAAAGCAGTCGACATAACACTTGCCGAACGTGTATTTGTTGTATTGTTCGGTTCGCCATCCGATAAGAAGTAAATACCTTGTCCATCACAACTCTGACGATTCGCTACTGCAGGTAAAGGTGACTGATACACTGCATTGGAGTTAGTAGCATTTCGGTCTACAACAATATTCGGATTGCTAGCTGTATCGTTTGATTTAGATTTTGGAATACCGCTATCTGCATTTGCTACAGCATAATTAAAAGTGGTGTAGTAATAAGTATAGTAATAGGTCCAGTCAGATGAAGTATCATAAGCAGTAGCATTATCCACACTTGGATTATTCGTTGACCAGCTACTCCAATAACTATTTGAACGACAAGGTTGCCATAGGTTGGCTGTATCAATTTGCGAATCACGGTAATTAGTACAATATGAATATTCAGTCCTATTATCAGATCTTCTTACACGTTTGATATAACTATCTTTACGAATAGCATAATTCGTCTCTGAATATGTGGTTGTTCCCATCAAATAAGCAGCCGCTTCAGCATAAGCGTGGGCTGAAGGTGTTGAGCCTCCTGCAGTTAAATTAGCAACAGCTTGTTTTAATTTATAACGTTGTGAGCCTACCGTATTTAAAGTACTCGCATCTCCTAAAGGAGCAGCAGCCACCAAGATTTGTCCACTTCGGCTGTCGCCATTTGCCGAGAAATTTCCTAAACCTACTCGCGTATCATTTAAGACAGGGTTATTGCTAGCCAAAAAAGCATTCATACCATTTTTAAGCATGGCTAAGCGGTTTTCACCATAACTATTGTTGGTCATACTTCCTGATGTATCCAACATCATCACAATTGTTTTTTTACCTGCTGTAGGTGAGGCATAAATTTGTAAATCACTTGCCTGCACCACAGAGCTTGTCATCAGCCATGTGAATATCATTGAGCTTGAACAGACGGCATACCATAAATTATTTGGCTTAAAATTCTTCAATTTTAGTTTCATGATATTCCCCATTATGAACCTGGTGCCGTGATTTCAGTCAGCTTATTGGTATAGTTAAATTCTTGAACTTGAGTACTAAAGGGTACGTTATGGTTTGCCAAACAATCAGCTAGGGTTTGCTTATCCGTTAATGCACTATCAAAGTTGTCACTAATTTTTGCGGAACTCGTACTTAAGCAATCAGATTGCAGAGTTTCTAAAGAAGTCGAGGCATAAGCAGGTAAAAACGCTGTTGTAATAACCCGAATACGTTGCGTAGATAGCATGCTTTTAGGAAGTTGGGTTCCTTCGGAAAGATTTATGTCCCGAGGTAGATTTGAACCCGGAATATCAGCCATGGCATCGGTTGGGATACTGACAGCAACTTGAGTAACTACCGCTTGACGATTACTCCCATAGTCACTTGTTAAATCGCAGAAACCTGCTACTCCACCATCTTCAACCACAGCATTATTGGCGCTGCCAGCTCGAAGCAAACTTGCCCCCCGAGTTTGAGCAAAACTTACAGATGTAGAAGTTGGTTTATAGCAAAAGTTATATTCCGCACCAGGGTTACTTTCATGTGCTTTCAGTGCTGCTCCAATCACATTGGTAATATTTGTCAATGTGGTTGGGTTCATCTGCACAATAAGCTCTAACGGAGTATCTGAAGATTGAAAGTTTAATTGGCCAACTTGGCTATTAGTTGCAACTTTTAGAGAAACAATCGCTACTCTTATTGCCAAAACCCCGACAGAAATAACAATCAATAAAATAATAAGTACAACAATAAGTGTGGCACCCGTTTCCTTAGATCGACCTTTAATATTTTTATAATTTAAATGGGTCATATTGTTTCCCCCATTGCATTGCGTAAAGCAATTGTCACGCTATATACGCGTCGCAAAAAGCGAGTTCTGTTATCAGCAGCATGCACATTTTGATCTAGCATAAGAAAAGACTGATTAGGGTCTATTGCCTTATTTTGAGCATTATTTGTAGAACGGGCTAATACCGATATTTGTATTGACAGAATTCTTGGAGCAGCCACAGCTGGACTCGAATCTCGAGCAGCTTGTGCAGCCACCCGATACTGAGGAATTGTGTAATAAGCAAAATTACCAGCTGCGTTTTTCGCACCTAATAAGACATGAAAATGGTCAATACGAGGCAGTATAATTTGCCCTGCATCTCCTAATCCATTAACGATATCAGGTTGCGCTGTAGCACTAACCGCAGGGGTATTCGCATCACATGCAAGTGCATAATCCTGTTGAGAGCTACCATTATTATCAACACGTAAAAAATACCGTTGAACTATTAGGTCCCCCGCTAACACATTCAAACCTTCACAATTAGTCATATTGGTCGGGGCAATGAATTGAATAGTCAGTTGATCGCTTTGTACTTCAGCATTTGAACTATTCTGTATATTTGAAAGACCTTTCCAGTGGTTATTCACTGTACTTACCGTATCACCTGCACCACGGCTTAATAACGCTTCCGGAATATAAGTATTTGTATCAACTTTTGGAATAAAATTAATATTGTTGGCATTTGTTGCTGTTGAACCTGTTAATACAATACCTCCCCAAGGCGTTGTATCTGTTAATTGTGGATTTACAACATTTCCATAATTTAGAAGCCGTATATCACGTGCTATATATTCCAAACCAAAAATACCGCTGTCCTGAATTTCAGCATTGGCCTTTTGCAATCGGCTGGATAAAAGCCCTCCAATAAATAGCTGTGTTGCAGCAGCCACTAATATTAGGCCTAAAGCTAAGGCGACTATAAGTTCAATCAAGGTAAAACCTTGTTCTTTATTAGAAATAAATGATTGAGCCATTTAATATGCCTCCATCATTAAGCAAGTTGAATTATTCACGTAAACACCGTTATTACTCATACAACTTGAAACATCCACACTAGTATTTGTTCCATTTGTAGTAATCACTGGCGCAGTTTTACCCCAAAAGACAAATAGGCACTGGCGTTGTTGCACCATTGTATTTGTAACGCCAGGGCAATTTGACATCGTAATTCTCATACCCAGTTGATTAGCATTTCTAGCTGCTTGATAGGCATCAAATTGAGCAAGTTGGGAGGCAGTACATAGAGAGTTAAAACATGACGTGGGTGCAGGAGTATCAGATGTATAGTTGCTATAACTACGCACAAATGTAGGATACTGGCTAGCTTGAGTACTATTTGTACGGATATTTTCTGCTAATCCCCTCATCACTAGAATGGCTTGAGATTTACTTAATGCTTCTGAAGATGCATCCATAGCTCTTAGCTGCAAGGCAACATAACCTAAAACTCCAATAGCAAGTAAAATTAAGGCAACCAAAACTTCGAGTAAGCCCACCCCAGCTTGGGCTTTTTGCTTATAGTGATGCATTAACAAGTCTCCTCGGCCTTAAAAACTAAAGTGCCAAGCTTGGTCAAAATAATGACTTTCTTTTTATTTATTCTAGAATTACAAATAGATAAAAGCGTATCTTGAGTT
Organism: Acinetobacter sp. FDAARGOS_559; assembly: GCF_003940475.1. NCBI lineage: Bacteria > Pseudomonadati > Pseudomonadota > Gammaproteobacteria > Moraxellales > Moraxellaceae > Acinetobacter > Acinetobacter sp. FDAARGOS_559. The sequence continues at coordinate 1,981,087 of NZ_RKJG01000005.1, forward strand.
ATATTTGCCACTACTCCATTTGCATTAAAAGCTAAAGTGGTAGTCGTTAAAGAACTTTGCGTACCATCAGCGGCTATATTTTTTAGCTCAAGAGTATTATTAGAAGCTGTCTTCCAATTTAATGAAGTGGGTGTATTTGAAGCTGTTGAGTTCAAGTTAACAGAAACATTCTGACGACCTAAAATTGCCTGACTTTTCGCTTCTGATAAAGTGTTGATTAAGTCTCTTTGATTAGCATCTAAACGTTTACTTTCTAATAAATTTGACATTGATGGCGCAGCCATCAGTGCAATAATAGCCATGACCGCAATCGTCACCATAAGCTCGACCAAGGTGAACCCTTCTTGCGGAATAATTCCCCTCATCCCCAGAACCCCAAATAAAACTAAAATTTTTTATTTCTTATTTAAATTTTACTTTTACAAATTACAAAACAAATACAAAACAGACAAAGGGTATAAAAAAACAGATAACTGTCATGTTAACAATTATCTGTTTAACTATTTAAAATCAGTATGTTAAATAAGTCACATTTTATGCTTGGGTCACATGAATACGTAATTCTTTAGGAAGACTAAAAGTAATATTTTCCTCACGTCCTTCTAATTCTTTAGGCGCCTGAGCTCCCCAATCTTGTAAACGTTGAATCACTTGCTTAATTAAAATTTCTGGAGCAGAAGCTCCCGCTGTAACACCAATTTTACAAGTATCATTGAACCATGATTGTTCAAGTTGATCTGCATTATCTACTAGATAAGCAGCTTTCCCCATACGCTCAGCAAGCTCACGTAAACGATTCGAATTTGACGAGTTAGGTGAGCCAACAACCAGCACAACATCACATTTTTCAGCTAGGTCACGTACTGCATCTTGTCTATTTTGAGTTGCATAACAGATGTCATCTTTACGCGGACCTTGAATATTCGGGAATTTCGCACGCAAAGCATCAATCACTTTTGCTGTATCATCAATAGATAAGGTCGTTTGCGTAACAAATGCTAATTTTTCCGGATGTCTAACCTCGAGTGCTGCCACATCAGCCTCATCTTCAACCAGATAAATATCGCCACCTTTTAATTTGTCATATTGTCCCATCGTACCTTCAACTTCTGGGTGCCCTTCATGACCAATTAAAATAGCTTCTGTCCCTTCGCGAGCATATTTAGTTACTTCAATATGTACTTTAGTCACCAATGGACAAGTCGCATCAAATACTTTTAAGCCTCTACGCTCTGCTTCTTGCTGAACTGCTTTTGAAACACCGTGCGCACTGAAAATTACAATAGAATCATCTGGCACTTGGTCCAGCTCATCAACGAAAACAGCCCCTCTTTGGCGTAAGTCATCTACCACAAATTTATTGTGTACAACTTCATGACGTACATAAATAGGAGGATTAAAACATTCCAAAGCCCGATTGACGATTGCTATGGCTCGATCAACACCGGCACAAAAACCACGCGGATTAGCTAACACAATTTCCATAACAGCCTCAAAATTAATAAAACAGGGGAACTTCTCGTAAATATTTGCAGTTAAAACTATTCAGTTTAAACGCACGGTACACTACAATAGCGAAGATATTTTATCATATCAGGAAAAATATCATGTCGGGTCTATTGTTTGTCGTTTCTGCTGCATCAGGAACGGGCAAAACATCTTTGGTGAAAGCCCTACTTGACCGTGTGAGCAATTTACATGTTTCAGTTTCGCATACTACCCGAGGTCAACGACCAGGTGAGTTAGATGGTGTTCACTATCACTTCACAACAAAAGATGAATTTTTAGACCAAGTGAACCAAGGTGGATTTATCGAATATGCTGAAGTATTTGGTAATTACTACGGCACTTCACAAGCAACCGTAAAACAACAGTTAGCTCAAGGACATGATGTCTTGCTTGAAATTGACTGGCAAGGTGCAGAGCAAGTACGCAAGCTGTTTCCTGAGTCTAAACAGATCTTTATTTTACCACCTACTCAATTCGATTTACGTCAACGTTTATCTAACCGTGGTACAGACTCTGTTGAAGTTATTGAACACCGCTTAAGCTGTGCTGTTGAAGACATGCAGCATTATGTAAATTTCGACTATATCATCATTAATGATGACTTTAATAAAGCCTTACATGAGCTTGAAGCCGTCATTACAGCAAATCGTTTAGTCTTATCTCAACAGGCAAAAAGACATCAAAATCTAATTCAAGACTTGATTACTCCACAACCAAAACAGGAATAACTTGAGTCTGGAACGAAAGCCTTTTATACTATTTAGTCTGTTCAAATTTACCATTCCAAAACGAGAACTTTTATGGCACGCGTCACCGTTGAAGATTGTTTAGATCATGTAGACAACCGTTTTGAGCTTGTGCTCGTTGCAAGTAAACGTGCTCGACAATTGGCACGTCAAGGCATGGAGCCAACTGTAGAATGGGATAACGACAAACCAACAGTTGTTGCTTTACGTGAAATCGCTGTAGGTCACGTAACGAAAGAAATTCTTAAACAACGTGAGCAAGATTATCAAACTTCTAGTCTTGATCTTGCCCTTTCTACAAACAGCTTAAATTTAGAAGGTTTTTCTTTCTAATTACTCCTGTTTCTATAAAAAACCATCGTTTTTTTGCGATGGTTTTTTATTTGGCTTTGCATATTTAAAACATATTGGTAAAAGCAATTATTTTCATTGAAAAAAAAATACACTTTTTCAAACGAAAAAATTGACAAGTTCCGCAATATGCTTTTCATTAAGAAGTAGATAGATTTAGTTTTTTAAGCAACAGAAAAAGGGTGGTCTATGCCAGGCGAAGAGGTCAGCCAAGCCAAGCAACAGCTCAAATTAATTATCGACCCTTACTTATCGGTAAGTGAAGTCGAAAAAGTGCTTGCTGCCTGCGATTTTGGAGATCTGGCACACACTGGTATTACCCGTAAAAGTGGTGAACCTTATATTCTGCATCCTATCGCGGTTAGCTGTATTTTAGCGAATATGCGTCTGGATCCTGAAACATTAATGGCTGCACTTTTACATGATGTCATTGAAGACACTCAATATACAAAAGACGATATTATTGAGCGATTTGGACAAACAGTTGCAGAGCTTGTTGATGGCGTAACCAAACTAAGCCAGTCGAGCGATAAAGAATATAATAAAGCTGCTTCTTTTAGAAAAATTCTACAGGCTACTTTGCAAGATCCACGCGTCATTATTATTAAACTAGCTGATCGCTACCACAATATGACCACATTGGGCGCCTTACGTCCCGATAAACGTGCTCGTATTGCTCAAGAAACCTTTGATATTTTCGTACCGATGGCAAGATTAGTCGGCATGAATGAAATGGCCGATAACCTTGAAAATTTATGTTATCAAAATCTCGATTTAGATATGTTTGATAACGTTCAAAATGCGTTGCTTCAAACCAAGCCAGAGCGATGTAAATACCAAAGTATCTGGGAACAAAATCTTGCGGAGCTTCTCCACAATTATCATATTCAAGGTCGAATTAAAAAGAAAAATAATAATATTGAGCTCTTACGCCATTTCGTAAAAAATGAAATGGATTTACAAGAACTTACTCATAGCCATGCCTTTGAAATCGTTTTGCAATCCATTGCAGACTGCGATCGTTTAGTAGCAGCATTAAAAGAAAATTTTCAAGTCATCCAATATCAAGATCATATCCGCCGGCCATTACCAGGTGGTAATCAGTCATTAATGATCAAGCTTAAGGGTGAAAAAACCACCTTATCGCTCACTATTCAAACTGAATTGATGCGTAAAGCTGCACGTTTCGGTGTAGTACTCGGCGAAAATGCTCCACAAACTTGCCGCTCTGCCATTCAAGCTTCCATGCAGAACCTAAATACACTCATTGATGGTGAATGCGCTAAAACGACTTTTAATGACTTACTTGATTATTTACATCAAGAAAAAATTTGGGTTTACACACCACATGGCCAGTTACATGAATTACCACAAGGTGCCACAGTAGTTGATTTTGCCTATTCAGCTAGTCTTTTCTTAGGCAACCATGCGGTAGGTGCAAAAGTTGATGGTGAAATTAAGCCACTTTCTACACCATTAGTTAGTGGGCAGGTTATTGAGATTATTACTGACGTTTTAGCAACGCCAAATCCAGATTGGCTGAGCTTCATTAATACTCAAAAAGCTCGCCGTGCTTTACAGCACGTACTCAAAGACCAAGATATTGAAGAACAACGTTTAGTTGGTGCCCAAGCACTTTCACGAGCTTTAAAACTCTTTAATCGTTCTATTAACGACCTTTCAGATGCAGATTGGTTAGATCTTTTACAATGGCGTCATATTGATAATAAAGATGCATTATTTGAGCAAATTGCTGTTGGAGATTTACTTCCTCAACTTGTAGCTAACCATTTGTTTGCAAATGACAAGCATCCTCGAGCAGAAAATTCAGATCGACTAATTCAAGGTACTGAAGGCATTGATGTTAAATATGCCCACTGTTGTAATCCTATTTTAGGCGACCCAATTCAAGGCCATTTAACACGACGTGGTTTAATTGTGCATCGTATTCGTTGTCATAATTTGCTTCATGAACAACATTTACACCCAGAAAACATTATGCCGCTTCAATGGAAAGCAGATGACGTAGATGATGTACGTTTTACTGCTTACCTTGCGATTTATATGGCAATGAATGATGAACAGGTATCAGACCTCATCTACCAATGTCGTAAAAATAATGCTGGGGTAGAAATGGTACATTCCAACGAACAGCGTACTTTCGTCAATATTGTAGTAAACAACCGTAAACATATTGCAAAAGTCATTCGTGATTTACGAATGCACTATGGCTTCCCACGTATTGAGCGTCTAGACGCCCCTGCTCCACAAATGGAAATTTCCAAAGTCAGCTAAAATTTGTTCTGCTTTACTAAAATCTAACTTCTAGAAGTACCTAATCAATTAAATCGATGATACTTTTGTCAAAACGTATCATCGATTATGATGAAAAAAGATTTAATCAAGGAGAACCAAATGTCCCGTCAAGTCATTCATACTGAAAATGCCCCTGCTGCCATCGGCACATATTCTCAAGCCATTTTAGTAGGTAACACACTATATTTATCAGGGCAAATTGGTTTAGATCCTTACAGTATGGAACTTGTAGACGGTATTGAAGCTCAAATCCGCCGTGTTTTTGATAACCTTAAAGCAGTATGTGAAGCTGCAGGCGGCACACTTGCAGATATTGCAAAGCTCAATATTTTTCTTACTGATTTATCTAATTTCCAACTCGTTAACCAAATTATGGGCGAATATTTTGCTCAACCATACCCAGCTCGTGCTGCACTTGGTGTAGCAAGCCTGCCTAAAGGGGCTTTAGTTGAAATGGATGGAATTGTTATTATTAATCAGTAAGATAAAATATTAACTAGAAATTATTTAGCTCTAAAATTAGATACCACCCCAGCTTAAAAAGCTGAGTAACTCTCAGATTTCCGCTTAGGTGGTATTTTTTTATCCAAAATCCCAATAACGATAAATTAGATTTTAAATGAATTTCATTGACAAACGATAATAATTATCAATAATATCAATTATCGCATTTATATTTGGGGATCACTCCCATGTACGTTTGCTTGTGTCGTGGCATTACCGATCAGGATATTAAAGACGCTATTGAAAATGGCGCTGAAAGCTATCGTGAAATTCGCGATTTGCTTGATCTTGGTACTTGCTGTGGACGCTGTGCACCAGAAGCACGTGCTATTATTAGTGAAGAATTAGCAGAAATTGCTGCGCGCATTTCTGTAGCTGCATAATAAAAATTAATATTTAACAAAAATTTATTGACTCCTCCACCGCTTTTTGCGGAACGTTAAATGTTCCTCATTGAAGCGGTTTTTTTTGGAAGGAAATTCACATTTACCAATATTGTGTTGTTTTTGATTGCGATTTTCATTTGCTGTTCCATAAATTACTCGCCATATCCATGATTGTTCACTAAAATGAATTTATAGATTGCCTTAATTGAATTAAGGCAGAAATTGTTTTGGAGTAGCTACAATGAAAGGCAATCGTGATGTCATTAATCAGCTCAACCAAGTGCTGTATCATCATTTAACTGCGATTAATCAATACTTTTTACACTCTCGTATGTTTAATGATTGGGGAATTGAACAACTCGGTTCTGCCGAATATAAAGAATCAATTCGCCAAATGAAGCATGCTGATAAAATTATTGAGCGTATCTTATTTTTAGAAGGTCTCCCTAATCTTCAACACTTAGGTAAATTGTATATCGGTCAACATACAGAAGAAGTTCTGCAATGCGACATCCGTAAAGTAAAAGAAAATATTGAAGCAATTCAGAAAGCGGTCGCTTTAGCCGAAACAGAACAAGACTATGTAACTCGTGATTTGGTACAAGAAATCTTAGAAAAAGAGGAAGAATATTGGGATTGGTTAGATACTCAAATTGATCTTATTGGCAGTGTTGGTATCGAAAATTATATCCAAAGCCAAATGTAATTACTCATAAAAAAATCCCCTTGTACTCAAGGGGATTTTTTTTATTTATCTTTTAACAACTCTGCCAAAGTTATTTGTTGTCGATAAAGATACTGCAAAATAAATATTTGCTGCTCGGCCTGTTCTACTTTTCCATTATAGGCAAGTAGCTGGGCATATTTACGCAAGTTATAAGGCGTTGCTTTATTTTTTACGAAACTACCCCAGACTGCTAAATCAGCATCAGATAAAGTAGTTTCAGGCTTCATCTCAATCCATTTTAAACGCTGCTCAAACTGCGTTAAAACAAAAATCTGATTACTTCCCAAAACCTCAGCATTTGGCTGTTTATTCTTAAACAACAAATTACTATTTGTGACATAGACATTGTAGTCACGCCAAATTGCTACCAGAAGTATTAAACTTATTCCCCAAATTAAACGAAGAACCTGCTTGTTGAGTACAATACCTTTGAGTACAGGTGTCTGTGCCTGAACTATGCCTAATAAGAAACCACAAGTAAGTAAGAAGTAAGCGTAGCGTTGAGGAAACTCTAACATGGCATGAATGAGTACAGTACACACCATCAAAATTGCAATAATTGAGATAGTTTCTTTAGCCTGCTGGTTTAGCCAAAGGAACCAACATGCAAAGTAAGCAATAATGATTATACCTATTGGAATACCGTTCCAGATGATGAGATCTAATAAAATATTATGGGCACTGGTCGTCCACTCAGTTGTTGGAAAAAGAGCATAGGCTGACATTTGCGCCACACTGGTTTGGTTCCAACCATACCCTAACCAAGGATGCTGCTGTACAGCAAGTAGCATTTGGGTCCAGATATTAAAACGTAAATATCCAGAGCTTGCTCTTTCAACTAAACTACTTGCTTGGGTTACATCAGTGCTTGACCATGCTTCAATTAAACTAGTAGCAAATGGCAGAATCACGCCAGCTATTACAAAAAAACCAGCGCACCACAAGAACCCTTGAATAAAACCAAATCTTTTTTGTTTTCCAAATAGTTTAACTATCCAATAGATAAGTAAAAATGGAAAAACGACCCAAGACGTTCTTGATTGGCTTAAAGCGATTGTAAACAAGATAATGAGTGCAGAAGGGAAAAGTAACCAAACTGTTGCTTTATTCTTTTCATATAAAAATAGACAACCTAATAGCCCCATAATCAGAAAGGTTGCCATATTGTTAGGTTGACCAAAGTTGCCGTAAGGACGGTTACCAATTAAATGCAACATATGCACAAAATGAGACTCAATATTTAACCATTGGCATATCGCAATAAAACTGGTCGCAATGGATACAATAATCAGTAATAAACTAAAGCCTGTAAAAATTTGATCTCGCTTTTGTTGATTTAGTGACAAGTTATAACCCGCCACAACCATAAACCAGAAGCCTAATAAGTAAAGTGAACTTAACAAAGCTGTACTAAAATCAAAAACTAGACCAAAAGCCCACTGCACCACTGGAATTAAAATAAATGGCAATAGCAATAATTGTGCCCGCGGAATTTTAATATTTTGATAAAAAAGTGCAGCTAAGACACTTAAACCTGCCGCAAAAGTACTCATTTCACTAGAAAACATTACCCAAGGGTTATAGTGAAATGGGGATAACCATGCAGAACCTAACAGGATTGCAGCGAGGAATAGAAAGAATACTTGCATAGTGAGAGGTTAAAGGCCAAAACTTGTGGGAATTATACATGGAAGAAAGTGAGAATAATCAGGTTGCATATCTATCTTTGTAATACTTTCCAAAACTTAAATCTATAATTTAACTAAAATCAAATTAATAACTTTCAAATGCCTATGATTAATGTTTTCTTAAATATATATAAAAGTTCAAGATAGTTTTTATAATTTAGAACAAGCCAAATTGAATCAATTCAATATTAACTATTTTTAAATTTCTCTATAGAATCTCAAGATATTAAAGTAAAAATCGCAAGTTAGATTAAAATTTAACTTGCGATTGAATTACTAAAAAATTTTAAATTTAGTTTAAAGCACCATCTAAATCAGCTGCAGCATCTAAGCCTGCTCCTTTAGCACATTGAGCAGCTGTTGCTTTACCTGTAATAAAGTTGAATTTATAAGCAATTCCGCCGTCAGCTGCAGCAGCAACTTGAACGATACATCCTTCATTTTTCCATTTTAAGGTTGCAGATGTTGCTTCAGCAACTTGCCCATCAGCAGGAGCCACCACACTTAATCTGTTCTGATATTTAGCAGCAGCAAGTTCTTTAGTAGTATTTAGGTCCTCACAACCAACTCCAGTTTGGATACATGCTTGTACTTTGCCAATAACAGCATCCAATCCACCTTTCGCTTGTGAACCATATGAAGTAGCAATATAACTACGATACGCTGGAATCGCAATCGCAGCCAAAATACCGATAATGGCAACCACGATCATGAGTTCAATTAATGTAAAACCTTTTTGTGCATTCATAGCCTTTTCCCCAAAGATTGTATGTATGTTTTTATATAAGCTTTTTCAGCTATGAAATATATTGCAGCAACCATGCCAACTTTTATTATTGTTAAAAAACATAAACTTATAATTTATTAAGTCTTATTTTTAATAGCTTAAGCTGTAATTAACTGACAAAAACTGTCACTAGGAATTTAGTAGGACTGAATCACCGATAAAAATTAATTTATTGCCTATTTCATTTTTTTAATATCGAATGTGATAAAAATCTCTATAAAAATAATCAAATAGGTGACATTTTTTGTCAGTCACCTTTTGAGCAAAAATTCTAAAAACAGTTAAATTTTTGAGTTAATCATTTAATTGATAATGATAGGTGCATTTCCTAATTCATTTAATTGATCTGGCATGTTTTCATCGTAAAAGCGTGACATCACTTCTCCAATTTGCTGAACTCCTGTAACTACAGCTTTCTGGTATTGCTTTTGTTGAAGCTGCTCTACAATCGACTTACAAATCTGCTGCCATATTTGTTCAGTAGTTGCACTCCTAATCCCACGATCAAAGATGATTTCTACTGTGCGCTCACACAGATTTAAATAGAGCAATACACCACTATTGAGCTCTGTATCCCATACACCCAGTTCTGCAAATAATTGCTGGGCTCTTAAACGTGTATTTTGTCTATACGCTTGTGAACATGGGATATGGCCTTCTATGACAACCTGTATTTCGCCAACATGTCCATGCTCTGCTTGCTGTACAGCCTCAGCAATAGCTTGTTTATCTTGTTTAGAAAAATATCGGCTACTTGCAGGTAAATAACAAAAATGCTTAAACCAACGTTTTAAACTGGGCTCTACAGATTCCTCAATTTTTGGCTGAGTAATAATTTGGGTTGTTTCTGATGTTGTTACCATGAGCCTGAAGCACCTCCACCGCCAAAACGTCCACCACCGCCGCCGTAGCCTCCGCCACCACCGCCAAAGCCTCCTCCGCGTCCACCGCCACCAGCTCCACTCAGAATAGCCTGTAAAATCAATTGAGCAATTGAAGTTATGAGTAAAAAGAAAATACCAAAACCTAGTAGTAAACTCATTACTATGCCAGCACCATTTACGAAACCAGCTACCGCTGCCGCAACTCCTGCTGTTGACGCGCTAAGTGGTCGACCGACAATAAATGATCCCACAACCCCAGCAACAAGAATAAATAAAGCCATTGTAAGCGTTGTTTGTTTGGCTTGTTGTTCTTCGGCAGCTTGATGTTGGCGTTCTTTTAAATCTTGAGCAGCTTGCTGAGCAACTTCCGGATCTAAATTTAAAATTCTTCCAATTTCATCAAGTCCTGCATTTAGTCCTTGAGCATATTGGGCTTGTTTAAAATAAGGGGTAATTTGATTTCGAATAATTCGACTTGCAACAATATCAGGTAATACCCCTTCTAAACCGTATCCAGTTAGAATCTGTATTCTATGGTCATTAATTGCAACTGCGATAAGTAAGCCATTATCTCGTTTACTCGAACCGAGTTGCCATTTTTCACCTACTCGCAAAGCATAATCAAAAATATCTTCTTGACCTGTAGTTGGTACAATCACAATACCTATTTGTGCTTTACCTTGCTGGTACAGATTTAAGATTTTCTGGCTAAGCTGTTGTTTTTCGGTTTCACTCAAAACGTTAGCTTGATCAATGACCGGTTGATTTAATGTTGGTAAACCGCGAATTGATTCACCATCAGCCATATCATTTGCAACTTGCGTTTGAGGTGTGACACTCGAAGCTGCCTGAGAATTTATTTGAGGCTTAGATGCTTGAGCTTGCTGCTGTTGAATAATTTTGCCTGCCACTACCGTATCCGTTTCATCGGTAGCAGTGGCAATATTATTCTCACTCCAAGCCGCATTCTGAAACAGAACACCACAGCAGAGAACAATTAAGGTAATAACGAATACCCTAATTTGCTTAGGCTGAAGCAATATAGTATTTCTCATGCGGCACTCCTTTGATTTAAATTAATCAAAAGAAACTTTTGGAGCCTGCTGAGCAGATGCTTCTGCAGAGAAATTGGCTTTAGGATGCATGCCAATCACTTTTGCTGTTACTGCTTGTGGGAACTGACGAACATAAGCGTTATAGTCCTGAACAGTTGTAATATAACGATTACGGGCAACAGCAATTCGGTTTTCTGTTCCCTCAAGCTGAACTTGCAATTCTTGGAATTGGGTATTGGCTTTTAAATCTGGGTAATTTTCTGAAACGGCAATAAGTCGAGATAATGCCCCAGTTAACTGGCTTTGTGCCTGTTGATATTTTTCAAGTAATGCTGGATCTTCTAATACTTCTTTATCAACCTTCAAGCCTGCAACATTGGCACGTGCTTGGGTAACTTCTGTTAAAACCTGTTCTTCATGTTTAGCATAACCTTTTACAACATTTACCAAATTTGGAACTAGATCGGCACGACGTTGATATTGGTTTTGTACTTCAGACCAAGCCGCTGTTACAGCTTCATCTTTAACCTGTAAAGTATTATAGCCACAGCCTGAAAATAATAGGGTACTGGCAAGTGTTGTCGCGATAGCAAGTTGTTTAAACATTTTCATCGTCACATTATCCTCAAGTTTTTCTTTATATTTTTAACCACTTTTCCCGATTGTATGACGATTTTGGCATTATTGTGTTGCTTTTATTTTATAGATTTAAAAAAACGGATTTTTAAATCCGGTTTTTTATTAGCTTGGTCTTGGATTTTTTTCCTCTTGGAAACTTGTCATTTGATATTCATCAGCCAAATAACTTTTCCAATAATCGACCATATGACTATAATCTTTTTGACTCGGGTGGAAGTCCTTTTTGTAATAAGCAAAATATTCAGGAGTTAGCTGTATAAGCATTTTAGCAAGCAAATATAGCCCAAATAAGTTACCTCCGATTTTAGGCAAGCTCTTCCATTTATCTTGCCAAAATAAACGCGTTGTCCCATAAAAAGCAAGACTTGCAAACCCTGTAGTGACACTCCGCATGAGTAAACGACGAATACGGTCATCACCATATACCTGTTGATAGACATCGAATGCAACTGAACGATGCTCAATTTCTTCTATAGCATGCCAAACCCAAAGCTTTAGCGCATCTTGATCCAAAGTTTTTAGAAGTTCTGGATGCTGTAAAATATATCCCCCCAGCAAAGCCGTAAAATGTTCAAATGCACATGTCAGTGCTAGCTGCAGCTTAGGAGAAATTGTTCTTAAATACTTGTCACGCTCATTCAACCAGTTCTGAAAGCGATCCAGATTATAGTCATCACGACGCCAAGCCTCATTGAACTCTCCATGTGCTTTCGAATGCATTGCTTCTTGCCCAATAAAAGCTGCAATTTGTGCCTGCAATTGAGGGTTGGAAACTTTGTCACGTACATTACGCACGCTATTTACAAAAAACTGTTCTCCTACGGGAAATGTTGAAGAGAGTGCAGTTAAAAAATGAGACATTAAAGGCGAATTTGCAAAATAATAGCGTTTGATAGCTTGAGGATTAAACTCAAGGCGACGCACAGTAATACCCAACGCTTTTCGACGATTTAAATATGATTTTTCTGCCGTCATACCTGCGATATTCATATTCAACACCTATTGTATTGAAGAAGGAAGCTTTGAGTATCTCTTGCGACTAAGGGGCTAAACAGGGCAAAAAAGCTTATTGTATTTGCCAAAAGCATCAAACTGATTAATGGTAAAAAAATAAAGCCTGCATATCGCAGGCTTTATCAAAAACTTTAATAATGATTTTTTAGATTAAACACCAAGGTAATCTAAAATACCTTCAGCAGCTTGGCGACCTTCCCAGATTGCTGTAACTACAAGGTCTGAACCACATACCATATCACCACCAGCAAAGATTTTTGGGTTTGAAGTCTGGAATTTAAATTCCTGCTGTTCAGGTGCAACAACACGACCAGAACCATCAAGATTAATATTCACACTACCAAACCAGTCAGCAGGGCTTGGACGGAAACCGAACGCTAGCAAAACTGCATCAGCAGGTAAAACTTCTTCAGAACCCGGAATTGGCTCAGGGCTACGGCGGCCACGACTATCTGGTTCACCCATTTGTGTCGTTACCACTTTTACGCCTGTCACTTTGCCATTTTCACCAACAATCTCGATTGGTTGACGGTTAAATAAGAACTTTACGCCTTCTTCATACGCATTTTTTACTTCACGTGCAGAACCCGGCATATTACTTTCATCACGGCGGTATGCACATGTTACATCGTGGGCACCTTGACGTAATGAAGTACGGTTACAGTCCATTGCGGTATCACCACCACCAAGAACAATAACTTTCTTACCATCCATGCTAATGTATTCACTTGGGTCCTTTTCCCATCCCTGACAGCGGTTCACGTTAGAGATTAAGAAATCAAGCGCATCATAAACACCGTCAAGATCTTCACCAGGGAAACCACCTTTCATGTAGGTATAAGTTCCCATCCCCATGAATACTGCATCATATTCAGCAAGTAATTCATCAATCGTGACGTCTTTACCAATTTCAGTATTTAAGCGGAATTCAATGCCCATCCCAGTGAAAATTTCACGGCGGCGCTTCATCACATCTTTTTCCATTTTGAATTCTGGAATACCAAATGTTAGTAAGCCACCAATCTCAGGACGCTTGTCAAATACCACCGGTTTAACACCGCCACGAGCTAAAATGTCGGCACAGCCTAGGCCTGCTGGGCCCGCACCAATGATTGCAACTTTTTTACCTGTCCACTTCACATGTGACATATCTGGGCGCCAACCCAAAGCAAAAGCCGTGTCATTGATATATTTTTCAGCATTACCAATAGTTACTGCACCAAAGCCATCATTTAAGGTACAAGCACCTTCACACAAACGGTCCTGTGGACATACACGACCACATACCTCAGGTAAAGTATTTGTTTGATGGCAAAGCTCAGCAGCCTGAAAAATTTGGCCTTCAGCAATGAGTTTTAGCCAGTTTGGAATGTAGTTATGTACAGGACATTTCCATTCGCAATATGGGTTACCACAACCTAAACAACGGTGCGTCTGATTGGTTACAGTTTCCGAAGTAAAAGGTTTATAAATTTCCACAAACTCTGCTTTGCGGACAGTAATATCTTTTTTCTCTGGATCTTGACGTGGTACATCCAGAAATTGAAAGTCATTATTTAGGCGTTCTGCCATGTCTCTCTCCGTGGGTAGGCGCGGATTTCCTCGTTGCCCGCACCTGCCTATGTCTTTGCAGTCGTGGAATTATTGTGGGTCAGCTTGTGTTGTTTTCAAAAGCGTTTGCAAGTTAGCAGCTTTTGGTTTCACAAGCCAGAATTTACGGCTGTAGAAATCGAACTCATTGCGGATTTTATAAGCCCAAGCACTACCTGTTTCCTTGATGTGCTCGTCAATAATACGCAATAAGAATTCTTTATGATCTTCCATAGATTCTGTTGAAATACGGGTTAAGTCAATTAACTCGTGGTTGTAGTAATCTACAAAGTCATTATCGAGGTCAAGCACGTAAGCAAAACCGCCTGTCATACCTGCACCAAAGTTATGACCCACTTTTCCAAGCACAGTCACAACACCACCAGTCATATATTCACAGCAGTGATCACCTGCACCTTCAATAACAGCAAACGCACCAGAGTTACGAACCGCGAAACGCTCACCTGCTGTACCTGCAGCAAATAACTTACCGCCAGTTGCGCCATACAAACAAGTATTACCAATAATTGCTGTATTTTGTGTTTGGAAAGGTGAACCTTTTGGTGGGAAGATCGAAATACGACCACCAGCCATACCTTTACCTACATAGTCATTTGCATCACCTTCAAGACGGATGTGCAAACCACCAGCATTCCAAACACCAAGTGACTGACCAGCAGTACCTGTTAGGTTCATTACAACCGGATGTGCTTCCATACCCAAGTTGCCATAGCGACGAGCAATCTCACCCGATACACGTGCACCAATTGAACGGTCACAGTTCACGACATTAAAGTTGAATTGACCACCAGCGCTTGACTCAATTGCAGGAAGCATTTCTTCGACCATTCTTTCAGCCAATACGCCCTTGTCAAACGGTGCATTACCTTCTACTTCACAATACTGTGCTTTACCTTCAGCAGCAGGATGAGAAGTTAACAATGCACTTAAATCAAGATGAGCATGTTTCTCTGTTTCACCCGGTAAGACTTCAAGTAAATCTACACGGCCAATCAAATCTTTAAGTGAAGCTACACCAAGAGCCGCCAACCATTCACGCGTTTCTTCTGCAATAAAGTGGAAGAAATTAATGAGCATTTGTGGTTCGCCAATATAGTGCTCTTGACGTAAATGATCTTGTTGAGTTGCAACACCAGTCGCACAGTTGTTTAAGTGGCAAATACGTAGGTATTTACAACCTAATGCGATCATTGGTGTAGAACCAAAACCGAAACTTTCAGCACCTAAAATAGCCGCCTTAATAACATCAAGACCAGTCTTTAAACCACCGTCAGTTTGTACACGCACTTTGCCACGCAAGTCATTTACACGAAGTGCCTGATGCGCTTCACTCAAGCCAAGCTCCCATGGCGAACCTGCATGGTGAATTGATGAAAGCGGAGACGCAGCAGTACCACCGTCATAACCTGAAATGGTAATAAAGTCTGCATATGCTTTAGCAACACCTGCAGCAATTGTACCTACACCCGGCTCAGATACTAACTTCACAGATACCATGGCTTTCGGGTTAACTTGTTTCAAGTCAAAAATCAGTTGCGACAAATCTTCAATTGAGTAAATGTCATGATGCGGCGGAGGTGAAATAAGTGTCACACCCGGAACAGAGTAACGTAAACGTGCAATCAAGCCATTCACTTTACCACCTGGCAACTGACCACCTTCACCCGGTTTTGCACCTTGAGCAACTTTAATTTGCAAGACTTCAGCAGAAGTTAAGTAAGCAGGTGTTACACCAAAACGCCCAGATGCAATTTGCTTGATTTTCGAGTTACGAATTGTGCCGTAACGCGCAGGATCTTCACCACCCTCACCAGAGTTTGAACGACCACCAATGGTATTCATGGCAATTGCAATTGCTTCATGGGCTTCTGGAGAAAGTGCACCTAAAGACATCCCTGCCGAGTCGAAACGAGGCAAGATAGCTTCAACCGATTCAACTTGCTCAACCGGAATTGGATTGGTTGTTTTTAACTTAAACAGGTCACGAATAGTCGCGATCGGACGGTTATTCACTAACTCGGCATATTCTTTAAAGTCTTCGTATTTGCCAGAACGAACTGCCTTATGTAGCGAGTTAATCACGTCTGGATTAAACGCGTGGTATTCTTTACCAAATACGAATTTCAGCAAACCACCTTGATCAATTGGTTTACGGTTAGACCAAGCTGTAGCCGCTAACTTTTTCTGGTCATTTTCAAGATCAACAAATGTTGCACCTTGGATACGACTAGGAACACCTAAGAAACATTGATCTACAACTTCAGAAGATAAACCAACTGCTTCAAATAACTGACCACCACGGTAAGAAGCTACTGTCGAGATACCCATTTTTGAAAGAACTTTTAATAAGCCTTTCTCGATACCTTTACGGAAGTTTGCCTGTGCATGGATTGGATCACCTAAAAGCTCACCTTTAGCAATTAAATCATTGATTACATCATATGCAAGGTATGGGTAAATGGCAGTAGCACCAAAACCGAGTAACACCGCAAATTGATGTGGATCACGTGCAAAACCGGTTTCAACCATAATGTTTGCATCAGTACGCAAACCAGTTTTTATGAGGTGATGGTGTACCGCACCTGTCGCAAGCGCAGCATTTGCAGGCAAATAACCTTGACGAATGTTTTTATCAGTTAAAACAATTAAGGTCTTACCATCACGAACAGCTTGTGCAGATTCTTCACAAATACGAGTAATCGCAGCTTGTAAACCTTCGGTTTCAGCATAGTTCAGATCAATATCAACCGCCTCATAACCTGCACGTTCAATGCTACGAATTTGCTGCATTTTTGAATTTGATAAAACCGGGCTAGAGATGATGATACGATCAGCATGCTCAGGACCTTGTTCGAATACGTTCTGCTCACGGCCCAAACAGGTTTCAAGTGACATAACAATTGACTCACGTAATGGGTCGATTGGCGGGTTTGTCACCTGTGCAAACTGTTGACGGAAGTAATCGGTCACATGACGTACTTGACGAGACAATACAGCCATTGGTGTATCGTCACCCATAGAACCAACAGCTTCCTGGCCGCTCTCAGCGATTGGACGTAACAACTGATCGCGCTCTTCAAATGTCACCATAAACATTTTTTGAGCCGCTTTTAATGCATCGCCAGTTAAACCTTTATCAACAAGTTGTTCTTCAAGTTCCGGGTTTGCATTTAAGCGAATTGCATGGTCACGTAACCACTCACGGTACGGACGCATGTTTTTCAAGTGATTGCTAACATCTTTAGTATCAAGCACTTTACCTGTAAGGGTGTCTACAACCAAGATTTGACCAGGACCTACACGACCTTTTGATACCACATCTTCTGGCTCATAGCCCCAAACACCAATTTCAGATGCCAAGGTAATGTAATCATTTTTGGTAATAACCCAACGCGCTGGACGTAAACCATTACGGTCAAGCATACAAATCGCATGACGACCATCTTGAATAACGAGGCCTGCCGGACCATCCCAAGCTTCCATATGTTTAGAGTTGAACTCATAGAATGCACGCAAGTCTGCATCTAAAGTTTCAACGTTCTGCCAAGCTGGTGGCACGAGCATACGTAAAGCACGGAATAAATCCATACCACCGCCCACCAGAATCTCAAGCATATTATCTAAACTTGAAGAGTCCGAACCTGTACGGTTTACAATCGGGTTAAGCTCAGTCAAACCTGGTAATAATGGGTTTTCAAATTTAGGAGTACGCGCTAATGCCCAGTTACGGTTTGCTGTAATTGTGTTGATTTCACCATTATGCGCAAGATAACGGAATGGCTGAGCTAATGGCCAACGCGGTAATGTATTTGTAGAGAAACGTTGGTGGAATACCACGATATGTGATTTTAAACGCTCATCTGCCAAGTCTGTATAAAACTCGGCAATCGCCGCAGGCATCATTAAGCCTTTATAGCTAATAACTGTCGAGCAAAGCGTAGTCACGTAAAATAACGGATCATTTTGGAGTTGTTGTTCCGCACGGCGACGCGCCAAGAATAACTTACGGTTAAATTCAACCTCAGTTACGCCCATTGGACAGTTCACGATGACTTGCTCAAAAGCAGGTAAAGATTGAAGCGCGATTTCACCCAATGCATCGTTGTTTGTTGGAACGATACGCCAAGCAAGTACACGTAAACCTTCTGACTCAATTTCTTTCGTTAAAATATTTTTAGAGTGCTGTGCTAATGCTGGATCAATATTTAAAAATACCGTACCCACAGCAAAAATTTCACTCAGTGTAATATCACTCAGTTTTTTTGCTTCATCACGGAAAAATTGCTTTGGCATCGCCAATAATAAGCCGCAACCATCTCCCGTCTTGCCATCTGCGGCAATACCACCACGGTGCGTCATGCAACTTAAACTGTGAATCGCGGTTTCTACTAGATGATGACTTGATTCACCCTTCATATGGGCAATCAGTCCAAAACCACAGTTATCCTTAAACTCATCAGGCTGATATAAACCTTGAGCGGGAGCTACAGTATTAGGCGATGGCATGTGCATAGCGTACCCTTCTTTCAATAAGGCTCTTTCGAGCGTCAAACAAACAACTTCTTTTTGCGATAGTGCCTATGGACGATAGTTAGCTCAATGTTTCGCAAAAAAAAATTTTGGGCGGATAAGCCAATATACGCTGTTCCATTTTTACGTACACTGGTTTTTGCTAGAAAAATGTTTTGACTTATTTCGCACTCTTTTAAAGCAGTTCGACCCCACGACTCTGCATAGAATTCACTTCTTAGAGGCTAAAATAGTTTGCAGCACATTAATAAGCACAACAATAAAGCAAAAAGTGTGCCAAAATAGAAAAATAGGCCTAAATCTTTATATTTATTATAAATATAATTATTTTATTCACGTTATCATGTTAAAAAATGACTAAATATGCACCACATCTGGTCAAAAAATATTAATACACCATATATTTGCACTATTTTAGAGCACAACTTAAGGTGATTTAGTTCCCTCTTGTGCCCTCATTTGTAGCATTTTTGGGTTGATTCTCATTAACCCGTGTCTGTGCAGGTTTATTTGGCTGATCAATATTAGAATTCGATTGTTGTACATCAACCACATTTCCTGCCGCATCACGACGCACAATAGTAGTTTTTGTAGCCGAGTTAGTACTAGCAGGTTTTGGTTGAGTGTTTAGGGTACTACTCGCTGGAGCTGACATTAATAAAGATTCATCAATTCTAGGCAAAGCCGCTGGACGCAATCTAACTTCATATAACTGATTATTGCCACCTTTCATCTCATCTGCCCCCAAATCATTTACCAGTGGGGCATAACTTGAGAACTGCTGTGGCTGAGGTTTAACCGAATCAGGTAACTGCAAATTAATCTGTGTTAATTGCTGAACCGCATCTTCTGAACGTTTGAATGTTCCGTAAGCCAACACATACTGTTCTGCTTGTTGTTCTCCGCTTAAGCGGAAATAAATAAACTTATTACGATCAGTACGACTTTTTAAAAAGTTTTTAATGATGTCTTCATCAGAAGCTCTGAATAACTCAAGCGTCCATTGTTTTTTATTTTCATTAATAAATTTTGTGCCACGAAACTCAGGCTCATGTTCACCTGACGCCACAGTTCGCGTTGTTAAATCCAGTGGACGAACCTCGTCAGCTAAAGCACCTAAGTTAGGAGTGGTTGCAACTTTCTCTGGCTGAATTTGTACAGGTGCATCGGAATCAGCTGACTTTTCAACCTCAACCAGTTTTTTATTATCAGTTATGACCCAAAAAATAAAAGCAAGGAATAAGCAGACAATACCACCAACCAACCAGATATATTGTTGAACATTCTGCCAAAGTGTACGTGATACAGTCATGCTTTACCTTATTTGTTATCCGTGTTGATTCGCCAAAATAGCTTGTTTCATAAGTTCAACATCAAAGTCCTTAGTAATTACAGCTTGCCCAAGTTGTTTTAACAACACCAAACGTAATTGCCCATTAAGAACTTTTTTGTCATGAGCCATATATCCAAGGAAATCATCCAATGGAATTTGTGGACATGATATCGGCAAATTCGCACGTTGAATGATTTTTTTTGTACGTGCCACATCTTCATTTGAGATCCAGCCCAAACGTTGTGATAAATCTGCCGCCATAACCATTCCAGTTGCTACAGCTTCACCATGCAACCAAGTTCCATAACCTAGATACGACTCAATCGCATGACCAAAAGTATGACCTAAGTTAAGTAAAGCACGTTCACCTTGCTCTTTCTCATCGTTGGCAACAATGCGGGCTTTGTGAGCACATGAACGATAAACAGCCTCTGCTAAAAGGTCAGCATCTCTTGCAACTAGGCCATCCATATTTTCTTCAAGCCAAACCAGGAAATCTTCATCACCCAAAAGTGCATATTTAATTACTTCGGCTAAACCGGCCGAAAGCTCACGTTCTGGCAATGTATTCAATTGTGCCATGTCAGCTAAAACAACTTGTGGTTGCTGAAAAGCACCTAACATATTCTTGCCAAGCGGATGATTAATACCTGTTTTTCCACCAACACTTGAGTCTACTTGTGAAAGCAGGGTTGTAGGAACCTGTACAAAGTAAACGCCACGTTGGAAACAAGCAGAAGCAAAACCAGCCATATCACCAATGACACCACCACCTAAAGCTAAAACCGTACAATCGCGGTTAAAACCAGCTTCAAGCAATGCATCAAAAATTAAGTTTAAATGCTGAATATCTTTATACTTTTCGCCATCAGGTAAAATACAGGTCGCAACCGTTTTACCTAGACTTTCCAAAGCTTCCTGATAGTGGCTTAAATATAAAGGCGCAACCGTAACATTACTCACAATCATGACCTGTTGACCATGAATATAAGGCTCTAGTAATTGTTTCGGGTCAAGTTGGCTACCAATGAAAATAGGATAACGGCGTTCGCCTAATTCAACATGTAAAGTTTGCATGAATTTATAAAACCACTAGTCAGTTCGTCTATTTTAACTTGTTCGATAGAATAAGTTGCAAAATCTTTTGGGCAAGATCACGTGCAGCACCTTGATTCGTTTCAATCGTATAGTGTGCCACTTCACGATACAGAGGATCTCTGATCTTTAATAAATCCCGCAATTTTTGTTCAGGATTTTCAACTTGTAATAAAGGTCTATTTTTATCGCGATAGGTTCTTTGTAGTTGTAATTCGACAGGAGTATATAGATAAACAACGATTCCACGTTGCTTTAAAAACTCCCGATTAGGCGCCTGAGTAATAGCACCGCCACCTGTGGCAAGCACTAATGCCTTACGTGAAGTAAGCTCATTTAAAACGACAGTTTCACGCGTACGGAAGCCGACTTCTCCTTCTTTTTCAAAAATCCAGGGAATAGTAGCCCCTGTCTTGCGCTCAATTTCATGATCACTATCTAAAAATTCACGCCCTAATAGTTCTGCTAAATGACGTCCAACGGTTGTTTTTCCTGCCCCCATGGGCCCTACCAAATAAATATTTGGTAGGGTTTCAAACGCTTTGCTTGGCAAGGCGCCACCTATTTCAATTGCTTTCATTAAAAAATATATTAATGATTTCTCGCTAAAGTGTCATTAACAATTCGTGGTGTAACGAAAATCAGCAACTCTTGTTTATCATCAGACTTTACATCTTTTCTAAATAAACGCCCAACAACAGGAATATCACCAAAGAAAGGAACTTTGGTTTGTGAATTCATAGTTGTTTGCTCAAAAACACCACCCAAAATGACAGTTTCGCCATTATCTACCAATACATTGGTGTTGATATTATTTTTATTTAAAATCAACTCTCCATTTGGAGCCGCACCCGCTACAGAATCCTTAGAAATATCCAATTTCATTTGAATCTTGCCATCAGGTGTAATACTTGGTGTCACATTTAAACTCAGCAAAGCATCTTTAAAAGATGTTGTAGCAGTTGAACCTGCTGCAGAGTTAGTTGTAGATTGATATGGAACTTGTTGACCAGTTGCAACTTTTGCTGTTTGTTTATCGGCAGTCATGACTTTAGGGGTAGAAATAACCTCACCATAACCATCCGCCTGTAAAGCAGACAATTCAAGATCTAGCATAAAGTCAGACATACTAATCAAGCCAAAAGCAATACTTCCTGCAGGATTAGAAACTCCTAAATCCACATTTAAGTTATCTGGGCGCTCAATCGTATATTTATACCCACCTGTAGTTTCATCTTTTTTAGGTTCGCGTAAATTCCATAAAGTTGTTTCACTACCGCCAACCAGCAAATTGTTGTTATTGGTAATACCTTGCGACAGAATGCCCCACTTCACACCAAGTTCTTTGGTAAAGGATGTAGAGGCTCTCACAATACGTGCTTCAACCATAACCTGTTTAACTTGCACATCAAGTAGGTCAATCATTTTCCGAATTTGATCAATTGACTGAGCAGTATCATTAATAATAAGAGTATTGGTTCGGTCATCTTGAGTAATAGTGCCACGCGGGCTAAGCAAACTACCCACATTATTGCCTAGACTATCAACTCCAGTATTTAAATTGGTTGAAGTTGAAGTCCCTCCACCAGAAGTATGCTGTAAGCCATTACTATTATTTGAGCCTTGTGTAATGAGACCCATAATATCGCCAGCTTTAGCATACTTCAGTTGAATATACTCAGTCTGTAAGGGTGCAAGTTTGACACTTTGTGCAACAGCTTTCGCTTCTTCTTCTTCCGCCTTAATCAATTCTGCAACTGGAGCAATCCAAATCACATTGCCGTTACGGCGTTTATCAAGATTTTTAGTTTTTAAAATAATATCAAGCGCCTGATCCCAAGGTACATCTTTTAAACGTAGTGTGATATTACCTTGTACACTATCGGCAGCTACCATATTGATACCTGTAAAATCAGCAAGTAATTGCAACACACGACGTACTTCAATATCTTGGAAGTCTAATGAAAGTTTATTTCCTGAATAATTCGGCGTTTTATATAAAGAGGTAACATTTTTATCTTGGGGACGTTTCAAACTGATCGTGAGCTTATTCTCTGCCTGATAGGCCATATATTCATAGCTACCAGAAGACTGGATAGTTATTACACCAACCCCTTTATCATTATAAGCATCAATACTTGAAACCGGGGTTGCAAAATCATTTACATTTAAGCGACGTGCTAAATGTGTCGGGATTTTTGTACCTATTGTTCTTATAACGACTTTACTGCCCTGCTGCTGAACATCTACAGGCGTATTACTTCCTAAAAGATCTACAACAACCAGGCCTTCTCCCTGACTACCACGCTGAAAGCCAATATTTGAAACTCCCTGTGGTTGTGCTGAGACCACAGGTAGCGGCTTATTACTTGTTTGAGCAGAATTAATTTTTAAAATGAAAGTATTGCCTTCGACTCGTGTTGTAAATGCTCCAGCATCTTTTAGGTTTACAGTTAAACGTGAACGCTGGTCATCTGAAGTAACATCTACAGAACTTGCCTCATTAGTTGCAACACTAATTTTAGACTGTTTTAAACCTTGCTGTGCCTTATCAAAATCAAGGATTAAACGTGAAGGATTTTCAAGTTGGTAAGCTTGTGGTTGTGGTGGCAAGCCATTAAACATGACTCTAATTTCTGTGCCCTGACCTGCAATTTGCATTGGTACAATGTTGGTCATGCTGACCTGTGCAGATGCAGCCTGCATAATCGCAATAGCTACAGCCCCCATAGAAAACTGACGGAATACGTGATTCATTGTCTGACCATCCCCAATTAAATAATCTTTAAAAATATTTTTTCGTTGTTATTCCCTAAATTTTAGGGTGCAGGCCCAATCAAAACCAAGGTTCTTGGTCTTTCGACATAGCCTTCTCGACCATCTGGTACGATTTCAACCAGATCAATCTGGGTTGGACTAATATGGGTAATACGGCCCTGATTCATGCCCATATAGTTACCCACTTGTACCCGTTCAATCTGCTGATCCGGTGTCTGGATCAGGGCCAATATCTGCCCTCGATTATTACGCATGCTCCCTTTCATATTTAAAGCTTCAAGTGCATAACTTTCGAGTGGTTGCGGCGCACGTGAGAAATTCGGATAAACCCGTTTCCCCGCCATAATCTTGAGCTCGGCAGCTAGAGAACTTGGCATAAATGGGCTTTTTAATTGATGAGCAGCGTAATTAAATTGTGGTACAGGAGTAAAAATCGGTGCTGGTTCAATAGGGAGTGGCGGCTGATTACGAATATTGGCCATTTCCTGATTTACTGCATCAATTCTTGAATCACAACCGACAAGCACAGCACACGCCAAAACATAAAGAGTAATTTGCTTAATTTTCATCATAACTCTCCTATTTCGGCTGAACAGTAGTGTTCGTTGAAGCAGATGCTGCTGGAGCTTTGCCTGTTTGCTCCGATGTATCTGTTGCCCCTACGTATCGGTATGTTTTTGCTTTAATGGAATAGTTCAGCACAGGAATATCAGACTTGTTATCTTTAGCTGGCGATACATCAACAGTAAAATCGTGCATGGTTACAATACGAGGCAAAGCAGCGATACTACTTACAAAAGCTCCAAATGCGTGATAGTCCCCGGTCGCTTCTATGGCAATTGGTTGCTCAATAAAAATTTCCTGCTTTACTTCATCTTCCAAGCGAATATTTTTAAATTTCAATCCAGAGTTCACTCCTGTTAAGTTGATATCTTCAACTAAACTCGGAATCTCAGTTTCTTTTGGTAACTGCTCTAGTTGCTGGTTGAAATTTGCCTGCATCTCTTGAAGCTGTACCTGATACTGTTGCAGGTTACGTAATTTCGAGTCTTTTTCACGAAATTCGTTTAATAAATTGCTTTCCTGAGCTTGAGCATTATCAATAGCTTGTAATTTCGGTTGAATAACAATGAAATACCCCAAAGCTAACACAGCAAAGAAAATAAAAATCCAACACGTAATTTTTACAGATATTGGCCAACTACCGTAGTTGTTCATATCCAGCGTATTAAATTGCTGAAGGAATTTATCGAGATTAAATTTCTTTTTCTTTGCAGATAATTGTTCTAATGACAATTCTTGAAGTTCGTCTTGACTCATTTAGCAGCCCCCACACTTTCACCTGTAGATGGCTTAGCAGAATCATCCGTTGTGGTCACGCCCATTTCCCCCAAATCGACAGTCACAACAAAACTACCATAGTGGTCTTCCACCCTAGGAAGAAGAGAACTTGCAGCCTTATCTTTTTTCTCTTCATTAGCCAAGAAAGAGTTCATAAAAGCATTACGATACCAAGGAGATGCTTCAAGATTACGGAGTAGTTCGGCTACTGTATTTGGACTTTCAGCTTTACCTTCAATCGTAAACTTATCTCCGGTTCGGCTAAATTTCGTTAAATACATAGCTGATGGTGTGACTCGAACTAACTCATCAACAAGTCTTACCACTACTGGACGTTGACTCTGCAAACCTTGAATCAACTTCATGCGTTCAATAATGGCATCACGCTGTTCCTGTAAGCCGTTTAATGTTTTTAATTGCTGATCAAGGTTCTGATTTGTGCTCATAATGAGCTGATTCGCTTGCTCTTGATCATCTAATTTATGGTCAAAATAAAACCATCCCCCAAATACGGTTGTAATCCCCAAAACAACCACCCCAAAACATAACGTTATAAATTGTTTTTTTCGTTGCTCCCTCAGCTCTTCGCGCCAAGGCAGTAAATTAATTGTTGCCATTAATCAAAACTCCTTAAAGCCAAGCCACATGCCACCATTAAAGATGAAGCATCATTTTCAATTTTTTGAACGTCGACTTGAGGAGAAAAGCCCATTTGTAAAAACGGGTTGGCAATCGTGACACGGTAACCTAATTTTTGCTGCAAAAGCTTGGCAAGGCCTGGAATATTCGCATTTCCACCAGCGAGCAAAATATGATCTATTTCGTTAAATTGGGATGAAGAAAAGAAAAATTGTAATGAGCGGGCCGCCTGCTGAACTACCGCATCTAGAAATGGGTCTAGCACTTCAATTTCATAATCATCGGGTAAAGAGCGATCTTTTTTCGCTCGGCTTGCTTCTTCTAAAGACAAACCATAACGACTTTGAATTTCAAGCGTAAGTTGTTTTCCGCCAAAAACCTGCTCTCGTGTATAAATAATCTTGCCATTTTGCATGACAGATAATGTCGTCATGGTATGACCGATATCTAAAATCCCTATGGTATTTGCACCCATCGGTAAGCTATCAGCAAACACGCTAAAAGCGCGTTCAACCGCGTAACTTTCGACATCAGCCAATTTAGGATTTAAATCTGCCAATTCAAGCACTTCAACGCGGGTTTCAACGTTTTCTGTTCTTGTGGCGACCAAGAGCACATTTACACGATTTGGATTCGCAAGACGATCGGGCAAAACCTCAAAATCAAGGCTCACCTCATCTAAAGGGAACGGTATATACTGCTCCGCATCTACACGAATCTGAACTTCGCGTTCGTCATCGCTCATATCTGCATCCATTTCGATAGTTTTATGAATAACCGTCGATGTCGGAACAGCAATTGCAGCATGAGTGGTTTGGGGATTTGCTAAATTCATCGCCCGTTCCAAAGCCTCTGCAACTGCTTCTGGATTTAAGATATTTTTTTCAACTACACTGTTTTCGGGTAAAGGCATCAAAGCATAGCTTTCTACCCAATATTTACCGTTCTTGACAGAGAGCTCTAACAACTTAACAGAAGTCGAACTAATATCGACACCCATTAACCCCTTATTAGGTTTACGATATAACCTGAGCACACTATTGTCCTATTATTTTTTTATCCCCAAAAAAAAAATTACAAACCAATAATCTCGGTCTTTATTTTTACACGGATACAATATCTCATCTAACAATCCGCATGTCTAAAGGCTATACTGACCACAATTAGTTTGTATTCGATCTTATTAAAGCTTACTTATCATGAAAAAGCTATCCAGTTTGGGCTTCGTGCGTCCAATTTTTTTGATCATTATTATTATCTTAGTCTCACTTCCGATGGGATTCTATGGCATGTATCTCTATATTGCCCCAACGCTTCCGGAAATGAGTTCACTAAAAAAAGCACCGCTTTTAAAACCATTGCAAGTCTATACAGCCGACAATCAACTCATTGCTGAATACGGTGGTAAACTTTCTATTCCGGTTGAATACAAACAAATTCCTCCTAATTTTATTCATGCATTCCTAGCAGCAGAAGATTCTTCTTTCTTTGAACATAGCGGCATTAGTTTTAAAGGTTTAGGTCGTGCTTTGAGTGAAAGTGTGACTGGTTCTGATGTACAAACTGGTGGTTCAACCATCACGATGCAGGTCGCAAAGAACTATTATTTAAGTCCAGAAAGAACATTAAAACGCAAACTAACAGAAATCTTTTTGGCTCGAAAAATTGAGCAAAACTTATCTAAAGAAGACATCTTAAGCCTCTATGTGAATAAGATTTTCTTAGGTAAAAACGCTTACGGTATCGCAGCGGCAGCAAAGATTTACTACAACAAAAGCATTAATGAGCTCAGCATTGCCCAAATGGCCATGATTGCCGGCTTGCCTAAAGCACCCTCTAAATATAATCCCGTTGTTAACCCTGAGCGTGCACTTGAACGTCGCAACTGGATCTTAGGCCGAATGCTTCAACTTGGTTATATTTCTCAAGCGGAATATCAAAAGGCCGTTGCAGAGCCAATCAATTTGAATATGCCCAACCGTGACTTAAATAATATTCACCCCTACGCAGGTGAAATGGTCCGCTCAGAGCTTGTAAAACATTTTGGTGAACAAGCAATTGATTCTGGTTATAAAGTCTACACAACAATTAATGCGAAACGCCAAGCGATTGCGGAAAAAGCTGTGCAGGACGGTCTTGAAGCTTATGACCGTCGTCATGGCTGGCGTGGTGCAGAAGCACATGATAAGCCATTAAGCGAATTTAGAGCATATGCCAACACTTATCCAGCGCAAGTCACCAAGGTAAATAGCAGCTCTTTTGAAGCATTAATGCAAGATGGCTCAACAGTAACCGTGCAATGGTCCGGCATGTCATGGGCCCGTCCCTATCGCAATGCAAATAGCGTAGGTGCAGCGCCTTCTCGTGCATCTCAAATTGTTAAAGTTAAAGATATTGTTCGTTTACGCCCAAATGAAGCTAAAACTGCGTGGTCACTAGTTCAAGTACCAAAAGTTCAAGGTCAGCTCATTGCAATTAACCCAAACGATGGCTCAATTGAAGCAATTGTAGGTGGTTATAATTTCTATCAATCAAAATTTAACCGTGCTTTACAAGGCTGGCGTCAGCCAGGTTCTACCATCAAACCATTCCTCTATGCTTTAGCATTAGAACGTGGCATGACACCTTATAGTATGGTGAATGATAGCCCTATTACGATTGGCAAGTGGACACCGAAGAACTCTGATGGTCGCTACCTAGGCATGATCCCGTTACGCCGTGCTTTGTATTTGTCTCGTAATACGGTTTCAGTAAGACTCTTACAAACTGTAGGAATTGAACGTACTCGCCAATTATTCATGGATTTTGGTTTACAAGAGGATCAAATTCCACGTAACTACACCATTGCTTTAGGTACGCCTCAAGTATTACCAATTCAAATGGCAACTGGTTATGCAACATTCGCAAACGGTGGTTACCGTGTTCAACCGCATTTTATTCAGCGTATTGAAGATGCATACGGTAAAGTCATTTACGAAGCCAAACCAGAATATGCATGTATTCCATGTATTAACGCTCCTGAGACAACTGACGATGCACAGGTAACTACTCCAGACGATCAAGTTGTTGAAGTTACAAATAAAGAGCTAGAGCAGAAAGAAAAGACAACCAAACAACTTAATCTTAAACAGACGGACAAAAATAACAGTCAATATCGTCAAGCTCAGCGCATTTTAAAATCAAGCTCTGCTTATGACATGGCAAATATCTTACGTGACGTAATTGAGCATGGTACAGGTCGTGCTGCACTCAAGATTGGCCGTAGTGATTTAGGAGGTAAAACAGGTACGACTAACGATGCAAAAGATGCATGGTTTGCAGGTTTTAATGGCAAGTTAGTAACTGTAACATGGGTTGGTTTTGACCAGCCGACTACACTTGGTCGCCGTGAGTATGGTGGTATTGCTGCATTACCAATCTGGATTAACTTTATGGGTCAAGCATTGCAAGGTACACCAGCTGCTTGGGTTCGTTTAGAAAAAGATGCTCAGGCACCTATTTCTCGCGATAAGCAAGAAGTCACAACTGAAGTAGGCGATAAGAAAACATATCGTGCTGCCCCTCCATTAGCACGTCCACTCTATCGTCCTGCACCACCGCAACCTAAAACCACCAATAATGACTTCGATGACTTACCTGGTGAGGAAATTGTGATTCCTTCCAAGACAACACCTCCAGCGATGAAACCTTCGCAAGGGGCAGCGCCGAAGCGTGAAAAAGATGAATTAGAAAACTTGATTAATCAAATTGAGTAAAAATAAAAAAGCCATCGTTAGATGGCTTTTTTATTACGCTTTTGAAAAAGATAAATTTGAAAAGATGCGGTCACTTGTAAGTGTGCTTTCTGTTCTAGTTGCATACGACGTTCTGGAGATGCCTTATAAGCATAGGGAGTCATAGCAATAAGATTTTTTAAAGCCTGCTGGTCAAGTACTAAAGGAGCATCAATAACTTGCTGTTCTTTCAACTCAAATAAATCTTGTAGTTGTTCAACAAATTTCTGTGGTGTGTGAGGATTAACCTGTTCAAACAACGCCTCACGCATCGCATACAAATGATCGGTTGCCGGGGTCACAACAATTAAATAACCATCATCTTTTAAAACACGCAGAATTTCCGTTTGGGGAATCGGGCTAAAAAGACTCGTACACACATCCATGCTTTGATCGATGACCGGTAAAGTTGCTCCTGTACCAACCACCCATGTCACTTTGTCATTTAACTTTGCTGCGCGTTGTACTGCATTTTTTGCAATATCTACACCTATACACTGTTCAACGACCTGTTGCATTGCACTGGTGTAATAGCCCTCACCACAGCCAATATCAAGTACCGTTTTAGCTTTAAGCTGTTTCAGCAAATGAACTACTGCTTGCTGTAAAGGTTGATAATAGCCACCTTGTAAAAAAGCACGGCGCGCATCTACAGACTCAGGAGTATCTCCCGGATTTTTACTATGTTTGTGTTGTACAACATGTAAGTTCACATAACCTTGCTTTGCAATGTCATAGCTATGACCCTGTTCACATCGCCATGTTTTGCTTACCAGCTCAAGTCGTTGACGACACACAGGGCACATTAAATTTTGCGTAGTCACGTTTAATTATTCTCTTGTTCTTTTTGTTGTAAATAAGCCTTAGCGTGTATTCCAACAAATGTACGGCCTGCATTTGTTCCCTTAATCCATTCATCTACTTCAAACAAATCAAATAAGCCCACTTTAATTAAAGTTGGAATTGCGATCTTCAACTCTTCTTCAATTTGCCCTCTTTGCCCCGCATTATAGAGTTCAATATTATGCAGCATCGTCGCGACAGTTCCCGTTTGCACCTGACTTCCATCTTTAAGCACAACTTGAGGTAAGACTTCGCCCTCTCCAACTACTTTTTGATTAATTACAGATAATTGGTCTAGACCAGCAACTTTTGTCATTTACCTCTCCAATAAAAAAAGCCAGTAGAAACTGGCTTTATATTGACACCAAAATAAGTTCTAGCGCAATTTTAAGGTCATTAGGCCTAAAACAACCAGCATAATCGTAATAATCCAGAAACGGATGACTACTTGGGTTTCTTTCCAGCCTTGTTTTTCATAGTGATGGTGCAAAGGCGCCATCAAAAATACGCGTTTATTCCGCATTCGTAATGAGCCGATTTGCAGGAATACCGATACCGCCTCCATAACGAAAACACCGCCCATAATTGCGAATACGATTTCTTGGCGAACCATAACGGCAATGGTTCCAAGCATTGCACCTAGAGCTAAAGCGCCCACATCACCCATAAAGACTTGCGCCGGATGTGCGTTATACCAAAGAAATGCCAAACCTGCACCAATCATGGCAGAACAGATCACCACAAGTTCAGAGGTATATTTCACATAAGGAATATGCAAATAGTTGGCAAAACGAATATCACCAGATAAATAAGCAAATACGCCTAAGCCCGTCGCTACCATAACCACTGGCATAATGGCTAAACCATCTAGACCATCAGTTAGGTTAACCGCATTAGAGGCACCATTAATTACTAAATAGGTAAATACAATAAATGCTAAACCTAAAGGAACAATAGAAAGCGGAATTGAAAGATTCTTAAAGAAAGGAATCAATAAATCCAGCATATTTGCTGTGTATTCTGCATTAGATTGTTGGGTAGCAATTAAATATAACGCAATACCAGCACCCAGCGATGCGACAGAAGTCCAGAAAAACTTCTTACGGGCAGGTAGACCTGCATTATCTTTATAGCGAATTTTAATCCAGTCATCTGCCCAGCCAACCGCGCCGAACACAACCATTACACCAAGTACAATCCAAACATAAGGGTTAGATAAATCAGCCCACAATAAAGTACTAATACCAATTGAGAGCAGAATTAAAATCCCACCCATCGTCGGTGTACCCATTTTCTTAGCATGATTTTCAGGAGCAAACGAACTTACTGCCTGACCGTATTTTAACGCTTGTAATTTACGAATCATGATTGGTCCGAGAACCAAACCAATGGTCAGTGACGTTAATACACTGAGTAAAGAACGTAATGTTAAATAACGAACAACCTGAAACGAACTGTGATAGCCCGCAAGTTGTTCAAACAACCATAACAGCATTTAAAGTTTCTCCATCAAATCAGCCATCAACGTTTCCATATGAGTAAAGCGAGAACCTTTAAACAGGAAACTCATGGACTGGGGTTGATGTGTTTGGATTAGATTGATTAAAAATGGAAGCGCCTCAGCTTGAGTCTGAAATGCTTTCAATTTAGTAGAATGAAGACCTGCGCCTTCGAGAGCTGCTGAGGCAAACTGCCCCACTGCAACAATATGGTCTAAAGGAAGCTCAGCAAGATCGCGACCTAAATCGTGATGTTCTTGCCAACTGCTATCACCTAACTCCCCAATATCCCCCATCACCATGACTTTAATGCCATTTTGCTGAAGTAATACTTGTGCCGCAGCACGCATAGATGTTGGATTGGCGTTATAAGTATCATCAATAAATAAATGAGGCGCTTTTTGAATAAAATTCAAACGACCTTTTGCACCTTGTGCTTGCTCTAGACCTTTTACGATATCTTCCAAGCTAACACCTAACGCCAAAGCAAATGCTACTGCTGCAGTTGCGTTTTGCACATTGTGCTCACCCGCAAACGGCAGTCTTACTAAACTTGAACCTTGAGGCGTATGTAACTGGAAATTGGCAGATTGTGGCAACAATTCAATCTCTGTAGCAAAGACATCACCACCAGCACCAAAGCTCATGATTTGATGGCTTTTGGCTGCTTCACGAATCTCAGCGGTAAAGTCATCTTGTTGCGGCACAATAGCAACGCCCTGAGGTAAAATATGACGATAGATTTCTGATTTAGCGCGGCAAATGCCATCACGCCCGCCGAACTCACCCAAATGAGCAGTTCCAATATTTAAAATGCCAGCAACATGCGGTTGAACAATTTTTGATGTGTAATCAATTTCACCTTGATGATTTGCACCAAGTTCCATCACCGCATACTGATGCTCCTTTCGAAGCTCAAGCAACATCATCGGCACACCAAGGTCATTATTTAAATTGCCTCGGGTAATCAATGTAGGTGCTAAACGAGACAAAATACTTCCTAGCATTTCTTTGGTGGTGGTTTTACCACTACTGCCCGTTAAAGCAATTACTTTCAATTGAGCATTTTGTTCACGGCGATACGCACCAAGTTGCCCTAAAGCCAAACGGGTATCGGCAACTACAAGCTGAGCAATTTCTGCATCTATAGGCCGCTCGACAATAGCAACTTGGCAACCATTTGCAGCCACTTGCCCGACAAAATTATGCGCGTCGAAACGTTCACCTTTTAGTGCTAAAAAGGCATCCCCACTTTCTGAATGACGCGAGTCAGTCAAAATACGTTTAATTTCAGTTTGAGGGATCTGGTCTTTATGCCAGTAACCCTGTGTCGCCTGTTGTAATTGTTGAGCTGTCCACGGTTCCAAAGGCACGGTACTGGTGGTTGAAGTATGCATAATTTTTCCTATTGTGCAGGGTAAGCAGCATCTACCGTATGATGTTGGGCATCAATCGCGGAACGCACTTCAACCACATCATCAAACCAGTGACGCACACCATTAATTTCTTGATAATTTTCATGCCCTTTACCAGCAATCACTACAATGTCACCAGCTTGAGCTTGCTCTGCAACAAATTTAATTGCTTCACGGCGGTCATGAATTTCATGCATACGATGCCCTGAAAAATCGATTCCTTGCTTCATGTCAGCAAAAATTTGTTCAGGGTCTTCTGTTCTTGGATTATCTGAAGTCAGAATAACAGGATTTGCGCCATCCAAAGCTGCTTGAGTCATGAGTGGACGCTTACCACGGTCACGGTCACCACCACATCCAAACACCGCCCAAAGCTGATTCGAAACATGACGCTTTAATGTTTTAAGCACTTGAATCAATGCATCTGGTGTATGCGCATAATCCACTACAAATAATCGCTCATCATCACGAATAACTTGCATTCGGCCTGGCGCACCAATTAGTTTAGGAACAAAATTAACCAATGCCTGTAAATCGAAACCAGCTTGCTCAGCAGCGATGAGTGCGGCAATTAAATTTTCAACATTGAAATGACCTAATAATGGGCTTTCTACCGCAAATGAACCTTGCTGACTTACTAAATTAAAAGTTGCACCCGCCAAGCTATAGCTTAAATCGGTAATGTAATAATCAGCTGTATTTTGAGTTAGTGAGTAAGTCAAAATTTTAGGTTGTGCTGGATTATTTTGGGCAGAATTAATCATCAAGTCAGCTTGTGCATCATCTAAATTAATAACAGCGACTTTTAACGAATTAAACTGAAATAAACGCGCCTTCGCTTCTGCATAAGCTTCTAAAGTGCCATGATAATCCAGATGGTCACGACTTAAGTTGCTATAAACAGCAATTTCAATATCGCAACCATTTAATCGACCCTGTTCAAGACCATGTGAACTTGCTTCTAAAGAAGCAAAAGTTGCTCCCTGTTTAGCATAATCATGTAGTGCATTTTGTAACTGTAGAGCGTCGAGAGTAGTATGCGTAGAAGGCGTTAAGTTAGGTAAAATACCATTCCCTGTTGTCCCCATCACTGCACAGCGCTGCTGTTGTGAACTAATTAACTCAGCAATTAAACGAGAAATTGTTGTTTTACCATTTGTGCCTGTTACAGCAATAATCCGTAGAGGTTTTACTCCATCAGCCTGTTGCAAATAACGTTTTTGCCACTCTCCCATGCGCTGACGCACATCAGGGCATACCCATTCATTTGCTACACCTAATTCGGTTTCGCTAATGACAGCCAACGCTCCATTTGCTAAAGCCGCTTCAGCAAATGTACGCGTTTTTTCAGGCTGGCTATAACTTGTCAAAGCAATAAAAATTTGGCCCGTTTCAACTTTACGACTATCTAAACTAAAGCCGTGAAATGGCTGTCGAGGCCATTGAGCATCAATTTCGATTGGATGAATTTCTTGAAAAGAAACAGTCATAGCTTACCTGCGAATAGGATTTTCTGGAGTATTAAGTGGCTTATCAAGCGGCACATTCATTAAGCGCAACGACTCTTGCATAATACGAGCAAAAACTGGAGCGGCAACCAAACCACCGTAATAACGACCTTGTGGGTTTTCCACCACTACAATAACGGCTAAACGTGGATCACTAATTGGAGCGACACCCGCAAATAAGGCACGATACTCATTATTTGAATACCCTTTACCATCTGCACGCAATTTATGTGCGGTACCTGTTTTACCACCTACCCTATAACCAGGAATATTGGCTTGTTTTGCAGTACCACCCGGCATAGTCACTTGTTCAAGCATTAACAAAACTTGATCGGCAATTTTCGGATTTAAAACTTGCTCACCTTTAGGTGGCTGATCTAGTTTATGCAAGCTTAATGGCATTTTGACACCATGATTTGCAAGCATGGCATAACCTTGAGCCAATTGAAGGATTGTCGCGTTTAAGCCATAACCATATGCCATGGTCCCGATTTGAGAAGAGTTTAATTTATTAACAGGTAAAACCAGACCTGAACTTTCCCCAGGGAACCTTACTGCAGAACGCTTACCAAAACCAACACGATTAAAGAAGCTCGGCAAGGTTTCTTTCGGAAGTGATAATGCAATTTTTGCAGAACCCACGTTTGAAGACTTAATAATGACACCACTTACGGTCAAAGCCCCATAGTTATGGGTATCACGAATAGTATGCCAGCCTAAACGCATTGAGCCAGGAGAGGTATTTACAATCGTATTTGGCGTATATTGACCAGTTTCTAAAGCTGCAGAAATAGTAAAAGGTTTCATGGTTGAACCTGGCTCGAACATATCGATCGCACCACGGTTACGCATAGCATCTTTATTTGATAAGCCATTCTTATCATTCGGGTTATAAGATGGCCAACTGGTCATTGCCAGAATTTCACCCGTTTTAACATCAACTGCAATCGCCGTTGCTGAACGCGCATTGTTAGCCACACCTGCAGCCGTTAATTCACGGTACATAATGTACTGCAAACGTGAGTCGATACTTAAAGTGATATTTTCACCAGGTTCACCCTCACGAATTACCTCAGAAACTTTTAAACGGTTACCACGCTTATCGCGAATAATTTTTTGCTCACCGTCTACACCTGACAGTTGCTTATTCAACTGCATTTCCAAGCCTTCGATACCTTGACCTTCACTATTGGTCAAACCAATAATTTGGGCATTTGGCTGAGGTTGCGGGTAATAACGTTTATAAGTTTTTTCTGCATACACCCCTTGGAAATTACCTTTCATAATGAGGTCAGCTTGCTGAGGAGGTACTTCTTTTTTCAAAACCAGATAGCGAGAACGCGGACGCGCATTCATCTGTTTTTTAAGATCAGCACGATCAACACCCACCACGTCGGCAAGTTCATCAAGATTTAAATTTTTATCTGGCAATTGGCGTTTTAATTTACGGTTGTTTGGATCTTGTTTTAGTTCAGCCGTAATTTGATCATATAAATGCTTGGTCTCAAAATAATCACGCGGATCAATCACAATTTTCATGATTGGACTACTAATCGCTAAAGGTACACCGTGGCGATCACTAATCACTCCACGCATAGCCTCTATACGTTCAGTACGCAAAATATTGGCATTGGCCTTATTTTGCAAAAAGTCTTTATTAATGACTTGAACATAAAATGCACGTGCAATTAATACCACAAAACACAGTAGCACTACCGCCCAGAGCAGATAAAACCGCCACATATCAAAGGCAAGACTTGGTTTTTCCGAAATAGACTGCTGTTTTTTTCGTGTTTGCTTTGTTCGCTTATCTACCATACAGCAAGGCCTTACTTATTTTGCTCTGAGGTCATCGGTAAAGAAATTACCACCGTTTCTGCAGCAGGTGGCGAAAACATTCGTAATTGTGTCACAGCACGTGTACCAATTTGAGCAGTCGCACCAAATGTTTGTTGCTCAATCAATAAACGCCCCCATTCAGCATTGAGGTCATCACGTTCACGCATATAAGAGCTTAACTCTCTATAATCATGACGGTATTCAAATACTTGAAATACCACCATCATGGCACTGATAAAAACCAATGCCACCATGACTGCATATACCACAACTTTTTTGACCACTTTATTTTCTGTGGTTTCGATTTCATCACTGCTTTTCATTACGCGCCTTTTTGTTCCAAGCGTTCAGCAACCCGAAGCCATGCACTACGTGAACGTGGATTCGCTTTTACTTCTTCTTCACTCGCACGAACCCGTGAAATTTTCTTTAATCTTCTCGTATCAACCTGCTGTTGAGGCATCCCCCAACCAGAATCTTCTGCTAGAGTTGATTCTTTTTGAATAAACTGTTTGATCAACCGATCTTCAAGCGAATGGAAGCTGATCACAGACAAACGCCCTTTTGGTTTAAGTAAGTCTACAGCTTGCGGTAAAAATACTTCAATATCATCTAGTTCTTTGTTAATAGCAATACGGATTGCCTGAAACGTACGTGTCGCCGGATGTTTATGCTTTTCCCATTTTGGATGGGCTGTTTTTACTATTTCAGCCAATTGCGCCGTAGTATCCAATTTTCCGGCCTGTTTAATTGCTCTAGCAATACGGCGACTATATCGTTCTTCACCATATTGATAAATGATATTTGCCAAATCTTCCTCTTCTACCTCAAGTAACCATTCGGCAGCAGTCAATCCTTTAGAGTTATCCATGCGCATATCTAACGGGCCATCTTGCATAAAGCTAAAGCCGCGTTCAGCCTGGTCGAGTTGAGGAGAGGACACACCTAAGTCTGCCATAATTCCATCGACACTTTGCACCCCAATTTCCTGCATTTTTTCCTTAATATCAGCAAAACTTGCATGAATAATCGTAAATCTTGGATCTTCTTGTGCTAAAGCAGCCGCAACTTCCAGAGCTTGAGGGTCTTTATCAAAAGCATATACTCGGGCGTTTTCATCGAGTTTCGACAATAACAAGCGCGTATGCCCACCTCGTCCAAAGGTTGCATCGATATACACCCCAGTTGTGCGATCTGCCAATAAGCTTTCAACGGTCTCAAAAAGTAAGACAGAAATATGCGACATAGGAGTTAAATCATAGCGTAAAAATGTAACTGCACATTATCACCTTGTTTATGGCTAACACCAAACGGCTTTTTGTAGGAAAATATTAATTTTTCATAGAGAAAACCGTTTTCTTTTCATTTTTTAAGCAAAACAAAAAAGCAAGCTCACCTTTTCAGGCTCACTTGCTTCACTATAAAAAAGTAAACTAATTTTTAAACTTCTACTCTACCAAAATTTTATCTACTGCTTTCCATCATAAATCTGATCAAAGATGGCTCCATTGGCAAAATGGGTTTTCTGAGCTTTTGCCCAACCGCCAAAAACATCATTGATCGTAAATAATTTAATTTTTGGGAATTGTGCTGCATATTTAGCAGCAACTTGAGGATTGCGAGGACGGAAATAGTGTTTAGCAGCCAACTCTTGACCTAAAGGTGAGTATAAAAAGTTGAGATAACCTTTTGCCAAAGTACGGTTACCGTCTTTGTCGACTGTTTTGTCAACAATGGCAACAGATGGTTCTGCCAAAATTGAAATTGATGGGTAAACAATTTCATATTTATCTTTATCGAGACCTTTCGTTGCCAATAGTGCTTCATTCTCCCAAGAAAGTAGAACATCTCCAATTCCACGCTCAGCAAATGTAGTAAGCGAGCCTCGCGCTCCCGAATCTAACACCTTAACGTTGTGATAAAGTTTTTTAACCAGCTCTTTGGCTTTAGCATCATTTCCACCCGGCTGCTTTAAAGCATATCCCCATGCAGAAAGATAAATCCAACGCGGCGCCCCACCCGTTTTTGGATTAGGCGTAATAATTTCGACACCAGGTTTAGTTAAATCATTCCAGTCACGAATATTTTTCGGATTGCCTTTTCTTACTAAAAACACCACTGTAGAGGTATACGGTGCAGAATTATTAGGGAATTCTTTTTGCCAGTTTGGCTGGATAAAGCCTGCTTTTACAATTTCATCAATATCATTGGCTAAGGCTAAGGTCACCACATCTGCCTCAAGACCAGTTGCTACAGCGCGAGCCTGTTTACCTGAGCCTCCATGGGATTGTTTAAAATCCACGTCCTGTCCGGTACGTTGTTTCCAGAACTTTCCAAATGCCTGATTATATTCCTGATAAAACTCTCGAGTTGGGTCATAAGAAACATTTAAAAATGTAGTCGCCGCCTGCACAGCACTTACTGCCAACCCCATATATGTAGCGACTGCAATTATTGCTATTCTTTTCATTTATAAAAACCACTTTTACTTTTAACGTCTACTATATTTTTATTTTTTTAGTTTTCAATCAAATAGTTATATAAAT
Source organism: Acinetobacter sp. FDAARGOS_559 (assembly GCF_003940475.1). Lineage (NCBI taxonomy): Bacteria > Pseudomonadati > Pseudomonadota > Gammaproteobacteria > Moraxellales > Moraxellaceae > Acinetobacter > Acinetobacter sp. FDAARGOS_559. The sequence goes on from NZ_RKJG01000005.1 coordinate 2,020,443, forward strand.
AAATGTTTTACTAATCACTTTAAAAGATATAGTTAACTCTAATTTTTCCTTCTCCTTTTTGAAAAGTTTTGTAATTATTCTTATAGTTTATTTATAGTCTTCACTTTATCTACACATTAATTTGTTAAATAATGAGACGTAATGGATACACATAGGCTACATTTAAAGGTACCAGCGTAAAATAAAGGTATTTTTTGTAAAAAGTGTGACATAGTTCTACTTTTTTATTAAAATTTATGTTTGAATCGTAGCGTTACCGTAATTTTACATTTGGTTAAACTCAAAAAATAGACGAAATGTACTGAGGGGATGAACAGAAAATGAAAATTCATTATGGAAAAGCTTTAAGCTTGGGTTTGGTGCTTAGTTTTGCATCGCAACTGTCTACAGCAGCTGTACTGAAAGATACACCAAGTAAAAGTCTTTCAGATAAACAGTCTTCACTTATTGAAAAAGCTTTAGATCAGCAAAAACGTAACACTATTGTACTTCCATCAACAGATGATGAGTTAAAAGTACTTAATACTATCCGTGTTACACCAACTCAAAACTTTCTTGCAGCACAGCATGAACGTTTTTCACGTTTTGTTCAGGCAATCTTCCAGCCACACACTTCTTAATATTTGAAACGACCCCTCATCGTTTCAATTTCAGCCCAGACTGTCGTTAAATAAAACGTCAGAATACTGGGCTTTTTCGTTATAATAGTTTCAATTTTTATTTTGACCCATTAACTATGAAAGTTCGTACTCGTATTGCACCTTCTCCTACCGGTTTCCCACATGTTGGTACTGCCTACATCGCCCTATTCAATATGTGTTTTGCGAAACAGCATGGCGGGGAATTCATTTTAAGAATTGAAGATACAGACCAGCTTCGCTCTACGCCAGAATCTGAAAAAATGATTTTAGACTCTCTACGCTGGTTAGGCTTAAATTGGTCTGAAGGTCCGGATGTAGGTGGTCCTCACGCTCCTTACCGCCAATCAGAGCGCATGGGAATTTATAAGCAATACGCGTTAGAACTTGTTGAAAAAGGTCATGCTTTTTATTGTTTTGCTACAGCAGAAGAACTTGACCAAATGCGTGCCGAGCAGCAAGCTCGTGGCGAAACACCAAAATACGATGGTCGTGGTTTAAAGCTGTCTCAAGAAGAAGTAGCTCGACGTCTTGAAGCGGGTGAACCTCATGTTATCCGTATGAAAGTGCCTGAAGAAGGCGTGTGTAAATTTAACGACTTACTCCGTGGGGAAGTTGAAATTCCTTGGGCACAAGTCGACATGCAAGTACTTCTTAAAACAGATGGTTTACCAACCTACCATTTAGCTAACGTTGTTGATGACCATTTAATGGAAATCACCCATGTATTACGTGGTGAAGAATGGCTTCCATCTGCGCCGAAGCATCAGTTGCTTTACCAATACTTTGGTTGGGAAATGCCAACGCTTTGCCATATGCCGTTGCTTCGTAATCCGGATAAATCGAAGTTATCTAAACGCAAAAACCCGACCTCAATTAACTACTACCGTGATATCGGCGTTCTACCAGAAGCCTTACTCAACTATTTAGGCCGTATGGGTTGGTCAATGCCGGATGAAAGAGAAGTTTTCACATTACAAGACATGATGGATAACTTTGATATTCAACGCGTATCACTAGGTGGACCAATTTTTGACGTTGAAAAACTCAATTGGTTAAATGGTCAATGGATTAAAGGGTTAACCCCAGGACAACTATTAGACCGTTTATTGACATGGAAAAGTGATCGCAGCACCTTAGAAGACATTGCTGCCGCTATTCAACCACGTATTAATTTACTTTCTGAAGCTGTAAATTGGGCTGGTTTCTACTTTAACCATATGCCACAAATTACGGCTGAAATGTTTGAAAGTAAAAAATTGACTCAAGAGCAAGTTCGTCAAAGTTTACAATTCGCAATTTGGCGTCTTGAAAGTCAGTTTACTTGGAATAACGACACAGTTAGTCAAACTTTAATGGATTTGGCAAATCAGATGGGCATTAAATTACGTGACTTCATGCCAACGTTCTTTATTGCAATTGCTGGCTCAACCAGTTCAACACCAGTTATGCAGTCGATGGTTACACTTGGCCCTGACTTAACTTTTGCTCGCTTACGTCATGCGCTAGAAATTGTGGGTGCACCGAGTAAAAAAGAGGTAAAAAACTGGGAAAAGCTTAATGAAAGTTTAAAATTGCCGAAAAATGAAGCAACTAGCGAAGCTTAATTCATTTTTTTATTGACGTGTGAGCGCATTCACCCTAATATTGCGCTCACACAAACTGGGGTCATAGCTCAGTTGGTAGAGCGCTACAATGGCATTGTAGAGGTCAGCGGTTCGATCCCGCTTGGCTCCACCAAGCTCCTTTGTGTTTGCCTCATCAAGTCCCTATCGTCTAGAGGCCTAGGACATCGCCCTTTCACGGCGGTAACCGGGGTTCGAATCCCCGTAGGGACGCCATTTTCTATTTTAAAAATTCCTTTTAAAGACTCTATCGTCACCTTCCTGTCTATTCTTTGACTGCTTCTTGATTGCACATTTGTCTATTTTATCTAAAATAGCGTCTTTCTCAAATTCTCTCAATGTGTAATATGCAGCCATCTGACAAACAACTAGATGCTCAGCATCAGAACAGTACTGCACCTTTAAAAAGAGCCATGAGTACCCGCCACCTTGTCATGTTATCGCTAGGTGGAGCAATCGGTACTGGTTTATTTTTGGGTTCAGGGGAAGTCATTTCACAAACTGGACCTATTGGCGCAATTATTGCCTATATTCTTGGGGGTGCAATTGCTTACATGGTCATGCTCTGTTTAGGCGAGCTGGCTGTACATATGCCTGTTTCGGGTTCTTTCGGCGCATACGCTCGAAAGTACATTAGTCCAAGTACAGGTTACATGATTTCATGGATGTACTGGCTAACATGGACAGCAACGCTAGGAACCGAGTTTACCGCCGCTGCTCTACTTATGCAGGAATGGTTTCCACAAATTTCAATGTGGATCTGGACACTTATTTTTGCAGTAACTATTTTCGGGTTAAATATCAGTTCAACCCGAGTATTTGCCGAGTCAGAGTTCTGGCTAGCGCTAGTTAAGGTCATTACCGTTATTGCTTTTATTGTGCTTGGATTATTAGCAATTTTTGGTTTAATTCCTTTCCACGGCGCTCAAACTGCTCCATTGTTTAGTAATTTAACCGCCCAAGGTTGGTTCCCACACGGTTTTCTTCCTATTTTCACCACTATGCTCATTGTTAATTTTGCTTTCTCTGGAACAGAGTTAATTGGTGTAGCTGCTGGCGAAACTAAAGATCCTGCTCAGAATGTCCCTAAAGCGATTAATGCTGCAATCTGGCGTCTTCTGATTTTCTTTGTGGGCACTATTATTGTAATTAGTGCATTACTTCCTTTCCAACTTGCTGGTTTAGGTGGTGACAACGTAAGTAATAGTCCTTTCGTTACCGTATTTAATTACATCGGTATTCCATATGCAGATGACATCATCCGTTTTGTTATTATTACTGCACTACTCTCAGCCGCAAACTCGGGACTATATGCAGCTTCACGTAAGATGTGGTCTTTATCGGAGCAAAAACTCCTTCCGGGTGTATTTGCAACACTTTCAAAAAGCGGGACACCTATTGTTGCTTTAGTTGTAACGATGTTCGGTGCAATTCCAGGCTTATTATCAGAGCAATTTGCTCCTGAAACCATCTTTAAAAACTTGCTAGGTGTTGCAGCTTTTACTATGGTTATTGTCTGGATGAGCATTTGTTTAAGCCAGTTCAATTTCCGTCGACAATGGTACCGTTCTGGACATTCGGTTAGCGATTTAAAATATGCAGCACCGTTATTCCCTATCGTTCCAATTTTAGGTTTTCTTTTCTGCTTTATTACATGTTTAAGTATGGCAGCAGATCCTGAAATGCGTGCTGGCTTTATAGGTTGTTTAATTTTTACTGCCTTGTGCTATCTCAGCTACTTTATTTTCTATCGAAATAAAGCTTAAGTATTTGTAATTTAAAAAGTGTAGCAAAAAGCTACACTTTTTTTTTGCTTAGAGACTGGCTTTATATAATCTACCGTTGTAGATTTAAATTTATATTAAAAAACAATTCCTTGTATACAATGAAAATTATATTTATCCATGGGATGAATCAGCAGAATTACACAGCACATCGTTTAAAAGAGCACTGGCTAAAAGTATTTAAACTGGGCTTAAAACAATTGCACTGTAGAGTTAATTTAAGAGATCTACATATACATATGCCATTTTATGGCGATTTAATGACGAAGTATCAATTATCCAATCAACTTGACCTTAATACTTTACTTCCAAAAACTTTTAATTTTCATTTACCCATCCATTTACATCATCAACCATCAACACCTAAGGAACATACTCCTTTTATACCCCATCTCCCTCTTTCACCCGATCAACCAGCGCAAAGCTTATCAGAGCGTTTATATTTAACTTCACAGTTGGTGAAAGATCGCGTTCTTAAGGAAATGGTGGTTCTTTTAAATAATTTTCCAAAATTACATGAAAGCTTAATTCAGCAATTCTTGATTGAAACTTATATGTACTTATCTAATCCTGATTTTATGTATGAGGTTCATCAAAGAATTTTAAAACAAATGCATGATGATGAAGATTGTATTGTAGTCGCCCACTCTTTGGGTTCTGTGATTGCCTATCATTTATTATCAGATCCTTCTTATCAGTTTTCAGTACAGCGCTTTATTACCTTAGCATCCCCTCTTTCTTTTCGCGTCATACAAAGCAAACTCCCCACTCCCATTGAACGTCCTAAATGTTTAAAGGGCGACTGGTATAACTTTTATTCTAAAGATGACTTTTTAACCGCCTTTCCATTAAGTGAGGCACCTTTTAATTTTAATCCTCCCATTATTAATCAAGAGATTTTTACTTTTGCCAACCAACCTCATGAAATTGTCGGCTACTTACAACATCATGCTGTGGTAAAAACAATTATTGAGCCTTTCCAATAAAAAATATCTATAAACGTATATATTTTCTACAATTTGAGTTATTTTTAAGCGCTTAACTGATTTTTTTAATATTTCTTCAGAAAACTATTTGACACTTTTATTAAATCGACCTAATATACGCCCACCTCTGAAACGTCCCTATCGTCTAGAGGCCTAGGACATCGCCCTTTCACGGCGGTAACCGGGGTTCGAATCCCCGTAGGGACGCCAATATTTTTCAGATGTATGCCTCATATAAGTCCCTATCGTCTAGAGGCCTAGGACATCGCCCTTTCACGGCGGTAACCGGGGTTCGAATCCCCGTAGGGACGCCAAATTCTAAAAAGCCACTGCATGACGACAGTGGCTTTTTTCTTATCTAGACAATAAAAAAGCTGATCATAAACCAGCTTCCCGTCACACTTATTTAATTTGCGATTCCAACTTGAACTTCCAAACGGCCTGATTGAACACGTAGCCCTTTTATTTCGAACTGATCTACCAGTTGCTGCACAAGCTCACGACTTTCTCTTAAAATATTAAGTCCCGGTAGAATACTAAAGTCGGTTAAATTTAAAAGTTTTTCTACCATCCATGAGCGGTTATTAATGAAATCAATAAAACCTGCTTGCTCAAGGTCAATGAACCACATGCGATGACCATCACGCTGAATACCCGGAATATCACGAATCAAATGATTAATCAGCGATGGAATAGGCAACATATTAATCACTTCAAAACCTACTCGACCAATACGGCGAACAGCCCAATTCGATAATGTTCCACCATGACGTATTTGCACATCCAGACTTTCATCCATTTGGCGTAAGCGCAAGAACTTTTCTTGTCCAATGCGGCATTCCAATACTCGAAAATCTAAACTTAGGCGATATAGGAAACGGTGATAGTGCCCATCGATTTCAACTTGAAACCGATCATTGCCACATTGAACTTTAATATCATCAATTTCTGAACGATCTATACGTTTACGAATTTGACTGTTTAATAGCATTTCAGGCAAATACAAATTCAAGGTACTTTTACCTAGAAAAGTACGCGCCATGATTAAGGCAACCTGTCTTGCAGTTTCACTTGTTTCAGACACCATATCTCTGACAGTCCCTGCTGCCAAATTAGTCATGCCCACCACTCCACGCTTTGTATGAGATGTCACTTGATCTAAAGCGTCTAGTGCTGCATCAGCAACTTCAGCAAGATTACGTGTAGTATCACTAGCAAACCCGACGGCGTCTTGCGCATGCTGTAATGTTTTATGCAGCAAACGGCGTGAGAATGACAGTTTTATAGGGTCAGGATTCCCTGAAACTGTTGATGTCGTTGTAGGCTTCGACTTATTGTCATCTTCTTGACCCAAGTCCCTCTCCTTTTTATATTTCTTTCACATCCTATTAATGAGCATTTCAGCTCATTTCCAGTGTTGGACACACTTGGTTTTTATCTAGATTAGCATGCTCTACAGCATTATTTTAATTTTTATGTGTACGCATAAATCATCGTTTTTTTATATACCATTGTTTCAAAAAAGTATTTTATATCGGATATTCACCTCAACTTTTTTATCAGCTACAAATTTTTTTCTTTCTTTGCATTTCCGTTAGAATAGATTCAAATTTAATGTGGAGCTGTCATGCAATATCGTTGCCCTCAATGTCAAAGTGTTAAAATTATGCCGGTGAGCCAAGGTGTTAATAGTGCTAAACCTGTTGTGCCTAAAAGCTTAGTGATTTTAGTTCCTGCCATTTTTGTACTTTTACTCTTGGTTGTTATTAGTATTTTTATGTGGATTTTTGGCAATGGTGCAGGCAGCTCTCTTCAAATTGCAACAGTAGTTGCATTTGTGGTTACTGTAGGTGCAGGTTTCATGTTCTGGCGCGATTTGCCTGATTTTAAATTGTCTATGCAAGCATTTATGCAGTCACAAAAACATTGGAAATGTCGTGACTGCAATCATGAGTGGGAAATTTAAAACTATATTCACATCAGCTTAATGCTGATGTGAATGCATCTTGTCATTATCGTTATGCTCGTGTGAAGCATGTTGAGCAATATGCTGACAGTTGATCTCAGCATCATCTTCAATTTGCAATGTCACTTCACCAATACCATGCTCATGAGAAAGCATTTCAACTGCATCTTGATAGAGCTTATTACGGTCAGCTTCAGGCGCAAATAAGTGCACGGTTAAATGGATATTTTTAGACGTAATTGCCCATACTTTGAGTTGGTGAATACTCTCCACACCATTTAATGAAAGTAAATCTGCACGTAGCTTTTCAATATCGACTTCTTCGGGTACACCTTCGAGCAAAATATTAATACTTTGTTTAAGTAAAACCCATGTTCTTGGCAACACCCAAAATCCAATCAGTACCGCAATAAGCGTGTCAATCCAGTACCAATTAGTGAAGTAAATAATAATTGCACCAATAATAACGCCAACTGAGCCTAGTGCATCACTCAATACTTCTAGATAAGCACCTTTCACATTTAAGCTGTTATTGGCACTCGACATAAGAATTTTCATTGAGATGAGGTTTATTACCAAACCAATGGTCGCCACAATGAGCATACCTACACTTTGAATTTCAGGTGGCTGCGAAAAGCGGATATAGGCTTCATATAAAATATAAATTGCCACCACAAAAAGCATAAGTGCATTAAATAAAGCGGCCAGAATTTCAAAGCGCTGATAACCGAAAGTACGTTTATTATCGGCAGGACGTTTAGAAATCTGTATGGCAACCAAAGCAATTGCTAAAGCAGCTGCATCTGTAAACATATGTGCAGCGTCAGAGAGCAATGCCAAACTTTGTGTGATTAAACCTGCAATCACCTCAACAATTAAGAATGTCGTGGTAAGCGCCAAGGCAATCGTTAATTTTTTAGCATTACCTTCAGTCACTACAGCATGACTATGATCATGACCATGATGTCCACCCATTTTGCGGACTCCTTTTTATTTATCTTTATGGTGAGTTAAAAGTAACGATGAAGACACCTTTACCTTTAACTCTTACAAACACTTTTTCGACTTAAATTTTGTAATCAAAAAAGATATCTCAAATCGATGACATTATGAATGCTCAACACTTTTCGTCTTGTCTTCATTCATCCATCGATAAATGACCGGTAATAAAACCAAAGTTAATATCGTAGATGAAATAATGCCACCAATAACCACTGTTGCCAAAGGCCGCTGAACTTCTGCACCAGTTCCCGTAGCCAAAGCCATCGGAATAAAACCAAGTGAAGCAACACAAGCCGTCATGAGTACCGGTCTTAAACGTAAGATCGCCCCATTCCAAGTGGCTGTTTGAATATCAAATTTTTCTCTAAGCTCTTTAATAAAGCTCAGCATCACCAAACCATTCAAAACAGCGACACCAGATAATGCAATAAACCCAACGCCAGCCGACATGGACAGTGGAATATCTCTTAGCCAAAGCGCAATCAGACCACCTGACAAAGCAAACGGCACGCCGCTAAAGACCAACAGACTTTCTTTAACATTATGGAATACAGCCATGAGCAGAATAAAAATCATAGCAAGCGCCAATGGAACAACAATTTTCATTCGCGCAGCAGCTGAAGCGAGATTTTCAAACTGACCTCCATATTCCAACCAATAGCCCGCTGGCAGTTGTTCTTTTGCGAGTGTTGCTCTTAACTCTTGAACAAATGACCCTAAGTCACGGCCTTCTACGTTCGCAGTAATAATGACACGGCGCTTCCCATTTTCACGTCCCACCTGATTTAGGCCTGAGGTACGTTCAACTTTAGCTACATCTTGAAGTTGGATAAGTCCACCATTTGGCAACTGAATCGGAAGTTGAGCTAAGTTTTGGATGGTACGCTGCTGGTCTTCTAGGCGAATTTCAAAATCAAATCGTCTATCGCCTTGTAAAATCTGTCCAACATTTTGTCCACCAACACTTGCAGCAACAATATCTTGAATAGCTTTGGCAGATAATCCGTATTGCGCGGCCAGAGGACGATTAATTTCTACACTCAGCACCGGTAAACCGCTAGTTTGTTCTACCTTAACCGCGGTAGCGCCTGAAATTTTTTGCACTTTCTGAGCGAGTGCCTGTGCCTGCTCATTGAGTACTTGCATATCGTCGCCAAAAATCTTGACGCCAATATCACTACGAATCCCTGAAATTAGCTCATTAAAGCGTAGCTCAATCGGTTGAGAGAACTCACTGTTATTACCCGGTAATGTCGCTAAGAAAGCTTCCATACGTGAACGTAGCTCAGCTAGCGTCTCTTTCGGGTTTGGCCATTGATCATGGGGTTTAAGTAAAATGACCGCATCAGAGATATTCGGCGGCATCACATCAGTTGCAACCTCAGCTGTTCCTGTTCGGGCAAAAACAGCTTTCACCTCTGGAAAGTTTTTCAAAATGAGCTTTTCAGTATTTTCCTGCATTCGCAGTGATTGCTCGAGACCAGTACTTGGTGAACGCATTTGCTGCAAGGCAAAGTCACCTTCACTAAGTTGCGGTGCAAATTCACTGCCCATTTGGGTAGCTAACACGCCTGTAAGCACTAAAATACTTAATGCAAAACTAACAACCACAATCTTAAGTTGATAAGCTTGATCGAGGATATCTCGGTATTTCTGCTTTAAAAGGAACATCCAACGTGTTTCTTTTTCTTTCACTTCACCCGTAACAAAAAGAGCAACTGCCGCAGGTACAAATGTCACAGAAAGAATCATGGCACCCAATAATGCCATCACCACTGTCATCGCCATTGGATGGAACATTTTGGCTTCAACACCAGATAGGGCAAAAATAGGTAAATAGACCACTAAAATAATCATTTGCCCAAAAATCAGCGGGCGACGGGCCTGTTTTGCTGCAAGGAAAACTTCTTTGAATCGTTCAGACCGTGTAAGAGGCCGATGTAGAGCATGCTGTGCTTCTGCCAGACGTCGAATACAGTTCTCTACAATAACTACCGCGCCATCCACAATAATCCCGAAATCAAGCGCTCCTAAGCTCATGAGGTTGGCACTAATGTTTTGCTCAGCCATTCCCGTCAGAGTAAACAACATCGATAATGGAATAACACAAGCCGTAATTAAAGCTGCGCGGAAATTTCCTAGAAAAATAAACAAAATCACAATAACCAGAATCGCGCCTTCTACAAGGTTCTTCTGCACCGTTGCAATTGCTTTGTTTACTAAGCTCGTCCGGTCATAAACCGTTTCGATTTCCACTCCTTTAGGTAAGGTAGATTGTATTTCCTTAATTTTGGCATCAACCGCCTGAGCAACTGTACGACTGTTTTCTCCCATCATCATCATGGCAATGCCAAGAACGGTTTCCTCACCGTTGTAAGTTGCAGCCCCTGTTCTTAAATCGTGTCCAATAGAGACATTCGCAACATCGGCCACGCGAATGGGTAACCCATTTTTGGTGCTTACAGTAATGTTTTGAATATCTTCAACACTACTTAACATGCCCGGCACACGAACGGTGAGTTGCTCTCCGTTTTCTTCGATAAAACCTGCACCGCGATTTTCATTATTTTCTTGCAGAGCAGTTTGAAATTCATTGATTGAAATCTGAAGCTGCTGCAAACGTTTTAAATCAGGTGACACAATATAGGTTTTATTGTAGCCACCAATACTGTTAATTTCGGCCACACCTTTCACACGCTGCAATTGAGGACGCACAATCCAGTCCTGAATTTCACGTAAATCCATGGCTGTATAGGCCGTGCCATCTGCTTTCTTAGCGCTTGATTTTGCTTTTATCACCCATTGGTAAATTTCACCTAAACCTGTAGAAACAGGAGACATGACTGGATCAACTGATTCAGGCAATTGCCCGTCCGCCTCTTGTAAACGCTGGTTAATCAGTTGTCTTGCCCAATAAATATCGGTTCCATCTTTAAAAATGATGGTGACTTGGGAAAGCCCATAACGTGAAATAGAGCGGGTTTGTTCCAGATTAGGAATTCCAGCCATCGCATTTTCAATAGGATAGGTAATCCGCTGTTCAACTTCTAAAGCGGTATACCCATTGGCTTGAGTATTAATCTGGACTTGGGTATTGGTAATATCTGGAACGGCATCAATAGGGAGTTTTTGATAACTCCAAATGCCAACACCAATCCACGCCAGAACAAATAGCATGACCCAAATAGCATTTTGAATAGCAAACTGAATAACTCTGTCAAACAGTCCTTCTGGCTTGGGCAGCTCAGGCTTATTAATGTCCATGCTCAGCCTCTCCTTTTTCCAATTCGGACTTCAGTAAGAAGCTGCCTTCTGCAATATAGCGTTGGCTTGGATTAATTCCTTTTACAACTTCAACCCATTGACCATCTTTAGAACGTTGGCCTAGCTGTACAGTCACAGGTTCAAACTCAAAACCTGTTTTGACTATTTTTGGTGTAAAGATAACGTCTTTACCTTCAACTTGTTGAACTGCTTGCGCTTTTACACGAGTCACTTTTTGTGTTGATCCTGCATTTAGCTCAACGTTAACCATCAAGTTTGGACGCAGCTCACTGCTATTTGCCAAAACCTTGGCACGCACTTGTAAGCGTCCAGTCTGAGCATCTGCCTCTGTTGTTAAACTTTGAACCTGAGCAGAAAATGTATTCCCAGTTTGTAAAGATTTAAATTCAATCTGTTGATTTGGCTGTACATTGATATTTGCATTGCTTGGTAAAATGAATTCCAGCCATAACTGATCAAGCTGATTAATAATAAAAAGCTGATCTGCTAACTGTACGTTTTCACCCACTACAATATCTTTATTACTCACGATACCCGCAATTGGCGCTGTTAAGGTATAACGCCCCGCTGAACCAGAACCTGCCCCGAATGCACTTAAGCGCGAGCGAGCTGCTTTAACCTGAATTTGTGCTTGCTGATAAGCGTTATAAGCTCGTTGATAATCTTGTTTCGCGGAAATTCCTTGAGACCATAAGCTACGTTCACGCTCATAGTCCTGACGTGCTAACTCAAGATTAGACTGGGCTATTTGCAAATTGGCTTGCTGATCGACTAAATCTGGCACTAATAAGCTTGCAAGTGCCTGGCCTTTTTTAACTTGTTGTCCTAGTTCAACATATACCGCTTCGACACGACCACTAAAACTTGGCGAAACATGGGCTTGGCGGTCAGTATTGACTACTAGTTTGGCTGGATAAGTCTGAAGTTGAGGAACTTCACCTAGTTCAGCTTGTTCAATTTTTAAATTTTGTTCCTGCATTTGCTGAGCAGTGAGTAGTAGTGGTTTTTCTCCCTCATCATGGTGTTCTTCACCCTCTTCTTCAGCATGCCCGTGGCCTTCCGATGGTTCCGAAGAATTAGATTTATTTTTTGAATTTAAAACGAGTAAACCAATTAATATTGCAGTAATGGCAGCAATTACTCCAACCCAAAGCCATTGAGAATTTTTCTTTAAATTTGCCGACATTATTATTCTCCTGCCTGAGTTGGGAATGTTTGAGCTTGTTGCCAAGCACGTTGATTAAGTTGCATTAAGGCATCTTTCGCCATGATCTGTTCTGGCTCTAGCCCAAGACGTAAACTTTGAATTTCAATTGAATTTTGCCAAGCCTGTTTTAATAGCTCGACTTTACGTAAGCGCACATCTTGCAACTGCATTGTGGCTTGCTGCACATCGGTAACGGCAAACTTACCCAAACGGAAACCTTGCAATGTTTTTTGTTGAACCTGGACGGCAAGAGGAACTTGCTGATCATTTAATTGCTTGAACTGAATATGTAAGCCTTTTAACTCTGACATCAGAGTTTCAATATCCACTTGATTCTGCTGTCGATAAAAGCTCTGTTGTCGTTGAGACAGCTCTTGTTTGGCCTGAGCAATCTTGATTCCGTATTGTTGACGATTAAAAAGATTTAAAGGAATTTCCACCCCTAAGCGGATTTGATTTTCCGTACGCTGCTCTGGGGAACGAGTGTTATTCACCCCCAAAGTTACCGTAGGTTGTGGTCTTGCTTTTGCCTTCAGCTGTTGAATAGTGGCTTGCTGCGCAAGAGCATCTAGTTGAAAAGAGCGCTCTAGCAAATTGTTTTGTCGATCTTGACCAGACTCTACATCCGCTGCCAATACCCACAGCTGATTAGAACTTTGAGATAGTTGGAACTGATTTGAATCACCACCCCATAAGTTGGCCAGTTGCTGTTTAGCAACTTGTAGTTTCAAATCGACCTGCTGATATAAACGCTGGTTTTCCAAGTGAGACATACGTACTCGATCTACATCAACCTGAGCAATACTCCCTGCCTGATAACGCTTTTCCGATGCAGACAAGTTCTCTTGGCTAACTGCTAACTGTTCTCCAATGAGAGACTTTTCAAGTTCAAGCAAGGCCACTTGTGACCAGAAATATTTAACTATTAACTCAAGCTCAGCCTTATAACGTTGTTCGGCCAAGTCAACCTTTGACATTTCTACTTTAGCTAAATGCTGTGCGGCCTTACGCTGCCCAAAAATATCTAAAGGCTGAGAGATGCCGATCGCGAGTTCTTTTTCTTGGTCACTCTGCAAACCTGTTTGCTCAATAGAAAGACTTGGATTTGCCCATAAGCGACTTTGTTTTAATTGCGCCTCAGCCATTTGCTGCTGTGCCTGCCAGATACCTTGTTGAGTTTGATAGCTTTGTGCTCGCGCTAATGCCTGTTCAAAACTAAAAGCTGCTTTTTGGGTATAAGAGCCCTGTTGAATATCAGAAGCAGCATTTGCCATTTGTCCCGCCAATAACATGACAATAGACAGGCTTGAGATAGTTACAACCTTTTTCAACGTTATCTTAACGTTACAACTCAATAAGTCGGGATGGCTCACCCGATTTAAAAAAATAGAAGACATGTTTTAGCCCCGCAATAAATAAAAGATGCGGTGGGCTTTTTTTGGCTACCCCACCTATAGCGGGGTTAAAACAGGAGGCGGTTTTAAGGCACTAAGATGTGGAGACTGGTAAGAATTGGACCAATGATAAATTTGTGAAAGTTCATGCACATGCAAAACAGGGGTTTGAGCTTGTTTTGCAACTTCTGTCATGACGACATGAAAACATGTCGGTAAATGATCATGATGGTCTTGTAAGTTTAAAGGTGCTTTATGAGCAGCATCTAAAGTCTCAGTATGTTCAACATGGGTATGAGAAGACGTTTGATATACATTTAAAGCTGCATGATGACCAAAATGATGTAGTGCTTTTTCTTGATTTTCATGCGCGCAAAAAACCGCTGCTATATTCCATAAACTCTGGAATATAAGCAAACAGAATAAGACGGACATGAAAATTGCAGAACGTGGCAACAGTACACCATGGCTGTTAGAAATTGCACGAAGCAACTATAGCAGGCGAGCTACATGTAATAAAATTACAAAACGTTGATTTATGGGTTCCATTCTTAACCCAGATGTTTCCTAAGTTTTTTTAAAATTAATTTTTAAGAGTAATGTTCATGTATAAAACATTGAGCACTAGCCTACTAGTAACTTGTCTTGGCTTAAGTGGATGTGCAACTTCTATTTTATCGACTGCCCTTCCGAATGAGACGATTGAGGTCCAAACAACTATTTTAAAGACAGATCAAATTATTGCACTGGGGCAAGCCATTAAAAACCAGCAAGAACAAGGCGTTGTATTTATAGGACAAGACTTTAATTATTTAATGACGGAAGGAAGTTCGGAATTTTTAAATATCATTAAAAATATTCCTGTAAATCAAAGAACTTTAATTATTCCATCTCCTCTGCTACTTGAAATGGATGACCCTACGCATTTTCATGGTGAACTCAAGTTTCAATACAATATTCCCGCTTCAAAACTTTCTGATCAACAGAAAGAAAATTTAAAAAATTTAGGGTTTAAAAATCATTTTATGGTTATGGAGAACCAAACACAGCTTTTATATCCCTACGCTATTATTCGTTTTAAAGGCCAAATTTATCAAACCAGTCCTACTTTAAAAGTTCAACAAACGATTCCAACTCCATATCCAATCGCCTTACAACAAAAAGATGAAATAACCAAGAAACATCCGTTTAAACGTGTAACGCGTATGGCGCTTTATCCTTTAGCGATGGCATTTGATATAGTGACGGTAGCTCCTTCTCTCATCTTGTCAGATTTACGAGGTGACTTTACTAAATAAGCACCCTTACTAATCTAAAAACAAAACCAGCCCTTAGACTGGTTTTGTTTAAGAAAATTTCTTTTGTTTGATATTTATAAATTTTCTCAATTTTTTTATTTTGAATAATCATTTGTTCTTAAACTTTTTAAATTCTATTTTCACGTTTGTATACCAATACTTTTATAGAAGTTTCGCTAAGCGTAAAAACACGTGTAACTTTTATGTAAGCTAAAACTTCATCATTTTTCATCCAAATGCGCTATATCAGATTTACAAAAAATAACATAAGATTTTCATATAAGGGACTAGCTTAAAAGTGTGAGTCAATTCAATCAAATTGAGGAACAAGGGGAGACTGTCATGAATATGAAAACAATCAAGCATGGGCTTAATCACTTGTTTGCCTTTGAAAACTTACCAGCCGATATGCATTCACAAGCTGAGGATGAAATTGAACAAGGCTTACGCTTTGAAGAGTTAGCCATACAAGATCATGAACGTATGCAGAATTGGTTAGATATTACCCCAAATGACCGCAATGCGATGTGGTGCTACCTCCGTGCAGCTTTAAGAGGTAATGCTGACGCTTCCTTTAAACTTGGTATTGGCTATTTAAATGGTCAATTTGGTTTAGATAAAAACTACACTGAAGCTGAAAAGTGGTTAAACAAAGCAGCAAGTCAGGGACATCCTGATGCTGAACGTTGCTTACAAGAAGCTTTTAGTAAACTTGCCTTCTAACAAAAAACCAGCCCTTAGGCTGGTTTTTAAATTTAGCAGTAATTAACCGCTAATTTTTTTGTATTTCTTGCGATGAGGCTGAGCGTCATCACCTAGCTTAGCACGGCGATAAGCTTCAAACTCGGTATAGTTACCTGTATAGAACTCTGGTTGTTCATCTTCAAATGACAAGATATGAGTCGCAATACGGTCAAGGAACCAACGGTCATGCGATACAACCATTACTGTACCCGGGAATACCAAAATTGCATCTTCAAGTGCACGTAAAGTTTCTACGTCCAAGTCGTTTGATGGTTCATCCAGTAAGATAACGTTTGCACCTTGCTGTAAAATTTTCGCAAGTTGTAAACGGTTACGCTCACCACCTGACAATTCACCTACGCGTTTTTGCTGATCTTGGCCTTTAAAGTTAAAACGACCAATATAAGCACGTGATGCAATTTCATAATCGCCCACTTTCAAGATGTCTAAACCGCCAGAAACTTCTTCCCAAACCGTTTTGTTATCATCTAAAGTGTCACGAATCTGACCAACATATGCAACTTTAACCGAATCACCAAGTGTTACAGTACCGGTGTCAGGTTTTTGCTCACCTGTCATCATACGGAATAAAGTCGTTTTACCGGCACCGTTAGGACCAACAATACCTACAATCGCTGCTGGTGGTACGGTAAATGACAAGTTTTCGTAAAGTAAACGATCACCAAATGACTTGCTGATATTTTCTACTTCAACAACCTTGTTACCTAAACGTGGACCAGGTGGAATATAGATTTCAGAGGTCTCATTACGCTGTTGGAATTCGCGTGAGTTAAGCTCTTCAAAACGCTCCATACGCGCTTTGTTTTTCTTTTGCTGACCTTTCGCATTTTGACGAACCCATTCAAGTTCTTTTTTCAATGCTTTAGCAAAAGATTCTTCTTGTTTCTGCTCTTGTTCTAAACGAGCATTTTTTTGCTCCAACCAAGAAGTATAGTTACCTTGATAAGGAATACCGTGTCCACGGTCAAGCTCCAAGATCCACTCGGCAACGTTATCTAAGAAATAACGGTCGTGCGTAATCGCCACGATTGTGCCAGGGAAATCTTTTAAGAAACGCTCTAACCAAGATACAGACTCGGCATCCAAATGGTTTGTTGGTTCGTCAAGAAGCAACATATCTGGTTTAGAGAGCAATAAACGGCAAAGTGCTACACGACGGCGTTCACCACCAGAAAGCTTAGTTACATCTGCATCCCAAGCTGGAAGGTTCAAGGCATCTGCCGCGATTTCAAGCTGGTTATTTAGGTTATGTGCATCCCAAGCATGGATAATTGATTCTAATTTTTCCTGCTCTTTCGCAAGCGCATCAAAATCAGCATCTGGGTCTGCATATTCTGCAAATACCTGATCAAGACGCTCTAAAGCATCTAAAGCTTCACGCACACCATCTTCAACGTTACCACGAACGTCTTTAGTCGGATCAAGTGGCGGTTCTTGCTCTAAATAGCCGATTTTAATTCCAGGTTGTGCACGAGCTTCACCAGAGAAATCTTTATCTACGCCAGCCATAATACGAAGCAAGGTAGACTTACCCGCACCGTTCAAACCGAGAACACCAATTTTGGCACCCGGGAAAAATGATAAAGAGATGTCTTTTAAGATTTCGCGCTTTGGCGGAACCATCTTAGACACTCGGTTCATCGTATAAATATATTGGGCCACGCAGGACTCCTCAATTGAAAAACCAATACATCGCAAGACGCGACAAAATAATCGCGCGTATTATACGATGAAAACACTAATGACTTGAAGTTATGATTTCCATCGTACGGATTTATCAAACAATTTTCTTTTTCAATAAGTTGCAAAATGTTTATGTATAAGATTTATACAACGTTTCAGCGTATATTTTTCTATCTATATTCCTAAAATTGGATAACAAACCAGAATTTCTGCAATTTTCTATATAAATTTTAAGCTAGACTCGCTCAATATTTAACTCACGAAGATGAAGTAATCATGACTTATAAAGATGAAACCTTAGCCATTCACGCAGGCTACACTCCAGAAGCAACCACTAAAGCTGTTGCAGTCCCTATCTATCAAACAACTTCGTATGCATTTGATAACACACAACACGGTGCCGACCTTTTCGATTTAAAAGTTCAAGGCAATATCTATACCCGTATTATGAATCCAACCACAGCCGTACTTGAGCAGCGCCTTGCTGCGTTAGAAGGCGGTATTGGGGCATTAGCTTTGGCATCGGGAATGGCAGCTATTACTTACGCAATTCAGACCATTACTGAAGCTGGAGATAATATTGCCTCAGTCTCAACTTTATATGGTGGAACGTACAACTTATTTGCTCATACCCTGCCAAAACAAGGCATTGAAGTTCGCTTTTTTGATTATCAAAAGCCTGAAAGCTTACGTAACTTAATTGATGATAAAACTAAACTTGTTTTTGTTGAGTCAATCGGCAATCCGCTTGGAAATATCATCGATCTAGAAGAAATTTCGAAAATCGCCCATGAATATGGCATACCTGTCGTTGTTGATAATACAGTCGCTACCCCTGCTTTATTAAAACCATTCCAATATGGCGCCGATATCGTCATACATTCTTTGACTAAATATATTGGTGGTCATGGCAATAGTATTGGTGGTGCGATTATCGATAGCGGTAAGTTTCCTTGGGGTAAATATCCGGAGCGTTTTAAAGTATTGAACACGCCAGACCCAAGCTATCATGGTGTGAACTATGTAGAGGCATTAGGTGAAGCTGCCTATATAGCAAGGGCTCGCGTTGTACCATTACGTAATACAGGCGCAGCTATTAGTCCGCTCAGTGTTTTCTTAATTTTACAGGGTCTAGAAACGCTTAATTTACGGATGGAACGCCATACTGAAAATGCACAAAGAATTGCAGAATATTTGCAAAATCATCCGAAAGTAAAATGGGTCAATTACGCAGGCTTAAAAGATCATCCACAACACCAACTTGCGCAAAAATATGTAAAAGGTAAACCTTCTGCAATTTTATCTTTTGGGGTTCAAGATGGCCGTGAAGGCGGTACTCGCTTCATTGATGCCCTCCAGCTATTTACCCGCCTTGTGAACATTGGTGATGCGAAAAGTCTGGCGTGTCACCCTGCAACCACAACTCACCGCCAACTCAACGAACAAGAACTAAAAGCTGCTGGTGTAAGTGAAGATATGGTACGTCTTTCAATTGGTATCGAGCATGTTGATGACCTCATTGCCGATTTAGAACAAGCACTTTCATCCGTATAAATTTTAAACCCATCTAACAAGCCTCTGGAATATAGAGGCTTTTTTATTTTTAAGTGATTTAACTATTAAGAATAATTAATGGATTAGGGTAATAATTTAGAGTTTTTACTCTAAATAAATTGTTAAATTTCATATATTTACACACTAGACAATTTTTAAACATCTATTAAGATAAGGCAATATTTAGGAGTTCATCAGGATGAACCAACGGTTGTAAAAATAAAAATTACATACCGGAATAAATAGCCCCTGCCCCTACTTAGGTAAAATGCTGTGAATAAAAAATTAGAAGCTCTGTTCCAGGAAAAGGTACAAGGTAAAGTCATCTTAGTGACAGGCGCCTCAAGTGGAATCGGTTTAACGATTTCCAATAAACTTGCTGATGCTGGTGCGCATGTTTTACTGGTTGCCCGTACTCAAGAAACATTAGAAGAAGTCAAAGCAGATATTGAAAGCCGTGGCGGTCAGGCATCAATTTTCCCATGTGATCTGAATGACATGGAAATGATTGATCAGGTTTCTAAAGAGATTTTAGCTTCTGTTGACCATATTGATATTTTAATTAATAACGCAGGTCGCTCTATTCGTCGTGCTGTTCATGAGT
The DNA here is from genome assembly GCF_003940475.1 of Acinetobacter sp. FDAARGOS_559. Classification (NCBI taxonomy): domain Bacteria; kingdom Pseudomonadati; phylum Pseudomonadota; class Gammaproteobacteria; order Moraxellales; family Moraxellaceae; genus Acinetobacter; species Acinetobacter sp. FDAARGOS_559. The sequence continues at coordinate 2,040,234 of NZ_RKJG01000005.1, forward strand.
CTTATGATCGTTTCCATGACTTTGAACGTACTATGCAATTAAACTACTTTGGCGCTGTACGTTTAGTGCTCAATATTTTGCCTCACATGATTCAACGCAAAGATGGGCAAATTATCAATATTAGTTCGATTGGTGTATTAGCAAATGCAACCCGCTTCTCGGCTTATGTTGCTTCTAAAGCTGCGCTTGATGCATTTAGCCGTTGTCTATCGGCAGAAGTTCATGCACATAAAATTGCAATTACTTCAATTTACATGCCTTTAGTGCGTACACCAATGATTGCGCCAACCAAGATTTATAAATATGTACCGACTCTCTCACCTGAGCAAGCAGCCGATTTAATTGCTTATGCAATTGTGAAACGTCCAAAACGTATTGCAACTAACTTAGGCCGTTTGGCTTCTATGACCTATTCAGTGGCCCCTGGCATTAACAATATGTTTATGTCGATTGGTTTCCGTCTGTTTCCAAGTTCAGACGCCGCAAAAGGCAAAAAAGCTGAAAAACTTAACTGGGTGCAAAAAGCATATGCACGCATTTTCCCAGGTGAGCATTGGTAATTTAAAATATTCAGCGAACTTAAATAAAAAAGCGCCTCATGAAAGGCGCTTTTTTATTTGATTCTATTTACGCATCTAAAAACTCGACATGCCCTGTTTTAACATCGTAAATCGCGCCAACAATCGCTATTTCACCACGATCCAATAAGTCTTTAAGTACCGTACTGTTATTAATAATATATTGGATATTGTAGTGAACATTCATAGCTGTTACCTGATTTACGAAGGTCTTGTTTAATTCACGGGGTTGCATAATGTCATATACGCTTTCTACCGAATGCATGAGCGGACCAAGCACATATTGAATATGCGGCATCTCTTTGACATCAGAGATTTGCTTTTGCTGTAAGCGTAACTGACATGCACTAGTCACTGCACCACAGTCAGTATGGCCTAAAACTAAAATGACTTTTGAGCCTTTGGCCTGACAAGCAAACTCAAGCGAGCCTAATACCTTTTGACCTGCAATATTACCTGCAATCCTTAAACTAAATAGATCACCAATACCCACATCAAAAATCATTTCAGTTGGAGCACGTGAGTCCATACAGCCCAAAACGGCAGCAATTGGGTGCTGGCCTTCATCTGCAGTAACACGAATTTGGCGATAAATATCACGTTGCAAGCGCTCATTTTTTACGAAACGTTCATTTCCCTCTTTAAGTAAAGTAATGACTTGCTGTGGACTTAATTTACGTTGTAGATCTCTCGTACTAATGTAGATATCCAGTACTGCATCATCTACCTCTTCATAGTGCTGCTTAAATCCAATAAGCTTAAGGTCGACTTGGCGTTTAACTGCCGTCTCATTTTGATAGTCTTGAATGACTTGATAAATATCCGGATCAATCGAATCACATTGAGTGGCATCAATAATCAACTGTTGATCTTTATGAACATGTTCCAAGGCAGAAATGAGTGCGGAACGATTCAGAAAAGTCACTTGTGAAGGAAGCTCAATACGCGTCACGATTCCATGTAAATGCTTTTCTTTATAAACACGAACACCTTTATTGAAGTTGCCATATAAAATAAATGCACTACTGGTAAATAGCCCCACCAAGATTCCGGTTAATAAATCTGTCAGCAAGATTGCAACCAAGGTAATAATGAATGGTAAAAACTGTCTCCAACCTTTTTGGTAAAGCTGCTTGAATAACTTTGGATGAGTCAGTTTAAAACCAGTCACGATCAAAATTGCTGCAAGTGCAGACAAAGGAATCATGTTCATGAGTGGGACAAAAAATAGAATGGCAAGCAGTAACAACACACCGTGAATAATGGTTGAGCATTTACTACGTGCACCTGTATTGGCATTTACAGAACTACGGACAATCACTGAGGTCACTGGCATTCCGCCAATTAAACCCGACACAATATTACCTGCTCCTTGCGCCCATAACTCACGATTAGGTGGAGATGAACGCTTTTGAGGATCAAGCTTATCGGCCGCTTCTAAATTTAGTAATGTTTCTAAAGATGCCACGATCGCAAGTGTAATGGCTCCGGTATAAATTAATGGTTCAGCCAAATAGCTAAAGTCAGGAAAAACCAATACCTCTTCTGGTGCTTGTAATATATTTGGTAGTTGAATCAAATTATTACTTTGCACAGCCCATGAAGAACCGATACTTATTAAAACAAAGTTAAAAACTGCTGCGAGTACCACGGCAATTAAGGCAGAAGGCAACGCTAACTTTTTAAGTGGGCTACTGTCCCAAGCTAAAATTAAAAATAAGCTCAGCAGTCCAATCAACGCTGCCCCAACATCAAATTTTTGGATAAACGTATCCGGTGTAGCAGTCCAAACTTCTTTCCATGAAAAATCAGTCAACCCAAATAAATAAGGTAACTGTGTCACAATCAGAATGGCACCAATGGCTGCCAATAATCCTAAAATGACATTGTTTGGAATAAAGTTGGCAAAGAAACCCAACTTAAATACACCAAACAGAATTTGTAAAATTCCTGCAAATACAATACACAATAAAAAGGCGGCATAATTGCCGCCTAATTGATCGAGTTGTACAAGGATGACTGCAGTCAACCCTGCTGCTGGACCAGAAACGCTGATGTGAGAGCCACTCAGCAGGCCAACAATAATTCCACCCACTATTCCAGCAATAATGCCAGAAATAATTGGAGCACCTGAGGCTAAGGCAATACCCAAACATAAGGGTAAGGCCACGAGAAATACGACCACTCCCGAAAGGAGGTCGTTTACGTGAAATCTATTTTTCAGTTCTAAAGCCGGCATAAAAACAACCATTTATAATATAAAAAAACAATCAATTTTTAATGTAACTGCCTGAAAGTGAGGAACTTACTTCAAGGCTTTATCGATATTGTCTGACAACTGAATCGGGTTAAAGTTGAGTTATGCTATAACGTTGTATAGTTGATTGTAGATTTCACGACGTTTTTGTTGATCTTAAGATTCACCTCATCTTTATGAGCGTGATGTTTTAATAAAACATGGCACTAGCCATTTAGAAGACGATTTAAAAACAATAAAAAAAGCCTCCCGTTTAGGAGGCTTTTTTAGGTTCTCTAAAGGCTCTTATTTAGAACCCTTAATTCCTGCTTGCAATAATAATGCACCAAAACCACCAATTTTTTGCTCTTGTGGTTTTTCTTGCTTACTACGCTGCGAACGTTCAACTTGATCTTTACGCGGTTGTGGACGTTTACCTTGTGGTTTACGCTCAGACCGCTGTTCGTTATTTTGCTCACGACGCGGTGGACGCTGTGCTTTCACAGGTGCCGCACCTTCTGCACGCATACTCAAGTTCACACGGTTACGTTCAACATCAACCTGCATAACACGCACTTGTACGATTTGACCAGGTTTTACCACTTTATGCGGGTCAGAAACGAACTCATTGGCTAATTCAGAGATATGAACCAAACCATCTTGATGCACACCAATATCAACAAAGGCACCAAAATTCGTCACATTCGTCACCACACCTTCAAGCTGCATACCTTCAGTCAACTGAGCAACTTCAGTAATATCTTCACGGAATTTAGCTGTGCGGAATTCTGGACGAGGGTCACGGCCCGGTTTTTCAAGTTCTGCTAAAACGTCTTGAATGGTTGGCAAACCGAATTTGTCATCAACAAACTCTTCTGCTTTAACCTGACGAATAATTTCGGTATTACCAATAATGTCTTTTACCGTTGTCGCTTTTGCTGCAACAATTTTCTCAACAAGACCATAACTTTCAGGGTGAACAGCAGATGCATCTAATGGCTCTGAACCATTTTGGATACGTAAGAAACCAGCTGCCTGTTCAAAAGTACGTTCGCCAAGACGCGGTACATTTTTAAGTGCCTGACGTGTGTCAAAACGGCCATGCTCTTTACGGTATTCAACAATTTGCTGTGCAATTGCTTTATTTAAACCTGCAATATAAGCCAAGATTGCTGGTGAAGCAGTATTTACATCTACCCCAACAGCGTTCACACAGTCTTCTACAACTGCATCAAGTGTTTTTGCTAAACCAGTTTGATTCACATCGTGTTGATATTGACCTACGCCAATCGACTTCGGATCAATTTTAACAAGCTCAGCCAGTGGGTCTTGTAAACGGCGCGCAATAGAAACTGCCCCACGGATTGAAACATCAAGCTCTGGCAGTTCCGCCGCAGCAAGTTCACTTGCAGAGTAAACAGAGGCGCCTGCTTCACTTACGGTTACGCGAGTTAATTTAAGATCTGTATTTGCAGCCATCATTTCAGCTACAACAGCTTCTGTTTCACGGCTTGCAGTACCATTGCCAATAGCAATAAGCTCGACATTGTATTCACGACATAGACGTGCAAGTTCAGCAATTGAGCCTTCTTTATCTTCTTTAGGCGCAAATGGATAAATCGTGCTATGTGCAAGTACATCACCAGCTTCGCTTACCACAGCTAGTTTCACACCAGTACGAATACCAGGGTCAACACCCAAAGTCGTACGGCTACCAGCTGGTGCTGATAACAATAAGTGACGAAGATTTTCAGCAAACACCTGCATTGCTTCTGCTTCAGCAGCAAGACGTTTTTCTGTAAGTAATGAATGCTCGATTTGAGGACGAACTTTACCTAACCAGAATAATTTTGCAGTTTGTTTTAAGAAATCTTGACGTGTTTGTGGCTGAATCTGATCAAGGTTGTATTCAGTTTCAATACGAGCCAATGGTGCATCATCTTCGCCATCAACTTTTAAACCAAGTACGTTTTCTTGGCGGCCACGTAACATCGCCAATAAACGATGTGATGGTAATTTGTTTAGGCCTTCAGAGAATTCAAAGTAATCGCGGAACTTTTTGCCCACTTCTTTCTTCTCTTCAGATGCAACAGTACTTTTTAATACTGCTGTTTTTGCAAAAGTTGCTTTTAATTCTGTAGTAAGAGGAATGTTTTGTGCCCAGTCATCAATCAGAATATGCTGGATTGCGTCTAATTGACTTTCAACGTCCGGATAGTCTTCATGACTAAAACCAGCCAATGCTTCTGTCGGATCAATTTGTTCTGAAATAATTTTTTCGGCAATTGGTCCAAGGCCCGCTTCTTTCGCCTTGAAAGATTTGCTCGTACGTTTAGGACGGTACGGCGCATAAATTTCTTCTAAAGCATTTTTTGTTTCGGCTGCATTCACCCGCGCCAACAAGTCATCATTCAATTTATTCTGTTCTTGCAATGACTGAATGACCTTTTCACGGCGCTCATATAAATCACGTAAATACGCTAAACGAGTATCTAATTGGCGTAACTGCGTATCATCTAAACCTTGTGTTACTTCTTTACGGTAACGGGCAATGAATGGAACACTGGCACCTTCATCAATTAAGCGGATGGCAGCTTCTACTTGGTTTGGACGTACGGCAAGCTCACTTGCCAACTGCTGAACTAAGTCAGTCATCGTGTTTGATCCCACAAGGATAAAGTTTAAAAGCACTGATTATAAAGACCAAGACCATAAAATCCACACTTGTTTGCGTATTCAAAACGTTTTTTTGTATTGACTATGAATTTTTCACATTCTTATGGCCGTAAAAAAGTTTTTTCTGTGACTCATTTGGGCCTTTAAGCTAGCCTTTTACCTTTTAAAAAATATGAAATTTATAGATACTTCTTTAATTAAAGAAAATTTTTAATATAAATTATGAGAAAAAGAACATATTGATACATTGCCAGAACGATCAAAATATAGTTTTTCTTATCTTTCTAAATAAATTATTAAGTCCTCATACTTAAACTGTGAATCTATAAATTAAAAGTTAGAACTTAAAAACCGAAACTCATTTTTAAAATAATTTATTTGAAACAAATATTTATTAGAATTTAATCGATGAGAAAGAGGTAAATAGCCAAATATTTGAGTTTTTCTTTAAGGCTTTGCTAAATTATGGGCATAAGATGTTGTTTTTTGGTTTCAAGCCCCTACGAAAATTGTAATTTTGAGCAAATTGATACATAGTCTTAACAAGAACATCGGCATTATACTGAGGGCTTGTTGGCAATAAGCCTAACCGATCCAATAATATATAAATTATGACTTTAAAAGGGAGTACATCATGAGTTTAGTTGTACCTGCTGAACATCCTGAAACCGTACATAACGAAACGGATCGTGTCGAGCGCATTTTAGTGGTCGATGACGATGTGCGTTTACGTACCCTCTTGCAACGTTTTTTGGAAGATAAAGGCTTTGTTGTAAAAACTGCCCATGATGCCTCACAAATGGATCGTTTATTACAACGTGAGTTATTTTCACTTATCGTGCTCGACTTTATGTTGCCCGTTGAAGATGGTTTAAGTATTTGTCGTCGTTTACGTCAGTCAAATATTGATACTCCAATTATCATGTTAACTGCACGTGGTAGTGACTCTGACCGTATTGCTGGTCTTGAAGCCGGAGCAGATGACTATTTACCAAAACCATTTAACCCAAATGAACTTTTAGCGCGTATTCGCGCAGTATTGCGTCGTCAGGTACGTGAAGTTCCGGGTGCGCCAAGCCAACAAGTTGAAGTGGTTAGCTTCGGTCCATGGTCTCTAGATTTATCTACACGTACACTGACTCGTGAGGGTCAAATCGTTACATTGACTACAGGTGAATTTGCCGTATTAAAAGCTTTGGTACAGCATCCACGTGAACCTTTAACACGCGACAAGCTCATGAACTTGGCTCGTGGCCGTGAATGGGGTGCAATGGAACGTTCTATTGATGTTCAAGTGTCTCGTTTACGCCGCTTAATTGAAGATAACCCGGCACGTGCACGTTACATTCAAACTGTATGGGGCGTAGGCTATGTGTTTGTTCCGGATGGTGCTGAATAAGCTTGAGATAAAATAGAGTGAGTTTAGAGCCAATACCACCGCAAACCTTTACCGACTACGTTGCGTACTCAGAGCGTAAACGGACCCGATGGGAACGTTTTCTCGACAAGATTAAGCCACGTTCTGCGGCCATGCGTACCACAATTTTGGTACTGCTGGTGGTACTCTTTAGCTTATTTATGTCATTGTGGTTTTTTTGGCGAACCCTCTATTTACCTGAAATTCAGCAACATGCGCGCTATCTAGCAGTTGAACTAGAACTGGTAAATAACCCTAATATTCGTATTTTTCATCGCGATAGCGAAGTTGACGTCGACACATGGTTACGCAATCGGGTTGGCATTGAATATGTCACGAACCCCAAAGAATATCCAAGTGTCCGCGATAAAATTATTGCCGAGTTTTTTACCAACCAAGTTGAGCAAAAACTGGCAAATGAAATTGGCGCAAAAGACGTTACTGTCTATTTCCAATTTAAACCTAGCCCACGTATCTGGATTCAAACGCCAGAAATGCATGGTAACTGGGTTCGTGAACCTTTAAAAACCTATGCCAACTATAGCCCCGAGCTACTGGTAGGCTGGGTTGTGGGTGTCCCATTAGTTTCGGCCATCATTATTTTAATTTTGGTTCGACAAATGAACCGACCATTACGTCGTTTGCAAAATGCTGCCAACGAATACAGTAAGTCTGGAACTGCACCTTATTTAGATACTAACCATGGCCCTTTAGAAATTCGCCAAGTAAACCAAGCATTTAACCGTATGGTATATACGCTTGAACAAACTGAGCGTGAAAGACGAATCATGCTAGCGGGAATTTCACATGATTTAAGGACTCCCCTCACACGTATTCGTTTAACTGCAGAGATGCTACCTGATGAATTTCTACGTGAAGGTCTAGTTTATGACGTAGATGATATGGATGCGATTCTAAATCAGTTCATCTCATATATGCGCGATGGTTCAGATGAGGAATTAAAAGACACTAATATTAATATTCTTTTACAAGAATTGGTCGTTCAGTTTAAACCCCTTGATATTCGCTTTAACATGCAGGATGTTCCCATTATTCCTGCACGCAGCCTCTCTTTAAAACGACTTATTGCCAACCTCATTAATAACGCCAAGCGTTATGGTGCTGAACCGATCGAACTCAGTGCAAAGGTTGAAAATGAACATATTTTAATTACGGTTGCTGACCATGGTGAAGGCATTCCAGAAGATCAAATTGAAGAATTAATGCAGCCTTTTGTAAGAGGCAACTCGGCTAGAACGATTCAGGGAAGCGGTTTGGGTCTTGCCATTGTTAAACGTATTGTCGATATTCACCAAGGTGAAATCCAGATTCACAATCGTGAACAAGGCGGTTTAGAAGTAATTATTTCTTTACCAATTCCAAAACCCGCCCCTGAAGAAAATACAACGCACAATCCTTTAGAAAAAATCAAACAAACTTTAAGTGAGCGCTTTTAATTTGAGCAATTGAACATTTAAAGCGCTATTTTAAACCTCAAAAAAGACAATAATAATCAATATATTAAAAATCATAAAAATAAGTTATACCCGCATTTATTTAAAAAATTAGACCTTAGCCTAACACCTATGCACTTTTCATTTTTTCATAGCTAAAATCCGTTATGTTTTGACAATATTGAGGATGTCCAATGTCTTTAAGTCGTATTCGCCTAGCTTCTCTTCATGACAAGGTCATCAGTGCTGAACAAGCTGCGCAATTCATCGAAAATGGAATGACCGTTGGTATGAGTGGTTTTACTCGTGCTGGCGAAGCTAAAGCTGTTCCACAAGCACTTGTAGAGCTTGCAAAAAAGAATCCGTTAAAAATCACGTTAATTACGGGTGCTAGCTTAGGTAATGACTTAGACAAACAACTCACGGAAGCAGGTGTTTTATCTCGTCGCATGCCATTCCAAGTGGATAACACTTTACGCCGCGCAATTAATAACGGCGAAGTCATGTTTATTGACCAACACTTGTCAGAAACTGTTGAGCAAATGCGTAACCAGCAACTTAAACGTCCAGATGTTGCGGTCATTGAAGCAATTGCGATTACTGAAGATGGTGGCATTATTCCAACAACTTCTGTTGGTAACTCTGCAAGTTTTGCGATTTTTGCCGAAAAAGTAATTGTTGAAATCAACACTTCTTTAAGCGAAAGCTTTGAAGGTTTGCACGATATCTATATTCCAACTTACCGTCCAACACGTACGCCAATTCCATTAACAAAAGTGGATGAACGTATTGGTACAACAGCTATCCAAATCGATCCTTCGAAAATTGTTGGTATTGTCTTTAACGATACACATGACTCTCCATCGACAGTAACTCCACCGGATGATGAGACTCAAGGCATTGCCAATCACCTTATCGCATTCTTTGAAAAAGAAGTGGCTGAAGGTCGTTTACCGAAGAACCTTGGTCCACTCCAAGCAGGGATCGGTTCAATTGCAAACGCTGTACTAACAGGTTTAAAAGATTCTAATTTTGAAGACCTCATCATGTACTCAGAAGTACTACAAGACTGTACTTTTGAACTAATTGATGCAGGCAAAATGAAATTTGCTTCTGGTAGTTCAATTACGCTTTCAGCAAAATGTGGTGAAAAAGTTTTTGGCAATATCGAAGCTTACAAAGACAAATTAGTGCTTCGTCCACAAGAAATTTCTAATCACCCTGAGCTTGTACGTCGTTTAGGTATTATCGGTATTAATACTGCGCTTGAGTTTGATATTTACGGTAACGTGAACTCAACTCACGTGTGTGGTACTAAAATGATGAACGGTATTGGTGGTTCAGGTGATTTTGCTCGTAATGCACACTTGGCAATCTTTGTAACCAAATCAATCGCTAAAGGCGGCGATATTTCTTCTATCGTGCCAATGGTGAGCCACGTTGACCACAGTGAACACGACGTTGATATTTTAGTGACAGAGCAAGGTTTAGCAGACTTACGTGGTTTAGCACCTCGTGAACGCGCTCGCGCTATTATCGACAACTGCGTACACCCGCTTTACCGTGATGCATTAAATGACTACTTTGATCGTGCATGTGCTAAAGGCGGACATACACCTCACTTACTTCGTGAAGCATTGTCTTGGCATGCAAACTTCGAAGAAACAGGCCAAATGCTTCAACCAACACCAGTTGCAAAATCAGCTTAAGTCATACTTTTAATTCAAGCACTCCTACGGGGGTGCTTTTTTATTTGTGTAAATTATTCACAAACTACTGCTCAAGTTCGAATTTTTATTTTATCTTTTCAATACATCAAAACAAAAAGTAGAAATCCATATGTTCATTATTCGCCAATTTACAAATGCAGATCTGGATGATGTAGTCAATCTATGGGAAAGCTGTGGCCTAACTCGCCCCTGGAATAACCCTGAAACGGATATTTTCAGGAAAGTTTCGCAGCAGGATGATTTATTCCTCGTTGCTATTAAGGATGAGCAACTAATTGGTACGCTTATGGGCGGCTACGACGGCCATAGAGGCTGGATTAATTATCTGGCTGTTCATCCCCACCAACAACGCTTAGGAATAGCCACAGCGCTTGTTCAACAGCTTGAGAAGCGGCTTATGGCGCGTGGCTGTCCCAAATTACAATTATTAGTACGTAAAGATAATCTGAATGTGTTGAATTTTTACGAGCAGCTCGGCTATGACGAAGTAGAAGCGGTATGTTTAGGAAAACGTCTTATTAGTGACAACTCTCATGACTAAAGGCGCCTCTTCAAATGAAGAACCTTTAGGAAATAAAGCTAGACCTTGGGATAACTCACTTTACTTGTGGATAAAATGAGAGTTATACACAGGTGAAGTCATTCTAATCACGAATCAAATAAATAGGCATGAAAAAAGCCCCATACTTTAAGTATGGGGCTTTTTCGAATATGGTGGCGAGACCCAGGATCGAACTGGGGACACACGGATTTTCAATCCGTTGCTCTACCAACTGAGCTATCACGCCGATGGCCTGTATTAAGCCGTATCTCAGAACAATAGTCAACAATTATCCTGAGTTTTTGATTTAAATGAGTATTTTTTATACTCAAAAAAAAATCCCTGATGGGATCAGGGATTGAAAACACAAATAATGGTGGCGAGACCCAGGATCGAACTGGGGACACACGGATTTTCAATCCGTTGCTCTACCAACTGAGCTATCACGCCGAAGTGGGCGTATTAAACAATGTTTACAGGAGGACGTCAAGCAACTTCCGCATTTTTTGTAACAAGTGTTTAATTTTAAATCACAAGTGCCGTAAAAATAGGATTTTAGCTATGCAATTTACCAATATGAGCTAAGCAGCGATGAATTGCACCACAACCTGGCTCAAAAATTTTAACGCCTTTTGCTTCTTCTATACGACAAGCTTCTTCAACTAGACGCTCTGCTACTCCGCGTCCACGATTTGCAGGGTGTACAACTATATATTCAAGCACCTTGCTTTCACCTTGTCCTGAACACCAGATTGCACCTATAATTTTGGTGTTAAATTCGGCAGTGTATAGCGTGGTATACTGTTGTAAATCTTGTTCAAGTTGTTCAATCGCATCGTGCCCGTCACCAAACTCCGGACTTGTGTCATACAGTCGCTCAAGCTGATCGCGGATCTCTGAATTATCTAGAGAACTATAAGCATGTACGGTAATAGGCATTGATTAACCCTCCTGAGCAAACTATGATGCTGTCACGAATTCGTCACAGCGAAATTGTCGTTAACATCCAATCATTTTTGACGTTTTTTGAGGAACGTGTCCATGACGCAACGTATCAGTGAAGTGGTTAGAAATACCAATGAAACCAAAATTCGAGTTCGTTTAAATCTCGATGGTACTGGTCAAGGCACACTAAACACCGGAGTTCCATTTTTAGACCATATGATTGATCAAATCAAGCGACATGGCTTATTTGATATCGATATTCATTGTGATGGAGACTTAGAGATTGATGATCACCATACCGTAGAAGACTGCGGTATCACGCTTGGACAAGCTTTTGCTCAAGCTTTAGGTGATAAAAAAGGTTTACGTCGTTATGGGCATTTTTACGCGCCATTAGACGAAGCTTTATCTCGTGTGGTTGTAGATTTGTCTGGTCGTCCGGGTTTATTTATGGATATTCCATTTACTCGCGCGCGCATCGGTACCTTTGACGTAGATTTATTTTCCGAGTTTTTCCAAGGTTTCGTAAACCATGCGCTTATGACCTTACACATCGATAACTTGAAAGGTAAAAATAGCCACCATCAAATCGAGAGTGTATTTAAAGCACTAGCTCGTGCTTTACGTATGGCATGTGAAATTGATCCACGTGCTGAAAACACGATTGCATCGACAAAAGGTAGCCTCTAATGACACGTATCGCATTGCTTGATTATGGTATGGGTAATCTGCACTCAGCCGCTAAAGCACTTGAATATGTAGGTGCAACCGTCGATGTGACAAATGATCCAAAATTAATTGCACAAGCCGATAAAATTGTTTTCCCGGGTGTTGGGGCAATGCGTGACTGTATGCAAGGCATGCGTGAAGCAGGGATTGATGAAGTTGTACGTAAAGCAGCTTTTAATAAGCCTGTTCTTGCAATTTGCGTAGGAATGCAGGCACTACTACAAAGCTCAGAAGAAAACGGCGGTGTAGATGCCTTAGGTATTTTTGACGGCGTAGTAAAACACTTTCCTCAAATGGAAGGTTTAAAAGTCCCACACATGGGCTGGAATCAGGTTCACCAAATGGACCCAAGCCATCCAATGTGGAACAACATTGAACAAGATGCTCGCTTTTACTTTGTACACAGCTACTATGTTGAACCTAAAGATGAAAATCTTGTGGCTGCTACATGTGAGTATGGCGTGAACTTCTGCACAGCAATTCACAAAGATAATTTATTCGCGACTCAATTCCACCCAGAGAAAAGTCACACTGCTGGTTTGCAGTTACTGAAAAACTTTGTGGAATGGAATATTTAATTCGATTCAAAAACTAAAACAGATCAGGTCAAGATAGCCTGATCTGTTTTTTTATTTATAATAATAACCAATCATTTATAGAATGATATTTTATTCAACAAAATATCGAATATTCATACTTTTAAATAAAATCAAATGATTAGGATAAACACAATGAATTCACCTTTTGAAAATCAACCACTTCAACAAGATTCACCGTTTAAGGCAAATGGTCGTTTTGGACGACTCTCTTATGCAGCTTGGACATTCTTATTTACGCTAGTCCTTGTTACCGCCATTCTACTTATTATGTTTACTTTTGGTTTTACAAACCCTGAAGGTGCCCCAGACTTTTCTACGCCTGGCTTAATCTGTATAGCAATTCTTTATATAGTCGGTATTTATATTAACTTCGTATTTACCATCCGCCGTTTGCATGACCGCAATAATACAGGGTGGCTCTCTTTACTGATGCTAGTACCGGTCGTGAATATTGGCCTTGCCATTTATTTATTCTGTGCAAAAGGAACTGAAGGTCCTAATGATTATGGACCTAAGCGTCCAACGCCAAGCTGGGAGCGTGTTTTAGGCTGGATTTATATTGTGCTTATTCCGCTTGCATTAATTTTTGGTGTTATTGCCGTAATTATGGCTCCGACCTATGAAGGTTATGTCGAGAAAAGCGAAAGTATTGTAATTGGTAGCCCATCTCAGTCTGAATAATTTTTAAAGATGTACATAAAGCCTAGTTCTCTAGGCTTTATTCATATATAAAGTGAATAGCCCTATTCATTTGTACGCTGTTAAATATGTCTGAAGCCTCTGCCCTTCTTGATAAAACTTCTATTCAGCAGCTCCCTCCTTTTGAAAATCTTAACCATCAAAATATTGTGGTGATTGAAAATGGCGAGCAATGCAAAACTATTGAAGAAGAATTAAGGGTAGCGACCTTTTTAGGATTTGATTCTGAATCTAAACCTACTTTTCAGGTAGGCGAAGTATCAACTGGCCCACATTTGATTCAGCTGGCTACAGAACACAAAGCCTATTTATTTCATGTCAATTCATCGACTTTAAAATTTTTACAGCCCATTTTGTCTAATCCAAAACAAATTAAAGTCGGCTTTGGCCTTAAAAATGATAAGCATATTTTTCATAAAAAAGGCATAGAGCTTGAAAGCTGCGTTGACCTTGCTAAAGGTTTTAGCCACTTTGGTTTTAAACAACAAATGGGTGTACAAAAAGCCGTAGCACTATTACTTGGTCAGTATCTTGCCAAGTCGAAGAAAGTTGGAACTTCAAATTGGGCACGAAAACCGCTTACTTCACAACAAATCAGTTATGCAGCTGCTGACGCCTATGCTGCCCTATTGGTATTTCTCGAGCTTAAAAAACGAAAAGTATTACCGATACATATTTCTGAAAAAATTCAAACCGCACTTCAAGGGTAAAGTTATAAAAGTCTTTTCTAAGACTTAGCGATTGATCAATACTTTGCTAAGATGTGCACAATTTCATAAACATGATGAAGCAAGGAGCGAAAGCATGCTAATCATTCCAGCAATTGACCTGAAAGATGGTAAATGTGTGCGTTTAAAACAAGGGCGTATGGAAGACGATACCGTTTTCTCTGACGATCCGGTTGCAACTGCCCAGCATTGGGTAAATGAAGGCGCACGACGTTTGCATTTGGTCGATTTGAATGGTGCTTTCGCAGGTACGCCTATTCATAAACCTGTTGTTGAAGCAATTGCAAAAGCTCAGCCAGAATTACCAATTCAAATTGGTGGCGGTATCCGCTCATTAGAAACCATTGAACACTATTTAGAAGCTGGTGTGACGTTTGTCATTATCGGTACTAAAGCCGTTCAAGAGCCTGAATTTGTAGAAGAAGCTTGTAAACGTTTTGCAGGCCACATCATTGTTGGTATTGATGCCATGAATGGTATGGTTGCAACTGACGGTTGGGCAAACGTTACCGACGTGAAAGCAACTGATTTAGCAAAACGCTTTGCAGATGCAGGCGTGTCTAGCATTGTTTACACGGACATTGCGCGTGACGGCATGATGCAAGGTGTAAATGTTGAGCAGACTGTAAACTTGGCTCAATACTCAGGCTTACCAGTCATTGCTTCAGGTGGTGTAACCAACCTTGATGACGTTCGTAACTTAAAAGGCCAACCGGGCATTTTAGGTGCAATCACAGGCCGTGCAATTTATGAAGGTACTTTAAACCTTCGTGAAGCTCAGCTTTTGTTAGATGAAAACCGTCTTTAATTTTTTAAGATGTAAAAAAAGAGCCTGATTAGGCTCTTTTTTATTTTTTGATGATCTTTAGTTTAATAATTTTTCTAAATCAATCACCTCATCTGCAAGCTCCATTGCATAAGGTGAATGTGTAATCATAATTATGGATGGAACAACTTGCTGAATATATTCAAGTATATTTTTGGCAGTATCTACATCTAAAGCTGCTGTCGGTTCATCTAATATGATGAGTTGTGGACGAGCTAAAAGACCTCGAAGAATACAAATTCTTTGTTTTTCTCCTCCTGAAAAATTCTTATAAATTTCAGTTAGATCATCATCGAGTGTTAACTGATGCTTTTTCAAAATATGCGATAAGTTAAACTGCTCAAGCATCTGTAGTAAATAAGAGTCTTCGTAAATATATTGAGAGTTATAGACTAGATTCTCTCTTAAAGAATAAGGGAAAATTATAGGTTGCTGGGCAACATAGACCACTTCATTAAAAATATGTTTAGAAAAATTATGACTAATATCAATATTTTTATACAAAAGCTGGCCTGACTGAATCTGATATACCCCCATTAAATAATTCATCAGAGAAGTTTTACCTAGCCCTGTTTGACCAATCACGACATACGTTTTATTGGTTGATATTGTTAAATTAAAATGATCTACGTTTCTTTTTCCTAATGAAAATTTAGCATTTATAAATTGGTAGAGAATTTCCGTATCTTTAACAGTGGAGTGTGTATATTGCTCTTTATTCAAATTAAAGTACTGCCGATATTTTGCTAGAGCAACAAAATTTCCATTTAAGCGCATCAAACTTTGGGAAACCGCCAGAAACGGATTGGTGAGTTGAATAATATAGGTACTTATCAATACAAAAGAACCAGGGGTCAATTGCTTTTCAGTGGAAAGAAATACTGTAAACAACATAAACATGAGTAAGAATAAGAAGATCATGAATAATTGAGAAATCATCAATAGTCCTATTTTCTTATTCCTATCTTTGGCTGTAGTGATATACAAATTTAATGTTTCATTAAACTTTGATAATTGAAACGGTACTGCATTTTTTACTTTAATTTCATAGGAATTCGAGATCTGATGTATCAAATGGCTATTTACCTGATTATTTTTTTGATACATAGCATCAAATAGTGAACTACTTTTTTTATTTATATGAAATGAAACTAGAAAAATAATAATAGCTACCACTAAAAAGCTAATACTAAAAAGTAAACTAATGGTCGTGAATAAAACTGCGAGAATCATAACCAATTGAAAAATAATTGGCCCTACATGAAGAAGCAATGTGAGGTTAACCTCACCAAAAGCAGAACTCCCTCTTGTAAGATCACTAATTACTGCTCCTGCCTCAATTTGATCTTGTTCTTCTTTTTTAAGATTTAAATAATTTTTTAAGCCCGCAAAAATTAATGCTCCTTTGAAATCGACCATCAAATAAGCGCTAAAAATATTTTTGGTCCAGTTACACAACTCATTCGCTAACCATGCTATAGCGTAGGCAAGTACGATGAAGTATAAGAAATTAAATGGAAACTGAATATCGAGCAGAAAGTCATATTCATGTGCAGAATAATCGATAATAATTTTCAGCAAGTAAGGTAATAATGTTGTAAAAAATGCAGAAAACAGCACTAATAAAAACATAAGAAACATACTACTCTTTTGTTTCACATAGTTTTCTTTAGAAATATTCCATATAAATTTATAGTTCTGAATATCTTGCGAACTTAATAAAAACTTCATTTCTGTATCTTTTTTCTATAAATACGAGTTAAAAATAATTCCTTTACACAAGAAATATCATAACTTCCTTATTTATTTTTATTCGTGTTTTTTATTTAAAATTAGATTTACAGATTTCTAAAGCCGAACATATTTGTCATATAAGCTTCTATAAACTGTATTATTTTTAAATATCTGGTGTTTATTTAAAAATTAAATTTTTAATCAATACACCACATTACGAATAAATTTAAGTACTTGGCTACCGCTATTGATATAGGTATAAGTCACTGAACTGGCAAAAATAAAAGATGAACCAGCCGCTATGGTTTTTGAGCTGTCTGTAAATTGTATGGTCAATTCGCCTTCTAACACATAAATCAGTTCTTGCCATCCTTCAGCATCGGCTTCAGCAACATAAGACTCCCCAACAGCCAAAGACCATGTCCAAAGTTCAACTTGAGAACGGGAAGGAACTGAAGCAAGAAAAGTTGCCTTACTTTCTTCCTTTTCACCTTGCCAAGCGAGTGCATTTACTAGGGCATGTTCTTTTAGCTCAGGCGCACTCACAATTGTTCTAAAATCTACTCCCAACACTGCCGCAATCGCATCGAGTTTAGCTAAGCTAATATTGACTTGGCCTGTTTCCAGAGCAGCAATGGTACGTCTACTTACACCTGCCCGATCAGCCAAGTCCTGTTGGCTTAAACTACGCTCATCTCTTAATGAACGAATATTTGTGCCTACATGTTGTAAAACGCTACTCGACTGGCTCATAAAATAGATGAATAAAGAAAATTTGAGCAATATATTGCACAAAACAGAAGAATAGCGCAATATGTGCAGTATATTGCACAATTCCCTTTAGTTTGAGTATGTCACCAACTTATCTGAGTTCAAGCAAAGTTCCTCAACTAGCTCTCATTTTGATTACGGTCATTTGGGGTGGAACATTTCTTACTGTGCAGTACGCACTGAATTTTTCATCACCTATGTTTTTTGTCGGCTGCCGTTTTGCCGTAGCTGCCTTAACGCTATTACTTATTTCATTAAAGAGCATGAAAGGCGTTACATTAAAAGACTTGGGCGCTGGCAGTGTAATTGGCCTTGTCATTGCAGCTGGCTATGGCACGCAGACAATCGGCCTGCAAACTATTCCAAGTAGTGAGTCGGCTTTTTTAACGGCGCTTTATGTTCCGCTTGTTCCTATTTTAATGTGGCTCATATTTAGAAAAACTCCACATATCATGACTTGGGTGGGAGCAGCTCTTGCTTTTACTGGCCTTGTTTTATTGACGGGTAATGGTTTTAAGCAAATTTCTTTGAGTTTTGGACAGCTTTTAACAGTGCTCGGCGCCTTTGCGATTGCCTTAGAAATTATTTTTATTAGCTACTTTGCTGGAAAGGTAAATTTGCGTCGCGTCACCATTATTCAACTTGGTGTCGCCTCTCTACTTTCTTTTACCATTATGCCTATAGTAGGTGAACATACAATTCCAGCATTTTCATGGCCCCTAGTACTCATTGCCGTCGCATTAGGCTTAGCAAGTGCACTCATTCAATTTGTAATGAACTGGGCTCAACGTGTGGTTGACCCTTCGCGTGCTGCAATTATCTATGCAGGAGAACCTGTTTGGGCAGGCATTATTGGTCGAATTGCAGGTGAGCGTTTACCAGTTATTGCCCTTTTTGGGGGTGCTTTAGTGGTGTTAGGTGTTTTAGTCAGTGAGTTAAAAATTAAGCTGCCTATTAAGAAAAACAAAAGAGTCCGAGAATAAAAAAGAGAGCTTAACGCTCTCTTTTTTATATATCATTTTTCTTTAATAAAATAGAGGGTTCGTAGTACTCAACTGTCGGCATTGGATCATAAAATGGATGAAGCAATTTTTTCCATTCTTGATAAGCCTCCGACTTTCTAAACCCTTCTGTATGATTTTCAATTTCATCCCAGAAAATCATTAAAATATAATGATGGGGATCGGTTGTATGCTTAATCAGTTGGACCGCATTGAAACCTTCCATTAGAGAAACAATATGTTTAGCCTGCTCGAATGCCTTAAGGAATGCTTCACTTTGCCCAGACTTTATACTCAAATGCACATGTTCAATAATCATGATTTATTGATACATCGGACGGTTATCATTTAACGCAATCAAACCGCGAATGGCACGATATACAATCCAGATCCATGCTGCTGCGATCACACCCACACAGAACACAGTCGATGAGATAGCAACGCCTGCAAATAGATCGGTATTTTCACCCGTAAAGAACAAGAAAATAAACGGCAAAAAGGCAATAATATTCCAAGCCAAGTACCACCAGAATGTTCTGATTTGCCATGTAAAGTGGCTCGCAAAAATTGAACCTTGCACATCAGAGCGTTTTACATAGTTAATAATTAAAGCAATAATCGCAAGTAAGCCGCCTGTAAAAATGGCAACAATATAAAGTACATATAAAATAAGTGTTAAAGTACGATTTGGATCTTGGTCGATAGAACTATTCATTTTTATACCTCTCAAGTTTAATAAAACAATTTACTTTTATGATCCCCGCAAAACGTTTAAAGGAGAAATTAGCCACAAAATCAAAAGTAAATGAAAGAATATGGTACAAAAATAAATCTTACGAAATGGTTGTTTTTGTGTTTTATGTCTCAGTTTTTGTTGTGCCCACCACGCAGCTGGCCATCCCCCTAAGAAACTGACAATGTGCAAAGTCTGCTCAGGAACACGGCGATTGCCCAATTGCGCTGCTTCTTTATCTTGTGAATATAGCCAGTAACTCAACACATTCATCATTAAGACAAACAATAAGGTATAAGCCGGCAAAATATGAATAAAACTCATAATGCCCATTAAAACGAAATAAAACACAATCCCCATTTGCATAGCAGACCATGGGCTGGCCTGAAAAGAAGATTGTGTTTTTGCAGGTTTTAAAGCCTTACGAGTTTGAGATGCCTTTAAATAAGTGACCTGCTGAGCACGAAAACGGCCTCTTTCATCAAGGATTACCAGATATTCCAGTGCACAGCCAATAATTGGCCGAGGTCCAGGGCGTGCAAAATCTTTGATATGCAAAAAGACTCGCTCTTTTTCAGCATCATCCGGCTGAATAAAGCCATAACCCTTTTCGTCGAACCATTCGACTAAACGCCCCTGATCTCGCATCTTTATTCCCTTTTATGCTTTTACATGGCTTAAACGGTCTTGCATCATTGCTCGCATTTCTTGCGGGTCTTTTTGCAAGATGTCATCGCCGGTACGTCCTTCTTCTTTATTTTTTTGAGCAACTTGTAAACGCATTGACCAAAAACGGCAAGCCGCCATTGCCAAGAATACATCTAAACATTCAAGTTCATCTGAAGTCAGCGCACGAATTTTTTGGTATGCCTCTAAATAAGCGTCTACTTTGTCTGAGTTTAAATACGCTGCTGGATATTCGGTACAAAAATCATTAATGGTAATCGCAATATCAAACAGCAACTCATCTTGATTTAACTCATAAAAATCTAGAATACCTTGTAGTTGCTCGCCTTCAAACAAAGTATTGTCACGGAACAAATCTGAGTGAATAAAACCTGTCGGTCGATTTGAATACTTCGCTGTTTTCGCATTAAAGGCTTGATAAACCTGCTCAAGTAACGTTTGGTCATCTTGAGTCATATTTGGTTTAAGCTGCTCTGCAACACCTGTCCAGTATTGATGATCACGGCGATATTCGCGTTCAAGCGGAAAATCTTGTAAAGCTACATGTAGCTTCGCCTGTGCATCTGCAATTGCAGCAACTTGGGCTACTGTAGTTTGCATGGGATGGTGACCCATAAGACGTGGTGCAATTTGTGCAGGTTTACCCGCAATAAAGTGAACCGCTTGGCCACTGTGCTTTAATGGAACGGCAACGGGTACATCATGAGTACCTAGTTGCTCAAGCACAGGAATCAGTTCACCTGCACCTTGTGCATCTAACTCTTCAAACACGGTAAGTACATATTGTTTGCGGTTTACATCAACCAGAAAATAATTGGTGTTTTGAATACCTCCCTGAATTGGGTTCAGCTCCAACACCTCTAATCCATAAGGTGCAGCAAAGGTGCGAACTTCATCTAAACTCAACGGGGTATAAACCGACATGGAAAACCTGCAAAAAACATCTGTGAAGTTTGATAGAATACCTCTTCCCTCCATGAAGGTGTAGCGCCTGTGTAGGAACTTTCACCAACGGCGATTATTTTTGGAAAAAGCTATGCTTGCTAAACGTATTATTCCTTGCCTAGACGTTGATAACGGACGCGTAGTTAAAGGCGTTCAATTCCTCGATATTCGTGATGCGGGCGACCCTGTTGAAGTGGCACGTCGCTATAACGAACAAGGTGCAGACGAAATTACTTTCTTAGACATTACCGCTACACATCATGGACGCGATACCACTTACCGTACTGTTGAACGTATGGCCGAGACTGTATTTGTGCCTTTAACTGTCGGTGGTGGTGTACGTAAGGTTGAAGATATTCGCGCGTTATTAAATGCAGGTGCAGACAAAGTGAGTATTAACTCGGCTGCTGTGTTTAACCCTGAATTTGTTCAAGAAGCTTCTCAGCACTTTGGCGCACAATGTATTGTGGTTGCGATTGATGCCAAAAAAACTGGCGACAACAAATGGGAAATCTTTACTCATGGTGGCCGTAAACCAACTGGTATTGATGCCATTGAATGGGCTGTAAAAATGGCTGACTACGGTGCCGGTGAGCTACTCATTACCAGTATGGACGCCGACGGTACTAAAGCGGGTTACGATATTGCATTAATGCGTGCCATTAATGACCGCGTTACCATTCCAACCATTGCTTCAGGTGGTGTAGGTAACTTACAACACCTTGCAGATGGTATTTTACAAGGTGGTGCCGATGCAGTATTGGCAGCGAGTATTTTCCACTTTGGCCAATATACAATTCCAGAAGCTAAACAATATTTGGCTGAACAAGGCATCGAAATGCGCTTGTAAGTTTATTTATATTTAAAGGGGCAAGATGCCCCTTTAATTTTTTATGCAGCACCTTCTATCGCATTTACATCACTAACGAGTTTAGGCTGTTCTTTTTTCTCGACCCATTTTGCTGGAAAGATTTTTTCTACAACTTGAGAGAGTGGCCTAGCAAGCACAGTAGGTAACCGTATCCCCAAAGGGTTTTGTTCTTTTAAGTCTGCTGAAGACACCACACGTGTTCCCATCACATAGTCAAACCAAGGTTTGGTCACACACCAATTGGCATCTTGGTTAGAGTTCATATGGTGGTCGTAATGCCACGGAATTTTACGCTTTGCCCAGTTAGGCTCTAAATGTGCACGGCGATGAATATAATAATAGTTTCCTGCACTGTACCAAGCTGCAAGTGCCATACCTTTTGAAAAGGGGTAGAAAATTGCACTTGAAACGGTTGCCACCACGGCAAGTGAAATTAACTCATTTTTGGTTCGCCAGTTTCCAACGCCCTCAACATAACAATCATCATGAAACTGTTGTTTACGGACTTCACGATGGTGTGCCCAATGCGACTCCATACTTTTCGGCACTGGGCTATAGCGCGGTTGTCCGGCACGGTGTACACCATGCAAAATATATTTGTGTGCTACCCATTCAAATGCATTCGCAACTGCAATTCCGGCAATAAACCCTTTTAACATCACCTAACTCCTTTTTCTTTTTATTCAGCATATAAAATTCGTTATGCTAGGTATTGACCAGAATTTATGGTTTCATTGACAAATCACGACAAGAAAGAGGTGGTTAGGGATGCCACAACTAAAAAATTATACAGGCTCGGTATATGGAGGACTGGGGCATCTTTTAAAGGCTTATTGCGAAGCCAATGGGTTAGCTATTCCTGAACAATTAGAACAAATCCAAAATCTGGAACGCTTTGACTATGTGGTTTGGCGCGACCTATTAGAAGTTATTTATAAACTAGACCCGAAGCCGGGATTAGGGCTAGAAATTGCCAAATATGTACAACCCAAACATTTAGGCATTATTGCCTACCTTGCTCTCTCTTGCGATAACTTAGGTGAAGCCTTAATTCGTTACCATGACTTTCACCGTCTAATTTATGACGGGAGCCCATTAGTGGTTGAGCTACAAGGGAGATATGGTTCTATTCGCTGGGAAGCGACTGAGCTACACCCTACCCAGCTTACCGATGAAATCGCAATTGCCTTGGTGATTCAATTCTTACGTCTTTTTATGTCTCATGAAGATGTGCAGTTACATGAAGTACGTTTCTTAAATGCTGCCCCTAAAAATATCAGAGTTTACGAGCAGTACTTTCAATGTCCCGTTCGTTTTAGCCAGCCCCGTACAGAGTTACTTATACCCATTACCGAAATTCACAAGCCGCTTAGTAGTGCAGACCACACCTTACAGCAGCTATTAGTTCAGCAGGCTCAAGCACTTTTAGAACAGTTACCCAATTCAACCCAACTCGATCAGCGTTTACAGCATTCAATTTTGACTGGTCTGCAAAAGAATCAGTATCAAATTGAATATATTGCAGCTCAATTAGGCCTATCGGTTCGTCAACTCCAAAGGCACTTACAACAGCAGAACACCACCTTTCAGGAACGTGTTCAGCAAGTACGCTTTATGCTGGCAACCGAATATTTAAAAGACCCACATTTAAGCCTGCAAGAGATTGCGCTTTTACTTTGTTATTCAGAACAAAGTGCCTTTCAAAGAGCATTTAAGCATTGGACCAAGCAAACCCCACAACGGTGGAGAGATCAATTTTTAAACAAAGAATAACCAACCAAAACTTACAAATCTTTTCTTGATTAAAACAACACTGAAAACAAAAATTTCATATAGTCACATGCTTAATTTTTTGTGACGTATTTCACATTAATTAAAAAATAGATCAATAGATGAGTAATCACAATGAATAAATATTTTGCTGAATTCCTAGGTACGTTTTGGCTAGTCTTTGGTGGTTGCGGTAGCGCAGTTTTAGCCGCAGCTTTCCCTGAACTTGGTATTGGCTTTGCAGGTGTAGCCCTTGCCTTTGGTTTAACCGTACTCACAGGTGCTTATGCTCTAGGGCATATCTCAGGTGGACATTTCAATCCCGCGGTAAGTGTTGGCCTTTGGGTCGGTGGCCGCTTCGATGTTAAAGATTTAATTCCGTATATTGTTGCGCAAGTGGTTGGTGCGACTGCTGCTGCATTTGTTCTTTATATTATTGCTCAAGGCCAAGCAGGCTTTAGTGGTGTTGGCGGGTTTGCAACCAATGGTTTTGGTGACTTATCACAAAATAAATTTGGTTTAGGTTCTGCTTTCATTATTGAAGTGGTTCTTACTGCTTTCTTCTTAATCATTATTTTAGGGGCAACTGACCGCCGTGCACCTGCTGGCTTCGCTCCTATCGCGATTGGTTTAGGCTTAACACTCATTCACTTAATCAGTATTCCGGTTACGAACACTTCGGTAAACCCTGCACGTAGTACAGGTGTTGCGTTCTTTGCTGAAACGGCTGCGTTAAGTCAGTTGTGGTTGTTCTGGGTAGCACCGATTTTAGGGGCTGTGATTGGGGCAATTATTTATAAGGTAGTTGCTGGGGACAAAGATTAACTGCACGACCGCAAATACCGCGTTCACTCAAGTTGTAGTTGTATAGGTAATGCCTCACTTTTGAGTGAGCAAAAGTGACAAAACTCATTCGTTTCACTGACGTTACTTCCATGTAACGCAGTGAAACAGGCGGCATCCGTGCCGCCGTCGCGATAGCAAATTGAGTAAAATATATTTATTACAAAAACGGATTATTAATTTCTTGTTCAGCTAGACGTTCAATTTTCTCAGGCAATTCTTCTTTTTCCAAAGCTGCAACTACATCATTAAAAAAACTCTGCAATGCCTTTGCCTGCTCTAACCCGACTTTGTCTTTAGTGATTTGCAAATTGCCATAAATACTCACGCAATCGACATCATTTTCTAATGTTAAATCTTCAATTGAAGAAGACTCAGTACCCTTTTCAAATGGCTTAAACATAGCTGTTGTCTCGTTGTTATATCTTCACAGTGTAATACGACCAATTTAAAAAAAATCAATCAAAATTAAAAGTGCCGACAAAATTAAGAAAGCGCCCATTAGGATATTAAAATATTTCAAACGGTTGCCCTTATTCAGTACCACTGAAAATTTATCACCACAGAACCCCCAAAAGAACAAACACACGTAGCAAGTGAAAAAATAAATAACGATAAAGATCGGCAATGACTGCGGGTTTTCAATGCTAGTAAACATGGTAATGCCCGACACACAAGCCAACCATGCTTTGGGATTCAGCCATTGTAATAAGAACCCATCTTTAAAATTAGGAATAATCATTTGCTCTACAGGAACACTGGAAATAGAAATATTTGCAGCAGAAAGAATAATTTTAATCCCGATATAACAAACAAATAGCGTTCCACAAACTGCAAGAATCTTTAATACAACAGGAAACTGAGTTAATAAACTCTGAAGACCAAATGCCATAAAAATCAAAAGTAAGGTAAAGCCAATGGTGGCACCTGAAATATAGGGAAGTGATCTTTTTAAACCATGATTTAAGCTGGTCGATAAAATAACTGTATTGACCGGACCGGGTGTAATCGACATTGCAAAAGAAAAAAGAAACATCGAGGCAAACATTATTATCCTTATTCGAATAAATAGTTGAACAGACAGATCTGTCTATTCATCTTATTGTAACGATTCAGGCTTCACAACAGTGCTAGAAGCTTCTTATTTCATTATTTGCAAGAAATAGTTCACCAAGGCTTCAACCAATTGTTTCACAATGGCATCTCTAGTTTCTTCATCAATACTTGGAACTTTTGCTTCCATCGGTTCAGAAGAACCTGTTTTTTGCTTTTTAAACTGATCTTGTAACGCTTGAATTTGTTCTGCGCTTAGGTCTTGTTCGCACTGGCTTTCACCATCCCAATGCAAATAGTCGAGCTTTTGGTTAGGTTTAACTTGGCTAGCAGTTAACGGTAAGCGATAAACGTTACGTTTTTGCTGTTCTGTAAGCTGTGGAAATAAGTTAATACCAAGCTTTTCTTCTATATAACAAACACTCACTACCTTCACTTGCTGCGAGTTATTGTTAGGTGCGTAGTAAGCCCCAATAGCGCCAGTTTTTGGCATATACACCGCTTTATAAACTGCGGTAGGTACAATCACGCCCTGCCCAATCGTTTTGAGACGTTTACCCTCAAAAACAGGTCCTGTCACGACATATACATCTTGTTTTTGCTTGGTGACAATGGCACGGGTTGCTTCTTCAAGTTTACGCCAGACTTCTTGGTTATTTTTAGGCGCTTGCGGCACCATATTGCTGAGCGAGAAACTATCAGACTGTGATTCTTTATTTGGCATATCGCCATTTGGTGCCATGTGCCCACGGTCATATCCTGAACCACGGTAGTCACTTAAAAGTGCCCGATGCTTTTGAGGAACACGCGTTTCTTCATGGAAGTTATCTTCACGTTTAATTTTGACACTTAAACGTTCTGCATCTAAATGCTCGGCCGACCATAATGGTGTTTTAGAAATGCCTGAATAGAGGACATTAAAACCGTTAAAGCACAGCGGATAGCTGTCTTTTTTTAAGCTTTCTTTATTTAAAGCAGGCGGAACTTCACGATAAAACTGGTTAAGACAAGTCGAGTTAGTACTTAAAGGCGAAAACCACTGCGAAATCTTTTCACTGCCGAAAGCAATTGCAAAGCTTCCAGCTGCAATACAAGCAAGAATAATCTTGCCAAAATGCTCACTTAGAGAAAATGAATTTGTACCTTTACTACGTTTTTTACTTGCCATGTTTCTATCAATACCACTGTCCACACGCAGCTTAACAATCCTGCTTTTTTAAGTATATCGCTTATCTTTCAAATGGTTAAAACGTGGTCATCTTTTTTGTAACTCTAATCGGTTTTACGTAACAGTCTGTTGGCATTATGAGAGCCTTTGGCTATTGAATTACGCCAATTGCGTATCTTTCGTTGAAATGCACTTAGGGCTTATGACATGGTTAGCTCCACAAATTTGGATAAAAATATAATCGGAGTCCATTTAATGATCCATTCAAAGATTATTGGTATTGGCGTAATCACAGGATTGTGTAGTATGGCTGCTTTGGCTGAACCAGCAGTCCAGCCAGGTGATACTTTAGAAAGCTTATCTAAAGTAAAAGTGACTACAACCGTTAACGGCCAACCAGGTTCTATTAGCGATTTGGTCAATAGCGGACAAGTACAGCAAGTTTCTGCTGCACCAACAAGCGCAGCGCCTACCGGTGCTCCTATTCCGGCAGATGTTCCACCAGCACCTCCAGCGGGCGGTGAAATGGCTCCTCCAGCTGCACCAACTGATGCAGTGCCACCTGCACCGAATCAAGCGGCTCCAGCGCCACAAGATCCGAACACTCCACCGCCAACTGCTAACCCGAACCAATCAGCAGACCCAATGGCAAAAGATGGGGCGTTACCAGCAGATGCACCTATGACACAAGCTCAATAATCCGAGCCATAAAAAAACCAAGACATATGTCTTGGTTTTTTTATTACATCAAATTTTATATTTCGATTTGACTACCTAATTCAACAACGCGGTTAGTTGGAATTTGATAGAAATCACTGACCGGACTGGTATTACGCTGCATTGAAATAAACAGCTTTTCTCTCCACGGCGACATGCCGTCACCCACAGAGTGAACAATACGATCACGCGAAATAAAGAAGCTGATATGCATCAAGTCATATTCAAGGCCTAATTGTTCATAGGCTTGCATCAATGCTTTCGGCACATTCATTTCATCTTTAAAGCCGTAGAAAATTTTAATACGGAAGAAATGTTCAGCTAAGGTTTCTGTTGTAATACGCTCTTCAGGTGCAACAAACGGTACATCTTCAATCACTACAGTGACCAAGATATTACGCTGATGCAGTACCTTGTTGTGCTTAATATTATGCAGCATGGCATGTGGCACAACATTCGGTGTACCTGTCATAAATACAGCATCGCCCGGCACCCAGTGCACACTATTACCAATACTTTTTACAAACAAATCGAGTGACAAAGTATCGTGTTCAAGCTTAGCAAAAGTAAGCTCACGGCCACGTTTCCATGTCATTAAAATGGTCACTGCAATTGCACCAATCAGTAATGGCACCCAACCGCCCGACAAGATTTTAAGTGAAGTTGCACCGACCAATACCGACTCTAAAATAAAGAACGGAATAATCAGGAGAAGCACTTTTGGCAGGCTCCACTTCCACGCCGAGTAGATAAACACGGCAACCAAAATCGTGTCACAGAGCATGGTCAAAGTTACGGCCAAACCATATGCACTTGCCAAGTTCGAGCTGGTTTTGAAGATTAAAATTAAGATAATAATTGCGATTAAAAGTAACCAGTTTAAGAAAGGTACATAAATCTGACCTTCTTCAGACTCAGACGTATGTTTAATACTTAAACGCGGTAAATATCCCAATTGAATCGCTTGGCGCGCAAGAGAAAACACCCCAGAAATTACGGCTTGAGAAGCAATGACAGTTGCCATGGTTGCCATAATAATCATTGGGTACAAGGCCCACTGCGGCACCAGTAAATAGAACGGGTTTTCAATTGCCGCTGGGTCTCTGAGTAATAACGCGCCCTGTCCTGCGTAGTTTAAAACCAAGCATGGCAATACCACAAAGAACCACGCCAGACGAATCGGAACTGGTCCGAAATGTCCCATATCGGCATATAGCGCTTCACCACCAGTCACTGTTAACACCACAGCACCCATCACAAAAAATGTCATGATCGGATGGTGATAGATAAACTGGATCGCCCAATGCGGACTAAACATGCCTAGTACCACAGGGGTTTGGATGACACTGTGAATACCCAAGATTCCTAAAGATAAGAACCACACAAGCGTAATTGGACCAAAAAACTTACCTACAAACGCCGTACCGTGCTTTTGCACCAAAAACAGCGTGACGATAATGGCAATTGCAATAGGCATAATGAACGGGTCAAATACATCGGTTGCAATAGACAACCCTTCGACCGCAGACAATACCGAAATGGCTGGGGTAATAATACCGTCACCAAAGAACAGTGATGCCCCAATAAAGCCTATCGCAATCATGTAGATTTTTTTGTTGTCGGCAATTTTCGCTTTACGCAAATTCAACGCGAGTAAGGCCATGATGCCGCCTTCGCCATTGTTGTCTGCACGCATCACGATTGCGACATACTTGATGCTAATAATCAGCATTAAGCACCAAAAAATAATGGATAAAATTCCTAATACGTTTTCAGGCTGAATTCCCAACCCATGCGCTGCATGGAAGGACTCTTTCAAGGCATAGAGCGGACTTGTTCCGATGTCTCCAAAGACCACTCCAAGAGCTGCCAAAGCCGTGGCAGGCAAGGTCGCTTTTTTGGCCGTATTTTGCATTGTGTAATTAAACCAATATGATTTTTAGCGCAATCTTATCACCTCTATTATTTTTTTTCTGTAAAGCTCGTCTTAAATCTTGGCAGGACTCGTTTTTTTAGTTACTATCGCACGCCTTGGTGAGGTGTCCGAGTGGCTGAAGGAGCACGCCTGGAAAGTGTGTATACGTTTACGCGTATCGAGGGTTCGAATCCCTCTCTCACCGCCAGAATTCAAAAAAGACCTAATCGTTTTGATTTAGATCTTTTTTATTTAACTTAAATAAAATTAATTTAATCAACGATAAGTAACTTCGCACCATTCAGGCTAAAAGACTGGTGTGGCTCTGAATTGTCTCCGACTTGATAACTCATGCCTGAAGTTAAAGTAAATGTTCTTCCATCTTTTAATCTACTTTCTAGCTCGCCTTCTAGGCAAAATAATATATGCCCTTTTTCGCACCAATGGTCAGCTAAGTAATTTGCTGAGTACTCGACAAGTCTCACTCTAATCTTATTTGTTTCTTCACCAAAAAATTGAGTTTTCCAATAAGCTTTACCTGTTTCACCACTATATTCAGTGACTTCTATTTCTTCCCAATTTGTAATTTGAAATGGAAAAGGTGCGATATTCATAGTTTTTCCAAAGACGTATTATTGTGTTTTCAACTTATAGACAAAATTGGTTTTTGCAAACGATTTAAAAATAATTATTTATTAGCCCCCACTGCCCAGCTCAGTAACGAGCCAATTAGATTTTGGATCTTTTTTTACAACAGTTACAAACACGATATAGGTTCCCGCAGGGTTACCAGCAAGATCTGCATGTACTTTTTTTATCTTTATGGTAAGTGAAATCATTTTATAAAATTGTTGATAGTAATCAGGTCTATTTTTTGCCGAGTCGTAACGAACTTTTAGCACTTCTAGAACTTTTGAGTCTTTATAAATTTGGGGTATTTCAGCATTTCGAATATTTAAGTTCTCGCCTGACCAAACATATTTGTATGCTGTAGCTGAGTCTCCATTAGAAAGTGAATTAAAAAAGGAAATAGCAACTCGACTTGCCTGTTCTTTTTCAATGTTAGTCTTTTTCTCGTATGTCTCAAGGACTGCAAATAAACTTAATCCAGCAAGAAGTAATCCGATAGTTATAAAGATTCTAGGCTTTAGCATTTGGTTTCCTTGGGAGAATACGTTTGGACTTCACATTTCACCCGTTTCCATACCGCTCCATCTTTTAAATCCGCTTTTTGAAATTCATATAAGCCCATAAAACGGTACATAGCCCGACTACTCAAATTATCTTTAACTCTTGCAAAGACAATTCTTTTCTGTGGGCCATTTTTCCACTCTTCTAATTTTTTAAGTGTAATAGTTTCATCTGTCGACTTTTCAGTAATTGTTAAGCCATCAGGCGATATAGTATTTATCCAATCCTTATTTTCATAAAGTCTAGGAAACCAGATTAAGGTATCTTTTTCATATGGATGAAGTGCTCCACCTCTCTGATAATTTTTATAGTTATAACCAAAGCAATTACAGACATCTTTTGTTGTTTTTAATACTACATTGTCAGCTAGGCTGATGCGTCCTAAATCAATATAAGTTTGAGGGTTATATTCTGTTTCTATATTCCATTCTTTAAACTTAAACTCTTCTACCAGCTTATTCTTTGCAGTCTTTATTTCTTCTATAATTTTATCAATTTGTTGATGAATACTCTCTAAATTTTGAGGTTGACCTTCCTGATTTTTATAAACATTTACCCGAAAAATTTTATGTTCAGTAATACTAATAATATCTTCTTCTCTCATAGCGTCACTTTCTGTTTGAGAGATACTATAAAGAGGCTCATCTATTTGGTTGAGTGAATACTCCATTTTACTATTTCTTAAAAAGTGATGCCCTTCATCAACTTCAATATGAATACCAAGTTGAGGAAAATATAAATCAGTTAAAGCAATTTTCTTATTTGATAATCTAACAAACTGTTGAGTGACAAATTTTAAAGTAATGTCGTTAAGTAAATGAATAATTCGACTAACTACATATGCTTCATAACGTTTATTTTTAGTCCGACCTAATTGTCGAATGACATAATCTGTTAAATCTGAACTGAACATAACTGAATTTTTAGTAATCTATAAGTAAAGCTGTAATTTTACTCCTCTAAATTTCCATTGTCGCTTAATTGAAAAAAATAATAATTATTTAAATCATAAAGATATCTTACACTGAAACTATTTATTTGTAAGGAAAGACCCAAACCCTCACGCTTAGGCCTTTCTATCTTTAAATTTACTCAGACAAAGCTAATAACTTCTGAACATACTGAACGGCACTGTTATCTATTTCTTGGTGAGTTGGAATAGCATCATCTGGTGAAGGGTTTGTGTCTAAACCATAAAATGCATAAAGCGGTTGATAGACCGCCCCAACATATAAAGCAGTAAGTTCAAAAGAACTAAAAATCTGCTCTAACGAAAGCTTATATTCACCTTGCTCTGAATAAACTTTTTCTTGAGCACCTGCAGACACCGCCAACATAAATTTTTTATTTTTAAGCTTGTCACCTGTTGAACCATAAGCCCAACCATACGCCAAAACTTCATCAAGCCATTGTTTCAACAGTGGCGGACAGTTAAACCAATACACTGGAAATTGAAAGACTAAATTTTCGTATTCTTCTACAAGCGCTTGTTCTTTGGCAACATCAATTACGCCATCTGGGTAGGCTTGATAAATCTGGTGAACTGTAAATTGGTCGGGATATTTTTCTAACTCCTCTACCCATCTTTTATTAATTACAGACTGGTCTATGTGAGGATGTGCAACGATCACTAATGTCTTTTTCATTATAAAAACACTCTTATCGAAAAGTAGATAAATCGATTATAGAAGTGTGCTTTCCTAAATATAAGTACGGTAATTTTTGTTATATACTATACTAAAAGATAGTGTAGATTTTAAAAATGACTGACTGCCTTCCATCAAATACGCCATTAGAAGAAACAGGTTTTGGCTATACCCTTTCTTTAATTAATGGCAAATATAAGATGATCATCATGTATTGGCTGTATGGAAAAACCGTTATGCGTTTTAATGAGTTGCAGCGCTGTATTGGCAATATTTCATTTAGAACGCTGAGCAATACACTCAAAGAGTTAGAAAGAGACGAACTGATTATTCGTAAGGAATATCCTCAAATTCCACCAAAGGTTGAGTATCGTCTTTCTGAAAGAGGACAGTCTTTAATTCCTTTGCTAGATATGATGTGCCAATGGGGCGAGCGGAATATGAATTCTTAGTTTTATAGACTGAAAGTGATACTCAATATGAGACATGAATTAAGAGAAATTTTTATTAAGGGATGCGACGATAAAATTGAGAAGAAGGGAGATAATGTCGGTCTGTCTTTTTATGCTTTTTTTAAAAATAAAAATGATAACCCTGAACTACTTATGGAAGCAGCGCATTGATGGATTATGGAGCATAAGCTAGATCACTTCGAGAAGGCTGTGAAGATTAAACAATTGGTTTTGAGTGAAAGCTAAAAATAGAATTATTTAAAAGGCTTAAATTTAAGTAAATTAAGCCTTTTTTTTATTTTAAAAACTTCTATTTAACATATGACCAAACATCAGGATCTGTATATTCTTCATCGATATGATAGCCCTCAGCCTTAGCTTTTCTCTCCTCCTTTTCCCGATATTTTTTATTTTCAATTAATCTCTTTTTAAACGCTTGCTCGAATTCACTAGGTGTCATTTTATCAGAGTCAGGAATTGAGTCTCTTTCATTGTATCGAACACTCTGAAAGCTAAATCTAAGCATATATTGCTCTTCATTACGCTCATTCTTAGCTGTTCTTTTTAAACTGATATCTAAAATAATCCCATTAGCGTACAATCTATAACCCAATGATTTTGTTGGGCTGTTGTTTATTATATTTTTCCACTCCTCAAAGCTAAAAATATAACTAGGATCAATGACATCACGACTTTTCGATAGATGCTTAATATTATCTCCTTTAGCAATACGCGGAGCATCTGTAAAGAAATAGTTTTTCCAGCCAGCCTGATTAATACGTTTCATTAAAGCTACATAGCTTTGATAAACCTGCTCTGGGGTAGCAAATTCTTCTTTTGTGAGGCCAGCATCAATATCTAAAACTTGGATCCCTTCATTTTTGTCATATTGAGTTCCTAATACAGAGAAAACATGGTCAATCGATAAACTGTTAGGACCATTATCTATAGTTAATTTTCCTAAGTTAGGAGGAGAAAATTGAAGCTCTCTAAAGCTAACGCCAGCCGGATGATTATCGACATTACCATTACTATACTTTGAAAAATCTTGAATACCTTGTTCACCCATATGCAAAGTGTAGGCTTGCTGATTCATAGTCAAATTCTCATTATGTTCTGATGTTGGCTGACAAGCGGAAAGTAATAATCCAAAAATAAAGATTAGGAAATATTGTTTAAATTTTGCCATCATTACTATCTTTCCCTACTTTAAACTCTGCTTTGCTATTTCCCCATCCTGCAATAGTTTCTAATTCTTTTTCTAAAAAGTCTCTTCCTTTATCACTTTGCATTAATCGATGATACTTAGCTGCTGCAACTTTAATCCATTTCATACGACTATCATAAACTTCAACTTGTGTACCCTCTAATGGTTCGCTATAAACCGTTTCAGGCAATTGGGATAGAACCCCTGCATGACGCCCTTTATACTGTCCTTGTTTATTAGGTTTAACTGCATCGACCCCATAATCGCTAGTTAAAACAAGAGTACTATCTGGTAAACCAGTAAATCGTTGTAAAGAAGCCTGTTTCTGGACTTTCCACTCCTTCCAAACAAGTTCTTGTAAAATATTATATTGTTCTTGAACTGCAATCGCCATTAGATGATCAAAAAGATTTTTAGAGGCTGTTTTAAAATTATCATTTCGAGTTTTCCCTACTCGCTTAAAAGTGTTCTCAATATCAGGTAAATACCCAAAACCTTCTTCTATTTGGTCAGTCCATCCTAATTGTTTAATAACTGATAAGGAGTTAGACCAAGGTAAATTCTCGACTTGTTTTTTAATATGTTTAAAACCAGATACTTTTCGGGCTTTCATACAAGTTTTAAAGGAGGTTGATGAAGCACTCCATGCATAATGCCATGGGGCAATATCCATAAATAACCATAAATTGCCCTTAGCAAAAGAGTGTACAGGATCCCGAATCATAGAATTAATAACAGGAGCTGTTAAAACACCGCCTAGGGCACCAGAAATCACAGGTGCCCACTTGTATCCCCATGCAGTCAATCCATGTTTAAAAATAGCAGCTACTGTTTTAGAGGCAAATGCCCCAAGCCCCATCCAATAGTAACGCCCCTTAAATAGTTTAGTACCTGAGATTTCTTGTTCTAAATAAATTCTGGCATAAACAGAAGCAATACGCCTTGCTCTGGCCTCATACCCAGGTTCAAGTTTGTAATGATTCGCACTTTTAAGGTTAGAAACTCTTTTTATGGCCTCTTGCTGATAAATTTCCCAGAAAGTTAAGCAATCACATTGAACGGTTTTACAGCTATTTTCCGTAGTATTGGTATTACTGTCCCAATCAAGACTTCCACTCATTTAGCATCACCATTATTGTCAGCAGAATCAGCCTCGAAACTTATCCAATTTAAATCCAACTTTAAATTTTCTTCCTTTGAAGTATGAATACGCTTAGATCTACCCTTGTCATCTGCTTGAGAGATGTACTCATTTCCATCGGTAGAAATTTTATAATCTACTTTTTTCATGGGTTCACCCGAAGGTAATAACATTTGGAATTTCTCGTTATATGCCTCATAAGCGGGTAATCCTTGAATATTTACCCCGACTTCAGCCCCACCTTTAAATAGGTGCTGTCCAGCCTTTACCTCAAACTTTGCTGGAGTAATTAATGTAATACCATTTTTATTGATAATAATCTGAGAACCGCCGGCCATATACAAAACCTTATCTGGTAAAAATTTATTTGTCTTCCTATAATAGATTTCATGAAATTAACTAAATTATCTTAATATTATGACCTTTATTCTTGCTATTCAACTTGAGGATAGTATTGCGATTGCAGCAGACACACGTAGTACTATATCGTATCAGGATAATGGCTCATATTTATATCAAGACGGTGTTCAAAAGTTCTTTCCATGGGAAAACGGTATTATTACAGGAACTGGCGAATTAAACCTTATCCAAAATGTTATGCTTTCTTTCAATAATTTTACGAAACAGAATATTCATGAGCTACCAAATTTATTGAAGACATCTAAATTAATACGTGAACAAGAAATTTCACATTCACAGTTAGAAATCACAAAATTATTATATTCGACTTATAGTAAAAATGGGGCACAAATTTACTCAATTCAACCTAATAAACTAGAAGAATATGAAGTAATTAGATGTGAGAAAAATGAAATTTTGCTATGGACATTTAATCCAGATATTCGGCCTATTATTAATGCACTGACAGAATTATATTCCAGCTTAAAACCATTAAAAGTATTTAATAATATGGCTGACTGTATTTATTATTATTTAAACCAAATATCTCCTATTTTTCGTAAGCAAGCTCAACATGACTCTATGATGAGCAAAGAATTTAACTTCTTTTTTCAAACCAAAGATGAATATTTTTTTGGAGAATTTTTAAATAATAGCTCTAATACACTGAATAGAAAATAATCTTTTAAGGTAGCCTCTATTAGCCTTTCCCCATCCCACCTTTAAAATAATCAAACAACTCCTCTTACAATAAACAAAACTATCTCGATTTAAGCCATCCTCCGATTTCTTTTAATACATCAACTAGCTTTTCTAATTTTCGGCCTTCCGCAGTTAAAGAATATTCAACCTTAACAGGAACTTGTGCATAGACTTCTCTTAAAATAAAGCCTTCTTCTTCTAAGAAACGTAGCTCTAAAGTCAGCATTCTTTGAGAAATATTAGGAATTGCTCTGCGTAACTCATTAAAACGCATTGTTCTTTCTAATAAAAAAGAAATAATGAGCATGCGCCAACGACCACCTAACACCGTCATGGCTTCTTCGACTGTACAGCCTGAAATGTTATCTTTCATAGATGATTACTAAGTATAATAAATATACCTACATAACAAAAAAATGCCTAATTTACAACCTATACCTAATTATAAATAATGCTTCTATCTAACCCATCACGGATATTTACTGTGGAATATAAAGAAATTTCAAAGAAAACCATCGGGCATTTATATTCAGCTCATTCATCTATTAGATCTTCAGATTTAGACCCAAAACTGATTGCTTTAGCCGAGTTGTATGTATCTCAAATCAATGGTTGCGCGTATTGTTGTGCTTTTCATTCCAAGGAATTAAGAGACTTTGGCATAGCTCAAGAAGTTATCGACCAAATACCGGGTTATAAACATTCAAAAGCCTTTTCTGAAAAACAAAAAGTCGTTTTGGAGTTTGCATCCGCAATTACTTCTTTAAATGACCCGAAACAAATTGAAGCGACCAGAGAAAGTTTGGCTCAGCATTTTAGTGAAAAAGAGATTGTAGATTTAACGGCGAGTATTTCTTTAATGGGGGCATTAAACAGATTAAGAATTACCTTAGGCGATTAAGCCCCATACAAATTTTTAAGTTTAAAAAAGGCCTAAATCTAGGCCTTTCCCCATCAAACCCGACTTAAAAAATAATCAATCAGATGCTCCCTTTCATCAGTTTGATTTGAACTTAAAAGCTGCACCATTGCTCCATCGACCACAAACAAAAACATATGCGCATCTTCAACTGTAGCGGCAGATTTTACAGTTAAAAGTAGTTTATGAATTTCCTGAATAAGCCAGTTTCGGTAATCAATAACCACTTTATAAGCCGACGGATAATGTTTTTCTATTTCAAAAATTGCTTTAAAAGGCAAACGATAAAGCCCGTCTGAGTCAGCATGTAAAAAGAAAATTCTCTTAAGTTTATCGAACACCATCAGTTCACGATACGAATAGATCGTGGAAAATACCTCTTCTTTTAAAGCGTCTGTTTGAAAAGTTAAGCTCATCTGGATGAGCCTTTCTTTTGAATGGAAGTAGTTGTAAAAGGTTGCTTTGGGAATTTGGGAGTCGGCAATAATTCGGTCTACCCCTACCTTATGAAACCCGTATTGGTTAAATAAATCTTTTGCCGTGTGGAGCACTCGCAATGCTCTAAATGAAGCTTCTAAATTTTTCATGTATATCGCTTAAAATAATTTTTTGTTGTAAATAAAAGAGATAGAAATGCCGTCGCTCTTAAATTGAGCGTTAAATACAGGCATGCAAAAACCGCACAAAAATGGTGTGCTCGCCTATCTCGGGTTTTATTGTTGCTATGATTTTTTAGTCGTAATGACCTATGGCTTAAAACCTAAAGTCGGTTAAACCGTTTTAAAGACCAGTTGGGTATAGAGTCAAAGATTTTGGCGAAGGTTGCCAATGAAAGAGTTGAAATAGTACGCATGTGCGGACTCCTTGTGTGTAAAGGAGTTCTACCTGATCACTGTCAAATGATGGTGGTAGAACGAGAGAAGGTTGACAGACTGACACACAAGAATCAGCACGCACAAGGCGTCCCTCCCTCGCCCTACCGCTACGAAGGGGGACGAACGAGTTCGCCACCAAAAAGAGAACTTTTTGATGTCTTGTGTGTTATATCGATCTGTCAAAATCGACTGGCAATGTGGCCAGCAGGCAAAGGATAATCCGCGTGTTTTTGGGTGTCAATGTAAGGTTGAATAGAAATTGGTTAAATAATTATTTTTGTTTATTCAATTAGATATTTAAGCTAAAAAGACCTTTAATTTAAATTTAACGATATCATCATAATAGTAAAATTGGTGGCAGAACG
Source organism: Acinetobacter sp. FDAARGOS_559 (assembly GCF_003940475.1). Taxonomy (NCBI): domain Bacteria; kingdom Pseudomonadati; phylum Pseudomonadota; class Gammaproteobacteria; order Moraxellales; family Moraxellaceae; genus Acinetobacter; species Acinetobacter sp. FDAARGOS_559. The sequence goes on from NZ_RKJG01000005.1 coordinate 2,078,497, forward strand.
AAAAGAGGTTAGCAGACTGGCCATACAGAACCAGCACACTCGAAAGTGTCCTCTTATCACTCTACCGTAGAATGGTGACAGAACGAAAAGGGGTTAGCAGATGGTACACAAAGGAAAACCCAATACACCCGAAGGTGTCACCCTTTTCGCTCTATCGTAAAATGATGGCAAAACGAAAAGGGGTTAGCAGGCTGGGTACAGTACCAGCACACCCGAAAGTGTCCCCTTTTCGTTCTACCGCAGAATCGGTTGCAGACAAAGAATAATTATCAAATTTTTAAGTGTCAATATTCATATATTATTAATTTATAAAATATTTTTATTTCTATTGGCTCATTTTTCTCATTGTTAATTTATTATTCATTTTCAAACCTGTTTAAATGAACAGATTGATCACGCTATAAATAAAAGCTACAGTAAATAAAGTTTGAATTTTATAACTTTAAATAAATTGATAATGCATGCAGGCAAAGACATGGAAACCATACATGATTTTTATCGCCGCTTTTCTTTAACCAGAGATAGCGATTACTCGGTTCCATCGACGTCGTTTGGACATTTTAACGTGTTCCAACGCGATGCTTGCTCGTTCCTCACACCTTATAGCCGCCGCGATTATTATAAAATTTCACTGGTTTTAGGCACAGGTGAACTTCACTATGCTAACCGCTGGATACGAGTCGACCGCCCTGCTTTGCTGTTTTCAAACCCGATGGTGCCCTACGCATGGGAAATTAATTCGCCTGAACAGGCAGGCTGGTTTTGTCTATTTACCGAAGAGTTTGTAAACCAAGAATCGCGACAAAGCTTTTTAAAAGACTCTCCGCTGTTTAAAGTCGACGGCGACCCGCTGTATTTTTTAAACGACCAACAAGTTGAAGAAATTTCATTTATTTTCAAAAAGATGATGAATGAAATAAACTCAGACTACATTCATAAATACAACGTTTTAAGAAATTATTTGCACCTGATTGTGCATGAAGCCATGAAAATGCAACCGACCCAACAGTTTGAAAAACATAGTAATGCTTCGGTACGCATTTGCCATTTGTTCTTTGAATTATTAGAGCGCCAGTTCCCCATCGACTCGCCACATTTTCAGCTTAAACTCAAAACTGCAAATGACTTTGCCTATGGCTTGTCAGTGCATGTGAACCATTTAAACCGAGCTGTAAAAGAAGCCACAGGTAAAACTACGTCTGAACATATTAGCTCGCGCATTACGCAAGAAGCCAAAGCGCTGCTACAACACACCAGTTGGAATATTTCCGAAATTGCCTATAGCTTAGGCTTTGAATATTCAGCGTATTTCACCAATTTCTTTAAGAAAAATACGGGCTTTTCGCCTAAAAAATTCCGCGAAGACTGTGTGGCCTAAAAACAGATTGTTTGAATTTTATAATTATTGGTTTGAATGTTATACGTCAGTTTGAGCCAAAGCATTTTATATTTTTTCTACTCAAGTGATTTTGCAAAAAGAGTGTGAAAAATGAAATATAGAACTTTAGGACAAACGGGCGAAAAAGTATCAGCACTTGGTTTAGGTTGCATGGGAATGAGCTTTGCCTATGGTGCCTCAGACGACACACAAAGCATTGCAACTTTAGAAAAAGCCTTGGACCTCGGCATTAACTTTTGGGACACTGCCGACATGTACGGCAACGGCGCAAACGAAGTGTTGCTCTCAAAAGTTTTAGAAAAACACCGTGACAAAGTGTTCTTGGCGACCAAATTTGGCTTCCGCTATAAAGAAGATAACCTCAACCCGAAAAATTCTTTAGAGTCTTATATCGACGGCTCACCTGAGTGGATTAAAGTCGCGGTCGAAAACAGCTTAAGACGCTTAAATACAGACGTGATTGATTTGTATTATGCACACCGCATAGACCCAAATGTTCCGGTTGAAGATACCATTGGCGCAATGGCGGACTTGGTCAAACAAGGTAAAGTTCGTTATTTAGGACTCAGTGAAGCTTCGGCTGAAACCATTCGTAAAGCACATGCGATTCACCCGATTGCAGCGGTTCAACATGAATATTCGCTACTTACCCGTGAGTTTGAGCAAACCCATTTGCAAACCATTCGTGAGTTAGGTATTAGCCTTGTGCCATATTCTCCGTTATCGCGTGGTTTAATCACCAATACGCTTGATGTAAATAACTTAGACGAAAATGATTTCCGTCACCAGTTACCACGTTATCAGGGCGATAACTGGAAAAATAACCAAAGCTTGGCACAAGCATTTAGCGAGTTTGCTCAAAGCAAAAATGCGACAGCGGCTCAACTGGCTTTGGCTTGGATTTTGGCGCAAGGTGACGACATTATTCCAATTCCGGGTACGCGTAAAATCGAGCGACTTGTGGAAAATGCGGGTGCTGTAGACCTTCATTTAACACCAGCAGATTTGGCAGAAATTGAAGCGATTATTGCGAGATACCCAAACATGGGCGCACGCTATAACGCTCAGCAACTTGCTGCGGTCAACCACTAAAATATGAGTTATTAAAAAGTCCGACTCAGTGTCGGACTTTTTAGTTTAGTCTTTGCTATATGTGCCTTGCTGGCGTCCACCTTCCCAGATCGCATCTAAGGATTTATCCGAAATCGTTAGGCTTTCAGGGAAAATACTTAAATCCTTTTTAAATTTAGCCTCTGGTTTTAAGCCAATACAGTCTCCATTTTTCCACCATGTGCCTTCGGCATATTGGTCTAAAGCACCCACAGCAAGCATCCATTGAAACTTGCCATCTGGCTGAAGTAAAAGTTCTGAACCGACTTCCATTACACCATGTAAATAATAGTGCCCACTCCACGCCTCATCGGCCTTTTGGAATTTCACTTCCTTACAGGTACTAGTCGGCTCTGCATAAATGTGAGCAGAAAAAATAACCGTTGAAACAAGCAGTAAAGGTGCAAATATATTTTTCATTATTGTGTTCCTATATGTTTAATCTTATTTTCCAGACTCAACTTTTAAATACGTTCCATCGGCATAAACGTTATGTCCAAAGCCACACCCCGACTCACCTTCGCTTTGTTTAACCTGAATATAATTTCCTAATTTCGCATTGGTTCTAAAATCGAGCTGAATACGGCAGTCTTGATCTTTATAAATGGTTTGCTTGGCATTGGCCGGCATTTTGGTGTCAAACTCACCCATATTTGGGCCATAAATTAAGCTTCGTAAGCCCATATATAAACCAGCATAGCTAATTGCATATTGGCCCTGTTTACGACTTACCGTGATGTGATCCCACTCACCAAAACCTGAGTAACGGACGTACTCACCCGACAAATCATTTGATGCTTTAGGTTGAGGCAACTGCTTAAGGTTAAATTGACTAGACTTTGATTTTTCATCAAGCATAAACCATGCTCTTGCCCAAAGTGGCTGACCCAATTTGGCATAGGCTAAGCCCACGTTATTGTTGGCAACTTCAATATCACGGTCGGTAAATTTAACTGTGGTTTCATCTGCATTAGCCTTACAAAAAGCAGTCCAAGAGGCTTGGTTCTGGAAATTTTCGAGCGCTTTTTTATATTGTTTTTGATCGTAGAATTTCTTACCTAAGCTCGCGTATTGCTTCACTTTATTACAGCCTTGTTGTAATTCTTGTTCATAAGAAAACTCTGCATGGGTCACCGCCAAAGCCGAAAGTGTAAGAACCGCGCAACCTGAAATAATCGATTTAATCATTTTTAAAATTCTTTAATAATTAACTAATTATATAATATGAGCTGGCGCTATAAATCACAATTATTTGAAACAAAAGTCTATTAGAAGAGTTTAGGTTTTTATAAAAATAGTTAAATCCATACAGAATAATTTTTGAAAATATTCAACCTTAACTGATTATTTTAATTGAATATTCAACCAAAAAATAATGTAGACTGCATGCGTAAAAATTAGGAAGAATTATAAGAGTGAATAATTTAATTATTGGAACCCTATTTGCACTGTGTGCAGCGGCTTTAAATGCATCTATTGGTGTAATTAGTAAATTACTCATGCACAGTGGTTTAAACCCGCAAGACATTGCCTTTTTAAAAACCATTATCGCCTTTTTCTTTTTAAGTATGTTTTTATTTAAAGTGCCTGTTAGCCAAAAGATTGCATTTATTAGCAGCACACCAAGTAAACTCAGCGTTTTTGCTCAAATTGCTATATGTGCTTTTTTAGGAATTTTCTCGCTATTCTTTTTCGAGACTATTGCCTATAACCACGGTGCTGCGGCCAATGTCGTGGTGGTACTCATGGCTTCGGCTGCCATCTCTGCCCTATTTTTTGGGAGGTTCATTTTAAAAGAAAGCATCTACATTCATTCGCTTATTGGAACATTATTGGCGGTTGCTGGGATTAGCATTATTTCGTGGAAAGGTGAAAATAGTCTTTTAATGCTGATTAATGCTTCTATTGCCGGTACGGGTTATGGCCTATTTTCGGTTTTAGTGAAAAAGTTCAAATTAAACGGCGGCCTGTTTTTGACTAAATACTTACTGCTGTTTGGTAGTGTTTATCTTGCAGTTCCGTTTTTAGTAAATTTACATGCTATACACTTTAATATCGACATTGTCTTAGGTTTGATTGGTTTAGCCGTTCTACCAACCATACTCGGCTTTTTCTGTACCACTAAAGCGTTGTCTTATATGAGTGCCGCAAAGGTACAAGTGACCGAGCTTTCAGAACCTATTTTTGCAGCGCTCATGGCTTGGGTTTTCATTCATGAACAGCCGACTTTATCGTTTTTATATGGTGCAATCTTCATTATTTCAGGCATCTTTTTAATGAACAGAGCGCCGAAATCAAACTAGCTGATTTCATTTATTTCGTTGGCGTGGTGACAAGCCACTTGCACCACACTGGCAAAGTTAATCGCCATCTGTGAAGGGGCATGTTTCTTATAAGCAAGCCCTAAACCCACCGTAGGTACAGGCGCTTTCAAAGAGCGATAAGCCACACCTTGTATTTGCAATTGTTTGGTCGACTCGGGAACCAAAGACACCCCTAAGTTTGCAGATACCAACGATAAAATTGACACAATTTGCGGGGCATTTTGTCCAATTTTCGGTTCAAAGCCACGCTCATGGCAGGCTTGTTTAATCGCATCAAAAAGCCCTGCACTCACTGAAGGTGGCGAGACAATAAAATCAAGTTCTCGCAGCGCAGTTAAATCAATTTCCTGTGATACATCGTCGAGTTGAAAAGACTCTGAAGGTAAAGCAGCAATGAGCGGCTCAGCCAATAATTCTTGAAGAATGAGGCTATCCGGCATATTGCGTGGCGAGCGAATAATTGCGACATCTAAACGGTCTTCAAGCAATAAATCGATGAGCAGTAAGGTATTGGCTTCTTCAAGCTTTAAATTTACTTTCGGGTATTGCTGCTGGAAATAGCGAACACATTTAGGAATTAAAGGATTCAACATTGAAGTACCTGTAAAGCCTAACCTTAATTGACCCACTTCGCCATTTGCCACTTGCTTAACAAGGTTTGCTGCATCTTCTACACGCTGCTGCACTGGCTGAATGGCATTTAAAAAGGCAAGCCCCGCTTCGGTCAGCTCCACCCCATGAGGCGAACGAATAAATAAATCTGCACCGAGCTCTTCTTCTAAGTCTCGTATTTGCATACTTAAGGGCGGCTGGCTCATGTTTAAGCGCTGCGCAGCTTTGGTAAAGTTTTTTTCTTCTGCTACTGCCAAAAAGTAGCGTATATGCCTGAGTTCCATTGTTATATATAAAACATATCGTGTCCCATTATTAAATATATTAGAAAAATAGCTTCTAAATTGCTAATTTTAATTTATCGAATTTTCTCGATGCAGCATGCCTTTAGGCACTGCTCTTTTTTCTGTCATGGTCATGATATGAACTCTTCATCTACACCCAGTACCTTAAACACTGAGGCAACGTCTGTTCTTTCCCGTGAGTGGATTCACAAAGGGACTAAAGCTTATAAACATGCAGGATTTGCTTTATTCCTCGTAGGTTTTGCCAGCTTCTCTCTAATTTATTGTGTACAGCCACTCTTACCTGCATTTAGCCAAAGCTTTCAGATTAGTCCTGCGAGTAGCTCTTTGGCACTGTCATTAACGACTGCCTTTTTAGCCATTTCGATTGTGCTATCGAGTGCCTTTTCACAAGCGATTGGCCGTCGCGGTGTGATTTTTACATCAATGCTGTGTGCAGCAATTTTAAATATTGTCTCGATGTTTACACCGAACTGGCACAGTTTACTGATGGCGCGTGCGTTAGAAGGTTTATTACTCGGTGGCGTACCCGCAGTGACTATGGCTTGGATTGCCGAAGAAATTGCACCTGAACACCTCGGTAAAACTATGGGTTTATATATTGCAGGTACAGCCTTTGGTGGCATGATGGGCCGTGTCGGTATGGGTATTTTGGTTGAATATTTTTCATGGCGCGCCGCCTTAGGCCTACTTGGAGCAATCTGTTTTATTTGCTCAATTGCATTTTTAAAATTACTTCCCGCATCGCGTAATTTTGTGCAGAAAAAAGGGCTGAATTTAGGCTTTCACATGCAAATGTGGCGTGCTCATTTAAGCAATACTAAATTATTACGCCTATTTGCCATTGGTTTCTTGCTCACCAGTGTTTTTGTCACCCTGTTTAACTATGCGACCTTCCGCTTAAGCGGCGCACCTTATTCACTCAGCCAGACACAAATTAGCCTTATTTTCTTGTCGTATAGCTTTGGTATGGTGTCTTCATCGTTGGCAGGTAGCTTAGCCGATCGCTTCGGTAAAAAAACCATGATGATGAGTGGCTTTGCCTTGATGATCGTGGGTAGTCTCATGACCCTGCTCAGCTCTCTTTTCGGCATTATCATTGGCATCGCATTTATTACCACAGGCTTCTTTATTACCCACTCACTTACGAGTAGTTCTGTGGGTGCTGAAAGCAAACAAGCTAAAGCTCATGCCAGTTCGCTTTACTTGCTGTTTTACTATATGGGTTCAAGTATTGTCGGCTCGGCGGGCGGTTGGTTCTGGTTACACGGTGGCTGGAGTGCGATTGTCGGCTTAACCGTGTTCTTGTCTTTAATTGGAATATTTTTAGCGATTTATACATCACATGCCAAAGCGCATTAATGTAGTAAAACCTTAACTTTTTTAGGCTAAACCCGATGAGCATTTAAAAATCATATGAAAAAATTTAAATGCTCATTTTTTGGCTTGTATTTTTTTTAAGAAACTGTAAAATTCACTCCACATCGCCGGCATAGCTCAGTTGGTAGAGCAACTGACTTGTAATCAGTAGGTCCACAGTTCGAATCCGTGTGCCGGCACCATCATTAAACCTCATGAATATTTGATTTATGGGGTTTTTTGTTGTCTGTAGGTTTTGGAATAGACCTTTTGACTGTGCCGCCTTAGGTGGTAAAGAAATTCGTTAATAAGAAATGAAAAAAGCCCAACATCCTGTTGGGCTTTTTTCGTATTTCGTTACTAGGCATACATCCTGTAATACCTCACGTCCTGGTGCTTAAACTTATTATTGTTGTTTTACGTTTTGGAACTTCCTGTTCCTGATGAGTTCATCATAGGCAATTCATGAGGTCATAGAAAGACGACAATTTCCTGAATGGATGTAGGAAAAAGCGTACATGGTTCTTTTAAATTTAAAACTTGATTTATCTATCATGGAAATAAAAATATGAATTTATAAGAAGTTATGTTCTTCAATTAAATAAGAAAACGATATAATGAGTTTATTACTTTATTTCTAAAATAAATTTAAAAACAACAAGGAACGAGATGTCTAATCTACCTTTAAACCTTTTTCAATCTTTAGTGATCATCCTTGCATGCCTTATTATCCTTGTAAGTAAAATGCCTCAGCTAAAATTTAGAAAAACCATATTATTTTTAGCTCTTGGCAGTCTTACTTTAATCTGTGCTTTGGCAATATTTGGCTTCTTTAATTAAGCCTTATTTCTTGCTCTTCTCTATCATTTTTTCAAAGTGTTTAAGGTTTGGATTCAGCATGTCCCAAGCATAGGTCTGACTCACAAAAACCTCCGCTTTAGGATGATAGAGACTTGGGTCATCCAAAGTGCCTGCGCGTATTGAAATCATTTCAGGAACAAGTTCAGGTAAGCCAAAAAGTTGAGAACCACAAGTCGGGCAAAAGGCTCTTTTAATGGGACGACCAGAAGAACCTAATGTCTCAAAATATTTTAGTTCGCCACTTATTTTCAATTCAGATTGATGAAAAAAAGCGATTGGAGCATAGGCCGAACCTGTTGCCTTTTGGCAATCTCGACAATGGCAATTAAAACTATAACGTGGCTCTGCATCGCTTTGATAGCTCACAGCTCCACATAAACATGATCCTTGATATTTAACTGGCATGGCTCACCCTATTTTTTTATTGCTGTTATTTGAATATAACGTACATACCCATTTTGATAGAGTTGTTGGCATAACTTTGCAGTCATTAGGATTTTAAAATTTGCCAACCCTCTGTTATGGCTTTGTGCTTGTTGATTTTGAATATACTGTGAAAAACCTAATAATACCTGTTCTGATAAATCTTCGATTTTAATATCTGTAAAACCTTGTTGTTCCAAGGTAGTTCTCAGTATCTCTTCCGTGAGTAAGGCATCCCAAGTGACATCGGCTGCTTTAAGTAAGTAACGATGCTTTTGTTCTTGTAGCATGGTCATGTTGTGACATGAGTCGGCACGCATCAAGTAATGAAAACCTAATCGTCCTTTTGAATTTAAAATGGGAGTAACCGAATCCAGCAATGAATTTAAATGACTGTGATAAGCCGCATCGATACAGAGCACCACATCGAAGCGTTGTTTAAATTCAAATTGTTTTAAATTTAAAAATGAACCACAGAAAATCTGACTTATTTCAGGAATAAATTTTTGAATTTTATTAACACATGAGGCTTGTAGTTCAACAGCACTGAGGCTTTTGGGGTGATAGTGCTGTAACCAGTGCAATAAACTTGCACCCTGCCCACAACCTAAATCTAAGAGATGATCTTTTGAATTTAAATTGACAGCTTGTGCCAAATGATCAGCCAATTGGCGACAAGCTTCACGGTAGGTTTGGGTATTTTTCCAAAAACCCAAGTTTGTCCAAGCAAGCTCTTCACTATCCCCCAAACTTGATGCATCAATTGCATATTTATGAGGGATAAATCGAGAAAGAGCTGCTCGAACTTTTGCTTTCACAATTTTAGTAACCGAGTTCAGGGGCAACTTCGACCTTAGGCTTTAATCCCACGAATGGTAAAGGTGCACCTAAAATTTCAGCAATATGCATCGCAGAAGTCACTGCTGACTCTAAAATTGGCAAACCATCACATGACCATGAACCACAGTAGAATACTTTACGGTTTGGTTCTAAGTGACGTTGTTGTAGCTCTTTGTTTAAAGCAATGGTTTGAGAGTCTACAACTGCACGCGTTAAGGTCACTTTTGAAATGACTTTTTTAGGGTCAATATCAACTACTGGACGCCAAGTTTGGAATACAGGATTTTTACCTACCAGTGATGGCTCAACGGCATTCATCCAAACTGTAAACTGCTGACGAGTAAACTTACGGTCCATCATATAGCTCAGCACTGACCAGTCTTTACGGCGTGGTGGCATTACTGTTGCATCTGTATGAATAACCAAGTCGCCTTGTTCAAAGCGGAACTGTTTAAGCAGATTCATATCTTCTGCAAACTGTTCAGGGTTTAAGAACTCTTCAAGTTTAGAAGTTGGTGTCGCCACAATAACGCGGTCAAATGTACCTTGGTCACCTTTTTCATTTTCGACCAGTACTTTTTCACCTTGTAGCTCAACTTTTTTAATTGCCGAACCGCTATGGATATCAATGCCTTTAATTAAGCTGTCTACAAATGCAGGTGTACCGCCTTTCATACGCAACAACATGTCACCATCAGTTAAATGACGCAAAAACTCAAGAAGGTTTTTCGCAGGCCAATCACCAATTGTTTTTGGGTTACATGTACAAATCGTATAAAGCACCGGCATAACTACACCATGCCAGAATACTTCTTCAATATCGTTCTGATTAATAAATTCAGCGAGAGTAATATCTTGATTTTTAGATTTAAAGAACTGGTGAATCGCAGTTTTTAATTGCAGCATCCCTTTTACCAGACGCCAGCCATATTGCTGGATACCTTTACGGTTATTGATAATTGGGAAATTACCAATACGGCTACGAGATGTGGTTAACCATGTTTCAGTACGATCTTCAAATAACCAGCTACAAGACATATAGGTACGAACCGGAAAGGTTTTAATGCCTAAGTGTGCAGCAAGGCTGAGTGTATTTTTCCATAGATGCGGGTTCATAACACGCAATGGTGCATCAATAATCCCACCATCGAACTCAATGCTATGACTGTCCATTCCCCGGCCAGGAAGTGCTTCAAATATCGTGATTGTATGTCCTGCATCTTTCAGAATTCTTGCTGCTGCAAGTCCTGCCATTCCACTGCCAATAATTGCGATATCCAAAATGATGTCCCATTTTTCGAGAATTTTTTTGATTATCACTCATACCCTAAAAAAACACCGTATTAAAAACTACCAGATTTTTATTTTTTGCATCAATTTATATAGAAAAATTTTAAAAGATAAGCCCAAAAGTTTTTCATAAAATTTTACAAAAGAGGATGACTGTATAAAAATCTATATTTTTTAAAAATTTAAAAAAATTCTTTTAAATAAAATAAGATAATTTAACTGTATTTATATCATTCGTTTTACAAGTATCTTTTTTTGCGGTATCATGGTGGCATAATAATGAGAACTAAATCACACAAAACAATGCCGACACAATAATGATATCCATCATAAAAACAGAAACTTTACAGCGAAAAAGCCCGCTATTCACACTTGATAGCGGGCTTTTTATTACTTTGCTTTTAAAGATCATTAAGCACAGCTTAGCAATTTATCCTTCTTGCATGATTGAACCGAATTTTCCACGATTAAAATCGTTAATCGCTTCCATAATCTCGGCTTTGGTATTCATGACAAATGGACCATAACCTTCGATTGGCTCATTCAGTGGTTGGCCAGTCAACACCAAGAATTTAGTGTCTTCTTCAGCATTTAAGCTAAACTCAACGCCCTCACGAGATAAAATCGCAACAGTTTTGCCTTCAAGACGGTTTGTATCATTAACCACAACCGCACCCTCTAGCACAACAACAAGGGTAGTATGCCCTTCAGGTACATACAGGGTATGTTTTTGGCCTTTTACCAATTTACCGTCCCATACATTTAATGGACTAAATGTACTTGCTGCACCTTTTGCATCTGCATATTCACCTGCGATCACACGCAAATGACTACCGTGCTCGTCTAGTGCGATGTCCGGAATATCTTTAGCTTCAATGGCTTGATATTTTCCAGGGGTCATTTTTGAATGCGAAGGTAAATTTACCCACAATTGCACCATTTCAAAAAGACCGCCATGCTCTGCAAATTCAGGAGAATGGAACTCTTCATGTAACACCCCTGCACCCGCAGTCATCCATTGCACGTCACCGGTTTTAATGGTTCCGCCACCACCACTTGAGTCTTTATGAGTCACTTCACCTTGATAGGCAATAGTAACTGTTTCAAAGCCACGGTGAGGATGTGAACCTACACCTTGTTGTTCGGTGGTTGGTGAGAAGTTATAAGGCGCTGCATAATCCAGTAACAAAAATGGGCTTAGGGTTTGGCCTAAACGGTCATAAGAGAACAGGTTATATACAGGGAAACCATCACCAACCCAATGCATGTGGTTATTTTGATATGCACCAAGAAATTTCTTCATCTGATCTCTCCTATATATGTAGGATTTTCTTGAACTGAGATTGATTTTACGCCTCAATAATTGCAGTTTATAGATCAGGATTAGCAACACATTATTGCATTTATGAGACAATCATAAATTTTGATGTTTTGTTTAAGAGATCGTCCTATTTTTAAAATTCTTAATCCTATTTTTTAGACTTAATTACGACAACAAACTCATCTAGCATGATTTTAGGCACTGATGACCTACTCAATAATTTTTGATTATTCAATTTGATAACATGAGGACATAAAAAATGGCTCAAGATTATGTACGCTTAGACAAGGATAATGCTGCGGTTCTTTTAGTTGACCATCAAGCAGGTTTACTTTCTTTAGTTCGAGATATCGATCCGGATAAATTTAAAAACAACGTACTTGCTGTTGCAAATGCAGCAAAATACTTCAATCTTCCAACAATTTTAACAACCAGTTTTGAAACTGGTCCAAACGGTCCTTTAGTTCCTGAGTTAAAAGAAATTCACCCAGATGCACCTTTTATTCCACGTCCAGGCCAAATCAATGCGTGGGACAATGAAGATTTCGTAAAAGCGGTTAAAGCAACTGGTAAAAAACAACTGATTATTGCAGGTGTTGTAACTGAAGTTTGTGTGGCTTTCCCTGCACTATCTGCTTTGGCAGAAGGCTTTGAAGTTTTCGTAATTACTGATGCTTCTGGTACTTTCAACGAATTAACACGTGATGCAGCTTGGGACCGTATGTCTAAAGCAGGTGCTCAGCTGATGACTTGGTTCGGTATGGCGTGTGAGTTACACCGTGACTGGCGTAATGATATTGAAGGTTTGGGTACATTGTTCTCAAATCATATCCCTGACTACCGTAACCTGATTTCAAGTTACAATCACAACACTAGCCAAAAATAAGTTCTATTGCCAAGATTAGGGTGCTTAAGCATTCTAATCTTGAATTTAAATGGGTTGAACGGACATTGATAAGTTCTTTTGATGATTTTTATTATTTCTATTTGGTCGTAAAACACGGCGGCTTTAGTGCGGCCAGTGAAGCCGAAAATATTAGTAAATCCAAGCTCAGCCGACGTATTATTGACCTTGAAAATAAATTTAATGTCAGCCTGATTCAAAGAACAACCCGCCATTTTAAAGTGACCGAGTTAGGTCAAGAGTTTTACGAGGAATGCTGCAAAGTCATTGCTCAAGTTGAATGTGCAGAGAACGTGTTATTAAAGCAAAAAAGTGAGCCTCAAGGTTTGGTAAAAGTAAGCTGCCCACCTTTAATGATGCATTTTCAAATTAGAAAAATTTTAAATCAGTTTTTAAAAACCTACCCTAAAGTTGAAATATCTCTTGAGCTAACGAGCCGTCGAGTAGATATCTTGCATGATGACATCGATCTTGCAATTCGAACCAATTTTGAACCGAATGAAGATTCAAATTTAATTGTTCGTGATGTGATTAAAACCGATCACTGTCTGGTGGCTTCGCCTGAATTACTGCAAGGTCGCACCATTAAGCATTATTCCGAATTACAGGACTTTCCAAGTATTAGCTTAGGCACACAAAAGCAAAATTATATTTGGCATTTATGCAATATACGTAATGGTGAATCGGTTGATGTTCCTTATCAACCACGAATTAAAAGTAATGACTTAGCTGGCGTTTACTATGCCGTGATGGACGGTTTAGGTATTGCAGATCTTCCTTTTTTAACCGTTGAATCGGAAATTCGTAAAGGAACACTGGTCCATATACTTCCTGACTGGAAGTCGAATATTGGCATGCTACAACTGGTTTATGTGTCTAGAAAAGGTCAACGTCTGGTGGTCGAAAAACTCATTGAAACCCTCATTGATGAGCTTCGTCGTTTACCCGAAAGCCATGAAGGATATTTGCCGACTTAAATAAAAAACCGGTCATGAATGGGCATGACCGGTTTTTTGTGAAACATCACATGCAGTATAACTGCATGTTTTCGTTCAGAACAAAGCGAACTCGCTTTATCCCTTACTCAGATAAGTCTACGCAGAGGTATTTCATTTCGACATATTCTTCGATGCCGAATTTTGAACCTTCACGACCTAGACCTGATTGTTTTACGCCACCAAACGGAGCAACTTCGTTTGAAATCGCGCCTGTGTTAATGCCGACCATACCGTACTCAAGTGCCTCACCTACTCGCCATTGACGAGCTGTGCTTTGAGTAAACAAATAAGCAGCTAAACCGAACTCGGTATCGTTCGCCATTGCCACTGCTTCATCTTCAGTTTTAAAGCGGAACAATGGGGCAAGCGGACCAAAAGTTTCTTCTTTAGACACTTTCATGTCTTGCGTTACGCCAGTTAACACAGTCGGTTCAAAGAATGTACCGCCAAGTGCTGAACGCTGACCACCAATACGAACAGTTGCACCTTTCTCAGTAGCATCAGCAATATGAGACTGCACTTTAGCAATCGCATCTTCATCAATTAAAGGCCCTTGAGTTGAACCTTCTTGACGGCCATCGCCAACTTTAAGCTTAGACACAGCTTCAACCAAACGCTCTGCCAATGCATCATAAATGCCATCTTGAACATAAATACGGTTAGCGCAGACACAGGTTTGACCGCTGTTACGATATTTACTTGCCATGATGCCCTGAACCGCTTGTTCAAGGTTGGCATCATCAAATACCAATACAGGCGCGTTACCACCCAGCTCAAGCGAAAGCTTTTTAATGGTTGGCGCACATTGTTGCATCAAGATACGACCAACTTGGGTTGAACCTGTGAAGCTTAACTTACGAACAATATCGCTTTCGCATAGGGTTTTACCGACTTCAACCGCATCACCACTAATGTTAATTAAAACATCGGCTGGTAAGCCTGCCTGTAAAGCCAATACTTCAAGTGCATAAGCAGTTAACGGTGTTTGTTCTGCCGGTTTAACCAACATTGAACAACCTGCAGCAATGGCTGGACCTGCTTTACGCGTGATCATGGCAGCCGGGAAGTTCCACGGCGTAATTGCAGCTGTAACACCAATCGCTTGTTTAATCACGAGCAGACGTTGGTTTGGCAACGTAGGTGTTAAGACTTCACCATCAATACGACGCGCTTGCTCGGCAAACCAGCGAATGAATGATGCTGCATAACCAATTTCACCACGTGCTTCTGCCAATGGTTTACCTTGTTCAGCCGTTAAAATCTGTGCCAGATTTTCTTTGTGCTCTAGCATGAGGTTGTACCATGCCAATAACACATCAGCACGCGCCAAGGCAGTTTGCTTTTTCCAAGCAGCTTGCGCTTTTGCCGAACGGTTAATTGCGGCTTCAACCCCTGCACGGTCATAGGTTTTCACCCATGCCAAAGTTTCACCCGTAGCAGCATCATTCACCTCGATATAGTCATTTGATGCAGGTGCTTCTAATGAAATATCAGGATGTTTTAATAAATACTGCAAATTATTTTGAATCATGCAGATTGCTCCATTGCTTTTGCACTACCTGCTTTTAGTGTCGCAAAACCTTGTTTCAAGATATCAAGACCTTGACGGAACTGCTCAGCAGGAATGGTTAATGGATATAAGAAACGAATTACATTACCGTATTTACCACAAGTAAGAAGTAACAACCCGTTTTCCATTGCATAGTTTTGTACAACTTTTGCTTGTTCAGCAGTCTCAAGTTCTACTGCAACCATTGAACCCAATGCACGAATATCAGTGACCACGTCACCTGTTGCTTGCTGAATATCTTTAAGCGTAGCAACTAACTCAGCGCCTAATTCATTTGCACGGTCGCATAGGTTTTCTTCTTCAATCGCGTCAATCACGGCATGCGCAGCTGCAACTGCAATCGGGCTACCTGCATAAGTACCGCCTAGACCACCCGGGTTTGGTGCATCCATCACTTCTGCACGGCCCACAACACCCGAAATAGGGAAACCGCCGCCCAAGCTTTTCGCCATCGTGATGAGGTCTGCTTTAGTTTCATAATGGTTCATCGCAAATAACTTACCAGTACGAGCAAAACCAGATTGCACTTCATCAGCGACAAGTAAAATACCGTGCTTATCACAAATTGCACGTAAACGTTTTAAGAACTCGGCTGGCACCACATTGAAACCGCCTTCACCTTGTACTGGCTCAAGTACAATTGCTGCTACGTCATGTGGCGCAATATCTTCACTGAAAATATCTTCAACGCTTTCAATTGCCGCATCTACTGAAATACCTTTTGCAGGTACAGGGTAACGTGCGTGGAACACACCCGCTGGCATTACACCGAAATCACGTTTGTAAGGCGCAGTTTTACCTGTCATTGCCATGGTCATAAATGAACGGCCGTGGAAACCGTTACCAAACGTGATAATGCCGTGACGACCTGTGTAACAACGAGCAATCTTCACTGCATTTTCAACTGCTTCTGCACCTGTTGTGAAAAAAGCTGCCTTCGCAGGACCAGCAATTGGCGCGCGTTCATTAATACGTTCAGCTAAAGCCACATAGCTTTCATATGGCGTAACTTGATAAGCAGTGTGAGTAAATTTAGTAAGTTGTTCAGTCACCGCTGCAATGACTTTAGGGTGGCGATGGCCTGTATTTAAAACCGCAATACCACCAGCGAAATCGATAAATTGGTTGCCTTCCTTGTCCCAAATCGTGGCATTTTCAGCTTTTTCCGCATACCACTGACACATCACGCCTACACCACGTGGAGTTGCTTGCTGTTTACGTGCGTTAAGTGCAGAATGTTGAGTATCCATTTGATTCCCTCATATTTTCATCATCAGTTGCAGCTTAGTTTTTTTGCATCCTGTGCTTAATTTTCAGGGTGCTTTACAACGACTGCCTATGCATGTAATTTCGCTCGTCTGATGGCAACTGACGAGAGCCACTTTTTAACTGTAGGAGAGAGCCAATTGCGTAGTTTACTTGGAGATCATTTGCTGCAACGACTCCAACAGGACACTGAAGGGAAACTACATCAACGCCTTTTCCGTTGCCTGCGTGGTGCCATTATTGATGGAGTCATCCAGCCCAAGACTCGTCTACCTGCATCACGCGATTTAGCCAGTGAAATTCATGTTTCGAGAAATACCGTTCTTAGTGCCTACGAACAACTACAGGCCGAAGGCTATTTAGAAGCACGGACAGGACATGGCACATGGGTTGCCGAAAAGTTACCAGAGAGTTTTTTAAATACACAAAACAAGAAAAAAGTAGTTTCTAGCCCAAATATTCAAAGTTCTTACGCCCTCTCACAGCGTGGCTCAAACTTATTGGGCTATGCCGCAGCCTCGCCACATCAATGGGGAGCCTTTGTTCCGGGAGCACCCGATGTTACCGAGTTTCCACATCATATTTTTAGTCGTATTCAAGCACGCTTAAGCCGCGAACCGGACATTAACCGTCTAATTTATAGCAATGCAGGTGGATGCATAGAGCTTCGAAGTGCGTTGGCAGATTACTTACGTGTTGCGCGTTCAGTCCAGTGCGATGCGGACCAGATTATTATTACCGAAGGCATTCATCAAGCCATTGATTTAGTCTCACGTGCACTGAGTGATATGGGAGATAAAGTCTGGATTGAAGATCCCGCTTATTGGGGAATGCGTAATACGTTACGGATTAATGGCCTCGATATTCAGCCCATGCCTGTCGATGCTGAAGGCATTATTCCCGAAGAAAATCCGGCAGTACCGCCTAAACTCATTTTTGTCACACCATCACATCAATATCCGCTTGGCTCACATTTAAGCCTTGATCGTCGCAGACAATTGATTCAGATTGCACGTCAGCACAATAGCTGGATTGTAGAAGATGACTATGACAGTGAGTTCCGTTTCTCGGGCCAGCCTTATCCATCTTTGCAAGGCTTAGAAAATAACGCACCTGTTTTATATATGGGCACGTTTAGTAAAACTATTTATCCATCTTTAAGAATTGGCTATTTGGTCGTCCCTAAGCCGTTATTTTCACCGCTACGTATTGTTGCGGCCGAACTTTATCGTGGTGGGCACTTGCTTGAGCAAAAAGCCCTCGCTGAATTTATTCGTGAAGGCCATTATGAAGCGCATATTCGCCGTATGCGTCTGCTCTATGGTAAACGCCGTGATTACTTGGTGAGCTTAATTCAACGCTATCTTGGCCCCGAATTTATTCATGAATATGACGAAGCGGCAGGGTTACATCTGGTTTTAAAACTACCGAACTCTTGCGATGATGTCGCGATTGCAGCCACAGCGCTTGAACGTGGCGTCAAGGTTCGTCCACTGTCTCAGTACTACATGCAGTCGCATGCACATGCAGAGCGCGGACTGCTGATGGGCTTTGCCTGTGTAAATGAAAAAGATATGGTGATGGCTTTTGGCGTCTTGCTTCAATGCTTACGTGAAGCAGGTGTACCCACACTGAATTGATCTTTTTATCTGAGCAAAATAAAAAAGAGCCTCATTGTGAGGCTCTTTTGGTTTAAAAATTTAAACTAACTTTTCTTCATGGCTATGAGTTAAATGGGTTGCGCGACGATCTTTACCCCAACCTAGCTTTTCAGACAACAATCCGAAGAACACAATAATGCCGAACAATGCTGTGGTGTAAATCACTTCTTTAAAATAAGTACCTTCAATCAACATGGTAAGAATTGCACCAATAATTGCAAAGATCACCACATAGGTTAGGTAAGGGAACATCCACATTTTAAAGTCAATCTTCACGCCTTCAGCTTCTAATTTTTTACGCATACGAAGCTGAGAATAAGCAATGGTCAGGTACAC
This sequence comes from Acinetobacter sp. FDAARGOS_559, assembly GCF_003940475.1. Taxonomy (NCBI): domain Bacteria; kingdom Pseudomonadati; phylum Pseudomonadota; class Gammaproteobacteria; order Moraxellales; family Moraxellaceae; genus Acinetobacter; species Acinetobacter sp. FDAARGOS_559. Next base: position 2,097,076 of record NZ_RKJG01000005.1, read on the forward strand.
ATATAGTGTTGCTGCACCTGTTGTTAGCATGAAGAAGTCATAAACATTCATACTCTCTGTTGCAGTTAAAATTACCGCAATTACAGAGAAGAAGCATGACACAATTACACCCACCCAAGGACTGCTTTTACTGTTTACAGAACCAAAACTTTTTGGTGCATCACCACGTTTAGACAACGAGAATAACATCCGTGAACACGTGTAAAGCGCTGAGTTAAAGCAACTACATACCGATGTTAGAACTACAAAATTTACGATATGGCGCGCGCCCGGAATACCAAGTGCAGACAGAGTTACACTATAAGTACCCCAAGTCGAATCTTTTAAAAGTTCATTGTTGTGAGGAATAAGACATACCGCAACGAACATTGAACCAACGTAGAATAAAATAATACGCCAAACCACCGAGTTTGATGCCTTACGAATTTCTTTAGATGGATTTGCAGACTCTGCCGCTGCTACAGTAACAATTTCAGCGCCAATATAGGCGAACATCACCCCAAGCAAGGCGGTAATCACTGATGAACCACCATTTGGCATAAAGCCTTGAGAGGTTAAGTTACTTATACCAGATGCAGCTGGATTGCCCCAAGGCCATAAATGCATGATGGCTAAACTACCAATCACAAGGAAAACAACAATCGCGATGACTTTGATGAGCGCAAACCAGAACTCGAATTCACCATAGTTTTTGACGTTTTGTAAATTGACAACAACCAGTGCGACAATGACGACGGTCATATAAACCCAGATCGGAATAAACGGGAACCAGTTGTTTAAAATTTTTCCTGCTACATAAGCTTCCCAGCCCATGAGCATCGCCAGCGTACACCAGTACAACCAACCAATTGAAAACCCTGCCCAACGGCCAATCGCACGGTCTGCATAAGTTGAAAAAGAGCCACTGTCGGGATTTAAAACGGCCATCTCACCTAACATACGCATGATGAACCAAACGAGTAGACCACCTAAAGCATAAGTTAGAAAAACTACAGGGCCGGTGTTGTAGATAATACTGCCTGAGCCAACAAAGAGAGAGCCACCAATAACCCCTGCAATCGAGATCATGGTTAAGTGGCGTGATTTAAGTCCATGTTTTAAACTTTGGGAGTGATTGGCTTCAGAACCATTTTGATGAGCTGCCATATCATTTTCCTTAATATATGGAGGATATCGGCTAGTCTCGGAAATCCTCCGAAGCCAAAAAATATCCCCTAAAAATTTAGCCGTTCTGCCCAATTCCTAAAACAGAAAATTCACTGAGCTTATCCGGCGCTTCCGTATGCATACTTCCAATGGCTTTAATTTGTCGTTTCGGCACTCAAGAAACGAGAGCCATTTTTGTAATAAAAGAGAGAGCCAATTGCAAAATTTATACGCAAAATTGGCCCTTTTTATAGAAGATGCTGGTAAATGGCTCTTTGTTTTTATTTTAATCAGATTGAAATTCTTTAGTTTTGTTCAGAGATTAACAACGCTTTTGTGCCTGTTTCCAAAGCTCTAAATATATGTTTTTGATCGGCGGGATAACAAATATAGTCTCCAACACCCAGCTCAACCGCTTCATCAATTAAACCCACCAAAGCTCGCCCTTCAACCACAATAATATGTTCTACCGAACCAACTGGATGTGGTTCTGAAAGCCGATCTTCGCCCGGTTCAACAATCAATAAATAAACATCTCGGCGCGCATGGGGTGGACAGGTCGCCAACAAAATTGCTTTGTAATTAGCAATCTCCGAACTCACCGTTGGCCCATCGCCACAGCGAATGACTTGCACTTGATTGCTCGGTTCTTCCATCAAACGCGCAAATGGAATATTGAGTGCAACACAAAGTGCCCACAAGGTTTCAATACTTGGATTACCTTGCCCTGCCTCTAATTGAGAAAGTGTAGATTTGGCAACACCTGCACGGCGCGCAACCTCTGCCAATGAAAGCCCTGCTCTTTGGCGTTCACGCGTTAAACCTTTGGCAATAATTTCGATTGGCTGAGACATTCATTCTATCCGTTCTATAAAAAAAACGATCGTTCGTTTTGACAAAACAATCAGACTTATTCATTATAATGGAAAATCGTTCGTTATATCATGACATGACTACATACGCTCTTATTAGAAAACTTAGTAAAGATACTACTCGCTCGATTTTCTTTGTGTGTCTAGCAACCAGTGTTGTTGGTATGTCCTTAGGTTCACTCGCCGCAAGTTATGGCTTAGCACTCTGGATCCCACTTTGTCTGTCCATATTTGTGCTCGCGGGAACTGCCGAATTTATTTTTATTGGATTCTTGGCGGTAGGTGGTAGCCCGATTGCAGCTGCAATTGCAGGACTACTCGTCAATTTAAGACATCTGCCTTTTGGCATAGCGGTCAATGAACTGATTCGAGGCAAATTCTCTCAATATTTTGGGTCTCATATCATGAACGATGAAAGCGTTTTGTTTGGTATGGCACAGCCTGATTTCGAAACCAAAAAGGCTGCTTACTGGCTATGTGGTATAGGCATCATGCTCAGTTGGCCGCTCGGTGTCACTGCAGGTTATTTTATTGGGAGTGCTATTCCAGACCCTAAAACATTTGGCTTAGATGCGATTTTCCCAGCTATTTTAATTGCTCTTACTTTTTCTGCTTTAAAGAATAAGGTGACTCGAAAAGCTGCATTTGCCGGATCAACTTTAGCGTTGATAACCACACCCTTTTTAGCCGCAGGACTTCCAATCCTGATTTCACTTTTTGGCTTGATATGGGGTAGAAAAAAATGAGTCAACAGTTATTGATTATTGTAGGGATAGCTCTACTCGCACTGGGTACGTACAGTATCCGTTTTGCTGGTTTCCACTTAGGTGCCAAGTTTTCATTTTCTGAAAAATACCAAGTTTTACTCTCAAACGGCGCCACCGTTTTGCTCTGTGCCATTGCTGTGACCACTACATTTTTTGAAGGTCACCATTTCGCAGGTTTCGCACGTATATTTGGGGTGGGTTTGGCACTTTTCTTAGTTTGGAAAAAAGCACCGCTTTTATTGGTGATTTGTCTGGCAGCGGCTGGCACAGCACTGGTACGTTTACTTGGAATTGAATAATAAAAAAGGCGAGATAAACTCGCCTTTTTGAAACTTTAATTAGAACGGTAAGTCGTCGTCTAAATCAGCTGGTGCAGATGCTGGTTGTTGTGGTGCTTTAGGGGCAAAACCACCACCTTGTGGGCTATTGCCACCATTACCGAAACCGCCTTGGCCACCATAACCACCATTGTTTTGGCCGTAGCCACCACCTTGGTTGTTATTTTGATAGCCGCCACCTTGTTGAGGCGCGTTAAAACGTGGTTGGTTAAAATCATTACCGCCAGCAAAACCTTGTTCACCTTGTTGACGAGCATCTAACATTTGCATCTGGTCGCCACGAATTTCTGTAGTGTAACGTTCTTGACCGTTTTGGTCTGTCCACTGACGTGTACGTAATGAACCTTCGATATAAACCTTAGAACCTTTACGTAAAAACTGCTGAGCAATTTCCCCTAAACGGTTATGCAAAACAATACGGTGCCATTCTGTTTGTTCTTTACGTTCACCTGTATTTTTATCGGTCCAAACTTCACTTGTTGCGATAGAAAACTGGGTCAACGAGCCCCCATTTGGAAAAGTTTTTGTTTCAGGATCACGACCCAAAGTACCAACCAAAATAACCTTATTTACACCACGCATTAGCTGTCTTCATCCTATACATTTCTATGTTTTACTTTATAAGAGTTATGCTTAAATGGCTACCTCTTTACCGAACAACTGCGTTAAATCACGTCGCGAAGCGTCATCAAGAGACTGTTTATCGACTTTAATATAAGCAACTTGCTGGTCAGGCATCACCACAACTTCTTCGATACCACGAATTGCCAATAGTTGTGTGGTCCACTCATTCACCTGTTGCACTTGCGGCAATGGCAGCACAATAGATGACAAATACCGCGGCTGAGCTAAACCAAAACTAATTAGCAGCCATATTATAGCAATCCCTGCTAAGACACTCCATCCAATCGCAGTATTATGTAACATCAATAATTGACCACCTAGTGTGCCACCAAAAAAAGCACCTAAGAACTGGCTACTGGCATTTACCCCCATAGCGGTGGCTTTCGACTGGATTGGAGCGGATTTTGACAGCCAAGAAGGTAATAAAGCTTCCATCACATTAAATGCAATAAAGAAAATACCTAAGCCAGCGAGTAATACATATTTTGATTGATAACCAAATATAAGAAGAAGCAAACCTGCAATAATGCCTGTAATGGCTGTTAAGAAAATGCCGCGCATTTTGCGATATTTTTCAGCGATGATAATGCTAGGAAATGCAAAAAACAGACTAATAACCAAGAGTGGCAAATACACCAAACCGTGGCTCGCCAAAGGAATATGCGCAAACTCAATAAGCTGTGACGGCACATAAATAAACATGGCAGTCAGCAATAAATGCAATGCAAAAACCGAAACGTGTAAACGGTTTAAATCACCCATTTGAATGACTTGCTTAAGCTGTGCCATGTAGCCTTGCTGATAATTACGATGGTGACGAGTAACTTTAGGCACCAGCAATAACATCGCAATCGCAATCAAACCCATGATGGTTGTCACAAAGAACAAACCAGAAATACCTACAAGGCTTGTGAGCCAAGGTCCAAGACTAAAAGCGACTACAAAAGATAGACCAATACTCATGCCCATGGCAGCCATGGCTTTAGTACGCTGCTCTTCACGCGTCACATCGGCTAAAAGCGCCATGACTACTGCCGAAACTGCACCCGCCCCAGCGATAGCACGGCCAATAATCACGCCATAAATAGTGTCAGATAGTCCGGCAATTGCACCGCCAATAGCAAAAAGCAATAGACCAAAGACCACAAGCGGTTTACGGCTAAAACGATCAGCAAGTAAGCTAAATGGAATTTGTAAAATGGCCTGACTTAAACCATAAATACCTACAGCCAAACCAATGAGTGCTGGAGTCGCATATTGATATGACTGCCCAACTACAGAAAAGACAGGAATAATCATGAACAAGCCCAACATGCGTAGCGCAAAAATACTACTTAAGGCAAAAGTTGAGCGACGTTCTAAAGCATTCATCATATCAATACACGTTATAAAACTAAGTAAATTATAAGCCGATTCGTTTCTAAAAATACGGGACACCTTATTTAAAATAACGATTTGGGCTTAAAAAAATAAAGAGGCGTTTAGCCTCTTTAGTTTATCGAAGTTTGCTGAAAATTAGCTTAAGGCGACTGTTGCTCGCGCTTCGAATATTGAATTGAAGCGATAACCGCCCAAACAATGAACGCTACACCAATTAAACCTGTAACAACTTCCGGTACATGCACACCTGTACCACTTGCAATCATAATGAATGCTAAAGCACCGATCGCATAATGCGCACCATGTTCCAAGAACACATAGGCATCTAACGTACCTTTTTCTACAAGATAAACTGTCATTGAACGGACGAAAATAGCACCAATTGCAAGACCGAGCATAATCACGACAACGTCGCTAGTAATGGCAAATGCACCAATTACACCATCAAAACTAAATGATGCATCTAACACTTCAAGATATAAGAAACCACCTAAACCGGCTTTTACAACACCAGAAGCGGCGCCTGTTCCATCTTGTAATACAGCATTACCATTTTCATCAATTTCAGGCTCACCACCTAACAAATGACTGAGCACTTCAACGCCAATGTAAACCACAATGCCCCAAATACCGGCCATAGTTACAGCTAAACGTTGATGGTCATCGACATAACCTGCCATCACAATTAAGGCAATCAAAGCAAGAAATACAGACATTGCCGGTACGCTTGCCAAGCTTGCAAGTTTAGATTCAAGCCATCTAAACCAATGCGTTTCTTTTTCGTCATCAAAGAAGAAGTTTAAGAAAACCAATAATAGGAATGTTCCACCAAAAGCCGAAATTTCAGCGTGATGTGCCATTAAACGTTCAGAATAGGTTTTCGGATCATTAAGTGCCATTTTGGCTACTTCAACCACCCCCATATCAGCAGTCACTGCAACAATCACGACTGGGAAAATCAGACGCATACCAAAAACGGCGATTAAAATACCTACCGTTAAAAAGATCATTTTCCAGAACGGGTCCCAATTACGGAGAACCGATGCATTCACAACCGCATTGTCAAAAGATAAAGAAACTTCCATCACAGCTAAAATCGCGGTAATGGTTAAAGCTTTAAGCATGGTTGACACGCCCGCTTCAGGTCCATGGGTAAAGCCCCAGTAAGCGGATAGTGCTAAACACACCACCGTAAAAAATATCGAAAATCGGAAATGCTTCATGGATCAGACCTATACCAAGAACTAAATTTAATCTTTCTTAAAACCGCGGCTATTATATCGATAATTAACCACAAAACGATGTTGTTTTGTGCCGTTATTCACTTTACTTTATCTCTCTGTTTAATAAAGAAATTTATAATATTTCATTAACTTATTAATCGTATTAAATATTTTCTTGCGATATATCTATCATTATTATTTTTGTATTTTAAAATTGATTTAAAATCGGGTTTAGCTATCTTATTTTAAATGGAATGTTTTTATGCTTTTTTCTCAAGAACTCTGGCAACGTAATTTAAATTTATATCAAAAAATTCTCGACCTGCCTTTTAATCAGGAACTTGCTAACGGTACTTTAGATAAAGAAGCTTTTTGTCATTATGTTATTCAAGATGCTCAATATTTAGTGGCCTATGGCCGTGTGTTGGCTGTTGCAGCAGCTAAAGCTTTTGATGCTGACGATATTATGCAGTTTTCAGATGCAGCGAAAATCGCAATTGTGGTCGAGCGCAGTTTGCATGACGACTTTATGAAAAATTTTGGGGTAACTAAAGAAGAATTTAAAAATACCCCATTGACCTTGGCAGGCCATCATTACACTTCATTTTTGACGGCAACTGCTTGGTCTGAAAGCTACCCTGTTGTACTTGCGGCTCTATTACCTTGCTTCTGGATTTATGCCGAAGTCGGTAAAGACATTGTGAGTAAGTCTGTCCCGAACAATCCTTATCAGGCATGGATTGATACCTACGCAGGTGAAGAATTCCATACCGCCGTTCGTAATGTGATTGCCACAGTAGACAAGGTTGCCGCACGTTGTGATGCAGATACTTTGGAGAAAATGCATGCAGCCTATACCATGGGTGCAAAACTTGAATGGTTATTTTGGGATAGTGCCTACCATCAAAGACAATGGTTAGGTTTAGATCAGATCTAAATTAAGATGAGCTCTGACCATTTACTTCGTTAAATGGTCAGTCTTTAATTTAACTTTGAAACAATTGCCAGCCGTAAATCAAACCTGCCGCAGCCACAACCCAGCATAGTGTTGCGGCTCCAAGACAAGACCACATCGACATACGCGTTGCCAGCACATAAACAACAACTAAATAAATGGCATAAGGAATAAGTGACCATAGACCAAACAAAGCAGTTTTTTGTAATGCTTCGGCTCCTTTTTGCTGATAGACAATCACATGAGCAATTAAAGCGAAGGTTGGAAAAAGCGGGACTAAACCTGCAATATAAAATGCCTTACTTTTCGATAAAATCGAAATAATGAGGACAACCCCAGCCCCCAACATACACTTTAAAAATAACGCCCACATGCGCTGATCCTATCTGGTCATTTCCATTTCAAAACGCTGTATTTTGCGCTTTTTAAAGAAAATTAACAGCGACTAAAGCAATCAATGCCGGAACCGCCTGAATATAAATAATCTTTTTACTGGCAGTTAGACCACCATAAATACCAGCAATCAGTACACAGCCTAAAAAGAAGTTGGCAATTGATGTTGCAAATGGCGCATCAGCCAATAAAGACCAAAATAAACCTGCTGCTAAAAAGCCATTATAAAGACCTTGGTTCTGTGCCATGACTTTGGTGAGTTTTGCTTTTTCTGCATTATTTCCAAAGGCTTTCATGCCATAAGGTTTGTCCCACAAAAACATCTCTAACACTAAAATATAGACATGTAATATTGCGATAAGCGCAATCAATATTTGTCCGATCATACAATTTTCCTTTTTATTTTAAAGATATGAAAAAAGATCAGTCTCTCGACTGATCTTTTAGTGTTTTACGGCTTTAATAATACTTTGCCTTGACGAGCGCCTTGCGTTGCTCTTTGAGCGGCAGTTTTAATCTCATCAAAACTAAATACACCTTCTACAGGCAAGATTAATTTTTTCTGAGTCGCTAATGTTAGCAGCTCAACGATCAGTTCCTTTTTACGAGCTGCTGGCATTTCTTTATTAACCACACTCGCCCAGAAACCTTTTACTGTCGCTTGTTTGAAAATTAGATCACCCGATGAAATCTGCATGGTTTCGCCAGTCATACTACCGAACGAAACGAGCAGGCTATTTTCACTGAGTAAATTCAGCATTTCACCACTTGCACTTCCACCAATCGAGTCCACACCGGCAATTAGAGGTTGGTCACCGTGAATCTGTTTAACTTGCTCTTTCCAGTTCGGCTGATCAGTTGCCACAACATGTTGAATGCCTAATGCTTGCATCTCGGCAATTGCATCACTACGGCGAACCAGATTAATCACAGGTAAACCACGTGCCTGCGCAATCATGGCAACTGTTTTACCGACTGCACCATTCGCCGTGTTTTGAATGAGCCATTGACCCGGTTGAACGTTAACAAAGTCGAGTAGCATGAGTGCACTAATTGGCATACCAATCAGCTGCGCTGCTGTTTCATCATCAATTTCATTATTGAGTGGAATAATACCTTGAGCAGGCGCAATAAAGTATTCAGCCCAACTGCCATGCACAGCCGCAACGGCAATACGTTGCCCTACCTGTACATGTTCAACACCTTCACCTAACGCATCTACAATACCAACTGCCTCACTGCCACCAATCGCAGGTAAGGTTGGTTTATAGCCATAACTACCGCGTACTGTCCATACATCATGATTATGGATCGGAGACATGATGGTTTTAATACGCACTTCGCCTGCTTTTGGTTCAGGCTTTGGCATATCCGCCTGCTCTAAAACGTCTACAGGTTCGCCAAAATTACGATGGATAATACTTCGCATGCTTTATTCCTCTATCGGTTTTAAGAGTTGTTGGGTGGTTTCTAAGGCTAGATGTAGATGTGCTTTGTCTTGCGACAATTTTGTGAGTAAAGCAGCGCCTAACCATAACTGATACATGACTTGCGCAGTTTTCAAAGGTTCAATATGTTTTGGAATTGATCCTTCTTGTTGCCCTTCTTTGAGTAGTAAAGCCAAACGTTGGGTTAGTTTGTGCACACCGTCATTGAGAATTTGGCGCATATCTTCTGACAAGTCCGAAACTTCGGCTGCCAATTTCACAATCAAGCAGTTTTCAGCCCAACTACCGTTTACCGGATCATCAATCCACGCCTGCCATAAAGCCATTAAACGGGCATGGGCACTTTGCTCACTGTGCTGCCAAAGCTGTTCCATACGGACTTTATAATTGGCCATGTATTGCTCGAGCAACGCACAGCCAAACGCCTCTTTTGAAGCAAAGTAGTGATAGAACGAACCTTTAGGTACGTCACAAGCCTTTAAAATTTCTTGCAAACCAACACCGACAAAACCTTTATGTAGCACCAGTTCAAAACTGGTATCTAAAATGTGTTGTCGTGTGGTTTCGCTTTTATTTAATCGTTTCATGCATTCATCATAAACAACTATTAGACCAGTCGTCTATTAAAATTATGTTGCTGGTTAAAATTTGCTTAGAGTAGAAATGTAGAATGAGGAATGTTAAAAATACAACCTGCTTAATTAAACAAATTTTGTCGTTTGTCGTTTAACCGTCACAATTTGTCGCTTTAAATCATTTTATACCACTTGAACAATTTTAAATCGTTATCATATATAGGGTCTGTTGTTTATAACCAGTCACACCTCCCTGCGGCTGATCACTCAACACCTAAATTTTCATCAATACACAATTGAGATGTTTTATGAGCCAAAGTCATATCCGTATTCGAGGCGCACGCACCCATAACTTAAAAAATGTGTCACTCGATATTCCACGCGACAAATTTGTGGTAATTACGGGGCTATCAGGTTCAGGAAAATCTTCTCTTGCCTTTGATACCTTGTATGCCGAAGGGCAGCGCCGTTATGTCGAATCACTTTCGGCATATGCCCGCCAGTTCTTATCGCAAATGGAAAAACCTGAAGTTGACTCGATTGAAGGTTTATCACCAGCGATTGCCATTGAGCAAAAGTCTACTAGCCATAACCCACGTTCAACGGTTGGTACGATTACCGAAATTTACGACTATTTGCGTCTGCTTTATGCACGTGTCGGTACGCCTTATTGCCCTGAACACGACTTACCTATGGTTGCGCAAACTGTTTCTGAAATGGTCGATGCGGTAAAGAACCTTGAGGAAGGCACTGCACTCATGTTGCTTGCCCCTGTTGTTCGTGAGCGTAAAGGTGAATACAGCAACTTGTTCGAACAACTACAAGGTCAAGGTTTTGTTCGTGCGCGTGTTGATGGCGAAATCATTGATATTGATACACCACCAGAACTCGACAAAAAGAAAAAACATACCATTGAAGTCGTTGTTGACCGCTTTAAAGTACGTGATGACTTAGGCAACCGTATTGCTGAATCATTTGAAACTGCACTGCGTTTAGGTGGTGATATTGCCGTTTTATCATGGATGAATGGCGAACACCCAGATCGCGTTTTTTCTGCAAAACACTCATGCCCTGAATGTGATCGCGCAGTCGCAGAGCTTGAGCCACGTTTATTTTCATTTAACAACCCGTTCGGTGCGTGCCCTGTCTGTGATGGCTTAGGTACACGTAGCCATTTTAGCCCTGAAAAACTCATTCCTAATCCTGAGTTGGCAATTAGTGAAGGTGCTATTCGTGGTTGGGATCGTCAACGTCCTTATTACTATTCAATGCTGCAAAAAGTTGCCGACCATTTCGGTTTTCAACTTGATACACCTTGGAATCAGTTAGATAAAGACACGCAAAAGAAATTCTTACAAGGTACTGGCAAAGAAAAAATCGATTTAAGTTATATCGATGAACGCGGCCGTAAACATACTCGCGTACAACCGTTTGAGGGAATCTTGCCTCACCTTGAGCGCCGTTATCGTGAAACTGAAAGTAACTATGTACGAGACGATTTAGCACAATATTTGTCTAATGCAGCTTGTGATGCATGTGGTGGTTCACGTCTCAATGAAATTTCACGTCATGTTCGTGTAAAAGATAAAACCATTGCCGACATTACCCGCATGTCGATTGGAGATGCTGAAAGTTACTATCAAGGTATAAACCTTGAAGGTGCCAAAGGTGAAATTGCAGATAAAATCTTTAAAGAGATTCGTGAGCGTTTACATTTCTTGGTGAGTGTTGGCCTGAACTATTTAAGTCTGGCTCGTTCTGCCGAAACACTATCGGGTGGTGAAGCCCAGCGTATCCGTCTAGCTTCGCAAATTGGTGCAGGTTTGATGGGTGTCATGTACGTCCTTGATGAACCATCAATTGGTCTCCATCAACGTGATAATGACCGTTTATTACAAACGCTAATTCGCTTACGTGACTTAGGTAATACGGTATTAGTCGTTGAACATGATGAAGATGCAATCCGTGCAGCTGACCATATTATTGATATCGGCCCTGGTGCTGGCGTGCATGGTGGCGTTGTCATTGCTGAAGGTACGTATGATGATCTGGCTAAACATGCTGATTCTCTTACAGGACAATACCTTTCTGGCAAACTCAAAATTGAAGTGCCAAAAAAACGTACTCAATCACCAAGACCAGATGAATTTATCAAACTTTCAGGTGCAGCGGGTCATAACTTAAAAAATGTCGATTTAACCATCCCACTTGGCATTATGACTTGTGTCACGGGTGTTTCAGGTTCAGGTAAATCAACACTGATTAACCGTACGTTACTCCCATTGGCTGCAACACAGCTCAACGGTGCAACGACTTTAACAGCTGAAAAATTTGACTCGATTGATGGTCTACAACATCTGGATAAAGTCGTTGATATTGACCAAAGCCCAATTGGCCGTACACCGCGCTCTAATCCAGCGACTTATACGGGTCTATTTACGCCAATTCGTGAATTATTTGCTCAAACACCAGAAGCGAAAGCGCGTGGTTATAGTGCGGGTCGTTTCTCGTTTAACGTAAAAGGCGGACGCTGCGAAGCGTGTGAAGGCGACGGTATGATTAAAGTCGCAATGCACTTCTTACCAGACATGTATGTACCTTGCGATGCATGTCATGGCAAACGTTATAACCGTGAAACACTTGAAGTCGGTTATAAAGGCAAAAATATTTCTGATGTTTTAGAAATGACGGTTGAAGATGCTGCTGAGTTCTTTAGTGCTATTCCAGTTATTCACCGTCGTTTAGAAACCTTAACTCAGGTAGGTCTAGGCTATATTCGTTTAGGTCAGGCGGCTACTACTTTATCTGGTGGTGAAGCACAGCGTGTCAAACTGGCTCGTGAGTTAGCGAAACGTGATACGGGTAAAACGCTTTATATCTTGGATGAACCAACAACAGGTCTGCATTTCCATGATATTGCCAAGTTACTCGATATTTTGCATGAGCTACGCAACAAAGGTAATACCATTGTGGTAATTGAACATAACCTTGATGTCATTAAAACAGCAGACTGGGTGGTCGACTTAGGCCCTGAAGGTGGTTCGGGCGGTGGTATGATCATTGCCGAAGGAACACCTGAACAAGTAGCCGAGGTTGAGATTTCCCATACTGGTCGCTTCTTGAAACCGATGTTGAAACAATAAAACAAAAAGCCGGAATTTATTTTCCGGCTTTTTTTATCCCTCTACTACATTCCGTCCCCGAGCTTTAGCTCTTAAGAGTGAACGATCAGCGTTCTCTAATAACTCCATCCAGCTTGTCGCTCCAATCGCAAACCCAATACTAACCGATACATGCAATTTTTCTTGTGTACCAGATAGATTAATTTCCTCTAAAGAAATCGCAATACGAATTTTTTCGGCCAAGAGACGTGCATCTAAAAACTGCACCTGTTCTAACAAAATTAAAAACTCATCACCACCATAACGAACAATTAAATCAGAAGCCCTTACATTTGCTTTTAATTGATCTGCGATACGCCGAATCACTTGGTCACCCACAATATGACCATATTGATCATTCACGTGTTTAAAGCGATCAATATCAATAATCATCAAACATGTTTGAGAAAATTTTTGAGGGTAACTCTCAACAATTTTTAAATACTCAGATAAAGCCAAACGATTGGATACACCCGTTAATGGATCTGTATTGGCAATATTTTTAAGCTGGAATTCAAAAGCATCTCGCTGCTTGAGCATCCTTTGTAAACGATCAATAGCTTCGAACAACGAAATAAATTCGCCTTTTTTAGGTTTCAACTCATCTATTGGATAATCTGTGCTATGAGATAAATCAAGAATTAAGGTACGGGCCTGAATAAGAGGCTCAAATACCCTTCTCTTTGCATAAATTAGTGTAAGTAAAGCAGCTGCTAAGGATATGCTTGAAATGAGCAAAGTAAGGAAAAACTTCTTTTTTGCCAAATAGTTTTCTTGAGATGCAATTAAGAGGCTTTTATTAAGTAAAAACTTTTGCAAATCAATAACCGTGGTAAATTTATCAACGATTTGGTCTGTCAGTTCTGTTCCATTTAAATGATAGGCTTGGTGCTTTTGGCTTTCATCTAAAAGCTGACCCACAATAGGTACGCCTTTATCTAAAAATTCAGTTTTAACCCTTGAGTAAAGGCGATGATATTCCGGAGTTTTAGCTTGCTCTGACTGTAGTGTGTCTACAAGTGCCCATAAGTAGCGTGCTTGCTGCTGAGTCTGCAAAGACCGCGCCCGATTATCATTAGGTATGGTTTCTTTAAAAGTCACAGGCGCAATAACATTAGATGCGGTACGACCAGCTTGATCTCGCATATCGGTCAACACCACAATCAAAGTAAAGTAATTGTTAATTTGGCTATCTTTACTTTTTAACTGTAGCATCAAATTTTGTAAAACTTCTCGGCAGCTATCCCAAGCTCCAAACATAGCCAAAATTGCATTATCGAATTGTATAGAGCTTCTCGCTTGTTCAGGAGTTACAACATAATAGTCAACTACAGCACGCGCCTGTTTTAAATCATCTCTAAATTTAGTATCTAAAGTATTTGCTAAATCGGTATAACCTTCTTCTTTTAAAATATGAATAGTTTCATTAAGTTGGCGATCAACAGAAAGGCGATATTCTTTTAAGTTTTTTTGATTTTTTGAAAAATCGGCAGCGTTACTCGACATTAATTTATTTGCGGGCGCACGTTCTTTAGAGACTTTATTTGCAACTTCAGCAATTGATCTTAAGCTTTTAATTTCAACCAAAGCTTGTTTAGTTTTTAAATATTCTTGATAACTGCTCACAATAAGCGGAACCGCCATAAACAGTAAGGACAAAATAATGACCAACATGAAGAAAAACAGTCGATTACTGATATGTTCTGAACGTAATCCTGACATTTCTAGCTGGTACTCCGTAAATGTCCTACCATGATCACTACTATAGAATGAAGTAATTAATCCGCATCCTAGCACTTTACTGAACAGAAGTTCAGCAACAAAGTTCGATTAACGCAATATACGCTTTCATCTTTTCTATTTCTTAAAAATTTGATCGAAAGAGCAAATGATGGCTATAGCAAAACTCCATTTTACAGATGATGTAAATTTCGCAATCCTATAATTAGCTTCTTTTTCCTCTTGGATGTTTCTCCCAGCATCCTAAACCCAGCCCTCAGCTGGGTTCTTTTTTATACACACTCAATAGAAGAAATTTCATGTATTTTTTTTAATAAATATTAATGTTTTCTTATAGATAAAAAAAAGCTCAACCTTGGGGAAAGCTGAGCTCGTAAAGTCTGATGTGATAACACATCGTATCTTGGAAAGCACTTCCAACTCTAAAAATGTTAGATAGTGAACTTTGCAATTGAATTGTGTGACTTATCTCTAATTTTGTAAAGTTGATTAAATTGATCAGAATTAATTTTTTAATCGTTTTTTTAGTTTAAAAACATATTTTCTTTGCTTTATTCAATTATATAATAATTCAAAATAGATAGATTATTTAGATGAACTTATCAAAATAGTGTTAACTATTACTCAAAATACAGCAAAATTGAAAAAAGAATAATGTTTGAGTGGCTATTTATTAAACAATTCGACAAATAAATTAACGTTAAAACCGATTAATAAAATCGCTTTTTTCAATTGTAAATGTAATTATTTTTAAACTATTTAGTGTCAATTCCCTATGAAACTTAAGGTTTAGACTCTTGTTAATGTTCATTTTTTTAGCAGGTTGACATAATACACTTCAATTGTTGTTTTTTTAACCATTTTTAACATAAGTGTCAAATTTCCTTAACATTACGTTTCATCTATTATTGACTTCATAAATTGTTACAATACAATGACCCCAGCTTTATCTCTTGTTAATGCTGGAAATGATTATGAAAAAACTTGGTTTAGCCACTGCTGTATTATTAGCCATGACCGGTGCTCATGCTTATCAATTTGAAGTTCAAGGTCAATCTGAATATGTTGACACAACTGCAAATGATAAAAACTTCACTGGTGACGTTGCTGGTACATTCTATTTGAAAAATGTTGATACAGCTAAGGGTCCTTTAGCTGAAGCAGCTTTCTTAAACCAAGCTTCTAGCGTGTCTTTAGGTTATAGCTATCAACAATATGACCAAAACAACGTAAACTACCACATTGGTACATACGGTGTTAAAGGTGAGGCATACGTTCCAACTCCTTACCTTCCTGTATATGCTAGCGCAACTTACAACCACACTGATGTTGATGGTAAAAACAACTTCTCTAAAGATGACAACGGTGACCGTTATGCATTAGAAGTTGGTGCTATGTTGTTACCTAACTTCTTAATGACTGTTGGTTATACAAGTGTTGCTAACCAATTCGCTTTAGATAACTTCGGTATCATCGGTAACGGTATCTACTCTGCTGTTAACCAAACTGCTGCTATCCAAAACGACCAAGATGCTGTTACAGCACGTGCTAAATATGTTGGTCCAATCGATGGAACTAACATGGCAATCGGTTTTGAAGCTGCTGGTGCATTCGGTCAAGAAAACCAATACGGTTTAAAAACTGACCTTTACTTGACTCCTAAGTTAAGTGTTGGCGCTACTTTCGTGGGTAACGATGGCGAAGCTGACATCAAAGGTAATGACCTTGGTGAATTCCGCCAAGCTTGGGGTGGTAACGTAAACTACTTCATCACTCCTGCTTTAGCAGTTGGTGCATCTTACATGAAAGCTGACGTTAAAAAGTCTAGCTACGATACACAAACTATCGGCTTAAATGCTAAATTCCGTTTCTAATTTAATTTAGAAATTGAATTAAAAAAAAGGACTCAATTGAGTCCTTTTTTTATGGCTATTAACTGCGTACGATATTTAAGAAATGTAAATGACGTTCGTACTGATCAATAATATCCTGAATCAAATCTTCCTGAGTCCAGTCCATTACATCATAGTTTTGTCCGCCTTCTCTCAAAAATACCTCAGCTTGAAAATATTGACCGTCTTCTGCTTCTGTACGACCAATTAAAAAACTTGGAGGTACTGTTTCACGTGAAACAACTTTATAAATAAAATTAATTTCATGATGATGATCGACTCGAAGCTGCATACCATCTTCCACTTCACTAATCGAAACCTCAAGATGACGGCGTCTAAACTCATGCTGAATATTTTCAAAAGCACGTGAAACCTGCTTTTCAATATATTGCTTCACCTCTTCTTCACTATGAGGATAATGCATGATTAAACCAAGGCGCTGCTGCCAGCTTCTAGGGTTATGAATGGCGCGTGGTGTAATGCGAGCCTCTTGAATTGCTATCATTTTAGTGACGTCAAGATGCAAGGCTTTTATTAGGCCCCAACTCATTAACAGCATGACTACGGTAAAAGGCAACGCACTCATAATGATTGAAGACTGAAGCGCCGCAAGACCGCCCACCAAGAGTAAAATAATAGCCAGCACCGCCATAAGCACTGTCCAGAACATACGCTGCCAAGTAGGTGAATTTTCTGTTTTTGCTGTTAAGTAGTCAGTAACCAATGCCCCTGAGTCAGCAGAAGTTACAAAGAATAAAACCACCAAAATAGTCGCCAGAATATTCATGACACCTGACCATGGCAAGTGTCCTAAAAACTCAAATAGAGCAACTGACGAGTCTTGCTGAACAGCCTGAATCAAAGTGGTTTGATGTTCATGGATAATGCTAAATAATGCAGCATTTCCTAAAAAGCCCATCCAGATAATGGTAAAGCCTGTTGGAATGAGGAGTACCCCGACAATAAATTCTCGAATGGTACGACCACGTGAAACCCTTGCGATAAACATACCTACAAATGGCGACCAAGAAATCCACCAAGCCCAATATAAAATCGTCCATCCCCCAATCCATCCATTCGGCTGATAAGCATATAAATTGAATGTCATGGTAAAAAGGTTAGAGATATACTGCCCAGTGTTTTGAATAGTGGTCTGAAGTAAATAAATACTAGGGCCAGCGATAAAAACGAATACTAATAATATTAAAGCTAATACTAAGTTTAGCTCTGATAAACGTTTGACCCCTTTATCTAGTCCTAAGAACACAGATAATGAAGCGAGAATACTCACAAAAATAATGAGTAAAACCTGAGTAGTGGTGCTTTGCTCAATACCAAATAAATAATGTAAACCAGAGTTAATTTGGGTAACACCAAATCCGAGAGAAGTCGCTACACCAAAGACTGTACCAATGGTCGCAAATATATCGATGCTGTCGCCCCACGGTCCATAAATCTTTTTACCAATCAGTGGATACAGTGCTGAACGGGTTTTTAGCGGTAAATTATGCCGATAAGCAAAATAAGCTAATGCTAAACCGACCACGGCGTAAATTGCCCATGCATGTAAGCCCCAGTGGAAAAAGGTTACACGTAAAGCTTGTTGTGCTGCCTCAATTGTCTGTGGCTCACCACTTGGTGGGTTGACATAGTGCATGACAGGTTCAGCCACACCAAAGAACATTAAGCCAATACCCATACCCGCAGTAAACAACATGGCAAACCATGATCCGTTACTATATTCGGGCTGGCTATGGTCAGGGCCTAATTTAATACGTCCAATCGCAGAACAGGCAATATAAATGAGTAGGATAAGAAAGAAGGCAACCGATAAGACATAGAACCAACTAAAAGAATCAGTGATCCACTGCTTTAACTGTTGCGTGAGAAGTTCAAAAGAACTCGGAGCGATCACAACAACTGCTAAGAACAAAGCAATAATAATGACCGTACCCAAAAAGACATTGGGATTAACATTTGCGAACCAACTCGCTTGTTTGGAAGGCATAAATCCTCCATGTTATTTTAATGAAAATGACAGGCTTAAAGCCAATAAAGACATTCAGGAATGAACAAAGTTATATCTTTCAATAGAGAAAGCCGATAATACTTTAAATAAACTTAAATAATATTGCAGTTACAAAGGTGTAAATAAATTAAAACACCTCCTTCTTTATTTATCAGAATTCTTTTTAGGCGTGTGCTTGATATATTGTAAAGCGATTAAACGCGTAACTATTAGGGCCAAATACATCACACCACAAAACATCTGTAACATCGCTAAAACACGTGCTGGTGGACTAAGGGGCATTAAGTCAGACAGTCCCGTAGCGGACTGCAAACTAAAGCTTAAAAACAGTAAATCTAACCAAGTTTGTAAGTGATGGATGTGGTTTGGATTTTGAAAGCTATTAGGAATGAGTAACTGACAAATGTTATATAAAAATGCAAATCCCCAAGCCAGCAAGGTAAAAACTGCGGCAGCTGCAAACAACTCATCGCGGGTTAAATATCGGTCGGCAAACATATAGCGAAATAAACCATAAGCAGCCGAAAAGTAAGCTAAGGCTTCACAGCTATGGGCAAAAATCTGGATGGTTAAATTACTATAGCCTAATAAAATAAAGACCGAAGCTATAATTGCCCCACTGACAAATGCGAGACCGAGAAAAGTGAACATGGGTGTTTGGCGAATAACTTTAGCAATAATGAGTAATGCAAGTACCCCTAGCGCCCAAGTTAAGGTCCTGTAAGCCTCATTATCAAAAGTCAGCATAGCCAGAATAAGTAAAATGAATTGCACCAACAGCAGCCATGCAGAAGGCAACAATCGAAAGCTCGACCAGAATTCAATGATAGATCGCATTTAATTATTTTCCATTTTTTCATTATGTTTTGGATTATAGAAAATCATACTGTACAAAAAATAGGATAAACAAGTTGTTCTTTATTAAGGAGCTTCTTTCAATACACTTTATGAGATAAATAAAAAAAGCCCCGTAGGGCTTTTTTGAGATGTTCAAGTGGTTGTGATTTTAGTGGTCTGATGCACCAGAAGCACCAATACCTGTCATTGAACGAACATATTGAGCATCGAAAGAAGCGCGTTCTTTTTTCGCACGTGCTGAGCTGTCAGTTACCGAGAAGAACCAGCAGCAAAGGAACGACAAAGGCATTGCAAATAATGCAGGACCATTGAACGGGTTAATTGGGGTGTCAGAGATTTTTAAAGTATCTACCCATACTGCTTTAGACAGAATAATGAGTACAACCGCTGTTACAAGACCAACTACACCACCAATGACCGCACCACGAGTTGTTAAACCTTTCCAGAACATTGAAAGAACAAGAATTGGGAAGTTTGCACAACACGCTACAGAGAATGCTAAACCTACCATGAATGCTACGTTTTGCTTTTCAAACAAAATACCTAAAATCATGGCAAAGATTGCTAAACCAAGCGTCGCGATTTTTGACATGCGAAGCTCAGAAGCTGGCGTGGTTTGACCTTTTTTAAATACGTTAGCGTATAAATCGTGTGAGATCGCAGATGCACCTGAAAGCGTTAAACCAGCAACAACAGCAAGAATCGTTGCGAACGCTACTGCTGAAATGAAGCCCATGAATAAGTCACCGCCTAAAGCGTCACTTAAATGCACGGCTGCCATATTGTTACCACCAACAAGCTCAAGTTTGCCGGTCATTGCCATTTTCGCAACATCAAGGAATTGCGGGTTGTTTGATACGAAAAGGATCGCACCGAAACCAATAATAAAAGTTAAAAGATAGAAGTAACCAATAAAACCTGTTGCAACGACAACCGATTTACGCGCTTCTTTTGCGTCTTTTACCGTGAAGAAACGCATAAGAATGTGTGGAAGACCTGCTGTACCAAACATGAGTGCCAAGCCAAGAGATAAGGCATCAATCGGGTTTGCGGCAAGTTTACCTGGTCCCATAATTTTTGCAGCATCTTCAAAGCTTACATCATGAACTTTACTGAACACTTCAATTGATTGGGTGAACATGTTACTAAAGCTGAAACCAACCGCTTTCATCACCATAAAGGCCATGAACGTTGCACCACTTAATAACATCACTGCTTTAATGATTTGTACCCATGTGGTTGCTAGCATGCCGCCGAAAATAACGTATGCCATCATGAGCAAGCCGACAATCACAACTGCAATGTTATAGTTCAAACCAAATAATAGTTTGATGAGCTGACCTGCCCCTACCATTTGTGCAATCAAATAGAATGCGACTACAACAAGCGAGCTGAAAGCAGCTAAAGTACGAACTGGTTTTTCTTCAAGACGGAATGACACTACGTCTGAAAGGTTATATTTACCAAGGTTACGTAAGCGTTCTGCCACCAAGAATAAAACGATTGGCCAACCGACCATGAACCCGAGTGAATAGAGCAAGCCGTCAAAACCTGAGCTAAACACCATTGCAGAAATACCAAGAAATGACGCTGCTGACATATAGTCACCCGCAATCGCCAAACCGTTTTGGAAACCACTGATCCCACCACCAGCAGTATAGAAGTCTTGCGCCGATTGAGTTTGTTTAGCCGCCCATTTGGTAATAAACAAGGTAAAGCCAACAAAGATGATAAACATGATAATGGCATGCCAGTTGGTGGCTTGCTGTTCTGCTTCACCTAAGTCCGGGCTTGCCATAGCAACAGTTGAATATAGCGATGCTGCTGCCAATAAGACTTTCGCTTTGAATGAATTCCATTTCATATTAGTGTAGTCCTTTCTCATGCGTGATGGCTTCAACTTCCTTCAACGCTTCTTCACTCAATTGGTCAAGGGTATTATTTGCGATATAGGAATACACACCACAAAGTAGGAAAGATAAAACAATAATTCCTAAACCTAGCGGGATCCCCCATGTCGTTACACCACCACTAAAGGAACTCATCAAAAATTCTTTGTTGTAGCCCACAAGTAGCATAAAGCCCACATAAAGCACTAACATGATGATTGTGAGCGTCCAGCTTAATGCACTTTTTTTCTTGACCATTTTTTGAAACTTTGGATTACGTAGAATCTGTTCTACTTGGCTTTGATCCATAACCAAACTCCTTACATAGTGCCCAACCTTGGTCACTTTTTTTTAATGTATTTTTTCATTATTAAAGTTAGCAAGATTCCAGCTCAGTCGTAACTTAGACTTTGGTCGTTAAAATTTAATCAATTTATAGCTTTGTTTCGGCTTGGGTTATGATAGGCATAAGGTTTCACTTATGTAGGTCATATGAACAGCTGGCTGATTATTGGGGTGCTCACTCTTTATATTGCGCTTTTATTTGTCTGTGCTTTTTTTGGTGAGAAGCATGCCAGTCGTCTTAGCACGCGTGGCCGTATGTTTTTATTTAGCTTAACTTTAGGTGTCTATTGTTCCTCTTGGACATTCTATGGGGCAACTGGGGCTGCCGTACGTGAAGGCGTTATCTTCTTACCTATTTATTTAGGTCCACTGTTATTTGTCTGGTTTGGTTATGACATCTGGCGGCGTCTAGGTCGAGTTCGTCAGCATCATGCGATTTCGTCAATCGCTGACTTTGTCGCGGCACGCTATGGTAAAAGTGGTGTACTCGCATCGTTGGTCACTATTCTTGCCGTTATTGCGATTATCCCCTACCTCGCGTTACAGCTGCGTGCGATTGCTTTAAGTACCTCGGTCATTATGGAGCAAAGCTCGCATATTCATACGACGACTAACAGCGTGTTATTGCTCACCAGTGTGCTTGCAATTTTAGCCATGATTTTTGGTACAAGGCAGATTGCAAACACGGAGCAACACGGCGGCCTCATGCTTGCGGTTGCATTTGAATCATTTGTGAAGTTATTTGCCTTACTTTGTGTCGCTTTATTTTTTATTTTTGAATCACCGGCCAACCTGAGCCAAATGACCTCTGATGTAAACCAGACTTTTCAGGAAGTTCAGCTTTTTGGTGTACCCGAAACTTTCTGGATTCAAACATTATTGGCGGGCTTAGCCATTATTTGCTTACCACGTCAGTTCCACGTGGCGGTGGTCGAGCTACGCGATGAGAAGCATATTCGCGGTGCTCGTAAATGGTTCGCGGTTTATCTCATTTTAACTATTCTTGCCATTATTCCGATTGCAAGCTGGGCTTTACATGCCGCACCGAAGTTTCTGACCGTGCCTGATGTAGCTGTGTTGTCATTGCCTTTAAGTTATAACCAAGAGTGGCTGGCATTACTGGCCTTTTTAGGCGGATTCTCTGCCTCAACAGGCATGTTACTGGTGTCATCAGTAGCATTGTCTATTATGCTCAGTAACGACTTGATTATGCCTGCTCTATGGCGATTTAAATTGCTGTCACGTCACGATAAGCATTTACCTAAAGTTCTTAAATTTAGCCGCCGTATCAGTATTGTTGCGGTGATGCTACTTGGCTTTTTATTCTTCCATTTCTTTAATGACATTAACCAACTTTCAGTTTTCGGCTTATTGGCCTTTAGTGCTGTAGCACAGTTTGCACCTGCACTGATTGGTGGTTTGTATTGGCGTGGCGGAAGCCGTCAAGGCGTCTATGCAGGACTTATTATTGGATTTTTAATGTGGAGTTATACATTACTATTTCCAACTATTTTGCGTAGCTTGCCTGAAGCCTATCAGGAAACTGCTCAAAGTATTTTACTTTTCGGTCCTTTCGGCATTAATGCCCTACGCCCGGAATCTTTATTTGGTTTTGAGTCATTTGCACCTTTAACTCATGGTGTTATTTGGTCACTCGGTTTAAATATTGTTTTATATATCTGGATTTCAAAAATTTATCGGCCAAGCGTCGCTGAGCAAATTCAGGCAGAAAGCTTCTTTTATTATGAAACAAAGCCTTTACCATCACCGCACACCTCTACTGATTTAACCTATCTTCCTCATGATGCGGCCCGCTTAAAAGTGGGTGATTTATTTGCCCTAGCCAAAAGAATTACGGGTGAGCAACCCACTACGCAAGCGTTCGAAAATTTTTGTGAGCAAAATCACCTCACCCTCAACCCAAATAGTATTGCCAATGGCATGTGGTGGCGTTTTACCGAGCAATATCTGGCCGGTATTATCGGTGCCGCTTCTGCACGTACGTTGCTCACAACAGCAATGATTAATAACGGTCTCGCTTTAGGGCAAGTGGCTAATATTTTAGACCAAGCATCGCAGTGGCAACGTTTTAATCAGAACCTTCTTATGACCATGATTGACCACATGACCCAAGGGGTAAGCGTGGTTGATAAAAATATGTGTTTGGTCGCATGGAACAATCAATATTTAAAACTGTTTGGTTACCCAAAAGACCTCGTTTATGTGGGCTGCCCAATTGCCGACCTCATTCGTTATAACGCCGAACGCGGTGAATGTGGTCCCGGTTCAGTTGAAGAACATGTGCGTAAACGCCTTCACTGGATGAAAGTGGGAAGTGCTCACGAATTTGAACGTATTCGTAAAGATGGCCGTGTAATTCAAATGCGAGGAAATCCGATTGCAGGTGGAGGCTTTGTAACGACATTTGCCGATATTACGGCCTTCCGTGCGAACGAAGCCGTGCTTGAAGCCCGCGTAAAAGATAGAACACAACAGCTTGCCGATGCCTTAACTGAACAACAGCTTGCACGTGAACAAGCTGATATGGCCAATATGTCAAAAAGTCGATTTATTGCCGCGGCAAGTCACGATCTATTACAGCCTATGCATGCTGCTCGTCTGTTTAGTACCGTTCTTGAGCAAAGTATTTCGACCGAAGAAGACCGCCAGACCCTACAACAGCTTGACCGAGCACTCTATGGAGCAGAAAGTATGCTCTCTGCCCTACTCGATATTGCACGTTTGGAAGGCGGCACCATACAACCAAAGAGACAACCTTATCCGTTGCATGATTTGCTCAGTGATCTTGAGTTGCAGTTTAAATCGATCGCTGCTCAGCGAAATATCTCACTGAAAGTCCACGATGTGTCTTTCTGGATCGATACCGACCCGCAGTGGATTCGTCGTATTATTCAGAACTTTGTCAGTAATGCTTTGCGTTATACCGCTAAAGGTCGAGTGGTGGTGGGTGTACTCCGCTCTGCGCAGCAGTCTGGACATATTCGAATTGGGGTTTGGGATACTGGACCAGGTATTGCCGAAGAACAACGAATTAAGCTATTCCAAGAGTTTGAGCGCTGCGGGCATTTATCACCTTGGGGTGAACAAGGTTTAGGGCTAGGACTTGCCATCGTACAACGTATGACAGGTTTGCTAAATTACCCTGTTCATGTTTACTCAGAGTTGGGCAAAGGCTCATGCTTTATGATTGAAGTACCTATTGTCGAGCCACCAAAAGTTGCAACACCAGCTGTACAAGCCGTACCTTTAAAAACTAAAGCTTACCGTATTTTGTGCCTAGACAATGATGAAACTATTCTTGAAGGAATGAGTAGTTTATTAGGAAGATGGGGTTATCAAGTTTTCAAAGCGACTGAACCTGAACAGGCGCTAGAAATTATTCAAAAAGAGAATATTCAGGTTTGGCTCATTGACCAGCACTTAAACCACAATCAACTTGGCGTTGATTTTATTACTCAAAATCGTCAAGAAGATGTTCCTGTTGCCTTAATTACAGCGGACTCGCACCCAGAGTTACCGCAGCAATTAAAAGAACTGAATATTGTTTTACTCAAAAAGCCATTAAAACCTGCTTCATTAAGAGCATGGTTATCTGGGCTTAAAATTGCCAGCACGACAGACTAATCATTTATCGCTCCCCAACCTTTGATAAGTTTGGGGAGCGGTTCTTGGCAAAAATGTTTGACTGAATTTAAGCCAATAGGCAGAACTGCTCAAAAAGTCTACTTTTACCCGGTAAATCATTGACCAAAATTTCCAATACCTTTTTTTCTATGGCAAAGCCCACCTTTTTTGTAAGTGAACACTTGTATACTTAGTTACAATTTAGTAAATCATTGTTTTTATATAAAATTATTTACAAAAAATCACCTTATACGACTTTAGTCGTATTCTACTTGCATTCTTCATGACACATAAATATTTAAAACGAATTTTTAAATTGTATAACGAATTATCAAATCGATTTCCAATCTATATAGCTTCACTGCTCTAGAATGAATGCAAAGGATAACTGCCATGAATATTTCTGATAACACCCCCCAAGGGCAACTCTCGTCTCAACAATTTTATCGTCAATACAGTGCCAATGCCTTACTTCCTGAGTTAGATTGGCAAAGTATTTTTCCGCATAGCAAGCTTAGCGAAGCACATATCAAAGCACTCAATACTATTTATCAGTGTGCTGTACCTCTCGCCCTTAATGTATTTCATGATCTAAATTTTGATGTATTTGCGCCTGCTGCTTATCATCCGCAAGGCTTGGGTTTATTCGACAAGTTAGCGCAACAAGAAGAGAACTTCTTAAAAGTTCTTACTGCTGAAAGTGAAAACCTTGACCATGAAACACGCCATCAAATCTGGAGTATGCTTCTACGCGGTGGTGCTGTTCTGGTTTTCAAGGCTTGGCTTGGTCATGTCAAACTTGGAGAAAACCAGTTAGATATGACTCAATTCGATGAGCTTTCTGACTTGCTGTTTATTAAGACACCTCCACATCAACTTGCTGAACGTTTGCATGTAGATGAAAAAGCAAAACTTGACCATATCTTCTTAATGTATGGCAATGATATTTTCCTTGATCGGTTCAATAGCCTAGAAACCGCAGCTCTCTTTGTTGATTTAGGTGTTTATGATGCGGCTTTCTTAAGCTTGCGTGATGACCGCGTGGCTGAATATTTAAAAAGCAAAGGCTATGTGACCCAAGAACAAATTGATGATTTGCAATGTGCGCTTAACCCACTGTACTGCGACAGCCTAACACCTAAGCAAGATTGCCTTGCCTAAGTGGAACATATAAAAAAGACCTCAATTGAGGTCTTTTTTATTTTAGATTTTTTTATCTTCAATATTTAATGCACTAATTGCCAATACAGCCTGTGTACGATTTTGTACGCCTAGTTTTCTAAAAATAGCCGTTACATGCGCTTTAATGGTAGCCTCTGAAACATCGAGTTCATAAGCAATTTGTTTATTTAATAAACCTTCTGCAACCATCATCAAAACTCGGAATTGCTGAGGCGTTAACGACTGAATACGTTCAGCCAAAGCAGTTTCATCTGCCGCTCTCGGGTCAAGATTAATATTCGATGGCAAGTTTGGCGGCAACCAGATTTCCCCATCTAACACTTGACGGATTGCTTCGCCAATATGACTTGGATGAGCCGATTTAGGAATATAACCCATTGCACCATGCGCAATTGCACGTTGAATAATTGACGCTTCTTCGTGTGCAGAAACCACAATAATAGGAATAGATGGATATTGTGCTCTTACATAGACCAGAGCCGAAAAGCCTGAAGCACCCGGTAAGTTTAAATCGAGTAATACCAGATCAGGTTCTGCCCCATTTTCCAAACGCTCATAAAACTCATCAACCGAAGCTGTTTCATGAATTTGTGCCTGCGGCAGGCTATAACGTACTGCTTGAATCAAAGCATGACGAAACAAAGGATGATCATCAACGATTAAAATATTCATAAGCGATTAAAGTAATCTTGAGCATAAGTATGGCCTATTGTAACCCTACTATTTAGATGAAAGATATGCTCATCTTATCCATTTTTATGCAAAATGTTGTTAAATACAGACCTTTGCTTCGATTTTCAGATGTTTTTTACCTTTTAATCAAAATTAATCTGTTTTTTATATAAGCTTTATTTTTATTCTAAAAAATATATCATCAATAATTATATAAAGTAAAAACAGTTATTTAACTCGCTATTAAATAATAAAAATCAACTATTCGGGTTTTATATTTAAAACTGATAAGGTTGACCAATTTCGTTATTTTACAGTTCGCCAGCATTGTTGATTAATAAGTCCAATCTTCTTTTTTAGGCTTAGGAACCAAATCATGACTGGTATCACATCATCAAAACCCTTAAATATTGTTGCTGTTTCTGGTGGTTTGAATACGCCATCTAAAACCGAAAGTCTGGTTCAGGCCATTCTTGATGAGTTATCTGAAGCAATTGATATTAAAGTTCACTTTATTAAATTGAGTGAAATCGGGCCCTTATTAGGCGGCGCATTTTATCGCAACCAGCTTCCACAGCGCGTACAAGATGACCTTGCAGCGGTTGAAGCAGCAGATGCCTTAATTGTTGGTACGCCTGTTTACCGTGCTTCTTTTACAGGCCTTTTCAAACACTTTTTTGACTTCGTTGAACAAACTGCATTAGTAGATGTACCTGTACTTTTAGCTGCATCAGGTGGTAGTGATCGTCATGCATTAGTACTAGAGCATCAGCTTCGCCCATTGTTTAGCTTCTTTCAGGCACAAACTTTACCAATTGGCGTATACGCAACAGATCGCGACTTTACTCCTGAATATACGGTGAAAAGTGAACAGTTATCTGACCGTATTACGCTAGCCGTAGCGCGTGCATTGCCAATTTTAGAATGGGCACCAGCGAAAGGTAAACGTGCTGAAGTGGTTAAACCTAAATCTCAGCAAGCGAATCAAGAGCTCGGTATTAACAAGCAAATTGAGCAAGAAGAAGTATTGCCTTCAGCAGCTGTACCAAATCTCGATGCAGCAGAATCTCGTTTGCATCATAAGTCCGGTAAATCATTAACGCATGTTGCCTAAGCGCAATATAGCTAAATAAAAATAACGAATGGGGAGAGAGCACCATGACGCAATTACAACAACCAATTAAATTTGCTTATTGGGTACCAAATGTAAGCGGTGGCCTTGTCGTAAGTAACATCGAACAGCGTACAGACTGGAGTTATGACTACAATGTTCGACTTGCACAGGCAGCCGAAAACAATGGTTTTGAATATGCGCTCACCCAAATTCGTTTTACGGCAGGGTACGGGGCAGAAAACCAGCATGAATCCGTGAGTTTCAGTCATGCATTACTTGCAAAAACTGAGAAACTTAAAGTGATTGCGGCTATTCTGCCCGGCCCTTGGAAACCGGCACTTGCAGCTAAACAGTTGGCTACGATTGATTATCTAACTCAAGGTCGTATTGCCATTAATGTGGTAAGTGGCTGGTTCAGAGGTGAGTTTGATGCTATTGGCGAAGAATGGCCTGAGCATGATGAGCGTTATGTTCGCTCTGAAGAGTTTATTCGCACGCTAAAAGGAATCTGGACCACAGATAACTATAGTTTCGATGGTAAGTATTACCAATTCCAGAACTACACACTTAAGCCAAAACCTCTGCAAAAACCACATATTGAAGTCTTTCAAGGTGGGAGTTCACGTGCCGCACGTGACATGGCCTCTCGTGTGTCTGACTGGTATTTTACCAACGGTAATACTGTCGAAGAAATTCAAAAACAGGTCGAAGATATCCGAGCCAAAGCAAAAGCCAATAACCATCAAGTTAAAATTGGAGTGAACGCTTTCATTATTGCTCGAGATACCGAAGAAGAAGCAAAAGCGGTACTTCAAGAAATTATTGATAAAGCCAACACTGAAGCAGTAAATGCGTTTGGCGATGCAACTCGCGAAGCGGGTGCTGCTTCACCAGAACAAGAAGGCAACTGGGCAAAATCAACTTTTGAAGATTTAGTTCAATATAACGATGGCTTTAAAACCAATTTAATTGGTACACCTCAGCAAATTGCGGAGCGGATTGTGGCGCTTAAAAATGTAGGTGTCGATTTGGTTCTTTCCGGTTTCTTACACTTTATTGAAGAGGTGGAATATTTCGGAGAAAAAGTTCTGCCGCTCGTTCGTCAGTTAGAACTTCAACAGGAAAAGGAGGTAGAAATCCAAGCTAAATCAGCCTAAAAAACTCCAGTTAAACAGCGCAAGATAATAAAAACAACAAATTAAAATAAAGTTTTATTGGCTCCAAGACTCGGCTTGGAGCTTTTATTTTTTTAAGATTTCTCAACTTCTCGAACAACAGTTTCAACTGAATAGCGGCACCATTTTGAAAGAACCTCAATAAATTCATTTAATGCTGCAGGTTCAAAATGACTAACAATCATATAACAGGCATTCCCCATAACCTTAAAGCATTCATCAATCTGTTCGTATTGCTTGACCAAATTTTCAATTTCTTCAAAAGCGCGTTGTTCATTTAAATGCAAATGAATAAATTGTTTATGTAGGTATTGCACAGCAATGGTGTAGTTTTTGATAACACCTGCATCCATCAACTGGGCTATTCGAGCACCTACAGCCTGCCCCGTCCGATGGACACGCTGACCAATTTCTTTATTTGTTAAACGGGAATCTTGCTTGAGTAATGCAATAATTTTTAGATCAATCGGGTCTAATTCAATATTCATTTTTCATGGCGAAAGAAAACTGGCGATAATGCTTTCATAGGACTATAGCCGATTTTGCGAGCAGAGAATAACCTTGTTTTATCTTATACCAACAAGAGTATTCTCATGAAACAAGCACTATTAGTTATCGATGTACAAAATGATTATTTTAAAAATGGCAAAATGGAATTGGTTGGACCAGATCAAGCGCTCGATAAAATAAAACAGCTCGAGCAATATTTTAATGAAAAAGATTTACCAATTATTTATGTGCAACATATTAACCCGCCACAAGCCAGCTTCTTTCAAGAAAATACTGAAGGTGTGTTACTTCATCCAGAACTCAGTGCTGGCAGTGATTCATTAATCGTGACAAAGTATTATCCAAACAGTTTTTTAGAAACCAATTTAGAAGAACTTTTAAAAGCACATCAAATTGAACAACTCGTGATCACAGGCATGATGACACATATTTGTATTGATTCTGGCACACGTGCAGCCAAAGAGTTAGGTTATCAACCCATCTTAATTGGAGATGCCACTGCGACCCGTGATTTAAACCATAACGGAAAAACTGTTAAAGCCGAAGATGTACAAACTGCTTTTTTAGCTGCTCTTGGTATGTTTGCAAGCGTACAAAATACTGCTGACTTTCTAGCAAAATCTTAAACAGGCTTAATAAAAAAGCCCCTATCGGGGCTTTTTTATTAAAACGTTATTTTTGTCTATCGGGATAAACTGTTGCAATCAGTTGATCCACCACTGCCGGTTCAGCTAGGGTTGAGGTATCGCCCAAACTATCCAGTTCATTCGCTGCAATTTTTCTTAAAATACGGCGCATGATTTTACCCGAACGGGTTTTAGGTAATGCAGGTGCCCAGTGCAGTGCATCTGGTGAAGCCACTGGTCCAAGTACTTTACGTACCCAGCTAATTAACTCTTTTCGCAGTTCTTCCGACTCTGGAACCCCCGCCTGCAAGGTCACAAAAGTACAAATACCCTGCCCTTTAATATCATGCGGCATACCTACAACAGCAGCCTCTGCCACCGATTCATGCGATACAAGAGCACTTTCAATTTCAGCCGTACCTAGACGGTGACCTGAAACGTTTAAGACATCGTCAACACGTCCCGTGATCCAGTAATAGCCATCTTCATCACGGCGGGCGCCATCACCTGTAAAATAAGTATTTTTAAAGGTCGAGAAGTAAGCTTCAATAAAGCGATCTGGGTCACCCCAAATGGTACGCATCTGGCCCGGCCATGAATCTTTAATCACAAGGTTACCTTCGGCAGCGCCTTCTAGCTCATTACCTTCACCATCGACAATCGCTGGTTGAATACCAAATAAAGGACGCGTTGCCGAACCGGGTTTTAAAGCTGTTGCCCCCGGTAATGGAGCAATCAAAATACCACCTGTTTCGGTTTGCCACCATGTATCAACAATTGGACAGCGGCCTTCACCAACAACGTTGTAATACCAGTTCCAAGCCTCTGGGTTAATAGGTTCACCCACTGAACCTAACAAACGCAAGCTACTGCGGTTACTTTCACGTACATACGAATCACCCTCTCGCATCATGGCACGAATCGCGGTTGGCGCTGTATATAAAATAGAGACTTTATGTTTATCGACCACATGACCAAGACGTGCCCATGTTGGATACTGAGGCACACCTTCGAACATTAAGGTCGTCGTACCATTTGCTAGTGGTCCATAGATTAGATAACTATGGCCTGTAATCCAGCCGACATCAGCGGTACACCAGTACACATCATCTTGTTTTAAATCAAAAACTTCTTTAAAGGTACTCGCCACATACACCAGATAACCACCTGTCGTATGCAACACTCCTTTAGGTTTACCCGTCGAGCCAGAGGTATAAAGAATAAATAAAGGGTCTTCGGCCTTCATTGGTTCTGGAGGACAGTTTGCATCCACCTCCATAATAATAAGGTGATACCACAAATCACGACCCGGCTTCATCTCGATTGGGTTTGCATTACGGTAAACCACAATCACATTTTCAACGCATTCTGTGCCCGGCAATGCTAGAGCCAAATCAACATTTTCTTTAAGTGGTAACAACTTACCGGCACGTAGGCTTGAGTCAGCCGTAATCACAAGTTTAGCTTGGCTATCTTCAATACGACTTGCCAACGAGTCTGGTGAGAAACCACCAAATACCACGCAGTGCACCGCACCAATACGGGCACAGGCTAACATGGCAATTGCAGCCTCCGTCACCATTGGCATATACAGCACAACGCGGTCACCTTTACCAATTCCATATTTCTTTAAAACGTTGGCGAAACGGCAGACTTCGTCGTGTAATTCTTTATAAGAAACGATTTTATGACGAGAAGGATGGTCACCTTCCCAAATAATTGCAGGTTTGTGAGGGTGTTCTTTAAGATGCCTGTCCAAGCAGTTTGCTGATACGTTCAACTCACCATCAGCAAACCATTCAATCTTGAAATTGTCTTTGTCAAAACTGGTATTTTTAACTTGGGTAAATGGCTTTATCCAATCGACAATTTTAGCTTGCTCTGCCCAGAATTCATCTGGGTTCTCGATAGAGTGTTGATAACGTTTAAAGTAGTCTGCTTCAACAGTACGAGCTGTTTTTTTAAATTCCTCTGGTACTGGATAGATCTCATTCATACGCAACTTCCTTGATCTTGTGCATCCCATCTCGAGACTGTGGCTATTATTTTACTGGATCTTATTTGTTTGCCTTTTCAGTATGATGACTCTTTCAAAGCCTAGACAATGCGACTTTGGTCATATATTAATCACTTACTCAAGCATACGAAATTATGAACATTTTTATAAAATTAAGTTGATTTAAAACATTTGTCTATAGCTTTTACTTTTATAATTTTTTTAAGTTTTGATGGTTTTGACCATCAACAAAGTTTATTTTAGCTTTTAGAAGCAGTGCAGGAATAAAATAAGATGTTTGCCGAAACTCCCTCTTCACGTCCACCTCAACTCCCGTTTAAAGACAGCCCTTTTTCAATTCATGGCCGCTTTAACCGAATGAGTTATTTAGGTGGATATAGCCTGATTTATTTAGTCACAATCGTGGGCTATTTTATTCTGGCTTCGTTTCTTGGAAGTTTTCAGCTTTCAAGTGATCTATTTAATTTTGAATTTTACAGCTCTCTCTCCGGTATAAGTGCTTTAATGGTCTGGGCTTTCTGGCTATTTCTGGTCTATCTCAACATTATTCTAGTCGTTCGACGCCTACATGATTTAAATAAAAGTGGCTGGATGGGACTACTGTTATTTATTCCAGTCGTTCAGTTCTTTTTTATGCTTTATTTACTGCTTGCTTCTGGTACAGCGGGCACTAATCAATATGGTCCTGTTCGGCCTTCAACGTTTATAGAAAAACTGATGGCTTGGCTTATTTTAATCGCTATTTTAATTAGCCTTATTTCTACAGCAGGCTTTTTTTACTACTTCTCTGGTACCGATACTATTCAAACCCCGACACAAATCTTACAAAAAGGAACGGAATACTTTTAATTAAAAAACACTTTATTATTTAGATGAACTCATTATAGTAGGCGCACATTTTATCTCCTACTATGATGGAAGCTGAAAAGGCTTTCTGAATTTATTCAATTAGAGACTTGTCGTGGCTGATGAACAAAAATCCTTAACGGATGTTGCAAAAAATACAGGCGAACTTTTGCAAGAAGCAGGTACTAAAACCACTCAAACAGTTTTAGCGCATACCGAGAAATACCATGATGCCTATACCACTATCGACAAAATCGTAGATAGTTTTTGGGAACGTGTACCTTATATCTGCATTGCAATTGTTGTTTTTCTTATTTTTTGGCTACTGACCAAATTATTTAAGTTCTTTGTTCGTAAGACTTTAGAAAATCGCTCTTATACTCGTCAAAATCTAGTTTTAGTTTTAAACCGTGTCGGTAGTACAGCGATTTTATTCTTCGGTTTCTTAATAGCTCTCGTCATTATGATTCCGGGGTTCACACCAGGCCAGCTTATGAGTGCGCTAGGTATTGGTTCGGTCGCCATTGGTTTTGCATTTAAAGATATATTCCAAAACCTGCTTTCAGGTATTTTGATTTTATTGAGCGAGCCATTCCGTATTGGCGATTCAATTGTGGTGAATTCACTTGAAGGAACTGTAGAAGACATCCAGATCCGTGCAACCTTCCTACGCTCACCGGATGGTCGCCGTATTGTTATTCCAAATGCAACGGTTTATACAAGTGCCTTAACTGTCAATACTGCTTATCAACAGCGACGCTGTGAGTTCGTAGTCGGAATTGGGTATGATGATGATGAGCAAAAAGCAAAACAGATTATTTTAGATATTCTCAACAATGACCGAAATGTACTGAGTCAGCCTGCATTTTCGGTTAATGTCACAGCTTTAGCAGATTTCTCGGTTAACCTGACTGTACGCTGGTGGGTTGATACCACTGAAACTGATATTTCTTCATCTATTAGTAATATTCAAGCTCAAGTAAAACAAGCTTTCAATGAAAATGATATTGATATTCCTTACCCAATTCAGGAATTAAAAATGGTATCTAATCCACCAGCTTTAAACCCTGAAACATCAGCTAAACAAACGACCTAAAATATAAGAAATAGACGTTTCGGTTCTTAAAATACGGTTGCCTAAGCTCATAGCTTGGCAGCCGTTTTTTATGAGCAAATCTACTTCGTAAGGAATAAATCCCCCTTCCGGCCCGACCACTACACTACAAGCATGGCTAATATTAATTGGCATACGCTGCTCAGCATAAGGATGAGCCACATAGGCAGGTGTTTCCTGCGTAATTAAGCTTGGCAAGACGTCTTCAACAAAAGGTTTAAAACGTTTATAAAGTTGAATTTCAGGAACAATTGTATCGCCTGCTTGCTCAAGTCCCAGCGTAACGTAGTTGTCTATTTGCTGTAAAAAAGGAGTTTGCCAATAGCTTTTATCAACACGATAACTATGAATCAGGCTTATCTTCTCAACACCTAAAGTCACACTGTCCATAATTAGACGGCGTAAAACTTTAGGTCTTGGTAAAGCTACAATTAAATGAACCGGAAGTTTTGCTGGTAGTAGTTCTTCACGAATAGGCTGTATACGGACTTCGTACTCATTCATCGAAACAATTTCAGTGATATAACGGGCGCCGTTGCGAATACCAACTTTTAGGTTCTGGCCGACTGTAATATCAAGATGTTCACGCAAATGCTGTAATTGACGTTTTGAATGGATAGACCATGTATCCGATTGAACATCTTCAGGCTCTAGTAAAACAATATTCATGATTTTTCGGCCAGATAGCGATTAATCACCCCGATATGTTTTTGTAAGGAACCTTGATTACGTTGCAACACTTTATGCGCCTGTACCACTAACTGTTCAGTCGCCTCAGGTTCTGCCAGACATGCTAACCAGATATCAATGACCTGCTGCGCATCTTGAGCGATAAGCACAGCATTTTCATCAATGAACTCATCGACAATCGTTTGAAAGTTAAAATAACGCGGTCCAACCACAGTAGGTACATTTAAAACCATAGGTTCTAAAATATTATGCCCCCCACCTGGCTCATTTAAAGAACCGCCTACAAAACACACCTGACTTAAGGCATACCATAACCAGAGCTCACCCATACTGTCAGCGAGATAAACTTGCGTGCTGGCATGAATACTTTGGCCCATACTTCTACGATGCGTAATTAAATTTAAATTTTGGCAAATTTCAAATACTTCATCGAAACGCTCAGGATGACGAGGCACCACAATACACACCAACTCACGATCTGAATTTAAATAAGGGGCGAGCGCTTCCAAAATTTGTTGTTCTTCGGGTGCATGTGTACTGGCAATCGTCACAACCTGCCGATTTTCCAGATACCACTGCTGATGCAATTGGGCTGCTTGTTTAATAAAAGCCTCTGGTGCATGAATATCAAATTTAATATTACCAACGACCTGACTTTTGTGTTCGTCTAAACCAAGCTCAACATAACGCTGACGAGTTGCACTATCTTGCGCTAACACCCAGTCCAGCTGTTTTAACATACCTGCGGTTAAACCCGAGACTTTGCCATACCCCTTTGCAGATTTCTCTGACAACCGAGCATTAAGCAGCAAACAAGGTACATGCTGTAACTTGGCTTGATCGATTAAATTTGGCCAGAGTTCAGTTTCAACCAGTGCTAAAAGCTTTGGCTGATATAACTCAAAAAATTTTTTTAAAAGAGGCTTCTGGTCTACAGGCAAATAAACGGCTTGAAATAAATCTAAATATGGTTCTTTTAGAAAAAGTGACTTGGCACGAGCCTGACCTGTTTTCGTGGTATTGGTCACTAAGACTGGCTGCCCAAGTTTTAGGTAATATTCAATTAAGGGCTGTGCAGCATTGGTTTCCCCGACTGAAACAGCATGAAACCAGATCGCTTTTACATTCTTCGGTGCTTCAAACGGCCCAAATCTTTCCAGACATTCCTGCTGATATAATTCTAGACTTTCTGCACGTCTTTTTATCCGCCAACGATAAAACGGTTTTAATAAATGAAGTGCGGTGTTGTACCAAAATGGGGTCGCCAAGCGGTTTGCCTCAAATAGTCAAAATTCAAAAACTGCGGAAAATATAACATAGATAAAAAAAATGGCAGAGTTTCGATACCTAAACTCTACCATATACAAGAAAAGTCATTTACTGAACTCACAAAAGAGCAAGTTCAGCATATAGTAAATTTAAATAATATTATGAACTTATGAAGCTTCTAAAGCCGGATAGTCTGTATATCCTTCAGCGCCTTTAGCATATAAAGTCGTTGGTTGAAGTTCATTTAATGGTAAGCCTTGTTCTAAACGCTGTAATAGATCTGGGTTAGCGATATATGCTTTACCAAAAGATACAGCATCTGCTTGACCTTCACGCAAGATACGTTTTGCTGACTCTGGTGTCAGATTTTCATTGGCAATCCATACACCATTAAATTTTTTACGCAATTGCGGGCTAATACTATCAGCTGCTTCATATTCACGAGAGAAAATGAAAGCCACATTACGTTGGCTGAGTTGTTCAACCACATAACCAAACGTCGCTAGCGGGTTTTCATCACCCATATCATGCGAGTCGCCACGCGGTGCAATATGCACACCTACTCGGCCAGCGCCCCACACTTCAATAAAGGCATCAACTACCTCTAATAACAAGCGAGCGCGGTTTTCAACCGGACCACCATACTCATCATCACGCTGGTTAGTATTACTTTGAAGGAACTGGTCAATTAAATAACCATTTGCTGCATGTAGCTCAACGCCATCAAAACCTGCTGCTTTAGCCAATTCAGCTGAATGCTTATATTGAGCAACAATTTCCTGAATTTCTTCAATTGAAAGCGCACGTGGCGTTACATATGGACGTTTAGGGCGTAATAAACTTACTTCACCCGCAGGTTGAATCGCACTCGGTGCAACAGGAATATCACCATCTAAAAGCTCTGGATGTGAAATACGACCCACATGCCACAGTTGAACTACAATTTTTGAACCTTGAGCATGAACTGCTTCAATAATCTTATTCCATGCTTGTGCTTGCTCTTGTGACCATAGTCCCGGAGTATCTGCATAACCTACGGTTTTTGAACCAATCACTGTTGCTTCAGTGAGAATGAGACCAGCATTTGCACGTTGCTGATAATATTCCACCATTAAATCGTTTGGAACACGGCTTTCGCCACTACGCGCACGTGTTAATGGGGCCATTACCAGTCGATTTTTAATTTCAAAATCACCAACTGTTAAGGGAGTATTGAGTTCAGCCATGATCGCCTCGACTTACACTTTATTTGTTTTAAAGTGTTTGTTTTAAATGTTCGATATATTGCTGAATCAAAGCTTCGTTACGTGAAAAATAAGACCATTGTCCATATTTTTGGACCTGAATGAGACCCGCCTGCTGTAATACAGACAAATGATTGGACATCGTAGACTGAGCTACTTTACCCAAACGTTCAATATGACCTGCGCAAACCCCTTTTTCAAAACTACCACCACACTCTTCTACCGGTAAATAATGCTCCGGTTCTTTTAACCATTGCAGAATCTGCCGACGCAGAGGATTGGCTAGGGCTTTGCTAATTGCATCAATATCCATAGGCTCAACACGTCTTGTAAACGAACAAAGCTTTGTTCAGCATTTCGAAAACATAATATCGTATTTTGACGATATTCATATCTATTTTTTTCGATATTCATATCGTATTTTTCCGATTAACTTCCGAACACTGAACTGCTTTGCCGTTTTAATCGCTAAAAATTTAAGAGTTATAGAGAATTAAAAGTTCAAAAGACTCTTATAACCCCTGTTTTAAACTCGCTTCAATAAAACGATCAAGGTCACCATCAAGAACCGCACCAGTATTTGAATTTTCAACACCCGTACGTAAATCCTTGATTCGAGAGTCATCAAGTACATAAGAACGAATTTGGCTACCCCAACCAATATCAGACTTCGAGTCTTCAAGTGCTTGAGCGGCTTCATTACGTTTTTGCATTTCTAATTCATACAATTTTGCACGTAACTGTTTCCATGCATGATCACGGTTCGCATGCTGTGAACGCTGGTTCTGACATGCCACTACAATACCAGTCGGAATATGCGTCAAACGTACTGCCGAATCGGTTTTGTTAATGTGCTGACCACCTGCACCAGATGCACGGTAAGTATCAGTACGAACATCTGAAGGATTAATATCAATTTCGATATTGTCATCAACTTCTGGAGAAATAAATACCGCAGAGAAAGAAGTATGACGACGGTTACCACTGTCAAATGGTGATTTACGTACTAAACGGTGTACACCAGATTCTGTACGTAACCAACCATACGCATATTCACCTTCAACACGAATCGTAGCAGATTTGATACCTGCGACGTCACCGTCAGAGACTTCCATAAGTTCTGCTTTAAAACCATGACGTTCAATCCAGCGCATATACATACGTAATAGCATTGAAGCCCAATCTTGTGCTTCTGTACCACCTGAACCCGCCTGAATCTCGACATAGCAAGGATTCGGGTCCATTGGATTGCTAAACATACGGCGGAATTCAAGTTTTGCTAATTCTTCTTCAGCAGTACTCAGTTCAGACTGAACATCTTCAAGCAAGCTTTCATCATCAGCTTCTACAGCCAAATCCAACATTGCTTTTGCATCTTCAAGCTGTGTAGATAAGCCATCTAATACATTAATAACGTTTTCTAGTTCGCCCTTTTCTTTCGCCATTGCCTGAGCACGGTTTTGATCATTCCAGATCGCAGGGTCTTCTAACTCACGTAAAACTTCTTCTAAACGTTCTTTTTTTAGATCGTAGTCAAAGATACCCCCGTAGTGTTTGGCTACGATCAGTTAAGTCTTTCAATTGGTTTAGATAAGGATTAATTTCCACGCGAGTGTTCCCATAAAAGCAGATAAACAGTCGAATATTTTATCATAGCTTGCCACACTCAAACAAAAGGACTCAAAGATATTGATTTTTATTATCGTATCAATAAAAAATAAAGATAATATTATTGATGTTTTCATTAAAAATGCAGTAAAATTAAAAACTTAAGTCTTAATAATTTAATAACATATATTACTTTAGAGTTTTTACCCATGAAAAAATCAAAATTTTTGTTTGCAATATTCACAGCTGTATCTGCTTTCAATGCAAATGCCTATCAAACTGAAGTTGGTACTATGTATGAATTTACAGATATGGATGGGGGAGAAGTTAATAGCTTTGGAATTAATGGCAAATATTATTTTAATCCAGTTGAAACCAAAAATTATCCTTTAGCTGAAGCAGCATTTTTAAATAAAGCCTCCAATATTGGTGCTGGTTATACGTATAGTAAAGTAGAAGATGATCAAGACTATGCAAAACTTGAATATAATTCTGTAGGAATAGTTGGAGAATATTTTGTCCCAAATACTCCACTCTACTTATCTGGAGCATTTAACAGAACAAAAAGAGAAGTTACTGTAGATGATCTTGGATCAGTCAATGATAACGGTAATGGTTATGCTGTAGAAGTCGGTTTTCTACCAACAGATGGCTTATTATTGGCTGCTGGCGTAACTGATTTATCTGAAAGTTTTGATCCAGTACAAGCATCTAAATATGGCTTTATTACTTCTTTCGCAAATGCTACGACCGTAACTGGTGAGGATGATGATACAGCTGTAACTCTACGCGCTAAGTACATTACTCAAATTTCTGGCTTTTATACTAATTTTGAAGGACAAACTTATATTGGTGATGAAACGACTTATCGTTTGGGCGCAGATCTCTATCTTGATCCTACTTTAAGTATTGGAGCATCTTTCGCAGATTCAACGGCAGAAGATTCAGATACGATCTTTAGTCTTCGCGCACAAAAATTCTTTACACCTCAAGTAGCAGTAGGCCTAACTTATACAACTGTTGATGATGCTAACTCTTTTGGTATTAACGGAACATTCCGCTTCTAATCTATAAGTATTTAATATGAATATATAAATGCTCAAGGAAATTTTTCTTGGGCGTTTTTCATCTCATTTTAAGCTTAACTCGTAACATCCCCATACAAAATTGGGTACTTTTCCAGCATTTTTAAGTTTCTACACAAAATATCCTCATTTTTAATAAAATAAAACATTGTTTTTTTATTATTTAAAATCAATATATTAAATTAAATTTAGTTACATAAAAAGCACATGGTTACAGTCCAGTTACTTGTACAAGATTGACGGTGAATGATTTTGCTCTAGACTGAAAGTTGTAACAAAACATTTATAAAATCGTTTTTAGAGGGGAGAGATTCCATGAAAAAACTAGCAATTGCATCAGCTCTTTTATCTGCTCTTGCAGTAAGTGGCGCAGCAAACGCTTACCAAGCTGAAGTTGGTGGTTCTTACAATTATCTTGATCCAGATAACGGCAGCAGCGTAAGCAAATTCGGTGTTGATGGGACTTATTATTTCAACCCTGTTCAAACACGTAATGCACCGCTTGCAGAAGCAGCATTCTTAAACCGTGCAAGTAACGTTAACGCACATGTTAACTATGGCGATAACAGCGGCACAAAAGACACTCAATATGGCGTAGGCGTTGAGTACTTCGTTCCTAACTCTGACTTTTACCTTAGCGGTGATGTAGGCAGAAACGAACGTGAAATCGACAACACTAATATCGACAGTAAAGTGACTACTTATGCTGCAGAAGTAGGTTATTTACCAGCTCCTGGTTTATTACTTGCTCTAGGTGTTAAAGGTTACGACGAGAAAGACGGTAAAGACGGTGCAGATCCTACCGTTCGTGCTAAGTATGTAACCCAAGTTGGTCAACATGACGTAAACCTTGAAGCTTATGGTGCGTTTGGTGACCTTGACGAATATAAAGTTCGTGGTGACTACTACATCGATAAAACTTTAAGTTTAGGTGTGGACTACTACAACAACGACTTAACTGATAAAGATGAGTTTGGTATCAATGCTAAAAAATTCTTAAATCAGCAAGTAAGTGTTGAAGGTCGTGTTGGATTCGGTGATAACGACAACACTTATGGTATTCGTGCAGCATACCGCTTCTAATCTAACCTAGATTAAAAAAATCCGCTCAATTGAGCGGATTTTTTATTGATTTAAATGCACAATGCGTAGCTGTAAGCTCACATTACCATTAAAGACATTACGGTCTATTTCATAAACCAAATGCACATGGTCACGCATCGGATCAAACTCGAAGCGACCTGCCACATTAAAAGCAATAGCATCGAAACTATATTGGTCTATCGCTAATCTAA
The DNA here is from genome assembly GCF_003940475.1 of Acinetobacter sp. FDAARGOS_559. Taxonomy (NCBI): domain Bacteria; kingdom Pseudomonadati; phylum Pseudomonadota; class Gammaproteobacteria; order Moraxellales; family Moraxellaceae; genus Acinetobacter; species Acinetobacter sp. FDAARGOS_559. The sequence continues at coordinate 2,138,803 of NZ_RKJG01000005.1, forward strand.
GCTTTAAATGTGTCTCTTTGAGCCAACGAAAATCGATAACTTTAAAATGTCCTTCAAATTGAGGCAGTGGAAATTTTTGTCCCCACGGGCCTAATTGCTCAATCCAGTTTAAGGTATCTAATTGCAAAGCAGAGACAGGTAGCTCACCATCGGTCCATAATGTCGCTTGAAAGATTGATTCATCCATAGCAGCTACACAATCATTAAATACGGTTTTAAAAGCTTCAAAGTTTTCTTTACGAATCGTTAAGCCTGCCGCTGCCGCATGTCCACCAAAATGACTCACCAGCTCAGGATGTTGTTCGGCAACTTGTTCAATGGTATCTCGAATATGCACCCCATCAATGGAACGTGCTGAGCCTTTAATATGAATACCATCTTCATCTGGGGCAAACACAATCGTTGGACGATGAAACTGTTCTTTTAAGCGTCCCGCGACAATCCCGATTACACCTTGGTGCCAGTTTTCTTCAAACAAAACAAGCGCCGTGGGAATATCTTGTTGTGAGAGTTGTAAACTGTCTAAAGCAGATAAAGCTTGTTGCTTCATCTCCCCTTCAATTTGACGGCGATCGATATTTAACTGATTTAATTGCTGAGCAATGGGGTATGCAGTTTCCATCGTGTCAGCTAATAAACACTCGATCCCAATACGCATACTCTCCATACGCCCAGCAGCATTAATGCGCGGTCCGAGCACAAAACCTAAATCTTGGGCACGTATTGAAGTAGCTTCTCGACCAGCGATATCGAGTAAGGCTAAGATTCCCACTCGACACTGATGTTGCTGAATGCGTTTTACACCTGCATCGACCAAAATACGGTTGTTATAATCTAGGACAGCAACATCAGCATAAGTTCCTAAAGCGACCAAATCTAAATATTGAGTCACTTTACTTGTGCTTTTACCTTGTCTATTGCGTAGGCTCGCCAAATTGGCAAGTACATAAAAAGCAACACCAACACCTGCCAATGCTTTACTTGGAAACTCACAGCCTAATTGGTTTGGGTTTACCACCGCCTCAGCAGGTGGGGTTTCTTTAGTCGTTAAGTGATGATCAGTAATAATCACTTGCATGCCTAGGGCATGTGCTGCATCAACACCAGCATGACTAGAAATACCATTATCTACCGTAATTAATAGATCGGGTTGATAGGTGTGATGAGCAAGCTCAGCAATGGCAGGAGTAAGTCCATAGCCATATTTAAAACGATCCGGTACCAAATAGTCGACTTGTGCTCCCATATCGCGAAGCACGAGCATCATTAAAGCAGTGCTGGTTGCGCCATCAGCGTCATAGTCCCCCACAATAACTATTTTTTTCTGCTCATCGATGGCTTGATCCATTAATGCTACAGCAGCGTCCAACCCTTTGAGTTCAGGAGCCAATAAATTCTTAAGCTTTAACTCTAGTTCTTGCTCGGATTGTACGCCCCGTCTTGCCAAAATTTCGGCAATAAACGGAGGCACGCCCTGAAACTGTTCAGGGCGTGTCAATAAAGGTCTTTGTTTAATTTGTATTTTTGTCATTTAAGGCATCAGTCGGTGCAACGTCCATTGACCGTCGATTTTTTCATAACTCAAGCGGTCATGTAAACGATTTGGTCGCCCTTGCCAGAATTCATAATAATCCGGCTGTAGACGGTATCCACCCCAGAACTCCGGCTTATCGAGTACTTCGTGGCTTTGAACTTGTTGTTGCAAGTCTTGAAAACGCTGTTGTAACAATTCGCGACTTTCAATTTTGCCACTTTGAGGAGTACTGATATGAGCTGCAATCTGGCTATCACGTGGACGTTTATGATAGTAGTCTGTAGATTCCTGTTCAGGAATTTTTACAACATGCCCACCTACTCGTACCTGACGCTCTAGACTTGGCCAATAAAATAACAATTCAGCATATGGATTTTCTGCCAAATCTATACCTTTTTGACTGTCATAGTTGGTATAGAAATCATAACCTGCTTCTGTCGCACCGCGTAACAACACAGTTCTGACATGCGGACGACCACTAGCACTCGCAGTTGCTAATGACATTGCATACGGTTCATGCAAGTTAGCTGCTAAAGCATGATTAAACCAACCTAGAAATTGCTCGTGGGGATTGCTAGCAACTTGAGTCTCGTACAACTCACCTTGTTCATAGCTTAAGCGCAATTCACTTAAGTCTTTAATGACATCACTCATGCCATACACCTTATGCGACTTGTGCCTGTGAACGAACTGCATTTGCTAAATGTTCAGCTAAAGTTTTCACTTCTTGCTCGTTATCACCTTCAACCATGACACGAATGACTGGCTCAGTTCCAGACTTACGAATTAAAATACGTCCACGTCCTTTGAGCTGCTCTTCAGCTTTATTGAACTCAGCAACTAATGCAGGAATAGAATATGGATCAAGCATTTGTTCCAAACGTACATTTACAAGAACTTGTGGGTACAGTTTAAAGCCGTTAACCAATTCGTGCAGCGCTTTGTTCTGCTCAACCATCACGGTTAACACTTGTAATGCTGCAATAATCGCATCACCGGTTGTGCTCTTGTCTAAAGTCAGAATATGACCAGAAGGCTCACCACCTGTTACCCATCCGTTTTCTTCTAGGGCTTGTAACACATAACGGTCACCGACTTTTGCACGGACAAAGCCAACATTTGCTTTTTCAAGTGCCACTTCAAGTGCCATGTTACTCATTACCGTACCAACAACACCTGCTGGCTTGTTTTTTGCCTGAGTCGCTAAAATATATAAGATGTGGTCACCGTCAATTAAGTTACCGAACTTATCAACCATCACTACACGGTCAGCATCACCATCAAAGGCAATACCTAAGTCAGCCCCATGTTCCACAACCGCTTTTTGTAAGTTCTCTGGATGAGTTGAACCACAGTTTTCATTAATATTTAAACCATCTGGCTCATTGTATAAAGCGACAACTTTAGCGCCGAGTTCACGGAAAACCGAAGGGCCAACGCTGTAAGCAGCGCCGTGAGCACAATCCACAACAATTTTTAAATTATTTAAATCAAAATGATATGGGAATGTAGATTTACAAAATTCGATATAACGACCATTTGCATCGGTCACACGAACACTTTTACCTAAGTTTGCAGTGTCTTCGATAAATAAATCTTTTTCTAATTCTTTATTAATTTCTTCCTGCAATGAATCTGGTAATTTTTTACCTTCACTTGAGAAGAACTTAATCCCGTTATCAAAATATGGGTTATGTGATGCAGAAATAACAATCCCTGCATGTGCATGTAAGGCACGGGTAAGATGTGCAATTGCCGGTGTCGGTAATGGTCCAAGTAAGTGAACATATACACCAGCAGCATTTAATCCCGCCTGCAAAGCAGACTCTAAAATATAACCGGATAAACGAGTATCTTTTCCTAATACAACAAGTGGTTTATTTTTCGGACTCGTTCGTTTTAATACCTTCCCTGCAGCAAAACCGAGTTTTAAAGCAAACTCTGGCGTAATCGGCATTTGCCCAAATTTTCCACGAATACCATCCGTTCCAAAATAACTCATAGCTTATCTCATTTTTACGCCACTTCAGCCGTGGCTCATTTCATATATGGCTATTCCGCCATATCTCTTTTCATCGGATTTACTTTACACCAAAAACAAAAAGCCGTCAGTGTACTGACGGCTTTCTTGATTGTTTTGGTTACCAAAATCTAACCAACACGATAGTTCGGAGCTTCTTTAGTAATCGTTACATCATGAACATGTGACTCAGACATGCCTGCTGAAGTAATTTTCACAAATTTCGCATTTTGGCGAAGATCTTCAATCACAGCTGAACCTGTATAACCCATCGATGAACGTAAACCACCCATCATTTGATGAACGATGTTACCCATTGGGCCTTTATATGGAACGCGGCCTTCGATTCCTTCTGGTACTAACTTCTCAGCACCCGCTTTTGAATCTTGGAAATAACGGTCAGCAGAACCAGTTGCTCCCGCCATTGCACCTAATGAACCCATACCACGATATGCTTTGTAGTAACGACCTTGGAAAAACTCAACTTCGCCCGGCGCTTCTTCAGTACCTGCAAGTAATGAACCAACCATGATCGTACTTGCACCCGCACCGATCGCTTTTGCCATATCGCCAGAGAAGCGGATACCGCCATCTGCAATTAAAGGAATTTGATCTTTTAGTGCACTAGCAACGCTGTCAATTGCAGAAATTTGTGGCATACCGATACCAGCCACAATACGTGTTGTACAGATAGAACCAGGACCAATACCCACTTTTACAGCATCTACACCTGCATCTAATAATGCTAATGCAGCATCACCAGTTGCAATGTTGCCACCAATCACTTGTACTTGAGGGAAGTTTTGTTTCACCCAACGTACACGTTCAATTACACCAGCAGAGTGGCCATGTGCTGTATCAACAACAATGACGTCAACACCAGCTTCAACCAATGCTTCCACACGACTTGGTGTATCAGCACCTGTACCTACCGCAGCACCAACACGTAAACGACCAAGATCATCTTTACAACTGTTTGGATAACTCTCAGCTTTGCGGAAGTCAGTCACTGTAATTAAGCCTTTAAGTTCGTTGCTCTCGCCAACGACCAAGACTTTTTCAATACGGTGTTTTTGCAATAATGCTTGAATATTTTCTTTAGACTCGCCTTCACGTACGGTGACTAAACGATCTTGGCCTGTCATGATGTTGCTAACAGGTTGTTCTAAATTGGTTTCAAAACGCGTATCACGGCCTGTCACAATACCAACAACCTTGCCGTCTTTAACAACAGGTACACCACTAATGTTATTAGCAGAGGTAATTGCAATCAGTTCACGTACTGTAGTTTCAGGGCTTACAGTGATAGGGTCTTTCACCATACCCGCTTCGAATTTTTTCACACGGCGTACTTCTGCAGCTTGAGCAGCAATATCCATGTTTTTGTGCAAAATCCCGATACCGCCATTTTGCGCCATTGCAATCGCCATACGTGACTCAGTCACTGTATCCATTGCAGCTGAAACTAATGGGATATTTAAATAAATGCCGCGAGTTAAACGTGTCTTTAGAGAGACATCTTTTGGGAGAACAGTAGAGTAGGCAGGAAGTAATAAGACATCATCGAAGGTTAGCGCTTCTTGAACGATGGTCAGCATAACAATCTCACTGGTAAATTCCGTGAGCTATTATAAACAAATTTCGATGCAATTTTCATATTATCTTTGCCTTTTTCAGCAATAGATATTCGCCTACTCTAAATATTTCCCACTTATTATTGTGTTAGCTTATATTTAACTCACCTGATCATAGTCGTGATCATTCTCTGAATCTGCCGGGCTAACTTGAATAAGAGGAATAAGCTGGTGCGCTAAACGAGCTTTATTACACTGCTCATCCGCAATCTGCACTTCTCTACAGGTAGAACTACGCACCGCATAGATGGAACAACCCACCTCTTTACCAATTTCACCCGTCAAAGCCTGACATCGGGGCTCAGGCTGATTAGTTCCACGCATACATGAATAGACAGGTGTCAAAGGTTCAACTAGATGTTCTTCCATTAACTCGGCCTCAGCCCAGTAAAATGAAACCCGAAAATGTGCACAACATGCCCCACAGCGTAGGCATTCATCTGGAGTCGCAACTTGAGATAACATTTTTATTCAAATTCTCGTCATCAAAAATTTTCTGCGACGCGAAATCCTAAAAAAATTTCAAATTGGACTCAATATGTCGAATATTATTTTTTATGTTGGACAGCTAAAAATTTGTTCTGTCATTAAATCTACACCGCATGGCAATGTTTCAATCCAGTCTAAAAACTGATTAATCATCTCTTTACCAATAAATGGACTACCGTGCTGAGGGACAATCATTTCAATATCCATCTGACGGACCATGTTGACCCATAAGCGAATGACTTTATTTGAACACATATAACGTTGATGAAAAGCTTTCATTTTCATCACGTGGCTATCAAAATCTTTTAGAGGCTGACTTGCATCATCTACAATAGATGCTCCCATATCGCCCGAAAATAAAATTTTAGCAACGGGATCATAAAACTGAAAATTACCCACCGAATGTAGAAAATGCGCTGGAATGATTACAAGTTTCGATTCACCTAATTGAATCACTTGACCACGATCAGGCAGCTCAATCAAACGGTCTTCCCAATTCCCTTTCATACGCTCACTCATAAATGATGAATTTAAGTGAGGTAAAAACCGTGCCCATAATCTTGAGGCCACCACTTTAGCATCGGTATAAACCAACCAGCGGGGCATTGAGGTGATAATGTCTGGATCCTGATGCGAAGCCATCACATAATCAAGATTTTTAAGGCGCGTATATTTATTAAGTTCCATTGTCAGCGGAACATAGGTCAAATCACCACCCGGGTCGATCACGGCAGCACGCTCATGATCAATAATTAAAAATTGATTGGCTTGTATGCCTTCCCCTTTGACCAAACTGGTAAAACTAATACATTTGTGTACGCCATTATCAAATAATATCTGTGATGTTGTTTTTTCAAACCCCATAAAATTCCCCAAAAAAACTTTAAATATTAGATATTTTTATTTCCATAATAAAATAATGGGATTCAATAACTCATGCAATGAATTACTCTATTTTTCTCATAATATTTTAAAATTGATTTTGCTTTTCTTATTTTATAAATGAATCATAATGTTATTTAAAATTAAACTGCAATAAATTAAAATAATTCTCATTATCAAATTTACTTTTTGTGCTGTTTAGGCCTCCCATGACTCAACGCTTTGCTTTTTCAACTTCAAAAACTTTGTTAGCAGTTGCTATTTTTACTTCAATGACAACAAGTCATGCTGAAGAACCGGCAGAACAGCAAAATTCAACCAATGTGTTACCCACTATTTCTATTCAAGCACAAAAAGAAAACCCCACTTCTTATGTCGCAACAAAAGCAAATTCAGCTTTAAAATCAGATGCACCTCTATTTAAAACTGCTCAATCAGTTTCTGTCGTCACCCGCGAACAACTTGACCAAAAACAAGCAAGAACTTTAGCAGATGCACTTGAAGGTGTTGCAGGCGTAGAAGCTGGGAAACTTGGTCGCCGCGGTTGGGATGATTTCATTATCCGTGGGTAAACTTCTTCTGATTCGGTGTATGTCGATGGTTTAAGGGTAGGCCAAAATACTTATGTTGCCACCGAACTATCTGGTATGGATCAGGTACAAATTTTAAAAGGTCCTGCTTCTATTAATTTCGGTTTAGTTGCTCCGGGTGGTATGGTCAATTTAGTGACTAAAAGACCGGAAGCAGAAAGCTTTGCACGTGCTAGCATGACTTATGGTAGTTACAGCCTTAAAGAAGGAACATTCGATTTAAACTACAGCCCAAACAATAGCGAAAAAGGTGCTTTCCGTTTAAATGGACGTATCTCTGATCAAGATGATCCAACCGATTATGTTTATTTTAAAAATTTTTATATCTCGCCTTCTTATAATTTTGACCTCGGTGATAACACTGACCTCTCTGTAATCGCAAGCTATCAACACCGCGAATATATTCGTCAGCAAGGTTTACCTGTAATTGGTACATTAAAAGACAACCCTAATGGATCTATAGATCGTAGTTTATATATTGGCGATCCTAATTTCGGTAAATATGAGGCAGATGTTTATCGCACTGGTTATACGTTTAAACATACTTTTGATAATGGCTGGAACTTTAACCAGAATTTTGCCGTACAAAAAACCGAAATGGATGGCAAAGCAGTCTTTGCTCGTACAGGTAGTAACTTTTGGGCAAAAGATAAACAAGGTGAAATTGATTACACGACTATCAGCCGTAGAAATAACAGCCGACACCAAGTTATTGATAACTTAAGCTTCGCCATCGATAACCGTTTAAATAAACAGTTTGATCTATATGGCATGCAGCACGACATTAATATTGGAGTCGATGCTTTTCAGGAAAAAAGTGATTACACCAATGATAAATATGATATTGGTGATTTAAATATCTATAACCCTGTCTATGGTCAGAACGTGACATTGAAGCAAAATGTACGTGATATCAACCGTCTCAAATATCTGGGGCTTTATTTACGCGACCGTATTCAGCTTAATGATCAATTACTTTTAAGCTTATCAGGACGTCAAGATTGGGCACAAACCCAAACTACAAGTTTAGTAACTGGCAATGCGAGTAAACAATCAGATAATGCATTTACGGGCAGTGCTTCTGTCATGTATACCCTCAATGACATTGTGGCACCTTATGTGAGCTACGCTACTTCATTTACCCCAAATAGTGGTACTGATGTAAATAGCAACCCATTTAAGCCAGAAAAAGGAAAACAGGTTGAGGTCGGGATGAAATTACAAAGTCCCGATCAACGAATTCAAGGTGCTATCGCTTGGTATGATCTAAAACGTCAGAATGTTTTGGTTACTGATACTGCGAATAGTGGCTATAAAGTACAACGTGGTGAACAGTTAACTCGCGGTATTGAAACTGAACTTAGTGCAGAAATTTTAGAAGGATTAAAATTAACGGCTGCATATACCTACACAATTGATGCAGAAATTAGTAAAGATGCAAATGCAAGCAATGTAGGGAAAGCGCTCGACAATATTCCTGAACACGCTTATAGCTTGTCAGCTCGTTACAAATTTGATCCATCATCAAAACTTGGTTGGTATGTAGGTGGTGGTTTCCGAGGTGAAACTTATAAAACCGTTGATGGTTTAGATGTGCATGTTCCGGGCTATACAGTATTTGATACCGAAGCGGGTTATGATGCTGAGCGTTGGGGTGCCCAACTTGCGATTCGTAATTTATTTGATAAAGATTACTATACAGGTGCTCTCAACGAAAATTTGGTAACTCTAGGCAATCCACGCCAAATTAACTTTACTGTGAAATTTAACTATTAAAATTACCTATAAAAAAACGCACTCCATTCGAGTGCGTTTTTTTCGCAGCTTAAAATGCGTTAGAAGAAATAATGCTGTACGAGCGTAGAAACACCTACAATGAAGAAAATAGCGGCGCCAATTTTATGAATGAGCGCAATAGACAAACGTTCAGCCAATTTGTTGCCAATAAATACAGCTGGTGCGTTGGCAATCATCATTCCTAAAGTTGTGCCTAACATTACCCAGAAAATGCTGTCATAACGTGCAGCTAAAGCGACTGTTGCAATTTGGGTCTTATCGCCAATTTCCGCCAAGAAAAATAAAATAAAGGTTGCGCCAAAAACGCCAAACTTTTGCCATTTATTAATACTCGCTGTTTCATCATCAAGCTCATCCGGAATAAGCATCCAGAACGCCATACCAATGAAACCAACTGCAAGTACCCAGACTAAGATTTCAGGGCTTAAAACCGTTGTAATCCACTGCCCAAGCACAGCAGAAATACCATGGTTAATTAAAGTTGCTAAAAGAATCGCGATTAAAATAGGGATTGGCTTACGAAAACGAGCAGATAATAAAAGTGCCAACAATTGAGTTTTATCGCCCATTTCAGCGAGGGCAACAATCGAAGTAGAAATCAGAAATTCTTGCATGTCGGTTCTCTGGCTAGCATAAATGCCTATGACCTACCCCTCCTGCTAGCCAAATATCATAAAATGATTGCAGAGTGGTAAATCAAAGGTCTTGCCAACTCAGGAACGATGAGACGTTTAAGCTATGATGACCATGTTCTGTTGAACAATTATGTTGACCATCACCTATTCACATTTGCTGTGAATAGCGGCTACTCCCCAATGAAGTATGGGCTTATTATATTCGACTAAATCTATTTTTCAAATATTCAGGCAAAAAATTTTACCCATGTCCATACGAATAAACGGGCTATTCCTAACAGCACTGCAAGACAAGCACTTATACTGATAAAACCAATATGGCTGCTACTTGTTCCAGTTTGATATTCAAGGGGTAAAATCAGAGTAGCGACAAACACTTCAATCCCCATGACAACATAAGTCATCCACTCCCAAGGGAAGTGCAAAATACTGACCCATATTCCCATCAATAAAAATACAACCAACAACAAGGGCAACATAATTTTCAGAAAACCCAACATTTACTATTTCTCCTTTACGTAATAACGAGAAATGTCTCCTCACTCTCGATAAGTCCTGCTTAATCTGTAGATTAACCTAAAATTAAGTCAAATAGACATTAAAACAAAACCCCGCCGAAGCGAGGTTTTAGTATGTTCTTTCAAAGCATTAGATTAATAAAGTACGAATATCTTTAAGAAGTTTCGTAAGTTTATTTGTAAAGCGCGCTGCATCCGCACCATTAATTACACGGTGATCATAAGACAATGACAACGGCAACATTAAGCGTGGATCAAAGTCTTTACCATTCCATACAGGCTGCATCGTTGCAGGTGAAATACCCAAAATTGCAACTTGTGGCCAGTTAACTAGTGGCGTAAATGCTGTACCGCCAATTGAGCCCAAGCTTGTGATCGTGAAGTTAGCACCTTGTAAATCTTTCGGCGTTAATTTCTTATCACGCGCTTTTTTACTCAACTCACCTAATTCAACAGCAATTTGCTTAATTGATTTTTGGTCAGGATTACGTAGTACAGGCACGGTCAAACCATCTGGAGTTGCAACCGCAATACCCATATGGATTTCATTACGGAGCAATACAGATTTCTGATCATCTGCTAAGTGACCCGCAAAATAAGGCTCTTCTTTCAACAAGTGTGCTACTGCTTTTGCAATAAATGCCAAAATTGTTAGGCTCACACCTTGTTTCTTAAAGCCGTCTTTCAGCTCACCACGCCAAGCTTCTAGCTCAGTAATATCCGCAAGGTCAAACTGAGTTACTTGTGGAATGTAGTTGTTTAAAGACAACTGCGGTACAGAAACTTGCTGTAAACGCGTCATTGGTTTCACTTCACCGCCACCAAAAGCAGTAAAGTCAGGTAATGACGGCAATCCAGCCGGAGCAGCAGTAGCTTGAGCCACTGGTGCAGCTTGCGGCGCAGTTAAACGGCTCTTCACATAAGCAAAGATATCTTCTTTAACAACACGGCCATGCTCACCAGAAGTTTTAACTTGTGACAAGATCACACCAAGTTCACGAGCCAGCTTACGAACAGCAGGACCAGCATACACTTTAGCGTTTTCTGCTTCTTGCTCTTTCGTTAACTTATCAGTACCAGATGCAGGTGCCGCAGGTGCAGACTGAGTTGCAACAGGAGCGGCTGTTTTAGGTGCTGCTGCCTGTGGAGCTGGGGCTGCTTCTGCTTTTGCCGCTGGTGCAGCAGCAGGTGCTTGGCCTTCAGCTTCAATTGTTGCAAGCAATACACCTTGTGAAACTTGTTGGCCTGCTTGCAAGTGAATTGCTTTTACAACACCCGCAACGGTACTTGGGACTTCCACAGTTGCTTTATCTGACTCAACAACAACAAGGCTTTGGTCTACATCAACTTTATCACCAACTTGAACCAAGATTTCAGCAACAACAGCTTTATCTACACCCAAATCAGGAACATTGATATCAACTGAACCAGTCTGAGCTGGAGCCGCTGCCACAGTTTCTTGCTTTGCAGCAACCGGTTCTGCTACCGCAGCTGGAGCTGGTGTAGTAGCAGGAGCTTCTGCTTGCGCATTAGATGCAGCTGCTGTTTTCACTTGAATAAGAACAACACCTTCTTTAACAGTATCGCCTTCTTTCACTTGAATACTTTCTACAGTACCAGCAACGCTACTTGGAACTTCCACAGTTGCTTTATCTGACTCTACAACAACAATACTTTGTTCAACATCGATCTGGTCACCCACTTTAACGAGGATTTCACCAACCAATGCTTTTTCAACGCCAATGTCAGGTACAGTCACTTCAACAGTAGAAGTTGATGTAGAGGCAGCAGGTTGAGCTGAAGCTTGAGTTTGCTGTGCAGGTGCTGGAGCAGCTGGTTTTTCAGCCGCAGGAGCTGGTGTTGGTTCCGGAGCTGCTTGTGCCGCACCTTCTGCTTCGATCTCAATCAAAGCAACACCTTCAGTCACATCATCACCTTGATTAATCAAGATGCTTTTTACGACACCTGCTGAAGTGCTAGGCACTTCAACAGTTGCTTTATCAGACTCAAGCACAACGATACTGTCGTCAACTTCAACACGGTCGCCAACTTTTACTAAAATTTCAGCGACGTTTGCTTTATCTACACCAATATCAGGGGTCTTAATTTGCATGCTTAGTTCCCCTCACCTGTTTGCGTTTCATTGTATTCAGCAACTGGCTGAACTTCCGGATGTGCTTGTGGAGCCCATGCAACCGGACGGTCAGTATCTAACTCAAAGTTAGAAATTGCATCTTTCACTAAACGTGCGTCTACTTCACCTTCGTCAGCTAATTTTTTCAAAGTAGCAACAACAATGTGTGCAGCATCAACACCAAAGAAACTACGTAAGTTCGCGCGTGTATCTGAACGGCCGTAACCATCTGTACCTAATGCAACAAATGGGCGACCATCTGGAAGATACGCACGGATTTGTTCGCTATAAGCACGCATATGGTCGGTAGCAGAAACTACGATACCTTCCGTACCACGTAATTGTTTAGATACCCATGATTCTTTAACTTCTTCAGCAAGTGGGTGTAGGCGGTTGTATTCTTCACATGCCATACCATCACGTGCTAACTCATTGAAGCTTGTTACACTCCAAACGTTTGAATGGATTTGGTATTCATCACGTAAGATTTTCGCAGCTTTAATCACTTCGCGAAGGATTACACCTGAACCAAGTAACTGGACAGTTGCTTTTTCATCTTTCTCGAATAAATACATACCACGTTTAATGCCTTCTTCAACGCCCTCTGGCATTTCAGGATGCTCGTAGTTCTCATTCATTACTGTTAAGTAATAGAACACACGCTCTTGGTTCACATACATGCGTTGTAAGCCATCATGTACGATTACCGCTAACTCATAACCAAAACATGGGTCATAAGACACGCAGTTTGGAATCGTGTTTGCCAAGATGTGCGAATGACCGTCTTGGTGCTGTAAACCTTCACCGTTCAATGTCGTACGGCCTGCAGTCGCGCCTAACAAGAAACCTTGAGCTTGTGCGTCACCCGCAGCCCATGCAATATCACCAATACGTTGGAAACCAAACATTGAGTAATACATGTACATTGGAATCATTGGCAAGTTATTAGTTGAATAACTTGTCGCTAACGCAGCCCATGCACTCATCGCACCTGCTTCGTTGATCCCTTCTTGTAACATGTGACCGTCTTTTGCTTCACGGTAATGCATTAACTGTTCTTGGTCTTCTGGCGTGTATTTTTGGCCGTGAGCAGCATAAATACCAAGCTGACGGAACATACCTTCTAAACCAAAAGTACGTGCTTCATCTGGAACGATTGGCACTACGCGGTCTTTAATCGCTTTTTCTTTAAGTAAAGCAGCAATTAAACGAACCATCACCATAGTAGTTGATTGCTCTTTGCCACCCGAACCTTTCAACACTGCATCAAATACAGATAATTCAGGAATCGCTAAAGATTCACTCTCACGACGACGTGCAGGCAGGTATCCACCTAAAGCTTCACGACGTGCTTTCATATATTTCATTTCTGGAGAGTTTTCACTTGGGCGATAGAATGGAAGCTCTTCTAATTGCTCATCTGAAAATGGAAGATTGAAACGGTCACGTACATATCTTAAAGAGTCAATTTGCATCTTTTTGATTTGGTGAGTTTTGTTTACCGCTTCAATTTCTTCAGACAAACCATAACCTTTAATGGTTTTCGCCAAGATCACTGTTGGTTGGCCTTTCGCTTTCATCGCTTCTGCATATGCAGCAAAAACCTTGTAAGGGTCATGACCACCACGGTTAAGATTATCGATATCTTCATCGCTTAAATCTTTTACAAGTTCCGCAGCTTCAGGGTACTTACCAAAGAATTTTTCGCGTGTATATGCGCCGCCTTTTACCTGATAGCGCTGATAGTCGCCATCAACAGCTTCTTCCATACGTGCTTTTAATGCGCCACTTGTGTCTTTAGCTAGTAATGGATCCCAATGACGACCCCATACTACTTTAATGACACGCCAGCCTGCGCCACGGAAGATTGATTCAAGTTCTTGAATAATTTTACCGTTACCACGTACAGGACCATCTAGACGCTGTAAGTTACAGTTAACTACCCAAATTAAGTTATCAAGCTTCTCACGACCAGCTAGTGAGATCGCACCTAAGCTTTCTGGCTCATCCATCTCGCCATCGCCGAGATATGCCCAAACTTTACGATCTTCTTCTTTGATCAAGCCACGGTTCATCAAATATTTTTGAATGTGCGCTTGATAAATCGACATGATTGGACCAAGACCCATTGATACAGTTGGGAATTGCCAATAGTCAGGCATTAAATATGGATGTGGATAGCTTGGTAAACCGTTACCGCCAACTTCACGGCGGAAGTTACTTAACTGTTCTTCAGTTAAACGTCCTTCAAGGAATGAACGTGCATAAATACCAGGAGCACAGTGTCCTTGGTAATAAATCATATCTCCGCCAAAGTTATCACTGTTAGCGCGGAAGAAATGGTTAAAACCTACGTCATATAATGTTGCACTTGATGCGAAGCTCGCCAAGTGACCACCTAAATCATCACCTGTTTTATTCGCGCGAAGTACCATTGCTAAGGCATTCCAACGAATCAATGCACGAATACGGCGTTCCATATCTTGGTCGCCTGGCATTGCAGGTTGCTCTTCAACAGAAATTGTATTTAAGTAAGGTGTATTGAGACGTTGAATTGGAACATGCTTAGCAATTGCTTGTTGGTAAAGTTTTTCCAACAAGAATGCTGCTCGCTCAGTTCCCATGTGTTGTAAAACTGAATCGAATGCATCTTGCCATTCTTGGGTTTCTTGTGCGTCGGAGTCACCGTAAAACGCCATAATTCACCTGTTCCTTGTTCTCTAATCTACTTTGTATTTTTACCACGTTTTACCCCTTTCAAGTTATTGCCACGGGTGAATGTGGGGGGGGCCTATTATTTTCTGAATGAATAGTCATTGACCGAGCAGTAAACAAAATAACAAAAAAACGCCAATAAAGGCGTTTTTTTATACAATCATTACGTTAAAAAAGGTTTAAGTTAATTTCAAATTCATAAATTTAATAACCTTGACCTTGGAGGCAATGCAATTAAGGCAACATTGCTAAGTAAGTTGATGGATTCTTACGTTGACCATCTTTAACTACTTCGTAATGTAAATGTGGACCAGTACAGCGGCCTGTACAACCAACATTAGCAATATGGTCACCAGCAGAAACCTGATCACCTACTCGAACCATTAAGCGTGAAGCATGCGCGTAACGTGTTAAATAACCATTACCATGGTTAATTTCAACATATTGGCCATAACCTGTGCCCCAGCCTGATTTAGTCACAATACCCGGGCCAGTCGCATAGATTGGCGTACCACTTGGTGCAGCCATATCTAAACCACCGTGATGCTCTGCACGACCACCCATGGTACGACCACCAAAGTTAGAAGAAACACGTACTGTATCAGGAAGAGGATGAGAAACTAACCAAGAATAAGGATTTGAAGAAGAGGTTTTAAATGAGTTTTTAGCTGTCGTAGTGCCGTATTTCTTTGCCAGTGAATCATTGTTGAGTTCAACTGTTTTCTCACGTAAAGTCACTGAAACTTTTGCACTCGCCGGAAGATCTAAATCATCAGGATGAGTATATGAGCCTTGAGATAGTGTTTTTGATAACTGTTCCAATCGATCTGAATCAGTAGATTGGTTAATATTTTGATAATCTGCAAAAGCAACCGATGCTGCCGAAGCGGCAAGTGAAAACGCTAATAAAATACGACGCGTGTGCATAAAAACCTCTTGAAACTGTTCTTACTCAAGTTCCTTATGATCTCTTCCTTGATATCGGTTGAAATGAACGCTTAAGATTAGGACAAGAAACCATTTGAGAATGATCAATGTCTAAACCCGATAACGTTTTTCAACAAACCGGAAAACACATAAAAACCGGAAACCTTACGTTTCTAACAACGCAAGTCGCGCAATGGCAAAGACTTACGAAAATAATCCAACCCTTATTGCCCCAACCGGAACAATGGCAAGTCGTGTGTTATCAAAATGGCTCTTTAATTATTACTGGTGAAAATCAGGCAATGATTAGTCAACTCAGCTATTTACAGAGCCAATATGTATCTAAATTATCTCAACTTGAAGGATTAAAAGACCTACAAAGAATTCAAGTTCGCTTAAGAAATAAAACTATTCCTGTAACGACCTCATCTGAGCCTTCTAAATCCATCCCCCCGGAAACACAAGAAATGTTACGTAGTGCTGCCGACTTCGTGAGCGACCCTAAGCTTAGCCAAGCTTTACTACGTTTGGCAAGCAATAAAAAATGATGAGCTTTCTATTTCTTAATTAGAATTGTTCTTAATATGTGATAAAAATCACACTTATTAATGTTACATTATAACATAGCCAAATAAAGACAATGACTTATGTCACACTCACGTATGGAATTGGACAGTCTTTCTCGTCATCAAATGTTACAATTTCATAATTACTCGGATCGCTTTGAACATTGCGTAATAGCTGATTATTTAAGGCATGTCCTGATTTATAGCCATCAAACTTGGCAATAATTTGATGACCAAGTAAATACAAATCACCAACTGCATCTAAAATTTTGTGACGAACAAACTCATCGGCAAATCGTAAACCTTCTTCGTTAACCACACCCGTATCATCTACGCCAATTGCATTATCTAGACTTGCTCCTAAAGCTAAATTATTTGCTTTGAGGTAATCCAAGTCTTTCATAAAACCAAAAGTTCGTGCCTCACTGACTTCATACACAAACGTTTCAGTAGAAAAATCGATGGTTGCAGACTGATATTCTTTGGCAAATGCAGGATGATCAAAATCAATCGTAAAGTTAAGCTGAAAGCCATTATGCGGGCTGAATATTGCTTTTTTATCATCAATTAAAGCCTCAACTGGCTTTAATATTTTTATAAATTTCTTAGGAGCATCTTGTTCACGCAAGCCACCTTGCATGAGCAAATAAATAAATGGACCAGCACTACCATCCATAATTGGAACTTCGGATGCGGACACTTCCACAATTAAGTTATCGATTCCTAAACCAGCA
Source organism: Acinetobacter sp. FDAARGOS_559 (assembly GCF_003940475.1). Taxonomy (NCBI): domain Bacteria; kingdom Pseudomonadati; phylum Pseudomonadota; class Gammaproteobacteria; order Moraxellales; family Moraxellaceae; genus Acinetobacter; species Acinetobacter sp. FDAARGOS_559. Next base: position 2,155,978 of record NZ_RKJG01000005.1, read on the forward strand.
ATCGCACTCATCACATGTTCGATTGTCCCGACTTTAATATCGCCAGTGACAAGATTTGAACACATAAATGCTTCTTGAATCAGCAATGCATTAGCAGGAATATCGACAGGTGGATCCAAATCGATACGGCGAAATACAATACCTCCATCCACGGTATGTGGAATGAAATTGATCATCACTTTTTGACCGCTATGAAGACCTATTCCACTCGCTTTTACCACACGATTGAGAGTACGCTGTTTCACCATGCTTTGTAACTTCTTTTTTAAAACCGCTATACGTTAGCATATTTAGTCATTGATCAAAAATAAAAAAAGGCAGTGTTTATACACTGCCTTTCAATAGATTGTACGCTAAATTACTTACGTTGCTGATTTTTCAAGTAATCTTGAATACTCATTGGCGAAGAACGCGGTGTTGAACTTGGCGCATTATTCACGTCATTTTCAGCATTTTGGCGTTTATTAATTGCAGGAACGTCATCTTCATCTACAGATTGTGCAGATTGAGTTGATGTATGGCTAACTGTATTACGCTTTCTTGGCTCTGCATCAGCTGCATTACGTGTTAAACCAGTTGCAATCACAGTTACGCGTAATTCATCACGTGCGTCTGGGTCAAATACTGTACCGTAGAAGATTTCACCTTCATCGAGGTCAACAATCTGGTTAACAACGTCAGTAATGATTTCTGTTTCACGCAATGTGATGTCATCGCCACCAGTAATGTTAATTAACACGCCTTTCGCATTAATAATATTCACATTATCAAGTAATGGGCTACGGATAGCTTGTTCAGCTGCTTGACGCGCACGGTCTTCACCACGGCCCAAACCAGCACCCATCATTGCGTAACCACGAGTACTCATTGCAGTTTTCAAGTCCGCGAAGTCAAGGTTAATATGACCACGGTTAACTACAAGGTCAAAAATACTGCGTACAGCGTTTAACAATACGTCATCTGCCTTTTTATAGGCATCTTTCATTGAAATATCACCATAAACGCTTAATAAACGTTGGTTAGGAATAATAATCAATGAATCAACATGAGCTTCCAGCGCTTCAATACCACGCTCAGCAGACTTTTGACGACGACGGCCTTCAAAGTTAAATGGAGTTGTTACAACACCAACAGTCAAAATCCCCATTTCTTTAGCAACTTCGGCAACAACCGGAGCTGCACCAGTACCTGTACCACCACCCATACCAGCGGTTACAAACACCATGTCAGTCCCTTCAAGGTGCTGACGAATAATTTCACGGCTTTCTTCTGCTGCTACCTGGCCTACTTCAGGGTTAGCACCTGCACCTAGACCGCGTGTACTTTGCTCACCTAACTGAATTTTGAAAGGGGCATTCATACAGTCAAGTGCTTGTTTATCTGTATTAGCACAAACGAATTTAACACCCTGAATATCAGACTGTACCATGTGCTGAACGGCATTACCGCCACCGCCACCTACACCAAATACAGTGAAACGGGCTTGACCGTTGCCATCGTTTAGTTCATCTTCTATAAATTCAAATGAGGCCATGACCTTTAGGGTTCCTAATACATTATGGCAGTCACTTCAGCCCGTATACTGCCTTGATTTTCAAAAATAACTAATTTTAAGAATGCTGTGCAATACCAACCTTGTCAAGTACAGTGGTTTTCTCTTACAACTTCCTAACAATTCTACCAATAAATACATACATCCTAAAAAATGGCTTTAAGTTTGCTATTAAAAGCATTCCAGCCATTCACCATTCGTTCCCATACCGAACGGTCATTTCCCTCTTCAGGCTCCTCAACAGCTTCTTGTAATTCACTTTGGCTAAACATAAGTAAACCAGCTGCTGTTGCATACATTGAGCGGCGTAATGCAGCTTGATGCTGATCATCAGCATACACCTGTAATGGCGGATTACCTAGATGGGCAGACACACCTAACATACGACGCGCCAAACTTACCATACCTTCAATCTGGCAAGCATCACCAGTCAATACAACACCATGATATAGACCATGGATTGCACCGCTTTGTTCGAGTTCTTCGCGAATCTGGCTGAAAATCTCTTCATAACGAGCAATAATAATTTCCGCTAACTCAATTCGGCTAATCGTTTGCGGACCATCAATACCCTGTACTTGAATCATATGGTCAGGCTTAACAGCACTTAGATCAACGCAGCCATGCAGAATCTTAATACGTTCAGCTTCTTCAGTGGTTGTTTGTAACACGGCAGCAATATCACGTGTCACATGCTCACCACCACGCTGTAAGGTGCGTGCTAAAGCCAAACGGCCATCTAAATAAACTGCCAGATTGGTAATACCTGCACCAATATCGACAAGACAGACACCATATTCTTTTTCATCTTTAAGCAAACTTGCCTCAGCCGTAGCCAAGCAAGAAACCACCATTTTCTCAACTCCAATGTTCGCGCCTTTCATCGCACGATCAAGGTTTTGCATAGTGGCAATCGGCATCATCATAAGCTGATAATGACCAGTCATGCTGTGAGCGGTCATATTGATTGGGTTTTGAACCCATTCAGATGAGTCGCCTAATTCAAATCCTAATGGGACCGCACTCGCTAGATAATAGTCAGAAGTCACATGGCTTGCTTTTGCCAACTCTAATGCACGTACAACTTCATTGGTTGTAATCACATGTGCCGGGTTAGCAACAGGTGTGCGTCCAGAAGCATAGAAACTTTGTAGCTCGGTACTCGGAATAGATACCCACGCACTATGAATGCGACATTCGGCCATATTTTCCGCTTCAGCAACAGCGTTTTTAATCGCAGCAATGACTTTATCGAGACTTACAATTTTTCCTTTGTTCATGCCTCGATTGCGAGCAGTTGCCATACCGATAACCTGAATGTTATCCGGCGCATGAATTTTTCCAATCAAAACTGAAACTTTATGCGTCCCAATGTCAATCGCAACAACTGAGGGAACAGCTTCACTCATCACTCATACCATTTCTTTGTTGTCTAATACCAGGCAAATTGCCTATTTTAAAGCCACGTATTATGGCTTTGCTTTTGTACCACCTGCAATGCTTGTGTCATCACTCGTTACAACAAACTGACCATTCACGATTTTAGGTGGGGTTGCATTCTTCCATTGAATAGATAATCCATTACGATATCGCAAATCAATGGCTGAGATTTTCGTCCACACAGGTTTTAGGTCAGATTGTGCCAAATGACTTAAACGTTGCAATTTATTCATTGTTTGATCTTGGTCAACAATAATTCGTAAACCAGAGTCAAACTGCATAAACCAAGTCATTCGCTCTGTTAGATATAACTCTTTTAAACGCAAATTAACAGGATGGAATAACTGATTAATTTCATTATAGCGTCGCATCATCATTTTAGACTGACTTACCGGCCCGTGTAGTAACGGAAGCTCAGGATGAAGTCTCGGCTCTGCTTCACTAAATACATCGCCACCATCGCTCAATAAGCGACCTGTTCCCCAACGGGCGATAGCATGTCGAGGCATAACACGAACGCGAATACCATTGGGCCAAGCACGAGATACGACGACTCGGTCTACCCATGAAATTTCTAATGCTTTATCACGAATCTGCTCTAAATCAGATGTAAAGTAGTTATCTTTTACAATCGGCTGCACATATCGCATCACTTGCTGAGTCTCAACTGGAGTTGTTGAACCTACAACTTCAAGTTTTGCAACAGTTGCATCAGTAATAACTTTATATAGTCCGTAAATTCCGACCGCCAAGACTAAAAAGGCAATAACCAGCAACACCCATCCGCCGGCATTGGCAAGTTTTTGCTTGCGCGTAGGCGGTTTTTCATGAATGGAGGTAATTGCCGCACGTTTACGGCGCATGGATGCCGGAAGTTGTGCCATATTTAAGCCGTACCTTCCAATGTTTGCTCAAGAATTGCAACACACAATTCATCAAAGCTATAACCTACTGCTTTAGCAGCCTTTGGTACAAGCGAATGACTGGTCATGCCTGGCACAGTATTTACTTCTAAAAGCCAGAAGTTACCTTGCTCATCCTGCATTGCATCAATACGTCCCCAGCCTTCTGCACCTACGGCCTGGAAAGCGCGTAAACATAGAGCTTGTAGTTTTTTCTCTTCAGTTTCGCTAAGACCACAAGGAATGCCATACTCAACATCATTACGTTGATATTTTGCTTCGTAGTCATAGAAAGCAACATCTGCTGGTGGCTGCAAACGAATAACTGGTAAAGGCTGACCATTTAAGAATGAAATCGTAAATTCGCGTCCTGTAATCCATTTTTCTGCCATAACTACAGCATCATGCTGAGTTGCCTTTTCAATTGCTGCCGCAAAATCTTCAGCTTTCTCAACTTTACTCATGCCTACACTTGAACCTTCATGTACAGGCTTGATAATGACAGGCAGCCCCAATTCAGCAATCACTGAATCCAAGTCAGTTTCTTTAGTAATAATGCGATACGGTGCGGTTGGTAAATCACTACCTTGCCAGATTTGCTTGGTTTTGACTTTATCCATACCAATGGCAGAACCTTGTACACCCGTTCCTGTATAAGGGATGTTCAACCACTCAAGCACACCTTGGATTTGACCGTCTTCGCCACCACGACCATGCAATACAATAAATGCACGGTCATAGTTTACAAGTTCAGTCACGCTACGGTCTTGCGGATCAAATGCCTCAGCCTGAACACCTGAACGTAACAAAGCGTCCAAAACTGCCTGACCACTATCTAAAGACACAGCACGCTCAGCCGATTTCCCACCAAGTAACACGGCAACTTTGCCGAATTTTGTAGCATTTGACACGTTTAAATCCTTAACCCGATAATTCAATACTTTTTGTTTATTTCACATACAAATGGTGCTGTGCAAGTTCTACTGAAATTGCTCCCACGTTACCTGCACCTTGCGTTAATAACAAGTCATTTGGTTGTAACACATTTTGCATGATGTTTTGCAAATTACCTTCAACCGGATCAATCAAAATCGGTTCAACCTGACCACGCAAGCGAATACTACGCGCCAAAGTACGGCTATCTGCGCCAACAATTGGTTTTTCCCCAGCCGGATAAACTTCTAGTAATAATAATTGGTCGACTTGAGATAAAACCTCAATAAAGTCATCAAAACAATCACGTGTACGAGAGTAACGGTGTGGTTGGAAAAGCATAACTAAACGACGATCAGGATGGCTCTGACGAGCAGCTTTAATCGTAGCTTCCACTTCTTTAGGATGGTGTCCATAGTCATCGACTAATTTTACATTCCCTTCACCAAGTTCAAATTCACCTTGTACTTGGAAGCGACGTCCAACACCACTAAAACCTTTTAATGCACGGCTAATTGCTTCATCTGAAACGCCTTCATCAGTTGCAACACCAATTGCAGCCAAAGCATTTAAAACGTTATGTAAACCCGGTTGATTAATAGTTAGACGTAACGGCTCACGTCCTTTACGTAATACCGTAAAGTGCGAACGCATACCATCTTGCTCTACATCGATAGCACGGATGTCATTATCTTCATTAAAACCATAAGTAATAACCGGACGGCCTACACGTGGCAAAATCTCGCGGATGTTCGCATCATCGCCACAAACCACAGCCAAGCCGTAGAATGGTAAGTTATGAAGGAACTGTACGAAGGTATCTTTTAATTTATCGAAACTGCCTTCATAGGTATCCATATGGTCAGCATCGATATTGGTTACAATCGCTGCCATTGGCTGTAAATAAAGGAAAGATGCGTCCGATTCGTCAGCTTCAGCAACAATAAAGCGGCTTTCACCAAGCGCTGCATTTACGCCTGTACTGTTAAGTAAGCCGCCAATAACATAAGTTGGGTCGAGGTTTTCTTCCGCTAACATTGTTGTTAATAAACTGGTGGTTGTAGTTTTACCATGTGTACCTGCCACAGCAATACCATGACGGTAACGCATAAGTTCACCGAGCATTTCTGCACGACGTACAATCGGAATACGTTGTTCAATGGCAGCTTTAACTTCCGGATTTTCCGGGTCAATTGCTGTTGACACGACAAGCACATTTGCATTTTTAATATTTTCTGCTTCGTGTCCGATATAGACCTTAATGCCATTTTCTTCTAATTGTTGTGTGGTTTTTGATGCCTTAATATCTGAACCGGAAATTTTATATCCTTGGTTAGCTAACACCTCAGCAATACCACACATACCTGCACCGCCAATTCCCACAAAATGAATGTGTTTGATACGGCGCATTTCAGGCACTTTAATCAGTTTTTTTGCTTGGTTCGCAGCTGTTGTTGGAGACATAGTAAATCCGATTACATTTTTTGGATAAGATCAACCACATGCTGAGTTGCATTTGGTTGGGCATGTTGACGCGCTTTCACTGCCATTTCTGTAAGTAATTGGCGATTCATCAGCGTAGTAAACAATTGATTTAAAACTTCTGGTGTCATAGTCGATTGCTGGCAAATTTTTGCAGCACCGACATCGGCCAGAAATTTGGCATTTGCAGTTTGGTGGTCATCCACCGCAATAGGAAGCGGTACAAAAACTGCTGCAACACCAGCTGTTGCTACTTCTGTCACAGTTAAAGCACCAGCACGGCAAATAATCAGGTCTGCTTCGCTATAAGCTTTCGCCATATCTTCAATAAACGGCAAAACCTGTACGGTCAAATTTGCTGGTGCGTCTGCGTACAAAGCTTGAGTTGCTTCAACCTGTTGCTGACCACATTGATGGAAAATATTCAGTGGAACTTCAAGTTGTTTTAATGTCGGAGGTAAGCGTTCATTCAGTGCTTTTGCACCTAAAGAGCCGCCCACAATTAAAATATTTAACGGCTTACCCGCTTGCTCGCGTTCATCATAGCGCCACTTTGGACTTAAGATATCAGTGATTTCACGACGTACCGGATTGCCGGTTGTCACTACTTTTTCGCTAGCAGGAAATGTATTTGGAAACGCTTCACATACCACTTTAGCAACACGGGATAACTGTGCATTGGTAAATCCTGCAACCGCATTTTGCTCATGGATGAGAACAGGAATACCTAATAAACGCGCTGCTAGCCCACCCGGGCCTGCCACATATCCCCCAAAGCCTGCAACAGCATCCACTTTAAGCTGTCTCATATAGCGCATTGCACTAAAAGTTGCTTTTAAAATTTTAAAAGGTGCAGCAAGTTTACGGATCACTCCGTTTCCACGCACACCTTGAATATCAATTTGATAAATTGGAATATTTTGATCTTTTAATAAACGATTTTCCATACCTGTTGGCGTGGCTAACCATGAAACTTGACAACCTTGTTGTTGAAGTTGTTTGGCTACGGCGAGGGCTGGAAAAACATGTCCACCAGTACCGGCAGCCATCATCATGACATGTTTAGGTTTGCTTTGCTGTGAATCGGTCACGGTCTAATTCTTCAACTCAAAAAACAATGGAAATTGTCATCTATTTTTGTAGCCGTTTATTTTAATCCTAAAGCTTCATTAACGAAAAGCGAATTTCACTCGTTTATAACAGAAAGATGTGCTTTTTTGAAAATATGCCTACAAAGCGCTAGCGTATTTCATATTGTGATTTTATTAATTCATATATTTTCGGGTGATTTCCAATAATAAGCTTAGAAAACCACCCGAACTAGACCATTATGCTGGACGACCGGCTTCTAATACATCAAATAGGTCATCGGCAATTGATGTACCAAATTGCGCATCAATTTCACGAATACAGGTTGGACTTGTCACATTAATTTCAGTGACATAATTACCAATTACATCAAGACCTACAAATACCAAACCTTTTTCACGTAAGAAAGGACCAACTTTAGCAGCAATGAGTTTGTCATTTTCTGTGAGTGGACGCGCTTGACCTAAGCCCCCAGCTGCCAAATTCCCGCGCACTTCACCATTTTGCGGAATACGTGCCAGACAGTAAGGAATAGGCTCACCATTTACCATTAAAATTCGTTTATCCCCTTCTACAATTTCAGGAATATAACGCTGAGCCATAATTGGGCGAGTGCCTAATTCTGTAAGCATTTCTAAGGTAGAACCAATATTTACACCGTCTTGGTATAAACGGAAAATACCCATACCACCCATACCATCAAGTGGCTTAACGATCACATCACCGTGCTCGGTAATAAATTCGCGAATCAAGCTCTGCTGCGATGTTACTAGTGTCGGCACCTGTAATTCAGGAAATTGCGTAGCAAACAATTTTTCATTGCAATCACGTAGTGATTGGGGCTTATTAATAATCCATGAACCTTCACGCTCAGCTTGTTCAAGCACGTAAGTTGTGTAGACAAAGTTCATGTCAAAAGGCGGGTCTTTACGCATGAGGACAACATCATAAGCCGCTATTGATTCTTTTTTCTTTTCGCCTAACTCATAATAATGGTTGTAATCTTCGAAAACTTTTAACGGAGAGATGAGACCGTAAGCCTTACCTTGATCGATATATAAATCTTGTTGTAATGCATAACCTAACTCATGTCCACGACGGCTCGCCGCCCACAACATTGCCATGGTTGAATCCTTTTTCAGATTTACGGTTTCAATCGGATCCATGACGACAAGTACACGCATGCTCAAGCTCTTCTTAAAATTTAAATTAGCATGAGTATAGCTGAGATTTTTCACTCGTTTTTCTTAATTTTAGTAAAACCTTATCGGTTATTTCTTTATCTTGAATTAAGGTAAATTCAGTTAAACTATGATCATAAAATATTATTTTTAAAGGCTAAAGATGAAACTTTATCGCTATTTAACTGGACCTGATGACTCTGCTTTTTGTGCACGAGTGACTAAAGCACTTAATCATGGTTGGGAGCTCTATGAAGCACCTACCATGACTTTTAATGGCTCTCAAGTTATTGTAGGCCAAGCGATTTGCAAAACAATTGATGAAAATTATGATCCAGAAATGGATATTTTAGATGTTCTCAAAAATAATGCGTGATTTTAGAGGGGCATTTTTATCAATAAAAAGCCCCTCTAAAACCTAATTAACAAGAAAAACTAATGAGTCAACCCAACAAGTCCTTTAATTTGCTAATTAACTTCCTAAAAATCAGTTAATAAAAAATAAATATGCCATTTTTTAAGTTAATAGTTCTTTTAGTCTAAATAATTAAATGATTATAATTATCATTTATACTTTTATTTTTGTTAATTGATTTTATTTTTATGTTAAGAATTTCTATATCATCTCCCCAAATTAAGGGTTCATTCCCGCTCAGCTTACTCAGTTTAATGATTTTAAATATTCAAGGTGCTAACGCCGAGGAATTGATTGACTCCTCATCAAAAGCCGCAGCCACCATGCCAACTATAAGAATCGAGGCCATGAGTGAGCTCGACCCGATTAAAAGCTATATCGATTATGACAAAGCCAATGTCACTCGTAATGGTTTAGATAAAAAAGATATCCCTCAAACCGTTGATACCATTGATGTTCAGAAATATAAAATTTATGGATCGAATGATTTAAGCGTCATGCTGCAAGGTACACCAGGTGTATCAACCAGTTACGATATGCGTGGTGATGGGATCACGATTCGTGGTTTTGGTGCTGATACAGGTGATATTTACCGTGATGGCATACGTGAAAGCGGGCAAGTACGCCGCAGTACAGCCAATATCGAACGTATAGAAATTTTAAAAGGCCCCGCTTCGGTTTTATATGGCCGTAGTGCTGGCGGCGGGGTTGTGAATATGGTGAGTAAATTCGCCAATTTTGACTCTAAAAGTTCAGTTGGCGCATATGCGGGTTCATACGATAACTACGGAACAACCGCTGACATCAACCAAGTACTTAATGACAATTTAGCAGTGCGTTTGACTGGAGAATATGGCGAGGCAGGCAGCTTCCGCTCTGGTATTGAAAATAAGATTGAGATGTTTTCTCCAAGCTTTACCTATAAGAATGACGATGGAAAGCTGACTTGGACCACACAATATACCTATGACAAATTAAATCGTGTACCTGACCGTGGGCCAACACGTGACAACTTGCCTGCGGGAACTTCAATTAAAATGGGATTTGCCCAAGACGGCGATTATGTTGATGATATTTTGCAAGTCGTTCATACCGATGTGAATTATGAATATGCGCCTGATTGGAACTTCCACTGGGCAGCAAGCTACCGACAAGCAGAACAGAACTTTGACCACTTTTACTTTGGAAATTATTGTGGTTTAAATGGAAAAAACTCAAAGAATGAGGCTTGTACAAAAAAAGGTTACATCGATCAAATTTACTACTGGCAACAAACCAGCAACAAGACCACAACCAATACATTTGATATTAAAGGAAAGTTCAAGACAGGCCAGCTTGAACACCAAATTATGGTCGGTACAGACTGGACTTATGAACAACGAGAACCACGTCTAGCCAATAAAACTCAAAATGGATCGGCCATTTATGGTTACGTTAATCCAATCACTGGTGAACGAGAGTACAGTCGTGGCAATGGCCCATTAAAGATTAGTCAGCATAACTATAATGAAGGCACAACTTACGGCGTATTTATTCAAGATTTAATTGGTCTAAATGACCAACTTAAACTTATGATGGGACTCCGCTACGATTACTTCGATTTTTCAACCACTAACAAAATTAAGAATGAACATCGTAATGTAAAAGACAGTACTTTTAGCCCAAATGTTGGCTTGGTATGGCAACCAGTTCCTGAACATAGCTTTTATACGTCTTACTCTAAAAGCTTCGCACCATTTGGTGGACAAATGGGTGTCAACCATGTTACTGGAAGTACCGATGTCGCGAAAATGGATAAAGAGCCTCAATATAACGAGCAATATGAAGTTGGGGTAAAAAGTGAATGGTTCGATAATCGTTTAAATACTCAATTTTCTGTCTTTGATATTCGTAAAAATAATATTCGTTATAAACCGAATCCTGACAGTGAACCAGAGGTATGGGCAACTGCTGGTCAACATCAATCTCGTGGTCTCGAATTTAGTTTTATTGGCCGTGTACTTGATAATGTCTTTGTTCGCGGTGGGTATGGCTATACCGATGCCAAAGTTAAAGAAGACAAGCAAAATCCTGAACGTGAAGGCAATTATTTAGCCAACACATCTAAGAACACAGGTAATTTATTTGTTCGTTATTTACCAACCGAGCAGTGGTATACCGAAGTGGGCGTGACCTATGTGGGTTCTTATTATCCAAATATTAATAATCAAGTAAAAATGGAAGGCTTCAATCGTGTCGATGCAGCAATTGGCTACAGTGCCGACCCTTGGAATGTCACACTTGCGGTAAATAACCTAACCAATAAAGAGTACTGGCGTTCGGACAGCATGCCAGGCACACCACGTAATGTGTTATTGCGTTTGAATTATCAATTTTAAGTAAGTATTAAAAAGGCATACCTATTTTAGAGGTATGCCTTTTTATTAGATAGTATACATTTTAGAATCTTAAGGCTGACGGAGTCCATAAAGGTCAATTTTCCAAAGAAGATTTTGGGTTGTAGCAACAAAGAGGATTGATTCAACTACTGCCAGACCAGCAGAATAGTTACAGTGATGGATATAGGCCCATGCACTACTTTCACAAATAAAGTCATTGTTTGAACGTAACAAGCGATTATCTGTAGTTGAAGCGAAGAGAATATCTCCATAAGCAGCCATTGCATTAACAGTAGCATCCTGCGTGAATGTCGTCATTGCTACCCATGACGGAGTTGTTCTCGTTGCTGGCGCCCTCCATAATGCTCCCAGACTATCAACTGCATAAAGCATTCCGCCCGTAGCAGCTAACGCCTTGGTTCCACCAGTCGGGCCAGTCCCCATTGAAGCCCAAGGCTGCCCCCCCTCTGAAGCAGGCTTCCACCAAAGTTGATTATCGGATGTAACACAATAAAGTGTATCTCCAAGAGCTGTCATTGCAACGACATTATACGCATGACTAACATCACGCCAAGCTACATCTGCACCAATAGGGTACCGCTGTAAAAGTCTATTTTGTGTTGTTGCCATGAAAATTTTGCCTTGCAATGCGGTGAGCGCACAGCAATCATTTGCATATCCAATATTCTCCCAATCCCATGTTATACGCTGTTTAAGACGGGAAAATACATTACGTGTGATAGTAGTCACAACGGCATCACTACCCAAAACATATATCCAGTCCGTTGTTGCAGCATTAAAAACTGTACCGTTATGAGAAAATATACCCATTGTCGCGCGCCCTGGTTTACCAGTCCATGAACCAAGCTCTGCTGAGGCAAGCACAGTCATAGTCAGTGGTGTATTTTCATCTCCAGTAACACGTGGGTAACCCTCCTCCTCATCTACATAAGCTGCAGCATCAGTCTCATAGGTCATAAAAGCTGATGTTGTAGTTGTGGATAAAACTCCGTTGAACACCCAATGTTCTGGAAACCGGATTGTATATGCTGTCGCTGTTCCACCATAAGCACCTTCAGTGAAACCAGTCCCAAGAAATGAATTCTGGGGTCGGTTCAATGGTGGCTCTGCCCATGCTACAGTCGTATCATAAGCATTTTGATTCGGGTCACTACCAGCAAATTTATAAAAAACAACCATGCGGTTCCCTTGTTCTAACCTTACAGCTCGGTAGCATGTGTTACCAGAAAGTATGATCAGGTTACCACCGTTAGCAATAAACTGCTCCGTTTGGTCTCGCATTGCTCTTGTCCAGTACTCATCATGTCCTGCAATGATCAAACACTCATAGTTCGTGAGTAGATTTGAAATACTATGGAGGTCCACACTTGAGCAATATTCAATTGCTATTCCTTCAGTTTCAAGCCAGTGAATGAGAATAGACTCAGGCCCATTACTTGCTGGTGTACCACCAGATCGATTAAATGAAACTTTATTCGCACGAGCTCCTCCCACACTATTAAAATCATATAAACTTTTGCCACCTGCCGCATTATAGGCGGTCGGTGTCAGAAAAGAGACTTGTAAAAGCACCTTAGAAACGGCCGCCGGAATGACTGGCCGAATCACAAAAGTAAGCACATCTTGAGACATATAGGCAAGTCTGTATAACCCAGAAGGCCAATTTGAAGGGATATTAAATGTTGTTGAAACTGGCCAACCAAATCCTTCCCATGGGTTGGTAGTCGGAAGTGATCGGGTAAAAAGAGTTGTAGTAATTGTTGATGATACTGAGGTTGTTCCTATACGCTCTATGGTTAAATTCATTACCCCAGGTACATCAGTACTGAGATAAAAACTGATTGAACTTCCAGGTAAGACGGAAGTTGCTGATGAATATCCAAAAACTGCCATGTTTCCACCTCTTATCCTTATGAAATGAAAAACTGGAAAATTTCTTACATCTTTTAACGCTTTTATCTATAAATGAGCTCATTTCTAGCATTCGTCAAGATCAATAACTTAGGTAAAATTTTTAAAATTAAAAATTATTAAATTTATTATTCATCAGCAATTTAATATATTTTATCAAAAAGAAAAAAATATAGTTTCTAAAGAGTATTTTAAGTTTTAAATATAATTATTGATTTCACATGAATTTTAAAATAAAAACAAAACCAAAAATAAAAATAAAAAATATTATTTAGTAAAAAAATCAAAGTATTATTTAGTAATTTATAATATTTACAATAAGAAAGAATATTTTATATAATTTTTAACTCTATTTTTTATATATCCTTTAAGAAAAATTAATAATGAAAAAGGAAGCTTTGTGCTTCCTTTTAAATTGTTAAAAATTAAATTCCGTACTTTTCACGATACGCTCGCATATCGGCTAAAGCTTCTTTTTCGTCTTTTCCATCTAAATAATCCATTAAATCTTTCATGGTAATCAGTGCGTGCACAGGGATTTCTAATTCTTTTTGAACTTCTTGAATTGCAGAAAGTTCACCTTGCCCACGTTCTTGACGATCTAGCGCAACCAACACACCCGCAATAGTTGCACCGGCATTTTTCAAAATCGTTACCACTTCGCGAATCGCTGTGCCTGCGGTAATCACGTCATCAATGATCCAGACTTTTTTACCTTCAACTGCAGCACCGACTAAAACACCGCCTTCACCATGATCTTTTGCTTCTTTACGGTTAAAGCCCCATGGCACGCTCTTGTTATGTGTTTGCGATAAAGCAACAGCAGTCGCAGCTACAAATGGAATACCTTTGTAAGCTGGTCCAAAAATCACATCAACATTTTCACATTGTGTTAATTTATCGGCATAGCCTTGTGCTAAAAGAGATAAAGCTTCACCATCGTTGAGTAGGCCTGCATTAAAAAAATAAGGACTCACGCGTCCAGATTTTAAAGTAAACTCACCAAATTTAAGCACACCGCGTGATAATGCGAGTTCGATAAATGCTTGCGGGTGAAATGACACAGGCGTTGTCATGAGGTGCTCCAAATTCACAATTGAGGTTAAATTTTCGCATGATACCAAAGGATCAGTATCCAAGTGATGTAAAAATTCTTCGAGTCGTTTCCATTAACGTAAATGGCTTACGTTCTTCAGTGACGAAAGGCTTACTTGAATGGTTAGAACAATCAGATGCCGATGTCGTATGCATGCAGGAAAGCCGCATTACCCATGAACAATGGACTGAGAAATTTAGACCCGAGGGATGGCATACCCATCTCTTTCCAGCAGAGCGTGCAGGCTACGCAGGTACTGCAATTTATAGCCGCTTACCCTTTGTCTCTATTAAAGATGGTTTAGGGTTTGAATTGGCCGATAGTCAAGGCCGCTTCATTTCTGCCGAATTCGATTTAGGTTTGTCACATCCCGTACATATTGCATCATTATACTTACCTTCAGGCTCAAGTGGTGAAGAAGCGCAAGCACGTAAAGATTTATTTTTAGGTGAATACGCCAAAATCTTGAAACAATGGCGTGATGAGAATAAGTCCATCATTATTTGTGGCGATTACAACATCGTTCATAAACGAATTGATATTAAAAACTGGTCTGGCAACCAAAAGTCGTCTGGCTGTTTACCACATGAGCGTGCTTGGCTTGACCACATTTATGATGAACTTGGCTATGTAGACACCTTCCGTGTTGTAAGAACAGAAGCGGAATTGTATTCATGGTGGTCAAATCGCGGACAAGCGCGTGCGAAAAATGTAGGTTGGCGTATTGACTACCACGCATGTTCACCAGACTGGAAAGCGCGCACTGTAAATGCATGGGTCTATAAAGATCAATGGTTTAGTGACCATGCTCCAGTTATTATCGACTATAAAATTCAAGAATAAGTGAACACATGTTCACTTACATTGTCGTTTTTGCTTACAACACATGTCGCTTTTGAGTATTTTTCTTACACATGTTTAACGGCATTATAGCCCCACGGCACAGGGAAGCAGTCAGGATGACGCAAAAGGATAGGACGCCGTAGGAAGATAAAATAAACTTAAGATAAGTTTATTTGCAAGGATGTGACAATGGACGTTGAAATGAGACCCGCATGATCAGGATGATTAAATGCGGGTTTTCTCTTTTCTATCTCTTATTTTTTGCGCTACGTTCTTTTAGTTTTTAATTTATTCTTATTAAGCTCATTATTACCTTGTCTTATGACAATAACATGACATTCTTTATTGTTTTAATCATTATTTTTCATTTGTTTTAAAAGTATCTGTATAAAGTAGTGCTCAAATGCATTTTGGGTTAGGCTGTATGTTCTTTCTTTTTGACATGGTCCGATAAAATGTTAAAAATTTATGGTATTAAAAACTGTAACTCGATGAAAAAAGCATTTGATGCTTTACAAGCAAAAGGTTTGAGCTACGAATTTCACGATTATAAAAAACAAGGGATCGATGCTGATACCCTAAAAATCTGGCTAAAAGAAATTGGACAAGATACGGTGCTCAACAAGAAAGGTACTACGTGGAAAAAACTATCTGAAGAAGAACAAACGCGTGCTTTAAGCAGTGAAGATCATCTTATTGAGGCGCTAATTGCTCAGCCAAGCTTAATTAAGCGACCAGTTCTACAAACCCCTAAAGGGTTTCTGGTAGGCTTTGACGAAACGGCCTATCAAAACTTAAGCGCATAAAAAAACGAGCCCACTGGCTCGTTTTTTTATTTAAGCTTTTAGTTCGCACGAATCCAAGTTTGGTTACGGCCCAATGCTGAAACGCCAATATAACCACGTAATTTAAGTTTCTTACCGCCCTCAGCCAACTCACCTTTTAATTTGTAAGTTTTGCCAGATTTCGGGTCTAAAATTGTACCGTTTTCATAACTGTTACCACCTACATTTTTTAGATTATGTACAATGGTCACACCTTTAAGCGGTTTGTTTTTATACGGACCTTCACATTTTGTACAAACGTTTTCTTCACCTGGTGTCAAAATGTTTTGAATGGTTGCAGTTAAGGTTCCATCCTTCTGTTCCGTAAACTTTACTACGGCTTTGGGCTTATTGGTTTGGTCATCAATCGTTTTCCATACCGTTCCGTTTAGTGGGTCAGCCGCATTGGCAAATGCAGCCATACCAACAAGTCCTAAAGCTAAAGCAATCTTTTTCATTTTTGTAATATCCTTGGGTCTTCCAAGACTTCAGTATTCAAAACTCGCAACGATATTGCAATTTTTGAATGTGACTGTTTCGTGTAACCTTGTAACCTTGAAAAATAAAATTTATAGGGAAACAAGTAATTAACATAAGCGGATACTATATGAATATACCTAATGTTTTAAAATATTATTTCACAGAAACATTTCTTAAAACAGCAATTCGCAAACCAAGTCAGTTGAATTTACCTCCAACTGCTCTGCGCCCTATGCTTGAACAACTTTGCCGAGCATTTCCAAAACAAAAAAATGTAACCGTTCGACCAATCCGACTTGCTGGCATTAAGGGTGAAGAAATTAAAGCTCAAGATTCAGCGACCCAGCTTATTTTTCATATTCACGGCGGCGCCTTTTTTTTAGGAAATTTAAAAACACATCATGCGTTCATGACAGATTTGGCTGCTCGTACCCAAATGCAGATTATTCATGTGGACTATCCACTTGCACCGGAGCATCCATATCCTGAGGCGACTGAGGCCTTATATGATGTCTATCAATCATTATTAGTTCAAGGTATCCAACCTAAAGATATTATTTTATCTGGTGACTCTTGTGGAGCTAATTTGGCTTTGGCACTTTGCTTACGTTTAAAAGAACAACCCGAACTTATGCCAAGTGGCCTGATTTTAATGTCACCTTTTCTAGATTTAACCCTAACCAGTGAGTCTTTAAGATTTAACCAAAAACATGATGCCTTGCTTTCTCTTGAAGCTCTTCAGATCGGTATTCAACATTATATTGGCAATCATATTGCGGCAGATGACCCGCGTGTTTCACCTATTTTCGATAACTTAGAAGGTTTACCGCCAACATTAGTTCAGGTCGGTTCAAAAGAAATTTTATTAGACGATGCCAAACGTTTTAGAGAGAAAGCTGAAGAAGCAGGTGTCAAAGTACATTTTAAACTTTACACAGGCATGTGGCATAACTTCCAAATGTTTAATGCTTGGTTCGAAGAAGCAAAACAGGCGATGGCGGATATTGCTGAGTTTGCTCATGAACTTGATAAGACGTAATCAAAATGAAGAAGTGACAAATTTAAAATTTGTCACTTCTTCATATTTTTCACAATCCAAATCATGAGGTTTAATTTATGAATCATGGTATGTTTAGGTTATGAATCCTTCAAACTCTCCCTCTTTAGGATGATCTGACGAAGAGACATCTCTATTTAGGAGTTCCTTTATTATTATGAAAATTCGTTTAATCACTCGTCCTATAAATAAAATAAAACAGGTGATTCTCGATTTCATCCACCACAATCACATTATTAACTGGACCCCATTACAAAAAAGCGCACTAATGCTTACCCTCGCCTGCGCAATGAATTTCAGTTGGATTTTATGGAAAGGCTATATTTTAATTACTCCTAGTATTTGGCAATGGGCAAATCTATCTTTAGTTGAATCACAAATCTGGCTGAATTTACTGACCTTATTTTTATTAGCTGTACTCATTATTCCTTGTTATCGCTACAAAGACCAAGCTTGGGCGCAAAAAATTGTGCCTTTAATTAGTGTACAAGCCTTTATGCTGATGTTGTGCCACGATGGATATTTAATTGGTAGTATCAGCCCTGCCACAATGGTGGGTTACGTAGGCACTATTGGCGTAGGTTTGGTTTTATTTGAAAGAAAAATTGTTTATAGCGCTTTTATACCTGCAACTATTATTCTAGCGGTATGTACATATTTAAGTATGACGGGAGTTATTTCATATGCTCCCCTATTTAATTTTACAGCGATGCGTCATGCCCAAACCAATCCATTTTGGCTAGGAAGTATGCTGTTTTTTATTATGCCTATTTTAGTGGCGTGTTTTATTTTATTTGAAATATTGCTGACCCAATGGCGTCAACGAGAAACCTATATTCAACGTTTAAGCCAAATCGACCCGTTAACTAATGTCTTAAATAGACGAAGCTTAAACACTCATCTTGAAGCACTTCATGAGCAACAATTTGATTATGCCGTGATCCTTCTTGATATCGATCATTTTAAAAAAATTAATGATATATACGGACATCACCAAGGTGATCAGGTTTTGATTGAAATTGCTCGGTGTCTTTCTGAAAACTTACGTAATGAAGATATTATTGGACGTTTTGGTGGAGAAGAATTTATTTTATTACTTCCTCATACCGATATTATTCAAGCAGAAAAAATTGCTGAACGTTGCCGGCAAGCTTTACAAGAATTGACTATCTTCAATAATCAAAATATCCAAATTCATGTAAGTGCCAGCTTTGGCATCAGCAGTTCTGCTTTTGCAAATGACCCCTATCTTGTGATTAGACAAGCCGATCAAGCCCTCTATGCGGTAAAGGCCTCTGGGCGTAATCAAGTACGCACTTTTCACCAACTACCTCAGATCAAATCAATTTGAATCTTTAGCTTTTGATAAGCTTCCCAGCTGTTGTAAAAGCTCTTGCTGACTAAATGCGCCTGTTAAACGTAAAGAACGAATTTCTTGCTGTTGCTTGTTTAAAAAGAGATATGTAGGAGGCCCAAGAATATTCCATTGTTTGAGCAATGCTTCATGTGACTGGTCATAATGGCTCAAGTCAAGCTTAATAAGATAGTAAGGTGCAAGAGCCGTCTGAACCTCAGATGCTTTTAAAATACGATGTTCAATAGGCTGACAAGCCACGCACCAATCAGCATAGACATCAACAACAATAGCCCGATCAGCAGGAGCTGCTGCTAAAATCTTTTGAAAGTCTGCTGCCGTGGTCGCCACATGCCACTCAGCCATATGCTCAGAATTTTGTAAGCTACGATTTTGAATATGTTGATACTGGTTATAAACCACAAATGGCGTTACCAATAAAAGTAGGAGCGCATAAAGCCACTGTAACTGTCCTTTTTTCCAAAAGAACTGATACAGCGCATAGATAATAAAAGCCAACCCAAGTACAAAACTAAGTGCTTGCATCCCCCAATCTGGTAATAAAGGACGGATGAAATAAAGGCTTAACCCCAACATCAGAAAAGCAAAAATTACTTTAATCTGATGCATCCAGTCGCCCGCTTTAGGTAAGAACTTTGCACCTAAAACACTCGCGATGAGTAAAGGGATTCCCATGCCAAAACCGAGACAGAATAAAAGCAAAGCACCTTGCCATTGGTTCTGGGTTTGAGAAATAAATAATAAAGTTCCAGCCAAAGGCGCAGTCATGCATGGGCCAACCAAGAGCGCAGAAACCACCCCCATAACGCCTGCGCCAACTAAAGTACCACCTTGTTGCATGGACTGAATACGATCAAGGCGATTTAACCAAGTTTGCGGTAACCGAAGCTCAAAAAGCCCAAACAGATTTAGCGCAAAAACCACAAACAACAAACTAAACGCAATAAGAGTAGCAGGCTGTTGTAGCCAGCGTTGGAAATTTAAACCCGCTGAAGAAGCAATCAAGCCTAGACCTGCATAGACCAATGCCATACTACACACAAAAGTAAGTGCAATCGTCCAAGCTTTTAAACCTTTGTGATCTCGGATAATTAATGAAGTTAAAATCGGCAGCATTGGTAAAGAACATGGCGTAAATGCAAGCAGCATGCCTAAACCTAAAAATAATAAAACACCATACCAAAGCGAGTGTTCAATTAACTTAGCTGACCAAACCTGATCTTGGGCAATCTCTGGAGCAGCTCCTTCAGCTTGAGTAGCTGAACTCTGATTTTCTAAAGACTCCGTAGAGCTTGATGCTTGGGTATTTGCCAAATCTAATAAGCGTTTTGTTGCTGCACCAGCCTGATTTTGCAGACCGACCAGACCATCTGCGTCAGTTTGAAACTCAATAGTTTGTGGAGGATAACAAATACGGTCTTTGGCACAGCCTTGCCAAGTTACAGTGTAGTGCTCTGAAGGCTTGGTTTTAATCTGGAAGTTGACTTGATGGTAATAAACTTGGCTTTGGCCATAGTTCTCATCATATTGAGAAACTGCTTTAGGCAAATTTAAAGTTAAAGACTGATTGCCCTGTTGTACGGTAAATTTATGCTGATATAAATAATAATTCGGCTGAATCTGCCACGATAACTTTGCGGTATGCGATTGTGGCGATTCAACCGAAAATGAAAAAGCCTGTTCGGGTGACAATAACTTATCTTCTGCAAAGACAAACTGACTCAATACAAAAGTAGCGGCTACTAGAAAATAAATAATTGCCTGAGAAATAAGCTTTTTCATCAATAATAATGAGTTCAAGTTAGTCTGATCAGAATAAGAATGCCATGCCTAAGCCACCTTTGTAGCTCTTATCTTGACCTTCTAAGTCCACACCAATATTTGCATCAAGTTGAGTGCGGTTATTTACTGCGTAAACTAAACCTGTTCCTAAACCATATTGGTAGTCTTGGCTTTCAGCTTTACGATAAACAAATTCAGAATATCCTGAAAGTTTGCCCGCAATCTTATAATTGATGGTTGGAATTGCAGTCACTGCCCAGTTACTGTTTTGTACTTCATAACGCATGGTAATAGAAGTATCCAACAAATCATTATATTTATAAGCTACTGCTGAACTTAAACTATATATATCGTCATGGGCAGTAAACTCATCATTACCTGTTGCGATAACAGCTTCAGCCAATACAGCCATTGTTAAATTTTCATCATTTAAATCAATCGCTTTTTTTAAGCCGATGCTTACATCGCCAAAACCTGAGTTATCCGTTTTTTTACCAGCACGTTTAGTTTGAGTCCATGCCGGACCTTGCCAGCCTAATTGCAATTCCAAACCATCAGCTAAACCTGTACGGAATAACATCTCCTCATTTACAGTAACTGTTTTTTCTTTAACGCCATCAACAGTTGTCTCTGTATAGGTTGCACTTGGTAAACCTTGTTCCCATGCTAATTTACCAACTGGCGTAATGCCTGTTCCAAAGCCTGAACCCGGACGATCAAACGAGAACTCTGCGGCAAAAGTACTTCCTGCAGCAATAGCGGTCAGAGCAAAAGTTAAAATTTGAAATGTTCTCATTCTATTATCCAATCAAGTAGTTAATTCTTTTGACATTTTTGCTCCATGACGGCGCAATAACTCTAGTGTTTCACGCTCTTCTTGAAGCGCTTCTGACCAATCTATTTCATCAAAATCACAATCAAAGAACAACTGACTGATTGAAGATAAAATGGTGAGTCCTTCTTCATCACGTGTGTTTGGATCAACTTTTTCATCTAGCAAGCGCTGAACTGCTGGTGCACATGCCGAACTTGCTGCATCCCATAGTGGGCCATAAAACTCTTCTGCATCCCAAAGATGAACATTTGCCTTTGCCTGAATGAGGGCTTCAAGAATATCGAGATAAACTTGCAGGGCTTGCTGTTTTTCTTCTTGTGATAATGGAGTCCCCGCTTCATACGCTTCAGAGACGTCTTCCCACCATTTAAAAATTCCATCACAAATAATGGACACTGGCGGTCCTTGTTCCGGATCAATGAAATTCGGATCAAGACCCTCAGCAAGTAATTTTTGTACTTGCGCGAGTTCTAATTCTTCTATGGCTTTAATTAAAGCCTGCTGTTGGGTGGTTAACATGACCATCTCTCAAAAATATATTAGCGCTATTATGCCTAATCTCTACTGAAGATTTTAGAGGTCAACGCTATTGCATTGCAAACCTAAAGTTGTGAAGAGTTTTTATTGGTCTTTTTACATCTTCATAAAAAAAGCCCCGAAGGGCTTTTTAGTGTTTTTTAAACTTCATCATCAATGAATTCTGGTTGACCACCTCTCGGGTGTTCTTTTTTCTCAAAGGTATGTTCAAGGCTACGTTTTAGCTTTTCAATCGCGCCATGAATTGAAGCGTCAATATTTCCTGCTTTATGGTGCACTGCAACTGGTTTTAAGCCAGAAGGACGTGCTTCGATCATACAGTGGATATCTTTGTCTCCACCTTTGTCCCCATTTTCATCACTAAAATGAACCGAGAAATGTGTAATACGTTCGCTATGACGTTGGAATTCTTGAGTAAGTTCTGCACGTACATAAGTAATTAAACGTTCACTATTATGGATGTTTTTATCTGTGCGGATTTCAATATTCATAAATACCATCCTCTCTTTCTTACTGTGGATCTTTTCTATGCAAAACTTTTTTATGTTGGCATGTTTTAAGCATGCATGAACTGACTTCAATTGTACATTTTGATGGTGTAATGGTTTGTTATCTCCTGACTTAAACGTACTGCTTTTAATTTATTTTGAAGATCTTCATACCTTCAATATCAGTCCATCTATAAAAATATGCAAGCTGATTTTTTAAATTTTTATGAAAAATTGAACAAAAGGAGAGCAATTGTGTCCGAATCTTATCTATCTGGAGCAGAACTTATTGAGCAGATTCAAAAGTCTCCTTATTCACGTGATTTAATCGGTTATCACGGACAGCCTCCAGAGGTGAAATGGCCTAATAATGCTAAGGTTGCCGTGCAATTTGTGCTGAATTATGAAGAAGGTGGCGAAAAACATATTGAACACGGTGACGAAGGTTCAGAGCAGTTTTTATCCGAGATTATTGGCGCTGCAAGTTACCCAGCCAAACATATGTCGATGGACTCTATGTACGAATATGGTTCACGTGCTGGTTTTTGGCGCATTCATAATGAGTTTCAACGGCGCAAGCTCCCCATGACCATTTTTGGAGTAGCAATGGCGCTTGTTCGCAACCCTTATATTGTAGAGGCAATTAAACAGGCCGATTACGATGTGGTTTCTCATGGCTATCGCTGGCTTCATTATCAAGAGACTGATCTTGAAGTCGAAAAACAGCATATGGAACAAGCCTTATCTGTTTTAGAAAACTTGTTTGGAAATAAAACTATAGGTTGGTACACCGGGCGTGATAGCCCCAATACGCGTCAGTTGCTTGCAGAGTTCCCGCAAATACAATACGACTCTGATTATTATGGTGATGACCTGCCTTTTTGGACCACACTTACCGATACGGCGGGTGCATCACGACCTCATCTGATTATTCCTTATACTTTGGAATGTAACGATATGAAGTTCTGCTCACCAGGTGGATTTAATAGCTCAGAACAGTTTTTTCAATATTTAAAAGATAGTTTTGATGTGTTGTATGCCGAGGGAGAAACTGCACCAAAAATGATGTCTATTGGAATGCACTGCCGTATTTTAGGGCGTCCGGGTCGTTTTAAAGCATTACAAAGATTCCTAGACTATATTGAAATGCATGATCGTGTTTGGGTATGTCGCCGTCAGGATATTGCAGAATATTGGTTTAAAAATCACATAAATCAATAATTGATTTTTAATTTTCCAAATTCTTAAGCAAATATCAAATCACTCTTGGCACTGTTATTGCTAAAACTCTATATCACGACAACGAGTTTAGGAATAACAGTGTTTTTAGCCGAGTTTAATCAAGCCCCACCCGACCAACTCAAGACTCTGTTAAACAACTGCGTCCATATTCCTGTATGGGCCGAAAAAATTATTTCAGAACGTCCCTACTCATCAACATCAGTACTTTTAGGGTATGCAGAACAATTAAGCCACACATGGTCATGGCAAGAGATTCAGGCCGCATTAGCCACCCATCCAAAAATTGGTGAAAGACAAGCAAAAAAGCAGCTCAATGCAAAAGAGCAAAATTTTTCAGCCCAAGAACAAGCTGGCATTTCCTTAGATGAACAAACACAACAAGCCCTGCTGCAAGGTAATATCGAGTATGAGCAGAAGTTTGGTTTTATTTTTCTAATTAAAGCCGCAGGCCTCAGTAGCGACGAGATTTTAAAAAAACTCCATCAACGTCTTCAAAACAACTTAGCTATAGAAAAAGTCATTGTACATGAGCAACTCGCTGCAATTGCTCTATTACGTTTATCTCAGGAAGTACCAGCATGATCAGCACTCATATTTTAGATACGAATTTAGGTAAACCGGCTGCACAGGTCGAAGTGAAGTTGTTTCATGCAGTCACTCATGAACTGATAGCGACTGCAATTACCAACCAAGATGGGCGAGTGATTAATTTTGGAATAAAAAACTTAGGTAAAGGTGCTTATCAACTTGAATTTGAAGTTGCCCCTTATTTTTCATCACAGCAAATCAAAACTTTTTTCCCCCGTGTTTGTATTCAATTTTTCATAGAAGACACCAATCAGCATTACCACATTCCATTACTCATTAGTCCATTTGCTTACTCCACTTATCGCGGCAGCTAACTCAAATATAAATAGGAGAAAAATATGAATTATCAGCAAAAGAATGCGATTTCTCCAGAGCATGAATATTTAGGAATTTCCAAAAGTTTTGCTTACGGCTTACAGCATGTACTCACCATGTATGGGGGTATTGTAGCCCCGCCACTGATTATTGGAACGGCAGCTGGCTTAAGCGCAGCACAAGTCGGAATGCTCATTGCAGCAGCCTTATTTGTAGGCGGGTTGGCAACTCTCATACAAACCATCGGAACCAAATATCTAGGGGCAAAATTACCTCTGGTGCAAGGTGTGTCTTTTGCTGGTGTGGCAACCATGGTTGCTATTATCACTACAGGCGGTGGTTTACCTGCTGTCTACGGCGCGGTTATTGCCGCATCTTTAATTGGACTATGCCTTGCACCTTACTTTTCAAAAATTATTCGTTTTTTTCCACCTGTTGTGACGGGATGTGTCATCACGATTATTGGGTTATCTCTGTTACCCGTTGCGATTCGCTGGATGATGGGTGGCAACAACAAAGCACCTGATTGGGGTAGCGTCGAGAATATCTCTTTAGCTTTGCTGACCTTAGGCATTGTGATTATTCTAAATATGCTGCCACAAGCAAGTATTCGCCGTTTATCAATTTTGTTGGCTATTGTTGCTGGTACTACCCTTGCCTACTTTATGGGTTTTGGAGATTTTAGTCAGGTGAGCTCAGGCGCATGGCTGCAATTTCCACACTTATTTGCATTTGGTTTACCAACTTTCGAGCTAAGTGCAATTTTATCGATGCTAATCGTTACTTTGGTGATTATGACGGAAACCACAGCCGATATTATTGCTGTCGGAGACATTGTAGGAACCCAAGTCGATTCAAAACGCATCGCCAATGGTGTACGTGCAGATATGTTTTCAAGCGCTATTGCTCCTATCTTTGGTTCATTCATGCAAAGTGCTTTTGCCCAAAATGTTGGACTGGTGGCAATTACAGGCATCAAAAGCCGCTTTGTCGTGGCAGCAGGCGGAGTCATTCTGATTATTTTAGGTCTATTACCTGTTATGGGCCGCCTTATTGCGGCAATTCCTATGCCAGTACTTGGTGGTGCGGGTTTGGTCTTATTTGGGTCGGTTGCAGCAAGTGGAATTCGCACTTTGGCAAAAATTGATTATAACGATCAGAAAAATTTGATTATTGTGGCAACTGCTTTATCAGCTGGGATGATTCCAATTATTAACCATGAATTTTATGCTCATTTCCCAGTTTGGGTACAAACTTTGTTCCATTCGGGTATTAGTTCGACTTGTATCTTTTCTATCTTATTGAATTTGTTATTTAATCACTTACCTTCATTTCGCAGCTCGCGTACCCCGCATTTGAGCCAAACAATAAACACACGAAATACACATTAATGAGTTAGTTTTTTAGTAAGCGTCCGCTGAATCCCATACCTATTTTTTAATTCGATTTAGGTTTCCAGCAGTGCGGCAGTAACTCTTCAATCTGGGTCACTTTATGTGTCGGTAACCTTTTCAGCACATCACTTAAATAGGCATACGGATCCAGCCCATTCAGCTTTGCTGACTGGATTAAAGTCATGATGTTTGCCGCTCGCTGACCACTGCGCAGCGAACCTGCAAACAGCCAGTTCTTGCGCCCCAACGCCCAGGGACGCATCTGATTCTCTACCCAATTGTTGCATATCGGTAGATTGCCATCATCCAGATAGCGGCTTAAGGCTGGCCAACGCTTCAGAGTGTAATTGATGGCCTTGGCGGTGGGAGAACTCGATGGCACTGTCAGATGATGTTGGTTGAGCCATTCATATAGTTGTTGCATCACTGGTTGACTATGCTGTTGTCGGTATTCGCGGCGGTCTTCCGCTGTACCATCGGTCTTTTTCCTGAGTTCTGCTTCTATCGCATACAGTTTCTGAATCAGCACCAATGCCTGTTCAGCGACCTGACTTTTCCCGGTCACATGCAGTTCATGGAATTTACGACGTGCATGGGCCATGCAGCCGACCTCTATGACCTGGCCTGATTTAAAGCGTGCTTTATAACCACTGTAATCATCACAGACTAGATTGCCCTGCCAGCCTTTCAAGAACTCTGCAGCATGCTGGCCTGAACGACTATCCTGAAAGTCATAGATCACCGCCTGAACTGGATTGTACTGTGTGGTGGCATAGGCCCAGACATAACCTTTCTTCGGTTTTTTCTCATTCTCACCCATCCGCATGATGGTGACCGGTGTTTCATCTGCATGCAGCACCCGCTGTTGCAGCACCACCTCTTTTAAGGCATTGGCCAGAGGTTCCAGTTCTACACCGCAGCGACCTATCCAGTCAGATAAAGTTGATCTAGAAAGTTCGATTCCCGCCCGCTGATAGATCAGACGTTGACGGTACAGCGGCAAATGATCGGCATACTTCGATACCAGCACATGGCTGAGCAATTCAGGTGAAGCAATGCCTTTATCAATCACATAGGCGGGCATCGCTTGCTGAGTCAGAGTGTCACACTGATCACAGACCCATTTACCACGCACATGCTGTTCCTTATAGAACTGTGCCGGTCTGAAATGCAGTTTCTCACTGACATCTTCGCCGATACGACGGAGTTGGCATCCACAAGTGCATTGGGTTGATGCAGGTTCATGCTCAATACGGATGGTGTGTAGATGATCTGGCAGTGGTCGACGTTTAGGTTTATTGGTTTTGGCTTTCTGTGTCGCTGCATCGGTTTTATCTGCATTTAATCGTTCTAATTCCAGATCAACAGCAGCAATATCTTCTTCAACCGCTTCATCCCATAGGTGGATTTGTTTTGCCGTTAAGTGTTCATTCTTTTGGGCGAATTTGTGCTTTTTAAACAGCGCCAGTTCATGCTCGTATTTTTGATTGAGAATAGAAAGATGTTGAACTTTGGCATCCAATTGTTGGTTTGATTGTGCTAGAGACTGATGCTGCATCGCCAACTGTCTGGTGAATTCCAGCAGTTGTTCATGGGTCAGTTGGCTTAAGTCAGGCAGCGTATTCATGACCGCAGTATGCCTGAGGTCATGAAGAGAATGAAATAGAACGTTTGGAGGATGGCAGAATGGTCGAGCTTGGTTTAGAGCATATTCACCACTTGCTGCAATCCAATTCTCTGCCAGGGCAAACCTTGGATTAATGCCTGTAACTGTTCCGGGCTGAGGGCCACGGTTTCACCTTGGTGAACTTGAGCCCAGTGAAATTTACCCTGTTCCAAACGCCGGGCACACAGCCAGATGCCCAGTCCATCATGTACCAACACTTTCATACGATGACCACGTTTATTACAGAACAGGTAGGCGCAATGCGGTTTGATGTAGCCAAAGGCTCTCACCACCTGAGCCATGACAGTATCCATTCCTGCTCGCATATCCATGGGCTGGGTAGAGAGCCAAATTTCATTGATACGGATCATGTTGCCAGTGCCTTGAGTAATTCTGCCAAGGCAGGTATTTCTGATGTCTGCCATTTTAGCTGAATATCATTATTCGTATGAGGCACGGTGATACACAACGTGATCCTCTCATCAATAGGTTGGCTGATTGCAGCAGTGTAAGGCAAAGCAATAAATGCTGGATTCACATGAGTAGGATCCTGCACGGCACCCTCATGATGGCTGAAGATCCTGATCCAACGACTGACAAGGTTGGCATTAATACTATGTTGCAGTGCGACCGAAGCGATCGAGGTATTAGGATTTTTACAGGCATTGACAATACTGAGTTTGAATTCTTTGCTGTATGTTCTGCGTTTTTTAGCAACAGGAGGTGTTGCTGAATATATATCCATGTTCATGGATTAAGTCCCCACTTGTTTTTAGGTGGGAACTAAATTAAGGCTTATAGGACCGCTTGGTAAGGCTGTGTTAGCCGGATGCTTACGTTTTTTAGCGCCCCACTTCGGTGGGCTTTTTTTTAACCGTTGATCAAATTTGGCTTCATTTTTGCTTAAGACCCTGTATCCTTAGCGTGCTTTATTTGGGGGGAGATCATTTAAATGCAATTAAAGCAACTTGCGGCGACTTGTGCCTTGTTATCTGCAACTGCCATGGTTCAGGCAAAACCAATCTGGCAAGATTTTAGCGTGACTGGACTTTATGGTGAAAACTATGAAGTTGTAGATGACAAAGAAACTACGATTACTTTGGAATATGCAGCAAAAATTAAATATGCTGATGTATTTTTCTTTATGGACCGCATGCGTGGCGAAAATGACCATAAGAGTACTTATTTTGAGTTATCACCACGTTTAAGCTTAGGCGAAGTGTCTGGCAAAAAACTGGCGTACGGCCCAATTAAAGATGTACTCATTAGTACCACTTGGGAAAGTAATAGCGAAAACGGCAATAACTTTGACAACTTCTTGTATGGTTTTGCAGTTGATTTAGATATCCCATATTTCCAATATGCGAATTTAAACTTCTACCGTGCGAATAATGAGAACACTGACGACGATTATCAAATGACGTTCGTTTATGGAATTCCATTTAAAATCGCATCTGAAGATTTCTTGGTAGATGGTTTCCTAGACTGGTCAACCGCTGAAGATGACCATGCGAGTGAGTTGAACTGGACCACTCAATGGAAATGGAATGTAGGTAAACACATTTCTCCTGATACACGTCTATACCTCGGTATTGAGCACTCTGTGTGGAATAACAAATTTGGTATTAAAGGTGCCGACGAAAATAACGTCAGTGCATTGGTTAAATACCACTTCTAAAATTTTTATTTAGAAGATAAAACAGCAAGGAAAACTCCTTGCTGTTTTTGTTTTTAATCGAGTGGATTACCCACAATATTACTAATAATTCCCTGCATAATATGTCCGCCTTGTTCACGGCGTAGTTCCGCATACCATGCCTGCGTGACCGTTTCATCTTTCATATGCGTTACGTCACAGCGTTTGCGCGCACGAAGCACCAACTCATTGGCACGTTCATTGCGCTTGTTTTGATAACGTCGCAAAGCATCCTCTAGCCCCAAAGTATTAATTTGCAGAGAACGCGCTAAATAAATCGCATCCTCCATCGCTTGGCAACCGCCTTGTCCAATATCAGGTGTCGTACTGTGCGCAGCATCACCCAAAATCACCACGCGACCTTTATAAAATTGAGTGAATGGTTCAATATCATGTATTTCTACCCGATTGGTCTTTTGCGGGTCTAAGCGTTCAATAAGCTGCTGTACTGGTTGACACCAATCAGCAAAATATTGTTTTAAAAGTTTTTTATATTCATCTCGATTATTATCCAACCCTGCTGGTAAAGGCACATCTAAAAAGAAATAGAACTTTCCATCTGCAACTGGCATTAGGGAGGCACGTTTACCTTCGCCCACATAAGTCGTCCATTGCTCGGCTGGCGCTAAATCTTCAGATATTTCAACTAGGCCATTCCAGTTCACATATCCCGCATAACGGCGCTGCACTTGCTGACCGAGCACATAAGTCCGTGTCATTGAATGCGTACCATCTGCCCCTATGAGTAAATCAGCCTGTGTTGAGCTACCATCAGCAAAATGAACTTCGACAAAATCAGTTTTATCTTCAAGGCTGACCATTTTTTTGCCTAAATAAATCTGATCTCGACCAAACTCATCCATTAACATATTTTGTAAATCGGCACGTGCAACCGGATAAGGGCGTTGTCCTACTTCTTCAATTAATGGTCGTAAACTGAATTGTGTCATCACATCTCCAGTTAAACCATCTACATAGGCCAAGTCATCCATTTGTCCACCAAGTTTGGCGATTTTGTCAGTTAATCCCAGATAGTTCAGACATTTCACCCCATTCGACCACAGCGAAATTGCCGCGCCGACCGGAAGAATCTTTTCAGTTTGCTCAAAAATACGAACTTGGTGACCAAATTTCTTTAATGCAATGCCTGTGGTTAGACCTCCCATTCCCGCACCAATAATCACCACATTCATAACACGCTCCTATAGATATTCACCTATAGGGTGCTTATGCTAAAAACATGCCATCGTTCAAAATTTATTTAGCTTTTCCACAAAACTGGCATGCACCATGCTTATATATTTATGTATAAAACTCATCTCAACACGCTCAGTGTGAGTGCAGTTTTAAATGAAAAATCATGTTTTTAACAAGAAATACGGATACTCCATTATGGCAACATTGCACGCTCCAGCTTTTGAACTTCCTGAAATTCTGAATACTAAAACAAATTTGGCAGATGCCCGAATTGGTGCACAAGTGATTGAGTGTTCAGATGATTTCTTTGCAGAAGCAAAGCGTATGCTGCAATTTGAAGCACCTATTTTTGTTGAAGATAAATTTGATGATTATGGCAAATGGATGGACGGTTGGGAGACCCGCCGTAAACGTCATGCAGGCTATGACTGGTGTATTGTGAAACTAGGTGTGAGTGGAAAAATCAGTGCACTTGATATCGACACCACGTTTTTTACAGGAAATTATCCTGCATCTGCCTCATTAGAGGCATGTTATGCACCAAATGATGACCTTACTGGGGCAAAGTGGCAGAGTATTTTAGAAAATACCGAGCTAGGGCCGAGTCAACATCATATTTTTATGGTCAATAATGATGCAATTTTCACGCATATACGCCTCAATATTTTCCCAGATGGTGGTGTTGCCCGTTTACGCGTTTATGGTGACGTTCATATTCAGGTGACCGACCACGAGCAGACTCTCGATTTATTGGCCTTAGAAAATGGCGGTCGTGTAATTGCTTATAGCGATGCGCACTTTGGACATCCACGTAATTTGATTAACCCAGGCCGTGGCGTCAACATGGGCGATGGGTGGGAAACCAAACGCCGCCGTGCACCAGGTTATGACTGGTGTATTCTTGCATTGGGTAAAAGCGGAAAAATTGAAAAAATTGAAATTGATACGGCGCATTTTAAAGGTAACTTTCCTGCTGAAGTTTCTATTCAGGCTGTCTACCTTGAAAATGCAACCGATGCACAGCTGATTCCACAAAGTATGTTTTGGTCTTACTTACTTGAAGCCCAACCTATGCAAATGGACCATATTCATGAATATATGAATGAAATTTTACAGCATGAAAAAGCCTCGCATATCCGTATTAATATGATTCCGGATGGTGGTATTAGCCGTGTCCGTTTATGGGGAAAAATTGCCAAGTCATGATCATGAAGAATATTCAAATTCAGCCTTTAACCATTGAGAACTTTCAGCCCTTCGGAGAAGTCATTTGTTGTGACGGGCATGATTTTTTTCATATTAATGATGCACACACCGAACGCTACCATGCGCTCGTCGAAACTGAAATTGAAGGCGAAGCAAAGGCAGGAATTAGTATTTTCCGAAATATTAAGGCCAGTGTGTTACCTATGGAAATTTCAATGCTAGAGCGCCATCCGAAAGGCTCTCAAGCATTCATTCCATTACAGCAACAAAAATTTTTAATTATTGTGGCCCCTGCTTTAGACGAAAATACTCCTGATATTTCAAAACTATGTGCTTTTGTTTCGGATGGTAAGCAAAGTATCAATTATCGGGCAGGTACTTGGCATCATCCTTTGCTTACCTTTGAAGCGCCGAGTGATTTTGCAGTAGTGGATCAAATTGGAGGCGGTGCAAATTGCGATATTTTTCAATTTCCCCATCCGATAAAAATTACTGTCTAAATTAAAATAGACAAATCTGTCTATTTTAATTTAGTGATCAAAATGCCAATGGCCGCGTAAGAACAGAGTCGTGCGCTTCAAACGCCAACCTAAGCTTTGAGTATTACAGAATGGAACGGAAGGTTCCGCCTTCAACACGAACTGCTGCGCCATTAGATGCTGATCCCAAGGGACTTGCTAACAACGCAACCATAGATGCGATTTCATCAGCTTCAATCATTCTTGCAATCAATGAGCTTGGACGATATGTCTCAAAAAAATGTGCTTCAATCTGCTGATCTGTCATGTCGGGACGAGTAGCAGTTTGACGTAAATAGTCCATAATACCTTCGGAACGTGTGGCAGAAGGAAGTACGCTGTTCACCGTCACTCCTGTGCCTTTTGTTAACTCGGCCATTCCACGTGATACAGCCAATAGAGCAGATTTACTTACGCCATAATGCACCATATCTGGTGGAGTGAATGCTCCTACCTCACTCGACATAAAAATCACTCTTCCCCAATTATTTTCTAACATTTTTGGAAAGTAGTGACGAGATAAGCGTACACCTGACATAACATTCACATTAAGCATATGCCACCAGTCTTCGTCTGTAATCTCAGTAAATGGTTTAGCTTCATAATATCCCAAGTTATTTACTAAAATATCAGTGTAAGGGTGTTGTGAAATTAATGTCTCAACTCCCTCTGATGTACTAAGATCAGCTAAAAAACCACATACTTTGCCCAAGGGAGCATTTGCTTCTATCTCGGCTACCGCCGCCGCCAATTTGTCTTGGGTCCGGCCCGTAATGATGACATCAGTTCCTTCTTTAGCCAGAGTTTTCGCAATTGCTAGACCGATGCCTGCTGTTGCCGCAGTTACAATAGCTGTTTTACCTTTCAGTTGGAGATCCATAGCTTTTTCCTTTTCATATTTAAAGATGGTGTGCAGACGCTTTAATCATTCTTTGGCTATACCAGATCTAGCCAAGTTCGGATCAAGGGCCTATTAGCGATGAGTCACCACATGAGATGTAAAGAGAGCTAAAGTATTACTAAATTCCCTTTCATCCTGTTCCAATACGTTTTGCAAATTAATTACATAAATTCATGGAAAAACTGAGATGACTAAAACACCATAACGATGATTTATATGAAGTGTATGGTTAGCAGCAGAGGGGATAAACAACCGCCAAAGGAAAACATTTGTTCTTTAAAGAACAGAATAAGACAGCTTTTTTAGAAGTATGGCTATCAAAAGATAAAGGATTGCCTAAAATTAAGAAAATTACTCATAAATTAGTTATTTTCAATAAAGTATATGAGTTGTCAGGTGCAGGATAATTTTATAAAAAATTATCCTGCACACTTTAATTAAACAGTGATATCAGCTAAGTTACCCTTTTGCTCAAGCCACTGCTTACGGTCTGCTGCACGTTTTTTCGCAAGGAGTTTGTCGAGTAAACCTGCTGTTAAATGTGCATCATCTAGATCGAGTTGCACCAAACGACGGGTGTTCGGATCCATTGTTGTTTCACGTAGTTGAATTGCGTTCATCTCACCCAACCCTTTGAATCGGGTAATTTGCGGGTTCTTATTGCCTTTAACATTTTTCAAAATGGTTTCAAGCTCTTCATCATCTAGCGCGTAATGGACATCTTTACCAATGTCGATACGGAACAATGGTGGCATTGCTACATACAAATGCCCTTCTTCAACCAATGCTGGAAAATGTTTAACGAATAAAGCGCAAAGCAAAGTCGCAATGTGTAAACCATCCGAGTCGGCATC
The DNA here is from genome assembly GCF_003940475.1 of Acinetobacter sp. FDAARGOS_559. Taxonomy (NCBI): domain Bacteria; kingdom Pseudomonadati; phylum Pseudomonadota; class Gammaproteobacteria; order Moraxellales; family Moraxellaceae; genus Acinetobacter; species Acinetobacter sp. FDAARGOS_559. The sequence goes on from NZ_RKJG01000005.1 coordinate 2,190,176, forward strand.
GGCCAAAATACAGATTTTGCCGTAACGTAATTCAGATAAATCATCACTACCTGGGTCTACACCAATTGCAATCGCAATGTCGTGAACTTCCTGAGAAGCAAGTACTTCATCTGAAGAAACTTCCCATGTATTTAAGATTTTTCCACGAATTGGCATGATGGCCTGAAAGTTCTTATCACGCGCCTGCTTGGCACTACCGCCCGCAGAGTCACCCTCAACAATAAAGAGTTCACTTTCTTCACGCGTTTGGCCCACGCAGTCCGCCAGCTTACCCGGTAAAGCCGGGCCAGAAACAATCTTTTTACGCTCAACTTTTTTCGCAGCTTTTAAACGGCGCCCTGCTTTAGAAATTGCCATTTCAGCAAGTTGCATGGCAATTTCAGCATGCTGGTTGAGCCAGAGCGCAAACGCATCTTTAGCAATATTTAAAACAATATTGGCAGCTTCACGACTCGAAAGACGCTCTTTGGTTTGACCAGAGAACTGGGGTTCTTGGAACTTAAGCGATAAAATATAGTTCACGCCATCCCAAACATCTTCAGCCGAAAGTTTAAGATTACGTGGTAATAAATTACGTAACTCACAGAATTCACGTAGCGCTTCGGTCACTCCCGAACGCAAACCGTTCACATGAGTACCACCTTGTGCAGTTGGAATCAGGTTGACATAACTTTCTTGAACCTGTTCGCCACCCTCTACATTCCAGCAAATCGCAAATTCACATGCCGCACGGTCTGCTTGCCCACTGCTTACAAATGCAGGGTTTGGTAGAATTTCACGGTCTTGCAATTCATCCATCAAATAATCGACAAGGCCATTTTCAAATTGCCATTCGATTTTTTCATCGTTAATTTGATCGATATAAGTGATTTTTAAACCAGCAGCTAAAACAGCTTTGGCTTTTAAATTATGTTTAAGTGCTTTTAAAGCAAATTTTGGGCTATCAAAATATTTAGCTTCAGGCCAGAAACGTACCGTAGTTCCTGTCGCACGTTTAGGTGCTTTACCTTCTAACACCGCTAAAGGTGCAACAGGTTCGCCTTGCTCAAAGGCCATCTGGTATAAATTACCCTGACGCTGAACTTCTACCTCAACACGTGTAGATAAAGCGTTTACAACCGAAATCCCCACACCATGTAAACCACCTGAAAACTGATAGTTATCAGTACTAAACTTACCACCAGCATGCAACTTGGTTAAAATGATTTCGATACCACTTTGGCCATATTCAGGGTGAATATCGACTGGCATACCACGGCCATTATCTTCAACTGACAATGAACCATCTTTATAAACCGTGACACAGATTTTGTCGGCATGACCGGCTAAGGCTTCATCGACAGCATTATCAATAACTTCTTGGGCTAAATGGTTAGGACGAGAAGTATCGGTATACATCCCCGGACGACGACGAACAGGGTCTAAACCGGAAAGAACTTCAAGCGATTGAGCCGTATATTGTGTCACGTTGTACGTTTTCCTTATTTGATGGTGTGCGCAAAGAATTCGATCACTAAGGGTAATTTTTCTTCAAAATCTTCCATGGCATGATTGCCATGAGCATCCGTCAAAATCAATGAGGATGGTGTTGCAGCACTATAATAGCGTTGTGCTTGACGATAATCCAAAATTTCGTCGCCTTGTTGCAACAAGACGAGTATTTTGTCAGCATTTTCAGGCTGTTTCAGTTCCAGTTGTTCTAACTGTCGTAACTGAACATGATCAATTGACCATTGATCGTTCACCTTATAAGGCATGCTTTCAACTTGAAATAACTCATCAAACAGCTTCCATGGTTGCATAGCAGGGTTAATCAGTACAGCCGGAATATTATATTTCGCGACAAAATATGTCGCAAAAAAACCACCAAGACTACTGCCGACTAAAGCCACCTCTTGTAAAGACTCAATCAGCTCTGAAACCTGTGCTACTACCTGTTCCGGAGATCTATTTAAATCTGGCAAATGCACATTTATGTCCAATTCGCTACAATACTGCTTAAGGCTGAGCCCTTTAATTGAAGAAGAGCTACTATTAAAGCCATGGAGGTAGATAATATTCATATATTTTTCCCTCTAAATTGAGAATAAACTCACATTTTTGTTCTCAGTTTGTATATAAAAACACTATTGTCAGACAAGAAAAACCACTCAACTTACCATTCATCAGTATTTTAAAAACATGTGTTATTTAAACTACTAAGATGGAAACGTTAGCTGCCGTTCATAAAAAGTACAGCTTAAAACGTCGGTTATAACGTAAATGGGGAAAAGATATGCCGAGCTTAACACCGTTACATGAAACTTATTGTAAATGGGATCGTACGCCACCTAGTCAGGCCGACGTACTAGAAGGTTTAGCTCAACTGTTCAGTACCAGCTTAAATGGTGTACATGAATTAATACAAGTCATTAATATTGAAGTATTAAAAAATGCTTTTGGTATTAGTGCCCAAAATGCTAAAAATTTCCAAAAACGGCCCTCTGTCCAAAAGGTATATCAGTTTTCTTATGGTGCCTTACAAAAATATGGTAGTTGTTTTTTAGCACCAGGGTTACGTCGCATTATTGAAAAATTTCCAACTCTTCATGAGAAGCCATTAACACCAACCCTTCATTTTTTAGTAGGAGTGTTAAATGGTATTTTCGGAGACTATCTACTTAAACAGCACAGTCCCCTCGCCTTGCCAATGGTTCTATACGACCACTACGGTGCAATCCAACAAGGCGAACTTGCAGGCCGTATTGTAATTTTGGTTCATGGTTTGTGCATGAACCATCTTACTTGGTCAAATGCACATTATGGCGGGATTGGTGAGCGTCTGTTAGCACAGCGTGATCATAACACGATGCTGTATTTAAATTACAATACAGGCCGCCGTATTTCAGCCAATGGCCGCAGTTTCTCAAATTTATTAGAAGATTTAGTACAGCGTAATCCAAGAATTACCAGCATTGATTTAATTGGTCATAGTATGGGTGGACTGGTTTCCCGTAGCGCACTGTTTTACGGTAAACAAAATATGTACCAATGGATTCATATGGTCGAAAACCTCGTCTGTATTGGATCTCCCCACCACGGTGCAGTGCTTGAGCGTTTTGGATTTGCGCTACAAGATCGGCTAGGCGCTTTTCCATTTGTTGGTCTAATTGGTCAGCTGGTTAACATCCGTAGTAATGGGATTTTAGACTTACGCCATGGTAGTGTTCGAGATGATGACTGGGAATACATGGATGCCCGTATTGGTATGATGGATGACAACCGTGCTCCGGCTCCTCTACCTTCCCATATCAATACCTTTTTAGTGGCAGGAACACTCGAGTTTGAAAAGGTGCGTAATAAAGCGCTTACCGTGATTGGCGATTACTTAGTGAGTGTAAAAAGCGCACTGGGCGAACATCCTAATCCACGTTTTCAGCTTAAAGTTCCAGATTCACATAAAGCGGTGTTTTATGGCTTAAATCACTTTGAAATTCAGTATCACTCAAGTGTTGCCGAACAGATTACTCGCTGGTTATATCCTCATGTGAATGATTATGTGCAAGACGGTATTCAAACCCATATTATTGATATGCCGAACTATACACTCGAAGATTTAGAAGGAATTGTAGAGACGTAAAAAAAGCCCAACTTATGTTGGGTTTTTTTAAATTTTATATTTTTCAAGGTCATAAACCCATCAATAATTTTTATCTAACCATTTTTTAATTTCAGATATAGTTTTATATTTATAATAGACTTTCCCTTCTGCAATTCCTTCAAAACCCTCTGCATTACTACCTAATATATTTGTTATATTTTTCAGATTTAATATCTTATTTTCACTAATTTGATATAGCTTAACTTGATAAACCTTCCCTTCTATTTGTGGAGTACAACAGTAATATGCTGAATTAATAGTAATCAATATTGGAGGTTTCCTTTTAGTTGATTTATAGATACCGACAGCTAAAAGTTTAGGACTTTCTTTAGCTGCAAAATCAGAGTAATCACCAACAAATATTTTCTTCTCTTGATCTCCAAAATAACCTTTAAGATATGAATCTTCTGAAGACTCACATATATAATTATAAAATTTATAATCATTTTTCTTAAATATATTTAATTTTACTTGTTGGTCAATCTTACATTGATCCTTTGCAAATAAATTCTGAGAATATAATATTAGAGATGATATGAAAAACATAATAATAGTAAAATATTTTTTCATTAAATTAGCTTATAAATAATAAGATCAAACAACTATAACAAAATTATAATAAAATATTTTATAAATTTATAAAGTAAATATTAAAATGTTTCTTTTAAAAACTAATTCTTATCACTATTACTAAATTTAGAGAAATATATGAAGGAAATCGTTGTTTTTGACTTGGATGGGACATTACTTTCGGGTGATTCTACAAAGGCATGGTTAACAGATAAATTGAAATCTAATCTTCTCAGATTTATCGCTTGCATTCATTGTTACGCCAGTTGCTTTACCTCTTATGAAATTTAAGAAGTATAAATCTAGAGGTGCTTCATTATATTTATGGATTGCAACGTATGGTGTGAATGAAGAAGAATTAGAATACAGTTTTAAAATTTTTTTCCAATAATATCAAAGATATTACTTCTGATTCATTATATTGGTTTGAGCAAGGTATAACTGAAGTTAAAGATCATTTAGCACATGGAAGGATTGTGTTTATTGCCACGGCTGCACCAGAAAAGTTAGCGAATGTTTTACTCGAGTCTATCAATCTAGATGTACAAATTATTGGTACTCCTTTGCAAAAGAAACTAGGAGGATGGACAAGTGGGATACATTGTAGGTCTGAAGAAAAAGTAAGAAGATTGAATAAACTTGATATCAAACAACCTTGGTTCGCGACATACAGTGATGATATTGAAGATGACTTGCCTATTTTGATGGGTGCCAAACTCTCCTACTTAATTAATGGAGATAATAATAAGATTAAACATATAAAAATCAAAAATTTAAAACTATTAAATTGGGTTTAAAAGTTATGATATGAGTATTGTTTATATAAGCTTTCTAACGACTAAATGAAGATAGTATAGGCACTTTTAGTAATAAAAGTGCCTATAAAAGTGATCTTTACCGGTTAATTTGACTCTTAATTAAATATAATTACACGTTTAAAAATTAAGCAAAAACTAAAGCTCTATTTTATTTGATAAATTTGCATAAAACCTTCATTGCATTCTAAAGTTGAACCTTTTAAATTCTCACATTTAATTTTATTATCTTTTGTTAATCTAAATTTAAAACCATCATTAACTTTATAGCCTGATTTAAATTCTTTTGACATCACTCCCCAGACAGCAGGATTGTTTTTAACATATATAGAATTTATAGCATAAATATTTAAAGAATCATTCATAGTAATTTTCTTTATATAGTTTTGATCAAGAAAATTATAATCATATTGACCTTTTCTATTTGGTAAAACACTTGTATTTATTAATTTAACAACAGCAATTTCTTTTGCCTTTTTATTAAAAATATAAAATTTCTTTATGATATAAAAATCACCTCTTAATACATTTTCTGTATATTCCACAAAACCAATAAAATTATTATCTGAAAAATATAGTGAAATAATATATTTATTCAAACCATATATTTTATTATTATACAAAGTATATAAACTATTCCCTTCCTTCAGAAGAATACTATAAGAATGAGTATCTTTATCACTAGAATTCAAATAATTTTCTTTAGCTAGAATTTCATAATCTTTATCTATTCTTACAGATTGGCCAAGTTTATTAATACTTTTATACCCTTGAGAAATAAAACTATTTGAATCATCATATAAAATAATATTTTTTGCCTGCGAAAGGTTTGGTATTAATAAAGCTAATATTAAAAACAATTTAATTCTATACATCTAATACACTCAATTTATTAACATAACATTATTGAATTTAAATCAATTATTTATTTATGCTTATAGTTACGAACTCATATAAGGCAATGTTTTTTATTTTAAAGTATTCTTAAATTCAGCACCATTCAATTTTTCTAAAAAAATACTTGTTAGTTGTTTACCCATGTACATGATTATGTGCAAGAACGTATTCAAACTCATAATTAATGAATGGAACTATACACTCAAAGATTTGGAAGGGATTCTAGAGGTGTAAAAAAGCCCAACTTTTGTTGGGCTTTTTTAATTAATTAGCTTTTGTAGAAGAAAGAAAATATTTTTAAATTTCAACCTTCCAAGCTTTATTGGCAATTACTTTTCCATTTTTTATATTTAAAACAATATTGTAAGCTGCTGCACCACCATTATTAAAAGTATTTAAAATATAAATATTATTATTTAAATAATATATTTTAAAATCACCAAGCTCGTTCTTGTCACCATCTATACCATTTTTAGGAAAAAAGTATTGCTCTATATCTTTTTTACCAATTTCTATTTTCTTATCTTTATTCTTAATTATGATTTTATCAAGTTGTAAAAAATCATTATTAGGTAAAGTACCATCAGTACCAAAGAATGGTTTATTATTAAAATACTTATATTCACCTTTAAAATTTTTATAAAGTTTAGGATCTAAAATAGCTTTTTTTGCATACACTTCTACTATTATGTTTTTATCATTATAAACAGCTTTTTCTCTAGAATATTGAGATAGCTTAATAGAAGTGTAACCACTAAAATTATTTATTCTATTTTTATAGATAAATCCAGTTACACCATTGCTTGCATTAACTAAACAAAAATTATTTGTCCCTTCATCCATCACACAAGAAACAATTTCATTATTATTTAATTTGGTCGTAACTTTAGAATTTAAACTTGAATTTCCTCGTACATTAACGTACCCATCCTTATCTTGAATAAAACCAAAGACAGCATATGAAGATACTATAGGACCAATCATGAAAGCGGTAAAAACTATAAATTTAAGATATTTATTCATTTAAGCTAAGCTCATTATTTACTTTGAATGATCTCTTTTATAATAATATCATCTTTCAAAATGATATTATTATAAAATATAATCAAAATTTTAAAAATTCATGGTTATTCTTTATCATCATAACAATCATTTTTCTTGTTTTTTATATTCACATCAGTTGTATAATTAATTGCAAAATTTAAATTTATTAAATCTTCTTTTCTAAAGATTTTCGGAACTATATTCCAAACATTTTTACCGTTAGTAACGAATGCCAAATTAAATTCCGGAACTTTATTATTATTCGTATCAATTTGATATTCCATAGAAAATTCGTCTTTTTTCTTACCAACAATATTATATATACGTGGCTCCTTTAACCCTTGATCACAAGCTTGATATATATAAATTTTGTTTTTTAAAATGTTAATTGTACTTTCACTACAATAACATCTACCTGTTTCTAACTCTTTCACAATACCATTTGTGTATTTAAATGGTTTTATTAGGTTTCCCTCTAAACTTTCAAGGTCCAAATATGACTTTTTCAAATCTTTTATTTTAGAATTATTAAAATCACTTAAACATTTATAGTTTTCACTACTTGCTTCTTTCCCATTAAATTTACATTTTAAATTTCTATCTTTTAACCAACAACGTTGAGTATCTACCAGATACTTAACTTCATTCTTATTATCACTGATATAGCTTTTTATATCTGAATATATACTATTCAGATCATGCTCATTATTACTATATATTGTTTTCTCGTCTAACCGTTGTGGTTTATAATCTGCAGCATTTGAATAGATACTCAAACTAGAGACTAATAAAATATTAGAAAACTTAGTGAAACTATTTCTCACTATATGTACCTTCAATAAAAATCAAAATTCAGACAAGTTTCTATTTTATAAAAAATTTACAACAACATCACAAATATATTAAAGTTTCTTGTTTTACCCAACCATAATTTATATATTGCACTAGTATACACTAAATAGAAATAAATATTATTGCTGCAAAATCTTAATCAAATTACTATTATTATCGTATTTTATATTCTTAATAAGCTTACATTTTCCTTTATTTTCTATCAAAAAATCAATAAACTCACCATGTGTAGGAGTATTAAATTTAACAGTAACAATATTATCTGTAGCTTGTAGTATACTAAATTTACCTATATCATCTTGTGCATTACTTAAAATATTAAAATCTATATTGCATACACCATTTAAATTACTTCTACAAGCATAATCTTTTACTAACATATTTGTTAATTGATTAGAAAAAAACCTAGAAATAGTTTTTCTATCAGCACTCTCAATAATTTTATTTCCATCCACAGGATAGTTTTTATATAAGTTTGTGATTAAACTTTTTGAGTCTTCAAAACATTTCTCATCGTTACTTGCATTTGTAACACTAAAGAAAAAGGATAGAAAAATAAATGTAAATAATTTATATTTCATAAATTATACCTAAGCTGATATCTTATTTTACAAGAAAAATTATAAAAAACATCGCAACATTTTTTATTTACATTTTTTGAAACTAATAGGAGAAATATTTACTCTTTGAATATCTTCCTTGTGAAAAATACTTTGATATTTATGTAACAATAAAAAATATTACTAATATTCTCAAAATTTTCATTAAAAATTTCTATCTGTACCCCAAATCTATTGGGGTACAATCAAAGTATATATTAGTCTAATTTTTAAGACCATTCTTATCTTAAATTTTTCTTTAAAATTTTACTATTTTTATCTCTATAACTTATTACGCCTGAACTATCAATTGAGTAGTAATCTCCTATTTTTTCCACTTTTAAATCAGGTTTTATTTTTTTTAAATAAAATTCAGAACTAGAACTTTCATCTGTATCAATATATTTTTCAGCAATAGCATAAAAGCTATCTTTGAATTGAGGTAGGAATCTAAATGTATTTACATTTAACGAATCCACTTTTGTGTCATTAAGTACATTTATAAAATCAGGAGATATTTTTTCTAATTCAGAGAAAGAGTAAGCCCGATTATTAGAATTTTCAAGTTGCGTGCATTTCTTAGCTGAGTTCTTCTCCCTACATTTAGAGAAAAAATCTGAGGAAATTGGTAAATTGAGTTTTTTTATCACATTATTAGAATTATTTATATCCTTATCTAATTCAACTCTAGATTTAAAATCAAAACTTCCATTATTATATGTATAACAAGTTTTTACTGCTCTATAAGAGTTTTGATATTGATTAAAGTTACCATTTAAACAAAATGAATTACTATCAGATGAGAATTCTATAGGTTTAATATTTGACATTACACTTAATGAAGCTGGGAATGTGAAAACCTTAAGCTTTTCTAAATCAATAACTGCAAAATATAAATAGTTTTTTTCTTTAAAATTCATTAAAAACTTGTTTTTATCAAAATTTGATACTTTGTTTTTTAAAATATTATTATAATCTTTTAATCTTTCTTTGGAACAAAAATCTACCTCATCATAATCAATTGAGCAGTCCTTGACATCTATTTTATTGATACCCTTAGCTATAGATGTATTACTTGAGCATCCTAAAATTGATAAAACTATAAGCATAGTTGAGCTAACAGACGTATTTTTCATTTTTCCACCACTTAATCTATTTACCATCTTTATGAAATCTATGAATTTTCTCTAAAATTTCTAAAACCATTTTAGTCGACTCTGGAGAAGAAGAATTTTGTCCAGGTTTTTCATAATAAGATTTATTTCCATCGGATATCTTCCCATTTTTTAAAGGAAGGCCTTTTGGTACTGCTACTGATGCCCATTCTTGAGCAGCATCATATTGGGCATCTCTTAAACTACCGATACCCTTTCTCACAAATTGAGAAAGTTTTGTTCGTTTACTAATTAGAAATTCTCGAAATACCTGTTCTTGCATATTTGCATCATATACTTCACTTCCAGTAAAATATCCCTGTTTAATCCCTTCCTGAAGAGTATAGTAGGTCGTCTGATATTTACCTGTTGCAAATAGACGATTTTTATCATTACCATCTTTTGCTTCTGCATTATCAATAATTTGCTGAATTCTTTTGCTTGTTACGGTGCCTTTTCCAGGGTTTTTAAATGAATAGCCAACTTTATCACCTTTAACATTTTTTGTTCCAGTATTATAAGATTCATAATTACCTTCACCATGAGAGATAACACTCCCCAACTGCCTAATCAGATCCTCTAAAGAACTATCATTTAGATTAGGATTTTTATTTGGGGAAACAACTATTCCGGAACATCCTAATATTTTATTAGCTTTCTCATCAGCTTTAAATAAATTTATTAGATAATCTCCATTTAACCCATCTTTACTAGTGCTAAATAACTTGTCAATTTTATATTTTTTATTAAATTCACGAACATCTAAATGAACCCATGTTTTTGCACCGTCTGAGATACGTTCTAAACCAAATTTATCTGGTGACCATCCTAGACTAGTATTTAAATACTTACCAAACCATTTTATTCTTACTTGATTCTCAAGTTCGCTCATACTAACCACTTGATTATTCTTATTATGAACTACAATATCTAAAGCACACCCCATATGATTAGTCGTTGGACGTCTATTTTTCCAATTATTATCGATACAACGATATCCTGAAGAAATTTTTACAATTTTATATCCTGCTGAGTTAGGCATTTTTTTAAAATAAAATAGCATTGCTTTAAGTGCCCAGATCAAACTTCTATGCATGCCATTATATTCTTTCGCATCTCGATAGACCTCAACGTATTGTCTCGTAGTTTTGTTATACATCTCAAATCTGAAATTACCACTTCTGCTACGACCAAAACCCGAACATTCCCCACAAGGGCATTTCATTGATTCAAAGTAAGAAGCTATTCCATATTCATCTCTGAATCTATCTAAGGCAGCTAAAACAGAACCACAAATCTTTCCAGTGTCTGGAACTCCCATATAATCCCGTTGGAATTGTTTAATACATGTTGCAGTTAGTTCTGTAAATTCATCTGTTGGTAATGCTCCACCAAAACCTGCTAAGCGAATATTAACTTCTCTGATTAACTCACTTTTACCACTGGAAATACATTGAGGATTGGTTTTACAAATATTTGTAGTATTTGCTTTAGGAGTACCTCCATCTTGACTACGATCATCAACAGTCAAAATTTTAGAAACTGAACTTGCAGCTTCATTCAATGCTTTTTTAGTATCTTCATAAAGTTGATGTGCTTTTTCTGGAAGCCCATTTTCTTGTTTTGTTTGAGAAGCAGGATTAGCTGGCCTTTTTGCTGCTGGAGCTGGGGTAGTTTTTGCACTACTAGCAGTAGGTTTATTTGTAGATTGAGCTGAGTGCTTGTGCTTAGGTTTGTCTTGGTGTGAATGATTTCCAGAAGCAGGAATATGAACTGGTAATTTAATGACTTGACCAACACTGATCTTATTGGGATCGTCTATTTTATTTAAACGTTCCAGTGCTCGAACAGTCGTATGATTTTTTTGTGCTATTTCAAAAAGCGTATCACCCTTTTTAACAATATGCGTTTTTCTTTTATATTGCCCATTATTACCTTGATTTGTTAATGTTTTTAAATCCAAAAGGACTTTAGGACTTGTAATTTTTACGACCATTCGGTCTTTAGACATTACAAAACTTTGTACTTTAACCATTGAACCCTTAAACATACTTTTAATATATACATCTAAAGTAGTTCCTTTATCTTGGCTGATTTCAACAATACATCCAGATGAGTTTGTTGGCCCCGCAGCAATAACTTTTCCAGTTCTCTGATTTTTTACTACATATTGTGCTTTTGAAATTGGGCTGCCAAATAAATCTAAAATTTGTATTGTAACTAATGATTTTTTATTCATTTTTCAGCCCCTATCTTCAGTATTATTATCGATTTCAGAGTTACTACCATTTATGCTCTGATCTTCTAAAAAATCATCTGCATCAAAGCTATCAATTAATAGTCCCCATTCATCATCAGAACCAATTAAAACTTGAACATTTGTTGGATCAGCACTACTGATTTTTCCTGTACGCCCATGCTCATCTACAGCCCCTGAAGTAAATGAATTTGTCTCTGGCATGAACGCTTTATAGCTAAGTTTGCTAAAATCACTTTCCCAAAATAGATCATAAATATCTAAACGGTTACTAAAAGTTGGGGTATTCGGCAACTCAGGAACCTCATAAGAAACCTTGGCCCCACCCGTAAACAAATGCTGCCCAGCTTTACTTTCAAACTTACCACCTGTTGTTGAAAATACGCCATTGGCATTAATTTTGAGCTGTGACCCACCTGCGGTTAATACAATTTCTTTTGGACTCGTAAGCTCGATTTTTTCTTCGGTAGAAATGAGCTTAATGACCTTCTTCGCAATTGCTTCAATAGCATCATCTTGTGCTTGTAGTTCGAGCTTTCCTTTTGCTGCATAAGCACGCAAACCTTTTTGAGCAGCAAACAAACTAATTTTGTCTTGTGCATGCCCAATGATATTTTTCTGTGCGCTTAAATTAATTGAACCGCTGGCACTTTCGGCAATATCTTGCGAAGCTTGTAGAATAATATTTTCAGGCGTCGTCAAAGCAATACCATTTGGTGATGCTAACAACATAAGGGCTTGTCTGAAGATCTTACCTTGCTCTTGCTGTTTAGTATCGGAACTGCTTTCTAAACCTTGGGTATAACCCTCCATAAAGCCTTGTAAAGAACTCAATGCTTTAGAAGGTGATACTTCCAATTTACTGCCTTTACTAAAAGTTCCGCACGTACTCATCAAATCAAAGTCTTTAGTCTCGACATTTGCTAAGACTCTCCCGACCTCTTGAATACTTTCAAATGGATTTTTATGAATTCGGTCTTTAATACTTGCGAGTTTTCCTTTAACAATATCAGGGCCATGTTCTTCAACGTTTTCGATGAATGCTTTTAAATTTTCTACCGCATCTTTGGCATCGCTAAAGAAAGAATTAAATTCATCTACAACGCCTTTTGCGTTTCCTCCTAGTGCACCGATGTCTTGAATAAAGCCACCGCAGTCTTTTAGGGCATGGATAGGATCGTTATTAATTCCTTCTTTGAATAGGTTTACCGTACTATTTAATGCCTGACCTGTGGTTTTTAACTCAAGCGACTGGATGAATTTGGGTAAGCGATTAATCACGTTCAAAGCATCAGTTTGTTGCTTGGCTGCAACTTCACTGAGCATTTTCATGCTTTCATAGCCTTGTGAAAGTAAGGATTGTGCTTGTGCGGCCTCTAAATGATCTGCAATCGCTTGCTCTTGTGCATAGGTACTAATGAGCATGCCTTTACCCGCCCGCACAGCTCCCCAAGCGTCTGTTCTAAGCTCAAAGCCTTCACCACGGCCTTGGCTTGTCGCTTGTTCTTTAGGATGGCTTAAATTACCTAAATTCAACTGTGTTGCGGCATGACTACTTTGTAGTTGGGTACTGATCTGCCCAGTTGTGTCATCAAAGCGTAATTGATTAAACCCGCTGCCATTAACCTCCTGACTGCGTATGCCACTTAGCTTTTTAGTATCAGGAAGCTGCCCTTTTACATCGAATTTAGTTGGCGAACGCTGTGCTTCATGGATTCGGCCCGTCACAAATGGACGGTCGATATTGCCATCAAAGAAGTCAATGACCACCACTTCACCAATACGTGGTAAGAAACGTGCACCATAACCTTCTCCTGCCCAAGGAGTCAGTACATCCACCCAAGCCGAGTCGGTATCATTGTCATTACTACCTGCGCCACCATCATGGCCATGATCATCACTACGAGTAAATAGAAAACGTACTTTAATGCGTCCCCATTCATCGACATGAATAGTTTCTCCCTCAGGTCCCACGACTTTCGCTCTTTGTGGGTAAGCAATTGGTCGATGCTGTTCCGGATTGTATTCAGGTGCCGTTTTGATTTGACGGCGTATTAACGTCAGCTCATTACTTTGACGTTCGATATCATCGTAACCATGTTGATCCCAACGACTTTGGGTTAATAACTGGCTAACTTGCTGATGTAAATCTTTAGGTAAATTATTTTGGTTATAGAAATTTTTGGCAATGATTAGGAACTCTTGATCTGCTCCTTCATGCTGATCAATTTCAGGGTGTTCGCGTAGATTAAACCAATAGCCGACTTGGGTATCGCGCACACTACTGTAGGCTTTAAAGTATTTGGCCCGACTCGCATGCATGTCAGTGAAGTGCTGATTTAATTTTTCTAATTGGCTACTGCTTGAAGCGGTTGCCTGATCTTCTCCTTTTAAATCTTGCATCCAGGCGGGGCTTACGTGCCATGCTTGCTCAAGACTTAAAGTAGCCGAATCAAAGTTATCTGAGTGTGTATGGGTAGTAACAACTGAACCATTACCCTCTTCTTGCGCTAACGCATCGGGCTGCCAACGCTGTACATGTACGGCAGTCGGTTGCAGACTTCGCACTGCAACAAAGCCTGTAATACTATCTTGATATTCGGTTGCGCTACTTCTGTGATAGCGAATACTACGACGCGCTAAAGCTTGGTATTGGTTATTGTCATCAATTAATTTTAGTTTTTGAGCTTGTATTGGTGCAGTAAAATGAGGGACAAAAAGCTCTGATTCATCAATGAGCCAACTAACCCCCTCACTTCGCCACAAACGTGTGAGAAAGTCATAGTCAGACTCATTGTGCTGCATAGTGAACGGACGAATATCATAGTTTTGACTTAACCCACCCAAATCAAGACTTAAACTCGCAGCAAACAGTGGACTTTTTTCTTGCCATTCTTTAAATAGAACTTCGGTAATTTCTACGATACTTTTATTCATAAAAACACGACTATTACGGCGTTTGTGCCATAAATTTGTCGCATCTTCTATAGTCAGCTTATAAAGCGTTAAAGCGCCATCACTTTGTCCATAACTGGCCTCAGTCACAATACCTGTAGTTCGGAACAATTGCCCCGAATCAGTGACCTGATCAACAGCGACTTGAACACCAATAAATTGCTTCAATGCAATTTGGGCATTGGTTGAAAGGCAGATCAATTCTGCCATTAGGCCACCATTTAGCTGATGTTGGCCTTCTACACGTTGTAAGAATACTTGAGGATTGAGTAGTTCATTAGAAAATTGTACGTGGATAGCACGTTTCTGAGCATTTAGCCCTATTTTTTCCAAGACACTAAATATATTAAAAAGCATTTTTTTATAATCATAAGGATATATAAACGGCTGCACTTTATAAAAAACAGAACTATCTGTCTACAAAATTATGCGTTATTTCTATCAATTTTTTTATATTTTCACTTATTCGAAAGTTATAAAAAAAGCCCAACTTAAGTTGAGCTTTTTTAATTACTTTAAACTTACTTTTTAGCCGTCTTAAACACTGGATAAAAACGGAATAACTGCCATAAACAAACCAATAACAGTAAAAGGAAATAGGCCAATGACCAAACTGGTAAAGACTGACCTAAAAAAGTCCAGTCAATTGCCGCACACTCACCTGAGCCAGAAAGTACTTCTTGTAAAACGGTTTTCATTGGTAAAGCATCAATGAGGTAATTTAAACCCGGACCACAGCTTGGCACTTGATCTGGTGGTAAATGCTGTAGCCAAACATGTCGGCCCGCCACCCCCACTGACCATAAAATTGCAATACCTGCCAAAAATGCATAAAAGCGTTTAATCGTATTGGAAACCGGGTTATGCAAAAACGCAATAAGAGCCACAAAACCCATTGCCATTAAGCCAACACGTTGAAAAATACAGAGCGGACATGGCTCCAACCCTTTTACATGTTCTAAATACAACGCAAAAGACATGCCGACAATGCTTGCCAGAACAAGCAGTCCACTCACCAAACGGTAACTTAATCGCATGTAAAACCTCGTTTTTATCTATATTGTTCAAGATATTGATCAAAACTGATCTGACTATCTTGCTCAAGTTGTTCTTGCTGCTGTAAAGATTGCACAGCCAATTGTTCAAAATATTGCAAAGTCTCTGCACTAATCTCATGCTTTTCATAAGTTTCAGCATGTAACTGTGCCATATGACTACCAAAGCTCCAGGTTCCACCATGCTTTAATGTGTCATCAATCACATGAGCAGATAATGTTTCATCTACTTCATCAATACGTTCTTGCATCACAGCCAAAGCCGAGCTGTATAGATCTGTGGCATAGGTCTGATCGAGTAAGCGAGCACAATCCTGCATTTTAGAAATATGCTGACGTGCCCAATCTTCAATATGGTAAGACCCGTTTAAATCAGTAATGGTTGCGTTTGGTGCTCGGCCACGGTTAACCACTTCTGTCTGGTTTTTCTCAATCAAATCTTGCTCAGGGCATAACAGTTCAGGACTATCGCTTAATAAACAATAAAGCGCTAATGCCTCAAGGAAACCTGCTGTTGTTTCATTGACGCCAATTGCCGAATATGGATTTACATCCACTGCACGAAGTTCAACATAACCCACTCCTCGATTTTTCAAGGCCTGAGATGGTGTTTCACCCGCTTGAGGAACTTGTTTTGGACGCACGAGACTGTAATATTCATTCTCGATTTGTAAAACATGATCATTAATTTGCAATGGTTCACCAGAGGCATCATTTAACCCTAAACGGCTAAATGGCGGATATGGAGAATGTACTGCTTTTTGTAAACCATCCAAATAACCAGTTAAGTTGTTATAGTGAATGCCTAAACTTTTTTGTGCCGAGTTTTGGTAGCCTAAACGTCCCATACGCAGAGCTGTAGCATACGGTAAATAATATGACCCTTTGATTAAAGGCAACAAATGATGTTCATGACCCGTCAGAAAACAACGGCAAACCGATGGACTCGCACCCACCAAAAACATAACCAGTGGCGTTAAACGAATAAAGTTACGAATCAGACCAAAATAGCGATGACTACGATAATCTTGCAGACTAAGTGCTTTTAATTTTTCGTCAGTTTCATGTGCCTGCAAGGCAGAAAAAAGAGAATCAGGGAAAGATAAATTATAGTGTACGCCCGAAATCGTCTGCATACGGCGACCATAACGAATACCTAAACCACGGCGATAAAGCGTCTTGAAACGGCCAATATTAGAAGTGCCATATTGAGCTAGACGAATACGTTCTTCATTGTCATCTAGCATACATGGCATAGACAACGGCCAGAGTTTTTCACCATTTTCTAAATGACGGTGCACAACCGCATGAATATCGGTGAGCTCATGCAAGGCATCACCAATGGTTGGCTGTGGTGAAGTAATAAACTCCATCAACGCTTCAGAATAATCTGTGGTGATTTTCGGATGTGTTAAGGCTGAACCTAATGCCTTTGGATGTAACTCTTGTGATAAGAACCCATTACTTTGCATACGTAGGCTTTCACGTTCTATTCCACGTAACATGCCTTGTAGTAGCGACGAATCCACCCAAGCAGGAATAACTGATTGAGATGGTGTAGTGGGTTGACTCATGCATTTGCTCGCTTATAAAAGATCACTATATACAAAATCGTGACATGATACGGCTATTGATATGATCACATCATTTCAGTTTGGCAATTTTTATCACAATCTTGTTATTTAAGACACGAAAGAATTGTGATTTTATTGAAGAATAATTGCTAAAGAGTTGTCAATATCATGAACGATCAAGACATTTTAAACTTCTGGTTTTCACCTGAACACCGTTCACTCTGGTTTGCAAAAAGTGAGGATTTTGACGCAAAAATTCGTGATCAATTTGCAGACGTTCATCGACAGGCAACTCGAGCAGAACTTTGGTCTTGGCGGAAAACACCAGAAGGTCGTCTTGCAGAGATTATTGTGCTAGATCAGTTTTCTCGCAACATTTATCGTGATCAACCCGAATCTTTTGCTTATGACGGCCTTGCTTTAGCCTTGTCACAAGAAGCAATTAGCTTGCAACTCGATGCACAACTTAACCCAGAACAGCGCTCGTTTTTGTACATGCCATTTATGCATAGTGAATCAAAGTTGATTCATGAGTTTGCTTTAAAATTATTTCAACGCCTCGGCAATGAAATTAATTTAAGCTTTGAGAAAAAACATAAAGTGATTATAGATCGCTTTGGACGTTATCCTCATCGCAATGCCATCCTTGGACGTGTCTCAACACCAGAGGAAACCGAATTTTTATTAGAACCGAACAGTAGTTTTTAAGACTTCTCTATTTTTAATGCTGACGCATCCATTCTTTTATGCTCAGCTGGGAGTTCACCATGAAATATCTCTCTCTTTGTTTAGCTTTAGGCACTGCCATAACTTTAAGTGCTTGTTCAACTGTACCCAGCAAACCAAAAACTTTCGATCAGCTTGGCCAGTTTTCGGCCTATCCCTTAAATGCTCAAACGTTTCGAATCAGCTTTCAGGCTGATCCAAACATGAGCTATGGAGCAGCCGAAGAAATCACTTTGGTGAAATCAGCACAGACTACAGTACAAAAAGGTTTCCGCTTTTTTAAAGTGCTGAACGACCCAAGTAATCAAAGCCAAAAGCCACCGCGTCAAGCTGTAGTTTACCCATCTGCACCAAGCTTTTACCCGTATGGTTACTACCGCCGCTATCCGGGTTTCTGGCATGATCCGTTCTATGATTTCCCACAAGTGGTCAATATCGACCCTGTTCAAGTGTCGTATACTATTGAATGTTATCGGGATCAAAAGCAGGCTCCTCAAGATGCCTTTGATGCAACGTTAATTCTCAAATCTATCGGACAAAAATATGGTTTAAGCCCGACAGGAGAATTGTTGCCGCCACCTGAGCCGCCAGTAAAACAAAAATGAATAGGATGACCGTATGAATATGGCAGAAGAAGTACACCATGCACCCAATCTGAAGCGCAGCAAATATTTCGCTACGATGGCACTTATTATTGTGGTGGTGCTGTGGATTGGGTTATTGATCGCCAATCGCTTTCTGCCAGAGTACACAGACTTAATTCATATTTTAATGCTAGGTGCGGAAGCTGGTGTAGTGGGTGGACTAGCAGATTGGTATGCGATTACCGTTCTGTTTCGAAACCCATTTGGTAAGCTTCCTATCCCTAAGTTTTTACGTGATCATACCGAAATTATTCCACGTAATAAGGCACGTATTGCTGAATCAATGGGTCGATTTGTGCAGGAAAACTTCCTGTCGCCTCAGGTGGTCGAACGAAGCCTAGAAAAAACCGATTTAAGTCTTGCCATTGGCCAATGGCTTGCCAGTCCACAAAACAATACGCAAGTGGTACAACTCATTCAGCAAACTGTACCTAAAGTTTTTGAATTTGTTAGCCAAGAACAAATTGCCAATTTCGTGCAAAACAACAGTGTGCAATGGGTGCGTAACACTCAAGTCAATAAACTTGCGAGTGAAATGCTGCGTGCAGTATTGGAAAATGACTTCCACCAAGATGTACTGCAACGTGGCCTCGATATCGCGCATGAGTGGGTGGTACAAAATCCAGATAAAACTCGCGAATTGACAAGAAAAATGTTTAAAGCGCTGGGTGTCTGGTCTCTTGCAAAAGGTGCAAGCTGGATCGGTATTGATGTTCAGCAGCGCACCATTGATTCACTGGTTGAAAAAGTAGAATCAATGCTGGCTGACCATGAACACCCATGGCGACAGGAAATTGAAACTATTGCCCACTCGCTCATGCTGGAGTTGGCAAACCCTGAGAGTATTGCCAGCCAACGTCTAAATAGTGGCAAAGATGCGTTGCTAGATAGTCCTCAAGTACTAAATTTCATTAGTGGTGCTGTCACTATTTTATGTGATGCCATTAAAGAAGATTTAATGAAAGAAGACTCTGGTATTGCAATGAACCTCAGAGCTGCCATTCAGCAGTTGGGTGAAAACCTTGTCCAAAATGTAAAAGTACGTGAAGTTCTCAACAAAGAAATGACAGGACTTGCGATGAACTTTACGGACCAATATAGCCATAAAATCATACGCTATGTGAGTGAGCGCATTCATGAGTGGGACTCACGTGAAATGATTGGAAAAATTGAAAACGAAGTCGGTGGCGACCTACACATGATTCGTGTGAATGGCGTTGTAGTAGGTGCATTTATCGGCTTAACTCTAGGTGTAATACGAGCAGCGATTGAATCAATTTTATAACGTTAATAATTTCTTTAAGAGAACAATATGCTACAGCTTCAGTCCAAATTTCCCGCACAAGGGGTGACTATTTTTAGTACGATGACGGCAATGGCACAGCGCTTGGGTGCACTTAACCTTTCACAGGGTTTCCCGGATTTTCCTGCACCCCCTGCTTTGCTCGAAGCCCTATCTCAGGCAACTTTGGCTGGACACAATCAGTATCCACCTGGTGATGGCATTCTCGCACTGCGTGAACAGCTCGCTTTACAATTTCAACAGCGTGACCAACTTCAACGTGATCCTGTAACTCAAATCACGATTACGCCGGGTGCAACCATAGCAATTTTCTGTGCCATACAAGCCTGCATCAACACAGGTGATGAAGTCATTATTTTTGACCCGAGTTATGACAGCTATGGACCTTCTGTCGAGTTAGCAGGTGGTAAAGCAGTACATATTGCCTTGCAAGCACCTGACTTTAAGGTGAACTGGCAACAAGTTAAAGATCGAATTAACGATAAAACCCGTATGATTGTGGTAAATACTCCCCACAATCCAACAGGTACAATCTGGTCCAAACAAGACTGGTTAGAACTGATCGCACTAATTCAGGATAAAAATATTGTAGTTCTATCTGATGAAGTCTACGAACACTTAGTTTTTGATGGTCAACAGCACTTTAGCGCATTGCATTTCCCTGAGCTTAGAGAACGTAGTTTTGTGATTGGTTCTTTTGGAAAAACCTTCCATGTCACAGGCTGGAAAACCGGTTACTGCGTTGCTTCACCTGATTTAATGCGTTTGTTCCGCCAGATTTATCAATATGTTAATTTCTGTGGCACAACACCTTGTCAGATTGCGCTTGCACAATATATGCAGCAACACCCAGAACATATTCAGGAACTTTCACAGTTTTATCAGACTAAACGAGACCGATTTAATCAGGCGATTCACAATAGCCGTTTTTTGCTTAAACCATCGCAAGGAACTTATTTCCAAAACCTTGATTACAGCCAGATTAGACCTGACTTAAACGATGTGGAAATGTGCCAGTTTCTTGCCGAGCAACATAAGATTGTGGCTATTCCTGTTTCGGTGTTTTACCAACAAGCCCCAGAGTCTTTACGCCTAATACGGTTCTGCTTTGCAAAAAATGATGAAACACTGCAAAAAGCAGGAGAAATTCTGAATCAATGTTAATAAATTTAGTCACTTAGCATAGTAAAAATACTACAAGAAATTCCACACAACTATGCTAAGTTGAATATCCGACCCGCTCATCAAAGAGATGGGCGATGGAGAATACATGCCACCAAGACAGTCTTTAATTCATCAGCAAAATCTTTGGAAAACATTTTTTGTTTTCTTATTGCCCCTGATTGCAACCAATATCTTGCAAAACCTGTCCGGTACCATTAACACCATCTTTGTTGGACAAATGATGGGGGTCGATGCGATTGCTGCCGTCTCGGTTTTTTTCCCCATTTTGTTTTTACTGCTTGCGTTTATTATCGGCATTTCAACGGGTACTACTGTTTTAGTGGGGCAGGCATGGGGCGCGCAGAATATTGAAAAAGTTCAAAGTGTGGTGGGCTCTACTCTGTTTATGACCATCATTGGCGGTATCATTACCGCAATCATTGGTGTGTTTTTTGCCCATGATATTTTAGAACTTTTAGGTACGGATCCGAAGGTGATGCACCTCTCTTTGCCTTATGTGCAATGGATGTTGGCAGGTAGTCCTCTTCTCTTTGTTTATATTATCTATACCTCAATTTTACGCGGTGTAGGAGACAGTACTACTCCTTTACTTGCACTGGCTTTAACCAGTGTGATTGGTTTGGTCATTACCCCGATATTGCTTAAAGGTTATTTTGGTTTACCCGCTTTAGGAATTATTGCTCCGGCAATTGCGACCATTACTGGCTATGTAGCTATTCTCATTTTTCTTGCAATTTATCTAAACAAGAAAAAGCATCCACTTCGGCCGAACCGTCAGCTTTTGCAACATATTCGTCATAATTCGGAATTAAGTAAAATCATTTTACGCCTAGGTGTTCCAACCGGTATTCAAATGATTACCACTTCAATGGCCGGTTTAGTCATTGTGGGTTTAGTGAACCGTTTCGGAGCTCATGCCACAGCTGCGTATGGTGCCGTGAATCAGGTACTCAACTATATTCAATTTCCAGCGATTTCGATCTCTATCGCGGCCTCAATCTTTGCAGCACAAGCGATTGGTGCAGGTAAGTCGGACCTACTTGCACGTGTTACACGCACCGCTTTAGGTATGAACTTTTTGTTTACAGGTGCCTTAATTGCACTCGGCTATCTATTTTCAAAATATTTGATGGCTTTATTCATCACAGATCCAACTGTGGTGGTGTTAGGGCAACAGCTTTTATTTATTGTACTTTGGGCAATTTTATTCTTTGGTGCAGGTGCCATTTTTGCATCAATTATGCGTGCCAGTGGGACTGTAACCGTACCGATGCTGATTAACATCTCTGCCATTTTATTTATTGAAATGCCATGTGCTTACTGGTTTAGTTCGATGTGGGGACTTAAAGGCATTTGGGTCGCCTATGCCTTGGCATTTGTCAGTTTATGTATTATTCAAGGCTTGTATTATCAATTTATCTGGAAGAAAAAGAAGATCAAAGTTCTTATTTAGAATGCATTAAACCTTATAAAAAAGCCATCAATTGATGGCTTTTTTCTTTTAAACCTTATTTCATCCATTTGGTTACAATGGTTGAAGCACGTTGATATCCCGTTGGGAATAAACGCTGGAATGCATCCAGAATTTTTGCATCGCTACCGATGAGTAAACGGCGTTTATTTTTCAAAACTGCATCCAAAATTTGACGAGCTGCTTCCTCTGGTGGGGTACGCAATAACTTGTCAAAGTTTTGAATCGATTTAGTTGGGTCCATACCCAAGCTACTCAAGCTATCACTCATTTTTGCAGCTTTAGCGATATTAGTACGAATACCACCCGGATGTACACATAGCGAACTTACGCCGCATTTTTCAATATCTAATTCTTGACGCAATGACTCAGTAAAACCGCGTACCGCAAATTTAGTTGCATTATAGCCAGACTGGGTTGGCTGAGCCGTTAAACCAAATAAGCTGGAAATATTAATAATATGGCCATCTTGTGTTTGCTTAATGAACGGTAAGAATTCTTTAGTACCGTAAACCACGCCCCAGAAGTTAATTCCCACAATCCACTCTAAATCTTCGTAAGTCGCGCCTTCTACAGTTGAGCCTAAAGCTACACCAGCATTGTTAAAAATCAGGTTAACACAGCCATGATCTTGAACAGTTTCCTGTGCCCACTGCTTTACTGCCTCGCGGTCAGAAACGTCTAACTTCTTGGTTGTTACAGTAATGTTACTGTACGGTTTTAATAGCTCAACAGTTTTCTCTAAGCCCTTTTCATTAATGTCACTTAATGAAAGATGGCAGCCCTGCTTTGCCAGAAGAATTGCTAATTGTTGCCCAATGCCAGAACCCGCACCCGTAATTGCAGCGACTTTGTTTTTAAAATTTTTCATTGTCCATCCTTTGTTTTTCGATTTGCACAACTGGTTCATTGCATGTGCAATTTAGACTCTTTCAATATAATTTTGACAATACACATTGTCAATATAGTACACTGTAATTTCAGATAGATTGGCACAATTCTGCTGACGGCTTTATCATAGGGCTCATATTTGCCGAAAAACCGATAAATTAGGAAACCATTTATTTATGGCGACAAACGACTCAACCAGTAAAAAGAAAACAAAAACTGTGAGTAAAGAACGTCAGTTCAAAGGGTTATCTCTGTCTGAGCGCAAAGAGGCACGCCGCGAAAAACTCATTGAAGCCGGTATTGCAACTTATGGAACCCTTGGCTTTTTTTCCGTGACGGTAAAAGATGTCTGCCAAGAAGCAAAACTCACCGAACGTTATTTTTATGAATCATTTAAAAAGAGTGAAGATTTATTCCAGACTATCTTTTTAAAAATGATTGAAGAATTACAGCAAAACTTGATGCAAGCCGTCATTAAAGCGGCTCCAGACCCTGAGCAAATGGTCGATGCTGGTTTACGTGCTCTACTGAGTACTTTAAAAGACGACCCTCGTTTGGCTCGTATTGTGTATGTCGATGCAATTTTGGTCCAAGAATTACATAATCAAGCCACCATTCAGGAAACTCTCGCCCAGTTTGATCGTATGATTCAAGCTTTTGTGATGCTAACCATGCCGCAAATCCAGCATAACGAAAATGAACTCTCATTAATCGCTACTGGTTTAAATGGATACGTGACGCAAATTGCCGTTCGATGGGTGATGGGCGGGTTTAAGCAGTCTCTAGAGCAAGTTTTAGCGGCCTGCCGTATCGTTTTTTTAGCTTTGCTCGCGAAAGTTTCAAAATAATATTAAAGTTTTTTGACACTGTTTTTATTTTAAAAACCTCGTTTGAGATAAGCTTGTAACACACTGAATGGTTTTAAGAAAATTTATACCGCCCTGTCATCATTTGGTCATGTGCTTGCCGTATTTTTGTCACAAATTATTGCTAAATTCGATTTTATAGACTTTTCTGCAATGAAATTGTCATAATTAATCTTTGTAATAAGCCTGTCATAACTACAAAACGGTTCACCGTTAAAATCTACAAGGTATTACGCTGTGAAAGATGACTATATTTTAATTGTCGATGATGAGCTTCCTATCCGCGAAATGATCCATACCTCTTTGGACATGGCAGGCTTTCAGTGTTTACAGGCAGAAGATGCCAAACAGGCTCATCAAATTATCGTCGACCAACGTCCGGCGCTTATCTTGCTCGATTGGATGTTACCCGGGGGCGTAAGTGGGGTCGACTTATGTCGCCGTTTAAAACGTGATGAAAATCTAGCAGAAATTCCTGTCATTATGTTGACCGCTCGCGGTGAAGAAGACCACAAAGTACAAGGTCTAGATGCTGGTGCAGATGACTATATGACCAAACCATTTTCAACACGTGAACTGGTTTCTCGTATTAAAGCTGTTTTACGCCGTGCAAATGCATTAAGCGGTGAAAAAACAATTGATGCCAATGGTTTAATTCTTGATCCTGTAAGCCAACGCGTAAGCTTTGGTAACAGTATTTTAGATATGGGACCAACAGAATACCGTCTGCTTGCATTTTTTATGACCCATCCGGAACGTGCCTATACACGTGCCCAGTTGCTCGATCAAGTGTGGGGCGGTAATGTATACATCGAAGACCGTACTATCGATGTGCATATCCGTCGTTTGCGTAAAGTCTTAGAACCTTTTGGTGTAGATCGATTTGTTCAGACTGTACGTGGTACAGGTTATCGTTTCTCAACACGTGCAGATTTAGCCGCAGGTTAACCAAAATTTATGTATGAACCCTACCCCGTCCCCGAACAGGTACGTGAACAAAAGCTTTCCCGCTACAGTAGTTTATGGACGTTTGCTAAACAAGATTTACGACTTTTATTATTTTTCCTGATTATTGCAGGTTTAGTCGGTTTAGGAATTGGGTATTTCTGGAGCTGTATTTTTATTGCCTTTGTGGTGTTTTTTACACTTCAGTTGCGTTCTTTATATTTGGTCAATGACTGGATTGCCAATAATCCATACGATGTCCCTCCGAACCTCAACGGAATTTGGGGGGCATTATTATTTAACGTTTATCGTGCCCAGCGCCAAGAACGTATTGTTCAAGCGGAAATGGTAGGACTTATTGACCGCGCTCAATCTTCATTAGTTGCACTTGCCGAAGCGGTAGTCTTGATTGATGATCAACATCAAATTGAATGGTGGAACCCAGCCGCAGAGCGTTTACTAGGAATTAGTCCACTTGACCGTGGTCGTAACTTATTAACCATTTTGCGCCAGCCAACTTTTATTGAATATTTTAACAATATTGATCAGGCACCTGATGGGATTAAGCTGCATTCCAATTTTGATGATGACCGTTATGTGCAGGTCAAACTCACACGGTTCGGTGGAGAAAGTCGCTTACTCGTAGCTTACGACGTAACGCGTATGCACAACCTTGAGCAAATGCGTAAAGACTTCGTCGATAATATTTCGCATGAACTTCGTACGCCCTTAACTGTACTCAGTGGCTATATCGAAACATTTACCGACCAAGAAGATATTAACCCGCGCTGGAAACGTGCATTTGATCAGATGCAATCTCAAACCAAACGTATGAATGCGTTGGTTAATGATTTACTACTGTTATCAAATTTAGAAAATAATAAGAAAATCGCAAAAAATCAGATTATTGAAATGCCGAGCTTAATGAATCAATTATTTGATGATGCTCAGGCCTACAATGCCGATTATGGGCATACACTCAATTTACATATTGATAGCCACTGTGACCTCATCGGTTCAGACATGGAAATTGCCAGCGCATTTAGTAATTTAATTACTAATGCCATTAAGTACACACCAAAAGGCGGAACCATTACCATTGGCTGGCACGATGACGGTGAGCATGCTTACTTTAGCGTACAAGATACCGGTATCGGCATTAACCCTAAACATTTACCACGTCTGACTGAACGCTTCTACCGTGTAGACAGCGACCGTAGTCGTCAAACTGGTGGAACAGGTTTAGGCTTGGCGATTGTAAAACACGTACTCATGCAACACGGCGCCTATTTAGACGTGCAATCTAAAGAAAATGAAGGATCAACCTTTACCGCAGTGTTTCCAAAAGAAAGACTCTATAACATGACTTAAAATCATCTTTCTTCAAATATAAAAAGCCGACTTATGAAAAGTCGGCTTTTTTGTAGCATTTAAACCTATTTATTTAAAATTTGAACAATAAGATTTCGCCTGTTTTTTCTCTATTGCATTTAAAAAGTCAGTGGCAAAAGTATTACTCTGACGTAGTGCATCGCGATGATCTCCACCATCAATCGTTTGATAAATTGTTGGTTTTTTTAATTTACATAGCTGTTGGTAATAAGCATATGTTCCTCTAGGGTCAACTAAATGATCTTTAGAACCCTGAACAATCATTAACGGTACAGTCGGCACCATATTTTCAATAGACTGCTGTTTTAAATAAGACAAAAGAGGTTTTAAATCTGCATTAGGTCGAAATATGCTAGAAGGAGATTTCTTCAAATCAGATTGAAGTTCAGATAAACAGCGGCTACGTGCTTGAGTCAGCACTGTGTTCATTTCTGCACTGACTAAGTTTTCAGGAACAATGCTTGGTTCTGCTGCTTGCGCTCCCAATAACACAATTGGGAAAAATGCTGCCACACTTGGTTCTGGGTTTGGATTACTCTGCACATATTCTGCAATGCCTTCATATTGATAGCCGCCTGGCGCAAGAGCAATCGCTCCTTTTAGATCGAGTTCAGGAGCATCTTTTTGACCATAAGCCGCCACGGTAATAGCAGCAGCACCGCCTTGGCTATGTCCCATCACCAACCACTGTTGATTAAAATCTTTTGGCTTAAGCATATGTAACGCCCGCACTGCATCTACTACTGTATGCAGTTGGCTCTTTGCATTCATATAGGGATGTGCGCCTAAAGTGCCCAGACCTTGATAATCAGGTGCGACTACTGCATAGCCTCGTGCAAGCCAACCATCTAACGCTTTTGAAGCAACTTCCTGATATGAATGAACTGGTCCACTGGCATAATCACCCGAAGGTGCACAAGTATCGGCTACTCCTGTCGTACCATGCGCCCAAGCCAGTATCGGCCAGCCATTTTTTGGTGGTGTTCCTTTCGGTAATAAAATAAATGCTGAGGCAACGATAGGCTCGCCATTCACACCTCGACTACGATAATTTACTAATAAGCGCTGATTTGCATGAGGAAATAAATCCGTCACATCTTGTTGCGCTATAGAAAGTATTGAGCCCGGTTTTTCACTCACAATTTGCTTACTCAAATCTGTAATTGGAGCAGCCATAGCAGAACCAGATATCAAACAAATACTGCTAAATAAAATTTTTAATAAAGAATTACTTTTTCTAATCAAGGGATTACTCCTCTATTTTCTAATCATCATTTCAAATTAGTTTTATAAAAAAATATGCCCCCTATTGCATATAAAGAACCTAACAAGAGGCAAATGAAAGAACTCACATATCAAAATAGAGGACTATTCTCACTAAATCTAGACTTTAAGCATAGAAATGCCAATTCATAGAAAATAAAAAAGAGAGCAAATGCTCTCTTTTTAAATCTATTGATGGGTTAAAGCGTATGGCCCATACGTTCGCCCATAACAACAACGGACTCGGCTTTAAAACGCTTTTCCCACTCGATTTTATCTTTTTCAAATAAAATAATTGCGGTAGAACCTAAATAAAAACGGCCAAGCTCAGCACCTTTCTCTAACTTCAACTCATGATGCTGTAATTCGATACGACCCGATGGTTTTACTTTACCTGTTGCCACAGTTTCAATACCTGCCACAATCATAGCGCCGACCAAAACAACGGCCATACGACCAAGCTCAGTATCAAATAAACATACCATACGCTCATTACGGGCAAATAATCCCGGTACATTTTCAGCAGTCACCTGATTTACTGAAAATAACTCACCTGGTACATATAACGTTTCAGTTAATGTGCCTGAAAATGGCATATGAACACGGTGATAATCACGTGGAGAAAGATAAACCGTTGCAAACTCACCTTCTTGGAAAGGCTGAGCAAGTTGTGGATCGCCAATTAACTTTTCTACAGAGAAACTTTGGCCTTTTGCTTGAAATACTTCGCCCGCAGTGATTTTACCAATTTGAGAAATCGCGCCATCCGCTGGTGAAACAATACTATCCGGATTTTCATCAACTAAACGTACGCCATCTTTCAAGGCACGGGTAAAGAAATCATTAAAAGATTTATATTTCAGTGCATTGCCTTGTTCAGCAATCGATAAATCAATGCCATACTTGGTTTTAAATGCATGAATAACAGCAGCTTTTAAAATTGGATTTTCACTTGCAGCAACTTTGCCCACTACACGACTTAACTGATGCTGAGGAACAAGATTTTGTGCCTTAATAAATAATTCTTTTTTTAAGCGAGATGTAAAACTCAAGACGGCGATTCTCCAGTAATGATAGGACTATCGAGGCGATTGCCCCATTCACTCCACGCACCATCATAGGCTTTTGCTTCCCAACCTAAAAGTCTAGCCAGAATATAAGCCAAACCAGAACGGTGATGTGACTGGCAGTATACGACTACAGGTTGCTTTAAATCGAACCCAAGTTGTTCAAGACGCTGCCGCGTGCGTTCAAGCGGATGCAATTTTAGATGATTTTGACGATTAAGTGCAGTACTCCATTCAAAATGGAGGGCATTTGGAATGTGACCGCCGCGTCGCGCTGCTAAACGGACGCCACTATATTCATCACTGGTTCTGCAATCCCACAATTGCACACTTTCTTGCTCAACTTGTTTGCGTAGTTCTTCATAGTTCACTCGGAACTGAGCAGCATGTGATAAATCGATCTGAATTAAGTTATCAACTCGAGGTAATTCTTCAACCTCGGCTGTGGTGGGTAAACCTGCACCAAGCCATGCATGAATTCCGCCATTAATTAAACTTGTACGTGTAAAACCTAAGCAATGCAAATTCCAGATTAAACGCCCTGCCCATGCTCCACCTTCATCATCATAGACCACCACATGGTGATTTGGTGAAATATTCAATTTTTCAATAAGCGCTTGTAAACCTGCTTCATCCGGTAAAACACCTGTTGCTTCTTCATGTTGAGCAACTAACCATTTAGGCTGTAAGTGAATAGCATGCGGAACATGGAGTTGCTCATAAACTGATGCACGGCTCAAATCTACAATACGGATATATTCATTGCCTAAATAAGGCACTAACTCTTCTGCTTCTATTAATAAATCGAGTTTAAAATCAGGGAGTGTCATCGTCATGGTTACTTTTTATACCAGCTTAATTTCATCTTAGCATAAGCTTATATCTATCAAACTCTGATTTTCTGCTACCGTTTAGCAGAAAATCAGATATAAACATTCACAAGCGTTAAGTAGCTGCCAAACTGTCAGACTACATTGTGATTAAACAGCTTCATCAAGTTCTTCAATTTGGAAAACCTGACGTAAATAAGCCAAGAACGTATCGTTATCAGTCATGGTTTTGCCAGGGCTATCCGAAATTTTGGCAACCGACTGACCATTACACTCAACCAGTTTCAATACAATATTGAGCGGTGTTTGGCCCATGTCATTGGTCAAATTAGTACCAATACCGAAACTCACCTGAAAACGGTCTTTGAAATATTGATGTAGCTCCCAAGCCTTTGGCAAATTAAGGCCATCACTAAAGGTCAACATTTTGGTTTTAGTGTCAATTTTTAATTTACGGTAGTGCGCATAAGCCTTATCACCCCATTCATATGGGTCACCACTGTCATGACGTAAGCCATCAAATAGTTTGGCAAAATACAGGTCAAAATCTCTTAAGAAAGCGTCCATACCAACAACGTCGGTCAAAGCAATTCCTAAGTCTCCACGGTACTCCTGTACCCATGTTTCTAAAGCAGCTTTTTGAAAATCACGTAAACGGACATCAAGCGCCTGAAACGCCTGCAAGAATTCATGTGCCATGGTTCCAATTGGCGTGATACTTAATTCTTTAGCCAGCAAAACATTACTCGTTCCACGGAATACATTTGGCACAGTTTTATGAAATGCAGCAACTACATGTTTTTGCCATTCAAAACTATACCGACGGCGTGTACCAAAATCAGAAACTAAAAATGGAGGATCATTCGGCTGTTGAGATTTTTCGTACTGCTGAATCAATTCAAGCTTTGCTTGTAAACGTCGTTCGCCTTCCGCCCAAACTTCGTCTGTTTTAATGCGGCTAAAATATAATTCATTTACAATTGCTAAAACAAAAATCTCAAACATCATGGCCTGAACCATTGGCCCTTCAATCCGAATATCTAGTCGACCTTCATTATCAATACTGGCCTGAATAAAACGTCGTTTAAGTTGGAATAATTCTAAATAATCGACAAAGTCGCTTTTAATAAAGCGTAATTTTCTTAAATATTGTAATTCGTCTTCTTTATATTTGAGATTACATAAATGGTCGAGTTGCTCGTTTAAGTCATCCAAAATATCCACTAATGGATAAACAGTATCTTCTAAATTTCTGCAACGAAAATGGTAGACACTATGTGTTTGCGGGAATTTATGCAAAACCACTTGTAGCATCGTAAATTTGTACAAGTCTGTATCAAGTAAAGAATGGATAATTGGAGACATAGTCAATGATTATTCGCTTGCTTCTTAGCATTAAAGCATATTTTTATAGATGAATTATGAGCTTTTATACCATTGTTGCAACTCCATGAAATTTCCTTTTAAAAATCATTTAAATTAATTTCTGCTAAACTGCATCAATTCAAATAATTGCAGAAACTCTCTCTAACAATGCGCGCTTTAATACAACGAGTTCTTGAAGCTAAAGTGGTGGTAGACGGTGAAACGACCGGTGAAATCCAGAATGGCTTATTGGTTTTTTTAGGAATTGGCCGAGACGATACTTTAGCCATAGGTCAGAAGCTTATCGATAAGATTTTGAAATATCGTATTTTTGATGATGAGCAAGGCAAAATGGGCTGGAATGTATCTCAAGCAAATGGCGGAGTCCTGCTTGTCTCTCAGTTCACGCTCATGGCACAAACCCAAAAAGGCTTACGTCCAGACTTTGGTCCAGCCATGCCACCGAGCGACGCAAAAGCACTATATGAACAGTTGGTAGAATATACTCGTTCACAGTTTGAAAATGTTCAAACAGGTATTTTTGCTGCGGACATGAAAGTTCATTTGATTAATGATGGACCAGTCACTTTCAATCTGGAAGTTGAAGCATAGATATAAAAAAACTCCCAATCGGGAGTTTTTTGTTAGATCTTAACGACCAGTTTTTTCTTTAATAAAAGCACGTGCTTGACGTACTTTATCTTTTACTGGTTTTGGTAATTTTGGTGGAATCAATTTAGCTGCTTGGTTAAACCAAACGAGCAAGCTGAAATCACCTTCCATTTTAATGCTGCCGTCTTGCATACCCGTCATAAATGCTGTTGGGTCACCTTTGAGTAAAGTTTTTACGCCTTGTTCGCTATCTGCAAACTGCAAAATAAAGTCAGCTTTTTCAGGTGATCCAGCAACTGTATCGATGTGACCATGATTAATAATAATTTGGCGAGCCACACCTAAATCAGTACCAATTTGAATGCGGAATGCGCGGTCATGCACTAGCTCAATAAACTTAGGACTTGTACGTGCCAACTGTTTCATACGCAGCGCCAAACCTGCTACCAATAAATCTAACGGGTCTGTACTGACATCAACAAGTGGTAACTTGACTACAGGTATAGAAGAAAGTTTCATGAACATTCACGCCTATTGTATTTTTATGAAAACCTTGGGGCAAAACTCAGCAAGGACTCACCATTGCCTGTTTCGTGCATCGACTGATGATATTCTAATTGGCAACGCAATCTATATATGAAACGTCAACAGACCAGTCTATCGTAGCATAACTGGCTATTTTTTAATAAATGCTTTGTATAATAAAAATCATGTTTTCGTAAATAAAAAAGGCATGCTGTGCATACCTTTTTACCGTTAGATAACAATTGAATTATCGGCTCGAACATTGCTGCTGATCATCTTCATATACTGGCGTGTGTTCTATATATTGGCGATTTGCCAAAGCCTTCTGTGCCTGTTTATCCTCACGTAATAAAACAAATGTAACCATTACCATCGCTAGACTTAGTGCAGTTAAATAACTATATGTGACTGGCATTTCAAAAGTGACTTGAACTCCAAAACGGACCACTTCCAATAGCCCCCAAAAAAACATCCCTGCAAGCATAAAACCAAGCCAACGACGGTAAGGAGAAAAGAACACAGCAACAAGCGCGACAGCAATTAAGCTGAGTCCGGCGATAGCGGCAAAATTCGCTGTTACCATAGAAACCTCCGTCTTAATGAAAACGTCTAAAAACATTCGGTCTGAACACCAGACCTCATTCCAAAAACAACTTTAATTCATGATTTGTGTTGAAGCTTAGAAAGCATTATGGATGTTTTTTTTTAGAAAAAAAGACCTGTTATTTGTCGATGCGACATACTTTGTCGCAACATTCTTTTGTCATTACATTTTTGTAAATTTAAAAAAGTTCTACTTCCTATATGGCATCAATTCTGGCGTGTCATTACAAAAAACTATGCTGTTTTTTTGCCTCAAAATAAGTTTTTTTCAGTTTTTTTTATTGCCTTTTTTCTGTGCATAATTTTGTCATAACTTGCTTGTTTTTATGACTATTCTGCATAAAAAAAGCGCTACTCTTGAGCAGCGCTTAATGATTGTTCACTATTATTTAAGCACGGCTTAAATCTTTGTCATGCATACCGAGTAAATACAGTACTCCATCCAAACCAACGCTTGAAATCGCCTGATTTGCATTTTGACGCACCAGTGGTTTAGCACGATATGCCACGCCAAGTCCTGCAATCGCAAGCATCGGTAAATCATTTGCGCCATCGCCAACAGCCATCGCTTGCTCTAGTGAAATACCGAGTTTGTTCGCCAGCTCACGCAGCAACTCTGCTTTACGAGCACCATCAACAATTACACCTTTTACTTCACCAGTCACAACGCCATCTTGTACATCTAAAACGTTAGCGTGAACTTCATCAATGCCTAATTTAGCTTGTAAATATTCAGCAAAATATTGGAAGCCACCAGATAAAATTGCCGTTTTATATCCAAGTGCTTTTAAAGTCGAAATGAGGCGCTCGGCGCCTTCAGTGATCGTCAATCGCTCTGCAATTTTAGGTAAAACTGATGCATCAAGACCTTTGAGTAAAGCGACCCGCGCACGGAAACTTTGCTGGAAGTCCAACTCACCTTGCATCGCTCTTTCAGTGATTTCAGCAACTTGCTCACCCACCCCTGCTTCAAGCGCCAATTCATCAATCACTTCTTGTTCAATTAAAGTTGAATCCATATCGAAGCAGACTAAACGGCGGTTACGTCGATAAGCGTTATCTTCCTGAACAGCCACATCAATATTTAATTCGCTTGAAAGAAGCAAACAAGCTGCACGCATAGCTTGAGCATCTAAAGTCGGACCACTGCTTAAACCAAACTGTACACAAGCACGGCGAGGCAATGTGCTATCTTTTTCAAGGTCTACACGGCCAGATAAACGAGTTACCGTTTCAATGTTAAAGCCTTGGCTAGACACAATTTGTGTAACGGCTTGTAAATGTGCAGCAGTGAGTTCCGGTGCTAAAGCCGTGACGATATAACGAGTTCGTCCACCTTCGCTGACCCATTGATCGTATTCTGCGCCCGAGATAGGTTTAAAGCGCACTGTTAAGCCAATATCATGTGCTAAAATCAAAATCTCTTTCATTGCCAACGCGGTCGCGGTTTCATTTTCAGAGGCGACCACAATGCCCAATGTCAGTTGATTATGAATAACAGCCTGACCTACATCCAGTATTTGCAATGAATGTACGGATAGTACTTGCATTAATCGGGTAAACTGGTTTGGTTGGTCCGGTCCTAAAAAGGATATAAGAATGATTTCTCGCATGAATTGACTCTAGTCTGAGTGACAACTATTGTAAGAATCATAATCGAATTTCAATATAATTGCCTTGGAAGTTTAACTTGATTGCGCCTAGACAAGGGCTATTTGCTAGCCTACTGATCATTAGTTTTGCATTGCATACCTTTTTATTGGTGATTGCAACGACACACCAGCTCAATGAAAACCGTGCGAGTCAAGGTCAGCTCATGACCAGTCAACTCGTTGCAGATAGCTTATCTGAGCTTGAACCTGCCAATACGGTCTCTTTAGCTCTGATTGCCAATCGCTATGCGACCAATCCAAGTGTGGCATCTATCCGTATTCTTGACGCCAATAAACAAGTTTTGGCAACAAGCGGCATGTCAAAAACTCGCCAAGGTGAAATTTTTGTTCGTGATGCGCTTCAAAACGAGAAAAAAGTCGGTTCTATTGAAATCACACTAATTCAACCAAGTATTGGGGAAATTCTTCGTACCCAATGGCTTGCGATTTTAGCCTCACTGTTTTTACATGTTTTATTATGGCTGGCTTACCGCGCCATTGCTCGCCCAACGCGTAGCGAATACTTAGCCCGTATTAACGAAGAAAACCGTTTAAAACATGAAATTCAAGAGTTAACTCAAGCTCTCGCGCTTGAAAAACAAAATACAGTGACCTTGGTTGCTCAAGCTCAGCAGCAAGCTAAAGCTAAACCAATTGTTCGCTCGCAACCAGAAAAAAGCTTAGAGTCTACAGACCAAAATACCTTGGCACTTAATATTCAATTTTATGATCCTAAACAGTTATTAAGTAGTGTTAACCAGTCTGTTTCTGTACCGTACTTTAAACTTTGTCAGCTCTTTTTAAATAAGAGTATTGAGCTATGTACAAAGCATTATCATTTGAAAGCGACTGATATTGATGTTGTAGACGAGTTTCATGCAGAGGGCGCAACACTTGCCATTTCGACTTCACATCCACACGCTGTAGAATGTCTACTTATGGTAGGTACGGTTTTCCAATTGCTTTCAGACGTTTTATATAAGCGTTACCGTGAAGATAAACGCTTTGCACTACAAACTCGCAGTGCCGTGTGTAATGCCGTAGAAGCAATGCAAATTGATGCCAAAGAAGCTGCTCAACGTTTAGCGCAACATCTTCATGCGAAAGAATCTGCACTCTACCTTGATAATGAACAGCTTAAAGCAATTCAAGACAGCTATCAGCTTGTTGCAATGCCTAACCCAAGTAATGTCATGACTCGTCATGCATTTATGATCAATGGTATGAATGCTGAATGTGCAGAGCTTGCACAAAATATTCGAACTGAAATTTTGATGGGTAAAAAATCAATTCCTCAAAATGACAGCCCGAGTAGTGCAGCATCTTAAAAATTTATTGTGCGCATTTAAACCTAGCCATCCGGCTAGGTTTTTTTATCTAAATTTATGGTATTTATTTTAAATAATTTTATTTCCTTATGATTTATTTATCTAAATAAATCCGGTTCTATGATGTTGAGTCGTAAATTTGGATAAATCAGAATCATAGGCAAAATTCTATAAACAGCGTAAACTATGCGAAATTTATTCAATAGAAATTGTCTTACGACAAAAAAAGGTGAAAGCGAATGCCGCTGAGTCGTGTTGAAGAACTTGTCGCCGATATTCGTGCAGGCAAAATGGTCATCTTAATGGATGACGAAGACCGTGAAAATGAAGGTGACCTTGTCATCGCAGCAACGCATGTACGCCCTGAAGATATTAACTTCATGATTACACATGCACGCGGTTTAGTTTGCTTAACTTTAAGCCGTGAACGTTGTAAACAATTAAACCTCCCGCTGATGGTTGACCAGAACGGTGCCCAGCATGGTACTAACTTTACGTTATCTATCGAAGCAGCTGAAGGTATTACCACAGGTATTTCGGCAGCAGAACGTGCTCACACGATTCAAGCTGCTGTGGCAGCACATGCCAAACCAACCGATATTGTACAACCGGGCCATATTTTCCCACTCATGGCACAGCCAGGTGGTGTATTACACCGTGCAGGTCATACCGAAGCAGGTTGTGATTTAGCACGACTGGCAGGTCTTGAGCCTGCATCTGTCATTTGTGAAATCATCAAAGAAGATGGCACAATGGCACGCCGCGCAGATTTAGAAATTTTTGCTGAGAAGCATGGCTTAAAAATTGGTACAATTGCCGACCTAATCCACTACCGTATGACCAATGAGCAAACTGTAGAACGTTTGGATCAAAGAACGATTCAAACAGAATATGGTTCATTTGAGCTCTATCGCTATCGTGAGATAGGTAACCCTGACATTCACTTGGCTTTAGTCAAAGGTGAGCCAAAAGAAGGTGTTACAACGGTACGTGTACATGGTTTTAGTCCTGTTCGCGATTTGCTTAAGCTAAATAAAGCTGACGGTGAACCGGCTTGGAATCTAGACCGTGCGCTACAAACGATTGCAGCAAGTGACCGCGGCGTTTTAGTCTGGATCGGACAAGATCATTTGCAAGACTTGGGACCAGCGTTGGATGATTTAACTAAGCCAAAACCGGTGAAATCCAATGCAGCACTTTCACATCAATATCAAACTATTGGTGTTGGTGCTCAAATTTTGCGTGATTTAGGTGTTGAAAAAATGAAGCTTCTGAGCTCACCATTGCGTTTCAATGCCTTATCTGGCTTTAATTTAGAAGTAGTGGAATATGTCACTGCTGATCAAATCACAACGAAATAATCGAGGTTGCTATGGCAATTCGCCGTATTGAAGGTTTATTACATCTCGCAAGCGAAGGTCGTTATGCGATTTTAGTGGGTCGTTTCAACAGTTTTGTTGTTGAACACTTATTAGAAGGCGCGATCGACACGTTAAAACGTCATGGCGTAAATGAAGATAACATTACTGTTATTCACGCTCCAGGCGCATGGGAACTACCGATCGTTGCTAAAAAATTAGCTACATCAAACCAGTTTGATGCCATCATTGCACTCGGTGCAGTCATTCGTGGTAGCACACCTCACTTTGACTTTGTTGCTGGTGAATGTGCGAAAGGTTTAGGTGTAGTTGCGTTAGAAAGCAGCTTGCCTGTTATCAATGGTGTATTAACTACTGACAGCATCGAGCAAGCAATCGAACGCTCAGGTACAAAAGCAGGAAACAAAGGTAGCGAAGCTGCTTTAACTGCAATTGAAATGGTTAATTTATTAAAGGCAATTTAAAGCATGTCTCAAACACTGCAAGCCGCTTATGCAGCAAAACGTAAAGCACGTCGTTTTGCTGTACAAGGTATTTATGAGTGGCAAATGAGTCACAACCCTGTACATGAAATTGAAGCGCGTACACGTGCTGAAAATGCAATGCACAAGGTAGACTTGAACTATTATCACGAACTACTTACTCAAGTTATCGCTCAGCACGAAGACCTTGATGCGTTACTTATTCCGGTACTTGACCGTGAAATTGACGCGCTAGATGGTGTAGAGCTCGCAACTTTGCGTTTAGGTGCTTACGAGTTACGTGATCATCTAGAAATTCCATATCGTGTGGTACTTGATGAAGCAATCGAACTTGCGAAGCATTTTGGCGGAGCAGACAGTCATAAATACATCAATGGTGTATTAGACCGTTTAAGTTCGACACTGCGTAGCGCAGAAAAACAACAAGCAAAATAATAGGCTTGATGTTCTATGGCTGAGTTCTCAATTATTGATCAATACTTTAATCGTCAGTCACATCCTGACGTTGCGCTTGGTATTGGTGATGACTCAGCCTTAATTACTCCCCCTCCAAATCAACAACTGGTCATCTGTGCCGATACACTTGTTGCTGGACGTCACTTCCCTCTTGAAACCTCGCCCCATGCGATTGGCTGGAAAAGTGTTGCCGTAAATCTGTCTGATATTGCTGCAATGGGCGCCAAACCACATAGTATTTTACTTGCGATCAGCTTGCCTCAAGTTGACCATGAATGGCTTGAAGGATTTAGTCAGGGAATCTATGACTGTTGTAATCAATTTGGAGTTGCCTTAATTGGCGGAGATACCACTCAAGGTCCACACCTCACCATTACCGTCACGGCCATGGGCTGGATTGAAACAGGAAAAGCTGTATTACGTTCAGGTGCTAAGGTCGGTGATTATGTTTGTGTAAGTGGGCAAATTGGTGATGCTGCTTATGGGCTTCAGCATTTAGGACATTCCCTACAACAAAGACTGGACTATCCGACGCCACGTTGTAAGCTTGGAGAAGAGCTAAAAGGGCTCGCCTCTAGCATGATCGATGTGTCAGATGGTTTAGCTCAAGATTTAGGACATATTTTAAAAGCATCCACGGTTGGAGCACGACTCATCCTAGAAAAATTACCTGTCGATCCTGTACTGCAACAACTAGAAGAACGACAACGTTGGCAATATGCCTTGGCAGGTGGTGATGACTACGAATTATGTTTTACAATAACACCGCAAAATTATGAAAAACTTTTGCAAAAACAACTAGACGTTAAGATTACAATGATCGGACAGATCGTTGAGCAAACAAAACTAACTTTTGAGCATTTGGGTTCAGATTACCCATTGCAAATTCATGGATACCAACACTTTGCATAAACCGCCGATTCATTTTAAAGACATGTCTTGGTTCAACCGCTGCATCGTTTTCTGTGGGGTTGGTTTTGGATCTGGTCTTGCTCCTAAAGCACCTGGTACTTTTGGCTCTGCTTTTGCCTTACTTTTTGTTCCCATCTGGTTATCTCTCGGATTTACTTTAAGTTTAATCGCTATTCTCATCATGTCAGTGGTGGGTATTTATATTTGCGGTCAAACTGCAAAAATCCTTGATGTTCATGATGATGGACGAATTGTTTGGGATGAATTTGCAGGACAATCAATTACTCTTCTGCCTTTAATATTTTTTAATATAATGTCGTTACAATGGGCACTAATTGGTTTTTGCTTATTCCGCCTGTTTGATGTTTGGAAACCTTGGCCAATCCGTGTTGCTGACCAGAAAGTTGCTGGTGGCTTCGGAATTATGCTAGACGACATCATTGCAGGGCTTTGGGCGGCACTCTGTATCATCATATTTATTACTTTCTGGGGCGTAACGCCATTTAAGTAGGTTTACTCATGTCAACTACCGTCATTATCCTTGCTGCAGGCAAAGGAACGCGAATGCGTTCACAACTACCTAAAGTATTGCAACCTTTAGCTGGACGCCCGCTACTAGGACATGTTATTAAAACAGCAAAACAACTATTAGCAGAAAATATCATTACCATTTATGGACATGGCGGCGATCACGTAAAAAAGACTTTCGCACAAGAAAACATTCAATGGGTTGAACAAGCAGAACAGTTAGGGACTGGTCATGCTGTACAAATGACTTTACCGGTACTTCCTAAAGACGGCATTTCATTAATTTTATACGGTGATGTTCCTTTAGTCCGTCAAACAACGCTTGAACAGCTGATTGAAGCATCAAATAAAACCGGTATTGGTATGATTACTTTACATGTCGATAACCCAACAGGTTATGGCCGTATTGTCCGCCAAGACGGTAAAATCCAAGCGATTGTTGAACATAAAGACGCAACCGAAGCTCAGCGTCAAATTCAAGAAATCAACACAGGTATTTACTGTGTCAGCAATGCAAAACTGCATGAGTGGTTGCCTAAGCTTTCAAATGAAAATGCACAAGGCGAATACTATTTAACTGATATCGTTGCGATGGCTGTTGCTGATGGTCTAGAAATCGCCTCAATTCAACCAGAACTCGCATTTGAAGTTGAAGGTGTAAATGACCGCCTGCAACTTGCAGCACTTGAGCGTGAATTTCAGAAGCAACAAGCAAAAGAACTTATGCAGCAAGGCGTAACTTTTGCTGATCCTGCACGTTTTGATTTACGTGGTACAGTAAAAGTTGGTCATGATGTCCGTATTGATGTGAATGTCATTATTGAAGGCGACTGTGAACTCGGTGACTTTGTCGAAATCGGTGCTGGCTGTATCTTAAAAAATACAACCATTGCAGCGGGCACTAAAGTCCAAGCATACAGCGTTTTTGATGGAGCAGTTGTTGGGGAAAATACCCAAATTGGTCCTTTCGCACGCTTACGTCCAGGTGCTAAATTGGCAAACGAAGTACATATCGGCAACTTTGTTGAAGTCAAAAATACAACGATCGGTCTAGGCAGTAAAGCTAACCATTTCACCTATTTAGGTGATGCCGAGATCGGTGCTGAATCAAATATTGGGGCAGGTACAATCACCTGCAATTATGATGGTGCAAATAAACACAAAACCACTATTGGCGATGCAGTTTTTATCGGTTCTAATAGCTCGCTGGTTGCGCCTGTGACTATTGGTAATGGAGCAACAGTCGGTGCGGGTTCTGTGATTACGAAAGATGTGGCTGAACAAAGTCTCTCCTTTGAGCGTGCTCAACAAATTTCTAAAGCAAATTATCAACGTCCCCAAAAGCTTAAAAAATAAGAGGATTGAAGTATGTGTGGTATCGTCGGAGGCGTTGCAGAACGTTGTGTAACCGAGATTTTAATTGAAGGTTTAAAACGTCTTGAATATCGTGGTTATGATTCGGCAGGCGTTGCTTTACTCAATAACCAGCAAATTTTACGTGAGCGCCGTGTTGGTAAAGTTGCCAATCTTGCAGACGCTGTTTCAGAACACCAGCTTACTGGAGCAATCGGTATTGCTCATACCCGTTGGGCAACACACGGTAAACCGACCGAAAATAATGCTCACCCGCACATGTCAGGCAAGGTAGCAGTCGTTCACAACGGTATTATCGAGAACTATCAAGAGCTTAAAGATGACCTTCAAGCTTTAGGATATGTATTTACTTCTCAAACAGATACTGAAGTGGTAGCCCATTTAGTTGCAGAAGCTCTAAAAAATACTGATAGTTTACTTGAAGCAGTAGAATCTGTAGTTCCTCAGCTTAAAGGTGCCTATGCGTTAGGTATTATTCACAGCGATTACCCAGATGAACTCATTACTGTACGTGAAGGTTCACCACTTGTAATTGGTGTGGGTATTGGCGAGAACTTTATCAGTTCAGACCAATTGGCCCTTTTACCAGTAACGAACCGTTTTATTTACTTAGAAGAAGGCGATATTGCTCGTCTTACTCGTACTTCAATTGAAGTATTTGTAAAAGGTGAACGTGTTGAACGTCCAGTTAAAGAACTTGATGCAACTGTAAGCAGCGCTTCAAAAGGTGAATATAAACACTACATGCTCAAAGAAATTTATGAGCAGCCTGAAGCAATCAAACAAACAATTTCTCAAGCACTTGATGGCAACAATTTACGTGATGATTTCTTGAAAGATGCTGATGCAGATTTCAGTAAACTTCAAAGTGTTCAAATTATTGCGTGTGGTACAAGTTATCACTCAGGAATGATCGCTAAATATTGGTTTGAACAGCTAATTGGTGTGCCATGCCAAGTTGAGATTGCGAGTGAATTCCGTTATCGCTCACCAGTGATTGTGGAAAATACACTTTACATCTGTATTTCTCAATCAGGCGAAACAGCGGATACCTTAGCTGCACTACGTGAAACTCAAAAACGTGCTAAAGCAAATAATATCGATATTCAGACTTTAACGATCTGTAACGTCGCAACTTCTTCAATGGTACGTGAAACTGATCACCACTTATTGACCCTTGCTGGGCCTGAAATTGGTGTTGCATCAACAAAAGCGTTCACGACTCAGCTTGCTGCATTAATGTTGTTAATCTTGAAAATTGGTCAAGTGAAACAACGTATTAGCAATGTGATGATTGAAGAGCTTGCTCGTGAATTGTGGCACAGCCCGAAAGTCATTCTTGATACGCTTAAGCAAGATGCTGAAATTTTACGTTTATCAGAATTGTTCGTTGAAAAACAACACTGTTTATTCTTAGGCCGAGGCACACACTATCCAATCGCTTTGGAGGGTGCATTAAAGCTTAAAGAAATTTCATATATTCACGCAGAAGGTTATGCGGCTGGTGAGTTAAAACATGGCCCATTGGCACTTGTTGATACTGAAATGCCAATCGTGATTCTTGCGCCAAATGACGAAATGCTTGATAAGCTTAAGTCGAATATGGAAGAAGTTCAGGCGCGTGGCGGTGAGTTATTCGTTTTTGCTGATGAAAATAGCGGTGTAGTCGAAAAAGATCGTCAACACGTTGTACAAATTCCAGCAGTAAACGAATGGCTTGCACCAATCATTTATAGCGTACCAGTTCAGTTGTTGTCTTATCACGTTGCTGTATTACGTGGTACAGACGTTGACCAGCCACGTAACTTGGCGAAGTCAGTAACTGTAGAGTAATTCAAAAAAGATCATTATTAAGGCTGTGCTTAGACAATATAGTTTTAAACTAAACATTAAAGTTCTAAACTGTAACAATATAGTTCTAAACTAGACATTAAAGTTGTAAACCTGATAAACCCAGCTATACTGATTAAAAAGTGGCTGGGTTTTTCTATGAGTAGAGCACCGAGATTTTTCACACAAGAACAAATTAGCAAAAGAATAACAAGTGGCCATGGACAAGGTATGGGAAAAGATTACCAACCATGGCTGACTATTCAGGATGTACCTTCTCATGGGGTATCTCATCGTATTTACTCTCATAAAACGCAGAGAGTTCATCATTTACTTTCAAATTTGGAACTGTACGTTTTTTTGATTTTAGATTGGTCTAGCTCTGTTCAGGATATACGGGAACAATTCCCTTTGAATCTAGATGACACAAAAGAAATCTGTTTAGAGCATGGTTTGAGACATCCAAGCATACAAGGCTCAGATCAAGTCATGAGTTCCGATTTTCTGATTGATACGAATAATAAGAACAAGCCTCAATTTGTAATTCAGGTAAAGCCTTTAAAAGAGCTATTAAAAGAAAGGACTATTGAAAAACTCGAAATTGAACGTCGATACTGGGCACTCAAAGAAATTCCGTGGAGTATTGTGACTGAACAAAATATTCCTACAACTGCCCGAAAAAATCTCGAATGGTTAAGCCCCTTTGTTACAGAACATATAGATCCTGATATCTGGGACAAACTACATTTAATTTCTTATTATTTTTCAAAGAAACCAAGTGTTTCCATCATTAAACTTTGTAAAGAGGTTGATGTTCAGGAAGGAACTACAGCTGGAACAACCCTACAATATCTAAGAATACTCATAGCAAATCGTTTGATCAAATTTGATATCCAACAACCATTCCAAAAGTTAAAAGGTTCTGACCTAGAATTTGATTTAGAGGTATCTTATGTGGCGAACCAATGAAGTCGTTAAATTTGATGAAAGCCACTACCGGATTTTATTCTTTCAATCTGGAGAAATCATATGGATTAATATGGAGGAAACCAAAGGTGTTCCCTCTTTAGTTCTTGAAGAGCAACTTTCACAATGGATTGATGAAAAACGTTTATTTAGAAGTTCAGACCCTTTTGAGTATCTAAAGTCTATAGAACCACCCATAAATTCAGTCGCTTTTGAAAAACGTGCTCAGGCTTATCAAATTATTGAACCAATTATATATGACAAAGGCTGTTTTAATGAGGAAATTAGAGCTAAACGGGTTCGTTTAGTAGAACAAAAAAATATCGCAACTAAAGCTACAATATACAAATATCTCCGCCGCTATTGGCAAAGAGGTCAAATTCCAAATGCTTTACTACCAGATTATAGAAATGCTGGAGCACCAGGCAAGCCAAGAACCTTGGCAGGCACTAAAAAATCAGGAGCAAAGCGTAAATTTGGCGATGGGACTGGTATTAAAGTCACGCCAGAAATAGAAAGGCTCTTTCGGTTAATAGCTGAGTCTGAATTATTAAATGATAAAAAAATTAATATCACATCTGCTCATCGAAAATTTGAAGAACTTTTTGTCCAACATTACCCACATATAAAACAGGCAGATATTCCGACACGTAGACAGTTTGACTATTTCTACAAACGTGAATACCAACTTCCACAAAGAATAGAGGCTAGGACACCTGTATTAAGTTTCCAAAAAGATATACGACCATTAAGCGGGACTGCTACAGCAAATACGCTTGGGCCTGGTAGTCGTTATGAAATTGATGCAACTATTGCTGATATTTATTTAGTTGCT
Source organism: Acinetobacter sp. FDAARGOS_559 (assembly GCF_003940475.1). Lineage (NCBI taxonomy): Bacteria > Pseudomonadati > Pseudomonadota > Gammaproteobacteria > Moraxellales > Moraxellaceae > Acinetobacter > Acinetobacter sp. FDAARGOS_559. Next base: position 2,235,018 of record NZ_RKJG01000005.1, read on the forward strand.
GATGATGACCGAAGTAAGATTTTAGGTCGTCCCACACTTTATGTCGTGGTTGATGTTTTTAGTAGAATGGTGGTTGGTTTCTATATTGGCTTTCACAACCCATCATATGTTGTTGCTATGCAAGCTATTGTAAATGCTTGCAGTGATAAAGTTGATCTATGCAAGATGTTTGGGATTGATATTCAACCAGAACAATGGCCAACGATAGGTTTGCCTGATGCCATTCTTGCTGACCGTGGCGAAATGATGAGCCATCAAGTCGAACGTTTAATCTATGGTTATAATGTTCGTATTGAAAATGCACCTGCTTATCGAGGGGATGCTAAAGGAATTGTTGAGCGCTACTTTGGAACGTTACAGGCAGAATTCAAACCCTATGCCCCTGGCGTAGTAAAAGGAAACCGTATTAAAAAACATGGCGAAAGTGATTACCGCCTTGAGGCAGCTCTGCCCATTACAGCATTTACCAAGATGATCATAAAGACAATACTTTATCGTAATCAGCATCATGTATTGGATACTTATGACAGAGAGGCCGATTTCCCTCCAGATTTACCTTCTATCCCATTACATATATGGAATTGGGGTATTCAAAACCGCACAGGTCATCTTCGCATCGTAGAACCAACACCTTTTCGGATCATGATACTACCTCGTAAGAAAGTTTCCATTTCTACTTCTGGCGTCAATTTATGGGGACTGTATTACATTGGATCAGAGATACTTAGAGAGGGTTGGCTACATCGTAGTAAAGAAGTCTCTCGCCCACAGGATCTTCAAGCTGCCTATGATCCAAGTAATGTAGATAAGATATATTTATTTCCGAAACATGATAGTACGATCTATTGGGAATGCTCTTTATCAACTAAAAGTCGTCAATTTTCGGGTAAATCATTTTGGCAAGTCTGGGAAATACAAGATCAAGAAAAAAATCTACATGCAATTGGAAAAGATAATAGCAAAGCTGCTCGTAGAGAGCTGGATCAATTTATTCGTGACACCATTGCTGACGCAAAAAAAATGGCGACCAACTCTGGTGTGTCAAATCGTCAGCGTTTATCTGAAATTAAATCAAATAAAAAATCTGCTCGTGAAAATGAAAAATTATCAGATAATTACTCGAAGACTGATAAACACCCTAAAGATAAAGGAACGATTATTTCATTTAAGCCAAAGCAAGATGAATCAAGTTATCCACAATTCGTTCCAGGTTTTTTTGATGACGAGGATGACCAATCATGAATAATCTAATAACAGATGCTGAGTATCATGACACTGGTGTGCATGCTTACAAAGGTAATCCTTTCATCGAAGCTTTACCTCCCATTCAAGAGCCTTTTGAAGATACAAAAATTCTCATCTCTAAAGTAACACCTACCCTTGACGATCTAAAGCAAAAAAGAGTTATTCGTGCTCATAATATTCATCAGATCACTGGCTCATTTTTCCAACCTTTAGCAATGCATATGCTATTGAGTGAGCGTATTTCTCTCATGATTCGTGGAGGATATGTCGGTCGGAATCCAAACACAGGAAAATTGCAACAACATCTACAAAATGGCTATGAACGTTTGCAAAAAGGTGACTTGGATGCAAAACGCTTTGATGGAGCTGAATCAACTGCCCATAGCATGGCTATCATTGGGTGTTCAGGTAGTGGTAAAACAACATCCTTACGAAGAATACTAAACACATATCCTCAAGTCATTTTTCACCCAACATTAAATCGTCATCAGATCGTCTACTTAAAAATAGATTGCTCTCACGATGGTTCACTTAAAGAGCTTTGTCTCAATTTTTTTCGAGCAATTGATAAAGTCATCGGCTCAAATTATGAGAAAAAGTATGGTATGAAAAGACATGGCGTAGAAACCATGCTTGCTCTCATGGCTCAAACAGCCAATATGTTTGCGTTAGGCCTCTTAGTCATTGACGAAATTCAACATTTAAGTCGAGCAAAGTCTGGTGGTTCAGAGAAAATGCTCAACTTTTTTGTCACGATGAGCAATACCATTGGAATTCCTGTACTTTTTGTTGGGACGCCTAAAGCAAGAGACATCTTTGATCTTGATCTACGTTCCAGTCGACGTGCAGCTGGTCTAGGTTCTATCTTTTGGAACCCAATTTCACAATACCTACCTGATCAGAAGAGTCAAAACCCTGAGTGGATAGCATTTACCAATACACTTTGGAAATTGCAGTACTTGCAGAAAAGAGACCCTATTTTAAGTGATGAGATTCGAGACACTTGGTTTGATTTGAGTCAAGGTATTCTCGATATTGTAGTGAAACTTTTTATTTTGGCTCAATTACGTGCCCTCGCAACGGGAGCAGAAAAGATTACCGTAGAGCTGCTGAAACGTGTTTATGAGGATGAACTAAAACTTGTCCATCCTATGCTTAGTGCATTACGTTCAGGTATACCTGAACGAATCGCTCAATTCTCAGATCTTGCTGTACCCGATATGGACAAGAAAATCATCCATCTTATTCAGAAAATCTCTGCATCTACTGTTGAGTCCGAAGAAGACCGAGCCTTAAAACAGTTGAGTAATGATGATCAGCGACGTATCTATTTAATGCTAAAAGATGAATTTCCATCAGACTCCATCATCTTTGCTATTCAAAAAATTGTAGAGTTAAAACCCCAAATATCTAGACAACAGCTCTTGGCTTCTATTATTCAGGCAATGGAGACAGATAATACAACTTCTCAAGTTACAGTAACCAAAAAGAAAAACCAACGGATCGGCTTAAAGCAATGGAATGAACTGGAGGATACCGATCTTCGTCATATTTTTTCGATGAACTCAACTAGCCCAGAAAGTATCTATACCCAATTAAACCATCACGGTTTAATTCTACAAATGTCAGACCTGTTGTCATAGTATGGGGTAAGAATCATGTGGAATTTTCCAACACCGCTTCCCGATGAACTAATTTACAGCACCGTCGCTCGTGCTGGATTACACCATGGTATTCAAAGTCCCAAACAGCTACTTGATGAGGTTTTTCAAGATCGGAAAGTCGTTGCTACAGTAGACTTACCTAGCCACTTAAATGCTATTGTACATTTATTACAGCGAACTGATCGTTTTGGTTTAATAGACCTGATTTACAAACATACCATGTTTGGCTTATATGCACCCTTTGTTCAGGAATCCCATCGACTAAAAGCAATCACTTTAATGACTGAGCAGGCATCTGGTTCTGTTCATCTTATGTTTGGTCTAAATGCTTCCAGAGTCCCCAACAAAAATAAGTTTCATTACTGCCCAATCTGCATACAACAGCAACGAGAAACGTATGGAGAATATTTCTGGAACAGGGCTTGGTTTGTACCTAACCTTCCAATATGCCTGAAACATAATTGTTCACTTCTGTCTCAAGATTATATTCAACAACAGCATCGACACCTTTTCTTACCGTTGTTGCCAAACCAAACTCAGGACCTACCTGAACCCTACTTTAAGGAAGACTTTATCTTAGGACAAATGTCCGTAGAGTTATTACAACTTGATCCTCAGCCATCCCCAAGCCATGAACAATGGACTAAGTTTTATCTAGAAATTGCTGATGCAAAGAATTGCCGTAGGGGCAGTCAGGTTCGCCATGAACAAACTTATGAGCAAGTGATTAACAAATTTAAATATGTATATCTCAACTCTAAGAATTTAGGGATTAATCCTGATCAAGATACTTCATGGCTCAAAACTATTTTTAGAAAGCATCGCAAAGCCTTTAGTTTTTTAGAACATTGTATTGTCTGGTCTTCATTTATACCTGAAATGACACCTAAAGACATTCTGCAATATGTCAGCTCTATTTCAGCAAACCAATATTTTGTAAAACGACCTACTTCTACGGACAATATTCCCCCTGTAAAAATAGAGGAGATGAGACAGAAATGGCAAGATATCGTGCTACTTCATGGTGTAACGTCTGGTCGTAAAATTAAATCAGGCCAAGCAACTTATATATGGCTATATAGAAATGATCAAAATTGGCTCCTAACCTTTAATTCAAAACATTTGTCAAAACCCCAAGTCCGAAAAAATAAAGTAAATTGGCCTATACGTGATTTTTCAATAACCAAAGAATTATTCAAAATTTTCTATCGTTCAAATGATGACTTAGCTTGTCCAAGAATGTCAAAAAGTTGGTTTCTCAATCAATTATCCAAAGGAAATTCCATTTCCAAAAATTTGCACCAACTGCCTTTAAGCTCCAAATTTCTTTCAACTTATTCTGAAGATACAATAGCTTATCAAATACGGAGAATTACCCATGCCATGATCAGGCTTGGGTATACAGAGTCCAGTACTAAAGATAGATGGCGGATATTGCGACTTGCAGGATTAAGTAAAGAAAGAATTACTCAAGAAGCCCAAATTTTCCTAAATATGATTTGTGAGAAGATTTATGCATATTAAAAGCCTCCCTTTAGATACATTAATTACAGGTATAGGACGACTATTTAAATATGAAAATAAACCATGGTTTATTAATTTGTGGGGAGAATCCGAAGAAACTAAAAAGGGATATTACACCTCTTTTTCCCATATGCATTTATTGACTAAACGTCGAATTATCAACTCTACCAAAAATGAGCATCGAAAGTCTGGATTTCACCTAAAATTTACATGCCCCCCTCCAGCAGAATGGATATCTTTTGCTCAATCTAAATCACAATTTCACTTTTTTGGGTTTGATGCTTTGGCAACGTTTTCAAATGAAGCTCAAACTGTTAAAAACATTCATATTGAATTGCCACAGCTTGAATTGGCAAGAGCTTTCTTCTTCCAAAATGCTTACCTAACTCGATCAGCACTAGAGTTAAATGTACTGGCAGAAGATTTTGATATTCAGAGCAGGGCTGATCATTACCTGATTAATATTCTTCCCTCATGTGAAGGCTCCCTAGCACTAACTCATTTCAATAAACCTGGATTTCGTCGATTTCTTGCATATTTACTCCTAAATGAAAATATAAGAGCCTCATATGAAAGCATCGCTCAACAGTGTCAGGCCTTTGAAAGAATTAATAATACACAAAGAACATGGAACTTTAGTTTCACCCCTCCCAATTTAACAGACGTAAATATTGAAGCATACGGTTATTACGACAAGCTAACCAATACATTCAAAATTAATGAAATTATTGGCTTTTCTGGGCTCTACACCCATATTGATAAGCCTGTTTATTTTCATCATGATAAATTTTCTGGAGCATCAAAAAAATCGGGTAATACCAGTACCATACCACCAAAGCCGAATCATGCGGAACCCAAACTGAATGATGAAGAGGAAGCGACACCCAGCAATAAGCCCACAATTATAGATAGCCCAACTACTTTACTTGATTTTGATGATCCATTTGAAACTAAGAAAGTCGCAGATAAAACTGGTTCAAAAAATGCTGTTATCGTGGATGATGCTCAAGAGTATATTGATGAATTAATCGGTGATGTGAATGCTAATGAACCAGGAATTGGCGGTACAGTTAAAGCAGGTGATTTTGAAGGTGCAAAGGATCAAACTGATGATGCCCATTTATACCTAGACCGCTTCTCCGCTTTTATGCAGATGCTTTATAAACTCGAGGAGAAGTATGGAATACAATATTCATTGACTTTAAAGGTTCTACCTGAAGTAGCAGGATTTACCAAACATCTAAAGTCCGATAATAATCCTCGTTGTATCGCTGAAGTACATTTTCTTCATCGAGGCCAACATTTCATTTTGCTGGAAGTTGACACATCCGATAATACGACTCGCCTTTCAACGCAATTATTAACGATAAAAGATATGAATTGCTGGGAAGAAGATTACGAAAAACTTCGTAAGTTTGTGGTTCAAAAAACACTTAACTGGCCACATAGCTTCATCAAAAAAATAGCAATTCAACAGGTCAGATTTAATCACCCACGTATTGATGATGGACAAAAAGTTGCCATTGAGGATTTAGAGGGATGGGCTACTCGTATTTATAACGGTCTGACGCGATAAATTTCACCATATAAAATTTCCAGCTTACAAAGCTCAAGTATTATGCACAACCTGTACAAACACAGTTGTATATCATTATGAAAAAGCATTAGGAAAGCCTTTTAGCCCATCTACCACAGGTAAAAGATATCTTGCATCCTTCGTTTTTAAGTACAGTCATGACTGGTAGCCAGAATTTTGGCGCCTTCTGTTGTCTGTGCAATCCACATCCTCAACAATTCTTTTTGCCCATCCATATGTAAGCATCCGGCTAACACAGCCTTACCAAGCGGTCCTATAAGCCTTAATTTAGTTCCCACCTAAAAACAAGTGGGGACTTAATCCATGAACATGGATATATATTCAGCAACACCTCCTGTTGCTAAAAAACGCAGAACATACAGCAAAGAATTCAAACTCAGTATTGTCAATGCCTGTAAAAATCCTAATACCTCGATCGCTTCGGTCGCACTGCAACATAGTATTAATGCCAACCTTGTCAGTCGTTGGATCAGGATCTTCAGCCATCATGAGGGTGCCGTGCAGGATCCTACTCATGTGAATCCAGCATTTATTGCTTTGCCTTACACTGCTGCAATCAGCCAACCTATTGATGAGAGGATCACGTTGTGTATCACCGTGCCTCATACGAATAATGATATTCAGCTAAAATGGCAGACATCAGAAATACCTGCCTTGGCAGAATTACTCAAGGCACTGGCAACATGATCCGTATCAATGAAATTTGGCTCTCTACCCAGCCCATGGATATGCGAGCAGGAATGGATACTGTCATGGCTCAGGTGGTGAGAGCCTTTGGCTACATCAAACCGCATTGCGCCTACCTGTTCTGTAATAAACGTGGTCATCGTATGAAAGTGTTGGTACATGATGGACTGGGCATCTGGCTGTGTGCCCGGCGTTTGGAACAGGGTAAATTTCACTGGGCTCAAGTTCACCAAGGTGAAACCGTGGCCCTCAGCCCGGAACAGTTACAGGCATTAATCCAAGGTTTGCCCTGGCAGAGAATTGGATTGCAGCAAGTGGTGAATATGCTCTAAACCAAGCTCGACCATTCTGCCATCCTCCAAACGTTCTATTTCATTCTCTTCATGACCTCAGGCATACTGCGGTCATGAATACGCTGCCTGACTTAAGCCAACTGACCCATGAACAACTGCTGGAATTCACCAGACAGTTGGCGATGCAGCATCAGTCTCTAGCACAATCAAACCAACAATTGGATGCCAAAGTTCAACATCTTTCTATTCTCAATCAAAAATACGAGCATGAACTGGCGCTGTTTAAAAAGCACAAATTCGCCCAAAAGAATGAACACTTAACGGCAAAACAAATCCACCTATGGGATGAAGCGGTTGAAGAAGATATTGCTGCTGTTGATCTGGAATTAGAACGATTAAATGCAGATAAAACCGATGCAGCGACACAGAAAGCCAAAACCAATAAACCTAAACGTCGACCACTGCCAGATCATCTACACACCATCCGTATTGAGCATGAACCTGCATCAACCCAATGCACTTGTGGATGCCAACTCCGTCGTATCGGCGAAGATGTCAGTGAGAAACTGCATTTCAGACCGGCACAGTTCTATAAGGAACAGCATGTGCGTGGTAAATGGGTCTGTGATCAGTGTGACACTCTGACTCAGCAAGCGATGCCCGCCTATGTGATTGATAAAGGCATTGCTTCACCTGAATTGCTCAGCCATGTGCTGGTATCGAAGTATGCCGATCATTTGCCGCTGTACCGTCAACGTCTGATCTATCAGCGGGCGGGAATCGAACTTTCTAGATCAACTTTATCTGACTGGATAGGTCGCTGCGGTGTAGAACTGGAACCTCTGGCCAATGCCTTAAAAGAGGTGGTGCTGCAACAGCGGGTGCTGCATGCAGATGAAACACCGGTCACCATCATGCGGATGGGTGAGAATGAGAAAAAACCGAAGAAAGGTTATGTCTGGGCCTATGCCACCACACAGTACAATCCAGTTCAGGCGGTGATCTATGACTTTCAGGATAGTCGTTCAGGCCAGCATGCTGCAGAGTTCTTGAAAGGCTGGCAGGGCAATCTAGTCTGTGATGATTACAGTGGTTATAAAGCACGCTTTAAATCAGGCCAGGTCATAGAGGTCGGCTGCATGGCCCATGCACGTCGTAAATTCCATGAACTGCATGTGACCGGGAAAAGTCAGGTCGCTGAACAGGCATTGGTGCTGATTCAGAAACTGTATGCGATAGAAGCAGAACTCAGGAAAAAGACCGATGGTACAGCGGAAGACCGCCGCGAATACCGACAACAGCATAGTCAACCAGTGATGCAACAACTATATGAATGGCTCAACCAACATCATCTGACAGTGCCATCGAGTTCTCCCACCGCCAAGGCCATCAATTACACTCTGAAGCGTTGGCCAGCCTTAAGCCGCTATCTGGATGATGGCAATCTACCGATATGCAACAATTGGGTAGAGAATCAGATGCGTCCCTGGGCGTTGGGGCGCAAGAACTGGCTGTTTGCAGGTTCGCTGCGCAGTGGTCAGCGAGCGGCAAACATCATGACTTTAATCCAGTCAGCAAAGCTGAATGGGCTGGATCCGTATGCCTATTTAAGTGATGTGCTGAAAAGGTTACCGACACATAAAGTGACCCAGATTGAAGAGTTACTGCCGCACTGCTGGAAACCTAAATCGAATTAAAAAATAGGTATGGGATTCAGCGGACGCTTACATCCATATTAATGCCTAAAGCAAGATATACAGACTTATTGACAACATTTGAAGGCTGACTTTGACAACAATGCAATCGAGATAAATTCAGAATAAAGGCTGTCTGCTCCGACCTTATACCCGAGTTGTAATTTAAATTTGAGTTGCTTAGGAGAACTCTATTTTTAAAGGCTTTATGCAACAAAGCCCTATTTAACCGTAATCATCACAGACTAGATTGCCCTGCCAGCCTTTCAAGAACTCTGCAGCATGCTGGCCTGAACGACTATCCTGAAAGTCATAGATCACCGCCTGAACTGGATTGTACTGTGTGGTGGCATAGGCCCAGACATAACCTTTCTTCGGTTTTTTCTCATTCTCACCCATCCGCATGATGGTGACCGGTGTTTCATCTGCATGCAGCACCCGCTGTTGCAGCACCACCTCTTTTAAGGCATTGGCCAGAGGTTCCAGTTCTACACCGCAGCGACCTATCCAGTCAGATAAAGTTGATCTAGAAAGTTCGATTCCCGCCCGCTGATAGATCAGACGTTGACGGTACAGCGGCAAATGATCGGCATACTTCGATACCAGCACATGGCTGAGCAATTCAGGTGAAGCAATGCCTTTATCAATCACATAGGCGGGCATCGCTTGCTGAGTCAGAGTGTCACACTGATCACAGACCCATTTACCACGCACATGCTGTTCCTTATAGAACTGTGCCGGTCTGAAATGCAGTTTCTCACTGACATCTTCGCCGATACGACGGAGTTGGCATCCACAAGTGCATTGGGTTGATGCAGGTTCATGCTCAATACGGATGGTGTGTAGATGATCTGGCAGTGGTCGACGTTTAGGTTTATTGGTTTTGGCTTTCTGTGTCGCTGCATCGGTTTTATCTGCATTTAATCGTTCTAATTCCAGATCAACAGCAGCAATATCTTCTTCAACCGCTTCATCCCATAGGTGGATTTGTTTTGCCGTTAAGTGTTCATTCTTTTGGGCGAATTTGTGCTTTTTAAACAGCGCCAGTTCATGCTCGTATTTTTGATTGAGAATAGAAAGATGTTGAACTTTGGCATCCAATTGTTGGTTTGATTGTGCTAGAGACTGATGCTGCATCGCCAACTGTCTGGTGAATTCCAGCAGTTGTTCATGGGTCAGTTGGCTTAAGTCAGGCAGCGTATTCATGACCGCAGTATGCCTGAGGTCATGAAGAGAATGAAATAGAACGTTTGGAGGATGGCAGAATGGTCGAGCTTGGTTTAGAGCATATTCACCACTTGCTGCAATCCAATTCTCTGCCAGGGCAAACCTTGGATTAATGCCTGTAACTGTTCCGGGCTGAGGGCCACGGTTTCACCTTGGTGAACTTGAGCCCAGTGAAATTTACCCTGTTCCAAACGCCGGGCACACAGCCAGATGCCCAGTCCATCATGTACCAACACTTTCATACGATGACCACGTTTATTACAGAACAGGTAGGCGCAATGCGGTTTGATGTAGCCAAAGGCTCTCACCACCTGAGCCATGACAGTATCCATTCCTGCTCGCATATCCATGGGCTGGGTAGAGAGCCAAATTTCATTGATACGGATCATGTTGCCAGTGCCTTGAGTAATTCTGCCAAGGCAGGTATTTCTGATGTCTGCCATTTTAGCTGAATATCATTATTCGTATGAGGCACGGTGATACACAACGTGATCCTCTCATCAATAGGTTGGCTGATTGCAGCAGTGTAAGGCAAAGCAATAAATGCTGGATTCACATGAGTAGGATCCTGCACGGCACCCTCATGATGGCTGAAGATCCTGATCCAACGACTGACAAGGTTGGCATTAATACTATGTTGCAGTGCGACCGAAGCGATCGAGGTATTAGGATTTTTACAGGCATTGACAATACTGAGTTTGAATTCTTTGGTAAGCGTCCGCTGAATCCCATACCTATTTTTTAATTCGATTTAGGTTTCCAGCAGTGCGGCAGTAACTCTTCAATCTGGGTCACTTTATGTGTCGGTAACCTTTTCAGCACATCACTTAAATAGGCATACGGATCCAGCCCATTCAGCTTTGCTGACTGGATTAAAGTCATGATGTTTGCCGCTCGCTGACCACTGCGCAGCGAACCTGCAAACAGCCAGTTCTTGCGCCCCAACGCCCAGGGACGCATCTGATTCTCTACCCAATTGTTGCATATCGGTAGATTGCCATCATCCAGATAGCGGCTTAAGGCTGGCCAACGCTTCAGAGTGTAATTGATGGCCTTGGCGGTGGGAGAACTCGATGGCACTGTCAGATGATGTTGGTTGAGCCATTCATATAGTTGTTGCATCACTGGTTGACTATGCTGTTGTCGGTATTCGCGGCGGTCTTCCGCTGTACCATCGGTCTTTTTCCTGAGTTCTGCTTCTATCGCATACAGTTTCTGAATCAGCACCAATGCCTGTTCAGCGACCTGACTTTTCCCGGTCACATGCAGTTCATGGAATTTACGACGTGCATGGGCCATGCAGCCGACCTCTATGACCTGGCCTGATTTAAAGCGTGCTTTATAACCACTGTAATCATCACAGACTAGATTGCCCTGCCAGCCTTTCAAGAACTCTGCAGCATGCTGGCCTGAACGACTATCCTGAAAGTCATAGATCACCGCCTGAACTGGATTGTACTGTGTGGTGGCATAGGCCCAGACATAACCTTTCTTCGGTTTTTTCTCATTCTCACCCATCCGCATGATGGTGACCGGTGTTTCATCTGCATGCAGCACCCGCTGTTGCAGCACCACCTCTTTTAAGGCATTGGCCAGAGGTTCCAGTTCTACACCGCAGCGACCTATCCAGTCAGATAAAGTTGATCTAGAAAGTTCGATTCCCGCCCGCTGATAGATCAGACGTTGACGGTACAGCGGCAAATGATCGGCATACTTCGATACCAGCACATGGCTGAGCAATTCAGGTGAAGCAATGCCTTTATCAATCACATAGGCGGGCATCGCTTGCTGAGTCAGAGTGTCACACTGATCACAGACCCATTTACCACGCACATGCTGTTCCTTATAGAACTGTGCCGGTCTGAAATGCAGTTTCTCACTGACATCTTCGCCGATACGACGGAGTTGGCATCCACAAGTGCATTGGGTTGATGCAGGTTCATGCTCAATACGGATGGTGTGTAGATGATCTGGCAGTGGTCGACGTTTAGGTTTATTGGTTTTGGCTTTCTGTGTCGCTGCATCGGTTTTATCTGCATTTAATCGTTCTAATTCCAGATCAACAGCAGCAATATCTTCTTCAACCGCTTCATCCCATAGGTGGATTTGTTTTGCCGTTAAGTGTTCATTCTTTTGGGCGAATTTGTGCTTTTTAAACAGCGCCAGTTCATGCTCGTATTTTTGATTGAGAATAGAAAGATGTTGAACTTTGGCATCCAATTGTTGGTTTGATTGTGCTAGAGACTGATGCTGCATCGCCAACTGTCTGGTGAATTCCAGCAGTTGTTCATGGGTCAGTTGGCTTAAGTCAGGCAGCGTATTCATGACCGCAGTATGCCTGAGGTCATGAAGAGAATGAAATAGAACGTTTGGAGGATGGCAGAATGGTCGAGCTTGGTTTAGAGCATATTCACCACTTGCTGCAATCCAATTCTCTGCCAGGGCAAACCTTGGATTAATGCCTGTAACTGTTCCGGGCTGAGGGCCACGGTTTCACCTTGGTGAACTTGAGCCCAGTGAAATTTACCCTGTTCCAAACGCCGGGCACACAGCCAGATGCCCAGTCCATCATGTACCAACACTTTCATACGATGACCACGTTTATTACAGAACAGGTAGGCGCAATGCGGTTTGATGTAGCCAAAGGCTCTCACCACCTGAGCCATGACAGTATCCATTCCTGCTCGCATATCCATGGGCTGGGTAGAGAGCCAAATTTCATTGATACGGATCATGTTGCCAGTGCCTTGAGTAATTCTGCCAAGGCAGGTATTTCTGATGTCTGCCATTTTAGCTGAATATCATTATTCGTATGAGGCACGGTGATACACAACGTGATCCTCTCATCAATAGGTTGGCTGATTGCAGCAGTGTAAGGCAAAGCAATAAATGCTGGATTCACATGAGTAGGATCCTGCACGGCACCCTCATGATGGCTGAAGATCCTGATCCAACGACTGACAAGGTTGGCATTAATACTATGTTGCAGTGCGACCGAAGCGATCGAGGTATTAGGATTTTTACAGGCATTGACAATACTGAGTTTGAATTCTTTGCTGTATGTTCTGCGTTTTTTAGCAACAGGAGGTGTTGCTGAATATATATCCATGTTCATGGATTAAGTCCCCACTTGTTTTTAGGTGGGAACTAAATTAAGGCTTATAGGACCGCTTGGTAAGGCTGTGTTAGCCGGATGCTTACATTTAACCCAAGTCCTGCTTAAGCCGATGATTCCATAATTCGAATTGTTGGCTTATTTTGATATGTCAGTTGATATACGCACAAGGATGGAAATACACCTGCTAGAAAACCCAAAATACTTCGATGCGTACTGCTCACTTAATACTATTTTTCTTTCAATAAACCAATCAATGTTTTAAGTAGGCTATTGACATCACCATTAATATAAATAATAATCGTTATCATCTTTAAAATCATTATCCAAAAGGGTGGACTTCAAAACTTGCAGTTTTTATAGCAAATTAGAGTCTGATAAGTTTTTGATACACAAACTTATCACAATTAATGAATTATATTTTTATAACTTATTAAGAAATTATAATGCATGAATTGACACTAGAAAGGGGCTTATGTTCAAGAAATTTCTCAAATGGTTTGCAACTATGTTTATGATTTTTATGACAATATCATATTCAATAGTTATAAGTAAAATTGGGTTAAACCCAACAAAAAATATTTTTTCAATGACTTTTTTTACAACATGTTAATAATTTGTACCCCATCTTTTGTTGTAGCTATTTCATTAACACGTTGGGAATTAAAAAATAATTTTTAATCTAGTAAGGTTTTTATACATGAGAGAGTTATCAATATCTGAATTCGATTTAGTAGCAGGTGCTTTAAAAATGCAAATCAATGTAAAAATGCTGAAAAATTTTTCATGTTTATGATCCTATCTTTAGGATAATCCTCATCGTAATTCAGTACTTAGTTATTTAATAAGAAAATAGATTACTCTTAACTTGATTAATTCCAAATATTGTTTTTACAATCATTTATTAAAAGGGTTAAATTATGAAAAACAAAGAAAGGTTGACATTCAACTACAATTGATAAACAATTATTTAATTATATATAAATTGGTGATAAAGTTGAATATTCTATTTAGTAAGTTTATGACTTTTTTTATTATATTATTTGGTCTCTTGTTTTTTATCAGCTTATTTGTTTTTTTAAAGAATTTCATTATTCATGATTATAGTTTTTCTGAAAATTTAAAATCATTTAATAAGTTAGTTTTATTTGGCATTGTATTATTATTCGGAATAAATTACGAAAAAATAGTTTCATACTTAGAGATAAAATGGAATTAAATTTGTTTTTATTAAGTAAAGTCTAATTTTTTTAACCTGTTAGGTGATTATATGCGTGAGTTAAGCATAATTGAATTGGATATGGTTTCTGGTTCTGCAAATAGTGCTGCTGGAGCTGCTTTAGATGGTGCTAGCAGTGGTACAACAGTTGGGGGAGCTATAGGTGCATTTGCAGGAGGAGCACTTGTTGGTGGTGCTAGAGGAATTGCTGGTGGTGGTGCTATTGGGGCAGCAGCTGGAGCAGTTATTGGAGGCGCAATCGGTGTATATGACTATTATCAAGGAAAAGATGGTAATGACTACTGTGAAGATGGTGGTAATTACTAATAATACAAGATTTAATTTTTTCTAAATTCACTTAATTGGCTGAGATAATCAGCCAATTTTATTTATAGCTGGGTTGTTATGCTGCTAAATTTTTCTCTTGATAAAGATACTTTTAAAAACGATTTTTTATACCAAAAACCTTTTCTATTTAAAAATGCAATAGATTCGACTAAGTTTTCTTGGAAAGATATTAATGAACTTTACAGCCGTGGTGATATTTCACATCGTGACTTTAAGATAATGAATGGCTATGAAGTCCCTAAAAAAGAATATGTAGAATCATATGATAATTTGGGGGTTATAGAATATCGCTGTATTTCTTCTGTACTTTATGAGTATCTTAGGAATGGGGCAACTTTAGTTCGTAATAGAATTAAAAATGAACCATTCGTTGATCAGATTAGTAAGCAAATTGGTAGTTTTTCAGAAGCTCGAACACTTACAGGTGGTTATGCAGCATTTAGTTCAAAATCATCCTATAAAAGTCATTGGGATACTAGAGATGTTTATGCTGTTCAATTATTGGGACGGAAACGTTGGATATTAAGAAAGCCTAATTTTGAATTTCCTTTATATATGCAACAAACAAAGAATTTTACAGATATAAAAGAACCAGAAGAAATCTACATGGATGTAATTTTAGAAGCTGGAGATATCTTATATATACCCCGTGGTTGGTGGCATGATCCATTACCTTTAGATGAAGAAACCTTTCATTTAGCCGTTGCAACATTTGCTCCAACAGGATTTGAGTATATGCGCTGGTTGCAGAATACCATGCCAAATATTTTAGACTGCCGCAAGAACTTTACTAATTTTCAAAGTGATGCAGAGATAATCAACAGTATTAGTCAGCAAGTTGCTGAAATTATCAGAGATAAAGGCTGTTATCAAAGTTTTATGATGCACCATCTTGCAGAGCAATCAGTATCCTCCATGTTATCACTAGATGTATTGGGTAATGGTAAAGTAAGTCAATTGGATAACAACCAAAAGCTATATTTGAATGCCAACTTATTGCATTACTTTGATGAAGGCTTTGTGATTATAAATGGTAATAAAGTTAATGTTGATGATATTAGCTTAAGTTTAATTCAATACTTATTTGAGAATTCCTATTCAAGTGTAAAAGATATCTTGGATCAATTTAATGAGCATTCTCCAGAAAAAATTAATAAGTTGCTATTTCAGTTATCAATTGAAAATGTGATTGAGCTGGTAATGTAAAGTTATAAATGAGCTCTAATTTATTTCGAAAAGAAGCCCTAGATGCCAAACAGGCTAAATGGACGGGAACTATCATTCTATCCCGCCCGTTTAGTTTTACCTTTTTAACAATTTGTGCTTTATGTATTGCTTTAGTGATTATCGCTTTTGCAGTATGCGGGAGCTATACTAAACGTAGCACAGTCCAAGGGCAACTCATTCCACAATCAGGACTGATACAAGTTTATACAACGCAATCAGGTACGATTCTTAAAAAGAATGTATACGAAGGACAAAGTGTTAAAAAAGGCGATATTCTTTTTACAATTTCAACAGCAAGTTATGGTGAACAAGGTAGTATTGCCAATGCTTTAGCTAAGCAAACTCAATTAAAAGAGCAATCCATACGAAATGAAATCACTCGAATGCGCTTTATTCATCAAGATGAGAAACGAACAATCAATAACCAGATTGGTTTGCTAAAAGGGACTTTGGTTAAGGTTGAAAATTTAATCACTAATCAGCAGGAACGTATCAATCTAGCTAAAAAAAATCAACTGCGGTATGGCAATATACTTCATGAAAATGCAATTTCTCATGAAGAGTTTGAAGCAAAAAAAATAGATTATCTGGATCAGTTGGCTCAATATGAGTCATTACAACGTGAAAAAGTATCATTAGAAAAACAGCTAACGGAACAGCAAATTAGCTTGTCAGGATTAGAAAATAGACAAAATAACCAAATTGAGCAGTTGGAGCGGTTGTTATCGAGTAATACACAAGAATTAATCGAAATGCAATCTAGACAGCATATTGCCATACAGGCGAACTTATCAGGCGTTATAGGTACGATTAATGCCGAAGTTGGACAGTTTGTTGATTTATCTAAGCCTTTATTGACGGTTCTTCCCGAAAATACACCATTGATTGCACAGCTTTATGTACCTAGTCGTGCCATTGGTTTTGTTAAAGAGGGGGATCAAGTTTTACTACGTTATCAAGCATACCCCTATCAAAAATTTGGCCATGCAAAAGCACAGGTTTTATCTGTAGCAAAAACTGCATTAGCAAGTCAGGATTTACAAACAATCGGAATTATTTCACCACAAGAACAGCTGAATAATGAACCTGTGTATTTGGTCAGAGCAAAACTCGATAAACAGCTGGTGAAGGCTTATGGCAAGGATATGCCTTTACAGGTGGGAATGACTCTTGAAGGCGATATCATGCATGAAAAGCGTAAATTGTATGAGTGGGTTTTAGAACCATTATTTAGTATTACAGGAAAACTATAGTCCATGCGTTATCTTGATCGTTTATCTTTAGGTCTTGGTCGAAAAGTTCCTGTAATATTACAAATAGAATCCTCAGAATGTGGTCTAGCTTGCCTCGCAATGATTGCTGGCTATTATGGTTATGAGTCAGATCTTTTAACTCTGAGACAGAAGCACCCAATATCTCAAAAGGGAGCAACGCTTACAACCTTGGTTAAAATAGCCAACAAGTTGCATCTTACCACTCGTCCCCTAAAACTCGAACTTGATGAATTAAATAAATTAAGATTACCATGTATTTTACATTGGGATTTAAATCACTTTGTTGTTCTTAAAAATGTATCAGCAACAAAAATAACGATTGTTGATCCAGCATTTGGGGAAAGAGCATTCAGCTATGATCAGGCTTCATCACATTTTACAGGCATCGCTTTAGAGTTATGGCCTGATTCTAATTTTGAAGAAAAAACAGATAAAACAAGTATTCGTATTTTTAAATTATTTGGTGAAATTAGAGGCTTATGGAAATCTTTAGGGCAAATTCTTATTCTTGCTTTAGTCCTAGAAGTCTTTTCCCTAGTAAGCCCATTCTTTATGCAGTGGGTAATTGACCATGCAATTGTTTCAGCTGATCTAAATTTGCTCACGACCTTAGCAATCGGTTTTGGCCTGTTAATGATATTGAGTAGCCTAATTAGCTTGTTGCAAGCATGGGTGGTCATGCATATGGCAACTACATTGAATGTACAATGGAAAGCCAATATTTTTCATCATCTGGTTAACTTACCAACTAATTTTTTTCAGAAACGGCATCTTGGCGATATTATTTCTAGATTTGGCTCGATTGATGCAATTCAAAAAACGCTGACAACGTCATTTATTACAGCCATTTTAGATGGCCTAATGACAATTTTCACATTAATTTTGATGTTCGTATATAGTGCAAAATTGGCATGGATCGCTGTGATCACCATGCTGTTATATGTAGTCATTCGTTGGATTTGGTATTACCCTTTAAGACGAGCGACAGAAGATCAAATTGTCCATGCTGCAAAACAAAATACTCATTTTATGGAAACCATGCGTGGCATAAAAACTATCAAACAGTTTGAAAAACAGGACTATCGACAAGCAACGTGGTTAAGCTTATTTGTAGACCAAATTAATGCGGGATTGACGACACAAAAACTTAACCTCATGTTTGGGTTTGTCAATACATTACTGTTTGGATTGCAGAATATTATCATTGTATGGTTGGGCGCAACTCTAGTCATTGAAGGTGAGTTTACCGTTGGTATATTAATGGCCTTTCTTGCCTATAAAAATCAGTTTGGTGGACGAGTGAGTTCTTTGATTGATAAGTATGTTGAAGTCAAAATGCTTAGTCTACATGGTGAACGTTTAGCGGACATCGTTATTACTGATCAAGAAAAAACCGATAGCTATTCATTCGTTCCAGAATTATCAGAACAACAAAAAACAGGAATTGATGTTAAATCTCTCAGATTCAGGTATTCAGAAGATGAATCTTGGATCATTCATGGCATTAACTTTAATATTCTAGAAGGACAATCTGTAGCAATTGTAGGTCCTACTGGTTGTGGTAAAACTACACTAATGAATTTGCTTTTAGGTAATTTAACACCAGAGCATGGTGAAATCAAAATTGGCGGGCAAAGTATAAAAAATATTGGTTCTAATAAACTCAGAAATTTTATCGCCTATGTTGCCCAAGATGATGTGTTGTTTGCAGGTTCCATCCTAGAAAATATTAGTTTTTTTGATGATGGTGTGCAGCAAGAATGGGCTGAACAATGTGCAAAAATGGCATCTGTACACGATGAAATAATGGCGATGCCGATGGGTTATCAAACACTAGTAGGCGATATGGGCAATATTCTGTCTGGAGGACAGAAGCAAAGAATATTATTGGCAAGAGCATTGTATAGAAAACCTAAGATCTTATTTTTGGATGAGGCAACGAGTCATTTGGATATTATAAAAGAAAAAGAGATCAACAATATGATTAAGTCACTCAATATCACCCGAATCATTATTGCTCATCGTCCAGAGACGATTTCATCTGTGGATCGTATTATTGCTTTAAATAATGGTCAAATTGTGAGTGATCAAATGCTTTAGTCTTTTTAATAACTTAGATTAGCATTTGAAGTACAACACCATGTTGTTGCCCCATACCCAAGTTACTTTTTAAGTTTGGTGGTCTGGAAGAAATTCAACCTTTGAATGTTTATGTGACAAAGTCTCATTCAGATTAAAAAAGCAGATGCTTTCACATCTGCTATAGTGCTAACGTGTGTGATTCATAGACATCATTTCAATATAATGGGTGTCTATGAACAGAGAAATTCAACAAAGACTCGTATGGGTTAAATTATTTGAAGAGACCAATGATGCTGGCCTAGTTTGTCGGAGATGTGGCATTTCTAGACCAACGTTACGCAAGTGGTGGAAACGATATTCTGAACAAGGTATTGATGGATTAAGTAGTCAGAGTAAACGTCCCTTAAAATCACCAAATACTAAAATCAATGCTGAGCTAGAAGCTTTAATATTAGAAATGCGCTCGGCTAGAAATCTTGGTGCTCGACGTTTGCAAACAGAATTGATGAGGCTACACGGAGTCTCGTTGTCCTTAGCGACTATCCATAAAGTACTATCCACCCATCAAGTCAAACCGATTAAAAAATTCCGTCGTAAAGTAGATTTCATTCGTTATGAACGCCCATTACCAGGCGATAGAATTCAAATGGATACCTGTAAATTGGGTCCTGGAATATATCAATACACATCTATCGATGACTGCACACGATATCGCGTTTTAAGGATATATAAACGCCGAACAGCAGCGAATACTCTCGACTTTTTAGACTGCGTAATTGAAGAAATGCCTTTTCCCATACAGCGAATCAGACCGATCGAGGGCGAGAATTCTTTGCTGAAAAAGTACAGAAAAAATTGATGCAGCATGGAATCAAATTTAGGCCAAATAAACCAGGTTCACCTCATTTGAATGGCAAGGTAGAGCGTTCTCAAAAGACTGATAAATCTGAGTTCTACGCTACTGTCGATATTAATTCTGAAGATATCCAAGACAAGCTAGCCGAATGGCAGCATTACTATAACTGGATGAGACCACATTCAGCTTTGAAAGGTAAAACACCGATGGAAAGGTACTTTGAATTATGTGAAGAAACCCCTTTCTCTGATGAGGTCCAGAAGCAATACAACCCATCAAATGAACGGATTCAACACGCCAATTACAAGATGGATTTAGAGATCGCTAAATTGAAACGATCTCTATGAATCACACAGCTAACGACCAATCTTTTTTGTTTTAACAACTGAATCAGGTTGAAATGGTCTCACTAACTGGTAATTCACCCTTCTTTAAATAGCGATAACTTTGAATCACTAATAATATTGCTGCCAAACTGATTCCACATGTCAGCACCAGCCAGATTGCGTCTACATTGGCACGTTCCTGAAACCATCCACGAACCCCCATTAAATAACTCAATGGAATAATCACCAGCCAATAACAAAACAGAATCACAAAGAGTGGTTGCATAAACTGCTGCAAACCACGAAGCACACCAGATGCCACTGCTTGGATTGCATCAAAAATCAGGAAAACTGCTACAAAAGACATTAAGCCAGCGGCAATGTTTAATACTTCAGCATCTTTACTAAATAAGCCTGTCAATGGCTCTGCAAATGCAACTAATAGTCCTGCAATCACAACACCATAAATCAAGGTAATCACTGCTACAGCAGCGCTAGTGGCAAGCTTAGATTGATGATCATACGTTGCAGAAAAATACGCCACGCGAATAGTGGTTGCACTACTGATGGCAATCGGAGTCATGATGATTAACATCGCAATATTAATCACAATCTGATGTGCAGCAATGGCCTTTGCTCCAAGTTGTGACGCAAAAAATGCTAATGTTGCCAAAGCTAGAATTTGTAGAACTAAAGTGATACCTATCGGTAGACCTTGCTTTAACAATTGCAAGCTTTGTTGAATATTGACCTTTGCCTTGTTTGTTTTAAGTTCTGGAACAGCTTTTGCCACCAATTGATACATACAAAAGCAGGCAATATAGGCACTGATCGCAGTAGCAAGTCCTGTTCCTGCACCCCCCATTCCAGAAATAAAACCAAGGCCATTGACCAATGCCACACAAAGCGAAGCATCACAAATTAACAAGATGAGATATGTCAACATAATCGGTTTCAGCAAACTATGACCTTCACTGATAAATCTAAATAAAGTCATATACACTAGTCCAGGCACACCAAAAGCCACAAAATGCAAATACTGTTTGGCAATACTTGCCACTTGTGGGGTTTCAATGAACCAAGGACATAAAAGTGCCAACAGCTGAATCAATGCAAAGCCAAAAATTGACAATAAAAATGCTATTTTTTTACCTTGTTGTATGAGCGTCGCGATCTCAGCTTTGTGAGCTTGTTGCACGGCTGAAATTTTTGGAACCAATACATACAGAATACCTGTAAATAATATAAAAACAGGCGTCCACATATTGCTGCCCAGTCCAATACCAGCTAAATCAATATAATGGTAACGCCCCGCTACTATGGTATTGATCACACCCAAGGATGCCTGACAAATCTGAATTAAAATTAAGGGCAACGCCAGCTTTAATATCGGCAAGCTAATATCTTTGAGCATATTCATATATTTTCCATCTTGCCTTTAATGTGCCTTGCTTAAACGCCAATAGCCTTTAATATGGTTATTTTTTCCCGTCAGTTTGCGTTCATTACGGAAATAATGTCGAATCTGTTTTGCTGCGTTATTTTCTAAAGCACCCCATACCTGATCGAGTTGATCGAATGTTTTTAACAGCTCAACAGTTTGACTGCCCTGCTCATGCACAGCTCCAGTAATTTTTTGAAGGTTGGTATTTTCAGGAAAGCTAAAATCATCAAAATAAGCGAAATCTACAGCATCAGCACTGAGTAAAATCACAATCGGTGGAATTGGGTTTTTCCAAAAATCTAAGATACCTGCCAATGCTGGAAAAGCGGTTTCATCCGCAATCAGTACCGCTTGCCCCTCATGCAAATGCTCGTGCTTATCATCGGTTTCGGTACGGCTGGAAATTAAGGATCCTGTATTGAGTTGTTGTACCCACTGGCTTCCTGGACTAGCCCCATGGGTAAACACATCGACATAGCCGAAATGTAAATCTTCCCCATTTGAGCCATGCGCAAACGCTTTTCTTAAGGTATAAAGACGCACATCTTTATTCATGCTTTCCATCAATTTTTGGCGTTTAGGCGCAGATAAATGCTTCATCAGCCATAAGAAACCACGATCGAACAGATTCTTTAAGGTGTCACTTTTATTCGAAGTACTCTGCTGTACCACAGGTACTTTTTCTACGACTTTTAAAATAAAGCCATAGGCATAACCAGCATAATAATTTGGTAAAGGTATTTGGCTTTTAATGGTGAGACGAGTGATATTTGGAGTGACTTGCGACTTCGCCACCACTTCAAAAAACTGTTTGGCATTGTTGCTAAATTCAATTTTTTGTTTGGCAAATGAGTTATACGCTAAATAGAGAATTTGCTCTTCTAAATCACCTTTTAACTCAAAGTGAATAAACAAATCTTGTTTAATCGATGAAGATGGAACTTGTGTATTGAGCAAAATACCTTCTTCATAAATGTCAGCAATGACAGCATCATGTATGTCATTATTTTTGCCATAGGTCTGCGCAATAATCAGCAGTTCTTTACGATGATCCTGATTCACATGATCCATAATATCAAGTTTACGATCTTGATCTTTAATTGTGGTGAAATGTGCCATGATGCCGCCTAAATCCTAAATAAAAATATAAAATGGGATAAATCTTGAGCATTAATGTGCTAAATGTTCTGCATCAGCAGGCAATATTTTCCATGCCAATATTGCAACAGCTAAAGCACAGAAAAAGGTCAACATCACCACAGCCGTATAACCGATACGTTGTGCCAATGCGAGACCCAATGCTGAATAGGCGAAGCCCATAAAGACTACTAAGCTGAGTTGTAAACTAAAGAATGTCGCCTTTGCTGGCATACTGGAAGCACGATCCATAATCATGGTAGATAACGTAGCCATCACTCCGGGGTTGGCAATGAAATAACCAAATATCGCCAAATAAACTAAAGGTTTTGAGGTATAGCCAAGCGTCAGTGGAATAAATAGCAACAAGGTTAAACCTTGTATAATCGTGAGAGTAATCAATGCCTTATTACGCTGTAATCGATTGATCAATAGCGTTGCTAAAAAAGCAGAAAAAACACCCACGATTGAGCCAAAGATTTTGATGGCAAAACCAATGTCCACCAATGACCATTTCGCATCTACCAGCATCGGATTTAAAATGCCAAAAACAGCCGTAAAGCCGATAGGATAAATAAACAACAATAAAAACCAGCGTCGGTATTTATAAATAAAAACTTTGAGCTGTTGGCCTAAACTTTTAAATTGAGCAGTGATCGTACGATGTGGATTAGCATAGATATCTTCTGGCTCACGGTAAAACAGCAACTGAATACACGTAATGGCGGTCAATACGGCAAGCACTGTCAAAGCCCCTTTCCATTGCAACCACGGATAAAGGATTAACAGCAAACCACCGCCAATAATATTGCCCAATAAATTGCTGGCATATTGAATGCTATTGGCAAACTGACGTTCAGACGCCTGAAAAATCTTACTGGCCAAACCATCAATTGCGACATCTTGTATGCTCATAAACAAAGTATAGACAATGAACAAAATCAACACGATGGAAAATTGACGTTGAATATCGAGCCAGCCACAAATCACGAGTAAAATCATCATGCAGAATTGAGCAAAAATAAGCCAGCTTCGATATTGCCCTTGAAAAAATAATCTAAAGCTATCAACAAATGGTGCATACAAAATTTTACCGAGCATCGGAATCGCAATTAAATTCAGCATAGCCAATTGATCTAATGCAATACCACTTTGTCTTAAAATGGCAAAAGCAGCTGACATAATAAATGCCACACCAATGTATTGCGTAGTGTAAGTGCTGATCAATAAAACCCATGGCTTCGATGTGTTCTTCATATTGCGATATACCCATACCCTTTTTGCTGTTGTGTAGATTTCAGATTAAAAATCAATTTGCATTGATAATTTATAACTACGTGGATCACCACCTACACCCACATAGCCATTCCAAACCCCTGCCCAATGTTTTTTATCAAATACATTGTCGACACCACCACGGAACACCACGTTATGCTTGGCGATATTGGTGGCATAACGTCCGCCTAAATCGAGCACAAACCAATCTGGAATTTTTTGCGTATTGGTATCATTGGCATATAAGCTACCTGTATAGGTGGTATTGGCAGTTAAAGTTAAACCTTCAACAGGTTGAACATCCCATTCCAGCCCAAGATTGGATTGCCAATGTGGAATGCCTTTGACATCATTGCCATCCATTAAACCACCAGCTGTTTTTTTCCATTCAGCTTCGAGATAGGACACACCACCCAATAGACGTATGTCTTTAACAATTTCACCCGCAGTGGTCCATTCAATACCGCGGTTACGTTGTTCACTTTCGCTATAATTGCGATTGGCATCTTGCGCTAAATCATTTTTAGTAATTTGGTAGATACTGAGGGTATTTTTAAATTTACCCATATCCCATTTTGTGCCGACTTCATATTGTTTCGATTTATACGGTTTAAAGGTTTTTTCAGCGACTAATGGATTGCTTGGATCAGTAATGGTGCCCCCTTGCGATAAACCTTCAATGTAGTTTGCATACAGTGATAATGTGTTGTCCCAAGGTTTAACCACGAAGCCGACCATTGGCGTTACAGCACTTTCATCATAGTATGGGCTACTTGGCAGGCCTGTTAAAATACTATAACTTTGCGATTTTACATTTTGATGCCGCACCCCTAAGGTCAACTGATACTTGTCATCTAATATAGACAGCGTATCGGCAAAGGCAAAGCTGGTCAGCGTAGTGTCTAGTGTTTTAGGCGTATACGTTGGAGGTGAAGCAATCAGTGCGGGTCGTGTTGGTCGGTAGATATTTGATGCCCAAGGTGTCCCCATCACCAAGCCCATATGCGTATCTTGATCAAGTGAATTGGCACTAATCACGACATTATGTTTGATTGCCCCTGTATTAAACTTACCTCGGACCCCTAATTCCCCTGCATCAACATTGGTGTTGTTGGCATTCATACGCGATACAGCCATATAGTCGCCATTGGGTTGTGCTGCATTGCCTAAAGCATTATTGGCAATCACACCCACACCATTTTGGCGTTTCGTCCCCGCAGAGGCAAAGGCTGTCCATTCAGGCGCAAAATCATATTCAACATGTGCAATCGCACCACGTGTTTTGGTATGCGAATACGACCCAGGTTGATGATTTAATTTTGAATCTGGCGCTTTAGGTACAACTGATGTTGCAAATGACACCATCAGCGGTTGTCCACCATCGAGTTTTTCATTGATGTCATATAAGTCTAAGCTGGCACGGAATTTTTCACCCTTATAATCGAATGCCGCCGAACCCAAATAACGGTTTTCTTCTTGCCCATCTAGTGCTGTATCACCTAAAGACTTAAGCGCATTAACACGAACACCAAACTGATCATGTTGACCAAACCGACGCCCAACATCGATATGCGCACCAAAAGTCGAATCTGATTTATAGCTAGTGGTCAACCGCGTGATGTCTTCAGAGGTTGCACGTTTTGGAACAACGTTAATCACACCGCCGACTGCCCCACCAATTGACATACCATTTAATAAAGCACTGGTGCCTTTAAATACATCCACACGCTCTAAAAATTCGGTAGGAACACGGTTATGAGGTAATAAACCAAATAGACCATTCCATGCTAATTCATGACTTTGTGTATATAAACCACGAATATTAAAATACTCACCAATACCACCTCTAGAGAAAACACTACGAACAGAAGGCTCACTTCTTAAGGCATCTGCCACTGAAGTCGCTTGTTGGTCTTCAATATACTTTGAGGTATAACTGGTGATACTGAATGGAATATCCATATCATCTTTATTACCCAGTATTCCAACCTGACTAGTTTTACTAATTTGTGCTGCTGATAAAGTTTCGTCTTGATTGGCTGATACCACAATGGTCGGCAATATGTTTGGCGATTGTTCTTCAGGGGCTTTCGATGTACGAGCTACAGCTAACTGATTTTCTTCTTGATTCGAAGCGTTCGTATTTTGAGGATTTATTGTATTGAAACCATCCCCAGCCAATACATACTGTGAAGACAACAAAGCTAAACTTAAAAATAAAACTGATCTTTTTAATTGATATGCTGTATTCATTGTGCACCTTGGAGAGAAAGGATCTATATAAAGTGCAAGAATGTTATCAAGAATCATTCTCAGATGATAAAATAATCCGAAATTAATTAATAAAATCAGGAATATATTTGATTTATATAATAAATTTGGTGGTGTTTCAAAAAGTATGCTGACATTAAATGAAGCCATTATTGATGTAAAAAAAGGTTAAGTTGAAAGCTTTAAAATGGTTTTCAATCTTTTTTGAAAAATTACAACTCCTTCTAAAACCGCGCCTAATGTGATGCCTTATCTTGCAATTATTACCTTCAATACCTACAGTAAAAAATTTTCCAATACTTTGCTTGCAGTTTTTAAAAGCAGTTATGAAACTGTCCCAATGATCACTTGCAATTCGGGTGTAGTGAATACCTAATTGTTTAAGCTTTGTCTTCAATCGTTGAACTGTAGCTAAGTCTCTTTTACCCCAAACACAAGCAAATAGCTTAACGATTTACTCATTGATAAAAACTGGGCATTCATAGCAACAGCATGCTATTGACTTGACTAATGATTAAAATAAAAATGATTCTCATTAATTTTTAATATGGACTCTCACGATGTCTATTTATATTGATTCACACAAGGCTGTGCTGAAGCAGGTAGGTAATCTATTTGTAAATATGCACTCGCCCCTACCCAATCACCATCTCAATCAATTTAATTCTTCAGATGGGGATGGTTATAGTGAAATCTATGATTTTGGAAAACTCTGTGTAGGTAAAGGTAAATATTGGGTTGATCGGCCATTAAAGATGAGTGCTGAGTCGCCAAGCAATGCTTTTGGAATCACCATGTTATTGTCAGGGACACATCATATTAAGAATCACCGTAGTAATCATGAATACCAGATTCGCTCACCTATGATTATCCTAAGAAAAGGAAGCCTAGGTTTACAGACTATCTATCTTCAAGAACACAAAAAAATGGCTTTAATTACATTAGATTTTAATGAAACTTTTCTAGAAATTATGCAAACTAGTTTTCAGCATCATGATTTGGCAAAATTTTTCTTAGCGGATCCCAATCCTGCACTTAAAACCATCAATATTCCGAATAAAAATGTACTTCATCAGGCACATTATTTATTAAATCTTCCTCCTGCACAGTCATCTATTGATTTATTGCATTTAGAAGGGGCAGCTTTAGAGCTGATGAGTCTGTTATTGGATCAACATAGCAAGTCAAATCAAATTCCTGCCCCTATTCATAAGAGTATTATGATTTTAGAGTCAGAATTTGAACAAAAAATCACAATTCGAACTTTAGCTAAGCGTGTCGGTATAAACGAATGTGATTTAAAACGCCTATTTAAAGAATATACAGGAAAAACAATTGGTCATTATTTACTGGAAACTCGCATGAAACATGCTCAAATATTATTGAAAGATGGTGTTTCAGTTGAAAATGTAGCTAATCAGGTTGGTTACAGTAGCGTACAATATTTTAAGCAAATTTTTGAACAGCATTTTGGTTATAGTTGCTAATTATGTTTCCATATTTAGCCGAGTACTTTTATGTATACACTTTATAGCGCTTAGGTTTTTACCCGATTAAATACACATTAGATATTTTTTAAATGTCTTTCATTTAATTTTTACTTGAAAATACAATCCATGATTCTATCGTTTTTCGCTTTACTAATTTTTAAAGGCTAAATAGATGATAACAATAGGAATAATAAAATTGATCAGAAAAAGGGGAATTTCTTCCACAAAGTCATACCCTAAACTTATACTGTGATACATATTCCAACTGACTAAGCATACCCAAAGTGGCAGAAAAATCGGTAATCGCCCCTAAAAACAATAGTATCTAAAACCCAAAAAATAAAGTAAATTACTAAAAAAATAAATGCTTTTGGTGGTAATCCTCCCTCAAGATCCTGATCTTTCCTGGATATCCCAACCCTAAAATTTCCTGGTAGAGCACAACAGCAGGAATCCATTCAGGATGAGCTGCGTTTACCCGTTGGAGTAAATAGGGTTTATATGGGTCAAGGATACTTATTCTAGGCTGTATACGCTGATACTGAGGTGTGGTGTTTACGTACGGTATTTCTGGACACCCCTAGTTCACGACTAATGGCTTTAATAGATTTACCTTGTTGATGAAGTATTTGGATTGTCACTGCTTGCTCCAAAGTTAACATGTTGAGCAGTCCAAAATGACCGCTATATTAACCAAGGGGGTCAGTTTTTAAATGCCATTAGGGGGTCATTTTTACACTGCCGCTAACATTAGAACTCTTTCAGCCTATCCTCAAGTTATTTATCACCCTGATCTAAATATTGAGCAAGTCGTTTACCTAAAAATTGATTGTTCGCATAATGGTTCCTTAAAAGAAATTTGCTTAAATTTCTTCCGAGCATTAGATCAAGTCCTTGATACTCAATATGAGAAGCAATATGGGCTAAAACGCTACAACATTCAGGCATTACTCACTAAAATGTCACAACTAGCGAATGCTCATGCATTAGGGCTATTGGTCATTGATGAGATCCAGCATTTGAGTCGCTCAAAATCTGGTGGTCCTCAAGAGATGTTAAATTTCTTTGTCACAATGGTAAATACTATTGGTGTACCTATCATGTTAATTGGTACACCTAAAGCCAGAGAATTTTTTGAGGCTGACTTTCGCTCAGCACGTAGAGGAGCTGGTTTTGGCGCTATATTCTGGGAGCCATTACAAGAATACATTGATAATCAGCTTAACCCTGAATGGATAGCTTTTACAGATAAGCTTTGGAAACAGCAATTACTTAACCAAAGAGATGAGTTCCTATCAGATAATATTCGACATATTTGGTATGACTTGAGCCAAGGCATTATTGATATTGTAGTGAAGTTATTTGTTCTTGCCCAATTAAGAGCTATTGCAACAAATAAGGAACGAATTACATCTAAGCTGCTGCAACAAATTTATAATGAAGAATTGAAACCTGTACACCCCATGCTAGATGCTTTACGATCAGGAAATATTGAGAAAATTTCACGCTATTCTGATTTAGTTATCCCTGATATGGATCGTAAAATTTTTGATCTTCAACAAAAAATCAAAAGTATACCTGTTGATAAATCATCAGAAGATTTTTTTAGACAATTGGTTACTGAGGATGAGCGTCGTATTTATACTATGTTCAAAGATGAATATAAGCCCCAACACCTGATCGAATGTATCAAGACTGCATATCAAGAGCAGCCGACAGCTTCACGCCAACAGATTATTCCAATTATTTTTAACTTATTATCTGCTGATAGCTATTCATCAAGTGATATTGTTAAATTAATACCCCAAAAATCAGAATACTTAAAGCCTAATCAATGGGATACATTGTCCCAAGATGATTTACGCTTTATTCATTCTCAATTGCTCACAGAAAAAGATTTACATAAATCACTTTTAGAAAAAAATTTGATTTTAGAGATAGAGAAAGTTTTATTAAAGACTTGATAATTACTGGACGCTATTTTAAATATCCGATAAAATCGTCTTGTGCCTCTAAAAGACTTTTAAATTAAGTAAAGATTGGTGAATTTATTGACGTGCACACAAAACCTCATCTTCCTTAATAGGTAAGTTAATAAATTTCACTACAATGTAGGGAAAATATTCTCGCCTACTTTACTTTATAAATTTTAATCATTATTTTTTAAAAGCAAAATTAATCATGCACGATTTCAATCTGAATTAATTCAGATTGAAATCAATTATTTTTATTTTTACTTTATCCTAAAAATTATTACGCTGGATTAAATCAAAACTATTAAATTAATATCGCTTATACTTTTAATAAATAGTAAATCTGCTACAATCTAACCATCTTACTTGGATAATTGAGACAATCTAAGTGATCATGGTTTTAGGAAGATTGCTCGCATTCTCAGCAATCTTGTTACAGATTGCTGTTTTTATACAGCCTTTACTTCCAGAGAAATATCAAATTTCTCCTGTCTGTGAAACTATTGTCCATGCACTTCAATTAGATACTTCTCACCATGAGCATAGCTCAGATCATTTTACGCATAATCACTCTCATCAAGAGTTGGATTTTGTTAATCATGATACTGAAAAGCTTAATCATGCACATCTTGAACAAAAAACTTCATCTAGCCATCATCACGATGCAAATCATCAATGTCAGTACTGTGTTGTTTACGCACATGTCGTTCCACTACCAGACATGGGTGTTAAAGAAGTAGTCGTGATAATTCAAGTTCGGTTATTAGCTTTTAAAGAAGCTTTCTTTCATATCTTCTTTCTTTTAAAGCAATTATTTCTGATCCCTCAAGGTCGAGCACCTCCTGTCTCTTTTGCTGTCTAAATTTATTGGCAATTCCTTATTGTTTTGAAATTTAATTAGTTGAAGAGACTAATCGCTATGTTATTACTTTTAAAAAATGCACGTATCTGTGTAGGCACACTCATATCAGAGCATATGCAATCTAGAGCATGCTTTGGATGTGGAGAGTTGCTATGACCTTAGGTTTTACGGCACTTGAGTTAGCACGTATTCAGTTTGCATTCACGGTGTCATTTCATATTATTTTCCCTGCGATTTCTATTGGGCTTGCAAGCTTTCTTGCAGTTTTAGAATGGCGATGGCTTAGAACAAACGACTCTATTTATCATGATTTATTCAAATTCTGGGTGAAAATATTTGCATTATCATTCGGTATGGGTGTCGTTTCTGGTGTCGTGATGAGTTATCAGTTTGGTACAAACTGGAGTGAATTTTCTCGATTTGCAGGAGGCGTTACAGGCCCGTTACTGAGCTACGAAGTTCTAAGTGCTTTCTTCTTAGAAGCAGGATTTTTAGGCATTATGCTTTTTGGATGGGGGCGTGTCGGTAAAAAAGCACACTTTTTTGCCACACTGATGGTCGCCATCGGTACATGTATTTCAATGTTCTGGATTTTGTCTTCAAACAGTTGGATGCAGACACCACAAGGCTTCACGATTGAAAATGGGGTTGTTGTACCTCAAGATTGGTTTGCTATTGTTTTTAACCCATCCTTTATCTATCGCTTATTCCATATGGCACTTGCAGCCTTTTTAGTAGCTGCTCTTCTTGTTGCTGCTACTGCTGCGTGGCACTTGCTCAAAGGCCGTAGAGATGCATTAGTCAAAACATCATTTTCAATGGCGCTTTGGTTAATCCTTATTTTAGCCCCCCTCCAAGTTTTTATTGGTGATGCCCATGGTTTAAATACCCTAAAACATCAACCAGCTAAACTTGCTGCTATGGAAGGCCATTGGGAAACGAACCATGATCATGGGATGCCCTTATATTTATTTGGTATTCCTGATATGCAAGAAGAACGCACGAAATATGCGATTGCAATTCCACATTTAGGAAGCCTAATTTTGACCCATTCCATGAATGGGACGGTGAAAGGATTAAAAGATTTTGCACCTGAAGATCGTCCAAATTCAACAATCGTATTTTGGAGTTTCCGTATTATGGTTGGGCTAGGCATGCTTATGCTCTTCCTTGCAGTCACGGCCCTATGGCTCAGAAAAACAGGCAACCTCTATGAGAGTAAGTGGTTTCATCGCTTTGCAATCCTAATGGGTCCTTCAGGCTTCATCGCGTTACTCGCAGGTTGGTTCACCACAGAAGTAGGACGTCAGCCATGGATTATCTATGGCGTTATGAGGACAAAAGATGCGCTTTCTCCAGTCTCAGCAGAACAGGTGGGATTAACCCTCATTATTTTTGTGATCGTGTATTTTATTGTCTTTGGTGTGGGCATTTATTACATGCTCAAACTCATGCATAAAGGACCTGAGTTTTTACATAACCCACCAGAAGAAATCGGAGGCGTTGGCCATTTTAAAACACCAATGCGCCCCCTGAGTGCTATTGATGAAAAAATTGATGATCAGGATCAAGGAGCATCTTTATGATTGATTTATCTTTAATCTGGATTGTCATTATTGCAGTTGGTGTTTTTATTTACGTGCTACTTGATGGCTTTGATTTAGGTATCGGGATTTTATTCCCCTTTATTAAAAATCAGCAAGAGCGTGATGTGATGATGAACACCGTTGCTCCCGTTTGGGATGGTAATGAAACATGGATGGTTCTAGGTGGCGCTGGTCTTTTTGCGGCTTTCCCTATTGTCTATTCAGCGGTTCTGTCAGCCTTATATTTACCTATCATATTGATGGTAATAGCTTTGATTTTTAGAGGCGTAGCTTTTGAGTTTCGTTTCAAAGCCAATCGAACAAAGTACATTTGGGATAATGCATTCATTTGGG
This sequence comes from Acinetobacter sp. FDAARGOS_559, assembly GCF_003940475.1. Classification (NCBI taxonomy): domain Bacteria; kingdom Pseudomonadati; phylum Pseudomonadota; class Gammaproteobacteria; order Moraxellales; family Moraxellaceae; genus Acinetobacter; species Acinetobacter sp. FDAARGOS_559. The sequence continues at coordinate 2,267,788 of NZ_RKJG01000005.1, forward strand.
GCTCTATTGTTGCCAGTTTCTTACAAGGGGTGATCTTAGGAGCTTATATTCAGGGTATTGATATTGTTGATAATCGCTACGCTGGTGGTGGCTTTGATTGGTTAACACCCTTTTCATTATTTACAGGTTTGGGTGTTGTAGTCGTTTATGCAGCATTGGGATGTGGTTGGCTCATCATGAAGACTGATGACCTACTACAAAAGCATATGTATAAATTAATGCCCAAGCTTTTGATTGGCTTATTGGTTATTTTCATTGCTGTCAGCATCTATACGCCTATCGCACATCCACAAATTGCTGAGCGCTGGTTCAATCCCACTCAATTGATTTATTTTAGCCCAGTCCCTTTGCTTGTTCTAGTTTGTACCGTTTTAGCGGTACGCTCATGTATTCAGCAAAACCAAGCTATGCCCTTTTTATATACCTTAGGACTCGTATTTCTGGCTTACACAGGATTCTGTATCAGTATTTTTCCTTACATTATCCCGCCCTCAATTACCATTTGGGATGCTGCCGCACCTGCCAATAGCCAGCTATTTGCACTGATTGGCGCACTGATCTTAATTCCAATCATACTTGTCTATACCGCCCTATCATACTGGGTATTCAGAGATAAAGTTCGTGTTGGGGATGAAGGTTATCATTAAAGGAATTTCTAATGAAATTATCTAAATTCCAATGGTTTATCTTGTTATGGCTAGTCGGTTTCTTAAGTTTATTGGTGATTGCCATGAGTTTTAGATTCTTACTTCAACTTGCTTATTAGGTCCTTAGAAAGAAGAGGATATTTATGCATCTACTTCAACAGCACCATGTGAATTTCAATCATGATTTCCCTTATATCGTTAATTTAACATTAGCTCAGGAAATCATTATGGCACGTAAAAAAATGAATATCTCTCAACAACAGTTAGCATCTAAACTTGGCATATCCCCAAGAACGCTAGAAAGTTGGGAAAGAGGTGTTCGGCATCCTTCAAGTTCGGCGCAAGCTTTAATAAAATTGTTTATAAAGTCACCTCAGTTTGTATTGGAAAATCTTGCTTGAAAACAATTAGCTAGATTTGTGAATAGCTTTTATTAGTAACTTATAAATCATTATGAACCGATACATGACCATAAAAAGTGGTCGTATCGGTTTGGAGAAATATTTATGGTAATTGTTATTACATCACAAAACCGGCGTCATATTACTCCCCATGCGGGAAAATGTCGGAAATTTTGGAAATATGAATTAAAAGATGGAGAAGTGACTGACAAACAACTTATCGAAGTTGAAAAGGAGCAATCCTTTTCCCAGTCTGGTGAAGTACTCGAAAAACTGCTGCCTATGGATATATTCGTAACTACGGGAATGGGCGATCGATTACGAGAAAAACTCAGAAATATTGGTGTTCATGTCATGGTAACAGCAGAAATTGAACCAGAACAATTTATCTGCAGTTTAATTTCAACCAAATAAAAGTCTTGATAGAAGCTCTAATTTATCATGAACAAAATAAGAAAACCCTGCATCTGCAGGGTTTTCTTATTTCATTTATTATTGTGAAGTATAAGAACCATCAACTGTATATTGACTGCCGGTCACAAATGAAGCTTCATCAGATAATAGAAAAGCCACTACTTGAGCAACTTCTTCTGGTTTACCCAATCGACCAACTGGATGAAGTTTCACTAATTCTGATTCCTCAAATTCTCCAATTAATGGGGTTTGGATATAACCTGGGTGAACAGAATTTATGCGTATACCTTGATCAGCATACTCCAATGATGCAGTCTTTGTCAGACCAGTCACACCATGCTTCGCTGCAACATATCCTGAAATATTTTTAGTCCCAACTAAACCTAAGATAGATGCGGTATTAACAATCGCACCACCACCAGATTTAAGCATTGCTGGAATCTGATAATGTAGCCCATAAAAAACAGCGTTCAAATTAATATCTATCACTCGACGCCAACCCTCTATACTTAACTCAGCAATCGGATTAACTTCACCTAAGATACCCGCATTATTAAATGCTAAATGCAAAGCTCCAAAGCTTTCCACAGCAAAGTCAACTGCTTGTTTCATTTCCTCTGGACGAGATGTATCCGTTTTATTCGCAACAGCATGACCGCCCGCAGCCATAATTTCAGCTACAACTTTCTCAGCCGCATCAAGATTGATATCTGAAACAACAACTTTTGCCCCTTGCTTAGCAAGAAGCAACGCCGTGCTTCGCCCAATACCCGAACCTGCACCTGTAACTAAAGCCACTTTATTATTAAAGCGTGTTGACATCTTAGACCTCTCTTCTTTATGAAATGAGCATATGAGCCATGCTCGTGCTTGAATCGTCTTACGTCCTATTTCTGCACTTGGATTGCAAATTGAATTACATGACATTTTCCGTTATGTAATTTACCTTCATAGCGCTCCTGCTCTCCGACATAAAAATGATGGAGATGATCATTTTTAAATACCGACAGAATCAGCATTGGGTCGTATAAATAGTTGGTATCTTTGGGGCCACCAGTTCGATAATGGATTTGCTCTTTAGAATAAAGCTCTCCAATAAACCAACCATTGTCTGTCAATGATTGGCGAATCCCAGTGAGTACCTTAAATTGTGTATTTTCATCAAAATGCCCATACGCACACATCACATTTTGATAACGTTCTCTTGGCCACTCGACATCACTGAGATCAATATTTCTAAGTGTAAAATCAAATCCAGCATCTTGAGCTTTTGCAGACAAATGTTGCAAGGCAACTTTTGAGTAATCCCATATTTCTGCCGAAAATGAATCATTTTGCCGTCTTGCTTTATCCGCTAAATAAAGGATATTCCGCCCTTCACCCTCTGCGATAGCAAGGGTTTTTCCCACAATTGGAATTTGATCTGCTATCTGTTGAATAAAATGATTGGGCGAAATGCCATATAGATCCTGTGTTTGCGAATAAAGACTATCCCAATGCTGACTCATATCGCTTTCCAATGATCGAAAAATTAGGCTGTGAATTCTTTAAATGCTTCCAATGCATTCGCTGCATACATCAATGAAGGCCCACCTCCCATATAAACTGCAACGCCAAGCACTTCTTCCAATTCTTGTAATGTTATCCCCATTTTGACTAGGGTTCTGACATGAAAGCCTATACATCCATCACATCGTGCTGCAACACCAATTGCTAAAGCAATCATTTCCTTAGTTTTAGGATCAACAACACCTTCACGCATTGCAACTTGTGACAATTGATTAAAACTCTTCATTAAATCAGGAGAATCCTGCACTAATGTCTTCAAGTTTCCTGAAATGTTTTGGGTTAATTCTTTGTATTTCATAACTCTCTCACTTAAATATCGGTGAATTTGAACTAGACTTTAAACAACAATTTATTTCTCTACTGGATAACCATGTTCTACCCATGCTTGAAAACCTCCTTGAACAGATTTAACCTGAGTAAAACCCATATTCTGCAAAGTATCTGTAGCTAGAGCTGATCGCCCGCCCGTTCCACAAATCAAATAAATAGGCTGATCTTTCAAATGCTCAAGTGCCTGAACAGTATCGCAATGGTGACTGGCAAACGGATGCTGATGTATACGCATTTCTAAAACACCACGTGGATAGTTCACAGCACGATCAATAAAAGCTGCTTGAAATTCTTCGGGTTCGCGGACATCAATGAGAATTGTTTTATGGTTTTTCATGGCTTCAAGTAAGTCTGTGACAGTCACTTCCTGAATTCGGCTTTTTGCCATTGAAATTAATTGATCTGCTGTTTTCATTACTCTTTACCTCTTCCGATCTATAAAAATCTAGTCTCTGATTACGTCTTCATATCTTTAAAATGCTGTTTTAAAATTTATCTTCAGCCTATTGCTTGAACTAAGCCATAGTAACTGTAAAAATTAAATAAAACGCTACGCCTATGACTGTCACAGCAAAAACCTTTTGGATTTGACTATTCTTAACTAAAGGCATCAAACTTCGACCAATCAACATCCCTAACACGCAAGCTAAAACGAAAGTCAGCGTAACTGAGACAGGGTATTGAAAACCATCTAAAATATGAGCAGAAATACTAACGCCACCAATCAGAAAAATAATCATGAGTGAGGTAGCTACAATGCTACGCATATCCAAGTCTGTAAATTTACTGAGTGCGGGTACAATCACGAACCCACCCCCAACTCCAAGCAAACCAGTTAATAAACCTGCGACTATACCTATACCACCAAGGGCCAAAGCCGTCTTTACGTTCCAAATCAAACGCCCTGTCATCTGATTTACTTTACACAGCGCACCTGTATGATGATCATTCACTTTTTTAAAGAAAATCCGATAGGCAACAAATAGCATGACTAAACTAAATGCTAACGTAAGCCATGTCGGAGAAATAACCCCTCCCAGATATACACCATAACGTGCTGAAGGAATGCTGATCAGTGCAATCCATAGTGCAGCACGATACCGTACGATGTGCTTGGACAAACCTTCAAATGTTCCAACCAGCGCTGATAAGGTCACTGCAAGCAAACCTACTGGAGCAGCTTGTGCGACTGTCCACCCTTGACTTGCCATCAGTGCAGGTACTGCCAAAATCCCACCACCTGCACCAGTTAAACCGAGTAAACAACCGATGGCCAAGCCTTCAAGTATTAGCGTCCACATAGCCACTATCCCCTCTTTACCAGAACAACTAAACAAAAGATAAAATTTGTTTAATCTTAAAATTTGCCTACTTGAAGTAATTAAGTGGAAGTTTTAGATAAGAAACACCATTATCTTCTGGCTCAGGAAACTGTCCTGCTTTCATGTTGATCTGTATCGAAGGTAAAATCAGTTCTGGCATGCTTAAAAGCGCATCACGCTTATTACGCATTTCAACAAATTCAGCTTTGGTTGTGCCTTCGTGAACATGAATGTTGTGTTTTTTTTGCGTCTGAATATCCGTTTTACACATGTAAGTATCACGTTTTTCTGGCAAATAATCATGGCAGAGAAATACTCGTGTTTTTTCAGGTAATTGATACAAACTTTGTATGGAATCGAAAAGGGTTGATGCACTTCCTTTTGGAAAATCGCAACGCGCTGTTCCATAATCTGGCATAAACAAGGTATCACCAACAAACACAGCATCACCGATAACATAACTCAAGCAGGCAGGCGTATGTCCAGGTGTAGGAATGTTATATGCCTCAATGGAACCAATCTGGAATTTCTCATAATCCTCAAACAAGTGGTCAAACATCTGCTGAGTATTCCATTGCTTGATATCCAGATGATAGATCGCTGCGAAAGTCTTCTGAACCATCGCTATTTTATGGCTCATGGCAATCTTTCCGCCAAGTGTAGCTTTGAGATACTGCGCCGCAGTTAAATGATCGGCATGGACATGGGTTTCCAAAATCCACTCAACTGTTAAGCCTTGCTCTTTGACATAAGCAATAATCTTATCGGCATGTATGGTCGATGTACTGGCAGATGCAGCATCATAATCCAGCACACTGTCAATAATTGCACATGCTTTCGTTGAAGGATCACTCACCACATAACTAAAAGTATGGGTATCTTCATGAAAAAAATCTTTTACAACAGGTGAATTTGACATGATTAAGCTCCTGTCCACTTACGATGAAGCAAGATGCCTGCAAACATTGAGACAATAAAATACAGAACCTGATAATGCCCAAGACCAATCAAGGTAAAACTGGGTGCAGGACATATCCCAGCAATCCCCCAACCAATACCAAATAAAAGGCTGCCCGAGATCAATTTAAAATCAATTTTATGATTGCTAGGTAACTCAATTGGTTCATTAAATACGGTTTTAGGTGCCTGACTGCGTACCACCTTTTGAAAAGGAATAATTGCAATCATAATCGCCCCAATCATTACAAAAGCTAGGCTTGCATCCCAATCACCAAACAAATCTAAGAAGTTTAGAACTTTTTCTGGATTGGACATCCCTGAAAGCATCAAACCTATAGAAAATAAACCGCCGAAAATGAAAGCAAGAAAATTCTTCATTTAGAAAGCTCCTGTGACATGGCGAATCATATAAACCGTAACAAATCCAGCGAACATAAAACTCATGGTGGCTAGAATAGAACGTTTAGATAAGCGGCTGATTCCACAAATGCCATGACCACTGGTACAGCCTGAACCTAGGCGTGTCCCAAAACCCACCAATAGCCCAGCAATGATCATCATCAACGGACTGGCATTCAATTCAATTTCTGGCTGAACAAATCGCCCATAAATGAAAGGTATAATGATCAAACCTGACATAAACCAAATAGCAGGTGTCTTAAATATCATTTGAGGGTTTAGAATTTGTGCAACTAATCCACTAATTCCGGCAATACGACCATGTACATATAGGTAGCCAACTACAGCTGCACCTAGCAATAATCCACCCATAAAGGAAATCAAATAGTCATACATACAATTCAAATCACGCCAAACAATATACTTATTAATATTATATAATTAAATAATATACAAGTATTACTTTATTTTTTTGTATAATAATAAGATGATTTTTAGGATACGCTTATGAAAACCAATGAATTAAAAATGAAAATAGATCTTTCAAAAGTCGACCTTGTCACTGATTGTCTAAAAGTCTTATCGAATCCTGATCGTCTTAAAATTTTATGTGTCTTAATTGATGGTGAGCTGAATGTTCAACAAATTGAAAAAACCGCTCAGGTATACCAACCAACATTGTCCCAACAACTAACGATACTCAGAAAAAGTAAAATGGTATCGACACGCCGCGAAGGCAAACAAATCTTTTATCAATTTAGTGATATGAGAATATTACAAATCATGCAGACCCTATACGGCTTATATTGTATGAATGACATAGACTCGGACTAGAAATGTTAACTCCCTAAAAATATTTCACATTTGGAATAACAGACTCTTCTGCTAACTTTTCAAGCAAAAAAGTCTGTTACTTTTTTTCAAATCAATTATCTGAAGATTGCTCTAAGTTCTCCCACTCAGGAAATGGATTAACCATAAGTTTCCACTGCTCAGGTCCTCCTGCCATTTCCTCATCCGTCAGTAAACATTGGTCAAACTGTTGGATTAAACTCTGTTCATCCATATCCATTCCAATCATTACAATTTCCTGTCGTGCATCCCCAGTACGCTCATCCCAATTTCTGATGATTTCATCACGGCTTTGCTGATCCTCTGGCCAATGCTCGTCAGGAACCGTTGCCCACCAATAGCCGGCAACACCATGTCTAGCCATTGCACCCGCTTGTGACCAAGAAGCAGCAAACTCTGGGTTTGAAGCCAACCAAAAATAGCCTTTCGAACGAACCACACCTTTCCATTCGGAATTGATGAAATCATAAAAGCGTTGTGGATGAAATGGACGTCTTGCGCGATACACAAAACTTTTAATTCCGTACTCTTCGGTTTCAGGTGTATGTTCCCCACGCAATTCCTTCAGCCATCCTGGGGCTTGAGAGGCTTCATTAAAATCAAAAAGCCCTGTATTTAAAACTTTATCTAAATTGACTTTACCAAATTCAGAAATTTCAATTTTTGCTCGTGGATTAAGTTTATTTAGAATTGCAAATAAACGTTGTTTATCATCCTCATTGATCAGATCTACTTTATTTAAGATGATGACATCACAAAACTCAATTTGATCAATCAACAGGTCAACCACAGTACGCTCATCTTGTTCACCCAACGACTCTCCGCGTTGTTGCAAACTATCATACGAGCTGTAATCTTTTAAAAAATTAAAGGCATCTACAACAGTCACCATGGTATCAAGTCGTGCAAACTCATTCAGTGACACACCATTTTCATCTTCAAAAGTAAAAGTTTCGGCTACGGGCAATGGCTCAGAAATTCCCGTTGACTCAATGACTAATTGATCAAAACGATACTCTTGAGCAAGGCGACGAACTTCTACCAGTAAATCTTCCCGCAAAGTACAGCAGATACAACCATTACTCATTTCTACCAGTTTTTCATCAGTACGGGAAAGTTCTGCGCCACCATCTCGTACTAAAGCAGCATCAATATTTACCTCCGACATATCATTAACAATGACCGCGATACGACGACCTTCGCGGTTATTTAAAATATGATTGAGTAACGTCGTCTTACCTGCACCGAGGAATCCCGACAGCACAGTTACAGGTAATTTGGCTGGAGTGGCTAAAGAATTATCCATTGGCTTTCTCACTTATCTTAATAAAAGGCTTGTTACGTTTGGAAAAACATAAAGCACATTGACCTAATAGCTCTAAACAATGATGTTTAGGGCTAAAATCCTGATGAACAAGTGACTGTTCAATCACTTGAGTAAACTGAGGTGAATCAAGAATTTGAACTGTCTGACACTCTGTACAAATTGTGACGAGTAAGTAATTTTGTTTATTTTTCAATTCATACGCTAAATATTTATTCAATGTATCAAGTCTAAGTATTAAGCCATAGCCTGACAGTTTTTTTAAAATACGATAAATTTGTACTGGAGATTGCAAGCCATAAGGTTTTACCTTTTCTAATAAAGCATAAGCACTTATTGCTTTCTGCTCATTTCGCAAAATTGTTAATACCCTTTGCTGTATCGCACTAAGTTTTAATTCACTCATCTACATTTCCTTTATCATTTCGATTAGATAAAAGCTGGGTGATACAGGGAGATGAGGTACTTCTATGATCCGGTCCCCATGTGCGATATCCAGCACTATCAATATGAATTTGACCAGAAGCATAGACTCCTAGTCCCATATTCAAGCGATCACCATTTTTGACCCAAAATTGACACAAATTTGTTTTTGTTTGCTGAATCGTTGTAAGTTCTTCTGATATTGGCTGTTCTGGACCAATCCTAAAATCGAGTGCAGCATTAAAAACATGTCTGGAAGAATCTGCTCCTTTCGCACAACGATTTAAGGCAGAGTTACGGTAAACAGAAGTGACTGTAAAATCATCAATCACATTGTCATTAATTAATTCCTTCAAAATATTTAAAGTCGGTACGATATTGTTCCAAATTTCTTGCGGTGGAATTTCATATTCAGATGCATGGCAGTTTTGCCAATCTCGCGCTGTTTGAAATAGTTCAAATTCAGGCACTACATTCTGCAAGTCTTGATTTTTTAAAAAAGATTGATAACGATGAACTTGATTTTTATTAAAAGGTTGAGATAACCAGTTCTGATAAGAAGCAGGTGTAATTTTCTGAAGTGTTGGACGAGACTGCACAGATTTATGTTTGAATGTGTCATCTTCTTCCGAAGAGTAGGGTTGCGAAACCAAATGCCGTATTGGTTTTTGACTACATGCGATAAGACAAAAAAGTACCCCGAAAATTAAAAAATGTTTCATTACTTATTTATACCCTAATATCACAGCTCTCAATCTTATTGAGATTGCCTCAGTATTTGTTATGTTATAACATAACAAATATATTTAAAAGCTGTTCTTCTTAATTTAAGTAGGCGGAATGAGATTTTATTTAATAATTTTTTGCAATTTATAGAGGGTTAATAAGGAAAAAATAATGTCTGATTTGTATGTTTATAACGCTGAAACTCGCTCAAAAGAGCACTTTGAGCCCATCGTAGCAAACGAGATCAAGCTCTATGTCTGTGGAATCACCGTTTATGACTACTGTCATATTGGACATGCCAGAACCATGATTGCATTTGATTTGATTGTGCGTTTTTTAAGATCACAGGGCTGGAAAGTAAAATACATTCGTAATATTACGGATATCGATGACAAGATTATTCATAAAGCACAAGACAACCATGAATCCATCGGCGAATTGACGGATCGCTTTATTCAGGCAATGCATGAAGATTTTCAGACATTAGGCTGCCTTTCTCCAGATGCCGAGCCTAAAGCAACCGATTCAATTCAGGATATCCAACGAATCATTCAAACCTTAATCGAGAAAAAATACGCCTACCAAATAGCAAATGGTGATATTTATTTTTCCATTGAAAGCTATCCTGACTATGGGCGATTATCTGGTCGAAAATTAGCAGATATGCAAGCAGGCGCTAGCCAACGTGTCAGTTTAGAAACAGAAAAACATCATCCTTTTGATTTTGTACTCTGGAAAGCTTCAAAACCCAATGAACCTTTTTGGCAATCGCCTTGGGGAAATGGGCGACCAGGTTGGCATATTGAATGTTCGGCAATGTCAATGTGTCATCTTGGCAACCATTTCGATATTCATGGCGGTGGGGGTGACTTAATTTTCCCACATCATGAAAATGAAATTGCGCAGAGTGAAGCTGCAACTGGAGAAAAATATGTAAATTACTGGTTGCATACAGGCTTCATCAATGTCAATGGAGAAAAAATGTCGAAATCATTAGGTAATTTTCTCACCATCCGCGATGCATTCAAGTCTTATCATCCTGAAGTCATTCGCTTATTAATGATGAGTTCTCATTATCGGAGTCCTATTGATTTCTCTGATCATATTTTAAAAGATACACAAAAAGTATTGTCTCGATTCTATCAAGCAATTTACCACGCACAACCCTTTATCGCATCAAAAGATGATGCTATTAAAACAGAACTAAATAGTAATCCTTTTATACAAAAATTTAATCAAGCCATGAACGATGACTTTAACACCCCTGAAGCACTCGTCATTTGTTTTGACTTATTAAAGCAGCTGAACATAGCCTTAAAAGAAGAGAGCCCAGAAAAAGTTATTAAAAATTATCAGTTACTTCTTTGGATCGGCAATATTCTAAATATTTTTCAGTATGATCCTGAGAAAATATTAAAGCACTCAGCTAGTGAACAAGATTCACCCCTTTCTGAGCAGGAAATCCAAGAAGCGATTCTGGCAAGAAATACAGCACGAAGCAATAAACAATATGCTTTAGCAGATCAAATTCGACAGAAATTGCTTCAAAGTGGCATCCTTTTAGAAGATACCCAGACACAAACAATTTGGAGACTCAATCAATAATGAATGATGTTTACTTATTAAGATTCATCCTTCCTACCTTTATCAAATACGGATTACACATATGGCAATTAGCAATCAAGACCTGAGAAAAGCAGGACTAAAAGTCACTCTTCCGCGAATAAAAATTTTAGAAATATTGGAAAACTCAATTCCTCACCACCTGAGTGCCGAGGATATTTATAAAAAACTATTGGAGCAAGATGAGGATGTTGGACTAGCAACGGTCTATAGAGTCTTAACTCAATTTGAAATGGCGGGTATTATTCAACGCCATAACTTTGATCACAATCATGCTGTATTTGAGATAAAGCAAAATACCTCGCACGATCATCTTGTCTGTCAAGAAACAAACCAAATCATTGAGTTTAAAAATGAGGAAATTGAAAAATTGCTTCTAGATATTGCAACAAAGCATGATTTTCAACTCACAGGACATTCTCTGATCTTATTTGGATATTCTAGAAATTCAACCAAGTAAAATAAAAATCGACTATTTATCAGTTCTTATCACAAGCATACTAGAAATAACACCTATTAAGTGTTATGTTATAACATAACACTTAAAACTTACTTTCAATTATGAATGCCTTGCAGCTCCCAGATGTCTCATCTGAACCTTTTCTGAATATGCATGCCTATAGTCTCGATTGGGTCGGAATGGAGAATATCGCCTTACCTATTCACATTCAAAATACACTGTGCGCAAGTAAAGTGAATGCCTATGTCAGCTTAGATGATCCTCAGGCTAAAGGTATTCATATGTCTAGACTGTATACTCGACTGTTGGAACTCCATGCCCTACCTGACCTAACTTTAAGTAAAATTTATCAAACGCTTCAAGATTTTTTAGCGAGCCATACTGAGCTCTCTCAACAAGCCCGCCTTGATATTCAAGCGGAGTTTAATTTAGAACAACCTGCTTTAGTCAGCGCACTATCGGGCTGGAAAAGTTATCCATTTAGCTTATCCTGTAAGTTAAGTGAGCATACTTTTGAAGCAGAATTAGCAATAGAAATCACCTATTCCTCAACCTGTCCTTGTTCTGCTGCTTTAGCACGTGACCTCATTCAAAAAAGCTTTCAAGATGCCATTGATACAAAAAAAATAAATCCACAAAACACCGATGAAGTTATGGCGTGGTTAGGTACAACAGATGCGATTGTAGCAACTCCACACAGCCAAAGAAGTTTTGCTCAGCTACGTTTTAAATTAGACCCTTGTTTACAATCCATTCCAATTCGGCAATTCATTTCACATGCAGAACAAGCCTTGACAACACCTGTTCAGACAGCTGTCAAACGCGTAGATGAGCAAGCATTCGCATTAGCAAATGGTCAAAATTTAATGTTCTGTGAAGATGCTTTACGCCGCTTATACCACGCATTTGTCAACTACTCAGGTATTTCAGGATTTAACTTCAAAGTCATCCATGCTGAAAGTTTACATGCTCACGATGCAGTCGCTCAGGGATCATGGCAATGGTAGGTTCAACAGTTTTTCTAGACATTGAACAAGGAAAGATGGGGCAATGTTATGAACTGAAAAGCATTATTGATGCTATTCCCTGGAACAAGGATGGACTAATCACTGCCATTGCCCAAGATGGACAAAGTAAAGATGTCTTAATGCTTGCTTGGATTAACCGTGATGCACTACTTGAAACCCTAAATACAAGACAGGTTTGCTATTGGTCTCGCTCGCGGAAGTGCTTATGGCGAAAAGGCGAAAGTTCAGGACATCGTCAAAAACTCATTGAAGCCAGACTTGATTGTGACGGTGACAGCATCCTTTTTTTGGTCGAGCAAACTGGACCAGCCTGCCACACTAATCGCCCCAATTGTTTTTATCTTGGATTAAACACACAACACGCCACAATTTTAACTCAGCCCATTATTTAGCTAATTTATATAACATTGAAGACATTACCATGATTCGTAAAAATCCAACTGGTCATCTCCCTGTCATTGACCAATCCGCTTATATTGATCAGACCGCAATTATTTGTGGAAAAGTCATTATTGAAGCGAACGTATTTGTCGGTCCTTATGCGGTGATCCGTGCAGATGAAGTGGATGAAAATGGCGACATGCAACCCATCATCATTGGTGAAAATTCAAATATTCAAGATGGTGTTGTCATTCATTCAAAAGCAGGTGCACAAGTCACGATTGGAAAAAACTCATCCATCGCCCATCGTTCGATTATTCATGGTCCATGTGTGGTTGGTAACCGCGTATTTGTCGGCTTTAACAGTGTCTTATTCAACTGTAAAGTCGGTGATCATAGTGCCATCCGTCATAATGCAGTTGTCGATGGTCGCGATTTACCTGAATCATTTTATGTCCCTGCGATGAGCTATATCAATGCCCGAACCGACTTAAGCCTATACCCACCGATCGATATTTCTATCAGTGAATTTTCTGAAAGTGTGGTGAGCACTAATATTGAGTTAGTACAAGGTTATAAGGCATTACAAAATGAATTTTAGACAACTCCCAAATCTCATCATACGTAATGCGAATATAGTTAATGAGGGGCAGCAACAAATCGGTGATGTCCTTATTCAGCAAGGCCGTATTCGTAAAATACAATCTAATATAACGGGTATCCACAATGCCAAGAGCATCGAGGCTGATGGCGCATGGTTACTCCCAGGCATGATTGATGATCAAGTCCACTTCCGCGACCCAGGCTCACCACAAAAAGGGAGTTTTACCTCAGAATCTTTGGCAGCTGCGATAGGTGGAATTACCAGCTTTATGGATATGCCGAATACCAATCCTGCTACATTGGACTTAACTGCACTACACGATAAAAAAGCAATTGCAGCTCAACATAGCATAGCCAATTATGCATTTCACTTTGGGGTAAGTGCACAAAATTTAGATATTGTTGAAGCGCTTGATCCTAAATTGGTTAGCGGCGTGAAAGTTTTTATGGGAGCATCAACGGGTAATATGTTGGTTGATGATCCAAAAATTTTAGAGCGCCTATTTGCGAATGTACCCACTATTTTATTAACACATTGCGAATCCACGCCCCGGATCAAACAGCTGGAAGAGTTTTATCGTGATAAATATGGCGAAGATATTCCAGCAAACTTACATCCTAAAATTAGGGATAAACAAGCCTGTTTTGAAAGCTCTCGATTAGCCGTATCACTCGCTGAGGAATTTGGTACACAGCTACATGTGTTGCATCTGACGACAGCAAAAGAGCTTTGCTTATTTAAAAATTTACCATTAGATAAAAAGCATATTACTGCTGAAGTATGTATACATCACTTAACTTTTGATGAGTCTGATTATGCAGATTTAGGACATTTAATTAAATGTAATCCAGCAATAAAAACTGCCAGTGACAAGCATACCCTCATTGATGCTGTCGCCAATAGTGAGCGTTTAGATATTATTGGCACAGACCATGCGCCGCATACTTGGCAAGAAAAACAGCAAACTTATTTTAATGCCCCTTCAGGGTTACCGATAGTTCAGCATGCCTTACCCGCATTATTAGAATTAGTGGCAGATCAAAAGCTATCAATTGAAACGCTGGTAAGAAAAACTTCTCATCAAGTTGCCGATTTATTCCGTATTAAAGATCGAGGCTATATCCGCGAAGGCTATTGGGCTGATTTAGTCCTCATCCGCGAAAATCAGAAAAAACAATCAGTAGCTGAACAGACTAATTTTATGCGTTGCGGCTGGACACCCTTCCAAGAGAAAACGTTCCGCTATCTGGTGGATACAACCATCATTTCTGGTCAACTCGCATGGCACCAACAGCAACCTTATCTTAACTGTCAGGGTCAAGCCTTAGAAATTGACCGCTAATCTGCAATAACCCAACCTGTATTTAGACGACTCTACATGAATATCCAGCTTAATTTCCTTGGTTCAGCACAGCATCTTCAACTTGAGCAACCAATGTCGATTTTTGAAACCTTGTCCCGTTTCAAAATTCAAGGCTATAAAAAAGCTTTTCTCGCCAAAATTGATGCTCATTTCGTTGATGTGCATCATGTCATCCAACATGACTGTCACATCGAACTTTTCAGTCTGAACGATGACAATAATTTAAATCTACTACGACACTCCTATGCTTATTTATTAGCACAGGCTGTCCATCAGTTATACTCTGCTGCTCAACCTGTAGAATATCAAATTACCAATCAAGGTATTTATTATGATTTCGCCGATACGCCGCATTTTAATCAGGATGATTTACAACAAATTGAACTGAAAATGCATGAGTGGGTACAACAACATTTAGATATTCGCACTGAAAAGATTACAGCCGATCAAGCAGCTAATTTTTTTAAACAGCAAGATTTGGATTTTAAGTATCAATACTTAAAAAATACGAGTAACTCAAGCGACTTATTTTTCCATCAAAATAATGATTTCTCAGACGTTTACTTATATCCACTTGTTCCAAATACTGAATTTTTAGAATATTTTAAAGTGACTCATGTTTCTGGTGCATATTGGCAAGGCGACGCTACACAACCGATGTTACAGCGGATTTATGTCACATGTTGGGCTGACCAAAAACAATTAAAAAAACATTTAAAGCAAGTTGAAGAAGCCGCAAAACGAGATCATCGCAAATTAGCACAACAACTTGATTTACTACATTTTGATGATAAAGCACCAGGTGCCGTGTTCTGGCACGCGAAAGGATGGAAATTATTTCAGTTATTATCAGATTATTTACACCAGCAACAAGATGATGCGGGTTATATCGAAGTTAATACTCCCGATGTCATGGATCGTGAACTTTGGGAAATTTCGGGACACTGGCAAAACTATCAGCAGCATATGTTTACCACCGTCACTGAAGATCAGCGAAGTTATGCACTTAAGCCTATGAGTTGTCCTGGCGCAGTTTGTCTATATGCACATGAATTAAGAAGTTATCGTGACTTACCATTACGTATGGCGGAATTTGGTAAAGTTCATCGCTATGAGCCATCTGGATCTTTACATGGATTAATGCGTGTTCGTCATTTTACCCAAGATGATGCCCATATTTTTTGTACTAACAGCCAGCTTTTATCTGAATGTAAAAATACAATTGCCCTCATTTATAAAATTTATGAGCAATTTGGCTTTAATGAAGTTTCGCTTAAATTATCGACAAGGCCTGATCATCGTGTCGGCACGGAAGAAATTTGGGATTTCTTAGAAAATACACTAAAACAATCTCTCGAACAGCTTAATATTCCTTATACATTAAATATCGGTGAAGGTGCATTTTATGGCCCTAAACTTGAATTTACCTTAAAAGATGCCATCGGTCGTGAATGGCAATGCGGAACAATTCAGGTTGATTTAAATTTACCAGAACGTTTTGATATTCATTACATTGATGAAAATAATGAAAAACAACGGCCTGTGATGTTGCACCGTGCTTTATTTGGATCTCTTGAGCGCTTTATTGGTATTTTGATCGAGCATTATATGGGGCACTTCCCATTTTGGCTTGCACCTGTCCAAATCGCAATTTTACCGATTACAGATGTACAACATGATTACGCCAAACAAGTCCAAGAATCACTTAAACAGAATGGTTTTAGGGCAACATTAGATTTAAGTCAATCAAAATTGAACTATAAAATCCGTGAAAATACGCTACAAAAAATACCTTATCTGATCATTGTTGGGGAGCAAGAAATGCAACAATCATCTGTTCGAATACGTGCGCAAAATGGTCAGGATTTTGGGAATCTCCTGACTACAGATCTGCATGATTTTTTTACGAATCAAGCACATTTTGTGAATTGATTGCTTATGTGGCATCAAACACATAATCAGGTTAAAAATTTACGGCAGGAAAAGAAGATTTTTAACCTGAGAACCTATTTTGCAATGGCTCTAGTGGGAATTTGTTTTGCTGTCTTGATCATTAGATATCGTTATTTGCAACTCTATCAGCATCAACATTTTCAAACTATTTCAGAATCTAACAGAATTCGTTTACAGTCAATTCCACCTGCGAGAGGAAATATTTACGATCGTAATGGAATATTACTCGCCCATAATTATCCTATTTTTTCAATTACTGTAAATAAAGCTCAATATCCAAAAATAAACAATTTAATCAATATGTTACAACCAATATTAAATTTATCAGCAGAAGATATTGGACAAGTTCAAAAACGTTTTAAAGATGCACGAAAAACTGACCAAGTCATCATTAAATTCCATCTTACTGATGAAGATATTGCACGATTTAGTGAAGTTAAATATCAATTTCCTGATGTTGAAATTGCAACCCAAATGACACGAATTTATCCTTATGATGATTTATTTGCTCATTTAATTGGCTATGTGGGACGAATTAATGATAAAGAGCTAAAAGTTATTGATAAAGATAAATATGCAGGTACAAACCTGATTGGTAAAATCGGTATAGAAAAATTTTACGAACAACTTCTACATGGGCAAAAGGGTCATGAATCTGTTGAAGTCAATGTACATGGGACAGTTTTAAAACATTTAGAACATCAACCTGCAATTCGTGGCAATGATCTCTATCTTTCACTTGACTTTCATTTACAGAAGTTTGCATCGGAACAACTTGCACAGAAACGTGGAGCGATTATCGCCTTAGATCCTCGTAATGGTGAAGTGCTGGCAATGGTATCTAGCCCAAGTTTTAATCCGAATTTATTTGTGACGGGTATTAGCCATAAAGATTATCACAATCTCAATGAGAATCTTGATATCCCCTTGTGATAATGTATATTCTCTTCTTGAGACCAATCTTACTATCCTTATTGTATGCCAAAGGGTGATGTGGGCTGCACAATGAAAATGGCGAGCTATAAGGTTAGCATTTATGCAAAACTTAGTTTTTCCATCAGGATTATCTGTCCAAAGAGCAAAAAAACGCGCTAAAGAACTTGTTAAAAGTAAGCAAAAAACCAAAATGATGCACTTGATGCAATTTCTTTAAAAGAAGTGAATAAGCCATGGGCTCTAGCAATGGCTCAGCTTAAACAAAATTCAGACTCATCAAATTATTTAATCACACGTATTGATATTGCAAGAGTCTTAGAGCAAGAACCTTTATTAACAGCTAATGGCTTTGGTCATGCTGATACTTACCATGAATCTTTTTATAAAAGACACACTTTTCATGATTCAAAAGCAGAATATATTCAGCATTTTCATGCAAGCCAAGCCAAGAAATATTAAGAAACTCAATTGATGAATGCCAACGGTGCTGTATGTACTTACAACATTTAAAAAAGTTAAAGTCCGTCCGTTATAATTTGGGGAGTTACGGGTTAAAACATAGTGTCGAAAGATATCATCGTAAGTTAAATCAATTCAATGATGCGTATGTATCTAATGGTGCATTAATTTGTGCTGCGATTCATATGGGTTTTTCGATCATGCGAAAAGATCATTTAAGCCCTAATGTTTGGATTTTCGCTAGTGTACAATCAGACATAATAGTATGGGAAAGGCTGCTTGAAGAACAAAAGTCTTTCCTTAGTTTCACACAACAGAGACTTTTTGAGAAAGTGAGCAAGAATACTGATCAGATCAGTATTCTTTAGTTTAGAACTATATTGTTAAATTACAAATTAGAGTCTCAGACTCAGTTTAAGACTTTAATGTTAATCCAGCAATCTCAATTAACGTTAAATTATTGATTATGAATGAAGGCTAGTTTAGAACTATATTGTTCAAACACAAAGGCATCACCTGCTTTAATAACTGATTTATTAAGCCCGATATGCATTAATTGCCTATTGGGCTTTTTATAGCTCTACAGCTTTTACAGACAATTTCTCAGATAACAAAGAAAAAGTAACGTCCGCAACTTCCAACGGGTCTGAACTGGTCCAAATAATATGATTCCCCTCATTTGGACTTTCAGAACTTAAATGATATTGATTGAGCTGCCGTATTAATTGCGCTGTCACAGCTTCCGAAGGCTCAATAATTTGAATATCACGGCCTACAATTTCCTGAATCGTATCTGAGACAAATGGATAGTGTGTGCATCCTAAAATAATCGTATCGACTTTTTGCTCGACCAACGGCGCCAAAATATTTTTTAAATAATCTTTAACTTCCGCGGTATGTGCTTTGCCCGTTTCGATTTTTTCAGCTAAGCCAATACAAGGCACTAAAGACACTTTAATATCTTGCGCATACGTTTCAATTAAACTTTTTAAATTTTTACCCTTTACCGTGGTGGCAGTTGCCAAAACCGCAATATGCTTACTTTGAGTGATTGCTACTGCCGGTTTTACGGCGGGTTCTATTGCAATAAGTGGCACATTAATTTGCGCTCTAATCGTTTCAATCGCTACAGCCGTCATGGTGTTACAAGCAATTACGATCGCTTTGCATTTGCCCTGAGCAACTAAGTTTGAAATTAAATGCGTGGTTCGTGAAACAATCCAGTCGCTTTCTTTGTCTCCATACGGGACATATTTCGAGTCAGCGAAATAGATAATGTCTTCATTCGGAAGGGCCTGCCGAATATGCTTAAAAAGAGACAACCCACCTAAACCAGAATCAATCATTCCAATCGGGTTGTTATTGTTATTCATGGTTTGTCCTGCATTTCATATATTCAGAAAAATTTTTTCATGGTTGCCAAGTCGTTGAGCACGACTTTGGGCTGAATGGTTTTTAATTTTTCAGCCGATGTATAACCCCAACCTACCGCAGCAAAATCAATGCCTGCCTTATGTGCAGCTTCGCCATCCGTGGTTTGGTCGCCGACATAAATTGCTTGGTTTTTACTTACATCCAAAATGTTGAGAACACGCTTAATTCGCTTCGCTTTGCCAAATATAGACGAGCCACCATCAATATGACTAAAAAGCTCACAGAGTTCTTTACCCAGTACATTTTGACAGTTTTCTTTAGAGTTTGAAGTAATAATTGCGAGCGTATATCCCTGCTTATGCAGTTCAATTAAGTGGTCCCGCATGCCTTCGAACAGATGAATTTCTTCATCTCTTTCTTTCATTAACCGAATGAAGTCTTTGGCAATCCAAGGCAGTTTCCACCTAGAAACATTCATCTCTTTCATAATTTCTCTAGGCGTAAGTTGTTTGTAGTACTCGACTTCGTGAAGGCTTACCGATTTAAACTTATACTTTGCAGAAAGTTGATTTAAAACGCTTAGAAAAAAATGAAAGGAGTCGACTAAAGTGCCATCTAAATCAAAAATAATAGCCTGATATTCTTTTAGGTTTTTTTCCATTTCTAGTTTCGAAAATATATTTTTTATTATTATATTCTGTTTTCTATTGGTTTTTAAATCAGGCCCAACAAGGACCCGACCTAAATTTCGATTTTTGTTTTAAGCTGCCGCTTTTTGTTCCTTAATCCAATTTTTAATACGGGCATCGAGTATATTTAGAGGCAGTGTTCCTGCATTTAAAACCATGTCATGGAAGGCTTTGATATCAAAACGGTCTCCAAGCTCCTGTTTTGCGAGCTCCCGTAGCTCTAAAATTTTGAGTTGGCCCATTTTGTATGCCAATGCTTGTGCAGGAATAGCAATATAGCGATCTGCCTCTGCCTGAATATCTGGTTCATCTAAAGCTGAGTGTTCACGCATAAAATCAATCATTTGCTGACGGGTCCATTTTTTATAATGTACGCCAGTGTCCACCACTAAACGACAAGCACGGAACAACTCACTCGATAGTCTTCCATAGTCTGAAAGCGGGTCTTTATAGAAACCAACGTCTTTACCCAATTGCTCTGCGTAAAGTGCCCATCCTTCAATATAAGCGGTATGGTTGGGTTGCTTTCGGAACATCGGCAAATTTGGCAAGTTTTGGGCAATATCAATCTGCATATGGTGGCCGGGAATTGCCTCATGATAAGCAGTCGCTTCCATTGATATTTTGGAACGTTCAGAGAAGTCGCCAGTATTTACATATACTTGTCCGGGGCGTGAACCATCAGGTGTGCCTTGGTGATACTCCGCACCTGCCGCTTCTTTTTCTCGATATTGCTCTACAGGTAAAACTTCCACTTTATTTTTGGGTAATAAGCCAAACAGCTTCGGCAACTCTGGTTGCATTTGGGCAATATACCCGCGATAAATCTCTAAAATTTCTTCACGAGATTTTGGAAAAACAGCGGGATTTGTTTTTAAAGATTGTTGGAAACTTTTTAAATCATTAAAACCTTGTGCTTTAGCAATTTTCAGCATTTCCGCTTCTATACGAGCAACTTCTTTTAACCCGAGCTGATGAATAGTTTCAGGGCTTTCCGACGTGGTTGTATTGTTTTCTACATAAAAACGATAGAGCTCGTCACCGTTTGGCAAACTCCATATACCCTCGTGCTGTCGTCCATAGGGTAAGTAATCTTTTTGAATAAACGTCCCGAGTTTTTGATAAGCAGGGCGAACATTCTGATCTATGGCCTGTAGTATTTCACGGCTTAAACGCTCTTGTTCTGCTTTTGAAATATTGCTTGGAAATTGCTTTAATGGAGAAGCAAAAACACTGTCTGCCCCTGCGGGCGTCGCAATGCTATCAATCTGCTTTGCCACCTTTTCAAGTAAATATTTCGGTGGTATCAAGCCATCTTTTTGTCCTTGTTTCGCTAACTGAATACCTTGATCAAGAATAAGAGGAATTTGTTTTAAACGAGCAGTATAGTCTTGATATTGCTTAACATTATCAAATGTAATCGAACTAATAAATCCCGGAAATTGTAAATGTAGTCCCCACATTTGATTAAAAGGCATCTCATACAATTTCAAATCATAATTTTTAAGTGTTTCTTTCAACTGATAAATCATTAAATCTTTATTTAATTGATCAGTTGCTGAAAATCCTGTGCTATCAATTGCTTCGAAACGTTTTAAAAAATTTTGCGTAGTTTTTTTATCTTTCTCAATCTGAGTTTTTGAAATCTCGGTCCATCGATCGTTATAGCGTAAGTCTCCTAAAACGGTTGCAGTTTCAGGACTATTTTTCAAAGTATATTCCCACTGTTCCTGTAAAAGTTGGTTTAAAACTTTCACCCGAACAGAGACATCACTCTTTTGTTTAGATTGTGATTTTTCGATGGTATTTGTATTTATTTCGGGGGTTGCAGCATCAGAAGAATGAGACATCCAAAATAAAACACTGATACAAGCAAAATGTAAGGTCCTGTTTTTCATTTAATTATCCAAACATATTTAACGAAGTTTAAAATAAAGACAAAACAAATTACGTGCCAAGCAGCATATAAAATAGTGTAAAAATCGAGTATTTTTTAACTCAATGATTTTATAAATTAATTTTCTTTTTAATTAAATTAATTATAGTTGCTATCTATATTCCGTATCTGACTTTAATTTACCAGAAAGTCAAAAAAAAGCGCACATGAGCGATCTCAGTGCACTTTTTCATTTCTACATTAAAAATTGTTTCTCAAGAAAACAAATATTGATAAACAATATACGCAGCCAGTTTTGCTGTTCGATTGTCCAAATCAAATTTTGGATTGCACTCGGCAATATCTAAAAGATTGATTTTGCCAGTCTCTTGAATATGCTTAAAAATCGCTTCAAAAGTGGCTAAATCAATTCCTTTGACAGCGGGTGCACTGACTCCCGGTGCAACCGCAGCCGTGAATACATCTAAATCAATCGTAACGTACAAATAGTCTACTTTTTCAATAAAAGCATCAACCGCTGCAAGCACGTTGTTTAGGTTAAAAATATTAACCTCATGATCACGTAAATATGAACAATTCAGCGCATCGGCAGTATCAAACAAAATTTTAGTATTGGCATGGTTGGCAACCCCAATACATAAATAATTAAATTGTTTTTGATGCTGTTCTGAAAGTCGAGCTGCCTGTAAAAAAGGTGTTCCAGAGGTGGCATGCTCTGCTTCACGCAAATCAAAATGGGCATCGAAATTAATAATGCCGATTTTTTTATCTGGTGCGTAGGCTTGTACATATTGGAACAGACCGCTAAAGCTGCCAAATGCAACTTCATGTCCACCGCCCAATACAACAGGTTTTAAGCCATGTTCTAGGCTATTTGCGACTTGTTCAGCTAATTCGCTTTGTGCTTGCTCTAAATTGCCATATTCACAGGTCACCGTCCCTAAATCGACAATACTGACTGGGCGATGAATCGGTAAATTAGCAAGTTGGGTACGAATCGCATCTGGTGCATCGGCAGCACCAACTCGGCCTTTATTACGTTTCACGCCTTCATCAGAGCTAAAACCAATCAGGGCAAATTCAGCATGTTGGGTGGTATTCACAATATGGTGAATACGTTGATGTGCCTCACCCTCGCCATCATGTCGGCCTTGCCATTTAAATGTGTGATTCATGTGACACCGTTTAAAAAATAACTTCTTGTCCATGCTGAACGACTCGCTTAGGCAAATCTCCGCCCAGCCAGTAAACAATTTCAGATGGATGCTCAATATCCCAAGCGACAAAGTCAGCGACTTTACCCTGCTCCAAACTACCGTGTGTTTGCTCTAAACCGAGCGCTTGTGCAGCATGAATAGTGACACCTGCTAATGCTTGCTCAGGTGTCAGACGGAATAGCGTACTACCCATGTTCAGCATTAAACGCAAAGAAAGTGCCGGAGATGTGCCGGGGTTTAAATCGCTCGATAGCGCAATACGCACGCCATGCTTAATCAGACTTTCAATCGGTGGGTATTGGGTTTCACGCAATAAATAAAAGGCACCCGGTAATAACACTGCAATTGTGCCTGACGCTGCCATTGCTTTGACGTCATCTTCAGTCATGTATTCTAAATGGTCGGCCGACAAAGCATGATAACGTGCTGCCAAGCTTGAACCACCTAACGATGAAAGCTGCTCAGCATGCAGTTTGACGGGTAAGTTTAAAGATTGTGCTGTTTTAAACACACGTTCAACTTGAGCAGGTGAAAATGCTAAATGCTCACAGAACGCATCAACTGCATCGACTAAGCCTTCAGCATGCAGTTTAGGCAGCATTTCTGTACAGATATGCTCGATATAAGCGTCGCTTTGGTCTTTGTACTCTGGCGGTAAAGCATGTGCAGCTAAACACGTACTTTTTACCGTCATCGGTAATTTTTCACCAATTTGACGGATCACACGCAGCATTTTGCGCTCGTTTTCGTAGTTGAGTCCGTAGCCAGACTTAATTTCAATGGTGGTTACACCGTCTTGTTGCATGCAGCGAATACGCTTAAGGGCTGAGTTCAGTAATTGTTCTTCGCTGGCTTCTCGGGTTGCGCGTACTGTACTAGCAATACCGCCACCACTTGCAGCAATTTCAGCATAACTCACGCCCTGTAAGCGCTTTTCAAACTCAACACTACGGTTACCACCAAATACGCTATGCGTATGACAGTCGATGAACCCCGGGGTTACCCAAGCGCCATTTAAGTCAACTGTTTCGGAATAAGTGTCGGCAGGAAGTTGTTGTTGTTTTCCAATCCAGTGGATGAGATGCCCTTCTGTGACAATTGCAGCATCTTCAATGTAGGAATATTGCCCATTTTGCATGGTGGCAATATGGCAGTTTTGCCAAAGTTTTTTCATTAGCCTATCCTCGAAACTGCCCAACAGTAAAACTATTGGGCAGCTGATTTGTTAGCTTTCCATTTCTATGTTTTGCTGGACAGGCTCACTTTCCTTTCCCAAGCTTTGCTCTGGTTTTACCCAAATACGATAAGCAATAGTTAAGAGAGCAAGCCAAGTGATTCCTACATAAATTGCAGGACGCGAGTCTGGGAAGTAGCCCATCATCACTAAAATGAACACCATAAAACCGATTGCAAAAGCAGGGGCATATGGCCAGCCAAATACAGGGAAATCAAGTGCCTTAATTTCAGCAGTAGATAATTTACGGCGCATCGCGACTTGCGAAAGCAAGATCATGAGCCATACCCAAACAGTTGCAAACGTTGCGATTGATGCAATGATGACAAACACATTTTCAGGAATCAGGTAGTTCAGCACGACACCAATTAACAGCACGCCAGCCATAACCACAACAGTCATCCAAGGCACGCCATTACGCGATAATTTTTGGAAGATTCGAGGTGCCTGACCACGATTTGCCATACCGTACAACATACGGCCTGCACCAAACACATCACTGTTAATTGCCGAAATTGCAGCAGTTACCACCACAATATTTAAAATATTTGCAGCAGATTTAATGCCTAAGTTTTCAAAAATTTGTACAAACGGACTGCCTTGGCTACCAATCTGGTTCCATGGGAAAATCGACATGAGTACAAAGATGGTTAGTACATAGAAAAGTAAAATACGTACCGGAACAGCATTAATTGCTTTCGGTAAAGTGGTTTTCGGGTCTTGTGATTCACCTGCTGTAATACCAATAATTTCGATACCACCGAAAGCAAATACCACTACAGATAAACATGCAACCAAGCCTGCAATGCCATGTGGCATAAAGCCTTCATAGATCCATAAGTTTTGAATCCCCGGCACTACACTGCTATGGTCAGCATGGAAGCCATAGAACATCAAACCTAAGCCACCTAAAATCATGGCAACAATGGCACTCACCTTGACAATTGAGAGCCAAAATTCGAGTTCACCAAAGACTTTCACATGAATGAGGTTAATTGCGCCCAAGAACATGATGAGAGACAAAATCCAGATCCACCGTGGGACATCGGGATACCAGAACCCCATATAAATACCAAACGCAGTGACATCGGCAATTGCAACAATCACCATCTCAAAAACATAAGTCCAGCCTGTCGTAAAGCCGGCCAAAGGACCAATGTATTGAGAAGCATAGTGGCTAAATGAGCCAGAGACAGGGTTATGGACTGCCATTTCACCCAGTGCGCGCATCACAATATAAATTGCAATCCCTGCAACGATGTACGCAAGTAATACTGAAGGCCCTGCCATTTTAATAGCAGTTGCCGAACCATAGAAAAGCCCAGTTCCAATTGCTGAGCCCAATGCCAAGAAACGAATGTGGCGGGTGTTTAAGCCCCGCTGTAGTGTGGAGTTTTGTGACATTATAATCTCCAATCCTTGAGGAAATTTAGTTGGATTCGGCCACTCCATGTGACCGTTTTATCAATCACACTTCAGATAAACTAGGGAGTAGTTTTGGAATGAGTAACTCGTTTAGGCAACCACTCGCAAGCAATTCACTAGCCTGTTCGATATCAGGAGCAAAGAAACGGTCTTCACTGTAGTAAGGAACTTGGTCGCGCAAGATTTTACGAGCTTGTTCAAGTTTAGGCGAGCTTTTTAAACCTTCACGGAAGTCTAGACCCTGACAAGCGCCTAACCATTCAACAGCTAAAATGCCGCGGACGTTATCAGCCATATACCAAAGACGTTTACCAGCATTTGGAGCCATCGATACGTGATCTTCTTGGTTGGCTGAAGTCGGTAAGCTATCCACACTTGCAGGATGTGCAAGCGCCTTGTTGTCACTTGCAAGAGCAGCGGCGGTTACCTGAGCAATCATAAAGCCCGAGTTAACACCACCATTTGCTACCAAGAACGGTGGAAGCTGTGACATATGACGGTCCATCATCATCGAAATACGACGTTCAGACAGTGAACCAATTTCTGCAATTGCCAATGCTAAATTGTCGGCCGCCATTGCAACAGGTTCTGCATGGAAGTTACCACCAGAAATCACGTCACCTTGTTCAGCAAACACAAGCGGGTTATCAGATACAGCATTTGCTTCAATTTCTAATACTTCAGCAGCCTGACGGATTTGAGTTAAACATGCACCCATCACCTGTGGTTGGCAACGTAAAGAATATGGGTCTTGAACTTTGCCACATTCTTCATGTGAACGAGAGATTTCACTCGAATCAGTCAATAAATCGCGATAAGCCGCAGCCACATCAATTTGACCACGTTGGCCGCGTACTTCGTGAATACGCGCATCGAAAGGTGCACGTGAACCAAGCATTGCTTCAACACTTAAGCCACCACAAACTGTCGCGGCAGCAAATAAATCTTCTGCTTCAAATAAGCCGCGTAAAGCATAAGCCGTCGAAACCTGCGTACCATTTAAAAGTGCCAAACCTTCTTTAGCCGCTAAAGAAATTGGTTCCAAACCTGCAATTTTTAAAGCTTCAACTGCTGGTAACCATTCACCTTTATAACGTGCCTTACTTTCACCAAGTAAAACTAAAGACATGTGTGCAAGTGGTGCCAAGTCACCAGAAGCCCCTACTGAACCTTTAAGTGGAATATGTGGGTAAACTTCAGCATTAATTAAGGCCAACAAAGCATCAATGACTTTACGACGAATACCGGAGAAACCACGTGCCAAGCTATTTGCTTTCAATAGAATAATTAAACGAACCATTGCATCATCAAGTGCTTCGCCTACACCTGCGGCATGCGAAAGAACTAATGAACGCTGTAATTTTTCTAAATCTTCAGGCGCAATTTTAGTTGAAGCAAGTAAGCCAAAACCTGTATTAATACCGTAAGCTGTACGTCCTTCATTTACAATTTGCTCTACACAAGCCACGCTTGCATTAATTGCAGATGAAGCACTTTCATCTAGTTTAACTTTAATTGGGTTGAGATAAGCTTGACGTAAATCGGCTAAGGTCAGTTTTCCCGGTTGGATCAGTAATTCCATGTTGGCTTCCTAATTTTTTGCACTATATTCTGCTGAGACGGTGCTTTTCACAATTGCAAAAAGCACCGCCAGTTCTTCCATGTATTTTTATTGCGTGATCATTGGCAAGTGTAGGCCTTGCTCTTTGGCACAGTTAATCGCAATTTCATAACCTGCATCGGCATGACGCATAACACCTGTTGCAGGGTCATTGGTTAGTACGCGAGCAATACGTGCAGCAGCTTCATCTGTACCATCACACACAATCACAACGCCTGAGTGTTGAGAGAAGCCCATACCTACACCGCCACCATGATGTAGAGACACCCAAGTTGCGCCGCCTGCTGTATTTAACAATGCATTTAATAAAGGCCAGTCTGATACTGCATCTGATCCGTCTTGCATTGCTTCAGTTTCACGGTTAGGACTTGCAACCGAACCTGAGTCTAAGTGGTCACGACCAATCACGATCGGTGCAGACAATTCACCGCTACGAACCATTTCGTTAAATGCCAAACCAAGTTTTGCACGTAAGCCCAAACCTACCCAGCAAATACGCGCTGGTAAGCCTTGGAAACTAATACGTTCACGAGCCATGTCTAACCAGTGATGTAAATGCTCATCATCAGGAATTAACTCTTTAACTTTGGCATCTGTTTTATAAATATCTTCCGGGTCTCCAGAAAGCGCTGCCCAACGGAATGGACCAATACCACGGCAGAACAATGGACGGATGTATGCAGGTACGAAGCCCGGGAAATCAAAAGCGTTTGCTACGCCTTCTTCTTTCGCCATTTGACGGATGTTATTGCCATAGTCAAATGTTGGAACACCCATTTTTTGGAAATCAAGCATGGCTTGTACGTGTTTCGCCATCGACTGTTTCGCAGCTTTTACAACAGCTTCTGGTTCTTTTTTCGCGCGTTCACGGTATTCATCCCAAGTCCAGCCTACTGGTAAGTAGCCATTAAGTGGATCGTGTGCACTTGTTTGGTCAGTCACCATGTCTGGACGTACACCACGGCGTACAAGCTCAGGTAAAATTTCAGCAGCATTACCATGGAGTGCGATTGAAATTGCTTTACCTTCTTTTGTATAGCGATCAATACGTGCTAAAGCGTCGTCTAAATCAGTTGCTTGTTCGTCTACATAACGGGTACGTAAACGGAAATCGATACTTGCTTGTTGGCATTCAATGTTTAAAGAACATGCACCTGCAAGTGTTGCAGCTAAAGGCTGAGCACCACCCATACCGCCTAAACCAGCAGTAAGAACCCAACGACCTTTTAAATCACCATTGTAATGTTGGCGACCTGCTTCAACGAAAGTTTCATAAGTACCTTGTACAATACCTTGGCTACCAATGTAGATCCACGAACCCGCTGTCATTTGACCGTACATTGCCAAAGCTTTAGCGTCTAATTCGTTAAAGTGTTCCCAGTTTGCCCAGTGCGGTACAAGGTTTGAGTTTGCAATTAAAACGCGTGGCGCATCTTTATGAGTTTTAAATACACCTACTGGTTTGCCTGATTGAACTAATAAAGTTTCGTCAGTTTCAAGATTTTTTAGCGTATCTACAATTTTGTCGAAACATTCCCAGTTTCGTGCTGCACGGCCAATACCACCGTATACCACCAATTCTTTCGGGTTTTCTGCAACGTCCGGATCAAGGTTATTCATCAACATACGCAATGGGGCTTCAGTTAACCAACTCTTAGCCGTTAATTCAGTGCCGCGTGGTGCACGAATTTCTACATCACGAAATTTTGTTGTCGTTGTTGTCACAGTCGGACTCCTTCCTTTGAGCTTACATCAGCAGAACATCACTTGTTTCTGCATTTGTATAGTAATGTATTAACTTGTATATACATCCATATACTACACAAATATTTTTCGGCGTGAAGAGGCTTGCTCGTATTTTTTTAAAGAAATTGAATAAGCTTATGAATTAAATTAATTTATTTTTATAGTTGACATAAAAAAAGCACATATCTTCTAACAAGACATGTGCTTTTTAATCAGTAAACTATATCTTTTTAACGTTGAATTAACTCAATGATATAGCAACTTTTGAGCTGTTTTTTTGGAAAATTGATTGATGTGACACCAGATTTTTTCTCAATTTTTAGCGTCTCATGAGCAGCAAGCTGAACAAAATCATCATCAACGTTCACTTCCGTTTCACCACCCTGATTAAAAATAAAAATCAGGTCTGCC
Organism: Acinetobacter sp. FDAARGOS_559; assembly: GCF_003940475.1. Lineage (NCBI taxonomy): Bacteria > Pseudomonadati > Pseudomonadota > Gammaproteobacteria > Moraxellales > Moraxellaceae > Acinetobacter > Acinetobacter sp. FDAARGOS_559. Next base: position 2,297,576 of record NZ_RKJG01000005.1, read on the forward strand.
GAGCTTATAAATGCCTGCTCCGCTGCCTCATTCAACCACTGAAAACGGGCATGAAACTTTGCAGGATCATAAATTAAATTTAAATCCCGAATTGCACCGTCTACCAGTCCACTTTGGACCTGACTTTCACCATGAAAAGCAAAAATATCGCCCTGTTTCAGCTTTTTGGCAGGAAGGTTATCGACATGCAGTACCATGCCCTGCCCATCGAGTACGCTAATAATGCGTTGCTTATTGGGAAATAACGAAAATGGCCCAGAAGTTGTTACATCTGCCATCGAAATGCGCCACTCAAAGTCGGCTTCACCTTGGCTTCGAGCAATTTCTAAAGTAAAGCCTGCACCATTTTTCCAAAGCATTTTTGTATATTGATCGGCCCTGATCAATTTAATCATGGATTAAATTTCCCTTCGAGATAATAGCGACTGCCCGGATAAATCAATCGTGCACTTGAAATGAGTTGTTTGTTTGACCATGTGCGACGGCGGATGAGTAAACACGGTTCAGCTTTAGTAATCTTTAACCACTTACACTCTTGAGGTGATGCTAAAACGGCCTCAACAATGTGTTCACCTTCTGTCACGGGTGCTTTTGCCATGAGGTAAGCATTTGGGGTAATAGTTTTAAAATCTTGTTCTAAATAATCTGGAATCAGTGCTGCATCAACTAAACGATCTTCGACCTGAACAGGCACATCATTTTCATAATGCACAATAATCGAGTGAAATAATTTTTGCCCTTCGCGAGTCTGCATTAACACGCTTTGCTCTGCATTTGCATAAATTTGTTCTAAGACTAAAACTTCAGCATGGTGCTTATGGTTTCGTGCAATAATCTCATCGGCAATATTGTTAATTTGGAAAAGTGCAGTTCGGCCTTGCCCTTCAGCAACGAAAGAACCAACACCCTGAATTCGAACAAGTAAGCCTTCTGTTGTTAACTCGCGTAGCGCACGGTTTACCGTCATACGGCTACAGCCGAGTTGATTAACGAGTTCACTTTCCGAAGGAATTTTTTTATTTACAGCCCAAGAGCCTTCATAAATCTTTTGTGAAATCAGCTGTTTTACGCGCTGATATAAAGGAACTGGACTATCAGCTTCAATCGAAAGCTCAGTATGTTCTTGTTTTGATGTTCTGGGCATAACAAATACTCAAAAAGGCAGCAGGCAAAAAGGTATTTTAGTTGACATGCTATGTATATACAACCACATACAACATGTTAATTTATGAATTAAATATATTTTAAAAAGTTTAAAAAATAAACATAGCTCGACAAGAGCTAATTTAAAGTTTTATGTAGAGAAATTCAAATATATAAAGGCTTTATCAACATTTATTTAATAGTTATTTTTGCTAAGTCAGTGCCCCATCCCAGAAAACAAAAATATCATTTTTCTGGTTTACGAAATGATGCTTAAATTTTTTATTTAAAATAACTGATCGATAGTATTCTTCTGCCACACAGTATATTAATAAAACTGGAAGCACATCGAATGCGTAATTATAAAATAGATATTCTTCGAGGAATTTCTATCCTTTTGGTTCTTTTACATCATTTTAATATTCCCTATAACCTTAAAGATACATGGTTAGGTTTTGATTTCTTAGGTGAAGCATTTAGCACAGTCATCGCAAGAAACGGAAATTATGGCGTCACCATGTTTTTTGTGATTTCGGGTTTTTTAATTACCCATCACACTTTAAAACGAGACAAACAATTTTCTGCAATTAACCTCAAGCATTTTTATATCAGACGAGCAGCACGTATTTTACCGTGTCTGGTATTACTCATTTTAGGTGTAAGCATACTTGGTTCATTTGACTTAAAACCCTTTATGAACCAAGCACCCAATGGCATTGAGGTCTCTTATCCTTTAACCATATTTGCAGCCTTAACCTTCTGGATGAATATCCTGATTATTAAATTTGGTTGGGTAAACTACGCTTTAGGCGTGTTGTGGTCGCTCTCTGTAGAAGAAGTTTTTTACTTTGTTTTTCCATTATTATGTCTACTTACGCGTAGTAATAAGGTCTTTGTTGCTGTACTTGTTGGTGTAATTTTATATGGGCCTTATTTTAGGTCTCTCCATTTTGGAGAAGAAAGCGGCGCTTATTTATATCATTATTTTTCAAGTTTTGATGGTATAGCGGTGGGCTGTTTAACGGCAATTTTTTCTCATAAATATCAGCCAAACTGGACCTATAAAAAACCTCTTTCATGGCTAATTATTTTGAGTATGACCGCTCTATATTTATATGCGCCCATTAAAGAAGTCAGTACATGGGGTATTAGCTTATTTGCTCTTGCCACAGGTTTACTCATTCTGTGTTTCCAACATCCTTCCGAAACACAAGCACATAGTCTATTTACCAAAGTAATGGTCTGGTTGGGGCAAAGGAGTTATGAAACTTATTTGTTTCATCTGGTTGTGCTGGGCCTTATGAAGGTTGCTTTTATTCCAGCCCAAACCGACTCTAGCATTAAAATTATGCTTTTAATTGGCTATCTGATTCTAACTTTCATCATTAGCGCAGCAATTGAAAAATATTATTCCACACCACTTAACAGCTACATTCGAAAGGTTTTTATTAAAGATAAATCATAAAAAATAAGCCCCTTGAAAATAGGGGCTTTTTTATTAAGCGATCAACATCGTTTCATCATCTTGCTTAAAAGGATTAGACCAGCTCTGCCAAACTTGCGGACCTAAAGCCATTTCTTCATCGCTTAACAAGCAGCTATCTAAGCGTTGTATTAAAGCTTGCTCATCCATTTGCATACCAATTAAAACCAGCTCCTGACGCGCATCACCTGTGCGGGCATCCCAGTTTTTCTTAATTTCTTCAATACTGGCTAGGTCACTCGGCCAGTCTTCTTCTGCAACGGCTGCCCACCAATAACCAGCTAAACCGTGTCGAGCCATTGCTCCCGCTTGTGACCATGAGTAAGCCAATGTCGGTTCGGCAGCCAACCAGAAAAAGCCTTTGGAACGCACGACTCCCGGCCATTCAGCCTGTACCAAATCATAAAAACGCTCTGGATGGAAAGGTCGGCGGGCACGATAAACAAAGCTACTTATTCCATATTCTTCAGTTTCAGGTGTATGCTCACCGCGTAACTCTTTTAACCAGCCCGGTGCTTGCGCGGCTTCATCAAAATCAAATAACTGTGTATTTAAGATTTTATCTAAAGCGACCTTTCCAAATTGAGCAATTTCAATTCGGGCACGCGGATTTAACGTTTTTAAAATGGCGATAAGCTGGTCTTGCTGAGCCTGATCAATCAAATCAATTTTATTCAGTACAATCACATCACAAAACTCAATCTGATCGATAAGAAGGTCAACCACAGTTCTCTCATCTTGCTCGCCTAATGATTCGCCGCGTTGTTGTAGGGTGTCAACTGAGCTGTAATCTTTAAGAAAGTTAAAAGCATCGACTACCGTAACCATAGTGTCGAGTCGAGCAAACTCATTGAGTGAGTTTCCATCTTCATCTTCAAAGGTAAAGGTTTCTGCCACAGGTAAAGGTTCTGAAATGCCTGTTGACTCAATCACCAATTGGTCAAAGCGTCCTTCATTGGCTAAACGTCTCACCTCAACCAATAAATCTTCTCGTAACGTACAACAGATACAGCCGTTACTCATTTCAACCAGTTTTTCATCTGTTCTTGAAAGCTCTGCCCCACCTTCGCGTACTAATGCCGCATCAATATTCACCTCAGACATATCATTAACAATCACGGCAATACGGCGGCCTTCGCGATTATTTAAAATATGGTTGAGTAATGTGGTCTTTCCTGCACCCAAAAAGCCCGATAAAACAGTGACGGGAAGCTTGGCAAATGAGTTGGCGATTGCAGTGTGCATGGCTTGATCTCTTTGAATAATATTTAAACTGATCATGGCTGGCCATTTAAATATGGCCAGATCACAGGCGTAATGTATTTCTAAACCACAATAATGTTATGTTATAACATAACTATTGATCAAGTTTTTATTCCAGTTTTATCTAAGCCAAATCACTTAGTCTTTGAAAAAGTTGCTTTTATAGTCCCTGACAAATTGAGGTTCTATAGTGATGGTCTGGCCCCCATGCTCTAAAACCTTGACTATCAATATGGATTTGTCCTGAAGCATAAACACCCAGTCCCATATTAAACGCTTGGCCTTTAGTCGCCCAGAACTGACAAAGCTTGGTTTTAGTTTGTTGAATATTGAACTGGTCTAAGTCGCTAGGCTGTTCTGGCCCAATTCTAAAATCAAGTGCTGCATTAAAGACATGTCGAGAAGCATCAGCACCACCTGCACAGCGGTTTAAAGCTAAAGCTCGATAGACCGAAGTCACTTCAAAATCGTTAATTACGCCATCATCAACCAATGCCTTTAATATATTGAGCGTCGGAACAATGTTGGACCAAACCTCGCGTGGTGGCACTGCGTAAGGCTCAACTCCACATTTTTGCCAGTCTCGGGCTGAACGTAATAACTCGTGGTCTGGAACTAAATCGGCAAGTCCTTTTTGCTTAAGAAATTGCTTATAAGCTTGTACAGACTGTCTGTGATCTGAAGTTGCAATCCAAACGATATAATCTTCAGGCTGTTGTTTGATTTTAACCCCAGTTTTAGATGGTTGAGGCAAAGAGGGAGAGCGATGAGTAATCGTCGGCTGGGGTGTTTGAGTACTACAAGCCGCCAAAGATAATACGAGTAAACCTAAATAACGCTTCATAAATATATTCTATCTTCCCTAAACATCTGGAAGCCTTTAATCACTTAATTTCAGAAATGTTATAATATAACAATTATTAAATCCTTTAATTTCTGTTGTAAATTTTAAAAAATAAAAAAGGACGTATTTATACGTCCTCTTTAGCTTCTATCTAAGACCTAATTACATATCGGCTTCTAAAGCATGTACAGGCTGCTCAGCTTTTAATTTACGGCGTTTAAATTGATAAGCCACCATCAAACACAGAATCCATCCTGGAATCATCATAACTGCCACACGCATGTCTGGCGTTAAAGACATCACAACTAAAATTCCAAGCATGAATGCCATGCAAAGATAGTTGCTAAATGGATACATGAAGCTTGGGAATTTAGTCGTTTGACCTTGGCGTTGCATAAATTTACGGAATTTTAAATGTGTCCATGAAATCACAACCCAGTTAATCACAATCGCTGCTACGACAAGCATCATGAGTAAACCGAATGCTTTTTCAGGGAATATATAATTGAGTAAAACACACAATACCGTCACAAATGCAGAGACTAGAACCGCATTGGTTGGAATACCTCGTTTATTAATACGGGCAAGAGCTTTCGGGGCATTACCTTGTTGGGCAAGACCTAAAAGCATACGGCTGCTGCAATAGCTGGTTCCGTTATAGACGGAAACTGCAGCTGTCAAAATAACGAAATTTAATAATGTCGCAACACCTTGGCTATCTAAAGAAGCAAAGACCATCACAAAAGGACTGCCACCTTCTGCCATTTGATTCCACGGAAATAATGAGAATAAAACAAAAAGTGTCGCAATATAGAAAATCAAAATACGATAGATAATCTGGTTTACAGCTTTAGGTAAAGTTTTGTCTGGATCACGCGCTTCAGCAGCAGTAATACCGAAAAGCTCAATACCGCCAAAAGCAAAAATAATCACAGCCATAGCCATAACCAAGCCTTCAATACCAAATGGGAAGAAACCACCTAATGCCCAAAGGTTAGAAATACTGGCCTGAGGCCCTGCTGTGCCGGTTGCAAGTAAATATGAACCGAAACCGATCATGGCTAAAATTGCTAAAATTTTGACAATGGAAAACCAAAATTCCATTTCGCCAAAAAACTTAACATGCAGTAAATTGATACCATTAATGAGAATAAAGAACGTTAGAGCAGATGCCCACGTTGGGATTTGCGGCCACCAATATTGAATATAAAGACCAATTGCACTTAACTCTGCCATACACACAAGTACATTGAGTACCCAGTAATTCCATCCTGACATGAAGCCTGCAAAAGGTCCCCAATATTTGTAAGCGAAGTGGCTAAAAGACCCACTTACAGGTTCTTCTACGACCATTTCACCGAGCTGGCGCATCATTAAAAAAGCAATAAATCCTGCAATCGCATAACCCAAGATTACCGATGGACCTGCCAATTTAATCGATTGTGATATACCAAGAAACAGCCCTGTACCAATCGCTCCACCCAACGCAATCAGCTGGATGTGACGATTACTCAAACCATGTTTCAGGTTTCCTTGCTCTTGTGTTGACATATGATTATTCTCATCCTTGTCACGTAATTTTTTTCCAATAAATTACGTATATCATAAATTGATCGGATTTTCATAGAGATTGATGAAAAAATAATTGCGTTACTTTTCTCACAACCGCGCATGAAAACAGAAAATGCAAGAAATAACAATTATTATGCAATGTGTAATTAAATTATGTATTGCGTAATTTTATGAATTCAGTATTATAAGAACCATGAAGTAATTGGTTGTTCTCGGTCTCTATCAAACTCATAAGTAAAAAGATGATCTAAATAACGGTTAAAACTTATTGAGTAGCTCAGTCCCTAGACCGAACTTTTATTTGTATAAGACGCGAGATGAAGACAAGGAAGCGAAAATGGAACAAAAACTAAACTCTTTTATTGAAGTTTCACCTCAATCTGATTTCACTATTCATAATTTGCCTTATGGTATTTTTAGTAGAACAGCCGAAGGCGAGCGTCAGGTCGGTGTAGCTATCGGTGATTGGGTCATTGATCTCGCTGCTCTTGAAAAGCATGGTCTTTTAAAACTTTCAGATCAAGACACATACTTTAACCAGCCTACACTGAATAAATTTATTGAATCGGGCAAAGCCAATTGGTCTAAAGTTCGTAAAACGCTACAGTCTCTTCTTTCAGTTGATAATTTAACGCTTCAAGAAAATGAAGCATTGCGCCAAGAAGTTTTGGTTAAGCAAGACAGTGTTACTTTGCATTTACCACTTCAAGTATCTGGTTATACCGATTTCTATTCTTCTAAAGAACATGCAACCAATGTAGGCTGTATGTTCCGCGACCCTAAAAATGCCTTACTTCCAAACTGGACTGAATTGCCTGTTGGTTACAATGGTCGTGCTAGCTCTGTTGTAGTCAGTGGCACTCAAGTCGTGCGTCCATCTGGACAAATTAAACTTCCAAATGAAGAGCGTCCAGTTTTCTCAGCTACGCGTAAACTCGATTTCGAACTTGAGACTGCATTTATTGTGGGGAAACCAACTCAATTAGGTCAACCAATCGCCATTGAAGATGCATGGGATCATATTTTTGGCATGGTTCTGCTAAACGACTGGTCAGCACGTGATATCCAACAATGGGAATATGTTCCACTTGGCCCTTTTAACGCTAAAACATTTGCAAGTTCGATTTCTCCTTGGGTCGTCACACTTGAAGCTCTTGAGCCATTTAAAGTTGAAGGTCCGAAACAAGAACCGAAGCCACTTGCTTATTTACAAGAAAATATCGCCAATACTTACGATATTAATTTAAGTGTTGAAATCCAAAGCCCGAAATCAGCACAACCTGATGTGATCTGCCGTACTAATTTTAAATATATGTATTGGTCTATGGCTCAGCAGCTAACTCACCACACCATTGGAGGCTGTAACGTTCAGGTTGGTGATTTAATGGGTTCAGGTACTATCTCAGGTTCTACACCAGATTCGTATGGTAGCTTGCTTGAGTTGACTTGGAACACCACTAAGCCTCTAACACTTGCGAATGGTGAAACTCGTGGTTTCTTGCAAGACGGCGACACACTCATCATGAAAGGCCACTGTGAGAAAAATGGTATTCGCATTGGTTTTGGTGAAGTCCGAAATACGGTACTTCCTGCATTAACTTTTGATTTTGCAGAAACTTCGGAGCCTAATTATGAAGCTGTATAGTTACTTTCGTAGCTCTGCAGCTTACAGAGTACGGATTGGTCTCAACCTTAAAAGTCTCGCTTATGAAACTGTACCCGTTCATTTAGTTAAAAATGAGCAGCAAAGCGAAGACTATTTAAAGTTAAATCGCAGTGCCTTAGTACCAACTTTAGTGGACGGCGATTTAACCCTGTCACAGTCATTAAGTATTTTGGAATATCTGAATGAACAATATCCTGAAACCAAATTACTTCCAAATGATGTGAAAGAGAGAGCCAAAATCCGTGCTTTTGCACAGGCGATTGCCTGTGATATTCACCCGTTAAATAACTTACGCGTGCTGAAATATTTAAAAAATGATTTAAATGTTTCGGACGAACAAAAAAATTACTGGTATCAGCACTGGATTCTTGAAGGCTTTCAAACACTCGAACAGCAACTTCAAGATTCAAATGGACAATTTTGCTTTGGACAACACGCAACCATTGCCGACTGCTGCCTAATTCCACAGGTTTACAACGCGAAACGCTTCAAGATTGATTTGTCGGCGTTTCCAAAAATTGAATCAATTTATCAACATTGTTTGTCTATCCCAGCCTTCTATAACGCGGCGCCAGAACAACAACCAGATTGGGAATAGTAAAAAGGAGTTTCAACATGACATTTGCCATTAAAAAAATACATCACGTTGCATATCGTTGTAAGGATGCGAAAGAAACTGTTGAGTGGTATAAAAAAATGCTCAATATGGATTTCATTTTAGCTTTTGCTGAAGACCATGTGCCATCAACTAAAGCCTTTGACCCTTACATGCATCTATTCTTAGATGCAGGTCAAGGCAACGTTTTAGCATTTTTTGAATTGCCAACCCAACCAGAAATGGGCCGTGATGAAAATACGCCTCAATGGGTGCAACATATTGCCTTTGAAGTTGAAGATTTAAATGCCCTTTTAGCTGCCAAAAAACATTTGGAAGATAACGGTGTTAAAGTGTTAGGTATTACTAACCATGGTATCTTCCACTCAATTTATTTCTTTGACCCAAATGGACATCGTTTAGAACTGACTTATAACGATGCACATGCTGAAGAAAAAATTGCAAAAATTACTGAAGAAATGAAAACTGAAATGTTAGAGGAATGGAGCAAAACCAAACGCGCTCCACACCATACTCATTTCTTGCATGAAGAAGAATTAGGCGCGTAATTCTTTCAAAGCAATCGTTTTAAAAGTCGGCATTGATGGGAATAGTTTGAATGAACTGTTCTATATCAATGCCGATTTATATTGTTTAAATCTACTAAACCTCTATCAATTTACGCTATAAATGTAAGATGAAGGTGTTTGTAAAAATTGTGGATTATTAAACATGTGAATTTCGCTAATAGAAAAAGGTGATTTCTATTTTTCTATAGGCTCAGGCATGATGTAAAACGCAACAATGCCAATTTATGTTCTGAACAAAACTGTTTAACTGTTGAAGTAAATCGATTAAGGGTATTTAAATGATTGAAGAAAAAATATCTGGGGGGGTTCAATCACTTGAAGTTGGCTTATCCGTACTAAATGCCCTTTTAGAGCACAATCAACCCATTATTCTCAAAGACTTATCTAGTAAGCTTGAGATGCATCCTGCCAAAGTACACCGCTACTTGGTGAGCCTAATTCGCATGGATTACGCCAAACAACTTGAAGATGGCCAATATGCCTTAGGTGATCAAGCATGGCGTTTAGGCTTAAACTGCATTCAGCACAGCGATACTTTACAGTTAGTACAACATTTAATTTACGACTTACAAAGCAAAATTGGCTGTGGTATTCAAATTAGTAAGTGGTCACCCAAAGGCCCTGTCGTGGTTCAATCGATTGAATCTAACCACCCAATTTCGATTGTGACCAAAGTCGGCTCAATTATGCCTTTAGTCAATTCTGCTGCAGGACGTTTATTTGCTTCTTACCTTCCTGAGCATTTTGTTCGTCCTTTATTAGAAACTGAGTGGCAAAAACATCAGGAACTTGGGCTAAACATTGCGCCACATAACTGGGAAGAATTTTTAGAACTTAAAGAGACGATCCGCCAACAACAAATGTCTGCGGCGAAAGGTGATTTACTTACCGGTATTAACGCAGTAGGCCTGCCAGTATTTAACTCAAACCAAGGGATTGAGTTTTGTATTGTGGCGCTTGATAGCGAAATGTTTTTACCTGTTGACCCACAAAGTAAAATTATTGAAACACTTAAAAATGAGATTAATTCAATTAATCAATATATTAAAAGCCGCTAATCAATAGCCATAAAAAAACCAAGAGCAATGCTCTTGGTTTTTTTAGATTAGAGACAAAGCAAAACTTATTTTGCTTCGAGCACACCACGGCGAATCTGGTCACGTTCAATCGATTCAAACAATGCCTTGAAGTTACCTTCACCGAAACCGTCGTCATCTTTACGTTGAATAAATTCGAAGAAGACTGGCCCAATCATATTTTCAGAGAAGATTTGTAATAAAAGCTTCTTCTGGCCATCTTTAGTACTGCCGTCTAATAAAATACCGCGTTGTTTTAACTCTTCAGTTGGTTCACCATGTTCAGGTAAACGCTCTTCAAGCATTTCATAATACGTATTTGGCGGTGGTGTCATAAACTTAAGACCAAGGCCTTTTAACTTATCCCAAGTCGAAATTAAGTCATCACAAATAAACGCGATATGCTGAATACCTTCGCCATTAAAATCAGCTAAGAATTCTGCAATTTGGCCGTTACCCTTGTCTGAGTCTTCATTTAAAGGAATACGAATCATGCCATCTGGTGCAGTTAATGCTTTAGAGGTTAAACCTGTATATTCACCTTTAATGTCGAAATAACGAATTTCCTGGAAGTTGAAAATCTTCTCGTAGAAGTTTGCCCAATATTCCATACGTCCTTTGTAGACGTTATGAGTTAAGTGGTCGATTTCTTTTAAACCCGCACCTTCAGGGTTACGCTGCGCATCATCAAAGAAAACAAAGTCATTTTCATAAATATCGCGGTCAACTAAGAAGATTGGCATACCACCAATACCTTTAATTGCCGGAATGTTAAGCTCCATTGGCCCAACTTTTGAGTACATTGGTTCTGCACCAAGTTCAACCGCCTTTTTAAAAGCTTTTGCTGCATCACGAGTTTTGAATCCCATCGCACAAGCAGATGGACCATGCTCATTAAAAAAGAATGAAGCATAAGATTCTGGCTGATAATTCAGGATAATATTGATATTTCCTTGACGCCATAAGTACGCTTTTTTCGATTTATGCTTGGCTACTTTTGAAAAGCCGATTGTTTCAAAAATTGGATCTAATTCATTTTCTTTTGAAACAAACTCAATAAATGCAAAACCGCATAATTCTAATGGGTTCTCTAAAATATCCATCTAGTTTCCCTCTGGTAATTACCTGATCCGTTTACTTCTCATGCTGATCTGGTCAGCTCCTTTCTCTATAGAATACGCATTTGCTGGGAGTATGTTTGAACCGTCAAAATGCCTTAGCCCAACGCATCCTATGAGAAAAAAACCAATAACTAAAACGAAGATTGAGTGAGCGCAAAGCCGATGATTAATTTCCTTTCTATACGGTGTTTGTTTTCCATACACACTGTCCTTTCTTATCTAAAAGTACGATTGAGATTTTTCAATAAACCTTTAAAAATCGTCTTTTCCTAAAGTTATTCCTAGATTTATGGAGGCCAACATCCTTGTTGGACCTCCAATGGCCATTTACCTTAAAACAGATGCTACTAAAAACAATTAAATTATGCAATACATAATTTAATTATGAATTGTGTAATTTATTAATCAAATTACTCTGTTTGCTTGTGCTTGTTTTAGATTTCATATTTTTAAATCATTGGGTACACTCACATGGCTTTTAAAGTTCTAAGGGCGGAAAAATCATGCTTTTAATCAGTGCCTGTTTAATTGGAGAGCCTGTACGCTACGATGGACGCTCTTGCTCACACACTACACTTAAGCAGCTATTTTTAAATAAAAAAGCGCATGCACTTTGTCCAGAGTTATTAGGTGGTTTTACTACTCCAAGGTTACCCGCAGAAATTGTGGGAGGAACAGGACAAGATGTACTTGATGGCAAGGCAAAAATCCTAGATTCATCTGGTTTAGATGTGACTGAGCTATATTTAAAAGGCGCCTATCGTACTTTAGACATTGCACGGCAAATACAAGCAACCTGTGTTGTTTTAAAAGAAAACAGTCCGTCTTGCGGTAGTCAAAAAATTTATAACGGTACTTTCCAAGGCGAGAAGATTACGGGTGTTGGGATTACCACAGCACTGTTACAGCGCCATGGTTTTGAAGTGATTTCTGAAAATGAGATTGAAGAATGGTTAACAGCACACCCTCTTTAAGGTTGTGTTGATCTACCTAATCAAAAACCTCTTAATTGCTTTCTAAAACGAAAACAGAAGGCACTCAATACACAAGCTACTAAATAGCTTATGGCTGCCATACTCCAGAAACCATAAATTCCCATTGCAGATATAGAGTGACTTCCCCAGTGCAGCCCCTTATAAGCCATCCACCAACCACCGCCCAATCCGAAACATAGCACCACGACTAAAAAAATCAGCATGGGTAAAATCGACACATCCCAACAACGCAACAAAGAGGTTAGTAATGTCATTAAGCCATCGAGAAAATGAGACATGCAGACAATCAAGAGCAGTGATGCAGCCAAAATCTGTACAGCCAAATCATCTGAATAGAACGTGACAATTAAGCCCCTCTCCACCCATAAACACAAGGATAAACTGCCACTCACTGCCATAATGACCCATATACTTTGTCTGGCAATTTTGTCTGCTTCTTTCATGTTGCCGCTGCCCATAGTTCTTGACACCAAAATGCTATAAGCCGAGGCAATTGATGAAGGAAAAATAAACATGAAACCGCCAGTGCTCGCGACAATTTGATGGGCTGCAGACACCACACTCCCGAAAGGCAAAATCAGAATAGCAACTGAACAAAATGCAATAACGTCCATCAATGCCATGATCGCTGTGGGTATCCCTATTTTTAAAATCATACGCAGACTTTGCCAGCTATCTTCAACTGACCGTTCTGGATGTTCAATAAAGATGTACTTTTTCTCTAGAAAAAACAGGTAATAAACGGTCAATATAAACCACCGTACAATGATAGTGGCTAACAACGCCCCTATCGCCCCGAGTGGCGGAATTGAAAATAAAGCGACACCATAAATCAGAAGATAAGACAAAATAATTTTAAGAATGAAGAAAAGACTATCTGATAATAAAACCTTATAAGCATTTTCAGTGACCTGAGACAAAGCTGTAAATAAGCGCATCAGTAAATGGGCAGGTAAAATAAATACCAAAGCCCAAATACAGTTTTTAGTAATTAAAACGACATGTTCAGATGCACCAAATAATTTTGGTAGATCACGGAACAAGTAAAGCAAGGCAATACTTACCAATGCCGAACCTAACATCAGCCAAACGCCTTGGATAAAAATTTGACGAATACGTGGTATGTCATGGCAACCATAAGCTTCCGAGAGCTTAAGCATCACACCTTGCAGTATCCCCATTCCAATGACATAAACCACTGTATATAAAGATAAGGTCACCGATAAGGCGGCAACATGGTCATTACTAAAATGCCCTACATAAGCAATATCAATCAATCCACTTAAAACTACAATTAAATTGCTAGAGAGCATGGGAATAAATAATTTAAAAATCTGGTTCATCAAAAAAATGCCTTATTTTTTTCTTTGCGATTTATGTCGATATTCACGTTATTTTTAGTGCATCAATTCGAAGCAAAAGACATACCAGTTTTAAATTCAGCTCAAATAAAAAGTGCTTTAAATAAAAAGACCAAACTATCTGTTTGGCCTTCTTTTGTCATGTATGTTGTTTATACAGTTATTCTTGTTTGTGTTTACTTGCCCAATAAGTCGCAAGTGCAGGACCCGAAATATTATGCCAAAGGCTGAAAATAGCACTTGGTACCGCTGTAATCGGGGAAGCCGCAAAATGCACTGCTGCAAGCGCCACGCCTAAGCCTGAGTTTTGCATTCCTACTTCTACCGCAATTGCTTTACTGTCCGCATAAGGCAATTTAAAGAAACGCGCTGCGGCAAAACCTAATAAATATCCAAGCCCATTATGCAATATCACTACCGCCAAAATGAGCAAACCCGACTGTAAAATAGCTGCTTTACTGCCACCAATAATGGCTGCCACAATCGCTACAATTGCAATCACTGAAACTAATGGCATGACTTGAATATAGGATTCAACCTGACGTTTAAGCCAAGTTCGCAAAATCAGCCCAATCACAATCGGAAGTAGTACAACCTGCAAAATCGAAATAAACATCGAAGCCGCGTCAATCTTTAGCCATTGGCTAGCAAGTAGATAGAAAATTGCAGGTGTTAACACAGGAGCCAAGAGTGTTGATACCGAGGTACAGGCGACCGATAAAGCCACATTGCCTTTGGCCATATAGGTAATGACATTTGAAGCTGTTCCTCCTGGGCAACAACCGACTAAAATAACGCCGACCGCAATTTCAGGAGGTAAATTAAATAATTTACATAAAATAAATGCCAAGCCCGGCATCACCACAAACTGCGCGACAACCCCAATTAACACAGCTTTAGGGCTTTGTAGTACCCCTTTAAAATCATCAACGGTCATGGTCATTCCCATGCCAAGCATAATAATGCCCAAAATCCATGGGATGTACGCTTTGAGCCAAACAAAAAATTCAGGTTGCCATAGCGCCAGAGCTGCAAAAATAATTACCCATAGGGCAAACGTCTTTTGAACAAACTGAGTAAAACGGAGTAATGCAGACATACTGTTCATCCATACCAAATCGCAATTAAAGTCCAAGCATCAAAATCAGTATCTCTAGCATTCATTCAACAGATCAGTCGATTGAATACGGATAACACCTTGTTGCTGCATAGTTTGCCACGCTTGTTCTAATGAACCATTAAGATCAATACCTTTGCACGCATCTTCAATTACTAAAGTTTTAAAGCCTTGCTTAACCGCATCTAAAGCAGTCCATGCGACACAAAAGTCTGTAGCAATTCCAACCACATAGACCGTATCAATACCACGTTCTTTTAAATATCCCGTTAAACCTGTCATTGTGGTGTGGTCAGCTTCCATAAAAGCCGAGTAACTATCAATATGAGCATGAAAACCTTTTCGGATAATCAGTTGAGCTGTCGGGATATTTAAATCCGGATGAAATTCGGCATCATGAGTGCCTTGTATACAATGCTTAGGCCAAAGCACCTGTGATCCATAATCCAGTTCAATCGTTTCAAATGGCTGCTTGCCCGGATGGTTGGCTGCAAAAGAAATATGATTATCCGGATGCCAGTCTTGAGTGAGGACTACATTTTCAAAACAACCTGCCAATTGGTTAATGGTTGGAATAATCGTATCGGCGTCGGCAACTGCTAGGTTTCCACCAGGGGTAAAACCATTTTGCACGTCAACTACGACTAAAGCCGAATTTTGTGGTTGTTTATTCATTTTCATGCCATCTTAAGACCCATTCGGGAAAAATATGCATTTTATCTTGCCATAAAAAAGACCGTGTTAAGTAGAGGTTGGAAGAATTGCACTATATTCTCATTTTTACTGTCTTTTACTTGAAATGATCAAATTGGCATTCTATGTTTTGCTCAAGTTTACATAGGGTTTATCAGTCAAGCATATTGTTCTTATGCGTCTGATCAGTCATAATTTGCATAATTGTCATTCAACAATCTGTTATTGTTAGAACTGGACAATCAAAATACTGCAACCATCCCACATTTTGTTTTTCTTACCTCAGATTCGGATGGATAAATAGGATATTTTTTAAAATGACTCAGCAAGCACAGACCATTCAAGGCTCAATCGTCGCAATCGTCACTCCCATGTTGAAAGATGGCGGTGTAGATTGGAAGAGTCTTGAGAAGCTGGTTGAGTGGCACATAGAACAAGGTACAAACAGTATTGTAGCCGTCGGTACAACCGGCGAAGCCTCAACATTGAGCATGGAAGAGCACACACAGGTTATTAAAGAAATTATTCGTGTAGCCAACAAACGTATTCCAATTATTGCCGGTACTGGTGCAAACTCAACCCGTGAAGCAATCGAATTAACTAAAGCTGCCAAAGACCTTGGCGCAGATGCAGCTTTACTTGTAACCCCATACTATAACAAGCCGACTCAAGAAGGCCTTTACCAACACTATAAAGCGATTGCTGAAGCTGTTGAATTACCGCTTATTCTTTACAACGTACCTGGTCGTACAGGTGTAGATTTGTCAAACGATACAGCTGTTCGTTTAGCGGAAATTCCAAATATTGTCGGCATTAAAGATGCAACAGGTGACGTACCACGCGGTAAAGCTTTAATTGATGCTTTAAACGGCAAGATGGCTGTGTACTCAGGTGACGATGAAACTGCATGGGAACTTATGCTTCTTGGCGCAGACGGTAATATCTCGGTTACTGCAAACATTGCACCTAAAGCAATGAGCGAAGTATGTGCGGTTGCAATTGCAAAAGATGAGCAACAAGCAAAGACGCTTAACAATAAGATTGCAAATTTACACAATATTCTATTTTGCGAATCAAACCCAATTCCTGTGAAATGGGCACTACATGAGATGGGACTGATTGATACTGGTATTCGTTTACCACTCACTCCTCTCGCTGAGCAATATCGCGAACCTCTCCGCAATGCCCTAAAAGATGCGGGAATTATTTAATAAGAGCAATTTATGATGCAATTACGTCTTGGTTTAGTCCTTGCAGTTTCAGCCTTAAGTTTAGCTGGCTGTGGTCGCTTCGCACTCAATAATCACTCTTTAGATTATAAAAATGCAAAGCAACTCGCCCCACTTGAGTACCCTGCCGATGCAACTGTACGACCAGCGACACCTTTGTATCCTGCACCAACAGTAGACCAGCTTGCTATCGATCACGCACCGAAGTTTGAAAACAAGCGTGGCAATCGTTTTGCATTGCCACGTCCTGAACCACTTCAAACTGATACGACAGCAGATGCATCTGCTCAAACAGGTAGTGCGCTTGGTCGCCCTCAACTTGTGACAGATGGTAATAAAAATCCACTGTTAAAAATTGATGGAAGTACTGCCGAGATTTGGCAATACACCAAAGCTACGTTAAGCACGTTAAATTACAACGTCATCGCTCAAGGTAACAATCAAGCGACGATTAAAGTAAATGACAATACATATGTGCTTAAGCTCACAGGTGTTGGCTCTAGTCATAGCCTTGCTCTATTTAATCCAGATAACACTTTTGCCAGCCCTGATGTTGCCGCAGAAGTGTTAAACCAGATTTACCAAAATTGGCCAGCCTAGTCGTTTACTAGGCATTTTTTTTAAAAAAGGTTCCCTCATGTTAAAACAAACCTTGCTCTATACTGGTAAAGCAAAATCTGTATATGAAACAGACAATGCCGACCATCTGATTTTAGTCTTTCGTGATGATGCCTCTGCGTTCAATGGCGAAAAAATCGAACAACTAGATCGTAAAGGCAAGGTGAACAACCGTTTTAACGCCTTCATCATGGAAAAACTTGCTGAAGCGGGTATCGAAACGCATTTTGAAAAATTGCTTTCTCCAACTGAAGTTCTTGTTAAAAAACTTCAAATGATTCCTGTTGAATGTGTAATCCGTAACTATGCAGCAGGTTCTCTATGCCGTCGTTTAGGTGTAGAAGAAGGTAAAGAGTTAACTCCTCCTACATTTGAATTGTTCTACAAAGATGATGGCCTAGGCGATCCAATGGTTAACGAATCTCAAGCGATTGCTTTAGGTTGGGCAACTGCTGAACAGTTAGAACAAATGAAAGTGTTAACTTATAAAGTAAATGATGTATTAAAAGCATTATTTGCTGAAGGCAACATGATTTTGGTGGACTTCAAACTTGAATTTGGTGTTTTCCATGATCGTATCGTACTTGGTGACGAATTCTCTCCAGACGGTTGCCGTTTATGGGACAAAGATACTAAGAAAAAACTCGACAAAGACCGTTTCCGTCAAGGCTTAGGCGGTGTTGTTGAAGCTTATGAAGAAGTTGCTGCTCGTTTAGGCGTAGATTTATCTGACATCTAATCAGCTCAACTTTATAAAAAACCGAGCATTTCAGCTCGGTTTTTTTATTTTCAGCACCCTAGAATTTAGGAAAAGTAGACAGATTTGTATATTTAATTAAATTATGACTTGCACAATCTCAAAACAAGGCACTAAAATCAAAAAAAATATAAATTGCATCACAATAATTAAATTTTTAAATAGGATGAGTCTATGGAACTATTTAAGCCTGAAAAGAGATTAATGAATCATCCAATCCATTTTGGTGAAAATCCATTAGTAATTTTATCTAATTTTAGCCACTCTGCCTTAAAGCAAGGATGGAGCCAAGCTGAAATCGAAACTGTCATTTCTGAAGCTTCCCAAGGCGACTATATGAAACTCATACGTACCTTGAGAGCATATACCTTGTTTTAATTATTGTTGCCATTTTCATGACTACAAGCGCCTAGCTTCAACTTTACACTTTTTATAGCAGGCTGATTGAGTTTGCTATCTTTTCTTATACTTAACTTTTCTCTCAGGTCTGGTCGATTCTTTTCTTCATGCATTATTGTTCTAGTTCGCTTACCCCCAGAGTGTTCAATTTATAAAAAAACACATAAAGCTGGTAGGAATCTTCTAGATTTATCCTGAGCACTGCCTTAACAATAAATAAAAAACGATAAATATAAATTATTTATTCAGTGAGGAGTAAACCTGATGGACCATGAACTAGAAGAAGAGAAAGTCGATCAAACCCTAAGCTGGCGTGAAAAAATGGCAGTTGAAGAACACGAGAAACTGTCGCCCCGTTTAGTGTATGAAATTATCCGCCGTGATGGTGCCGAAGAGTTAGATCGCCCAACAGCCGCGCTCATCTTTTCAGGCATTGCAGCAGGTCTAGTCATCAGTTTTTCATTTGTATTTAAAGCGATTATTGCTTCTTATATCCCAACTGATGCCATCTGGACCGATTTAATTACCAATTTCGGTTATACCATTGGATTCCTGATCGCTATTTTAGGACACATGCAGCTCTTTACCGAAAATACCATTACTACAGTTGTGCCCCTATTTAAGCCCTTTACCTTAGACAAATTACGAGCTGTAGGCCGTCTATGGGGAATCGTGATTCTATGCAATATTATTGGAACAGCTTTGGCGAGTTTATTCTTCCTGACCACCGACCTGTTTACTCCAAACATTGATAAAGCACTAGATGAGCTCGCACATCATGTTGCGTCTTTTTCCGCCACCCAAAATCTGCTTAAAGGGGTTATGTCTGGTCTTTTAATTGCTGCATTGGTCTGGATGCTACCTTCCGTCAGCAATAAATTCCTAGTCATCTTTTTCATGACTTATCTAATAGGACTAGGCGACTTTACCCATGTGGTCGTTGGCTCTACCGAAATGTCCTATCTGGTCTGGCAAGGAGAAGCTTCTCTTGGTGAATATCTGTTTAATTTCCTGATTCCAACCACCATTGGCAATATTATTGGTGGTACAGGCGTGTTTACCCTGCTGATTTATGGTCAGGTGACTGAAGAATTGGAACAATAGCAGGAAACAATAAAACTATTGTTCCTGCTGCCATCTGCGTTGTTGTAGGCGTTCACCTTCAACTTCACGCTTGTTTCTCGCCGACTCATAGAGTTTGGTTCCCTTTAACTCAGGTGGCAAGTAGTCTTGCAACACAAAGTGCTCTGGGTAGTCATGAGGATAGAGATAATTAATTCCATAACCTTGCTGTTTCATCAGTTTGGTTGGCGCATTTCTCAAGTGTAAAGGTACTGGTAAATTTGCCGTTTTCTCAGCAAGTTCTAAGGCCTTATTAATTGCGAGGTAAGTACTATTACTTTTTGCACTGGTCGCTAAATAAACTGCTGTTTGGCCCAAAATAATTCGAGCCTCAGGCATTCCCACCGCCTGTACAGAACGGAAACATTCACCTGCAAGCAATAGTGCATTTGGATTCGAGTTTCCAATGTCTTCTGAAGCGGCAATCAACATACGTCTTGCAATAAAAACCGGATCTTCCCCGCCTTTAAGCATCCGCGCCATCCAGTACAAAGCCGCATCCGGATCACTACCACGAATCGATTTGATAAAGGCAGAAACGAGGTCGTAATGCTGTTCACCCGATTTGTCATAACGCGCAATATTTTGCTGAGCGACTTTTACTACAACTGCATTATTAATCGTATTTTCAACTTCGGGCTCAAAAGTACTTGCAATTAAGTCAAGTAAATTGAGTGCTTTACGGGCATCACCTGCTGCAAACTGTAAAAGAGCATCATACTCTTCAATATGAATATAACGTTCTTTTAAAAATTTATCGTTTTGGAGTGCATTGTTAAGTAGCGTCTGAATTGCTTCACTGTCTAAACTGTTTAAGGTATAGACCTGACAGCGTGATAAAAGTGCACTATTGACTTCAAAAGACGGGTTTTCAGTGGTGGCGCCAATTAAGGTAATTTTACCTTTTTCTACGGCACCTAATAATGCATCTTGCTGTGATTTATTAAAGCGATGGATTTCGTCAATAAAAACTACAGGTGTCAGTAAGTCACCACTTTCTGCAATCACTTCACGTAATTCTTTTACGCCCGTATTTAGCGCAGATAAGCTCACAAATGGACGATCTATTGCCTGAGCTAAAAGCAAAGCAATTGTCGTTTTACCGACGCCTGGCGGCCCCCAAAAAATAATAGAAGGCAAATGTCCCTGATCAATCATTTGACGTAAGGGCGCATGTTCACCTAACAAATGATCTTGCCCAATAATTTCAGACAAGTCTCTCGGGCGCAGGCGTTCAGGAAGTGGAATATGGGTGTCTGACATCTCAAATAGCTTTATCGTCTTTTCACTATAGTCTATTGTGTCTCACAGAAATCTACAATTTGAATCTATGAGACACATCCTTTATTTACAGGGTATTTCCTAGCATTAAGAGGGTTTCTTACTCAGCTTGAGTAAACGAGCATTGGGGCCATCTTCAATTACCCAAATTGAACCGTCTTGTGCTTCATGTAACCCACGAATACGTTGCTTCATCTCTAATCTTTGTACTTCTTTTACGGGCTTATGCTCTAAATCTACAACAACAATTGCTTCTGAAGATAACCCGCCAATTAAAGCTTTATTTTGCCATGCAGGAAATTGTTGTCCGCGATAAATAATTAAGCTCGACGGTGAGATTACAGGAGTCCAGTCAATTTCTGGCGCTTTAAACTCTGGGCGCGTGTGATGATCTGGAATAGGCTGCCCTGAATAATGATCTCCATTTGAAACAATCGGATAACCATAGTTTTCGCCTTTGGTAATAATATTAAGCTCATCACCACCTTTAGGCCCCATCTCAACCACCCATAGCTGTCCTTTACGGTCAAAGGCCATTCCTAATGGGTTACGATGTCCAAGTGACCATATTTCAGCAGTGACACCGCCTTGCTCATAAAAAGGGTTACCTAAGGCTGCTGAACCGTCATCATTTAAACGCAAGATTTTGCCCAAGTTGCTTTTCATATTTTGGGCAGGGTCAAACTTTTGACGCTCGCCTGAACTGACCCAAAGCTTACCATCTGCACCAAAAAGCATGCGATGCCCATAATGGCCTTGTCCTGAGACTTTAGGTACTTGCTGCCAAATCTGCTTTATATCGGTGAGTTTTGGCTGATTAGGATTAGATAAATCTAGTTTCGCACGTGAAATCACTGCACCAGACCCACCTTGCCCTTTGGCTGCATAACTAAGATATATCCAGTGGTTTTTGGCAAAGTCCGGGTGCAAGGCTACATCACCTAAACCGCCCTGCCCACCATAACTTACGGCTGGAATACCTTGGACATTCAACATCTGTTTATTTTGTGGATTAAAAATTTTTAGCTTACCTTGCCGTTCAGTCACCAATAACCGCTGATCAGGCAAACTGGTGATCGCCCAAGGCTCATTAAAATGTGCGACTGCCTCGACCTGATAAGTTTGTTTGGCAGCACTGGTCTGCTCTGTTTTTGCAGTTGTATTTTGTTCAGGATTTTTTGAATTAGTATTATTAGAGCCACAGGCCATTAACAAGAAGAAACTACTACATAATAAGGGGGCTGCTAATCGTCTCATCATTTTTATCTCCTTTTGCTTTTATTTTTATATAACGGAGATGATTAAAAAATTTACGATAAAAATGTTACTTTATTATACGCTGTAATTAAAAATGCTCATCGGGAGCGTATTAACGCACCCAACGCACCACATAATCTTCGATATCATCTTCATGTACATCAGTTTCAGGAATACAACGCCCTGCTACCGACTTTTTCGCTTTCACTACGCTTTGTCTGGAACCCGTATTTAAATAGTGCCAAGAAGGTAAATTTTTGCCTTCATTCAAACGTTTATAGGCACAGCTCGATGGCAGCCAGTGTATGGTTTTTAAGGTTTCCGGTGTTAGTTGTAAACAGTCGGGTACTTGCTGCTGACGGTTTGGGTAGTCAGAACAACGTCCAGTATTGCAATCAAGTAACTTGCACGCCACTTTGGTGTACGCAACTTCATGTGTATCTTCATCTTCTAGCTTGACCAAACAGCACAATCCGCATCCATCACACAGTGCCTCCCACTCAGCCTGAGTCAGTTGCTCTAGCGTATAATTTTTCCAAAACAATGGACGAAGTGAGGTCTCGGTAGACATAAGATTTTAACGGCTATATAGATCAAGCAAAATCAGATTATAGCATTGAAGTACGCTGGTCTTAAGAAAAGAAGCCGTATTTTTGGCATCACAAAATGATTGTTTAATATACATTTCAACCACATAAACGACACATTTCGTGCAAAAAACACGCTATATAGTAAAAAGACAATGAAAAATAAGGAGGACAGCATATGTTCCGTTGGGCAATAATTTTTGCAGTGATTGCACTCATTGCCAGTCTATTAGGGTTTGGTGGTGTTGCAGGGTTATCTAAAGACTTTGCCGTGATTTTATTAGTGATAGCTGTAATTCTCGCTGTTATTGGTTTTATTTCGCGAGGCCGAACTTAATTTAATCATGACCATATCAAAAAGAAGGAACTCGTTCCTTCTTTTTTTATTGCATAAATATTTCTATGCTTTTCTTTTGATGTAGTTTTTTACATAGTTATTTATATGGCTTTTATTTTTTATGCTTTAATCAAGCGTATTTAAATCGAATTTAATTTCAGGATTAATGTCATGAGTACAGCAATTAAAACCCGTGAAATTCAATATACTGCACCAGATGGTAGCCATTTAATTGGTTACTTTGCGGCTCCAGAAAGTGAAACACCTGTACCAGGTGTCATTATTGGTCCTGAGTGGTGGGGTCGTAACGAATACACTGAACAACGTGCGCGTGAACTTGCTGAACACGGTTATGCTGCACTTGCAATTGACATGTATGGCGATAAAAAAGTAACAACGACTGCAGCTCAAGCTTATGAATGGATGATGCAGACATTTGAAGATCTAGACACTGTGACTGATCGTGCCAACGCAGGGCTTCAGACTTTGGCTGCTCAACCGGAAGTAAATAGTGAAAAACTTGCAGCGGTAGGTTTTTGCTATGGTGGCAAAGTGGTACTCGATCTAGCTCGCTCAGGTGCTCCCCTCAAAGCAACTGCGACATTTCATGGTACATTAGCTCCTAAGGCTCCTGCTCAAAAAGGCAACATTCAAGGTGAGGTATTGGTTCTACATGGTGAACTAGACAGCATGGTCACCTTAGAAGATGTTGCTAATTTTGAAAAAGAGATGCAAGCTGCTGAGGTTAAACATGAGGTAGTGGTTTTAAAAGATGCTAAACATGGCTTTAGTAACCCGCTTGCAGATGAAAGAGCTAAAGCGAATGGTGTAGACCTTGGCTACAACAGCGAAGCGGAAAAACAAGGCCTTGCTAAAATGTACGCTTTATTAGAACGTACTTTAAAATAAAAGAAGCAAATTTGGAGCAAATGGCATTTTTCGCATTTGCTCCCTTAAATGTTTATGACTTTGCAATATTTTTACTGTATTTTTTAAACCATACTTCAATAAATATACTCCCGTTGAGCTAGAGCAAAGCCTAGTCTTATTTCCCGCACTCGGGGTTTAATGGAATAACATGAGAGGATACAACAATGACTGACAAGAAATGTCCGTATTGCGATTTTGATGAATATGACATCATTGATAAGAATGAATTTGCTGTAATTTTGCCAGACCCAAATCCGTTGTCTAAAGGTCACTGTGTAGTGACTCCACTACGCCATGTCAGCTCGTTTTTTGATATTACGTCTAAAGAGCACCAAGGCTTACTGACACTTCTTGAAATTGCCCGTCATGAAACCCAGCTTCGCCATCAGCCAGACGGTTTCCATATTGGCTTTAATGATGGTGAAGTGTTTGGACAGACTTCTGACCATTTCCACATTCATGTCATTCCATATTACAAAAATCAACCGTTGAAACTTGATCAACGTTGGGGTGTACAAAAGGATTAATCCTTTTTACCCATAGAACAGGGACTACATTTTTGATGTAGGCCCTGTTTTCATATGTCCATTTTCTTCGTTTGCTTTAAACAAAATTTCACCTAAATTTCAGCTATAATTTAGCCCTTACTTTTCTTCTATAGCTGTTCATGTCTGAATTTTCTTTTTCTGATGCCCTCTTAAACTGGTTCGATCAACATGGTCGGCATGATTTGCCTTGGCAAGTCGCAGATGATCCATACAAAGTTTGGGTTTCTGAAATTATGTTACAGCAAACTCAGGTAAAAACAGTTCTGCAATATTTTGACCGCTTTATGGAGCGCTTCCCAACTGTAGAAGCTTTAGGCTATGCAACTTGGGATGAAGTCGCCCCTTATTGGGCAGGTCTTGGCTATTACGCTCGTGCCCGCAATTTGCATAAAGCTGCCCGCCTTGTAGCACAGCAAGGCAAATTTCCTGAAACCCTAGAAGAATGGATTGCACTACCGGGCATTGGTCGCTCGACCGCAGGTGCACTCATGTCTTTAGGTTTACGTCAGTATGGCGTGATTATGGATGGCAACGTGAAACGCGTTTTAGCTCGCTTCTTTGCCATTGAAGATGACTTAAGCAAACCACAGCACGAACGTGAAATGTGGAAACTGGCTGAAGAGCTTTGTCCCACCCAACGCAATCATGACTACACTCAAGCAATTATGGACTTGGGTGCGACCATCTGTACGCCTAAAAAACCTCTTTGTTTATATTGCCCAATGCAAGCTCATTGTCAGGCTTACCAGCAAGGTTTAGAACAAGAATTACCTTTTAAAAAACCGAAAAAAACACCGCCTGTTAAAACGGCAGATGTTCTTATTATTCAGTGCGAAGATGAATGGTTCTGGCAACAACGCCAAGCTCATGGTCTATGGGGCGGTTTATTTTGTTTACCTATTTTAGAAAATGAACATGAACGCTTGAAATTAAGTCAGCAATTTAAGCTACAACCTCAACCACAAACTTTTCAGATCAGTCATAGCTTTACTCACTTCACATGGTTACTTAATGCTCATGTGTTCCACGTGGAACCTGATCAAAAAGAACATCTGGCGATTGAACTTGAAGGCCAATGGCTGAGTCCAGAACAAGCTATTGCTAAAGGTGTTCCAACTGCTATGAAAAAATTGATCTCGACAAGCCGTTCATGACATAGTGAGCAAAATAATTTTGATATGGCTGTGACAGGGAGTATTTTGTGCGACGTTTAGTTTCCCATCTCTCACTTGGTTTTCTCATTATTCTATTGGCAGCCTGTGCCAGTGCGCCTAAAAAACCTGCCCCGCTTTCACCAGCCCAAGTTAGCAAACTCAAGAGTATGCAGCTTCCAAGTCGGCTTCCTGTTCCGGTAAAAGGTGTCGATCGAGATGAGCTAAAAGACACATGGGGAGCTGCTCGGAGTCAGGGCCGTAGCCACGAAGGAATTGATATTTTGGCTCCACGTGGAACCAAAGTGTACAGTGCAACTGAAGGGCTCATTGCCGATCTTCGTAATAACAACTTGGGTGGCAAAGTGATCTGGATTTTAGGCCCGGCAGGAACATGGCATTATTATGCTCATCTTGATGGACATAAACGTGGCTTAAACGTAGGCGACTATGTCAAAAAGGGTGACCTCATTGGTTATGTCGGCAACACGGGCAATGCACGTTATACTTCACCTCATCTTCATTATGGTCTTTACTTAGATGGTAAAGGTCGTGGTGCTGTTAATCCTTATTCATATTTACGCTAGGAACATTTTATGTCGGAAGCGCTGATCAATCGCTTAGTAGAGTTTGCCGAGTCTGGCAACCAGCAAAAGATCATTTTAAATGGCAATAGCTATCAAGGCTGGATCATGGAAATCAGTGATGATGCCCTACTGATCAGTACCGGTTTTTCAGATAAAGTTGGCAAAGACTTTTGGCTAAAGTTTGAAGACTTAACTCAAGCTGAACTGTATTATTGGGATACTCGCCCAAATGAATGGGTACCATTCAAACTCTAAAATACCAAGATAAATATAAGGAGCATCATCATGAAAACTCAACGCTGCAGATGGTGTTCCGATGATCCACTCTATATTGCTTACCATGATGAAGAATGGGGCAAACCAGAACACGACGAAGCCCGATTATTTGAAATGCTCTGTCTTGAAGGACAACAAGCAGGTCTATCTTGGATTACCGTACTAAAAAAAAGAGAAAGCTACCGCCAGCACTTTTTTAATCATCCTATTGCTGACATTGCCGCATTTACGGATGACTTTTTAGAAACAAAACTATCCGATGCAGGCTTAATTCGTCACTTAGGCAAACTCAAAGCCATTCGCGATAATGCGATTGCTTGGCAAGCCCTTAAAGCCCAAGTTGGTGATGTTTCTAAATGGCTTTGGCAGTTTGTAGATGCAGCGCCACAAAACAATGATGTTGCAGATTATCGTAAGGCCCCTGCTCAAACTGAGCTCAGCCTAAAACTTTCCAAAACGCTCAAAAAAAATGGTTTCAAATTTGTTGGTCCAACCACCTGCTATGCTTTTATGCAGGCAGTGGGTATGGTCAATGACCATGAAAACGATTGTCAATTTAAAGCTTCCTAACCCACCAGAACGGTTCAAATCCGCTTAAGGAGTTTCCGATGAGCAATAATACGATTCAGGCTTATGCTGCAATGCAGGCAGGTGAAAAACTGGTCCCATACCAATTTGATGCAGGTGAATTACAACCGCATCAGGTTGAGGTAAAAGTTGAATACTGTGGTTTGTGTCATTCTGATATTTCTGTTTTAAATAATGAA
Source organism: Acinetobacter sp. FDAARGOS_559 (assembly GCF_003940475.1). NCBI lineage: Bacteria > Pseudomonadati > Pseudomonadota > Gammaproteobacteria > Moraxellales > Moraxellaceae > Acinetobacter > Acinetobacter sp. FDAARGOS_559. The sequence continues at coordinate 2,324,941 of NZ_RKJG01000005.1, forward strand.
TGGCGCTCAACCGTGTACCCTGTAGTTGCAGGCCATGAAATTACTGGACGAATTGTTGCTTTAGGCTCAGAAGCCAAAGGACTACAAATTGGGCAACGTGTCGGTATTGGCTGGACCGCCGAAAGTTGCCAAGCCTGTGATGAGTGTATTGGCGGTCAGCAAGTTCTTTGTACGGGCGAAAATGTAGCAACAATCGTGGGACATGCGGGTGGCTTTGCCGATAAGGTTCGTGCAGGCTGGCAATGGGCCATTCCCCTTCCCGAAGATTTAGACCCAGAAAGTGCAGGCCCTTTACTTTGCGGCGGAATTACCGTTTTTGACCCATTACTCAAACACAAAATACAGGCAACACATCACGTGGGTGTGATTGGTATTGGTGGTTTGGGTCATATCGCCATTAAGCTCCTTAAAGCGTGGGGCTGTGAAATTACGGCGTTTAGTTCTAACCCAGATAAAACCGAAGAACTCAAAGCAATGGGAGCCGACCATGTGGTCAATAGCCGCGATACAGAAGCGGTAAAAGCTCAAAAGGGTAAATTTGATTTATTGCTGAGTACCGTGAATGTGACTTTAAATTGGCGTGCTTTCATTTCTACACTAGCACCAAACGGTTCTTTGCACTTCTTAGGGCTCACACTAGAACCTGTTCCTGTTTCTGTAGGTTCTCTCATTGATGGTGCCAAATCAGTAACTGGTTCACCTACAGGTTCACCTGCCGCTCTACGCCAACTTTTAAAGTTTGCCGCACGCAAAAAAATTGCGCCTCAAATTGAGCTATTTCCAATGTCACAGCTCAATGAAGCAATTGAACGTCTACACTCAGGTCAAGCACGCTACCGCATTGTGCTTAAAGCAGACTTTGCAGAATAAAACTAACTCACTGTTTGCATCTGTTGTCGCGACCAATCTGCCAAGCTCATAATTGCTTGGCGGACATCTGCAGTTAACTCATGGCCTGCGTTTAAACGAATGAAATGTCGATAGCGTTCATCCTCACCAAAAACATGGCCCGGTACTACAGTAATTCCCTGAGCTTGGGCAGTGTAATAGAGCGCTAAACTATCTACACTCTTAGGTAACTGTATCCATAATGCATATCCGCCTTCGGGCTGGCTCAATGCAATTGGTATACCTTCAAAGGCTTTTAAAATACAGCTACGGTATTCTTCGACTTGTCGCATCAAGTTGGGTCTTAACTGCTCTAAATGCTCTCGATAACCACGACTATAAATAAAATCAGCTAGACCTAACTGCAAGGGTGTATTCACGCCAATATTACTTACCAGCAGTTCAAGCTTTAAATATTCTAACTTTGTCGTTAAACAAAACCATCCTACTCGATACGCACTCGACAAAGACTTCGACACTGAACCACACCAAATCACATAACCTTCGCGATCCCAATATCGAATGGGTAATGGTCGCTCGCTACTGTAGCCACATTCACCAAAAATATCGTCTTCAATAATAAAACACTGATATTTTGCAGCTAATTCAGCAATCTTCTGTTTCTCTGCATTGCTAAAGCAATATCCCAAAGGATTTTGATAATTGGCTGTCATTAAGCAAACCTTCGCCAAACCTTGCTGCATTAAAGATTCTAAGCGCTCAAGATCAATGCCACGATGATCTGCCGGAATCTCAACAATTTGTCGTTTTAAACTTGCTAATAACTGTAAATGACCATTATAGGTGGGTGTAGGAATAAGAATACTATCGCCCACTTCAGTGAGCTTCTGAATCACTAAAGACAAAGCCGGCATACAGCCATTGGTAATAAAAATATCTTCTGGTGCGATATAAATACCATCTTCACGCCAATGATCGGATAGCGCTTTTCTTAATTGTTCATGACCTTGTTTATTACAATAAAGAAAATCTTGAGGCTGACAATTTTTTAAAGCACGTTGAATAGAACGACGTAAACCTTCTACAGGAATAAAGTGCGGCGTTAACTGAATCGATCCCAAAGGTACAAGATGACTTTGTAAGGCAGCTTCCTGAATTTGGTTATGCAACTCCAGATTTGAGACATGCCGAGGCAAAGATAAGAAATCCGGACTATCCGGAATAGGGCTGGATGGGGTACGAGCAACTACAAAATAACCTGACTTCGGCTTTACATAAATGAGTCCCCTCGCCTCAAGTAATTCATAGCAACTTTTTGCTGTACTTAAACTAATACCTTGTTGACGGGCAAAATCTCGTAAGGAAATGAGCTTTTGATGAGGTTTAAGTTCATCTTGATAAATACGATGTGCTAATTGATTGGCAAGAACCTGATATTGAAAAGTCATTCTGTGCTGCTTTTTTAAAAATTTCTGTATCTGTACTGGTTTATAGAACACCTTTAGGCTATGGAAATCAACTCGGAGAGTAGCAAACCAATGAAATTAAAAGTTATATTGTTATTTACTATTGTTTTAGCAGGTTGCCAACCACAACCAAAAAATGAACAGCACAGACACACGGTTTGCCAAAGTTTGATTGAAGGTTATTTAAAAATGACCAACCAGCAAGACTACAAAATGGAGCAACGCACTAATGACGAGACCAGTGCGATTTCTCATTATGAATATAAACGTAATAGCTCAAATGAAGTTGTTATGGTGAATTCAGTCTATTCCAAATTATATTTTAGCTGCCAAGAACAGCAAAAAAGCTATTTTCTGTCTCAACATTCGGCACAAGGACAAACGACACCTATTTTAGAAGTTCATATTCCAACTGATAGTTATACAACCTTTAGAGAGCGTTTTTAAAACCATCTTTTAACTGTTCTGCCAAAAACTCAATGAATAAACGGATTCGTTTTGGTAGATGCTCTTGTTGATAATACACAGCATGGATGCTTTGATATTGATGCTCAATTTTATCTTCAAATAATGCAATCAATCGCCCTTCTTCCATATCTTTCCAAATTTCAAATTCAGATAGTCGCGCAATGCCGTGTCCTCTAATCGTCAGTTGGCGTACGGTCTCCCCACTCGATGCTTTAATTTTTGATTGCGCAAAAAAATATTCATCGCCAACTTTAATTGGCCAGCTATTGATATAAGTAGGTCTAGTAAAGCCAATCAAATCATGGTGTTCAAGTTCTTCAGGTTGTGTTGGCGTTCCCTTAAGAGCTAGATAGTCAGGACTTGCCACAATATATAAACGGCTCTTACATACCAATTTGGCGTGCAGACTAGAGTCATTAAGTTCCCCAAATCGAAATGCGACATCGGTTTTATGCTGAAGTAAGTCAATCACCTGATCATTGCTATTTAATTCGATTTCAATATCGGGGTAACACTCACGGAATTTATGCATTAATGGTGCAATCACGTGCAAAACAAACGGTGTGGCAGAATCAACCCGAATAAGACCGGCAGTACCCTGATCAGACTTTTGTAGTTCTTCTTCGGCCGCATTCAGCTCATTTAAAATTTTACGGGCCTTTATAAGAAATTGTTGCCCTTCTTGAGTCAGTTTCAATTTACGCGTTGTTCGCTCTAGCAAAGTCACATCTAACTTTGCTTCCAAACGGGTTAAAGATCGGCTCACCCCTGAAGGTGTTTGCTTTAAATGTTCTGCTGCTGCCACAAATGAACCTGTATCAACAATTGTGATAAAGGCAACAAGTTCTTCAATTGTTGATTTCATGGTTTATTCTATTATTGACTAAACATCAAAGATATTTTGCTTATTCATCTATTTTTTCGCAACAATAAAAAAAGCAAAATGCACCTCAAGTTAAACAATTATTTAATTTCAGGTGAATACATGAATATCCCACGTTTTGGTCTAGGAACTTTCCGCCTTAAAGAACAAGCTGTGATTGATTCTGTTAAAAATGCGTTAGATGTCGGTTATCGTGCAATTGATACTGCTCAAATCTATGAAAATGAAGCAGCAATTGGTCAAGCGATTGCTGAAAGTGGCGTATCACGTCAGGACTTGTTTTTAACTACAAAAATCTGGGTAGATAATTTTGCTCAAGAGAAGTTTATTCCAAGCTTAAAAGAGAGCTTACAAAAGCTTCGTACTGACCATGTCGATTTAACTTTGATTCACTGGCCAGCACCAGATTTAGGCGTTTCAATTCCTGAAATCATGCAGCTTTTACTTGAAGCAAAACAACAAGGCTTAACCAAACAAATTGGTATTTCAAACTTCAATATTGCACTTACCCAACAAGCAATTGACACAATTGGTGTAGAGCATATTGCAACGAACCAGATTGAGCTGAGTCCTTATCTTCAAAACCATAAACTTGTGAATTTCTTACAAGAGAAGAATATTGATGTCACTTCATACATGACGCTTGCATACGGCAAAGTGCTTCAAGACCCTGTTTTAGCGGAGATTGCAGCAGCTCATAAAGCAACGACAGCGCAAATTGCATTAGCATGGGCATTGCAGCGTGGTTTTGCAGTCATTCCATCTTCGACTAAACGTGAAAACCTGATTAGTAATTTAAAAGCACAGGATATCGAGTTAACTGCGGCTGAAATGCAAATGATTGCCGAACTCGACCGTAACAGTCGTGAAGTTAGCCCAGAGCCATGGGCACCAGTTTGGGACTAAACTCATGAACACTCAATCAAATACGGCGTTCTCGTTATTGGCATTGGCAATTGGTGCCTTTGCTATTGGCACCACGGAATTTTCTCCAATGGGGTTACTTCCGAACATCGCTAATGATTTAGGGATTTCAATTCCAACAGCCGGTATGTTAATTACAGGCTATGCACTTGGCGTAATGCTAGGTGCACCGTTTATGACCCTGTGGTTTGGTGGTTTTGCACGACGTAATGCGCTTATTTTTTTGATGGCGATCTTTACGGTCGGTAACCTGATTGCAGCGTTTTCACCAAATTATATGAGCTTATTAGGTGCACGTCTCATTACAAGCCTGAACCACGGTGCCTTTTTCGGAATTGGTTCTGTTGTGGCAGCGAGTATTGTACCAGCGCATAAACAGGCTAGTGCAGTGGCAACCATGTTTATGGGCTTAACCATTGCCAATATTGGTGGTGTGCCTTTAGCAACATGGGTTGGGCAAAACATTGGCTGGCGTATGTCTTTCCTTGCGATTTCCGTGCTCGGCATCATTACTATGCTCGCTTTGTGGAAAGCATTACCGCAAGGTATGGTTGCCCAAAAACCAAACGTGAAGGCGGAATTAAAAGTATTAACGCGTACCCCTGTGGTCCTTGCATTACTCACTACCGTACTCGGTGCAGGTGCAATGTTTACGCTCTACACCTATATTGCGCCAAGTTTGACTGAGTTTACCCATGCTTCACCGACCTTCATTACGTTCATGTTGGTGTTGATTGGTGTCGGTTTCTCGATTGGTAACCATTTAGGCGGCCGTTTTGCAGACTTGTCCATCAACAAAACTCTGATTGGTTTCTTGGTACTGTTGATTGTGATGATGGTGACTTTCCCAATTCTTGCTCAAAGCCAGATTGGAGCAGCCATTGCGTTGGTGATATGGGGTGCAGCAACCTTTGCTTTAGTACCGCCATTACAAATGCGTGTCATGTCAGTCGCTCATGAAGCTCCAGGGCTTGCCTCTTCAGTAAATATCGGTGCGTTTAACTTAGGTAATGCAGTAGGCGCTGCTGCAGGTGCATTAGTACTCGATTTAGGTTGGGGTTATAGTGCAGTATCTTTTGCGGGTGCCTTACTGGCGGGATTAGGTTTGTTATTAGTTTTATTCCAAATCAAACGAGAAAGCAGCCCCGCTCAAACCTTACAACAATGTTCAGATTGATAAAAAAAGCGCCTGAGATCAGGCGCTTTTTTTAGCTTATTTATTTTAAAATTTCCGGCAACTTAGGTTGCTCATAAATCGGGTTCATTACTTCCCGTTTCATTTTAAGCAGCATCTGATAAGGTTGCTGTTGAACAAACATATTGACGAAGCTTAAAGGAATTGCACCCGCTGGATCAGCATAGCCACTAGTGGTGACTTTAACTTTATTATTGGCAAGTTTCTGGAATGTCCAATCCCCTTCATAGCGTGTTAGGCGCACGACATCGGGTTGTATCGGATAGTTACTATTAACTGCCGTATTTTTAATAGTAATTAGGCCATTGGCTGCTTTACTCATTTTTCCTTTAACCACTACATCGCGGTCTTTTAGCGGAAAAGGAAAATCTAACACCATATATAAAGTAAATTCGCCTTTCTTTTCATCCTGAGAAAGCATTTGGACCTTGCCCATATAAGGCACCCATTGAGCTGCACGATCTACATCTAAAATCACTGCCACAGCACGTTCAAGGGGTACATCAAAGGTTGTTTCCGCTTTATATTGAAAGACTGGGTTATCTGCTTTTTGATAGGTCCACACTTTAATATGATTACGGTCTAGGCTGAGTTTAGCCTTGTCTGTAGAGGCAGCCCCTGTATAGAGGCTGCTTAAGCAAAGAAGAGTGGTCAAAGCAATTTGTTTTTTATTCATGTTCTGCTCTATCTTGTTTTTCTCGCCACATATGGGAAGTGTACAGATGGTTTACACCTGTACGTCGTTCAACCCTAAAACATCTTTCATGTCATATTTACGCGCTTCACGGCCCACAACCCATGCAGCAGCTCGTACTGCACCGGCGGCAAAGTTCATACGGTTAGTGGCTTTGTGAGTGACTTCAACACGCTCACCCTCACCAATAAACATGACCGTATGTTCCCCTACAATATCGCCACCACGGATGGTTTCAAAACCAATAGTTTGACGATCACGTGGACCGGTATGCCCTTCACGACCATAAACAGCAACTTCTTTTAAGTTACGGCCTAACGTATCCGCAATTGCTTCACCCATCATTAATGCAGTACCAGATGGTGCATCTACTTTATGACGGTGGTGAGCCTCAATCACTTCAATATCTACTGTATCGCCAAATACTTTTGCTGCAAGCTCAAGTAACTTGATTGATACATTTACGCCAACAGAGTAGTTCGCAGCATATACAACAGGTGTATGCGTTGCTGCTTCATCCAATTCAGCCTTTTGCTCATCAGACATCCCTGTAGTGCCAATCACCATAGCCACGCCAGCTTCACGACATAGCTTTAAATGCTGGGCGGTTGCAGCTGGTGCAGTAAAATCAATGATTACATCGCAATCTTTAAGTACATCAGCCAAGCTTCCTGAAACCTTCACTCCCACTGAACCAATTCCTGCAAGTTCACCAGCATCTGTGCCGACCAAACTACTTTCTGGACGCTCTACTGCCGCAGCCAATTGATAGCCTGCTTGTTGAACTGCCTGAATAAGTGTACGACCCATACGGCCGCCTGCACCCAAAATACCAATGCGTGGAGCTGCTGACATAATCCTTCCCAATCTTCTGTTTTACGTAATTGGCTTACTATATCAAAACTCTTTGCCCACAATAAAAAGTAAAAAATATTTTTTAAAGGTAACCGGAATTTAATCTGTTTTCACAAAAGTTAAAGAATTGATCTGCACACTACTGAGCCACGAATGAAAAAAAGATGACTATAAGGAGTTCAGCATGCATTCGAAAGTTATTGGCCTAATCGCCATTATGGGGATAATAAGTTCAGTGGCATTTGCAGAACCTGCAATCCAGCCAGGAGAAACATTAGAGAGCTTATCTAAAGCACGTATTACAACAAACGTAAATACTGCAGCAACGCCTACAGCGCAAACAAGCGATGCTAACGCTGAGGTTAAAGTTGAAGATATTGATCCAATCATTGAAGAAAAAACTGAAGAAGCCCTAAAAGCAGCTGTACAACCTGCTCCTCAAGCTACTGTCGAAGCTATAGTGGCTCCAGTTGCATCAAGTGAACTCAACGTAAGTGTTGATGATATTGATGTCGCTCATCCTACAGAATAATTACTAGTCATTTTCTTTTAAGCAGAATAAAAATAATAAGATGAATCAGCGCAATAAAAAGGCGGATATTTTATCAATATCCGCCTTCTTTTTAATTTCTGATCTAATCAATCATTAATCGAATAAGCGATCAAAGAAAGATTTTTTCTTTGGTGAAGAAGCACTGTCTTCACCATCGAAAGATGCTTGTAATTCTTTAAGTAATTCACGTTGACGAGAGGTTAGGTTAACCGGTGTTTCTACCACGATACGGCAAAGTAAATCACCCACCATACTGCTACGTACAGGGCGCACACCTTTACCACGTAAACGGAATAATTTACCTGTTTGAGTTCCCTCAGGAATCTTCAAGCTAACTCGGCCTTCCAAAGTTGGGATTTCAATTTCTTTACCAAGTGCAGCATCAGCAATGCTTACTGGTACGTCCATATATAAATCGGCACCATCACGTTGGAAAATTTCGTGTTCACGAACAACCACTTCAACGTATAAGTCACCAGCTTGACCATCACGAATAGCCTCGCCTTTACCACTTAAACGAACGCGGTCACCATTATCCACACCCGCTGGAATCGTCACTTCTAATGTTTGCTGACGATCTGCTACACCTGAACCATGACATGCATGGCATGGGTTTTTAATAATTTTGCCTTGGCCACGACATGTGCCACAAGTTTGTTGTACAGAGAAGAAACCTTGCTGCATACGCACTTGTCCTGAACCGTGACAAGTTTTACAAGTTTCTACATCTTTTGGATTTTTAGAGCCTTTACCATCACACACATCACATGGTGCTGGAGCAGTAAAGGTAATTGTTTTTTTAACCCCTTTTACAGCTTCCTCAAGGGTAAGTTCCATTACATAGCGTAAATCTGAACCGCGACGTTGGCGTTGCTGACGTCCGCCGCCACCAAACGCTCCACCAAAGATATCACCGAACTGGCTAAAAATATCTTCTGCACTGAAACCGCCAAAGCCACCACCAGCGCCACCAAAGCCGCCTTCAAACGCATTATGTCCCATACGGTCATACATGCTGCGTTTTTCGCTGTCCGATAAAATCTCATAAGCTTCAGAAGCTTCTTTAAATTTTTCTTCAGCCTCGGCATTGTCAGGGTTTCTGTCAGGATGATATTTCATCGCCAATTTACGATAGGCTTTTTTGATCTCATCATCACTTGCGGTTTTTGAAACGCCTAAAACCTCATAATAATCACGTTTAGCCATGTTTGGCGGTGCTCCTCACGGAAATTTTATCAATACTCTATTGCCGACTAAATGGGGGGCTTTAGCCGAATTTACAAGGGGAAAACTTTCAAAAAACAGATATATTAAAAAACTGCCTTATTTTTTAAATATTTAGACAAGCCTTTTAACCATGCATTTAATAAAAATAACCAAGCAATAGCACTAAAAACTACACCAGCAACTGTTGAAGCCGTTACCCAAAGGTTGCTATCCCATGCAAAAAAGAAGAGAGGAATAAACCAGACCACAGCAAAAACTGACATGAGGAGGAATAGAATACCATTGCGCATAATCCATAGCGCATGAGCATGAATCCAAACTTCCGCATCATCCACAACAGCTACTTTACGAGCGACCAGATAAGCAAAGGCCGCAAAAATAACCGTAAACAATGCAAGAAACATGAACGCATAAGAAATTACAATATAACGGCGATGCTGTTCGATATGGTCTTGCCCCATCTGTATTTCACCTCAATTCACTGCATTATGCCTATTTTTTATGCAGCGAAATAATCCTGTATTTTTTGTGTAAAGACAGGTGCTACTATATTGGACTTTTCAATATTTCGCACCTTTATTCACAAAAAATTTATGTATTTTATGCTGTTTTTTTCACCTTAAACCACGCTGCATACAATGCAGGTAAGAAAAATAATGTCAGCAAGGTAGCAACAATGAGTCCGCCCATAATCGCAACAGCCATTGGACCGAAGAAAATACTCCGCGAAAGAGGGATCATGGCGAGTACTGCTGCCAATGCCGTGAGAATGATCGGACGGAAACGGCGTACTGTTGCATCAATAATTGCTTCCCACGTTGGATGCCCTGCCTGTCTGTCTTGTTCAATCTGATCAATCAGAATGAGTGAGTTACGCATAATCATGCCGGATAAGGCAATGGTTCCTAGCATGGCAACAAAACCAAATGGTTTATTAAACAAAAGTAAGAATAAAACAACGCCAATTAAGCCTAATGGTGCAGTCAAAAATACAATTGTTGCCCGAGACAAACTCTTCAGCTGAATCATGAGTAATGTCATGACCACTGCCAAAAAGAGTGGCATACCAGCATTGACCGAACTTTGTCCGCGTGCCGACTCTTCCACTGTTCCCCCCACTTCAATGAGGTAGCCACTTGGCAGCTCAGCGCGTAACTTGTCCATTGATTCAGCTAACTCTCCAACAACGGTAGCTGGCTGTAAATTGGTACGAATATCTGCACGAACAGTAATTGTCGGTAACCGATTACGGTGCCAAATCAGACCATCTTCAAATTTGTATTCAATTTTCGCAATCTGGGCTAAAGGTACAGTTGTTCCATTCGCTGTTGGTACTGCAAGGCTCGCCAGTGAAGCTACTTCAACGCGCTCAGCTTTATCACCACGTAATCGGATTTCGATCAGCTCACGCTTTTCACGATACTGTTCAATTGCACTACCTGTAATTGAGGCGTTCAGGAAATTCGCCAAATCCACACTAGACACACCCATTTGTCGCGCACGGTCTTGATCAATTTGAATGGAAATAATCTTGCTTGGCTCGCCCCAATCCAAATGCACATTGGTGGTATTCGGGTTTTCACTAATTACCCTAGCAACCTGTTGTGCTTCTTTACGTACCAGATTTAAATCTTCACCTGACACGCGATATTGCAATGGATAACCAACAGGTGGGCCATTTTCGAGTAATGACACACGAGTACGGACTTGTGGGAGTAACTGCTTAATTTGGGTTTCTAAAGAACGGCGAATTTCATCACGATCATCAAGCGATGATGCCAAAACAACAAACTGCGCAAAGCTGGCTTGCGGTAATTGCTGGTCTAGAGGTAAATAAAAACGTGGTGAACCTGTACCGACATAGGCTACATAATTATCAATCCCTTTTTGTTTAGACAGGAATTGTTCAACCTTTTTCACCGCTTGCTCTGTAGCGGTTAACGATGCGCCTTCTTCGAGTTTTAAATCGACTAAAATTTCAGCGCGGTTTGAAGGTGGGAAAAACTGCTGTGGCACCATCTTAAACATGAGTACAGACAGCACAAAAATTCCCACCGTTGTTGCAATCACGGTTTTACGGTAGGTCACACAAAACTCGACCATTTTCCGAAAACGTAAATAGAAACTAGATTGATAAGGATCGTAATGGTGGTCCTGTGAAATGGCCACAGTTTGCGGTTGCGGTTTTTTAGTTATTCTTGCCCATAAACGAACATACCAAGGTGCTTGATGACCTGTCTTGGTAAAATCAGGTAGTAGTTTTTCACCCAAATAAGGTACAAATAAAACTGCGGCAACCCACGACACCAATAAAGCAATCGTCACGACCTGAAAGATAGAGCGTGTGTATTCACCTGTACTGGACTGAGCCGTAGCAATAGGTAAAAAGCCTGCGGCGGTAATTAATGTCCCCGTCAACATCGGAAATGCTGTTGTTTTCCATGCAAATCCGGCGGCCTTAATTCGGCTATACCCCTGCTCCATCTTAATGGCCATCATCTCGACCGCAATAATGGCATCATCTACAAGCAAACCCAAAGCTAGAATTAGGGCACCAAGCGAAATCTTGTGTAGACCGACATCAAATAAATTCATGCCAGCAAAAGTCATTGCTAAGACCAAAGGAATGGAAAAAGCGACGACTAAACCCGTCCGGAAACCTAATGAGAAAAAGCTCACTAACAAGACAATAATGACTGCTTCAGCAAGTACTTTGACAAACTCATGGATACTACGTTGTACCGCTACTGGTTGGTCAGATACTTTTTGTAGTTTCATACCTAGAGGTAATGTTTTTTGCAGTTGGGCAAATTCAGTTTCCAGATTTTTACCTAAGGCAATAATATCGCCGCCTTTACGCATAGATACGGCAATACCAATACCATTGTCACCCATAAAACGCATACGCGGCTGAGCAGGTTGGCTAAAACCACGGTAGACATCAGCAACGTCACCAAGCTGAATGGTTTTATCGCCTACCAGTAAAGGCATTTTTTTAATGTCCTCTACGCTTTGTAATTGGCCACTTACTCGAATTTGAATACGATCCGTTCCAGTTTCAAAAAAGCCTGCACTTGCCATGCTATTTTGCTTTTGCAGGGCTTCTTGTATGGCAGAAACAGGAATACCGAGCTGAACCGCTTTAGTGTTTGAAATTTCAATCCAGATTTTCTGATCTTGTAGCCCGATCAGCTCAACTTTGCCTACATCTTTGACTCTCTGTAGCTGTAATTGCAAACGATCGGCATATTCTTTCAAAAGCGCGTAGTCAAAGTCTTTGCCTGTCAGTACATAAATATTACCGAAAGTATCGCCAAATTCATCATTAAAAAATGGACCTTGCACACCACTTGGGAGTTCATGGCGAATGTCATTGACCTTCTTCCGAACGTTGTACCAAACATCAGGAATTTGCGCAGAAGTGAGAGAATCTTTAGCAACAAAAGTTACCATCGACTCGCCTGGACGGGAATACGCCATAATCTTGTCATACTGACCTGTGGTCATCAGTTCCTTTTCGATACGGTCCGTAACTAAAGTAGAAACTTCTTTGGCTGTTGCCCCTGGCCAGTAGGTTTGTACGACCATGACTTTAAAGGTAAATGGCGGATCTTCACTTTGTGAGAGTTTTGAATAAGAAATTGCACCAATAATGCCGAGCAAGAGCATGAAATAAAGGACAATACCTTTATTGTTCAGTGCCCATTCAGAGAGATTAAATTTCATGGTTATTTGGCTCCCTGAATTTTCACTGCACGATTTTCACGATCAATGGGGTGAATCTTCTGTTTATCGCGCAGCAAGTGCACACCACCAATCACAACCCAATCATTTGGTGTTAAACCCGATAATACCGGCACGCTATCTCTGCCATAAGCACCAATCGTTACAGGCACTTTACGTAAGGTCTGATTCGCATTCACCACCCATACATAAGGTTGGTTATCTGTTGCAGATACACTCGAAAGTGGCACACTCATGACATTAGTTTGAGTCGAACTAAAAAATACGCGTGCACTTTGTCCAAGCTGAATAGCAGACTGACCTTCTTTGAGTGCTACCTTAACTGTGAACGTACGGGACTGGTCAGCAGCTGGAGAAACTTCGCGTACATATCCGGCAAATCGTTCGTTCGGTTTAGACCACAAAGTTATCCATGCCGCTTGGCCAACTTTAATCTCGCTAACTGCTTGTTCCGGTACGCCGATGACCACTTCACGCTCTCCATCAATTGCCAGTTGATAAGCCGCTTGCCCTGCTGCAACCACCTGTCCAATTTCAATATTACGTGCTGTAATCACCCCGTTTTTATTAGAAACAAGTTGGTTATAACCAGTCTGGTTGGCAGAAACTTCATAATTAGAACGAGCTTGTTGTAATGCTGCCTGAGCCGCATCATATTGATTTTTTACCGTATCGTATTGCGAACGGCTCACGGCATTTATGGGTAATAATTGTTGAAAACGTTTAAGCTCATCTGAGGCTGTTTTTGCTGCTGCCTGTGCATTGTCTAGCTGAGCTTTAGCAGCATTTAATTGTAGCTGTGCATCTGCCACATCGAGTTTTGCTAATACTTGCCCAACTCTAACTCGGTCGCCTACATCGACATAGCGAGCCGTAACTTGTCCACCCACCCGAAATGCCAAGGCAGTTTGTTGTCGAGCCTGTACATCTCCAGCATAGCTTTTTTGTTCGTGAAGTGTGGTTGAAGGCTGGGTCACCATCACATAGGGTATTTCTTCTGTTTTGGGAGCCTCTTTACTACACCCCGTTAATGTGACCATGCAAACAATCATCATACTCATGATGAGAGGTTTTAACAGATTCATATCTTATCGCTCTTATTCAAACTGGTTTTTTAAGGCACAATATATTTGCATCATAGTTTGTTTGTTTTTTAATTAATATACCCATTGGTACATTAATTAAAGAAAAACTTATAAGTATTTATTTTTATATAGTTTTATTAGAGGGTTTCGTGCAAACAGTTAATCAAAGTGGTCGCCCCAAAGATCTGGAAAAGCGTGCTCGTATCTTACAGGCCGCTAAAGCTATTTTTTTAAAGTCCGGTTATCACGGTACCAGCATGAACCTGATTGCACAGGAAGCGGGCGTTACTAAACTCACGGTTTATAATCACTTTCAAGACAAAGCAAACCTGTTTATCTGTGCCATTACAGAAACTTGTGAAGAGACTCTAGGCACTAAACCATTTGAATTAGATGCATCGGCAGACTTTTATCAAACACTTTATATGGTGTGTTCACGTGCCTTGCAGATTATTTATTCCCCCGAAGCACTTAAACTCGAGCATGTATTATTTGAACTTGCAGCAGAGCAAAGTCCACTCGCCCTACAGTTTTTTGACGCATCCCATACCCGTCTGCAAAATCAGTTAGTTGAGTTTTTTCAAAAAGCTGCTCAATTAGGTTTTATTCAGGCCGATGATCCGCTATATCAAACAGAGCTGCTTTTGACCTTATTGCTTGGTGTACGCCATCACAAGGTTCTACTTAGAATTATTCCTGTACCGAATGCTCAAGAGATAGATCGGTTTATTCGGGATGCTATTGATTTATTTCTACTCAGATATCGGCATTAAACCAAAGTCCGATTGCCAAAATTTGCAACGGGTGCATGCCGACTTTTAAAGCGTTATAAGCGATTTAAATGTTATTTTTTAAGCAAAAATTCACATTTTCTTACGCTCAAAGCTTGGAATGTTCGTTAATCGCGCTATATTCGAAAAGAATAAGAACAGGAGAAAATAGCATGGTTCAGCAAATCGATGCGCCACTGCGTGAGGATGTCCGCTTACTTGGCAATTTATTAGGTGAAACCCTAAAACAGCATGCAGGACAAGAACTGTTTAATCAGATCGAGCAAATCCGTGCTCTTGCCAAAGGTGCACGTGATGGTCAAGCTGAAGCCGAAAAGCAATTAGAACAATTATTTTTAGAATTGCCCGATGAAGAGCTATTGCCTCTTACCCGCGCTTTTTCTCACTTCCTCAATTTTGCCAATATTGCTGAGCAATATCATGTGGTACGTAGCCGCAGACAGGCAGAGTTTGATCCGGATGCAAACTCCCCGAATCCCCTTGTTCACTTATTTAAAAAGTTTAAAGATAAAAATATTTCGACAGAAAAACTGTTCCAGCAAATTTGTGATCTTAAGATTGAATTGGTACTTACGGCGCATCCAACAGAAGTGAGTCGTCGTACCCTGATTCAAAAATATGACGATATCAATGCTTGTCTATCACAACTTGATCAGCAAAAACTTACTCCGCGTGAACGACAAAATGCTCTTGCCAATTTAAAACAACAAATTAGTTCGGCTTGGCAAACAGATGAAATCAGGCAGCACCGCCCGACCCCGGTAGATGAAGCAAAATGGGGGTTTGCCACAATTGAGCAAACGCTTTGGAATGCTGTTCCTAAATTTATCCGTGAGCTAAATGAACTGGTTCAAGACAATTGCCAACAAAACTTACCACTTCATATTGCTCCGGTACGTTTTGCATCTTGGATGGGTGGAGACCGTGATGGTAACCCGAACGTTACTCATCAAATTACCCAAGAAGTATTGTGGTTATCACGCTGGCAAGCTGCCGACCTCTATCTAAGAGATATCGAAAACTTACGTTGGGAACTATCAATTCAGTCTTGTTCCGAAGAAATGGTTCAAGCCATTGGTAGTCCACACCCAGAACCTTATCGTGAGTATTTACGTGCAACACGAGAGCGTTTAAAAGCAACTCGTCATTGGTTAGCTCAGCGCCTACAAGGCTTAGAAGCTGATGACAGCAATGTCATTAAAAGCAAAGATGAACTGTTACAACCATTATTGCTGTGCTATCGCTCTCTAATTGACAGTAATCTACCTGAAATCGCGAATGGTCAACTACTCGACTTTATCTACCGTGTGAACTGTTTTGGTATTGAACTACTTAAGCTCGATATTCGCCAAGAGTCAGGTCGTCATCGCCAAGCCATTTCAGCCATTACTGAGTATTTAGGTTTAGGTAATTTTGAGTCATGGACTGAGCAAGCGCGCCAAAACTTTCTCATTCAAGAATTACAAAGTAAACGCCCACTTTTACCGAAATATATTAATGAACCTGAAGGGAGTTTGATTGGTCACCCAGATGTACAAGAAGTATTTGCAACCATGCGTACTTTGGCAGACCAACCACCTGAGTCTTTAGGGGCTTATATTATTTCTATGGCTGAATATCCAAGTGATGTTTTAGCTGTATTGTTATTGCAAAAAGAAGCCGGTATTCAGCATCCTTTACGTGTAGTGCCTTTATTTGAGACTTTAAAAGACTTAGATGGCGCAGCAACTACCATGAATACGTTGTTTAATATGCATTGGTATAAGCAGCATATTCAAGGTAAACACGAAGTCATGATCGGCTATTCGGACTCAGCAAAAGATGCTGGTTTCATGTCTGCCAACTGGGCTCAATACCGTGCTCAAGAAGAGCTGACTGCAATTGCTCGTAAACACGGCGTACAGTTGACCCTATTCCACGGTCGTGGCGGCTCAATTAGCCGTGGTGGTGCTCCAACCCAACAGGCACTATTCTCACAGCCACCGGGCTCAATCTCTGGTGCAATTCGTGTGACAGAACAAGGTGAAATGATCCGCTTCAAATTCGGTCTAGAAGGTATTGCCATGCAAAACCTTGAAATCTATACCGCAGCAACGCTTGAAGCGACATTATTACCACCACCAGAGCCTAAGGCTGAGTGGCGTGAACTTATGAACCGTATGACAGAGCATTCTGTGAAGGTTTATCGTCAAACAGTGCGTGAAAACCCGCATTTTGTGAAATATTTACGGACTGTCACTCCTGAGCTTGAATTACAAATGTTGCCGCTAGGTTCACGTCCGGCAAAACGTAAAGTAAGTGGAGGCATCGAGTCTTTACGTGCCATTCCATGGGTGTTTGCTTGGACACAAATCCGTTTGATGTTACCTGCATGGTTAGGTACAGGTGCGGCGATTAATGAAGTGATTGCCGATCAGCAAAAAGCAACGCTTGATGAAATGCTTCAGCAATGGCCTTATTTCCAGACACTTATTGATATGCTGGAAATGGTATTGTCTAAAGCCGATGCCAATATTGCACTCTACTACGAGTCTCATTTGACTGAAGATGAAGATTTAAAAGTGCTTGGCAATCAGTTACGCCAACGTCTAAAAGATGCTGTGGAAACCTTGCTTGCGTTAAAAGATGAATCAAAACTATTAAGCGACAATGAAGTTTTGGATCAGTCTATGCAAGTTCGTAAACCGTATTTACTGCCTTTGCATCTTTTACAAGCTGAACTCATGAAACGCCGCCGTGATTATCTTGCTGAACGTCAGGCAGAGCATACCCCTGTTGACCATGCACTTATGGTAAGTATTGCCGGAATTGCTGCTGGTTTACGTAATACAGGCTAAGCTCATTTTACTAACTACTTTCTTAAAGCAGTGCATCTCGGATGTGCTGCTTTTTACTTGCAAAATTCCTTGTTTTTCTCAAATTTTCCTCGATTTTTCATTTTTTAGAATATTTTTTAAAAATCATAAAATTAATTTTTATCAGAAAAAAATACCTAATTCCTTATATTTAGAATTTATAAAATTATACCGATCGTTAAAAAATAATTACTTTTCACTTTCATATTCAATACAAGAGATTAAATGCTTTTACAAGAAAGAGTATCATTGCACCAATTAAAGAATAATGAGCTTATTTTATGTCCAACTGGTTTCCCAAATGGCAGCCTTACCAAGGTGATGTTGACCATCGACCGGTCTCTACCAATGAATATCTCCCTCCAGTTCAAAGTGCTATTTTAGGTATCCAACATGCCTTTGCCATGTTTGGAGCGACTGTTTTAGCACCTTTACTCATGGGCTTTAACCCTAACCTTGCTATTTTAATGTCAGGTATCTGTACCATCCTGTTCTTCTTAATTACAGGTGGTCGTGTTCCTAGTTATTTAGGATCGAGTTTTGCCTTTATTGGTGTTGTTGCAGCAGCCACGGGGCATATCACAGGTTCAGGGGCCAATCCAAATCTTTCTATTGCGTTGGGCGGGATCGTAGCGTGCGGTATCTTTTATGCACTCATCGGTTTTATTGTCATGCTCACGGGTACACGCTGGATTGAAAAACTTATGCCGCCTGTGGTGACTGGCGCAATAGTGATGATTATTGGTCTCAACCTTGCCCCTGTTACCATTAAAGGCGTTGCAGGCCAACCTTTTGAAATGTGGATGGCCTTAATTACTGTACTTTGTATGGGCAGTATCGCAGTTTTTACACGAGGCTTATTGCAGCGTCTACTTCTATTGGTAGGTTTGATCTTGGCTTATGTAATCTATGCGATTGCGACAAATGGTCTAGGTTTAGGTAAACCGATCGATTTTAGCCAGATCTCACAAGCTTCGTGGTTCGGTATTCCAAACTTTTCACATCCTACTTTTGATACTAAGGCTATTTTAATTATTGCACCGGTTGCACTGATTTTAGTAGCAGAAAACTTAGGCCATATCAAAGCAGTAGGTGCAATGACTGGAGAAAACCTAACTCCACAATTAGGCAAAGCCTTTGTCGCTGATGGTTTAGCTACGACACTTTCTGGTAGTGTTGGTGCGCCAGGGATGACGACTTATGGTGAAAACATTGGTGTGATGGCAGTCACTCGTGTGTACTCAACCATTGTATTTGTGATTGCAGGCATCTTTGCTATTTTCTTAGGTCTATCACCAAAATTTGGCGCTGTCATTAGTACCATTCCAAGTGCAGTCCTTACAGGTGCATCTATTGTGGTATTTGGCTTAATTACCATTGCCGGTGCAAAAATCTGGATTGAAAACAAAGTCGATTTTTCTAACAATAAAAATCTGATTGTGGCTTCAGTAACCATTATTTTGGGTGCTGGAAACTTTGAATTATTGTTCGGTAATTTCAATTTAGGTGGTATTGGTACAGCAACGTTTGCAGCCATTATTTTAAACTGGCTGTTTAGTTTAAAAGATAAAACCTAAATTCTAAAAGGCAGCGCAAGCTGCCTTTTTTCATTCCGATTTAGTATGATGAATTTTTGCATTTCAATACGTTCCTATCATGCGTTTTGATTTTTTTGATTTACAGCTGGTTCTTCATATTGTCTCGACTGGTAGCCTCACCAAAGGCGCTGACCGCTCTGCGATTTCACTTCAGGCAGCGAGTGAACGTATAAAAAAACTTGAACAGTATTTTGAAACCCCATTATTTATTCGCCAAACCACAGGTGTAGAACTCACTACAGCTGGACATGCATTTGTAGAGCATGCTCGTCAGCTTTTAGCTCAAAAAGATCAACTCGAACACGAAATGCAGCGGTTCAGACAGCCGACAACAGAAGCATTAACACTTTGGTGTAACTCATCTGCTCAAAGTGAATATCTACCTACGTTATTACCGCAATATTTGGTGCTTCATCCAGAAATGAATATCGATTTGCATGAAGCAGAAAGTTCAGAAATTGTAGATGCATTAACCCAAGGGATTGCAAGTCTTGGCCTAGTCTCGAGTTTTTTCAATACCCGACATTTACAAACTAAAGAGTTTGCAAGCGACCCATTAGTACTTATTTGCCCTGTGACACATGAGTTAGCCCACTACAAAGAGCTAAATTTAGTAGATGCTTTAAGCTATGGTTTTATTGGACTCAAATCACATCACTCTTTACAACAGTCCATTGAAACCCAAGCCAAATTATTAGGTTTTAACATCCAGTATCGGTTGCGCTTACCTAACTTTGGCGCGATTGCCGAGGTAGTCGCTAAATGTGTAGGAATTGCGATTATGCCTGCCCGTGCTGCACAGCGCCTACAATCAGACTATGATTTCCATTCAATTCAACTGCTAGGCGCATGGGCAAACCGTAAACTACTTTTGGCCACACAAAGTTTCAATCAGTTGCCTAGTAGTTACCAACAGTTTGCAGACTTTTTATTGCAGCATCGTCCTTAAAAATTAACTTAATGCAAAATCATATAAAGTCCTAATGACATCAAGCCTATAAAAAAGATACGGCGAAAAATCTGCTCATTCAGTCGATAGCGGATTTTTTTACCGATCCACATTCCAATGAGCGCAGCTAACAACGCAGCGAAAGATAAACGATAGTCCAGTGTTATCCCTGACATCGGGTTATGGTGTAAAAACACAGCAAGGCAAATGGTAGAGACCGTAAACGTTAATCCTAAAGCCTGTACCAACTCATCACGTTTTAAATGCAAAGACTGCAAATACGGCACAATAGGAATAATAATAACGCCTGTTGCTACAGTCACTGCCCCGCCGATATATCCAATAATGGGTGATAACCAGCGCTCATGCTTCCCTAAATGCGGAAGTTTCTTCACACATAGACCATAAAGCCCATATAAGGCTAACATGCAACCTAATAAAATTTCACTACTTTGACCATGACTTTGACTTAAGGTAGGTAGAAAACTCCATATTGAGCCCACCACAATACCTGCGAGCAACGTCCAGAAACGGCGAATAAAAGCCCAGACATGTCCTTCGGCAAAAAGCTGCCAGACGTTGGTGACCATTGAAGGAACAATTAAAAGAGATGCAGCCTGAAAAGGGCTCATTGCGATGGTGAGTAAGCCCATTGATACCGCAGGCAAGCCTAAGCCGATCATGCCTTTAATCATGCCCGCAAAGGCAAACACCATCATAATAATTGCTAGAAATGTCACTGTTTATCTCCGATTCCCTACAAGGTTATGCTACGGAAAAAACAGGCTTTGCCCTATTCTTGTTTTTAGGAGTAGGCCTCAATTAGAAGTTGAGGCCGTTTTATATTTTTCTTCTAAAACATTGCTAAAAATACTTTCAATCATCCAAACCCGATACAGGCTATTAAATACATAGCTTTGCCCATCGATACGCAACTCTAAAACCGGCAAATCAGGTTGATGCTTGTCTTGGCAAAGTGCATCATTTTGCGCTAAAACCGACTGTATATCCTGTTCAGTTAACTGCTCAATACCCAGTTGCTGCTGTAACTGTTGGAAATGCTTCTGGAAAGATAGATCTTTTCCTTTCGTCCAAACAGCCTGCAAAATAGTGAAAATTGTATCAAGTTGCTGATTTTCCGGCACACTATAGAAAAGCTTTGCCATCCCAAGCGTACTTTCTTCTGTAGGTCGGCAAAAAGGTGTAAAAGCAACCTCGGTACGTTTAGACACACGTGTTGCCAAACTCCAGTCAAACCAGTCTCGGCCCCGATAACTCAAAGGATAAACTTTTAGCTGAATATCATAATAGTCTGCGAGCTCTTCTTTAATATAGGCAAGCAATAACCAGCTCATCGGGTCTTCTAAAGCGATAAATACATCAAGTTCAGGATGCAAAGCCTGAATTTCATTTAACGCCTCAGCATCATTAATCAAATGTTCACGCCATTCGATATGATTAATTAAAAATATCGGATTACCTGTCAGTAACTTTTGTTGTTTTAAACGACGGGTTAAACGTAATAAATCATCTACTGCATGATATTTACGCCCACCAAACTCAAAGTATGCCGCTCGAACAGGTTCATCCGTAAAAATACGTTCTGGAAAATGCTGAGGAACCTGATGCTTGACTGCCATGGCATGTAGAGTACGCAATTTTCCATATTGCTGTTGCCAAAGCATGTGAAAGATATCTTCAAGTAAATGTAAGAAGTTCTGACCTTGTAGTGGGGTTCTTTTTAATATGACAGCGGCTTGTTTTAAAGATTCTGGACTTGGGATTTCTGGAAACTCATCAAAAGCAAACCGGTGCTGATTTGCTAAAATTTTGGCATCATTTAAACAATAATGCTGCCACTCCTCATGCGTCATGCTATTTGGAGGTTCAGAAGCCGTATGGGAAATAATAATTTTTAAAGGTTTAAGTTCATCACTTAAAATTTCATCTAGCTGAGACAATTGCTGAACAGCCAGATAGCTATACACATCATCAAGTCGTAAATAAATACTTAAACCATTTTCCGTGGGTAACACCGCTTGACGAGAAGGCTTTTGGTAAAACCAGCTCGATCGGATAGGGTCAAACCAACGGCGTAGCAGTGACATGAGTAGTGCCTCTAAAAATAAATCCTAAGCGAGATCAAAAGTTATTTTGATCATAGTGCAAGGTGAAACAGTAGTCGAGATGGAAAAATGACTATCTGAGTTCGCGCAGAAAATATGTCATGTTATTTCGCGAGTTTCTGCGTAGGTGAAGATTTTATCACCATTTTATGGCAAACCCATAGAATGATCTGAAACCACCTTTTTCTACAAGCGGATTTTTTTTACCAGACATAAAAAATGCACCCTTAACATGATAACAATTCATCGTGTTAATGGGTGCATGTTTCCTACTCAATTATTAAAATTGAATATTTTATAGAACGCGTACAGCTCCTTTTGCTGCACTTGTGGTATGCATTGCATAAACTTTTAACGCTTTTGATACCTTACGTTTACGTTCTTCCTTCGGATGCCAACCTTTCGCTTCTTGAACTGTACGACGGTGCGCTAAAGTCGCATCATCAATATTCAAGTGAATGGTACGGTTTGGAATATCAATTTCGATGGTATCGCCATCTTCAACCAAACCAATCGCACCGCCTTCAGCAGCTTCTGGCGAAACGTGACCAATTGAAAGACCTGATGAACCACCAGAGAAACGGCCATCTGTAACTAACGCACAGTCTTTTCCTAAACCTTTCGATTTAAGATAGCTGGTTGGGTAAAGCATTTCTTGCATGCCCGGACCACCACGTGGACCTTCGTAGCGAATAACAACCACATCACCAGCTTTAATTTCATTGCCTAAAATTGCTTCTACCGCTGCATCTTGGCTCTCAAAAACGCGTGCTGAACCTGTGAATTTTAAAATAGATTCGTCAACGCCCGCAGTTTTTACAATACATCCATCAAGCGCAATGTTGCCGTAAAGAACAGCTAAACCACCATCTTTAGAGAATGCATGTTCTGCATTACGAATCACGCCCTTTTCACGGTCGCCATCTAAAGTTGAGTAGTAACGGTTTTGTGAGAATGCAACTTGAGTTGGAACACCACCCGGAGATGAACGGTAGAACTCATATACATCTGGATCTTCAGTACGGATAATATCCCACTTATCTAACGCATCTTTTAATGTTTTCTCATGTACAGTTGGTACAGATACATCAAGTAGATTCGCACGATCAAGCTCGCCTAAAATGGCCATGATACCGCCTGCACGATGTACATCTTCCATATGTACGTCTTGTTTTGCTGGTGCTACTTTTGAAAGCACTGGTACTCGACGTGACAATTCATCAATATCGTCCATCGTAAAGTCAACTTCAGCTTCATTTGCCGCAGCTAACAAGTGAAGAACTGTATTGGTTGAACCACCCATGGCAATATCAAGTGTCATCGCATTTTTAAAGGCAGCTTTAGTGGCAATTGAACGAGGCAAAATACTTGCATCATTTTGCTCATAGTAGCGTTTGGCCAATTCAACAATAAGCTGACCTGCTTTTAAGAATAATTTTTTACGATTTGCATGCGTTGCAACGATAGAACCATTGCCCGGTAACGATAAACCTAGCGCTTCTGTTAAACAGTTCATTGAGTTCGCAGTAAACATACCTGAACACGAACCACAGGTTGGACATGCTGAACGTTCAAATTCTGCAACTTCTTCGTCTGTGTAGCTGTCATCAGCTGCAACAACCATAGCATCTACAAGGTCAATTGCTTTTTCATCACCGCGGAATTTAACCTTACCTGCTTCCATTGGTCCGCCAGACACAAACACCACAGGAATATTTAGGCGCATCGCAGCCATCAACATTCCCGGAGTAATTTTGTCACAGTTCGAAATACACACCATCGCATCGGCGCAATGTGCATTCACCATATATTCAACTGAGTCCGCAATTAAATCACGTGATGGTAATGAATAAAGCATGCCATCATGCCCCATTGCGATACCGTCATCCACCGCGATTGTATTGAACTCTTTAGCAACACCACCTGCTGCCTGAATTTCTGCCGCGACAAGCTGTCCTAAATCTTTCAGATGGACGTGGCCCGGAACAAATTGGGTAAATGAATTGACCACTGCAATAATCGGTTTGCCGAAATCTTCATCTTTCATTCCTGTTGCACGCCATAAGCCACGTGCGCCAGCCATATTTCTTCCGTGTGTCGATGTTTTTGAACGATAGTCAGGCATTTGTGTTTCCAACAAGTTGTGCTTGAGTGAAATGACTTCCACTCTGGCTGAATGATACTGATATAGCGTTAGATCAGTCGGAATATTGACTCATCATCATAATTTGATCATTCTCCATTCTATAGAAGCAAATAATATTGGGAAAGCCAAGAACGATAATACTCAGTCAATATTTAGCAAAACTTACATGAATAATTTTTTATTTTTTTATAACCTTTTTTTATCAATAAAAGTTTTTGAATAATTTTTTGTTCACTATTTATGGCTTTAGCTCTCCTTTGTACCTCGATTTAGGGCTTCAATCGTTTTTCACGTATACTAGCGTTAAACTTTTTTTGGATTGCATTTGTGAAAATTATTTTTGCTGGCACCCCCGAATTTGCTGCAACAGCATTGGCGGCTCTACTAAAAACTTCCCATGAAATTATCGCGGTTTATACTCAACCAGACCGTAAAGCAGGTCGTGGACAAAAACTAACACCGTCTCCTGTAAAACAGCTTGCGCTGGAACATAATATTCCTGTTTATCAACCGCTTCACTTCAAAGCTTCAACTGAAGAAGGCCTGGCAGCTCAACAAGAACTTGCTGCTTTAGGCGCTGATGTCATGGTAGTTGCAGCATATGGCTTAATTCTTCCACAAGCTGTGCTCGATACACCTAAATATGGTTGTTTAAATATTCACGGCTCATTATTACCACGCTGGCGCGGTGCAGCACCGATTCAGCGTGCAATTGCAACAGGTGACGATGAAACTGGTATCACCATCATGCAAATGGCGGCGGGTTTAGATACAGGCGATATGATGTATAAAACCTATTGCCCAATCACTTCCGAAGATACATCAGCGACGTTGCATGACAAACTTGCAGCTCAAGGTGCAACAGCAATTTGTGCGGTACTTGAGTCAGAAGAAACTCTGCAAAAATATTTAGCAGAACGTGAAGTTCAAGACGAAAGCTTAACAGTCTATGCGCATAAACTCGTGAAATCAGAAGCTCGTATTGATTGGTCTATGAATGCAGTTCAAGTTGACCGCAATATCCGGGCATTCAACCCATGGCCTGTTGCCTTTATTCAACTTGATGAAAATAATGCGCTGCGTGTTTGGAATTCAACAATTTCTAATCAAAACAAAGCAGATGCTCAAGCTGGTGAAATTATTGCAATCGATAAACAGGGTGTACATGTCGCTTGCGGTGAAAATACATTTATTTGTTTAACGAGTGTGCAGTGGCCGGGTGGTAAAGCATTAAATACTCAACAAATTGCACAAACTCAAAAACTTCACGTAGGACAGATTCTGCCATGAGTCAGGTTACTTCAAATTCATCACGTTTTAACCTGCGCGCTCAAGTCGTCCAGACCTTGCTAAAAGTTCAGCAAGGTCAATCGCTCGCTAGTATTTTAAATACACAGCTGAATCAAGTAGCAGAGCGTGATCGTGCACTATTTCATGAACTTGTTTTAGGTACATTGCGCCAATGGTTCGCACTTAAGTCAATTAGCCTGCCTTTACTCAGCAAACCTTTAAACAATGAGACTGTAGAAACCTGCCTATACGTTGGCCTTTATCAAGTTTTATGCACGCGTATTGCAGCGCACGCTGCCATCTCGGAAACAGTCGATGCAACTAAACAACTTGGTTTCCCTGCACTCAGTGGTATTGTTAATGCAATTTTGCGTCGAGCAACTCGTGAAACTGATGACTTTCAGCAAGGTTTACAGCAAGCACATGGCTTACCAAGTTGGCTTTTTAAACGGTTAAAAAAGGATTGGGGAGAACAAACAGAAGCTCTCTGCCAATCGTTAAAGCAAGCCGCGCCTTTAACTTTACGGGTGAACCAGCGTCATATTGGTCGAGATGCTTATTTAGCAAAACTACAAAGTTTAGACATTCAGGCACGTGCGTGTTTGTTTTCCGAAGCTGGTATTGTCCTTGAGCAATCTGTACAAATCACTCAGTTACCGGGTTTTGAACAAGGCTGGTTCTCTGTACAAGATGAACATGCACAGCTATGTTCCACCTTGTTGCCTGATTTAAACAATAAAACGGTTATTGACGCTTGTGCGGCCCCTGGTGGTAAAACGGCTCATTTGCTTGAAAAGTTTAAACCAGCACAGCTCATCGCCATTGATCAGGACCCCAGTCGTTTAGTCCGCGTGACTGAAAACTTAAATCGCTTAGCACTCGATCAAAGTCATACGGAAATTTTGGCAGCCGATGCAACCAAGTGGACTCCTGTTCAACCTGTAGATTGTATCGTACTTGATGCTCCTTGTTCTGCGACAGGTGTGATTCGACGTCATCCTGACATACGCCTATTGCGCCAATCTAGTGACATAGCCCAAACCATTGAGCTACAAAAGCAGATCTTAGAGCACATGTGGCAGCAACTCAAAGTTGGCGGTACATTGCTTTATATCACCTGCTCAATTTTAAAATCTGAAAACGAACAGCAGATGACTAACTTCTTCACAGAACATGCTGATGCAAAAGAAGTGAAAATCGAGGCAGATTGGGGAATTGAACAAGTTCATGGCAGACAACTGTTGCCAGAAGCACAATCTGGTGATGGATTTTATTATTGTAAAATTCAAAAAATTGCATAAAAAAAGCAGGCGTTATGCCTGCTTTTTGACTAGATCAGAATATCAAAGTGTATGCTGATCTTTTACTTCTTCTAAAACTTCATCTAACTCTTCAGGATGCTTTGTTAAATGTAAGATGGATAATGCTAATCCACCCCATACAAATACCATCGAAATTATTAACATCACGATTGCCGAAGTATTCATTATTTTATCCTCCTAGCGATCTTTCATTTTACTTAACACGATAGCAACGACTGCACAGAAAATCACACTGCCCCAGCCGAAGACACCTTGTAAGCTCATACTATAAGTATCATAGCCATTTTTGATCAAATTAAAAACAGTCATACAGAGTGTTGTTAATAAGATTAAAGAGGTAATGACTGTTAAAGTGAAGTCCCAGCC
The DNA here is from genome assembly GCF_003940475.1 of Acinetobacter sp. FDAARGOS_559. Taxonomy (NCBI): domain Bacteria; kingdom Pseudomonadati; phylum Pseudomonadota; class Gammaproteobacteria; order Moraxellales; family Moraxellaceae; genus Acinetobacter; species Acinetobacter sp. FDAARGOS_559. The sequence continues at coordinate 2,352,327 of NZ_RKJG01000005.1, forward strand.
TTTACCCAATTGAATGGTTGAGATACGGTTTACATGGTCGCGAAGCTCTTTAAGTGCTGAACGTTTAAACCAAGCTACGCTAATAATTGATAATAAAGCCCCACCAATAATCCCAATGTTATTAATAAAGTGATCAACAATATCAACGAGCTTAATTGCGTTTACACTTGAGAATAAAATAATTGAAACCAGTGCACTACCACCACCAATAATCGTTACCGCTTTCTTACGTCCCCACTTTAACTTATCTTGCATTGCTGCAATAGGCACTTCCAAAATACTGACCATTGAAGAAATACCAGCAACAAATAATGAAGAGAAGAATAAAAGACCGAATAGATCAGCACCAGAACCTAAACTTGAAATAATTTTAGGGAAAGCAATAAATGCGAGTCCGATACCGCCACTCACAACATCCTTAACTTCAGTACCTGCGGCATGTGCCATAAAGCCAAGCGCTGCGAAGATACCAATACCCGCTAAAATCTCTGTTGATGCATTTGCAAAACCAACGATTAAACCAGAACCAGTTAAATTCGTTTTTGGTTTTAAATAGGATGCATAGGTGACCATGATCCCGAAACCAACTGAGAGTGAAAAGAAAGTATGGCCATAGGCAGCTAACCAAACTTTATAATCCATCATTGCAGACCAGTTCGGTGTAAAGAATGCATTTAAACCTTGTACCGCACCTGGTAAACGTAACGATTGAATAACTAAAATAGTGAAGAGAATGAATAATAAAGGCATGAAAATCTTATTCGATAATTCCACACCTTTTTTCACACCACCATAAAGAATGATGAGAGTAAGTGCCCAAATCCCAACAATCGGCCAGAATAAATGACCTACAAACTGTAGATCAAAGCCGGTTGCTTTTGTGGTCTGCAAATAGGTATTAAAGAAGAAACCTTCCGGATCACTTCCCCACATTTGGCCAATAGAGAAGTAAACATAGCTACCAGCCCATGTAAGTACGCTTGCATAGTACAAACCAATGATGATACAGACACAAACCTGCCACCACCCTAATGTTTCACCACCTTTAAATAAGGCACGATATGCCTTAGGAGGTGAACCAGTACTACGATGGCCTACCGCATAATCTAAAAATAATAACGGTAAACCAGCAGTAATGAGTGCTAATAGATAGGGAATAAGAAACGCACCACCGCCATTTTCATACGCAACGTACGGAAAGCGCCAAATATTACCTAAGCCTACAGCCGAACCAACGGCTGCAATAATAAAACCAGATCGTGACGTCCAGTTTTCACGAGTATCTGTCATAGAACACCTAATGTTAAAAGATTACTTATTTTTACTGCTATTGTTGATTGTTATTCCGCATGCAAAAAAAGAACCAAAAAATACTTTTGTGTTTGTAGAAAATAAAATGCACCTTTTGAGTATTTTTATTCCCTTAACAAACAAGCAAAAATAGAAAATTCTTCCTTAAAGATTTTTGTCCATTTTTTGCCCCTATATAGCTGAACAATACCTGTTTTTATTTCTTTTTACTGTAATTTCCGTCTGAAAATTTACGTTTTTTTAGAGATTCTTATCTAGATTGGTTATTTTTTAGCTAATATTCCTGTTTTAAAGCATATTATTACCTTCTTATATTCAATGATATTTTCTACCATTAAAATTTCATTCCCATCCATAAAGTAGATATATCAACTAATTTATAGATGAGTAAAATATCAAAGTATTATCGATCCCTTACACAAAATTTATACTAAAACCTCTAAAACTCAACTCATTATAAGCAATTAATTTTTATACAAAAATTAATTAAATAAAAGAATGTTAAAAATTGAAGATATAGAAGCTTTATATTCACCATTTTTCATCAATGCATAACTGCAAAGATATCTATATCATGCGTTCAAAGATTTTCTTTTTAGGATTGATGATGAAAATATTAAAACTGTCTTTTTTAGCACTCGGGATGGGACTTAGCGGATTCGCACAAGCAGATTTTATAGGCGTAAAAGGAGACGTTGGCTACTGGTTTTATGACGGCAAAGCTAATATGTCTTCACAATCTCCTGAAGATCAAGATCTAGACCGAAAAGGTAGTGCTCAACTTTCATTAGCTTTTGAGCACCCAATCCCGTTTATTCCAAATGCAAAAATTCGTTATGTTAATTTAGATACTCAAACTAAATCAGAAACTTTGGGTCAAGCTAACTATAACGTTGATTTAGATCATAGTGATTTTATTCTCTACTATGAGTTACTAGATAATATTGTCAGTGTAGATGCAGGTCTTGGTGCAACTGTACTAAATGGAGATATTACTGCCTATACTGGTAAACGTGTAGATATTGATAAGACATATCCGATTGCTTATTTATCAGGTGAAGTAAAACTTCCATTTACAGGGTTAAGCGCTAAAGGTGAAGCAACATATACAAACTTTGATGATGCAAAAATTACAGATGCGTTAGTGGAAGCAAAGTATAAGTTTGCCGATAATTTATTAATCGATTTAGGCTTAACAGCTGGTTATCGTATCCTCAATATCGATTTAGATGATTACGATAACAATGATCTTAAATTTGAATTTAAAGGACCTTATGTAGGCTTAGAAGCACATTTCTAAATTAAAACAGAATTTTGAGCTTCCCCATATAAAAAAGAACTCTATAAGAGTTCTTTTTTATTCAACCATACTCACATATTTTGGACATTTTTGAATTCGTTGACACCATTCTTGAATATTTGGGTATAACTTTAAATCGAAGCCGCCTTCCTCAGCTACATGCGTGTATGCATATAAAGCAATATCAGCAATTGTAAATTTATTTCCAACAAGATAGTCGTGCTCTACTAAAGCTTTATTCATAATAGATAACGCTTTATGGCCTTTTGGTTGTAATTTATGATATTCCTCTATTCTTTCTGGCGGTAAACCTAGATATTTATTAATAAAACGAGCAACTGCAATAAACGGTTCATGGCTATATTGTTCAAAGAACATCCATTGGTACATTTTTGCCTTCATATAAGGATCTGCAGGAATCAATTCCGTTCCCTCAGCCAAGTAGCCTAGAATAGCGTTAGACTCACTTAGAACCCGTCCATCATCTAAAACTAAGACAGGTATTTTCCCATTAGGATTTAAAGATAGAAACTCTGCTGTTTGAGTATCTTTATTTAAAATATCAACATGAATCCATCTATGATTTATATTTAATAGGGATAGTAACAGTTTGATTTTATAACAATTACCTGAATCTACATCACCATAGATTATCATAGGTACTTACCCCCTTATTCTGCATATTTAAATATATAATTTTCTTATTGTTTATAACACAACACTTCCATAATATTTTGATTTACCGGCTATAAAAAAACACCCCAACCTCTTTTGAGATTGGGGTGTTTAGAATAATGAGCTGGCGATGACTTACTCTCACATGGGTAATCCCACACTACCATCAGCGCTAAGAGGTTTCACTTCTGAGTTCGGGAAGGGATCAGGTGGTTCACTCTTGCTATGGTCGCCAGCACAACTGTTTATGGATACTTGCCTGGGTCTTATTTAATGCCGAAGCGTTTTCCAAATCTGTAACAGACTGGGCTGATTGAATCTTACTTTATCTGTTCATTTTAGCTAGAGGTATAACTAAATCAAGTTGTCTTGCATATTTAAGAATCGATTGATGCTTCATATACAACTGCTTGGGTGTTGTATAGTCAAGCCTCACGAGCAATTAGTATTGGTCAGCTTCACATATCACTATGCTTCCACATCCAACCTATCAACGTCCTAGTCTCGAACGGCTCTTTAGAGGACATAAAGTCCTAGGGAAATCTTATCTTGAGGTAGGCTTCCCGCTTAGATGCTTTCAGCGGTTATCCCTTCCGAACATAGCTACCCGGCGATGCGACTGGCGTCACAACCGGTACACCAGAGGTTCGTCCACTCTGGTCCTCTCGTACTAGGAGCAGATCCTCTCAAATTTCCAGCGCCCACGGTAGATAGGGACCGAACTGTCTCACGACGTTCTAAACCCAGCTCGCGTACCTCTTTAAATGGCGAACAGCCATACCCTTGGGACCTGCTTCAGCCCCAGGATGAGATGAGCCGACATCGAGGTGCCAAACACCGCCGTCGATATGAACTCTTGGGCGGTATCAGCCTGTTATCCCCAGAGTACCTTTTATCCGTTGAGCGATGGCCCTTCCATACAGAACCACCGGATCACTAAGACCTACTTTCGTACCTGCTCGACTTGTGGGTCTCGCAGTTAAGCGCGCTTTTGCCTTTATACTCTACGCGTGATTTCCGACCACGCTGAGCGCACCTTCGTACTCCTCCGTTACTCTTTAGGAGGAGACCGCCCCAGTCAAACTACCCACCAGACACGGTCCTCGTCCCGGATCACGGGACAGAGTTAGAACCTCAACATTACCAGGGTGGTATTTCAAGGACGGCTCCACTGGAACTAGCGTTCCAGCTTCAAAGCCTCCCACCTATCCTACACAAGTAAGGTCAAAGTTCAGTGTCAAGCTGCAGTAAAGGTTCACGGGGTCTTTCCGTCTAGCCGCGGGTACACTGCATCTTCACAGCGATTTCGATTTCACTGAGCCTCTGCTGGAGACAGCGCCGCCATCATTATGCCATTCGTGCAGGTCGGAACTTACCCGACAAGGAATTTCGCTACCTTAGGACCGTTATAGTTACGGCCGCCGTTTACTGGGGCTTCGATCAAGAGCTTCGCTTACGCTAACCCCATCAATTAACCTTCCAGCACCGGGCAGGCATCACACCCTATACGTCCACTTTCGTGTTTGCAGAGTGCTATGTTTTTAATAAACAGTTGCAGCGGCCTGGTTTCTGCGGCTGTCGTCAGCTCAGGAAGCGAGTTCCATCACCAACAACAGCGTACCTTCTCCCGAAGTTACGGTACCATTTTGCCTAGTTCCTTCAGCAGAGTTCTCTCAAGCGCCTTGGTCTACTCGACCTGACCACCTGTGTCGGTTTCGGGTACGATTCCTGTGTAACTGAAGCTTAGAGACTTTTCCTGGAAGCATGGCATCAACCACTTCGCTGTACAAGTACAGCTTGCTATCAGATCTCAGCATAGAGTACCCCGGATTTGCCTAAGATACATGCCTACTTCCTTTCACCTGGACAACCAACGCCAGGCTGATTTAGCCTTCTCCGTCCTCTCATCGCATTACACAGAAGTAATGGAATATTAACCATTTTCCCATCGACTACGCCTTTCGGCCTCGCCTTAGGGGTCGACTCACCCAGCCCCGATTAACGTTGGACTGGAACCCTTGGTCTTTCGGCGAACGGGTTTTTCACCCGTTTTGTCGTTACTCACGTCAGCATTCGCACTTCTGATACCTCCAGCATGCTTCTCAACACACCTTCATCGGCTTACAGAACGCTCCCCTACCACGTATACAAAGTATACATCCGCAGCTTCGGCACATAGTTTTAGCCCCGTTACATCTTCCGCGCAGGCCGACTCGACTAGTGAGCTATTACGCTTTCTTTAAAGGGTGGCTGCTTCTAAGCCAACCTCCTAGCTGTCTATGCCTTCCCACATCGTTTCCCACTTAACTATGATTTTGGGGCCTTAGCTGGCGGTCTGGATTGTTTTCCTCTTGACTACGGACGTTAGCACCCGCAGTCTGTCTCCCGGATAGTACTCATAGGTATTCGGAGTTTGCATCGGTTTGGTAAGTCGGGATGACCCCCTAGCCGAAACAGTGCTCTACCCCCTATGGTATTCGTCCGAGGCGCTACCTAAATAGCTTTCGGGGAGAACCAGCTATCACCAGGCTTGATTAGCCTTTCACCCCTATCCACAAGTCATCCCCTGGCTTTTCAACGACAGTGGGTTCGGTCCTCCAGTTAGTGTTACCCAACCTTCAACCTGCTCATGGATAGATCGCCTGGTTTCGGGTCTATACCCAGCAACTAAACGCCCTATTAAGACTCGATTTCTCTACGGCTCCCCTATACGGTTAACCTCGCTACTGAATATAAGTCGCTGACCCATTATACAAAAGGTACGCAGTCACACCACGAAGGTGCTCCCACTGCTTGTATGCATGCGGTTTCAGGATCTATTTCACTCCCCTCACAGGGGTTCTTTTCGCCTTTCCCTCACGGTACTGGTTCACTATCGGTCAGTCAGGAGTATTTAGCCTTGGAGGATGGTCCCCCCATATTCAGACAAGGTTTCACGTGCCTCGCCCTACTCGTCATCATTATGTGTGCCCTTTCGTGTACGGGAATATCACCCTCTACGTTCGCACTTCCCAGAGCGTTCCACTAAAACACACATAACTTAATGGGCTGATCCCCGTTCGCTCGCCGCTACTGAGGGAATCTCAATTGATTTCTTTTCCTAAGGGTACTGAGATGTTTCACTTCCCCTCGTTCGCCTTGCAACACTATGTATTCATGTTGCAATACCTACCTTAAAGTAGGTGGGTTCCCCCATTCAGACATCTCCGGATCAAAGGATATTTGCCGCCTCCCCGGAGCTTTTCGCAGGCTATCACGTCTTTCATCGCCTCTGACTGCCAAGGCATCCACCACATGCACTTAATTACTTGACTATACAACCCCAAACAGTCGATGTTACCTACAAGTTAGTAACTTCAACATTTCAGTTTAGAGCACTGTGCACTTAAGCACCGTACAGCTTCAATCTAAATTCACATACCAAAACGCTTGATTCAGTTAATTTGCTAGTTCTCAATTCATCTAGATTAATCGCTTAACCTAAACTCTTGAGTGAACAATTTATTTCAGACTCAATTTTGCCAATCTGTTAATGAGTTAATGTGTCTTCGTCAGATCACACTAATTACCGTGATAATGAAATCACAGAAGTTAATAAACCAAGATCTTAATCTTTATTTACTAATTTCTGTAATCCGAACTTATCTTAAGTTCTGGTGGAGACTAGGAGAGTCGAACTCCTGACCTCCTGCGTGCAAAGCAGGCGCTCTACCAACTAAGCTAAGTCCCCAGCTTACATCATCAATCATGTATCTTTTATCTATAACTTCAACCAGTCAAAGTCATGGTGGGTCTGACAAGACTTGAACTTGTGACCCCACGCTTATCAAGCGTGTGCTCTAACCAACTGAGCTACAGACCCTCAGATACATCTATGAAGAACAACTTGTTGTGGATTCTTACCAATCGTCAATCTTTCGTTAAGGAGGTGATCCAGCCGCAGGTTCCCCTACGGCTACCTTGTTACGACTTCACCCCAGTCATCGGCCACACCGTGGTAACCGCCCTCTTTGCAGTTAGGCTAGCTACTTCTGGTGCAACAAACTCCCATGGTGTGACGGGCGGTGTGTACAAGGCCCGGGAACGTATTCACCGCGGCATTCTGATCCGCGATTACTAGCGATTCCGACTTCATGGAGTCGAGTTGCAGACTCCAATCCGGACTACGATCGGCTTTTTGAGATTAGCATCACATCGCTGTGTAGCAACCCTTTGTACCGACCATTGTAGCACGTGTGTAGCCCTGGCCGTAAGGGCCATGATGACTTGACGTCGTCCCCGCCTTCCTCCAGTTTGTCACTGGCAGTATCCTTAAAGTTCCCATCCGAAATGCTGGCAAGTAAGGAAAAGGGTTGCGCTCGTTGCGGGACTTAACCCAACATCTCACGACACGAGCTGACGACAGCCATGCAGCACCTGTATCTAGATTCCCGAAGGCACCAATCCATCTCTGGAAAGTTTCTAGTATGTCAAGGCCAGGTAAGGTTCTTCGCGTTGCATCGAATTAAACCACATGCTCCACCGCTTGTGCGGGCCCCCGTCAATTCATTTGAGTTTTAGTCTTGCGACCGTACTCCCCAGGCGGTCTACTTATCGCGTTAGCTGCGCCACTAAAGCCTCAAAGGCCCCAACGGCTAGTAGACATCGTTTACGGCATGGACTACCAGGGTATCTAATCCTGTTTGCTCCCCATGCTTTCGTACCTCAGCGTCAGTATTAGGCCAGATGGCTGCCTTCGCCATCGGTATTCCTCCAGATCTCTACGCATTTCACCGCTACACCTGGAATTCTACCATCCTCTCCCATACTCTAGCTCACCAGTATCGAATGCAATTCCCAAGTTAAGCTCGGGGATTTCACATCCGACTTAATAAGCCGCCTACGCACGCTTTACGCCCAGTAAATCCGATTAACGCTCGCACCCTCTGTATTACCGCGGCTGCTGGCACAGAGTTAGCCGGTGCTTATTCTGCGAGTAACGTCCACTATCTCTAGGTATTAACTAAAGTAGCCTCCTCCTCGCTTAAAGTGCTTTACAACCATAAGGCCTTCTTCACACACGCGGCATGGCTGGATCAGGGTTCCCCCCATTGTCCAATATTCCCCACTGCTGCCTCCCGTAGGAGTCTGGGCCGTGTCTCAGTCCCAGTGTGGCGGATCATCCTCTCAGACCCGCTACAGATCGTCGCCTTGGTAGGCCTTTACCCCACCAACTAGCTAATCCGACTTAGGCTCATCTATTAGCGCAAGGTCCGAAGATCCCCTGCTTTCTCCCGTAGGACGTATGCGGTATTAGCATCCCTTTCGAGATGTTGTCCCCCACTAATAGGCAGATTCCTAAGCATTACTCACCCGTCCGCCGCTAGGTCCGGTAGCAAGCTACCTTCCCCCGCTCGACTTGCATGTGTTAAGCCTGCCGCCAGCGTTCAATCTGAGCCATGATCAAACTCTTCAGTTAAAATCATTTTGTACCTTATTTATAGACAAGGTACCAATTCTGGCTCATCAATTACTGACTTAAATTTCGCTCAAATAAACTTCGAGTAATTTAAACCAATCAATCAATGAAAATTATTTCGATTAATCAATCAGTAAAAATCCACACAAGTTGTTCTTCAATTCTCTTAATGATCTTCTTACTGGTTCGTCACCAGCAAGCTAGGTCGGCTATATTACTCTTAATCTCTTAAAAGTCAACAGGTAATTTCGATATTTTTAAAACTTAGTCTCTAAACCAACTTACCATCAAACTCATCGCTTAAAGCAACCAATCTAATCACAAGTAACTGTTTTTCAACAAGTTTCTATCTGCATCACCGCCGATGGATGTGCATTATAGACCATCTCATTCCCTTTGCAAGGGGTATTTATCCCTTTTTCATTTGAGTGCCGTTTTTTTCTACTATTTTGCGAAAAAAGTGATATATATGGCTTTTTTTTAGGCATTTTTGCTATTTTTTATTTGTTTTTATCTTTAGCTATATAATCATTTTGGAGTTAGGGAGTTTTTTATATAGTTTTTATTCCTCTATAAGCTTTTTTATTCCAAAGAATCCAAAGAATCCAAAGAATCCAAAGAATCCAAAGAATCCAAAGAATCCAAAGAATCCAAAGAATCCAAAGAATCCAAAGAATCCAAAGAATCCAAAGAATCCAAAGAATCCAAAGAATCCAAAGAATCCAAAGAATCCAAAGAATCCAAAGAATCCAAAGAATCCAAAGAATCCAAAGAATCCAAAGAAATATTAGAGCAAATACTCTACCCTACTTTATATTTATTTTTATTTTTTAATTTATTTTATTCTTAATAATACTTAGATGGTTCCACGTGGAACGCTTAATTGGTTTTATAGTTCTGAAATAAAAAAAGCAGGATTACTCCTGCTTTTCTATCACTACATAACTTTTAGTCAGTGAAAGTTACACGTGCAATTGCTTTTTTCCCAGACTGAATAATAAAAGTCCCGTTTTCTTTTACAGAGAAACTTGCATCTACTACATTCCAGTCTACTTTTACTGCACCGCGTGCAACAGCATCTTTTGCAGCTGCTGCATTTGGATTTAATCCTGCTACGCGAAGAATCGTGGCAATAAAGATTTCACCACCAAACTCACCACGTGAAATAGTTACTTCAGGAGTATCTGCCGGCACTTCACCTTCTGTAATACGGTTACCAGCACTCTTATGAGCATTAGCAGCTGCTTCAGCATCATGGAAGCGTTCAACCAACTCGAGTGCAAGAATACGTTTTACTTCTTGTGGATTACGACCAGCCGCGATTTCATCTAATAAAGCTTTGATCTCATCTAGAGATTTAAAACTTAATAAATCGAAATAACGTTCGATTAAAGAGTCAGGCATTGATAATACTTTTTGGTACATTGCACCTGGCGCATCAAAAACACCAATATAGTTACCTAAAGATTTAGACATTTTATTTACGCCATCTAAACCTTCTAGAATTGGTACGGTGATACACACTTGTGATTCTTGGCCATAACGGCTTTGTAACGTACGGCCCATAAGTAAGTTAAAGGTTTGGTCTGTACCACCTAACTCAACGTCTGCTTCAAGTGCGATAGAGTCATAGCCTTGAACTAAAGGATATAAGAACTCATGAATCGCAATTGGCTGATGGTTGTTATAACGCTTAGTGAAGTCATCACGCTCTAACATACGTGATACTGTTTGCTGGCTTGCCAACTGAATAAGATCCGCAGCAGACTTTTGATTAAACCACTCTGAGTTAAAACGTACTTTTGTTTTATTCGGATCTAAAATTTTGAAAACTTGTTCTTGATAAGTTTTAGCGTTAGCTTCAACTTGTTCGCGTGATAACGGCGGACGAGTTGCACTTTTCCCCGTTGGGTCACCAATCATCGCTGTGTAGTCACCAATCAAGAAAGTAACTTCATGACCCAAATCTTGAAACGTTTTTAGTTTGTTAATAAGAACCGTATGCCCTAAATGTAAATCTGGTGCCGTAGGGTCAAAACCAGCTTTAATTTTAAGAGGACGATTCTCTTTAAGCTTTTTCAGTAAATCTTCTTCTGAAATAATTTCGTGCGTGCCTCGTTGGATGAGGGCAAGCTGTTCTTCGGCGGGCAAGAAATTTGACATCACAAAACCTAAACACATCAGTTATTCAATTTGTGCGATATACTAACATTTTTTCAGCGTCTTGCAGGGGAAGTTGCATATGAGCGCAATCTATATCGGCGTAATGACTGGCACTAGTATGGATGGTGTGGATATTGTTGCGGCTTCATTTGAGCCACTACAGCTTCATGCCACACTTACAGTTCCATTCGAACCCGAGTTACGTGATGAGCTTATGGCATTAACTTTACCCGATGACAATGAAATTGACCGCATGGGTAAAGCTGATGTTGCTCTAGCCAAAATGATTGGTCACGGGATTAATTCTCTTATTGAAAAGCACCAATTAGATCGTAGTCAAATTAAAGCGATTGGGTCGCATGGACAAACCATTCGTCATCGTCCAGAGCATGGTTTTACGCTACAAATTGGCGATCCAAACATTATTACTGAGATCACTCAAATTCCGGTTGTTTCAGATTTCCGTCGTAGAGATATGGCAGCAGGTGGTCAAGGCGCTCCATTAGTGCCTGCATTTCATCAGGCATTATTTCAACATCCAAGTATTCATCGGGTGATTTTGAATTTAGGCGGTATTGCCAATGTAAGTATGCTGCCAGCTAACAATCCGGACGGCGTTTTTGGTTTTGATACGGGACCTGCGAATATTTTGATGGATGCATGGTGTCATCGCCATACAGGCCATCCATACGATGAAAATGGCGATTGGGCGGCTTACGGTCATCCTATTCGTTCGTTACTCGACCGTCTTTATGCTCATGAGTATTTTTCTAAAGAGCCACCTAAAAGTACGGGACGTGAAGATTTCAATATTGATTGGCTAGATGATCAGTTAATCGATTGGCGTAATGATTTAACTTACGATGAGTTAGAAGATACACCTGAAAATATCCAAGCCACCTTATTAAAACTTACTGTACGTGCCATTCAAAAAGCGATCTATCGTTCTAATATGGAAACAGGTGAAGTTTATGTATGTGGAGGTGGAGCTTATAACTCTTATTTATTAGAACAATTACGTTGGCGCTTACGTAAGCACAATTGGTCAGTTCAAACCACTGATGTTTTAGGACTCTCCCCTACTTGGGTTGAGGCTACAGCATTTGCATGGTTAGCAATGCGTTTTGTGGACGGTTTAAGTGGTAATTTACCTGCGGTAACAGGAGCTTCAGATTTTAGAATCTTAGGCACGATCACGGCGGTATAAAGCTACTTATTCGATTTAATTAGATAGATTCGACCTCATAACACATTTCCTGACCCGAAATGCTGTTATTAAATTGGTCATAAAAATTCATGATAAATGCCAACAAAAATAAGTAAGGCATGTTGTTATGGATCTGACCAAACGTATTCATCAATACACACGTGGGGCTTGGGCATTCAATGTCATTGATTCAGGCCCTATAGATGGCCCTCTCGTGGTTTTATTGCATGGCTTTCCAGAAACTGCCCATAGTTGGGAGCAGACTTCGGAATTATTGCATGAGCATCAATTTAGAACATTTGCGATCCATCAACGTGGTTATAGTCTAAATGCTAGACCACAAAGCCGCTTTCATTACGCTTTAAGTGAACTAACTGAAGATGTCGCAGTTTTTATTAAGGGACTTGGTCAACCAGTTTATTTAATTGGGCACGATTGGGGTTCTGTAATTGCGTCTAGTGTAGCTATGAAGTATCCGCAGTATATTCAACATCTCACTTTAGTTTCCGTACCCCATCAAGCTGCTTTTTTAAAAGCCTGCTTAAGTAGCAATCAACTACTAAAATCTTATTATTTTGCAGTTTTTCAGCTTCCTATTTTGCCCGAACTTTTATTTAAGAAAATGCCTAAAGTAGCAAGAAAATTTCTTAAATCATCTGGCATGACCGAACAGCAAATTGAAATATTCGAAACTGAATTTATAAAAGAAAATAGGCTAACTACGGCATTAAACTGGTATCGTGGCTTTTTTTGGGAAAAGCCTGAAAATCTTTTTAAAGCAATAGACGTTCCCACTCTTTTTATTTGGGGTAAGCATGATATTGCAGTAACAGAAAAAAGTGCCATGTTAAATTCAGGTTATTTTAAAAATAATTATAAGGCTATTTTTATGGATGCCTCTCATTGGATTCCTTATCAAAATGCACCTGAACTCGTACAGTGCTTTTTAGAATCTATACATGATCAAGCATAATCTTATAAATAAAAAACCTCTCTATAATGAGAGGTTTTTTATTTAAAATTCTTTTTAAATTGAGAATGAAGAACCACAACCACAGGTTGTTGTCGCATTCGGGTTCTGCACAATAAAGCGTGAACCTTCAAGGCCTTCAACATAATCAACCACTGAGCCAACTAAATATTGATAGCTGAGTGAGTCAACCAGCATCTTTACATCGCCATTTACAAATTCAGCATCATCTTCATTTACGCTTTCGGCGAAATTGAAGCCGTATGAAAACCCTGAACACCCGCCTCCGGTTACATATACACGTAACATGAGATCGTCATTCCCTTCACTATCACGGAGTTGGCGTACCTTATTGGCAGCATTATCTGTCAAAACTAGAGCTTGGGCATTCATGATGATTGTTCCTCGGATTTTGCTGTGCCTTTCAAAATAAAAAAGACCCTATATTGAGTATAGCATAATCAATATAGGGTCTGTCTTCGAAGTTTAAAGCGAATCTTGAGTATTTTTATCAAGATTATTTGTAATTCTCATCTTGTAAGCCACATTCAAAGTTTTTCGCGTCTTGCTTACAACGGAATTGCCATAATAGTTTCATCATCCGTTTATCATAAACACCGCGTTTTGTAAGATTAATTCGTGATTCACGCATGAGCTTTTGATAACCCGGTTTATCGGCAGCTGGTACTTCCATCCAATATTTTTGCGGAATATCCGCTTTCATTTTACCCAAGATAGTAAAAGCACGCGGTAACTGACCAGCCACCCACTCTCTAGATTTCTGACCAAAACCAGCTGGGAATTTGTCTGGACGAATAATAATATTTCCGGTCACCTGTAAAATTGGATAGTTTACAATTGCCCCTTTTGTACCTAAGCCTTTTTGTAACTCTAAAGGTTTAAAAGCTGCTGCTGGCGCACCAATAATATCGACCTGATGATTGTTAAATTTGGCCCCGAAATTAGTTACATCTGCACTCACAGCCTGCGCACCCACCTGCTGAACCATGATTTTTTGTGCTTCATCGTAGTCTAATACGGCGATTTTTTTACCCGCAGCTTTCGCTACGGTATTAATACTACGGTCGTTTACTAAAAGGTAAGCATCTCCTACCGGAATAACACCTACTACCTCATAGCGGCCATTGACCATATATTTACTAAAGGTTTGGCTTGCTAAACCTTGCATGACTTTAACAGCAAGTTTGAGATCTGGAATCGCGCCAATTGCATCTAATGATCCCGTAAATGAGTTGAATTGACGTCCACGCATGCCTGATACACTAATACCATCACATTTGCCCGCTTTAAAATCTTCAGCAATCACTGCTTCATTCTGGTTTACTTTTAGTTCGATATCAGCTCCCCAGTTTTTCGCTGCAAGCTGATAGTCCTTCATGAGTGCATAGACATCGCCATTTTTACCAACAAAATCAAAAACACATATGGTTTGTTTGGCCTCGGCTGCAAATGAAATTGTTGTGAGTCCCATCGCAAGTAAAAGCGTTTTGGAAAATCGCATATTCTTTTCCTTTCCTTGTAAATTTTTTGTTTTTGGCATCAAGAAATTTCACGCTGGTTGGCATGATTCTCATGAGATACGCTTCATCTAAGATTCACATTTTAGATATTGTTATGATCAATTCTGTTTATCCGAGCTCAATAAAAAATAACGAGTTAAATTCCCTTAGCTCTTTTAATGACTCACTTCCTTGTTCTATTTTCTAATATCTTCATATATCCAGATGAAGTTTTATCCTCAATTTAGATTAGCGTCTTTTTAATGAATCACAATGGCTGAATTGACAGCCTTTAGAAAGCAAAAAAGCCTAGAATAAATCTAGGCTTTTAAGTTCAACATGAATTATTCACCAGGCATTGAACATTCAAAGTTAGCTTTGTCTACAGAACAACGTGCTTTTTTCAATACAGACATCATACCTGCATCGTAAATACCGCGTTTAGTTAAATCCATACGGCCATCACGTAACATTTTTTGATATTTCAGTTTGTCTTCAGCACTTAGGTTCATTTTGTATTTACCTGGAATTTGTGCTTCTAAACGGTTAATCATTGCAAAGCTTTTTGGTAATTGTTTTACGAACCAATCACGAGACTTTTGACCAAAGCCTGCTGGGAATTTATCAGCACGCAATACTAAATCAGCCGTTACATGTAATACCGGGAAGTTCCACATTACACCGTTTGCGCCCAAACCTTTATTCAATTCTAATGGTTTGTATGCATAAGCAGGCGCACCTACCATATCTACCTGACCATTATTAAATTTAGCAGCAAAGTTTGAAATATCAGAAAGAACTGCCTGAGCACCTACGCGCTGCACCATAATTTTTTGTGCATCGTCATAACCTAATACGGCGAATTTTTTACCAGCAGCTTTTTCAACTGAGTTGATGTTTTTATCACGTACGAAAATGAACGCTGAACCTAACGGAGAGATACCAGCAACTTCGTATTTTTTACCGCCAAGGTTAGTTGTCATTTTTGCAGCATTACGTGCATCTAATACATAAGTAATAGCACGTTGAGCAATTTGGTTATTAGGAACGCCGCCAAGTGAGTCGATTGATCCGGCAAATTTGTTATATTGGCGAGCGCGCATAGCTGTCATTGCTACGGCATCACATTTACCAGCTTTAAAATCATTATCTGCAACAGCCTCGTCCTGACGAGGAACTAAGTTAATTTCAGTACCCCAGCCTTTTGCAGCTAGAGCCCATTCTTCCATCATTTTATATGAGTCGCCTGCTTTTCCTAAGAGGTCGAATACACACACGGTACTCGCTGCTTGCGCTGAAGCAGAAAAACCAACAACAGAAGCGGCAGCCATAGCAAGTACGATTTTTTTCATTTTCTTCATCCTTCCACGGAACAGATTTTTTGTTTGAAGTTTCCTTTCAAACACAGATATTAATCATGTTTTTTAGAAAAAAATAGAGCTTTTACTCAAATATTTTTATCTCATTGAACCATTGTTTGTTCGATTTAAATTATTTATTAAAATGAAAAATCGCTAATTTTCCGTAAGTTATTTTTTATATTCACAATTTTCATACCCATATTCAGCTTTGAAATATCTGTAGGGTTTTTGTGATTAAAAAACAAACTACTCTCCAGTAAGCGTACATTCAAAATTTGTCCGTTCAATGGTGCATCGTGCGCGCTTGAGTACACTCATCATTGTCGCGTCATATACACCTTGTTTTGTTAAGCCAAGGCGACCTCCACGTAATATTTTCTGATATTTCAATTTATCTTCGGCTGAAAAATTTAATTTAATTTTAGGAGGAATCCCGGTTTCTAACCGTTTTACCATTGCGAAGTTCTGTGGCAACTGTTTAATAAACCATTCACGAGACTTCATTCCAAAATTGGCCGGAAACTTATCACTTCTTGCAATTAAATCCCCTGTGACGTTCACCACAGGAAAAGTAAACATGGCTCCATTTGCTCCAATTCCCTTACCAATTTCTAACGGTTTATAAGCATAAGCAGGTGCAGCAATTGCCTCGACTTGGCCACTATTAAACTTTTTCACAAAATCGGTAATCTCAGAAGGAATAGGCTGGGCACCTACACTTTCAACCATAATTTTCTGGGCTGCGTCATATTGCAAAATAGCAAACTTAGTCCCACGTACTTTCTCAATTGAGTTGAGGTTTCTATCTCTTACAAATAAGTATGCTAGTCCAATCTGGACAATTCCAACCACCTCATAGTTTGTTCCATTTTGTGTGGTTAGCATGCGATGTTTATTACGTTGATCTAAAACGTAACTAATTGCCTTTTGAGCAATAGCATTACTTGTCACGCCCCCAATCGCATCAATCGAGCCTGCAAATTTATTGTAGTTTCGTGCTCGCATTGAAGTCATATAAGCTGCATCGCATTTACCCTCACGCAGCCTACGATCTACTAGAGCTTCATCTTGAAATGGAATTAATGTAATGTCCGCTTGCCAACTTTTTGCCGCAAGAGCCCATTCTTCCATCATTTTGTAGGATTCACCTGATTTACCCAATAAATCGAATACACATACGTTTTGCCCCGCGTGTGTTGTCCCCATAGCACAGCAAATGACTGCACTTACTATCCCCAATCTTTTTTTCATTTGACTTTCCTTAGTCTGGTTTTATTAGTAGCTCATTTATCAACCAAGTTTTAAATTGTTTTTATTTTAGCCATATTTTTCTAAATGTGGCCTATCTTGCTCAAAATTTAGATATTTTCAGACGAATAGCTTTAATCGGAATCAGTGAAACCATGCAATCTCAGTATTTATAAACTAAAACTCCGAAAGTTTTGTCTTCATGATCAGTTCTCTTTAAAATACAGCATCCCTAACTCACCTCGATAAGACAAGATGATTCAATTTGACCAAGTTTCTTTACGCCGCGGTGGACGTGTTCTATTTCAAAAAGCGTCTATGCAATTACACCCAGGTTGGAAGATTGGTCTGACTGGGGTCAATGGTGCAGGTAAATCAACACTATTTGCGGCATTACTCGGTAGCTTAGGAGCAGATGAAGGCTCGCTTACTCGTCCTTCTGTATGGACTGTGGCCCATATGGCGCAAGAAGTTAAAGCCCTAGACATGCCTGCTATCGACTTTGTCCTTTCTGGTGATGAAGAATATTGGGATATTCAAAATAAACTTGCTCAACCAGAACAATTAACAGACTCGGATTTAGCTAAATTACATGGCCGTTTTGATGAAATTCATGGTTATTCTGCGCCATCTAAAGCAGCTCAGCTGATGGCTGGCTTAGGGTTTCTAGAACATCAATTACGTTTAAACGTTGCTAGTTTTTCTGGTGGATGGCGTATGCGTCTGAATTTGGCGCGTACATTGATGAGTCGTTCTGACTTACTCTTATTGGATGAGCCAACTAACCACTTAGACCTAGACGCAATTTTATGGTTAGAAGATTGGCTCAAAGCTTATGAGGGCACCCTCATTTTAATATCGCATGACCGAGATTTCTTAGATGCAATTACAGACCATATTCTTCATATTGAGAATCAGGAACTTACTCTTTACACGGGTAACTACTCCACATTTGAGACCACTCGAAGTGAACGTTTAGCACAACAACAACAAGCTTTTGAAAAACAGCAAGAAGCCCGTGCTCATTTACAAAAGTTCATTGATCGCTTTAAGGCTAAAGCCACTAAAGCTCGTCAGGCACAAAGTCGTATTAAGCAACTTGAACGCATGCAGCAACTTGCACCTGCTCATGTAGATACACCGTTTACTTTTAGTTTCCGTGAACCTACCAAAATGAGTTCACCGTTGCTGACCCTAGAAAATGCCAGCATAGGTTATGGCGATAAAAAAATTGCTGAAAAAATTAAACTTCAAATTACGCCAAACTCGCGTATTGGTCTGCTTGGTATGAATGGTGCGGGTAAATCAACATTGATTAAAAGCTTGGTGGGCGATTTACCATTACTGGCAGGTGAACGTAAAGCTTCCGAGCTACTTAACATTGGTTACTTTGCACAGCACCAAATGGACGCTTTAGATGGTCAAGCCAGCCCAATGCTTCAACTCGCTCGGATAGCCGATAAACAAATTAGTGAAGCAACATTACGTTCTTTTTTAGGTAGTTTTGGCTTTAGTGGCGAACGCATGGATACTCCATGTGAAAGCTTCTCTGGGGGTGAGCGCGCTCGTTTGGCCTTAGCACTCATTGTATGGCAGCGCCCAAATGTTTTAATTCTGGATGAACCAACGAACCACTTAGACCTTGATATGCGTCATGCGCTTAGTATGGCCTTACAAGATTTTGAGGGTGCAGTTGTTCTGGTTTCTCACGAACGTCAACTTATTGCAAGTGTATGTGATGAGCTTCTTTTAGTACACGGTGGCAAATGTACCGAGTTTGAAGGTGATTTGCAGGATTATGCTAAATGGCTACGTGAAGCACGCCAGCAACAAATCAATGCTCAGACTGCTGTAGCACAAAATAATTCATCTTCTGCCGCTCCAGCTCCCGCTAAAGTCGATAAAGAGGCACAGCGTAAAGAAGCAGCTCGCCGTCGTGAACAAACTCGACCAATCCGTAAAAATATTGAAAAGGTTGAATCTCAAATTGAAAAGCTTCAGCCACGTCTTGCTGAAATCGAAGAAGCTTTAGCAGATACTTCACTATATGAAGCTAATCGTAAGGACGATTTGCTTAAACTAATGAATGAGCAAACTGAACTCAAAGCTAAGCTTGAACAATATGAAGAGCAACTCTTAGAACTCATGATGGAACTTGAGGAAATGGAAGCCTCATTTGAAAACTAAATATCTTGGCCAGTACTCGTATATTTAAGTATCTGTACTGGCTTTTATTTTTATTAGCTTATAAAAATATGAACGATCTCTAATAAAGTTTCATTCAGCTGTTAAATTTTTGAGATAGATTCAAATTTGATAACATATAAAACTTAAGCTACATCTTAAGGGTTGCCATACACAGATAATTTAACTAAATTCTGTAACTTCGTTTTTACCCTTCTTGAGTAGGTATTTAATTCGGGATCAGACAAACTGAATGAATTTTATTGATTTTATTACTAATTTTGAACAATTTTTACCTATTTTGATTCAGGAGTATGGTGCATGGGTTTATGCCATACTCTTTTTGATTATTTTTTCTGAAACCGCTTTTGTGTTTATGTTCTTTTTACCTGGAGATAGCTTACTTTTAACTGTAGGTGCACTGTGCTCGGTGGTTGAACTGATGCATCTTGGTTATATGATTACTCTGCTCACCGTTGCAGCAACATTAGGCTATATCGTCAATTATTCTATTGGCCGCCATTTTGGAAACCGTATTTTTGAAGCAAAATCACGTTTTATTAAAAAAGAATATTTGAATAAAACGAACCGCTATTTCTTGCAACATGGCGGTAAAACTATTCTTTTAGCACGTTTTATTCCTTTCGCACGTTCTTTTGCACCCCTCGCTGCCGGCTCAAGCAATATGAGCTATGGAAAATTTTTGATTTACAATGTGGCAGGAGCTATTTTGTGGATCTGCATCCTTTTAACGGCTGGCTACCTATTTGGCCATGCACTCATTCAAGTTACAGATTTTGTTGAAAATTAATAAGTTTGGTTAAATAAATTTATATAGCTAAAAATAAAGGGAATGAATTAATCATTCCCTTTATTTGATTTAGATCAAAGTAACTTTATCTAAACTTTTTGTGGTTTTCATTACGAATATTTACCAGATTAATTGCTTCAGCTTTGGCTTGGTCCAATTGTCCCTTATCAACAAAAACCGTAACCCGATCAATTTCAGCAACCAACTGATCTAAACCCGCTTGGTACTCTTTTACCTGTACATTTTCAGGGGGTAAACCTTCCAACTTATGAGGTAAAGATAATTTTGAAGATAATGCTGCCTGACGCATAATCACAAGCTGCTGTTTAGCGTTATCGATATCTTTTGCTTCAGCAAAGGCTTTAGTGCTCTTCGCTAAAGTTTTCATGTCGGCTTCCAAGTCTGCTGCAAATGCAGAATGACTCACTAAAGCCGCACATGAAATCAGCATACTTGCTAGAATTTTTTGACTCATCATCTTCTCTCCCTAGACTGATTTAGAATCTTGCTATCAATTAAGCATCAATATCCGCATTTAATGCATTTTCTTCAATAAAGGCACGACGTGGTTCAACATCATCGCCCATTAAGCATGAGAACATGCGATCAGCTTCAATTGCATCATCAATAGTCACCTGTAACATATTACGGTTTTCAGGGTCCATTGTGGTTTCCCAAAGCTGCTCAGCATTCATCTCGCCCAGTCCTTTATAGCGCTGGATCATCATTCCACGGCGTGAATCTTGCAGAATGTGCTGCCATACCTGATGGAAATTAGCGACTTGAATACGACGATCACCTTTTTGTAAGTATGCGCCATCTTCAATTAACTTGAACCAACTCTTCGAGTTCTTCAATAAACGAGCATATTCCGCAGAATTCAATAAACCTGCGTCAAGTAAGTAAGCATGTGGCAAGTTATGAACATATACAGTTACACGCGGCCAATAATGCGCAGATTTCTCGCCTTGAGCATTCTCACGTTCAAATGTTTCAAGCGTAATTTCCGGACGTAAGCTAGGTTGCAACTTCTCTACAGCTTCACGTACTTGATCTGCCCATTGTTGTACATAAGCTTGATCATGGTTCTGATCTGCTTTAAATGCGTCAACTTCGAGTAATGCATCCAGTAAGCTTGCTGGATAACGTAACGTTAAGCGTTGTAAGCTCTTTTGTGAAACTTGATAGTCTTGAATTACTTTTGCCAGCGCTTCACCTGTAATTGCAGGCGCATCAGCACTAATATGTAAAGCAAGCTCATCAATCGCATTTGAAATCAAGTAAGTTTCTAATGCGTCGTTATCTTTAATATATTGCTCTTGCTTACCTTTTTTGAGCTTATACAAAGGTGGCTGTGCAATATAAATATGACCACGTTCCACCAACTCCGGCATTTGACGGAAGAAGAATGTTAATAACAATGTACGGATGTGCGAACCATCGACATCGGCATCGGTCATAATAATAATTTTATGATAACGGAGCTTGTCAGGGTTATATTCTTCACGGCCAATACCACAGCCAAGTGCGGTAATTAATGTACCCACTTCCTGACTAGAGATCATTTTGTCAAAGCGCGCACGCTCAACGTTCAGGATCTTACCTTTTAAAGGTAGAATAGCCTGCATTTTACGGTTACGGCCTTGTTTGGCACTACCACCCGCAGAGTCACCCTCGACAAGATACAATTCAGAAAGCGCTGGGTCTTTTTCCTGACAGTCAGCCAATTTACCAGGCAAACCTGCAATATCTAATGCACTCTTACGGCGTGTCATTTCACGTGCTTTACGTGCAGCATCACGTGCGCGTGCAGCATCAATAATCTTGCCTGCAATTGATTTTGCAGCTTGTGGATTCTCAAGTAAGTAAGCAGAGAACTCTTTGTTCATTGCTTGCTCTACCGCTGGTTTTACCTCACTTGATACCAATTTTTCTTTTGTCTGAGACGAGAATTTCGGATCAGGAACCTTAACGGAAATGATAGCTGTTAAACCTTCACGCGCATCATCACCAGTCACATTCACTTTTTCTTTCTTGAGAATATTTTCATTTTCAAGATACTGGTTTAAGCCACGTGTTAAAGCTGCGCGGAAACCTGCTAAGTGCGTACCACCATCTTTTTGTGGAATGTTGTTTGTGAAACAGCGAACATTTTCTTGGTAACTATCGTTCCATTGCAATGCAACTTCTACAGCAATGCCGTTGTCAGCATCGGCTGTGAAATGGAAGATTTCGTTGAGATGGTTTTTACCTTCGTTGATGTATTTTACAAACTCAGATAAACCGCCTTCATAGTCATACACATGCTCAAGGTTAATACGTTCATCACGTAAAACGATACGTACACCAGCATTCAAGAAAGAAAGCTCACGTAAACGGCGTGCTAGAATTTCAACATTAAAAATGGTTTGACTGAATGTTTCTGCACTTGGCCAAAAACGTACAGTTGTTCCGGTATTATCCGTTTCACCAATCACACGCAATGGATATTGCGGATCGCCATGATGATATTCTTGCTCATGGATTTGACCAGCACGGTAAATTGTTAGATGCAATTTACTTGAAAGTGCGTTAACAACCGAAACACCTACGCCGTGTAAGCCACCTGAAACTTTATAGCTATTATCGTCAAACTTACCGCCTGCATGCAGAATCGTTAAAATTACTTCTGCAGCAGAAACCCCTTCTTCAGGGTGAATATCGGTCGGAATACCGCGGCCATTATCTGAAACACTGACCGATTCATCCTCGTGAATCGTGACAATAATTTCATCGCAGTGGCCAGCTAAAGCTTCGTCGATTGCATTATCGACAACCTCAAACACCATATGGTGTAAACCGGTACCGTCGTCTGTATCCCCAATATACATACCCGGACGTTTACGAACTGCATCTAATCCACGTAATACTTTAATACTAGAGGAATCATAAGCCTTTTCATTGGTTTGTTCTGTTTGAGAGGCTGATTGAGACTCTGAACTCATGGTTTCTCCCTAGCAAATATAGGTTTATTCAAAGATGGGTAACATCAAAAAATTATGGTGCAGCAAGACTAACTTGACCGGATTCAACACTGAATAATTGATATGAAATAGACAGATCATGTAAATGTTTTTTTACCGATGCATGATCTAAAGTTGTCATAAAAACCTGGCTACCAAGTTGGCTTAATCGTTCAATTAAACGTTGTTGTGCGGTTAAGTCTAATTCTGCTGTCAGATCATCTAATAATACCACAGTTTCCTTATTACTCGCATGCAACATTGCAATTTGTGACAGTTTTAAGGCAATAATCAAGAGTTTTTTCTGACCTCTTGATAAAACATCATCAGCATGTCCAAATGGCGTTTTTAAGCGCAAATCTGCCCGATGCGGACCATACTCGGTATAACGTCTCTCGATGTCTTTTTGATGCTGATTCAACAAGTCTTGCATAAGCCCCTGCTCTGTATGAAAACCTGGGCTATATTCCAGTTCAATCTCCAAATCAGGGAGTAATTGGCTTAAGTCATTTTGGAAATAAACATTCCATTGCTCGACAATACTTAAACGCTGTGAGTGCAAAATCTCGCCATAATCACTCAACATTTTGTTCCACGGTTCTAAATCAGCTAATGAAAGATTACGCCGTGTTTTGAGTAAGGTATTACGCTGCTTTAGCGCACGAGAGTAATATTGCCACGCAAAATAAAATTCAGGTTCCACGTGGAACATAAGCCAATCTAAAAGTTGTCTTCTTGGCTTGGCACCATGATCAATAATATCCGTACTTTGTGGATCAATATGCTGTAAAGGAAGTAACTTTGCGAGCTGACCTTGAGTCGCAACGGTATCGCCATTCACTTTCATGAGTTGCTCACCAGAAGCGAGTTTCTGCATACCAATTTTTTCAGTCGCTGACTGAGCAAATACAATCGCGTCGTCAGCTTCATATTGAATATAATTTTTGGGTATATGTGTACGGAATGAGCGACCTGTTGCAAGCAAATGGATCGCTTCTAAAATTGATGTTTTACCCGAACCGTTTGCGCCATAAAAGACATTAAACGGTTGCAACCCATGGAGTGCAACCGTTTTTAAATTACGCACACGTTCAATATTTAAGCGCGTAAGATGCATATAGTTAAACCAGATTAAACACGCATCGGCATAACTACATAGGTCTGGTCAGGATGAGCCGGATCTTGAACCAATACAGACTGATTCGCCTCAGTCATGC
This sequence comes from Acinetobacter sp. FDAARGOS_559, assembly GCF_003940475.1. Taxonomy (NCBI): domain Bacteria; kingdom Pseudomonadati; phylum Pseudomonadota; class Gammaproteobacteria; order Moraxellales; family Moraxellaceae; genus Acinetobacter; species Acinetobacter sp. FDAARGOS_559. The sequence continues at coordinate 2,376,754 of NZ_RKJG01000005.1, forward strand.
TCATATTTACATCATCACCATCTAATACACCCAACACATCGAGTAGGTATTGAGCATTAAATGACATTTCTAATGGGGCACTTTGATATTGGATCGCTAAATCTTCAATTGCTTCATCTTGTTCAGGGTTATTTGCACGAAGCTGTAAAGAATCCTGATTGAAGTTTAGGAAAACACCACGCAATTTTTCATTACTTAAAATTGCTACACGTTGTAATGATTGTTTAAATACGTCATGACCAATCAAAACATGTTTATCACCACCACGTGGAATAACACGGCGATAATCAGGGAATTTCCCATCAATTAATTTAGTTGTAAAACGAACCGTAATATCACCTTGTTCTTTATCACGGCTTGGCGTATTAATCGTTACATTTAATAATTCACGGCCAATAAGCAAAGTGAGCTGTTCATCTTCAATGCTGAGTAAACGTTGCAATTCGCCCACAGCTTTACGAGGCACAATCGCTTGTACCAACTGAGATGAAGTAGAGGAAGCCAAAATTTCACAAAGTGCTAAACGGTGACCATCAGTTGTTACTGCACGCAATTGATTTTCATCAATTTCTAATAAAGTACCAGTGAGGTAAAAACGTACATCTTGTACAGCCATTGCAAAAGCAGTTTTTTCAAATAAACGCTTTAATTCACGTTGAGTCACCTGTACTTGCGTACCCTGGCTATTCTCAGTGGTTAACAATGGATAATCTTCAGCCGGTAGTGTACCTAGCACAAAACGGCTATTACCAGATTTTAAAATACATCTTTGATCTTCAGTAATTTGTAAATCAATCAATGCAGCTGTAGGCAAAGATTTACAAATTTCCATCAATTTACGAGCAGGAACAGTTGTCTCGCCTGCCTCAAGGCACGCCCCTTCTGATAAAGCGGTGCTCGCTACGAGTTCAACTTCTAAATCGGAACCCGTAATAGTGAGCGCTTGAGCATTAGTCTGAATTTTGACGTTTGAAAGAATATTCAAGGTATGACGACGTTCTACCGCACCGACCACATGCGATAAAACATTGAGTAAACTTTCTTTAGCGATTTTCAAACGCACGATTCATTCCTCTAGCAACTTGGAGCAAACATTTCATTTTTTAGCTGTGTACTATGCTGCACTTACGTAGACTTTGCAACAACGTCTTATTATTTCATTAACTTTGAAGCAAACGTAATAAGTTCTTATAATCTTCATCAAAGATTGGGTCTTCTTCCCGTAAACTGACGACTTTTTCACAAGCATGCATCACTGTACTGTGATCACGCCCACCAAAAGCCATTCCAATTTCAGGAAAACTATCTCCCGTTAATTCACGGGCAAGCCCCATCGCCAACTGACGTGGTCGAGCATAAATTCGGGTACGCTTTGGACCTACCAGCTCTTTTAATGGAATTCGGAAATATTCACTCACTACACGCTGGATATTTTCTACACTAATTGTACGAGCACGGATCGCTAAAACATCTTTTAAAGATTCCCGTACGACATCAAGGTCAATTGGAGCACCTTTAAAACGTGAAATTGCGACAACTTTATTCAGTGCGCCCTCAAGTTCACGTACGTTCGCCACGACTTGTTGGGCAATAAACAACGCACAGTTTCTAGGTAAATCAACGCCACTATTTTCAGCTTTTTTAAGCAGAATTTCGATTCGAGTTTCAATATCAGGTGGTTCAACACCTACTGATAGCCCCCAGGAAAAACGAGAAACCAAACGAGGATCAAGTTCTGTTAATTCTTTAGGATATCGATCTGACGTTAAAATAATTTGTTTGGATTCATCAAGTAAGGCATTAAATGTATAGAAGAATTCAACGAGGCTTGCTTCTTTTCCTGCCAAAAGATGAATATCATCTACTAATAACAAGTCTAAAGAACGGCAATTTTTCTTAAACTCTTCTACCTTTCCTTTTTGTAATGAGCTCACAAAATCTTGTACAAAACTTTCTGAAGTCATATACATGACTCTTGCATTCGGCTTCGCTTGCAGTAAGGCATTACCAACTGCTTGCATTAAGTGAGTCTTACCAAGACCTGTCGGGCCATATAAAAACAAAGGGTTATGTTGAGAAGCACCTAACTGTGTTAATACTTTTCTACAGGTTTCTGCTGCCATTTGGTTAGAACGGCCTTCAACAAATAGTGAAAAAGTAAATTGTGGATTTAATAGTTTCTTTTTTGAACTCTTAGAACTAACCGCAGTATTAGCAACAGGTTCCGGTTCTCTTTTAACCTTAGCAGGTTGAGGTATAGGGGCAGTTTGTAAAGCTGCTGTAGTTGTTGCAGGCTGTTCACTAGAGGACAAAATACTACCAGGACGAGAATCTACCAAGATTTCAACCTGACGCACCCGCCCTTCTGACAATTGTTCAGCCAATATAGAAATTAACTCTAAATGATTCTCTTGAATATAACGCGTCCAATAAGGATTAGGAGCATAGAGACGTAGTATCCCCTCTACTTCTTCAGCTACTAAAGGGCGAATCCACATCGCAAAGACGTTATCAGAGAGCTCTTGTCGCAAGCGAGTTAAGCAGTCTGTCCAAAGCATGTGTATCCCCTATGTCTGCGTTTTAAATTCAAATCATTTAAAGATTAACCCTTCCTGATGAGAAGGGGTCGCCATTCTACCCAAGTTATCCACATCTGTCATGACGATTTCGTTTGATTTTGCCTAAAAAGAAATCTCTTGTGAATAAATTTAAATTCAAAATCAATTGTGAATAACTTTTTGTACATCCTGTGGATAAATTATCACATAAACTTATCCACAATCCATAAAGACAATAAAAACAGAGTTATCAACAGTTCAAATATATGTTTTTTAAATTTAAAACTGTGAAATCCACAAGAAAAGTCCACACTAATAAGAATAAATTTAAATTTTAAAATTTAAATTTATTTAATAGGGCTGATCCAAATTGTGGATAACTAAAAAATATGAATTTAAATTCAAATATACCAAATCAAAACCAACTTCACATCAAGGTTTGTTGATAAGTATGTAAATAAGAAGTGTATATCTTAAAAGTCTTAATAAAAATAAACAATTACTTTGTGCATAACTTTTAAATAAGAAAAATAGGCTAAATATAAAGAGAAGATAAAAAGTTAAAAATTTGACTTAAATACAAAACTTTCACGGTTTTTCATTGACAGCGTAAACATTGCACAATAAAATCGCGGACCTTTATAGAAAGATCATTTTTGGGAGTTTCGATATGAAACGTACTTTCCAACCATCTGAATTAAAGCGTAAGCGCGTTCATGGTTTCCGTGCTCGTATGGCAACTAAAGCTGGTCGTCAAGTATTAGCTCGTCGTCGTGCAAAAGGTCGTCATAGCTTAACTGTTTAATACTGTTACGCTGACCAGACTTGGGTGTGATGGCACTTTACAGTTTTAGCACAGATCTTCGTATACGCTGTGCTGCAGATTATAAAAGTGTATTTGATGGTGCGCTTTTTAAAGTGCATCAACCCCATTTTTTATTTCTTGCAAAATTAACCGAACAGCCTAACAGCCGTTTGGGTATTGTTGTTGCTAAGAAAAAAGTGCGTCGTGCGCATGAAAGAAATCGAATAAAACGTCTTGCTCGTGAGAGCTTTCGTCTACATCAGCCGAAATTTGGGTCAGACATAGATGTTGTTGTGATGCCTAAAGTTGGTATAGAAACGATTACGAATGCTGAGCTATATCAACAATTAGATTTTGCTTGGCAAAAATTACAACGCTTAGCGAAAAAACATTCTAAAGTTGTCCCAACCTCGCAGAATTAAGAGATGACCAATGGTTCGTATTTTGCGTTGGTTCATTCGACTGTATCAAATTGCGATTAGTCCGCTTCTTGGACCCCGTTGTCGTTATATCCCAACTTGTTCCCAATATGCGCTAGAAGCATTACAAACTCATGGTGCAATCAAAGGCGTTTGGTTATCTTCTAAACGTATTTGTCGTTGTCATCCGTGGGGAGGCTCTGGATACGATCCGGTACCGCCTAAAGCAATTCGTTTTATTTCGTTTCATCAAATAGATTCTCAAACGCATCATGTTGCTGTACCCTTTCGTGATCGTTTAATGAAGCAAAATCTCTCTAACCATTTGGGGTAATAGATATGCAACAATGGGCCAGGTTTGCAATTCTCGGGGCCATGTTTGTCACCGCATATTTGCTCATTTTGGCTTGGCAAAAAGATTATGGAAATGCTGCAACTGCACCGCAACAACAAGCGGCGGCTGTAAGTTCACATGAAGTATCTGCTGATTTGCCAAATGCTAAAACTGCAACAGTGGCTTCCGATGTGCCACAAGCAAATATTGCGCAGTCACAAACCACAGATGCAACTGCACCTGTGAATCAACAGCTTATTTCAGTACAAACTGACCTTTATCATCTTTGGATCAATCCAAAAGGTGGTGATATTGTTCGTATTGAATTACTCTCTCACGACAAGAGCAAAGACAGTAATCAACCATTTGTTATGCTTGAAAATGATGCCAAGCGTACTTATGTTGCTCAGTCTGGCTTAATTGGTTTGAATGGACCAGATAGCAGTCGTGGTGGTCGCCCATTATATGCTGTTGAAAAAACATCATATACTTTAGCTGATGCTAAAGGGGTACAAGATCAAAGTGGACATTCTGAGAAAGTTTTAACAGTTCCTATGGTGTTTAAGACACCAGAAGGCGTTGAAATTATTAAAACTTTTACATTTACTCAAGGTCAATATCCAATTGTTGTCAAACATCAAGTTGTTAACCGTAGCCAACAAAACTGGCAAGGTCAGATGTTTGGACAGTTGAAACGTGATAATTCGGAAGATCCAGGTAAGTCTTCTCAGGGTATTTTCACTTTAGGTACGTTCTTAGGTGGTGCATGGGGTACTCCAGATGCTCACTACAACAAACTTAAGTTTGCGAATTTCTCTGAAGAAAAACTCAATACCGAAGCTAAAGGCGGTTGGGTTGCAATGGTTCAGCACTACTTTGTAAGTGCTTGGATTCCAGGAAACCTTAAACTGACTCAAGCAAATGGTCAGCCTTATGTCGCTAAACTTGAATCTCGTCAGTCTGCGGATCATATGAATATTATTGGCTTTACTTCGCCAGTAATTAATGTTCCGGCGGGTACTTCGATGGAAGTCGATGCGAAGCTTTATTCAGGTCCAAAAGTACAATCTGAATTAAAAGATTTAGCGGTAGGTTTAAACCAGACTGTTGACTATGGTTGGTTATGGCCAATTGCGAAGTTATTGTTCCTAGGTCTTCAATTCTTCCATAGCATTGTAGGCAACTGGGGATGGTCAATCATCTTACTTACTATTATGGTGAAGATGATTTTATGGCCTTTATCTTCAAAAAGTTATCGTTCTATGGCGAAAATGCGTGTGATTGCACCAGAAATGCAACGCATGAAAGAAGAATTCGGTGAAGACCGTATGCGCTTCTCGCAAGAAATGATGGCGCTTTACAAACGTGAACAAGTTAACCCGCTTTCTGGTTGTTTACCGTTATTGCTACAAATGCCAATTTTCCTTGCTTTGTACTGGGTACTCATGGAAAGTGTGGAATTACGTCATGCACCGTGGTTAGGCTGGATTCAAGACTTGTCTGCGATGGACCCATGGTTCATCTTGCCATTAATTATGGGTGCGGCAATGTTTGCTCAGCAAATGTTGAACCCGCAACCAGCTGATCCAATGCAGGCGAAAGTATTCCGCATTATGCCGATTATGTTTACGGTATTTATGTTGTTCTTCCCTGCGGGTCTTGTGTTGTACTGGATTGTGAACAACAGTATTACAATCTTACAGCAATGGTTTATTAACAAGAGCGTTGAGAAAAGTCGTATCAGTAAAGCTGAATCGGCATCTTAATCCTTGAACTTTTGCTGAATCAATCCGCTTAAGATGGTAATCTTAGGCGGATTTTTCTTTGGCTGTATTTTAGGTTTTTAGGTGAATAATATGCATAGTCAAACCACAATTGCCGCAATTGCAACGCCACCAGGGCGTGGTGGAGTGGGCGTGATTCGCTTATCGGGACCTAAGGCCTATGATATTGCTCAAAAACTGACGCAAAAAAACTTACCTGAAGCTCGGATGGCGGGTTTCCGTAAGTTTTATGATGCTGATGGAAGTATTATGGATGAAGGCATTGTCTTGTGCTTTCCAAATCCACATTCTTTTACCGGTGAAGATGTTGTAGAACTGCAAGGCCACGGTGGCCCTGTCATTCAAAATGCCTTACTTGGCCGTTTATTTGAGCTTGGGGCAATTGCTGCAAAAGCTGGGGAATTCTCCATGCGAGCTTTTGAAAATGGCAAAATGGACTTGGTACAAGCTGAAGCAATTGCAGATTTGATTGATGCGACCTCTCAAGCTGCGGCTCGTTCGGCAGTCCGTTCTTTACAAGGCGCTTTTTCAACAAAAATTAATACAGTTTTAGAAAAACTGATTCATTTACGTTTGCACGTAGAAGCTGCGATTGATTTTCCAGAAGAAGAAATTGATTTTTTGGCTGATGGCAAAATTTTAGCTTTACTTGAAGACGTTCAGCAGTCTGTACATGCTGTTCAAACCTCTGCACGACAAGGGCAATTACTCCGTGAAGGTCTACAGGTTGTTATTGCGGGTAAACCAAATGCAGGTAAGTCGAGCTTGTTGAATGCACTTGCTGGTGTTGAGCGTGCAATTGTGACTGATATTGCTGGTACAACTCGTGATGTTTTACATGAAAAAATTAGCTTAAATGGTTTACCAATCACCTTAACGGATACTGCGGGTCTTCGTGAAACGGGAGATGTAGTCGAGAAAGAAGGCATTCGTCGTGCAATCAAAGAAATTGAGCAGGCCGATTTGTTGTTATTAGTCTACGATTTAAATCAAGGCGATGACCCCTTAAAACTGGCTCAAGAATACTTTGCTGAACATATTGAACCGCGTCGTCTCATGTTAATTGGCAATAAATGTGATTTAACTGGTCAATCTGCCGAAATAAGCGATTATCAAGGGTTCCGTCATATCACAGTTTCAGCAAAACAAGAGATGGGCGTACAAGGCCTCGTAGATGCGATTATAGCACATGCAGGATTTCACCCTGAGGAAGATACATTTATTGCGAGAACACGTCATTTAGACGCAATGAAGCGCACTCAGCTCTATTTGGCAGAGGCACGTGAGCAACTTGTTGTATTTAACGCAGGTGAACTCGTTGCCGAATCACTACGTCTTGCTCAAAATGCTTTAGGTGAAATTACGGGTGACTTTAGTGCCGATGACCTATTAGGCAAAATCTTTGGTTCGTTCTGTATCGGAAAATAATAAAAAACTGGATGATGTAGAGTGCTATGTCATCCAGTACTTTTCTCAGCCGTATCTTTTTAAAACTTTTAAAAATTCATCTAGCTCATTTTGATCGACTTCTGCGCCTTTAAGTACGTGATGATGTAAGTGCTGTTCCATTAATTCACTCATCAAACCGTTTATTGCACCTTTTATGGCTGCAACTTGCTGCAAAATATCTATACATGAAGATTCTGGTTGTTCTATCGCATTTTCAATGCTGTTGATTTGCCCTTTTAGTCGTTTTACACGATTAACAATTTTTTTATCCTGACCAATGTGACTCATCTGTTTTCTCTTGTACAATTTAATATACTGGTAGGGAGTATATTGGGTTTAAATTTTATGCAGGATTATAGTGTATCACGTCATCATCAACATCAGTTTGATGAAGGAAATCCACTTGCACAAAAACGTATTTTGATTGCAACCATTTTAACGGCGTCCATGATGGTACTGGAAGTATTTGGTGGATGGTTCTTCAATTCAATGGCACTACTGGCCGACGGTTGGCATATGAGTTCACATATGTTGGCCCTTGGTTTAGCCTACTTTGCCTATCGTGCAGCCCGCCATTATTCCAATGATCACCGTTTTAGCTTTGGAACTTGGAAAATTGAGATTTTAGCTGGCTATAGCAGCGCAATTTTGCTGATGGTTGTGGCTATTTTTATGGCGTTTCAGTCAATTCAACGTTTATTTAACCCAGTTGAAATTTTTTATAATGAAGCGATTCCAATTGCAATTTTAGGTTTAGTTATTAACTTGATTTGCGCATGGTTACTTCATGATGATGGTCACCATCACCATCACCATCACCATCACCATCACCATCACCATCACCATCATGAGCATAGCCATGGGCATCATCAGCATGATTTAAACCAAAAAGCTGCGTTTTTACATGTGGTTGCAGATGCAGTGACTTCTGTTTTTGCAATTGTAGCGCTTTTCGCAGGTAAATATTTTGGATGGGATTTTTTAGATGCACTTTTAGGAATTTTAGGTGCTATTTTAGTTGCAAAGTGGTCTTTTGGCTTAATGAAAGAGACAGGAAAAACTCTTCTAGATGCTGAAATGGACCATCCTGTAGTTGATGAAATTCGGGAAGTAATAGCTGAATTTCCGAAACATGCGGAAATTACAGATATTCATGTCTGGAAAGTCGCAAAAGGTAAATTTTCTTGTATTTTGGCACTTGAAACTGATGATATCTCTTTAAATGCAGACCAGATTCGTGATGCTTTATCGATTCATGATGAAATTGTGCATATTTCAGTAGAAATTAATACCTTAAAACCTGTTTATGTTCCACGTGAAACATTGGCGTAACTGAGTAGAAGTTTGGTTATAACTCGGTAATCAGTTCTGTTTTCACTAACGGAACTGATTAAAATGTTCTCCTCTCCTGCCTCCGAGTCGGTTTTATGATTAAAAAATTAGGAATATTGGCGTTATTTAGTTTAACTACAAGTTTGAGTTTCGCTAATGTAGATACTGTTCGGGAAAATATTAAAAAACAATATCCTAATTTGAAAATTAGTAATATTCAGAAAACCGAAATGCCTGGACTATATAGTGCTAATCTGGACCAGCAAATTATTTATCTTGGTGAAGATGGGCAGCACATGTTTGTAGGCTCTATGATTCGGTTAAAAGACCAAAAGAACTTAACTAAAGATCTGGTTTTAGGACAGAACTCAATTGATTGGAAACAGTTGCCTTTAAAAGATGCTATTAAAACAGTCAAAGGTAATGGCCAGCATGTTTTAGCAGTATTTTCTGATCCAAACTGCCCTTATTGTAAACAGCTTGAGCCTGAACTCGACAAGCTGAAAGATGTGACTATTTACACGTTCATCTATCCTTTAAAACCTCAGTCTATTGTGGTTTCTAGACAAGTTTGGTGTGCACCGAATCAATCATATTCATGGAAAAAATTAATTGAGCAAGGTGTTAAACCAACGGTTGCGAGCTGTACAAACCCGATTGACCGTAACTTGGAATTAGGGAAAAAATTAGGTTTTAATGGCACGCCTACTCTCATTTTTGCTAACGGATTTAAACTCGTCGGAGCGCGCTCTGCTGAAGAAATTCAGGCAGTTTGGAAAGAGTTAGGTTTATAAAATGACTTAAAAAAAGCACCTTTCGGTGCTTTTTTTAAATTAAATTTACTACTTAGCTTTTTCGTGCAATTAGGTTATAGATAAAGAGAATAATGACGGCACCAATGACAGAAGCAATAAAGCCCGCCGCTGAATTTTCTCCATAAAGACCAAGTAAGCGACCGCCATAAGTGGCTAGAAGTGAACCAGCAATACCAATTAAAGTAGTAACAATAAAACCTGCTTTATCATCACCTGGGTGTAAAGCACGAGCGATTAAGCCAGCGAAGAAACCAACCACAATAGCAACAATAAGTGACCACATATTTGTTCTCCAGTTGTTTTTTTGATGAAGTTAATGATTTTGCTTCATATTCTATCGTGCGGTAGAGTGATCTATTTTGTCTGTAGCAGATTGCGACTTTTTGTGTCTTTTTTGTTCAAAGCTCAGCCTTTATATAAAAAAATAGCACCTTGCGGTGCCATTTTTATAAAATTTATAGGCCAATCTCACCAATAAATGGTAAGTGACGATATTTCTGGTCGTAGTCTAAGCCATAACCAACAATAAATTTATCTTCAACTTCAAAACCTAAAAATTTAACTTCTAAATCAATTTCACGGCGAGATGGTTTACTCACTAATGTGCATAATTGAATTGAATTTGGTTCGCGAGTCTGCAACATTTCCACGACTTTGCTTAAGGTGTTGCCTGAGTCAATAATATCTTCAACCACAAGCACGTCTTTACCACGAATTTCACCATCAAGATCTTTTAAGATTTTAACGTCTCGACTTGAAGTGGTACCGCCGCCATAGCTAGACACTGTCATAAAGTCGAGTTCATGTGGTTTGGTAATCGTACGGCATAAGTCTGCCATGAAAATAACAGAACCACGAAGTAGACCAATCAGAACCAATTCTTTGTCACTATTTGCATAGTGAGAATTGATTTGCTCGCCGAGCTCTTTGACTTTTGCTTGAATTTCTTCGGTTGAAATCATGATGCTCATTGCAACAGTCATGGCAGATTCCTACAAGATATAAAAGAAAAAATAAAAAAGGTGTTGACCAGCAACACCTCGAAAATCTGAGTTAATGGTAAAATTTTAAAGCAAAATGACGTTTCATGCACCCTTTGATGGCTGTGAAATTTTATCATTTTGCGGAATATGTCGATCACGCTTTAACGCAATAGCACATATTCCAAATAATAACAAAAACTTAACAATGCCTTTTTTATTTGGCTGTTTCTTTTTGATAAGCACGGTTTCCATAAATATAAGTCGCCTCAATATTACGGTCATCACCTAAAGTGAATAATGCAAACAGTGAATCTTCAACAGACTTAGATTTAGACTGGCGAAGTTCCTGTAATGCTGTTGGCTTTAAGTTTAGTACCACAAAGTCTGCTTCTTTACCGACGTTGAAGTTACCTAACTGATCCTGCAAATCGAGTGCTTTTGCTCCGCCTAGGGTTGCATGATAAAGCGCTTCGTAAGCTGAGAGTTTATCACCTTGTAATTGCTGAACCTTATAAGCCTCGTTAACAGTTTGCAGTAAGCTAAACGATGTGCCAGCCCCAATATCTGTCCCTAAGCCTACTTTCACTTGTTTTTCCCAAGTTTTTTTCAATGGAAATAAACCACTGCCTAAGAACAGGTTTGAAGTTGGGCAAAATGCGATAGCCGATTGTGTATCATGCATACATTGCCATTCTTCATCTTCTAAGTGAACGCAATGCGCAAACACAGAACGCTTACCAGTCAGGCCATAATGTTGATAAACATCTAAATAGCCCGCTTGTTCCGGAAATAAAGATTTCACCCAAGCAATTTCATCTTTGTTTTCACTTAAATGCGTATGGACATACACATCCGGAAATTCTTGTTTTAACTGCCCTGCTCTTTCTAATTGCTCAGGTGTAGAAGTCGGCGCAAATCGTGGCGTAATCGCATACAGAGCACGGCCCTTACCATGCCATTTTTCAATGAGTGCTTTAGTGTCGCTGTAAGCCGTTTCTGGCGTGTCACACAGCGCTTCCGGAGCATTACGGTCCATAAGTACCTTGCCGGCAATTAAACGCATCTGAACGCGCTCTGCGGCTTCAAATAAGGCATCAACAGACTCGGGATGAACTGTACAGAAAACGAGGGCCGTGGTTGTACCGTGTTTTAAGAGTTCCTGAACAAAGAACTGGGCAATTTCGCTTGCATATGTTTTGTCTTGAAACTGGATTTCAGTTGGGAAAGTATAAGTATTAAGCCAGCTTAAAAGTTGTTCGCCGTAAGCTCCCACCATTTCGGTTTGCGGAAAGTGAATATGGGTATCAATAAAGCCGGGTACAATCAATTGTTCTGGATAATGTTGAACCTCAACCCCAGCAGGTAGATGCGCCTGAGCGTCTTCCCATGCACCAAACCATTTGATTTTTCCATGTTCACTAATCAATACACCATCTTCTAAATAACGCACTTGATTAGGAATATCAGTTGGCTCAGAGACGGTTTGGTGGATATCTAAAAAACGACCACGCACAACGGTGGTATTTGCGATCAATGACATGGAAAGCCTTTATATTTTCACTTTTTTCGATTGATTGTACCCCAGTTAGCCAATATTTAAACGGTATAACGTTTACTTAGTCCCCATTCAGCCAAAATCCGTCGATAAGTCGTTGATGAACGGTCTGCTTCAAAATGTGCTTCCATCATTAGATCGAGCGGTAGTTCTTCTGGTTTTTGTGATTCGACCATATCTTGGTCTTCAGCAAAAATTTGCGCATTAAATGCATATACTTTTTCTAAATCACCTGTTTGGTCAAAGTTACGTGTGAGTGGAACAAATAAACGGGTTTTATTACTTGAGATAGGACAACAGGCATTTAAAATTTTTAAGATCCCACTTTCTGGAAAATCGACAGTAAGCACGGCAGAAAATGGCGGATAAACCTCAAAAGTACGCTTCCACAAAAAGCCTTCTGGTTCGAGATGTTTTAGTTCATGCGGATAATTATTGACATTGCTGATATAGACCGTTTTTAAGCCATAGTTGGTACGTTCAGTGTGATATTTAGGGACGACAGGGTTATCACGATTCGCAAAGGCGTTGTGATGCACCCATGCAAAATGAGCGACATCAATAAACCCTTCAAGCTGACGACCACTAGAACCACCAATATCTACAAAAGGTGGCAAAATCGCTTGATGTTCTGCATCATCCCAAGTATCTAATACAGGAATATTGGCTTTATCAATATCACGACCATGAATACTGGTCCAAATGAGGCCGTATCTTTGCACAACCGGAAATTTGGTTAGAGAAAAACGATCAGAAATTTTAGTCAGTTCGGGCTGAGCTGGTATTTGGGTACATTTCCCTTCGGTGTTATAGCGTAGACCGTGATAAGGACAAACAATCTCCTCACCATCCACCCAACCTTTGGTTAAAGGCACGCCACGATGTGGGCAAATGTCTCGGACCAGATGAATTTCACCACTTTCTGTCTTGTAGAGTGCCATATTGACGTCTAGTAGTGTGACTCTTTGAGGCGCATTAGAGACATCTTGAATACGTGCGACGTAAGCGTCCGCTGAATCCCATACCTATTTTTTAATTCGATTTAGGTTTCCAGCAGTGCGGCAGTAACTCTTCAATCTGGGTCACTTTATGTGTCGGTAACCTTTTCAGCACATCACTTAAATAGGCATACGGATCCAGCCCATTCAGCTTTGCTGACTGGATTAAAGTCATGATGTTTGCCGCTCGCTGACCACTGCGCAGCGAACCTGCAAACAGCCAGTTCTTGCGCCCCAACGCCCAGGGACGCATCTGATTCTCTACCCAATTGTTGCATATCGGTAGATTGCCATCATCCAGATAGCGGCTTAAGGCTGGCCAACGCTTCAGAGTGTAATTGATGGCCTTGGCGGTGGGAGAACTCGATGGCACTGTCAGATGATGTTGGTTGAGCCATTCATATAGTTGTTGCATCACTGGTTGACTATGCTGTTGTCGGTATTCGCGGCGGTCTTCCGCTGTACCATCGGTCTTTTTCCTGAGTTCTGCTTCTATCGCATACAGTTTCTGAATCAGCACCAATGCCTGTTCAGCGACCTGACTTTTCCCGGTCACATGCAGTTCATGGAATTTACGACGTGCATGGGCCATGCAGCCGACCTCTATGACCTGGCCTGATTTAAAGCGTGCTTTATAACCACTGTAATCATCACAGACTAGATTGCCCTGCCAGCCTTTCAAGAACTCTGCAGCATGCTGGCCTGAACGACTATCCTGAAAGTCATAGATCACCGCCTGAACTGGATTGTACTGTGTGGTGGCATAGGCCCAGACATAACCTTTCTTCGGTTTTTTCTCATTCTCACCCATCCGCATGATGGTGACCGGTGTTTCATCTGCATGCAGCACCCGCTGTTGCAGCACCACCTCTTTTAAGGCATTGGCCAGAGGTTCCAGTTCTACACCGCAGCGACCTATCCAGTCAGATAAAGTTGATCTAGAAAGTTCGATTCCCGCCCGCTGATAGATCAGACGTTGACGGTACAGCGGCAAATGATCGGCATACTTCGATACCAGCACATGGCTGAGCAATTCAGGTGAAGCAATGCCTTTATCAATCACATAGGCGGGCATCGCTTGCTGAGTCAGAGTGTCACACTGATCACAGACCCATTTACCACGCACATGCTGTTCCTTATAGAACTGTGCCGGTCTGAAATGCAGTTTCTCACTGACATCTTCGCCGATACGACGGAGTTGGCATCCACAAGTGCATTGGGTTGATGCAGGTTCATGCTCAATACGGATGGTGTGTAGATGATCTGGCAGTGGTCGACGTTTAGGTTTATTGGTTTTGGCTTTCTGTGTCGCTGCATCGGTTTTATCTGCATTTAATCGTTCTAATTCCAGATCAACAGCAGCAATATCTTCTTCAACCGCTTCATCCCATAGGTGGATTTGTTTTGCCGTTAAGTGTTCATTCTTTTGGGCGAATTTGTGCTTTTTAAACAGCGCCAGTTCATGCTCGTATTTTTGATTGAGAATAGAAAGATGTTGAACTTTGGCATCCAATTGTTGGTTTGATTGTGCTAGAGACTGATGCTGCATCGCCAACTGTCTGGTGAATTCCAGCAGTTGTTCATGGGTCAGTTGGCTTAAGTCAGGCAGCGTATTCATGACCGCAGTATGCCTGAGGTCATGAAGAGAATGAAATAGAACGTTTGGAGGATGGCAGAATGGTCGAGCTTGGTTTAGAGCATATTCACCACTTGCTGCAATCCAATTCTCTGCCAGGGCAAACCTTGGATTAATGCCTGTAACTGTTCCGGGCTGAGGGCCACGGTTTCACCTTGGTGAACTTGAGCCCAGTGAAATTTACCCTGTTCCAAACGCCGGGCACACAGCCAGATGCCCAGTCCATCATGTACCAACACTTTCATACGATGACCACGTTTATTACAGAACAGGTAGGCGCAATGCGGTTTGATGTAGCCAAAGGCTCTCACCACCTGAGCCATGACAGTATCCATTCCTGCTCGCATATCCATGGGCTGGGTAGAGAGCCAAATTTCATTGATACGGATCATGTTGCCAGTGCCTTGAGTAATTCTGCCAAGGCAGGTATTTCTGATGTCTGCCATTTTAGCTGAATATCATTATTCGTATGAGGCACGGTGATACACAACGTGATCCTCTCATCAATAGGTTGGCTGATTGCAGCAGTGTAAGGCAAAGCAATAAATGCTGGATTCACATGAGTAGGATCCTGCACGGCACCCTCATGATGGCTGAAGATCCTGATCCAACGACTGACAAGGTTGGCATTAATACTATGTTGCAGTGCGACCGAAGCGATCGAGGTATTAGGATTTTTACAGGCATTGACAATACTGAGTTTGAATTCTTTGCTGTATGTTCTGCGTTTTTTAGCAACAGGAGGTGTTGCTGAATATATATCCATGTTCATGGATTAAGTCCCCACTTGTTTTTAGGTGGGAACTAAATTAAGGCTTATAGGACCGCTTGGTAAGGCTGTGTTAGCCGGATGCTTACCGTGCGACGGGATACCAGTGAGTAGATAGAATTTCCCAATCTTTTGCTTCAAAACTGCTGTTACACGGCATGGCAAGGGGAGTTAAAGTTGGAATCGCATTCATGGCATCACTCCTTAAAAAAATCAGGGCTCTCGCGAGCCCTTAAAATCTAGGCTTTTTTCTTTTTAGGAGATGCAAAGAGCTTGCCAATATTGAATTTTAATAAAGTAAACCAGAATAAAAAATTTAAAATACATAGAGTTAAATCATTATATTTTTGAATTTTTGTTCTAATTTAGCTTTAAAAGCGAACATTGATTCTTCGCTATATATTTAAAATGCACTGATTGACTGCGTCGGAGGCACAATAAAAAAGTACCTAAACAGTGCTTTTTTAAATCTCTATTCGCTTATTACTCGACAAAATAATGTGCTGCAAAGTGGGCATCATTACCAATGATGTCATAACAATCTTCACGAATAGACATGCCTGTACATTGATGTCCAACCATCCATAAACCAAGAGTAGGTAGTTGTCCTGAAAATAATGGGGTGTCTACCCATTTCTGTACGACATAACCATATTTGTCATAGTCATCAAAATAAAAGCTACCAGAAGCCGCGCCTTGGTCATGGCCGTCTTGTAAAACCCGAATATTGGCCCCTTCCCTTGCCAAAATCGGCTTTTTCACCCATTTGCCAGACAAACTTTGTTGCGGGTCATAGGTATGGGTTTCGACCAATAATGGATGATTGGGATAACACTTCCAAAGCTCAACCAAAATCGCTTTATTTGAAAGTAACATTTTCCAGCAAGGTTCAATCCACTGTGTTTGTGGGTGGATATATTGAGAAAATGCTTCTTCCCAGATCCATTCCCATGGATAAAGTTTAAATATGTTCTGAATGGGCTGATTATGGAGATCAACAAAATCTTGCCCGTTCCAACCTATGTTCTCCATAGAAAGCTCGGAAACTTGTAGATGAGCTTGGTAAGCGGTATCCATCAAATACTCGAGATTGCCCCAGTCTTCCCTTCCAGCTTCCTGACAGGCAGCAAAATGCACATGGCTACCACGCGGTAAAATTGTCTTCCAGCGTTTAATCAGTTCTTCATGAATGCTATTGAATTGGTCTCGGTTTGCAATGCCCGAGACTTGTTCTATCCACAGCCACTGCGCGACAGAAGCTTCAAGTAAGCCAGTCGGTGTGTCGGCGTTATATTCCAGCATTTTGATATTTCGCCCATCGTAAGCGAAATCAAAGCGGCCATACAGCATGGGAGCATTTTGTTTCCATGAGTGTTCAATATGGCTTATGGCTGTTTCAGGAATTTGAAAATAAGCTGGGTAATCCCCGCGTTGAATGAGATCTCCTACTACCGATAAACACATCTGATGTAGTTCATTTGCCGCATCTTCAAGTTGTTCAATCTGTTTAAGAGTAAACTCATACGCAACCCCTTCAGACCAGTAAATTGAGCCATCGAGAGAAGGTAAATTAAAATAATCAAAACCAATATTTTGATGTTCCACTTGCCAGTCTGGACGTGGAGTAAATATTTTTCTTTTCATATTAAGTGAATGCCTGAGGATTTAGCCGCCGAAAGAGAAACCGCTACGACCAAACCCCCCACGTATTGGGGATGAGGAAGACGCGCTTTTCGCCGTACTTGAGATAATGGGGCGACCTACACTCAAATTGCTGTAAGGATGTAAGGTATTTCCGTGATAAGAAACTTCCCGATTATTTTGATAATACGCAGGCCCTAAATAGCGGCTTCCAACATAGCTAGAACCATGTCCACTGGAGCTATTTTCTTGTTTACATGTTTCATTATTCCAGTCGCGAGCACAGTCATATTGGTTGTTATATACGTCTTGTACCAAAGGACCATCATTATGGCTACATGCCGTGAGTAATAACGGGACAACGACAAGATTAATTTTTTTAGAACGCATGAGACTCCACACATTTTAATAAATATATTCGGCATAAAATACCGATTAGCTGTTATCTATTATGTTTCTGATTAGGAAAGATAAATTTTAGGTTGGCATATGATATTAACCTGTTTTTTTAAAGTACAGTCTCTTTTGAAGATTTAGATAACAAGGCATCTTACATGTAGATGCCTTGTTGTGATGAATTAGGACTGCAATTGCTTTTTGTTGTGTCGTAAAGAGAGGTAAGCAGTGATTGCTAACACTATGACGATAAAGCTTAATGAGATCCAGATTGGCATGTGGAATACATCAAGCAACAACATTTTTGCACCAATGAACAATAAGATGATGCCTAAGCCGTATGGTAAGTAATGCAATTTAGTCGCAGCGCCAGCAAGTAAAAAGAACATTGCGCGTAAACCTAAAATTGCCATTAAGTTCGCCGTTAAAACAATAAACGGGTCGCTAGTTACCGCGAAAATAGCAGGAATAGAATCTACGGCGAAAATCACGTCTGAAGCTTCAACCAAAATCAAAACTAGAAATAACGGCGTTGCCCATAATAAACCGTTTTGGCGTACAAAAAATTTGTCACCTTCAAGCTGCGGTGTAATACGCATATGGTTACGTAACCATTTTAAAAGCTTGATATCTTCAATGTTGGTTTCTTCTTCTTGGCCTTTTAAGAACTTAAAGCCTGTATATACCAAGAACGCGCCGAAGATATAAAGTACCCAAGAAAACTCTTGAACGAACCATGCACCAATAAAAATAAAGAGGGTACGCAGTATGATTGCGCCTAATACGCCGTAGAGCAAAATTTTACGTTGTAGCGCAGCCGGTATAGCAAACGCTGCGAAAATCATTAACCAGACGAAAACGTTGTCAATTGCGAGGGACTTTTCGAGTAAGTAACCTGCAAAGTATTCCATGGTTTTTTGGTTTGCTAAGGTCACCCCAACTGTTTGTTGTAGGTAAAGCCATAAACCACCACCAAATAAAGCTGCAACGCTTACCCACGCCACGCTCCAGTAAGCAGCTTGCTTAATTGAAACATCTTGACCTTGTTTTTGCTTAAAGCCCAAGAAGTCAATCAGAAGCATCACAATGACTATGCCAAAGAATGCTACGTACAGCCATAAATTGCCGATTGTTTCCATAAATCCTCCATACATCTGGCAATTGGGCATAAAAAAACCTCGACCAGTTGCCAGATGAATTAAACATCTGTATCAACATGATCAAGGTCTTGCCTACACCATGAATTTCACGATGCTCAGATACCGACTTTTTAATAAAAGTGTATTGACGATATCTGACACATAACATTGCTGTTATGTTTGGAGGAGGCTACTCCCCTTGTCAAACTAAATTCTGTTTTGGATAAAACATATCCAAGTCCACATAGAATGGCAGATTTTTTTGTATTACGCAACTGAACTTCATGTGGTGGTTTTACTACATAAAAGCTCTAGAGGTTATTTAATCAAACCACGGTCTAAAAGCGGTTTGCATATAATCTGGTAAAGGTGAATAAAGAATGCTGGGCAGAGTAAAACTTGAAGTGCGACATAAACCACCTAATTAATTTAAAGGGTTTATGGAGTATATAAAATTGTCATACCATCATCTTAACTTTGAAGATCGTACTGCATTAATGCTTGAGTCAAGAAAAGAAGGCTTTTCAGCCAGAAAATTTGCTGAACTTATTAAAAGACATCCTAGTACGATCTATCGTGAGCTTAAAAGAAATAGCATCAATGACGTTTATCAAGCTCAATATGCTTCTGATAACACTTTTGCTAGACGTAGACGTGGTCACAGAAAACTCAAAATCGATTCAATCCTCTGGAAATTTATTGTTGAAGCGATCCGTTGTTTATGGTCTCCTCAGCAAATAGCAAAGCGTTTAAAGACATTTCCTGATTTGGATCAAACAATGAATGTAAGCCATACAACGATTTATTCAACGATACGAGCATTACCCAAGGGTGAGTTGAAAAAAGACTTATTATCCTGTCTACGTCATGAAAATAAAAAGCGAAAAGCTAACGGTGAACCTAAAAAAGATTCTATATTACAGGATATTAAAACTATTCATGAGCGCCCAGCCGAAGTTCAAGAAAGAAAAATACCGGGTCATTGGGAAGCTGATTTAATTAAAGGTAAAGACAATAAAAGTTCGATAGCAACACTTATTGAACGAAATACACGGCTCTGTATCTTGGCAACATTACCTGATGCAAAGGCAGAATCAGTGCGCAAGGCTTTAACTGAAGCTCTGAAATATTTACCTGCAGAACTGCGTAAAACGTTGACCTATGACCGTGGACGTGAGATGTCAGAACATAAAATACTCGAAGAAGATTTAGGCATAGATGTATATTTCTGTGACCCACATTCACCCTGGCAAAAAGGCACATGCGAAAATATGAATGGTTTAATTAGGCAATATTTACCTAAAGGGATTGATTTAAATCAGGCAGATCAGCATTATTTAAATCAAGTTGCCATGTCACTGAATACTCGTCCTAGAAAGGCGTTAGATTGGCTTACACCATTAGAGAAATTTGCTCAGCTTGTTGATTATCATATGGCTTTTGAAACTGTCGCACCTCATGTTTGAATTCGCCCTGTTAAAGGCGTACCATAAACATTCCAGAAGTAATAACCGGCTGTGTTGACTAGTAACGCGACAATAAAAGCACCCAACATATCTAAAGGGAAATGCACACCTAAATAAATACGTGACCACGCCACCACAAATGACAAAAATAAAAGAATAATTCCAATTATTTTGCGCTGAGCAAACAAATAAGACAGGGCAATGGTGCTAAAAATTAGCATATGATTACTTGGAAAAGACGCTGTTGGCGCATGTTCAATAAAGGTGGTGCCCACACCCATTACAAACGGTCTTGGGTGATGGTAAAACAGAGAAATAACGTAACCGACTAAAAGCGATACACAGGTTAGAAAGACAGATTTAATGACCCTATTTTTTAAATCTTGATCGCCATAAAACCATAAAAATGTAAGTATGAATAAAAGAATATAGAGGAGATCATTAGCAAAAAAGATAGCAAGACGAATGATAAATTGACTCGCATCCTGAGCCCCATTAATGACATGGAATAAGCTAAGGTTGAGTGTTTCTAAAGACATTCATATTCCAAACAAGAACAAAAACGTGAGCTATGATAAAGAATTAAGCTTAAGGTCTTGATAAAGAATTGTCACAAAAATGAAATATAGTTTATTTGTGAGTAAATAATAGACAGTAAGGCTAGATAATTTTTAATGCGTGTTCGGGACGTTAATATTAAAGTGTTAACGTGTTGGCACTTTATTCGAGAACGTTATTTTATGACTACTCAAGAAAAACAGAAAAAATTAAGTTTGAGGCCCCTATCTCCAAGAGATCCAGAACAGCCGCATAGAGCAGCAACTCCCCTCGAATTATTATTCGATTTAATTTTTGTAGTCGCGATTGCAACAGCTGGTCAGCAGCTACATCATGCAATTATTGAAAATCATCTATGGCATGCATTACCAAGTTACCTGATGGTATTTTTTGCGCTGTGGTGGGCATGGATGAATTTTTCATGGTTTGCTTCGGCTTACGATAATGACGATGCATTGTATCGGTGTCTTACCTTTGTACAGATTGTAGGATCATTGGTCATGGCCGCAGGTATTCCTGATGTGTTTCATAGTCAGGATTTTGACATCATTATTGTCGGCTATGTGATTATGCGTTTGGCTTTAGTCACCCAGTGGCTAAGAGCCGCAAAACATGACCCTGAACGGCGAATTACGGCGTATCGTTATGCCGTAGGTATCGTATTGGTACAAATTGGTTGGCTTGTTGCTAACTTTGCTCATGCTCTTTCAATTCCTTTATTTTTACTTCTGGTTGTGGTCGAGTTATTTGTTCCTATCTATGCAGAAAAATATTCTCCTACGCCGTGGCATCCTCATCATATTGTAGAGCGCTATGCCCTTCTTACTATTATCGTTTTAGGGGAATCCATCGTAGGTAGCTTTAATGCCATTCGTGATGCGCTTGCGGCTCAATCTATTAATATTCCGGCTGTTTTTTTAATGATTGGCGGATTAATGTTGATGTTTGCAATGTGGTGGGCTTACTTTGACCGTAGTGAACAGCATCATCATGTTAAAGGTGTACGTCCGTTTGTTTGGGGATATGGCCATTATTTTGTTTTTGTGAGTATTGCTGCCGTAGGTGCTGCCCTTGCTGCTGCTGTGGATATCACCACCCACCATGCCCATATTTCTGATTTATACATGGGTGTAATTGTCGCGGTGAGTGTGGTGCTTTATACCAGCTGCATATGGATACTTTACGAGTTTCAATGCTTATCTGGAATTACTAAATGGTTTTATCCTATTACTGCACTCATTATTTTATGTATTCCGTTTATTTGTAATAACGTGGGATATAGCGTGTTTGCGATGGGTATTGTCTATACGTTACGTTTATTCATCTCGAATAAATTTATGGAAAATATAGAGCCAAAACAGGTTTAAAAATAATTAAGCTAAAAAAACGGGTTTCAATTTGAAACCCGTTTTTTATTGAGTCATCTAGAGCGCAAGTTAAGCAGCTTTTGCTTTTAATGCGCTCATAAGTTTTTGATGTAAGCCACCAAAACCACCATTAGACATAATTACAACGGCATCACCCTCACCTGCTTCATTGACAATACGTTCAATAATTTCATCAAGTGAACGGCTGACTTGGGCATGGTTAGTCGCAGCTTCAATCACAGGTTGTAAATCCCAATCTAGGCCTTCTGGCTGATACCAAATCACTTCGTCTGCTAAACGAGCAGAATGTGCTAAGCCATCTTTATGGCTACCCATGCGCATGGTATTTGAACGTGGCTCAATAATGGCCCATAAACGACGTTCGCCTAAACGTTTACGTGCGCCATCTAAAGTCGTGTCGATTGCTGTTGGATGGTGAGCGAAGTCATCATAAACCTCAATACCATTGATCGTGCCGAGTAACTCCATACGGCGTTTTACACCGCCAAAGTTAGACAAAGCTTCACATGCCTTTTCAAGCGAAACGCCTACATGCTGAGCGGCTGCAATCGTTGCCAATGCATTCGCTACGCTATGCTGCCCTGTCATGCTCCATTTCACTTCGCCAACAACATTGCCATTTTCGAGTACTTTAAAATGGCTGCCATCAATTGAAATTAATTCAGCAGACAAAGCCGCTTTTTCATTTGCTTCTAAACTTGTACGAATCACTGGTGTCCAGCAGCCCATTTCAAGTACTTCATCAATATGAGTTTCGGTAATTGGCGCAATAATACGGCCTTCACTTGGAATAGTACGAACCAGATGATGGAATTGCTTTTGAATCGCTGCTAGGTCATCAAAAATATCGGCATGGTCAAATTCAAGGTTATTTAAAATCGCCGTTTTTGGATGATAATGAACAAACTTAGAACGTTTATCGAAGAAAGCTGAGTCATATTCGTCGGCTTCAACCACAAAGTATTTGCCACCGCCTAAACGAGCGCTTTCACTAAAACCAAGTGGAACACCGCCAATTAAAAAGCCCGGGTTTAAACCCGCCTGATCAAGTACCCAAGCGAGCATGGTTGTCGTAGTTGTTTTCCCGTGAGTACCCGCCACACCAAGCACATGTTTACCTTGTAAAACGTGATCAGCAAGGAACTGTGGACCAGAAATATATGGCAGACCTTCATTTAACATGTATTCGACGGCATCTATACCACGTTTCATGGCATTACCGACAATAACCAAGTCCGGATGAGGCTGTAAATGGCTACGGTCATAGCCTTGCATGAGTTCAATACCTGCATTTTCTAACTGGGTAGACATTGGCGGGTAAACGTTTGAATCGGAACCTGTTACCTTATGTCCTAAATCACGAGCTAAAAGTGCTAAAGAGCCCATAAAAGTGCCACAAATACCCAAGATATGCAGATGCATTGCTCGCCTTCTCCACTGCTTTTGTACACAGTACGAATATGAATTACTGTGTGTTCATTATTGATAAATTTGCCAGCAACGATAGCAAGGCTCAACTGGAAAAGATAGTCAAAATTCGTTGTTGTTCTATGTGTTTGAGGCGTTCATAAAAGTACAGCTTTATTTTTTAGATTTAAGCTGAATTACAGTTTTATCTTTTATAATATTTTCGATCCATATTAATACTTACATCATCGTGATGATGAAGGATGTGCCTTTGAGCCCAACGGTTTTAGCTTTCGTTCTGTTAATTATTTCTAACTGTTTTATGACACTTGCATGGTATGGGCATCTTAAGTTTTTGCACCACGCACCATTCTGGCAAGCGATTTTATTCGGTTGGGCTATTGCCCTGCTCGAATATAGTTTTATGATTCCGGCAACTCGACTCTTGAGTGACCAAGGTTGGACTTTGGGTGAAATGAAAATTACCCAAGAAGTTGTCACGCTTATTGTATTTGTTCCATTTATGGTGTTGCTATTTAAGCAGCCGTTCAAGCTAGACTATGTTTGGGCTATGTTATGCCTGTTTGGTTGTGTCTATTTTGTATTTAGAAGCCAGTAAAATTATCTGAAATTGGGTTTTCAGACAGATCGTTGTTAAATCCATCGGAATCATGCTTTTTCCACATAAACTTGGGCTTTGGGGTGAGTGAAAAAACAGCTATAATATTGGCCTCATCTTTTTCTCTCATGCTTGGCTTGGTACAAGTCGAGTTTTTACCATTTTTACGCTTTGGAAATGCCAATGAACGCGGTCGCAACAGATACCCAACCTTTAGTCGGAATTATCATGGGTTCCCAGTCCGATTGGGCAACGCTTGAACATACTGCCAATATGCTTAAACAACTTGGTGTCCCATTTGAAGCGGAAGTGGTATCTGCTCACCGTACTCCGGACCGTTTGTTTGAATATGCAGAAACTGCGCGTGATCGTGGTATTCAAGTGATTATTGCAGGCGCTGGTGGAGCTGCGCATTTACCAGGTATGTGTGCGGCAAAAACTGATTTACCTGTGTTGGGTGTACCAGTTAAATCATCAATTTTAAATGGCGTAGATTCATTACTTTCAATTGTACAAATGCCAGCAGGTATCGCTGTAGGTACTTTGGCAATTGGTCCGGCTGGTGCGACCAATGCTGCGATTATGGCTGCTCAAATCTTAGGTTTAACTCGTCCTGAAATCGCAAAAAATGTTGCAGATTTCCGTGCTGCACAAACTGATAAAGTTGCAAGCAACAATATTCCGGGACAGGTTTAAGAGGCTGAAATGGATAAAACTATCGGTATTTTTGGTGGTGGGCAATTGGGCCGTATGATGGCGCAAGCAGCTTTACCATTAAATATTCAATGTACTTTTTTTGAAGCAAATACAGATTGTCCAGCAGGTGTTTTAGGCCAAGTTTTTTCTAGTCAAGATGAACAAGGTTTAAAGCAGTTTATTGAAAGCGCTGATGTTTTCAGTCTTGAGTTTGAAAATACACCTGTTGCAGATGTAGATGTGTTAACACAAACTAAAACACTGCACCCTCCCCGTATTGCTTTAGCAACTGCGCAAAATCGTTTGTCAGAAAAAGCTTTGTTTGATGAACTTGAGATTCCTGTTGCGCCATATCGTGCTGTAGATAGCCTAGAAAGCTTGAAAAAAGCTGTTGCTGAGCTTGGTTTGCCGATTGTACTTAAGACTGCAACTGGCGGATATGACGGTAAAGGTCAGTTTGTACTTCGTTCAGAAGACCAAATTGATACAGCTTGGGCAGAGCTTGGTCCTGCAAAAAGCTTAGTGGCTGAAAGCTTTGTGAAATTTTCTCGCGAAGTTTCGATTATTGCAGTACGTGGTCAAAATGGTGAAGTGAAGACTTGGCCATTGGCTGAAAACCATCATCACAATGGTATTTTATCGCATTCAATTGTTCCTGCACCGAATAGTGAAGCTTTGCAACCCGTTGCTCAAGACTACATTACGCGTTTGTTAAATCATCTCAACTATGTAGGTGTGCTAACTCTCGAGCTATTTGTGACAGAACAAGGCTTGTGTGCAAATGAGATGGCACCACGTGTGCATAACTCAGGTCACTGGTCAATTGAAGGTGCCGTATGTTCACAGTTTGAAAACCATATTCGAGCTGTTGCAGGACTACCATTGGGGTCAACAGACGTTGTTCGACCAACGGTTATGATCAATATTATTGGTCAGCATCCTAAAACTGAAGATGTTTTGGCACTAAATGGCGCTCATCTGCACCTTTATAACAAATCGGAACGTGCTGGCCGTAAATTAGGCCACATTACGTTAATGCCTGTGGATAGTAATGAATTGACGAATTTATGCCGTCAGTTAGCGAAAATTTTGCCAGAACCACTCGCTTTAACAGATGATATGATCATTTAAATAAGTTAAATTTTCTAAAAAGCGATCCGAAGATCGCTTTTTTTGTCTTTTAAATTTAAAAAATATTAAAATCCTGTTATTTGCTCACTGTGGATAACTTTTGTTGAGCTTTTGAATTTAAATATAGGTCCTAATTTTGAATTTAAAAATGAATAAGTTGTTTTGAGAGTTTTTGAATTTAAAATAAGTTATCCCCAATACTTAAAGTTTGAATTTAAATCTGGTACTCCAGCTTGTGTTTGTTTTGAATTTAAAAAGATGTATGTCGTCTGAATGATATTTTGAATTCAAAACTGCACCTGACTTTTAAATTTAAAACGTATATTCATGAGTAGCCAAGGGTTTGTACTTCACAAGAGTTATGAAAAGCATAAGGAATATAGTGTGTGAGGCAGTTTAGATGTGTGGTTTTATGAGTTATCCACAAGTGGATTGGGTTTGGATTTTTAAATTTAAAATGAAGTTTTTGAATTTAAATTAGAGGGCAGATTTTGAATTTAAAAATTAATTAATCTTGTGAGGAAAGTTTTAAATTCAAAAATAGAGGGGAAATTTGAATTTAAAACTCCGAAAATGAATTTAAAGAAGTAATTATGAATTCAAATTTACGATTTCTCTCTGAAAAATTTGAGTCCATAATGATATGGTACTTACAAATTTAAATTTAAAATTGAACTAGGATAATATGCGACGTTTTTCTTGTATTGTTGGGTCTGTATTTTTGGCGATGACCCAGGCTCAAGCAGAGCTGGTAATTAATGGTTCTACAATATCTAGTAATGCGACTGTTCCAGTAACGAATAGTGATACTTATACGCCTAATAATAATTTCCAGAGCTGTTTGGCAAATTTACGTTCACAGGCTATTGCTGCTGGTGTTTCAGGTAGCACTTATGATCGCTATACGCAAAATTTAACACCAGATTACTCGGTGATTGATAAGTTAAATTACCAACCAGAGTTTTCAACACCGATTTGGGATTATTTGTCTGGTCTGGTAGATGAAGAACGTGTTGCACTTGGAAAACAAAAACTGGCACAACACCGTGATGTTTTAAATCGTGCTTCTCAAGTGTATGGTGTGCCTGCTGAAACCATTGTAGCAGTATGGGGCGTTGAAAGTAATTTTGGTGATATCTCTGGAAAATATCCTTTATTACAAGCACTTGGAACTTTAAGTTGTGAAGGGCGCCGGCAAAGTTATTTCCGTACCGAGTTTTTTGCCACAATGCGTATTTTACAGCGTGGTGACTTAACTGAAGATCAACTTAAAGGTTCATGGGCAGGAGCATTTGGTCATACTCAATTTATGCCATCAACTTATGAACGCTTAGCGGTTGATTTTGATGGAGATGGCCGACGCGATTTAGTATCGAGTACTGCAGATGCATTGGCATCAACGGCTAATTTCTTGAATAAAGCAGGTTGGCAGACGGGTATGCCTTGGGGCTTTGAAGTTCAAATTCCAGCAGGCATGTCAATTGATGGAGAAGGACGACGCTCGAAAAAACCATTAAGCAGTTGGAGTGCGCGAGGAGTAACACGGATTGATGGTTCGCCACTAATACAAGGTCCTTTGTCTGGTAGTACGCCAGCCGGTTTAATGGCTCCAGCAGGACCAAGTGGACCAATATTTTTAGTATTTAAGAATTTTGATGCTATTTATAGTTATAACGCTGCGGAAAGTTACGGGCTGGCAATTGCACATTTGTCTGATCGCTTAAGAGGAGCAGGTCCATTTGTTAGCTCTTGGCCAACTGATGATCCTGGTACTTCACGTGCAGAGCGTCGTGAAATTCAGCAATTTTTGATTAATCGTGGTTATGATATTGGTGCTGTTGATGGATTGATTGGCGATAAAACCCGTGTTGCTATTCGTCAGGAGCAAACCCGTTTAGGTTTAAATCCAACAGGACGGGCAGGGCAACAAATTTTACGTGCATTCCGCCAAGAACAAGCACGAAAAATGATGCAATAAAATATTAAATAAAAAAGGTCTGCATATGCAGACCTTTTTTATTGAACAGCTAAACTATAGATTGATCTAGCTTAACTGCTTCCAATATATCAAAAATAACTGAGGTAACATCTTGGCTTAAATCACGGTCATTAAAGATTTCATAAGCAGTAATTGTGACATCTGTATCACTTGGTAGCTGCTTTTGTTCTTCTTCAATTAGGTGCTCGATAGGCAATAATGTCTGCTTAACTTCCAGATGTAAAATATCTTTATATTCAATATTTTCATCTTCAAGCTCAATTTCTTGCTCATTGAAGTAAGGTAATAAAATAGAATGAAGGTAAGGTTTAAGTTCAATAATATCAAATAGTTCGATATCTCGAGTTTGCTCAATCGTACTAATGTGATCATTTACTTCAATCAGGATATGATAATAACTCATCTTGATCTCCATTCTATTTTAGACGGCTCTTACAACCACAATAACATGACTTTGACATGAATTTCGATGTATCTATTTATAAAATAGATACATCGTATGAGTTCAGTATCTAATTATTGAGGTAAAGCGCTTAATAGATCACGATCAGCATCAGTTAAAATATTACTTTTTTTATCGCTATCTTTTCGAACTGAGTACATTAAAGCGCCCGGTTGATCACTATGTTTTAAGCCAAGTGCATGGCCTAATTCATGAGCAATTGTTAAACGTAAATCATCAATAGAACTATATTCATAGATCATGATTTGTTTACCGTTATAAATACCTTTCTTAAATACATCAGCTTGGGCATTTTGCTTAAACTGATTTAATGATTGATTGAATTCATCATTAATCTGGTTAAAGTGAGTAACCTTTTTATTTAAGTCTGCAGCTTGCTGATTATAAGCAGCAATATCTTTCTTTAAAGCAACTGTCTGTTTCTGTAAATCTTTCTGAGTTTTCGAAAGTGATTTTGCAGTGTATTCAGGTGCTAATTTTCCTTCCTTAAACTGCATCATCTGTTGATCAAAATTCTTCAATTTCTCATTTAAGATCTGTTTTTTATTTTCAAGATCCGATTGAGTTTGACTTAAATTTTGCTTCAACTGTTTAATTTGTTGTTGCTCATCAATTACACGTTGTTGGTCTTGTTTGAACTGAGAAGCGATTTTTTGACGCTCTGCTGAACGATTTTGGCTGTCATCGTATACAAGACGAATTTCTAACTTTGCATTTGGGTCATAAGTAAAGTAATTTTTACCTGTACCTTCTTTCCAAATATCAGCAGCTTGCTGTGTAATCTGGATCAATTGCTCTTGACTTAAACCAAAACGAGGGTCAACTTCAGCAATTTTATATGTCAAATGTTGAACATTTTTTTGCTGAACTTGGGTGTGTAGGGGAGTCGCAAGATTAGCATTAGCCTGAAAATTAGAAAAAGCAAAGGCCATGCCTAATAACAAAGAAGTTAAACGCATAATCAAAGGGGGGAGATTTGAAAAAAAACGTATTATAAGAATATAAAATGAAAAATCAATCAAAAAATATACAATTTCGATAAAATAATGAGATCTGCGTCTCATTATTTTTTACCAAATGCCAAATTATTTTTTAGTAAAAATTGAATAGTTTTTATTTTATTTAGTTTATTTAATCAGTTAATTTTAATGATTTTCGTCATTTGAACCATATAATGTAGCCAATAGATCTAAATCTGAATTTGTTAATTTGAAGTTATGAATATCCTGCTCTCTTAAAAGAGGGTACATCAAAGATTTAGGATCATCGGTGTGTTTTAAACCTAATGCATGTCCAAACTCATGAGCAAGTGTTAGGCGCAGATCATCGAATGAAGTAAAGCCATAAATCTGAATTTGGTTTTGACTAAACAAGCCTTTATGAAAAGTCTTTGAGCCAGAAGTCGTGCTCAAATTAAATTGCTCAATAGATTGATTAAGCAAGCTTTGTTGTTGATTTATTTGCTTAATTTGTCTATTAAGCACTTCTATTTTATTGCTATGTTGAGAAAACTTTGTTTGTAATTCTAACGAAAGCTGGCTTAACTCAGCTTGGCGTTTGTTTAAACTGCTTTGAGTAAATTGCCTATAGTTTCCTTGATTAAAAAGAGATACATCTTTTTGATATAGTTCGAATTTATACTTGAGATTCTCTTTTTCTTTATTCAAAAGAGAGGTTTCCTGATCAATTTGTTGTTTAAATAAAAGAATAGCTTTATTTTTCTCTCTCCATTCTTCCTGCTGCTTTAATAGCTCATTTATACTATTTTTTCTTTCATTTTGAGTAGCTTGTTGATTGTCCAATACTAAATTAATAGTAAGCTCTGCTTGAGAATCATAAATAAAATAGGTTTTCCCAGTTTCTTTTTGCCAAATTTCAGCTGCTTCTTTACCAATTTGAATAAATTGTTCTTTCGTTAATTCAAAACGTGGATCTATATAATCAATCCTATATTTTAAAGGCTGATTAAAAGAAATATTTGATAAATTGCTTTGAGCAAAAGCAGCTACCTGTAAGCTTATACTGAAGTATAAACTTATTCCCCACCATAGAAATTTTTTCATGGCAAAAATAAAAATATAAATAAATTCTTATTGTTAGGATGTAATCCTTATTCGTCAAAGTGATAAAAATGACCAGAGATAGCGATTGTTTTGTGATCTTGCTAAAGAAAGAGAATAAATAAATACATATGTTTGGCATTAATAGAAAAATTAATGGATTTCATAACAGTGATTTTAATTTTTTAAAATATCTATAAATAATAAATAGTTAATTTTTATGATTGACTATTTTTCCCATTAAGTTCATGAAAAATATATAAAAATATTATTGTTATTTTTTGTAAATAATAAAAAAACCGCGCCTTCGCGCGGTCTTTTTTAAAGAGACAAATTATTTTTTGTCATCTTTTACTTCAGTGAACTCAGCATCTACAACGCCATCGTCTGCTTTTTGTTGACCAGCATCACCACCTTGGAATGCATTTGGGTCGAAACCTTCAGCACCGCCAGCTTGTTGCGCTTGTTCATAAGCACGTTGAGTGATCGGCATTAAGATGTTTTGTAAAGCTTCAGTTTTCGCTTTGATTGCTTCAACATCATTTTCTTTTGTTGCTGCTTCAAGTTCAGAAACTGCTGTATTTACCGCTGTTTTTTCATCTTCAGTTACTTTGTCACCAAGATCTTTAACAGCTTTGTTTGAGCTTGAAATTAATGCATCAGCTTCGTTACGAGCTTTTGCAAGTTCTTCAAACTTACGGTCTTCTTCAGCATTTGCTTCTGCATCTTTAATCATCGCTTCGATTTCAGCATCAGATAAACCTGAGTTTGCCTTAATCTGGATCGATTGCTCTTTACCAGTGCTCTTGTCTTTTGCAGACACTTTCAAGATACCGTCAGCGTTAATATCGAAAGATACTTCAATTTGTGGCACACCACGTGGAGCAGGTGGGATGTCACCTAACTGGAAGTTACCCAACAATTTGTTTTGTTGAGCCATCTTACGTTCACCTTGGTAAACTGAAATATCTACCGCTGGTTGGTTATCAGCAGCAGTAGAGAACACTTGTGATTTCTTCGCAGGAATCGTCGTGTTTTTCTCAATGATTGGTGTTAATACACCACCCATTGTTTCAATACCTAAAGTTAATGGTGTTACGTCAAGAAGCAATACGTCGTTCTTGTCACCAGACAATACAGCACCTTGAATTGCAGCACCGATTGCAACTGCTTCGTCAGGGTTCACGTCTTTACGTGGCTCTCTACCGAAGAATTCTTGTACTTTTTGTTGTACAAGTGGCATACGAGACTGACCACCAACTAAGATGACGTCAGAGATGTCAGAAGTCGAAAGACCAGCATCTTTAAGAGCAATCTTACAAGGTTCGATAGTACGAGCAACTAAATCAGCAACTAAACCTTCAAGTTTTGCACGAGTTACGTTGATCACTAAGTGTTTAGGACCAGTCGCATCAGCAGTGATGTATGGAAGGTTGATTTCAGTTGCATTCGAAGAAGAAAGCTCGATTTTTGCTTTTTCAGCAGCTTCTTTCAAACGTTGTAACGCAAGTGGATCGTTTTTCAAGTTTACGTTTTGTTCTTTCTTGAATTCTTCAACCAAGTATTCAATTAACGCGTTATCGAAGTCTTCACCACCAAGGAAAGTATCACCGTTAGTTGATAACACTTCAATTTGTTGGTCGCCATCAAGATCCGCGATTTCAATGATAGATACGTCGAATGTACCACCACCTAAGTCGTAAACTGCAACTTTACGGTCGCCTTCTTTTTTGTCCATACCGAACGCAAGTGCAGCAGCAGTTGGTTCGTTAATGATACGTTTAACATCTAAACCAGCGATTTTACCCGCATCTTTAGTTGCTTGACGTTGAGCATCGTTAAAGTAAGCAGGAACGGTAATTACCGCTTCAGTTACTGTTTCACCTAAATAATCTTCTGCAGTTTTTTTCATCTTTTTCAAGATTTCAGCAGAGATCTGTTGAGGTGCTAGTTTTTTATCGTTTACTTCAACCCAAGCATCACCGTTGTCTGCTTTGATGATTTTATAAGGTACAAGACCGATGTCTTTTTGTACTGCTTGATCTTCATAACGACGACCAATTAAACGCTTGATCGCGAATAATGTATTTTTAGGGTTTGTTACTGCCTGACGCTTAGCGCTTTGGCCCACTAAGATCTCACCATCTTTATACGCAATGATCGATGGAGTTGTACGTGCGCCTTCTGCGTTTTCGATTACTTTTACTTTATCGCCTTCAAGTACAGCAACACATGAGTTGGTAGTACCTAAGTCAATACCAATAATTTTTGCCATTTGGTGTGTTCCTCTAAAATTCTGTTGCAATGTTTTTGCTTGTTATTCGATATGAGAGTCAATCGGTTTTTTTCAAGCATTTTTATGAAAAAAAATCAAAAAACTCTCAAATTCTTGGCCTTTTAGCAAAGAGATGCTTTGCTTTTGCTCATTTTATTGACCAACCATAACCATAGCAGGGCGCAATAAGCGGCCATTTAAGGTATAGCCTTTTTGTAAAACGGTACCGATTTCATTTGCTTTTGCATTTGGATCAATGCCAACAGCTTGGTGTAAATCTGCGTTGAAACCATTTTGAGTATCAGCTTCTACAACGCCAAATTTCTCAAGAGTCGTTAAAAGTGACTTTAAGGTTAACTTAACACCTTCAAGTACAGGCGTTTCTTCATCGCCAGCTGCCTGAATTGCGCGTTCTAAATTGTCGACAGAGTCCAACAATTCTTTTGCAAATTTCTCAAGCACAGTCTCTTTATGCTTCTCAGACTCACGCTGAATACGCTCTACACTTTTTTGTGCTTCGTAAACTGCATTGGCAGTACGAGCTTTTTCAAGCTTAAGATTTTCTTCTAGTTTAGTGATTTGCGCTTGTAAAGATTCAACGGTAACGTCGTTTGCTTGCTCTACACCTTCAGCCTGAGTTTGCTCGTTAGATTGCTCAACTTGCTCATTTTGAATGTCTTGAGCTTGCTCGTTTTGCTCATTAGCCATTGATGATCTCCGTTTAAATGGGTTTTTAAACATGTACAGTCCTTTTTGGCATCAGTATTTACTGTGTAAAACCTGAACTGCCATGCATATGCTGTAATTCATTAATAGGGATGAAGTATGGGCATTGCCTAAAAATTCAAGCGTACACGGCAATTTAAAGCTTTTAATTTTGCGGTTTTAAGTAAAAATCTAAATTTTCGATCATAAAAGCTATAAATTCTTGAGTGATTCGGGGTAAATGTTGTCTAGAAGCATACACGACCGACAAACTTAACTCGGGGGCCGTAAAATTTTTAAATAAAGCTTTTAAGCGTTTTTCTTTTAAATCTTTCTCAACTAATAATGTAGGCAACATTGCGACTCCCTGTGCATGTAAGCACATATCGTAAAGTGCATTCACATCATTACTTTTAAAAGTGACATTTAGAGGATAGTTCTGAGGTTGTTGCTCATTATCAAAAAGTGTCCAGAATTGATGCTGGCTATGATGTGCAATACATTCATGTTGAATGAGTTGACGAGGATGGAGTAGGGGACTGTGCTGTTTTAAATAATCAGGATGAGCACAGAAAACGGATTCGATTTGACAAACTGGCCGTGCAATTAAACCATCTGCGACTTTTTGAGTAATGCGTAGTGCCAAGTCCACTTGTGCATCTATAAGATCCATCGTGCTTTCAGTCAGGTACACATCAAACTGAATATGAGGATGCTGTCTCTTAAATTGCCGAATACATTCCGCAACCCCAAGTTCAAATAGAAATAATCCGCATGTAAAACGGATTGTACCGTTGTGTTGTTCAGGCGCTGCGAGTTCTTGCAAAAGTTGTTGCTGCTGTAAAATATTTTCGCAGTAGAGCAGAGCTTTTTCACCTGCGGGTGTAAGAGATATTTTTCGGGTATTTCTCTGAAATAGTCGAGTTGAGAACGTATGTTCAAGGTGCTCAAGATAACGCGAAACCATTGCACGAGAATAATTAAGATGCTCTGCGGCTTTAGTTAAATTACCGTGTTGTGCAATAGAAACAAAGACCTGAATGGCTTTTAAAGTATCCATATGTCTAGCTATTATTACAATATATGCAACAGTTTATCTTAAATTAGTGCGTTTATCTTACATAAATTGCAATTTAAAGTGTTCTTCATGAAACAGGAGAATACCTAATGAGATTATTTAAATTATCCGCTTCCGCACTTGCTACTGCTACGGCATTAACTATGGCTCAGTCAGCTTTTGCTCAAGATCTGAAAATTCAGAGTTTTCTGGCTAAACCAGAGCACTTTGGTGTCACCTCAACCTTAATAGAAGGCGACAAAGAAGTTTTACTGGTTAATGCACAATTCTCAAAATCTGAAGCATTACGTATTGCTGCAAATATTCTCGATAGCGGTAAAACATTAAAAACTATTTTCGTAAGCTATGGCGACCCGGATTATTATTTCGGCTTAGATATATTTAAACAGTATTTCCCGAATGTACAGATCATTGCTACGCCGGAAACAGTAAAGCATATTCAGGATACTCAAGCGCTTAAAGTTAAATATTGGGGGCCACAAATGGGTGCAAATGCACCTAGCCAAATTATTGTGCCTCAAGCTTACACTGCTAAAACTTTAAAACTTGAGAATGAATCAATCGAGATTAAAGGTAAAAAAGAGCTTACTTATTTATGGGTTCCTTCTGCAAAAGCAGTTGTGGGTGGTATTCCGGTATCTTCAGGTATTCATTTATGGATGGCAGATACACCTAAAACCAAAGATCGTGTGGAAGTCATTCAATCTTTAGAAAGCATCAAAGCACTGCAACCTAAAATTGTTGTACCTGCTCATATGGTTGAGGGAGCTCCACAAGGTCTAGATGCCGTTAACTTTTCGATTAACTATTTAAATAGTTATGAAAAAGCAGCTAAAGCAACTAAAAATGCTACTGAGCTGAGCAAGCTCATGCAGAAGCAATACCCAACGCTTCAAAGTGTTGATAGCTTAGAGCTCGGCGCTAAAGTGGTAAAAGGTGAAATGCAGTGGCCATAATCTAGCGTTTAAGCCATATTAACTTTCAAGAAAGCCGTGACAATTCACGGCTTTCTTACAGAAAAATCAATTTTAAAAGTCAAAAAGCTCTGTAACAATCTACGCAACTTGTATTGCGTTTCTATAAAGGGAAATATTTTGAATATATCTGTCAAATAGAGAAAAAATAAAAAATTGATAAAATTAAACAAGTGCTTATCTATAGTTTCATTTATAAAATAATATAGTTGATTTAAGAAAGTGATTTTAATAAAAAATTGCAGAATTTGTACCGCTATTACTACAAAAGACAACCAATGATACGCACGTTGAGAAAAAAAATTGTGAATTATAGGCAGCGCGAAGATGAACTTTGCATTTAAATGTTTGTCGTAATGAAAGGAAAGCTATCATGAAAAAATTAGGTCTTATCTCTGTAGTACTTGCTGGTGTTGCATTTACAGCTGTTGGTTGTGCATCAGAAGCTGGTTTAAACGCTTCTGGTTCTGCTCAAACAAGTGCTAGCCCATCTGGCGTACAAGCTGGTGTTGGTGTAGATGCAGGTGTTTCTGGTCAAGCTCAACCAGGTCAAGTTGATGCTGGCGCTTCTGGTTCAGTTTCAGGTTCTGCAACTGCTCAGTAATTTGCTGCTAAAAATAAGAGATATGAGTTTATAGAACGTATATGTTCAAGATGCCGATACATATATGAAATGAGCTGCTACTCATTTTTCTATAAATTAGAGAGAATTTATATTCCTCAAAAAAGCCCCAAGAGACTTATTGCTTTGGGGCTTTTTATATAGAAGTAGTATGTTTAGTCATCATGACGATAATCTCTATGATCATGATCTCGGTCTTCTAAGCGTTTCTTCTCCCATTCACGGTGTCGTTTTTCCCATTCACGACGATCCTTTTGCTGTTCACGAATATCTTTGCGTTGTTGTTCATATAATCTTTTACGCTCTTCCCAACGTTTGCGTTCCCACTCATTATATCGACGTCCATCGTTACGGTCATAACGATCATCATCATGATCATGGTAACCATAACCACCGCGATAATAAGGATCATCTGTATAAGCAACACAGCCTACAGTTAAAAGACTGGTTGCTAACAAAGTAACAACTAGTTTTGCTGACATAGCAGTACCTCTTTTTGTCTGTTAACAATAATTGGCAAAAAAGTCCTGTTTTAAACGACAGATTTGTTAATGACATTTGCTATAAATCAGATTAGCGTAGATTGGTTTTTACCTTTGTATCTTGATTGCATGAGTTGTATGCGAATATAGTCAAACAACAAAGAATTCTGTAGAAAATATGAAGGATAAGAGGGATTCAAGGAGACAGGCATGACAGCATTTAATCAAAAAATTCAAACATTGCTAGATAAGGGGCAAGGTCCTGCTGCTCGAGCACTTGATAGGTTACCTCGACTAGCTCAAGAGTCTCTCGCTAAAATTTTAGGATACTCTTATCAATATCCAGATCTCGATTCATTTACGAAATGCATGATGGCTGTGCAAATTAAACAGGGGAGAGTGGGATTTATTGGTTCAGACCCAATTGAATCAAGAAGAGCATTCGATGCACAAATGCAGGCCATACGCCAAAAACCAACTGATATTGAGTTAGTAGAAGATATTCGCTTACCCCTACAAAGCGGGACTATCTTTGCTAGACATTATCATCCTGCCCCTAACAAAAAATTGCCATTGATCGTGTTCTATCATGGAGGTGGTTTTGTTGTAGGTGGTTTAGATACTCATGATGAGGTTTGTCGCTTATTAGCAAAATATGCAAAAGTACAGGTGCTCAGTATCGACTACCCTTTAGCACCTGAAGTTTCACCACAACATTTAATTCAATCGTGTGAAGATGCATTAGCTTGGGTTTATCAAAACCGCAGACAATTAAAAATATTAAAAAGTAGAATTGCTGTCGCAGGGGATAGTGCTGGCGGAAATATTAGTACTGTTGTAGCGCAAAGATCAGTAAATAAAGCTTATGCTCCGCAGGCACAATTATTGATTTATCCTACAGTCGACTTCAAAAGTAGACATCCTTCATTTTATGCTTATAACGAAGGGTTAGTCTTAACAAATACTGATATTGACTATGTCACACAGTATTATGCAACTCATCATAATGTAGAACTTGATGATCCAATAATTTCACCTACCTATGGCAATCTAAAGAAAAACCCACCCGCTTTTGTGATTACAGCGGGGCATGATGTCTTACATGATGAAGCTAAAATATATAGTCATAAGTTAAGACAAAATGGTGTGAAAATGCATTATGAAGAATTTCCGGATCAGACCCATGGCTTTATTAACCTGACTCCGATTTCTAGAAAAGCAAAACGTTATACGATCGAAATTAGTAAAAACTTTAGAAAGTTTTGGGATAAAAATAGTTAAGTAAGCTGATTAATCCATGTTTCACGTGGAACGTGGATTAATATAAAAGCTATATAAAGCTATTAATAAATACTCACTAGAATTGTTTGCCGTAGGCGATTAGATTTAACGGTTAATTATTTATAAAGTTGTTGTAGGGCAATATGAAAAAATTACTGATGTTGTTGTGTTTAGGAGTAAGTAGTCACTCAGTGTGGGCGAATACCTTAGTTGAGATGCAAACAAATTTAGGCAACATCGAAATAGAGTTATACGATGATAAAGCACCAATGAGTGTGAATAACTTTAAAGGTTATATAAAATCTGGTTTTTATAAAGAGACCATCTTTCACCGTGTCATTCCAGGATTTATGGCTCAAGGTGGCGGAATGACTGCGAACATGCAGGAAAAGACAACACGAGCACCTATTAAAAACGAAGCAGGAAATGGTATTGCAAATACACGGGGTACTTTGGCGATGGCCCGTACTTCAAATCCTGATTCAGCAACTAGCCAGTTTTTTATAAACGTTGCAGACAATAACTTTCTTAACCGTTCACCAGGAAATCCTGGATATGCCGTTTTTGGTAAAGTGGTCAAAGGAATGGATGTAGTTGACCGTATTGTTCAGGCTCCTACATCAAACTATGGCATGCATCAAAACGTACCAAAACAGCCTATAAAGATAGTAGATATAAAAATCAAAAATTTTCAAAAATAAATTAACTATATAAATCAGTTATTTAATTATTTTTAAAATTTTATTTGGCTGAAAAAGAACCGGTCGAGCGCGCATATTTATAAAAGTGCTTGCGTACCGGTTTTTTTCCCCTATAATGCACTCATCCCGACGCGATACACGAGAATATCTTAGCTTACAGGGTTAAGATGAAGGTTTTGTATTGCGTTGAATTCTGTCTCTGATGAGGAGCAGAAAAATCATTAAGAGAATTGAAGAACAACTTGTGTGGATTTTTACTGATTGATTAATCGAAATAATTTTCATTGATTGATTGGTTTAAATTACTCGAAGTTTATTTGAGCGAAATTTAAGTCAGTAATTGATGAGCCAGAATTGGTACCTTGTCTTTAAATAAGGTACAAAATGATTTTAACTGAAGAGTTTGATCATGGCTCAGATTGAACGCTGGCGGCAGGCTTAACACATGCAAGTCGAGCGGGGGAAGGTAGCTTGCTACTGGACCTAGCGGCGGACGGGTGAGTAATGCTTAGGAATCTGCCTATTAGTGGGGGACAACATCTCGAAAGGGATGCTAATACCGCATACGTCCTACGGGAGAAAGCAGGGGATCTTCGGACCTTGCGCTAATAGATGAGCCTAAGTCGGATTAGCTAGTTGGTGGGGTAAAGGCCTACCAAGGCGACGATCTGTAGCGGGTCTGAGAGGATGATCCGCCACACTGGGACTGAGACACGGCCCAGACTCCTACGGGAGGCAGCAGTGGGGAATATTGGACAATGGGGGGAACCCTGATCCAGCCATGCCGCGTGTGTGAAGAAGGCCTTATGGTTGTAAAGCACTTTAAGCGAGGAGGAGGCTACTTTAGTTAATACCTAGAGATAGTGGACGTTACTCGCAGAATAAGCACCGGCTAACTCTGTGCCAGCAGCCGCGGTAATACAGAGGGTGCGAGCGTTAATCGGATTTACTGGGCGTAAAGCGTGCGTAGGCGGCTTATTAAGTCGGATGTGAAATCCCCGAGCTTAACTTGGGAATTGCATTCGATACTGGTGAGCTAGAGTATGGGAGAGGATGGTAGAATTCCAGGTGTAGCGGTGAAATGCGTAGAGATCTGGAGGAATACCGATGGCGAAGGCAGCCATCTGGCCTAATACTGACGCTGAGGTACGAAAGCATGGGGAGCAAACAGGATTAGATACCCTGGTAGTCCATGCCGTAAACGATGTCTACTAGCCGTTGGGGCCTTTGAGGCTTTAGTGGCGCAGCTAACGCGATAAGTAGACCGCCTGGGGAGTACGGTCGCAAGACTAAAACTCAAATGAATTGACGGGGGCCCGCACAAGCGGTGGAGCATGTGGTTTAATTCGATGCAACGCGAAGAACCTTACCTGGCCTTGACATACTAGAAACTTTCCAGAGATGGATTGGTGCCTTCGGGAATCTAGATACAGGTGCTGCATGGCTGTCGTCAGCTCGTGTCGTGAGATGTTGGGTTAAGTCCCGCAACGAGCGCAACCCTTTTCCTTACTTGCCAGCATTTCGGATGGGAACTTTAAGGATACTGCCAGTGACAAACTGGAGGAAGGCGGGGACGACGTCAAGTCATCATGGCCCTTACGGCCAGGGCTACACACGTGCTACAATGGTCGGTACAAAGGGTTGCTACACAGCGATGTGATGCTAATCTCAAAAAGCCGATCGTAGTCCGGATTGGAGTCTGCAACTCGACTCCATGAAGTCGGAATCGCTAGTAATCGCGGATCAGAATGCCGCGGTGAATACGTTCCCGGGCCTTGTACACACCGCCCGTCACACCATGGGAGTTTGTTGCACCAGAAGTAGCTAGCCTAACTGCAAAGAGGGCGGTTACCACGGTGTGGCCGATGACTGGGGTGAAGTCGTAACAAGGTAGCCGTAGGGGAACCTGCGGCTGGATCACCTCCTTAACGAAAGATTGACGATTGGTAAGAATCCACAACAAGTTGTTCTTCATAGATGTATCTGAGGGTCTGTAGCTCAGTTGGTTAGAGCACACGCTTGATAAGCGTGGGGTCACAAGTTCAAGTCTTGTCAGACCCACCATGACTTTGACTGGTTGAAGTTATAGATAATAGATACATGATTGATGATGTAAGCTGGGGACTTAGCTTAGTTGGTAGAGCGCCTGCTTTGCACGCAGGAGGTCAGGAGTTCGACTCTCCTAGTCTCCACCAGAACTTAAGATAAGTTCGGATTACAGAAATTAGTAAATAAAGATTGAGATCTTGGTTTATTAACTTCTGTGATTTCATTATCACGGTAATTAGTGTGATCTGACGAAGACACATTAACTCATTAACAGATTGGCAAAATTGAGTCTGAAATAAATTGTTCACTCAAGAGTTTAGGTTAAGCAATTAATCTAGATGAATTGAGAACTAGCAAATTAACTGAATCAAGCGTTTTGGTATGT
This sequence comes from Acinetobacter sp. FDAARGOS_559, assembly GCF_003940475.1. Classification (NCBI taxonomy): domain Bacteria; kingdom Pseudomonadati; phylum Pseudomonadota; class Gammaproteobacteria; order Moraxellales; family Moraxellaceae; genus Acinetobacter; species Acinetobacter sp. FDAARGOS_559. The sequence continues at coordinate 2,417,706 of NZ_RKJG01000005.1, forward strand.
GAATTTAGATTGAAGCTGTACGGTGCTTAAGTGCACAGTGCTCTAAACTGAAATGTTGAAGTTGCTAACTTGTAGGTAACATCGACTGTTTGGGGTTGTATAGTCAAGTAATTAAGTGCATGTGGTGGATGCCTTGGCAGTCAGAGGCGATGAAAGACGTGATAGCCTGCGAAAAGCTCCGGGGAGGCGGCAAATATCCTTTGATCCGGAGATGTCTGAATGGGGGAACCCACCTACTTTAAGGTAGGTATTGCAACATGAATACATAGTGTTGCAAGGCGAACGAGGGGAAGTGAAACATCTCAGTACCCTTAGGAAAAGAAATCAATTGAGATTCCCTCAGTAGCGGCGAGCGAACGGGGATCAGCCCATTAAGTTATGTGTGTTTTAGTGGAACGCTCTGGGAAGTGCGAACGTAGAGGGTGATATTCCCGTACACGAAAGGGCACACATAATGATGACGAGTAGGGCGAGGCACGTGAAACCTTGTCTGAATATGGGGGACCATCCTCCAAGGCTAAATACTCCTGACTGACCGATAGTGAACCAGTACCGTGAGGGAAAGGCGAAAAGAACCCCTGTGAGGGGAGTGAAATAGATCCTGAAACCGCATGCATACAAGCAGTGGGAGCACCTTCGTGGTGTGACTGCGTACCTTTTGTATAATGGGTCAGCGACTTATATTCAGTAGCGAGGTTAACCGTATAGGGGAGCCGTAGAGAAATCGAGTCTTAATAGGGCGTTTAGTTGCTGGGTATAGACCCGAAACCAGGCGATCTATCCATGAGCAGGTTGAAGGTTGGGTAACACTAACTGGAGGACCGAACCCACTGTCGTTGAAAAGCCAGGGGATGACTTGTGGATAGGGGTGAAAGGCTAATCAAGCCTGGTGATAGCTGGTTCTCCCCGAAAGCTATTTAGGTAGCGCCTCGGACGAATACCATAGGGGGTAGAGCACTGTTTCGGCTAGGGGGTCATCCCGACTTACCAAACCGATGCAAACTCCGAATACCTATGAGTACTATCCGGGAGACAGACTGCGGGTGCTAACGTCCGTAGTCAAGAGGAAAACAATCCAGACCGCCAGCTAAGGCCCCAAAATCATAGTTAAGTGGGAAACGATGTGGGAAGGCATAGACAGCTAGGAGGTTGGCTTAGAAGCAGCCACCCTTTAAAGAAAGCGTAATAGCTCACTAGTCGAGTCGGCCTGCGCGGAAGATGTAACGGGGCTAAAACTATGTGCCGAAGCTGCGGATGTATACTTTGTATACGTGGTAGGGGAGCGTTCTGTAAGCCGATGAAGGTGTGTTGAGAAGCATGCTGGAGGTATCAGAAGTGCGAATGCTGACGTGAGTAACGACAAAACGGGTGAAAAACCCGTTCGCCGAAAGACCAAGGGTTCCAGTCCAACGTTAATCGGGGCTGGGTGAGTCGACCCCTAAGGCGAGGCCGAAAGGCGTAGTCGATGGGAAAATGGTTAATATTCCATTACTTCTGTGTAATGCGATGAGAGGACGGAGAAGGCTAAATCAGCCTGGCGTTGGTTGTCCAGGTGAAAGGAAGTAGGCATGTATCTTAGGCAAATCCGGGGTACTCTATGCTGAGATCTGATAGCAAGCTGTACTTGTACAGCGAAGTGGTTGATGCCATGCTTCCAGGAAAAGTCTCTAAGCTTCAGTTACACAGGAATCGTACCCGAAACCGACACAGGTGGTCAGGTCGAGTAGACCAAGGCGCTTGAGAGAACTCTGCTGAAGGAACTAGGCAAAATGGTACCGTAACTTCGGGAGAAGGTACGCTGTTGTTGGTGATGGAACTCGCTTCCTGAGCTGACGACAGCCGCAGAAACCAGGCCGCTGCAACTGTTTATTAAAAACATAGCACTCTGCAAACACGAAAGTGGACGTATAGGGTGTGATGCCTGCCCGGTGCTGGAAGGTTAATTGATGGGGTTAGCGTAAGCGAAGCTCTTGATCGAAGCCCCAGTAAACGGCGGCCGTAACTATAACGGTCCTAAGGTAGCGAAATTCCTTGTCGGGTAAGTTCCGACCTGCACGAATGGCATAATGATGGCGGCGCTGTCTCCAGCAGAGGCTCAGTGAAATCGAAATCGCTGTGAAGATGCAGTGTACCCGCGGCTAGACGGAAAGACCCCGTGAACCTTTACTGCAGCTTGACACTGAACTTTGACCTTACTTGTGTAGGATAGGTGGGAGGCTTTGAAGCTGGAACGCTAGTTCCAGTGGAGCCGTCCTTGAAATACCACCCTGGTAATGTTGAGGTTCTAACTCTGTCCCGTGATCCGGGACGAGGACCGTGTCTGGTGGGTAGTTTGACTGGGGCGGTCTCCTCCTAAAGAGTAACGGAGGAGTACGAAGGTGCGCTCAGCGTGGTCGGAAATCACGCGTAGAGTATAAAGGCAAAAGCGCGCTTAACTGCGAGACCCACAAGTCGAGCAGGTACGAAAGTAGGTCTTAGTGATCCGGTGGTTCTGTATGGAAGGGCCATCGCTCAACGGATAAAAGGTACTCTGGGGATAACAGGCTGATACCGCCCAAGAGTTCATATCGACGGCGGTGTTTGGCACCTCGATGTCGGCTCATCTCATCCTGGGGCTGAAGCAGGTCCCAAGGGTATGGCTGTTCGCCATTTAAAGAGGTACGCGAGCTGGGTTTAGAACGTCGTGAGACAGTTCGGTCCCTATCTACCGTGGGCGCTGGAAATTTGAGAGGATCTGCTCCTAGTACGAGAGGACCAGAGTGGACGAACCTCTGGTGTACCGGTTGTGACGCCAGTCGCATCGCCGGGTAGCTATGTTCGGAAGGGATAACCGCTGAAAGCATCTAAGCGGGAAGCCTACCTCAAGATAAGATTTCCCTAGGACTTTATGTCCTCTAAAGAGCCGTTCGAGACTAGGACGTTGATAGGTTGGATGTGGAAGCATAGTGATATGTGAAGCTGACCAATACTAATTGCTCGTGAGGCTTGACTATACAACACCCAAGCAGTTGTATATGAAGCATCAATCGATTCTTAAATATGCAAGACAACTTGATTTAGTTATACCTCTAGCTAAAATGAACAGATAAAGTAAGATTCAATCAGCCCAGTCTGTTACAGATTTGGAAAACGCTTCGGCATTAAATAAGACCCAGGCAAGTATCCATAAACAGTTGTGCTGGCGACCATAGCAAGAGTGAACCACCTGATCCCTTCCCGAACTCAGAAGTGAAACCTCTTAGCGCTGATGGTAGTGTGGGATTACCCATGTGAGAGTAAGTCATCGCCAGCTCATTATTCTAAACACCCCAATCTCAAAAGAGGTTGGGGTGTTTTTTTATAGCAAGAATTCAATCAATAGAGAATTGTTTAAATATAGAACTACAAATCATTTTTGGATGTTTATTCGGTTCTATGGATATAATGAGGAAGTTTTTTATTTTTGGTGTCCCCGTGAAAATTAATTCTTTCTCTCCCATACCTGAAGATGATGAAGAACTCTCTCTTCCAGAACTGATTTATTGGGCATCTTTAGGTGATCTAGAGCAAGTAAAACAATTATTAATAGATAGAGAAGATCCTAATCAGACTGATGATGAAGGGTATACTGCTCTACAAGCAGCGGCTGAGAATGATCATTTAGAGATAGTGAAGCTATTAGTTGAAAAAGGGGCGCATGTCACTTATAAAAGCGAATATACAGCACTACAGCTTGCAGAAATGGCGGGTAATACTGACATAGTGAATTATTTAAAAAGTTTATAAAATTAAAAAGCCCCTTTTATTTAAAAAGGAGGCTTTTTGTTAAATTTAAGACAAATGATATTTCTGTAGTTTCTCAACAATTGATTGAAGTCCTTTTACTTCAAATTCATTGGCTTCAAACTTTTCATCTTTATTGCGTTTGAAGATATCTCGTATTTCGATCACAGCATTTGGGTCAACAATACTTAAACTTGAAGTGACTTGGCGTATTTGGCTAATAGAACGAGAACCATTTGTTGAGCCATAACCTATAAATGCGGCTGGTTTGCCGCTCCATTCCTTACCGACATAGTCCAGTGCATTTTTTAAAGCTGGGCTGTAACCGTGGTTGTATTCTGGGCTAATAAAGATAAATGCATCAGCTTGGGCAATTTTATCAGCCCATTCTTGTTGTTTAGGTTGATCATAAATACCTGTAGCAGGTGGGTGAGAACCTGAAAATAAGGGTAGATTCCATTCTTTTAAATCAATTACTTCTGTTTGAAAATCTTTTAGATTAAATGAGGGTATTGTTGTTTCTAACCAATTGGCAATTTTAATAGCTGTGCGCCCTTCGCGAACACTTCCGACGATAATATAGACCAGCATATGTTTTTCCTAAGGATTTTTATCTTTATAACTTAATTCATTATATAGGTGCGTGAGAATATAGAATTTGTAAGGATTCTTATGTCATCAATAAAAGTTAAATAATAAAAAAGCCCTCAATCGAGGGCTTTTTTTACATGATCTTAATGCCTTGCTGACCAGCTGGAGTCACTTTAAATATTTCTACTTCAAAAGTAATATTTTTGCCGGCTAGAGGATGGTTGAAATCAATTTCAGTAATATCATCATTTACTGACTTCACAACCCCAAATAAAGTTGCTTTTGCTTTATCTTCAAACTCGATCATATGACCAGGAATAGGTCGTTGTTCGAATTTAACCGTATCAAAAGTTTGTATATTTTCAGGATTCCATGGACCAAAAGCATCTTCTGGTGGTAGATGTACTGTACGTCGATCGCCTGCACGTAAGCCAAGAAGCGCTTTCTCAAAACCTGGTAACAAGTTACCGTCACCAATAGTCAAGCTAACAGGCTCTTCACGGCTTCGTGTATTGTCAATTTCTACGCCATTTTCAATAGCAACAGAGAAGTGTAGGTCAACTTTAGAACCGTCAGTAATACGAATTTCTTCATTAGGTTGAATAATTTCGGTCATATTATGCATCCGAATTTTTAGGTCTTTGCTTCTCAAGGAAGAATGTATCGATGAGTAGCAAAATGGTACCTAGAGTAATGGCACTGTCCGCAATATTAAAAGCTGGAAAGTGATGATTTTGGTAATAAACATGAATAAAATCGACCACATACCCTAAAGTAATACGGTCAATTAGATTACCAAGGGCTCCACCTAAAATTAAAGCGATAGCTACAGGTAGCACCACCATTTTTTTAGGCATACGTAGCAACCAAAATACAAAAAGTATTGAAACTAAGCCTGCCAAAGATGTGAAGAAATAGCGTTGCCATCCTCCAGCATCAGATAAAAAGCTAAAAGCTGCACCATAATTATGTAATAGTGTCCAGTTTAAAAATGGAAGTACAGGTACAGGATCTGCGTAGTTCAGATGTGTACTTGCAATCCATTTTGTCCATTGATCCAACACAATGGCAAGGACAGAAAGTCCAAGCCAAATGAGGTTGTGAGGATAAAACTGGAATAAGCCTTTTTTAGCTTGTGAATTAGGCATATTTTCTCACTTCGCCACGACCAGTGACGTTCACAATACAACGACCACATAAACCAGGATGATCGGCATGTGTATTTACATCCGGAAGGACATGCCAGCAACGTGCACATTTTTCACCTTCAGCTGCAGATACTTGTACACGTAAGCCTTCCATTTCAGTTGCTTCACCTTGTTCAGCAAATGGATGTACTACTACTTGTGAAGTAATAAGAACAAAACGGAGTTCATCAGCCAGTTGGTTTAAAACTGTTTGTAATGATTCATTTGCCCAAAGTTCAACTTTGGCTGAAAGATTACTACCGACAAGTTTAGCGTTACGAGCTGCTTCAATCTGTTTATTTACTGCAGATTTTACGCTAATCAATGTTTGCCAGTCTGCTTCAGAAAGCAAGTTTGCTTTTGATGAAACAGGTAAGTCATACCATTCAGCTGTAAATACATACTTCTCAGTTTGTTCAGGGATAAGTGGCCAAGCTTCTTGAGCTGTGAAGCTAAGAATAGGGCTCATCCAGCGAACAAATGCTTGTACGATATGGTAAAGCGCTGTTTGTGCGGAACGACGTGCTTGTGAGTCAGCCTTAGTGGTGTATTGACGGTCTTTGATGATGTCTAGATAGAAACCACCTAAGTCATTAATACAGAAGCTTGTTAATGCACTACACACGACATGGAAGTTCATTTCTTCATAGGCCGCGATAATGGTCTGTTGTACTTCATTAGCACGTTGCAAGATGTATTGATCAAGAGCAATAAGATCATCTACTGCCAGAGCATCAGTACTTGGTTTGAAACCATTTAAGTTTGCAAGTAAGAAGCGTAGCGTATTACGAATACGACGGTAGCTATCACTTACACGGCTAAAGATTTCTTTCGATGCTGCAATTTCATAGCGATAGTCGCTAGATGCTACATATAAACGTAAACCATCGGCACCAAGTTGTTTGATGATTTCTTCAAGCGGAATATAGTTGCCTAGAGATTTTGATAATTTACGGCCATTCTCATCCACTGTAAAACCATGTGTTAACAAGGCTTTGTATGGTGCGCGGTTATGAATTGCCATAGACGTTAATAAAGAAGATTGGAACCAGCCACGGTGTTGGTCTGAACCTTCTAAATATAAGTCAGCAGGGCTTTCTAATTCTTCACGTTGCTCAAGTACAGCGTAATGCGTTGTACCAGAGTCAAACCATACATCAAGCGTATCGCGAACAGCATTGTACTGTTCAGCATCTTCACCAATGAAGTCTTTCGCATCACGGTTAAACCATGCATCAATACCTTCTTTCTCGATAAGTTTGGCAACTTCTTCGATGAGCTCAGGCGTACGAGGGTGCAATTCGTTCGTATCTTTATGAACGAAGAAAGGAATTGGTACACCCCAAGTACGTTGACGTGAGATACACCAGTCCGGACGGCCTTCGATCATTGATTCAATACGGTTTTTACCCCAGTTCGGTACAAACTCGATATCGTTTTCAATGGCATTAAGCGCACCGTCACGTAAACCTTTTTGATCCATGCTGATAAACCATTGTGGTGTAGCACGGAAAATAATCGGAGTCTTATGACGCCAGCAGTGTGGGTAGCTGTGTTTAATCGGTTGATGAGCCCATAAGCGACCTACAGCACCTAAAGCTTCAATAATCTTTGGATTGGCTTTATAGATGTGCTCACCAGCAAAGATTGGTGCGGTTGGTAAGTAAACACCGTTACCACCCACTGGGTTTTCAACTTTAAGGTTGTATTGAAGACCTACTTTATAGTCATCTGCACCGTGGCCAGGAGCAGTGTGTACAGCACCTGTACCGCTTGTTGCGATAACGTGCTCACCTAAAATAACCGGAACTTGACGATCAGTAAGTAAAGGATGTTGTAGGGTAAGGTTTTCAAGAGCTGAACCAGTAAAGTCAGCTAAAACAACTGGGTTTTCAAGCTTGTAACGCTCAATTGCAGAAGCAACTAAGTCTTTAGCAAGAATAAAGTTTTGCTTACCACGTTCAGTAGTCACTTGTACCAATTGATATTCAATTTCGGCATGCAATGCAACTGCTTGGTTCGCTGGTAACGTCCAAGGTGTAGTGGTCCAGATCACGATATCCGTTGGATCTTGAACATCTACATTTACACGAGCGCTTAAGTCTTTTAAATCTACAACGCCAAAACCAACGTCAATTGCGTCTGATTTTTTATCTTCGTATTCAACTTCAGCTTCAGCAAGTGCTGAGCCACAGTCCATACACCAGTTCACTGGCTTTAAGCCCGGCTGGATATGGCCATTTTTTTGGATTAAACCTAAAGCACGAACGATATCGGCTTCTTGTTTGTAGTTCATGGTGAGATAAGGATTATCCCAGTCCCCTAAAATACCAAGACGTTTAAAGTCAGTACGCTGTAAATCAATTTGCTTTAGCGCATATTCACGGCAGTGTTTACGGAAAGTGGCTGCATCAACTTTTTCACCGACTTTACCTACTTTTTCTTCAACTTTTAGTTCGATTGGCAAACCGTGACAGTCCCAACCTGGTACATATGGCGCATCGAAACCTGTCAAAGTACGGCTTTTTACGATGATGTCCTTAAGTACTTTGTTAACCGCATGGCCCAAGTGAATTGTACCGTTCGCATATGGAGGGCCATCATGCAGAATATATTTTTTCTTGCCAATACGCGATGCACGAATCTGCTGATAAATGTTGTCGGTATACCACTCTTCTAACCATTTCACTTCACGTACTGCCAAATTTGCTTTCATTGCAAATTGAGTATCCGGCAGGTTTAGCGTGGCTTTGTAGTCCACTGCATTTTCAGTAGTTTGCTTATCGCTCATGCAAGTTGTCTTCCAGTTTAATCAGCTTGGGAGCCGACATGTTTTACAATCAAAATTCGAATTAAAAAGGAAATTGTGTCGTGTCGTTACGATATTGTCGTAATTGCTGCACGTCATTATCAATTCCTGCCTTAAGTGCTTCAAGCGAAGGGTAGTTCAATTCACCATGAAGATAGTGAAGAAAAGTCACCCGCATAAATAAGCCATACAGATTAGCAGAAACATCAGGGAAATGTACTTCTAATCTCCACTCTGGATGTTCTTGCTGAATGGCTGGACGTGTACCGACATGACCTGCACCATAGAGGCTGTTTTCATGATATCCGGCAATTCCGGGCTTTTCAGGATTATCCTGAAGCACTTTTTGAGTTAGCGAAGTTGTTTCGCAAATGACTTCAACGCCATAAATACCATTTAAACAAGGCTTATGGCGGTTGAGACGAACATTAATCGTTGGGAAATCTAAAGTTCGTCCAATTTGGTCGCCATATTGAACACGACCGGTAATACTGTACGGACGGCCTAATAATTTAGCTGCTAAAGCGAGATTACCCACTTGAAGCACTTGGCGAATACGAGTTGAACTGACGCGTTCACCTTCGAGTTCAATCGTATGTAAATTTGTGACTTGAAAGCCGTAATTCTTTAAAAATTCGCTATTGCCTTGTCGGTCTTTGCCGAAATGAAAGTCATCTCCTAAAACCAAAGCTTGAGCATTTAATTTGTCTTTTAATAAATCTGCAAACTCAGAAGCACTCATGCTACGGAAATGCTGGTCAAACTTGGCAACCGCAATGTAATCCACCCCAAGTTCAGCTAGATATTCAACTTTTTCCCGTAATGAATTAATACGAGGTGGGGCATCGTAGCCTTTAAAGAACTCAAGCGGTTGGGGCTCAAAAATCATGACCAATGTTTTTAAGCCTTGTGCTGCAGCAATTTTTTTGAGTTGAGCAATCATCGCTTGGTGACCTAAATGGACACCATCAAAATTACCAATAGTTACCGCTGTTTGTGGTAACTGGAAATTGGGCGATAACGCATTAAGACGAAGCAGTTTCATGAACTTAAAATATGGCTATTTTTGCAAGGGCTATATATTGCCATAATCTCACAGATTCGTCTTGTTGTTGTGTTTTTACTCAGGTATTTTTCAATACGAATATTTTTTATATCTAAAAAAATGATGAATTAAATAAAAATAAATCAATTTTTCTTATTATTAATTTATCCTACTATAGCCTCATCCACTCTTTGATTAGAGACTTAAGATGAAAAGACCCTTTTACCAATTAAATCAAAGTAAAGATGTTATACGGCATTTTACCCCAAATTGGTTTACAGCAACTATGGGTACTGGCGTGGTCAGTATGATTTTAATTCAGCTTCCATTTGCCAAATCATTTTTATTTATGCTGGCTACGCTGTTATGGCAATTTAATATTGTTCTATTTAGTGTTTTTTCAGTTCTCTATTTATTGCGGTGGTTACTCTTCCCGCATGAAGCGAAGCAAATATTTAATCATCCAAATATGAGCTTGTTTTTAGGTGCTATACCGATGGGGCTTGCAACCATACTAAATGGCTTTTTAAGCTTCGGAATCGGACTTTACGGCGAAGTGGCAGTTCATATCGCCCAAGCTTTGTGGTACATCGACGTTTTTTTAGCACTAGCAATTGCATGGATCGTACCATTTTGCATGTTTAGCCGTCAGAATCATCAGCTACATACCATGACTGCAATTTGGTTGTTACCTGTAGTTGCTTGTGAAGTCGCAGCAAGTTCTGCGGGCATGTTGGTTGCACATTTACCAACAGATGTGCATAGCTTTCATTTATTGTTAGCGGGTTACGTACTTTGGGGAATCTCTGTTTTACCTGCATTTGCCATTTTAACGATTTTAATGTTGCGTATGGCTTTGCATCAGTTACCAGAAAAAGAAGTCGCGATTTCTAGCTGGCTTTCTTTAGGCCCGATTGGGACAGGTGCTTTAGGCCTATTGTTGCTAGGTGAGCAGGCACAAAGAGTATTTGTAAATGTTGGCTTTCCTGAGTTGGCCCATGTATTTCAAGCCTTGGGCGTTGTGGGTAGTCTGGTACTTTTAGGCTTTGGGTTATGGTGGCTTGGCCTTGCGATTTTAACAACACTTCGTCATGCAAAGACAGGTATTCCATTTAACTTGGGTTGGTGGGGCTTAACCTTCCCATTTGGTGTGTTTATTTTGGCTTTATTTAATTTAGGTCATCAGATTGAAGTTGTATTTTTACAATACGTCGCTGTGGCATTCAGTATTTTATTATTAGTGATGTGGAGCGGGGTAATGAAGAAAACCTTAGCCGGAGCATACAGTGGCAAGCTATTCTTCTCTCCATGTTTGGTGGCTTTACAACAAAGAATGCAGTAAAGGTGAAAAGGTGCAAAAAGCTTTTGCACCTGATTTATACTTACTTTCTAATTTTGTTAATTCTGATTTGAGCTTTTTGAATGAACACAGATACCGCTTTAATTATGGCACTTCCCAACGAGTCTAAAGGTTTATTCGAGCAAGCAGGTATCGAAGTCCATTACAGTGGTATTGGTAAGATCAACGCTGCTTTTAAAGCGTTTGAAGTTATTCAAAAAACAGACTGTAAAACTTTAATTAACTTAGGTACAGCAGGAAGTTCATCTTTTAATCGGCACGATTTAGTAGAAATAAAAACTTTTGTACAACGCGATATGGACGTTTCACCTTTAGGATTTGAAGTTGGGGTAACGCCGTTAGATGACCACTTGGCGGCTGAAATTCATCTCCAAACGCATTTTGCGGATTTACCAAAAGGAATTTGTGGGACAGGGGACTCATTTGAAACGGGTCAGCCGAAGGTCGCTTGTGATGTAGTCGATATGGAAGGTTATGCGTTAGCAAAAGTTTGCCACAAGTTAGGTGTACGTTTAATTTCGGTGAAATATATTACTGATGGAGCAGATGATACGGCTCATTTGGATTGGGAAGAAAACTTATTATTGGGTGCACAAAAGCTTTTAGCACTTTATCAAAATCATTTCTAAAAAAAGATCGGCAAATTTGCCGATCTTTTTTATTTTAGCGAGGTAATACACCGTAGAGCATCATATGTACCGTATGCTCAATCGAACGCTGGAACATACTGCGGTTACGAAGCGTTTTCCCGGTTACCATTTCCATTTGAGTTGCAAAATCGGCATAATTTTGCGTAAGACCCCAAATATTGAGAATTAAAAGTTCCGGGTCGATATCCGGTGAAATTTTTCCTTGCTCTTGCCAAGTTTGAATGACCTTAGCTTTGCGCTTAAATAGCTTTTTCAAGGGCCCTTTCAGTATAGGCAAAATATGCGGTGCCCCTTGAATAATTTCTAAAGCAAATAGTCGCGAAGCTTTTGGTTGGCTACGAGAAAGTTCGATTTTTTGAATTAAATAATGAGACAAGGCTTCGGCTGGTTCTAACTCAGCTTCTAAGGTTTGTAAGGGAGCTAGCCATTTTTGTAAAACTGTGGTCAGCACTTCCACATATAAAGACTCTTTATTTTCATAGTAATAGAAAATATTCGACTTATGCATGTCAGCGAGTTGGGCAATTTCATCCAGACTTGCGCCACTGAACCCATATAGTGAAAACACATCAAGGGCGGCAGCAAGAAGCTGATTGCGCTTTTGGGTACTCTTCTTTTGTTCCATTTGCTGCATAAATTAAAAAGATAGTGTTCCCATTGTAAGGTAAATCGTTTGATTTGTGCACAGGTGTCTCACTTTTTTAGTGAAAAAACGGATAGTTATTTGAGCAATAGATATACTATTGTGCAAAAAATAGAGAGATTCACTAGTTTATTGTTATTCTTAAAAATATTTTTTAATCTTCGCCCTAAAAAAGAGCAATAAATCATCAGTTTTATTGCTCGTTAATTGGGCATTTTTCGGTTGAATGGTTCTCATTACTCATCTCAACCTTAAGTGGCTAAAACGGCATCGAGTACTTGTTGTTCAAGCTGAGCAAAAGTAATGCTCTTTTTCCGTGGACGCGGCAAATTAACTTGAAAACTTTGAGCAATCTGACCTTTATCTAACAATATAATGCGGTCAGCCAGTTGCACTGCTTCACTTACATCGTGTGTAACTAAAATGGCAGTAAAACCTTGCTCTTTCCATAAACGTTCAATCAAGCTTTGCATCTCAAGACGAGTTAACGCGTCTAATGCACCCAAAGGTTCATCTAACAATAAAATACGGGGAGTATGAGATAACGCACGGGCTAGGGCGGTACGTTGTCGTTGTCCACCAGAGAGCTGTGAAGGCCATTGTCCCGCTTTTTCTTTTAAACCTACTTTTTCTAATAATTCTTCTGCCAAAGCATGTTGCGATTTTGGTAGCCCAAGTTGAACGTTCTGAAGAATATTTCTCCAAGGAAGTAACCGTGGGTCTTGAAACATAACCCGTATGTCATCGTTAGTAACACCTTCACGCAAATGTCGGGCAGATTTAAATTTTATTTCTCCAAAACTGGCTTTTTCAAGTTGGGCAATTAAGCGCAATAAAGTACTTTTACCGCAGCCACTACGACCAACAATAGCTAAAAATTCACCCGGTTGAATATGAAGGTTAAGATCTTCAAGAACTTTAACTTCACCATAAAACTTATAAAGCTGTTCAATCAGAATCTCTGCGCCTACCACAGGTTCTTGTGACTCTGAATGGTTTTCTGGAATGAGCTCTACGTCATTCTGATTAATATTTAAATTCAGATTTGTCATATTTTAGGCTCCTTTATTTTTGATAACCAGCATGCCAGCGTAGTAAATAACGTTCCAAAAGTTGCGCTAGAACATCGGCTAATTTGCCTAATAGGGCATAAAGAAGAATACCGACCAGAACCACATCAGTTTGCAAAAACTCTCGTGCATTCATAGTCATATAGCCAATACCTGCTTGTGCTGAAATAGTCTCAGCTACAATGAGCAGCACCCAAACCAGACCTAAAGCAAAACGTAAACCAACTAAAATCGAGGGCATCGCACCTGGTAGAATAATTTCTTTGTAAAGCTGCCAACGTGAAAGACCATAGCTTTTACCCATCTCAATTAATTGTGGATCGACTGAACGGATACCGTGATAGGTGTTGATATAAATAGGGAAGAAGACTCCGACCGCCACCAAAAATAATTTGGCTGTTTCATCAATACCGAACCACAAGATAACCAGTGGAATAAGTGCTAATGCTGGGATGTTACGAATCATTTGCAAGGTTGTATCGAGCAGGGTAGAGGCGAAACGCGAAGACCCATTGAGCAGACCTAATAGCAAACCTAAACCACCACCAATAAATAGTCCGAGTAAGGCCCGTCCTGTACTGACTTTAACGTGCTGCCAAAGCTCGCCGCTAATGAGTAGATGCCAAAAAGCAGAAACGACAGCCGTAGGAGCCGGCAGAATACGATTTTCTAAAAGGCCTGAACTCGATGCAATTTGCCAGACAACCAATAGAACAATCGGGAAAATCCAAGGCAGCAGACGCTGCCCGACTTGCTTCGTTCCACGTGAAACAATATTTATATCTTTGCTCATGCAGGCTCCTTGACGGAACTATTTTGTTTCTTCTCGTCTGGAACATAGTTGTTGGCAATGATTTCACCGAATGGACCGGTTAAGTTTGGTTGAGCAAGTTTAGCTCGGGTCTCGATTGGTAATAATGGGAATACTAACTCTGCAAAACGGATTGACTCTTCAAGGTGTGGATAGCCTGAGAAAATAAAGGTATCGATACCTAAATCCGCATATTCTTGAATACGTGCAGCAACGGTTTCAGGATCGCCGACAAGTGCTGTACCTGCACCACCGCGGACTAGACCGATACCTGCCCAAAGATTTGGGGATACTTCAAGTTTGTCTCGATTACCGCCGTGTAGAGCCGCCATACGTTGCTGACCCACGGAGTCCATTTGTGCAAATTTTTTCTGTGCTGCAGCAATAGTTGCATCATCCAGATATTGGATAAGCTCGTTAGCTGCTGCCCATGCTTGTTCATTGGTTTCACGAACAATGACATGCAAACGAATGCCATAAGTTAATTTACGGCCCTTAGCCTCAGCTTTGGCACGAACATGTTCGATCTTTTCTTTTACGGCTGCTGGTGGTTCACCCCAAGTTAGGTAGGTGTCGACTTGCTCAGCCGCGAGTTCAACAGCGACATCTGAAGAACCACCGAACCAAAGAGGTGGATAAGGCTTTTGTACAGGTGGGTAAAGTAGTTTTGCATCATCTACTTGTAAGCGTTCACCGTGGAATGTAAAAGCTTCACCCGTATGTGAGCGTGTCAAAATTTCACGCCAGATTTTTACGTATTCATTGGCTGTTTGATAACGCGTTGAGTGATCTTCATATAAACCATCACCACGTAGTTCTGCTTCATCACCACCAGTCACTAAGTTGAGTAGAACACGACCATTCGACAAGCGGTCAAATGTTGCAGCCATACGAGCTGCCAACGCTGGTGTTGTTACCCCCGGACGTAACGCAACTAAAAACTTAAGGTGTTGAGTTGCATCGATTAGGCTTGCCGCCGTAATCCATGGGTCTTCACATGAACGGCCCGTTGGAATAAGTACACCTTCGTAACCCAAGTTATCTACTGCCACAGCAATTTGCTTCATATAGGCATGGTCAACCTGACGAGCGCCTTTACTTGTACCTAAATAGCGACTATCACCGTGGGTAGGAATAAACCAGAAAATTTTCATGTGCATTACCTATATATCTATTGAAGTTACTTGGCACCCCAAACAGCTTGTTTAATGCTGATTGGTTTAGGGATGATGCCTTGTTGAGTAAAGATGTCTGCAAGCTGCTGTTGTTCAGCAATGACTTTGCTGTTAAGTGGAGCTGCCGATGATGGGCGTGGACGGCGTTTAATAAATAAGTCACTGGTCGCAGGTTTTAAGCCTGTACTTTGGCCAATCGCACTTGCCGTTTCGACTTGATGGCTTTGGACCCATTTGTCAGCTTGATTGATCTGCTTGATGAGTCCTGGAACAGCTTTTGGATATTGCTTAACAAAATTTGGAGCGGCTAAGTAAAAGGTATAGTTCGGGCTTAGACCTTTACCAGATGCAAGAACACGAGCTTGGTCTTCTAATTGTGCTGAAGCGTAGTACGGATCCCATATTGCCCATGCATCAACAGCTCCTTTTTGGAATGCAGCGCGGGCATCGGCAGGTGTGAGCCAAATTGGCGTAATGTCGCTCCATTTTAAGCCTGCTTTACGTACGGCCTGTACAAGTAGGTAATGTGAGCTAGAACCTTTCTGTAGCGCAATACGTTTACCTTTTAGGTCCTTAAGCTGTTTTAGTTGTGAGTTTTTGGGAACTAAAATTGCTGAGGCCAATGGTTTGGCTGCTTCATAAGCAATGTAATATAAAGGCTTGCCAGCGGCTTGAGCGTAGACCGGGGGCGTGTCTCCAGTAACGCCAACATCGAGTGAGCCAACAGCTAAGGCTTCTAAAATTTGAGGGCCAGCGGGGAACTCATTCCAAGTGATTTTGGCATTTGGAAATTCTTGTTCAAATAGTTTTTGCTGTTTGGCAATCGCGAAGTTAATCGAACTTTTTTGAAAACCAATACGAAGTTCTTTCACTGTTGGGTCAATTGCCCAAGCAGGTGCTGCGATTGTGAAACCTAATACAGCGACCGCGCTAAAGCGCTTAACTAACTGAGTCCACTGACTCTTATTAAATAATGACTGATGTTGCATATTGATATCCTTGTTCCCTTAACACAAGGCACAGCATTTATATCGTTATTTAAGCTGTGCCCAAGCTGGGTTTATTTCAGTTTTAAAATGGCTTCTTGAATGGTGAGCTTGTTGGGAATGAGCTTTTGCGCGTAGAAGGCATCAGCTACATATTGTTGTTCTTGAGCTACCTTGTCAGATATTGGCTGAACTCCAAAACCCATACGTGAAATGGAGGTTTTGAGTACATCGAACTCAAGTGCCGTAGGTTTTTCGAGTAGCTTGGCAGCCTCATCTTGGTGTGTGCTGACCCATTGGGTTGTCTGGTTTAGCGTTTGTACAACCGTGTTCAGAACTTTTGGATTATTTTCTGCAAATTTACGATCAGCTAAGTAGAACTGATGATTGCTTACCAAGTTTTCACCTGTTGCCAGAACGCGGGCCTGAATTTGATGTTCAGCTGCTGCAAAGAACGGATCCCAAATCACCCATGCGTCGACAGCTCCTTTTTCAAAGGCTGCACGCGCATCTGATGGTGGTAAATAAACAGGTTGAATATCACTTAAGCTCAAGTGATTTGCTTCTAAGACTTTTAATAAAAGGTAGTGAACATTCGAACCTTTATTCAGTGCGACACGTTTTCCTTTTAAGTCTTTAATAGACTGGATTGGAGAATCTTTTTGTACCAATAACGCTTCTGCTTTTGGTGCAGCAGGTTGATTTGCAACATAAACTAAATTTGGATTGGCTGCTTGAGCAAAAATAGGTGGTGCTTCACCTGCTTCGCCTAACGAAACACTTCCTACATTTAGGCCTTCAAGTAATTGAGGTCCTGCAGGAAACTCGACCCATTTCACTTGTACGCCTTGATCTTTGAGCGCTTTTTCCAAGTCACCACGTGCTTTTAGAATAGGAAGGATGCCATATTTCTGATA
The DNA here is from genome assembly GCF_003940475.1 of Acinetobacter sp. FDAARGOS_559. Taxonomy (NCBI): domain Bacteria; kingdom Pseudomonadati; phylum Pseudomonadota; class Gammaproteobacteria; order Moraxellales; family Moraxellaceae; genus Acinetobacter; species Acinetobacter sp. FDAARGOS_559. The sequence goes on from NZ_RKJG01000005.1 coordinate 2,434,712, forward strand.
GCCGATATTTAAAGTTGTTGTGGTGTGCTCCTCTTTTTTGGCACAACCACCTAGCATCATCACTCCCGCAAGGCTGGCAGCAATGACTGAATATTTTGCCCATGAAGTGGAATTAAAAAGTGCCATGTGGTTTCGTGCTCCCCGAAAGAGAAAAAGAAAAATAATTGGATGAGCAGATACCCTAAAGGGATTTTTATTTCGTAAAAAATAAATATTCAGTCTTTATTTATGCAAAAAAAAGCTAAAAACTTTCGGCGATAAACTTATGCAAAAAAATGATTTATTGAACAGAATAATATTTATAAAAAGATATTTAAGTATATGTAAATAAAATAAAAATTATTAAAATAGCAAAATTTAAAGATTTAAAAAAAGTACAACCATACATTAATTACCTTTATAGTTGTACTTTTTAGACTAAGCTTATCTGAAATAAGAATATCTTAAAAAATGCATAGTCTAGGGAAGCAATTTTTTAAAGACTAAAGAATTTCTTTGATAGTTATAAAGTGCCTGACGGGCATTTGGTAAGTCATCCACACTCACCTGATGGAAACCGTGCTCTAAGAACCAGTGCGCGGTACGGGTGGTTAAAACGAACAATTGACGAATGCCTTGTTGTTTGGCCTTTTCTTCGAGAAATTGCAGAATTTGGCTGCCACGGTTCGATTTACGATAACTTGGGTGTACTGCCACACAAGCAATTTCTGCTGAACGTGTTTCATTAAACTCAGTCGGAATTGGATAAAGGGCAGCGCAGGCCAAAATCATACCGTCTCGTTCAATGACAGCGAACTGGTTAATTTCTTGTTCTAAACGCTCACGTGAGCGATACACCAAAATGCCTTCTTCTTCTAATGGGCGTAAAAGGTTCATTAATCCGCCGACATCTTGAATATGCGCCATACGAACTTCTTCATAATGCGCATCGGTAATCATGGTACCCACACCATCACGCGTAAAGAGTTCTTCAATAAGTGCACCATCATAAGAATAAGAAATTAGATGGACACGATGTACACCCGATAAAGATGCTTTTTTTGCTTCTTGCAAATGTAGGGTTAGGGTTGGGTGTGTGGTTTGGTATTGTTGAATATAGTAATCAAGCTGGTGTGGGCTTAATTCACGCAGTAATTGCCCATCTTCGTTAGGTAAACCTTGTTGCTCACCTAAAAAGATTAATTTATCTGCCTTTAAATAAGTCGCAGTTTTGGTTGCAACTTCTTCAGCTCTTAAATTAAATACTTCACCTGTGGTTGAATAGCCCGTTGGGCCAAGTAAAACAATATTATTGTTATCAAGATGACGTTCAATCGCGTCAGTATCTATTGAACGAACTTCGCCTGTAAGCTGAAAATCCATTCCTTCACGAATACCATAAGGTTTAGCGGTTACAAAATTACCTGATACGACATCTATTCGAGCGCCATACATTGGAGAGTTGGCTAAGCCCATAGATAACAATGCTTCGATTTCTAACCGAATAGATCCTACAGCACTCATAACACAGCTTAAAGATTCGCGTGTAGTAATACGGCAGTTATCATAAAAAGGGGTTTCAATCCCTTTTTCTTTAAGGTTGTGATTAATTTGTGGACGTGCGCCATGCACTAAGATTAAGCGAATGCCAAGAGAATGTAATAAGGCAATATCGTGAATAATATGTTCGAAATTAGGATCGCGGACTGCTTCACCGCCAAACATTAAAACAAAAGTTTTATCACGATGCGCATTGATGTAGGGTGCTGAATGTCGGAACCAATGTACATAATGCTGGGTATTATTATGTGATTTCTCTAAAGACTTAGTTGGCATACCGATCTCGAATCAACAGCAAAAAGATATAAAGAGGATTCTAAACAAAAAAGATTAAAGCCGCATGTTTTAGATAAAAAAACACCCAAATTAGCTTTGGGTGTTAGATGTTTTATGAACTTAACGAATTACTTTAATAATTTTATGGCTTTGCTCATTTACGAGTACATAATTTCCGTTCACCTTATACCATTTTTGATAACGTCCTGGCTTAGTCAATTTCTGGTGTGAGCGGTAGTCAATGACATAACGTGGATGTTGGTATTGATGCGGTACGACTTGGCCTGCACGCCAGATATTCGCATGGTCATCTTTATGGATAACTTTAACTGTTTTTGTCTCATATCCTTGGTGGTGATAATGGTCGTGAGGCGCAGCCATTGCTGTTGTTGCGATTAAACCACTCATTGAAAGAACAATTGCTGTTGTTATCTTTTTCATCGTAAACCTCGAATGATCTATTAAATTTCGATAATTGAAGATTAGTGAAAAATTACAGATAAATCGTGAAGGCGAAGAATAATAAATGTGAAAATTTTCTATGAAATAAGAAGAAATTTAGAAGATTTAAATTTTTATATCATATTGATATAAAAATAAAAAAAGGATAAAGCCGATCAGCTTCATCCTTTCCTACTAAGCGATAGTGAGGAGCTATCTATCTTAGAAACCGCGAATACTCACAATACTGTTAGAGTCCGTGTCGACTAAAATATAGTCATTGTTAATTTTGTACCACTGCTGGTTACGATCGGGTTTAGGTAAGTTATTGTCTTTATAGTCGACTTTATAACCATTACCACGATAGTGCTGTGGCATCACATAACCTGGCTGCCAACGATGTTGTTTCAGACGCTCAAAGCCACGTTCCTCACGCATACGGCGTTCATCGCGAACACGATCACCATTATCGTCACGGTCAAATTTATGCCCACGATCATTCCATTCACCACGAGGTCCGCCTTTAGGACCTTTCGGGCCATGTCCTCGGTCAAAAGGAGGATCAGCAAAGCTTGCCATACTGGTGGTCAGTACAGTGATGCAAAGGGCTAAGATGGTGAACAACTTTTTCATGATGCATCCTCGTTTACATCTGATGTCTCTCATGTTGAATACTGTACGCGCAAAATGCAGAGAAACTGTGAAGATCATTTAATGCTTCAATTAAAATTACGGATAAATCCAGCGTTTTTCTCAATAATAAAAAAGGCTTGTATATATCTTTTCAGGTATAACCAAGCCAGATGTGATGATCGGCTATAAATTATTTTAGCTTTTCATCTGTAATTATTTAATCCTGTGCATCAATACTTTGTCCATTGAGCGTTAAGCTATCTTCACCCATTAAATAAAGATAAGCCGGCATGATGGACTCCGGTGTTGGTAATGTTTTCGGATCTTCTTCAGGATAAGCTTTAGCACGCATGGCAGTACGTGTAGCCCCTGGGTTAATACAATTAAAGCGAATATTTGGATAAGTATGCTCAGCCGCAAAAATCTTGCTCACCGCTTCAATCGCGACTTTCGAGACAGAATACGCACCCCAGAGCGCGCGTGCCTCACGGCCTACACCTGAGCTGGTAAATACGACAGAAGCGTTTTCTGACTTTTGTAATAGCGGTAATAAAGCTTGGGTTAAAGCAAAAGGTGCACGTAAATTGACTGCCATCACATCATCCCATACTTCTGCTGGATAATGTGCAAGTTCTACCCGCTCACCCAAAATACCCGCATTGTGCAAAATGCCATCCAGACGACCAAATTGTTTTTCTAGTGTACTTACTAAAAAGTCATAATCGCGATCGGAAGCACTCGAAAGCTGGAGGGGTAAAATAGCAGGTTGAGGTGCGCCTAAACCTTCAATTTCATCATAAATTACTTCAAGTTTATTTAAGGTTCTACCATGCAAGACGACAGTTGCACCATGTAAAGCATAACTGAGAGCCGCAGCTCGCCCAATTCCATCACCAGCACCAGTGATTAAAATAATTCGATCTTTGAGTAGATCCGGACGAGGTTGATATTCTGAATATTTCATTGGTAAACCTCCTTCTTTTTATATTGATATAAGTAACCGTTAAAAAAACTTATAAAACTCTTGTGTTAACTTATCATACGCTGATTTTCCTGTAGAGCAGGAAGCTTTTGACGTAACAACTCGTGTAATTCTGTCACCGTATTTACAATCGAATCGGCTTGCCAAGCGTTTAAATCATCCCGATGTTCGATAGGTAAATAGCCATAAGCTGCCAAGATGGTATACATATCAGCATTGCGACCAGCATCGATATCACGTGGGTGATCCCCCACATAGATGATCTCATTTGCCGGGATATTTAACTGCTTTGCAGCCAAATACATTGGTTCCGGGTCTGGCTTGGTTTTAGAAACATCTTCAGGACATACCAAAACCGCACAGCGTTCTGTCAGGTTTAACTTTTCTAGAAGAGATTCACTTAAACCACGTGGTTTATTGGTGACAATACCCCACGGAATTTGCTGAGCTTCTAACTCTTCTAAAAGTGGATACATCCCTTCAAACAGGTCAGTATCGACAACTATATTATTACCATACAAATCTAAAAAATTTTGTCGATGTGCCAAGAAAATTGGATTGGTCACATCCAGCTCTGGGTAGACCAATTTGACCATGGCACGGGCACCTTCAGACACTTGTGTACGAATAAGATCGGCTTCTACAACAGGGCGTCTTGCATCACGGCACATTTGTTGAATAATACGAATAAAGTCGGCAGCCGTATCGATGAGAGTGCCGTCTAAATCAAATAAAACAGCTTTCATCATGCACCTGTCTTTATTGTGTGAACCATATAGTTAACATCAACATTTGGTGCTAACCAATAACGCTTCGTAATTGGGTTGTAGTGTAAGCCCGTCATTTCTTTTAACGTTAAGCCTGCATTACGAATGTCATGTGCCATTTCAGATGGGCGAATAAACTTGTGATAATCATGCGTACCTTTTGGCAGCATGCGCAGCACATATTCAGCACCAATAATGGCGAATAAATAAGATTTCGGGTTACGGTTGATGGTCGAGAAGAACACATGGCCACCTGGTTTAACCAAAGTCTGACATGCTTTCACAATGGATGCCGGGTCTGGAACGTGTTCCATCATTTCCATGCAAGTGACCACATCATATTGGCCTGCTTGTTCTTGTGCCAATTCTTCAACTGGAATTTGACGATATTCAATATTTTGAACATTTTCTTGTTGAGCATGCAAACGGCCTACAGCTAAAGGCGCTTCACCCATATCAATGCCCAGTACATCTGCTCCACGACGTGCCATGCTTTCAGCCAAAATCCCGCCGCCACAGCCGACATCAAGTACTTTTTTACCAGCAAGGCCACCTGCACGTTCATCAATCCAGTTTAAGCGTAAAGGATTGATTTGATGAAGTGGGCGAAATTCAGAATGTTGATCCCACCATTTGGCAGCAAGTGCTTCAAATTTTGCGATTTCTTGTAAATCAACATTCAATTGCGACATGGTGTCACCTCTAAACTTGGGTTATCTTTTTGATGTAGTTCGCCGTTAGTGTAGCGATTATTGGGAAAAAAGCGATAAACCCAATAAAAAACTTCACAGAAGCAAAACGAATTTAGCATATTTGTTTTATATTTAGGGCATAAGCTAATGCATAACAACTTAGAGGAAAAGCTGTAACAATGAAAAAATTGGTTTTGGGTGGTTTGAGTGCAGCAATTATGGCCGTATCGGGTAGTGCAATGGCAGCAGATTTTGTTGCTGGTAAAGACTACACCGTAATCGCCAATCCAGGCAAAGTGGAAGTACCGGGGAAAATCGAAGTTCGTGAGTTCTTTTGGTATGGCTGTCCGCACTGTTTTAAACTTGAACCACATATGCAAACGTGGTTAAAACAAATTCCTAGTGATGTACGTTTTGTGCGTACGCCAGCAGCCATGAACAAAGTATGGGAACAAGGGGCACGTACTTACTATACATCTGAGGCATTAGGTGTACGTAAGCGCACGCATTTACCATTATTCCATGCAATTCAGGTGAATGGTCAGCAGATCTTTGACCAGGCTTCTGCGGCTAAATTCTTTACTCGTTACGGTGTGCCTGAACAAAAATTTAATAGCACTTACAACTCATTTGCTGTAACTGCAAAAGTTGCCGAGTCAAATAAACTTGCTCAACAGTACCAATTAACAGGTGTTCCTGCTGTAGTGGTAAATGGTAAATATGTTGTACAGGGTGAAGATGGTAAAGTTACCCAAGTCCTTAATTACTTAATTGAAAAAGAACGTAAGGCAAAATAAAAGTTTATTGCTTTAAAAAGGGCTTCTTATGAAGCCCTTTTTTATAAAATTTATTTCATAATCACGAAATAATTCAATTAATTTTGAGAATTCTCGTCTTCTATCTGAAAATTTAGCGCATCAAAATTGGTGGTTTGGGTAGGTAGTGATAAGGCTTGGTTAATATATAAATTAATTAATTTTTGGCGAGAACCAATCGAGCGCTGATAATAAGTTGAGTTTAAAAGCAACGATGCACCGTAAGTGAGTGACCAGATATAAGATAAATAGTCACGAATCGACATATCATAATTTAATGATTTTAAATAACTTTCTGTAATGTCTTTAATCGCTAGAATACGTTGTTGACGAACTTCATAAAGCTCTTCAAAAAGATGCTTCAACTTAGACTCTGTCATCGTCAGATTTTCTTCAAGTTGATGCAATAAAATCGTTTTTCCCGGTGTGAGTAAATGGTGGAGCATGTATCGTGGTGCATATTCTTTAAAATCAGTATTATATTTTTGAGAAATTTCTAAAATTTGTTTTTCATTTTGAATAATCAATTCAAGCAGAAGTTCATTTTTACTTCTAAAGTGCTTATAAAGCGTACCTTTTGCAATATCTAGCTCGGCCACTAATTCATCTAGAGTAATTTCCTGATTGTTTTCTAGTAACAATTTTTCTGCAACGCTTAGAATTTTTTCTTTGCGCATCAAAAACTGTGTATGACGATCAAGATTCATAGGTATTCCCACACCAGTTTGGCCTAACGAATAGTTTACTTCCTGTAAAAAGAAAAAGACTTTTCTCGAAATTTTCGCCTTTTTCTTTCACTCTTTACGTATTAACACATAACCTGTTTTTTGTCATTTGCCAGTTTTACCGTTCCCAGTTAGCAATGCCTCTAAACAGTAAGCGAACTTGTGTAGACGCATTTTCAATAAATGCAGTCTGTTGTTGTTTAAGTTGCTCACCTTGATATTGTTTGGCGAGGTTGAGCCACGTCATTGCCCATGTAAATGACATATTGGTCAAAATGGTAGATAAGACATTTAAGTCTTGAGGGTTTTGAATATGTTTAAAATTTTCGAGTTTAGTCAGATCTGTTGTGAGATCTTCAATCAAAAATTCAATTTCTCTAGCAATGGCTGCACGGACCGTTTCTGAACCACCCCAACGTTCAGCAATCATAAATTGCCACTGTTTAGGGCTATGGTTCACTGCCTGTACAAATAGCTCAATACTGGTTTGGGTTTTTGCAGACTTGTGCTGTAAATAACTCTGGCCGAGTTGATGTAAAACGCTTTTTAAATGTAGGGCAACTTGGTCAACCAACTCTTTCCCGAGTTCATCCATGTCTTGAAAATGACGATAGAACGCTGTTGGCACTAAACCCACTTCACGTGCAACTTCACGCAAACTGATACTACTGAACGAACGCCCAGACGTGCTCAGATGCAAGGCTGCATCGAGAAGTGCCTGACGACTTTGCTGTTTTCGTTCATCCCGTATCGACATTAAAAAAACCTATTTAAACCGTGAGCCAAAGTCTAACAAAAAAGAGCAAACTTTCATAAAAAAAATAGTGAACAAGTGTTGACTGAGTGAACACTTATAAATATAGTGTACATATATTCACTATACGAACATGTGTTCACTCAAATAAATAGCCAGAAACAAAAGAGGAACGTATGAACGCAACACTTAACTACCAACCACATTGGGTTCGAGAAGATTTCGTTGATTTTGTTTTGCAGAAAATTAACGCGACTTGGGCTTGGAAAAGGGTACTTGCAGAAGTTACCGCTGTTCAGCCGCTTCATACCGATATGGTACTGATCAAGCTTAAACCAAATCGTAATTTTAATTTCGATCAAGTTCGAGCGGGACAAAGCATTCTATTGACGTTGCTTATCGATGGCGTTTACCAACAACGTAGCTATTCGATTATTGAAGTAACCACTCAAGGTGAAATCGCTTTAGGTATTAAAGTACAAGGCTTAGTGTCTCGTGCAGCTCAACTATTACATGTAGGCGAGTGTGTTGAGATTTCACAGCCTCAAGGTGATTTTACTTTGCATCAAGGTCAGCGGCCTGCAATTTTAATTGCCTCAGGAAGTGGTATTACTGCAATTTATTCACTCTTGCAGCAAGCTTTAAAACAGCAGCTTGAACAAATCCATGTCATTTATTTTAATCGTGCAGAAATTTTTCATGCCGAATTAAAAGCTTTGGCAGAACAGCATCCACAGCTTCAATATCATTTTTTTAATACCACCGAGCAAAAACAACATTTAACGGAAAGCTTACTACAAAAGCTGGTTCCAGATTTTGCGCAGACTGCGACCTATATATGTGGGCACCACGGCATGATGCAGCAGGCGAATGAAATTTATGCGCAAAAAGGTGCTCAGTCTCAGCTTCACCAAGAATATTTCCAACCACTTCAAGTGACTGGTACACATGCAGCACAGCCTGTTATTTTCCGCCGTGCTCAACACGAGTTTTTAGCTGAAACGAATTTACTTAGCAGTGCAGAGCAAGCTGGTTTACGCCCACAATATGGTTGCCGTATGGGTGTCTGCAATAAATGCAGCTGTACCAAGGTAAGCGGAGTTACTCAAAACCTGTTAACAGGTGAAATTGAAGACCAACCGAACCGTCCAATTAAACTATGCGTGAGCCAGGCATTAAGCCCCGTCACGATTGATCTATAAAAAGAATTAAAGAGGATTAACCCTATGAATATGGCATTAGAATTTTCTACCGTTTCTAAATCTGCTCATTTAACCCCTGAGCAGATTGAAGAATTTGGCCGTCGTGTTGAACAGATTCGTCAAGATGTTATGCAAAGTCTTGGTGAGCAAGATGCAAAATATATCTACAAAGTCCGTAACTTCGTTCGCTATACCGAAATCGCATCACGTGGCATGTTGATGTTTGGTGGCTGGATTCCTCCTGTCTGGTTATTGGGTACAGGTTTACTGGGTATTTCTAAAATTGTAGAAAACATGGAACTTGGTCATAACGTTATGCACGGTCAGTTTGACTGGCTAAATGAACCAAGTCTGAATGGTAATACCTATGATTGGGATACCATTGCCTCTGGTGATGACTGGCGTGAAACACACAACTATGTACACCACACCTATACCAATATTGTCGGTAAAGACCATGATGTCGGATATGGTATTTTGCGAGTAAGCGATCAACAGAAGTGGGAACCTCGTCACCTATTTAATATTCCTTTGGCTCTACAGTTAATGTTTTTCTTTGAATGGTATGTAGGTGTACAAAATCTACATCTTGAAGATGCATTAGTTTATAAAACCAAAAGCTGGAAACAGGTGTGGAAAGATGCGGCTAAGGTCCGTAAAAAAGCAACGCGCCAAGTTTTAAAAGATTATGTGTTTTTCCCTGTGATCTCTGGTCCTATGTTTTTACCGGTTTTTGCAGGCAATGTAGTTGCTAATATTATTCGTAACTTGTGGTCATCTGCTGTGATTTTTAATGGTCACTTTACTGAAGATGCAGAAACGTTTGAGCCGGATAATACCGACACTGAAACTAAGGCAGAGTGGTATTTACGTCAGATTCGTGGTTCAAGTAATTTTAGTGGTACAGAATGGCTTCATTTTATGAGTGGTAATTTAAGCCATCAAATCGAACACCATTTATTCCCAGATATGCCTGCCAACCGCTATAAAGAAGTAGCACCGAAAATTAAGGCACTCTGTGCAGAATACGGCATTAACTACAATGAAGCTAATTTCATGCGTCAGTTCTGGAGTGTATGGGTGCGTTTAGCAAAATGCTCATTACCAAACCACACCACTGCAAAAGTGATGCAGACATTAGAAAAATTAAAAGCAAAATTCAAATTTGCCTAATAGATAGACCAATAAATAGCTCCTAAAAAGGGGCTATTTTTATTTTTAAGTTATGAAAAGTGCAGACTTACATTTGAAAGTAGGGAATAAACTCAACCTGTCAAAATCCTTTGCTATACTATGCCCAAGTTTGTATTTAAGAGAATTTAGGAAGGATTATGCGTATTGACCAACGTGCATTAGACCAATTACGTGAAGTGAAAATTACACGAAACTACACCCGTTATGCTGAAGGTTCTGTGCTGGTCGAATTTGGTCACACCAAAGTCCTTTGTACTGCAAGCATTGATAACTCAGTGCCACGCTTTTTAAAAGGCCAAGGTCAAGGCTGGGTAACAGCAGAATATGGCATGTTACCGCGCTCAACACACTCACGTTGTGATCGTGAAGCTGCTCGTGGCAAACAAACTGGTCGTACTCAAGAAATCCAACGTCTGATTGGCCGTAGCCTACGTGCGATGGTTGATTTGAAAAAGCTTGGTGAAAACACGATTACCATCGACTGCGATGTAATTCAGGCTGATGGTGGTACACGTACTGCTTCAATCACTGGTGCTGCTGTAGCATTGGTTGATGCGATGAATGTTTTACTTGCACAGAAAAAAATTAAGCAAGATCCGCTTAAAGGCTTAGTTGCTGCAATTTCTGTAGGTATGTATCAAGATGAAGTATTGCTTGATCTTTGCTATGAAGAAGACTCGAACTGTCAAACTGACTTAAATGTCGTGATGACACAAGCAGGTGAGTTTATTGAAATTCAAGGTACAGCTGAAGATAAACCGTTTACCCGTGCTCAGAGCAATGCCATGTTAGAAATGGCTGAAAAAGGAATTGCCGAGCTCATTAAAAAGCAACAAGAAGCTTTAGGCTGGTAAGTTTAAGTTTTCTAAAAAACGCATCTTCGGATGCGTTTTTTTATGCCTTCATCAAATCGACATAAAAACATCACTTGCCTGTCACCTTTTCGCTTTATTAGTAGTTCGCATTTAAACCGTTTGGGAAAAACCAATGCGAAAACTTTCAATTTTATTAATTGCATCTTTAGCACTCATGCTCAGTGCTTGTAACGATGATAACGACTCAGATAATTCATCGCCAACAACACCGCCTACCAGTAATTGTAAAATGCACTGTGCACCATAATAAGAACTCAGGATAGAACTAATGAATCGTCGCGAATTTCTTTTAAATTCTACAAAAACAATGTTTGGGACCGCTGCTTTGGCGAGTTTCCCGCTGAGTATTCAAAAAGCGTTAGCAATTGACGCCAAAGTTGAAAGTGGAACTATTCAAGATGTTAAACACATTGTGATTTTGACTCAGGAAAACCGTTCATTTGATAATTATTTTGGAACACTCAAAGGTGTACGTGGTTTCGGTGACCGTTTTACCATTCCTATGACAGAAGGCCGAAAGGTTTGGGAACAATATGATGCTAATAAAAAGAAAGTATTGCCATACCATTTAGATAGCCGCTTAGGAAATGCTCAGCGTGTTTCGGGTACACCTCACTCATGGTCTGATGGACAAGCAGCTTGGGACAACGGTCGTATGAGTGATTGGGTGGCATATAAAAAACCGCAGTCGATGGGCTATTACAAAAAGCAAGAGGTTGAATATCAATTTGCTTTAGCGAATGCTTTTACGATTTGTGATGCTTACCACTGTGCCATGCATGCAGGAACTAACCCGAACCGTAAATTTATCTGGACGGGAACCAATGGACCTACAGGCGCAGGTGTTGCCAGTGTGGTCAACGAATTTGATGGAATTGGACCATCGACAGAAGGTTATGAATGGACGACATATCCTGAGCGTTTACAGCAGGCTGGCGTGACATGGAAAGTTTATCAAAACATGCCAGATAACTTTACCGATAACCCGTTAGCTGGTTTCAAACAGTATCGCCGTGCAAATGAGCAATCTGGTCAACCTGTCAGTAACGACACACTAACGTGTCCAGCATATGATGAAAAGATTGATGCGACTCAACCACTTTACAAAGGTATTGCCAATACCATGCCAGACGGTGGTTTTCTAGGAACTTTTAAAGCTGATATTGCGCAGGGTAAATTACCGCAAGTGAGTTGGTTAGTTGCTCCTGCAACTTACAGTGAACATCCAGGGCCATCTAGTCCTGTACAAGGCGCTTGGTATATTCAGGAAGTATTAAATGCATTAACTGAAAACCCTCAAGTGTGGAGCCAAACCGTTTTATTGGTGAACTTCGATGAAAATGACGGTTTCTTTGACCATGTTCCTTCACCAAGTGCACCTTCTAAAGATATAAACGGTGTTGTATATGGAAAAACCACTTTAACGGACCAACAAGTGTCTTATGAGTACTTTAACCATCCAGCAGTAGCGACTTCAAAATCTCAACCTAAGCCAGATGGTCGAGTGTATGGTCCGGGTGTACGCGTTCCAATGTATGTGATTTCGCCGTGGAGCCGTGGAGGATGGGTAAATTCTCAAGTCTTTGATCATACTTCTATTTTACAATTCTTAGAAAAACGTTTTGGTGTGCAAGAACCTAACATTAGCCCATACCGCCGTGCTGTATGTGGTGATTTAACAACGGCATTTAATTTTAAAACACCGAATCTTTTGCCTGTTGCTGAACTAGATGGGAAGAAAACCAAAGCCGAAGCCGATGCGATTCGTGTCGCTCAAGCTTTATTGCCCCAAGTTCCTGTTCCGAGCCAGCAACAATTTCCTCAGCAGGAAATGGGAATTCGACCATCGCGTGCTTTACCTTATATTTTGCACACCAGTGCCAAAGTCGATGCCACTCAAAAAACGGTTAAACTGATGTTCTCCAATACGGGTAAACAGGCAGCCGTTTTCCATGTCTATAACCGATTAGATCTTACGGCAATTCCACGCCGTTATATGGTTGAGGCGGGCAAACAGCTTGATGACGTGTGGAATACTATCAATGGACAGTATGATTTATGGGTACTTGGACCAAATGGTTTTCACCGTGCGTTTAAAGGTAATTTAAGTCAAGCTAATCAGACTCAAGCATTACCGGAAATTAGAGTATGTGTGGAAGAGTGTGATGCGAATTTATATTTAAAAGTGCGTCATGATGGTAATAAGTCAGTCAAGCTCACTGTCAAGGCAAATGCTTATCTGCCAAACAAGACATGGGCGATAGAAACCGATAGTTCTGAAAAAGAACTGGTTTGGGATATGTCTGAATTTGGTGGTTGGTATGATTTTACGGTGACATTAGCGGAAGATGCGACGTTTAGTCGCCGTTTTGCAGGACGTATAGAAACTCAAGAAGATTCAATTTCTGATCCATATATGGGATATTTAGAGTCTTAAGTTGCTGTAATGCATGAATATTAAGCTGAAGTCTTAGTTAATAATTATTTTAAATTAGTTAGCACGACGGAGTCTTATCGTTTATTCATCCAGTGGAAGTAGCTAATTCGTTACTTTGGTTTCGCCCAAAGTAACCAAATGCATTTGTCATCTACAAAACCTGTTCTCTTTCTGCATATATCTGATTTATTGCAAAAACAATATATTTATAGATTTTGGGCAGGTTGTAGATGACATCTCACACAATCTAATGTTGGGAAATATAAATGAAGAGAGGCAATAACTTGTCGTATAGATGAATAATAAAAATAAAGGCTTACCTTTTGTAACAGAATCTCCTAAGCCTGGTCATATTTATCTTTTACCTTGAAACCCTGAATTTTTTAAAGTAATGGGGAAAATTTATGCTACAAGGTTTTATTGTATTATTAGCAGTAGTTACTTTTGTTTTAATGGCTGCCGATCCACGGGATAGTGGGGCACAAGCGACTCAGTCAGCATGGCAAAAAACACAAGCGGCAGACATGACCAAGTCGCAAAAAAATACCAATAATGATGCTGATTTTATTTAGGCATTAAAACGCATTGATAAATCAACGGCTTTGACATCTTTAGTCAACACGCCCATAGAAATATAGTCGACACCAGTAGTCGCTACTTCGCGTAAGTTTTCAATAGTGATATTGCCCGAAGCTTCGAGTTTACAGCGACCTGCCACGTGTTTTACAGCATCAATCATTTGTTGTTGGCTAAAGTTGTCGAGCATGACAATGTCTGCACCTGCTTCAAGCGCTTGGTTTAGCTCATCCCAAGTTTCAACTTCGACTTCAACAGGTTTACCCGGCGCAATTTGATGTGCTTTTGCAATCGCTTGGGCAATACCGCCCGCTGCCATAATATGATTTTCTTTAATTAAGAATGCATCAAATAAACCGAGGCGGTGATTTTGTCCGCCGCCGACGGTTACGGCATATTTTTGTGCAATACGTAAGCCCGGTAAAGTTTTACGTGTATCGAGAAGTTTGGTATTTAAACCTTCAAGATGCTGAACATATTCAGCAGTTTTTGTTGCAACAGCTGATAATGTTTGAATAAAGTTTAAAGCAGGGCGCTCTACAGTCAGTAAGCTACGTGCAGAACCAGCAAGCTTTAAAAAGGCTTCATTTGCAGCAACACGGTCACCTTCATGTTTTAACCAAGTCACCTGTACAGTGTTGTCATACGCTGAGATGAGCGCATTCACCCAAGGCTGTCCAGCTAAAACCATATCTTCACGGCTGATGATAGTTGCGGTAGCCTGTTCATCTTCAGGTGTGAGCATGGCGGTAATGTCACCGTCCCCAATATCTTCTTGTAATGCTTGTTGAATATTGATTTGAATTGACTGTTCAAGCAAAGACTGAGGTATGCTCATACGGTTTCCATTTTGTCGATGACCCTAAAACTTGCGATATATTAGCACCGTCGACTTTAAAAATAAGCTGTTTTATCAGATTAATCGCGATAAACAATCATACTGACTACTCTGAAAAGCAATTAACTGTTTTAAACTAAAACAATTGGCAAGCAATTTATTGGCATCTCAATGAAGCAAATCACACCGTATGAAGTTATAAATGGACAATTAAAAGGGGCGAGACAAGTACCTTCTCCAAATTTTAACCAGCGTCCTGCTGGTACCGAAATACAAATGATTGTGGTTCATAATATTAGCTTGCCGCCTTCTCAGTTTGGGGGAGGCTATATTGAACAGTTTTTCCAGAATAAATTAGATTGGTCCGTTCATCCCTATTTTCAGACTATTGAAGGTATGCAAGTCTCTACACACCTGTTAATTTTACGAACAGGTGAAGTCCTACAGTTTGTTAACTTTAATGATCGTGCATGGCATGCAGGGCGTTCAAGCTACTTAGCCAAAGTTGAATGTAATGATTATTCAATTGGTATTGAGCTTGAAGGAAGTGATGATTTACCTTTTGAAGACGTACAATATGAAGTGCTAACTGACGTTGTTACTGCTATTCGTCAGGCCTATCCTGAAATTAAAAACCATATTGCAGGGCATTCAGACATTGCACCGGGCCGAAAAACCGATCCGGGACCTTATTTTAAATGGCAGCACTTTAGGCAGTTATTAGCACAGAAAAAAACTTGAGTTCATTCATCATTTCACAACGAAAAGATTTTCTAGTTTCATTACAATAGCGACTTTCGAATATAGCTGTAGGTGAGTACGATGGCATTATGGCGATCGACTTTTATTGTCAGTGCGATGACGATGTTGTCACGAGTATTGGGCTTAGTACGAGATGTCGTATTGCTCAACGTGTTTGGTGCGGGTAAAGATTTCGATACCTTCGTTGTGGCTTTTCGTATTCCCAACTTCTTTCGACGGTTGTTTGCCGAAGGGGCTTTTTCACAGGCTTTTATTCCGGTATTGACCGAATATAAAACAGGTCGTGTGCATGCAGAAGTTCAAATCCTGATTAGTCGAGTATTTGGCTGTTTGCTGACAGTCATGACTTTACTGACTTTTGTGGCTATGGTTTTAGCTCCAGTAATTATCTATATGTATGCGCCGGGCTTCCATAATGACCCTGAAAAGTTTGATTTAGCGGTCAGTATGTTCCGTCTGACCATTCCCTATTTAATGTTTATGTCGCTTACGGCTTTTGCCAGTAGCATCTTAAACAGTTATGGCTCGTTTGCCTCGCCAGCTTTTTCGCCTGTTTTACTGAACGTAGCAATGATTGCAGGGGCTTGGTGGCTTACACCGTATATGGCTGAGCCAATCAAAGCTTTAGGTTGGTCGGTTGTGGCGGCTGGTATTTTACAGTTAGCTATACAAATTCCTGAGTTATGGCGTAAAAACTTACTGATCCCACCGAAAGTTGATTTTAAACATGAAGGTGTAGAACGAATTTTAAAATTAATGCTTCCAGCATTATTTGGTGTATCTGTGACTCAGATTAACCTATTGCTAAATACGATTTGGGCATCTTTCATGCAAGATGGTTCAGTGTCTTGGCTCTACAGTGCCGAACGTATGACTGAGTTACCTTTAGGATTAATCGGTGTTGCGATTGGTACAGTGATTTTACCCTCACTGTCAGCACGTCATGCTGAACAAGACCAAGCGAAGTTTCGCAGTATGATCGATTGGGCAGCAAAAGTGATTGTGTTGGTTGGTTTGCCAGCAAGTATTGCTTTATTTATGCTTTCTACACCGATTATTCAGGCATTGTTCCAACGTGGTGAGTTTGATTTACGCGATACACAAATGACAGCACTTGCATTGCAATGTATGAGTGCAGGCGTAATTTCCTTTATGTTAATTAAAGTATTTGCACCAGGTTTCTATGCGCAGCAAGATACCAAAACACCGGTCCGTGTGGGTTTAATGTCTGTTGCAGCTAATGCGATTTTAAACGTTGTATTTATTGGATTTTTTAAACTAATCAATTGGCATGCAGAGCATATGGCGCTTGCATTAGCCTCTTCTGGTTCAGCTTTAGTAAATGCAGGTTTGCTCTATTTTTATCTACATAAGCGTAATATTTTCCGATTTGGTGCACATTGGAAAAAACTGGCACTTCAATATGGTTTGGCTAACCTTGCGATGATTGCAGCGCTTTGGTTTGGGTTAAATTGGTATAACGGAGAACTCTCTCAATGGATTCGTGTTGCAGAGGTGGTAGGTTTATGCGTTGTAGGTGTGATCGCTTACTTAATTGGCTTATTACTAACAGGCTTTAGACCGAGAGATTTAAAACACTAAAATAAAAAAGCGATCAATTTAGATCGCTTTTTTTATCTTCGAAAATTATTTTGGCAAAACTTGTAGCAACTCAATATCAAAAATTAAAGTACTATTTGGACCGATACTATCCCCAGCACCAACTTCACCATAAGCAAGTTTTGCTGGAATGAAGAAACGGGTTTTACCGCCTTCTTTCATAGTTTGTAAGCCTTCGGTCCATCCGGCGATCACTTGATTTAACTGGAAATCAACAGGGTGATTACGTGCAATTGAGCTATCAAATACAGTTCCGTCGAGTAAACGTCCTTCATAGTTTACTTTTACACGAGAGGTGGCTTTAGGTGTTTTACCAGTGCCTTCTTTTAATACCTGATATTGCAGACCTGATTTAGTCGTAATCACACCAGATTTTTTAGCATTTTCTGCCAGAAAAGCTGCACCAGCCTGAGCGTTTTGTTGACCTTGTTTTTGAAATTCGACTAGCTGTTTAGCTTCTAATGTTTTTTTATAATCATTAATTGCTTTCGCCATTTCTTCATCAGTTAGGCGTGCTGTCTTATTTTGAGCACCTTCTTGTAAACCTTGGTAAAAAATATCAAGATTTAAATCTGTTAACGCATCAGTATTATTACGGCCCATTAAATAACCATAACTATAACTAAATTGATCTTTTGCCGGGCTTTTATTTGTTATCGGTGCAGCAGCAAAAACAGATAAGCTCATCGTTGACGCTGCAATAACCAAACTGATTTTTTTCATGTCTTTTTCCAAAAAAAAACAGGAGAGTATAACGACTCTCCTGGATTGTTATTATTTCACTGAAATGAGTTCTACATCAAAAATCAGTGTACTGTTTGCTGGAATTCCAGGAAGCTCTTGTGGGCCATATGCAAGATTTGATGGTATGAAGAAAGTCGCTTTTCCACCTTCTTTCATGAGTTGAAGACCTTCAGTCCAACCTGGAATGACCTGATTAAGCGGGAATTCTACTGGTTGACCACGCTTATAAGAACTATCGAAAACCTGTCCATTAATTAAGCGGCCTTCATAATGTACTTTAACAATAGACTGAGCAGTTGGCTGTTTACCAGTACCTTCTTTAGTAATGATATATTGCAAACCTGATGCAGTGGTTTTTACGCCAGCTTTCGTTTTGTTTTCTGCAAGGAACTGTGCATCTGCAGAGTCAGCAGCCGTACCTGCTTGCTCAGGTTTGTCTTGATGCTGCATTTTTTGTTGTAACTCTTTTTCATAAGCAGCAACGGCAGCTTTTAAATCTTCTTGAGTATAAGCACTAGGCTGCTTATTACGCGCATCATGGATCCCTTGAACAAATGCTTTGGTATCCAGCTCAGGAGGGGTTTGTTGAGCAACTTCATACCCAAGAACATAACTGATTTTTTGAATTGGAGAAGCATTTTTGTCTGCTTTACGTCCGACTTCTGTGGTCGGATGTTGAGTTGCATAATATACAGGTACAAGTGCAGCACCGCCTAAAACTACAGCGACAGCAATGGGTAAGGCTTTACTCATAAAAGGTTCCAAAAATAATCATTTGAGTCTAAAAGGCTGCTTCGATCTTAGCATGCTTCGACTTAAGCATAGAATGTTTAACAAAAAAAACGAGTGGTTTTTTATATATTTTAGTTAGTTTTAATGTGGCAAAACTTAAAAAGCAAATAAAAAAAACCGGATCATTTGATCCGGTTTTATGAAGAGTTTTAATTAGTCTTCTTTTTGGGCCTTATAGGCATAAGCATAGTTATAACCATAACCACCGCCACTAGAGCGTTGAATATCGTTAAGGATGAAGCCGTTGACTTTAACACCAGCTTGTTCAAAACGGTTAATGGTTAATTCAAGCTCTTTCATATGTGACTTAGCATAACGAGCAACAATTAAGTTCACACCTGTATATTGCGAAATAATAATACCATCGGTTACCGCAAGTACAGGAGGAGTATCAATAATGATGTGGTCATATTGGGCCTGAAACTTCTCTAGTAAGTCTTTGAACTGTATAGAACTTAACATTTCTGAAGGATTTATTGGACTCTTACCGCGAGTGATTACATCAAGATTTGTAACTTGTGTTTTATGTAATACTTGTGACAGATCAGCTTGTCCGCTTAATAATTCTGATAGACCCGGCTTCACATCAACATCAAAGTATTTGTGCATATAACCACGGCGCATATCAGCATCAATCAGTAATACACGTTTGTTACTTTGGGCAAAAATAGTTGCTAGGTTAGTTGAAATAAATGATTTACCAACTTCAGGAGATGGGCCTGCAATCATAATGATATTATTTTTTGCATTTGCTAATGCAAAGTGAATAGCTGTACGGATACTACGTAAGCTTTCAATCGCTATATCATCACTATTTTTAACCGCAAGAATAGGAATACTCTTTTTCTTTTTCAAAATACTCATACGAGTTTCTTGAATAGGAGAGCGAGGTACAGTTGCATAAACCGGTAAATCTAGTTCATTTTCAATTTGACTAGAATCTTTCACACCACTACGTAACATATTGCGTAGCAGAGCAATTAAAGCTCCAATAAAACCACCAACAAAAAGTGATAAAACTAGAACGAGCAGTTTCTTCGGTTTAATTGGCTCTACGGGTTCAACAGCAGTATCAACAATACGCACGTTTCCAATTTCACCAGCTTTGGCAATACGAAGCTGTTGGTATGAGTTTAAAAGGGCTGTATAGAGTTGGGTTTTGACTTCAACTTCACGATAAAGCTGTAAATATTGACGCTGTACGTCAGGTAATTGTTTTAAGGTGCTATTGAGTTCGCCAATTTGTTTATTAATCGCAGCGAGCTGACCATTTATTTCGCGCATTGCCGGATGCTCAGCGGTATATTTTGCTGCCATTTCCGCTTGTTTTTGCTCAAGCTCTGCCTTTTTAGTCTCTAATGTAATACTTTGAGTTAAATACAACTCAGATTCTTTATTCACATCAACTGTATTATATTGTTGACGGAATTTATTAAATTGACGTTCTGCATCATCAAGTTGTTTTTTAAGGTCAGGCAGCTGTTCATCTAAAAACTTTAAAGTTTGAGCTGATTCAGCCGAGCGACGCTCAATATTTTGGGCACTATAAGTCGCTAAAATAGCATTTAAAACTTTAGTGATATGTTCTTTATCTTGCCCTTGATAGTTAAGACCTAAAACTCCTGTAAGCTTACCGCGTTCTGCTACAGCATAGTTTGCACTAAGTGCATTTACGGCAGCTGGTAAAGATAAATTGGTAATATTATAGGTCGCGTCAAATTGATCTTTAGTAAAGATGGCAATTTTCCATAAACCATGAGGGCCTGCAACATGGTTCGCTTGGTTTAATGGAACAGTTAAGATAACTTCTTCGGTTTCAGGGTTAGTTAAACGTAAAGACTGCTTATCAAAATCAAGAAATAAATTTTTATCTAAGTAATAAGCTGGTATATCAAACTGATGGATATCAAAACTTTTTAATCCATCCTTAAAAATAACAGATTTCTTAGTATATTCAGTTTTATATTCTGGATTACTCAATAAACGATGAGTAAATGTATTTTCGGTACTAGAAACTTGTATGTTGAGATGTAAGTCTTTAATGACTGAACCTAAAACTAAACGAGATTTTAAAATCTCAATTTCTGCTTGAGCTGGTGATTTTTGCTCAATCATTTGTGATAAGTCACCTAAAAGCGCAGCAGAAGCCCCTTTACTGTCTTCAACTTGAACCAGTGCATCCACTGAATAAGTATCAGGGGTTACCCGTAAGTACAATAGAGCACATACTAGGCTTAAAATAACGCATAGAGCGATAAGCTTCCACTGTGCAATCAGTGAAAAAAACAATTCTTTTAAATCGATTGTATCTTCGGTATTAGTATTTTGGTTCATAAGCTTAAAAATCTAGGCGTTAAATATAAGGTTTCCAGTCAGCCACACATTGTTGAATGAGTTGGCAAGTTTCATCAAATACAGCTTGATCATGTTGATACGGATCGGGCACATTTTTATTTTGCCAATGCCCTAAACGATAGGTTTTTCCTTTCGCGAAAGGCCAGGTTTGTTCAATATGTTTTTGCTGATTTTGGCTCATCACTAAAATCAGATCAGCTTTTTTGATGTGCTCAGCACTGAGTTTTCGGGCAATATGAGGCTGCATATCAATGCCTAGACGCTGCATACAAAGTCTAGCTTTTTCATCAGCTTGATGGCCAGTGAGTCCTGAAATACCAGCTGACTCAATATTTAATTGTGGATATTGCTGTTTTAGCAAATATTCTGCCATAGGGCTACGGCAGATATTTCCTATACAGACCACTAAAATATTTTTAAATTGCATAAATATCATTGTCCCAAACGGTCTATGTTATATAGCGCACTTGAGAAAGGAATAATCTGGTTGACGACACGCTGCCAGCGGGTTAAACCGGTTGCATCTACATAGACAATATCATTACTACGTAATTTAAACTGATTTGCTAAACCGAAATCGCCAAGGCTCATTAAATTTAAGTGGTATAGTTCAGTCGTACGGTCATTAGGATTGGTACGTAAAACATAAATACGACTAGCACTAGCAGATAGAGGATTTAGACCTAAACTCTCACCTAGAGCATCACTTAAAGTCATCCCTTGGTCACGCATCGGTAACGCTTGGTTTTTACCAGACTCACCCATAACATAAACTTTCTGGTTTTCACGAGTGCTAACGTAAATAGTATCATTTGGTTGAACTAGCAATTTATGTAGCGAATAACCAGCTTTTTCTAATTCGATTGTATTTAAATTATAGGTAATTCCATTACGAATAAGTTGAATATAAGTATTATCACCTTTATCTGTCACTCCACCAGCTAGGCCGAGAGCAGTATATACACTTACAGGTTGATCACTTAAGTAAAACTGTCCACCTTTTAGCACACTACCTTGTACTGAAAAACGCTGTCCTTCATAAGAAAGAACTCGAACAATAACATCAGGATTTTTTAAAAACCGAGCCAGTTGGCTATGTAATTCACGGTTAACTTGGGCAAGTGTTTTACCAGAGGCCTTATATCTTCCAACTAAAGGAAATTGAATATATCCACTTTGGTCAATTGGGTAGCCATTTGCTTGAATAGATTGTTCATTACTAATGCTGTTTACAGGAGGTGTAATTTCAGGATAGGCCCATAGTTGAATAGAAAGCACATCACCAGGACTTAAACGATATATGGATTGTTGAGTTTTAAAAAGAGTTGCATAGTCACGTTGATAGTCGACCTGTGCAGGCTGAATTGCCGGTAATGTTTCTTGAGAAATTTTTACTACATTAACTGTTGTTCCGAGGTCAGTTTTATAAACGCCTTCATTTGGGATATCGTAAGTTTGTAAGCCGGAAGTGACTGCACAACTAGCAGCACTTAAACTTAAGGCAAGAACAGAGAAAAACTGGCAATACTTCACACGCAACCCTTTGTGTATTTATCTTTAATTGATATTGTCTACTGCATAGTGACAAGTGTCTATTAAACGCAGGATGCACAGATTCTAGCTTAAAAGAAATGAAAAAACACTGAAAAATCGCAAGGCTTTGTATGTTTAGTATATCTAGGTCGGGCTTTTAATCAGTAGTCACGGTGTAGAAATATTAAAAATGTATAGTTTTGACTAAATTGGAAAAGATTACTTATAGATGTTGTAAACACATTTATACAATTGACGTACGGTGCTAAAAGAAAATCTGATATAGTACGCTGCACTGTTAGTGCCAAAAGCATGATTTATTAGATATAAACTCTAAGGAAAAAGGCTCGTTTATATGCAAATTGCCAAATTAAAAATAGCAATTATTGGGTTGGGCTATGTTGGCTTGCCGTTGGCAGTTGAATTTGGAAAAAAAGTACCAGTTGTCGGCTTTGATATTTATCAAAAACGTATAGATGAGCTTAAGAATGGTCAAGATCATACCTTAGAAGTTTCACCTGAAGAGTTAAAGCAAGCTGTTCACCTCAACTATACTGCTCATTTAAATGATTTACAGGACTCTAATTTTTTTATAGTCACTGTACCTACACCAATTGATGATTTTAAACAGCCTGATTTAACTCCTTTAATTAAAGCATCGACAAGTATTGGTCAAGTGCTTAAAAAAGGAGACGTGGTGGTATATGAATCTACCGTATATCCAGGTGCGACAGAAGAGGTATGTATTCCTGTTTTGGAAAAAGTATCTGGGTTAAAGTTTAATCAAGATTTCTTTGCTGGTTATAGTCCAGAGCGCATTAATCCTGGTGACAAACAGCACCGTGTAACTAATATTTTAAAAATTACATCGGGTTCAACACCTGAGGTGGCTGATTATATTGATGAAGTTTATAATTTAATTATTGAGGCGGGCACTCATAAGGCGCCGAATATAAAAGTCGCAGAAGCAGCGAAAGTAATTGAAAACACTCAGCGTGACGTCAATATCGCTCTGATTAATGAATTGGCACTTATTTTTAATAAATTAGATATTGATACCGAAGATGTACTTAAAGCAGCTGGAACAAAGTGGAACTTTTTACCATTTCGTCCAGGCTTGGTAGGTGGGCATTGTATAGGTGTGGATCCTTATTATCTTACTCATAAAGCCCAATCTATCGGCTTGCATCCTGAAATTATTTTAGCAGCTCGCCGTTTAAATGATCGTATGGGTGAGCATGTAGCAACTCAGCTCATTAAAGAGATGGTTAAGCAACGTATTCAGGTGGTTGGTGCTCGTATTTTAGTTATGGGACTTAGTTTTAAAGAAAACTGTCCTGATATTCGTAATACAAAAATTGTCGACTTTATCAAGGCCTTGAAAGAATATGATTTAGATTTAGATATCTATGACCCGTGGGTAGATGATACAGAAGTACAACACGAATATGGTTTAGCGCCAATTAAAGAATTACAACAAGGCTTGTATGATGCGATCGTCATAGCGGTAGCACATAATCAGTTTAAGTCCATGAGTGTGGAAGAGTTTCATGCTTTAGGTAAAGAGAAGCATGTTCTTTATGATTTGAAATATGTTTTGGATAAAGAAAGTTCAAATATTAGACTTTGATTAGGGTTTTATAATGTCTACAGATATTCAATTAAATTTAATTGGCAGAACACAAGAGCTTTTTGTTGAAGATATTCAACATTGGAATAATAAGTTAATCGAAATTGTTTCCTCATCAAAATTTTTAGTTTTGGGTGGGGCTGGATCTATTGGACAAGCGGTCGTTAAAGAAATTTTTAAACGCAATCCCCAAAAGCTTCATGTTGTTGATATTTCTGAGAATAACCTAACAGAAGTTGTTCGTGATATTCGTAGCTCTTTTGGCTATATTGATGGCGATTTCCAAACATTCGCATTAGATATTGGTTCAGCTGAATATGATGCATATATCGAGAATGATGGAGATTTTGACTATGTACTTAATCTTTCTGCATTAAAGCATGTGCGTAGTGAAAAAGATCCCTTTACATTGATGCGCATGATTCATGTCAATATCTTAAATACTGAAAAAACAATTCAACAGTCTATTGCAAAAGGTGTAAAAAAATACTTCTGTGTCTCTACAGATAAGGCAGCTAATCCAGTCAATATGATGGGTGGTTCTAAACGTATTATGGAAATGTTCTTAATGCGCCAAAGCCAATATATTGATATTTCAACTGCTCGTTTTGCTAATGTTGCTTTTTCTGATGGTTCTTTATTGCATGGTTTTAACCAGCGGATTCAGAAAAACCAACCAATTGCAGCTCCAAATGATATTCGCCGTTATTTTGTTACTCCAAAAGAGTCAGGTGAGTTATGTCTCATGTCTTGTTTACTAGGTGAGAATAGAGATATTTTCTTCCCTAAACTTAGTGAGCATTTACACCTCATTACTTTTGCTGATATTGCAGTCAAATATCTTAATAACCTTGGATATGAGCCGTATTTATGTGAGTCTGAAGATGAAGCTCGTAGCCTAATCCAAACCTTACCAAAGCAAGGTAAGTGGCCTTGTTTGTTTACTGGTAGTACAACAACAGGTGAGAAAGATTTTGAAGAGTTCTTTACAGATAATGAAACTTTAGATATGCAACGGTTTAATAATTTAGGTGTTATTAAAAACGAGCTAAATATTGAAGAAGATAAGTTACAAGTATTTGAAGAAAAAATTAACTCTATGCTTCTAAGTAAACATTGGAACAAAGAAGAAATCGTCGATTTATTTAATTATATGATGCCTAACTTTGGCCATAAAGAAACAGGGCTATATTTAGATGGGAAAATGTAATGGATACTTCTAAATTTAATCAAATTGTACGTGATATCTATCAGACCAATAATTTTATTCCATTACATGAGCCTCGTTTTCTAGGTAACGAAAAAAAATATGTACTAGATACGATTGATAGCACTTTCGTCTCTAGTGTCGGTGCTTATGTAAATGAATTTGAATCTAAGATTCAACACTTTACAGGCTGTGCTAAAGCTATTGCGACTGTTAATGGTACAGCGGCATTACATATTGCACTTTTATTGGCTGGTGTAAAGCGCGACGATATTGTAATTACGCAAGCGCTAACTTTTGTCGCGACATGTAATGCTTTGTCTTATATCGGTGCAGAGCCCTTATTTATTGATGTTTCATTGAAAACAATGGGTTTATGCCCAAAAGCATTAGATACTTATTTGCAAGAAAACGCTTTTCTTGATGATCAAGGTGTATGTACACATAAAGCCACTAATAAACGTATTTCTGCAATCGTACCAATGCATACATTTGGCCATCCAGTTGAAATTGATGAGCTTCAAGAAGTTGTCACAAAGTGGAATATTGCATTAGTTGAAGACGCTGCGGAGAGTTTGGGTTCTTACTACAAAGGTAAACATACTGGAATTTTTGGTTTAGTTTCAGCACTTAGTTTTAATGGAAATAAAGTCATTACAACGGGTGGTGGTGGTATGGTTTTATGTCAGGATGAAGAACTTGGTGTAAGAGCTAAGCATATTACGACAACTGCAAAAATACCGCATCCATATGAGTTTTACCATGATGAAAATGGTTTTAACTACCGCTTACCGAATTTGAATGCTGCTTTAGGTTGCGCGCAAATGGAAAGCTTAGAAGGTTTCCTGAGTAAAAAACGTGATTTAGCCCATCAATATCAAAATTTCTTTAAAGATACTGATATTTCATTCTTTATAGAACCTGAAAATTGCCAATCTAACTATTGGTTAAATGCAATTATTTGCAAAGATAAAACTCAAAGAGATTTGATTCTGGATGAAACCAATTCAAATAAGGTTATGACTCGTCCTATCTGGACTTTAATGACCAGATTACCAATGTATGAAAATGCATTACAAGGTGATTTAACTAACTCATTGTGGCTAGAAGAGAGAGTTGTAAATATTCCAAGTTCGGTTCCTCTGGAGTAATGAGAATGAAGAAAATAGCTGTTTTTACAGGAACTCGAGCTGAATATGGTTTGCTGTATTGGTTGATGCGAGATATTCAGCAGGATCCAGAGCTAGAATTACAAATTTTGGCAACAGCTATGCACTATTCACCAGAGCATGGCGAAACATGGAAAACAATTGTAAAAGATGGTTTTGAAATTACCGAATCGGTAGAAATGCTTTTGTCATCCGATACATCATCAGCTGTAGTAAAATCAATGGGTGTAGGCCTGCTTGGATTTGCAGATGCACTTAAGCGTATGCAACCAGATGTATTAGTTGTTTTGGGTGATCGTTTTGAAGCATTAGCGGTAACGCAAGCTGCCTTAATCATGCATGTACCTGTTGCTCACTTACATGGTGGCGAGATTACCGAAGGTGCATATGATGAATCAATTCGTCATGCAATTACTAAAATGTCTAATATTCACTTCGCTGCAGCAGAAGAATATAAAAAGCGGATTATTCAGTTAGGTGAACAGCCAGAAAGAGTTTTTAATGTAGGAGCACTTGGTTTAGACCATATCCAACGGACTACATTTAAAAGTATTTCAGAGTTGAGCGAGTTATATGACTTTGATTTTTCAAAGCCATATTTCCTAATCACTTACCATCCTGAAACAAACTTATTAGAAGAAAATGTTGCTCCGTTATTTGATGCGCTTAAGCAGATTAACGACGTCAACTTTATCTTTAGTTATCCTAATGCAGATAACGGTAATACTAATATTGTTAAGGCAATGTTAGATTTAAAAGCCCAGTTGCCAGATCGCGTGTTACTTGTAAAGAGTTTTGGTATCCAGAACTATTTAAGTGTTTTAAAAAATGCTTTAGCAATGGTAGGTAACTCTTCAAGTGGTTTATCTGAGGCACCGGCATTACAGGTTCCGACGGTAAATATTGGCGATCGGCAAAAAGGTCGTCTACGTTGCGAATCTATCCTTGATGTCCGATTAGACGAAAATGAAATCGTAGAAGCATTGCAAAAGGCAATAAATTTTCCAAAGGATCAATTGAGTCAGGTAGTTCCACCTTTAGGTTTAGGAAATACCTCTCAAAAAATAATTGAAGTTATTAAAACGACAGATTTTAAGAAGAAGGCGCCATTTTATGATCTTTAATCAAGATGAAATTTATGTTATTGCAGAGATTGGTGTAAATCATAATGGTTCTGTAGATTTAGCAAAAGAGCTTATTTTAAAAGCCAAAGATTGTGGTGCAAACGCAGTAAAGTTTCAGACATTTAAAGCAGATAGCCTATTGTCTGATCAAACTGAAATGGCTGCGTATCAAAAAGAAAATACAGGTTCTAGTCAAAGTCAGTTAGAGCTTGTGAAAAGTTTAGAATTGACTTATGAGCAAACAGAAGAAATCAAGAAATTTTGTGATGAGCATCAAATTACTTTTATTTCAACGCCGTTTGATTCTGATAGTTTGAAGTTCTTGGTGAATGAGATCGATGTACCTTACTTGAAAGTATCATCTGCTGATATTTCAAATTTACCGTTTCTCTATGAAATTGCATGTTCAAAAAAGCATGTCATTTTATCTACAGGAACAGCTAGCCTAGGTGATATTGAACAAGCCTTATCAGTATTTGCTTTTGTTATCGATAAGGGAACGGAAGTTCGACCATCTCAGCAGTTATTTAGAGAAGCTTATTCTAAAATTTCAGTACGTAAACAGTTGAAAGAACAGGTTTCTATCTTACACTGTGTAACTCAATATCCAGCATTATTTGAAGAAAGTAATCTTAAAGCCATTTCAACTTTAAAAAATGTATTTGATTTGGCAACCGGGTTTTCTGATCATACGCTTGATGAATACGCGGCGGTTATTGGTGTAAGTCTTGGTGCTCGCATTTTCGAGAAGCATATTACATTAGATAAAACGATGGCTGGCCCAGACCATGCAGCATCAATGGAACCAGATGAATTTAAACATTATATCGAAATTTTGCATAAAACATATGCAGCTTTGGGCGATGGTATTAAATTTATGCTAGAGCAAGAGAGCGATAACTATTATCTAGTACGTCGTAGCATTGTGGCTAAAACAGATATTGCGGAAGGGGAGCTTTTAACCTCTGACAATGTCACAACAAAACGAGCAGGTCGCGTTTGTTTAGAACCAAATAAGTATTGGGATGTTGTTGGTACAAAAGCAAAACGTAGCTTTAAAAAGAACGATTTTATTGAAATTTAAATGAAAAAACTGGCAATTTTTGGTTCAGGTGGCTTTGCAAAAGAGCTAGTAGATTTAGCAATAGATCAAGGCTACCGCCATATATTTTTTTTAGAAAGAAATGCCAAAGATGGCGACACCTTACTTGGTTTCCCCATTTTGCCAGAATCAGCAATATCGACATTAACGGATACGGTATATGCGATAGGTGTTGCTGATCCAAAGATTCGTAAAAGAATATATGAAGCTTATCCCGATTTACCTTATCCCAATTTGATTCATTCTCAATCATCACTTGGGTATGGTATTCGAGAGCTGTTAGAACATAGTAGAGGTGTGGTAATTGCGGCTGGAGCGAGAATTACAAATTCATGTCGTTTTGGTCATTTTATTATAGTAAGTTTTAACAGCACAATTGGGCACGACTGTATTCTAGAAAACTACGTTTCTGTCATGCCAGGTGTTAATGTGTCTGGTTGTATTCATTTGAAGCAAGGCACTTACATTGGAACAAATGCTGCTATTTTGCCGGGCAAAAGTCCAGAGCAATTGAAATATTTAGGTGAAAACTCCGTTATAGGCTCGGGTGCTGTGGTTGTGAAACATACGGAACCGAATAAGGTCTATATTGGATCACCTGCTAAGGAATTAAGTCGTGACTAGAGATGTTAATAATATAATTTTGCATAAAAATGATTCAATTTTGAAAGCATTAGAGCTACTTGATTTATATGCTTTAAGAATTGTTTTGGTTGTAGATGATAACAATCAGTTAATCGGTAGTATTACAGATGGTGATATCCGTAGAGGTCTTTTAAAAGGGCAAGATTTACATGCATCTGTTGATACAATTATGCATACCAACCCATATAGCATTGAGGAAGGTAGCTTAGATAATCGTCAGATTTTTGAGATCATGCGTGAAAAAAGCTATCTGGCATTACCAATAATTAAAAATAATCAACTCGTTAATATTATTACGCTTGATGATTTGATTCGTAAAAAGCGCAAAGAAAATCCAGTTTTTATTATGGCTGGAGGTTTTGGTACGCGTTTACGCCCACTTACAGATACATGCCCGAAACCGATGTTACCTGTTGGGGGTAAGCCTTTACTAGAAACCATTATTTCAAGCTTTAAAAATCAAGGTTTTTACAAATTTTATATTTCTACCCACTATTTACCAGAAGTGATTAATGAGCATTTTGGTAATGGCGAGAAGTTTGACGTACAGATTCAATATGTACATGAAACTGATCCACTTGGTACAGGCGGTGCATTGAGTTTATTGCCAGCATCAGATATTAAATTGCCATTCATTGTGATTAATGGTGATGTATTAACAAATATGAATTTTGAAAAGTTATTGGATTTTCATGAAAAGCGCGAAGCTATTGCTACGATGTGCGTGCGAGAGTTCCAATATCAAATTCCTTATGGCGTAGTTAACTCTGAAGATAATGTAATACAAAGCATGACTGAAAAACCAAGTTATTATTTTAATATTAATACTGGTATTTATGTAATTTCCCCTAAAATATTGCAACAAGTTGAAGCAAAATTTATCGGGATGCCAACAATTTTGGAGCAACAAATGGCTAAATTTGAGAAAGTAGTAAGTTATCCATTACATGAGTATTGGTTAGATATAGGTCAGATTGAAGATTATCATAAAGCACAACAAGATATTAAGGTTATAGGGTTAATTTGATGATAGACAATAAAAGAGTAATAGCAGTTATTCCAGCGAGAGCTGGTAGTAAGTCTATCAAAGATAAAAATATTAAATTACTTGGTGGTAAACCTTTAATAGCATGGCCTATAGATACTGCTAAAAAATCTAAATACATAGATAGAATTCTAGTATCAACTGATGGTCAGAAAATAAAAGAAATTGCAGAGAGCTATGATGCTGAAGTTTACTTAAGACCAGAAAGTTTAGCACAAGATAATTCTTTATTAATTGATACTTTAAGATACATGATTAAAGAGTTAAAAAGAGAGGGGGAAAGTGCAAAATATTTAATTGTATTAGAACCAACTTGTCCTCTAAGAAGTGTAGAAGATGTTGATAATGTAATTGAAAAATTAATAGAAAATGATTCAGCTGCTACATTTATGGAGGCTGAATTAAATCCTCATAGAGCATGGAAAATAGAAGATAGTCATGTCTGTCCATTTATAGAAGGGGCAATTCCATGGCTGCCGAGACAGAAATTACCGAAAGCATATCAACTGAATGGTGCAGTATATGGATTCAATATTGATAAATTACCAGATACAGGTATTTCCGTATTATTTGGTAATATAGCTGCAGTAAAAATGCCGAGAGAAAGATCGATTGATATTGACTTTAATATTGATTTTATAATAGCAGAAGAATTGTTGATTAA
Organism: Acinetobacter sp. FDAARGOS_559; assembly: GCF_003940475.1. Taxonomy (NCBI): domain Bacteria; kingdom Pseudomonadati; phylum Pseudomonadota; class Gammaproteobacteria; order Moraxellales; family Moraxellaceae; genus Acinetobacter; species Acinetobacter sp. FDAARGOS_559. Next base: position 2,465,850 of record NZ_RKJG01000005.1, read on the forward strand.
ATCTTAAGGTGAGTTTCTATGAAAAAGATAACTAAGCAAAATATTTTAATTACAGGTGCTAGTAGTGGTGTTGGTAAAATGTTAGTAAAAGAACTTAAATCAGTATTTAATATAGTTACTATTTCAAGAAGAGTTGAAAATATAATAAAAGATAATCCTGAGGTAATGGCATATAGTTGTGATGTTTCTAATAAAGTAGAACTGTTAGAAACTTTAGATTTAATTAATAGAAAAGTTGGTCATTGCTCTTATATTATTAATTGTGCTGGTGTATTAGATGCTGGTTTTTTAGATAATAATAAAATAAAAAATTTAGAATATTCAATTAATGTGAATGCTATTGCACCAATAATGATTATTAATAATTTTTTAGAAAAAATGAAAGAGAATAATTTTGGAAGAATAATTAATTTAACTTCGGGAGCTCCATTAAACTGTTATCCTGGCTTTTCACTTTACAGTACATCAAAAGCAGCTCTTAATAGTCTAACAACAACTTTGGCTAGAGAGGTTGAAAATTATAATATATCAATTAATTTGATGAGTCCAGGGCCGGTTAAAAGTGAAATGAGTCCAGATGCTTTAATAGATGCTATAGTTTGTTTGCCTACAATCAAATATTTATTAGATGGAAATGGTAAAAATCAGCATCAATTTTTCTATTGGTTAGGCTATAAGGTTCCACTCTTTCCTGATTTAGATGGTATTAACTGGTTAGAAGGTATTGGTAATGAAAAAATAGAAAAAGTGGTATTTTAAAAATGTTAAGACTTGGAATTATTGGATATAGTCCGAAGAATGGTCATCCCTATTCATTCTCATCTATTTTAAATGGATATAATCGAGAGGCCTATCTGAAAACTGAATGGTTAGGAATACTTAATTATTTAGAAAAACGTGAGCAAGATGAAATTGCTTCTTTAGATGCTAGAGTTACTCATATATGGACTCAATCACTGGATTTAAGTAAACAAATTGCGCGGTGTAGTAAAATTGATCATGTGGTTTCCAATTATCAGGATATGATTGGTTATATTGATGGGGTTATTATAGCTAGAGATGATTATGAGATTCATAAAGAAATTGCACAGTGTTTTTTAGAGGAAAATATACCAGTTTTAATTGATAAGCCATTAACTTTAAGTAAGGAAGAGTTGCAATGGTATAAGCCTTTCTATGATAAAGGATTAATTATGTCATGTTCAGGTTTTCGTTATTGCAGAGAGTTAGATGATGTGAGAGAAAACCTAGAAAAATTTGGTGATATTAAATTAATTAGAGCAGCAGTAATAAACGATTGGGAAAAATATGGTATTCATATGCTTGATGCAACTCTAGGTATTTTAGATATAGATATAATAGATATTAATTGTATTAAGCATAATAGTTATGATTCATATTTTTTATATTGTAGTGATAACCTGACAGTACAAATAGATACATTAGGCTCAAATATATTAGCATTTTCCTATGAAATATTTGGCACTAAAAAATGTGAAAAATTTGAAATTAGAGATAACTTTACATCTTTTAAGAGAATGTTAGGTTGTTTTATAGATCAAATTAAAACTAAAGAACCTGCAATAAGTTGGGATAATATGAGTAAGTCAATTTCAACCTTAATCACTGGCGTTAATGCTAGAAATACAGCCTCTAGAATAAAGGTGATTTATGAATAATTTTTTGAATAACAAAAAAATTCTTATTGTAGGAGCTGGTGGATTGTTAGGTATACATCTAGTTGCTTCAATGTTAAAGCAAGGTGCAAAAGTAATCGCCGCTGATTTATGTGTAGACTTAATGCGGGAGCGATTAAATACGCTTGGTGTAGATTTAAATAATGAAAATTTATCAATTATTTATTTAGATGTAACAAGTGAATCCAGTGTAAAGTCATTTTTTTCAACAGATCTTAAAATTGATGGAGCTGTTAATACAACATATCCACGTAATAAGACATATGGTTCACATTTTTTTGATGTGACCCTTGAAAGCTTTAATGAGAACTTATCACTACATTTAGGTAGTATGTTTTTGTTCACTCAGCAATGTGCAAAATATTTTACACAATACCAGACTCCTTTTTCGCTTGTAAATATTTCATCTATTTATGGTGTAGTTGCTCCAAAATTTGATATTTATAACAACACTAAAATGACAATGCCTGTTGAGTATGCTGCAATTAAATCGGCAACACTCCATTTAAACAAATACATAGTTGCTTATGTCAACGATAGTCGGTTCCGTATTAATTGTGTAAGTCCAGGCGGTATCTTTGATCATCAACCTGAACCATTTTTAGAAGCATATAAGAGCCATACCCATGGAGCTGGTATGTTGGATGTTAAAGAAATCTTGGGTTCAGTTTTATTCTTGCTTTCTGAACAATCAAGATATGTAACAGGTCAAAATATTATTGTAGATGATGGCTTTAGTCTCTAACGTTTAAGGATCAACGCAATGATTAATATTTTAAAGACTATTGTAAATTATGTTAAGCCATATAAATCTAATCAAATAGAAAATGAGTTCACTGAACTCAACTATCAATATTGGAAAAAAGAAGACTCTTCTATTACCGAAAATAGTTATTGCCTAATAGAGGGCCAGATTACCTGTCCAGCAAGTATTATGGATAAAGCACGAATAGGTAAAGCGGTTCAAGAAGTTACTGGAGCAAAACCGGTAGTTTTTTTAAGAGGTTTTTACGAAGAAAGTAATGATGTAGCTCATATTTATAAGTCTTTTAATATAAATGATTTTTATATGTGGTGGAAAGGATACCTCAATCCTTTAGTCTTTATTCCTGCCTTATTCGCAACATTAAAAACAGTTGTTTTATATAAAGATGGAAGTAAATTAGCTAATCTTACGCATAAGGGTGTCGAGATAGGTGAGCTTATCTATGATACTCTTATTAGATTTAAGCCAAATACATATACTATTAATCAAATCAAATTTACGCATTATAGATTAATTTTTAGAGCATTCTTGACCTTTTATAATAATGAATACTTGATTAGGAAATATAAACCAAAGTATTTAGTTACGAGTCATAATGTATATGCTGAATTTGGAATGTTGCCTAGACAATTAAAAAAAGTAAGTAATACAAATGTGATTTTCTTAAAAGATATTTATGCATATAAATGCTACAACTCATCTGTAAATATAAAAGAACATTTTCTTAAGCCCTCGATAGAACTTTTTAACCAAAAACTATCATCACCTGAATACTTGGAAGAAGCTAAAGCGTATGTTGAAAATAGATTTAATGGAAACATTGATCAAATAGATGTTAAAAATGCATTTTTAAATAAAAAAACTTATAACTTAGATGAGTTAAAAGAGATATTTCCGAAAGTAGATAAGAACAAAAAAAATATTGTGGTAATGTCTCATGCTTTTTCAGACGCGCCACATGTCGGAGAAGGTTTATTGTTTAAAGATTACTACGATTTTTTAGTTAAGACTCTTATACATTTGAATAAAAATAAAGAAGTTAATGTATTTGTCAAAGCTCACCCTAGTTCATATATGTGGAATGAAAAGGGAGCAGTAGAAGAGCTTTTAGAAAATTATCAATTAGGTAATATCTATATTTTACCGAATAATTTAAATACAAATTCAATTGTCAATTTTGCGGATTATATTGTTACTGCAAAAGGCACAGCTGGTCTAGAGTTTAGTTGTCTTGGTATACCGGCAGTAACTGCTGGTAAGGGTTATTATTATGGATTTGGTATTGCTAAGGAACCAGATACTGTAGAAGAATACTACAGTATGTTAGATAATATTACCAAAATTGATAGGCTAAATAGTGAAACAATAAATAGAGCATTAGTATTGCTTTATATGGTTGCACAAAGTAGACGTCATTCTAAGATTTTACCTAGAAGCCATATTATGCCAGGTGAGATTTATTCAGAGGTTTATTTAGATAAATATAAAGAAATTATTGAAAACTTTAAAAATGGTGAAGCGATGAAGGATAGCTTCTATGAAGAAATTAAAAACGATGTAGTAAATAGCAATGTTTAAAAAAGGGCTAATATATATAGTACTGAATTATACGATTCAGTTTTTAAATATTATATTTAACTTGTTGCTGATGAAGTATTTAAGCTCTTATCAGCTTGGAAGTTTGGCACTTGCTAAAACTTGGCAGCAGTTTGTAGATTATTCACATCTAGGTGCTAGATTTTCACTTGATCGCTATATTCCTACTGCTGAAGAAGAGGAAAAGAAATATTTAGTTGCAACAGTTTTATTTACTACATTTATTGGCTCATTATTTATTCTTTTGGCGGCAGTTATATTAAATGATGCTGATATTATAGTATCAGTACTTACAGCTAGTGGTATTTTTATTGCAGTAGGAAATATTATAAAAGCCTACTATCGTGCTACAAATAGTTTAACAAAAATGTTAAATCTGGTTTTTTATAATCAACTACTTCCTCTATTAATTTCTATAGTTTTATATTTTTATACTCTAGATTTTAATATTTATCTTGTGTCTTTAATTTTATCTTATCTATTTTTTAGTCTTATTTTGTTTTATCAAGAAAGAGAGCTTTTTAATTTTATTCAATATAAGAGAATTAAGAAAGTTATTAAAGAAATAGCTTTACCATCTTTTTTGTTATTTATAAATTCACTAATGATTTTTCTATATTTAGTTATGGATCGATTTTTTATTGACTATTCAAATGGCAGAGAGGAACTAGGGCACTATAGTATTATTTTATTTGCTTTCACTGCCTTAATGATTATACCAGCAACAGTTGCTGAGCTCTTATTTGTAAAAATTATCAAACAAAGCTGTGAAGCTGGTAAGCGTTTTTTTTGGAGAGAAACGTTCATTACGCTTGGTATTACAATAGTGGGTGTCATTGCAGCCAATTTTTGCATGGATTATTTTGTTAAGAAGTTTACTAATTATGGCTTTTTAACTGAACAAATGCATATAGCAACCTTGGCAGTTATTCCCTTTGCACTTACAGCGATTTACTATCATGTAATGAATGGACTGGATTTAAGAAGAGAAATTGTTCTAGTAAACCTAAGTGTATGTATCATCTTGGCTTTATATTATATATACCCTTTGTTTTTTAATCAAAGCTATGGTTTAGACTATTATTTATATGCAAAAGTAGCAACTGGTTGGTTAGTTTTTCTGGGATATCTTTTCTTTATTTTGTTTAGTAAAGATACAGTTTTGAAAGAAACTGCTTAAGAGGGGAAGTAGTAATTGAAATTGTATATTTATAGAAAATATTTTCGGCAAGAAGGTAAGAGCGAATGAAGATAAGATTTAATGTGGTGGCAATATCTTTATATATGCTTCCAGCTTTAATTTACCTATACCTTACAAATTTGTCTAAGATAACTTTTTACGAGCCATCTTTATTTGCTATACAAGTTTCTTTATTTTTTACTGTAATGGGTTTTTTCTTTGGTACAATCTTATCAAGAAGATTGAGTTTTAAATTTTTTGATTTTCCTCCTAAATTATATCTTTTTATTATAAAATTATTATTATCTTTTGCTATTGTTAGTATTTCTATCCAACTTTTGAAGCATGGTATACCTCTTCTAAATAATAATTTAAGGGCAGATATTCAACAAGGATATCTATGGAATGTTTTTACTTTATGTTCAATGTTGTCCTTATTTTTTAGTAGTTATGTTTATTTTGTTTTGAATGTAAAATTTGACTTTCATATTAAAGGACTAATTTTACTATTACTGATATTAACAATTTTAACAGGTTGGAAAAGTACACTTCTAAACTATATTTTTATTTTTTCTAGTTTTTTTGTTTTATATAAAAAAAATAAATTGTCAATTTTATTGAAAGCTTTTTTTGCTTTCTTAGTAATATTCTTTGGTATTAATGCTATTAGATCTGGTGTTTATAGTGTTAGTTTTGAGGAGTTTTTTAGTTATTTTTTCTATGGTTTTGAAAATTTTGTTCGTATTGCACCAGTTTATACATCAGAATGTTTGCATTCGGTCCCTTTATTAAATTCTGAATGTCAGTTTACTTATGATAATGATTCATTAGTAAACCCTACATTTAATGTTTATACTGCTCTTATGCCAATTTATGCAGATGGTGGTTCTATCTTAGTTGGTTTTATGTTTTTTGTATTTGCTTTTATTTTGGGTCTAATTAAAGATTATAAAAATAGTTTTTTTATAACTTTTTTATTTTATTTAGCACATTATTTTTTCATGATGGCACATAATGGATATGTTTTTAACTCTGGTAGCTTTGCTATTTTGCTAGTCTTATTATTTATTTTTGATTTTATTCGAATTAGATAGTTCTATTGTTAAGTAGTATTTATTAGAGATATTTAAGGTATTTGATTATGAAAGTGTTAATTAATGCTGCTAATTTGCATAGTGGTGGTGGAGTACAGGTGGCTAGCTCGTTTATTAATGAGTTGCCATTTGTCTCAAATAATATCATTAAATACTTTGATATTATTGTTTCATCTGAAGTGGATAAGAATATTAGTCAGACTACAAAAAGTTTTTTTAAAAATTATAAAGTCCATAATATATTTGGATTAAAAAACTATAAACATAATATGGGCTTATTTGATAATTATGATCTTGTTTTTACAATCTTTGGTCCATGTTATCATTCAATTAAGGGGATAAATTTAGTTGGGTTTGCTCAGCCTTGGATTATTTATCCGAATAATGAGTGTTATAATATGCTATCAAGTGTAGAAAAATTAAAGTTCAAACTAAAATTTTTCTTACAGAAGAATTTCTTCAAAAAGTCGGATTACTGTGTTGTAGAATTAGAACATGTTAAGCAACGTCTAACTAAACTAAATATTTTTAAAGATAATCAGGTAGACGTTGTTTATAATACTGTTTCAAATATTTACTTTTCTCCTGAAAAATGGGAAAAAATAAAATTTGAATCATCTGAAAAAATTAAAATTGGTTTAATTAGCCGTGATTACTTTCATAAAAATACTAATATATTACCTAAAGTAAAAGAGACTTTGAAAAATAAATATAAAAAAGAAGTTGATTTTTATGTAACTTTCAATGAAGAGGAGTGGCTTAACAAATCTTCTTATTTTCAGGAAAATATTATTAATGTTGGTCCATTGAAGGTTAATGAATGTCCAAATTTTTATGAAAAAATGGATGCAATTATATTCCCTAGTCTTTTAGAGTGTTTCTCCGCAACACCTTTAGAAGCAATGATCATGAAAAAACCTTTATTTGCTTCTGATAGAGGGTTTATTAAAGATGTGTGTTTAGACTTTGCATTTTATTTTGAACCGACTGATCCAGAATCTGCTGCAGCTGTAATTAATGGTTTTATCGAAAATAAAAATATTAATGAGTTAGATATTAAATTAACAGCTGCACAAACCCATGCTAAAAATTTTTCCAGTGCACGACAACGTGCAGTTAAATATACACAGATTATTGAGAATTGTTTAAATAAGGAAGAGAATTCACATGTTTAAAGATAAAATTTTATTAATCACTGGTGGTACAGGATCGTTTGGTAATGCTGTTCTAAAGCGTTTTTTAGAAACAGATATTAAAGAAATCCGTATCTTTAGCCGTGATGAAAAAAAGCAAGATGATATGCGTAAAAAATATCATTCATCTAAGCTTAAATTTTATATTGGTGATGTGCGTGACTACAATAGCGTTTTAAATGCTACTCGTGGCGTAGATTATATTTACCATGCAGCTGCTTTAAAGCAAGTCCCTTCTTGTGAATTCCATCCGATGGAAGCGGTAAAAACCAATGTAATTGGAACAGAAAATGTACTTGAAGCAGCTATCCAGAATCGTGTTAAACGCGTTGTATGTTTAAGTACAGATAAAGCAGTTTACCCAATTAATGCAATGGGTATTTCTAAGGCAATGATGGAAAAAGTAATCGTTGCTAAATCAAGAAATTTAGAAAATTTAGATATTGTTATTAGCTGTACCCGATACGGTAATGTGATGGCATCACGTGGTTCAGTAATTCCTTTATTTGTTGATCAAATGCGTAAAGGTAAACCATTAACTATTACTGATCCTAACATGACTCGCTTCATGATGACACTTGAGGATGCGGTAGATTTAGTCCTTTATGCCTTTGAACATGGTGAAAATGGAGATATTTTTGTACAAAAAGCTCCTGCCGCAACAATTGAAGTCCTAGCTCAAGCATTAAAAGAACTACTGAATCAGAAAGATTATCCTATTACGATTATGGGTACTCGCCATGGCGAAAAAGCTTATGAAGCTTTACTAAGCCGTGAAGAAATGGCGGTTGCTATTGATCAAGGTGACTATTTCCGTGTCCCAGCAGATCAACGCGATCTTAACTATGAAAAATATGTAGAAAATGGTGACCTAAAGATTACAGAATTTGATGATTATAACTCGCATAATACCGAGCGATTAGATGTTGAAGGAATGAAGAAACTATTACTTAAGTTAGAGTTTGTAAGGGCTTTAACTAAAGGTCAATATGTGGATCCAGAGGCTTAAATATGAAGATCTTAATAACAGGTTCAAATGGCTTTATAGCAAAGAACTTGATTCAATTTTTATCAGAAAAACCTGAAGTTGAGATTCTAAAAGCTCATCGTGCAACAACAGATCAAGAGTTTGAGCAAGTAGTTTTAGCAGCAGACTGGATTGTGCATTTAGCTGGTGTGAATCGCCCTCTAAATGAAGAAGAATTTGCTGAAGGCAATACCACTTTAACGGAAAAGATCGCTCAAATTTTGCAGCAAGCAAATAAGAAAACGCCTGTTATTTTATCGTCTTCTATTCAGGTTGAACGTGATAATCCTTATGGTAAAAGTAAGTTAGGTGGTGAGCAGGCACTGGTAGCTCTTAATCAAGCACAAGGTAATCCAGTTTATATTTGTCGTTTAGCCAACGTTTTTGGTAAGTGGTCACGCCCTAACTATAATTCAGCTGTTGCGACTTTTTGCTATAACGTTGCAAATGATTTACCGCTACAAATTCATGATGAAAATGCAGTGATTCGTCTTGTTTATGTCGATGATGTAGTTGAGACATTCTGGAATATTATCAATGGACAACAGGTTGAACAAATTTTCCAAGTCGAACCTGAATATCAAATTACAGTAGGTGATTTGGCTAAAGTTTTAAATGGTTTTAAAGCATCAAGAGATACACTTATTACCGATCGTGTGGGAACAGGTCTTACTCGTGCACTTTATTCAACATACTTAAGTTTTTTTAAACCCGAGCAATTTGATTATAGTGTTCCAAAATATGGTGATGCCCGCGGCGTATTTGTTGAAATGCTGAAAACTCCAGATGCAGGACAGTTTTCTTATTTTACTGCTCATCCAGGCATTACTCGTGGTGGTCATTATCATCATACAAAAACTGAAAAGTTTCTTGTTATTAAGGGTAAGGCCCTATTTAAGTTTAAGCATGTCGTGACAGGTGAATTTTATGAGCTTGAAACGCAAGGTAATGAACCAAGAATTGTAGAAACAGTGCCTGGTTGGACACATGATATTACTAACATCGGTGATGATGAGATGATAGTGATGCTGTGGGCAAATGAAATTTTTGATCGTAATAAGCCAGATACTTATACGATGCCAATAACAAATTAAGAGTATAGATTTGTGAAAAAGTTAAAATTAATGACAGTGGTGGGCACACGTCCAGAAATTATCCGTTTGTCTCGCGTAATGGCTGCGTGTGATGAATATTTTGATCATGTTATTGTTCATACTGGTCAAAACTATGACTATGAATTAAATGAAATTTTCTTTACTGATTTGGGTATCCGTAAACCTGACCATTTCTTAAATGCAGCTGGTGCTACAGGTGCAGAAACGATTGGTAATGTCATTATTGCAGTGGATAAAATTTTAGATGAGGTAAAGCCTGAAGCTTTACTTGTTTTAGGTGATACTAACAGCTGTATGGCAGTATTACCTGCAAAACGCCGCAAGATTCCAACTTTCCACATGGAAGCTGGAAACCGTTGTTTTGATATGCGCGTTCCTGAAGAAATTAACCGCCGAATTGTTGATCATACTGCTGATATTAATTTAACGTACAGTACGATTGCCCGTGATTATTTATTAGCGGAAGGGTTACCAGCTGATTTAGTAATCAAATCGGGTAGTCCAATGTTTGAAGTACTTCATCATTACAAAGCAAAAATTGAAGCCTCAGATGTTCTTGAACGTTTAAATTTAAAAGAGCATGAATATTTTATTGTGAGTGCTCATCGTGAAGAAAATATTAACTCAGATCAGAACTTCTTAGATTTGGTAGAGATGTTAAATGCAGTTGCAGAGAAATATAAATATCCAGTGATTGTATCGACACATCCACGTACGCGTAAGCGTATTGAAGAGTTAAATGTTGAATTTCATCCTTTAATTCAATTACTAAAACCACTTGGTTTTAGTGACTACAACAAATTACAGCTTTCAGCAAAAGCTGCTTTGTCTGATAGCGGAACAATTAACGAGGAATCATCAATTTTAAACTTCCCGGCACTTAACTTACGTCAAGCACATGAGCGTCCAGAAGGAATGGAAGAAGCTGCTGTAATGATGGTAGGTTTAAAAGCGGAACGTATTTTACAAGGTTTAGCAATTTTAGAAGGTCAGACTAGAGGTGAAGATCGTCTTTTACGTCTAGTTGAAGACTATAGCATGCCAAACGTAAGTGAAAAAGTTGTGCGTATCATTATGAGCTACACAGATTATGTAAATCGAGTGATTTGGAAGCAATTTTAAGGTTATAAACTGTGAAAAAAGTATTGGTTGTTTCAGAGTTTATTGATCCTGATCAAAATTCTACAGGATACTTTTGGTATAAGATTATACAGAAACTTGCTCAATCCGATGGGGTTGAGCAGTTATCTGTTATAGCACCTTATTCAGGAGATCGTGGGGAAATACAGAAAAAGTTCTGTAGCAATATTGGCTTCTTATTATTTTTACATGCTTCTTATGATAAAAATAATTTATTTAAGCGATTGCTTGGTCAATTACAACAAACTTTTGGTTTTTTTAAGATTTTGTTAAAAAACTTAGCTAAGGATAAGGTTGTTGTTTCTGGAACAAACCCACTTTTTCTCCTAGTTTTATTAGCTTTTTTAAGGGTATTCATTCCATTTAAATGGTATTTGCTCGTTCATGATGTTTTTCCTGAGAATTTAGTTCCTGCAGGAATTTTAAAGAAAAATTCTGTCTTATTTAAAATAATGAATTTTATTTTTAATCGTATCTATTCTAGAGCCGATCATCTGATCGTGATTGGCCGTGATATGAAAAACTTAATGAGACAAAAAACGGGTAGCGATAATATTACAGTGATTCCGAACTGGGTAGATTTCACTGAAATAGAGGTTAGAGAGAAACAACAGTCTTCAATTATTAGCTCACTTGGCTGGAACGAAAATATAGTTTTCCAATTTTTTGGAAATATGGGACGTGTCCAAGGCATCTCTAATTTATTAGCTGCAATAAACTTAATTAATAATCCATCTGCCAAATTTTTATTTATTGGCGGTGGAAATGATGCTCAATTGGTAAAAGAGTTTACTGAAGACGAGAACAATAAAAATAAAGTTGCTTATATTGGAGAGTTAGCTGCCCAACAGCGAAGTTTAGGTTTGAGCTCATGTGATATTGCTATCGTAACTTTAGCAGAAGGCATGCTTGGCCTCGGTGTTCCTAGTAAGGCCTATTTTACTATGGCTGCTGATAGACCAATTTTAGCTATTATGGAAGAAGATGCAGAAGTGGCTAATATGGTTAAAGAACATAATATTGGCTGGATCTGTGAGCCAAATGATCCAGTTAGATTAGCATCATTAATTGATGAAATTTGCAAAACTAAGTTGAACAAAGTGTCTAATTCACCACGTCAAATTTTACAAGATCATTATCATCAGGATAAGTTGCTGCAAAGTTTTGCTGACATTGTGGAATCGTAATATGAAAAATATTTTAGTTACAGGTTCATCTGGCTTTGTTGGTAAGTCTTTGATCCGTTCACTCATTCTGAGTAATAAATATCAAAAGATATACGCTTTAAATAGACGGAAATCGCATATTCTACCTGAAAAGGTGGAGCAGTTAGTCGCGACTTCTGAATCTGTTTTTTCGACACCTATTCCTAATGATATTGATGTAATCATACATTTAGCAGGAAGAGCACATATATTAAATGATAATGTGCAAAACCCTTTAGAACAGTTTAGAGCGGTAAATGTGGAGGGTACATTACAACTCGCTCGACAAGCCTTAGAAAATAATGTTCAGCGGTTTATTTTTATTAGTTCAATTGGTGTAAATGGAGCCGTAACAAATAAAAAAGCTTTTGATGAATTAGATCCACCACAACCTCATGCCGATTATGCAATTTCTAAGCTGGAAGCGGAGCAAGCATTAAAAGAATTATTTGAGAATACAAATACTGAGCTTGTCATAATTAGGCCGCCATTAGTATATGCTGCTGATGCTCCTGGCAACTTTGCTCGATTACTTAAACTTGTTTCAACTAACCTACCTTTACCTTTTGCTTCCCTCAATAATAGGCGCTCTTTTGTTGCTTTAGAAAATCTAGTTTCATTTATCGAAGCTTGTATTGAGCATCCTCAAGCAAAAAATGAATTATTTTTAATTGCAGATAATGAGGTACTTTCTACCCAACAGCTTGTGATTTCAATCAGAAAAGGTATGGGGCGAAAGGCAAACTTAATTTATATCCCTAAGTTTCTTATGAGGGTAGGGGCTATATGTGTCGGTAAGGGTAAGTTGTATGAGCAATTATTCTTATCTTTAGAGATCGATGCTTCAAAAGCGCGTAATTTATTAAATTGGACTCCTCCAATTAATGCGTATGCTGCTCTAGAAAAAACAGGAAAAATATATTTTGAGAGAAGTGAGTAACTTATGCTGATGATTTGGATAATATTAGCAAGTTTTTTAATTTCGTTCTTGCTTACAGGCTATATGCGCCATTATGCATTGAAGAAAAATATTATTGATAATCCGAATGAAAGAAGTTCCCATACAATTCCGACACCACGTGGTGGTGGTGTATCTATTGTTATCACTTTCTTATTAGTTTTAGTGGGATTGATAGTTAGTCATCAATTAGAATCAACTACGGGTTCAATTTTAGTTGCTGCTGGATTAGGTGTTGCAGTTTTAGGTTTTCTTGATGATCATGGCCATATCAATTCAATGCTTCGATTAGCAATTCACTTTGTTATTGCGATTAGTACTGTTTTTTTCCTAGGTGGTTTCTCTGAGGTTACATTATTCAATGGAAACCTGCAGTTAGGTTGGTCCGCAAATATTATTGCAGTACTTTTTCTTGTATGGTTACTCAATTTATATAATTTCATGGATGGGATTAATGGAATTGCCAGTGTTGAAGCAATTACTACTGTACTAAGTCTTGGTTTTATTTATTTAGCATTAGGTACACCGTTATCTAGTGAATTATTATTTATTTTAGCGGCATGTGTACTTGGTTTTGTTCTATGGAATTTTCCTAAAGCTCGTATTTTTATGGGAGATGCCGGCAGTGGTTTTCTCGGATTAATTCTAGGTATTCTGGCTTTAATTTCTTTAAAAATAGACCCTGCTTTATTTTGTGCATGGATCATATGTCTAGGTGTATTTATCGTCGATGCCACTTTTACATTAATCCGTCGGGTGATTAATGGGCATAAAATGTATGATGCGCACAGATCTCATGCATATCAATATGCTTCACGCAAATACAATAGTCATACTACAGTAACAATTGGTGTACTGCTGATTAATGTATTTTGGCTTTTACCTATTGCCTATCTTGCATCACAAAAAGTAATGATGCCAGAATCTTTATTGCTAATAGCTTACATCCCTTTGATTTTACTTGCTTTATTCTTTGGTGCCGGAAAAACTGAAAATGCTTAAAAAGAATGTTTTATTAGTTTTAGGTGCAGGTGGGCATGGTAAATCTGTTGCAGAAGCTGCTCTCTTGTCGGGCAAATGGAAAAAAGTGGTATTTGCTGATGACAGTTGGCCACAAAAAACAGATATAGCGGGCTTTCCGATTGTCACGAATATAAATAGTATACCAGATATACTATCAGATATTTCTGCTGCAATTCCTGCTGTAGGAAATAACCAGCTCAGACAAAAATGGTTTCAACTATTAGAAAATTTATCGATACCTATTGCTACAGTTGTTCATCCATCTGCCATCATAAGCTCTAATGCTGAAATTGGTGAGGGAGTAACTATTATGGCTGGTTGTGTCGTGGGATTTGATGTGAAAGTAGGAGATGGAGCAATTATAAACATGGCTGCGTCAATCGATCATGATACTCATATTGGTGAATTTGCTCATCTTAGTGTAGGTGTTAAAGTTGTAGGGAATAAGAAAATAGACTCCTTATCATTTCTACCAGCTGGTAGTGTGATTACTCATTCAATGTAGTGATAATTTCTTAATTTAGAAACAAAAGATGTAAAAGTGTACAACTTTATAACCCCTATGATTGATAAGACCTTCTAGGGTAAGTAATGTGTTACAGATTTAGTAATAATGGTTTGATATACATTATGTAACCAATGCGTAAAACTTGTTTCTAGTTATATAAGAAATGAGTATAAATATCGCACGGTTACTAGAACGATTAGAAGAGTATTGTGAAAAAGATTATCTATCAATTCGCATCAGCCCCAAGACTTGCGAAACAATGTTTTTTGGTTCTTATAGACCTTTTTGCTGTTCCTGTTATTTTGTGGTTATGTTACGCCCTTCGTTTATTTGACTTAGGTGCAGAAGTTATTCCAGGTATCAATTATGGCGTAGCAATTGTTACAATTGTTGCTATTTTAAGTTTAACGATAACTGGAGTTTATCGGTTTATTGTTCGAACATTTAACGAAGCCTTTATTGCTAAATTAGCGATAGCTGTTGCGCTGATGGTCATTGTTTTATATGGCATGAATGCTTTTTCACCTGCATTTGTTCCGACTTCAATTCCATTAATGTTTGGCTTCTTAATGTTTGGTTGGGTTTGGTGTAGCCGTGCATTTATTCGTTTTATTGTGAAAGCTGCCTTACAAACGAGTGAAGAGCGTAAACGTGTAGCAATTTATGGTGCGGGTGATGCTGGTCAGCAAATTGCAGCAGTACTTTATCGTTCGGGTGATCATTTGCCAATGTTCTTTATTGATGATAATACCTCTTTACACGACCATATGGTTGGCGGTTTAAAAGTACTATCTTTAGAGAAAGCTTTACAACGTTTTGAAAAATATAGAATAGATGAAATTTTGTTAGCATTGCCTTCTGTAGGTCGTGTACGTAAAAGTGAAATTATTCAACAGCTAGAACCTGCACATCTTAAAATTACTGAACTTCCTGGCCTTACACAACTTGTTGATGGTGAGCTCAAAGTTGCAGATATTCGTGAAGTAGACATTATTGACTTGCTGGGACGTGATCCTGTACCTCCAGTAGACCATTTGCTCGCAAAAAATATCCGAAATAAGATCGTCATGGTTACTGGTGCCGGTGGTTCAATTGGTTCAGAATTATGCCGTCAAATTGTTAAGAATCAGCCTAAGATGCTGATTATTTATGAAATTACAGAGTTTGCCCTTTATAGCATAGAAAAAGAATTACGCTTAACGGCTCAATGTGAAATTGTTCCTATCTTAGGTACAGTGCAAGATCAACAGAAATTAGAGCGTATCATTGAGCAATATGGTGTTCAGACCGTTTACCATGCTGCTGCTTATAAACATGTACCTTTGGTTGAGTGTAATCCAATAGCAGGATTAAAGAACAATGCAATTGGTACTGCGAATAGTCTAAATGCAGCTGTGAAAAAAGGTGTGGAGACATTCGTTCTCATCTCGACCGATAAAGCAGTACGTCCTACTAATGTGATGGGTGCATCGAAACGTATGGCAGAGCTTTACTGCCAGGCCATGGCTGAAGCTCAAAAACAGACTCAAATTAGTATCGTGCGTTTTGGTAATGTATTAGGATCTTCTGGCTCAGTAGTACCGTTATTCAAACAACAAATTGCCAAAGGTGGTCCAATCACTGTGACTCATCCAGAAGTAACACGCTACTTCATGACTATTCCTGAAGCATCTCAGTTAGTTATTCAAGCTGGTGCTCTAGGTAGAGGTGGTGATGTATTTTTACTTGATATGGGTGAACCTGTTCGTATTCAGGACTTGGCTCGACAAATGATTTCTTTAAGTGGCTTAACCGTGCGTGAACAAGGTTCAATGCAAGGGGATATCGAAATTCAATATAGTGGATTACGCCCAGGTGAGAAACTTTATGAAGAATTGTTAATTGATCAAGAGAATACTGAATATACCGAGCATAGTAGAATCCTTCGATCCTTTGAAAAATTCTATCCTCTTACAGAAATTCAAGAAGTCTTTGATCGAGTGAATAATATGACCGCTGTCCAACAAGATATCGATTGGGCGCTATGTCAACTTGAGTACTATGTTGATGGTTATAAACGTAGTAAAGATATTATGGTTAATTAGAGAGTAAGTGTGTGATTAAAAAGGCAGTTTTACCTGTAGCTGGATTAGGTACACGTTTTTTACCGGCAAGTAAATCAATTCCTAAAGAAATGGTCACAGTAGTAGATCGTCCTGCAATTGAATATGTAGTACGTGAAGCTGTAGAAGCTGGAATTGAGCAAATTGTTTTAGTAACTCATTCATCTAAAGCATCAATTGAAAATTATTTTGATCGAAACTTTGAGCTTGAAACGACTTTAGAACAAAAGAAAAAGTTTGATTTGCTTGATGAAATCACTCAAATTATCCCATCTCATGTAAGTGTAGTGAGCGTAAGACAGCCTCAGCCTTTAGGGTTGGGTCATGCGGTTTTGTGTGCAAAAAGTATTATTGGCCAAGATGATTTTGCTGTGTTGTTACCAGATGTATTAGTTAAAGATAACTCAGGGCAAAATGATCTATCGCGTATGATTTCTCGTTATGAAGTGAGCCAAGCTGCTCAAATCATGGTTGAATCAGTACCCGATCATTTAGTAGATCAATATGGCATTGTTGATGTAAAACAGAGCCCGGCAGAGGGTGAAAGTATTGTCATGCAGGGTATTGTCGAAAAGCCTGCTGTCGGCTCTGCACCTTCTAATTTATCTGTGGTTGGCCGCTATGTGTTACCTGCAAAGATCATGCAATTACTTGAGAACACACCGAAAGGTGCGGGTAATGAAATTCAATTAACGGATGCAATTGCAATGCTTCAAGAAACAGATTCTGTTGAAGCTTATCGTATGCAAGGCCAAACATTTGATTGTGGTAGTAAGATCGGTTATTTAAAAGCTGTACTACATTATGGCGTTGCACACCCTAAATTAGGGAACGATTTTAAACAGTTAATTCAGGAACTTAAACTATAAAGTTTTGTAGCTCTGCTTAAGTATTTGTAAAAACTGCTGAATACGATAGCAGAGCAGTATATTCTTTTCCTGGAAAAGGGAATAGAAATCTATAAATCAGGTGTGCAATGAAAATCGCAGTATTTGGAACAACGTTACATGCCGGTGTTATGGCAGCATTATTAGCTGAATATGGTAACCAAATTTATTGGTGTACCTGTGTAACTTGTGAAGAAGATATTTCTGTACTTTCGTATCAAGATCAAGAAGTAAATAATTATTTAAATAAACAGAGAAAAGCAGGATTTTTAAAAGAAAGTCCTTTTTCTGAGATCCCTTTAGATATTGAAGTTTATTTATTTTGTTTTAGCCCAACACAAATCGAACTTGCATTAAAGACAGTAGAAAAGTTAAGTGAGCGATCAATTGTTCATCCAAAATTAATGATTAATGGTTCTACTTTTGGTTTACATGGAACTGAGCAGTTAAAACAATATTTACCAAAAGATGAATGGGTTTATTTTCCTGATGTAATTCAAGAAGGAAATGCCATCAATAGCGTATTAAATGTAAAACATGTCATTGTTGGTGTTGAGTCCAATCATGCACGAGATACAATGCAAGAGCTGTTGCGCCCATTTTTTCGTTTTAGTTATCAATATTTATTTATGCCAATTTTAGATGCGGAGTTTACCAAACTCAGTATCTCGGGCATGTTGGCTACCCGCATTAGTTATATGAATGACTTGGCTATGGTTGCCGAAAAGTTAGGTATTGATATTGCGAATGTAAAGCATGGTATTGCTGCTGACACACGTATTGGTGCTGCATATTTATCGCCAGGTGTAGGATTTGGTGGTGAGAATTTTTCACACGATATTTTAACACTTTCGAGTACCGTATCTGAAACGGGAACAAAAAGCCGTCTTTTAGAACAGGTGTGGGCGATTAATGAGCAGCAAAAAGAAATTTTATTCCGTAAATTATGGAATTATTATCACTGTAGTCTAAATGGTAAAACGGTTGCGATTTGGGGTGCCTCTTTTAAAGAAAATACTTCAAATATACATAACTCGCCGATTCATATTTTATTGGCTGCGTTATGGGCACAAGGCGTAATAGTACGCCTACATGATCCTCAAGCACTAGATGAAATAGCTGCGACTTATGGGCCTCGTGAAGATTTAATTTTATGCTCTGATCAGTATGAGGCTGTACAGGATGCTCATGCATTGTGCCTAGTCACGGCATGGAAGCAATATTGGAGCCCTGACTTTAAGCAACTACAACAGTTAATGAAACATCCGTTAATTTTAGATGGACGTAATATTTATGATCCAGCATATGTAAAAGCGAAAGGCTTTGCTTATGAAGGAGTAGGTCGCTTATGAGTAAATCAATTGAGCAATTTCCGAAGGAATTGGTCTCGCCTCTAGCCCATCTTCAAACTTTAGGTGAAGAAAACTCAAAATTACATATCAAAGAGTTATTTGCTTTAGAGCCAGATCGTTTTCATAATTACTCAGTAAAGTTTGATCAATTATTTTTTGATTATAGTAAGCACCGAGTAACTAAGCATATTTTAGAACAGTTAGTAGCTCTTGCGAAGAATAAAAATTTAACCCAATGGATTAATCGTCTTTTTTCACAAGATAAAATTAACTGTACCGAACAACGTGAAGCAATGCACTGGGCATTGCGTTTACCAGCTGACTATTCCAAGTTTCCAGATTTAACAGAACAAGTCCATAGTCAGTTAGAACGTATGTATGCCTTGGTGGAAAAAATCCACGCAGGGCAATATCGTGGTGCTACTGGTGAAGTGATCCAAGATGTTGTCAATATTGGAGTCGGTGGTTCTGATTTAGGACCACAAATGGTGACTCATGCGTTATCTGATTTTAAGGTGAAAACGGCTAAGCCCCTTAACACTCATTTTGTTTCAACGATGGATGGTAGTCAGCTATCAGAACTGCTCCATCAACTTCGCCCAGAAACAACTTTATTTATTATTTCTTCAAAATCTTTTGGAACGATTGATACCTTATCAAATGCCCAAACAGTGCGTCAGTGGTTAGAAAAAACGTTAGGGAAACATGCCCGCGTATTAAAAAGCCATTTTATTGGAGTGTCCACAAAAGCTGACAAAATGTCTGAATGGGGTATTGCACCTGAAAATCAATTATTGTTGTGGGATTGGGTAGGTGGCCGTTATTCACTATGGTCTTGTATTGGTTTGCCTATTGCTTTGACGATTGGTATTGACGGGTTTAAGCAACTTTTAGCAGGGGCTCACACCGTCGATGAGCATTTTCAAAATACAAGTTTTGATCAAAATATTCCTGTTTTAATGGCATTATTAGGAATTTGGAATAATAATTTTTTAAATGTTCAGACTCATGCGGTTTTGCCTTATGATGGACGTTTAAAATATTTTGCTGCTTATTTACAACAGTTAGAAATGGAATCTAACGGTAAGTCGGTGCAGCGCAATGGTCAAAAAGTTGAATTAGATACTTGCCCAATTGTGTGGGGTGAAGTTGGTCCAAATGCTCAGCATGCGTTCTATCAATTGCTACATCAAGGCTCCCAAGCTGTTAGCTGCGATTTTATTGCGCCAATTCAACGTTATAATGCAGACCACTTTACCTATGCCGAAAACGCAGATGCCTTAGTTGAGCAACATCATCTCGCTCTCTCTAATTGCTTGGCGCAATCACGCTTATTGGCTTTCGGTAATGAAGCTTTGGATTCAACTGAATTAGAAAATTTACCAATTTATAAGCAATATGAAGGTAATCAGCCGAGTTCTACCCTATTATTAAAAGAACTAAATCCTTATAGTTTGGGTATGTTAATTGCTTTATATGAACATAAAGTTTTTGTTCAATCTGTAATTTGGAATATTAATCCATTTGACCAGTGGGGAGTTGAAAAGGGTAAACAGATCGCTGATCAATTACTCCCAATTTTAAGTGGCGTTCAAAATGATTCTTCAAAACTTGACGCCTCAACACGTGGATTAATTAAAATATTGTTAGGAAAAGTAGATGGCTAAAATTCTAGTCACTGGTGGCGCAGGTTATATTGGTTCACACACATGTGTTGAACTTTTGCAGGCTGGTCATGAAGTTATCGTTTTTGATAATCTTTCAAATAGCTCAGAAGAATCATTAACGAGAGTTCAAGATCTTACACAGAAGAGCTTGGTTTTTATAAAAGGTGATATCCGTAATGCAGATGAGCTTGATTGTGTATTTCAAGATCACTCAATTGATGCAGTGATTCATTTTGCAGGTTTGAAAGCAGTCGGTGAAAGTCAGGAAAAGCCACTTATTTATTTTGATAATAATATTGCTGGCAGTATTCAACTCCTTAAATCAATGGAAAAGGCGGATGTCTATACGTTTGTATTTAGCTCATCTGCAACAGTTTATGATGAGGCGAATACTTCTCCACTAAATGAAGAAATGCCTACAGGTATGCCAAATAATAACTATGGTTATACCAAGCTGATCGTTGAGCAATTATTACAAAAATTGTCCGCATCTAATCCAAAATGGTCAATCGCATTACTTCGTTATTTTAACCCAGTCGGTGCACATAAAAGTGGACGTATTGGTGAAGACCCCAAAGGTATACCAAATAATTTAATGCCGTATGTGACTCAAGTGGCTGTTGGACGTCGTGAAAAATTATCGATCTATGGTAATGATTACGAAACTATAGATGGTACTGGTGTACGTGACTATATCCATGTGGTTGATTTAGCGAATGCACATTTGTGTGCATTAAATAACCGTTTACAAGCAAAAGGCTGCCGTACATGGAATATCGGTACGGGTAATGGTTTATCTGTATTACAAGTCAAGAATACCTTTGAACTAGTTAACGGTGTATCAATTGCTTTTGAATTCGCACAACGTAGGGCAGGAGATGTAGCAACCACTTTTGCAGACAATCGTCGTGCAGTTGCTGAGTTGGGTTGGCAGCCGCAATATGGTTTAGAAGATATGCTCGCTGATAGCTGGAATTGGCAGAAGCAGAACCCTAATGGCTATAACTAAGTAAATAACAATAAAAAAGGAGCAAATCGCTCCTTTTTTATTTTTGATTAGCTCTGAATCAATCCAGTCAATTCATCTACATAATGTTGCATTGGCTGAGCTTGACGGTCTGCACGGCTTTCAATGTTGAGGCGTAATAACGGTTCAGTATTTGAAGCACGGACGTTAAAGCGCCATGCGCCAAAGTCGAGGCTTACACCATCGGTACGGTCAATTTGTGGATTTTGATCGGCATAGAAGTCGAAAATCTTTTGAATCGTAGTTTGCGTATCGACTACTTTAAAGTTGATTTCACCACTACAAGGGAACTTGGCAATCATATTTTCAACGAGTGTTGAGAGAGATTGTCCTGTTTCAGAGAGTAGAGCAATGGTGAGTAACCAGGGAATCATACCACTGTCACAGTAAGCAAAATCACGGAAATAGTGGTGAGCACTCATTTCACCGCCGTATACGGCATTGTGTTCACGCATAACATCTTTAATAAATGCATGCCCCGATTTTGACTGTACAGCAACACCTTTATATTCGTTGACGATATCAAATGTGTTCCACACTAAACGTGGGTCATGCACAATTTTTTCGCCTGACTGTTTGATTAAGAAAGCTTGAGCCAATAGGCCGACAATATAGTAGCCCTCAATGAATTGTCCTTTTTCATCGAACAAGAAACAGCGGTCAAAGTCGCCGTCCCATGCAATACCCATATCTGCTTTATGCTCAAGAACAGCATTTCGGGTACTGTCACGGTTTTCAATTAAAATTGGGTTAGGGATGCCATTTGGGAAAGTACCATCTGCTTCATGATGAATTTTAATAAATTCAACCGGTACATTAAGCGCTTTAAATTTTTCTTCAATGGCATCAATCACATGACCAGCTGCACCATTACCCGCGTTTACCACTAACTTTAATGGACGGATTTTTGCAGGTTCAATATAAGTCAGTAGATGGTCAACGAACTCAGGCAAAATGTTATAGCTTTGCGTTGTACCTTTTTGGCTAACTTCTTCAAAGTTATTGGTCTCTGCTAAAGCCTGAATTTCTTTTAAACCAGTATCGGCACTAATTGGACGAGCATTTTCTCGAACCAATTTCATACCGTTATAGTCCATTGGGTTATGACTCGCAGTTACTTCTATACCACCTTGTACGTCTAAATGAAAAGCGGCAAAGTACACTTCTTCAGTACCCGTCATGCCTAAATCAAGCACATTCACACCCGCATCATTTAAACCGCGGTTGGTCGCTTGTTTTAAAGCCTCACTGCTTAGACGAATATCACAACCTACAACCACAGTTTTTGGTTTATAGATTTGTCCGTAAGCGCGGCCAATTTTATAGGCGATTTCTTCATTCAATTCGGTGCCGAGTTTGCCTCGGATATCATAAGCTTTAAAACACGTTAAAGTAGTCATTATTCAATTCAATACATGTGGTTTGAGTTGTGTGCACATTATACATAGATCATCAAATTGGTACGTTTATAGTTTTTATATTCAAATACTTCATTTCTGTAGGTCATATTTAAGTTTATAAGGAAGCTTTTTACGACTTTAGTCGAATAAAAAAAATTATAGATGAGAAATGGCTTGATTTTTCTTGTCTCTATTGGTCATACCAATTGTGATAATTATTTAATCATTGATCTTACCAATAACTGTGTTTATGATACGCATTGTGGTTTAAGGAAAAACATTTGCACTTAAATTTTAATTGGTCATACCAATTTGTGTTAAATGTTGAAATTTTAAGGTACAAAAATTCGCCCCGGCATTTCAAGGAGATGACAATGCTCAATATGTGGCAACAACTTTATGACCCTTTAAATAATATTTGGCTGTCTAGTGCGGTTGCATTAATCCCGATTATTTTCTTCTTTTTAGCATTGGCTGTTTTTCGTTTAAAAGGCAGTATCGCGGGTACGGGCACAGTTATTATTGCATTACTGATTGCGCTATTTTTCTATCAAATGCCTGGTCAAATGGCCTTTGCGTCAATCATTTACGGTTTCTTCTACGGTCTATGGCCAATTTCATGGATCATTATCGGGGCAGTTTTTCTATACAAGATTTCGGTAAAAACAGGCCAGTTTGAGGTTATTCGCTCAAGCATTCTATCTATTACCGAAGACCAACGTCTGCAAATGTTACTCGTTGGTTTTGCATTTGGTACTTTCCTTGAAGGAGCTGCGGGCTTTGGTGCTCCTGTCGCAATTACCGCTGCACTACTTGTCGGTTTAGGGTTTAAGCCACTTTACGCTGCTGGTTTATGTTTAATTGTAAATACAGCACCAGTTGCATTTGGTGCAATGGGTATTCCAATTATTGTGGCAGGGCAGGTGTCAGGCGTAGACACTATGGAAATTAGCCAGATGGTGGGTCGTCAGTTGCCATTTTTAACCATTATTGTGCTGTTCTGGATTATGGCGATTATGGATGGCTGGCGTGGTGTTAAGGAAACTTGGCCTGCGGTATTGGTCGGTGGTGGTGCTTTTGCGATTGCTCAGTATCTCACCTCTAACTTTATTGGCCCTGAGTTACCAGACATTACCGCAGCAATTGCTTCATTGGTCAGCCTGACGTTGTTATTCCGTGTTTGGAAACCAAAACATATTTTCCGTTTTGAACCTGAAGCAGGTCAGACTTTGACTCAGCAACCTACAACAGTTCAACGTTATAGCATTGGGAAAATTGCAAAGGCATGGTCTCCATTTGCTATTTTAACGGTAATGGTCACGATCTGGAGCGTTAAGCCATTTAAAGCATTATTTGCAAAAGATGGTGCTCTTGAACACTGGATTTTTAAACTTGAAGTGCCGTATTTACATAAATTGGTCGAGAAAATGCCACCGATTGTGTCCGAGATGAAACCATACGAAGCGATTTATAAGTTTGACTGGTTCTCTGCAACAGGTACTGCAATTTTTATTGCTGCGATCATCACAGTTATTTTCTTAAAAATGAAAGCAAGTGAGGCAGTAACAACCTTCGGTGAAACGCTCAATGAGTTAAAAACACCGATTTACTCGATTGGTATGGTGTTGGCGTTTGCTTTTATTGCGAACTATTCAGGTTTATCTGCAACTTTGGCTCTGGCTCTATCGCATACGGGTCATGCGTTTACTTTCTTCTCGCCATTTTTGGGTTGGCTTGGTGTGTTCCTTACAGGTTCAGACACTTCTTCAAATGCTTTGTTCTCGGCATTACAGGCGACTACAGCTCAGCAGATTGGTATTCCAGAAGTATTGTTGGTGGCTGCGAATACCAGCGGTGGTGTGACAGGTAAAATGATTTCGCCACAGTCGATTGCGATTGCGTGTGCCGCAGTAGGCTTAGTTGGAAAAGAGTCTGACTTGTTCCGTTTCACGGTAAAACATAGCATCATATTCACTGTCTTTGTTGGCATCATTATTACGGTTCAGGCTTATCTGGTTCCGTGGATGATTCCATAACTCCAGTGAAGGAAACGCGATGAGAATCTCCGATCAAGTGGTCATGAAATTGCAGGCATTAATTGAAGAGCGTCACATGAAAAAAGGTGATCGTTTGCCTGCCGAGCGCCAGCTTGCAACTAGCTTAGGAGTTTCTCGTCCATCCTTACGTGAAGCAATTCAACAGCTCAATAGTCAAGGTGTACTGATTAGTCGCCGTGGCGATGGAACTTATATTCAGCAATTACCTGAACAATGGCCACAGCAACTGATTGTGAACCCAATCAGCAACCTGATTGAAGAAGATCCTTTATACCGTTTTGATGTGCAAGAGGCGCGTTTGGTGCTTGAAGGGGGGACGGCATGGTATGCCGCGTTACGTTCGACCCCAGAAGATCGCGCCAAAATTCATCATTATTTTAATGAAATTAGCCGCCACCAAAATGCAGGTGACTCAGCACAGGCGGCGGTGGCCGATGCTGAATTCCACTTAGCGATTGCTGAAGCATCTCACAATGTGGTGCTGATTCAAATGATGCGCAGCTTGTTTGATTTGCTGCAATACAACGTCTTGTTAGGGCGTAAAAAAGTTTATAACGACCCCGTAAATGGTGACTTGCTGAGCGAGCAGCATTTTCAGGTGATGGATGCTATTGATCGTAAAGATCCCGAGGCCGCACGCCAAGCTGTCTGCGGTCATATTGAATTTGTGATTAATCATGTGCGTTCTCTGGATGAAGATGAAGCTCGCCAGAAACGTGCAAACCGTTTAAATAGAGTTGATTCAAAATGATTATTTCTTCTGGCAATGATTATCGTGCTGCGGCACAACGTCGCTTACCCCCATTTTTATTTCATTACATTGATGGTGGAGCGTATTCGGAATATACCTTAAAGCGTAACGTACAAGATTTGTCAGAAATTGCATTGCGTCAACGTGTGCTGAATGACATGTCAGCGTTAAGTTTAGAGACAAAACTGTTTAATGAAACGCTGTCGATGCCAGTTGCCTTGGCGCCTGTAGGTTTAACAGGTATGTATGCACGCCGTGGTGAAGTGCAAGCCGCAATGGCAGCCGATAAAAAAGGTATTCCATTTACGCTTTCAACGGTTTCTGTTTGCCCGATTGAGGAAGTTGCACCTGCAATTAACCGTCCGATGTGGTTCCAGCTTTATGTGTTACGTGACCGCGGTTTTATGCGTAATGCTTTGGAACGTGCAAAAGCGGCAGGTTGTTCAACACTGGTGTTTACCGTAGATATGCCTGTGCCGGGTGCACGTTATCGTGATGCCCATTCGGGTATGAGTGGGCCAAATGCTGCGATGCGTCGTTATATGCAGTCAGTGTTTCATCCGCATTGGTCATGGAATGTGGGTTTAATGGGTCGTCCGCACGACTTGGGAAATATCTCTAAATATTTAGGTAAGCCGACTGGGCTTGAAGACTATATTGGCTGGTTAGGCTCGAACTTTGACCCATCCATTTCATGGAAGGACCTTGAGTGGATTCGTGAGTTTTGGGATGGCCCAATGGTGATTAAAGGTATTTTAGATCCTGAAGATGCCAAAGATGCTGTGCGTTTTGGTGCAGATGGGATTGTAGTGTCGAATCACGGCGGTCGTCAGTTAGATGGCGTGATGTCATCTGCTCGTGCATTGCCTGCAATTGCCGATGCGGTGAAAGGTGACTTAGCGATTTTGGCTGACTCAGGCATTCGTAATGGTTTAGATGTGGTGCGTATGTTGGCGCTCGGTGCGGATACGGTTTTACTTGGCCGTGCGTTTGTTTATGCCTTGGCAGCAGCAGGTGGACAAGGTGTGTCGAACTTACTTGATTTAATTGATAAGGAAATGCGTGTTGCGATGACGCTCACGGGTGCTAAGTCGATTTCGGATATTAATGCGGATTGTTTAGTACAGGCGATGAAGCAAGGTTTTTAAGACATAGTAAGTGAAGCAGTAAGCACAGCCTCAAAGTTTGGTGATTTGCTAATGTTTTACATATAGGCATTTGTCACTTTTGAAAGGTCAAAAGTAACCAAAAACCTTTGTCTCGATGACGGTACGTCCTTGCTACCGCATCGAAACGGCGGCATCCATGCCGCCACCACGATAGTAAATATAGGGCTGATTCACATTAGAGAATGAGCTAATTAAATTATAAATTACAAACGGTAAGATCCCGTCGTGTTGGTCTAATTTGATAAATGGATGACCAAAAGGAAACCATCATGCAAACATTTTCTCCTCAAGCAGTGATCGAACGCTTACAAAATATTGTAGGGCGTTCTTATGTTTTGACCGATGACCAAAGTACGCGTCAGTACCGCCAAGGTCGCCGTTTTGGTGAGGGGAAAGTGCTGGCTGTGGTGGTGCCGGGCACATTGCTAGAGCAATGGCAAGTGTTGCAGGCTGCAATTGAGGCGGACTGTATTGTGATTATGCAGGCAGCAAATACAGGACTCACCGGTGGTTCAACTCCGTATGGTGATGATTATGACCGTCCTGTTTTGGTCATGAGTACACGCCGATTAAAGGGTATTCAAGTCATCCATGATGGCAAGCAAGTGATCTGCTTACCGGGTGCGACCTTAGATAATTTAGAGCAAATTTTAAAAGGCTATAATCGTGAACCACATTCGGTGATTGGTTCATCTTGTATTGGTGCATCGGTACTTGGTGGTGTGTGTAATAACTCTGGTGGTGCACTGGTACGTCGTGGTCCTGCGTATACGGAACTGGCATTATATGCTCAGGTCAATGCTGCTGGTCAATTAGAGCTGGTGAATCATTTAGGCGTAAATTTGGGCTCGACACCCGAAGAAATTTTGACTCGTTTAGAGAAGCAGCAATACCAAGCCGTAGATATTTTAGATGACAACGAAAAGCAGGCATCGGACCATCGCTATGCGCACGACGTGACTCAGGTCGATGAAGATACGCCTGCTCGTTTTAATGCAGACCCGTCACGTTTGTTTGAAGCCTCGGGTTCGGCAGGTAAGGTCTGTGTGTTTGCTGTACGCCTTGATACCTATGAAAAAGTAGAGAGCAGTGTTTTTTATATTGGTAGTAATGATGCCGATGATTTAACGGCTATTCGTCGCTACTTACTGACCTCACTGCCAAGCTTACCGATTGCAGGCGAATATATTCACCGTGACGCTTACTTGATTGGTGAAAAGTACGGAAAAGACACGTTCTTATTTATTGAAAAGTTTGGTACAGCCAATGTTCCAAAAGCCTTTGCGATGAAAGATAAAGTCGATGGCTTTTTAGAAAAATTTAAAATTAAAGGTTTAACAGACCAGATTTTACAGGCGATTACCTTCTTTTTACCGAGTCATTTGCCTAAGCGTATGACCGAATATCGAGATCGTTATGAGCACCATTTAGTGTTACGTGTTGAAAATAATTCAAAAGCTCAGACCGAGCAGTTTTTAAAAGAATATTTTGCAGTGCATCAGTCAGGCAACTATTTCGTATGTAGCGAAGAAGAGGGGCGAAAGGCGTTCTTACACCGTTTTGCGATTGCAGGGGCGGCAATTCGTTATCGTGATACGCACCGTAGTGAAGTTGAAGATATTGTAGCGCTTGATATTGCGCTACGTCGTAATGACCGCGAATGGGTAGAGCAACTACCAGCCGAGATGGAAAAGAAAATCATCCATAAACTCTATTATGGGCATTTCTTTTGTCATGTGTTCCATCAGGACTATATTCTTAAAAAGGGTAATGATCCGTTAGAAATGGAACATCAAATGTGGAAATTACTCGATGCGCGCCGTGCTGAATATCCGGCAGAGCATAATGTTGGGCACCTTTACATTGCCAAACCTGCATTAGCCAATTTCTATCAAAAACTCGACCCAACCAATAGCTTTAATGTGGGTATTGGCCATACCTCAAAACTGAAATATTGGGGTAAGGCTAAATCTTAATATCGAGACATAAAAAAAGGCGCCGAAGCGCCTTTTTTTATAGATGTCTTATGCTGCTTCTACTGATTTAGCAAGCACTTCAGCCATTGCTTTAGCAACAGTGTAAACATTGTTCATGTTTAAACCTGCTACACAAATACGGCCACTACGTACTAAGTAGATTGCATATTCTTCACGCAAGATATCAACCTGTTCAGCAGTTAAACCTGTGTAGCTGAACATACCTTTTTGGTTTACAAGGTAGCTAAAGTCGCGGTCTGGTAATGCTTTAGTAAGTTCGTCTTTCAAGATGCTACGCATTTTAATAATACGCTCACGCATCTCTTTCACTTCGCCTTGCCATTGTTGGTTAAGTTCAGCGTCATTTAACACTTCATCAACTAACCAAGCGCCTGTAGTAGGAGGGCTAGAGTAAATACGGCGTACAGTCGCTTTTAACTGACCGAATGTGCACTGAGCAGCTTTTGCATCGTCACATACGAAAGTTAAGCCGCCAACGCGTTCGCCATATAAAGAGAAGATTTTAGAGAACGAGTTGCTCACAATGAAGTTTAGACCCGCTTGGTCTAAAGCACGGATTGCATACGCATCTTCTTCCATACCGTCACCAAAACCTTGGTAAGCGATGTCTAGGAATGGAATAAGGTTACGTTCTTTTAATACTGCAATTACCTGGTCCCATTGCGCTGGGTTTAAGTCAGCACCCGTTGGGTTATGGCAGCATGGGTGCAACAACACAATGCTTTGCTCAGGCAAAGTTTTAAGTGTAGAAAGCATACCGTCAAAATCTACACCACGCGTTTCTGCATCGAAATATGGGTAGAAATGAGTCTTAATGCCAGCGCCATTGAAAATCGCAACGTGGTTATCCCAAGTTGGTTGGCTTACCCAAACGTCTGAATTTGGGAAATAAGTTTTTAAGAAATCTGCACCAACTTTTAATGCACCTGAACCACCAAGTGTTTGGATAGTTACAGCACGGCCAGCTTTAACTGCTGGGCTGTTTGCACCAAATAAAAGTGCTTGAATTGCTTCACGGTAAGGTTTGAAGCCTTCCATTGGCAAATAAAGTTTGGTTTTACCGTTCTTAGGCTCAATACGCTTTTGCGCCTCGATAATGGTCTCTAACTGAGGAACAATGCTGTCTTCGTTATAATAAAGACCAATACTCAAGTTTACTTTTTCAGAACGAGTATCAGCATTGAACTGTTCCATTAAAGAGAGAATTGGATCGCCTGCGTATGGGGGGATATGTTGAAACATCAAAAAAGTCCTTTCATTCAACAATATGCATAGTGCTGGGTTTTTTCTGTCTCGAAAAATACGCCACAACTATGTCGATGCTCAATAATGTATCAATAAAGCTACCGTGAAGCACCTGATAATTTCACTAATATCGATATTTTCTGGATGAAAATGATAAAAAGATTTAAAAGAAATTACGGTAAATAGAAACTAATTTCTAACTCATGCTTTCATTCAAGCAGATTGTCTACAATCTTGCTGTAATACATTGGTTGTAGACTAAAGTTTGAAACAAAAGATTAGAGGCCGAAAAGCAACTAAAAAAGTGCCATAAATCTATAGGTAAATTAATATTAAGTAACTGTTTTATATATACTAATTGGAAAGTGGTTTAATGGTTTAAATATAAGGTGAGATAACAGGTCATACTATAAAAATTGACCTGATGCGTTCTGTAAAGTGTCAACAATCACCTTGATTTTTTTCATTCATACCGCTATAAAACTCATAATTGATTAAAAATTGTCGACAATATGCAAGATTTGACCTTCGCACCAGAGCCATTACAAAGTCAGGGAAGAACACTGACCGAGAATGTATTTAAACAAATACAGACGGCGATTGTTTTGGGTCAAATTCCGGCAGGTAGCAAGATTTCTGAGCCTGAGCTAGCACGTACTTATGGCATTAGTCGTGGGCCTTTGCGTGAAGCGATTCATCGCCTTGAAGGGCAACGTTTGGTTGAGCGTACTGCACATGTGGGTGCGCGCGTGGTTTCGCTCTCACTGCAACAGTTCAAAGAGCTTTACCAGATTCGTGCGTCTTTAGAAGGTTTGGCCTGCAAACTTGCTGCACAGCATATTGATAAAAAGCAAATCTTGGCGCTGCGTGATGTATTGCGTATGCATGCTGAAGATGAAAACTTTAAAGCAGGTAAGGGATATTACTTGCAAGAAGGGCAGGATGATTTTCACTACTGCATTATCAAAAGTAGTGGCAATAAAACCTTAGAAAAAATGCTATGCGATGAGCTTTATCACCTTATCCGTATGTACCGAATTCAGTTTTCAAATACACCCGATCGTCCGAGCAAAGCTTGGGACGAACACATCCGTATTTTAGATGCAATTGCAGAAGGCGATGGTGAACTTGCCGAGCTGCTCATGCATCGACATATCAATGCTTCTTACAAAATTATTGAGCAAACACTGCTACAAGCACAAGGAGAACATAACAATGGCTAAACAATCCGCAGGTCAGCTATTTCGCGATGCCGTAGCCCAAGAAAAGCCATTACAAGTGGTTGGAACCATCAATGCCAATCATGCACTTTTGGCAAAACGTGCAGGTTATAAAGCGATTTACTTATCAGGTGGTGGTGTAGCAGCTGGTTCTTTAGGCTTACCTGATTTAGGAATCAGTAACCTTGATGATGTGTTGACCGACGTACGCCGTATTACTGATGTATGTGATCTTCCATTATTGGTCGATGCGGACACAGGCTTTGGTGCTTCTGCATTTAACATTGCACGTACTACAAAATCACTGATCAAGTTTGGTGCTGCGGCAATGCACATTGAAGACCAAGTGGGCGCAAAACGTTGCGGTCACCGTCCGAACAAAGCCATTGTGACTCAAGAAGAAATGGTTGACCGTATTAAAGCAGCAGTTGATGCGCGTGGTGATGACAGCTTCGTGATTATGGCGCGTACCGATGCGTTAGCGGTTGAAGGCTTACAAGCTGCAATTGACCGTGCGGGTGCCTACATTGAGGCAGGTGCAGACATGTTGTTCCCTGAAGCAATTACCGAGCTTGATATGTACAAGCAATTTGCTCAGAAGACAGGCGTACCAATTTTGGCAAACATTACCGAGTTTGGTTCTACACCACTGTTTACCACTGAAGAGTTGGCATCTGCCGATGTAAGTCTTGCACTTTATCCGCTTTCTGCTTTCCGTGCCATGAACAAAGCCGCAGAAACTGTGTATGAAACCTTGCGTAAAGAAGGTACACAAAAGAACGTGATTGATATTATGCAAACGCGTAAAGAGCTATATGAACGCATTAACTACTACGCGTTTGAAGACTACTTAGACAACGCATTTGCTAAAAAGAAATAAACAAGCCCTCTTTTAAAAGAAGGGGAAGCGATGGTCTTGGCTATCGCGAGGGCGGCATGGATGCCGCTACGTTGGACTGCGATATAGGGATATATCGTCAGACCAACAAGGATTTTTGCTTACTTTTCATCCGTGAAAAGTAAGGCGAACGGCAGGTTAAACCAAAAATTGGATGAGAACTCGGCAAGAAGCTGTCGCGTTTTTACCCAAGTAAAAATTGAACAAACAACAAATTCTGGTTGATATAAAGGATGATTCTATGAGCTCAAATGAAACAACAACAGGCTTCAAACCAAAAAAATCAGTTGCACTTAGTGGACAAGTTGCAGGCAACACAGCACTTTGTACCGTAGGACGTAGCGGTAACGACTTGCACTATCGTGGCTATGACATTCTTGACCTTGCGGCAGGTAGCGAGTTTGAAGAAGTTGCTCACTTGCTCGTACATGGCAAATTACCAAACAAAGCTGAACTCAAAGCATATAAAGCAAAATTAAAAGCGCTTCGTGGTTTACCGGCAGCACTTAAAACTGCACTTGAGCAATTACCACCATCTGCACACCCAATGGATGTGATGCGTACTGGTGTTTCAGTACTAGGTTGTTTAACTCCAGAACATGAAGACCACAATGAAGCGGGCGCAAAAGACATTGCTGACAAATTAATGGCAAGCTTAGGTTCAATGCTGCTTTATTGGTATCACTTCAGCAATAACGGTCGTCGCATTGAAGTTGAAACAGATGACGACTCAATTGCAGCGCATTTCTTGCACTTACTTCATGGCGAAAAACCATGTGAAGAGTGGATTCAAGCGATGCATACATCACTTATTTTGTATGCTGAGCATGAGTTCAACGCATCTACATTTACGTCACGTGTGGTTGCAGGTACAGGTTCTGACATGTACTCGGCAATTACAGGCGGTATTGGTGCACTTCGCGGACCTAAGCACGGTGGTGCAAACGAAGTTGCATTCGTGATTCAACAACGTTACGACAATCCAGACGAAGCAGAAGCTGACATCCGTAAACGTGTTGAAAACAAAGAAGTCGTGATTGGTTTTGGTCACCCTGTATATACAGTTTCTGACCCACGTAACGAAGTGATCAAGAAAGTGGCGCATGACTTAGCAGAAGCGCAAGAGAACACCAAAATGTACCTCATCGCTGAGCGTTTGGAAGCAGTGATGAAAGAAGTGAAAAACATGTTCCCGAACCTCGACTGGTTCAGTGCGGTGAGCTATCACTTAATGGGTGTTCCAACTGCCATGTTTACACCGTTATTCGTAATTGCACGTACAGCAGGTTGGTCAGCACACGTGATTGAACAACGCCAAGACGGCAAAATCATTCGTCCAAGCGCGAACTATACGGGCCCTGAAAACCTCGAATTTAAACCATTGGCGGAGCGTGGTTAATGAACACAAAATACCGTAAACCGCTGGCAGGTACCCAGCTTGAATATTACGACGTGCGTCAAGCCGTTGAAGATATTCAGCCAGGCGCATACGAAAAACTGCCTTACACCTCTAAAGTACTCGCTGAGCAATTGGTACGCCGTGCCGATGCCGAGAACTTAACTGCTTATTTAACGCAGTTGATTGAACGCCGTCAGGACTTGGACTTTCCTTGGTATCCTGCACGCGTGGTGTGTCATGACATCTTGGGTCAAACTGCATTGGTTGACCTTGCAGGTTTGCGTGATGCGATTGCTGAGAAGGGCGGCGACCCATCTAAAGTTAACCCAGTTGTACCAACACAGCTCATTGTCGACCACTCTTTAGCAGTGGAATATGGTGGTGCTGACCCAGACGCTTTTGCAAAAAACCGTGCTGTCGAAGACCGCCGTAACGAAGACCGTTTCCACTTCATTGAGTGGACCAAAACTGCATTTAAAAATGTCGATGTGATCCCTGCGGGGAACGGCATTATGCACCAGATTAACCTAGAGAAAATGTCTCCGGTGATTCAGGCGCGTGATGGTGTAGCATTCCCAGACACATGTGTCGGTACAGACTCACACACACCACATACAGACGCTTTGGGCGTAATTTCTGTGGGTGTAGGTGGCTTAGAAGCTGAAAACGTAATGTTAGGCCGTGCATCTTGGATGCGTCTGCCAGACATTATTGGTGTTGAGTTGGTTGGTCAGCGTCAGGCTGGCATTACTGCAACAGATATCGTGTTGGCTCTAACTGAATTTTTGCGTAAAGAGCGTGTGGTTGGTGCTTACCTTGAGTTCTTTGGTGAAGGTGCTGACAGTATGTCTGTGGGCGACCGTGCCACCATTTCGAACATGACACCAGAATATGGCGCTACGGCTGCGATGTTCTACATCGACCAAAATACAATCGACTACTTACGCTTAACAGGTCGTGAAGATGCTCAAGTGGCATTGGTTGAACAGTACGCAAAAGAAATTGGCCTTTGGGCATCTGAAATGACCAAAGCAGAGTACCCACGTGTACTACGTTTTGACCTCTCGACAGTCACACGTAACATTGCTGGTCCATCAAACCCGCATGCACGTGTTTCAACCAGCGACCTAAAAGAAAAAGGCATTGCGGGTGTAGTTGAAAACCGTTCTGATGGCTTAATGCCAGATGGCGCAATCATTATTGCTGCAATTACTTCATGTACCAACACCTCTAACCCACGTAACACCGTGGCGGCAGGTTTGTTGGCACGTAAAGCGAATGAACTTGGTTTGGTTCGTAAACCTTGGGTGAAATCATCATTTGCACCGGGTTCAAAAGCGGCTGCACTTTACCTTGAAGAAGCAGGTGTTCTAAAAGACTTAGAGAAACTTGGTTTTGGTATTGTGGCTTACGCTTGTACGACGTGTAACGGTATGTCGGGTGCATTAGATCCAGCCATTCAGCAAGAAATTATTGACCGTGACTTGTACGCAACCGCAGTACTCTCTGGTAACCGTAACTTCGATGGCCGTATCCATCCATATGCAAAACAAGCATTCTTAGCATCTCCACCACTTGTTGTGGCATATGCAATTGCAGGTACGATTCGTTTTGACATCGAAAAAGATGCATTAGGTCATGACAAAGAAGGTAACCCGATTTACCTCAAAGACATCTGGCCATCTGACGCTGAAATTGATGCGTTGGTTAAGCAAGCCGTGAAGCCTGAACAGTTCCGTAAAGTCTACATTCCAATGTTTGACTTGGGCGAAGTTGAGCAAGCGAAAAGCCCACTTTACGACTGGCGTCCACAAAGTACTTACATCCGCCGTCCACCATATTGGGAAGGGGCATTGGCTGCACCACGTACTTTGGCGAACATGCGTCCGCTCGCGATTTTGGGTGACAACATCACTACCGACCACTTGTCACCTTCAAATGCGATTTTGATGGACTCGGCTGCGGGTGAATATCTTCACAAAATGGGCGTACCAGAAGAAGACTTCAACTCATACGCAACGCACCGTGGTGACCACTTGACTGCACAACGTGCAACATTTGCCAACCCGAAACTCTATAACGAAATGGTTCGCCGTTCAGACGGTACCATTAAGCAAGGTTCAAAAGCGCGTGTAGAGCCAGAAGGCGAAGTGATGCGTATGTGGGAAGCGATTGAAACCTACATGAACCGTAAGCAACCGTTAATTATTATTGCGGGTGCTGACTACGGTCAGGGTTCAAGCCGTGACTGGGCTGCAAAAGGTGTGCGTCTTGCAGGTGTTGAAGCGATTGTGGCAGAAGGTTTTGAGCGTATTCACCGTACCAACTTGGTGGGTATGGGCGTGTTACCACTTGAGTTTAAACCGGGTGTAAACCGTAAGACTTTAAAACTAGATGGTACAGAGCTTTACAGCGTGATTGGTAATATCGCGCCGCGTTCGACTTTAACTTTGGTGATTGAACGTGCTACAGCGGATGGTAAAGAAGAGATTGTTGAAGTGCCTGTGACTTGCCGTTTAGATACAGAAGAAGAAGTTTCTGTATATGAAGCGGGCGGTGTTTTACAGCGTTTTGCACAAGACTTTTTAGAAGGCCAAGTGGCTTGATACTTTAGTTAAACATTATTGATATTGTTAAAAAAAATCCCTATCTTAATGATGGGGTTTTTTTTTATGGGAATTAATAAGCCTTAAAATTTATAAGTAATTAGAAATAGATATATTCAGGTGGTAACATGATAGAAAAGTAAGCGTCCGCTGAATCCCATACCTATTTTTTAATTCGATTTAGGTTTCCAGCAGTGCGGCAGTAACTCTTCAATCTGGGTCACTTTATGTGTCGGTAACCTTTTCAGCACATCACTTAAATAGGCATACGGATCCAGCCCATTCAGCTTTGCTGACTGGATTAAAGTCATGATGTTTGCCGCTCGCTGACCACTGCGCAGCGAACCTGCAAACAGCCAGTTCTTGCGCCCCAACGCCCAGGGACGCATCTGATTCTCTACCCAATTGTTGCATATCGGTAGATTGCCATCATCCAGATAGCGGCTTAAGGCTGGCCAACGCTTCAGAGTGTAATTGATGGCCTTGGCGGTGGGAGAACTCGATGGCACTGTCAGATGATGTTGGTTGAGCCATTCATATAGTTGTTGCATCACTGGTTGACTATGCTGTTGTCGGTATTCGCGGCGGTCTTCCGCTGTACCATCGGTCTTTTTCCTGAGTTCTGCTTCTATCGCATACAGTTTCTGAATCAGCACCAATGCCTGTTCAGCGACCTGACTTTTCCCGGTCACATGCAGTTCATGGAATTTACGACGTGCATGGGCCATGCAGCCGACCTCTATGACCTGGCCTGATTTAAAGCGTGCTTTATAACCACTGTAATCATCACAGACTAGATTGCCCTGCCAGCCTTTCAAGAACTCTGCAGCATGCTGGCCTGAACGACTATCCTGAAAGTCATAGATCACCGCCTGAACTGGATTGTACTGTGTGGTGGCATAGGCCCAGACATAACCTTTCTTCGGTTTTTTCTCATTCTCACCCATCCGCATGATGGTGACCGGTGTTTCATCTGCATGCAGCACCCGCTGTTGCAGCACCACCTCTTTTAAGGCATTGGCCAGAGGTTCCAGTTCTACACCGCAGCGACCTATCCAGTCAGATAAAGTTGATCTAGAAAGTTCGATTCCCGCCCGCTGATAGATCAGACGTTGACGGTACAGCGGCAAATGATCGGCATACTTCGATACCAGCACATGGCTGAGCAATTCAGGTGAAGCAATGCCTTTATCAATCACATAGGCGGGCATCGCTTGCTGAGTCAGAGTGTCACACTGATCACAGACCCATTTACCACGCACATGCTGTTCCTTATAGAACTGTGCCGGTCTGAAATGCAGTTTCTCACTGACATCTTCGCCGATACGACGGAGTTGGCATCCACAAGTGCATTGGGTTGATGCAGGTTCATGCTCAATACGGATGGTGTGTAGATGATCTGGCAGTGGTCGACGTTTAGGTTTATTGGTTTTGGCTTTCTGTGTCGCTGCATCGGTTTTATCTGCATTTAATCGTTCTAATTCCAGATCAACAGCAGCAATATCTTCTTCAACCGCTTCATCCCATAGGTGGATTTGTTTTGCCGTTAAGTGTTCATTCTTTTGGGCGAATTTGTGCTTTTTAAACAGCGCCAGTTCATGCTCGTATTTTTGATTGAGAATAGAAAGATGTTGAACTTTGGCATCCAATTGTTGGTTTGATTGTGCTAGAGACTGATGCTGCATCGCCAACTGTCTGGTGAATTCCAGCAGTTGTTCATGGGTCAGTTGGCTTAAGTCAGGCAGCGTATTCATGACCGCAGTATGCCTGAGGTCATGAAGAGAATGAAATAGAACGTTTGGAGGATGGCAGAATGGTCGAGCTTGGTTTAGAGCATATTCACCACTTGCTGCAATCCAATTCTCTGCCAGGGCAAACCTTGGATTAATGCCTGTAACTGTTCCGGGCTGAGGGCCACGGTTTCACCTTGGTGAACTTGAGCCCAGTGAAATTTACCCTGTTCCAAACGCCGGGCACACAGCCAGATGCCCAGTCCATCATGTACCAACACTTTCATACGATGACCACGTTTATTACAGAACAGGTAGGCGCAATGCGGTTTGATGTAGCCAAAGGCTCTCACCACCTGAGCCATGACAGTATCCATTCCTGCTCGCATATCCATGGGCTGGGTAGAGAGCCAAATTTCATTGATACGGATCATGTTGCCAGTGCCTTGAGTAATTCTGCCAAGGCAGGTATTTCTGATGTCTGCCATTTTAGCTGAATATCATTATTCGTATGAGGCACGGTGATACACAACGTGATCCTCTCATCAATAGGTTGGCTGATTGCAGCAGTGTAAGGCAAAGCAATAAATGCTGGATTCACATGAGTAGGATCCTGCACGGCACCCTCATGATGGCTGAAGATCCTGATCCAACGACTGACAAGGTTGGCATTAATACTATGTTGCAGTGCGACCGAAGCGATCGAGGTATTAGGATTTTTACAGGCATTGACAATACTGAGTTTGAATTCTTTGCTGTATGTTCTGCGTTTTTTAGCAACAGGAGGTGTTGCTGAATATATATCCATGTTCATGGATTAAGTCCCCACTTGTTTTTAGGTGGGAACTAAATTAAGGCTTATAGGACCGCTTGGTAAGGCTGTGTTAGCCGGATGCTTACATAGAAAAAGATAATAACTTAGATGCAAATTTTTTAGACCATAGGGTTGCAACTTATAAGGCTATTGTAGGTTTAGTACCTGGATTTGGTTCTATCCTTTCAGAAGTTGTAGGCGCTATTATTCCTGACCAGCGAATGGATAGATTAGTACAATATATAAAATTATTGGATGAAAAAGTTCAAAAAATTGATAGTAATTTATTAGAAAATGCTAAACAGAATGAATTGGCTATAGATCTAATTGAAGAGGGATTTGTTCAGGCATCCAGATCACTGTCTAACGAAAGAAGAGAATATATTGCAAACATAGTAGCAAATGGTATATCAGATGAAGAAAAAAATTATGCAGATAGTAAGTATGTTTTAAGATTATTAGGCGAGCTTAATGATCAAGAAGTGATTTGGTTGCGTTTCTTTTTAGAGCCAACAATTAATGGCGATGAAGAATTTCGACAAAAGCATCAAAACGTTATTGAGCCAGTTAAAACATATATTGGTGTCGATGATAATATTTTAGAGAAGAGAGATATTCAGGAAAGCTATAAATCGCATTTAGAAAGGCTAGGATTGATTAAATCGAAATATCGAATTGATAGAAAAACAGGATTGCCTCAATTTGATCAACAGGGGATGCCAAAGATTTCTCATAGATTTATTACTCCCCTTGGAAAGTTAATGCTAAAAAGAATTGGTCTTATAAATTCAGCGAATACATAAGTTATTACATAAAAAAGCCCGACATCCTGTCGGACTTTTTCGTATTTGGTTGCTAGATATGACTCCTGCCGTATCTCACGCTCCTGATGCATGAACCTATTATTGTTGTTTTGTGTTCTGGAACATTCTGTTCCTGTATGGACTCATCATAGGAAAAAGCTGGGAGTCGCCAATCCGCAAAATCCCTAAATCTATGTAAGATAAATCGTACAAATAACATTTTTTGCATTTATACCATTATTATTGAGTAAATAAAAAATTAACCCTTATTCTAACTTCACCATATTCCTATTTATCAGATTAACTTGGTGAGTAGGGAGATATTACCGCTTAATTTTAAAATTGAACATATATTATAGATTTTTTTGAAAGATTTTCTAGGTAACCAAGTGGTTGAATGGCCTGATTAAAAAAATCATTATTACTCAAAATATTATTTTAAGGATAGGGTTTTTAGTAGTTATGTTATAAAATAAGTTATTGTGAATGTTAATTTTTACGAAATTTTAAGCTTTAATTTGTTTAACGGGTGGTTTTGTTGAATATTAA
Source organism: Acinetobacter sp. FDAARGOS_559 (assembly GCF_003940475.1). NCBI lineage: Bacteria > Pseudomonadati > Pseudomonadota > Gammaproteobacteria > Moraxellales > Moraxellaceae > Acinetobacter > Acinetobacter sp. FDAARGOS_559. The sequence continues at coordinate 2,506,025 of NZ_RKJG01000005.1, forward strand.
AAATAGGAAGTGGAAAGATTTCCCAAAAAATTTTTGGGAGAATTTTACTGGTCTAAGTATAATTTTGACAGTTATAGGATTTATTTTAGGTGTAGGTGGCTGGAAGTTAGATGAAGGGTGGGTACAATATTTTGGAGTATTAAGTATAATTTCAGGAATATTTCTAACAATTAGATTATCATGGCCTGAGCCTGTCTTGCAGCTTAAAGAATTAGTTGGAAAAAAGCTAACTTTAGAAGAGGTAAATTCTATCTATCCAATTCCATTTTTATTAGGTGTTGTTGGAACCACAAAATCTGGAAAAACAACTTTTTTAAATCAAGCTTTAAGAGCCTCCACTCAGACGAATAGGACAAATATCATTTATGGTGAAGTCTTATCAGTCCCTAGAAAATATGATAATTATTTTATTGTAATAGATGGTGATGGAGCTAAATTAAAACAGCAATTTGAAATTATTAATAAAGTTGATTATTTATTGGTTTTTTTAGACCATAATATGAGTCATACAAAAAAGCAACTAAATACTCATAGATTACGTGAGCATGAAAATTTTTTTGAACATTTAAAGGGATATTTATCAGAGCATAAAAAAATAAAAAAAATTCATTTAGTTTTAAATAAGCAAGATTTATGGGATAGTAGTGCAAAGAAAAAACAGCTTTGTGATTGGCTTGAAACAAAAGTTCAAGATTGTATTGATAGTTTGAATATTGAGGTTTCCTACTCATTTCATAGTAATTTGAATTCGGCATCCGTTAATGAACTAATTAATAATATTTCTCAAGAGGTTGTGAGTGCAAATGATAGGAAGAAATGATCAGAATATTTTAATTGTAGAGTCACCTATTGAATTTGTGTTAATTGGCACTTTCCATAACAGAAGAGTTGTTTTAGCGAAGTCCAGTAGTGCTCAAATTGACTTACTATCGGCAAGAATAAAGGAGCGCTCAAAACAATCATTCTATAATCAATTTTTTAAGTTTAAAATTGAAAAAAAGCCTTTAATAGTTGAGTCAGTTTATGTTAGAAAATCAGGGATGGATCGTTATGATAATATAGAATTTGTATGGAGGGGATTAGCAACAAAAAATAATATTGATTTTTTAAATGAAATTTTAAATAATAATGTTTCTTATATATATACTGGTATTAATAATTATCAGAAAGTTGAGTTGGATTGGATTATTGCTGAGTTAGTATTTTTTGCTAATGAGTTTAATAATAAAAGATATCAAGTACTCTCTAATATTAATATCTTTATGTATTTTTTTGCATTTTTATATTTTTGTATTTTTATTTATATTTGGGTTTTTAAATTTAGAATCGGTTTTTAAAAAATTACCGCTAACCACCTCATGGTAGTATATAGATAACTAAAATTTAGTAACTTTAACCTTATATAGGAATATAAAAAAAGCCCGACATCCTGTCGGGCTTTTTCGTATTTGGTTGCTAGATATGACTCCTGTCGTATCTCACGATCCTGATGCATGAACCTATTATTGTTGTTTTATGTTCCGGAACATCCTGTTCCTGTATGAGTTCATCTTAGAAAAAAAGCAGGGGACAGCCAATCCGCTAAATCCCTAAATCTGTGTAAGATAAATCGTACAAATAACATTTTTTGCATTTATGCCATCATCATCGGGCGAAATGGACAATTGACATTCACTTTAAGTGGGTTATATTCCTGTTTAATATATATACGATTATAGGAATGTAATCATGGTAACAGCTGGCGAAAAACCCGGAACAGGCTTCTATTTCTGTGCTCAGTGCGGTCATAGAGTGTTTTTAGAAATTAATACCGACCCTTTACCACCTTGCACGAAATGCTACTGCACGCAATTTAAACGTTAAGAATGAAATAATATTTGCGTTCGCATTTAACAAAAAGCCCTGTCACCAGATGGGGCTTTTTGTTAATTTAAAAATAAGACTTACATAACAAGACCCGTGATGGGCATAAAGAAGGAAACCGTTATGGAAACGATATTGGGTTTATGTATTGGTGTGGGCCTGAGCGCTGCCTGCGGTTTTCGCGTGTTTGTACCGCTATTGGTTATGAGCATTGCCACCATGATGGGCTGGTTTGAGCCATCAAAAGGCTTTGAGTGGTTAGCTCTGCCATCGGTGTGTTTGGCTTTAGGTGTGGCAACGGTGTGTGAAGTCGCAGCTTACTATATCCCGTGGGTCGATAATGCCTTAGACACAGTCGCAACCCCTGCGGCGATGATCGCGGGTACGTTAGCGACAATGGCGGTCAGTAGTGGAGAAATGTCTCAGTTTGCCAGTTGGGCAGCAGCCATTATTGTTGGTGGTGGTACGGCAGGTGTGGTGCAAATGAGTACCGTTGCTGCACGTGGTGTTTCAACTGCAACCACGGGTGGCTTGGGTAATTTTATCGTTGCGACAGGGGAGTGGATTGGAGCAATCTTACTTTCAGTTTCGGCTATGCTGGTGCCTGCGCTTGTTGCAATAGTGGTACTGATTGCGGTTATTTGGGTGGTGCGTTGGATTCGCCATAAAAAGCAAGAACAGGCGCATACCCCGCTATAGGTGGTGTAAATATCATTTTTAAATGACCATAAAAAAAGCCCGACATCCTGTCGGGCTTTCTTGTATTTGGTGATTAGATATGACTCCTGTCGTATCTCACGCTCCTGGTGCTTGAACGTATTATTGTTGTTTTATGTTCCGGAACATCCTGTTCCTGTATGAGTTCATATTAGGAAAAAAGCAGAGTGTCGCCAATCCGCAAAATCCTTAAAAGTTTGTAGGATAAAACGTACATTAGAAATGTGGTGTGGGGTATTTTGTAGTTGTGATAGTTGAGTGACTTCACTTTTATATCTAACCATTTAGAGTCGAGAGAAGAATAAGAGTTGTTATTGATAACAATATGTTATGTTTAAGTTTGATTGTAAAAAGAACAATTTTTCGGGAGAAATAAATGACCGTTATGTTGGTAAAACCTCATTTAAAGTTTAAAGAAAGCTATAACAACTATATTAATGAATTAGCAGATGAAGATCGCCACCCTTTGACAACAGAGTTTGACCATACAGATTTTGAAAGTTTTTTGAATAAACTAAGAGATTATGAAAAAGGGGAGTCCCTAGAAGAAGGGCATGTTCCTAACATTACATATTGGTTAGTAGAAGATAATGAAGTTATTGGTGCATCTAACTTGCGCCTTAAACTCAATGAACAGATTGAATATTGTGGTGGGCATATTGGTTTAGGTATTCGTCCCTCTAAGCGTGGACAGAATTTTGGCTCGAAATTGTTGGAACTTACAATTCAGGAAGCATGGAAACTAGGCTTAACAGAGTTATATATACATTGCTATAAATCTAATTTAGCTTCTGCAAAAACCATTCAAGCAAACAATGGCCGCCTTCATTCTGAAATTACTCTCGATCAAGTGGTTCAAAGATATGTGGTGTATAAAACCCTATAAAAATTTTCTTTTAGATTATTTTTAAATAAGCATAAAAAAGCCCGACATCCTGTCGGGCTTTTTCGTATTTGGTGATTAGATATGACTCCTGTCGTATCTCACGCTCCTGGTGCTTGAACGTATTATTGTTGTTTTATGTTCCGGAACATCCTGTTCCTGTATGACTTCATATTAGGAAAAAAAGAGAGTATCGCCAATCCGCAAAATCCTTAAAAGTTTGTAGGATAAAACGTACAAGATTGCCTTTTATATATCTTATCTTGAATTAGGCTTAGGCCCCTATGCCGCAACAGACTTTAATTTTTTGCGCTGATTTAAACTAATAAACCATTGCGACACAGAGATAAAGAGCTAAGCCAACGCTTAGCCCAGACTACTTCTGTCACACCGCTGCATGGTGCTTAAAAAAGTAGGGGCAAAGTCCCCTGGGAGAACAGGACTTTGCAAACTGACATGTTCTAGACGCTGCATGAGCTTTGGAGAGTAGGTTTGTTCGAGTCGTTGGTAAATACATTCGCAACTGGTCTTGCTATGCCCACTCGACAGGCAAATTTTTTCAAATTCTTGCTGAGTGTGGAGGTTACAGCCTGAAATACCCAAGCTCACTAGAACAAAACTTAAAGCCAAAAAGGGTTTATAAATTGTCATATTATTCTCATAATGAGTTGTATCTATGAGTAGAATAAAAATATAATCTGTTTAAAAATTAAAATAATTTTTTAGGTAATAATTAATCCTCCCATGCATACAGGAAAATAAAATAATTAAAATTTTAAAATAAAAAATAATTTATAAATTTAAAAAATAGGGCTTAAAAAACCAAATTTTAAATCAATAAAATAGTTAAATAAGAGAGAAAATGAGTTTGAAAAGTGGCATAGTCAACTCCTTAAAAAATGGAGTCCTACCACCAAATCACCGCGAATTAATTAGGGTGGTAGAACGAAAGGGGGTTGACAGACTGGAGCTCATAGACCCAGCACGCACAGGGCGTCCCCCTCCCGTCCTACCGCAAAGAAAGGGGACGCAAGGGTCTAACGAATTATAGTAGAACTACAATCCGCTATGAGCTTACGGTCTGTCAAAACCGTCTGGCAATGTAGGCCAGCAACGGAATAATAATCGGTGATTTTAAATACGTCAATTTAATATTTAAAATATTTTTAATTTAATAATAAAACTAAATAGATTTTAAAATAAAAATATTATTATTAACTTTTTATTTATATTTGATGAGAAAAAATAATAAATATAGAAATATTTTGCCAGTTCCAAAAAAGAACTTGATTGTTAAGATCTATTTTTGTCGTTTTTATAGAGATAAGAATGGAACGAGTTGTCATCACAGGTATGGGAATTAATTCTTGTATTGGAAATACATTAGAGAAAGTAACCGAGTCCTTAAAAGCAGGCCGCTCTGGCATTCGCTATAACGAAGTCTATGCAAAACTAAACTTTCGAAGTCATGTGAGCGCCACTGCCGAAATGAATTTTGAAAATATTGATCCAGAATTAAAAAAACATATGGGCGTTTGCGCGATGTATGCCTATAACTCGGCACTCGATGCGCTACAACATGCCAAGCTTGATGTAACTGACATTGCCAACAACTCAAAATATGGAGTGATTGGGGGAACAGGGGGCACCTCAACAGCATCTATCATCGACATGCTGCATACCCTAAAAGAAAAAGGCACAAGTGAGGTATCACCCGATTTAGCACCACGCTACCTCACCAGCACCATTAGCTCTAACTTATCACGCGCTTTCAATCTAAAAGGCGTATCCCAATCGATCGCAAGTGCCTGCGCGACTTCAGCCGACGCAATTGGCTATGCATATCACCTTATTGCCGCTGGCAAACAGGATCTCATGCTGGCAGGTGGCGGCGAAGAAGACCATTGGTCCCAAACCGCAATATTCGATGCGATGGGTGCATTATGTTCTAAATATAATGACGCACCAGAAACGGCTTCACGCCCATATTCTGTCGATAACGATGGCTTTGTGATCGCTGGCGGCGGTGGCATGGTGGTTTTGGAGTCTTTAAGCCATGCCCAAAAGCGCGGAGCAAAAATTTTGGCCGAAGTGGTTGGGTACGCTGCCAATAGTGATGGTGTCGATATGGTAGCCCCGAGCGGTGAAGGTGCGACCCGGTGCATTAAACTGGCACTCGCAGAAGCCAAGCAAAACGGTTCAGACACCATCGACTATATCAACACGCATGGCACTTCAACGCCAGCAGGGGACATTCCCGAACTATTGGCCATAGAGCGAGCTTTTGGTGGCGAAAAAGTACCGCCGCTCAGTTCGACCAAGTCTATGACTGGGCATTGTTTGGGGGCCGCAGGGGTACACGAAGCTATTTATTCTATTTTAATGCTGCAAAATAACTTTATTGCGCCGAGTATTAATATTACCGAACTGCGCGAAGAAGCTAAAAAGTTCGATATTGTTCAAACGAGCCGAGAAACCGAACTAAAAACAGTCATGAGTAATAGCTTTGGTTTTGGTGGGGTAAATACTTGTCTGGTTTTTAGAAAGTGGGAATGACTGCCTTATTTAATCTAAACTTTTAAGCATTTCTTTCGCATCCGAATCACCTGCATCGGCAGCTTGCTGGAACCATTTCTTTGCCAGTTGTAGGTTTTTCGGCGTGCCTTCACCATTTAAATACATCTGGGCCAAGTTGTACTGGGCATCGCTTTCATTATGCTCAGCCGCTTTGGTGTACCACTTAAGGGCTTGCTCATCGCTTTGAGCGACGCCGTGACCTTTTTTATATAGATGAGCTAAATTATATTCTGCGGGCGGATAGCCTTGCTCTGCAGCACGACTATACCATTCAAAAGCCTGCTCATAATTTTGCGCAGTTCCTTCACCTCTGTCATATAACACCCCTAAGTTATATTGCGCTTTGGCATGGCCCTTATCCGCAGCTTTAGCAAAATATTCAAAAGCGCGTTTCATGTCTTTTTCTACGCCTGTACCCGTGAAATACATCATTCCTAAACTATATTTTGCCCCCACGCTGCCATTTTGGTCAGCGGCAGTTAACCATTTAAAAGCTTGTTCATAGTTTTTAACAACACCTTGTTCACCAGTTAAAAGCATGATGCCAAGATGATATTGCGCAATCGGTTGTCCTTGCTGTGCACGATATTGAACATCAGCAACACTCGGCTCAGCAAATGCTGAAGAATGAAGCGAAAAAATCATGGTAAATATATAAAAAGCAGACTTTTTTATTTTCATATCTCATCCTGAATTTTATTAATCTTAAAATTTAATTTCTTGGTATATGTTTGATTTTTATTTGAAAAATTTAATAATATCTCCATGATTTATAGTACTTTAAAATGATCGAATTTTACGGTTTAAATACCTATTTAATAAGAAATTAACGTAAAACTGCATATTTAGACTAGTTACATTTTGAAAATGAGTATAGATAGACAGATTAGTCTTTTTTTAATTAAAATATGGCTTAAATATAAGTTTGATTGATAATAAAAATGCAGATGAGTGTGTCGAGTATATTGGAACGTTTAGGCCTTGTTTCACAAAATCGTGCTGTTCATATCCAATTCTCAAATCAGTCTTTAAATCAGCAAGTCTTCTTACAACGTATTGAAGGCGAACATACGCTTAATCAGGGCAGCGTTGCTGAGTTATTGTGTCTGTCGACGAACGCCCATATTGCATTAAAACAGTTTATTGGCTGTCAGGTTGCCGTCGATCAGGTCACCGATACAGGCCAGTTTTTTAGAACGACAGGTATTATTACCGAAGCCAGCCAAGGGCAAAGCGACGGCTCACTCACTATTTATAATTTAACTTTAAAAGACCCAACTGCACTCTGGCATAAGCGCCGTAATAGCCGCGTGTTTATGAATAAAAGCGTGCGCGATATTAGTGAAATTCTATTTAAGGAATGGCAAGGCAAAAGTCCGTTATTTGCCTCAAGTATAACGCTCGATACATCCGGCTTAACTAAAGACTACGATGTGCGTCCATTTGTGATGCAGTCAAATGAAAGCGATTATGACTTTTTAACTCGTTTGTGGCGTAGTGAAGGTATTAACTGGCTGGTCGATGAGTCACAGCTTTTTATCGTTGACCCAAATGCTTCTATTCAGCCACAAGTCTTACGTCTAATTGACGATAACCAAAATTATCAGGCACTTGAACGCCGTAGCATCCGCTATCAACGCAGCAGTGCGACAGAACAGTTCGATACCATTACCCAAGTCAAAGCTGAGCGTCGTTTACAACCAACCTCGGTTCATGTGCAACGCTGGCAAGCCGATGCTTTGCAACAAGAAGAAGGTAGCGGCAGCGTACAAGGCACCCAAAAGCACAGCGAACACTATGACAATGCAAGCCTGAACCTTGAAGATGCATGGCATGTTAGCCCAGCGTGGATGCAGGATTTAAACGGGGAAGATCAAGCCACAGCTTCAGGCAATAGCCAGATTGAACAACTTAACCAGCACATCAATGCTTACCATCACTTGAGTTCTAAACAGTTTACCGTTGCAGGGAATGTCCGTGATGCACAGGTAGGTTACTGGTTTGAACTCAATGACCACCCAGAACTTGACCAACATGACAGTGCTGATAAAGAGTTCTTAATCTTAAGCAAACACTACTATAACCAGAATAATTTACCGAAAGAATTACAACAGCAACTTGAGCGCTTATTACCACAAGGCAAACTCAAGGCAGCCCAACTCGACAGTCAAAACCCTGAGCAGCGCCACTTTGCTGAGCTGAATGTCGTTCGTCGTAACATCAAAGCTGTGCCTGAATATAACCCGCTAGAGCACCGACCAGCCGCTCACCCACAGCGCGCTAGAGTGGTGGGTTTAGAGGGTGAAAGCATTCATGTCGACCAGTGGGGACGCATTAAAGTCCGTTTCCTGTTTACCCGAGCTGATGACCACAGTCATGATGGTGGAGCAGGAAGTAACGACAATGACACTGACTCCGCTTGGGTCGATGTGCTGACCCCATGGGCGGGTGCAGGTTATGGCGCACGCTTCTTGCCACGTGTTGGTGAAATTGTTGTCATCGATTTCTTTGACGGTAATGTTGACCGCCCGTTTGTGGTGGGGCGTATTCATGAAGCTGTGTCAACGGCAATTTAAAACTGACCCCTTTTACCTTAAAACAGCAAAGTAAAATTGACCCCTTTGATGATTTATTAAGACTCAATTTGTGGTTGAATTCCTACTCTCTTTTTATCTTTTAGACGATAACTTTCCCCAGATATTTGTACAACATGACAATGATGTAATAAACGATCCAACATTGCTGCTGTCAAAGTAACATCATCTGCGAATGATTTAGACCACTGGCTAAATGGTAAATTACTGGTCAAAATCGTACTGCCTTTTTCATAGCGCTTGGCAATAACATTAAAAAATAAATTTGCTTCTTCACGACCAAATGGTAAATATCCTATTTCATCGATAATCAATAACTTTGGAGCAAGTACAACACGTTGCATGTAGTTTTTTAATTTACCTTGTTGATAAGCTAGGCTAAGTTGCAACATTAAATCAGCTGCAGTAATAAACTTAGTCTTAATATTATTCATAATTGCCTTATAGCCTAAAGCCATTGATAGATGTGTTTTCCCAACACCACTTGCACCAATAAATACAACATTTTCAGCTCTTGGAATAAAGCTTAAATTAAATAGTTCAAGCAACTGCGACTTTGGAGCACCTAAAGCATAATTAAAATCATAAGCCTCCAACGTTTTGATTTGAGTAAGACCTGAAAGTTGTAAAAGAATCTGTTGACTACGTTGCTGCTTGGCTGTGTATTCATGTAATAGCATAGCTTCAACGAAATCTGCATAACTGCCATCCTTTGCTAAGGTTTGTTGTGCATGATGTGACCATTGTGATGCCACTGTTTGTAGACCAAGCTGACGGCAAAGCTGTTCAATACGCTCATACTGTAAATTCATTAAGAAACCTCCAGTAATTCATCATAGATTGATAAGGGGTGTTGAACACTCTCATGAGGTATGAGTGATGATGGGCTAACATCATCAATTACAGATTTTTTAGAACCATCATTAAATAAAGGTAATGAAGAAAAATATTGTTGTTCTTCAAGCAAACGAGTACTTGGTTTTTCTTTAGTTGTTGCATGAATGCGTTGATTTGCTGTTTCACTAAGCCATCGACCAATATAGGCATTTGCCATATCAACATCTAAGCTAAGGTCAACCACCTTTAAACTTGCTTTTAATGGCACGATAAAACTTGATTTCAAATAACTATTAAAGCGTTCTACTTTACCTTTTGTTTGCGCACGATATGGCTTACAAACACGTGGTCGGAAGTTATATTTCTTAGCACAATCAAGTAATTTAGCATTCCAGCGATGTTGACCATCTTGATAAGCATCACGTTCAATCATAATGGCCTTAGCATTATCAAATAATACATCTTTAGGAACACCACCAAAGAACTGAAAAGCACTTTCTAAGCCATCAATCCATGCATCAGAACGTTCATGATCATAAAACTTAACAAAGGTTGCTCTAGAGTATCCCAAAGTTGCAACAAATGCTTTTAATGTGGTGTGATGACGTCGAATTTTTGTGAAATCAACCTGCATTTGTTGACCTGGTTGAGTCTCAAATCGCTTAATCGGCTCTGGTTGTTTAGTTGGCTTTAATGTATTGAGATAATTTTGTAGTGTTCTAATTTTCCCCGTGTAGCCTTTTTGCAAGATTTCTTGATACAACACTGCAGCCGGTATCCATTCTGGATCGGCGGCATTTACACGTTTGATTAAATACGGTTTATAAGGCTCAAGAATACTCACTTTAGATTGTGTTCGTTGATATTTAGGTGTTACTTGAGATCGTAAATATTTACGCACAGTATTTCTAGAAATACCGAGTTCGCGGCTAATTGCCTTAATAGATTGACCTTGTTGATGAAGTATTTGGATTGTCACTGCTTGCTCCAAAGTTAACATGTTGAGCAGTCCAAAAAGACCACTATATTAACCAAGGGGGTCAATTTTCAAATGCTGTTGGGGGGTCATTTTTACATTGCCGCTAACAGCTGAGCGCCACCCAACCCAGTTCGACCAGAAAGGTCAGCTACCTGACACCAAAAAACTCAGCGGCATTCGTTCAGAAGAAGTCGACGGTAAGGGCTTTAACCAGCTCCGTTTTGATGATACCACAGGGCAAATCAGTGCCCAGCTACAAAGTAGCCATGCCGCAAGCCAATTAAACCTCGGTAACTTAAGCCATCCAAAAGACAAGGCAGAAAGCGATGGTCGTGGGGAAGGTTTTGAACTCAGAACTGACCAGTGGGGTGCGGTTCGAGCCGGCAGTGGTTTACTCGTTAGTACCCACAAACAGGATCAAGCACAAGGTGTACACCTTGATGCAAGCGAGGCCAAGCAACAAATCGAAGGCGGCCTCAATAATGCCAAGGCACTCAGTGAAGTTGCTAAAAATCAGCAAACTGATCCATTGGAAATGCTTGAGAACTTAAAAACGTTCATAGAGCAAATTGAAGAGAAAGATCAAGACAAAGCTGCTGCTTTTAAGCAAGCTTTGATGATATTAACTGCGCCTAACAGTATTGCTCTAGCCAGTAACGAAGACATTCACTTAAGTGCAGATGGTCAGCTCAACCAAACTGCCGGAGATAGCATCAATCTGTCTACTCAAAAGAACTTGATTGCACATGCCCAAAATAAGATTAGCCTTTTTGCAGCGCAACAAGGGGCAAGACTGTATGCAGGCAAAGGTAAAGTCGAAATACAGGCGCAAGGCGATGGAGCTGATTTAATTGCCCGTAAAGCTGTTCAGGTGATTTCGACTGAAGACAAAATCGAAGCGACCGCAGCCAAAGAAATTGTTCTCACCGCAGGCGGCTCTCAAGTCAAAATTACTGGATCGGGTATTTTTATGACCACGAGCGGCAAGTTTGAGGTGAAGGCTGGACAGCATTTGTTTATGGGGGGCGGGAGTGTGAATAGTTCATTACCGTATCTACCAGAACAAGGAAAACAAAAATATGGTGTATGGTTTGATGTAATGGATAAACAAGGAAATAAACTAAAACCTGGTACGGAATATATTATTTTTGATGAACATGATAAAGAAATTGAGCGCGGTAAGTTAGATCGAACTGGCTTGGTTAAGTTAGAAACTGAAGAGCCGAATAAGCAATATAAAATACATGTGGTAAATTGAAATGGATAATGTAATAGATGCCAATAAAGATATAAAAAAACAAGCGACTGAATTGTTAAAAAAAGCACATGGAAAAGTAAGTAATGTGCCGCCAGTAATTCCAGTTAAGTTAACAACTTATACTCATAGTTTAACAATCTTCATTGGAGGGGCAGCTGATAAGTATGTATTTACACCCGGAGATGTTCCTGTCGGGTGGGGGGATTTTAGACCTATTGGCCCAACATACTTTGTTGGAAACTATGTTAATAATTATTTTGCAACTATAAAAGGTGGCAGTAAAAATGCATTTGTTAAATATTATGGGTATGAAGAGGCATATGTATCTGATACAAGAGAGTTAACAGTAAATACAAATAAGGATAAAAAATTAAATGCTTTCAATGATGTAAAAAATTTTTTAAAAACCTATCCTCAAACACAAGTAAATATTGTTGGTCATAGTTTAGGTGGTTGGAATGCAGCTGGATTAGCTGAAATATTGCATAAGAATAATATTTGTAAGGTTAACGTGCTGGTAACTATTGATCCAGTGGGAGAAATATTATCTAAAATTGGTTTGGGATCTAGAACTAGTATCTATTATAGTAGACCAAAGCCAGTATTTAATCTTTGGATTAGTATAAGTTGTGACCCTAAAAGTTATGAGTGGAACAATGATTTGATTGCAGATTTAGGTGGGCAATGGAGTAGTTATCCCTCTAGTAATAGTTCCTATTACTATGTAACAAGGTATAGCCATGCAGATTTCAGATTAATGATGCAAGAGAAAATTGTTAATAATTTAAGTGTGCAGGATATTTTGTCAAAAGAGTTGAGTAGAATAAAATGAAATATTTTTTATTAACATTGCTTTCTATAACATTGTCAGCATGTAATCCTTTTATAAATAATGAGAAAGCATCTAACAATAATGCAGAGATTAAGAGTTTAACTTACTCACGTCTGGATGGTATGAGTGGTGATATTTTTAAATTTAATTTAGAAACAAATGATGATTTAAATAAGATTTATCAAGAGAATAATTATAAATATTCACATTTTAAGTGCGATAATATTAAAAATTACTTTGTGACAGGAGCTATTTCAGTCGAGGGAGAGAAGTTAAAAAAAGGAAAATATACTTCATCTGGGTACTTCAAAGTCTGCGAAGATGAATCCATGAATGTATGTATCGATAAGAATCAATTGGAAAAATTGTTAACTAGCAATATGTCTTGTAGAGTAGTTTTTGGGGGTTTATTACAAAGTAGTAAAGTTGTAGCAGATAATATTTTAATATCCAAAGAAGCTATAAGAAAATCCAATTTCCAATAGAGTTTTAAATGAAAAAATTTCTTTACCTATTAGGGCTAATTTTTTTAAGTGGATGTAGTGAAAAAATTTCAAATTTCACAATAGAACATACTAGGAAAAGTAATGAAAAATTAAACTTTGCTACGAAAATTGAAGATAAGGAAGTTTTAAATAAAATAAAAGAATCTTCATCAAAAAAAATTGTTTGCAAAAATACTGCTAATAACAATCAAATGTTGGATGCTTATATAGATAAGATTGAAAATAACAAAATTGATGTATCTGTAGAATTTTGCTCAAATTATGATAATAGAAGCTGCGAGCCTATAAATATCAGTTCACTTAAAAAAATTAATTTAGAATGCCAAGCAATTTTCTCTGCAATGATTGGTAATGTCTCTAAATCAGAAAAATTTCCAATTGTATGGGAAGAAAAATAATTTGTTTAGAAATCTAAAACTTGACTTGATAACTTTAGGTCTTCCCTTGTTACTTATGGCAGGGTGTGGTCACGAATATACAATTGAGCCTGAAAGACTTCCAGTAGCCTATGTAGGTAAGGCATATAACCAGCAATTAAACATATCAGGTGGTAGAGTGATACCATATTCTTTTGAAGTTGAAACTAATTTCCCTAGTGATATGAATATCTCTATTAGCCCAATAGATGAACATGAAGCGGATGCTTATAATAATTTAAAAATTTCTGGAGTTCCAAAGTATAAGGGAACTTTTACAATTCATATATATGCGGGTTTTTATGCTACTGGGGATGGGAAGTTAGATAAGACCTATGAATTTATTGTAAATGAATAAGATATTTAACCATATGATTTTATTTGGTTTAAATAAGAGATAAGTATGAAAAAGAATTTATTAATTACCATACTAATTTTACTTTTCATCATACAGTCCTTAATAAACTATTACTTCTGGAAAAGTACAAAAGTACCAGAAATTCATGTTTTAGAAAAACCTTTAAAGATATATTCGTTTGAAGGTAAATATTCGAAAAATAGCACTTTGCCAGAATATTATATTTTGCCAGAAGGTACTGTTTTATATGATGATAGTGACTCTTTGAACAGAAGAGTTATGGTTTATTTCAATTTACAAGGTGTAGATTTTAAATTCGAAGAACAAGACCCAGATATCTTAAAACAACCTAGTGAAGTCAGTGGTATAAGGTCGAAGGACTTGCCTGATTTACTAAAAGAAATTCCTCTGACTAAAAAAGATATTTATTTAATTATTAAACATGATGAACGTATAAAAGACTCTGTGCGTTCAATTTTATTCAAAGAATACAAAATTGATACTTCAGAGTATGAAAAATAATTAAATATTTCTGGGGCATAGAAACATAAAATTAAAAAAGTTCAGAGAAGCGTAATTAATTACGCTTCTCCTCTCATAAGAAAATTATTTAAGCAGCTTGAATGGCTTCACCACAAAAGGAGACAGTCTCTTGTTTATGCTGGTGTAAATACCAGAACTGCCCCGCAATCGTTTCAGGATGTACCGTGTAGGTCTTATCTTGTGCTCCAGATGTCCCATCAACGAAACCATTCACAATTACTTGGCTCACGTAAACATTTGAGTCAGCAAGACTATGAGCAAGTAAATTTGTGGTTTTATATTGAGCGGCAGCGGTAGTTGCTAAGGATGAGTACTCTTTAGCCACCAAGTCGATACCCACTGCATCGAAAGCAAAAATTCCGTTTGTCGATAAAATGCTACCGTGGTTCTTCTCTAAATCACCTAAACAAGCCTGTACCGTCGCAATATAGCTCGAAACGCGAATATGAAAGCTTTTGGTAAGTTCTAGTGGAGGGGTTTCTAAAATATTGCCTTCAATATCATGGAAAGCATTCCAATGAATATTTTTAATCTCTCCTAATTGATCTTTAATACGTTTAATAAGATTTGGTATATCTTCAAGAACAGCTAAATCACATGCAAAAGCGTAAGCTTCAATACCTTGTGCTTTAAGTTCTAGAATAGCCTTTTCAAGTTTTTGGGCGTTTCGTGCCACTAACCCGATTTTATAGCCTTCTTTACCAAACTTATGTGCTACGGCTTTGGAAATACCTGTTCCATAACCAAAAATTATAATATTGTTGTTCATTATAAAGTTCCAAAAAACCAATCATTTGGTTAGAAATAATTTATAATATGTTTTTATAATGTATTCAAGCGCAAAAGTTATCTCTAAGAATAATGCCCAAAGAATAAAAATGCTTAAAAGTGGAGATTAGGGAGTCAGCTTTACATGAGTTATTGGGCTAAACATGCGCGGTTGAACGAACTTCCAATTTGGCTTAAAAATTTATCTTGGTAAAATAAACCGAAAAATACAAATAAAGTGGAATTTAAATTTAACTAATTATGTGTAAATGGGAATAAATTCTTTTAAATTGGCTTAATGTTGTAAAAATTCCCAAAAATACTAAAAATTCGCTTTTCTTAGAAAAACAATCCCGCAGGGTGCTGGCTAAACTATATCTCAAGGGTGTGATAGGGATCGAAAAGAGTAGCATGCACCAAAACGTATAACGTTAGTGTGTACTCACCCAAAAGGTCTCGATTCGGCTTAGGACGCTATAGATCAAAAGTTTATAGGCACAAGGTTATAACTTACAAAGTTATGATTGTTGAAGTAAACCATAGATGTTTTCCCTTGACACCCTAAAAAATTCTCTATAATAAAAACGATACTTTACAAGAATATAATTTATGAATAAGCCTTATCTTTCTGCTTTACCTATCGATAGTCAAATCTCATCTCAATTGAACAATGCCTACTTCCAGGACTCGTGGAGCATTGTGCTTGGTCAACCTGATCTAAGTGTATTTGAGCAGCTTATTAAGCTATTTCAGCACACTCCGCAGTGGATAGAGTGGAGCATGAATATGCGTAATAAAATTACTTCAAAGATTGGGCTTAAAGATTTAGGAAGTTTTAAGCAGATTGATACTCATAAAAAAGAAAATGAGTATGTGGCAGGCGACCGAATTGGAATTTTTACTTTTTTGCAGCGTACCGAAAATGAATTAGTGATTGGAGACGATGACAAGCACTTAAATGTGACTTTATCTATTTATAAAAATGAAGATACCCAAGTGCTTACCGTAACTACAATAGTGCATATTAAAAATTGGCTTGGGCGATTGTATATGCTACCTGTAATTCCTGCCCATCGAAAAATCGTACCAGCGACTTTACAGATTTTAGGTTAGAGCGCTATTTTTATTTACGATGCGATCAATCAAAATCGTTTATATACTAATCTTATGATCAATTGCGAGCTGGATAATATGGAGAATAAAAATCAGTGTCGCCAATGCGCCGTATGTAGAAAGAGCTTTCCTTTAAAAGATTTAGTATCGGGTGAAGTCATCCGTAACGTGATTAGTGATGAAATTTTAAAAGACCATCCAGATTGGAGTTACTCAAGCTTTATTTGTCGGGCCGATCTGGCAGATTATCGAATTAAATATGTGCAGTCCCTATTACGCTCGGAAAAGGGTGAGTTATCTAACCTAGAAAATGAAGTAATTGGCAGTATGCAACGGCATGAATTAATTAGCCGAAATACAGAGTCAGATTTTGATCAAAACTGGACGTTTGGAGAAAAACTGGCAGATAAAATCGCATCATTTGGTGGGAGTTGGGCTTTTCTCATTTGTTTTGCTTTATTTTTAACGGGGTGGATTGTTTTAAATACGGTTGTGATGGTGGTCCGTCCCGTCGACCCTTACCCTTTTATTTTGCTGAATTTAGTGTTGTCATGTTTAGCTGCAATTCAGGCACCTATTATTATGATGAGTCAAAACCGCCAAGAAGCAAAAGACCGTTTGCGTTCGCAACATGACTATCAAATTAATTTAAAAGCCGAGCTTGAAATTCGCCATTTACATGAAAAAATGGACCATCTTTTATCACATCAGTGGGAAAGGCTTGCACATATTCAAGAAATTCAGCTCGATCTTTTAGCTGAAATGAATAAAAAACGATAAAGATTTTCCGAGTTTCACGTGGAACATGAGTAAAGCGCTATAGATTATTTTGCGGTAGGTCTGAAATTTCTTTATGATTTGCCGCCATGCTCCATTGCTGCTTCTACGACCATGCCTTTAAACGACAACTTTGTTTATGCTCCACCACAAGATCCGCTTTCAATTTTATTTGAAGATGACGATTTAATTGTGGTTGATAAACCTGCGGGTTTGTTGTCGGTCATGGGTCGGTTACCTGAACATCATGACAGTGCGTATTTAAGGGTATTGGAAAAGTTCCCTTTAGCAAAGGTTACGCACCGTTTAGATATGGCAACCTCAGGTTTACTTATGTTTGCCAAACATCGCGATGCAGAAGTTGCGGTAAGTAAAATGTTTCAGGCCAGAACAGTCAAAAAACATTATATTGCTTTGGTGCAAGGCCAAGTAAAACAAGAGGGCAGTGTTGAAGTTCCACTCATTACTGACTGGGAAAATCGCCCAAGACAAATTGTACATTTTGAATTAGGTAAACATGCTAAAACCTTGTTTCAACCATTGGTTTATGATGCAACAACAGATCAAAGTCGTGTGTTGCTGGAACCTGTGACAGGGCGTTCGCACCAGTTACGTGTACATATGATGCATATTGGGCATCCGATTATGGGGGACAAGTTATATCATCCTGAACCTAAACGGTTTCATTTGAATCGTATGGCTTTACACGCTGCATATCTTGCTTTTCAACATCCTTTGAAGGGAACAGATGTGGTGATTGAGTCACAAGTGCCTTTTTAAAAAATTAAAATTTGATGCAATTCGCAACTGAATACATATCCAAACTGCAATAAAAGTCGGTTATTCTTAATGCCGAATAATACAAATAGAGCAACAACAAGGACAATCTAATGAACCGCGATTACGAACAATTTCCAGATGATGATAACGGCAATGTACTTTGGCAAATGGTTGAAGACGGGGATGATTTAACCGAGCTTCATGAAATTGAATTTTCAATTGCATTTCAAGATCAACAAAATGCAGAGCAATGCGCGATGCATTTACTCTATCAAGAGCAAAAAATTTCTCTTTTCCAAGATGATTCTGTTGAACCGAATGAATGGATCATTACCATCTTTGTTACGATGGAACCAGAGTATTCAGATATTGTTGATCTGGAGCAGTGGTTTTCAACAATCGCTGAGCAATTTAACGGCGAATATGATGGATGGGGCTGTATGGCTTATGTCTTCGACGAAGAAGAAGATGACATTTTACAATAAAGCCTAAATATAGCCGGGAGGTTCTATAATGAGCTTATCTCAAAAAGAAATTGCGGTACGTTTTTTAGAGCTTGCTGCCGCTGGCGAGGTCGATGAAGCCTACGGCAATTACACCGCTCCAAACTTTAAGCATCACAATCCTTATTATGCTGGTGATAAGACTTCTTTGAAGGAAGGGATGCGTGAAAGTGCAGTTGAAACTCCAAACAAAGTTCTTGAAGTTCAGCATGTCATTGAAGATGGCGCTTTAGTTGCAGTACATTCGAAACTGGAAATGCAAATGAATAACAAGCTAACAATTTTAGCTGTGGTTCATATATGCCGTTTTGAAAATGGAAAAATTGCGGAGTTTTGGGATATTGGGCAAATACAGCCTGATCCACTCGTTAATGAAAATGGTATGTTTTAGTGAAAAGCCCGAAACCATTCGGGCTTTTTTATTTTATAGATAAATTAAAACTTCCACTGTGCCGAAATTGAGGCGTTCAATGGTTCGCCCGGTTGAACCCATAAATCGCTATAGCTTGAGACATAGTAGGTCTTATCAAATAGGTTATTTATATTCAGCTGATAGCGTAAGCGGTCAGATGGGGCATAGTAGCCATTTAAATTGACCAGCGTATAACTCGGTAAGTTAAAGCCATTATCAAGGTTATGTCCACTGCGCTCACCTACATAAGTGAGATTGGCACCTACACCTGCTTTTCTTGCACCGTCTTGTAGAAACTCATAATTGGTGCTTACGGAGCCTTGGTGTTTTGGAACATTGCTTAGACGAGCGCCTTTCGCCAAGTCTTGGTCTTTTTCAATTTGAGCATCGGTATAACCATAGTTGGCATTAACGAACCAGCGGTCATTGATCTGGCTATTTAAATCAAACTCAATCCCTTTACTACTTACTTCGCCTGCTGCGGTTTGAAAGTCTTTGTCGATCGGGTCTGTCGTTAGCACATTCTGTTTTTTCATTTTAAACAAAGCGAGACTCAGCACACTTTGGTCGTTTATTTTATATTTGGTACCGACCTCATAGCTTTCGCCTTTTTCAGGAGCGAAGGTTTGTCCATTTCGGTTCATACCACTATTCATGGCAAATGAGCGGCCATAGTTTGTATAAAACGCCCATTGGTCAGAGGCTTTAAAATTTACTCCGAAACGGGGACTATTCTGGTGAAGTGTCTGGTTGTCTTCGGTCTGTTTTATATGATTTTTAAAGTCTTGTTCGACCTGATCAAAACGATTACCAAGTAACACGCTCCACTGGTCATTGAAAAAGATCTGATCTTGTACATTAAGTGCGAAATAACGCTGGCGCTCTTTGGTGTCGGTAAACGGAGTGAGATTCGGTAAATATTTGCCGTATTCAGGTTGGTAGATATCAATTGTGTTTGTTGAGCTTGTGCTGTGATTGCGACGAAGCTGGTTTTGCTTATAGTCGAGTTGACCAAGCTCGGTTGAAAGTAAAATTTCATGGCGAGCCCACGAAGTATCAATCTTGCCAAGTAACTCTGTCTGAGCCAGAACATCTTCACTTGTATAATCACGATAGCGACGTTGACGTTCTAAAGTACGTCCATCGGCTTGCATACGCCGAGGTTCGGTTGCAAAGCCGACCATTTTGGCGTCTTTATAGCTGACCGCACTATTTAGTTTCCAGTCAGGATTAAACTCGTGACTTAGATGTAATTGGTAAAAGTAATCTTTTATCTTCAGGTCGCCATCGTCAGGCTCACCTGTAAAGGTTTTCGGGTCCATCACAAACTGATGATTGACTGTGCTGACACCACGGTCAAAGGTTCCTTTGTGCTCTGTAAATTCACTGTCAAAGTCGAGTTGTGTTTGGTCTGAAATTTTCCATGTGAGCTGTGGTGAAAAGAACCAGCGTTCACTGCTGACATGATCACGGAAGCTTTGATTATCTTCGTGAGCCACTGCTAAACGATAGGCCAGTTCATCGTTAATAGGGGCAGTATGCTCCAAACTTATGCGATATTGTTCTTGGGTATTGGCGCGTAGGTTAAGTTCACTTTCGCTTTCCCAATGTGGTTTTTTACTGTTGAGGTTCAGCAAACCTCCTGTTTCGCCGCGGCCATATAGTGCAGCCATTGGTCCTTTTAAAAACTCTAAAGATTCAATATTTACTACATCTTTTGGAGCGCTAATTCCTCGGTTAACACTCAAACCGTTACGGATCATAGCCGCACCTAAATTGGGGTCGGTACTAAAACCGCGAAATGAGTAGTTATCCCAAAAGCCACCACCAAAGCTATTTTGATGAAAAACCCCACTGACTAAAGTTAATGCATCATCAATCCGTTGCACGTCTTGCTGTTCCATTATTTGTTTAGAAAGATAAGCACGGTTAAAAGGGACATCTAAAACATCGTGAGTAAATTTAGTTGCCGAGCTATTTTGGCTCACATCTTCTCGAGTACTTTCGGCCTGAACACGTATGGTTTCAAGTACCGTTGACGTTTCCTCTCCCCAAGTGAGTGTCGATATAAATGATAGACCTAACGAAGACAACAATCCTAATTTGTGTCGCATAAATAATCAGCCATAAAAAGACAAAAGGAATTAAATGTAATATTATAACGTTACATTATTTTGTTGATTACTGCTATGTCTTTAGAAAAGAATATTGAACGTTTACAGTCGATTGATGCATTGCGTGGTTTGGTGATCATCATTATGTTGCTCGACCATGTAAGAGAAACTTTCTATTTACATAAACAGGTTACCGATCCAATGGACGTAACAGTAACAGAACCGGCTTTATTTGGCAGTCGATTATTGGCCCATATTTGTGCTCCGGTTTTTGTACTTTTAACCGGTATTTCTGCTTTTTTATTTCAGTCAAAAAAACAAGATTTACAGCAAACACGTGCTTTTTTATTAAAGCGTGGCTTATTTTTGATTGTGTTAGAGCTTACCCTCGTGAATTTTGCATGGACGGCAACTTTTCCGCCTGAAGTCATTTATTTACAAGTGATCTGGGCGATTGGTATTAGCATGGTGGTGCTAGCTTGTTGTGTAAGTTTGCCTTTGCCTGTTCTTGCTGGTGTAGCGTTGGTGATTATTTTTGGACACAACTTATTAGATTCTGTGTATTTCTCACAAGGCATCCTACAGAATATATGGTTCGTTTTACATGAACGTGGCTGGCTTGAGTTTGCGGGTATCAAGCTTCGTACAAGTTACCCTGTTTTACCTTGGATTGGGGTGATTTTATTAGGCTACGTATTAGGTCAGTTCTTTAGTTCAAAATATTCAGCAAAGCAAAGAAGCCGCACTTTACTCAGTCTTGGTTTAGCAAGCGTCGGGTTATTTGTTTTACTCCGTTTTATCAATGTCTATGGCGACCAGCAGTGGCAACATTTTGAGTCATTACAACTGAGCCTCATGAGCTTTTTTAACCTCACCAAGTATCCACCGTCTTTATTGTTTATTTTGCTGAATGTTGGAATTGGTTTGCTTGTGCTCGTTGCTTTTGAACGTATGCAGCAGCACTCGTTTTTAAAACCATTGGTCGTGTTTGGCTCGGTGCCGATGTTCTTTTATTTATTGCATTTATATGTGCTGAAACTGATGTATGTGTTGGCACTCAGTGTGTGGGGAGCTAACTACGGAAACTATTTGTCGGTCAATCATGTGTGGATGTTGTGGCTAATTACGATTGTGCTGTCTTTTGCACTCTATCCAGCGGTGAAATGGTTCTCGAAATTTAAACATCAAAATAAACATATTTCGATTTTAAAATATTTCTAATTTTCAAAAGGTGAGTAAAGCGAGTTCAGTAATGCTCGCTTTACTTGCTTACATCTAAATACAGAGTTTCTTTCACTTCTTCCATGACGACATAACTGTGTGAAGATGCCGAAGCTGGGAGTTTCTTTAATAGATCTCCTAACAAGCGACGATATGCACTCATTTCTTTTAAACGCGCTTTTACAAGGTAGTCAAATTCACCTGAAATGAGGTGACATTCGAGCACTTCAGGAATCTCAACTAAGTCTCTAGCCACCTGATCAAATACATCGCCAGATTTGGCAGATAACTTAATTTCTAAAAAGACAAGCAGGTTACGGTCAACGTAGGCTGGGTTTAGACGTGCGTAATAACCCATGATAATGCCATCGCGCTCAAGGCGCTTTACACGCTCTGAACAGGGGGTGGTAGAGAGGTTGACTCTTGATGCCAATTCACTAATCGCAATTCGTCCTTCACGCTGCAAAATATCCAGAATCATGCGATCTATACGATCTAAGGGGCGCATAGATATTTCCTCTTTTTTTAAAATTCTCGCGAAAAAAACATAAATTTACCTAGATTATAGCCTGAAAAATAGTGAAATAAACTATTGAAGCAGAAATATACTAGTGAAATAAACTGGTGTGCGTGAGGGAATGGAAATGCGCGTAATTGTACTAGGTAGCGGCGTTATTGGAGTGGCAAGTGCCTATTATCTGGCTCGACAAGGGGCCGAGGTTACTGTTCTCGATCGCCAGTCAGGTCCTGCTGAAGAAACAAGTTTTGGTAATGCAGGTCAAATTTCGCCTGGGTATTCGACCCCTTGGGCAGCACCAGGAATTCCTTTTAAAGCTGTGAAATGGATGTTCCAACACCATGCACCGCTTGCGATTAATTTAGATGGCAGCATGTGGCAATTACAGTGGATGGCGCAAATGCTGAAAAACTGTAATCCGCAAAGTTATGCTGTGAACAAAGAACGTATGATGCGTGTGGCTGAATATAGCCGTGACTGCTTACGTGAACTTAGAAAAGACACGGGTATTCACTACGAAAACCGCGCTAAAGGTACGTTGCAGTTATTCCGTAAAGAAGCACAAATGGAAGCGGTTCAACGCGACATTAGCGTGCTTGAAGAGTGCGGCGTAAGCTACGAATTATTAAATGGCAACGAACTTGGTCGTGTAGAACCAGCGTTGGCCAATGCACAAGATAAACTTGTGGGTGGTTTACACTTACCAAATGATGAAACAGGCGACTGCTATTTATTTACCAATGCTTTAGCTCAAATTGCTAAAGAGCTAGGCGTTAACTTCCAGTTTAACCAGAATGTAGAAAAATTGATTGTCGAAGGCGATCAAATTAAAGGCGTTCAGGTCAATGGTAAAGTTTTAACTGCAGATCGTTATGTTCTAGCGTTTGGTAGCTATTCACGTGATTTCTTGAAACCGCTTGATCTACAGTTACCTGTATATCCTGTAAAAGGTTACTCGTTGACGATTCCTATTGTTGACCCAGCCTTTGCTCCGCAATCTACAGTGCTGGATGAAACTTACAAAATCGCGATTACTCGTTTTGATCAACGTATTCGCGTAGGTGGTATGGCTGAGCTAAGTGGCTTTAACTTAGGTCTAAACGAAGACCGCCGTGCAACCTTGCAAATGGTGACTCAAGACTTGTTCCCGGGTGGTGATATGGAACAAGCATCTTTCTGGACAGGTTTACGTCCAATGACACCAGACAGTACTCCAATTATTGGTGCGACTCGCTTTAAAAATCTGTTCTTGAATACAGGTCATGGCACTTTAGGTTGGACCATGGCATGTGGTTCAGGAAAATTAATCAGTGACATCGTATTGAATCACAAAACTGATATCAGTACCGATGGCCTTTCAATTCAGCGTTATTCACACGCGCATGCTGCATAACGGACGTTAGGAAAGTAATCATGCCTCGTCCTATTACCGCAGTGATCCACCGTCAAGCCTTACAAAATAACTTGGCGGTGGTACGCAAAGCTATGCCAAACAGTAAGGTCTTTGCCGTTGTCAAAGCCAATGCTTATGGACATGGAATTGAACGTGTCTATGAAGCATTTAAAGCAGCAGATGGCTTTGCCTTACTGGATCTTGAAGAAGCAAAACGAATTCGTGCTCTAGGCTGGACAGGCCCGATTTTATTGCTCGAAGGAGTTTTTTCTCCTCAAGATTTATTTGATTGTGTGCAGTATCAGCTTAGTTTCACCATTCATAGTGAGGCGCAAATTGAGTGGGTAGAACAGCATCCTTATCCTGCTCAATTTGATGTTTTCTTGAAAATGAACAGTGGTATGAACCGTCTTGGTTTTAAACCACAGCATTATGTGCAGGCTTGGGAACGTTTAAATAATTTGGCAAATGTCGCCAAGATTACCCACATGATGCATTTTTCGGATGCAGATGGTGATCGTTTCGGTCAGCAAGGTATTGATTATCAAATTACTGCCTTTGAAGAAATTGTGAAGGATTTACCGGGTGAAAGATCGGTAAGTAATAGTGCGGCAATTCTGCGTTATCAAGACCAGCTCAAATCAGATTATGTCCGTAGCGGCATCATGCTTTATGGCAGCTCGCCAGATTACCCAACCCATAGTATTGCGGACTGGGGCTTGCAGCCGACCATGAGCTTACGTAGTGAAATTATTTCCGTTCAGCATTTGGAGCCGAATGAAAGCGTAGGTTATGGCTCAAACTTTGTCGCAGAGCAACCCATGACGATTGGGATTGTGGCTTGCGGCTATGCCGATGGTTATCAACGTATTTCGCCAACAGGTACTCCAGTTTTAGTGGACTCAGTACGCACGCGTACAGTTGGCCGCGTCAGTATGGATATGTTGGCAGTCGATTTAACGGGTATTGAGAGTGCCAAAGTTGGTAGTGAAGTGGTGCTCTGGGGTCAGTCAAGTACAGGCGTCGTTCTATCTATTGACGATGTTGCAGTTTCATCCGGTACGGTGGGTTATGAACTGATGTGTGCCGTCACCGCCCGTGTTCAATTTATTAATCAGGTATAAGGAAATCCGAATGTCTAATTCAGATATACAAAAGATTAACACTAACGAAGTCATGAGCGCCGTGACTGTTTTTAACAAAGTGGTTTATTTGTCAGGTCAGGTGCCTAAAAATACCGAGCAGGACGTGGCAGGTCAAACCCGTGAAATTCTTGCAACAATTGATGAACTTTTGGCATTAGCCAATACCGATAAATCTCGCTTGCTCTCTGCGCAGCTCTATTTGAAAAATCTTTCTGACTTTTCAACCGTAAATGCAATTTGGGTTGACTGGTTAAAAGGGTGTGTTGCTCCATCGCGTGCCACAATTCAGGCTGATTTGGTCAATCCAGATTGGTTAATTGAAATTGCCGTGACGGCAGCACAAAAGTAATTCGGCTTTACTCCAAAAACGATGATGTATCTAACAGAAGGAAGATAGATGCGGTTTAACCAGTCGTTTTTTGGTGAACAGATTCAGTGACCTATGGCATACGGTTCAATTTTCGCCATAGGTTGCTGATCTTAACAAAGGAATTCAAAAAGGAATTTTAATATGACAACGGCTCGTCATTCAGATACGGAAAATTCTCCCGATCATCTGCAACGAAAACTGTCTAACCGTCATTTACAACTGATTGCAATTGGCGGTGCAATTGGAACTGGCCTATTTATGGGCTCAGGTAAAACCATCTCCCTTGCAGGTCCTTCAATTCTCTTTATTTATATGATTATTGGAGGCATGTTCTTTTTCTTAATGCGTGCAATGGGTGAACTACTCCTTGCAAATCTGCATTACAAATCTTTTGTTGATATGGCTCATGACTTAATTGGTCCTTGGGCCGGTTATTATTTGGGTTGGACCTATTGGTTAGGTTGGGTGCTGGTCGGTATTGCGGACCTTTCAGCAGTCATTAACTATTTGAGCTTCTGGCTACCCGATGGTGCAAGCTTCTCACCAATACAGCAGGCCATGATTAGTGCAGGCTGTGTGTTGTTTGTGATGGGACTTAACCTCCTTACAGTACGTCTATTTGGTGAAATTGAATTCTGGTTTGCCCTTATTAAGATTCTGGCAATTATTGGCCTGATCGGTGTGGGTGGCTATATGATTTTCAGCCATTTCCAAGCTCCGCAAGGCGCTGTTGCCAGCATTAGTAATGTCTGGTCACATGGCGGTTTATTCCCGAAAGGTACAGAAGGCTTCTTGGCAGGATTCCAGATTGCCGTTTTTGCGTTTGTCGGGGTTGAGTTGGTTGGTACAACAGCTGCTGAAACGAAAGACCCGCAGAAGAACTTACCGAAAGCAATTAACGCGATTCCGGTACGTATTATTTTGTTCTATGTATTGGCGTTATTTATTGTGATGTCGGTAACACCGTGGGATCACATTCGTGCAGATAAAAGCCCGTTTGTTGAGTTATTCTTAAATGCGGGTATTCCAGTTTCTGCGATCATTATGAATTTGGTGGTGCTATCTTCGGTCATGTCTTCAATGAACAGCGGTGTGTTTTCAACCAGTCGTATGCTGTTTGGTTTATCAAAAGATGGTCAGGCACCGGGAGCATTTGGACGTTTATCAAAACGCGCAGTCCCATCAAATGGTTTGATTTTCTCTTGTACTTTCATTATGGGCGGGGCAGTGCTTCAGTACTTTGTTCCAAACACAATGGAGGCATTTACATTAGCAAGTTCACTCTGTGTGATTCTATTCATTAGTGTCTGGAGTCTCATTATGGTGTGCTATTTACGCTATCGTAAATTACGTCCTGAATTACATGAAAAATCTACGTTCAAAATGCCGGGCGGCATTTGGATGAGTTATGTTGTTTTGGCATTCATGCTTTTCACTTTGGTAATCTTGGCATTAGAGCCTGATACCTTAAAAGCGCTATATGTCAGTCCAGTATGGTTGATCATTTTAGGTGTGACTTATCATGTGCTGTATAAACCGCGTATGAAAAGA
This sequence comes from Acinetobacter sp. FDAARGOS_559, assembly GCF_003940475.1. NCBI lineage: Bacteria > Pseudomonadati > Pseudomonadota > Gammaproteobacteria > Moraxellales > Moraxellaceae > Acinetobacter > Acinetobacter sp. FDAARGOS_559. Next base: position 2,533,052 of record NZ_RKJG01000005.1, read on the forward strand.
CTAGGACGTGAACTCGTCAACGACCATTAAGTTTTATTAAAAAGCCAATCGAACATGATTGGCTTTTTTTATTTTCTTTAGGTTTTTTATCGGAATAATATTGTTTATTTTTGAGTCATCAGTGCAGTTTTGAAGGGGGTGGGAAAGCGACATTGAACAATATCGCATGCTACACTTCGGCTCATCTGGTGAATTGAGATTGGATAATTAAAATTGCCGTGAAGGCAGTACATAAATAATGCAATTTAAAAAAATAGGGATAAAAGATAGATCAATTAAGGAAAAAATATACTTGAACATCTTGTCCCGATGTATAGACTCAGCAACCCACGATATACGGTTCGTTTTCTCCCTATATGTTGCTGATTGAAATTAAGCAAATATAAAAAGGACTTCTAATATGACAATGGTTCATCATTCAGATGAGGCAAGTTCCCCTGATCATTTACAACGGAAATTAAGTAATCGCCATTTACAGCTCATTGCAATTGGCGGTGCAATCGGTACGGGTCTATTTATGGGCTCGGGCAAAACCATCTCCCTCGCAGGTCCTTCGATTCTCGTTATTTACATGTTAATTGGCGGTATGTTCTTTTTCCTTATGCGTGCATTAGGTGAATTACTACTTGCTAATTTACATTACAAGTCATTTGTTGATATGGCATATGACTTAATCGGCCCATGGGCTGGCTATTATATTGGCTGGACCTATTGGTTAGGCTGGGTATTGGTCGGTATTGCCGATCTATCAGCAGTTATTAATTATTTAAGTTTCTGGTTGCCCGAGGGTGCCAGTTTCTCACCAATGCAACAGGCCATGATTAGTGCGGGCTGTGTACTATTCGTGTTAGGACTTAATTTGCTTACGGTCAAGTTGTTTGGTGAAGTAGAATTCTGGTTCGCACTCATTAAGATTTTGGCAATTATTGGCTTAATTGGTGTGGGTGGCTACATGATTCTCACTCATTTCCAAGCTCCTCATGGTGACGTTGTCAGCATCAGTAATGTCTGGTCGCATGGAGGTCTGTTTCCAAAAGGTGTAAGTGGATTTTTAGCCGGATTCCAGATTGCCGTGTTTGCCTTTATTGGTGTTGAGTTGATTGGTACCACAGCGGCTGAAACGAAAGATCCGCAAACTAACTTACCAAAAGCAATTAACGCGATTCCGGTACGTATTATTCTGTTTTATGTGCTGGCACTTTTTGTCGTGATGTCAGTGACGCCTTGGAATCATATCCATGCAGATAAAAGCCCGTTTGTTGAATTGTTCTTAAATGCAGGTATTCCGATTTCAGCAATTATCATGAACTTGGTGGTGCTGTCTTCGGTCATGTCTTCGATGAACAGTGGCGTGTTTTCAACGAGCCGTATGTTGTTTGGTTTATCAAAAGATGGTCAGGCACCGAGTGTCTTGGGACGTTTATCAAAACGTGCTGTACCGTCAAATGGTTTAATCTTCTCATGTATTTTCATTATGGGCGGAGCAGTGCTTCAGTACTTTGTTCCAAACACAATGGAAGCATTTACTTTGGCAAGCTCGCTCTGTGTGATTTTATTCATTAGCGTGTGGATTTTAATCATGGCGTGTTATTTACGCTATCGTAAAATTCGCCCAGAGTTACATGCAGCATCTACCTTCAAAATGCCGGGCGGTGTGTTGATGGCTTATGCCGTTATTGCATTCTTCTTGTTTACCTTGGTGATTTTGGCATTAGAGCCAGATACCTTAAAAGCGTTATACGTTAGCCCAGTATGGTTAGTAGTTTTAAGTGTGACCTATTATGCGTTCTATAAGCCGCGTATGAGAAAATTAGGTCAAGAAATCTTTTAATTAACCTGTCTCGATTTACCAGAAAGCCAATCATATGATTGGCTTTTTATTTATTATTTAATCAACCAGTAAATGTTGGTATTTATCGGCCTGTTTACGCAAGTAATCCCAGACCAGTTTAATGCGCGGCTCATGCTGTAAATCAACGAAGGTCAGCATCCAGAACGTATGAGTAAAACGAACTTGTTGTTCTAACACCTCTTCAAGCTCAGGCTTATCATCTGCCAAAAACTTGGGCAAAATTGCAAGACCTGCGCCTGCGCTGACCGCAATTTGTTGCGCCAAAATACTGCTACTGCGAAAGTTCGCGTTAAGCTTTAAAGGTAAGCGTTCTAGACAATATAGCTCGGGGCTATACACCAGATCATCAATATAGTTCACAAAGCGGTGCTGGGTTAAATCTTCCAGACGGCGAATTGGTGGGTTTTGCGCTAGATAGTTTTGGCTACCATAAATTTTTAAACAGTAATCAGACAAGCGCGTAATGATATAAGGCCCTGAGGTTGGGCGTTCAATCGACACCACAATATCTGCTTCACGGTGCGAGAGCTTAATCATTTTTGGTACGGGTATCAGGTCGATGGTAAGCAGAGGATACTGTATGGAGAACTCAGCCAGTAAGCGGGCTAAAAATGCAGTTCCAAAACCCTCAGGTGTGCCAATTCGCACACGACCTTGCAAAGGTTGATGCGGTTTTTCAATTTGTAAGAAAGCTTGTTCCATTTGTTCAACTCGAGGGACAAGTGCCATCCCTTCGAGAGTTAACTCATAACCGGTTGCTTCACGTTTAAATAGCGTAGTACCTAAAGCAAGTTCTAGAGCCTGAATCCGTCTAGCCACCGTACTGTGCTCGACACCGATAATACGTGCAGCATTGGTTAGAGTTTTAGTGCGTGCTAAAACCAGAAAAAACTGTAGATGATCCCAATCCACTTTCATTTTTGTTATTGTCCCTGTGCATATTTGCACAACAATCGTGCATGAATTTGCGTTGGTGGTCAAAGATTTCTTTGTTAGTCTCAAATAAAACCTGAATAAAGAAAATACATAGAAAAGTATTTTCTAATAACTGAACACAATAAAAATATGACCTACGGAGAGGTTATGAACACAATCCAGAAAATCGAATTGGACACCGCTAAATTACTTATTAACGGACAGTTTATCGAATCTAAAACACAAGAATGGCAAGACATTGTTAACCCTGCAACTCAGGAAGTGATTGGCCGCGTGCCTTTTGCAACGGTTGAAGAAGTCGACGCTGCTATTCAAGCTGCACAAGATGCTTTTGCTTCGTGGCGCCAGACCCCAATTCAGGCACGTATGCGCATCATGCTCAAGTTACAAGACTTGATCCGTGCCAACATGAAAGAAATCGCACAAGTATTGACGGCTGAACAAGGTAAAACCTTGGCAGATGCCGAAGGTGATATTCAACGTGGTCTAGAAGTGGTTGAACATGCCTGCTCAGTTGGTACTTTACAAATGGGTGAATATGTTGAAGGTGTAGCACGTGGTGTAGATACGTATACCTTGCAACAACCTTTGGGTGTCTGTGCGGGTATTACGCCGTTTAATTTCCCCGCCATGATCCCGCTTTGGATGTTCCCAATGGCAATCGTGTGCGGCAATACTTTTGTTTTAAAACCTTCAGAACAAGATCCATTATCGACCATGATGTTGGTTGAGCTTGCGATTCAAGCAGGTATTCCGGCAGGTGTGCTGAACGTTGTGCATGGCGGTAAAGAAGTGGTTGACCGTTTGTGTACCCATAAAGACATTAAAGCAATTTCATTTGTAGGTTCAACAGCGGTTGGAACACATGTTTATAACCTTGCAGGGCAGCATGGCAAACGTGTGCAAGCCATGATGGGTGCAAAAAACCATGTAGTTGTGATGCCGGATGCCAATAAGGAACAAACCTTAAACGCTTTAGTAGGTGCAGCATTCGGTGCAGCGGGACAACGTTGTATGGCATTGTCGGTTGCAGTGATGGTTGGTGACAGTAAACAGTGGATTCAAGAGTTAGTTGAAAAAGCCAAAACACTAAAAGTAAATGCAGGTCATGAACCAAATACTGACATTGGTCCAGTGATTTCAAAACGTGCCAAAGCGCGTGTAATTGACTTGATTAATAGCGGTGTTGAGCAAGGTGCAGAGTTACTACTCGATGGTCGCAATGTTCAAGTACAAGGTTATGAGTCAGGTAACTTTGTGGGCGCGACGATTTTTAGTGGTGTAAATACCGACATGCGTATTTATAAAGAAGAAATCTTTGGCCCGGTACTTTCAATTATTTGTGTCGATACACTCGATGAAGCGATTGCACTTATCAATGCCAACCCATTTGGTAACGGTGTAGGTCTATTCACACAAAGCGGTGCCATTGCACGTACTTTCCAAAACCTTATTGATATTGGTCAAGTCGGTATCAACATTCCAATTCCTGTACCAGTGCCTTTCTTTAGTTTTACCGGTTCAAGAGGCTCAAAACTAGGTGATTTGGGGCCATACGGTAAACAGGCTGTGCAGTTCTATACTCAAACCAAAACGATTACCAGTCGCTGGTTTGAAGATAGCCATGAAGTTGGCGGTGTAAATACAACCATTAGTTTACGTTAAGGGGATCACGGATGAATATCGCCTTTATCGGTCTAGGGAATATGGGTGGCAGAATGGCCCAAAACCTACTAAAAGCCGGACTCAAAGTTTATGGTTACGACCTCAGTGAAGTCGCGATTCAGCACTTCGCCGAGGCAGGTGGTGTGGTTTGCGACAGCCCACAGGACGCAGCTAAACAAGCAGATGTAGTCATTACCATGTTGCCTACGGCGAAGCATGTTAAAGAGGTTTACTTAGGCGAAAATGGTGTCTTGGAAGTGCTAAAAGCAGGTAGCTTATGCATTGATAGCAGCACTATTGACCCGCAAACCATTAAAGACATTGCTGCTGTTGCACATAGCAAAAATATTAAAATTTGTGATGCACCAGTTTCTGGTGGAACCATTGGTGCTCAAGCAGGAACCTTAACCTTCATGGTCGGTGCTGATGAACAAACCTTTAATGAGGTGAAACCTGTGCTCAGCCACATGGGCAAAAATATTGTTCACTGTGGTGATGTCGGTGCAGGTCAAATTGCCAAAATCTGCAACAACCTGATTTTAGGAATTTCAATGGCTGCGGTGGCCGAAGGCATGGCACTCGGTGTGAAGCTAGGCATTGACCCACAAGCATTGGCAGGTGTAATTAATACTTCAAGTGGCCGTTGCTGGAGTTCGGATGTGTGTAACCCATGGCCACATATTAATGAAAATGCGCCCGCATCTCGAGGCTATCAAGACGGTTTTGCGACACAGCTAATGCTAAAAGATTTAGGACTCGCTGTAGAAGCCGCAGGCCAAGTGAAACAGCCGGTTTTATTAGGTGGCATGGTACAACAGCTTTATCAGCAAATGTGTATGCGTGGTAATGCTCATCTCGATTTCTCGAGCATTATTCAGCAATACCTGCCACAAGAGGCATAACGGTAAAGCCAAAGGATGGCTTTAAACGAATAAATCAAACCCTGTCGTGAATAACAACAAATCCGGACTGAGGGAAAAGATATGATGGATTATCAAAATGCTGTACAGGCTTTCGATTTGGAAAGCACTGCTAAACAGATGTTGTCAGGTTCACTCGATGCACTGAACGCATGTTATGAATGTTGTGATAGACATGCAGATGGCGACAAGATCGCGCTGTACTGGCAAGGAAAAGACGGTCGCAAAGAACAATATACCTTCCGTGAACTAAAAGAATGGTCGAGTCAGTTTGCTAACTTTTTAAAATCACAAGGTGTGAAAGCGGGAGACCGTATTTCAGGCTTATTGCCAAGAACACCTGAACTGATCGTGACCATTTTGGCGGCTTGGAGAATTGGTGCGGTGTACCAACCCCTATTTACTGCCTTTGGTCCCAAAGCGATTGAGCACCGTATTCAACTTGCTCAAAGTAAGCTGGTGGTGACTGATATGGGTAACCGTAGCAAGCTCGACGAAATTGAAAAGTGCCCTGCAATTATGACAGTGGCCGACGCACAAGGTACTCCGCTTAAAGCAGGTGATTTTAATTTCTGGAATGAAGTGAAGCAGCAGTCCGATCAATGTGATCTGGTGATGCGTAACATCCAAGATCCTTTCTTGCTTATGTTTACGTCTGGCACTACAGGACCAGCGAAACCATTGGAAGTGCCACTAAAAGCACTGATTGCTTTTGGTCGCTATATGCAAGATGCCATTGGTTTAACCGAAGAGGATTCATTCTGGAATATTGCAGATCCGGGTTGGGCGTATGGGTTGTACTATGCGATTACTGGACCGTTATTTTTAGGCCATGCCACTTTGTTCTATGAAGGCGGTTTTAGTACCGATAGCCTATGCCAAATTGTGAAAGATTATAAAGTTAACAACTTGGCAGGTGCACCAACCGCTTACCGCATGATGATGGCAGCTGACCCAGCACAAATGGCGCCGTTAAAAGGACAATTCCGTGTGGTGAGTAGTGCAGGAGAGCCGCTAAATCCGGAAGTAATTCGTTGGTTTAAACAAGTCCTTGATACTCCAATTTATGACCACTACGGGCAAACTGAAGTAGGCATGGTGGTGTGTAATCATCATGGTTTAAAACATGAAATTCATGCTGGTTCAGCAGGTTTTCCAAGTCCGGGCTATCGTGTTGCGATTGTTAATGAACAAGGTGAAGAGCTTCCGCCAGACACACCGGGAATTTTAGCAGTCGACATTAGCCAGTCTCCAATGATGTGGTTTGGTGGCTATAAAGAAAGTCGAAAATCGCCATTTGTTGGTTATTACTATTTAACGGGTGATACTGCCGAACTCCATGCCGATGGCAGTATGAGCTTTGTCGGCCGTAGCGATGATGTGATCACCACATCAGGCTATCGTATTGGACCTTTTGATGTGGAAAGCGCACTACTTGAACACGACGCTGTGATTGAAGCCGCAGTAATAGGCGTGCCTGATCCAGATCGCACTGAAGTGGTTAAGGCTTTTGTAATTTTAGCTGCGGGCGTACAACCTTCAGATGCGCTTGCTGAAGAACTCAGCCAGTTTGTTAAAAGACGACTTTCTGCTCATGCTTACCCACGATTAGTTGAATTTGTGAGTGAATTACCTAAAACTCCAAGTGGCAAAATTCAGCGCTTTTTATTGCGTAATCAAGAAATTGCTAAACAACAAGCTAAAGCAGGGTAAAGGAAATAATAATGCAATTTACCGAAGAACAATTACTCATTCGTGATATGGCGAAAAGTTTCGCCCAAGAACAAATCAAGCCTAATGCCAGTGATTGGGATCGAGATGGAACTTTTCCAAAAGAAACTCTGACTCAAATGGGACAACTCGGTTTTATGGGAATGCTTGTTTCAGAGGAATGGGGTGGTTCAGACACGGGTAACTTAGCCTATGTACTGGCACTCGAGGAAGTTGCAGCAGCGGATGGTGCAACCTCGACCATCATGAGTGTACATAACTCGGTTGGTTGTGTGCCTATTTTAAAATTTGGTACCGACGAGCAAAAAGAGCGTTTTTTAAAACCTTTGGCACAAGGTGAAATGATAGGAGCTTTTGCCTTAACCGAACCGCATACTGGCTCAGATGCAGCAGCCATCAAGACCCGTGCGGTAAAAGATGGCGACGATTACATTTTAAATGGTGCCAAGCAGTTTATTACCTCGGGTAATAATGCTGGCGTCATTATCGTGTTTGCTGTGACCGATCCGAGCGCAGGAAAAAAGGGGATTAGTGCATTTTTAGTCCCACGCGAGACACCGGGTTATGAAGTGATTCGCGTTGAAGAAAAACTGGGTCTGCATGCTTCAGATACGTGTCAGATTGCTCTGACAGATGTACGCATCCATAAAAGTCTCATGCTGGGTAAAGAAGGTGAAGGCCTGAAAATTGCTCTCGCCAATTTAGAAGGTGGACGTATTGGTATTGCTGCACAAGCAGTCGGTCTAGCACGTGCGGCGCTCGAAGAAGCAACTCGCTATGCCAAAGAGCGTATTACTTTTGGAAAACCAATTTTTGAGCATCAAACCATCGCGTTTCGCCTTGCTAGCATGGCAACAGAAATCGAAGCAGCGAGACAATTGGTTCACTACGCTGCACGCTTAAAAGAAGCAGGTCAACCGTGTTTGAATGAAGCTTCAATGGCCAAGCTATTTGCTTCAGAAATGACTGAGCGAGTATGCTCGAGCGCGCTACAAGTGTTTGGTGGCTATGGCTACCTGAGAGACTTTCCAATTGAACGTATCTATCGTGATGCCCGTATTTGCCAAATTTACGAAGGCACCAGTGATATTCAACGTTTAGTGATTGCACGTAGTCTATAAAATCAGAACAAGGAATAAATAATGCAGTGGCAAAGTATTTTATTAGAAAAGCGTAATGGGGTTGGACTGATTACATTAAATCGCCCTCAAGCACTCAATGCCTTAAATAGTGAATTAATTAGTGAAATTAATCAGGCATTAGATCAACTCGAAAAAGACCGCGAAATTGGCTGTATCGTATTGGCAGGCTCAGAAAAAGCTTTTGCCGCAGGGGCTGACATTAAAGAAATGGCTGATTTGGCATTTCCCGATATTTATTTAGATGACTTTTTTCATCTTGCAGACCGTATTGCACAGCGCCGTAAACCTTTAATTGCTGCGGTGAGTGGCTATGCATTGGGTGGTGGCTGTGAATTAGCACTCATGTGTGACTTTATTTATTGTGCTGATAACGCCAAGTTTGGTTTACCCGAAGTCACTTTAGGGGTAATTCCGGGTATTGGTGGGACACAGCGTTTAACCCATGCCATTGGTAAAGCTAAAGCAATGGAAATGTGCCTTACCGCTCGTCAAATGGGTGCAGTAGAGGCAGAACAAAGTGGTTTGGTTGCACGTGTGTTTAGTAAAGAAGAATTACTTGAACAAACCTTGCAAGCCGCTGAAAAAATCGCAGCACGGTCTTTAACTGCAAACATGATGCTCAAAGAAACCATTAACCGAGCTTTTGAGGTGAATCTCACCGAAGGTTTACGTTTTGAACGCCGCATGTTCCACTCCATTTTTGCAACTGCGGACCAAAAAGAAGGCATGCAGGCATTTGTTGAAAAACGGCAGGCAAATTTTAAAAATCAGTAAGAGATCAATAAAATGAATACAGAAAATCACTTAATGATTGAGCGACAAGGTAAGCTTGGTGTGATCACCTTAGATCGTGTGACTCATCTCAATGCATTGTCGCTAGATATGATTGAAGGAATTGGCGCCCAATTGGAGTTGTGGCGAAATGATGCTGCTGTTCAGGCGATCTTAATCAAATCAAATAGCCCAAAAGCCTTCTGTGCAGGTGGCGATATTCGCTATCTCTACGACAGTTATAAAAATGGCACAGCCGATTACAAAGGCTACTTTAGTGCCGAATATAAAATGCTCAATACACTGCGCGAATATGAAAAGCCAATCATCGTTGTGCTTGATGGCTATGTATTAGGTGGTGGTTTTGGCTTGGCTCAGGCGTGTCACATTGTGGTAAGCAGTGAAAAGTCCAGATTTGCCATGCCTGAAACAGCGATTGGTTTTTTCCCGGACGTTGGCGCAACTCATTTCCTGTCTCGCCTTGATGATATTGGCGTTTATATGGCAATTACGGGTGAGCAGATCAGCAGTAGTGATGCGCTCTATCTCGACTTAATTGACTACCATGTGCCAAGCGAGCAGTTACAAGCTTTACAAGACGCTCTCGTCGAAGCGCCAAGCTTAAGCAAAGAGGGAATTGAACACATCATTACCCGATTTATTACTCGTCCTGCCGAAAGTGAGCTCAAACAGTTGGCAGAAGGTATCCGTAAACACTTCGGATATCAGCATTTAGATGAGATCGAACAAAGCCTTGAAAATGAAAAGGATGAGAGCTTAAAGACTTGGGCGAGTAAAATGCTTAGTATTTTGCAGCAGCGTTCATTTATTGCCAAACAAACCAGCTTGAAACTGCAACATTTAGGCCGTGGACTTTCACTACAGCAGTGTATGCAGCTTGAGCGTGACTTACAGGATATCTGGTTTGAGCATGGTGACTTTATTGAGGGCGTTCGTGCGCTCATTGTTGATAAAGATAAACAACCACGGTGGCAAGAACGTAATCCTGAGCTGGAACAAATTTTAGAAAAACTAAGCTAAACCATTTTTCAAACATATAAAAAGCTTAAGGAGATCAAGCGAGACCTGAACATGCTTATGGTCAGGACAGATCATAAGCATAAAAAGACAAAACAAGAAAATCTAAAAAGGACATTACGATGCAAACAATACATGGAAACGGTTCACATCCTAAAAAGTCGTTACATCGATTAGCAGGCATCTCTAGCATGGTCGGCACCACGATTGAGTGGTATGACTTTTTTGTTTATGGTGCAGCAGCAGCCCTCATTTTTAACAAACTATTTTTCCCAAATCTGGACCCACTTACAGGTGTGCTTGCAGCATTTGCAACCTATGCTGTTGGGTTTATTGGGCGGCCTTTAGGTGGTTTAGTCTTTGGCCATTTCGGTGACAAGATTGGCCGTAAGTCAATGTTGTTGCTAACGCTGATGCTCATGGGGATTCCAACCGTACTGATTGGCCTCTTACCGACTTACGAGTCAATTGGATATTGGGCGGCAATTGGCTTGGTGATCTTGCGATTTATTCAAGGTATGGCCATGGGCGGTGAGTGGGGCGGTGCCGTGCTTATGGCAGTAGAACATGCACCCGAAGGTGGTAAAGGGTTTTGGGGAAGTTTGCCTCAAGCCAGTACCGGTGGGGGCTTAATGCTCGCCTCAATCGCACTAGGACTGGTGTCGTTATTACCTGAGCAAGCATTGTTTAGCTGGGGCTGGCGTTTACCATTTCTTGCCAGCATTATTTTACTGGCAGTGGGTTGGTATATTCGTGTAAAAGTGCCTGAGTCACCAGATTTTGAAAAAGTAAAACAACAGTCCGAAGAAGTCAAAGTTCCGGCTTTTCAGGTTTTTAAAAATCATCCAAAGCAACTCATCACTATTATTTTGGCGAGAGCTGCTGAAAATGCATGGTTCTATATTGCTTCAACTTTTACGCTAGCTTACACCACCACACAATTAGGTATTCCACGACAAGACATTTTGTTTGCTACCATTTGCGGTGCAGCCGTGATTTTATTTATGACGCCGTTATGCGGACATTTGTCCGATAAAGTCGGTCAACGCAATATGTTTATGTTTGGACTATGTGTATTGGCACTTTATTCTTATCCATTTTTTAGCATGCTCAATACCAAAGATCCGGTACTGGTCTGGACGGCAATTGTTTTGGCAATTGGTGTAGTGTTCCCGATTATGTATGCGCCACAAGCTCAGCTTTTTGCGCGTCAATTTCCTGCTGAAATTCGTTATAGCGGTATTTCGATTTCGGTACAGTTGGCAGGTGTTTTGGGTGGTGGTTTAGCCCCTATGATTGCCACTAAACTGCTCAGTATTGGGCAAGGCAATCCATATTTAATTATGTTTTATATCGGAAGTATGGCTGTAGTTGCGATTATATCGACATCATTTATGCCGCGCGATTGGAGCTATAAAAAGGATGAGACTTATTATAAGAAAGCAAACTTAAATCTAAAAACCAAGATTGATTGATATTGCACTCATCTTGCTCGGTCATATGTATAGATTGCTATGTAAAAAATAGGACTCATGCCCCGCGGATAGGCATGAGTCCTATATAAGAAATTAGATATCAATCAAGCATGCAAACATCGAATATCCATCAATCGTCATTGGTGGACCTGCACGATGGGCACGAAAACCCGCAGCACGTAATAAACGTTCTACTCCAAGAGGAGAAGTCGTAATGAGTTGTTTTGCGCCTTGTTCTCTTGCAAAATTAATTGCTTCTTGCAGAATTGCAATTGAGACAGGTGATGACACAGCCTGACTGGTAGAGGAAGGCGGATTTGAAAAATCTACGGCTGAAAACCTTGATAATTCCCAAATTTCTGGTGAGCAGGGAATAGGCATTCCATTGAGAAGTTGGGGAAATATTTCCCCGAGTAAATAGGGCTGTGTGGTGGGTAGTAGTCTGGCACAACCAATGATATTGGATTCTCTGTCTTGAGCCACGACATAAGCTGTATCGACTTTATCAAATTGATCTAGTTCTTCATTGTTTGGACAGTTCAACTCCCAACCCAAATATTCAACAAATACCCTGTAGCGGTAACTTTTAAATTTGGTATATAGGCCTTCTGAAAAATTGTTTTGAAATCCAGCAATAATATTCATTACAAGTGCTTCCACTTATTTTTCAAGTGACTTTACTGAACAGCTGGAAAGGTGGTAACTGTAAGAATTTACAGGTTTCTAAGAGAAGGTTTGACTTAATGAAGACTCGGTTAATGACGTATTGATTTGGGCATAAATAAACGGTTCCCAGAACAAAGTATCTATTTTTTTCTCGAGTAATGTTTCATTAATATCAAATCCGATATCCATACCAGATACGTCAACAATCATGATATTGCTTCGAGGTAACCCTACTCGTTTTACGGTAGTGATGCCATTATTCTCAATGAGTTCCCAATCCCATCCGGTACTTAAAGCTGGAGTTTGTGAAGTTGCCCATTCAGTAAAACCATAATAGAAAATTTGAGACGCTTCAGTATGTCTAGATTCAACGGTAGAGATGATATGTTGGAGAGGATAACTCATGAGTTGGTTTTCGTTCATTCGAATAAAACCATCTGTTGAGATAGAGAAATGAGGGGGTATGCTAACCATGCTACCTGCTTAAGTACCCTAAATTAAGATTTAATGAATAAATAACATAAATTTTTGCCAATAAAATACTGTTATATTTAACAGGTTAACTGTAATTTGTTAGCACATCTTTAAGCTCTTCTTATTAGAGAGATTTTTAGATAAAAATTATTTTTTTAAAGAGAATCCTTCGATGGAGCTTATTAGATAGTCAATATTGCTACTACTTAAATACTAATTATAAGTATGAGGATTTTTACTTTAATTGATTGGTTTTTAAAGTATTATAATTATTTTTAGTTTTTATATATAAAAACTAAGAAAATTGGAGATATCGAATAATTGATAGACAATATTATTTAATTAAATTAATAAAAGCATACTATAAAAATTAAGTAGTCGACCTCTTTATAAATTAAAAAAATATATATTTTGGAATAAAATGCATCGTGTAAATTTTAATTTTTAAAGCATAATCTGCGCATTAAATATAACAACCTTGAAAGCTTTCAGACATCTAGTTTATCTGAATAATTTGCAACCATTCCGGGCTTAAAAGTGTTGTTAATTGGATGATGAATTCAAAATCTTTTATTGAGAGCTCTAATAGAAGAGTAGGCGCCGAAAATATATTTAGCAACTTCAGAATCTTTTAGTTTTTTGAAGGACTTTATGGAAATTACGGTAAAAGATTAGACCTACACTTCAATTTGATTGCTTGGATTCTCAATATGCAACCGAATAAAAAATAGTCTGTGAATGGAGTCTAATGAGAGCAAATGGAAAGTTGGCAAGAGGATTTATTATCAGCATTTTTGGTGGTAAAAAATGAATACCAGTTGTTTGAGATCGTTAAATCTACCGCATCAAGGCTCGGATTTGACTATTGCGCTTATGGTATGCAATCACCCTTATCTATTGCTGAACCAAAAACAATTATGTTGAATAATTATCCAGAAGCATGGCAGAAACGTTATGTGGAACGGCAATATGTGAAGATAGATCCAACTGTGCAGCATTGTATGGTATCACTTCAACCTCTTGTTTGGTCGAGTCAATCTGCAAAGACACAGGCAGAAAAAGATTTTTGGGAGGAGGCGCGTTCTTATGGTTTAAATGTCGGTTGGGCTCAGTCAAGCCGTGATTTTATTGGGACCCGAGGAATGCTAACACTGGCAAGATCCAATGACCAGTTATCAGAAAAAGAGCAAAAAGCACAATATACGAATATGTACTGGTTGACTCAAACAGTGCATTCCAGCATTGCTAAAATAGTAAATGATGTAGAGTTTGCTAAATTCAATCTTTATTTAACGAACAGGGAAAAAGAGGCGCTACGTTGGACTGCCGAAGGCAAAACGTCAGCAGAAATAGCTCAGATTCTTGGAGTAACTGAAAGAACCGTAAATTTCCATCTCAGTAATTCCATGCAAAAGTTAAATGTAAATAATAAAATTTCAGCAGCTATTCGAGCTGTAATGCTAGGGCTTTTGTAGAGATTATAAATAACATAGGAATTTAATATTAAAATTAAAAGAAATAAATAATTTTAAGATTTATATGATTGATTTACATTGGTTAAATATTTTAAATTTAAGGAAATATAATAAATTAATTTTCAATATTAAAATAAAATATCCATTTATTTGCTTTTATATTATATTCATAAGTATCTATATAAATATAATAATCTAATTTTTAATTTATATTATTTTTTATAAAGTTTTTAAAACTATTTAATCTAGAGTTAAAAATAATAATAAAGAAACTGTTTAAGAGTAAAAACCTTCAAAATCTTGGCTTGTGCGTATCTAAATTAAGAATAGGTGAGACGTTAATTTTAAATAATGATAAGAAATTAAAAATATATAACTGAACAAAAAATGATTCATATAAGGGATTTAGCTTCTTAATTTTCGATAAGAGACCACTAACCTGTAAACACTTACAGGTGTAATAATTAACACTCATGCATAAAATATAATGTGAATTTATATTTTAAATAAAAAGTATATTTATTCTTTATTAAGAAACCTAGCAAGAAATGTCGTTTCTGAATTAGCAGATTTTAAAGGTTAATTATAATTAATCGGAGTAAGTTATGGCTGTAATGTATACGGATAATATCATTGCAACTTTGGAATCCCACGCAAAATTAAATGGAAATAAGATCGCTTTTGAGTATTTGGGACGCCAGTCTGGTGGTATTCAATCTCTGACATATGCAGATTTGAATGAGCGAGTTCAACATCAAGCCCAAATATTAATGAATATTGTAGACAGTGGTGACCGTGCCGTATTGCTGTTCGAACCTGGGTTGGACTTTATCGTATCGTTCTTTGCCTGTCTGAAAGCTAAAATTATTGCAGTACCAGTCAGCTTACCGTTTAACCGTAATGGTTTTTCTAATATTTTGAATATTATGAATGACTGTGAGCCTAAGATTGTACTCACGACAAAAAAGATTCTTGAGCTCGCAGGTCTTATCACACTAAAAGCTCAAAATGAAAATTTGATATTACATGCTGTTGATGCCGAATTGCAGCGTGACTTGGTGGAAAAGGATTTTCCGCTTATTACTGAAAAAGATATCTGCTTCCTTCAATATACCTCAGGCTCAACAGGCTGGCCTAAAGGCGTAATTGTTACTCATAAAAATATTATGGCCAATGAGGTCATGATTGCTGAAGCTTTTGGTACACAACCAGAAGATGTTGGCCTGACGTGGCTGCCTGTTTACCACGATATGGGGTTGATTGGCTCGGTTTTGCAAACCGTATATGTGGGACTGACTTGTTATGTCATGTCGCCGCTGGACTTCATTCGAAAACCTCTTAAATGGCTACAATTTATTAGTGAAAAAGGCGTCACGATTAGTGGTGGACCAAACTTTGCCTATGAATTGTGTCTACATCGCATCACTGATGAGCAGGCTGCAGCGCTTGATCTAAGCCGTGTGCGTGTGCTGTTTAATGGTGCCGAGCCGATCAAGGCCCATGTTATGCAACGCTTCATGGAAAAGTTCAATACACAATCAAGGCTCCGACTTGATACTTTCTTGCCATGTTATGGCTTGGCAGAAGTGACGCTCTTAGTCAGTGGCGTAACTGGCCCTCTCAATGCAATTTCACTTGATCGTGACAAGTTAAATGCCCATTTGGTACAGACCAGCCAAGATCAGACAGCCGTGCAAGTAGTGAGTTGTGGCAAGATCTCTAAACATATTGATTGTCGTATCGTTAATCCTCATACCCGTAAAGAGGTGGCGGCTCATGAAGTCGGTGAAATCTGGTTAGCAGGTGAGAGTGTCACTGCAGGTTACTGGCAAAAGCCGGAAGTTAATCAGGAAACTTTTGAAGCAACGATCCTTGATGAGGCGGGACAACCTAGCCAAGTACACTACTTAAGAACGGGTGATATGGGCTTTATCAAAAACGGAGACCTTTATATAACCGGCCGCCTTAAGGATGTGATTATCATTCGTGGCAAAAACTATTATCCGCAAGATATCGAATGCTCTGTTGAAATGGCACATCCTGCTGTTCGTAAAGGTTGTGTTGCGGCAGTGAACTTTGCTGATTCTGAAGGGGTTACGGTTGTACTTGAGATTAAGAAAAAGTCCTTAGATAAGACACTTAATTTTGAAACCATCAGAACTCAAGTTAAAGAACAAGTGGCGGCTGATATTGGCTTGCCTGTAGACGGTGTCTATTTACTGCACCAAGGCCGAATAAATAAGACCACTAGCGGCAAAATTAGAAGAAGAAAAATTAAAGAGCAGATCGAACGCGGTCAACTGGTCTGTTTAACCCATCCAAACCGTAGAACGGTGATTGCTCGAAACTATGTCAAGAACGGCTTAGACGTCATCCGTGATCGTGAGCAGCGGGGGCAGCTGATTCGTTATAGCTCCAATCTACTCAACTCAATGATCAAGGAACGTGAAGTACGCACGCTGATTTTTAATCGTCTGAAAAGTGCTTTGTTTTAACCCTTATCTTTTAAATCCTTGAGTGAAAATCCATGTCACTTACGTCCAATTTGCGGCAGTTTCAATCTGCCGCTCGTCTGGAGCAAATTTTAGGCTCCGTACATGATACCAATAATGATTTTTCTTGGTCCGCAGCTATCGAGCGTGATGAGAAAGAGCAATATCCACAGCGAGCTGTTGATTTTCTGAATGCGGTGGGTATGAACCGTTTCTATGTGCCTTCAGAGCTTGGAGGCCGTATGGAAATTGGTGAAGAGTTGTTATATCTGCATCGCGTGTTGGCACGACGCGATCTGACCATCAATTCGACCTATAGCACGAATGCTTGGTCTGTGATCGTATGGATCGGTGGTAATGCGAATCAATGCCAAAACATCGCTAACCGAATTTTAAGTGGTGCTGCTCCAGCATTAGCTTATAGCGAGAAAGCGCATGGTGCTGACCTGTTATCTAGTGAAGTGACTGCGCAACCTTCCGACAGTAAGTACGTCTTAAATGGCGAGAAATGGTCGATCAATCGCGCCACTCTAGGTGACTCTTTAAGTCTAATCGCTAAAACGTCAAATGATCGTGGACCCCGTAGCCTGAGTGCATTCTGGCTCGATAAGCGTCATATGGCTTCTAAAGGTACGTATAGCCTGAACCGCCTGCCAACAGTGGGCATGCGTGGTTTAGATATCAGCGGTATTGGTTTTAATAACGCTGAAATTCATAAAGATGCCCTAATCGGTGAAGAAGGCCAAGGATTAGAGCTTGGGCTTAAGACGCTACAGGTAACACGTGCATATTGCAGTAGTTTCTCTCTAGGTGCCGGCGATACGATGCTACGCATCGCAACCGAGTTCGCGATTGAACGCGAGTTATATAACAAAAAAGTAATAAGCATACCGTTGGTACGTGAGCAACTCGCTACAGCTTATGCCTACCTTTTAGCGGCTGAGGTGTTATCACTTGTTGGTGCGCGAGGGTTACACGTTTGTATCAATCAGTTCAGTACATGGTCACCAATCGTCAAGGTACTGGTACCTGAATATGTAGAGTCGCTTGCCAAAATCACATCCTCAGTGCTTGGGTCACGTTTTTTCTTAAGAAATGCATATGCAGATGGAATGTTCCAGAAAGCATTCAGGGACCATCTGATTGTCAGTGTGTTTGACGGTAGTAGCACCGTCTGTCTAGACAGTCTGAGTTTTCAGCTCAAATCTGCCAATAAAGGGCGCAGTAAAAAAGCCGACCATCTCAATCAAGCTGAAGCGAAAGCACGCTATCGCCAGTTATATGACTTACAGGTAGAGACAGGTGCTATTGATTTCCGTGAGCTTGAGATTTTCAACCGAGATGGTGACTTGGTGATGGAGTCACTCGAAACAATCATCGAAATGCTCAACGACTCTAATGTCACAGTTGGGTTGTCTGCTGAGACGCTAGCTACGCTACATGAGCGAGCAAACCAGCTTCTTGTTGAACAGCGTTCATTGGATCAAAAAATTCAGGACTACTTTTCAAATTCTGAGCAAAGCAAGGAGTTTGAAACGATGCGCTTCAGTCTTGCCCGTAACTATGCCGAGTTATTCGCTCGTATTGCTGTGTTGGGTTTCTGGGTTTTTAACCGCCATGGTTTAAGGCCTGCTTTACAGAATGGTGCATGGCTGATCATTTTCTTAAATGCTGCTGAAGGGCAGACAGCTCCTCCTATGACGTCACTACGTGAAAGCACATTGGCAGATCTGCTGGACCGAATTTCAACCAATCACATGTTATCTGTCATCGATTTTGCACTGGCACCGCGTGATGCCAAACCGGTTAAAAAGGAGATTACCCCATGAATAAAGATAAAGCTTACTGGAGCGCAATCATTCGTACGCTAGTCGCTAAAGAGATGCGCGTAGAGCCTGAGACGATTGATCCAGATCAAAAATTTACCAGTTATGGTCTTGATTCGATTGTTGCTTTGTCTGTGTCTGGGGATTTAGAAGATCTGACGAAATTAGAACTTGAGCCAACACTATTATGGGATTACCCAACAATCAATGCGTTGGCTGAATATCTTGTTTCTGAGTTGCAGCAGGGAGTTGCTTCATGAACAACCTTGCACGACTAGAACCGGAAGTTCTGTCGCGTCATGCGATTTCTGCAGAGCAGCTTGGCATTTGGTATATCCAGCGTTTTGAGCCAACTTGCAGTGCCTACAATATGGTGGTGGCCTTTGATGTGAAGGTCAACCAACCATTAGGTAACAAGCCAATAGAAATACTAGAAGCGGTAATGCATGATTATCCGCTACTGCGCGTAAGCATGCCAGCCAATGATCAGGGAATTGAGCAACTGATCTGGGATCGCGTGTATCCGAATATCATCTTTTCTGATGCTCGTCATATTGAAGCTTCTGATTTGACGCAATTGGTTGAGCAAGACACCAAGCAGCCGTTTGACCTGACTCAGCCACCGTTATGGCGTATTCATTGTTATGAATGCGGTCAAAATCATTATGTGATCGCATTTGTGATTCATCATGCGCTCATGGATTTTTGGTCAATTGGTCTATTGCTGCGAGACGTTAGCAAACGTTTTGGACTCGTTGCAGAGTCGGATGCAGTGAACGGAATCGAGTTTGCACAATATGCCGATAAGCAGCAGAGCAGCGTGATTGATGATACTGATGAGAGCTTAATTTTCTGGAAAAATGCACTGATGCATGCACCACATGTGCATAGCATTCCGCTTGATTATCCTCGTCCAGCCGTACAGCATCATAAAGGTAGTTCACTGGTTTTCCGTGTGCCTGAGTCAGTGTCATCTGGTCTTGTAAACTTAGCAAAAAATTATGAGATCACATTGTTCGGGCTTGTGCTATCTGGCTTTTATATTTTGCTGCACAAACTCTCTAATGAAAATAATCTAGTGATTGCTACACCCGTAGCAGGTCGACTTGAACGTTCTTTACGTAATGCATTGGGGCAGTTTGTCAACACGATTGCTATTCACATGGACATCGATGCTGATCAGACTTTACGTCAATTTACGCAACAGGTTCAGGAACAATTAAGACAGAGCCTTAAGCATCAAAAAGTTGCCTTTTCTAGAGTAGTTGAAGCTGTCTCACCAAAACGTGATGGCAGTATTAATCCATTGGCTCAGATAGGAATGTTCTGGGAACGTCTAGGTGGTATGGATGAGTTTAAAGAACTACTCCTACCAATCCAGACTCCGGCCACTTTAGTTGGACAAGATTTGACATTAGGAAGTTTTCCGGTTCGCCAGCAAGAAGGACAGTTGGATATTACGCTGGAAATGGGCGGTGAATATCAAGGTGAACTCGTTGGCGTATTGAAATACAACACGGATCTATTTTCTGCGCAGTCTGCCGAGAATATGGTGCAACTGTTGCAAGCTGTACTCGCAGAGATGGTGGCCCATCCTGAACGCAAGATTGTTGAGCTAGATATCGCTCCTGATTATAAAGATGGTATCCAGTTCGAGGCCCTCCGTGGAAAGGTGACTGATTATGCTCAGCATGATCTACTTGGAATGATTCTAAAGCAGATTGAAGAGCGTGGTGAAAATCATGCTTTAACCTCAAACGATCATACGATTAGCTATCGTGACTTAGGTCAATATATTGCTGGTATTGCTGAATATTTGCGTGCACACGGCATTACACGCGGTGATCGTGTAGGTCTGATGTTAGATCGCACGGCGTTATTGCCAGCAGCAATCCTTGGGATCTGGGCGGCAGGTGCAGCTTATGTGCCACTGGATCCTAATTTCCCAACTGAACGTCTACAGAACATCATTGAGGATGCTGAACCTAAAATCATCTTAACTCAAACCGAGTTAAGGGATGCTCTTAACGTTTCTGTGCCTCGCTTAGATATCAATCAAGCTGGTGTTGTGGCACTTGAACAGGTGCGCGAGACGCTTGCCTTTGGCGACATTGCTTATGTGATGTACACATCAGGCTCGACAGGTAAGCCTAAAGGTGTCCGTATTGGGCATCCTTCAATTATCAATTTCTTGCTATCTATGAATGATAGATTGCAAGTAACGACTGAAACTCAGTTGTTAGCAATCACCACGTATGCATTTGATATTTCAATTCTTGAATTACTCATTCCGCTGATGTACGGCGGTGTGGTGCATGTTTGCCCACGTGAGGTATCACAAGATGGCAATCAATTGGTGGATTATCTAAATGCTAAGTCTATCAATATTCTGCAGGCAACACCGGCTTCTTGGAAAATGCTCTTAGACAGCGAGTGGAGCGGCAATGCGGGATTGACAGCACTCTGTGGAGGCGAAGCGTTAGATACTATTCTGGCAGAAAAACTGCTAGGTAAAGTTAGCTGTCTCTGGAATGTCTATGGACCGACCGAAACTACAGTGTGGTCTAGTGCAGCTCGTATCACCGATGCAAAGTATATTGATTTAGGCGAACCATTGGCGAATACCCAGCTTTATGTCCTTGATGAAAAGCAGCGTTTAGTTCCACCAGGCGTTATGGGTGAGCTTTGGATTGGCGGTGATGGTCTGGCAGTTGATTACTGGCATCGCCCTGAACTGACAGATGCCCAATTTAGAACATTGCCATCTCTACCAAATGCCGGTCGACTCTACCGTACAGGGGATAAAGTCTGCCTGCGTACAGATGGACGTTTGACTCATCATGGACGTTTGGACTTTCAGGTCAAGATCCGCGGATTCCGTATCGAACTAGGTGAAATTGAGAATGTTCTCAAACAAATCGACGGTATTACAGATGCAGTAGTGCTGGTTAAGACCACAGCTGACAACGACCAGAAACTGGTGGCATATGTAACTGGACAAGAGCTTGATATTGCCGGTTTAAAAAAGACCCTGCAAATCCATCTTCCAGCTTATATGGTGCCAAGTGCGTTTATCCGATTGGATGAGTTTCCAATGACGGCCAACAATAAGTTGGATCGTAAGGCATTTCCTGAGCCGATTTTTGAGCAGAGCAATGATTATGTTGCACCGCGTGATCCGATCGAAATCGAGCTGTGTACTACCTTTGAACAGATCTTGTCGGTCAAGCGAGTTGGTATACATGATGATTTCTTCGAACTAGGTGGGCATTCACTATTAGCTGTGAAGCTTGTTAACCATCTTAAAAAGGCTTTCGGTACCGAACTGTCAGTTGCCTTGTTGGCACAGTACTCCACTGTGGAGCGTCTGGGTGAGATCATTCGCGAAAATAAAGAAATTAAGCCATCGATCGTAATTGAACTACGCCGTGGAACCTATGAACAACCGCTGTGGCTGTTCCATCCAATTGGTGGCAGTACCTTCTGTTATATGGAGCTTTCGCGTCATCTCAATCCGAACCGTACCTTACGTGCTATTCAGTCTCCTGGACTGATTGAAGCCGATGCTGCGGAAGTGGCGATTGAAGAAATGGCGATGCTCTATATTGCTGAAATGCAAAAGATGCAGCCTCAAGGCCCTTATTTCCTCGGTGGCTGGTGTTTCGGTGGGGCGATCGCATATGAGATCAGTCGTCAGTTGCGTCAAATGGGGCAACAGGTCACAGGTATTGTCATGATCGATACCCGCGCTCCAATTCCAGAAAATGTGCCTGAAGATGCCGACGATGCCATGCTTTTGTCTTGGTTCGCCCGTGATTTGGCTGCACCTTATGGCAAAAAGTTAACGATCCCAGCGCAATATTTGCGTGAATTGAGTCCAGATCAAATGTTTGATCATGTACTTAAAGAAGCTAAAGCCATTAATGTTCTGCCTCTCGATGCTGATCCATCAGATTTCCGACTTTACTTTGATACCTATTTGGCGAATGGCATCGCACTCCAAACCTATTTCCCAGACCCTGAAGATTTTCCAATTCTTTTGGTTAAGGCCAAAGATGAGCAGGAAGACTTTGGAGAAAGTCTAGGTTGGGATCAACTGGTCAAAGAAACGTTTACACAAGTGGATTTGCCTGGTGACCATTCATCAATTATGTACGCTGAGAATGTCGTGGCTGTAGCCCAGACCATTGATCAGATGTACCCAATTCCTACATAAGAAATATAAGAAGGTAGAACAACTATGGTGACCATAGAACATGCTTTCCTCATACCGGCCAAGATTGACAAGGTTTTCACTTACCTTGCAAACCCGGCCAATGATGCAGGTTGGCAATTGTCGTGTAAGCATTCTGAATTGCTAGATAGTACTCCGCGTGTGGGTAGTAAGTACGAAATCGGTTTTAGCTTTATTGGTCGTGAAATGTCCTTTAAAGGTGAAATTACACATCTGGTACCGAACGAATTGTATGCGTTTAAAGTAGTGGAGGGGCCCTTTCACTACACAGGTACTTACCGTTTCAAACCACATCCGGAAGGTACGTGGATTGAATGGGTGTTTGAAGCTGAACCAGGTAGTTTTTTTGGTGTATTGCCGCCAGCACTGCTAAAAAAGATGGTGCTCGCCCAGTTCAAAAAAGATGTCGACAATCTTCAAGCATTGGCTCAGAAGGGTGAAGCCTATGAGTCAGTTGGCAATGAAAATAAACCAACTCTCGAAACCAATAGACCACCTCATAAGACTCAACAAATGATGGAGAGATACGCGCGTTGGATTCTTAGCCACCGCCGTATTGTCTTGACTGTGGTGATGCTCTTAACACTTGCTCTGGCATATCTGGCATCTGGTGTAAAAATTATTATTGACCCAGATGCACTTGCACCTAAAGGGCATCCTTACATCACCTCGACCAAGCTGATTGAAAAGAAATTCGGCTCCAAATATATGGTCGTGATTGGTATTACTCCGAAGCAGGGTGATATTTATCAGCCGCAAGTATTGGAGAAAGTCAAACGCATTACCGAAGAAGTTGACAATGCACCGGGCGTGGTCCGTTCCACCATGATGAGTTTGGCTGCACGTCAGGCGAAAGGTATCGAGGCGAATGCAGAAGGGTTCGATGCCAAGAAACTATTGCCGAGTAGTTCAGTCACTCAGGAGGATATCGATCACCTGAAAAAACTGCTGGCACTGAATCCAACCTATATGAATTCAGTGGTATCTAAAGATCAACAAACTGCTGCGATTTTGCTTGAGCTTGAGGAAAGTCCAGAGGGCTTCCAGAAAATGATGGGCCCGATTAATAAAATCGTAGAAAGCGAACAATCTAAAGATATGACCATCAGTGTCGGTGGCAATCCTGTGTATCTGGATAAAGCTGAAGACTACTCTAAGCGTATCAATATCTTGTTCCCGATTGCCGTATTGGTGATTGGTTTATTGCACTTTGAAGCATTCCGCAGCAAGCAAGGTTTGATTCTGCCACTCGTTACAGCTTTGTTGGCTGTGGCATGGGGTATGGGCATGATGGGCTTGTTCAAACAGCCAATGGATATCTTTAACTCGCCTACGCCAATTCTGATTCTGGCCATCGCGGCAGGGCATGCCGTGCAGTTGCTCAAGCGCTACTATGAAGATTTTGATCGCCTGATTGCTCAAGGGATGGAGCCTAAAGCTGCCAATAGCGAAGCTGTAGTGCAGTCTTTGGTTCGTGTTGGTCCGGTTATGGTGTTGGCTGGTGGTATTGCAGCGGCTGGATTCTTCTCTCTGTTGACCTTCAACATTCCAACGATTCGTTCATTTGGTATTTTTACAGGAGTCGGGATCATCAGCACGCTGGTGATTGAGATGACTTTTATTCCGGCACTCCGCTCAATGTTGCCACCACCTTCGGTTGTGAAGGTCAAACGCAAAGGCTTGCCAATTTGGGATTGGATTCCAAACCGTATTGGTAATGTCATTTTGTCAGTTCGTCCGCGAATGATGTTAATGACTGCGATTGCGGCAATGAGCATCTTCCTTGCTATTGGCACGAGCCGTATTGTGGTGGATAACGATAGCCGTAATTTCTTCTCTCGTGACTTACCAATGCAACAGGACGACAGATTTTTAAATCAGTCTCTTGGTGGCACAAACAGCCTTTACATTATGGTTGATACGAAGGTTCGTGATGGTATTGAAAACCCTGAAATCCTAAAAGCGATTGATAATACAGAAAAGTTCGCAAACTCAATTCCAGAGGTCGGTAAAACCATCTCTATCGTGGACTATATCAAACGAATGAATCAGGCAATGAATGCCGATCAACCACAGGCATTTCAGGTTCCTGCAACCAAAGACGTTGTTGCTCAGTATCTGCTGTTGTATTCAATGTCTGGTGAGCCGACGGATTTTGATTCATACATTGATACCACTCAGCGCTATGCCAAGATCACGATTCTTCTGAAAACTGGCAGTAATCATCGCATTAAAGAAATCCTTGAGTCGCTAAAAACGTATATGGCGGGTCAATTGGGCGATAAAGCTGTAGTAAGTTTTGGTGGTGATGTGACGCAAACCATTGCCTTAACTGAAACCATGGTTCACGGCAAGCTCATGAATATTCTACAAATTTCATTTGCCGTATTCTTTATTTCAGCACTGGTCTTCCGTTCGATTTCAGCTGGACTGATTGTTCTGACTCCACTTCTGTTCTCAATTCTTGCCATCTTTGGCGTGATGGGCTGGCTCGACATTCCGCTCAATATTCCGAACTCACTCATCTCGGCTATGGCTGTAGGTATTGGTGCGGATTATGCCATCTACTTCCTCTATCGCTTGCGTGAAATCTTGCGCGAAGAAGGCGGCGATATCAAAGATGCTATCCGTAAAACCTTAAGTACTGCTGGTAAGGCTTCTCTTTTTGTCGCGACTGCGGTTGCTGGTGGGTATGGCGTATTGTCCTTATCACAAGGCTTCCACGTCCATCAATGGCTCGCGATGTTTATTGTGATTGCGATGCTTTTCAGTGTATTTGCAACCTTAATTATGGTACCTACAATGATTCTAATATTAAAACCTCGTTTTATCTTTTCTTCAAATAAGAAGAGCGTTCCTGTTGCACAAACTGTGGTGACAAGCCTTTTGTTGGGTACAGCGCTCACAATGTCGATGCCTAAAACATCTCATGCAGATGAAGTTCAAGATATTGTTAATCGTAGTGATGATGCCTCTAAGTTCTTGTCTTCAACAGCTAGCGCCAAATTTATTTTGACCTCTAAAAATGGCGAGCAACGTGTACGTTTAACTAAAAATATGACCAAGCTTGCTGGAAATACTCAGAACAACATGCGTTTGACTGAGTTTATCTCGCCAGCAGATGTCCAAGGAACCACGACGCTGTTAATTGAAAATGCAAAAGGCAGCGATAGTATGTTTGTCTATTTGCCTGCATTGAAAAAAGTACGCCGTCTTGCATCAGCGAATAAGGGTGATGCTTTTATTGGTACGGACTTTAGTTATGGTGATGTCCTTGGCTATAAGCTCAGTGACTGGAAATACACGAAACTTGCAGATGGCAAATTTAATGGCAAAGATTGCTACATGATTGAAGCAACACCAATCAATAATACGGTGAAGAGTGACTTTGGTTATAGCAAACGTCGTATGTGCATACTCAAAGACAACTTTGTTACAGCAACCATCGACATTTGGGATACAGCAGGCAAACCATTAAAACATATTGAGTTCACGGATATCCGTCCTTACGGTAAAGTGAAACCAAGATGGCAAGCCATGAAATCTATGGCGAAAAATCTGCAAACTCAACATATGACACATGTAATCGTCAATGATTTTGCGGCAGAAAAAACCTTGTCCGATAAGCTTTTCTCACAGCAGAGTCTTGAGAAATGACGCAAGGTGCCTATTGGGTATTTGTCTGCTGCAGTAGCTTTATGCTACTGCAGCATACTTATGCAGATGACAGCGAAATGAGTTTTGTGAGCCAAAACTCAGCTAGATTCGATGTGTGGTCATCAGATCGTGATTTAAGTTCGTTAAAAAACATTGGGCAAGCAAGTTTCTGGTCCAATGGTACACTCAAATTTAACCCTGCATTTAAGCTGCATTACGACATAGTGGTTTCAGACGAAACGGACCACACTGTAAACCCAGATCAGGTGAGTAAGGTAAATCGTAACTTACGTGAGTTGTATGCCTCTTATAACTGGGATCAGACCGTCTATGTCGATGTTGGTCGTCAGATTGTCGTCTGGGGGAGAGCGGATGGAATTAACCCAACGGATAACCTATCGCCCCGTGACTATACGCGTCTAGTACCAGACGAGACAGATCAACGTCTAGGAAATGATGCACTCAAATTGACGTATATCCCTGAATCTGGAACCAATAAGTGGACTGCATTGTGGTATCCGCGTAGTCGTTCAGATGTAATTCCATTGCGTCAGATTGCTGGTGTTCAGTATGACATAGACCGTAAGAGCCGTCCTGCATTTGCAATGCGTTGGGATTATTCCGTAGATGGTCTAGATGTAGGGGCATCCTATTTTTCAGGATTGGATCACATGCCTGATCTATCACTACAGTCGTTATCTCCAACAGGGGCAACATTACAACTGAAAAATAACCCTATGTCTGTCTATGGGTTTGATTTCAGTTATAACCATAACGATCTCGTATGGCGCGGTGAAGCTGCATATACAAAGACTGACTCGAATGGTAGTGAAGATCTTACCCATAAGAAAAATAATTTAACTGTAGTTATGGGGCCGGAATGGTCATTAAAAAATTCTACGCTGAGTTTAGTAGGCGTGTACAAGCATACAGAAGACTTTAAATCTGCCGATAGCCTAACAAATCCATTAGTGAGAGAAGTCTACCGTTATCAGCAAACAATCAGTGACCAGTATCAACAGAATCAGTATGGGGCTATGCTGCGTTATGCACTTAACCTAATGAATGACAACCTAAAGTTAGAGTTTACAGGATTCTATTTTGCACCAGAGCCTAATGAATTGTTGAGAGTACGTATTAACTACAACCTCAATGATCACTGGCAGTTGAATGCAGGCGGAGATCGCTTCTGGGGCAGAAATGATACGGTACTAGGACAATTTAGAGATAACAGTCTGGTGTATGCCCAGGTTCGATATAACTTTTAAGATAACTCGCTTCAAAACAATGCTGGAGTGCCCAGCACCTAATAAGGTGATTTATGGATAATTTAAATAACGCAAAAAAAGATAATTTTTCACGGAAGACCATATTAGTAACAGGTGCAGCAGGTTTTATTGGCAGCAGATTGATCGTTGAACTTCTGCGTGAAGGTCATCAGGTGATTGCTGCGCTGCGTAATGCCGCAACCAAGAAAGATAAGCTATTAGGTTTCATTACAACCCAAGGGCTGGCTGATCCATCTATATCTTTTGTTGAATATGATTTAAGTCGCGATTTTAAGCTGGACTCTCTATTATCGGACGCCCAGACAAAAATTCATGTAATTTATCATCTCGCAGCATCATTTAATTGGGGCATTAGCAAAGCTGAAGCTGAGCGTACCAATATTAAGTCAGGGCTGGCGTTAATTGAATGGGCTGCAACATTGAAGCAGCTTGAGCGATTTATCTGGATTGGCGGGTATCGTGTGGCTGCGCCGCCGCAAGAATCGGCTGATGAGTTGTATTGCAAACATGGTGGTTATGAGGCTTCAAAAATTCTAGGACATCAAGCTTTCATTGAGGCCTGTAAGCGTTTAAATGTGCCATGGACTGCAATAAATCCGGCGACAGTCATTGATGGTTTTTATAATTATGGCGATATGCAATATATTGGTATTGCGGACATGATTGATAAGCTCTATCAGGGACGTTTACTGGCATTACCAGGTGGTCGTGACACATTCCTACCTCTATGCAATATGCAGTATATCGTGAGCTTTTTGATCCGAACGATGTCTTATCCTGAAACTATTGCTCAGGAATATATGCTGCTTGATCCTGCGACACCCAAATTTCATCGTCTAGTTCACCTAGCTGCTGAGCATTTGGGAGTTAGCTCACCACATTTACAAATACCTAAAGTTTTGCTCGAGAAATTACCAGAGGTATTACTTGACGGTTCTAAAGAGCAACTTTCTTTCATTTCTACCGAGCACTACCATGTTGCTGGGGCAGAGGCGATGGCGGCGAAGATGGGCATCGCAGACCTGATCAGTATCATGCCTTATTTTTCTCGCTGGATTGATCGCTTGGTGTTTACACGTTTTGGTCGTATGCAAGTACCAACACCTAATTCTTTTAGCTATCAGAACCGCTATTGGACAGAAATCTATACTAAACAGCCAGTTGGATCAGAAAAAGCTTCTGCATTATTTTTACACGGCATTCCATTTGATAGTGCATGTTGGTCTCCAATCATCAATAAAATTACTTATGATCAGGTCGCTATGATGGACTTACCGGGACTTGGGCGTTCAGGTAGTTATGAAATGATGGAAGATAATAACCATCAATTTATTGATACTGCGGCAGAGCTTTTGGCACCAAATAGTGTGGTGATTGCCCACTCATTAGGATGTCTTTTTGCATTAAATCTTGCAAAGAAATATCCAGATAAAGTTGCACGCCTTATCCTTATATCGCCTTATTTTGTTCAGGCACAGGCTGCAAAAATGTTTCAGATACAAGCGATATCTAAACTCATTTTCCGTTTTGTGCCGAAAAATGTGATTGCTAAAGATTTACATCCAGAGGGGCAACAAAATCTGTCAGTGAGATATGCGATGGATTCACTACGCCGCATGTCAGTGTCTAAGCATATTAGTGAGTACATGCACCACATTAATTTGCCGCAGCAGCGCGCAGCACAGACAGCTTTGCTTTCTGAGCTTCGATCTAAAATCGAGATTATTGTGGGAGAGAAAGATCCAATTGTTACTCCAATCAGTCCTGAGATTCCTGTACATATCATCGCTGGCGCAGGTCATAATCCACACGTTACCCATGTAGAAGCGGTTTATGATTACCTTACACCGGTTCTGACAAAGTACATCAGCACTACAGCACAGCTTAGTGATGTCTGATGTAGCGAACGTACAGGTTTATGTTTGCCCAATTTCACGGGTACCAAACAACCATCTCATATTGAGTCATTATCTCAGCTTTCTCAATGCGACAGAAAAGCTGAGATATGATCAATATCATTCTCATGCTGCACGACTTTTCTTAATTTCTCGTGTGTTAATGAAGTTTGTTCTATCAGATAAGTTGGGTATCTTGCCTCATGAGGTCATCATTCAATTACAACCTAACGGCAAACCTTTTGTACGAGGCAATAAGGCTATTTATTTTAATCTTAGTCACTCTGCGGACCTTATTGTCTTTGCTGTGACAGAAAAAGGAGAAATAGGAGTCGATGTCGAAAGAATGAACCATGAGTTCGAATGGAGGCGTGTCGATAGCGTGTTAGCGCCAAGTGAAATTGAATGGATTCAGCAAAATGAATGGACTAATCCAACTAGTGTATATCAACGTTTTTTTCAAATATGGACCTTAAAAGAATCCTATATTAAATGTACTGGTGAAGGAATGAGCCGTCATTTAAAGAAGCTCAACTTTCATGTATCTCCTGAACATATACAATTTTGCGATTTAACCAATAATGATGTTCAAAGAACCGAGCAGTATCATTTTAAAAGTTATATCTATAATTATAGTTTTATCTTCTCCCTATGTTTACAGCAGAGTCATTGCCTAGAAAGCTTTAATATAGATTGTTTTCAATTATTACCTTATATATCTACACATCGAATAACTCTAGAACCTTGCGAACATAACTAACTTAAATCAAGGCAATGAGTGATTTTGAAATTCTAAATATATAAACAGATCAAAAGAAAAAGGCACTTACCTTCCGATAAGTGCCTTTTGAATTTGGAGCGGGAAACGAGACTCGAACTCGCGACCCCAACCTTGGCAAGGTTATGCTCTACCAACTGAGCTATTCCCGCATGTATGAGCAGTTTTTACTAAAACTTTCTCAAAAAAAACCAATCTGGAGCGGGAAACGAGACTCGAACTCGCGACCCCAACCTTGGCAAGGTTATGCTCTACCAACTGAGCTATTCCCGCGTGCCGCTTATAATACATTAAGCAAAACAAGGGTCAATAACTTTATGCAAATAATTATGCTGATTGCATAAAATAAAAACAGAATTGAGTATTTAGAGTTATTTTTATTGATAAGTTGCCGAATAAATAGACATTTTGTTTGCAGTCAAAGCGTACAAGAGCAACTTTTGTTTATGTGTAGACAGGGTATACTAGGTCTAAATATACGAATAATCGTAAAAGGAAAAGCTATGAGCCTTGAGCAACAGTTGATTGAACGGTTACAGACCCTTGCACCTAGCCATTTAGAAGTCATTAATGAGTCTGCCGGCCACGGTGGTTATTTTCCTGGTAAAGAATCCCACTTTAAAGTGATTGTGGTGAGTGAAGAATTTAACGGCTTGCGTTTGGTTCAGCGTCATCAAAAAGTTTATGCCTTGGCTTCTGATTTAATGAATCCAGGACAAATTCATGCTTTAGCAATCCACGCTTATTTACCAAGTGAGTGGCAAGGTCAAGCGCCAGCAAGTCCAGAATGTGCACATGCACCTAAAAACTAAGGGCTTAGTTTATGGATGCACATTTACTCACTAAAATTATCCATATGACTGCGGTAGCAGCCGCACTTATGGTTTTTGTATTACGCGCTTCTACACTATTTATTGGTGTACAAGGTGAACAACCTAACCCAGCAGGGCGTAAAGCTTTAGTTGCTTTACAGCATTTGTCATTTACCGTGGTTTTCATTACCGGAGCAATTTTACTGGTGATGAAGAACTTTCAGGTACAGCCATGGTTCTACGCTAAAATTATCTTATTTTTAGTGCTCTTATCATCTTTAATGAAAGCCTTTAAAAAGGATGACACTATTTTGCTAGCTCAGCGCCGTGCGGGTTTGGTCATTAGTGCAATCGCATTTGTTGCCATTATTATTCTGGTGATAGTGAAACCTGTTTTTGCTTAATTGTTCTACATTCTTTGCCTTTTTGCGTAAGCTCTAGGTTAAACTGCATACAGTAAAAAAATATGTAGAGGGAAACATGCTAACTCGTGTGGTGTTTAACCAAAAAGGCGGTGTAGGGAAATCAAGTATTACTGTAAATTTGGCTGCCATTAGTGCCAAACATGGCTTAAGGACCTTGGTTATCGATCTTGATCCTCAAGCCAACTCAAGCCAATACCTTTTAGGTGAAGAAGCAACATACGCTGCTGATAAAGCAGTTTTAGAACCAAATATTGAAAACTTCTTTGAATATGTGTTGGGAAATAATCAACAAAAAGGTTTAATTGGGAACGCACTGGGCTCAATTCTAAAAGCTCCACGCAACAAAGATCTCGACAGTTTTGTACACTCTACATCCTTTGCAAAATTAGATGTGCTTCCGGCTAGCCCTACGCTCGGTGCTCTTGAGCATGCACTTGAAAGCAAACATAAAATTTATAAATTGCGTGACTCTATTCAAAGCTTGGTTGGGCGCTATGACCGCATTTATATTGACACACCTCCAGCCTTTAACTTTTTCACATTGTCTGCATTAATTGCAGCAGATAAGGTCCTGATTCCTTTCGACTGTGATGTCTTTTCAAAGCGTGCTTTACAAACATTGATTGAAAATGTTCTCGAAACGCAAGATGATCATAATGATCGCTTGGAAATTGAAGGAATTGTGGTGAATCAGTTCCAGTCCCAAGCAAAACTACCTCGGGAAGTGGTTCAACAGTTAAAAGATGAAGGGTTACCAGTGCTCAATAGCATGTTACCGCCTTCGATTTTGATGAAAGAATCACATCAGAAAAATTTACCTTTGGCTCACTTAGCGCCAGAACACAAATTGACTCAGTCTTATGAGGCATTGTTCAGCGAAATTGAACCAAAACGATAAGAGAAAAATGATGAAAGGCTTATATATTGTGCCTTTGGCAGCGGCCACTTTACTATTGAGCGCTTGTGCTACAACGGTAAAACCGACTTATGTGTCTCCGACGCAGTATCAATCTTTGAGTTGCCAGCAACTACAAAGTGAATATAACCGTATTCAACAATATATCGACAATGGTGTACAGACACCAAAAAGTACAGGTATGGGTGTTGGACTTGGGCTTGGCGGCGGCTGGGGACGAGGCGGTTGGGGATTCGGCCCATCCATCTCTGTCAATATGGGACAATCTTCTTCAACCAAAAACACCGAACTTTCACGTGTATTAGGTCAACAAGAAGCCATTGTTCAGGCTGCTCAGTTTAAGAATTGTCCAATTATTGTTCGGAAAAAGACGAATTAATCATCAGTCTTGCATCACAATATGCTAACTAATTGCATATTGTGATGAATAAAGTTTAGCAAAATGTTTCATAATAAAATTATTATAAATCAATAATTTTTTAAAGATAAGCCTTAGAATAACTTGTATTCTTTCTAATCAGAATACGCTCTAAACTTGCTATATTTTGCCCATTTCGTTTAATGTTGCCGCATCTTTACTAATGTGGAAATTATATGATTGAGAGCTGGTTTTTTGTATTAGCAATGTTGGCTGTTTTACTTATTCCGGGCCCGACAAACGCATTACTTGCAACCGCCGCTCACTCACAAGGGTTATCTAAAACATTCTGGCTTATTCCAATGGAATGGTTGGGCTACGCTTATGGCATTAGTTTTTGGGCGGTGTTCATTCATTTGGCAGATCCGGTTTGGCCTGCACTACTGCTTATTTTGCACATCACTAGCGTATTATATGTATTCTGGATGGCATTCCGCTTATGGAAAACCACGCATTTACAACAATTTAGCCAAAATCATCGTAATATTCGCCCACGTCAATTATTCTTCTCAACTTTAAAAAATCCTAAGTCTTTACTTTTTGCCGCAGGTATTTTCCCCGCTGAAACATGGAATTCGCCTGAAAATTTTCTCATGGTTCTGGCTGCTTTTACTTTAATTCTTATTCCAGCAGCAAGTTTCTGGATGTTTTTCGGACGTGCTTTATTGACAGGATCAATGAAAAAAATAAAGGCCGATCATCTATATAAAGGATCGGCCATGTTACTTATTTTATGTATGCTTCCGGTGGTATTCCGTTTTTTCTAATTGCTCTTTAAACGTTAGCTTTTCGGTTTTTTAGCTTTTGACGTATGAAGCCGATCACACCCGGTAAAATACTAATAATAATGATGCCAAAAATAAGGTGAGTAAAGTTATCTTTTACAAGTGGATGTCCACCGAAGAGATAGCCTAAAGTGACAAAAGAAGCTACCCAACAGAATGCGCCAATTATGTTATAAGTTAAGAAAAACTTATAATTCATGCTGCCAGCGCCAGCAACGAAAGGTGCAAAGGTACGAGCAAATGGAATGAAACGTGCAAAAATAATAGTCTTGCCACCATGACGGGCGAAGAATTCATGAGTCTTAATTAAATGTTGCTTATTAATAAAGCGTGAATTCATCTCAAATACACGTGGACCGATAAAACGTCCAATATGATAGTTCACTGTATCGCCTAAAACCGCGGCAATGAAGAGTAGAATGCCCAGTAACCAAGGGTCCATTGTGCCTGTAGAAGCCGCTAAAGCACCTGCTGCGAACAGTAAGCTGTCACCCGGTAAGAACGGCATAACCACTAAACCGGTTTCGACAAAAATAATTAAAAATAAAATGCCATAAATCCACGTCCCGTAATTTGTGATAAATTCGGCG
Source organism: Acinetobacter sp. FDAARGOS_559 (assembly GCF_003940475.1). Lineage (NCBI taxonomy): Bacteria > Pseudomonadati > Pseudomonadota > Gammaproteobacteria > Moraxellales > Moraxellaceae > Acinetobacter > Acinetobacter sp. FDAARGOS_559. The sequence continues at coordinate 2,567,314 of NZ_RKJG01000005.1, forward strand.
AGATGCTGATCAACGTGTAGAATAAAATCAAGAAGTTCCATGAGATGATTAAGTGGTAAACCGTGCTCAAATCCTAGCAGTGAGCCTATAGAAAGTCAGTATAAAACATCAAAAATATACAAATTGATCATCCTATTTGTGCAACGATATATATGGATTTTGAGTATTTAATTATCAATGTCCCAAACCTAGAATGAGTTCATCAACAAATAAGCATTAAATAAAGGTGGCAATATGTTTAATCCAAATGTGGTGGTCAAAAATATCGTGACGCAACCAGGCGCAGACAGTTTTATTAGCCTTGTTGCTCGTCTTCTTATCGCTTATATCTTTCTTGCTGCTGGTTGGGGGAAAATTACCGGTTATGCAGCAACTGCAGGATATATGGAAGCAATGGGTGTTCCAGGTGGACTTCTACCATTAGTTATTCTGGTTGAGTTCGGTGGTGGTTTAGCGTTGTTATTTGGTTTCCAAGCACGTTTCGCAGCTTTTGGTCTTGGGATCTTTAGTATCTTAACTGCGTTCTTATTTCACCAAGGTGGGGCTGATGCAGCAGCACAATATAACAATGGCATCCACTTTATGAAAAATCTTGCAATGGCAGGTGGTTTATTTTTCTTGATGCTTCATGGTGCTGGACGTATTAGCCTCGACCATGCAATTGAAAAATAATATCTAAAGCAAAATAAAAACCGGATGATTCATTCATCCGGTTTTTTATATTTAAAAATTAAAGCATAAACTGGATTTGTAGCTCACCAACAACAAAACCAAGTACTGCGCCTACTGCAATGAGTGCCCACTCATCTTCTTTAAAGGCTGGACGTAGCATACCTTCAAATTCCGAAGGCGTTAATTTCTGCATACGCTCAATCAGGGTATTGCGAATATTCATGGCGTCTTCTGCATAAGACTCAACATATTTCATAGTCTCTGGAAGTTGCTGCATGATACGTTCCGCAACCTGAGTTTTCATATTCTGGTATTTTTCTCCACCAATTGCATAAACAACGAGGGGGCGGATTACACCTGCTTGCATGTCAATTTCCTGTTTGACATGACGGTTAACCAGCTCAATAACACGTGCAGAGTGAGTACCTGAAAACAACTCTTCCATCATATGGCGTGAAGTCAAAAGTTGTTTGGAAATTAAAGCTGCATAGTCAGCTGCCACTTCATTCTGACGTTTAATAAATAGACCTTGCCATGTATAGCCCAATATTTTTTTCGGATAGAGGGGTCTAAACATCATTTGTAGGGCAATCCAGTCACTAAAAAAACCTACAAATCCGCCAAACAGAGGTAGCATCCAAGGATATTTTCCTTGTGTGACAATCCAGCAGAGCATCTGGATTACACCAATACCAAAACCAAATACAAAACCAACGTTACTGAAAAACTTAAACTCTTGTTTGCCTACACGTTTAAAAATATTGTTCAGTAGGCGTTTGTCTTTAAGTAAATTACTAATGACCAAATGTTTAATATCAAAATATCGATTTACGTCACGTTGCACTTCACTCATGATGTGCTCGACAATTTCCGGGGCTTTTGATTGCACTCTGCGGATCAGTCTTTGGCGGGCAAACTCAGGCATGCCTTCCCATAAGCCTGGTTGATATTCTTGAGCAACCTCACGGGTAATATCTTCTGCTGCTGCCATTAATGGTTTTTCAATTTCTTTAGCAATACGCTTTGGGTCAAGGCGAGCAAAAATTTCTTCGGGCTTAATGAGCTTAGCCGTCATAAGCTCTACAGCAGTCGTTGCCATTTTTTCGGCTTTACGAGGCACAATACCTTGCCAGCCAAAAAACGGTTTAATACCTTTAAATTCAAGTGGTGAAAACATCATTTGAATGGCAATCACTTTAGTGACATAGCCAATTAAACCACTCATGAAAGGAATAGAGACATACAACCAAAAATGTTGCTGGAAATCTGCAATCATAGTTTGAAGCATTGTTGTTCCTTAGATTTCTATTGATTTTGATATGGGGCAACAAGCCATAAAAAACGGATAACTGTTTAAGGTCAGACAAATATCGCTTAATGGTATTTACCTTTCCATGGTAATGCCTGTTTTATCGGGTCATCTTAACATCAAATTCATTATGATGTTGCATAGAATGTGATGAATTTATCAATGTGCATGAAGTTCTAAAGTAACTTTTAGGGTATTGATAAATATAAATAAATAATATTTTATATCGATTATTCTAACTATTAAAATGATTCTAATATGAAAAAAATAAGATATATGATGATTTGCGGTGCGTCGAAGCGTGAAAAATGTTAAAATGGCGCGCTTAATTCTTTTGCCATTTAGTGGTTTGTCATGACTACCAATACTCAAATTACTGAAGATCGTATCCTGATCCTGGATTTCGGCTCTCAATATAGTCAGCTCATTGCACGTCGTGTACGTGAAGCTGGTGTTTACTCTGAAATGTATGCCTTTGATATGTCTGAAGAAGACATCCGTGCTTTTAAGCCAAACGGTATCATTTTATCAGGTGGACCTGAGAGTGTGCATGAAGAGGGCAGCCCTCGCGCACCGCAAGTGGTGTTTGAATTAGGCGTTCCAGTATTGGGTATTTGCTATGGTTTACAAACCATGTCTGAACAGTTAGGCGGTAAAGTTGAGCCGGGTACTGTACATGAGTTTGGTTATGCCGAAGTTGATATCGTTAAACGTGACCAACTCATTGGCAACTTACATGACCGCGAAAACCAACTACACGTTTGGATGAGCCACGGCGACAAAGTGAGCCAGATTCCAGAAGGTTTTACGATTACTGCAAGCACACCAAGCTGTCCAGTTGCTGCTGTAAGTGATGAAACACGCCGTTTTTACGGTGTTCAGTTCCACCCAGAAGTAACACACACGGCAAAAGGTGAAGAGCTACTTTCTAATTTCGTTCACAAAATTTGTGGATGTGGTGGCCTTTGGACACCTGAACACATCATCGATTTGCGTGTAGAGCAGTTACGTGAGCAAATTGGTAATGAGAAAGTACTTTTAGGTCTTTCTGGTGGTGTTGACTCATCTGTTGTTGCTGCGCTTTTACACAAAGCGATTGGTGATCAATTAACATGTGTATTTGTTGATAATGGTTTGCTTCGTTTAAACGAAGGTGACCAAGTGATGCAAATGTTTGCTGAAAACATGGGTATTCGTGTTATTCGTGCAGATGCAGAAGCGCGCTTCTTAAATGCTCTAGCTGGCGTTACCGATCCTGAAGCAAAGCGTAAAATTATTGGTCGCGAGTTTATTGAAGTATTTGCTGAAGAAGCACGTAAACTTGATGGCGTGAAATTCTTGGCGCAAGGTACAATTTACCCAGACGTAATTGAATCTGCTGCAAGCAAACAAGGTAAAGCACACGTTATTAAATCTCACCACAATGTGGGTGGTTTACCAGATGATTTAGCATTTGAATTGGTTGAACCTTTACGTGACTTGTTTAAAGATGAAGTACGTAAATTAGGTACTACACTTGGTTTACCGCACAGCATGATCTACCGTCATCCATTCCCGGGCCCAGGTTTAGGCGTTCGTATTTTGGGTGAAGTGAAAAAAGAATATGCAGATATTCTTCGTCTTGCTGATGATATCTTTATGCAAGAGCTTCGTGACAGCGGTTGGTATGATAAAACAGCTCAAGCATTTGCTGTCTTCCAACCTGTTAAATCAGTGGGTGTAGTCGGTGATGGCCGCCGTTATGCATGGGTGATTGCGCTTCGTGCAGTTGAAACAGTTGACTTTATGACAGCTCGTTTTGCACATTTACCATACGAATTGGTTGATAAAATCTCAACACGCATTATGAACGAAATTAAAGATGTATCACGTGTGGTATACGACGTGTCATCTAAACCACCAGCAACGATTGAGTGGGAATAATCAAATGAAAAGGCAGGATTAAATCCTGCCTTTTTTATATCTGTTTCTTCCGAAGGAGGTGAGAGTTGTCTGATTTCATTCAGTTAGAATATCTACAAGAAAAATTACAGCAACTTTTAGCGGAATCATTATTTGCAATCTATCTTTATGGTTCAGCTGTTGATGGTGGCTTAGGGCCAGAAAGTGACCTTGATGTTCTGGTCGTGGTTACTCAACCATTAACATCTGCTTTACGCGAGCAGCTTGCACGAGAATTACTAAAAATTTCACAGCCTGTTGGGGAATTACAAAGACCATTAGAAGTTACTATTTTATTAAAAGATGAGATTCAGTCTGGAAATTATCCTTTAAGTTATGAAATGCAGTTTGGTGAATGGCTACGTGAAGAACTTAAAGAAGGTGGAACATTAAGTTCGCAGAAAGACCCAGATATTAGTATATTGCTTAGAAAAGCGAGATCTCATCATACAGTTTTATTTGGTCCAGCTCTAAACCAATGGGCACCTGAAATTTCTGATCAAGAACTATGGCAAGCAATGTCTGATACTTATCCCGAAATTGTAGCTCATTGGGATGAGGATGCAGATGAAAGAAACCAGATTTTAGCTTTATGCCGGATCTATTTTAGTTTAGTCATGAAGGATATTGCTTCAAAAGGCAATGCAGCTCGATGGGTTATGCCTCAGCTTCCTCCTGAGCAGAAATTCGTATTGCAGCGGCTTATACAGGAATATAGAGGGGAAATCGGCAAGCAAAATTGGCAAGAGGAACATTATGCTTTGCAGCCTATTGTTAATTTTCTGAGTTCAAAAATTGAAGAGCAGTTTGAGCAGAAAAGAAATTTGATCACATAATAATTTTTTAGATTCTGGCTTTTTTTACCGACTTTACTAAACATACGGCTATATAAGAGTGCTTAAGCACTCTTTTTTTATTACTTAGTGTTTAAAGAAAATAATATTAATTTTAATAATTATCAAAGTAATAGGTTGGAGTTTATTACTTTTTCTTGATAAAAGATATATTAAGATATATCTTAATAGTTATAAATTGTGCGTATTAGAGAACCTCCAAAGATGAGACAACAATCACAACATCATTATGCTGAACATAATGACCATCATCACGGCCATCACCGTTCGGGGCGTCGTGGGAGACTTTTTGAAGCTGGACGTATGAAACTTTTAGTCCTTCATCTTATTCAGCAAAGTCCTAAGCATGGTTATGAAATTATTAAAGAAATAAGTGATTTGGTAGGCGATGGCTATACGCCAAGTGCAGGAACAATCTATCCGACTTTAACTAGCCTGGAAGAAATGAACCTCATTAACTTGCTAGATGTAGAGCGTAAACAATATCAAATTACGGAATTTGGGGAAGCTTATTTAAATGAACACCAAGACAAGCTAAGTGGGTTGTTAGAGAAATTGCGTTTGAGACGTGAAATTCACAGTAATGATCAATTAATCGAAATTCACCGTGCCATGGAAAACTTAAAAACAGCTTTACGTTTGAAATTGAATACCACTGAGTTGAAGCAAGAGCAGATCTATCAAATTGCTGAAAAAATTGATCAGGCTGCTGTTGCGATTGGGCGCCTATAGGTGGGTCTTAAACAGGTTGAAATTATCTAAAAACTATCAACTTTAATAGAGGGTTTATGTATGAAACAGCATCAATATCACGTTACGGTACAACATTTAAAAGATGCCAAAGGGGAAGTTTCTACTTATACGGAAAGGCTCGAGTTCTATACTGGTAATCATGACGATATTTTTGAGATTGTTGAAAAGTTAAAGAAAGCAGAATTTTTTGATGATCAAACCACAAAGTCTTTTGCAGTCGGTCTAAAGTTATTTAGTGAAGTCATGTTAGAGAATCGAGACCATCCATTGTTTCAAGAATTCTTGCCACAGTTTGGACAATTTATGAAAAATTTAAAACAACAAGTTAAGACCCAATCACCTTAAGTTGGCCATATCCCTTTAGATTTTCGATTATTAAAAATTGATTGTCTCATTCATAGCACCCTGTGTATTACTAAAAGACTATATTGAATAATGAGTGTATTGTTAAGATCAGTATAACGACTCATTGCACAAGCATAGGTAAAAGAGAGTAATATCATGAGCAATAATAACGATTACGATATTTCGGATTCAAAGGATTGCGAAAAATTTGCCAATCAATTTATTCAGGAATTTCCAATTCGCTCTGCCGAAATTGGACAGGGGACGGTGATTAAGCGGGCTTTACCTAGTCGACAAAAACGAATGATTGGGGCATGGTGCTTTTTAGATCATGCAGGACCAGTAACATTTCCTGCCGGCAATGGTTTGGATGTAGGACCTCATCCACATATTGGTTTGCAAACCTTCACTTGGATGATTGAAGGGACCATGATGCATACAGATAGTTTAGGGTCAAAGCAATTAATTCGTCCTAAACAAGTTAATTTAATGACAGCGGGACATGGTATTTCTCATACCGAGGTTGCACCTGATACTGAAACTCAAATGCATGCGGCACAGCTCTGGATCGCATTACCGGACCATAAGCGCAACATGGATCCGAAATTTGAACATTATCCCGATCTTCCTGTTGTTGAAAAAGACGGTCTGGAATTTACTGTACTGGTGGGTGAATATTTAGAGACGACTTCTCCAGTTGTGGTTCATACACCGTTAGTAGGGGTTGATCTCATTGCTACCCAAGATACTAAAACACGTATTCCACTAAATCCTGAATTTGAATATGGTTTTATGGCATTAGATGGCGTAGCTCATGTGAATGGCCATGAACTTACTGCTGACAATATGGTTGTATTAGATACAGGTTTGAACGAAATTGAGATTGAAGTAAAGAAAGGGAACCGTGTGCTATTAATCGGTGGTGAACCTTTTGAAACTCCGATCTTATTATGGTGGAATTTCGTTGCACGTACGATGGACGATTTAAAAGAAGCACGTGAGCAATGGGTTAATCATGACGTGCGTTTTGGTGAAATTCCAGATTATGTGGGTGCCCGCTTAGAAGCACCAGTTCTTCCAGATCAAATGAGAGCATCAAAATGACAGCAGTAATTGCGAGCAGTAAAGCAAAGCCTCTTGCAGAACAATGGAAAGGTGAAATTACCAGCGGCCGTCATCAATACTTTTGTGATGAGCCTGAAAAGCTAGAAGGGCATGACCAAGGGCCTGCACCTTATGATTTGCTTACCGGAAGTCTGGCAGCATGTACACTTATTACTTTAAGAATGTATGCAAAACATAAGGGTTATGATTTTGGTGAGTACTCGGTTGAAATTGATTTTCATACCAATCGAGAGCATGAAGAACATATCGAGCGTCGTATTGTTTTTAAAGAACTTCCAAACGAAGAACTTCAGCAAAAAATCTTAACCATATGCAGTAAAACCCCAGTCACTAAAACTTTGTTACGTAGTTTAGACATTCATACTGTGCTTGTTACAGCATAAAAATGCTATTTTGTTGCGGTGGATGATTTATATCCATCCCAAAAATGGAATAAAACAGCATGATCACATGCTGTTTTTTATGTAAAAAAGAAAAATAAAAGTAGGCAATACCATGATTAGTGTACACCACCTGGAATGTTCGCGATCGTTTCGGATTTTATGGGCTTTAGAAGAGTTAGGCTTGGATTATGATATTCATTTTTATCAACGTCTTCCGAACTATTCAGCACCAGAAACATTGAAATGTATTCATCCGCTTGGCAAGGCACCTATTTTGACAGATGATGAGCAAGTTATCGCAGAATCGGCCGTTATTTTAGAGTATTTGCAGCAGCGATATGATCAAAAACAGCAGTTTAAACCTAAGCAAGCTCAGGATTTACAGCAGTATATTTACTGGATGCACTATGCCGAAGGCTCACTTATGCCGTTATTAGTGATGACTTTGGTCATGAACAACGTCAATAAACATGTACCTTGGCTAATTCAGCCTGTAGCAAAGAAAATTACAGAAGGGGTTAAAGCAAATTTTGTTCGTCCACGTATGAAAGATCATATTAGTTTTTTAGAAAATTATTTGGCTGAGCATGAATATTTTGCAGGAGACTTTTCATTTGCAGATATTCAAATGAGTTTTCCACTAGAGGCTCTACAGTCACGTCTTCAAGGTAAATATCCGCATATTCAAGCATTCTTACATCGGATTCAGCAAAGACCAGCTTTTCAAAAAGCGAGACAGAAAGGTTTAGGGTCAAACGAAAGAAATTGTGCTGATATATAAAAGAAAAGGAACAAATATTTGTTCCTTTTTTATTGCTTAATCTTTATCTGCGTTTAATCACGATAGAGTCAATACCGCTATGCTGCAATGTTTGTTGAGCAGCGAGAGCAGCTTCTTGAGTGTCATATGGACCAGAAATAACACGATACCAAGTTTTTCCATTCTCAGAGCTTTTAATTACATCAGCCGATAAGCCATTTAAAATGATTTCTGCACGTCGAGCATCTGCTTGATCGGGGTCAGTATAGCTTCGAACTTGTAAAATATAATTTGGTTGTTGAGGTATAGCAGCTGTTGAGTCAGTCGTGTCGTCAGTGCTTACACTTGCAGGTTCAGAAGCGGCAGGTTGAGCTGTACTAGGTGCTTCTACAATCATGGCAGTACCCTGATTTTTACTTTCTGGAATTGCCTGTTCCGGAATAGGAGTGACCTGCTGTTGAGGCAATAGATCATAAAAGCGGTAATCTTTATTGGTTTCTTCTTCTTTATAGTGCTCAGAAGTAATCTGGTTTTTTGAGGAAACAGGTTGCCACGGTTTCCAAAGCATGAGCATTACTGCGATACATAAGACCGCTAAAATAGCGACAAGTGTCCCTAACCATTTAGGAATTAAAGGCTTTTTAGGCTTGTTAGGTCTTTCAGATACACCGCGTTGCGTTTTGCCAAACACGTGGATTATTCCTCTGTATTTTGATTGTTTTATTTCGAGTTTAGTTCTCGTTTACTTTAAAACATCGCTTCGCATAGATAGATTTCCTTGCAAAGCGTTATTTCTTACAACATGAAGGGGTATATGGCTTTGACCAAACACCCCAACACTAACTTACATGGCTTCAGGTGCAGAAACACCGAGTAATTCTAAGCCATTGCGCAATACTTGCTGTACATTGATTGAAAGTAATAAGCGTGCTTGTGTAAGTTCAGCATCATCACTTAAAACTTTGTGTTCATTGTACCAACCGTGGAATAGCGCAGCTAATTCTTTTAAGTAGTTACCTACTTGGTGTGGTTCATATGCATTAGCAGCACGTAACACAACGTCTGGATATGCAGCCAGTTTAGCAAGAATTTCAGTTTCTGCATCAAGTGATAAACGTGCAGCATGTGAACGAGCAGCACTTACTTCAAATTGTAAGCCAGTGCTTGCTGCTTTTTCTAGCATACGGCAAATACGTGCATGAGCGTATTGAATATAATACACCGCATTGTCTTTACTTTGTGAAACAGCAAGGTCAAGATCAAAGTCAATGTGTTGTTCACTTTTACGCATCACGTAGTAGAAACGAGCTGCGTCATTGCCGACTTCTTTACGCAAGTCACGTAAAGTCACGAACTGACCTGAACGAGATGACATTTGAACCATCTCACCACCGCGCCATAAGCTTACGAACTGAACTAAAAGAACGGTTAATTTTTTCGAGTCATAACCCATTGCATCAATCGCAGCTTTTACGCGAGAGATATAACCGTGGTGGTCAGAACCCCAAATATCAACAAGGTCAGTATAACCACGTTGTAGTTTATTTAAGTGATATGCAATGTCAGATGCAAAGTAAGTCGTTTGACCATTACGGCGCTTCACAACACGGTCTTTTTCATCACCAAATTCAGTCGATTTAAACCAGATGTTGCCATCTTTTTCATATAAGAAGCCGCGTTGATCAAGTGTTTCTAACGCTTCGACAATTTTTGCGCTAAGAGATGCTTCACTAAACCATTGATTAAAGGTTACGCCGAAGTCAGCAAGGTCATCTTTAATATCATCTAAAATGGCATGGAGTGCGGCTTGATGGAATACGCGGTAGCCTTCACCTAATAATTGTTGTGAGTTGGCAATAAGACCGTCAATGTGTTTTTCTTTATCACCAGATAATACGACTTTGTTGCCTTCGCTATCTAGCTCTTCAGCATATTGCACGTCTTCTGGTACATCTTTATAAACATTCGCAACTTCACGAACGTAAGCATCGCCATCTTTATCAATGATGCCTTGTGCGATTTCTTTAACGTAATCGCCTTGATACGCATTTTTAGGGAATACAAGGTTTTGTCCAAGTAATTCCAAATAACGTAAATAAGTAGAAGTCGCCAAAATATCCATTTGACGGCCAGCATCATTTACATAATATTCGCGATCAACTTTAGCACCTGTTGCTTCAAGCAAGTTTGCAACAGTCATACCATAAGCAGCCCCGCGGCCATGACCTACGTGTAGGCTAGACGTCGGGTTTGCAGAAACAAATTCAACTTGAATCTTTTTAGCTGCATTTGATTGGCTACGACCAAAGCTTTCTTTTTGAGCTTGAATCTGGTCAAGAATTGCAAAACGTTGATCTGCATTTAAAAAGAAATTGATAAAACCAGGGCCTGCAATTTCAGCTTTGCTGATGTCTGCAACTTCTGGTAGCGCTGCTAGAATTTTCTCAGCTAAATCGCGTGGTTTCATACCAGCAGCTTTAGAGCCGATCATGGCAATATTAGAAGCAAAATCGCCATGGCTTCGGTCTTTGGTGCGTGTTAAATTGCTTGAATTATTCCAATCCGAAGGAAGCACACCTTCTTGCTGAAGGGTTTGCACTGCATGGTCGAGAGCTGCTTGTATTGCCGTATTCATATCAATCGAAAATAGATGTCGCAGAAAAACGTCAAATATAGCAAATTTCCTATGAGTTAGGGGAGTGCATTTAACGCTTTCATTTAATTTCTTTCTTGAAGTTTCATGGAACTATTTTTTTTGTAAATATTAAAAAATAAAATTAGTAAAATTCTAAAAACAAGTAAATTCAAGCTTTCTATGCAATATTTTTGAAATTATAAGATAGTAAAACACTTGGTATTTTTTATGAAAATGTAATACAGGACAAAAATATAAGATTCTAAGCCAGATATAGAGTTAAGAAAGAATAGATTTAAAAAGATGAAAAATCTAAGTAATTAATTTTTAATATTAATTTTGTTATATGTTTTTTCTAAATAGTATTCAATTTCAATATCACAGTTTAAAATACCTATTTTGTATTAAATAGTCTTAAGCTTACGCATACAACGAGCTTTAGAGAGTGCTGAAACTGTACTTTTCTGAGTTCTAAGCTGGAAAATGAGATAGGCAATGATATCAGGTCACCCAAGTAAACATCCCCTTTATATCCCTTATGCAGGCTATACACTTTTAGAGTTACCCCTTTTGAATAAAGGGTCCGCTTTCACTCAAGAAGAAAGAAGTAACTTTAACTTACACGGGTTACTTCCACATATTATTGAAACTATCGAAGAGCAAAGCCAACGCTCTTATCAGCAATATTGTGCTTTCAATGATGATATTAATAAGCACATCTATTTACGTAATATCCAAGATACCAACGAAACTCTGTTCTACCACTTAATTGAAAATCATCTTGAAGAGATGATGCCAATTATTTACACGCCAACTGTGGGGGAGGCATGTCAACGTTTCTCTGATATCTATCGCCGTCATCGTGGTGTTTTCATTTCATATCCAGATCGTGATGTGATTGATGATATTTTGCAAAACGTTAATAAAAATAATGTCAAAGTCATCGTGATTACAGATGGTGAACGTATTTTAGGTCTTGGTGACCAAGGCATTGGCGGTATGGGTATTCCAATTGGGAAACTTTCGCTGTATACCGCATGTGGTGGTATTAGCCCTGCTTACACATTGCCAATCACAATCGATGTAGGGACGAATAACCCTCAATTATTAAATGACCCGATCTACATGGGATGGCGTCAACCACGTATTAGTGGTGATGAGTATTATGACTTTGTAGATATGGTGATTGAAGCTGTAAAGCGTCGTTGGCCAAAAGCGCTCATCCAGTTTGAAGATTTCGCACAAAAAAATGCGATGCCACTTTTAGAAAAATATCGCGATAAAATTTGTTGTTTCAATGATGATATTCAAGGAACAGCAGCGGTTTCTGTTGGTAGTTTAATTGCTGCAAGCCGTGCAGCAGGTAAACAATTAAAAGACCAAACAATTGCTTTCTTAGGTGCAGGTTCAGCTGGTTGTGGTATTGCAGAGCAAATCGTTGCACAAATGGTTTCAGAAGGACTAACCGATGCTGAAGCACGTGCTCGTGTTTACATGGTGGATCGTTTTGGTTTGATCACTGAAAATCAGCCAAATCTATTAGACTTCCAACGTAAGTTAGCTCAAAAAGCTGAAGTAGTAGACCAATGGGGCAATATTGAAGAAGTGATTTCACTGCTTGATGTTGTTAAAAATGCCAAGCCTACAGTATTAATCGGTGTTTCTGGTCAGCCGGGCCTATTCACCGAAGAAATTATTAAAACAATGGCTGCCAATTGTGAACGACCAATTGTGATGCCGTTATCTAACCCGACTTCGCGTGTAGAAGCAGTACCGGCGGATATTGTGGAATGGACTGAAGGTAAAGCATTAATTGCAACGGGTAGCCCATTTGCACCTGTAAATCATCACGGCAAGCTTTATAATATTTCTCAGTGCAACAACTCATACATCTTCCCTGGTATTGGTTTAGGTGTAGTAGCATCAGGCGCTAAACGCGTTACAGAAAACATGCTCATGGCATCAAGTAGTGCTTTAGCAGACTGTTCACCGTTGCTGAAAGATCCACAAGCTGATTTATTGCCACCTTTGGGCGAAATTCAACAAGTGTCTAAAGTGATTGCATTTGAAGTGGCAAAAGCTGCAATGGCAGATGGTGTGGCTGTAACCATTAGTGATGATTTGCTTAAGCAGAAGATTGATCAATCGTTCTGGAAACCAGAATACCGTAAATATAAACGTATTCCTTTCTAAGAATGAGAATGTGAAAAGAGGAGCTTAACCTCCTCTTTTTTCTTTTAAGCCTCTAAAATTTCTTCTAATAATTCTTCACTTGGTGCAAAGTAATATGCCCCGTCAAGTGGTGTCACGAAGTGCAGTAAGCGGTCATGAATGCCATCCCCACTTGTACCAAACATGCGCTTTAACATCGCATCAATAATGCTCAGGTCTTTAGTGTAAGCAATAAAGAATAAACCTTGATCACCTCGACCGTCACCATAAGGTAAGCTGTGACGTAGGATTTCCATTTCTTCGCCTTCCTCATCTTCAACGACAGTACGAGCGACATGGGCATTTTCCGGTTTAACATCATCATCTAATTCAATAGATTCAAGCTTGGTACGGCCCATGACATTTTCTTGTGCATCGACTTTAAGTTTTTTCCATTTTTCTAAGTCATGTGCATAGCGCTGCGCAAATATGAAACTACCATCTGCAAATACTCCAGCACTTTCTGGGAGGAGAGCGGTTTCTGCGCGGTCATCTGGAAATTGAGGGTTTTCAGTACCATCTATAAAGCCAGTAATATCGCGACCATCGAAGTAACGGAAGCAAACACGCTCATCCAGAACCTCAACTTTATCTTTAATCCCTTCAAAAAATGCTTGGCTTAATGCAAAACAGATATCAGAACGCATACTGGCAATGTGAATAAGCACATCAGCTGGTACGACTGGCATATTGAATGCGCCATTTTCTGGTTCAAGTTGTTTAAAACCAGCAGGAGATTGACTGTAAAGTTGCTTCCAAAGTTCTGGACCAAAAGCGACTGCTGTCTTAATTTGTGCGTCTGAATGTTGAGTAATGAGACGGTCACGTGTTTCGAATAAAGTTTCGAGTTGTTCTTTTAATTCAGCAATTGTTAAATCTTTTAAACGAAGAACAATAAAACGGGCATGATCAGATGGTAATGGCAAAATGACAGATTGAGCAGTCATTAGAAGATCTCTCCTCAATTATAATTTAGTATGAGCTTCAATTATTGTGCCTGATGCGAAGAGCCGTTAGTAGTCTATTTATTGATTTTATTGTTTGAATTATCGCCACGATAGTTTTATAAAACGGTATAATTCCACTTTTATTATCTATTTCGCTATGTCTTTGCAAGTTTGGTTTGCTTATATGTTGGCCTGTTGGGTCATTAGTATTTCTCCGGGAGCAGGGGCAATTGCTTCTATGTCGAGCGGCTTAAATTATGGCTTTAGACATGGCTACTGGAATGCAATTGGCTTGCAAATCGCCTTGTTAATTCAAATCATGATTGTAGCGGCGGGTGTAGGTGTTCTATTCGCAACGACCCCGTTGGCTTTTCAGGCGGTTAAGTGGTTTGGGGTAGCTTATTTATTGTATTTAGCCTATTTGCAGTGGACAGCACCAGTAAAAGATATAGAAATTCAACACGAAAAAAAGGATAAATCTGTTTCTGCTCTGCTATTCAATGGATTTGTGGTCAATATCAGTAACCCTAAAGCGATTGTATTTCTATTGGCAGTTTTGCCTCAGTTCTTAGATTTAAGCAAACCCCAATGGATACAATACCTGATTATGGCAGCCACTATGGTTACGATTGATTTGATTGTAATGGCTGGTTATACAGGGCTAGCTTCAAAAGTTTTAAGATTGCTACGTTCTCCTAAGCAACAAAAATATTTGAACCGTGGTTTTGCTGTCATGTTTAGTTGTGCAGCGTTATTGCTAAGTACGGTCCATCAAGCAGCCTGATTTAGGCCGCTTGAGTTTGATTTTTGATTTTTTGAACCATAAAGATAAGTGCAAAACTTAAAGCCATACATAAAACAATACTGAGGCCAGTCGAGATATTAAGTGCTGCGCTTGACCATAGGCCAACACTGACACCGAGTTGAGCTAAAACAAAGGCCCAAATAACCATCTGCTTTGGTGAGTGAGCGAGTAGTCGAGCGCTCAACGCTGGAATAACCAGTAGTGCCCCCATTAAAAGTGAACCTACTGCACGTAAAGCTAATACTGTAAATAAGGCTAGCAGTAACATAAAAATGAGACGCTGCCATTTCGCATTTACCCCTTCACTAATTGCAATGTCTGGATCAATGGCAATTTGAATTTGTGGTTGCCAATAGTGATAAAGAATGGCGAGTGATACTGCAATAATTAATGTAAAAATAGGCAGATCTGGCCAGTCAATACTCAGTAAGTCACCAAACAAATAACTTAAAAGCTCCGGTCTTAAACTTGGAACATGTTGAATAAACAGGAGGCCACTACATAGTAATGTTGCTGAGCATAGGGCAAGCAAAGCATCGTTCGGTAAACGATTGTCATGTAGTGCCCATAAAATAGCGACTAATAAAATTGCAGTACCTGCTACGCCAAGCCAGAGAGGAAGGCTTAAAGCACCAGCAATTGCTACCCCAAGTAAGGTTCCATGTGCCATGGTGTCTGCAAAAAAAGACATACGTCTCCATAGCATGAGACAACCAAGTGGTGCAGTCAAAAAGACTAATAAGGTTCCCATAATCCATGCGGGTAACAATAATTGTAACCATTCCATCATGGCTTAAGCTTCCGGTTCCGGGTGAATGTGAGGTCTGCTATTGTGAGGGCAGGGGTGTGCAGCGTCACCATGCGCACAGTGATCATGATGATGTTGATAGAAAACTCGCTGAGTACCGAATATTGCTTGGTATTCAGGATGTTGCTGAATACTTTCTGGTAAGCCGCTACAGCATATATGCTTGTTTAAACAAACAACGCGTTGAGTTCCCTGCATGACCCACTGTAAATCATGGGAAACAATTAAAATGGCACAACCATAACGTTCCGGCAGACTACGTACATATTCATAAAGCTCAGCTTCTGATTGAATATCTAAGCCTTGCATAGGCTCATCAAGAACGAGGATATCTGGCTTTCTAAGTAAAGCACGTGCTAGCAGTACACGTTGGCGCTCTCCACCAGAAAGTTGCTGAACTTTTGATTGTTGTAGTTTGGCAATACCGGTGTCTTGAATAATTTCCTGACGAAGGGCAGGGCTACACTTTTCCAGATCTAATAAATCTTGTACCCGTAAAGGAAGACTATGAGATGGATTAAATTTCTGAGGCACATAAGCCATTTTTAGTTTTTTATTGCTTATGACGCGTCCACTACTTGGCTTTAAAATACCAAGTAGAACTTTAATTAAAGTTGATTTACCTGCGCCATTAGGACCAATTAAGGTCACAATTTCATTTTCATGCAGAGCAAAATCAACTTTTTTTAATATATCCCGCTGATCACGATGAACAGAGACCTGTTCAAGTTGAATCAAAACAGGATTTAGCGAGCTGTGCGGCACTGCTGGCATTTCCCCGAAATTTCTATAATGCTGTGTTGTGCTGCGAAATCATCTAAAGCTGCAAGTTGGTCAAGTTGTTGGGTTAGACCTTGTGAAGATGCTTCTTTAACCGTGTGACATTCGGTACAAATCAGGAATGCAGCCTGATGACCTTCACGTGGGTGACAGCATGGTATGTAAGCATTAATAGATGTTAAGCGATGAATAAGACCCTTTTCTAATAAAAAGTCTAAAGTTCTATAAACAGTAGGAGGGGCGGCAGGTCGATCTGTTTGACTTTTAATACGTGCTAATAAGTCATAGGCACCCATAGGACCTGAAGCATTTAAAATGAGTTCAAGAACTTCTTTACGCAAAGGCGTAAGGCGTGCGCCGACCGCAGTACATAAAGTTTCTGCTTCAGCTAAACGACTTGCGACATTATGGTGATCATGTACACCATGCAAAGAATCATGATGTTCATGCATGCAAGAACTCATAGACATAACCTCAAATTTTTAATGGAATATTAGCATGAAGCGGTGCTTCATTCGATTAATCTTAGGTATTTTTGTAACTTTGTTATATTATAACATGCTTCGAGCTATTACTAATTGATGGTCTGTCATGTTCCGCGTTTTTGTTTTCAGTCTGTTCTCTCTTATGAGTACGTTAGGTTGGAGTCAGGGTTTGGTTGTCTCTACGCACCCAATCTATTTGATTGCAAAAGAAATTACCAAAGGAGTTGAAGAACCCCAGTTATTGCTTCAAGGGCAAAGTGGGCATGATGTACAGTTAACACCGGCACACCGTAAAGCAATTAATGATGCTTCTTTAGTGATCTGGTTAGGAAAAGCTCATGAAGCTCCGCTCAACAAATTGCTAAGTAACAATAAGAAAGCAATTGCTTTGTTAGATAGCGGTATTCTTTCTATTTTGCCGCAGCGCAATACACGTGGGGCTGCTTTACCAAATACTGTGGATACGCATGTTTGGTTAGAACCAAACAATGCAGTACGTATTGGCTTTTTTATTGCAGCTTTACGATCACAACAGCATCCTGAAAACAAAGCGAAGTATTGGAATAATGCGAATACATTTGCACGAAATATGTTGCAGGCGGCTCAAGCTTACGATAGCTCAAGCAACGGTAAACCGTATTGGTCTTATCATGATGCTTATCAATATTTGGAGCGTTCGCTAAACTTAAAGTTTGCGGGTGCCTTAACGGATGATCCGCATGTAGCTCCTACAGCGGCACAAATAAAGTACCTTAATGATAGTCGACCAAAAGCTCAGATGTGTTTACTTGCAGAAAGTTTTACAACAAAAGGGCAATATCAAAAACTGGGTAGTATTATCTTCCAACCCGTTGATGAAAGTATGAATAATGAAGATAATTTTGTAACAGCATGGAAGAAACTGGCGATAAAAACTGATAAATGTGTATTAAATACGCAAAAGTGAGATAAAAAGTAAACAAAGGCTGACTGTAGCGTCAGCACCACCTGTCACGAAAAACCCCGACTAAAGTCGGGAAAAGATTGCATGTTCAGGGGTGTAACTCTATAATGCCTGCGATTAAAAGCGATCATCAGCTAAACTTGTCAAGCATTTATGCTGTGAGTGGATAAAAATGAGCCAAACTAGTCGCTTGATTGACCGACGATTAGCAAAAGCTTTGGTCTTCTTACAAGCATGCATGATCCCTGTTTCCGCACTTGTGGCGTGGAGCATAAAAGACATGACAGCAGCATTAAGTGCGGCACTTGGTGCATTGGTCTGCTGGCTTGCTACGAGCTATTTTGCGTGGCAATCCTTCAGAACGGCAGGTGCGAGAGCATCTAAACAAGTGCTGTCTAACATGTATAGGGGCATGTTAGGCAAATTTGCAATCATGATCGTTGGATTTATTTTGATTTTGAGCAATGTTAAACCTTTATCACCGTTAGCATTGCTGTTTGGTTTTATTCTCGTTCAAGCGATGTCGTGGGTTGCTCCTTTTTGGGTGTCACGTCTACAAAAACGGGTATAGAAACAAGAAGAATTGAAGATTTTTTGGAGGGTGGCGAGATATCGACAGTACGCCGATGTTCGTTTCCCTTCTTTTTAGTAATTGACATTGACCAGGTGTGATTTATGGCTGCTGAAGAACATGCCCTCACTTCGACAGAGTATATCAAGCATCACTTGACCAATATGACCTATGGCAAAATGCCAGATGGTACATGGAAATTGGCTGAGACTGCTGAAGAAGCTCATTCGATGGGGTTCACTGCAATTCACTTGGATTCAATGGGTTGGTCAATTGGCCTTGGTGTGATTTTCTGTTTGTTATTTTGGATAGTTGCGAGAGCTGCAAATGCTGGCGTTCCAACAAAGTTCCAATCTGCAATTGAAATGATCATTGAGTTTGTTGACTCAAGTGTCCGTGATACTTTTCATGGCAAATCACGTTTAATCGCTCCACTTGCACTCACTATTTTCGTGTGGATTTTCCTCATGAACTTAATGGACTTGATCCCAGTTGACTGGATTCCTCAAGTTGCTGCATTTGTGGGTGCTAACGTATTTGGTATGGACCCTCACCACGTTTACTTCAAGATCGTTCCATCTACAGATCCAAACATTACCCTTGGTATGTCTTTATCTGTGTTTGTACTTATCTTGTTCTACAGCATCCGCGAAAAGGGTGTTGGCGGTTTCGTAGGCGAGTTGGCACTTAACCCATTTAACCCAAGTAATCCAGTTGCAAAAGCGTTGCTTATTCCAGTGAACTTGATTTTGGAATTGGTAACATTCCTTGCTCGTCCTATTTCATTGGCTCTCCGACTATTCGGTAACATGTATGCCGGTGAGTTGATCTTTATCCTGATCGCATTATTGCCGTTCTGGATTCAATGGGCGTTATCTGTGCCTTGGGCGATCTTCCACATTCTTGTAATCACGTTGCAGGCATTCATCTTTATGATGCTTACCATCGTTTACTTGAGCATGGCAAGCGAAAAACATTAATGGTATTGCCTAACTGTCAAACGATGGTTGGGCTGAATTTTTTTAATTTAATTTGGTAATAACCTAACCTCTGAGGAATTTTTCATGGAACTCACTTTAGGTCTAGTTGCAATTGCATCTGCTATCTTGATCGCTTTCGGTGCTTTGGGTACTGCGATTGGTTTTGGTCTTTTGGGTGGTCGCTTTTTAGAAGCTGTTGCTCGTCAACCAGAATTAGCTCCACAACTTCAAACTCGTATGTTCTTAATCGCGGGTCTTCTTGATGCTGTGCCTATGATCGGTGTTGGTATTGGCTTGTTCTTCATCTTCGCTAATCCATTTGTAGGTTAATCAGCTTAATTCCTAAATCCACTATTTGAGGAATTGCAATGAATATCAACCTCACATTGATTGGTCAAGCGATTGCGTTTGCGTTTTTTGTCGCATTCTGCATGAAGTTTGTTTGGCCACCACTAATCAATGCGATTAGTGAGCGTCAGCGCAAAATCGCTGATGGCTTAAATGCAGCAGAAAAAGCGAAAGCTGACCTTGCCGATGCACAAGCGCAAGTAAAGCAAGAGCTTGATGCGGCTAAAGCACAAGCGGCTCAATTGATCGAACAAGCGAACCGTCGTGCAGCGCAATTGATCGAAGAAGCTCGTACTCAAGCTGCGGCTGAAGGTGAGCGTATTCGTCAACAGGCTAAAGAAGCTGTTGATCAAGAAATCAATTCTGCTCGCGAAGAATTACGTCAACAAGTAGCTGCCTTGGCAGTAACTGGTGCAGAAAAGATCCTGAACCAACAAGTTGATGCAGAAGCTCATAACGCCATGCTGTCTCAGCTGGCTGCTAAACTTTAAGCGAGGCGAATTATGGCTGAACTCTTGACGTTGGCACGTCCGTATGCCAAAGCAGCATTTGCTTATGCTTCTGAGCAAGGTGCAACAGACAATTGGTCGAATGCGTTACAAGTGCTCAGTGCTGCGGTGCAAGACGAAGCATTTTCCGCTTATTTAAATCGCCCTGAACTTACTCCTGCGGAGCAAGTGAAGCTTTTTGCTAAAGTTTTAGGTGAAGATCAGTCTCAAGCAGTGTCTAACTTTTTGACACTTCTTGCAGATAACGATCGATTAGTGTTGTTACCTGAAATTGCAGCAGAATATGAACAGCTTAAATCACAGAATAACAACAATGTGGATGTCGTGATTGAATCGGCTTTCCCGTTAACTGCTGAACAAGAGCAACTGTTGAAATCTGCTTTAGAAAAGCGTTTTAACAGCACAGTAACTGTTTCAGTTGAAGTTAAACCTGAGCTTATTGCAGGTGTTGTAATTCGTGCAGGCGATCAAGTGATAGATGATTCTGCGCTTAACAAGCTTGAAAAAATGCGTACTCGTCTTCTTGCATAATGCAAATGATGAAGACTGAACTAATAAAAGATTGAGGAATAGCGCAATGCAACAACTGAATCCATCCGAGATCAGTGCGCTCATTAAACAGCGTATCGGAGATCTGGACACCAGCGCGACCGCTAAAAACGAAGGTACCATTGTTATGGTATCCGACGGTATCGTGCGTATTCACGGTCTTGCTGATGCAATGTACGGTGAAATGATCGAATTCGACGGCGGCTTATTTGGTATGGCACTGAACCTAGAACAGGATTCAGTGGGTGCCGTTGTTTTAGGTAACTACCTAAGCCTTCAAGAAGGTCAAAAAGCTCGTTGTACAGGTCGTGTTTTAGAAGTTCCAGTTGGTCCTGAACTTCTTGGCCGTGTCGTAGATGCTTTGGGTAACCCAATTGATGGTAAAGGCCCAATTGATGCAAAATTAACTGATGCTGTTGAAAAAGTAGCACCAGGTGTAATTTGGCGTCAATCTGTAGACCAACCTGTTCAAACTGGTTATAAATCAGTTGATACCATGATTCCTGTGGGTCGTGGTCAGCGTGAGTTGATTATTGGTGACCGTCAAACTGGTAAAACAGCAATGGCGATCGATGCGATTATCGCTCAGAAAAACTCTGGCATTAAATGTGTATACGTTGCGATTGGTCAAAAACAATCAACAATTGCAAACGTTGTACGTAAGCTAGAAGAAACTGGCGCTATGGCGTATACAACTGTTGTCGCTGCTGCGGCTGCTGATCCTGCTGCAATGCAGTATTTAGCTCCGTACTCTGGCTGTACAATGGGTGAATACTTCCGTGACCGCGGTGAAGACGCTCTTATCATTTATGATGATTTATCTAAGCAAGCTGTTGCTTACCGTCAAATTTCATTGCTTTTACGTCGTCCACCAGGTCGTGAAGCGTATCCAGGTGACGTATTCTATCTTCACTCACGTCTTCTTGAACGTGCTTCACGTGTATCTGCTGAATACGTTGAGAAATTCACTAATGGCGCAGTAACTGGTAAAACTGGTTCTTTAACTGCATTACCAATTATTGAAACTCAAGCAGGTGACGTATCTGCATTTGTACCAACAAACGTAATTTCGATTACTGACGGTCAGATCTTCTTAGAAACATCATTATTCAACGCAGGTATCCGTCCTGCTGTGAACGCGGGTATCTCTGTATCTCGTGTTGGTGGTTCTGCTCAAACTAAGATCATCAAAAAATTGTCTGGTGGTATTCGTACCGCTTTAGCGCAATACCGTGAATTGGCTGCGTTTGCTCAGTTTGCTTCTGACCTTGATGAAGCAACTCGTAAACAACTTGAACATGGTCAACGTGTAACTGAGTTAATGAAGCAAAAACAATATGCTCCTTACTCAATTGCTGACCAAGCTGTTTCTGTTTATGCATCTAACGAAGGCTATATGGCTGATGTAGAAGTTAAGAAAATCGTAGACTTTGATGCTGCGTTAATTGCTTACTTCCGTTCAGAATATGCTCCGTTGATGAAACAAATCGATGAAACTGGTGACTACAACAAAGACATCGAAGCAGCAATCAAAGCTGGTATTGAAAGCTTTAAAGCGACTCAAACTTACTAAGTTCAGTTTTAGTTAAGTTTGGTTCACGGATCAACCTTCGGAAGCTCGAAAGGGCTTTCGAATACTAGGTTAAGCGTATGGCAAATTTAAAAGAAATTCGCGCCAAAGTAGCTAGTATCAAGAGCACGCAAAAGATTACTCGCGCGATGCAAATGGTAGCTGCTTCAAAAATGCGTCGTGCGCAAGAGCGCATGGCTCAGGGCCGTCCGTATGCCGATAATATGCGCCGTGTAATTGCTCACTTGGTACAAGCAAACCCTGAATACAAACACCGTTATATGGTGGACCGCCCAGTTAAGCGTGTTGGTTACATCATTGTATCTTCAGATCGCGGTTTGGCAGGTGGTTTGAACATTAACTTGTTCAAGAAAGTTGTGCAGCATGTCAAAGCACAACAAGAGCAGTCAATTGAAGTTCAATTTGCTTTGATTGGTCAAAAAGCGGTTTCGTTTTTTAAGAATTACGGCGGTAAAGTGCTGGGTGCAACCACTCAAATTGGTGATGCCCCTAGTTTGGAACAGTTAACTGGCTCAGTGCAAGTTATGCTTGATGCATTTGATAAAGGCGAATTAGATCGTATCTATCTCGTATCAAATGGTTTCGTCAATGCAATGACACAAAAGCCTAAAGTTGAGCAACTTGTTCCTTTAGCACCAGCAGAAGAAGGCGATGACCTCAACCGTACTTATGGTTGGGATTACATCTATGAACCAGAAGCAGAAGAATTGCTAAATGGTTTATTAGTTCGCTATATCGAGTCTATGGTTTATCAAGGTGTGATTGAAAACGTCGCATGTGAGCAATCTGCACGTATGGTCGCAATGAAAGCAGCGACAGATAACGCAGGTCAGCTTATCAAAGACTTACAACTCATCTATAACAAGCTGCGTCAAGCCGCGATTACTCAGGAAATCTCTGAGATCGTTGGTGGTGCCGCTGCCGTTTAACATTATTAAGTTTGAATTGAGGAGACAGCAATGAGTAGCGGTCGTATCATTCAGATCATCGGCGCGGTTATCGACGTCGAGTTTGAGCGCACAAGCGTTCCAAAGATCTATGACGCTCTCCAAGTTGACGGTACTGAAACTACTTTAGAAGTTCAGCAACAACTTGGTGATGGTGTTGTTCGTACCATCGCAATGGGTTCTACAGAAGGTCTTAAACGTGGTCTTACTGTAACTAGCACAAACGCACCGATCTCTGTTCCAGTTGGTACAGCCACTCTTGGCCGTATCATGGATGTTTTAGGTCGTCCTATCGATGAAGCAGGTCCTGTTGCGACTGAAGAACGTTTGCCGATTCACCGTCAAGCGCCTTCTTATGCTGAACAAGCAGCTTCTACTGACCTTTTAGAAACTGGTATTAAAGTAATTGACTTACTTTGCCCGTTTGCGAAAGGTGGTAAAGTTGGTTTATTCGGTGGTGCTGGTGTTGGTAAAACCGTTAACATGATGGAATTGATCAACAACATCGCGAAAGCACACTCAGGTTTATCTGTGTTTGCTGGTGTTGGTGAGCGTACTCGTGAAGGTAATGACTTCTATCACGAAATGAAAGATTCTAACGTTCTTGACAAAGTAGCAATGGTCTACGGTCAGATGAACGAGCCACCAGGTAACCGTTTACGCGTAGCGTTAACTGGTTTGACTATGGCTGAATACTTCCGTGATGAAAAAGACGAAAACGGTAAAGGTCGTGACGTATTATTATTCGTCGACAACATCTACCGTTATACACTTGCAGGTACTGAAGTATCAGCATTGTTAGGTCGTATGCCATCTGCGGTAGGTTACCAACCTACACTTGCAGAAGAAATGGGTGTTCTTCAAGAGCGTATTACATCTACTAAATCTGGTTCGATCACTTCGATCCAAGCAGTATATGTACCTGCCGATGACTTAACAGACCCATCGCCTGCAACTACATTTGCTCACTTAGACGCAACAGTAGTATTGAGCCGTGACATCGCATCTTCTGGTATCTATCCAGCGATCGATCCACTTGACTCAACTTCACGTCAGTTAGACCCATTAGTTGTTGGTCAAGAGCACTATGAAATTGCGCGCGCAGTACAAAACGTATTGCAACGCTATAAAGAGCTTAAAGACATCATCGCAATCTTGGGTATGGATGAGTTGGCAGAAGAAGATAAATTGGTTGTTTACCGTGCGCGTAAAATCCAACGTTTCTTCTCTCAACCATTCCACGTAGCTGAAGTATTTACTGGTGCTCCTGGTAAATTAGTACCACTTAAAGAAACGATTCGTGGCTTTAAAGGTCTATTAGCTGGTGAATACGATCACATCCCAGAACAAGCGTTCTATATGGTTGGTGGTATTGACGAAGTGATTGCTAAAGCTGAGAAACTCTAATTTAAGGAGATCATCTCATGGCGACTATGCAATGTGATGTCGTAAGTGTTAAAGAGTCAATTTACTCTGGCGCAGTGACGATGTTAATCGCGAAAGGTGCAGGTGGTGAACTTGGTATTTTGCCAGGGCATGCTCCACTTGTAACCTTGCTTCAACCGGGCCCGATTCGTGTTCTGTTGGAAAATGGTACAGAAGAAATCGTCTATGTATCTGGCGGTGTTTTAGAAGTTCAACCTCATGTTGTGACGGTTCTTGCAGATACTGCAATCCGCGCTGACAATTTGGATGAAGCTGCAATTTTAGAAGCACGTAAAAATGCTGAACAATTGCTTGCAAACCAAAAGAGTGATTTGGACTCAGCTGCTGCGTTGGCTGCCTTGGCAGAAACCGCTGCACAGCTTGAAACTATCCGTAAAATCAAAAACCGCGCTCAATAAGACGCGGTTCGAGATTGAAAAAGCCACCGAAAGGTGGCTTTTTTTATTGCTAAAAAGAAAATTAAGAATCAGTTTTTGAATCTGATTTTTCATCTCCTGCCATAATCATAGCAGCGAGCTTGACCATATCCATTTGGATGGTATTAAGTTGCTTTTCAATTTGGTCGAAATTAATTTGCTCTAATTTCCCATTTAATAAAGGCATGCTTAAAGCTTGCTGGTTTGCCTGTAGTAGGCTTTGACGGATATTTTCAACTTCCTGACTTCTGATATCTAAACCAAGCAAAGCTTGGTTTAAACCTTCTAACTGTGCTTTCAAAGTCGTCACAGTTGTTTTTAGCTCATGCTGATCTTTATCTTGAATGGCTTGTTCAACGTCAAGTTGAGTGTCCTTGAGCTTTTCGATATAGTCGCCAGCCTTTAACTGTAAGTTAGCGGCATCACGAACGATATAAAAAACATTACCATTTTTTAATTCAGTTTTATTTTGTGTAGCTGTGATTTCTTGTTGAGAGTCATCAGCTTGTTCTGATATTTGATCGTTAGTCTGAACGGATTCTTGTTCCTTTGCATGGTCTTGTGCCTGATCACATCCAAGTAACAACATACCTGAAGCAAAAATCACAAATGGGAAAAATGCACCTTGTAAAACTTTTTTCATAACTACAAACAATACCAACTGA
Source organism: Acinetobacter sp. FDAARGOS_559 (assembly GCF_003940475.1). Classification (NCBI taxonomy): domain Bacteria; kingdom Pseudomonadati; phylum Pseudomonadota; class Gammaproteobacteria; order Moraxellales; family Moraxellaceae; genus Acinetobacter; species Acinetobacter sp. FDAARGOS_559. The sequence goes on from NZ_RKJG01000005.1 coordinate 2,593,092, forward strand.
AGCAAGTAGGTACTATATGCATAAAATATGTAGAAATAAGGTATTGTTGCAAATGAACAACATTTTGAGTAGACAATAAAAAAGGAGTGCTATAGCACTCCTTTTATTAGTTTGATGCAAAAATTATTTAGCTAATTCCGCTTCAACTGCTTTTACAATTTGTTCATCGTCTGCTGTTAAGTTAGGAGCAAAACGCGCAACAACTTCACCATTTTATTTACTAGGAATTTCTCGAAGTTCCATAACACTTCAGGGGCCGGGTTAGTAGGAATACCTAAACCTTCTAAGCGCTCACGAAAAGGACCTTCTCCAATACGTTCTGGTTGAGCTGTTGTTAGCACTTGATAAAGTGGATGTTTATCTTCGCCAGCTACAGAGATTTTAGAGAAAAGTGGGAAATGAACATCGTAGTTTAATGAGCAGAACTGTTGAATTTCTTCATCCGAACCAGGCTCTTGTTCTTTAAAGTTGTTTGCAGGGAAGCCTAAGATTTCAAGACCTTGATCTTTCTTTGCTTGATACAGCTTTTCTAAACCTTCGTATTGTGGAGTTAAACCACATTTAGACGCTGTGTTTACGATTAATAAAACTTTCCCTTTATATTGGTCAAGGTCAACCGTTTCGCCTGAAATAGCTTTTACTGGAATATGATATACAGATTGAGTCATGAGTCTTTCCTGAAGATTGTAATTGATATCAAGTAACGCATTTGTTTTAACTGCTATTCTTGAGTAGTGCAATAATATTCGTGTTCAAAAAATAAAAAGATATACAAAAGCAGTTTTACTATCTAATTATTTCTGATTTGAACAGGTGTTTGGCCTGTATATCTTTTAAAAAATTCGATAAAACTTGAGCTGTGTTGATAACCTAAATCGTATGCTAGGCGTTTAATCGGTGTTCCTTGACGGATCTGATGAATGGCGTAAACAATTTTGGCTCGATTACGCCATTCGGATAGTGAAAGTTGTAGTTCTTGTTGGCTTAAGCGTAATAAATGACGATCACTGACAGAAAAGTTCTGAAGTAACTGCTGTAAAGAGAGATTAAAAAGTAATGGATCTGAAAGCTTTTCTAAAATTGGTAGTAAAACAGGATGCCGTGTTTGTGGTAAATAATGAGAATAGGCGGGTGCTTGTTGTAATTGATCGAATAAAACCTGTAAAAGATGTTCTAAATATTCAGGCTTTTCCGTTTGTTTTTGCTGTTCCAATATTTGTAAAACTAAGGTCCGAAAAAAGGGCTGAATACTAAAGCATCGGCAGATATCTCCTAAAATAGAGCAAAGCCGAGGGTGTAAACGAATGCAGATATAATGAATTTCATGATCGATATGGGTAGATTGATGAACCGTTTGAGGGGGAATCCAAAGCCCATAGCTTGGAGGAGACAAGTATATTTGCTCTTCTACCTGTATTTCTAAAATACCATTTAAACTAAAATTAAAATCTCCCCATAGTGAAGCATGAGGACGAACAATATCTTCTTTTTCGTATAGAAATTCATGAACTTCTATACTCTCTAATAAAGAAAATTGTTGGTCCTCATTTTTCATGGGTCTACTCTAAGTAATATTCTAATTTTCACATGTTGCTTTGGGATTGTTTAAACCTTTGGCTAAGGTAAATGTACTAATTAAAGCTAAGGCAACGAAGCTTAATACCCCATAAATTAAAGTATTTTCATTAAAATGATCAACTACATAACCACCTAATAATGATCCTGTAGCAATCATGACTTGGAACATACCAACAAAAAGCGGCATACCTTTTTCTACAGCATGAGGTGCGTGTACAAACATCCAAATATTGGCAGAGGTAGGGAATGCGCCAAATGCGAAGCCCCATAATGCAGTAAGGACAATGGCACCAAACTCATGGATAGCAAAGATTGGGAAGCCAAAGAATACAATGGCAAAACATGTTCCAACGAAAGCTAAGGTATACCGAACATTTAAATTACCACTGTACCCTGCAAATGCATTTCCAAAAATACCAGCTATTCCATAAAGCAATAATAATGAGCTAATAGTTGTCCCATTAAACCCGGCTACATTTTTAAAGAAAGGGGCTAAATAACTATATGCACAGAAGTGAGCAAGCCCAATTAATAAAACAATAAGCATGCCGCTACGTGCTTTAGGTGTGCGTAATAATGCAGGTAAATCACGAATATGTATTGCTGACTCTGGTAAAAGTTTTGGTAAGAAAATAAGCTGAAGCACTAATACAACAAGACCGATAGCAGCTGTAATTCCAAAGGCACTGCGCCACCCATAAAACTCACTTAACCATGTTCCAATCGGTACACCTAGTACAGTGGCGAAAGTTACACCAGCCATTACTACAGCAGTTGCTTTGGCAATAGGTAAATTTGCAGGTGCTAGCTTACCGCTTAAGGCAATTGCTGTTGCCCAGAAGCCACCAATTGAAATCCCTAAAATCAAACGGCTCAACAATAGAACATGAAAGTTTTCTGCAAAAGCCGTAATGGTATTGGCAATCACCATAATAGCAGTCAGTAAAATAAGCACATAACGGCGGTCGAGTTGCTTTACTGAAACGGGTAATAGTGGGGCTGCAATCGCTGCCATAATGCCGGGTACTGTAATAATAAGACCTGCTGTACCTACAGAAATGTGTAAATCGGCTGCAACGCTATTTAAGACACCAACAGGTAAAAATTCACTCGTTACCAAGGCAAAGGCTGCGATGGCAACAGCCAAAATAGCAAACCAGCTCCCTTGTGTGGAAGTCATGGGTCGTGCTTTAGAGGTAGTAGATTGGTCCATAAAGAAATCCTTACTTTGCTAAATTCGAAGTGAAGAAAGGCAAATTTATAATTAACTAACGATCATTATGAAAATAAAATAGTTGATAAAAAATTGAACGTCAATTAATTTAATAACGATTGTTATAAAAATAGATGTGATCTTTATGACAAATAGGCATGAAACAGATCTTGTTAATGAGGACACGTTAAAAAAGAAGCGTGGACGTCCTAAATGCTTTGATGAGCAGCAAGTGTTAGAGAAAGCTATGTTACTTTTTTGGGAACATGGCTATGAAGCCACCTCTATTAGTGATTTAACACATGCTTTAGAAATTACAGCGCCGAGCCTATATAGTGCTTTTGGCGATAAGGCAGGTTTGTTTTACAAAAGTATTGACTACTATCTCGCTCATGAAGCATGCCCTATTGAAACGATATTTTTAGAAGCAAAAACTGCAAAAATCGCTTTTGAGTTATATCTTTATGACAATGTAAAACGATTGGTTCAACCCAATAAGCCAGCAGGTTGTATGTTGGTAGTTGCTGCTATGAACTGTTCTGATGCCACACAAGAGGTACAGCAAAATCTTTTAGATAAGCGAATAAAGACCAAAGAAAAATTATTAAAACGTCTCGAACAAGGTGTAGAACAGGGCGACTTGCCTATTAGTGCCCCTCTACAAGAAATGACTGATTTTTATGCGACTGTTATTCAGGGGCTTACCATTCAGGCCAGAGATGGTGCAAATACCGAACAATTACATAAAGTGGTAGAACATGCCATGAAAGCTTGGACATTATTTTAAAAAATAAATGATGTCTTAAGTTCAATATCAATGTCGGAAATACGATATTTCAATTTATTAAGACATTCTTCAAAATAAAGTCTCTTTTGTAGTTGGTGTATTACTATGAGTCAGGTCATGAAATATCACAAATGGGCATTTATTTTTCCCATTCTGGCAGTACTGATTTGGTCTTTAAATATTGTAGTCACCCGCTATGTCTCGGACTATATTTCTCCGGTAAGTATTAGCTTTTATCGGTGGTTAATCGCTTTTATTATTTTGACTCCATTTATGTTTTTGTCTGTTTGGAGACAAAGACGACTAGTAATACCATATTTACCTAAGCTTGCTGTGTTAAGTGCATTTGGGATGGTGCTTTATCAAGGCTTAGCTTATACGGCTGCCCATTATACTAGTGCAACCAATATGGGGATTGTGAATGCATTTATTCCCATCTTTACGATCTTTGTTTCGCTTGCCATTTTAAAAGATGTGCCTAATCGCTTTGCAGTTTTTGGCAGTATTTTGTCTTTTGCTGGTCTGCTATACGTTATGTCCCAAGGAAATATTAATAAGCTTTTAAGTGGTGGCGGGCACCTTGGCGATGCATTGATGATTATTGCCGTATTCTTCTATGCATTTTATGGAGTTTTCTTAAAGAAATGGCAGCTCCCACTTCCAATTATGACAAGCTTATACGTTCAGATTGGGTTTTCCGTGCTGTTCCATCTTCCTTTAATTTTCTGGTTTGGTCTGGATGCCTTAAATGCACAAAATGCGCCAAGTGCAATTTATGCCGGTGTATTTGCTTCACTCATTGCGCCGCTAGTTTGGATGTTAGCCGTACAACAACTTGGGCCAAATAGAACCAGTATCTTTATGAATCTTGTGCCAGTGTTCACCGCCATTATTGCAAGTATCTGGTTATCTGAACAATGGACCATATATCACACCTTCGGCGGAATTATGATTCTGGTGGGCATTATCATGGCACAAAAGAAGGTTAATTCTAAAAAATCAGATCTTTTGCCAGAGCAAAATTAAGAATCATAAAAAAACTATGGCATATTTTTAAAAAAAGTGATGAAAATATGCCAGTTTTTTATCAATCTAAGCTTTTCTATATGATTTATAAATATATTTATGAAAAGATTGTGTAACATAAATATTAAAAAAGGCCAATAAAAATATTAATATAATTTTAATTCAACTGCTAAAAACGCCAAATTCCCTACACTTTTCATGCTTTTTTTAGAGAAATAATATATTTCTCACATTAAGTCTCTTGCCACATAATAGCGACCACTACGAAAGATGCTCTTTTAAGCAATTTTTCTTTCGTTCCAGAGATATCCAAACCCTCTGGATGTGGTATATACCCATCCTTTTTTATGCTCAGTTATCCCTATATAACTGAGCTTTTTTTTGTCTGGAATTAAGGACGTATCACTTCACCAGTTAAGGCGTTAATGATGCGGCTTGGCTGTTGGCTTTGGCCTAAATCACCATTGAGATAGTTTAATTGTGAACCAAAGTATTGGCAGGCATCTTGTAAAGAATGTGCAGGTTCTTGTCCACTAGGGTTGGCACTCGTCGATACAATAAAACCATGAAAAGCATTGCATAAAGCGACACATAAAGGATGTGTCGTTACACGTACTGCAACAAGAGGATGCTCGCCTTTAATCCATGAGGGGATGTGTTGATCAGCAGGTAATAGCCAAGTTGTGGCTCTTTCTGAGGGTTGATGGTTTGTCCAGCAATCAATAATTTCTTGCTGAGTAGTTTGCGGTAAGGAAGTTAGTAGATGTTCTACTTGACTAATATGTCCAGCCAATAAAATGACGCCCTTTTCAATAGGGCGCTGTTTCAATTCAAGAATTTTTTGAAAAGCTTGTTCATTAAATGGATCACAGCCTAGTCCCCAGACTGCCTCAGTTGGATATGCCAAAACTTGACCTTGTTGTAAACATTCGGCTGCTTCGGTCACTGAGGTCGTAATCATGGTAATTCTTTCCTTTCAATCAAACAGAATCGCTATTGTGCGCTCTAATACTAAGAACGACAACGTAAATACAGCCCTGATTGTTGCATACATAAACCGAGTAGTTCTAGTTCCATTAGTGAAGAGGTCAGTTCAGAAACTGGAATATTATGGTGAACTACAAGCTGGTCAATATTTTGTCCCACCCAGTCTAAAGACTGATAAAGGTCAATCAAATGCTCAGGAATTTCTGGAGTATTCGTATTAGCTTCTTCCGTTTGATTTTGTTGCTGACTTTGCCATTGGGTTGGTAAAGCAAGATCCTCAATAATCTGTTCAGGATGGTCGATTAAAATTGCACCTTCACGGATAAGTTGATGGCATCCTTGATGAAACTCGCTATAAATATGACCCGGAATCGCGAATACGGTTTTACCTTGTTCAGCAGCTTTATTGGCCGTGATGAGTGAGCCGCTTTTTAATGTCGCTTCTACCACCAAAACGCCTAAACTCAAACCGCTGACAATTCGGTTTCTCCGTGGAAAATGTTGTTGTAATGGTGGTGTACCCGGTAAAAACTCAGTAATAATGGCGCCGTTTTTAGCCAAAATATGTTCTGCAAGTTTTTTATTTTGAGCTGGATAAGTAGTGTCTAAGCCCGTACCCGTCACTGCAATGGTACGTTGATGAGTAGATGCACCTTGATGAGCGGCTTCATCAATGCCATAAGCCAGACCGCTACTAATGAAAAAGCCCTTTTCACTTAAGTAATAGGCAAAATCATAAGCGACCTGTCGTCCATGTGGGCTTGGCTTTCGGCTACCGACAATCGCAATTTGAGGTTGCAATAAAGCTTGCGCTTGACCTTTCCCAAAAATAATAGGTGGGTGATCTGTATAAGGAAGTAATTGAGTGGGATAGCCAGAGTCATCCGGCGTTAAAATAAAATCCGTATGCTGACGAACTTGTTGTACAAGTTGTTCAAACTGCGCTTGACCTTGGGGCGTTTGAAATTCGTTTACACGCTTTAAGTGATTAGCATGTAGCCCCAGAGAGGACCACTTTGCTAAACAATCAGGTTGAGTGGCTTTTTCACAATTTCCAAAATAATCAATAATTTTTTTAAAGCTGACTAAAGAGTGCTGCACCAAATACCACACTTTAAGTGTGTGGTAGTGGTGTGAAGAAAGTTGAGTGAGCATTGTAAAAGGTACATCCAGCATTAATCATTAAATTGAGGTGGCTGAATGCTTGAACCAACCTTAATTGGTAAATCGCTCTCTAAAACAAAAGCATAACTTAGCTGATCAAAAGTTCTAAAAACCATTAGACTGCCAATTTGTTGGCCAGGAAGTTGAATCACTTCTTTGGTTTTAGGGTCGCGAATTGATTCACCTTGTTGAGTAATATCAAAAACTTGACCTACTTGAATGCCCTGAGTTGTACCGCGATCCAAAGTCACTACACTATTTTTTGCAGCTCTACCAATTGAGCCCATGACACGAATAATCTTGCCACCATCCGTCACTTGCTTCGCATCTACTGGGTAAAATAATGTTGGCAAAGTAGCTTGTTCTTCAGGCATAACACGATCGCCACGACGTACTTCAGCGTTATAACTATCTGTTAGTTCTAATGTAGTAATATCTTTTTCAGAAGATACCGCAACACCTGAAGCAACCTGTAGTAGTTCAATCCCTAAACTATGCTTTTTACCTTTATTGTCTGTGAAATAGTAAGGTTCACCTTCTCGGTAGACTGCATAACGCTGCCCATTAATTAAGCCTTGTCCTCGTGCATAAATAGTCTGGCCTTTTCCTGCAAGTACACGTTGATCGGCGGTACCAACAATATAAGGTGTGTTGGTAATTGAATCGGCTGGTAAAATAGTACTGTTCTCTAACCACTGTTTAATATGTTCAAGTGGAATAACTGGAACGCTATTATTTAATGCTTCGACGCGAACTTGTGGTTGTAGGTTTGTGGTTTGACCTGTATAGCGGCGAATAATACCGACACAACCATCGCCCTCATCTTTACCGACTAAAGGACGCCCATCTAGGCTACATAATAGTAATCGGTCACCCGGATAGATCCAGTGTGGATTTTTAACATGTTGGTTGCTCGCCCAGATTTCAGGCCAACGCCATGGTTTATTTAGAAAATGTCCTGAAATATCCCATAAAGTATCCCCACGTTTTACAACATATACATTGGGTGCATTACTTTTAAGTGAGGGTGGATTATGGTTCGGACTGGTTGCATGAACCTCTGCTATCGTACCGATTGCGACACCTGTACAGAGCGCCAAGGCAAGTAAATGCTTCTTTATCCCCAAGGCATGAAAATTAACCATGCCGTTAAAAACCTTTTTCATTATGATAATTCCTAAAAATTATGTGTGCAGTTGCGTTATAATGGGCGGCTTACACACAATTTTTCGATGAAGTATTTCCTTCATTTGGTTTTTCAATCAATGGCATAAGTGAGGACGACAGTATGGCCTTATTACCTATTTTAAGTTTTCCTGATCCCCGTCTTCGTACCATTGCTAAGCCCGTTGAAGAAGTTACTGATGAAATTCGTCAACTTGCAGCAGATATGTTTGAAACCATGTATGCGGCACCAGGTATCGGTTTAGCAGCTTCTCAGGTCGATCGTCATATTCAGCTTATCGTCATGGATTTGTCTGAATCTAAAGATGAACCTATGGTTTTCATTAACCCCAAAGTAACTCCGCTGACTGAAGAGACGCAGCCGTACGAAGAAGGCTGTCTATCAGTGCCACAAATATACGACAAAGTTGATCGCCCGTCACGCGTGAAAATTGAGGCAATTAACCTTGAAGGTCAAGCATTTGAGATAGAAGCTGACGGACTTCTCGCTGTTTGTATCCAACATGAAATGGATCACTTAAATGGCAAATTGTTTGTGGATTATTTGTCACCACTTAAGCGTCAGCGTGCACGTGAAAAAGTCGAAAAAATTGTTCGCCAACGCGAACGTGAAAAAGTTGCGGTAAAACGTTAATATTTTTCAAACACCAATATAGTGTGGATGTGATTTTTGGTTTTTCGTAGTGGTTTGCTGCTTGCCTGTGCAGCAGTATTTTTACAGATTGCGGTATTTCTACAGCCGCTATTACCGAAGCAATATCAAATTGCTCCGGTCTGTGAAACTATTACCCGTGCTTTGCTTAAACCAAAAGCACAGACGGAAGCCATGTCACATGCCATGCACCATTCACATCACCAGCATCATATCGAACAGGCGCAAGTACCTGACCATCATGATCACCATGATGCAAACCATCAGTGTCAATATTGTACCGTTTATGCCAATTTGGTTTTACCACCTGAATTTGGCGTAAAAGAGGTGCTTGTTCGTATACAAGTTCGCTTAGTCGCGTATCAACAAGCTTTCCGGCATGTTTACTTTGCGCTACAGCGACTTTTCCTACTCCCGCAAGGACGTGCGCCGCCTCTATTTGCATAAATAAAAGCAATTTTTGTTGGGGTCTTAACTGACTTCGATATCACTTTATTTATGTTTTAGAGCGTATAAAAAATGCCACATTCTAAATTTTTACTACAACCTTTATGGGTTGCGATGCTTGCTGTCTCTCATTCGGGTCTAGTGTTTGCCGAATCAGAAAAAAATGATGCCGAAACCAACACACTTCATTCATTAGCACCTATTGTTGTTACAGCACAGCAAGGCAATGATGCAAATGGTCTGATCGTACACGCAGATCCAAAGCAACCGATTCAGCCAGTCCCTGCCACGGATGGCGCAGACTATCTGCAAAGTATTATGGGTTTTAATTCAATTCAAAGCGGTGGAACAAATGGTGATGTGACATTCCGAGGTATGTTTGGTTCACGTATTAAAATTCTAACGGATGGCACAGAGAACTTGGGTGCCTGCCCAAACCGAATGGATGCTCCAACTTCTTATATTTCACCAGAAAGTTATGACCGGATTTCTGTGATTAAGGGACCACAAACGGTTCAATATGCCAATACTGGTTCAGCTGCAACAGTTCTATTTGAACGTCAGCCTGAAAAGCTTACTTCTGAAAAACCCTATCGCGGTCAAGCGAGTGTCTTGCTAGGTTCATATGGGCGTATTGACCATAATATTGAAGCGGCTGTTGGCGATGAGAAAAAATATATCCGTTTAAATGCCAACCGTTCAGAATCGAATAGTTATCAAGATGGTGATGGCAATACAGTTCCATCAGCATGGAAAAAGTGGAATGTTGATGTAGCGCTTGGCTTTACTCCAGATGAAAACACGTGGGTCGAAATCACGGGTGGGAAATCTGATGGTGAATCGCTTTATGCTGGACGTTCAATGGATGGTTCTCAGTTTGCGCGTGAAAGTTTAGGGCTTCGTTTTGAAAAGAAAAATATCACTGATGTGATCAAGAAAATCGAAGGGCAGGTGAACTATAGCTATAACGACCACGTCATGGATAATTTCAGCTTGCGTGAATTTAATCCACAAGATGGTATGTCCATGCCAATGGCATCAAATGTTGCACGCCGTACATTGAACGCACGTTTAGCGATGACTAATGAGTGGAGTCAATGGAGCTTTATATCGGGTGTAGATACTCAAAATAATAAACACAGCTCACGCAGTAGTATGAGGAGTAACTACCTCAACCAACCTCGCGTAACGGATATGATCTTTCATTCATACGGAGCTTTTGGTGAACTCGGCTATCAATGGAACGATTTCAACAAACTGGTCACAGGTGTGCGTTTAGATCGAGTCACAGTTGAAGACGAACGCGCCAAATCAAAAGATTTTAATACGAAGCTTGAAAAGACTTTACCGAGCGCATTTGTTCGCTGGGAAAATCAACATCCTGAGCATGAGCTAAAAAGCTATATCGGTTTAGGTTATGTAGAGCGTATGCCTGATTATTGGGAGCTTTTCTCGCCTATACATGGTAATGCTGGCTCAACCAATACTTTTAACGGTGTGAATCCTGAGAAAACATTACAGTTAGATATGGGCTTCCAGCAGCAACATGGAGCTTTAAGTACATGGGCTTCTGCTTACGCAGGCTTAGTAGATGATTACATTTTAATGAGTTATCACCATCACCCAAGTATGGGAATGGATGGACATGGTATGAGCCATGGGATTACTGCGGGTGCTAAAAATGTCGATGCAACCATTGCTGGTGCGGAAGCGGGTATTGGATATCAATTTACCGACCATATTCAAGCAGATTTGAGTGCGATGTATGCATGGGGTAAAAACACTACAGATGACAAACCACTACCTCAAATTTCACCTTTAGAAGGTCGTTTAAATATTCGCTATGTGGCCGACAAATATAATTTTGGTCTGTTGTGGCGAGCTGTGGCTGAGCAAAACCGTGTGAGTCTACATCAAGGTAATATCGTGGGATATGACTTAAAACCAAGTAAAGGTTTCTCAACACTTTCTTTAAACGGAAGTTATAACCTTCGTAAAGATATTGATGTCTCAGTTGGCATCGATAACGTATTAGATAAGACCTATACCGAACACTTAAATAAAGCGGGTAGTGCAGGCTTCGGATTTGCGAGCGAAGAGCAGTTCAACAATATCGGAAGAAATTACTGGGTTCGTATGAGCATGAAGTTTTAATAAGCCGTAGTAAATGAACTGAAAATATTAATTTAATGAGAGAAATGAAATGACTAATAAATTATCGCCTGAACAGTCTTGGTGGGGATGGAAGTTACTTATTGTGGCTTCTATCTTGAGTGTATTGTTTATGATTATTTTTTACTTGGCCATCAACAATGAGCCTGACTACATGCCAAGTCAAAAAAAGAAGCAGATGATGGAGTCACATGAGCAAATGAATCACGCTGAAATGCATAGTTCATCAGCTCAATAAGGTTCTTAATAGTTGAAAATGGAAGTCTGGATAACGGGCTTCCATTTTTTGCTTTTTTAGATTCCAGAATTATTGATGCATACTTGCTAAGGTTTTTGCCTTACCTTGATTCTGATAAAGCGTTAAGCCAAGTTTTTGTATATTACGGCCTGATTTAGATAAAAACTTTTCAACTTTTGGTGAAAGCTTTGCGCCATTATAAAGTAGTAAATTACGCACAATTAAATAATAAGCAAACCATGAGGCAGATTGCTGAGGCAATCCGAGTAGTTTCATTCTTTTCTTACCAATAAAAAATTGGGTAAGTTCTAAATGTTGTCGATAAGCAAGTTTCTGCTGTAAAGAGCGTAAATGCAGATATTTTCTCTCAAAAGGTTCTTTCGACAAGCTCAATCCTAATTCAATACTGCTGTGATCGGAGCGAGGATGAGCAAACTGCATCCAGTAAAGTAACCTCCAACCCTCAGGTTCAGACTGAATAAGCCATTTTTCATCAATACCCATTAACCAACCAACATAACGCCAGAAATGTAAAAAACTCTTTGCCTCTTGTTTTGTTGGCCATATACCTAAAGCTCTAATACCGAGTAAAACGACACTGCTAAAAGCCAAATTAGTCATTGCTAAATCAAATTGATTAAGAGGAATTCCCCAAACCTCACTATCCCAACGGTCAGACTTTTTTAATTGCCGGCGAACGAGTGCATGAATAAAGCGAACATAAATCGTTGACGTAAAACCTGCACTCAAACGAGAAAGCCCTTGGGGTTCAGTAATATCCACCCACCATTTTGTGGTTTCTGCTAAACGTGTTCCCGCTTCTTTCTTTAATGCACCCGTTAAAATTAGGGGTTGATTAAATCCCGGATATAAATATCCCGCCATTAAGGATAAATCTCTAAGAATAAAACCATTATTTATTCCTAAACGATGGGTAAATTTAACAGCCTCATCGATTTGGCGCTGATCTAACCATTCAGGCTTTTGTTCAATGTAATTAAAGAAATTCTCTAACTCAGTAGGTATAGGCTCAGAGAGTTCATCACGGCCTTGAAATAATATCTTCTCAAAAATTATTCGGTGATCTTTGGGATTTTGCATAATCCAATCAATCACCTTGTCCATTTCAATATCCCCTTCATAAAGGGCATGTTGTAAAGACACATATTCCGTATAGCTTGGTTGTACTGGTTTTTCACAACAGATATTTAAAAACTGAGTAAAGAAATTACTGTCTTGCATGTCATTAAAAGAAGCAAGTCGAGTCGGGCTAATCATTTGCATATCGTTACTTACTTATTGAACTGAACAATAAATAGGCTAATATGAATAATTATTCGCATTCAATTCGCATTTAACGAATAAAAAACGATGAGAAAAGCCCCACAGCAACAGCGTTCAAAAATTATTGTTGATCATATTTTAGAGGCGACACAGCAGTGTATCGCCCAGTATGGATTACTACATACGACGACACCTAAAATTGCAGAGAAATCTGGAGTAAGTGTTGGGTCGATTTACCAATACTTTGAGAATAAAGATCAAATCATAGAAGAACTATTGCGCCGTAAAAGCGAATTATTGGGGCAACAACTTAAAGAATTAGTTATACAGGAAGGAAACATTCCTTTAGAGCTGCTCATTCCCTTAGCAATAGAGTTGGGATTTAATGCATTAAAAGCCGATCATGGATTTTTTATAGAAGTGTTGAAGCATTGGCATGGCTATAGTCATTCGCAAGCTGCTCAGATTTTAGAAAAGCATTTTTTTGAAGTAGGGTTATATACATTCAGTAGAAATCCTCATCAATGGGACTTCGAACAGGTGAAGCATAAGTCCTTTGTAATTATTAATAGTACGCTTTTTACGATGATGCGTTATGTAAGCCAAAACAATTTTCTTATCTCAGAACAACAACTTAAGCGAGAATTATCGAGCATGATACTGGCTTATTTAAGTCAAAAATAAAAAATTAAAATAATTATTGATATAAAACAAAGTCTTAATATTGGTGTTGATTTAAAAATAAACGCTCGAGTCATTAAATTTTAATTTTCGCTTGCAAAGGGATATTAATGGTCTATAATGCACATCCATCGGCGGTGATGCAGATAGAAACTTGTTGAAAAACAGTTACTTGTGATTAGATTGGTTGCTTTAAGCGATGAGTTTGATGGTAAGTTGGTTTAGAGACTAAGTTTTAAAAATATCGAAATTACCTGTTGACTTTTAAGAGATTAAGAGTAATATAGCCGACCTAGCTTGCTGGTGACGAACCAGTAAGAAGATCATTAAGAGAATTGAAGAACAACTTGTGTGGATTTTTACTGATTGATTAATCGAAATAATTTTCATTGATTGATTGGTTTAAATTACTCGAAGTTTATTTGAGCGAAATTTAAGTCAGTAATTGATGAGCCAGAATTGGTACCTTGTCTATAAATAAGGTACAAAATGATTTTAACTGAAGAGTTTGATCATGGCTCAGATTGAACGCTGGCGGCAGGCTTAACACATGCAAGTCGAGCGGGGGAAGGTAGCTTGCTACCGGACCTAGCGGCGGACGGGTGAGTAATGCTTAGGAATCTGCCTATTAGTGGGGGACAACATCTCGAAAGGGATGCTAATACCGCATACGTCCTACGGGAGAAAGCAGGGGATCTTCGGACCTTGCGCTAATAGATGAGCCTAAGTCGGATTAGCTAGTTGGTGGGGTAAAGGCCTACCAAGGCGACGATCTGTAGCGGGTCTGAGAGGATGATCCGCCACACTGGGACTGAGACACGGCCCAGACTCCTACGGGAGGCAGCAGTGGGGAATATTGGACAATGGGGGAACCCTGATCCAGCCATGCCGCGTGTGTGAAGAAGGCCTTATGGTTGTAAAGCACTTTAAGCGAGGAGGAGGCTACTTTAGTTAATACCTAGAGATAGTGGACGTTACTCGCAGAATAAGCACCGGCTAACTCTGTGCCAGCAGCCGCGGTAATACAGAGGGTGCGAGCGTTAATCGGATTTACTGGGCGTAAAGCGTGCGTAGGCGGCTTATTAAGTCGGATGTGAAATCCCCGAGCTTAACTTGGGAATTGCATTCGATACTGGTGAGCTAGAGTATGGGAGAGGATGGTAGAATTCCAGGTGTAGCGGTGAAATGCGTAGAGATCTGGAGGAATACCGATGGCGAAGGCAGCCATCTGGCCTAATACTGACGCTGAGGTACGAAAGCATGGGGAGCAAACAGGATTAGATACCCTGGTAGTCCATGCCGTAAACGATGTCTACTAGCCGTTGGGGCCTTTGAGGCTTTAGTGGCGCAGCTAACGCGATAAGTAGACCGCCTGGGGAGTACGGTCGCAAGACTAAAACTCAAATGAATTGACGGGGGCCCGCACAAGCGGTGGAGCATGTGGTTTAATTCGATGCAACGCGAAGAACCTTACCTGGCCTTGACATACTAGAAACTTTCCAGAGATGGATTGGTGCCTTCGGGAATCTAGATACAGGTGCTGCATGGCTGTCGTCAGCTCGTGTCGTGAGATGTTGGGTTAAGTCCCGCAACGAGCGCAACCCTTTTCCTTACTTGCCAGCATTTCGGATGGGAACTTTAAGGATACTGCCAGTGACAAACTGGAGGAAGGCGGGGACGACGTCAAGTCATCATGGCCCTTACGGCCAGGGCTACACACGTGCTACAATGGTCGGTACAAAGGGTTGCTACACAGCGATGTGATGCTAATCTCAAAAAGCCGATCGTAGTCCGGATTGGAGTCTGCAACTCGACTCCATGAAGTCGGAATCGCTAGTAATCGCGGATCAGAATGCCGCGGTGAATACGTTCCCGGGCCTTGTACACACCGCCCGTCACACCATGGGAGTTTGTTGCACCAGAAGTAGCTAGCCTAACTGCAAAGAGGGCGGTTACCACGGTGTGGCCGATGACTGGGGTGAAGTCGTAACAAGGTAGCCGTAGGGGAACCTGCGGCTGGATCACCTCCTTAACGAAAGATTGACGATTGGTAAGAATCCACAACAAGTTGTTCTTCATAGATGTATCTGAGGGTCTGTAGCTCAGTTGGTTAGAGCACACGCTTGATAAGCGTGGGGTCACAAGTTCAAGTCTTGTCAGACCCACCATGACTTTGACTGGTTGAAGTTATAGATAAAAGATACATGATTGATGATGTAAGCTGGGGACTTAGCTTAGTTGGTAGAGCGCCTGCTTTGCACGCAGGAGGTCAGGAGTTCGACTCTCCTAGTCTCCACCAGAACTTAAGATAAGTTCGGATTACAGAAATTAGTAAATAAAGATTAAGATCTTGGTTTATTAACTTCTGTGATTTCATTATCACGGTAATTAGTGTGATCTGACGAAGACACATTAACTCATTAACAGATTGGCAAAATTGAGTCTGAAATAAATTGTTCACTCAAGAGTTTAGGTTAAGCGATTAATCTAGATGAATTGAGAACTAGCAAATTAACTGAATCAAGCGTTTTGGTATGTGAATTTAGATTGAAGCTGTACGGTGCTTAAGTGCACAGTGCTCTAAACTGAAATGTTGAAGTTACTAACTTGTAGGTAACATCGACTGTTTGGGGTTGTATAGTCAAGTAATTAAGTGCATGTGGTGGATGCCTTGGCAGTCAGAGGCGATGAAAGACGTGATAGCCTGCGAAAAGCTCCGGGGAGGCGGCAAATATCCTTTGATCCGGAGATGTCTGAATGGGGGAACCCACCTACTTTAAGGTAGGTATTGCAACATGAATACATAGTGTTGCAAGGCGAACGAGGGGAAGTGAAACATCTCAGTACCCTTAGGAAAAGAAATCAATTGAGATTCCCTCAGTAGCGGCGAGCGAACGGGGATCAGCCCATTAAGTTATGTGTGTTTTAGTGGAACGCTCTGGGAAGTGCGAACGTAGAGGGTGATATTCCCGTACACGAAAGGGCACACATAATGATGACGAGTAGGGCGAGGCACGTGAAACCTTGTCTGAATATGGGGGACCATCCTCCAAGGCTAAATACTCCTGACTGACCGATAGTGAACCAGTACCGTGAGGGAAAGGCGAAAAGAACCCCTGTGAGGGGAGTGAAATAGATCCTGAAACCGCATGCATACAAGCAGTGGGAGCACCTTCGTGGTGTGACTGCGTACCTTTTGTATAATGGGTCAGCGACTTATATTCAGTAGCGAGGTTAACCGTATAGGGGAGCCGTAGAGAAATCGAGTCTTAATAGGGCGTTTAGTTGCTGGGTATAGACCCGAAACCAGGCGATCTATCCATGAGCAGGTTGAAGGTTGGGTAACACTAACTGGAGGACCGAACCCACTGTCGTTGAAAAGCCAGGGGATGACTTGTGGATAGGGGTGAAAGGCTAATCAAGCCTGGTGATAGCTGGTTCTCCCCGAAAGCTATTTAGGTAGCGCCTCGGACGAATACCATAGGGGGTAGAGCACTGTTTCGGCTAGGGGGTCATCCCGACTTACCAAACCGATGCAAACTCCGAATACCTATGAGTACTATCCGGGAGACAGACTGCGGGTGCTAACGTCCGTAGTCAAGAGGAAAACAATCCAGACCGCCAGCTAAGGCCCCAAAATCATAGTTAAGTGGGAAACGATGTGGGAAGGCATAGACAGCTAGGAGGTTGGCTTAGAAGCAGCCACCCTTTAAAGAAAGCGTAATAGCTCACTAGTCGAGTCGGCCTGCGCGGAAGATGTAACGGGGCTAAAACTATGTGCCGAAGCTGCGGATGTATACTTTGTATACGTGGTAGGGGAGCGTTCTGTAAGCCGATGAAGGTGTGTTGAGAAGCATGCTGGAGGTATCAGAAGTGCGAATGCTGACGTGAGTAACGACAAAACGGGTGAAAAACCCGTTCGCCGAAAGACCAAGGGTTCCAGTCCAACGTTAATCGGGGCTGGGTGAGTCGACCCCTAAGGCGAGGCCGAAAGGCGTAGTCGATGGGAAAATGGTTAATATTCCATTACTTCTGTGTAATGCGATGAGAGGACGGAGAAGGCTAAATCAGCCTGGCGTTGGTTGTCCAGGTGAAAGGAAGTAGGCATGTATCTTAGGCAAATCCGGGGTACTCTATGCTGAGATCTGATAGCAAGCTGTACTTGTACAGCGAAGTGGTTGATGCCATGCTTCCAGGAAAAGTCTCTAAGCTTCAGTTACACAGGAATCGTACCCGAAACCGACACAGGTGGTCAGGTCGAGTAGACCAAGGCGCTTGAGAGAACTCTGCTGAAGGAACTAGGCAAAATGGTACCGTAACTTCGGGAGAAGGTACGCTGTTGTTGGTGATGGAACTCGCTTCCTGAGCTGACGACAGCCGCAGAAACCAGGCCGCTGCAACTGTTTATTAAAAACATAGCACTCTGCAAACACGAAAGTGGACGTATAGGGTGTGATGCCTGCCCGGTGCTGGAAGGTTAATTGATGGGGTTAGCGTAAGCGAAGCTCTTGATCGAAGCCCCAGTAAACGGCGGCCGTAACTATAACGGTCCTAAGGTAGCGAAATTCCTTGTCGGGTAAGTTCCGACCTGCACGAATGGCATAATGATGGCGGCGCTGTCTCCAGCAGAGGCTCAGTGAAATCGAAATCGCTGTGAAGATGCAGTGTACCCGCGGCTAGACGGAAAGACCCCGTGAACCTTTACTGCAGCTTGACACTGAACTTTGACCTTACTTGTGTAGGATAGGTGGGAGGCTTTGAAGCTGGAACGCTAGTTCCAGTGGAGCCGTCCTTGAAATACCACCCTGGTAATGTTGAGGTTCTAACTCTGTCCCGTGATCCGGGACGAGGACCGTGTCTGGTGGGTAGTTTGACTGGGGCGGTCTCCTCCTAAAGAGTAACGGAGGAGTACGAAGGTGCGCTCAGCGTGGTCGGAAATCACGCGTAGAGTATAAAGGCAAAAGCGCGCTTAACTGCGAGACCCACAAGTCGAGCAGGTACGAAAGTAGGTCTTAGTGATCCGGTGGTTCTGTATGGAAGGGCCATCGCTCAACGGATAAAAGGTACTCTGGGGATAACAGGCTGATACCGCCCAAGAGTTCATATCGACGGCGGTGTTTGGCACCTCGATGTCGGCTCATCTCATCCTGGGGCTGAAGCAGGTCCCAAGGGTATGGCTGTTCGCCATTTAAAGAGGTACGCGAGCTGGGTTTAGAACGTCGTGAGACAGTTCGGTCCCTATCTACCGTGGGCGCTGGAAATTTGAGAGGATCTGCTCCTAGTACGAGAGGACCAGAGTGGACGAACCTCTGGTGTACCGGTTGTGACGCCAGTCGCATCGCCGGGTAGCTATGTTCGGAAGGGATAACCGCTGAAAGCATCTAAGCGGGAAGCCTACCTCAAGATAAGATTTCCCTAGGACTTTATGTCCTCTAAAGAGCCGTTCGAGACTAGGACGTTGATAGGTTGGATGTGGAAGCATAGTGATATGTGAAGCTGACCAATACTAATTGCTCGTGAGGCTTGACTATACAACACCCAAGCAGTTGTATATGAAGCATCAATCGATTCTTAAATATGCAAGACAACTTGATTTAGTTATACCTCTAGCTAAAATGAACAGATAAAGTAAGATTCAATCAGCCCAGTCTGTTACAGATTTGGAAAACGCTTCGGCATTAAATAAGACCCAGGCAAGTATCCATAAACAGTTGTGCTGGCGACCATAGCAAGAGTGAACCACCTGATCCCTTCCCGAACTCAGAAGTGAAACCTCTTAGCGCTGATGGTAGTGTGGGATTACCCATGTGAGAGTAAGTCATCGCCAGCTCATTATTCTAAACACCCCAATCTCAAAAGAGGTTGGGGTGTTTTTTTATAGCAAGAAATCAATCAATAAAGAATTGTTTGAAGAATTATTAAAACTAAAATAATGGAATAAAGAATAATTTCATAATATTCCAATATTTGCTTAATCTATAAATAGTTCAAATTGAGTTTTCATCTATGCAGTTCAAAATTATCGCAGCCCAAGATCTAGATAGAAATCAACGTCATCAGATTGCTGAGTTATGTTTTTCTGCTTTTGATGAAGATCCTTGGACTCAATATGCTTTTATGCAAAAAGCTATTCATGTTGTCGGTATATTAAACAATCAAATTGTCTCGCATGCCTTATGGACGGATAGAGTTTTTACCATAAATGGTAGTTCCGATGTGAAAACTGCTTATGTAGAGTATGTGACCACTGGTTACACGATGAGAGGTAAGGGGATTGCATCACAATTATTAAAATATTTAGTAGAGACATTAACTCATCTGGAATATGGGCTTGCTGCATTACAACCAGAAGATGAAGCATTTTATGAAAAATTAGGATGGACTGTTTGGAAAGGAAATTTATTTATCAAACTAAACACTTGTAGTTATCTAACGGATGAGTATGAAATTATGCTATATCCTTTAAATATTCAGATGAAAGACCAGCTATCAAATAGTTCAGAAGAGGACACTATTTGTGCAGATTGGCGAGAAGGTGAACTTTGGTAGTAATTATGCCTGGGCTTTAATGCTGCAGCGAAAGTTTACTTTAGATTGGATGCTATATATTTTAAGTATTTGATTTTACTATTTTTATATCTTTTTATTTTTAATGTAAATTCCATTTTTTATTTTACTTCACTTTTTCTACTTTTCTGTTTAACTGACAAGCCTATAATGATTCAGAATCATTCCAAATCTAATAAGGATATAACATGTCTACTGATCCACAATTCCCAACACCCAATAATTTAGGTATCGCAGTATATTCCAATAATGCCGAAGCTATTGGTAATACACCTTTAGTACGTATTAACCGTTTGATTAAAACGGGCGCAACCGTATTAGCCAAAATAGAAAGTCGTAACCCAGCTTTTTCTGTGAAATGCCGTATTGGAGCGGCACTTATTGCAGATGCGGAAAAACGTGGTGTGCTAAAAGAAGGCATGCATATTGTTGAACCAACCAGTGGTAATACTGGTATTGCATTGGCGTTCGTAGCGGCGGCAAAAGGTTATTCCATTACTTTAACTATGCCTGCAAGTATGAGCCTTGAGCGTAGAAAAGTGTTAAAAGCACTCGGTGCTAATTTAGTCCTAACCGAACCAGCGAAGGGAATGAAAGGTGCAGTTGATGAAGCTGTACGATTAGCAACTGAACAGCCAGAAGTTTATTTCTTGCCACAACAGTTTGAAAACCCAGCTAATCCACAAATTCATGTTGATACGACTGGACCAGAAATCTGGCAAGCAATAGGTGGACAAGTTGATATCTTGGTAGCTGGTGTAGGTACAGGAGGTACGATTACGGGTATTTCTCGTTATTTTGAACAAGTTCAGAATAAGCCATTGTACTCAGTAGCAGTTGAACCTGCTGAGTCTCCAATTATTACTCAAACAAAAAATGGTGAGAACATTACACCCGCACCGCATAAAATTCAGGGAATTGGAGCAAATTTTATTCCAAAGAATCTTGATTTAGATTTGGTTGATGAAGTCTTACCAGTGAGTAGTGAAGAAGCAATTCAATGGGCGAGAAAGTGTGCCACCCAAGAAGGTATTTTAGTGGGTATTTCAAGTGGTGCTGCATTGGCAGCAGCGGCTAAAATTGCAGAACGTCCTGAAAATGCAGGTAAAACAATTGTTGTTATTCTTCCAGACAGTGGGGAACGCTATTTATCTTCTGTTTTATTTGAAGGTTTATTTGACGAATAAAATTAACCATATAAAAAAGCCCATTAATAAATGGGCTTTTTTATTTAATCTTAATTTATAAAGCACTTTTTAAAGTTTTCTGATGACGTTTCACAGATCGAGCATATTTTTTTGCTTTGTGTCGTGTCCAGAAACTTCGTTCATATCCTGTTGGACCAACATTATAATATGCTGTCGCTTTGAACCAGCTATCTGCTGTCTGATAGTAATGATTTAAAATATAAGCACCACATTGGATGTTGGTAGATTCATCATACAAGTTACCAGCACAAGTTTGTTGCCAATAACTGGGAATAATTTGTGTTAACCCAATAGCCCCGGTGGGAGAGCGAGCATTACTATTATAGCTAGACTCTTGCCTGATCACGGCTGCCAATAAAAGCGGTGGAACATTATATCTATCAGCGCTTTGAATAATCATTGGAGATAGGCGATTCGCTGTACTTGGCGGAACGGAATAAGCTTTTTGTAAGCCAGACGAAAGCTTACTT
Organism: Acinetobacter sp. FDAARGOS_559; assembly: GCF_003940475.1. Classification (NCBI taxonomy): domain Bacteria; kingdom Pseudomonadati; phylum Pseudomonadota; class Gammaproteobacteria; order Moraxellales; family Moraxellaceae; genus Acinetobacter; species Acinetobacter sp. FDAARGOS_559. The sequence goes on from NZ_RKJG01000005.1 coordinate 2,614,751, forward strand.
GAGCGCCAAGAAAATGAACCGCTATTAGGGCCTAAACTTGTACATCCCGTCATTATTGTCATCAACGCAATAATAAAAAGTTTGAGACTAAGGCGCTGTAATTGTGATGGTGCAAAATGATCTTGAGCTAAAGATGAGGTAAGCAAAATACAAAACCAATAATCAAATTTCAAATGAAATGATGGTATTCAGCCGTATTTATTGGATCAATATAAGTTCTGTTGCTCAGCCCAAGCAAAAAGTAAGATTTTTGTATTATTGAAATGAAAAAAACCCGACATCCTGTCGAGGTTTCTTCGTATTCAGCTTTATGTAGCTAACTCCTGTCAACTACCGCTTCCTGCGTTCTTATTCTTCTTCAATGAGACTTCCTGTCTCTCTATGATTTATATGTTATGAAAAAATACTTAAGTTGAATATCCGTTAATGACCCCAAATTTTGTACGTTTTAACTTACAGACGTTCTTTTTCAACTATGGAGTTAAGTCCCTTGATAAGCATTTAAGGTCAATGCAAAATTTTCACCAAATTGTTGAGCAGTTTTAATATCTCCCTCATCAAAACCATCTGCATTACTAGCATGTTCAGCCTGAGCCATTAAACCTGACCATGAACCGAGTCGGTTAGCTGCTTGTGTATAGGCAACACCTTGATGCTGTTCTGGTAGAATTGGGTTACCTACCCATAACATGCCGTGTTGCATGCAAAAAGTAAAAATTGAAATTAGTGTGGATTGTTTATCACCAGCAGGAAGAGATGAAACGGTAAACCCAGCTGCTAATTTCCCTTTAAAACTTTGTTTTTTCCATAATGGTCCAGTTGCATCCATGAGCTGTTTTAACTTGGAAGATACACCACCTAAATAAGTAGGAGATCCCCAAATTAATCCATCATATTGGATAAGAATTTCTGGACGCTCGATAAGATCCTCGGCATTGAGTAAATCTGCTTTAATATTGTGATGGCTCAAGACGCCAATTTGAATTTGCTGAGCAATAAATTGGGTGTGGCCTTGGCGACTATGGTAAATAATGGCAACAGTTTTCATGGAAATTTCCCTTTATTTAAATTTGAAATAGTTTTGCAGTGAGATATAAACCACAGCCAAAAACACTATGGTTCAGCAAACTTTTCAGACAGTTCAAAAAAGGGTGAGGTGTTTTTGATGAGGCAAAACCACTACCCATAGCTGGTTGCATAATAAAAAAAGGAATGAGAACGGTGACCAAACCAAACAGTAGTGCTGAGTAAAACTGAGGGTGGTCGAGCCAAACTGAACCTACGATTAAAAGAAAGTTCAATGCAAAGATAATTCCGACACTATAGTGAGCAATCCAGCCTAATAAATATTCCCCCTTCATTGGAGGACTTTTAGCAATAGAATGATGGACAAGTTTTCCTTGAAATATCCAGCCCACCCAACGTCCAAGAAAGGCAAAGTTTAAAGTCGGGATCTTAAATATTTTTAGTATTAACAGCCATATATCCATAACGATGGTTGCACCAATACCAAGACATAAAGCTTGAAAGAACAGAGTGGATGTATTCATTTTTACACCTTGCTTTTATACGTATGAAACGTGATAAATTTATTGTGCAAGTTAAAGTTCACTTGAAGTCAAGAGGGTATTATGGATATTGGTGAAGTCGCTAAGAAGGCAAAAGTCACAACGGCTACCCTACGTTTTTATGAAGAGAAAGGGCTAATTAAATCGATAGGGCGGCAAGGCTTACGTCGACAATATGGCAAACAAGTAATTGATCAACTGGCATTAATTGCTTTAGGTCGTGCTGCAGGATTTTCTTTAAATGAAATTGCCACAATGTTTAGGCAAGATGGTAAGCCTGATCTTGACCGTCAAAAACTAAAAGATAAAGCTGAACAATTAGAGCAAATGGCAAAGCGATTGCATTTTATCAGCCAAGGATTAGAACACGCTGCTGTATGTCCTGCTGAAAATCATATGGAATGTCCAACTTTCCAAAAATTTTTAAAAGCAGCAATTGCTGGAGAATATCAGCCAACAAAACTTTAATTAGCTTTACTAATAAGTTCAGTTTTCTATTGGGTGCTAAACAATAGGCTTGTCATATTTTCGCCATAAAGATTTCATATTTTTGAAGCAAAAACTTCATACAAGCTTGATTAAATTTGCTTAATTTTTTACCAACTGTATAAAATCATGAGCAAAAAAACTTTAATCGCATTATTATGCTGTGCCAGTTTAGGATTGACGGCATGTAACGATGATAACGATCAAGATCAAACTTCGCCTACTGAAAACGTTACCGAACCAACTCTAATTTCTTTTGCTAAGTTACCTGTAGAAACTTATGCTGCTGGACCAGACTCAGGGGCATATGTGAAAGGTGCAAATGGAATTTATCCTCCGTTTAAAGGTCAACCTGTACAGGGATTTTCTGCAGCATTAAAAAATGAAGATGGCAGTTATATGGCAATGGCCGATAACGGTTTTGGCACTCAAGATAATTCATCAGACTTTTTACTTCGTATTTATAAAATAAAGCCTGATTTCAAAAATAAAACTAAAGGCACCGGTCAAGTTACTGTGCAAAGTTTTATCCAACTGCGTGATCCGAATAAATTAATTTCATTTAATATCATCAATGGTAATACACCTGAGCGTTTATTAACGGGTGCTGATTTTGACCCAGAGTCAATGCAACGTACTAGCGATGGTACTTATTGGATTGGGGATGAGTTTGGACCTTATTTACTTCATTTTTCAGCGGATGGTGTGTTATTAGATGCACCGATCGCTTTACCAAATCCATTAAATCCGGCTCAAGAATTACGTTCACCACAAAATCAGTTTAATAAAGCGCAAATTAATTTTGTAGAGCCTTTGGTTCAACAAAGTGGCGGTTTCGAAGGAATGGCGATTTCACCAGATGGACAATATCTCTATCCGCTTATAGAAAAGCCAATTAAATCAATTCGGGAAACAGAAAGACAGTTGCTGATTTCTCAATTTGACCTGAAGAAAAAAGCGTATACAGGAAAATATTATTGGTTCCAGTTAGACAGTAAAGCAACCAATATTGGTGATTTTCAACTCTTTAATGATAAAGAAGGGATCATTATTGAACGTGATGCCACGCAGAATAATTTAGGTGGCTATAAAAAATTAATTCGTATTAAATTAAATGAGTCAGGCCAGCTGGTCAGCCGCGAAGACTTAGTCGATTTAATTAAAATTGCTAACCCGAATATGTTGTATGGCACAGCTAGAGCAGGGGATATTGGTACGGGACAGGTTTTTGCCTTCCCATTTGAAACCATTGAAGATGTAATTATTGAAAATGGTACAACACTGACGGTTTTCAATGATAATAACTTCCCTGGGTCGACGGGACGTAATGCAAAGTTGGCCGATGATAACGAGATTATTCAGATTCGTTTACCAAAAGCTCTCTTCTAATTCATATAAATAAATGAGTTCGATCTGCGGCGGATTTTATTCCGCCGTATTTAATCTAAGAATAAAATATTGAGTAAACTTTAATCAAATTAATTTCTATATTGTTGTTTTCGCGTGTTTTATAAACAAGGAAAATGAATGAAATTCATGTTAAAATGATCGGCTTTCATCTTTAGATGTCTCTCCTCCATCTGCTAGCCGAGATTCGCAAGCCATGTCTACCGCTTATACTATGCAAACTGCGCCAAAAGCGTTGTTTGATTACGACAAATATTGGGCGTCGTGTTTTGAACCAGCGCCATTTTTGCCGATGTCACGAGAAGAAATGGACCAACTCGGCTGGGATGCGTGTGACTTTATTTTAGTCTGTGGCGATGCTTATATTGATCATCCATCATTTGTATCGGGTGTGATTGGACGGGTATTGGAAGCGCAAGGTTTCCGTGTCGGTATTATTGCACAGCCAGACTGGACCAATGTTGAAAGTTTCCGTGTATTGGGTAAGCCAACGATTGCTTGGGGAGTGACTGCGGGCAATATGGATTCGATGATCAACCGCTATACGGCAGATCGTAAAATCCGTTCGGATGATGCATATTCTCCTAATAACGAACCAAATAAACGTCCTGACCGTGCGGCAACGGTTTATTGCCAACGTTGTCGTGAAGCATTCCCAGATGTACCTGTACTATTAGGTGGTATTGAGGGTAGTTTACGTCGTATTGCGCACTATGATTATTGGTCAGACAAAGTCCGTCGTTCAATTTTGATGGATTCAAAAGCTGATATGCTTATGTATGGTAATGGTGAACGAGCCATTATTGACGTGATGCACCGTTTGGCTAAAGGCGAAAAAATCCACGAGATTACAGATGTTCGTGGTACAGCATTTATTATTAATAAACATAACAAAGCGGCTAAAGCAAAATTTGTTGAAATTGCCAGTAATGATGTAGATACGATTGGGCGTGTTGACCCAATTATTAACCCATATGTCATGACTGAAGATATTGATGGTTGTGAAATCGAGAAAGATAAAGGCAACACACTAGCTCAGTATCAAGGTTTTCAAAAAGAAATTGTTGCAAATCCGATTGTACGTGAAGGCTACCAACTTGATGAAAATACTCAGATTGTTCAGCTAAAGCCTGCTCAGTCAAAAGCGATTAAACACAAGTTACCTCCGCGAGAATTGGCTGTAATTCGTTTACCTTCTTTTGAAGAAGTGGCAAATGATCAAGTGCTTTATGCACATGCAAACCGTATTTTGCACCTTGAAACCAACCCGGGTAATGCACGTGCTTTGGTTCAACGTCATGGTGAGCGTGATGTCTGGATCAATCCACCTCCAATTCCTCTAACCACAGAGGAAATGGATTATGTATTTGATTTGCCATATGCACGTTTGCCGCATCCTGCATATGGAGATGCGCGTTTCCCTGCATTTGATATGATCAAATTCTCGGTCAACATTATGCGTGGCTGTTTTGGTGGTTGTACATTCTGTTCGATTACAGAACATGAAGGCCGTATTATCCAAAACCGTTCGGAAGATTCGATCTTACGTGAGATCGAGAAAATTCGTGATACAGCGCCGAACTTCACCGGTATTATTTCAGACTTAGGTGGTCCAACAGCAAACATGTACCGTTTGCATTGTAAAGATCCTGAAATTGAGAAGAACTGTCGTAAACCTTCTTGTGTATATCCGGGTGTTTGTCAAAACTTGCATACCGATCATGCACCTTTAGTACAGCTTTATCGTAAAGCACGTGCGATTAAAGGGGTGAAGAAGATTCTGATTGGATCGGGATTACGTTATGACCTTGCAGTATTGAATCCTGAATATGTCAAAGAGCTGGTACAACACCATGTTGGCGGTTATTTAAAAATTGCACCAGAGCATACTGAACAAGGCCCTTTATCTAAGATGATGAAACCGGGTATTGGTACGTATGACCGTTTCAAACAAATGTTTGATCGCTTTAGTAAAGAAGCAGGAAAAGAGCAATATTTAATTCCTTACTTTATTGCTGCACACCCAGGTACTTCTGATTATGACATGATGCATCTTGCGATCTGGCTGAAGAAGAATGGTTTCCGTGCCGATCAGGTACAGACGTTCTACCCATCACCGATGGCAACTGCGACAACCATGTATTATTCAGGGAAAAACCCACTCGCAAAAGTGGCGCGTTACACTGAAAATGTAGACATTGTAAAAGGTGAAAAACGCCGTCGTCTGCACAAAGCATTCTTACGTTACCACGATCCAAATAACTGGCCATTACTTCGTGAAGCACTTAAAGAAATGGGCCGTGCTGATTTAATTGGTAATTCAAAGCAACATTTAATTCCAACTTATCAACCGAAAGGGGCGGAAGGAGAATATAAATCTGCACGTAAGAAGAACTCGACTGTTGCGGGCGATTCAGTGAAGCGTTCAGGTCAAACAGTTCAAAATAAAAATCAGCATAAACGACCGCAAAAAGGGCAGGTACTGACTCAACATACGGGTCTACCACCTCGTGAGACAGGTGAAAAGAGACCATTTGGTGGTAAAAGTAAACCAAAATCAAAAGCTCGTGGATAACGATAAAAAAGGCTCTGTTTAAGAGCCTTTTTTATTTTTAAAGTGAGTGGATAAATCATATGGTGAGATTTCTGAGCATTTTTTATGTAAAAAGTGTAATGAAAAATGATAAATCCTAAAAATCTGACGAGCTGCACTTGATTGTTGCTGAGTCTGTGTTTATAAATAATGTGAGGGTGGCTAAATTTAAGCCAAGCTTGATAACTACAAGTGAAATTACTAAGTGAACCTTTTAAAGAACGGCTGTGTCGTTATCAATTAAAACAAAGCGTGATCTAGCAAAATCATTATAAAAAACTTAAAGGATGGACCCATGTACTATTTAATTACAATCTTATTACTATTTTTGACCGTTGTTATGGCGGCGAAAAGCCTCTCAAGAAAGCATCAACAAGACAGTGCTTTAAAGCGCCGTGCCGTGTTAAGTAGTCATGAACAAATGACATTAACTCGTTTACAGACAGTATTGCCTAAATTTACTGTGTTAGCTCATGTTTCATTTGATGCATTATTAACAACGAAATATGCTCACACTCGTCGCAAATATCAAAATATGACAGCTGACTTTGTTGTGCTTGATCAAAATTATCAGGTTGTTGTAGTGGTTATGCTTGAAGAAAGTGGTTTACGCCGAGCACATCAACAATATGAGCGCCGTTTATTACAGCTTGCGGGCTATCGTGTATTAAGTTACAGCACTGTGCCAGATTATCATGAGTTAAGAAGAGACTTATTGACCCCTGAATCAGAGATGGCAACTTTACATGCAACGCCTCAGCTAGAAAGAATTTCAAATGCTTTTGTAAAGTCTTAAAAATTAGGTCTTACAGTGATTTAATTTTAAGCCTCATTAAATAAGATTTTAAAAAATGCTGATATTATCAACTTTAAAAGTATAAAAACTGAGCAATATCGATCATGATCTTGCTCAGTTTTTTTATTAATTAAAATTAATAAGAATTAAGGAAGTACCGCAACAACGGTCATTTCTACAAGTACATCAGGTGCATAAAGTTTAGATTCAACACAAGTACGAGCAGGTGGATGCTCTTTGCTAATCCACGCATCCCATACTGTATTCATGGCTGCATAGTCCTTATCAATATCCTTTAGAAAAATCATGACAGACAGGATATGACTTTTGTCGGTTCCGGCTTCAGCAAGTAAGCGATCAATATTGTCCAAAGTTTGTTGAGTTTGCGCTGTAATATCCACACTGGTGTCATCAGCGAGCTGCCCTGCTAAATGGACTAAATTACCTGAAATCGCCACTTCACAATATCTTGAAGTTACGTGTAAACGCTGCACAGACATAAGTTTTACCTGATATAAAAACGATAGAAAAGATTGTACTTGATACAATTCTAATGCAGTGTAAATTTCTTTAAATTAGGCTGAAAAAGTTTCTATTTCCATTAATTTACGCTGTTTGAAAATAAGAATAGAGCGATATTGTGGGCAAACAATAATATTACCTAAATTTAAAAATTGGATTTTGGCGCGCCGAAGCTGATTCAAGCAAGCTGCAACGGAGCTTTGATTTGGACACAATTGTTTGAGTTGACTTAAAGCTGATTTGGTCGTTTGATACATGGTAAGATCCTAATTTAAATATAAAAATTTAACTTTATCCGATAGATTTAGATGCGCTATTGTTCGGACTGATACCAATTAACATGGCGTGTGATGTACATGACACATGCAATTAGTATGAACGAAAGAATAGAGCCAAAAAGGAAGGTCTTGCCGCTGGATTGTAGTAATAGATACATCATGCCGTATAAAGCACTGAGCAAAACACCGAAGAGTATAGCGGCTTTAAAACCTTGAACGACGAAGTATAAATACCAAGTAATCAAGCCAATACATGCAACTGCCGCAACGAGGTAGGCTAGGCCAAAAGCATAATATTCACTTATAGATAAAAGCAAAACAAAGAATACACCTTGTGCCATAGCCACCAGAGCGTACTGAATAGGATGAATTTTAAGACTTTTCAATACTTCAAATAAGAAGAAGCAACCAAAGGTAATAATGATCACCATAATGCCATATTTGATGGCACGATCAGTTCGGGTATAAATATTAACGGGTTCTAAAAACTGCGTTGAAATACCAGAAATGTTGTTTGAAGATGTATTTGAAGCAGCATAAGCAGCGTCAACATTACTGATCAGATTGCTTTGAGTATTTACAGCTTGGTAAAAACACTGACTATTTGCACAGGTTGAGAGACGATCTAAATTACGTTTCCCTAAAGCAATATTTTTCCAGTCAGCTTCAAAGAATTGTTTTTTGCTCAGTTTCTTAAAAGGCAAACTTTGACCATCGTATTTGACATCTCCCCAATTGCCTTTAGCTTGGTAGGTCATCTCGTAACTGGTTGGAACAAAGGCAAATTCGCTTAAACCTTCTAAATCAAATTGCAGACTAAAGCTAAAACCTTTTTGCAATTTTAGGATCAGTTCAGGATATTGCTTGCTGGTGATATGAAGAAGATCAAAGCCATGTTGACCTTGGCTTTGTGCAGAAAAGTCAAATTTATAATTTTTTCCATCAATATTAAATATTGGTTTGGTATTTAGACCGCGAGCATCTTGGATAGGAAAAATGATTTCAGCTTGATCCCAAAGATAGTTGCGTTGTGATTCAAGCATTTTGCCTTTAAATACACCTTTACCTAACATGTGATTTTGATAGCTAATTGCTTTATACATATTGCGTTTGTAAGTGTTATCAGAAACTTTAAACTGAGCTTTCCAGTCCGTTGATTCTGCCCCTAGGGTGACAAATAATGTTTGGATACAAGCGTAAGTTTTCTTTTGCTCATCGGTACATATGGTTTGAACTTGATAAGGGATTTTTAAATATGGTGCGATCACTTGTTGGGGGCGAATTTGTTCTTTTGCAATGTCTTGAATTACTTGTTGTTGATAGCTTTGGCGTTCATCTACCAAGCTTGAAATAAAAAAGAGGCCAATATAAAAAATCAAAATTAGGAATAAAACCGCTCCTATTTTAAGATTGATAAAGTTTCTACGCATAGTGGATTCCATTGTCATTCTGATATGACCAGTGTCTCGAATCGATATGCGTTTTAAATGAGTTGCAGTTGAAGCTTATGTGAAGTTTTGATGAAGTAAAATTTTTAGCAATACCCCCGATTTGTGTTGCTTTAAAAAATCCAAATAATTTTCAGAGATATTTTGAATAGTGATATGACCTTGGTGCTGTTGGATAATCTGCTGCACGATACTTAGTCCGATACCTGTACTTCTTTGCTGGTTATGCGGACGTGGTAATGAAAAATAGGTTTCAAAGACACGATTTAAGGCATATTCAGGAATGGCTTCACCTTCATTGAATAACAGAATTTCAATGCCATCAGTGACAGTATTTTTCCTGACTTGAATGGTGAGAAGACCTTGTTCAGAGCAAAAGTCTCTTGCATTATCTAAAAGATTATTGATGGCTTGTTTAAGCCAAAATGGATCAGCATAGATTATGTAATGCTCAGGAAGATTCACCTCTAATTGGAGATGTTTAATTTGGAGAGCACTGTGTTGTTGTATCAAACAATCTCGAATCACTTTTGATAAATCAATATTTTGAAACTCTAAAACATGCTGATTCTTCTCTAAACGTGTGAGCAATAGCATACGTTCAATTAAAGATTGTAAGCGATGACTTTGCTCAACAATATGTGCAGCAAATTGTTGTTGATCTTCTAAGGGCAGATCATCTTGTAATAGTTCTGCACTGGCCTGAATCGCCGTGAGTGGACTTTTCAATTCATGGGTCAGAGTATTTACATAATTTTCGACATAAGCACGATCTTCGAGTTTCTCTCGCATTTCACTGAGCGCCTGAGTCACTTGGTTCAGCTCTTTTGCAGAATAAAAAAATGGAGCTTGATTGACAGGTGCTAGTGCTTGAGCATAACGACGTACTTTATCAATACTGTGTCTTAACCAATATGCCACCATGCTTGCAAGTAATAAGCTGAGTGCAGCGATCCACAGCGCTTGATAAATCAGTTGACGTTCTGCACGTGTAATATAAGGTTGCACGGATTGATTTGGTTTACCAATACTGACTACACCTATTAATTGGTGTTTGTAGATAATCGGCGCAGCGATATACATTACACTGCTGTTTCGGTCATAAGGTGTGGTTGCAGTAGAACGTGCACCGTACTTACCTTGTAGGGTTAAATAAACATCATTCCATTTTGAATAATCTTGCCCAATGGCTTGATCTTCTGAGTCGTAGATTACTATGCCGTGCTGATCTGTTATATAAAGCTGTTGATTAATTTCATCTTTTTTATGCTGCCAAATTGTAGCATTCAGTTGGCGAGATAATGCTGCTTGAATTTTTTGATCAAATTCGGGCGTACTAACTTGTTTTTGTGCTACATCCTCTGCAATCAGTTGGGCAATAATATTGGCATTTTCAGCAAGTGTATCTTCGACCACTTGGCGGACATTTGGTTTGACCTGTTGGTTTAATGTATAAGCAATAAAGCTTAGGCTCAGTACCACCACTAAGCTAAAGAAAAACCAAATGCGGATAAAGATGGACATTGATTAACCTAACTTCACTAGACTGTATCCGAACCCTCGATGCGTCCGAATAGGATCATTATCAGGGGTAATTTGTTTTAGTTTTTGCCTTAAACTTTTGATATGCGTATCGACTGTGCGTTCTAAGCTATGCTCAGGATGTTCCCAAATATGATCCATTAATTGCTGACGGCTAAAGACTTGTTCAGGATGTTGAATCAACAAAAATAACAATCGATATTCATAACGCGTCAGTTGTAATGATTTTCCATGATATTGAATTTGCAAAGATTGTGGATTGCATGACCATATCGAGCATGGAGCAACTATTGCAGCCTGAGAGATTGGATTTTGACTTGAATTACTTTGTATTTGTACTTCCATTCTACGCCAAATGGCTTTAATTCTAGCCACAATTTCCCTTGCACTAAAAGGCTTTGTACAATAATCATCTGCGCCAATTTCCAAACCGACAACTCTATCAATTTCATCATCTCGTGCCGTAAGAAATAATAAAGGTGTTTGAGATTTTTGGCGTAGTTGTTTGCAGACTTCAAAGCCGTTAAGATCAGGTAAACCGATATCTAAAATAATAAAATCAAAAGCTTGTTCTGAAAGATATTGTAATGCTTGAGTCCCCGTATTTGCCCAACTGACATTCCAGCCTTCACGTTCAAGCGCATAACGTAGAGGAAGGACAATAGCAGCTTCATCTTCAATACATAAAATTTGTTTAGGGCTCATCATGGTTAACTAATTAATATGTTGTAATTTTATTGAGTTAGTTTAACGGAAGATGCGGTAGAGAAATGCTGTAATATTAATTTTTTATAATTCTTTATAAGATAAAGGGCACATTTGTGCCCTGTAATATTCGGATTTGGTCGTCACGCCAATCACAGGACGATATGCCGAAAGTAAAGGTTGCTTTGGCATGTTGCAAATACATGGGTAATGAATATGCGCTGATTAGATTACTTCAAACTTTAAGTAAAAGGGAACTGTTTTTGTTTAAAACTTGTTCTTTTGTATAAAAAAACAACACTTACCATAAGGATAACTGAAAGTCGTCAGCTTTAGTTTGTAATTGATAAACTCCAATACCAATGAGCCGAAATTGGAAGTTTTCGGGAATATGCATCTCATTTAAAAGTAAGAATAAAACTTGAATCAGGTCTTGTTGAGAATGAATTGGGTTTTTAAAACTTTTACTGTGTTGCAAAGTCTGGAAATTCTTAAGTTTGAGCTTAATATTTACGCCTCGGGCATTCAGTTGCTTTTTCTCTAAACTTTGCCAGACTTTTTCGGCTAGACCATGCCAGTAGGGTTGGCACTGAGCTAAAGTAAAGTCACTATCAAATGTGGTTTCTTTTGAAATTTGCTGTCGGGCACGTTCAGCTTGAACGGGCCGGTTGTCGATGCCTTGAGCATATAAATAAAGCTGTTGGCCATATTTACCAAAGTGGTGAACTAAAACAGCTTCTTCAATTTTTTGTAAGTCGCCTAGCGTATGCAATTCAAGCTGTTGGAGCTTTTCTTGGGTAACTTTGCCTACTCCTGGAATTTTCTTTAAGGGTAAGCCCTGAATAAAACTGGCTACTTGAGAAGGTTTTATAACAAACAGGCCATTCGGTTTATTCCAGTCGGACGCAACTTTTGCCAAGAATTTATTAGGTGCTACACCAGCCGAGGCTGTCAGTCCGGTTTGCCTGAAAATATCTTCCCGAATATGCATAGCCACTTCGGTCGCACTCGCGATTTGTTTTAAATTTTCAGTGACATCAAGATAGGCTTCATCTAAAGATAAAGGCTCAATAAGAGTGGTGTATTGTTGAAAGATACTATGAATTTGAGCCGAGATGGCACGATATTTTTCGAAATTTGGCTCAATAATAACAACTTGAGGGCATAGTTTTCTTGCTTGGCTCATGGACATGGCAGAGCGTAAACCAAACTCACGGGCAGGATAAGAAGCAGCTGCAATTACGGCGCGTGGGTGATGTGATGAAATAACTACTGGGAGATGCCTTAAATCAGGACGCTCTCGCAATTCGACCGATGCATAAAAGGCATCCATATCGATATGAATGATTTTGCGCATATTATTGTGCTTTCACGATGCCTTGCTGCTGTAAAAATTGATGCCATTCTTTGACTGAACCCTCGTAAACATTTAAGTCTACTGGCTTTGTCATGCCTTCAATTTTACCTTGATTACTATGCTGCCAAAAGAGCCATTTTCGCTTGTCTTTCAGCTCAGGTTTCCCTTCGTAATCTCTGACCCAAAGAGGTGTATTAGGGAAACTACCTATTAATACAATGTGGTAAAAAGTTTTGGAAATATAAAAGATAGGCTGTTTACCATAATGATGCTTTAAGCTGTCATGCATGATGCCTATTTCTTTAAGTAATTGTTCTTTGGTATGAGAATTAATACAGTTGCTGTCATATTCCAGATCAATAACGGGAGGAAGGGCATCAGCTTTGTTGGGTACGGTTGAAATAAAATTTTCAGCTTGTGTTTTACCATCACGACATAAACGGTAAAAATGATAAGCCCCGACATGAAAGCCATGTTCGCGTGCTTTTAACCAGTTTTCTTGAAATTTTGGATCTTTATAATCACCGCCTTCAGTCGCTTTTAAATAGACGAACTGAAATTTTTGGTGTGATATTTTTTTCCAGTTGATATTTTCTTGATGGTGAGAGACATCAAAGCCTTGAATTGGGTAATCTTGAGCAATAGCTTTTTGCTGGTAGAACAGACCGAAGTAGGTGAGAACCCCCATAACACAAGCTAAAACAATCCCAATGAGGGTATTGTAGCGTGGTGCAGAAAAGGTTTTTGCCAGCTTGGTCATGCAAAACTCAGTATTAATATGAAGTTCACATCATAGCGTGATTCGCGAGCGAGAAACCACGCTAAAAATGCAACTGCTTACACAGGCGTATTTTTGGGTATTTGCCAAAAGATCAGTGCGGTAATGATATTAATACAGCCTAAACAAATGAGGGTGACATGGAAGGCAGTTGTCACATGTGCTGTACCATAGTAATCGGTAAATACATTAATGAGTGTACCTGCCAGTGCAACACCAATACTCATTGAAAGCATCATAATCATTGATAAGAAACTATTACCGCTACTTGCATCTTGTTGAGGCAAATCTTTTAAGGTAAGTGTATTCATTCCCACAAATTGTAATGAGTTTAATGTACCAAATAAGAAAAAGTGTAAGGCTCTAAACCAAGTTGGGGTGTCGACAGTCATAATGGCAAAAGAAGCAATACATAGACCAACTAAAGTTGTGTTAATTAACAGAAAGCGGCGATAACCCATTTTCTGAATAATCGGTCTAACAATAGGCTTGGAGAAAAGCGACCCTAACACTAGCGGAATCATCATTAATCCCGCAATGAATGGCTCAAAACCAAAAGCGACTTGTAGCATGAGTGGTAAAACAAAAGGTAAGGCATTACCACCAAAGCGGGCAAAGAAATTACCTAAAATACCAATCGCGTAAATCTTGTTTCTAAAGAGTCGGCTACGGAACAATGCATTTTGATGCGTATGTGAATGGTAGGCATACCAAAGGGTTGCGATTACCCCGACCACTAATAAAGAAATACTAAACCATTTGGAATACTCAGGTGAGGCAAGATGTTCAATACCCAAAGACCAGCCAATCATTGCGACGACTAAGAGCACAAACCCAATAAGGTCAAATGTTTTAACGGTAGGCTCTTTTACATTTGGCATGACCTTTAATGTCATTAATATGCCCAATACTCCCATTGGAATATTAATAAGAAAGATCCAATGCCACGTTGCAACTTCAACGAGCCAACCACCTAGTGTTGGACCAGCTAAAGGGCCTAGTAAACCTGCCAGACTCATGAGACTCATGGCTGCCAAAAATTGAGTTCGGGGAATAATTTTTAAAAGTGATAAACGACCAACAGGGAGTAATAACGCACCCCCAACACCCTGAATGACACGGAAAAATAAAAGCTGATTTAGGCTTTGAGAAAGACCACAACCTAAGGAAGCAAGCGTGAAAATTATGATTGCTGATAAAAACGTATTTCTAACACCAAAACGGTCAGCCAACCATCCACTTAAAGGAATACAGGCCGCTACAGATAAAACATAAGCCACCACTACGCTATGCATACGTAATGGATCTTCATTTAAATGGTGTGCCATTGCAGGAATGGCAGTATTTACAATTGTTGTATCTAATGCCTGCATAAAAAAGCCAATGGAAACCAAAAGAACCAATAGGCGATATTCGGGTTGCAAGGCTTGATGGGTTGGCGTGGCATTCATAACATTTAAAAATTAACGTTTTCGCCTAGTGTAAAACAAATTGAATTTAAAAAAAGTAAGTCAATGTTGAATAAACGCTTTGTAAGTTTAACTTCTATTATTTAGAGCAACTATATAACCGGACTTTCAAGTGAATGATTATAAAATGAGTATAAATAGATAAAATAAAAAAAGCGGAAGAATCCGCTTTTTTGTTGAGGTAGAGAGCTTAAACAACAAATCTCTTTGGCATTTTTAAGTTTTTAATGACGTTATAAATTTGGTCGATTTCTTCACATACAATTAATTTAGCTCGATGCTGAAGAGGAAGGAAACCTTCTTGTACAGCATGGTCTAACTGAGCAATTAACGCATTATAAAAACCATTTACATTATATAAAATCATGGGTTTTTGGTGCTGGTTGAGTTGACCCCAAGTCGCAATCTCCAAAATTTCTTCGAATGTTCCTAAACCGCCAGGTAGCGCGATAAAAGCACTCGCGCGCTCTGCCATCATGGCTTTACGCTCATGCATGGTTTCTACCACATGCAACTCGGTCAGTCCTGCATGCGCCACTTCATAATCAAGCATAAATTCAGGAATGACCCCTACAGCTTCTCCACCATGTGCAAGTACACTTTCTGCGACTTGTCCCATTAAACCAATACTGGCACCGCCGTAGACCAAACCAAAACCTTGTTCAGCAATTCCGCTGGCTAATTCAATTGCCTTTTCGCGATAAATCGGGTTATTTCCTGCTCGTGAGCCACAATATAATGCAATAAGAGGTTGTGTTGTTTTTACAGATGTTATTGGTGAATCATTTACTGCCATTGTTAATACGCTATTCATTGCTTTATTTTCACCTTATCACGTTCATATTTCTTGTCTACACTAAGCAAAAAATATGACAACTTTATAAGCAGTTTTATAGGAAAGATTCATGTTTTGTATGGGTTTGGTGAATACATATAATGATCAAATAAAAATGATGAATTTATGTTAAATCTTGCCTATACTGAAAATTCGTTTAACAACATATGAACAAATATGGGTAGTGGTTGTAGTCGCTCCGTTTTAATTTCTTGTCCTAAAAAAACATTATTCCCCCTTTGTCTAGGCATGCCTTTTGCGTTGCCCAATAAAGATAAAATCCACCCAGCACAGGAGCAGGATCAATGATCTTTGAATGGATGTCTGATCCGTCTGCTTGGGTAGGCCTAGCGACATTAATTGTTCTTGAAATCGTACTAGGGATCGATAACCTCGTCTTTATTGCCATTTTGGCTGAAAAGTTGCCACCAGAACAACGTACTAAGGCACGTATAGTGGGTTTAATACTCGCTTTGGGAATGCGTCTTATCCTCTTAGCTTCAATTGCTTGGGTCGTGACACTCACCCAACCACTTTTCCATATTTTTAGCCATCCATTCTCTGGCCGCGATTTGATTTTATTGTTCGGTGGTGTGTTCTTGCTCTTTAAAGGCACCATGGAATTGCATGAGCGGATGGAAGGTAAACAACTTCATAAAGAAGATAATCCTGTTCATGCTGCGTTCTGGATGGTCATCGTTCAGATTGTTGTACTTGATGCCGTATTCTCATTAGACAGCGTAATTACTGCTGTAGGTATGGTGAAAGAGCTGTCAGTCATGATGGTTGCTGTTGTGATTGCTGTGGGTATTATGCTGTGGGCTTCAAGACCCCTCATGGACTTTGTCAATAAACACCCAACAGTGGTTATTCTATGTCTTGGCTTCTTGATGATGATTGGTTTTTCTTTGGTGGTGGAAGGTTTTGGTTTCCATATTCCGAAGGGTTATTTATATGCTGCGATTGGTTTCTCGATTTTAGTCGAAATGATCAACCAAACCATGCGTCGCAACCAAGAGAAGCTAGTGACTACTACAGATTTACGTTATCGCACAGCTTCTGCGGTTTTACGTATGTTAGGCAGTAAAAATAGCGGTTCTACTTCAGACGCTCAAACGGCTGATAAAGAAGATGTATTGGCAACTCAAGCTTTTGCTGATGAAGTCTTTGATGAAGAAAATGGCGCTTACCATAGTGTGCTTGTACAAGGTGTACTTGGTTTATCTGAACGTCCAGTAAAGTCAGTGATGACACCAAGACCTGAGCTTGAATGGATTGATTTAGACGAAGAACCAGAAGTTTTAAAAGAACGTTTAATGTCGATGACACATTCACGTTTAATTGTTGCTCGTGGTGAACTTGATAATATTGAAGGTATTGCGCTTACACATAAAGTTTTAAATGGCTTTATTGAAACAGGCGTTATCGATTTTCAAAAGCACTTACGTGAGCCAGTTATTGTGCATGAAAATGCTCAAGTGCTTATGGTGATGGAGCAATTACGTCAGGCTCCTTTACAAATGGCGATTGTTCTAAATGAATATGGTTCAATTGAAGGTATTGCCACACCAATTGATATTTTAGAAGCAATTGCGGGTGAGTTCCCTGATGAAGACGAACTAGATGCAGCAGCAGAAAGTTTGGAAGACGGTTCGTTAATACTTGAGGGTTCAACCGATATTCGCCATGTATCGCTTTTACTTGGTCGTGACTTAGTTGATGAAAGCGAACAATATTCTACTTTATCGGGTTATTTGTTATTCCATTTAGGTCGTTTACCTGAAAATGGTGAAACTGTTGAAGCGGATGGTTATCGCTTTGAAGTTGTAACCATGGAAGGCCATAAAATCGAGAAAGTTCATATTGTTTCTATCGAACAGGATGAATCGAAAGATTAAATTGCGTGTCAGATTTAGAAACATCATAAAATAGCTCAACTTTGAGCTATTTTTTATTTGAGAAGTACCAAATGACCCAACAAACTTGTCCATGCGGAAAAGGCAGCTATGCAGAATGTTGTGAACCTTTACATTTAGGCACAACAAAAGCACTCACCGCAGAGCAGCTTATGCGTTCACGTTATAGTGCATTTGCATTGCAGCAAATTGATTATATTGTGCAAACGACGGCTTTAGGTCAGCAAACTGCTCTTGATAAAGAGGCTATTGCGGAATGGAGCAAACAAAATCAATGGTTGGGTTTAGAGGTGGTTAACGCCAACGAAAAATTAGATAAAACCCATGCACAGGTAGAGTTCAAGGCCCATTATCATGATGGTAAAAGCGCTCAAATTCATCATGAAGTTTCACATTTTGTATTTCATCAGCAACAATGGTTTTTCCTTGATCCGACGGTCGATATGCAGGTCACCATGAAACAACCTTGTATATGTGGTTCAGGAAAAAAATTTAAGCAATGCTGTGCACAATTCCTATAACTTTATCTTAAAATACGCCCACCGTTTGGCCTGAGGGAAAGGGCAATGTTACTCACCGTTATTTATATTATTGCGATTACTGCCGAAGCCATGACTGGTGCATTGTCTGCTGGGCGACGGAGTATGGACTGGTTCGGTGTTGTACTAATTGCCTGTGTGACGGCCTTGGGTGGTGGCTCTGTGCGTGATGTACTACTTGGACACTATCCTTTAACGTGGGTAAAACATCCTGAATATTTAGTTTTAACGTGTTGTGCTGCATTTGTTACCATCGTTATTGCTAAATGGATGCGTCATTTACATAACATTTTCTTGGTGCTCGATGCTTTAGGTCTAATTGGGTTTACGATCATTGGTTGTCAGATTGCCTTACAGATGGGGCATGGTTTTGTCGTGTCGGCTGTAGCAGGCGTTTTAACGGGAGTTTCGGGTGGTATTTTACGTGACATCTTATGTAACGATGTCCCGTTTGTTTTCCGCCGTGAGCTGTATGCGAGTATTTCTTTTGTTGCAGTTATTTGTTATTGGGTCTGTCTAGACTTAGGTTTGAGTTTAGAACTTACCGTTATTTCAACCTTAGTATTTGGTTTTACGCTTCGTTTAATTGCCATTTATTTTGGTTTGGAAATGCCTAAATTTATTTATAAAGATGATGATGCAGAGTCGGCTTCTTCAACCGACGAACATTAATCATGCAGAATTTCATGTGGGCATGATATAACAATTCTATATATGGTCTTGTCCACTTATTCTTTCCAGTAGAGTTAATCCTATGGATCTGGTTTCACGTATACAAAATCTTCCAATTGGCAAATTTCACTACACGCTTTTATGGGTAGTGGGTTTAGGCTGGATGTTTGATGCGATGGATACCGGCATTATCGCTTTTATTATGACAACCCTTGTTAAAGACTGGTCATTAACACCAGTTGAAAGCGGTTGGATTGTCAGTATTGGCTTTGTAGGCATGGCTATAGGTGCAGTTTGTTCTGGTGCCTTGGCAGATCGTTTTGGCCGTAAAACTGTATTTGCGATGACAATGGCAATTTATAGTATTGCGACTGCGTTATGTGCTTTTGCCCCTGATCTAAAGTGGCTATTAATTTTTCGGTTTATTGTTGGGTTGGGGCTAGGTGGTCAATTACCTGTAGCAGTCACGCTGGTCAGTGAGTATGTGCCTGCTCATGTTCGTGGAAGATTTATCGTTCTACTTGAAAGTTTTTGGGGATTAGGCTGGTTGGTTGCTGCGCTCATTTCTTATTTTATTATTCCTAAATTTGGTTGGCATATTGCCTTTCTTATAGGCGGTCTTCCACTTATTTATATTTTAGTGATTTGGAAAAAAGTTCCTGAGTCGATACCGTATTTGATTAACCGTGGTCGTATTGAAGAAGCGCATGCACTGGTACAAAAACTAGAAGCCGAAGCATGTGTGCAAATTGTTCACCATATTGAAGTCGTGCCTGTGGCGATGCGACAAAAAGTTTCATTTAAACAGCTCTGGAGTGGTCAATTTGCTCGTAGAAGTTTAATGCTCTGGCTAATCTGGTTTGGCATTGTGTATTCCTATTACGGCATCTTTACGTGGTTGCCGAGTTTATTGGTGAAACAAGGCTATGACATTGTCAAATCATTTGAATATGTATTGCTTATGATTTTGGCGCAGTTACCGGGCTACTTGGCGGCTGCTTGGTTTGTCGAGCGTTTAGGTCGAAAAATTACACTTGCCGCATTTATCGGTTTTTGTGCTTTGTCGGCATATTTCTTTGGACAAGCCGACAGTGTAAATAGCATTATGTTCTGGGGCTGTCTCATGTCATTCTTTAATTTGGGTGCATGGGGAGTGTTATATACCTATACACCAGAACAATATCCGGCCAATATTCGGGCTTTCGGGTCAGGCTGGGCATCGGCAATGGGGCGTATCGGTGGAATTGTCGCGCCAATGGTCGTGACACATATGATGGTTGCTAAAAACGGCTTTAATCACGTTTTTATGATGTTTACTGTGGTTTTACTTGCCGTAGCTTTAGTGATTTTGATATTAGGTGAAGAGACTCAAGGTAAAAGGCTAGAGTCAATTGGGCTATAGTTTTTGCCTAACTTTATAGCAAGTAACTAAAAATATAGAGAGATAAGACACAATTTGACGCTCAGGTGACAGAGTCCCCCTTGTGTCTGTAACATAGCCCACTTAGCATAATACACACTTAAAATAACGACTGATTTGGAAGATAAGCTGACTATGACCAGCCTTGCGCATCATGCGACAGAAAACCGCTCTGTAGCCGAATTTACTGAACAGGCTTACTTGAATTATGCCATGTACGTCATTATGGACCGTGCATTGCCGCATATCAGTGATGGCTTAAAGCCCGTACAGCGCCGTATTGTCTATGCTATGAGCGAGCTAGGCTTAAAAAGCAGTGGCAAGCCAAAAAAATCAGCGCGTACAGTGGGTGATGTACTTGGTAAATACCACCCACATGGTGACTTGGCATGTTATGAAGCCATGGTACTCATGGCTCAGCCATTTAGTTACCGCTATCCTTTAATCGAAGGTCAGGGGAACTGGGGTTCACCAGATGATCCTAAATCTTTTGCTGCGATGCGTTATACCGAAGCCAAACTCTCGGCTTATAGTGAATTATTGCTGAGCGAATTAGGTCAGGGCACTAGCGAATGGCAAGATAACTTTGATGGTTCTTTAAAAGAACCGATCACTTTACCTGCACGTGTACCTAATATTCTTCTTAATGGTACGACAGGTATTGCTGTCGGGATGGCAACTGATATCCCGCCACATAATTTGCGTGAAGTTGTAAAAGGCACAATTGCTTTAATCCGTAATCCGCAAACCTCGGACGAAAAATTAGCTGAATATATTCCGGCTCCGGATTTACCAACCAAAGCTGAAATTATTACCCCGCCAGAAGAATTACTCAAAATCCAGACCACTGGTCGTGGTAGTTACCGTATGCGAGCGGTATATACCATTGAGAAAAATGAAATCGTAATTACTGAGCTGCCATATCAAGTCTCTGGTTCTAAGGTAATTACTCAAATTGCTGACCAGATGCAGGCTAAAAAGCTGCCATTAGTCGTTGATGTGCGTGATGAATCGGATCATGAAAACCCGACACGACTCGTGATTGTACTGCGCTCTAACCGTATTGATGCGGAAGCAGTAATGAGTCACTTATTTGCGACCACCGATTTAGAATCAAGCTATCGTGTCAATTTAAACATGATTGGCGAAGATGGCCGTCCTCAGGTGAAATCAATTCGTCGTATTTTGCTTGAATGGATCGAGATCCGTAAAAAAACGGTAACTCGTCGTTTGCAGTACCATTTAAACCGTATTGAAAAGCGCCTGCATATTTTGGCAGGTCTTTTAATTGCTTATCTCGATATTGATACAGTCATTCGTATTATTCGTGAAGAAGACCAGCCTAAGCCAGTCTTGATGGAACACTTTAATATTGATGAGATACAGGCCGAGGCGATTTTAGAGCTTAAATTACGTCATTTGGCAAAGCTTGAAGAGATGGAAATTCGTCATGAACAAGATGAGCTTTCCGCGAAAGCTGCCATTATTCGTGAACAACTCGAAAATCCTGAATCTTTAAAAAATTTGATTATTGGCGAATTAAAAGAAGATGCGAAAAAGTTCGGTGATGAGCGCCGTTCTCCAATTGTTGCACGTGCTGAAGCGGTTCAAATTAAAGAACAGGATTTAATGCCAGCTGAAACGGTAACAGTCGTGTTGTCTGAAGCAGGCTGGGTTCGTGCGGCAAAAGGTGCGGATGTGGATGCTGAAAATCTGAACTACCGTGCTGGGGACCAATATTTAAGTCATGCTGTCGGGAAAACCAATCAGCGAGTTTACTTCCTTGATGAAACAGGGCGCAGCTATGCCTTGCCAATTAGTAACTTACCTTCAGCGAGAGGCTTGGGGGATCCATTAAGTTCTAAATTATCACCAGCAAGTGGCGTATCGTTTATTCAGGTTTATTTAGATGATGATGAGTCTGAATTGATTGCTGCAAGTTCGGCAGGTTATGGTTTTAAAACGCAAACCAAACAATTAGATACCAATGCGAAAGCCGGTAAGACATTCTTGACGGTTCCGGATAAAGCAAAGGCTTTACCACTCATTTCTGCCCAAAACATGACGCATTTGGCTGTACTGAGCTCAGCAGGGCGTTTGTTAATTTTAGATTTGGTAGAACTACCAAATTTAAATAAAGGTAAAGGTAATAAGTTGATACAACTTGAAGGCAAAGAGCAAATTTTATCCATGACAACCCTGAACTTAGATGAAATAATTCAGGTGGTTGCAGGTCAACAACATCTCAAATTAAAAGGTGATGATCTACAAAAATACATGGGTAAACGTGCTTCGAAAGGTCAGCTCTTACCACGTGGATATCAAAAAGCAAATAAACTGTTGATTCAGAGATAAAGCTAGCGTCTGGCAACATAAATACGCTATATATGGCAACATGTTCAAGCAATGAACTGAACTTGTTGGTATTGAATAATGATTAAAAGGGCAGCAATTTGGAGTACGTAATTTGTACTCCATGCAAAAAATTTGGCAGGCTTAAATTGTCAAAACTTCTGTCTCATAATCTTGTTCGAAAGTGTCATGAATGTGCCAATAAGTTTTAAATATGTTCTGGCACCAAGAAGCTAAAGAATAGCTGGGGCATTGAATAACAGTTATTACTAAGGATTACGAATCGGAGATAATGGCATTATGGAAAAGATTTGGTTTGCAGAATACCAAAAGACAGGGATTCCAGAAACAGTAGCATTGCCTGCAGAAAATACCTCACTTGTTGATATTTTTGAGCGTAATTTCCAAAAATTTGGTTCTCGTGATGCCTTTATCTTTATGGATAAAGCCATGTCATTTAACGAGTTGGAGCTTGCAAGCCGTAAGTTCGCGACCTATTTGCAAAATTTGGGGTTAGCAAAAGGTACGCGTGTGGCAGTAATGATGCCAAACGTGCTGCAGTATCCTGTAGTGGCATTGGCAGTCTTACGTGCAGGCTTGGTTTTAGTGAATGTTAACCCACTATATACTGCGCGTGAACTTGAGCATCAGTTAAATGACTCAGGTGCAGAAGTGCTCGTTATTATCGAGAACTTTGCAAGTGTTTACCAAAGCATTTTGGGTAAAACTCCAGTGAAGCATGTAGTTGTTGCTTCTGTCGGAGATATGCTAGGTACACTGAAAGGTACTTTGGTGAACTTTGTTTTACGTAAAGTCCGTAAACAAATTCCAGCTTGGAATATTCCTGGGCATGTTAAATTTAACAGTGCATTAAATAAAGAAAATCCAAGCAATTATAAACGTCCGACTTTAACTTTAAGTGATACTGCCGTGCTTCAATATACCGGTGGTACAACGGGTGTTTCAAAAGGTGCTGAGCTGACTCACCGCAATTTGGTTGCCAACCTTTTACAGTGTGATGGTATTTTCCAAAGCAAATTCGGTGCAAACGATGGTGCTAAAGGCGATCGTATTGTTTGTGCATTACCGCTTTACCATATTTTTGCGTTCATGGTTTGTGCGATGTACGGTATGTACAAAGGGCAGGCAAATATCTTAATTCCGAACCCGCGTGACTTACCGGCTGTGATTAAGGAATTACGTAAATATCAACCTTCTTTCTTCCCTGCAGTAAATACATTATTTAATGCCTTGGTGAATAATGAAGAGTTCAAGCAACTTGACCATAGCAACTTAAAAATGGCGATGGGCGGTGGTATGGCAGTTCTTCCATCTACAGCAGAAGCTTGGAAGAAAATTACTGGTACAACTATTATTGAAGGTTATGGCTTATCAGAAACTTCACCAGTTGCAACTGCGAATCCACCTGCATCTACTGAATTTAGCGGCACCATTGGTATTCCATTACCGTTAACTGAGGTTGCAATTTTAGATGATGACGGAAAAGAAGTACCTTTGGGTGAACAAGGGGAGATCTCAATTCGTGGTCCTCAAGTCATGAAAGGCTATTGGAATCGTCCAGATGAGACTGCTAAAGTCATGACAGCAGATGGTTTCTTCCGTACCGGTGATATTGGTGTAATGGACAGCCGTGGATACGTCAAAATTGTAGACCGTAAAAAAGATATGATTTTGGTTTCTGGCTTTAACGTTTACCCAAGTGAAATTGAAGAAGTGATTGCTAAACATCCAAAAGTATTGGAAGTTGCTGCAATTGGTGTTCCAGATGAAAAATCAGGTGAAGTGCCAAAACTCTTTATTGTGAAAAAAGATCCAAGCTTAACTACAGAAGAAGTTTTGAACTTTGCTAAAGAAAACTTAACAGGCTATAAACGCCCTCGTTATGTTGAGTTTATGGATGAATTACCAAAATCAAATGTAGGCAAAATTTTACGTAAAGATTTACGTAAGCCTGCGTAATGATGAATAAAAAAGCGCCGTAAGGCGCTTTTTTTATTTTAATGGTTTTTCATAAACCAACGATCTACATAAGGACGACCAATTCCGACCATACCAACAAAAACTAACATGGTACCGAGCTGTAGACGTAAGTGAGTTACATCAAGTTGACCATAACTGAGGTAATTATCTACAAGACAATATATGGTAATCACAATGAGCCAGTGCCACAAAGGAAGTCTTTTTACACCCACAGCAATAAAGGTCACTGTTAAGATCACGAAGGTACCCAGTGTAGATTGCCAATTAAAATTCGCACAAATTACACTCAGTAAAAAAGCGACGATCGGTAATACAATTTTGAATATACGATCTACCTGAAGCTGGTTCTTCTTTTGCTTTTCTAAGACCTCGAACAATTCTTTTTGATCAGGTTGTTGCATACATAGCCCTATAAATCAGTGATGACATGCGGTTGCATAAAATTTCAGGTAAAAACGATGAGTTATGATAGCATGATCAACAGTATTTTCAGTGATGGATGGCACTATGCACGGCATCAGCAGCATTATCTATATTATTTTAGTGGCATGTTTGCTGCCATACGCATTTACCGTGATTGCAAAATTTACCGGTGGTTTTCAGCCCGTCGATAATCAGAACCCAAGAGACTTTCTTGCTAATACAAAGGGTATCGCTGCTCGGGCAAATGCAGTACAACAAAACAGTTTTGAAAGTTTACCTTTATTTTTAACAGCTATTTTGATGGCTGAATATATGGTGGTTCCTGAATACTTTATTTTAAGATTGGGCTGGGCCTATATTATTTTACGTGTGATTTATGGCATTTGTTACTTAAGCAATTGGGCAACTTTACGCTCTATTGTCTGGTTTTTATCATTGTTATGCCCAATATTCTTGTTGATCGTGACAATTAAGTTGACTTGAGTGTCATTCTGTCACCATTCATATCAACTTTCGCGTGTGCGCATTGTATAATCGGCATCATTTTGATGATATCCACGTTATAATCGAGTGGATTTTACATCTGACTTCATAACGAAAGAGTATTGATATGAGTTACAGCAATATCCCAGCAGGTAAAGATGCACCAAATGACATCTATGTCATCATTGAAATTCCTGCAAATGCAGCGCCAATTAAATATGAAATTGACAAAGATTCTGATGCATTGTTTGTAGACCGTTTCATGGGTACAGCAATGTTCTATCCAGCAAACTACGGTTATGTACCAAATACTTTGTCTGAAGATGGTGATCCATTAGACGTACTTGTTGTAACTCCACATCCTGTTGCTGCCGGTTCTGTAATTCGTTGCCGCCCAGTGGGCAAATTAAACATGGAAGATGACGGTGGTATCGACGCGAAATTAATCGCTGTTCCACACGAAAAATTATCTCCGCTTTACAAAGATGTTCAGGAATATACAGATCTTCCTCCATTGTTGATTAGCCAAGTTGAGCATTTCTTCAGCCACTATAAAGATTTAGAACCAGGCAAATGGGTGAAAATCAGCGGTTGGGAAGGTGCTGACGTTGCTAAAGCGGAAGTATTGAAAGCAATCGAAGCTGCTAAAAAATAAGCTCTAATTTTTAAGCCTAGAGTGTCGCAATTGATATTCTGGGCTTAATAAAAAACCTACCTGTGTGACCAGAGGTAGGTTTTTTTATGCTTGATAAATCTGTGAATTAGAATAATTTCACAGGAATATCTAAGAAAATACGCCATTCATTGGTATCACCGATGTAAGCGCCTTGGTAAGCATCACTTGCACGGTAGTAAGAGTTACGAATACGAAGGCTTGCATCTTTAGCAAAACCACTTTGAACTGTGTATTTCACTTGGTTAAAGAATTCGCGTTCTTGAGCATCATCAGTTACATTTCTAACCTTGATGTCCCAACCATATACAAATGCAGTGGTCCAGTTTAAACCAGGTAATACGCCTAACTTGCCAAAATCAACATTGTATTGAATTTGAGCAGATTTCTCGTGGTTACCGATGAAATCAGACATATAAGAGTTTGGCAAATAAATACTTTGGAAACCATCAGCATTTTGGCCATAGTCGTAACCAACATTACCAGTGTTTTGTTGATATGCTAACATCACACTATGTGGACCAGTCGCATAAGTTCCTGAAATAGCCCAAATATTATTGGTCTTTTCTTCGCCAGCTATACCATCTGCAGCATAATTTGGTGCTACAGTTCCAGTTGCTGAATAAGTGTGTGCATTTGCATCAAACTTAGTATGGTATCCACTAAAATCATAAGTTAATGAACTGTCATTTGCTAAAGGTTGTTTAAAGTTAACATTAGCATAATGGCGTTCAAGAGCATTTTTGCTGTCTAAGCCATAATAAGATGCATTTAAGTTATCATTAAACTTATATTTAGCACCCCAAACAATTGCACGGTCAAGACCTCTGCCAGAAGCATCCGCATCGGTATTGATTTGGTCAGACATTTGGTCTTTAGTAAATTTACCAGCAACAACCTCAAGGTTCTTGATTTCATGGCTAGTTAATAAAGTACCTGTGAAGTATTCAGGAACCATACGTCCTGTATTACTTGCAAGGACTGGTAAGTCGAGTACTTGAGTACCGTAACGTACTGTTGTATTTGAGAAACGTGCTTTTACGCTGCCACCACCACGAGCCCAGTGGTCGTAAGCTGAACCATCGTTGTGTTTTGGAATCATTTGGTTTCCAGCGTTTTTGTTTTCGCCAATTTTAAATGATCCGTCACCAACAACGCCTACACCGAAACCAACGATACCAGGGGTAAAGCCAGATTCGATACTTACAATTGCTGATTGAGCAACTGAGCTGGTATCTTTCGCGCCCTGTTTTTTGTCACGAGTTAGATAACCTGTACGGAAGAGAATAGAACCGTTCGCATCTTCAACAAATCCTTTTGCCTCACTTTGCTCGCTTGCCTGAGCTGAGGAAATTATTGCCGCAGAAATGAGAACTGCTAATGTAAGTTTTTGTGCTTTTAGCATATTTAAAGAACCTCATAAAAACGATAAATCCTGTGCCTTGTTATTGTTCAGGGCCTAGGATTTCCATCAATTGTATAAGTAATCTATAAAAAAGATATATTTTTGTTCATTTTATTTTATATATGCTATGCAGGATTTGATTAATGTGGTAGGGGAGTTTAACTGAATTTATTTTTAAATTTTTATAGTTAATTTATTGTTTAAAATGAAAAAAGTAATTTATTTTTTAGTTGAATTTTACCATTTTTTCTTATGTGAAAATTTTAAAAATACTTGATTTTTGTGTTCAATTTTTACTCTTTTTTGTTTGATATGTTTACTTTTTAATCTCTTCTTAAGCAATTTTCTTGAGCAATTTCTAGTAATCTCACTCTATATTGTTACTTTATAACATTTTTGTATCAAAAAATTGTTTAAAACAGAGACGAAAGCAACGTCAGAAAACCCCTAGACTCTATCGATCAAATTTAGTGCGATAATTTGCATGAAATTTGTGCAATTTATTTTTTATTTATATTTTCGTGTGGAAAAAGCCCAAAATGGTTCATAAATAAAAATAAGGGTTAAATAAAGAGGCTCTGTACTAATAAATTTATGGAGTTTTTATCTCTTTATATAGAAATGAAATAGAGACTTTACGCTCTACCATTCAATACTACCGATCTCGGCTTGTTTATTTCCGATAAGGTGTTTTCTCATGTTTTCTTTATATTTTACGCAAACAAAATGTTCATACTTTATTGTTATATATAAAAATAATTATTTAAGAGATTTTTATTTTTCGCGTTATATAAGTTTTTTAGTCTCTAAATTAATGAAGTGTAGCGATACCAAATATGAACTTGGCACAGCAATTGCTAAAGCTTAAGTAACAAAATTTGTTTAAGTCATATAAATCGTGCGTTCATTGTGGGGGAGATCAAAATGATGAAGTTTGCACTTAAAGCAGTAACATTCGGCGTACTCACGGCAGGTTCAACCATGGTTATGGCTGAAGATGCTCCATCTTTTTACGGCATCACCGCAACTGGTAGTGTGGCTGCTACTACAGATTATCGCTTCCGTGGTATTACGCAGTCTTCAAATAATCCAGCTATTCAAGGTGGCTTCACTTTCTCTCATAAGTCAGGTGCTTATGTTGCGCTTTGGGGGTCAAGCGTAGACTTTAATACACCTGGTGTTTCAACTGAAACTGATATCTCGTTAGGTTATACCAACACCTTAAAACTGTCAGATACACTTGCACCGACTTATGATGTTGGTGTGATCCGTTATGGTTACATTGGCTCTGACTCAAAATTCACTAATCCATACAATGGTGACACTGGTTTTGACTTTACCGAGTTTTACGGAAAATTAACGTTTGCAGATTCTTTATTTAAAGGTGATGCCCTTAGTGTCGGCGTGAATTATTCTAATGATTACTGGGGCCACTCTGACGAGTTCTGGTATTTTAACGTAGGTTATTCGGCACCAATTGCAGACACAGGATTTACTGGACTTGCTTCAGTTGGTTATAACAAGCTTAAAAACAAAGATTCTTTACTGGTAGTTGCAGGTGGACCAGGTGAAGATGATAGCTATATTGATTATAAAGTCGGCGTAAACTATAACATCTTGGGTATTGTTGCTGAGCTAGATGTTGTCGGTACAGATATTAGTACTTCTGGCATGACTGATGCTCAGAAAAAACCTTATGACACAGGTTTAGTGTTTAGTTTAACTAAAACATTCTAAGTTGGGGTTTTAAAAAAGCGGGTCAATAAACCCGCTTTTTTATTAGTTTTCTATTTCAGAAAGTAGTTGTTTTAACTGGTTAAGCTCAATATCCGTGGCTTTGGTCAACGGCTTGCGTGGTGCTCCTGCAGCGACACCTTTTAGTTGTAAACCTGCTTTAATCGTTTTAGGCAGACCACCACTTACAATAAAGCGTAATAGAGGAAGCTGCTGATAAAATGACTTCTGGGCTTGTTCCAATTCACCATTTTTTACATATTCAATGAGCTGTTGAGGTCCTTGACCTAACAGATTGGGTGCTGCTGTACACCAACCGCTTGCTCCTGCGCATAAAGCTTCTAAAGCTAGAGGGTTACAGCCGTTATAAAACGGAAGTTCACCTTTTGATAGCTCATAAATTTTATGCATGCGCTGAATATCGCCGCTGCTTTCTTTTACCATCATAATATTTGCAATGTTGTTAAACATGCGCACGATTAATTCAGGAGACATATCAACACCACTGGTCGCGGGGTTGTTATAAATCATAATTGGTAGAGTAGTTTCTTGGGCAATTGCTTGATAATATTCAAAAATCTCTTGGTCTGTTAGCTTCCAATAAGATACAGGAATCACCATAAGTGCATCTGCACCATAGCTTTGCGCGACTTGGGCTTTTTTGATGGCTTGATCAGTGGTGAGTTCTGAAATCCCAATAATGACAGGTACGCGGTTATTAATGCTTTCAATTGAAGTTTTCGCGACTAAGCACCATTCATCCCATTCAAGATAAGCGCTTTCACCTGTACTGCCTAAAGGTGCAATCGCGTCGCAGCCATTTGCAATAAGCAAATCCAGCATTTGTTTTAGAACAGGAAGATTAATGGTGTTGTCATCAGAAAAGGGCGTAACAGGGTAGCCAATAATGCCGTTTAATTTCATGGTCGAGGTCTCTTTTTAAATACAGTCAGAATGTTTTTTCAAAGCTTTACGTGCGTAGTAAGCAAAGTTCACTTTGTTGCGTTTATCGGTAGACACCCAATCATGGGCTTCTGCTGCCAAAGCGTGGGGGATAGGCTGGATTTGTCCGGCAGACATGGCTAGCAGTTGCAGTTGAGCTGCACGTTCAATTAAAAGCGCCAAGTTGCAGGCTTCTTCAATGGTTTTTCCTGTGACCAATTGACCATGATGAGACAACAAAACAGCGCGGTTTTTACCCAGAGCAGAAGAAATCAAAATACCTTCTTCATTACCTACAGGAACTCCCGGCCAATGACCTACAAATGAGCAGTCTTCGTAAAGTGCGCAAACGTCCATTTGGGAAATCATAAGCGGAATCTGTAGCATCGACAGGGCCGCTACATAGGTAGGATGCGTATGGATAATACAGTTCACCTCTGGGTGTTCTTTATAAATCCATGTGTGGAAACGGTTGGCTGGGTTTGCCATGCCTTCTTGATTGATGGGTTCTAAGTCCTGATTCACCTCAAGCAAGTTTGAAGCAGTAATTTCATCAAAACCTAAACCGAAACGTTGAGTAATAAAGGTTTCTTTATTTTCACTACGGCATGTAATTTGACCCGCTAACCCAGCGTCATGCCCATGATCAAATAAAATACGGCAAGTCAGTGCAAGCTTTTGACGGTCTGTTAAATCTAAGTCGCTCATCCACTTTTGCATGTCTTGCTGTGCGTGTTGCATCAAGTCGTGTTTGTTTACAGAAGCAGTCTTCATCTCTTCTCCAGTCCAGTTGACCAAATTAAGTAGGTGAAGGCAGAATAGAAAATAGCTGGATGGATCAATACATCCAGTTTTTATAAGTTATATGGTCCAGATGGGGCGAATATGCTAAGACCTTGGCAAATACATTTCCGGGCACTGTTGCAAAGTTAGCGATGAGGCAGCCTTTTGTCTTATTCAAAGGCCTTACATTTCAAAAACTCTGCTTACCAGGCGCATTTCGCCCAGGGGATCACCATAATAAAATGCTGAGGCCTGGCCTTTGCGTAGTGCACGCATCACCTCAATACCTTTGATGGTGGCGTAAGCCGTCTTCATGGATTTAAATCCCAGCGTGGCGCCGATTATCCGTTTCAGTTTGCCATGATCGCATTCAATCACGTTGTTCCGGTACTTAATCTGTCGGTGTTCAACGTCAGACGGGCACCGGCCTTCGCGTTTGAGCAGAGCAAGCGCGCGACCATAGGCGGGCGCTTTATCCGTGTTGATGAATCGCGGGATCTGCCACTTCTTCACGTTGTTGAGGATTTTACCCAGAAACCGGTATGCAGCTTTGCTGTTACGACGGGAGGAGAGATAAAAATCGACAGTGCGGCCCCGGCTGTCGACGGCCCGGTACAGATACGCCCAGCGGCCATTGACCTTCACGTAGGTTTCATCCATGTGCCACGGGCAAAGATCGGAAGGGTTACGCCAGTACCAGCGCAGCCGTTTTTCCATTTCAGGCGCATAACGCTGAACCCAGCGGTAAATCGTGGAGTGATCGACATTCACTCCGCGTTCAGCCAGCATCTCCTGCAGCTCACGGTAACTGATGCCGTATTTGCAGTACCAGCGTACGGCCCACAGAATGATGTCACGCTGAAAATGCCGGCCTTTGAATGGGTTCATGTGCAGCTCCATCAGCAAAAGGGGATGATAAGTTTATCACCACCGACTATTTGCAACAGTGCCACGGTTATTACAGCTTTCTTTCAATGATCATGAACGGCGCGCAGACGCCAGTACCCGACACCAGGGATTTTATTCTTCCCGCATAAATAATTCGCACGCCTTCATTTTTATATCGCGTGCGAATGTAGGGATACTGTTTTTATTCTCAACGCCAATATCAGTTTTAGGGTATTGCGCGAAAACTCCTGTCTGCTGTCTTAATTACGCTGAGGATTATTATGTCTGCATTATTGAAAAAATTAAAGATTACCCTGACACTGGTTGCCTGTTCGGCGAGTTTTGCCGTCATGGCACAAGATAAATTATTAGTCGGTGTGGATACCGCCTTCGTTCCCTTTGAATTTAAGCAAGGCAATAAATATGTTGGTTTTGATATCGATTTATGGGAAGCCATTGCGAAGAAAATGAATGTCAGCTACGAATTACGCCCTATGGATTTTGGCGGTTTAATTCCTGGGCTGCAATCGCGTAATTTAGATGTGGCAATGGCCGGGATCACCATTACCGATGCCCGCAAACAGGTCGTTGATTTCAGCGAGGGTTACTACGATGCGGATCTCTTAATGGCGGTGAAAAGTGGTGATAATTCCATCACCAAATTCAGCGAACTGGCCGGTAAAAAAGTGGGGCTGAAGCAGGGCACCGCCGCGGCCAGTTTTATGAAATCCAAATATAAAGCCAACTATGTCGAATTCCCCAATATTGATAACGCCTATCTCGACCTGCAGGCAGGCAATCTGGACGCGGTCGTTCACGACTCCCCGAACGTGCTCTACTACGTGAAAACCGCAGGTGGCGGTAAGGTTAAATCGACCGGGGAAACGGACAGCATTCTGCCGCAGAAATACGGTTTTGCCCTGCAGAAAAACAGCAGCCTGACGCCGAAGGTCGATGCCGCGTTAAAGGCATTACGCGCGGATGGCACCTACGACAAGATTTATTTCAAATGGTTTAACAAGCAACCTAAATAATCCCCGCCGGGCCGGGTAACCCCGGCCAGAACCGAGAGTAATAGACCGCATTATGAATTTCGAAACGAAATATATATGGGAATCCCTGCCGCTATTATTACAGGGGCTGCAGCTGACAATATTGATCTCTATGGTCGGTTTGGCGGGCGGCTTTATCATCGGTCTGCTGGCAGGAATCTGTCGTGCACTGGGAGGCGGTATTGCGAAAACGTTATCATTAATTTTTGTCGAATTGATTCGCGGTACGCCAATTATGGTACAGGTGATGTTTATCTATTTTGCCTTGCCAATGATTCTGCCTGTTCGTATCGACCCTATCACGGCCGCGATGGTCACCATTATTATTAACTCCGGCGCGTATATTGCGGAAATTACGCGCGGCGCAATTTTGTCCATCAATAGAGGATTTAAAGAAGCCAGTCTGGCGATGGGATTATCGCAGCGCGCAACGCTATGGCATGTGATTATGCCGCTGGCCCTGCGCCGCATGATCCCGGCGTTGGGCAACCAGTGGATTATCAGCATTAAAGACACCTCGCTGTTCATTGTTATCGGTGTCGCGGAATTAACGCGGCAGGGGCAGGAGATCATCGCCGGGAACTTCCGTGCCCTTGAGGTCTGGACAGCGGTAGCCCTGATTTATCTTGCCGTCACCCTGTGCCTGAGCTTTCTGCTGAAGCAACTGGAGAAAAGGATCCATATTTTATGAGCATGGTTGAATTTAGCGCGGTCGCTAAACATTTCGGCACCACCCAGGTGCTGCACGATATCAATCTGAAAATTGATGCCGGTGAATACCGGCTGGCTGCCGACGATCCGGATGAGGAGAACACCCTCGCCACGGCAGTTTTCACCCTCGATGCCAACCACGTCAGGTGGCAAATTTTCGACATTAACCGCGACGATGCTAAATTTCAGGGAGAAGTGCGTGGGTGAGATAGCCGGTCGTCAGTCATAAAGGGCAGGGTAGTACCGTTGGCCCGGCGTTCGATAGTACCGTCCGGATACTGCCAGATATCGGCGTCCAGGGAGATGTCCTGAAGCGCGGTGTCCGGAATTTCAGGTTTGTGTCTCTACAAAGACTAACTATCAGAAAAACTCATCGAGCATCAAATGAAACTGCAATTTATTCATATCAGGATTATCAATACCATATTTTTGAAAAAGCCGTTTCTGTAATGAAGGAGAAAACTCACCGAGGCAGTTCCATAGGATGGCAAGATCCTGGTATCGGTCTGCGATTCCGACTCGTCCAACATCAATACAACCTATTAATTTCCCCTCGTCAAAAATAAGGTTATCAAGTGAGAAATCACCATGAGTGACGACTGAATCCGGTGAGAATGGCAAAAGCTTATGCATTTCTTTCCAGACTTGTTCAACAGGCCAGCCATTACGCTCGTCATCAAAATCACTAGCATCAACCAAACCGTTATTCATTCGTGATTGCGCCTGAGCGAGACGAAATACGCGATCGCTGTTAAAAGGACAATTACAAACAGGAATCGAATGCAACCGGCGCAGGAACACTGCCAGCGCATCAACAATATTTTCACCTGAATCAGGATATTCTTCTAATACCTGGAATGCTGTTTTCCCGGGGATCGCAGTGGTGAGTAACCATGCATCATCAGGAGTACGGATAAAATGCTTGATGGTCGGAAGAGGCATAAATGCCGTCAGCCAGTTTAGTCTGACCATCTCATCTGTAACATCATTGGCAACGCTACCTTTGCCATGTTTCAGAAACAACTCTGGCGCATTGGGCTTCCCATACAATCGATAGATTGTCGCACCTGATTGCCCGACATTATCGCGAGCCCATCTATACCCATATAAATCAGCATCCAGGTTGGAATTTAATCGCGGCCTCGAGCAAGACGTTTCCCGTTGAATATGGCTCATAACACCCCTTGTATTACTGTTTATGTAAGCAGACAGTTTTATTGTTCATGATGATATATTTTTATCGGCACTGTTGCAAATAGTCGGTGGTGATAAACTTATCATCCCCTTTTGCTGATGGAGCTGCACATGAACCCATTCAAAGGCCGGCATTTTCAGCGTGACATCATTCTGTGGGCCGTACGCTGGTACTGCAAATACGGCATCAGTTACCGTGAGCTGCAGGAGATGCTGGCTGAACGCGGAGTGAATGTCGATCACTCCACGATTTACCGCTGGGTTCAGCGTTATGCGCCTGAAATGGAAAAACGGCTGCGCTGGTACTGGCGTAACCCTTCCGATCTTTGCCCGTGGCACATGGATGAAACCTACGTGAAGGTCAATGGCCGCTGGGCGTATCTGTACCGGGCCGTCGACAGCCGGGGCCGCACTGTCGATTTTTATCTCTCCTCCCGTCGTAACAGCAAAGCTGCATACCGGTTTCTGGGTAAAATCCTCAACAACGTGAAGAAGTGGCAGATCCCGCGATTCATCAACACGGATAAAGCGCCCGCCTATGGTCGCGCGCTTGCTCTGCTCAAACGCGAAGGCCGGTGCCCGTCTGACGTTGAACACCGACAGATTAAGTACCGGAACAACGTGATTGAATGCGATCATGGCAAACTGAAACGGATAATCGGCGCCACGCTGGGATTTAAATCCATGAAGACGGCTTACGCCACCATCAAAGGTATTGAGGTGATGCGTGCACTACGCAAAGGCCAGGCCTCAGCATTTTATTATGGTGATCCCCTGGGCGAAATGCGCCTGGTAAGCAGAGTTTTTGAAATGTAAGGCCTTTGAATAAGACAAAAGGCTGCCTCATCGCTAACTTTGCAACAGTGCCCTTTCTTTTGGTAAGCCTAGTTCAGCTAGAACTTCTGCTACACTTCTTTCAGTTCCATAAAAATCATCTTTTTGTTCTTGAGCTTGCTTTACTCTTTGCTCAAGTGTACCCCTTTGTTTAGCTTGTCCCATTTATTCAACCTTTTGGTTTACAAATATATTGTTTAAGTTTAGAACATTAATGTCTAGTTTACGACCTGATTGTCAAACTACAAATGCATAACGTAGAACAATCACATTAAGGCAATCGCCTATCAATTGAGTAGGCATATCGGATATATCATCTAAATTGATAGATGTTCTTAAATGACAATCACACAAAAAAAGTTTAATAATTTCAGAATGTTCATTATTTGCTATAACCATCTCTGTTAATTTTAAAAGAGAATCTACGCCTTTTCGATAAGCTTGTTCATGAGATACACCAAAGTATGAGGATATTTTTAACAGCACATTTTCGGAACAAGAAACATTTAGAGTTGGGCTTATTAACATCGTATTCATATTTATGATTCCTTTTATAACTTATTAAAAATAAAGGGATAGATCAAAATTCTACCCCTTCATGAAATTATCGTAGTAACAGGACTGGTTTATTAGCGCTTGTGATCACTTTTGTGGTGGTGCTGCCAATAAAAAATTGACGTATCTTTGAATGACCATAAGCCCCAACCACAATCAAATCGATTTGATGCTGTTCAGCGTAATTGATAATTGCCTTATCAACTTCACCATCCAACGTATTCGAGGTGATATTAAAACCTTGTGATTCAAGTTGCTCTTTTGCCCAAGAGAGCTGATTTTGCATTTCACTATTCGGATTTCCGACATAAACCAAATGTACTGCAAGACCTTTAAGTAATGGACTTGACGCAATGCGTTCAACACATTTTCTTGCAGTCTGACTTCCATCAAAAGCAATTAAAAAAGACTTAGGTGGACTAAATGGTGCAGACGTTATTAATACGGGTTTATGAAGGGCACGAACAACATTTTCAATATGGGTTCCAATTTTACTGGAATCATGCTCGGTTTCATTCCCATGCTTACCCATAACAAGAACTCTAATGTCGTCTTCCATTCCCATGATTGTTTCTAAAACACTGCCATGGCGTTGAAAACTTTGAGCATCAATAGAGAACTTCTCCAATAAATAGTTCTTTGCTTCCCGAAGAAGAATCTGGCCATGCTCTAGCTCGATTTTTCCCTTACGTTCTTCGAGTTCAACCAATTCTTTGAGCAAGGTTTCTCGACTTCCTAGACCAATTGCACCACTTAAATCTTGTGGTGCTTTTGCTTTTGGCTTATCAATGACATGCAATAGTTTAATAGGTGAATTAAGTTTATCGCTAAACCAAGCTGCATAATCACACACAGTATTTGTTACTAATGATCCATCAATACATGCAATAATTTTTGACATAACTAATCCCTCTTAGTGGCTATTTAAGCGATCTAAAGCATCTGGCTTATCATGGATACCAAACTTATCGACTAATGTTTTACTAGCTTCATTCATTCCAATAAGTTCGACTTCTGTTCCTTCACGTCTAAACTTAATGACCACTTTATCTACGGCAGCAACCGCAGAAACATCCCAGAAGTGTGCCTGACTGACATCAATCACCACTTTTGAAAGTGCCTCTTTGAAATCAAATGCAGAAGTAAATTTATCTGCTGAACTGAAGAACACTTGACCTGTTACCGTATAAGTACGTGTGCTTTCTGATTCATCAAATACAGATTGAATCGCCATATAGCGTTCAATTTTATTGGCAAAAAATAATGCAGAAAGAAGAACACCGACTAATACACCATAAGCCAGGTTATGTGTGGCAACAACTACGACGACTGTAACGATCATCACGATATTGCTAGAGAGAGGATATTGGCGGATATTGCGTAGAGAATCCCAGTTAAATGTTCCAATTGATACCATAATCATGACAGCAACCAGTGCAGCCATTGGAATGGCTTTAAGCCAGTCACTGATAAACACCACCATAATTAACAGAAAGACCCCTGCACTAAATGATGATAAACGGGTACGTCCACCAGATTTCACATTAATAATGGATTGACCAATCATGGCACAGCCTGCCATTCCGCCTAAGAAGCCTGAAGCGACATTGGCAACACCTTGCCCTTTACATTCTCGGTTTTTATCACTGGTGGTATCTGTTAAATCGTCGACAATTGTTGCGGTCATCATGGACTCAAGTAAACCCACGGCTGCCAAACCTAGTGAATAGGGTAAAATAATAGCTAAAGTTTCAAGATTTAAAGGAATATCAGGAAGCAAGAAAATTGGAAGCGTATCCGGCAATTGCCCCATATCACCGACAGTTCTTACATCTAAACCAATGAATAAGGCAAAGAGCGTAAGTAGGACAATACAGATGAGGGGAGAGGGTAAAAGTTTCCCTATCACTGGGATATAGGGAAATAGATAAATAACCGCTAAACCACCGATTGTCATCGCATAAACATGCCAAGTGACGTTGGTAAGTTCAGGCAATTGAGCCATAAAAATTAGAATAGCCAAGGCATTTACAAAGCCAATAACGACTGACTTTGATACAAAACGCATCAAGGCTCCTAATTTTAGATAGCCTGCTAGGATTTGAATAAATCCTGTCAAAATTGTGGCTGCTAATAAATATTGCAGACCATGCTCTTTAACCAGTGTGACCATTAATAAAGCCATAGCACCAGTTGCAGCAGAAATCATACCAGGACGACCGCCCACAAAAGCAATCACAACAGCAATACAGAATGAAGCATATAGCCCCACTTTAGGATCAACGCCTGCAATAATGGAGAAAGCAATTGCTTCAGGAATTAGAGCCAAAGCAACAACAATACCCGCAAGAACATCCCCGCGAATATTGGAGAACCATTGTTCTCGAATAGTGGATAACATGAAAATAGCCTATTTTTTTAAATTTTAGGAAAGGCTAGTGATGTGATATATACAACACACAAGCGACTACACCACATCACTAGACAGTGATGAGTTATTTACAAAAAGATGGGTAAATAAACTAGGGTGGAGTCAAAAGCATAAGTGTGTGAATACGAATAGAAATTTAAATTGAACTGTTAGTATAGGCGAACTGAACGAAAATTTCACTCTTTTTTATTTCGCAAATTTATAGAAAACATGAAATACCAAGTAATTTCATGAACATATGATTGTATAAAAAATATTCTTTAATTAGGATTTGTCCTTCTGTAAGCTTATGAATAAATTTTTAAAGCGATTTTTCCATTCATCTGGTGTTGCGTATAAATGTTTTATTGCAATCATTTTATGAATGAAACTATCACAGTAGAGTGCCCATTTTTTTATTCCCTTGGCATTTTCTAGTTCAATACAGATTTTTTTAATTTGTTCGCTTGTTAACTTATTCTGAGTAAAAATAAGAAAGGCACAAAATGCTTCATGATTTTTATTTTTATGTATATCGATGAGATAGGAAAATCCATTTTGATCTTTTAAGTCTAATTTTAAGAACAATAATTTTCGCCCTTTATCATAATCAATCCATGAGGGATGCTTGGGTTCAGGCACAAGTTTTTTGATTTGAAGCAAATTAATACTCGCTATCATTTCACCATGTTCATTAATTGCAGACAGATGTTCCAGAGGAGAACCCATTTCAGAAGCAAGTTCTTGGAGAGATTGGATAATGTATTGAATGTCAAAACGTTCATCTCTGCTAGGTGGTGTATCTGTCGTTTCAGATTTTTTGATCTTAGTATTTTGATTACCATAGGGTTCATCAGAAGATGTTTCAACCTCTTCTGATTTATCTGAATAAGGTTGATTAGATGCTCCGACTTCAATTGGATCATCGGTTGGTTCATTAAAAGAATACTTCAGAATACCTTGTGTATTTCCAGTTTCCACCTCAGAACGCTTACGATATTCACCGCTTGTTCTTGATGGTGGTTTTTGAGTATTGATGTGCTCATTCTTATTTTGACTTTTTTCACGAGGTCTAGGATTTT
Source organism: Acinetobacter sp. FDAARGOS_559 (assembly GCF_003940475.1). Classification (NCBI taxonomy): domain Bacteria; kingdom Pseudomonadati; phylum Pseudomonadota; class Gammaproteobacteria; order Moraxellales; family Moraxellaceae; genus Acinetobacter; species Acinetobacter sp. FDAARGOS_559. The sequence goes on from NZ_RKJG01000005.1 coordinate 2,654,604, forward strand.
TCTCATCAGGCTTTGAAATTGTATTGGTCAGGTCTTTGTTGACATCAATCATGTGATCGTTAATAGGATCAAATTTTTTCACTCTAGTGATAAAAAAACGAGTCTTATTGTCATCTAGCCAAATTCCTTCTGCTTCAAGGAAAAGCTTTGTGGGATGTGGTGGAAACACAATGGGATACCTTTTGCCTGTACCCTGCTGAAGATGATTAAACTCGGTAATTTCCATACTTCGTTGAATTTTATCAACTATCGTTTGCACATATGGGTTTAAGGCAAGATTAGCAAGAAAAATAATTGCAGTCTCGCCTATATCTTCATATGGCTTTCTGATTTTAATTTTATATTCAACATTATCGTCCACAATTTCTGTTGTATAAGATTCTAAAAAACGATTAATGATGGATTGACTCGAAGTTCCTAATAAAAGTCCCCTAATATCCTTCCGATTGACGAATAAGCTATGCAATACATGAATTGATGATGTGATGACTTGAGTTCCATCATTGGAATGCATTAGGCAATGATTCACTTTGCGATATGAATCATTGGTATATTTGGTAAATGGATAGCCTTGAAGAACATAATCAACTTTATTTGGGAGGAAATAGTTTTTTAAAGGAATGTAGTAGTCAGAAGTATTGGGGATTCTGTCCGTAAGTTTTATATTCTTAGGTTTATTATTGGTGAAGTCGAAAGAAAATCGTTTTGTAATGAGTTTTCCTGAAAACCGATAGGATTGATCGGTTAAAACATTTCCATCCCAAATACTGCCATGTTGAACAGCATCAAGATCAAGTACGGGAACAAGGAATGTTGAGCACTTATCTAAAAATAACCATTGATCACTTTTTCTAATCTCAATTAATAACACTTCAACAAAAGGATTAGTTGAATCGTTATCTTCGTTTCTAACAAGTCCACCATATCTATAAACCACTCGACTAATATTATCGTTTGGGAAGCAATCAATAGTCGTTATTTTGTCATTATTAACAGGCATATATTTTTACAAAATGAAAAATTAAAGCATATAGATAATATACTTTTTATTCTTGCTCTAGTTTATTTGTGTAAACTCTGATTTATTTGTGGAACTGACAACCGCCCCCAACCAGTGCAATTGCTGATGCTGTATGGTGGGGCGCGCGAAATGGACGCTGCCCAAAAGTATGTGGTGTATTTGAAATAGAATAAATACTTGCAACTTCAAGAGTTTCTTGAGTAGAAAGTGGCGGTAAAATGGAAGGCAGGCGTGAGGCCAATAAAGTTTTACCTGTGCCTGGTGGTCCTTTAAAGAGCAGGGAATGTCCCCCAGCGGCAGCAATTTCTAGTGCACGCCGTGGGCGTAGCTGACCTTTAACATCTGCAAGATCAAATTTATAGGGCATTTCATTTGAATAGGCACTTTGCTGCGCATGAGCTAGCTTTTGTGTGCCTAAAAAGTGCTCGCACACCTCTTTTAAATGGTTAACCGGATAACACTCAAGATTAGGTAAATGGCTAATATCTTGGCTATTATCGACTGGTAAAACGATTTTATGCTGAGCTTGCTGGCATGCCATTGCTAAAGTTAAGGCGCCTGACACAGGTCTTACATGACCGTCTAGAGCTAACTCTCCAATAAATTCAAAGTCTTCTGTGCAGTTTTCCGGAAGTTGACCAGAGGCAATTAAGATGCCTAAAGCAATTGGTAAATCTAGCCGTGAACCATCTTTGGGCAAATCTGCAGGAGCAAGGTTAATGGTCAGCCGCTTAGTTGGAAATTGAAATCCACTGTTAATAATAGCTGAGCGAACCCTATCCTTACTTTCCCTAACGGCTGCTTCAGCTAAGCCTACAATAGTCAGAGAGGGTAAGCCTTGACTCACATGCACCTCAACCTCAATGAGAGGCGCATGTAATCCTAAAAGTCCCCGAGTATAAATTTTAGAAAAAGACATCTTATTGTTCCATTATGGTGCTTCATTTTTAATCGTTGTAAAGTATAAGTGCGCTACGTTGGTGCTTATTTTTTATTCTTTAAAGCTTCTTCTAATAGACTGACTTGTTTTTGTAGCGCTTCTAAACGTTGATTGGCTAAATGAAGGGCTGTTTTTTGTCTTTCGATTTCTTGTTTAGAGACAAGATCTAATTTCTCGACAGTTTCATTTAATAATGCACGTAAGTTTTTTTCTAAATCTTTTTTAGGCTCGTCAATTTGTTCCAAAATGGCCTGTAATAGAGTTTCTAGCATGAGATATCCAAACTGTTGTATTACCTTATGCTCGCCAGTTTAACACTGCTTGAATCTAGGATATAGGCTTCTTGGCTTTTAGCCATGTCATAACGATAAATTGAAATAAAAACAGCACTGAAAATTCATTTTATTTTTAGTTGCTCATCTACATCTTGATAACTAAATAGGTTATAAAGAAAGCTCATGCAAAAGATTCATATCCTCCAACCTTTGAAATATTGGCATGAAAATTGAACATAAAACCTTACTGGTGAAAAGAAGCCGAAGGAAACAAACATGAAGCTTGTAACTGCAATTGTAAAACCGTTTAAATTGGATGATGTGCGTGAAGCACTCTCTGACATTGGTGTACAAGGGATTACCGTAACTGAAGTTAAAGGTTTTGGTCGTCAAAAAGGACATACAGAACTTTACCGCGGCGCTGAGTATGTGGTTGATTTCTTACCTAAAGTAAAAATCGAAATTGCGATTAGTGATGAAATGGTCGAAGCGGTAATTGAGTCAATTACACGTGTGGCAAGCACTGGAAAAATCGGCGACGGTAAGATTTTTGTGACTAATCTGGAACAAGTCATCCGTATCCGTACAGGTGAAACAGGACCAGATGCTGTCTAAATTGGCACAAAGCTTGCTGAGCAATAAATAGCTCGCAAATGAGGTTGGGGGACACGAATGAAAAAAATGCTTATGGCGCTGAGTTTAACCGGCGCACTTTTGGGTGGTACTGCCGCTTGGGCAGAAGAGACTGTAACAACACCAACATCTGAGGTTACAGCAACATCAACGTCTGAAGCTCCTGCAACAATTGCAGCGGCACCAGCAGCTGAGGAAACTCCGGCTGCTCCGACACCGACTGCAAAACTCGATACCGGTGATACATCTTGGATTTTAATTTCAACAGCTTTGGTTCTGTTGATGACAATTCCAGGCTTGGCGTTATTTTACGGTGGTATGGTCCGTAAGAAAAATGTCTTAAGCACTATGATGTTTAGCCTTTCTGCTGCAATTTTAGTAAGTTTGCTCTGGGTGATTGCAGGTTATTCAATCGCGTTCTCTGGCACAGGTGCATACTTTGGTGATTTGTCTAAAGCAATGCTCAATGGTGTCGCTTTTGATGCATTAAGTGGAACAATTCCTGAAAGCCTCTTTGTTATTTTCCAAATGACTTTCGCCATCATTACTGTCGCAATTTTGAGTGGCTCGATTGCTGACCGTATGAAATATTCAGCTTTCATGGCATTCATTGCAATTTGGGTACTTGTGGTTTATGCGCCAATTACTCACTGGGTATGGGCGGCAGATGGCTGGTTATTTAAAGCAGGTGCATTAGATTTCGCTGGCGGTACGGTTGTACACATTAACTCCGGTGTTGCAGGCCTAGTTGCTGCTTATATGCTTGGTAAACGTATTGGTCTTGGCCGTGAATCTATGGCGCCACATAACTTAACTTTAACTGTAATCGGTGCAAGTTTACTTTGGGTGGGTTGGTTTGGTTTTAACGGTGGTAGTGCTTTAGGTGCTGGTGCTCGTGCAAGTATGGCAATTTTAGTGACTCAAGTTGCTGCCGCTGCTGCTGCGTTCTCTTGGTTGGTAGTAGAACGTATGATCCGTGGTAAAGCTTCTGTATTGGGCGGTGCATCTGGAGCTGTTGCTGGTTTAGTTGTGATTACGCCTGCAGCTGGTTTTGTTGGTGTAGGCGGAGCTTTAGTAATGGGCCTTATTGGTGGTGTAGTCTGCTTCTGGGGTATTACGGCACTTAAACGCTTACTTAAAGCCGATGATGCTTTGGATGCGTTTGGTTTACACGCTGTAGGTGGTATTGTCGGTGCGATTTTAACTGGCGTATTTTATAGTGATGAAATCATTAAGGCAGCCAACGTAGCATTAGCACCAACATTCGCTGGTCAGTTGTGGGTACAAGTCGAAGGTGTGCTTGCAACAATGGTTTACAGTGGTATCGCAACTTTCATTATCCTTAAAGTGATTGACCTTATTATTGGACTTCGTGTTAATTCGGATGATGAACGTATGGGTCTGGACTTAAGCCAACATGGCGAACGTATTGAATAATCACTAATAATTCTTATATCAAAAACAGTCTTGTGCTGTGATCAAAGCGATGCTTTGATCTCGGACAGGGCTGTTTTTTTGTCTCATAGAATGCTGGTTCTGTAAGTGTAGAAATTTTGCTACACTAGGTCAAAGTAATTGACCCTATTAAGTCCGCTATGCATTGTCCATTTTGCAACGCCGCAGATAGTAAAGTCATCGATTCGCGTCTAGCCGCAGAAGGCTGTCAGATTCGTCGACGTCGTGAGTGTGTAAGTTGCGGTGAACGTTTTACCACTTTTGAAAGCTATGAAGTGGTGATGCCCCGTGTGATCAAATCGAATGGAAAAAATGAACCGTTTGATGAGGCGAAGCTACGTCGTTCGCTTATGCATGCCTTACAAAAACGTCCAGTGACACAAGAGCAGATCGAGACGGTTCTAAGCGATATTCAGTTGCAAATTCGCCGTTTGGGTGAGCGTGATGTGAAATCCAGAACGATTGGTGAGATTGTCATGCAATCTTTATTTGCACTTGATCACGTTGCCTATGTTCGTTTTGCTTCGGTTTATCAAGATTTTCAGGATGTTGAAGCGTTTCGCCGCCAAATTGAGCAAATGCAACAACGTGAGCACTAATCATTTGAGATTTTTATGTCTGAGTTAAAACAAGATCAATACTGGATGCAGCAAGCCATTGAACTTGCCAAACGAGGACTCTATTCGACAAAACCAAATCCAAATGTCGGTTGTGTCATTGTCAAAGATGATCAGTTAATTGGTGAAGGCTTTCATCCTAAAGCAGGTCAGCCACACGCTGAAGTTTTTGCCTTACGTGAGGCGGGTGAACATGCACAAGGTGCAACGGCTTATGTGACGCTTGAACCATGTGCACATTATGGACGAACCCCTCCTTGTGCCGAAGCATTGGTGAAAGCCCAAGTTAAAAAAGTGGTAGTGGCATGTCCCGATCCAAACCCGCTTGTTGCAGGTAAAGGTGTTCAGATATTAAAAAATGCCGGTATTGAAGTAGAAATCGGTATTTGTGAGGATTTGGCAGCTCAACTTAATCAAGGCTTTTTAAAAGCGATGTCTACCGGCATGCCATATGTACGACTAAAAGTTGCTTCTAGTCTTGATGGGCGTACTGCAATGGCATCAGGTGAGTCGAAGTGGATTACAGGTTCTGCGGCCCGTCAAGATGTACAACATTGGCGTGCGATTTCAGGCGCCGTGATTACAGGTATTGAAACTGTAATTGCCGATGACTGCCAACTTAATGTACGTTCACTTCATAATGTTGATATCGAGACAGTTGCTCAGCCAAAACGTGTAATTCTAGATCGGAGAGGGCGTTTACCGCTCACCGCTAAAATTTTAGAAAATCCTGAAACTGTCATGGTGATGGGGCCATATCGTCAGGAACTCGCTGACTTAGGCGTGATACAATTAGAAATTCAACCTTTAAAAACACTATTACAGACCTTATCTAAGCAATACCAAATTTATGATGTGTTGGTTGAAGCTGGCGCAACTTTGTCTACCGCCTTTTTACAAGAAGGTTTAGTGGATGAAATGATCAGTTATGTGGCTCCAACTTTATTGGGGCAAAGTGCAAGAGCCATGTTCAATGCAGATTTTGAATATATGGCACAGCAACTTCGTTTTAAACTTCTTGATGTAACACAACTTGATCAAGATATACGCTTAAGGTTAATCCCTACGCAAGAGAAAGTATGAATTCAGAGCCTTCGGTATACCACAAACGTCGTCATGCAGCCCGCACGACAGACGAATATCTTTTCCATCAGCTTGTCCCGTATTTGGGCAACAAGCGCCGATTGCTCCACTTGATTTTAGAAGCTCTGGAAATCACAGGGACGCTGAATAGCAAGAAAAAGAACCCCCCGATTTTTGCTGACTTTTTTGCAGGCAGTGGAGTGGTTTCTCGTTTAGCACGTCAAAATGGATACCGTGTCATTGCAAATGACTGGGAACCTTATAGTCATGCTTTAAATCATGCAATTTTAGCGTGTGTCGATGCACCTGCTTTTAAAGAGTTGGGTGGCTATCAGAAAGCGATTGATTATTTAAACCGCTTACCCGAGGTTAAAGGCTGGGTAACGCATAACCTTTGCCCTCGTAATGATGATGTCTATGATCCATCTCGTGATCGTTTATTCTTTAAACGTCGCAATGGTATGCGCATCGATGCGATTCGCCAGCAAATTGCCACATGGCAAGCGCAGGGTGCAATTAATGATGTAGAAATGAGTGCTTTGCTTGCGCCATTACTCTATTCAGCAAGTTTTGTGAGTAATACCAGTGGTGTATTTAAAAGCTTCCACCAAGGGTGGGGCGGACGTACACAAACAGCGTTAGAGCGGATTGAATCACTACTTTGGTTAACACCGAGCCGTTTCTGTGAGATTGGTGACCGTAAACGCCCCGCTGCTGAAATGTGGTGTGTAGATGCTCAGCATCTAGCAAATCAGATGAGCGGTTTTGAAGTAGATGTAGCCTATCTTGACCCACCTTATAATCAGCATGCTTACAGTAGTAACTATCACGTTTTAAATGCATTGACGTTATGGGATCAAGTCGACCTACCTCCACCAGACACTAAAGGTTATAAGAGTGGTATTGACCGTGCATGGCGTAAAGAGCGTCCAAGCCCATACAACTCTTCTAAACATGCAAAAGATGCGTATGAAAAATTACTTTCAACCATCAATGCACGTTATATTCTGACCAGTTATTCGACCGATGGTAACATTGAGCCGAAAGATTTACTGATGGCCAATCTGGAACGTGGAAAAGTGACTTTACTTACTCAAGATGTTCCACGTTATCGCGTAAGTAAACAACGTCAGTCAGAGCGTGCACGTGTGCTTGAGTTTATTGTGATTACAGATACTCATGCCAAACCAGGGCCACCGTTACGTCAATTGTTAGGCCAGCTTTACCACTTCGCCGAGCTAGGTGGTGTAGATACATCAGGTAATAGTACACAGCTCGCACTTTGGTAAGCGCTGCAATTTAAGCAGTGTAAAAGATTTGGAGATTGAGCCATGTTTACAGGCATTATTGAAAGTTTAGGTAAAGTAGAAAGCCTGCAAAGTGTAGGTGGCGATGTACGTTTACGTATTCAAACCGATTTGGATATGTCTGACGTACATTTGGGTGACTCAATTGCAACTAACGGGATCTGTCTCACAGTGATTGAGTGGGGTGATAACTGGTATGCGGCTGATGTGTCCCGTGAAAGTTTAAACCGCACGACTTTGGGTAATTGGAAAGTTGGTCAACGTGTCAATGTGGAAAAAGCCATGTTACCGACTACCCGCTTTGGTGGACACATTGTAAGTGGTCACGTTGATGGTGTAGGTGAAATTACCCTAGTACGTGAAGATGCTCGCTCAATTTATTTTGAAGTGACTGCGCCTGTAGAACTTGCTAAATATCTGGCAGAGAAGGGTTCAGTAACTGTAGATGGTATTAGCTTAACGATTAATCATTTACGCGGTAATATTTTAAGTTTAAACCTAATCCCACACACAGCAGAGCGTACTAATATTGGAACGTGGCAAGTGGGTAGCAAGGTCAACCTTGAAGTTGATGTGTTAGCACGTTATATCGAACGCTTATTACTAGGTGATAAAGCTGCTGAACAGAAAACCGAATCAAATATTAGTATGGCTTTCTTAGCTGAAAATGGTTTTTTAAAATAAACTTTTAAATTACCAAAATGAAAAACCGGACATACGTTCCGGTTTTTTATTTTAAAAATTAATGCTTGGTGAGAGTAACTGAGTGTGTGCCGACCCAAGGTTTATTATGCTGAGTGCGAGTAATTGAAAATTCGCCTTTTTCCGATGCTCGTGTGAGTAAGATTGAAAGCGAATTAAAGTCGTTATGACTCATATAAAGTTCTTGTGCTGAGAAGGTCCATTGCTCGCCTTGATTAAGTTGCTCAATTTGCGTTGAAATCTGATGCGGAATGTCCATTTCTTACCCTCATTAATTTTCATAAATAATTATGACTTATTCTTATAATTGCTTGAACCATAAGAATATTATGCATGACCATTTTGTGACAATTAAATGTCATTTTTATGACAGGAAGAATATTAAAACTTTACTTTTCTATTTTTTCATCAGAAAAGTTAGAATTCTTTAAAATATATTCAATTTCTTCTTGAGCCGCAGCGTGCAGTTTGGCACGGAAAACTGTTACCGCCTGTTCAATTAAGCTTTCAGCTTCAAGTTCTAGGCGAACACGCACACTTTCAAGCTCAGATAAGATTTGATCGTCAGTAATGCTAAGTTTTGCACCAGAAGAATAGTCAATTGCTGGCGTTTCAGGGTTTTTCTGATAACGTGCAGTATGTTCAGCAACTTCTTGTTCTAAATGACTGCGTAAAGCCTGCAAAGCTTCCGTTTGTTCACTAAATTTACGAACTTCGTCAGCTTGTAATTCAGCAGCATAAGCTGCTTCCTTTGCGCGCTTATCTGCAAGAGCTTTTTCTAAAGCAAGTTGGCGACGAATTCGCGCTTGCTCGATTAACTCTGCCTTTAAGTCAGCATATGCCTTTTCAATATTTTGTTGTGATTCTAATTGTGCTTTTTCGTCATTTAAAACCCACAGTTGAATAGGGGTCTGAGGCTCTAATAAATCACAAATACGAGCCAAATCCTGTTGATAAGCATGACGGACAGCTTCAGGCGCATTTAACCATCTTTTTTTAAAATCTTGCCCGACATTTAATGCCACCACAGTTCTCCTTTGCTCAACAGTATTTACATTTTAGCGCGTTATAATTTAAAGGTTCGAGGTTCTATACCTAAACGACGATACATTTTAAATTTTTCTCGGCCAATTTGTTTGGCTGCTTCATTATTTTCAACAATTTCTATAATGTGGCTAAAATGATCCACTTGTTCAAGTGCATGATTGTTAAAATTAAATACCAGCCAACCTTGTTCAGAAGGTTGTTTAGCCGAAATACATACTGCTGCATCTACCTGATCAACGCCATGGGCAATAAAGCTGGTCGGATCAAAGCTCCACAATTTTTCATCAAGTGTTTGTTGTAACTGCACATCTGGGCAATACCACCAGATTTGTGAATGCTTCAGTAAAATTTTTCGACATAAACGGCAAGCACTATCGACTTGCCGTTCTTCACTGGTTTCAAACAGATAAAAGCTAACTTTAGCCATTCGTACTTACACGGTTAGCCAAGAATTGCATAAGTAGCGGTACTGGACGACCAGTTGCGCCTTTTGCTGAGCCTGATAACCATGCTGTTCCGGCAACATCCAAATGAGCCCAGCGATAGTCACGAGTAAAACGCTCAAGGAAGCAGGCTGCTGTAATTGCGCCGCCATGTGGTCCACCAATGTTAGCGATGTCTGCAAAAGGAGAGTCCAATAGTTCTTGATAATCATCAATCACTGGCATGCGCCATACACGGTCAAATGACTGCTCACCAGCTTGTTGGAGTTCAGCTGCCAAAGTATCGTCCGGAGAGAATAAACCACTCAGTACTTTACCTAACGCAACTACGCAGGCACCAGTTAATGTTGCGATATCAATCACAACTGCTGGATTGAAACGTTTGATATACGTTAAGGTGTCGCAAAGGACCAAACGGCCTTCAGCGTCAGTATTTAAAATTTCAACGGTCTGACCACTCATAGTTGTTACAATATCGCCTGGGCGAGTTGCTTTACCTGAAGGCATATTTTCTGCTGCTGCAATCGCACCCACAACATGGATTGGAAGACGTGCCTCACATAAAGCACGGATTGTGCCGAGTACAGAAGCTGCACCACACATATCAAACTTCATTTCATCCATGCCAAGTCCTGGTTTTAAAGAAATACCGCCTGTATCAAAGGTTACGCCTTTACCGACAAGTACGACAGGAGCTTGTTCAAGCTGCGCTTGGTATTCAAGAGTCACTATACGGCCCGGACGCTCAGACCCTTTGCTGACTGCAAGAAATGCATACATGCCTAAATCAGCCATTTGTTGCTCATTTAAGACAGTGACTTTAAGTAAGTCTGGAAATTCTGCCGCTAAAGCTAACGCCTGTTCTGCCAGATATTCAGGGAAACAGATGTTACCTGGTCGGTTTCCTAAGTCACGAGCATAAGACTGACCAGATTGTACAGCATGTACTAAAGCGAGTTGATTTTCATCAAGGCTGGTTTGTGAGCTAATTAAATCAACTTGTTGTAACACAAATTCATTTTTTTTCGATTTAAACTCATCATAACCATAAGCTGCTTGAGTTAAGCTTAATGCAAATAAATAATGGTATTCGACAGGTAACGCAGCAATATCAATTGCGATATGCTTAAATTTATTTTGCGCCGACTTGATAATGGTTTGCGCCAATTTTGCTAACTTAGCTGCTTGAAGTTCAGCTGCTTTTCCTAAACCAAGTAATTGGCTATGGGGCTGAGTGCTAAGTTGACCAAATAATGGCAACGTTTCATTGAAGTTGGCTTTAAATTGAGTTGCTGTAAGAATACTTTCTAGATTATTGATTTGATATGTATTGAGATTGCTTTGTAGCTGTTCTGAATCAACTAAAATCCACAAAGATTCATTAGAAGTTTGTTCAGGAAAAGTTGTATAAGTTGTAAATTTCATGGCTGCCGTGATTGCCTATAGAAAGTTATGTTGGATTAAAACATTGAAACACTTTCAAGCATAGCGTTGCAATGTGCGGTTTTATATTTTTAACATTCGGGTAAACTAGCGTTCGTCCCGATTAGCCTTTTGGAAGTATTAATTTGATTATTCGGCGTTATCTCGTCAAGCAAGTTGTCTCTACCTCATTGGTGGTCATTGCATTATTGACCTTAATCATGATGGGTGGTCGTCTGATCAAATACTTTGGTGTGGCGGCACAGGGGCGACTAGATGCCAGTATCTTGTTTAGCATCATTGGATATCGTTTACCTGAATTTCTAACCCTCATTTTACCACTTGGGTTTTTTATTGGTTTAATGTTGGTGTTTGGTCGTTTATATGTTGATCATGAAATGGCCGTATTGAATGGTAGTGGGGTAAGTCGTCATCAGTTAGCGCGCTTACTTATTCCAATGACACTGGTTTACATGGTGTGTCAGTCCGTACTTATGCTTTGGATGACGCCGTGGGGACTTCGTGAATTCGAAAAATTAACTACAACTCAAGCAGTGCGTACAGGGTTTGACTTGGTGCGACCAAGAGAGTTTATTTCTTCTGGACCTTATACGATTTATGCGGGTTCATTGTCGGAAGATCGAAAAAACCTTAAAGATATTTTCTTTTATCAGCGTGCAGCCAAAGAAGGCAAGCCAGATGTCATGATTTTGGCAAAAGAGGCGACTCGTGTAGAAGTTGCAAATGACACCGCCAATGTGGTTGATCTCGTTCAAGGTCGTCGCTATGAAATATTCCCGGGACAACCAAAATATACACAAGCAGAGTTCCAGTCTTATCGTCTACGTTTAGAAAATGACAAAGATGTTAAGTTTGAGAGTGGCGATGTAGAAGCACTTTCCACATCAAAACTATTTTCTAAAGCAAATGATCCGGTCGTAAGAAGTGAGTTGGGCTGGCGCTTATTTGGTCCGTTTACCATTATTATTGCCTTGATGCTATCTGTGGCATTGTCGGAAGTAAGCCCGCGACAAGGTCGTTATTATCGCCTTATTCCATCTATCTTTATTTTCGCGAGTTTGATCGTACTCATGATTGCAATTAAAACTCGTATAAGTAAAGGAGAACTGGATATTTGGGCTTATCCAGTGGCTTTATTGGTTTATGCAATCGCAGCTGCCTTATTTTCACGTAAGCAGAAATTAGGGCCGAAAATCAAGAAACAGATTAAGCGAGTGAAATTATAATGTTAGCACGTCGAATAGTCGCCAAATATGTGACGAAAACCACTGCGCTCGCAATGTTTGGTACCACCATTGTTTTGTCTGTTTTGCAAATCCTGTTTACTTATCTGGGTGAATTAGGTGAGCTAAAACCTGACTATAATGCATGGCAAGCTTTTATCTATGTGTTATGGGGTGCCCCTCGCTATCTATATGAAATTTTACCTATCTCGGCCTTAATTGGCGCTGTGATTGGGTTAGGCGCTTTAGCATCCAATAGTGAGCTGATCGTGATGCGTTCGGTCGGGATTAGCTTATGGCGTATTGTAGGTTGGGTTATGCGCTCAGCTTTGCTACTTATTGTTTTATCTTTTGCTCTAAGTGAGTGGGTTGTTCCCTATACAAATGAGAAAGCACAAAGTGTCAAAAGCCATCGATCAGTTGCTGCTTTAGGTGAAGTGAAAGGCTATTGGTCACGAGAAGGGCAACGTTTTATTTATATTGATTATGCGAACTCACAAGGAAATTTAAGAGATATTCAGGTCGTAGACTTTAACAAAGACTACCATTTACAGTCTTTAATTAATGCAGAGCAAGGAAAGTTTATCCAAGATGGTCAATGGATTTTACAAAAAGCCAGCCAGATGGACATTCTTACAGATGGTAATTCGATACTAAATAATCATGATCAGCAGTCTTTAGGTTTGGCTCTACAGCCTAAATATGTACACATGGTGACTTTAGACCCTGAGGACTTGTCTCCAAGTCAGCTGATTAGTTTTATGCGCTATATGGACGAATATAGCCAAGTACCGAAAACTTACCAATTAGCTTTTTGGCAAAAAGTCGCTTCTCCATTTTCACTCATTACTCTTGTATTAGTGGCTTGTTCTTTTATTTTTGGTCCACTACGTCAACAGTCGATGGGTTTCCGTTTGGTGATCGCACTCTTCATTGGTTTAGGCTTTTATTATTTACAAGACTTCTTGGGCTACGCAAGTTTGGTATACGCGCCTTCACCAGCTTGGTTTGTACTCATGCCTATTATTTTAATGTTTGGTGCCGGAAGTTATTTGCTTTATCGGGCCCGTTAAATTGAAAGTATATGAATGGCTTTCTCAATGAGGAGCATTGGGGAAAGCCATAGGAAAAAATAGAGTCTTCACCGAAAATTCGGTAAGATATTGCGATGAAATTGTAGACAAAAGAGAAATTGATTATGACGGATGCAACTGCTGGCAAGATCCCTCACGTTCTGGTCATTATGGATGGTGTTGGACACCGTGAAGCGATTGAAGATAATGCTTTTCTTGCAGCAAAAACCCCGAATTTAACTGCAATGAAAGCAAAGCATCCAAATAGTCTCATTTCTGGTTCTGGTGAAGATGTTGGTTTACCTGATGGACAAATGGGTAACTCTGAAGTTGGTCACATGAACCTTGGCGCTGGCCGAGTGTTATACCAAGACTTCACACGTATTACTAAAGATATTCGTACTGGTGCTTTTTTTGAGCACGAAGTATTGGTTGATGCCGTAGAAAAAGCAAAAGCAGCGGGTGGCGCAGTTCATATTATGGGCCTACTCTCTGAAGGCGGTGTTCACTCACATGAAGATCATATTGTGGCGATGTGTGAACTTGCCTTAAAACGCGGTGCGAAAGTTTACTTACATGCATTCCTTGATGGTCGTGATACTCCTCCACGTAGTGCTCAACCGTCATTAGAAAAATTAGATGCTTTATTCGCTCAATATGAAGGCAAGGGCCGTATTGCAACCATGATTGGTCGCTATTTTGCAATGGATCGTGATAACCGTTGGGATCGTGTTGAGCAGGCTTACCGTTTATTAACGGAAGGTGAAGCTGTTCGTACTGCAAATACTGCGGTTGAAGGCTTAGAGCTTGCATATGCTGCAAATGAAAATGATGAGTTTGTAAAAGCAACCCGTATTGGTGAGATCGCTAAAGTTCAAGATGGCGATAGCGTTGTATTTATGAATTTCCGTGCTGACCGTGCCCGTGAAATTACGCGTGCGTTTGTTGAAAAAGATTTCGCAGGTTTTGAGCGTAAAGTTGTACCGAACCTTTCTAAATTTGTCATGTTGACGCGTTATCAGGCAAGTATTGATGCACCTGTGGCATATATGCCTGAAGAGTTAAAGAACTCGCTTGGTGAATATTTATCTTCTTTAGGTAAAACACAATTACGTATTGCTGAAACTGAGAAATATGCCCATGTGACTTTCTTCTTTAGTGGTGGTCGTGAAGACGAATATCCAGGTGAGAAGCGAATTCTAATTCCATCGCCAAACGTTGCGACATATGACTTAAAGCCTGAAATGAGTGCTTATGAAGTAACTGATGAGTTAGTCAAAGCAATTAACTCGGGTGAGTACGACTTACTTGTTGTGAACTATGCCAATGGTGATATGGTCGGTCATACAGGCGTATTTGATGCTGCAGTTAAGGCTGTTGAAGCAGTTGATACATGTTTAGGTCGTGTATACGAAGCTGTAATGGCGAAAAAAGGCCATATGCTTATTACGGCTGACCACGGTAATGTTGAACAAATGCAAGATTATGAAAGTGGTCAGGTTCATACTCAGCATACAACAGAGCTTGTTCCTTTTATTTATGTGGGTCCAACCCAAGCAACGATTGCAGAAGGTGGCGTGCTTGCTGATGTTGCACCGACCATTCTGAACTTAATGCAGATTCCTGTGCCTGCTGAAATGCAAGGTCGTAATCTCATTACATTGTCTGCTTAAGCGATAGGTGACTAAATGCTGCAACACAATATATATAAAGCTTTTTTTGTTAGCGTATTGATGTGTTGCAGCCAGCTTGCTCTTGCAGCCCCTGTTGTAAAAGAAAAATTATCGCCTCTGCATGCTGATGCCCCAGAGTCAGAAGAAAGTTATGCAGAAGTACCTATTGAGTCTATTCAACAGTTTGTACAAATATATGGAATCGTCCGTGATAATTATGTCGATGAAAAATCGGACGATGCTTTATTTTTACAGGCAATTAAAGGTTTAGTCAGTGGTCTAGACCGTTACTCCCGCTATTTGTCAGCTGAAGAATACCGTCAACTCATTCAATATACTGAAGGGGATCTTGCTTCAGTTGATTTTGTACTAAGCCCCGAATCACATGTTCATAAATGGATGATTCGTGACCTTAAGACGGGTTCTGACTCATATAAACTAGGCTTAAGAAATGGCCAAACTATTTTAAAGATTGATAATCAGGAACTTAAAAATCTGACACATGATCAGGTGCTAGGTTTGCTTTATGGATCGATAGGCTCGACGCTTCAAGTACAAACAGAAGAGTCAAATAGTCCAATTAGTTTAGTCCGTAATAAAAAGATTGAAACTGATATTGAGCCTGTGATGTTGCACAATCAGGTGTTGGTATTAAAAATTAG
This sequence comes from Acinetobacter sp. FDAARGOS_559, assembly GCF_003940475.1. Classification (NCBI taxonomy): domain Bacteria; kingdom Pseudomonadati; phylum Pseudomonadota; class Gammaproteobacteria; order Moraxellales; family Moraxellaceae; genus Acinetobacter; species Acinetobacter sp. FDAARGOS_559. Next base: position 2,670,201 of record NZ_RKJG01000005.1, read on the forward strand.
AGTATTTCAACAAGATACCGCCAATGAGATTAAGCGTTTAATTGAAGAAAATAGTTCTTCGCGTTTAAAAGCGGTGTTAATTGATTTAAGAAATAACCCAGGCGGCTTGTTATCTGCTGCTGTTGAGTCAGCTGATTTATTTTTAAATCATGGCATTATTGTCTCTACAAAAAGTCGTTCAGAAGGCAACCAGCAATTTCAGGCTTTACCGGGTAACGATTTCCAAAATATAAAAGTTGGTATTTTAATTAATCACCGATCTGCCTCGGCAGCAGAAGTTTTTACTGCTGCAATGAAAGAGCATCAGCGTGCTTGGGTCATGGGTGAAAAAAGTTATGGAAAGGGTGTTGTACAGAAGCTTTTCCCTTTACCGAGTGGGGCAGCGCTACAAATGACAGTCTCACATTACTACACACCAAATGGTAATATGATTGAGGGGCAAGGTATTCAGCCTAACCAGACTTATCCCTTACCCCCAGAAATGAAAGAAGAAGTTTATCTAGATCGTGTTGCCGATCTCCTTCTAAAAAGAAAGTAAATTTTATACTTCCTGTTCTGTCTCCGTATCTAAGCCAAATTTTTTCAGACGATAGCGTAAAGAGCGGAAAGTCATTCCTAATTTTTTAGCTGCTAAGGTACGATTCCAATGAGTCATATTGAGTGCATTGAGTAAAATATCTTTTTCAATATTTTCTAAATAACGTTCTAGACCTTCACTTGGTAATTTTTTTACGACTTGAGGAGCCGCCACAGTGGTTTGTATGCTTTGAGCAGCCGAAGCAAAAGGATTAGAAATATTCGCTCTTAGTGGAGCAGGATGTAAATGAGATATATCTATGGTGGCATCTTCACTTAAGGTAATTGCGCGCTCAATCATATTTCTTAATTCACGAACATTACCCGGAAAGTGTTGCTGTAGCAGATAAGTTTCGGCTGCTTCTGTTAATTGTTTAGGTGGCGTTTCCCACTCCATACAAATTTTCTGAATAAAGTGATTGGCCAGTAAAAGGACATCTTCGCCACGTTCACGTAGAGGTGGCAATATGAGGTCCATAACATGAATACGGAAGAATAAATCTTGACGGAATTTACCTTGTCTAACCAATAAATCTAAGTCTTGATGACTTGCACTAATCACACGGAAATCAACATCGATTTCCTGATCTGAACCGACGGGTCGGATCTTTTTTTCCTGTACTGCACGGAGCAGTTTGACCTGCATACTTAAAGGTAATTCGGCAATTTCATCTAAAAATAAACTGCCACCGTGTGCCGATAAAATGAGGCCTTGTTTATCTTGAGTTGCTCCGGTAAAGCTCCCTTTTTTATGCCCAAAAAGCTCACTTTCCATGAGTTCGGTTGGAATGGCACCGCAGTTAATTGCAATAAAAGGGCCTTCACTACGGTTACTCAGCCGATGAACTAAGTTAGCAACTACTTCTTTACCTGTTCCAGACTCACCGGTAACAAATACCGGTGCTTGAGAGCGAGCAATTTTTTTAATTGCAATACGTAGCTGCTGGATGGGTAGAGAACGGCCAATTAATAATTTATTTTCTAACGCATTCTCGGCAGCATCATGCTCTACTTTTTGCCGATTCAAGGCTTTTTGTAATAATTGATCTAGATGTACTTGGTTGACCGGTTTGCTTACAAAATCAAAAGCGCCTGCTTTTAATGCTGCAATTGCAATATCCATATTGCCGTAGGCAGTTAAAACGGCAATGGGAGTATTAGTATAATTTTGAGAGACATGTTTAACTAAATCTATCCCGCTCCCATCGGGTAGGTTTAAGTCGGTTAAACATGCGTCGTAATGAAACTGAGTGAAGAGTTGTTTGGCCTGTTCAACCCGATAAGCAAGATGTGTTTTAATCCCCATTCGTGCAAGTGTCATTTGCATTAAAAGGCACAAATCTTCTTCATCGTCTACAAGCAAAACCAGTGGTTGCTGTTCTGCCATTTCCCCAAAAACCTAATAAAAAAATCAATATATTATTGGGCATTCTATTCTGAAGCATGCCCCTTGTTTTTGCTCTACATAGGTGAGCTTTGCATGGTTCGCCTCACAAAAACTATGAGACAAATATAATCCTAAACCAGTTCCATTAATTTCGGTACTAAAAAATGGTTTAAATAATTGAGATATATCACGTTTTGAAACACCTTCACCGTAATCGATCACATCAATATAAATTTTATTTGTCTGTGAATGAATGTTGATCGTAATGTACGGCGAGTCGGTGGCATTATGCCGTAAAGCATTTCTCACCAGATTGATCATGACTTGTCTTAATTGTTTTTCATCAAATAAAAATTTTAAAGAACTATCCGAAATTTTAAGTTGAATTGAATGTTTAACATCAAATAAATCTTCTTCGAGCAATGTATCTATGAAGTGTCTTACATCGATCTGGATAGGATGTGTTCTTTCGCTACGAGCAAGCCCTAAAGTATCTTGAACAATACTATCAATGCGTTTGGTTTGTTTGCCAATCATATGACGCAAAGTATTTTGTTGTTCTGGATCGCTATCTTTCAGTAACTCATTTGCTTGTACGATTGCAGCGAGAGGATTGCGGATCTCATGTGCAATACTTGCTGAGAGTTGCCCTAGCGCAGCAAGCTTAAGCTGTTGTGCTTGCTGATTAATTTGTTGGGCATCTTGTAAAATGAGCAGGGTTAGCGTTTGTTGTGGGACCAAAAGGTGTTGCACTTTAATGTTGATGGAGTACGCTGATAGCCGAGACTCAAAAATGAATCGGTCACCTTCTTTTAAGTCGCCAAACTTTAAAATTTCAAATAAATCGGTATGCCACTTTGCTAAAGGATATTTTTCATTGGCAAATTGAGGGGGAATACCCAAGAGTGAACAGGCCGCAGGATTACTGACAACGATGTCGTAATTCTCATCTAGAACTAAATAGCCTTCTTCAATTTGTTCTAAGATATAACGGTTAATATTTTGGAGTTGATAGAGTTCAATTGACTGGTGAAAGGTGAGTGCTTCAAGTAATTTAAAGCGCTGCACAGCAATTTGGCCAATACCGTGAACCACAAAAAATAAAAAAGCTAAGAGAGCGCTATTACCAATAGTATTTAGATTGTTATAGTCAAATAGACTACCTACAAATCGTTGGTAAATAACAGCGATAACCGCAAGCAATGTAATCAGCAAAGACATTCTTGCGCTGAGTAAAATCGCCGAGGTAAAGATGGCAATTACATAGAGTAAGCTGAGTTGTAAATTTGGTTCACCCACAGAAAAAGTTAGTAAACTCAGACAAATAATATCAACAATAAAAAATAAAATAAGCTGTCGCGTGGCTTGAGTGGCAATAAATTTAAAGCATAACAGCTGAACAAGACTTAAGAGCGAATAGCCGAGTAGTGTGTAGGAATATAAGGCAGGTTGCTGCAAACTGTTATCAGTTTGCGCATCGGTTAAAACCAAAATAATATTCAGGCTAACCGCAATAATAAGACGGTATAAGCCATACCAAGTGCCCAAACGAAAAATCGTATGGGACAAGGATGAATTTAAGGGAAATTGCATGTAAATTTGGTTATGGCTTGATCAAACCGTAACGAATCGCAAGATGTGTTAGTTTTACATCACTATCAATTCCTAACTTTTCAAAAATACGATAACGGTAAGTATTTACAGTTTTCACACTTACAAAAAGTTTATCGGCAATTTCTTGGGCACTAATACAGTTGACGACCATCATTGCAACTTGCATTTCCCGTTCCGATAACGAATCAAAAGGGGATTGTTGAGTGTCGGATAAATATGAGCTCGCGAGTTGTTCGGCAATATCTGCACTAAAATATTTACCGCCTTGCATGACCTTATTAATTGCACGAACCATTTCGGCAATTGGCGCGCCTTTAGTGATATAGCCTTTTGCACCGGCTTTTAATAATAAAGATGGGTAAGGCTCTTCGGCAAGGCCGCTTACAGCAATGACTTTCGTCTCTGGAGCCGTCTGTAATAAACGACGGGTTGTTTCTACGCCACCGATGCCCGGCATGTTGACATCCAGCAGTACGACTTGCGGATGTTGTTGGCGAACGATAGCAATTGCTTCTTCGCCCGATTCGGCTTGTCCAATTACCTCAACATCGGCATGATCTTCTAACATACGGCAAATACCCGTACGTACCAGTTCATGGTCATCGACAACTAAAACTGTAATCAAGAAGACCTCCTTTCTTTCAAAAAACAAGTTTTTTGTTACATAAAGCAAAATAAGCTTGCAATGGAATGACAAAATTAGCAATCCTATTCTTCTATAGTGAGCGAATAGTTGTGCACAATTGTGTCGGTAAAAGCTTTATACCTTATATCTCAAATGTAAGGCATAATGATAGTAAGCGCAAATGTGTGTCACCCTGAGTCGAGTATTGTGCCGTGAAAAATTCTAAAAAGTCTTTAATGCATGTGCTAAGCATGTCTATTTTGCTTAGTTTGAGTTCAACAAGCTTTGCAGAACTCGTCAATAACCCGTCTTCAGGGAGTACTGGTACTGCAAGTTTAAATTGGTCTGCAGCGGATGCTAGTCAACTTTTAAATGATGAAGATGATGAACCGACTCCGCAAGGTTCAACTTCTGTAACCACAACATTGCGTGGCAGTAATGCGCCAAGAGTTATTACTTCTGCCCCTAAAGTTGCTCCAATCCGTGATACTGTGGGTTATAACGCCCAGCCGAGTGTTAGTGCACGTGCTGCACTTGTAATGGATGCACAAACAGGTGAGGTACTTTATAGTAAAAATACCAACGCATCAGTGCCGATCGCTTCTATTACCAAATTGATGACGGCAGTTGTAACGGCAGATGCCCGTTTAAACATGTCTGAAGAAATTACACTTGAGCAAATTGATTTTGCTGGGGCTGGCGGGAAAAACTCAAGCTCAACACTTCGTGTTGGCGATAAAATGAACCGCGCAGAAGTTCTTCTGTTTGCTCTTATGAAGTCAGAAAATCCGGCAGCAGCAGCTCTAGCGCGTACTTATCCGGGTGGCCGTGCTGCATTCGTGGCGGCAATGAATGCTAAAGCGCGTGCTTTAGGTATGAATGCAACTCATTATTATGAGTCAACTGGTTTAGATCCGCGTAATGTATCTTCTGCACGTGACTTGGGAATTTTGGCGAGTACAGCATCTCAATATGGTTTGATTCGTCAGTTCTCAACCACACCGACCTATGACTTTAATTTAGGTTATCGTGTTCTTAAATCAAATAATACAAATGCTTTAGTCCGTAATGGTGGTTGGAATATCAACTTATCTAAGACAGGTTATATTAATGAAGCAGGCCGTTGTGTGGTTATGCATACTACTGTGAACTCACGTCCAGCAGTGATTGTATTATTGGGTGAGCCAAGTACTCAGGCACGTAATAACGATGCAACTAACTTGCTCGGTTGGTTAAGTAATTTGCCAAAACGTATTTAATTTAATTATTTTTAAAAACGCTTCTTTTAAGAAGCGTTTTTTTATGCCATTTAAAAAGCATAAAAAACGGCTGTATTAAACAGCCGCTTTTTATAAAAACTCAGATCTTACATATTAGATAAAATCGAATCTTTTACTTGGTCCATTGTTGCATCAATTGACAACATCACTGCATCAGCACATTGTTTGATTGCTGTATCAGGGTCTTTCAAGCCATTACCCGTTACTGTACATACAATGACAGAACCTTCAGCAATTTTACCCGCTTTAATATCACGGATTGCACCGCCAATAGAAGCAGCAGATGCTGGCTCAACAAATACACCTTCATACATAGAAAGTAAGCGTTGAGCTTCTAAAATTTCGCTGTCTTGAAGTTCATCGAACCAACCTTTAGAGTCACGTACTACAGCTTTTGCATGGTTCCAGCTTTGTGGGTTACCAATACGAATCGCAGTTGCAACTGTTTCCGGTTTTTCTACTGGAGCACCACGTAAGAAAGGAGCTGCGCCAGAAGCTTGATAACCTACCATTGTTGGTAAGCCTTCTGGTTTTGGACCAGTGAATTGATCAGTCGCAGCGTCATAAACAACTTGTTCAAATTGGTCAGCAGGCTGGTTAGCTACTGCTTCGGTATAACCCATCCAGTGAGCTGTAATGTTACCTGCGTTACCAACTGGTAAGCAGTGGTAATCAGGTGCACGGCCTAAAGCTTCAACGATTTCATAAGCAATCGTTTTTTGACCTTGCAAACGGTAAGGGTTGATTGAGTTTACAATCGTTACAGGTGCTTGATCAGCCACTTCTTTTACAAGACGCATACCATCATCGAAGTTACCACGGATTTGCATAGTGATCGCACCATACATCATGGCTTGCGCCATTTTACCCATCGCAATTTTGCCTTCCGGAATCAAAACAAATGCTTTGATACCTGCGCGTGCAGCATAGGCAGCAGCAGCAGCAGAAGTGTTACCTGTAGATGCACAGATAATTGCTTTAGAGCCTTCTTCAACCGCTTTGGTTACAGCCATGGTCATACCACGGTCTTTAAATGAACCAGTCGGGTTTAAACCCTCGTATTTCACATAAATTTCAACGTCTTTGCCAATAATACGTGGAATATTCTCAAGTTTAATGAGAGGGGTGTTGCCTTCACCCAAAGAGATAGCACGAGTAGTTGCCGAAACTGGCAAACGGTCACGATAACGATCTACAAGACCAGTATAACGATTGGCATTAGACATGATGGTGTTCCAATTATGAGGTGAAGCGGGAGAGGGAATCTTTCCCTCAACCTGATTAACTATCGAGCGATTCTAAACGAATTCTTACGATTTCGCCACGAATTGCAGGTAATGCTTGAATTTGCGCAAGAGCGTCATCCATTTTGGATTCAACGATTGGATCGGTCAAAATCACAATTGGAATGAGGTCTTTTAAGCGAGATTGTTGCATGATGGCATCAATACTGATTCCGGCACGGCTTAAGATGGTCGTCACATCTGCAAGTACACCAGTCTGATCTTCAGCATTTAAGCGGATGTAATAACCTGTGGTCATTTCTTCACGGCTTAAAATTGGCATATTTGTTAATGCTTCAAAAGCCAGTTGAGGAATTGTGCCTGCGCCATCTTCTGTATAAGAAATATCACGAACGATATCAATTACATCGGCAACAACCGCAGAAGCTGTTGGGCCAGCACCAGCACCAGCACCGTAATAAAGTGTTGGACCTACTGCATTGGCTTGAACTAAAACAGCATTTTTAACGCCGTTTACGTTCGCAATAAGCTGCTCATCTGGAATAAGTGTCGGGTGAACACGTAGCTCAATACCCTTTTCAGCACGGCGGGCAATGCCTAGATGTTTAATACGGAAACCAAGCTCCTCAGCATACTTCACATCTTGTGCAGTAATTTTGCTGATACCTTCGGTATAGACTTTATCGAATTGCAAAGGAATACCAAACGCACAAGAAGCTAAAATTGTAAGCTTGTGTGCAGCGTCAATACCTTCAACGTCAAAAGTTGGGTCAGCTTCTGCATAACCGAGTTCTTGAGCTTCTTTTAATACATCATCAAATGCGCGGCCTTTTTCACGCATTTCAGTCAAAATAAAGTTACCTGTGCCATTAATAATGCCTGCAAGCCATTCGATATGGTTTGCCGCAAGGCCTTCACGGATTACTTTAATAATCGGGATGCCACCAGCAACAGCTGCTTCATAAGCAATTTGTACAGCATTATCTTCTGCTGCTTTAAATAGTTCATTACCATGTTCAGCGAGTAATGCTTTGTTTGCAGTCACGACTTGCTTGCCGTGCTTGATCGCTTCCATAATGATTTCGTAAGCAGGATGAATACCACCCATAACTTCTACAACCACATCCACATCGGGTTGACGAACGATATCAAGTAAGTCTGCGCTTTGTTTAATCCCTTCCAATTCGAGATCTGGACGAGGACGACGTGTTCCAACGTGGGTAATTTGAATTTCTCGACCGGTGCGACGTTTAATTTCAGCGGCATTTTCTTGTAGTAGTTTAAGGGCTCCTCCACCTACGGTACCTAGACCGAGTATTGCCAGGCGAACTGGTTTCACGTCACACTCCATATCATCATTGAATCATTTAATTGAAGCTAGATCATAGCTAAAAAAAACGCCAGACTCTAGCGCTTTTAGCGCCTGTTCAGTGATTTAGAGTGCAATGTTTGGAAAAGAAGAGTAGATCACTCTTTAAACACTGGTATGAGAAGAAGTATTTATTGAAAAAACAAAGCGCTGCAATAAGATCAGCGCTTTATTTGTAAGATGGACGATGAATTGTTCATCAACTTGGAGAGGGTTATTTATCCAATCGTTTAATCAATTCATCTGGGGTTAAGTAGCCACCCAAGTACTCACCATCAACATTATAAATAGCTGGTGTACCATTTACGCCCATGTTTAGACCAAGTTGGTATTGTTCGCGAACCGGATTTTTACATTGAGCAGGTGGAATACTAATGCCCTGTACAGCTTGGTCAAATGCAGCTTTACGGTCTGCACTACACCAAACCGCTTCCATAGTTGGCATAAATTGTTCGCCGCGTGGCCATGCAATGTAACGAACTTCAATACCTTTCTCATTAATCTCAGCTAAATGCTCATGTAATTTATGGCAGTAAGGACAGCTTGCATCGGTAAACACATAAATCACATGTTTAGCTTTACCGCCTTTAGCTGGATAAACAATTAAGTCTTCATTTTTTAAAGCAGCAAGATGCTTTTTGTTTTCTGAGGCTTGAAGGCTATCGCCGATATTATGAAGTTCTTTACCGCCTAAACGGATGACATCGCCTTGAATCAGGTATTTACCATCACTTGTTGTATAAACCGACGTCATTCCTTCAAGGTTAACCCAATATAAATTAGGAACTTCGGTAGGCTTAATATCTAAAATCTTGACGTTGATATTTGCATTCTTAAATTGTTTTTGCAAAGTTTCAATTAAACGCTGTTTAGCATTGCGTTCAATAATGGTTGAAGCTTCCCCTGTAGCAGGTGCGGTCGCTGTGAGCGCATCTTCTTTTTGTGGTTTGTTTTCTTTAGAACAAGCACTGAAAAACAGGCTAGAAGCCAAAGCACAGGCAAGAAAAATTTGAGATCGGGTAAAGGACATAGATAACCCTTATTTCATCAGTATTTATAGTCAGAAGCTGCTAAGCATAACAAAAAATCTAGTGTCTATTGTTAAAACTTTCTTAACCTTTGTGAACGAAATCAAGTGATTGTTTGGTGTATTTCAAAATATTCTTTTAAAAAAATTTAACCCCTAGGGTGATGTTTTTCATGCAATTGTTGCATTCTGACTTGTGCTACATGCGTATAGATTTGCGTGGTTGATAAATCACTATGACCCAGTAACATTTGTACTACGCGTAAGTCCGCCCCGTGATTAAGTAGATGCGTGGCAAAAGCATGACGTAAGGTATGAGGTGAAAGTTCAGCCTGAATATTGGCCTGTAGCGCATAACGTTTAATGGCATACCAAAAGTTCTGACGGCTCATAATTCCACCGTGCTGGGTTAAAAATAAATAGTCAGTTGAACTTTTATAAAGTTGTGGACGTGCCTCGTTTAAATAGCGTTCCACCCAATCGCAGGCATATTGGCCTAAAGGCACTAAACGTTCTTTGTTACCTTTACCCGTAATACGCAGGTAACCTTGTTTTAAATTAATAAGTTCGAGGCGTAAATTCAGTAATTCAGAGACACGTAAACCACAAGCGTAAAGGACTTCAAACATTGCTCGGTCACGTAAGCCCAACGCCGTTGTAATGTCTGGCGCCTGAATGAGCGCTTCTACATCTTCTTCAGACAAGTCTTTAGGTAAAGCTCGGCCAATTTTTGGTGAATGGTGAGTAGCTACAGGATTATCACTTCGTAATTTCTGTTCACGTAGAAATTTATAAAACTGACGTAGGGCAGATAAGCAACGAGCAATTGAGCGTGGGCTTTTCCCTACTTTGGTAAGTTCAATGAGGACGTCAGAAATGTCATCGCTCGTCCAATCTGGCAATCTATTTTTTTTATGAAGTTCACTACATTGAATCAGGTCGGATAAATAGGCATTGCGCGTATGCGGACTGACTGTCTGTGCAACCAGATAGTCGCGAAAACCTTGTAAAAAGCTTAAATGTTCAGGAATTTGAACAGGGCTAGGAATACGCGGTTTTTTATTTATCATAAACAACTTCCTCTAAACCACTGTACTGTAAAAGAAACTTTAAGGTTTGTCGATTAAACTCCATAAGAATTGAAATCTAACCTTATTTGGTAATTATTCTCATTTATATGTATACTAGTAAAAAAGGTTTAGGATCGGATGCGGTGCGTTTATCAGCGTTGAAAGTGAAGCAAGCGGCGACCATCACCAAAGTGAATCGGATAGAAGTAGAGTCCGAGCAGCAAGATTTGGTCGCAATTCGTTTGGAAAGTCTGGGTTTTGTACCAGGCACGCGAGTGGAAGTGATTACCAAGGGTGTTTTTGGTGGTGATCCGATCTTAATCCAAATTGGCTTTACTCGTTTCGCTTTACGTAAAGCAGAAGCGGAAAAAATCGAAATTCAGGTAGAAGAAGGAGTACCCGCATGAGTGATGCGTTACGTATTGCCCTTGTGGGAAACCCTAACTGTGGTAAAACCTCTCTTTTTAACCATTTAACTGGAACCCGACAAAAAGTCGCCAACTATGCCGGTGTAACGGTCGAGCGTAAAGTTGGTCATTTTCAGTTACCTTCAGGCCGTTCAGTTCGAGTGCTCGATTTGCCGGGTACATACAGTCTTAATGCGACCAGTCCAGATGAAGCAATTACTCGTGATGTCTGTTTAGGAAAAATAGCGGAAGAGGGGCAACAAGATGCTTTTTTATGTGTGGTTGATGCCACTAACTTAAAATTGCATTTAGGCCTTGTACTCGAAATGATCGAGTTGGGTCGCCCAATTTTACTTGTACTGAATATGATGGATGAAGCACGTCGTCGTGGCATCCAGATTAATACTCAAAAGTTATCTCAACGTTTGGGCGTACCAGTCGTTGAAACAGTAGCTGTCCGTAATGCGGGTATTGAAAATTTATTACATGCCCTTGATCAAGAAAAATACAGTGTGCCACAAACTGAACTGAGTGGCTTAACTGGGACTCATCATCAAAAAATCGATATGATTTTTAAAGATGTTGTTCATTATGTTAATCAGGAAGACAAGCGTACTGATTTTCTCGATCGAATTTTCTTACATCCAGTCTTAGGTCTGCTTAGTCTTGCCATCATGATGTTTATTGTGTTCCAAGCAGTTTTTGCATGGGCAGCGCCTTTTATGGATGGTATTGAAGGCTTCTTCGGCTGGCTGGGTGAAGTAGTAGGTTCTGTGATTACACAGCCACTACTGCATAGTCTGGTGGTTGACGGCATTATCGCGGGTGCAGGTGGCGTAGTTGTTTTCTTGCCACAAATTCTAATTTTGTTCTTCTTCATTTTAGTACTAGAAGAATCGGGCTATTTACCGCGTGCAGCATTTTTACTTGATAAATTAATGTTTCAAGCTGGTTTAAGTGGACGTGCTTTCATTCCGTTACTTTCAAGCTTTGCTTGTGCAGTACCGGGAATTATGGCAACGCGTAGTATTAGTGACCCTCGTGACCGTTTTACAACGATTATGGTTGCGCCACTAATGACTTGTTCGGCACGTTTACCCGTATATGCCTTGCTGATTGCTGCATTTATTCCAGAGAAAATGGTCTGGGGTATTTTCAACCTACAAGGACTGGTACTTTTCGGTCTGTATATGGCTGGGATTGTGAGTGCACTGTGTGTTTCATTCTTAATGAAATTTTTCCAAAAAGATAAGTCTCAACACGCTTTACTGCTAGAGCTGCCGAGTTATCGTTTCCCTGATTTAAAAAGTGTGGGAATCGGTTTGTTAGATCGTGCGAAGATCTTCTTGAAGCGTGTCGGCGGCATTATTTTTGCGCTTTCTATTTTGCTCTGGTTCTTGTGTACTTTTCCACAGCCACCAGAAGGGGCAACATTGCCTGCTATAGATTACAGCTTCGCAGGTATGCTTGGACATCTTATCCAGCCTTTATTCGCTCCAGTTGGTTTTAACTGGCAAATCTGTATTGCCTTAATCCCGGCTATGGCAGCTCGTGAAGTTGTGGTCGCTGCATTAGGTACCGTATATGCCTTGTCGGCAACCGATGAAGATGCGGTAGCACAAGGTTTGTCTCATTTAATTAGTGCAGATGGTACAGGTTGGTCATTGGCAACAGGTTTATCGCTTTTAGTGTGGTTCATTTATGCGCCGCATTGTTTGGCAACATTGGCAACAGTACGTCGTGAAACAGGTTCATGGAAACATGTTGCAGCTATGACTGCATATCTGTTTGGTTTAGCTTATTTTGCATCGTTTGTTACCTATCAAATTGCTTCCCACTATTGGGGTTAAAGCAATAAAGGAGGTTGTATATGCTTCAATATCTGATTATTGCGGTTTTGGTGATTTGGAGTGCTGTTGTTGTTTTTAAGAAAGTATTTCCAAAAACAGCAAACTCGGCCTTTTCAGCACTATCCGTTTTTTGTGAAAAGCAGGGTTGGGCAACTTTAGCAAAATGGCTGAAACCAAAAATGACTTTTGGTTGTGCAGGTGGCTGTGACTGCTCAAGTGAAGATAAACCAACTAATACAGTTCAAGAAATTAAACCAGTTAAATGGCAATAAATTCAGCCATTCCTGTTTCGTATAAAAAGCCATCATATTGATGGCTTTTTTACGCACTGACACAAAAAAAGATGAATAAAGTTCAAACTGAAAAAGCATTCAAAACAGCAAAGTGCTAACATTTTTGCCATTCTGTCGATTGATAAATTGTGGGGCAAAAATGTTAATACAACGTGGTGGATTAAAAGTTGTCGCAGGCTTGGGAATATCAGGCGTTTCTGCTGTAAATTTCCTGCATGAACAAGGCTACCAAGTTGCTGTAACGGATTCCCGCCCCACACCTCCCGGACACGATCAGATTCCGGCTGGCGTTAAAACCAGTTTTGGTAAACTTGATCAAGAATTATTATTACAAGCAGAAGAGATTATTTTAAGCCCAGGCCTTGCACCGCAATTACCGGAAATTCAGGCAGCTATTGCTAAGGGTATTTCTGTGGTGGGCGATATCCAGTTATTGCGCCGTGCCACTGATGTGCCGATTGTAGCGATTACAGGTTCCAATGCAAAAAGTACTGTAACGACTTTAATTGGCTTAATGGCTAAGGATGCAGGTAAGAAAGTTGCAGTAGGCGGCAACCTTGGTCGACCAGCGTTAGATTTACTTAAAGATCAACCAGAGTTGCTGGTGCTTGAGTTATCAAGCTTTCAATTAGAAACCACCTCTCACTTAAACGCTGAGGTAGCCGTGGTTCTCAATATGAGTGAAGACCATTTAGACCGTCATGGAAATATGCTGGGGTATCATCAAGCAAAACATCGTATTTTCCAAGGCGCTAAAAAAGTTGTATTTAACCGAGACGATGCTTTAAGCCGCCCACTTGTTCCAGATACGACACCATTGCAAAGCTTTGGTTTAAACGCACCGGATTTAAATCAATATGGCGTTTTAAGAGATGCCGACGGTACGCTTTGGCTTGCTCGTGGTTTACAGCGTTTAATTAAAAGCTCAGATTTATATATTCAAGGTATGCACAACGTAGCCAATGCTTTAGCGTGTTTAGCATTGGGGGAGGCAATTGGTTTACCTTTGGAGTCAATGCTTGAAACTTTAAAACAATTTAAAGGATTAGAGCACCGCTGTGAGTACGTTAAAACCGTGCATGATGTCCGTTATTATAATGACTCTAAAGGTACCAATGTTGGTGCTACACTTGCAGCAATTGATGGCTTAGGTGCTGCCATTGAAGTGAAAAAAGGTAAGGTTGCACTTATTTTAGGTGGACAGGGCAAAGGACAAGATTTTTCTCCTTTACGTTCTTCTATCGAAAAATATGCCAAAGTTGTGGTATTGATTGGTGAAGATGCGCCTGTCATCGAACAGGCCATTCAAGGCGCAACTAAAATTTTACATGCAGCAACGCTTAAAGAAGCTGTTGAGCTGTGTCAACGTGAAACACAAGCTGAAGATGTGGTATTGCTATCACCCGCATGTGCAAGTTTTGATATGTTTAAAAGTTATAATGACCGTGGTCAGCAGTTTGTTGCCTGCGTCAATTCGTTGGTTTAAAGAAAATATGATTAGGAATGTAGTATGGCAGGCTTAGCTCAGACCACAATCCAGAAAATCAATCATTGGTATGAACGGATATTGCCGAAATGGCCAGCGGAAGTGACGCCACGTAATGTCTTGATTTTCTGTGTGGTTGCATTGTTATGTATCGGTTCGGTGATGGTCGCATCTGCTTCCATGCCTTATGCTGAATATATGCATGAAAACCCATTTCACTATGTGATTCGTCATGGGATCTCAATCGTTGCTGCTGGCGTGGTGGCTTATTTAACCTATCGAATATCACTCAATACATGGTTTAAAAATACGTTTCCATTGTGGTTATTAACCATGGTTCTGTTACTTGCGGCTTTGGCTGTAGGTTCGGAAGTCAATGGTTCTACACGTTGGATTAAAATTGGTGGTTTTACCTTGCAGCCAACAGAGGTTGCCAAGGTTATGATGGCCATCTTTACCGCAGATTACGTAGTACGCCGTGCTAAAGAAGTCCGTACCCACTGGAAAGGCTTACTTCGTTTAAGTGGCGTTATGGCAATTACGGTAGGTTTAATTATTGCCGAGCCTGACTTGGGTGCGACGGTGGTTATTGTCATGATGATGGTCGGGGTGTTCTTTTTAGCGGGTGCGCCTCCAACACAATTCTTAATCATGCTTGGTGCAATTGTCACGGGTATTGTGTTTTTAATTTTATTTGAACCTTACCGTTTCCAACGTTTGATTTCGTTTACTGACCCTTGGGCGGACCCATTAGGGGTAGGTTATCAGTTATCAAATGCGTTAATGGCTTTTGGTCGTGGTGAGTGGTTTGGTACAGGCTTGGGGCATAGTGTTCAAAAGCTTTCCTATTTACCAGAAGCGCATACTGACTTTATGTTGGCTGTGTTAGGTGAAGAATTTGGTTTCTTTGGTATTTCGATTGTCATTGGCTTATCTTTCTTGATGCTGGCATGTTGTATCAAAATCGGCCACCGTGCCTTGAAACATCATTATCTTCGCGCAGGCTATTTGGCTTACGGTATTAGTATTATTTTCTTACTCCAGATTTTGGTAAATGCGGGTATGAACATGGGCTTAATGCCAACCAAAGGTTTAACTCTGCCATTTATTAGTTATGGTGGTACGTCTTTAATGATGTGTGCAGCTATGATTAGCTTGATCTTAAAGATTGATGCTTCAACTCAAGAAGTGAACCCTGAGAGGGAAGAATCAAACTTCTAAACCATGAAGCGTTATAAAAAGCCCGATATCAAATCGGGCTTTTTATTATTTATAGATATGTTCCGCAAAGTTGTTGCCCATGAGGAATCAAATCTACATTCCACTGGGTTACCGCCTGCTTGAGCATCACTTCGGGACGATCTAAATCAACCTGTGGTTGACCTAAGGCTTGTATGGCTTGTTGTAGTAACTCAGGAGCTTTAGTTAAATCAAGTGCATGGGCAAGGTTTTGCTTTGAAAGTTTTTGCCCTTGGTCGTTCATGGCGAGCGGAAGATGCATGTAACTCAGCTTAGGGTAGCCGAGGAGCTGACCAAGCCAGATTTGACGCTCAGTGTTATCTAAGAGGTCTGCGCCTCGCACAACGTGAGTAATGCCTTGTAGGTAATCATCTACGACGACAGCAAGCTGGTAGTTAATAATTCCATCACGGCGTTTGAGGACAAAATCACCAAGGTCATGCTCTAGATTAGAACAATGAAGCCCTTGTAGGCGGTCATTGAAACAGATTGGCTGATCTTGAACTTTTACCCGAATGGCTTGATGTTGGAAGTCGAGCTGCAAATCTCGGCATGTGCCTGCATAGATAGCGTTTGAACCGAGCATTTTACGGGTACATTGACAGGCGTAAACCAGACCCTCTTTTTTAAGTTGGTCTAATACACTTTCGTAAATATCTAGGCGATCTTTTTGAAAAATGATCTCGGCATCCGGATCGAACTGAAAAGCTTCAATTGATGCGAGTATATGGTCTTCACTACCGGGGTAGATGCGGGGAATATCGGTGTCTTCAACACGAACTAACCATCGACCTTGATGGGCTCTGGCATCGCAGTAACTGGCAACAGCAGTAATGAGTGATCCGAAATGTAAAGGGCCGGTTGGCGAGGGCGCAAACCGACCTGAGTAGCGAATCAGTGGAACATCGTTTCGCTGATTCACAAGAGCCGAACTAAGCTCGGCTGGAGAATTCTTAACCGTCACAATTAACCGTTATTTTGCTTCTCTTTAATTTCTGCCAAAGTTTTGCAGTCAATACATAACGTTGCAGTTGGACGTGCTTCTAAACGACGTAAGCCGATTTCGATACCACAAGTTTCACAGAAACCGTAGTCTTCGTTTTTAATCGCTTCAAGAGATTGTTCGATTTTACGAATTAATTTACGTTCACGGTCACGTGTACGTAATTCAATTGCAAATTCTTCTTCTTGGGTAGCACGGTCATTTACGTCTGGCAATGCAGTTGATTCATCTTGCATCGTATTTAAAGTACGATCAACTTCAGACATTAATTCAGCTTTCCATGCTTGCAGAATTTGTCGGAAATGCTCGAGCTGTCCTTCCGACATGTACTCTTCATTTTTCTTAGGTTGATAAGGTGCAATACCAAATAAACTTGCAGTTGAGCCTACGTCAGAAGTTTTAGGTTTCACTTTACGTGCACGTTTTGCAGAAGCTTTATCACCTTCTACTACAACTTCTGTATGTTCATCCAAAACTTGGTTGTGGTTGTCATTCGCCATAATAGGGCATTCCTCATCATACACGTATTATCTATACGCAAAAAATATGGTGATATGCAAGTGTTTTTATAGAAAACCATCGATGGATTTTTCCATCGGGTCGTCATCATATAGATTTTTCCTGCAAGATGATAGTCATTCTGTCCCGTAAATATTTTCAAAACGTGTTTACCCTAGTCATAATTCTTTTGGGTTATATAAACTTTAGAGCTAATAACCTGAAATATCAGTATTTATACGGGTTTTGAAATTTTCAAGGCGAAACACTTTTGTTTCAAAACTACCATCGTTGTTCAGACGAATGTAACGATAACCCGGTGCATTTTGGTCGAGTGCAAAATCATTACTAAACGGCTTAAACTGTACACTTGTGGAAGGCGTAGAAAAAAACTCGATACCTTGCCAGATATTAAGGGAATCTTGATGAACATGTCCGCAGACTAGGGCCTTCACATTTTGAAATGGACTTAAGGTATCTAAAAGTGCATTTGAGTTTTGAAGCTTATGGTGGTCAATCCATTTTGATTTCATGGCAAATGGATGGTGATGACAAGCCAGCAAAACAGGATGATCTGCAAATTGTTCAAGTAAATTCGCTAAATTTTCTAATTGTTCCGAAGACAGATGACCATCTACTTTTCCCTTTACCGCGCTATTTAGCATAATCACACGCCAGTTTCCTAAACCGACAACTACAGGTTGTTGATGGTTTTCGTTATGTAGAGGAAAGTGGTCGACATTGTCATGATTGCCGAGGGTCTGGAAAAAAGGCAGGCCCAAGGTTTGCATAAAATTGATATAACGTTTGTAGGTAATAGGTGTTGGCGCTTGTGCGAGGTCACCGGTATGAATAATCGCATCAGCTTCGGGATGTTGTTTTAGTATCTGTTGAATAATGGCGTGGAAACTTTCTTCAGGATTCATCCCCACAAATTCTAGCTGTGGATACTCCAATAAATGTGTATCGGTAATTTGTATGATGACATGATTTTTTTGTGAAAGTGTTGAGACTTGAAAAGTCACCGTCCTACCTCTTCGGATTTATTATCGTTTTGCTGTGTTGAGCCAGCCATTGTAATGCCATAATAACAGGGGCATTTCTTAAACGTCCGCTGTCGAGTAGTGTTTGAATTTCACTATAACTAAACAAATGCAGCTGAATATTTTCACCCTCATTATCTACCCCAAAAACACCGCCTACAGCAGGTAAATTGGTTTCGGCAACATACAGATGAAATAACTCTGAACAGGCGCCAGCTGATGGGTAAAAACTAAATAGATGCTCTAAATCCTGAACTTCGCAACCTGATTCTTCAAGGCTCTCGCGTCGAATGCAACTTTCTGGTGATTCATTGCCATCTAATACACCTGCGATAATTTCGAGTTGCCATGGCGAATGGGAGTCATCTAAAGCACCAACACGAAACTGTTCAATCAGGGCAAACTGTTGTTTTTGATCATTGTAGAGTAGAACGCCAGCCGCTTCAGGCCGATGCACAAGTTCGCGCTGCAATACAGGAGTATATTCAGATTGATTAAATAGACGATGTCGAAGGCTGACTTTTTCAACTTGAATAAAACCACTGAACAGAGGTTCACGTGATGTTACTTCGACATCTTTAGATGTATAACTTGGACGCTCGACAATACTCATGATTCGATCAGGACGAAATCTATTTATTTCATCCTAACCGAGAATCATGGCTAGGCAAGTGTTTTTTTTGAATATTTACACTTTATGATACAGTTTTTGTCCTTGCTCTTGATAAACCTCTTTCATCGCTTTGAGGCCTTCTTCAACCTCTTTCATCGCTTTGAGGCCTTCTTCAACCTCTGAATCGCTATTGGTGAGATTGTTGGCATAGTCACGTACATTCTGGGTGATTTTCATCGAACAGAATTTTGGACCACACATTGAGCAAAAGTGAGCAGATTTATGCGCTTCTTTTGGTAAAGTCTCGTCATGCATGCTGCGTGCTGTATCGGGGTCTAGGCTTAGGTTGAACTGGTCATCCCAACGGAATTCGAAACGTGCTTTAGACAAGGCATTATCACGAACCTGTGCACCCGGATGACCTTTGGCAAGATCGGCTGCGTGTGCTGCAATCTTGTAGGTAATAATTCCGTCTTTCACATCTTTCTTGTTTGGCAAACCTAAATGTTCTTTAGGTGTCACATAGCAAAGCATTGCTGTGCCATACCACCCAATCATGGCTGCACCAATAGCAGAAGTAATGTGGTCATAACCCGGAGCGATATCTGTGGTTAAAGGTCCAAGCGTATAGAATGGAGCTTCTTTACACACTTCTAACTGCAAGTCCATGTTCTCTTTAATCATGTGCATTGGTACATGACCCGGACCTTCGATCATGACCTGAACATCATGTTCCCATGCACGGTGAGTCAGCTCACCCAGTGTTTTAAGTTCACTGAACTGCGCTTCGTCATTTGCATCTTGAATACAACCCGGACGTAAGCCATCGCCTAAGCTAAATGACACGTCATAGGCTTTCATGATTTCACAGATTTCATCGAAGTGTGTGTATAAGAAGTTCTCTTCATGATGAGCGAGACACCACTGCGCCATGATTGAACCACCACGAGACACAATACCTGTTAAGCGGTTTGCTGTAAGTGGCACATAGCGAAGCAATACACCTGCGTGAATCGTGAAGTAGTCAACGCCTTGTTCAGCTTGTTCAATCAGCGTGTCTTTAAAGATTTCCCAAGTCAGGTTCTCAGCAACACCATCAACTTTTTCAAGTGCTTGATAAATTGGTACGGTACCGATTGGAACTGGTGAGTTACGAATAATCCATTCACGTGTTTCATGAATGTTCTTACCTGTAGACAAGTCCATAATGGTGTCAGCGCCCCAACGGGTTGCCCATGTCATTTTCGCAACTTCTTCATCAATTGAAGAACCAAGCGCCGAGTTACCAATATTGGCATTAATCTTAACCAAGAAGTTACGGCCAATAATCATTGGTTCAAGTTCTGGGTGGTTAATGTTGGCAGGAATAATAGCGCGGCCTTCGGCAACTTCTTGGCGAACAAACTCAGGTGTAATTTCTTTTAAGTTTTTCGCACCAAAGTTTTGACCTGGGTGCTGGCGCATATCTACAGCTTCACGTTGACGCTGATTTTCACGAATTGCAATATATTCCATTTCAGGCGTGATAATACCTTGCTTGGCATAGTGCATTTGAGTGACATTTTTGCCTGCTTTAGCGCGGCGTGGGTTTTGAATATGTGCAAAGCGAATATCAGCAGTACGAATATCTTTTAAACGCTCTTGTCCAAACTTTGAAGTTAGGCCAGAAAGAACGTCAGTATCGTTACGCTCTTCAATCCATTTTTGACGAACTGAAGGTAAACCTTTGTTTAAATCAATTTGAACATTCGGGTCAGTATAAACACCTGAAGTGTCATATATCATAATAGGTGGGTTGTGCTCACCACCAAGGCCAGTTGGGGTATCGGTTAAAGAAATTTCTCGCATTGGAACCTGAATATCAGGGCGAGAGCCTTCAATATAAACTTTTTTAGAAGCGGGTAAGATGCGGGTTAAGTCTTTTGCATCTTGTTCATGTTGTGCTGAAATTTCAGCAGAAGAGAGATTCGTTAATTGGTTCATCACATGATCCTTATGAATAACATCAACGAATCAAGCACGACCAAAAACGATGGCGGATTTATCTTGAACTAGATAAATTGAGGGCTTAGGTTTTCAGATGGCTTGATTCCTACGCAGGTCTTAACCTGATCAGGTTCAACGGTACTTGTGATCAAACTGGTGTTGCGATAACACGAAATTTACACAATCTCAGCGAGCTATTACTCGCGCTCCGTCAAGCGATTTAAAGACTAACATGTTTTAGGTTGGCTGGCATTGTCAATTTGTATCTATACAAACCGCATCTATATGGCAGTCACGATAGACTTCCGTGTTCCATGGCGAATCAAATTTTAATAACTGTTCAAGTTGTTCATGCACAATCTGATAGGTAGATTTCTTTTGCCCATTTTCATCAGTTAAATCTATTTTAAATTGCTTATTGCGCTCATCGACAGGGGTGGCAATAAATTTAAGAAATTGTTGGGCAGGTTTCGCTAAACTTGATTGGCTCTGAGTTGATAAAAAGCGGATTTGCTGAAGTGCATCAGGGTCAAACCATGTGTTCGGGGCATATTCATTTGACACAGGTGTGTTATCTAGACCAAAGAAAATGAAGTATCGATATTCATTAAAGAGTAATTTGGCATCATTAATAAAATAACTCTTTGGATATTTTTGAATAAACTTTTCCCAAAATAAAGCACGTTCAGTGAGCTCTTTCCATGAAACAGCCAAAGCACCATCGTTATAGAAAATGTCTTGATTGTCTTTCGCCATACGAGATAAAAATTCTTTCTGGTCAGCAGGTAAAGCCTTAGAAAAAACATCAACTAAGTAGTTTGGCTGGCGACGATAAGTAAACATACCTTCACCTTGATAGAGCAGCTCAATATAGGCTTGGCCTTCATGTTGAAGTAAATATTGATCACGCGGGCTCAGTTGGGCGAAGAGCTTTTTCTGACTTTGAATCACCTTTTTAAGGTCTTGTTTCTGTTCTAAAACAGCATAGCCAAATGCTTCAAAAGCTCTAGCTGTTTTATCAGTGTAGTCTTGTTTTAGAAAACGCTGATACATGGCTGTTGAAGCTTCAATTAGCTTAAGCTGTTCCTCATTTTTTAACGAAGGAACACAGGTTTTAAGCTTTTCATTAATTTGATTTAAGTCTTCTATTTTACTGTTCTGATTAATCGTGTGCATGGCTACCATAATTTGTAAGCAGCTACTGTCTCGCTGTTCGGTGGCCTTTTGCGCAGTTGATTTTTGCTCTTTAGATACAGTTTGATCTTGCTGTGAGGTTTTATTGCAGCCAGCTAAAAGTAGTGCACTGCACATACTCATCATTAGAATTTTTTTCATCTTTATATTTTTATCGAAATTGATATTGCTCAAATTATAACGCTTAAAAAGATTGCATCACTGTTAGAAATCTTTATTATTAGGTAGGTCGGTCTACTTAGGTAAAAGCTATGAATGATAAAACAGCAAGACAGAAAATTCTCGATGCAGCGGCAACACTGTTTTATAACGATGGCATTACCGCAACAGGAATTAATACGGTTACGGCTAAAGCAGATGTAGCCAAAATGTCGCTTTACAATAATTTTTCTTCAAAAGGTGAACTTGTTGATGCCTATATTGCTGCACGACATCAAGAGTGGTTAGACCTTTATCAAAAGCGTTTAGAAAAAACAAAAACAGCTAAAGAAGCTATTTTGGCCGTATTTGATGCCTATCAAGATCATGCCGAGTTTGCTTATGAAAAGGGTTTTCGAGGATGTGGGCTATTAAATGCTGCCGCAGAGTTCCCAGCGAACAGTTCAGGACGAAATGCTGTAAGACAACATAAAGAACAAGTTGAGGCGATTGTTGCCGAGCATTTAAATCGCTTATTAAAAGATTCACAGCGTGTTAGCTATATCGCCGCACAACTTTCTTTTTTATTAGAAGGGTCGATGGCAAGAGCTGGTTTAGAGGGTAGTAGCCGTCAACTTCAATTAGCGAGACAAATGGCAGAAGATATTTTAGATCGAGAATGCCAACATGATTAGCCTTATTAAAAATAGTAGTTATGGTGGCACTATTGCAATTTTAGTAGCCTCTTTCTTATGGGGAACCACGGGGACAGCCGCAGCATTTGCCCCAACACTCGGACCACTTGCAATTGGCGCGGTTGCTATGGGGGGAGGTGGGCTTTTACAGGCATTGATTGCATCTCAGGCCATTCGGGAACACCGACAATTTATTGGGCGAAATATTTCTATTATTCTTTTAGGTGTTATGGCAGTTGGGATATATCCCCTAGCTTTTTATTCTTCCATGCATTATGCCGGAATTACGATTGGTACGGTGGTTTCAATTGGTTCGGCTCCACTCATTGCAGCAGTTTTAGAGCGATTCTTTGACCGTAAAGTTTTATCTAAAACATGGTTCCTAAGTTTTGTGTTGGGCGTTGTAGGGGTAAGTTTGTTATCTATGGGCGAAAGCCACGCAGCACAAGAGAGTACAAATGAATGGAATAAAATTTTTGGTATTTTTCTTGGGCTGGTAGCGGGTGCAACCTATTCACTTTATTCATGGGCTGCAAAAAGATTAATAGACCGAGGTATTGCAGCTAAAGCTGCAATGGGCATGATTATGGGAGGTGGGGCAGTCATCTTGCTTCCAACTTTATTAATTACAGGTGGTGGGTTACTGCAAAGTTCAACAAATTTACTTGTTGCTGGCTATATGATGCTTATCCCTATGTTTTTAGGTTATTTACTTTTTGGTTTCGGGTTAAAAACTGTAAATGCGAGTAAAGCCACCACTTTAACTTTATTTGAACCTCTTGTTGCAGCAATTTTTGCCATTGTTTTGGTTGGCGAGAGTGTCTCATGGATTGGGTGGGTAGGCATGTTTTTGATTTTCATTTGTATTTTGATGTTATCAAAGCCTGAAAATACATAAAAAATGAAAACTTTTACTGGCTTGAGTTTAAATTAAATTTTTCTTAGTCTTAAAGCCAAGTTTTATCGTTGATTTAAACAATGAAAATAAAATTAATGCTTGTTGCGGGTTTATGGAGTTTTACATCGTCGAGTTTTGCTCTAGATTTAGTTGAAACTTATGAGCGCGCAAAACTAAATGATCCGACGTGGCAAGCGAATCAACAACAGTTTGAAGCAGATCAGCTTAATTTAGGCTTAGCAACAGGCGCTTTATTACCAACAGTTACATTGTCTGGAAATATTACCCGTAATCGACAAACGGTAAAGCGTTCAAATTTTCCCGGTGTTGATCAGGAAGGACTTTCCGATGCTTTGGTAAGTAATACATCGACTACCAAACAGGCTACTTTATCTGCCCGTCAGCCTCTTTTTCGTATGGATGCATGGGAAGGTTATAAACAGGTTAAAACTTCTGTTGCTCTTAGTGAAGTTACTTTAAGACTGCAAAAACAAGATCATGTTTTAAATGTAGCTGAAGCCTATTTTAATGTACTGCGTCAGCAGGCACTTACCGCTGCATATTTACAAGAAGAAAAAGCCTTGCTTGAACAGCTCAATATGATGAACGCCAAGCTTAAAGAAGGGTTGGTAGCACGTAGTGATGTGAGTGAAGCAAATGCCCAATATCAAAATGCCCGAGCCAACCGTATTGCTACCAATGTGCAGCTTCTATTGGCTCAAGAGCAACTATCTGAATATATTGGTCCTTATCAAGATAGGCTTGCTGTATTGAGAAGTGATTTTATCTTTCAAAAACCTTATCCGGCACAGCTCGATGAGTGGTTAGGATTAGCCCAACAGCAAAATTTAAAGATTCAACAAGCACGTTTACAAAAGCGATATGCTGAAGATCAACGTCGTGTGGAAAAAGCTGCACTTTATCCACAGATAGATGCAGTGGCGAGTTATGGTTATACCAAACAAACGCCAGAAACGCTGATTTCGACTGATGGGAAGTTTGATCAGGTCGGGGTAGAAATGAACTGGAACTTATTTAATGGAGGCCGGACCCGAACTTCTATTAAAAAAGCCAGTGTGGAGTTAAATAAAGCGCAAGCGCAACTTGATGCGGCCATTCGCCGTGCCAATGTCGATGTGAAAAGTGCTTTTATGCAGGTAGATACCGACCGAGCAAAGCTTGAAGCAAGAAAGGCGGCAATGGACTCTTCAGCACTTGTTTCTCAAGCTTCAAAAGCAAGTTATAACGAAGGCTTAAAAAGTATGGTCGATGTTTTATTGGCGCAGCGTAATGCTTTTTCAGCAAAACAGGATTATCTTAATGCTCAGTATGACTATTTATTAAATGTATTACGTTTAAAAGCGGCTGTAGGTCAGCTAGGAGAAAAAGATCTAGTTGAATTAAATAGCTGGTTAACGTATCAGTAATAAAAAAATGCTTTTATCTGAAATTTAATTTTGTCATAAAAATTTAATGATTGATGTGTTTTAATGCTCAATCATTTTATCCCTGCGCCATCATGTTGGAGGCTTCCCTTGAGTCCGAGTAATCCGGTGTTAAGCCATCATATTTCTTCTCAATTTAATGAAGATTTGCAAGATGTGAACACAAAGTTTATGACCATGGGTGGCTTGGTCGAACAACAGGTTGCCAATGCAATTCATTCTTTGCTTGATACAGATGCGAACTTAGCAATTGATGTTCAATTTAAAGATAATGCGGTCAATCAATACGAACGTGATATTGATGAAGGGCTGACGCTGATTTTGGCACGTCGTCATCCGGCAGCAATTGACTTGCGTATGGTAATTGCCATGAGTAAAGCCAATACTGACCTAGAGCGTATTGGGGATGAAGCTGCAAAAATTGCCCGTATTGCGCAAAATCTATGTGAAGAGGGCGGTTCTCCTCGTGGCTACATGGAAACACGTCATATTGGTAACCAAGTACGGGTCATGATTCATGACGCACTTGATGCTTTTGCACGTTTAGATGCAGATCAGGCATTACGTGTACTTTTAGCCGATGCTGACATTGACCGTGAATATCAGTCGGCAACGCGTACTTTAATGACTTATATGATTGAAGACCCGCGTCATATTGCTCGTGTGATTAATGTCATGTGGGTTTTACGTTCTTTAGAGCGTATTGGTGACCATGCTCGTAATATTGCTGAACAAGTCATTTACATGGCAAAAGGCTTTGATGCACGCCATACCAAAATTGAAGAAATTGAAGCAAAAGTACACGAAAAGTAATATGTGAGCTGAAATATTTAAGGGCCTTGTTTTAGACAAGGCTTTTTCATTTTTTTTAAAATAATAGATAAAAAAATGTCCTGAACTTTGGGGGGAAGTTCAGGACAGAAAATCAAGTGCATTAAGAGAAAACACGACAGGGATCGTGTCTTACTTGCTATGAATTGATATTAAAGTTTCAGCTATTTCATGTCATGTAGAGTCCTGTGCGCTCTATGTAAGGCTTTATATGTTTGTGTAAGTTTCACGTAAAAAAAGGCAGGACTATGTATATAAACCTGCCTTTTTTAAAATGATGGGCTTGGAATAAACCTGTTATTCTGGTTTCCAGCCTTCCGCTTTTTCAACGCTCTCATCATTATTGAAGAACTTCTCACGTTGCTCTTCGAGGAATTTTTTCGCTTCTGGTTCAAACACGTTTAAACGCTTTTCATTAATTAGCGTAGTTTGGTGCTGTAACCATTCTTGCCATGCTTGCTTAGAAACATTTTCAAAAAATTCCTGACCTTTAGCACCCGGAAATGGAGCAAAGTCCAATCCTTCCATTTCCTTTTGGTATTTACGGCAAAATACTTGTCGACTCATTTTGTATCCTTAAGCGTATAACTGTTCTAGACGTTTATGGGCACGTGCAATCGCAGCTTCAACCTGTTTTGGTGAAGTTCCGCCAATATGATCACGTGCATTTACCGAAGCTTCTAGTGTCAAAGCTTTATCAAATACATCTGCTGTAATTAGGTCAGAGAATTGTTGTAATTGCTCAAGTGTTAACTCAGATAAATCTTTTTCTTCAGCAACACCTAATGCAACAGCTTTACCTACAATTTCATGCGCATCACGGAACGCAACGCCTTTTTTCACTAGATAGTCAGCAAGGTCAGTTGCTGTAGAGAATCCGCGAAGAGCAGCTTCACGCATGATTTCAACATTTGGAACCAATGCAGGGATCATGTCAGCAAACGCCATGAGTGAACCACGGACGGTATCAATGGCATCAAATAAAGGTTCTTTATCTTCTTGGTTGTCTTTGTTGTACGCCAGTGGTTGACCTTTCATAAGCGTAAGTAAGCTAATTAAGTCACCAAATACGCGGCCAGATTTACCACGGATGAGTTCTGGAACATCAGGGTTTTTCTTCTGCGGCATGATTGAAGAACCAGTACAGAAGCGATCAGGAATATTTACGAATTTAAACTGTGCAGAAGTCCAAAGAATAAGTTCTTCAGACATACGCGATAAATGCATCATGATTAAAGATGCTGCTGCATTAAATTCGATAGCAAAATCACGGTCAGATACAGCATCAAGAGAGTTTTCAGATACAGCTTCGAAGCCTAGTAACTCTGCTGTATAAGCACGATCAATCGGGTAAGTTGTACCAGCGAGAGCCGCAGAGCCAAGTGGCATACGGTTAACACGCTTACGGCAGTCTTGAAGACGTTCAGTATCACGAACTAACATTTCAAACCATGCCAACAAGTGATGGCCGAAAGTTACCGGTTGAGCTGTTTGTAAGTGTGTAAAGCCAGGCATAATAGTATTTACATTTTTGGCAGCCAAGCCCAACAAACCTTTTTGTAAACGCTCTAATAAGCCTAAAATGTCGTCAATTTCGTCGCGGAGATAAAGACGGATATCAGTTGCAACTTGGTCGTTACGGCTACGGCCAGTGTGAAGTTTTTTACCTGTAATACCGATACGTTGAGTCAAACGTGATTCAATGTTCATGTGAACATCTTCAAGATCGATACGCCATTCAAAAGTTCCAGCTTCAATTTCTGCACGAATGGTGCTTAAACCTTCAATAATGTCGTCTCGTTCTGCTTCTGTCAGTACGCCAACTTTCGCAAGCATGGTAGCATGCGCAATAGAACCAGCGATGTCTTGCTTATAAAAACGCTGGTCAAATTGAACAGAGGCGGTAAATTCGGCTACAAAAGCATCCGTCGCTTCAGAAAAACGACCACCCCACATACCTGAGGTTTGGTTTGGGGCTGCTGAATTAGGGGGATTTGAAGATGTGGTCATGGTGGCTCAGTAAAATAAAAAAGAGTATATCACTTGCCGAAGCTCAACAAACAAAGTTGTTTTCTACAGCATATCGAAATCAAAATTCCTCCTATTTTTTTACGAAAATTGATCGTTGGCAACATTTATTAGAATTAATTATCGCAAGTAATGTTTTAGCTCTGGTTTTAGCTTTGGCTGAAGCACAGTCTTGGCATGCGTTAAATGGCTCACGTCTTTTACAATACATCGTTTTTATTAACTGGGTGATTTTGTCTTTTTTTGCCTTGGTTGAACATTTTCAGGATTTTTTTAGTCAGCTACAGCAAAAATATGCTTTGGTAATTGGCTTTGTTATGCTGCAAGCGATAGTTGTGGTAACCACCATAATAAGCAATTTTTTTCAGTTCGGAGTTTTGAAAAAAACATCTGTTATAGCGCAGGACTGGAGCATTTATTTTACCAATGTCCCTTTATATTTAAGTTATGGAATATTATTAGGGGCCTTTTGTCTGCGTTATTTATATGTTCGAGAACAATGGTTACACCAACAATATGCAGAATTAAATGCCCGTATTCAGGCAATGCAGGCTCGCATTCATCCTCATTTTTTATTTAATAGTTTAAATAATGTGGTGAGTTTAATAACGATAGATCCAGATAAAGCAGAAAGTATGTTAATTAGCCTGTCACGACTGTTTAGGGCGAGTTTTCAAGAATTAAAATTAGTGAGCTTGCATGAAGAAATTGAGCTTAGTAAACAATATTTAATGATTGAGCAAATACGTTTGGGCGAGCGTTTAAAAGTCGAATGGAAAGTGGAAATTGAACCTTTGCAATTAAAGCAGGTCACTATTCCTTTATTGACATTACAACCTTTATTAGAGAATAGTATTTTTCATGGGGTAGAGCCAATGATGGGTAAAGCAACCATTGGGGTATTGGTTGAAATATTGCAAAATCAGGTCAGTATAGTCATTACCAACCCTTATACACACGATACAATAAATTCACGGAAAGGGCATGGAATCGCTCTTGAAAATGTTAAACAGCGCTTAAAAGCGTATTATGGGAATTCAGTGAGATTCCAGGTATATAAGGGTGAGGCTTTATATACCACTATTATGAGCTATCAATACCAATCAAAATAATAAGTCAGTCAGAGTTAACCATAAAAAAATGGACCAAGTTAACGGTGACAAGGAGGATGAATGAAGGTGCTAATTTGTGATGACGAACCACTTGCAGTGGAACGATTGTCACGTTTAGTTTCAAAGATGGGACATGAGGTTGTCGCAACAGCTCATCATGGCCAAGATGCCTTGGAACAGGCACGGCTTCATCACCCAGATGTGATTTTACTTGATATCCAGATGCCGGGTATGAATGGTCTCGTCTGTGCGGAGCAATTAAGCCAACTTAATCCTCGACCTGCCATAGTGTTTTGCACAGCTTATGATCAGCATGCATTGGAGGCATTTAAGTCACAAGCACAAGCTTATCTTCTTAAGCCCATTGATCCTCAAGAGCTGGAGCAGACATTTAAGCAATTAACCCAGCTAACGCAAGCGCAGCTCAGCGCTTTGCCTAAACCTGAGCTTTTACAGGATTTAAAAACACAACGTCATCAAATTGCTGCTAAAACCTATCGTGGGGTTGAGCTAATTCCTGTTGAAAATATCTATTACTTTTTAGCAGATCAGAAATATGTCACGGTACGTCATAAAAATGGCAGCGTATTGATTGACGAAACACTTAAAGAACTTGAAACTGAGTTCGCAGATCAGTTCATCCGTATTCACCGTAATGCATTGGTCTCGATTGCTTATTTAGATGGTTTAGAGCTAGTAAGTTCGGGCCAATATCAGGTTCGCTTACGTGGCTTAGATGAAAGACTTTCCGTAAGCCGCCGTCATTTATCTACCCTTAGAGAACGGATACACCAACTTTAACCTGTATTCATCTTATTTTTGCTTGTGAGATTTTACTTGCAATTTTAAGGGATCAAGTTAAGTTTAGGGTGTATTGTTTGACCAGCCCATGCTTGAATTTATGAAAACCTTGAAAATTGCTACACGACAAAGCCCACTTGCTCTTTGGCAGGCAGAACATATTCGTGCCCGTTTACAGGAGCTTCACCCAGATTTAACGGTGGAGTTGGTTAAGTTTGTCACACAGGGCGATAAAATTTTAGATACACCTTTAGCAAAAATTGGTGGCAAAGGGTTGTTCGTTAAAGAATTGGAAGCAGCACTTTTAGATGGTCGTGCGGACCTTGCTGTACATTCAATGAAAGATGTTCCGATGGCATTACCAGAAGGTTTAACTTTGGCCGTAATTTGCGAACGTGAAGATCCGTTAGATGCTTTTGTTTCGAATCAATTTGAAAAATTTGCTGATTTGCCGCAAGGAGCAAAAGTTGGCACCTCAAGTTTACGTCGTAAATCACAAATTTTAAAACAACGTCCAGATCTACAAATTATTGATTTACGTGGTAATGTCGGTACCCGCTTAGCGAAGCTAGACGATGGTCAATATGATGCCATTATTTTGGCGAGTGCTGGTTTAAAACGTTTAGGATTGGCAGAACGCATTCGCCACTGTATCGAGCCAAGTGTAAGTTTGCCTGCGGTTGGTCAGGGCGCTCTTGGTTTGGAATGCCGTGCAGATGACCAAGAAGTGTTGGCTTTAATTCAGCCACTTCTACACCCAGAGACAGATGTATGTGTACGTGCTGAGCGAGCATTCAATGCTTATCTTGAAGGTGGTTGTCAGGTGCCGATTGCAGGTTATGCAACATTACAAGATGGAAAAATTCATATTGAAGGCCGTGTAGGTAGTGTTGATGGGCAAACATTATTACGGGCTGAGCTTACAGATGAAGCGGATAATGCTCAGCAATTAGGTGAAAATCTTGCTCGGAACTTACTTGATCAAGGCGCTGGTGATTTATTAAAGGCCCTCTACTAACGCTATGTTGTTTATTAATACCCGACCTGACTCGCGTGCGGCTGAATTAACTCATGCTTTGCGGAAGAAGGGGTTTCAGGTCGAGTCTTTACCTCTTTTAGAACTGGTTGCTCAACCTTTTTCAGAATCACTCTCTCAACTCTATCAGCAGTTAACTGGTGCACAAGCGATTGTAGTGGTTAGTCCTACTGCTGTTGATGTGGGGATGCAGTATTTAACACAAAGTGGTTTAAAAATAGATGAGCTAAAACATATTCAATGGATTGCGGTTGGGCAAGCGACGGCTAATCGTCTTCACGACTATGGGATTGAAGCGCATGTTCCTGAGGTTGAAACTTCCGAGGGAATGCTTAACTTGCCTCTTCTTCATCGTATGCAAAAATCAGGTAGTGTGGCTTTTTGGAGAGGTGAAGGCGGCCGTCAATTTATGATGGAAACTTTGCAACAGCAAGGAATTCAGATTTTAAATTTTGTTCTATATCGCCGGCAGTGTCCGCAAGCTTCATATTCGACATTCAAACATCTGACACAGAATTCAAATTATAATTTAGATAAATGGCTCGTCTTAATTACTAGTGAGGCGAGCTGGAAATACTGGTTAGAGCTTTGTTTAAAAAATAAGGCACAACCTGATTGCGTATATTTAGTTTTAGGACCACGCCTTTTTCAACTTGTTAAAGACTATCGCGATCAGCAACAAGCTCATTTTCACATTATTCAACTTGAAAATTTATCGCCTTCGGGGATGATTCATCACATTCAGGCATTATAAGGATTCGTATGAGAAAACTTGTTTCTATCATCATTTTGCTGGGCATTGCTTGGGTGGCTAAGCTCAGCTACGATATGTGGCAAATTTCTCGTACCGTTCCTGAACTTCAGCAAAGCTTGCTGCAATCTGAACAGCAATATGCCAATTTGAATGATCAATTGGTTGCTTTGCAAAGACAAATTCAAAATCAACCGAGTCATAATTCTAAAACAACGCCTTTAGCAACGACTGAAGTTGTTCAAACCGGAATTGCACCGACCATATTAATTAAACAAAAATTAGAGTTAATCCAGTTTGCAATTGACCAACAGCAATTTATTTATGCTGTAGATCATCTAACCCAACTACAGCAAACCCTACCACAATATGGAATTGCTCCTGCATTACAACACAGCTTAAATCAGGCTCTTGAGCAAGATAAGCAGGCTATTCAACAGTTTGTGCTTGCTCAAAATCAGCGACATCAACTCATTGACGATTTACTCCAGAATATTGATAAAAATATTCAGCAAGCCTTAAAACAGCCTAAATTTGAGATGGACCAATCCGAGGCTGTGTCATGGTGGAAAAAATGGTTCCGTATTGAGAAAGTAGAAACGCCGTCTATTAATTTAATGAACCGAAGTGTAGTGCTTAAAGAAGTGCAATTAAGGCTGTTAATTGCTGAGCAAGCTTTAAACCAAGGAAAAATGGCTGAATATCAAAATGAGTTGCAGACAGTAATGCAAAAACTAAATGAATTACCCGATGCAACTAGCCAACAACTCAAAAACCGTATTGCTAAAGTGGCACATTTATCTGTAGTGCCTGTTCCTAAATTATCGACACTTGGTCTAATCGGCTCATAAGGAGGACATATGAAGCATCTCCTGTGGGTTTACTTTTTAATTAGCTTAATCCTGTTTGCAGCCTTGGCCTTATTAAGTTATGGCTATGGTATGGGTTATGTCTATATTTACTGGCGGCAATTGCAATTGCAAACAAATGTATGGGGATTAGTCTTTACGTTTGTTGTGATGAGCTTTATTGCTCAGGTGATATGGCTTTGGATTAAGCGTTATTCTTCTCGGGAACAAAGAAAGAGAGAGAATATTTTTCAGTTTAAAAACCTTCATCCGTATGAACAATTAGGTATTGTCTGGTTATTAGAGGCTGCTGAAGATCAACGGGTATTTATCGAACGTGTTTTTACTCAATCAGGCCTTCTAAAAAATATTATTGATGCCAAGTTTCTAGTTTTAAGTGGAGATTACCAAAAAGCTTTAGAGGCCTTGGATCAATCCCCACCAATGGCTTTTGAGTTAGCAGAATTACAGCGTATTGAAATATTTTTGGCACAAAACGAAGCTGAACGTGCCTTAACCCATCTTGAGTTTTTATATCAGCATCAGTTATCGCCATGGCTTGAAGAGATTGAGACAGCATATCAACAACGTTTAACGGCGCTTTGGGGCCAGCTTGCTTTACAACAACCATGGGTATACTTGCGTTCTATGAAATATGGTTTGTTGGACGCTGAACATCGTGATTTATGGCTACAACAACTTCTTCAACAGTTTGATCAAGCTTCAATAGATGATTTACAAGCACTGCAACAGCGCTATCTGGATTTAGAGTCAGAAATTCAAACCAGACCTTATAGCAGTAAATTGTTATGGTTAAAACTTTTGGCCCGTATGCCAGAAATGAGTATTCAGCATGAAGTATTAACCTTGCATTTACTCAAAGAGCAATTCGATCCGGACGTATTTTACTTATGGTTTCAGCAACAATTGCTTAAGCAGGTTCCTGACTATGCCGATGTTGAAGAAAAGATTAATCAATTTGAATCTCAATATATGAATTTGCCAGTTTTAACATTTGCAAAATGGCATGTTTACATGGCAACAGGTCGTCAAGCTGAAGCAGAAATATTATTAAGTTTATACCCTGATAATATTTTAATGAGCTATTTACGTATTAAATCAACCTTAAAAGAAGATGATGAGTTAATCAAACAGTTAAACCTAATCTTTGAAAATGATGCGAATTTTTTAAAATTTAAAATCTGAGGTAAAAATGAAAGAACTGTCTGTCTACCCTGTAATATACGACCAGAAAGTAGCATGGGGAGATATGGATGCTTTTGGTCATGTCAATAATGTGCAATATTATAGATATATTGAAAGCTCACGTATTTTATATATGGAAAATGTAAATATATTGACTCCAAATATATATACTGTTGTTGCTTCAAGTCAGTGCAAATATTTAAAACCTGTGTTTTATCCAGATGTATTGAAAGTAGGGGTTCGTGTAGAAGAGCTACGTAAGAGCGCGTTCCGTATGGCTTATATATTATGGAGTGAATCTCAGCAGCAAATCGTTGCTACAGGTGAAGCAGTTATGGTTTGTGTGAATAAAATGACAGGATTAAAATGTGAAATACCAAGTGAAGTAAAAAGTAAAATTATTGAATTAGAAAAATCAGTTGGGCATGATTTAATACATTTAGCTTAAATAAATATTAAGAAAATATATTACAATTATAATTACTAATGTAATTAAAAAGTAAATTTATAGCGTTATTCTGATGAACTTGACTTTCAAACTATTGCTTATTGAATAGATTATAAATACTATTGGTTATGATTTAATGTTTTTAAATTTTGTCTGTATTATTTGAATTGTCAGTAAGACTGGAGTATTTATTAATGAAACCGGATATTAGTGAATTATCTGTTGAAGAGTTAAAACGCTTACAAGAAGAAGCAGAAGCTTTAATTGCAAGCAAAAAAGATCAAGCAATCGAAGATGCTTATAATCAAATTATCGAGATTGCTGAAAATGTAGGTTTTAGTGTTGAACAACTTCTAGAATTTGGCGCTCAAAAACGTAAGAAAACAACACGTAAATCTGTAGAACCACGTTACCGTAACAAAAACAATGCTGAAGAGACTTGGACGGGTCGCGGTAAACAACCACGTTGGTTAGTTGCTGAAATTGAAAAAGGTGCAAAACTTGAAGATTTCTTAATCTAATTGTATTGCCTCTTAAAAAGCCAAGCGATTCTGCTTGGCTTTTTTATTTTTAAAAAGAATTAAAAAATTTAATTTTAAATATGAATATTCGATAAGGTGCTTGAATTCCTAATTAAGAGCATTGTTGAGACTAAATTTTCATTTAGCAAGATCAATCGTAAATTTCATGATTTTGTCATACGTTCAACTTATAGTCTTTAGCGAGACGCCAAGCCCGATTGCTTGGTTTTTTTATATGAAGTGAATTGGCGATGTTGAAAAAGTATGCATAATGTCAGACTAGAGAGGAACTCTCATATAAGGATGATAATTTGCATGTTGGTAAGGCTGAATGAAGAAAAAGTCTAAGCAATGGAAGTGGTGGTTTTTTGCCCTCATTGCATTTTTAATTTTTATTATTTTACAGATTCCGGCGACTTGGCTTATCTCTAAATTTTCAAAGAATAATCAAACTGTCCATAATGTAAGTGGCAATATCTGGCAGGGGCAGGCAGACTGGCACCGTGGAGCGTTACGAGGCACTATCCACTGGAAAACGAGACCGCTAGACTTACTTTTATTACGCTTTGCTGCAGATGTTGATATTCATAGTGGTAATACGCAATTAACGGGGATTATGGCGTATGGTTTTGGAAAAAAAGTTATTGTAAGGGATATGAATGGCCAGATTGCTCCAGAAACACTGAAGCAAATTGTAAATTGGCAATGGCCTGTAAATAGTATTCAACTTAAAGATATCCAATTTAATTATAAAAAAGAGCAAGGCTTTGCGGCAGTTGATGGGCAATTGCATTGGGGTGGTGGAGCGCTCATTTATAATATTGGTGATCGTCAAGATCGTATGAATATGCCTTCTTTAAGTGGGCAATTAACTGACCAGAACGGACAGCTACAAGTGGACATCCGTGATCAGCGTAATCAAAAAATGGCCAATCTTTTACTAGATGCCAATATGATGCTGGATGTTCAGCTCACACAGCGTTTATTACTCAATGTTCCATCATATGACGGTAAAGCTGGTTTGGATACTTTTGTCATTAGTTCTCGCCAACCATTATTACAAGGTGGTAACTAATGAAAGTATGGATTGATAAATTACAGCAATTGCAATGGCAAAAATTAGATCGACTGAGTGTAGTGGTCCTTGCCATTTTAATTTTATGGTTATGCTGGAAACTCGCTTCATTTTTTTGGTTGGTGATTGCGCCTCCTCAACTGATGCAATTTGATCGGGTAGAACTCGGTTCTCAACAACCACAAATACCAAATATTAGTACTTTTTCACTTTTTAACGAACCTTCTGCCAATGCGGCTCAAGAAAGCGTGAATTTAGAATTGCAGGGTGTAATGGTCGGCTATCCAAACCGGTTTTCCTCTGCTGTTATTAAAATTGATAATACTGCTGAGCGTTATCGAGTTGGTGAAACCATTGGTTCAACTTCTTACCAATTGGCAGAGGTGTATTGGGATCATGTTGTGTTGAGTCAAGGAAATGGCAGTACCCGTGAACTTCAGTTCAAAGGTTTGCCAAATGGTTTATATCAACCAATGACTCCGGATGCTTCACAACAAAGTGCTACACCATCTCAACCTACAGAGCCTATGAATACGGCCCAACAGGCATTGGGACAAGCGATCCAGCAGATGCAAGGTAACCGAGAGCAATACCTCCGAGATATGGGGGTAAGTGGTAACTCAGGTGAAGGCTATGAAGTTACAGAACGTACACCGACTGCACTTAGAAATAAGTTAGGTTTAAGGCCTGGCGATCGAATTGTCTCTTTGAATGGTCAAACGGTTGGGCAAGGGCAAACGGATGTGCAATTACTTGAGCAGGCTCGTCGAGCAGGGCAAGTAAAAATAGAAATAAAACGTGGTGATCAAGTGATGACCATACAACAAAATTTTTAGTGATAACACGTCACCATAAGAGTTAGGAAATATCGCGAGTTATGGCTTTATTGAATCATCAACGTCCACTTTGGGCATTACTTGCAGCAGCCCCATTGATTGCGACAGTAAGTAGCAGTGCCTATGCCCAAACATGGAAGATCAATTTACGTGATGCTGACTTAACTGCCTTTATTAATGAAGTTGCAGACATTACAGGAAAGAACTTCGCTGTAGATCCGAGAGTACGTGGTAATGTCACGGTTATTTCTAATAAGCCATTAAATAAAGATGAAGTTTATGACCTATTTCTTGGGGTCTTAAATGTAAACGGGGTGGTTGCAATTCCTTCTGGTAATACCATTAAGCTTGTACCGGATAGCAATGTTAAAAACTCGGGAATTCCTTATGATTCTAGAAATAGGGTCCGTGGTGATCAAATCGTTACACGTGTGATTTGGCTGGAAAATACTAATCCAAATGACTTAATTCCAGCACTCCGTCCCTTAATGCCACAATTTGCACATATGGCGGCAATTGCAGGAACCAATGCACTTATTGTTTCTGATAGAGCTGCGAATATTTATCAACTTGAAAATATTATTCGTAACTTGGATGGAACTGGGCAAAATGATATTGAAGCGATCACGC
Source organism: Acinetobacter sp. FDAARGOS_559 (assembly GCF_003940475.1). NCBI lineage: Bacteria > Pseudomonadati > Pseudomonadota > Gammaproteobacteria > Moraxellales > Moraxellaceae > Acinetobacter > Acinetobacter sp. FDAARGOS_559. Next base: position 2,707,304 of record NZ_RKJG01000005.1, read on the forward strand.
TTCAGTCGAGCCAAGCAGAAGAAATTATTACCCAGCTTGAAGCGATGAGCGCAACAGGCGCATCTAAAGATTTTAGTGGTGCCCGTATTCGTATTATTGCTGATAATCGGACAAACCGTATTTTAATAAAAGGTGATCCGCAAACACGTAAACGTATTCGTCATATGATTGAGATGCTGGATGTACCTTCGGCAGATCGTTTAGGTGGCTTAAAAGTTTTCCGTTTGAAGTATGCCAGTGCTAAAAACTTGTCTGAAATTTTGCAAGGCTTAGTCACAGGACAGGCAGTATCTTCATCGAATAATAGTAATAATTCATCTAACTCATCGAATCCGATTAATAGTTTAATTGGTAATAACCAGAATTCTGGTTCAAATACATCGGGTTCAAATGGTGCCTCAATTTCAACTCCTGCAATTAACCTAAACGGTAATTCGAACAGTAGTAATCAGAATAATATCACCAGCTTTAATCAAAACGGTGTGAGTATTATTGCAGATAATGCTCAGAACTCATTAGTAGTTAAAGCTGATCCCCAATTAATGCGTGAAATTGAATCAGCGATTCAACAACTAGATGTTCGTCGTCAACAAGTGCTTATTGAGGCCGCAATTATTGAAGTCTCTGGAGATGATGCAGATCAACTTGGAATTCAATGGGCACTCGGTGATTTATCTAGTGGGATTGGTTTACTTAGCTTTAGTAATGTAGGGGCGAGTTTATCTTCTATCGCTGCTGGTTATTTATCGGGTGGTTCGGCTGGAGCTGCATCTGCTATCGCTAATGGAGCTAATAAAGGTAATGGTGCAACTTTAGGATTGGGCAATTTTGATAATTCTCGTAAGGCATATGGTGCACTAATTCAGGCTCTCAAAACCAATACTAAATCAAACTTACTTTCGACACCGTCCATTGTGACGATGGATAATGAAGAAGCTTATATTGTTGTAGGTCAGAACGTTCCATTTGTCACAGGGTCGGTTACTACCAATAGTACAGGTATCAATCCCTATACAACTGTTGAGCGTAAAGATGTCGGTGTGACCTTGAAAGTTGTTCCACATATCGGTGAAGGGGGTACTGTTCGTTTAGAAGTAGAGCAAGAAGTTTCTGCTGTTCAAGATAGCCGTGGGCAAGCAGCTGACTTGGTGACAAGTAAACGCGCTATTAAAACAGCTGTTTTAGCCGAGCATGGGCAGACTGTGGTGCTAGGTGGTTTGGTGTCGGATGACACTTCGCTTTCAAGACAAGGTATACCTGGTTTAAGTAGTATTCCTTATGTTGGGCGATTGTTCCGATCAGATAACAGAAGCAATGTAAAACGTAACCTTCTCGTTTTTATTCACCCAACAATTGTGGGCGATGCAAATGATGTACGCCGTTTATCTCAGCAGCGCTATAATCAACTTTATAGCTTGCAATTGGCTATGGATAAAAATGGCAACTTTGCAAAATTACCTGAGCAAGTTGATGATATTTATAACCAAAAAATGACCCCGCCGAGTATTGCCTCCAAGCCAAAAAATTACCAACAGGTTCCATCAGGTGGTAAAAGTTCGACCATAACTACGCCGGTAGCTGTAGAACCTACCGTCCAAAAGCAAACCCTACAGTTGCCTGATCCTGAAATTAATCGTACTAAAAATACAGTAACAACAACGACACTGCGTCCAAGCACAGCGCCGTAGTAGCATGTTATGATTAATAAAAAATGAATAGGACATAGGCATGACTTGGAAATTACAAGCAATTACTGGTGAATTTACTGGCCAAGAAATTAATGTTGATCGTGATATGTTGGTGGGACGTCATCAAGATGCCGATTTATTACTACAGGCTGCTGAAATTTCACGACGCCATGCAGCATTGCTATTAAAAGATCAAGCGCTATGGGTGCAAGACCTTAATTCATCGAATGGTACGTTTGTAAACGATATTCGTATTGAGCAAGAAAAACAGTTGCATGATGGTGATATTGTTCAATTCGCAAGTTTAAAATTTTCAGTTTTCGCCCCTGCACAAGAAAATACTGATTTAGCTGAAATTGAGGTGGAGCCAGTACAAACTGCACCAACACAAGATTTAAGCGATCAAGGTATGCCAAGTATTGCGGAGCGTGCAGCGGAAACTGAAGTGAGTCGTGATGGAATGCCTCAGCGAGTTTCTGTGCCAAAACCAGCACCGATTCCTGAAGGGGTAGATATTCATGCTCAGCCAGAACAAACCCCTGTTGCTATTGAGGAGCCAGTTTCTCGGGTTACTGAAGAGAAAGAGCAGCAAAAGAATGCATCTATTGGTCTAGTGACCATTATTATTTTAGTGATTTTAGCTGTATTGGCGTGGTTATTCTTTAAATAATTCGTTGGTGCTTTTACAATCAAGGCATGCTAAACGCATGCCTTTTTAATTTTGAGTAGAAGAAAATGTCTGTTGCACAACTAAGTAAGCGCGATTTAATTTTATTTGATCTAGATGGAACATTGGTTGATTCCGCTGCCGATTTATATCGGTCTATGAACTTAAGTCTGCAATCACTCAGTTGGCCATCGGTAACAGAAGCACAAATACGGGAATGGGTAGGTAAAGGGGCTTCAAAACTTTGTGAAAGTGTTCTGCTTCATATATTTGGAAAATTAGATGTTGAACAACATAAAGTTTTATTACAGAAATTTGTAGAGGTATATGGTGCGGAGCTGTGTGTGAATACTCAAATTTACCCAGGTGTACCTGAGTTTTTAAAACATTGCCAAACTTTAAATATCAAAATGGCATGTGTGACTAATAAGCCTGTCAAACTTGCTCAAGGGTTACTGGATGCGCTAGAGCTTTCTTCTTATTTTCAAGTTGTACTTGGAGGAGATAGCTTACCTGAAAGAAAGCCGCACCCACTACCATTATTGCATTGCATGGAAAGTCTAAAAATATCTGCTTCACAATCATTAATGATTGGCGACTCAAGTAATGATATTGAAGCCGCACGCCGTGCTGGAATTGATTGTATTGTGGTTAGCTATGGCTATAATCATGGAGAGAATATCTATGATTGCCAACCTCAGCAAGTTGTTGATAGTCTTGCTGAGTTAATTGTCTAATGAAGAAAATGGAGATAAGAATGAATAAGCGTATGGTTTTTCGATGGCGTGTCTAAACCGAATCTAGAAAAACACACTTTTAAATCGAAACCATATTAGAGAAGATTCATGACAACATTAGCGCAATTCGAGCAACTTAAGGCTGCTGGTTACAATACTATTCCTGTTTATCGTCAACGTTTAGCGGATACAGAAACCCCATTATCTGTTTTTGCTCGTTTTAAGGATCAAACACAGGCTTACTTATTTGAGTCTGTTGAAGGGGGTGAAAACTGGGCGCGCTACTCTATGATTGGTTTAGGCGAATCAACAGTTTTTTCCTGTAACGCTGGTGTTTTATCTATACAACATGCTGACGGATCAGTAACACAGCAAAATTGTCTAGACCCATTCCAATATATCCGTGAATTCCAAAAACAATTTAAAGTTCCCGCGGCTAAACTCTTACCGGACTTACCAAGCTTTACGGGCGGTTTGGTGGGTTATTTGGGCTACGATGCTGTCCGCTATATCGAGCCACGTTTAAAGAATGTACCTACGGCTGATCCGATTGCGCTACCAGATTTATGGTTGATGCTCTCAAAGACAGTCATAGTTTTTGATAATCTTAAAGATACGCTATTTTTAATTGTGCATGCGGATACAGAGCAGAGTAATGCTTATGAAGACGCTCAGCAAAAATTAGATCAATTAGAACAGTTGTTGGCGACTCCAGTTAGTTTGCAAGCGCGACCACATACGCCTCCGCATTTTGAATCAATTACTGGTAAAGCAAAGTTCTTAGAGACGGTAGAGAAGGTTAAAGAATATATCCGTGCAGGCGATGTGATGCAGGTTGTACCTGGGCAGCGTATGGTTTCTGATTTTGATGGAGAAGCTTTACAGGTTTACCGTGCATTACGTCATTTAAATCCATCACCTTATCTATTCTTGGTTCAAGGGCAAACGATTACTGATAAAAAACCATTTCATATTGTTGGCTCGTCACCGGAAATTTTATCTCGTTTAGAAAACGGTATTGCTACAGTTCGACCTTTGGCAGGAACTAGACCGCGCGGTAAAACTAAAGAAGAAGATATAGCATTAGAAAAAGATTTGCTGTCTGATGAAAAAGAGATTGCTGAACATTTAATGCTGATTGATCTTGGGCGAAACGATGTAGGGCGCGTATCGAAAATAGGTAAAGTCCAAGTCACGGATCAAATGGTGATTGAGCGCTATTCACATGTCATGCATATTGTTTCAAATGTACAAGGTGAAGTGCGTGATGATATCGATGCACTTGATGTATTTAAAGCCACCTTTCCAGCAGGAACGTTATCAGGTGCCCCAAAAATTCGTGCAATGGAAATTATTGATGAAGTAGAACCTGTGAAAAGGGGAGTTTTTGGCGGGGCTGTTGGTTATTTGGGATGGCATGGTGAAATGGATATGTCGATTGCAATCCGTACTTGTGTTATCCGTGATAAAAAGGTGTATGTACAGGCTGGTGCAGGGCTAGTTGCTGACTCAAATCCAGAATCTGAGTGGAATGAAACCCAAATAAAAGCTCGCGCAGTGATCAAAGCGGTTGAATTATCATCAAACGGATTGATTTTATGAGTTTTTAGCGGTTTTTTTTAAAAAACCGCTTGCATCGTTTGGAAGTTTTGCTAAACTGCACACCGTTCCGATACGAAACGTACGAAACACTAAGAAACGCCGGCATAGCTCAGTTGGTAGAGCAACTGACTTGTAATCAGTAGGTCCACAGTTCGAATCCGTGTGCCGGCACCATTTTAAAGTGTTAAGTTAATTGAGTAAAGAACGGCACTGTAGATAAGTGCGATATTGGTGAGATTCCCGAGCGGCCAAAGGGGGCAGACTGTAACTCTGTTGCGAAAGCTTCGAAGGTTCGAATCCTTCTCTCACCACCATCTCTAAACTTCGAGTGAAGTGGTTATTGCTAACGTTGCGGGAGTAGCTCAGTTGGTAGAGCGGCAGCCTTCCAAGCTGCATGTCGCGAGTTCGATCCTCGTCTCCCGCTCCATCGAAGGATAGTCGCTCTTATAGCTCAGTGGTAGAGCACTCCCTTGGTAAGGGAGAGGTCTCGAGTTCAAATCTCGATAAGAGCTCCAGATATTAAAGTTTAATGTGGATTTCCACAAAGTTTTCAAAAAGCAGGCTATATAGTCTGCTTTTCAAGTATTAGGTGTCTAGTTTTTTTAGGCGATATGTCGATAAACTGAGTTAGCTCAGCGCCATTTGTAGGTGGTTCGACGTAAACGAGGAAGATCATCATGGCTAAAGCCAAGTTTGAACGTAATAAACCACACGTAAACGTGGGTACAATCGGTCACGTTGACCATGGTAAAACAACTTTAACTGCTGCGATTGCAACAATTTGTGCAAAAACTTACGGCGGTGAAGCGAAAGATTACTCACAAATCGACTCAGCACCTGAAGAAAAAGCACGTGGTATTACAATTAATACATCACACGTAGAATACGATTCTCCAACTCGTCACTACGCACACGTTGACTGCCCAGGCCACGCCGACTACGTTAAAAACATGATCACTGGTGCTGCTCAGATGGACGGCGCGATCCTTGTATGTGCTGCAACTGACGGTCCAATGCCACAAACTCGTGAGCACATCCTTCTTTCTCGTCAGGTAGGTGTACCTTACATCATCGTATTCTTAAACAAATGCGACCTTGTTGATGACGAAGAATTACTTGAATTAGTAGAAATGGAAGTACGTGAACTTCTTTCTACTTATGACTTCCCAGGTGATGACACTCCAGTAATCCGTGGTTCAGCTCTTGCAGCGCTTAACGGTGAAGCTGGTCCTTACGGTGAAGAATCAGTTCTTGCTCTTGTAGCAGCACTTGACTCTTACATCCCAGAGCCAGAGCGTGCAATCGACAAAGCATTCTTGATGCCAATCGAAGACGTATTCTCAATTTCTGGTCGTGGTACAGTAGTAACAGGCCGTGTTGAAGCTGGTATCATCAAAGTTGGTGAAGAAGTAGAGATCGTTGGTATTAAAGATACAGTTAAAACAACTGTAACTGGCGTAGAAATGTTCCGTAAACTTCTTGACGAAGGCCGTGCAGGTGAGAACTGTGGTATCTTACTTCGTGGTACTAAGCGTGAAGAAGTACAACGTGGTCAAGTACTTGCTAAACCAGGCACAATCAAGCCGCACACTAAATTCGACGCAGAAGTATACGTACTTTCTAAAGAAGAAGGTGGTCGTCACACTCCATTCCTAAATGGTTACCGTCCACAGTTCTACTTCCGTACAACTGACGTAACTGGTGCGATCCAGTTGAAAGAAGGCGTTGAAATGGTAATGCCAGGTGACAACGTTGAAATGTCAGTAGAATTAATCCACCCAATCGCAATGGACCCAGGTCTACGTTTTGCGATCCGTGAAGGTGGTCGTACTGTAGGTGCTGGTGTTGTTGCTAAAGTAACTGCATAAGCATAATATAGTGACGAATTATGTCTCAAGTTGAGAGCTTTGGCTCTCAACTTGCTTTATAGGTCAGTAGTTCAATTGGTAGAGCGTCGGTCTCCAAAACCGAATGTTGGGGGTTCGAGTCCCTCCTGACCTGCCATATTTTGAAATAAAAAGCTTGATGCTGGCTTAGTTGTTCATATAATAAGTCGCGAGTTCTACGACGAGTACAAAAATGTCGAATGATAAATCGCGTGACGCATTGAGCGACGCGCCAATTCCTCAAAGAAATAATTCTGCTGAAGTTGTTCGTTCTGGTTCGCCTTTAGATATCGTTCTATGGGTGATAGCAATTGCATTATTGCTCTCGGCTACCATGGTGAATCAGCATTTACCAGCGTATTGGGCCCCTGCAAATGATGTTTGGGTGCGCGTTGGGGTAATTTTTGCTTGTATCGTTGTGGCTTTAGGTTTATTATACGCCACCCATCAAGGTAAAGGCTTCGTTCGTTTGCTGAAAGATGCACGAGTCGAATTGCGTCGAGTAACTTGGCCAACAAAACAAGAAACAGTCACAACATCGTGGCAGGTTCTATTGGTTGTAGTTGTTGCATCATTAGTTTTATGGTGTTTTGACTATGGTTTGGGTTGGTTAATTAAGTTGATTATCGGGTAAAAGAGCTATGAAACGTTGGTACATTATTCATGCCTATTCTGGTTATGAAAAACAAGTGATGCGTTCACTTAAAGAACGAATCCAGCGTAGCGCTGTTGCCGATAGCTTTGGTGATGTCCTTGTTCCTACCGAAGAAGTGGTAGAAATGAAGGATGGTAAGAAGCGTAAATCTGAGCGTAAATTCTTTCCTGGCTATGTGTTAGTTGAAATGGAAATGAATGACGATACTTGGCACATTGTTAAAGAGTGTCCAAAAGTATTAGGTTTTATTGGTGGTACACCTGAAAAACCTGCGCCAATCACTCAACGTGAAGCAGATGCGATTCTTGCGCGTGTACGTAATACTGGTGAAGCCCCACGTCCTAAGACGATGTTTGAGCCAGGTGAAGAATTACTTGTTATTGACGGTCCATTCACAGACTTTAAAGGTGTGGTGGAAGAGGTTCAATACGATAAGTCACGTTTAACGTTGACGATTAACGTGTTTAATCGACCAACTCAGGTTGAACTCGAATTTCGCCAAGTCGAAAAAACGATTTAATCTTAATTGGTTGAAAAGCGCCCGATTTTATCGGGCATTGTTGTTGTAACAGTATTGTTACGTAGAAATTGGGGAGCCTAACGGCGTTTGTACCCAGAGGTATTTAAAATGGCTAAGAAGATTGACGGCTATATCAAGCTGCAAGTTCCAGCTGGTAAAGCAAATCCATCTCCACCGATTGGTCCTGCACTAGGTCAACGTGGTGTAAACATCATGGCATTCTGTAAAGAATTCAATGCTGCTACACAAAAAGTTGAACCAGGTCTTCCAATCCCTGTAGTGATTACTGTGTACAACGACAAGTCGTTCACATTCATCATGAAAACTCCTCCAGCTTCTATTCTTCTTAAGAAAGCTGCTGGTATCCAAAAGGGTTCATCTGTACCTAACAAAACTAAAGTTGGTAAGTTGACTCGTGCTCAATTAGAAGAAATCGCGACTACTAAAGAACCAGACTTAACTGGTGCTGACTTAGACGCGCGTGTTCGTACCATCGCTGGTTCTGCACGTTCTATGGGCTTGGAAGTGGAGCTATAAGACATGGCAAAGTTAACTAAACGTCAAAAAGCCATTGCTGCTGCTGTTGAAGCGAACAAAGTTTACACTTTGGAAGAAGCAGTACAGGTTCTTAACAGCTTGCCTGCTGCAAAGTTCAAAGAATCTTTAGACATCTCTGTAAACCTTGGCGTAGATCCACGTAAATCTGATCAGGTTGTTCGTGGTGCGACTACATTACCTGCAGGTACTGGTAAAACTGTACGTGTAGCTGTATTTGCTCAAGGCGCGCAAGCAGAAGCTGCGAAAGAAGCTGGTGCTGATGTTGTAGGTTTTGATGATCTTGCTGAAAGCATCCAAGGCGGAAACCTTGACTTTGATGTTGTAATCGCTGCTCCTGACGCTATGCGTGTTGTTGGTAAGCTCGGTACAATTCTTGGTCCACGTGGTTTAATGCCAAACCCTAAAGTTGGTACTGTAACTCCTGACGTTGCTGGCGCTGTTAAAAACGCTAAATCTGGTCAGGCGCGTTACCGTGTAGACAAAGCGGGTATTATTCACGCTGCGATTGGTCAAGTTGGCTTTGATGCTGCTGCAATCCGTCAAAACGTTGAAACTTTAGTTGCTGACTTGAAAAAGTTAAAACCTGCAACTTCTAAAGGTGTATACATCAAGAAGATCACTTTGAGCTCAACTATGGGTCCTGGTCTTACTGTTGATGTAAACAACGTTTCTAACTAAGTTTTAACTTGGTTAAGTAAAGAATTTTAAAGTCCTGATGAGGATTAAGCATAAAACAGAAAAGTTATTTCTGCTTTTGCTTCGGTAGAGTAAAGCTTTATCTATTACTTATCAGGCGGACTTTGAATTGATAAATGAGAATTTATCAGCGTCAAAGACCTCAGGCGAAAAGACGTTATTTTCGAATAGCGATTTTCTTAATAAACCAGCCTGCGTAGACGCGGTGGTGTGATTTGTTCCTCCTCCGCGTGTAAGTCGAAAGACTTACGAACTGGGAGTGTGCCCATTGGGTACATAAATCACCTTAGGAGGTTTTACAATGGCTCTTCTTATTGAAGACAAAAAACAGATCGTTGCAGAAGTAAGTGAAGTTGCTTCTAAAGCGTTTGCAGCCGTTGTTGCTGACTATCAAGGTTTAAGCGTAGAGCAATTAACAACACTTCGTGTTGAAGCTCGTAAGCTAGGTGTAACTACACGTATTGTACGTAACACTTTGGCTAAACGCGCATTTCAAGGTACTCAGTTTGATATCTTGAACGACAACCTTGTTGGTCCAACAATTCTAGGTTTTTCAACTTCTGAAGATGACATGGGTGCAGCTGCACGCTTGTTCGAAGAATTTGCTAAAACTAACAAAGCATTTGAATTAAAAGCTGCTGCATTTGACGGCAAAGTTTATCAAGGTGCTGATGTTAGCGTTATTGCTAATCTTCCGAACCAAGAGAAAGCGCTTACTATGCTTGCCTCTGTCCTTCAAGCTCCTATTTCGAAATTGGGTCGCCTCATTACAGCACTCAAAGAGAAAAACGAGTCAGAAGCTGCTTAATCAATTTTACACACCATTCAATATCCATTTGGAGTTATTCTCATGGCTTTAACTAACGAAGAAATCTTAAATGCAGTTGCTGAAAAAACTGTTCTTGAACTTGTTGAATTAATTTCTGCTTTCGAAGAGAAATTCAACGTATCTGCAGCTGCTGTAGCTGTTGCTGCTCCAGCTGGTGGCGCTGCTGCTGCTGCTGAAGAACAATCTGAATTCAACGTTGAGTTGACTTCTTTCGGTGCTAACAAAGTAGCTGTAATTAAAGCTGTTCGTGAAGCAACTGGTCTTGGTCTTAAAGAAGCTAAAGACTTAGTTGAAGGCGCTCCTCAAGTTCTTAAAGAAGGCGTTTCTAAAGAAGAAGGCGAAGAACTTAAGAAGAAACTTGAAGAAGCTGGTGCTACAGTTACACTTAAGTAATTGTAAAAGGAGTCGGTTTTTAAATCGGCTCCATAAAATGGCTGATGGCTCTTGGGTCATCAGCCTTTTTGCGTTACAATAATCGGCTCGATTTTTGTTAGTTTTGTTTGGTTTTTAGAGAAAGCCTAAATAAAATAAATAAATTCAAATGCTTACCAATATTTTTCATTTTTAAAAATATTGTTAAGCGTTTTTATACCACTAAAAATTGCAGCATTTGTAAACAGTGGTGGCCATATCGGCCTGCGTAATTCCTTCTGAGCCCGTTCTGCAGGCGGGCTTGGTTTACTTTCCGAGGACTCCAGATGGCATACTCATATACCGAAAAGAAACGGATCCGTAAGAATTTTGGTAAATTGCCCCAAGTAATGGATGCACCGTACTTATTATCGATTCAGGTCGATTCGTACAGAACATTCTTGCAAGATGGCAAATCACCAAAAAACCGCGAAGATATCGGTCTCCAAGCCGCATTTCGTTCAGTTTTTCCTATCGAAAGTTATTCTGGCAATGCTGCTTTAGAATTTGTTGAGTATAGCCTTGGTAAACCTGAGTTCGATGTACGCGAATGTATTCTTCGTGGCTCGACTTATGCGGCACCAATGCGCGTTAAAATTCGTTTGATTATTAAAGATCGCGAAACTAAATCAATTAAAGACGTACGCGAACAAGAAGTCTATATGGGTGAAATTCCACTCATGACTGAAAATGGTACCTTTGTTATCAACGGTACTGAGCGTGTAATCGTATCTCAATTACACCGTTCGCCAGGCGTATTCTTTGACCATGATAAAGGTAAGACCCACTCAAGTGGTAAAGTGTTGTATTCAGCACGTATCATTCCTTACCGTGGTTCATGGTTAGACTTCGAATTTGATGCAAAAGACTTAGTTTACGTACGTATCGACCGTCGTCGTAAATTACTTGCTACAGTTGTGTTACGTGCACTAGGTTATAACAATGAACAGATCTTGAATTTGTTCTATGAAAAAGTACCTGTGTATCTTGACATGGGTAGCTATCAAATTGACCTCGTACCTGAGCGTTTACGTGGTGAAATGGCTCAATTTGATATTACTGACAATGAAGGTAAAGTCATTGTTGAGCAAGGTAAACGTATTAATGCTCGTCATGTACGTCAAATGGAAGCTGCAGGTTTAACTAAGCTTTCAGTTCCTGATGAATACTTATATGAGCGTATCACTGCTGAAGATATTACTCTACGTGATGGTGAAGTAATTGCTGCAAATACTCTGTTAAGCCATGAAGTAATGGTGAAGTTGGCAGAAGGCGGTGTTAAGCAATTTAATATCTTGTTCACTAACGATATTGACCGTGGTTCATTCGTAGCTGATACATTACGTGCTGACTTGACGCGTGATCGTGAAGAAGCATTAGTAGAAATCTACAAAGTAATGCGTCCAGGCGAACCACCAACAAAAGAAGCTGCTGAAAACTTATTCAATAACTTGTTCTTCTCTTCTGAACGCTATGACTTATCTCCAGTAGGTCGTATGAAGTTCAACCGTCGTTTAGGTCGTCCTTACGAAGTTGGTACTGATCAGAAGTCACGCGAAGTTGAAGGTATTTTATCGCACGAAGATATTATCGATGTATTACGTACATTGGTTGAAATCCGTAACGGTAAAGGTGAAGTCGACGATATCGACCACTTAGGTAACCGTCGTGTACGTTCTGTTGGTGAAATGACAGAGAACCAATTCCGTGTAGGTTTAGTTCGTGTTGAGCGTGCTGTTAAAGAGCGTTTAAGCCAAGCAGAAACAGATAACTTGTCTCCACAAGATTTGATTAATGCAAAACCAGTTGCTGCTGCAATCAAAGAATTCTTTGGTTCAAGCCAGTTATCTCAGTTTATGGACCAAAACAACCCATTATCTGAGATTACACATAAACGTCGTGTATCTGCGCTTGGTCCTGGTGGTTTAACACGTGAACGTGCAGGATTCGAAGTACGTGACGTACACCAAACTCACTATGGTCGTGTTTGTCCAATTGAAACTCCTGAAGGTCCAAACATTGGTTTGATCAACTCGCTTTCTGTATACGCAAAAGCGAATGACTTCGGTTTCTTGGAAACTCCATACCGCAAAGTTGTAGATGGTCGTGTAACTGATGATGTTGAATATTTATCTGCAATTGAAGAAGTAGGTACTGTTATTGCACAGGCCGACTCTGCAGTAGATAAAGATGGCAACTTAACAGAAGAATTCGTTTCTGTTCGTCATCAAGGTGAATTCGTACGTATGCCGCCTGAAAAAGTAACGCATATGGACGTTTCTGCACAGCAGGTAGTATCTGTTGCTGCATCACTTATTCCATTCCTTGAACACGATGACGCAAACCGTGCGCTCATGGGTTCAAACATGCAACGTCAGGCAGTTCCTACTTTACGTGCGGATAAACCGCTTGTAGGTACAGGTATGGAAGCGAACGTTGCACGTGACTCTGGTGTGTGTGTAATCGCAAACCGTGGCGGTGTAATTGAATATGTAGATGCTTCTCGTATCGTTATTCGTGTAAACGAAGATGAAATGGTTGCAGGTGAGGCAGGTGTAGATATCTATAACCTCATCAAATATACGCGTTCAAACCAAAATACTTGTATTAACCAAAATGTTATCGTGAACTTGGGCGACAAAGTTGCTCGTGGTGACATCTTGGCAGACGGTCCGTCAACAGACATGGGTGAACTTGCGCTTGGTCAAAACATGCGTGTAGCGTTCATGACATGGAATGGTTACAACTACGAAGACTCGATCTTGTTATCTGAGCGTGTACTTCAAGAAGACCGTTTAACCTCTATTCACATTCAAGAATTGTCATGTGTAGCACGTGATACTAAGTTAGGTGCAGAAGAAATTACTGCCGATATTCCTAACGTAGGTGAAGCTGCGCTTTCTAAACTTGATGAATCAGGTATCGTTTATATCGGTGCTGAAGTTACTGCTGGTGACATCTTAGTTGGTAAAGTAACGCCTAAAGGTGAAACTCAGTTAACTCCTGAAGAAAAACTGCTTCGTGCAATTTTTGGTGAGAAAGCAGCTGACGTTAAAGACTCATCTTTACGTGTTCCATCTGGTACTAAAGGTACAGTTATTGACGTTCAAGTCTTCACTCGTGATGGCTTAGAGAAAGATGACCGTGCTTTAGCAATTGAAAAAGCACAGCTTGATTCTTATCGTAAAGACTTGAAAGAAGAATACAAGATCTTCGAAGAAGCGGCTCGTGAGCGTGTAATTCGTTTGCTTAAAGGCCAAGAGTCTAATGGCGGTGGTTCAACTAAACGTGGTGATAAACTTTCTGAAGATTTATTATCTGGTTTAGAGCTTGTTGACTTACTTGAAATTCAACCAGCAGATGAAGCAATCGCTGAGCGTTTAACTCAAATTCAAGTGTTCTTGAAAGAGAAGAGCGCAGAAATCGATGAGAAATTCGCTGAGAAGAAACGTAAGCTTGCAACAGGTGATGAATTAACAACTGGTGTATTAAAAGTTGTTAAAGTTTACTTAGCTGTTAAACGTCGTATTCAGCCTGGTGATAAGATGGCTGGTCGTCACGGTAACAAAGGTGTTGTATCTAACATCTTACCTGTTGAAGACATGCCACATGATGCTAACGGTGTGCCGGTAGATATCGTATTGAACCCGCTGGGTGTACCATCTCGTATGAACGTGGGTCAGATTCTAGAGACTCACTTGGGTATGGCGGCTAAAGGGCTTGGTGACAAAATCGAAAAAATGTTGAAAGAACAACGTACAGTTTTAGAACTGCGCGAATTCTTAGACAAGATTTATAACAAAGTAGGCGGTGAGCAAGAAGATCTTGATAGCTTGACTGATGAAGAAATTCTAGCGCTTGCAGGTAACTTGCGTGCGGGTGTGCCTTTAGCTACTCCTGTATTTGATGGTGCTGAAGAAAGTCAAATTAAAGACTTACTTGAATTGGCTGACATTTCACGTACGGGTCAAACAGTATTGTTTGATGGACGTACAGGTGAACAGTTTGACCGTCCAGTAACTGTTGGTTACATGTACATGCTTAAATTGAACCACTTGGTTGATGACAAGATGCATGCGCGTTCAACTGGTTCTTACTCACTTGTTACACAACAACCGCTTGGTGGTAAAGCACAATTCGGTGGTCAGCGTTTCGGTGAGATGGAAGTATGGGCACTTGAAGCATACGGTGCAGCATATACACTCCAAGAAATGCTTACAGTGAAGTCGGATGACGTTGAAGGTCGTACTCGCATCTATAAGAATATTGTAGATGGTAACCATTATATGGATCCGGGTATGCCTGAATCGTTCAACGTATTGACCAAAGAGATCCGTTCTTTAGGTATCAACATTGAACTAAAAAATGGTGACTAAGTCGTAAGACTCACGATTTTTTAGGTAAAAACAATATTTGTGACCCAGTCGGGTAAGCGAGGCTTCCCGACACACGGAGAAAAAAATTGAAAGACTTGCTCGATATCATGCGTAAGAAAACGGACTCAGATGGTCATGCACCAGTTGAGTTCGACCGTATCCGTATTGGTCTTGCGTCACCAGAAATGATTAAGTCATGGTCTCATGGTGAAGTTAAAAAACCTGAGACAATCAACTATCGTACGTTCAAACCAGAACGTGATGGTTTGTTCTGTGCCAAAATCTTTGGTCCAGTAAAAGATTACGAATGCTTGTGTGGTAAATACAAGCGTATGAAATACAAAGGCGTCATTTGTGAAAAATGTGGCGTTGAAGTAACTACAGCAAAAGTTCGTCGTGAACGTATGGGTCACATTGAGCTTGCTTCTCCAGTTGCACATATCTGGTTCTTAAAATCGTTACCATCCCGTATCGGTTTATTACTTGATATGACACTTCGTGATATCGAACGTGTATTGTATTTCGAATCATACGTTGTTACTGATCCTGGTATGACACCATTTGAAAAGTATCAACTTCTTAATGATGAAGAATACTTTACTGCTCTAGAAGAGCACGGCGACGAATTTGTTGCAAAAATGGGTGCAGAAGCAGTTCAAGACTTGTTGAAAGACATCGACCTTGAAGCTGAAATTTCACGTTTACGTGAAGAAATTCCTCAAACAACTTCTGAAACGAAGTTGAAAAAAGCGTCTAAGCGCTTGAAATTGATGGAAGCATTCAAAGACTCAAACAACAAGCCAGAATGGATGGTAATGAACGTACTTCCGGTACTTCCACCAGATTTACGTCCATTAGTTCCACTTGAAGGTGGTCGTTTCGCGACTTCTGACTTGAACGACTTATATCGTCGTGTAATTAACCGTAACAACCGTTTGAAGCGTCTTCTTGACCTTGCAGCGCCGGACATCATCGTACGTAACGAAAAACGTATGTTACAAGAGTCTGTAGATGCGTTGCTTGATAACGGTCGTCGTGGTCGTGCAATTACTGGTTCTAACAAACGCCCATTAAAATCTTTGGCAGACATGATCAAAGGTAAACAAGGTCGTTTCCGTCAGAACTTGTTAGGTAAGCGTGTTGACTACTCTGGTCGTTCGGTAATTACTGTAGGTCCTACTTTACGTCTTCACCAATGTGGTCTTCCGAAGAAAATGGCACTTGAATTATTCAAGCCATTCATTTTCGCGAAATTACAAGCTTCAGGTCAGGCAACAACCATTAAAGCTGCGAAGAAAATGGTTGAACGTGAGACTCCGGAAGTTTGGGACGTTCTTGCATCTGTAATTCGTCAACATCCAGTAATGTTGAACCGTGCGCCAACACTTCACCGTTTAGGTCTTCAAGCATTTGAACCTATTCTTATTGAAGGTAAGGCAATCCGTCTTCACCCGCTCGTCTGTGCTGCGTTCAACGCCGACTTCGACGGTGACCAAATGGCGGTACACGTTCCATTGACACTTGAAGCACAGTTAGAAGCTCGTGCATTGATGATGTCAACAAACAATATCTTGTCACCAGCAAACGGTGAGCCAATCATCGTTCCTTCTCAGGACGTTGTCTTGGGTCTTTACTACATCACTCGTGATGCAGTAAACGCGAAAGGTGAAGGCATGGTGTTTGCGGATACTCACGAAGTAAACCGTGCACTTGCAACTGGTCAAGTTGCGATCCATGCTCGTGTTAAAGTACGTGTGCATCAAACGGTTATCAATGAAAATGGTGAGCGTGAACAGCAAACTATTATTGTTGATACAACACCAGGTCGTTGCTTACTTTGGGAAGTTGTTCCAGAAGGTTTAAGCTTTGACATGATCAACCTTGAGATGACTAAAAAGAACATCTCTAAGTTAATCAACTCTTGCTACCGTAAACTTGGTTTGAAAGATACAGTTATCTTCGCTGACCAATTAATGTACTTGGGTTTCCGTCAAGCGACTCGTTCAGGTGTATCTGTAGGTATGGAAGACATGTTAATTCCACCTACGAAACACACAATTATTGACAAAGCGGAAACAGAAGTTCGTGAAATCGAACAACAGTTCGAACAAGGTTTCGTAACTGCTGGTGAACGTTATAACAAAGTTGTCGATATTTGGGCGCGTACAAACGACCAAGTTGCTAAAGCAATGATGGATAACTTGTCTTATACACTTGTGAAAAACAAACAAGGTGAAGACGAGAAGCAAAAATCATTCAACAGTATCTATATGATGTCTGACTCTGGTGCCCGTGGTAGTGCGGCTCAGATTCGTCAGCTTGCAGGTATGCGTGGTTTGATGGCAAAACCGGATGGCTCGATTATTGAGACTCCAATTAAAGCGAACTTCCGTGAAGGTTTGACAGTACTCCAGTACTTCATTTCAACACACGGTGCGCGTAAAGGTTTGGCCGATACTGCATTGAAAACTGCGAACTCTGGTTACTTGACTCGTCGTCTTGTAGACGTGGCACAAGACTTAGTAATTACTGAGCCAGATTGTGGTACAAGTGGTGGTCTAGTGATGACTCCATTCATTCAGGGTGGTGATGTCATCGAGCCATTACGTGACCGCGTATTAGGTCGTGTAACTGCTGAAGATGTACGTCGTGCATCTGATGATGAAGTTGTATTACCTCGTGGTACGTTAATTGACGAGAAAATCGCGGCTCAGCTTGAAGAGGCTGGTGTCGATGAAGTTAAAGTACGTTCTGTAATCGCATGTGAATCAACATTCGGTGTGTGTGCGAAATGTTATGGTCGTGACCTTGCTCGTGGTCACTTGGTAAACCCAGGCGAGTCAGTAGGTGTAATGGCTGCGCAGTCAATCGGTGAACCTGGTACACAGTTAACAATGCGTACGTTCCACGTGGGTGGTGCTGCAAGCCGAACTTCTGCTGCAAACAGTGTTCAAGTACGTAACAAAGGTACTGTACGTTTCCATAACGTAAAAACTGTACAACATGCGAAAGGCCACTTGGTTTCAGTTTCACGTTCAGGTGAAATTGGTATTGCCGATGAGTTAGGTCGTGAGCGTGAACGCTACAAACTTCCTTACGGTGCGAGCATCTTGTTGAAAGATGGTGAGCTTGTTGAGGCTGGTGGTATCGTTGCGACATGGGATCCGCATACGCATCCATTGGTAACAGAAGTTGCTGGTAAAGCACGTTTCAGCCAAATTGCTGATGGTGTAACTGCAACATCTAAAACTGATGATGCAACTGGTATGACAACTGTTGAAATCTTGCCTGTAACAGCACGTCCTGCTTCTGGTAAAGATTTACGTCCAGCAATCGTATTAGATACAACTGATGGCGGTGAACAGTTCTACTTCTTACCACAAAACACAATTGTGACTGTTCGCGACGGCGAAACAATTGGTGTGGGTGACGTTATCGGTCGTGTACCACAAGAATCTTCACGTACTCGTGATATTACCGGTGGTCTTCCGCGTGTTGCTGACTTGTTCGAAGCACGTAAGCCGAAAGAACATGCGATCTTGGCAGAAGTGTCTGGTATCGTAAGCTTCGGTAAAGAGACCAAAGGTAAGAACCGTTTAGTGATTACTCCAGATGACGGTTCTGAAATTTACGAAGAGTTGATTCCAAAATGGCGTCAAATCAACGTGTTTGAAGGTGAACATGTGAACCGTGGTGAAACCATTTCTGATGGTCCACAAAATCCACATGACATCTTACGCCTGAAAGGTGAAGTTGCTTTAACTAACTACATCGTGAACGAAGTTCAAGACGTTTACCGTCTCCAAGGTGTAAAAATCAACGATAAGCACATTGAAGTTATCGTACGTCAAATGTTGCGTAAAGTTGATATCATCGATGGTGGTGATACAAGCTTCATCAAAGGTGAACAAGTGGATTACATCCGTGTTGTTCAAGAGAACCAAGCCGTCTTGGCTCAGAACAAGTTCCCTGCGAAGTTTGAACGTCAATTGATGGGTATTACGAAAGCATCGCTTTCTACTGACTCATTCATCTCTGCTGCATCGTTCCAGGAAACAACTCGTGTGTTAACTGAAGCGGCTGTAACAGGTAAAGAAGATGATTTACGTGGCTTGAAAGAAAACGTTGTAGTGGGTCGCTTGATTCCAGCTGGTACTGGTCTTGCATACCACTTAGAGCGTCGTCGTCAAGAAGCGGAAGCAGCAGAACATGCTCTTCACAATGACTTCAGCGAAGTAGACCAAGCATTTAGCCAAGCTTTAAACTCAGAACAATTCTAAGCTTAAACTTGCATTAAAAAGGCGCCTTAGGGCGCCTTTTTTGTGGAAAAAATAAGCCATTTTTACAAAAAGTCTATTAAAGCACTCTTAATTTATTACTTAATGGGGGAAAACCCTCCATGAAAGCATACTATTCTAGGCGCAACTGAGTAGAGGAG
This sequence comes from Acinetobacter sp. FDAARGOS_559, assembly GCF_003940475.1. Lineage (NCBI taxonomy): Bacteria > Pseudomonadati > Pseudomonadota > Gammaproteobacteria > Moraxellales > Moraxellaceae > Acinetobacter > Acinetobacter sp. FDAARGOS_559. The sequence continues at coordinate 2,726,367 of NZ_RKJG01000005.1, forward strand.
TAGCTTTAATGAAAAAAATGATGATGATTGCAGGTGTTGGTTTAATGTCAACTACTCTATTTGTAGGTTGCCAAAATGCTAGCCCAGAAAGCAAACGTATTGGTTCGGCAGCTATCGGTGGTGGTGCAGGTGGTGCCGTAGGTAAACATATAGGCGGTAATATTGGTGCAGGTTTAGGAGCAGCGCTTGGTGCTGGTGTTGCCGCTAATGCTAAAGGCTCTAGCAGTAAAACAGTACGTAATAGTGCCATTGGTGCCGGTGTTGGTGCTGTCTTAGGTGGCGCAATCATTGGTGGTGATTCAGGCGCTGCTGCAGGAGGAGCGCTAGGTGGTAGCGCAGGCGCGGCTTATGAAGAGAAAAAAGGGAAATACTAAAATTACCCTTTAAGATATTTAAAAAAGAAGCTCTTATTTAATGAAGAGCTTCTTTTTTTATCTGGTTTTAAAAGATGAAAATTTAACTCATCACTGCACATAAATTGGCTTTACAAAATATCTATTAATTAGGATGTCAACGGCAATTTAAAACTGACCCCTTTTACCTTAAAACAGCAAAGTAAAATTGACCCCTTTGATGATTTATTAAGACTCAATTTGTGGTTGAATTCCTACTCTCTTTTTATCTTTTAGACGATAACTTTCCCCAGATATTTGTACAACATGACAATGATGTAATAAACGATCCAACATTGCTGCTGTCAAAGTAACATCATCTGCGAATGATTTAGACCACTGGCTAAATGGTAAATTACTGGTCAAAATCGTACTGCCTTTTTCATAGCGCTTGGCAATAACATTAAAAAATAAATTTGCTTCTTCACGACCAAATGGTAAATATCCTATTTCATCGATAATCAATAACTTTGGAGCAAGTACAACACGTTGCATGTAGTTTTTTAATTTACCTTGTTGATAAGCTAGGCTAAGTTGCAACATTAAATCAGCTGCAGTAATAAACTTAGTCTTAATATTATTCATAATTGCCTTATAGCCTAAAGCCATTGATAGATGTGTTTTCCCAACACCACTTGCACCAATAAATACAACATTTTCAGCTCTTGGAATAAAGCTTAAATTAAATAGTTCAAGCAACTGCGACTTTGGAGCACCTAAAGCATAATTAAAATCATAAGCCTCCAACGTTTTGATTTGAGTAAGACCTGAAAGTTGTAAAAGAATCTGTTGACTACGTTGCTGCTTGGCTGTGTATTCATGTAATAGCATAGCTTCAACGAAATCTGCATAACTGCCATCCTTTGCTAAGGTTTGTTGTGCATGATGTGACCATTGTGATGCCACTGTTTGTAGACCAAGCTGACGGCAAAGCTGTTCAATACGCTCATACTGTAAATTCATTAAGAAACCTCCAGTAATTCATCATAGATTGATAAGGGGTGTTGAACACTCTCATGAGGTATGAGTGATGATGGGCTAACATCATCAATTACAGATTTTTTAGAACCATCATTAAATAAAGGTAATGAAGAAAAATATTGTTGTTCTTCAAGCAAACGAGTACTTGGTTTTTCTTTAGTTGTTGCATGAATGCGTTGATTTGCTGTTTCACTAAGCCATCGACCAATATAGGCATTTGCCATATCAACATCTAAGCTAAGGTCAACCACCTTTAAACTTGCTTTTAATGGCACGATAAAACTTGATTTCAAATAACTATTAAAGCGTTCTACTTTACCTTTTGTTTGCGCACGATATGGCTTACAAACACGTGGTCGGAAGTTATATTTCTTAGCACAATCAAGTAATTTAGCATTCCAGCGATGTTGACCATCTTGATAAGCATCACGTTCAATCATAATGGCCTTAGCATTATCAAATAATACATCTTTAGGAACACCACCAAAGAACTGAAAAGCACTTTCTAAGCCATCAATCCATGCATCAGAACGTTCATGATCATAAAACTTAACAAAGGTTGCTCTAGAGTATCCCAAAGTTGCAACAAATGCTTTTAATGTGGTGTGATGACGTCGAATTTTTGTGAAATCAACCTGCATTTGTTGACCTGGTTGAGTCTCAAATCGCTTAATCGGCTCTGGTTGTTTAGTTGGCTTTAATGTATTGAGATAATTTTGTAGTGTTCTAATTTTCCCCGTGTAGCCTTTTTGCAAGATTTCTTGATACAACACTGCAGCCGGTATCCATTCTGGATCGGCGGCATTTACACGTTTGATTAAATACGGTTTATAAGGCTCAAGAATACTCACTTTAGATTGTGTTCGTTGATATTTAGGTGTTACTTGAGATCGTAAATATTTACGCACAGTATTTCTAGAAATACCGAGTTCGCGGCTAATTGCCTTAATAGATTGACCTTGTTGATGAAGTATTTGGATTGTCACTGCTTGCTCCAAAGTTAACATGTTGAGCAGTCCAAAAAGACCACTATATTAACCAAGGGGGTCAATTTTCAAATGCTGTTGGGGGGTCATTTTTACATTGCCGCTAACAAGGACAGTGCAATAACACAAACTGATCAAATTCCTCATAAAAGAAGACTATGCTTTGATTAAAGCCCAAAGGAGTGAGTACGGTCATGAATAAAAAAATTGGTTTAATATCTACTGTCATATTATCAACAGTTATGTTCACCGGCTGTCAAAATATGAGTCCGTCTGACCAGCGTATTGGTGCAGCAGCAGCGGGTGGTGCATTGGGTGGCGGTCTTGGTAACCATGTTGGTGGTGGTATCGGTGCAGGTTTAGGTGCTGCGGTAGGTGCAGGTGTGGGTTCTAATACTCAAGGTGGCAGTAAACAAACCACAACCAAGAGTGCGATTGGTGCAGGTATTGGTTCGGTCGTTGGTAAAGCTATCATAGGTGGTGATACAGGTGCTGCAATTGGTGGCGCAATCGGCGGCGGTGCTGGTGCTGCGATTGAAGAAAAGAAATAAAAATAAGTGAAATGAAAAATAAGCGCCTTCAGGCGCTTATTTTATTAGTAGAAGGTTTTGCTTTTTTACGTCGGATATAAAGTGTCTTTTGGACTTCAGCAATTCTCACACCTGATTCATCGAAAATATTTAAATGATATGTTCTAAGAACAGGAGCATAGTTTTCGGCAAGTTCACGAATTTGTTCAATTTCTGCTAAATCAACGCGAATGTCAGCATAAACGGTACTTCGGCCAGGTGATAAAAAATTAATTTCAGCTGCTTTATCCCAAACAATATATTTTGATCCGAGATGATGCATAAGAATCAACATATAAAAGGGGTCAACCATTGAATAAAGGCTTCCGCCAAAGTGAGTGCCTACCAGATTTTGATTTTTCCAAGTAAGTGGCATTTTTACCCGAACATGACAGAGCTCTAAATTCATGACTTCAATATGAATTCCAGCTCCACGGTAAGGTGGGTAATGGTTAAATAAGAATTTGGAAATTGAAGGAATGTTCTGAAGTTTTTTTAAAATAGCCATAATAGTCAATTTTTTTTATTGCAACACTGGTCATACTAGATAAGTATCATCTTTTTTATATTGATGGCAATGCTTTATCCGTTTAACGACATGATCGATTGAAAAACAAAATAGGAAATGATTATGCAGCCAATGATTTATGCCGTAACGACAAGTGATCAACAAACCCTGTGTGCCAAGGCTTGGGGTGATGAGAAAAATATTCCATTAGTGTTAGTGCATGGTTATCCAGATAATCAGGAAGTATGGGAATCGGTCATTGAGCATTTAATCAATGATTTTTATATTGTGACTTATGATGTCCGTGGGGCAGGCTTATCATCTATTCCTAAACGGATACGGGATTACCGTTTAGAACGTTTATCTTTAGATTTGCAGGAAGTCATAGATGAGGTAATCCCAAATCGACAGTTCCATATGGCTGCGCATGATTGGGGTTCAATTCAGTCTTGGGAATCTGCAACAGAACCTAAATTTAAAGGCCGTTTACTCTCTTATACAACAATTTCCGGTCCATGTTTGGATCATGCGGCACTTTTCTTAAGAGAGAAGTTTAAAACATCACCTGCACAGATCCTAAAAATACTCACAAAATCATGGTATATCGGAGCATTCCATTTACCGCTAATTGCTCCAACTGTATGGTCGCTGTTTAGTCCAGAGAAGTGGGGTAAGATCTTAAAAGATTTAGAGCGAAAAGATAATTTGCCATTAAATAGTAATATTTCCTCAGATGGGAAATACGGTATTAACTTATATCGTGCGAATTTTATTCCACGTTTAACTAGCCCTCGTCAGCGTTATGCGCAATGTCCAGTTAAAGCAATTATTTTAAAGTATGACACTTTTGTCAGCCCAGAATATATTACAGAAGCGATGCCAAAATGGGTTGAAAACTTCGAATATGTTGAGCTTGAAGCAAATCATTGGGCGATTTTGAGTCAGGCTGAAAAAGTGGCAGTTCATATTCGCCAGTTTATTAACTTGCAGAGCTAATAAGTGACTGTTTAATATACAAAACTGGTAATTCGGCGATATTTTCGGCTTCATAGAGGTGAATCTGGTAGAATATCGCCTTTTGTTTTGCTCTGAACTTATTCATGAATGCTGTCGTTATTGCGATTGCAGTGATGTTCTTGTTATCACTGGCGCGCGTTTCTGTCGTACTGACTTTAGTGGTTTCTGCCATTGTGGGCGGCCTCGTAGCGGGTTTAAGCCTTTCTCAAACTGTTGAAGCCTTTAACGCTGGTCTTGGTGATGGTGCTGAGGTTGCACTTGCCTATGCAGTGTTAGGGGCATTTGCTCTGGCACTTTCAAAATCTGGATTACCCGATTTACTTGCCCATAAACTGATTGGTTTATTAGGAATGGAAGCGGGGAAAAGCCGAGAAACTAAAGTGAAATATTTACTATTAGGTATTTTACTGATCGCAGCTATTTTCTCTCAGAACCTTATTCCAGTTCATATTGCTTTTATTCCAGTATTGGTTCCGCCTCTATTACGGGTAATGAACCATTTAAAATTAGACCGCCGCGCCGCAGCTTGTGTTCTTACTTTAGGCTTGGTTGGGACATATATTTTCTTACCTGTTGGCTTTGGTGCGATTTTCCTTGAACAGATTTTGATGGGAAATATCAACAAAATTGGCGCTGCTTATGGCTTACATGTAGAACGTGGCATGATGCCTATTGGTATGGCAATTCCAGTTTTGGGAATGGTTCTAGGCACCTTGGTTGCGGTATTTATCAGTTACCGTAAGCCACGGATTTATGCTGACCGTTCGATAAGCCCTGTAACTACAATTGATTTAGATAAACCTCTTCGTGCAACTGCACAAGATGAAACAGCAGACTTAAAAGCAGACGCAGAAGAACTTAAACATGAGGCAGAGCAAGGCCCTGTTATTGCTAAAAAAACAATTTTTATGGCTTTGCTGGCTATTGGACTCACTTTAGTTGCTCAGCTTTATTCCGGCTCAATGATCTTGGGTGGTTTAGTGGGCTTTGCAGTGCTTTCTACGGCAGGCATTTTTAAATGGCAAGATGCAGATGATGTCTTTGTACAAGGCATGAGAATGATGGCTCTAGTCGGTTTTATTATGATCTCTGCTGCTGGTTTTGCTTCAGTTATGACTCATACCGGAGATATTAACCAGTTGGTTAAAGGTGTGGTAGAAATCATTGGTGATAACCGTGCGCTTGCTGCATTTTTAATGCTTTGTATTGGCCTATTTGTCACGATTGGTATAGGTTCATCTTTCTCAAGTGTTCCTGTATTAGCTGTTATTTATGTACCTTTATGTGTCCAGTTCGGTTTCTCACCATTAGCGACAATTGCGCTTATCGGGACAGCTGCTGCTTTAGGTGATGCTGGATCTCCGGCTTCTGATTCTACCTTAGGACCAACAGCAGGTTTAGGTGTAGATGGGCAACATGACCATATTTGGGATACTGTGATACCAACATTTATTCACTTTAATATTCCGCTATTAATTTTTGGTTGGATTGCAGCCATGGTTTTATAATTTTTATAAAATATTAAATAAGACCTCCTTAGTTTTTATCTAGAGATAATAATTAAGGAGGTTTTTTTATGGTATAAACAAAACATGTATTTAGAATAAACTATATTAAAATACTCGGGTTTTAAAGTTTATTAAAAAGGTTGGTTATATAAAACAATTCTGATTAATTAGGTTGGAATAAAAACCAATTAAAATAGTTGGTTAATATATAATTTTATTTAAAACAGTTATTTAAAAATAAATATAAAAATAATTTTATAATGGGTGTTGCATCAATTTAAAATAAATGTTTATTATAAATATAAATAAGGTTGGAGATATTAAAGTGTTTAAAAAAGCATTAGTTATTGCATTAATGGGGGTGTCTTCATTTACTTTTGCTGGTAATTGGCAAGTAAAATTTGGGGGCAGCGTTATTGCTCCATCGGAAGATACAACAACTGCTTTAGGTGTGGTAAAGGCGGACCATGAATATGCATTTACTCCATCAGTAGAATACTTTTTTGGTCAATCTCCATTTTCGGCAGAATTATTATTAGCAACGCCGGTCAATCATGATGTTTTATTAGATGGTCAGAAAGTAGCGCGTATTAAACAATTGCCACCAACAATTACCGCGAAATATCATTTTAAAAACTCGACTCGTTTTACACCGTATATTGGTATCGGGGCAACAGCATTTATTCCTTGGGATGAACAAGGCGTAGCTGACAAAGTAAAAGAAGATTTTGGTGTGGCTGGCCAAATTGGTTTTAATTTCCAACCTGCTGATGCTAAAAATTGGGGAGTATTTGTAGATGTTCGTTATGCAGATATTAGTCCAGAAGTTACTTTAACAAATGGTGCTAAATTTGACTTAGATATTAACCCGTTTGTTTACACTTTAGGTTATAGCTATAAATTCTAAGCATAATAATAAATAGAAAGAATATAATAATAAACCTAGATTCAGGCACCTCACATAGTTTTTATGTGAGGTTTTTTATTTCATGGTTCTCACTAAAAAACGCATAAAATAGACAGTTTTATACATATTTTATCGTTCTTTATTTCTAAACTATTTTTTATACATTTTTAAAGGAATAACATGATGAATAGAAAATTTGCCATGGGGCTAGCACTTTTTAGTGGTTTAGCTTTTACGCATAGTTTGCAAGCTGCTAGTTTCTCTTGCAATGCTGCAAAAACAAAGACTGAACTCAGTATTTGTAAGAACCGGTCTTTAAATGATGCCGATGTCAAAATGGCAACGACATATCAAATTGTTTTACATGCACTACCAATGGGTGGACGTGATAATCAAAAAGATACACAGCAGCAATGGCTGAAAAAAAGAAATGCTTGTGCAGCTAATGTGAGTTGTATTTCTAAGGCATATCAACAAAGACAAAAACAACTAGACACTATTTTACAAGATAGGGTCTTAAGCCATGGACCATTTTAATTAGAGTAAAATTTTTTAATATTCAGGATTGAAAAATTCTAGAAATACTCCATTCATAAAGCATTCGAGAACAAACAGACTTCAAAATTTAAGGAGTGATTTATGAGTGAACAAGCATCACAAAATTATAGTTTCCAAGCGGAAGTAGCACAGCTTTTACATTTAGTGACGCATTCTCTCTATTCGAACCCTGAAATTTTCTTACGTGAACTTATCTCTAATGCATCAGATGCATGTGATAAATTGCGTTTCGAAGGAATTAATCATCCTGAATATTATGAAAATGACCCTAATTTACATGTACGAATCAGCTTAAATAAAGAAGATAAAACTTTAACAATTTCTGATAACGGTATTGGTTTAAGCCAACAAGAAGCCATTGATAACTTGGGTACCATTGCAAAATCAGGTACTAAAGATTTCATGTCAAAATTGACGGGTGACCAGAAAGCGGATGCTCAGTTAATTGGTCAGTTTGGTGTTGGTTTCTACTCAGGTTTTATTGTTGCCGATAAAATTACGGTTGAATCACGCCGCGCAGGTCTAGATGCTTCTGAAGGGGTGCGTTGGATCAGTGGTGGTACAGGTGAGTTTGAAGTTCAGCAAATTGATAAAGCTTCACGCGGTACTGACATTATTCTTCACTTGCGTGATGACGCGCTTGATTATTTAGAGTCTTATAAAGTTAAGCAAATCGTTAATAAATATTCTGACCACATTAGCTTGCCAATTGAAATGCAAAAAGAAGTTTGGCAAGAAGAAGAGGTTGCTGAAGGTGAGGAGCCTAAAGGCGGCCAAATGGTCAAAACAGATGAGTGGGAAGCAATTAACTCGGCAAGTGCCCTATGGACACGTAACAAAAGTGAAGTGACTGAAGAGCAATATGTTGAGTTCTATAAAAACTTAACTCACGATTTTGAAGCTCCGCTTGCATGGGCACATAACCGTGTAGAAGGTAGTACGGAATATACCCAGTTACTTTATATTCCAAGTAAAGCACCTCATGACATTTTTACACGTGAAGCAAAAGCAGGAATTAAGCTGTATGTAAAACGCGTATTTATTATGGATGATGCGGACAATTTAATTCCAAACTATTTACGCTTTGTACAAGGTGTCGTGGACAGCGCTGATTTACCGCTTAATGTCAGCCGTGAGTTATTGCAAGAAAGCCGTGATGTTAAGACAATCCGTGAAGGTAACGCACGCCGTGTACTCACTTTGCTTGATGGCTTAGCTAAATCTGAAGATGAAAAAGACCAAGAAAAATTCAAAACGTTCTACACTGAGTTTGGCTCAGTTCTTAAAGAAGGTTTGGGTGAAGACTTTGGTAACCGCGAACGTATTTTAAAATTATTACGTTATGCAACTTCAACAAATGATGAAGTAACAACTTCTTTTGCGGACTATAAGGCACGCATGAAAGAAGGCCAAAAAGCTATCTATTATGTGACTGCTGAAAGTTTAGCTGCTGCTAAGAACTCTCCACAGTTGGAGTTGTTTAAGAAAAAAGGCATTGAAGTATTATTAATGGCAGAGCGTGTTGACGAGTGGGCAATGAACTTTGTTCACGAGTTTGACGGTACACCATTGAAGAATGTATCTAAAGGTGCAGTTGATTTAGGTGACTTGCAAGATGCTGAAGAGAAAAAGGCACTTGAGCAAGCGGCTGAACAGTTTAAACCTGTTGTTGAGAAATTAAGTGACTCATTGAAGGCTAAAACCAAAGAAGTCCGTGTAACGACTCGTTTGGTAGATTCTCCGGCATGTTTAGTGACTAGTGAAGGGGAATTGTCTCCTCAACTTATTCGTATGCTCAAACAAGCGGGGCAAGCCGTACCTGAAATCAAGCCAATTTTAGAAATTAACCCTGAGCATCCTTTAGTGAAAAAACTTGAAGGTTCAGAACAATTTGATGATTTGGCGAATGTGATTTTTGATCAGGCGGTGATTGCAGAAGGTGGATTACCGGAAGATCCGGCAGCTTATGTGAAGCGCATTAATAGCTTGTTGCTAAAATAATTTTGCAATAGAAAAAGCCTCTGAATTATCAGGGGCTTTTTTGTGGATAAAGAAAGAGTTATCCACAATTTGATGGTTTTTGTCTAAAAATTAGCTTCCAGATTCATTTGGACACTGAGCTGATGCTTGGGGTCATCATCAAGATGGTTAAAGAAATTAAGATCATTTTGCATAAAAATCCAATCTCTCCATATCGGTTGACGCCATGAAATATAAGGTCCCCAACTATTTAGGCGGATATCGTTATTGGCATATACACCACCGCTATAAATACCGTAAGTCAGACGATTATCTTTTACAAATTCAAATTGTTGGAAAGTCCAATTCCCCCAGTTGTAATCTTCCTTTCCACTCTTATTCACATTAAATGTATTGGAAAATAATGTGTTATCTTGCATTTTCTGCGTTAAGTTCAGCGTCGTTTCAGTGTAATTCCGGCTGGTCGAACCATATCGGAAAATTTGCTCAGTATCTAGACTCATGTTATGTCGTAAATTCCATTTTTTCTTGGCAAGAAATTGTACATAAACATCACTTTCCGAGTTTGAGCCTAGATCAAGATCATTTTCAAACGGCATCCAGGTTGAAATGGTATTCCAACTTGCTGTGAGCGGATTATTTTCTGAAACATGAAGAGTTGAAGCTTTCTTCTTGACCTTGCCAAAGGTTTTATAAGGATGTTTGCGTTGGGCTGCGCGACTCCACAACGTATCATTTCCAAATACAGCCATCAGGTCCTGAATAAGTGCAGTATCTGAACTATGACTTGGTTCTACTTCGCATGGTGAATGTAAAAAAGATACAGACTGACTTTTTGTTTTGAGAGTAACCAAAGACGAATACGGGGTTCGCCTTGTAGAGCGTGAGTGTTTCAAAGAAGTGGGCAAAAGCTGTGTATGAGGAATTAAAACCAGCATACCTAAGCTATAAATGCAAAGTAAGGCAGTAGATCTGTATTCAAATGAAAAAGAAGAGAATTGATTCATTTTCTGAAGATCAGGAATCAAAAATTAGCTCGTTATTGTAAGAAGAAAAGCTTAAATTTTTATTTAAAAGTATTTTATTATTCATCACCTTGGATGGGGAATCCAAGGTGATTTTTAAGCTTAGAAAAGGGCTTCTAATCGTAAGAATGTGCTCACATAATGGTTGCGATCTTCACGATGGTCATTAAAGTAATTGAGGTCGCCTTGTACAAAGAACCATTCACGTAAAACAGGCTGACGCCATGATACAAAGGGTCCCCAACTGTTTAAACGTAAATCGTTGTCATTGTAGTAGCCACCTGTATAAATGCCATAGTTAAAACGGTTATTTGCAAAGAAGCTATGTTCTCGGAAAAGACGGTTTTCCCATGTCAAATCATCGTCTTGATCATCGGCATAAGTTAAGCTGAACTGGTTTGATAAGATCGGCTGATTTGGACGAGCATGGGTAAGTTCAAGATTAGTTCTTAAGTAGTTTTCACTATCTATGCCATAACGATAAATTTGTTCTGCATAAAATTTAAAATCATTACGGAGTTGCCAGTCTCTCGATGCTTTTAAACGGACATAAATATCATCGCCAGAACGGATACCTAAGTCAGCGTCTGTTTCAAAAGGTAGCTTTTTCGAGAAATTTGACCAACGTAATGCGATTGAGCTGTTGTCATCTCGAGTTCGTTTACCATCTAACTTTTTATTTGGATCTTGATTTGGGTTTTGATTGATATTGGCTGGGCTATTATTAAATTCGTCATCTAAAGAGTCATCACCAAATACCACACTTAAACGGTTTTCTAGAGTAGGTAATTTAATCTTACCGCGAATTCTGGGCTTGATTTCATAATTATCATATTCATTCCAATAGTTATCGATCATGACCCGAATGGTGGCTGATGCAGGTTTTTGTGGGTCAACTTCACCAAACCAATTATCAATTTTTCCAGATGTACGATCGGCCCAATTACGGATTTTCTTTTGTTTACGGTCAAACCAAGTCTGATCTTCGGTTTGCTCGGTTGGTGGAACAATCGGTTCGTTGGACTGCTCGGGGAAAATCGTTGGGGTTGCATCAATCCATCTTGGAATTTGGTCTAAAAGATTTTCATCTTTGTTTTCTTCGGCTTGTGCTCCAGATGACAAACCGTTTACTTGTTGGGTTGAGGAAGAATTTACTTCTGCATGAGCCATACATACTGAACCAAATCCTAAGGTCAAAAGGGCAAAAAGGTGCCGATATGTAATGATGTGAAATTTTTTCATATCTATCTTTATGTTTTGTTGTTATTGTCACTTTTGTAGATTTTTCTAATAAAATCAAGAGGACGACACAAAACTTAAGTAAATTTAACTTTTCTTACATATTTGAAATTAATTAAAAAGTTTAAGCTATTAGCGATAATTTTTAAGCAAAAAAAATCCCCCAAACTAGGGGGAGTTTTTGATCAAGGAAACTTCAAATTCCGATCATTAAACACATAAAAAACAGAACATTACAGCGCGAATATTCTAAGCCGCAATCATAAACCGATTTTAAACAATTGAATAGTTCTTTTTTTAGAACGCTCTATTGCTAAAATGGTGATAAAACATACGACTCGTTCACACTTTATCGTTAAGCCTATTTATTTTGTGGAATATCGCATGTTTCATCATTACAAACAGCTGCGTCATCTTGCTCGATATTTTCAGCATTTGCCTTGAGCTGTGCTTGTTCTAGTACTTGTAAAAACACCTCACGAGGTTGTGCTCCTGCAAGTGCGATTCTTTGGTCAAATACAAAGAAAGGTACGCCAGTTACATTGAGTTGCTCATGTGCGATTTTTTCATCATGACGAACAAAGTCACCCAACTCATTTGTATCGAGTACATATTCAACTTCGGCATTATCAAGGCCAATACGAGAAGCAATTTCTTCTACAACTTCGCGTTCGCCAATAGCTAAACCTTCAGTCATATAAGCATGGAAAAAGGCTTCTTTTGCTTCGTTTCCTAAACCTTTACTTTGTGCAAGGTGGATAATACGGTGTGCATTAAAGCTATTGCCTGAGTTGGCTTTTTGCCATTGGAAGTCAATACCTTCAGAAGCAGCCATGGCCGCAATGTTGCGTTCCATTTCTTCCATCTCTTCATAGGTACGGCCATATTTTTTAGCTAAACGCTCAGTATTTGAAGTGTCATGTTTTGCGGGAGCATCAGGATCTAGTTCGAAACTATGCCAGTGAATATCAAGCTCGATACCTGCCTCGGCAGCGACATGTTCAAGGCGTTTTTTGCCGATATAGCAGAAAGGGCATACTACATCAGACCAGACATCAACACGCATGGGAGAATCTCATAAATATAATTTACCCATCATAATAGGGATGATGTACACGGATTTAAAGCATTGAATGGAGAATAGAGTGTTGCGTATTGTGAAATAAATGGCATATAAAGAGCTATAAGCTCTATTTTATAACTATAAAGAGCAAAACTATAAGAATGGAAATAGGAGGTGTTTATGCGCCGAGTTTTGATTGCAATTGCAAGTCTGGTTGTTATTACGAGTATTGTTTTTTTTACCTATCAACATATAAAACAGCAGCAAGCCAAAGATAGCAGTCAAATGTTTGATGTGGTAATGACTGAAAAAATGAATCAGCTTTATGATCAGGCCCAAGACTGGACTAAACCTGTACAACTTGATATTCACGATAAACGGCTGGCAGGACACTACAAACAAGTCTCAGAGTTTCTTTTGAGTTATTGGGTCCAAAATGTAAATGCACGTAATGAATATTTAAGAGAATTAAAAGCTGCGAAATGGGATACGTTTTTAAATGTTGACCGTTTAGATCATGATAAAAAACAAAAATATGCTGAAACCGAAAAAATGCTAGCCGATGTTCGCAGAGCTTCAGATAAGTATCAATCCGAATATGAAAAAATTCATAAAACCTTCTTGGCAAAAATTCAGGAACTGTCTGTTGATAAAGAGATGAGACAAATCCTCGAAATAAAATTAGGAGCTCAGCAAAAAGCCGATCAGGACCATGCAATTTTTATGATTGAGCTACAAATTTTAGATAAAGCAGAAGAAATGTTTAAGCTTTTAAAAACTTATCCATGGCAAAAGAAAGATCAGATGATACTTTTCCATGAAAATGCTCAGGTCAAAAAGTTTAATGCACTGTATCAAGACGTTTTAAAACTTAATGCAAAAATTGAAAAAATTAAGAAAAAGAATGTAGCTGCCTTGGAAGGGGAGTTAAAAGAATAGCGACAGGAGGAGCATCACTTTTTAAATATTGGTGCTCTCAGCTTTTCCTTTTGCCAAGAAAGATTGTAATAAACTTTGAGAAGTTTGCAGTTTGTTTAACTGATCGGACACATGCTTAAGTTCTGTTTGCAGTTTTTCTTGAACCACTGGACACAGCGTAAATACCCGTTCATCTAAATCAAAACATGGCAATAAAACATGAATGTCTTTCAGGTTCATACCTGCGTCATTTAATATTTTAATTTTCTTAATATTTTCAATATCTTTTTGCGTATAACTTCGATAATTATTACTCGCTCGATGAGGCTGTATAAGCCCTAAATTTTCATAATACCGCAGCATACGTGGGCTTACTTTTGTGAGCTCGGAAACTTTAGCTAAGTTCATAAAATAGGGTTGACCTTAACAGTGGTGTCATAGTTTAGCATGTTTTTATATTTCAAAATGGTACTTGTTCCATGATTAGAAAACTCATTTTATTGGTGATATTCGGATTAATGTCATTTGTTACAAATGCCAAAACCCTTGAATTTCAGGAGAAGAACATGCGTCAAATATTTGTGCTTCACGGTTACTCAGCTTCTATTAACGATCATTGGTTTTTGGACCTAAAACACCAAATAGAAGATGAAAATACAACTGTTACTTTAATACCATTTCCAGATTCTGAGCATCCGGACGTCGATGCTTGGCAGAAAGTTTTAGATGAGCAGATTCCTGCAGTTAATGAAAATACTTATTTTGTTGCCCACAGTTTAGGGGTAATTACCTTGCTACACTTTTTACAAAGACATGATTATCAAAATATTGGAGGAATGATTTTAGTATCTGGATTCTCTGGTCCAATTTCAGACTCTTCACCTCTTAGTCCTTATATAACAAAGAGTAAAGTCGACACCAACTATTTCCGTGACATAAAGAAAAAGCTGGTTTATTTGTCTGATAATGATGATTTGGTTCCACCACAACTAACGATTCAATTGGCTAAGGATATTGATGCGCCTTATATTACCGTTCCTAATGGTGGGCACTTTTTAGGTCGGGAAGGTTATACGGAATTTCCGCAATTAGTCGATTCTTTAAAAGAAATGTTAGAAAATTGATAAAAATCCCCGCATTGAGCGGGGATTTTTTATCTTTACTGAAATTTGTAATTTTTATTCCTAATCTATTAAGGCTGGTAAATGATACCCATGACTTTCGCAGGTAAAGCAATAATATCGAAAGTTAAGGTAAACGGAAGCAGTGGTAAACTTGCTAGCTTCTCCTTAGTTGATAAGGGTACTTTTCCGCTTTTATCATGAAGATATTGGATTCTAACGTGATATGGCTTGGATAAAGGGGTTATTTTTTTAAGATTGTTTACAGGAGGATAAACAGTTCCTCTAAGATTTAACTCAAATTTATGTAGTTCTAATGTCTTTTCATAGTCACATGGAATTACACCATATTGTTTGAATAAAGCTGATTCTTTCTCGTTCAATTTCCCATTAGGTGGGGTGTAAGAAAATCTAATATGTCCGTAAAAATGGTTACTATTCGAAGCTGGAGCATTAAAATCTAGCTCATTACTTATTTGAATATATTGTGGATTTAATTGACTAATTAATTGAATGAAATCGTTACCGCCTTTACTAATGACATAACTATATTTTTTCCCTGCGATAACAATACTGTCCTCTGGTTCATTTGGGAGAGATACTGATGGTTTACCGAATGCAATTACATCATCTTCTGTTAAAGTGATCCATTCATAGCCTGAGTCGTATTTTGTAAATAGCTCTCGCGTGTTTTCACCAATAATTCGATTACTCACACAACCAGTGAGAAAGAAACTGGCTAGTAAGCAGCTCATAAGACTATTCTGATTTAATATTTTAAAGTTCATTATTTCTGTCGAATTCAATAGATTTATAAAAAGCTGACTATAAACAAAAAATCGTAATATTTAAATCTGGCAATATAATATGACTTAGCCATATTCAGATTAATTTCTAAAATCTTTTATGAATTTCTTTTTAATAAGTTTAAAAATCTAACGTTATTTACCGTTTATCTGAGCATTACTGAATCAAAAATGACTTTGTTGTAGCCTATTTATAGAACATTTTATTTAGTCATCATTTTGAGTTCGCGTAGGGTGACTGATTTTGGGAGCAAGTTATGAACTTTCTAAAACAATCAGCCTTCATTGCTGTATTTGCTTTTATGGGTTTACCAACTGTTCAAGCAGAAGAAGTGGCTACTTTACCTACAATTCGCGTTATGGCCGAATCTGAGCTACGTGAAGAAGTGGGCTTTGTCCCATTTCAAGAAGATAAAAAAGTGCGTCAGGCTCTACAGCATCGTGAGTATAAAACTCATAACGATATACAGAATGCTTTAGTCCCTGAAGGTATGAAGACAGTAGACTATCAACCTGTCATGGCACAGCCAGACTTGTCTCAGCTTTCTCCATTTCTACAAGAGTATATTTTAGCTGTAGCGGGCGGGATTCAGTCTTCTGATCCAACCAATGGTCTTTTTGAAATGTTAAAGCCGCTGAACATTAACCGAAGTAATGTCGATGCTTATCGTGAAGGTACGATGAAAGTAAATTTAGATGATATTTTGAAATTACAGCAGCAAATTCAAGATGGTTTAAAAGGTCGATAAAAAAATCCCCGCACATAGCGGGGATTTTTTTATCTTGGTGTTAATTAAACACGTTCGATCACTGTTGCGATACCTTGACCAAGGCCGATACACATCGTTGCAAGACCGATTTGAGTATCTTGTTGTTCCATTACATTTAACAACGTAGTGGTGATACGAGCACCTGAACAGCCTAGTGGGTGACCAAGAGCGATTGCACCACCATTTAAGTTCACGATGTCTTGTTTGTCATATAGACCTAAGCCTTTAAGAACAGACAAGCCTTGTGCAGCAAATGCTTCATTTAACTCAACAGTCTGGATATCAGCAATTGATAAGCCAGCACGTTTAAGCGCTTTTTGAGTTGCTGGAACTGGACCATAACCCATGATTGCTGCATCACAACCAGCAACCGCCATAGAGCGGATCACGGCACGTGGTTTTAAACCTAATGCTTGTGCACGTTCAGCAGACATAAGCAACATTGCAGAAGCGCCATCAGAAAGAGCAGAAGATGTTGCTGCTGTTACTGAACCACCTTTAGGGTCAAATACAGGTTTTAATGCTTTGAACGCTTCAAGGTTTGCATCTGGACGAATCACTTCATCGATGTCGCAAAGGATTTTAAAGCCATTTGCATCGTGGCCTTCAACACCAATGATTTCATTTTTGAAACGGCCTTCTTGAGTTGCAGCCCAAGCACGACGGTGAGATTCAACACCGAACGCATCTTGTTCTTCACGGGTAATGCCGTTCATGCGACCTAACATTTCAGCAGTTAAGCCCATCATATTAGATGCTTTAGCGTAGTGTTTAGATGCTTCAGGGTTAAGGTCGATGCCGTGCATCATGCCTACGTGACCCATATGCTCTACACCACCAATAATGAAGATATCACCTTGGTTTGTTGCAATTTGTGCAGCCGCAGTGTGGATCGCTTGCATAGAAGAACCACAAAGACGGTTAACTGTTTGACCAGCCACAGTTTTAGGCAAGCCAGCCAATAAACCGATGTTACGACCAATGTTCATACCTTGTTCTAGGGTCTGGTTTACACAGCCCCAAATCAGGTCTTCAACTTCATTTACATCAAACTGGTTACGGGCAACGAGCGCACGTACAAGTTCAGCAGATAAACTGTCGGCACGTACATTACGGAACATACCGTTTTTAGATTTGCCCATGGCAGAACGAACGCCATCAACAATCACAACGTCACGTGGATTTAAAGTAGCCATTCACGTCGCTCCTTAACCGTAGAATTTTTTGTTGTTAGCAGCCATGTCGCGCAACATTTGTGGCGCTTCATAAGCCTTACCTAAGTGCGCATATTTGTCGCAAAGTGCAACGTATTCAGCAACACCTGTTTGGTCGATGTAACGGCATGGACCACCACGGAATGGAGGGAAACCAATACCCATAATCATTGCCATGTCTGCCTCAGATGCAGTCGCTACAATGTTGTCTTCTAAGCAACGAACAGTTTCATTGCAAAGAGCAAGCATCATACGGTCAATAATTTCTTGGTTATCAAATTCGCGTTTTTCGCCAGTTACGAATGGAGCAATCACTTCATACGCTGTTGGATCAACAGTTTTTGCTTTCTTGCCTTTCTTATCGAGTTCGTATTTGTAGAAACCTACATCATTCTTTTGACCAAGACGCTTCGCTTCGTACATTGCTTCGATCGCGCCTTTGTAGTCTGGCTTCATACGGTCAGGGAAACCTTCAGCCATCACTTCAGCACCATGTACACCTGTATCGATACCTACAACATCGATCAGATAAGCAGGACCCATTGGCCAACCGAACTTAGACATTACATTGTCGATTTGCTGGAAATCTGCGCCGTCTTTTACAAGAAGGTCAAATGCACCGAAGTAAGGGAACAATACACGGTTAACCAAGAATCCTGGGCAGTCATTTACAACGATTGGTGTTTTACCCATTTTTTGAGCAAGCACGACCGTAGTTGCAATTGCTTCTTCAGAAGTTTTTTCACCACGAATAACTTCAACAAGTGGCATCATGTGAACTGGGTTGAAGAAGTGCATACCAACGAAGTTTTCAGGACGTTGTAATGCTTTTGCTAAACGTGTAATTGAAATGGTAGAAGTATTAGAAGCAATGATCGTGTTTTCACGAACATTTTTCTCAGTTTCAGCAAGTACGATTTCTTTTACTTTTGGATTTTCAGTTACCGCTTCGATCACGATGTCGACTTCTTTAAACTCTTCGTAGCTTAAAGTAGGACGGATGCGAGCAAGTGTTTCACCCATTTGCGCAGGTTTCATTTTCTTGCGTTCAACTTGCTTGGTTAACAAGTTGTTTGCTTCTTTCATACCTAATGCAAGTTGTGGGTTACCAATATCTTTCATGATGATTGGAGTGCCTTTGCTTGCCGCTTGGTAAGCAATACCACCACCCATGATACCCGCGCCAAGTACAGCAGCTTGGTTTACAGGGTGAGCACCCTTTTCATGTTGCTTAGATGCTTTTTTAACAACTTGGTCATTAATGAATAAACCAATTAATGCTTCAGCTTGAGGAGTTACGGCTGCTTTGGCAAAGCCTTCAGCCTCAGCTTTTAACGCTTCATCACGTGCAAGGCTTGCACCAGCTTGTAATGAATCAAGTAATAATTTTGGAGCAGGGTATTGAGCAGGATTTGCTTTAGCAAGTACCGCACCTTTTGCTGTGTTGAACGCCATCATTTGTTCAAGTGGGTTCAATTTTACAGCTTCAAGTTTTTCTTGGCGTTTTGCTTTCCAGTTTAAACGACCAGAAATCGCTTGTTTGACCAGGTCAGTAGCAGCGTCAAGTAATTTGTCCGCAGCAACCACAGCATCTACAGCGCCATCTTTAAGTGCAGCAGCCGGTTTCTTTGGAGTAGCCATTGCCATCCATTCAACTGCATTATCAATACCAATGAGACGGCTTAAACGAACACTACCACCGAAACCAGGGTAAATACCGAGTTTGATTTCTGGTAAACCGACTTGTGCAGCTTCTGACATCACGCGATAGTCACAAACTAAACACATTTCAAAACCACCACCCAAAGCCATGCCGTTAATAGCAGCAACTTTTGGAAGGTCTAAATCTTCAAAGCTATTGAAGATTTCGTGAACAGGCATAAGCCAGTCAACAATCGCTTTTTCGCCTTGTGCAAAGTTTTGACCAAATTCGGTAATATCTGCACCAACAATGAATGTAGATTTGCCCGAGGTAACAACTAAGCCTTTAATATCGTTATTAGCTTTTACAGCCGCGATAGCAGCTTTGAAATCTTCAATTGTTGCACGGTTGAATTTATTGACCGACTCACCTTGTAAGTCAAAGCGGAATTCTGCAATTCCGTCCGCAAGCATTTGGACGGTAATGGCATTGCCAGCGTGGATCATGCCTGATCTCCTTAGTTTTGGAGGATTTCTAAGTTGATGTTATGAAGCGTGTGTACAGCTCCGGTACACATTTATGCTTCGCTAATCTTACGATAACTATATCTAAAAAGAACCCGACAAGTTGTATCAAGCCGTGACGCAAGGGTCATCTTATTTTTAATTGAATTCATACCAATTAAATGCATAAAGAAAATCATAGAGATAGCTGCTGAGTAAAGGCTTTTGTTTTAATTTAAGTTTTTATTTATAAAAAGTATAAATCTTTAATTTATTATATAAAAAATGAGAATTTTATCCTATTCACTTCTTGTCAAAAAGGTCAATTGTTCTGGTGTAATGTCTAAAAAAATCGACTACAAAGTCACAATTTTCTAATGAATGATCACCATAACAAATTAAGCGCTTTTTTTATATTAAGGCCTCTTAATTTTCCGAAATACACTTTTAATTTTTTACATTCGCTTTTTATAAGTCAATTTTGTTAAAATTTGCGCCAATTAAATAAACTTCCGGTTGCTATTACCTTAGAAAATTAAGGTAAGGTTGCCCTAAACTTTGAAAGAGTAGCAATATGATTAAGTGGATCATATTAGCGATTTTTGTGATATCTGCATTGTATATCCAACATCGCGGCAAAGTGCGTCACTCGTTTTATCGTCAATTTTTTGACCATTCAACCTTGCTCGCACCGATTAACTTTTTAATGTACATCTTTTCAAAGGTACCGAATCAACCCTATATCGACACTCAACACTTTAAAGATTTAAAAGTGTTAGATGAAAATTGGGAAATGATTCGAGATGAAGCGAAAGCTTTATATGACCAAGGTGGGATTAAAGCATCAAGTACCTACAATGATTTAGGTTTTAACTCGTTCTTTAAAACAGGGTGGAAACGTTTTTACCTCAAGTGGTATGAATCAAGCCATCCTTCAGCTGCTGAACTTTGCCCAAAAACAACGGCTTTACTCAAAACATTACCAACGATTAAAGCGGCAATGTTTACAGAGCTTGCTCCTGACAGCCGTTTGGTAAAACACCGTGATCCCTATGCAGGGTCACTCCGTTATCATTTGGGTCTGATTACTCCAAATGATGACCGTTGTTTCATTGATGTAGATGGTGAAAGATACTCTTGGCGTGACGGTCAAAGTGTCGTGTTTGACGAAACTTATATTCACTATGCTGAAAATAAGACCGATCAAAACCGTATCATCTTCTTTGCCGATGTTGAACGTCCAATGAAAGTAAAATGGATGGAACGTTTCAATCATTGGTTTGGTCGTAACGTAATGACTGCGGCAAGCTCACCGAATGAAACAGGTGACCAAACAGGGGGCTTAAATAAAGCCTTTGGTTATGTTTATCAAATTCGTATTAAAGCTAAAGCTTTAAAAGCTAGTAATCGTAAGTTGTATTACTTCTTGAAATGGTTCCTCATGCTTGGAATTTTCTTCCTGATTTTTGTTCGACCATACGTATTTTAATGAAAGCGCCCGAAAGGGCGTTTTTTTATTGTGATTATTTAAATAATTTAGATTTATTTTTATGCATTTAAAACGATGATTATTAGCGTGGGGAGTATTTTATTTAAAATTTCAGGTGAATTCTATTTTAATTATTGGGATGATAAGGCGACTGGTAAATATATGCCTTTCTTGTACTTAATAAATTTTAAAAATTTGCGTGGAATATAAATGAATACGGTGATGAAACAAGCTTTAGTAATAACTACATTCACTGCAGCAGTGATATTGACTGGATGTGGTAAATCTAAGCCAGAGCCAAAATCAAAAACAGAAAAAGTCGAGGCAATTTCGGATTGGAGCTGTACATACCCTGATAATTTAAATCAGATTCAAACCTCTTTGAAAAAAGAATATTTGAAACAAATCGAACGTAGTTTAAGGCAAAGTCAATATCAGGTTGATACGGATATTCTTAATAAAATTAATCAAGGTTTGAAGTTTGAAATTAAAAATGTTCGCACTTTACCGTTAGAAGATGAAAGCCAAAAAAATACACAACTCAGCTGTGAAAGCCAATTGGTTGTTTCATTTCCTAAAGGTTTACAAAAACGTGCGGAAAAAGCATATATTGAAGAGTTGCGTCATTCTGATAAAGAATCGGATACGCTCAATGACTATTTTTCGGATAATGAATCCTCTTTGACCCTTGAAAATGATCAATTGAAAGGTGACTTTTTCTATAACATTACAAAAACAGATAAAGAAGGTTTGGTGTTTGACTTGCCAACTCAAAATAGTGTGATTGAAGGATTGGTTTTTGTTGCCACTAAAGCTGTGCAATATGCAGCTTATGTTAAAGAAAATGAGTTGATTGAAGAAAATATTGAAGAAAATCTGCAAATATCTGAGCAAAATAATGAAGAGCAGACTGCTCTGGCTCAGGAAGCCATGGATGTTCGTAAAAAAGAATTGGATGCTGACAAAGCGAAGCAAGTGGAACGCTTAAATCTGACTTGGGATAAATTGAGTGCCGATAAAAAAACTCAATTTAAACAAGATCAATCGGATTGGTTTAAAAAACGTGATGTTGAATGTAAGGTGCTGGCACAAAAGACTGTAGATGAAATTCCTGAAAAAGACTTAGAAACTTACCAAAAGCAATCCGATTATTGGACCGCTGAGATGCGTAAGCAAAATCAGGAAATGCAATATACACAATGCTTTATTCAAAAAACTGCAGAGCGAACAGTTTATTTAAATAATTTAAACTAATCTGAAACTCTCTATAAGTGCTTGGTCAATCGTGTTGAAATAGATGGGATTGACTAATCTTTAGTAAGTTCGAAAGGGCGTTTTTTTATAGGTATTAAAAACGACAAATTAATTTTGTGACCTATTTCACAGTGCTGGCAATTTGTTACAACTATTAAAAGCCAACAGATAATTTTGATTCTACAATGGCGCGGTTTTTTCGAAGACTTGGTTAGCGGAAGTAGGTTTTACAATGGCTCATGCTCATCACGCAGCTCATGCATATGTTCACCATATCAAAGTGAGAAAAGAAGAAAGTTCTCAAGGTGACTTAAAAACGAAAGCGATGTTAAGCAAAGCTTCTTCGGGAAATAAAAAACTTCATCGACCGGCTTCTAAACGACATAAATCGGAAGATCAAAATATTGATCTACATAAGTTCTCAAGTAAGCTTGAAAGTATGTCTGCAAAGCACAGTAAAGAAAAATGTGCCAAGAATATTCGCATTGCCTTACAAGCTGCGGGTGCAGATGTATCAAAGCATCCTGTAGCTGCATCTGACTGGGGGCACACCTTAGAAAAGAATGGTTATAAGAAAATCAAGCCGGCATTTAATCGTCCTCAAGAAGGGGATATTTATATTATCGAACGTACCAGTGGTCATACTTACGGGCATATTGCGGGCTATACGGGTAATGGCTGGTTCTCAGATTTTCGTCAAAAAACCTATGCGGTCTATAAAGAAAAAGATGTGAAATATAGTTACTATCGCCTCGACTCTTAAGGAAGTACGACACACTTTGTCGGGCTAGTTTCCTATCCCTTTTCAAATTTAGGTTCTGGCACAGTAAAGCACTTGAAAAGTAAAGGTGAAAACATCACATTAGGTATTCAATATTAAGCCATGTATGCCAATAGTGAATCAAAACGCTCGTCCCCATATTGAAAAAATTTTAGCTAATCTGACCCAACTTCCAGGCGTTTATAAGATGCTAGGGAAAGAGGGGGAGTTGTTATATGTTGGTAAAGCTAAAAATCTAAAAAATCGGGTGTCGAGTTATTTTGTTAAAACCATTGAGCACCCGAAAACTCAAGCTTTAGTCGCTCGAATTTATGATATTGAAACGCTAGTTACGCGTTCAGAAACCGAAGCGCTGCTTTTAGAACAAAACTTAATTAAACAACATCGTCCGCCTTATAACATTATGCTGCGAGACGACAAGTCATACGTCTATATCTTTGTATCGGCAGATAAACCTTATCCGCGAATTGCCAGTGGACGTGGCAAAGGTAAGCACCAAATTGGTAAATTCTTTGGGCCTTATCCAAGTGCTTATAGTGCCCGAGATACCTTACTGGTTTTACAAAAGCTTTTTAATGTCCGTCAGTGTGAAAATAGTTACTTTTCACAGCGCAAACGTCCATGTTTGCAATATCAAATCAAGCGTTGTTCGGCTCCGTGTGTAGGCTTGGTCTCACCAGAAGATTACAAAGAAGATGTGAATAACAGTATTCGTTTCTTACAAGGTGATACCAAAGAGTTAAACCAGGAACTGATTGCGAAAATGGAGCAGGCAGCGGCAGATCTTGAATTTGAAAAAGCGGTTTTTTATCGAGATCGGTTGTCTTTACTTCGCGAAGTACAAGCACAGCAAGCTGTTTTCAAAGTGAAAGGTGAAGCTGATATTTTGGCAATTGCCTATCAGGCTGGCGTGACATGTGTGCAGATTATGCATGTACGTAACGGACGTATGTTGGGAGGTAAAAGCTATTTCCCTGATATGTTAGGCGATGACCTTGGTCAAATGCTAAGTGACTTCATGGCAAACTTTTACTTTCAGGTTGCCGATGAAGTACCAAGCGAACTGATTGTGAATACTGCCTTACCTGACCGTAAAGAGCTGGAAGAAGCCTTAGCACAGCAGTTTGGAAAGAAAGTCCAGATTAAGAGCAGTGTACGAGAAACACGTGCTGAATGGTTAGAACTTGCCGAAATGAATGTTCAACATGCAATTAAAGGGCAGTTGAGTAACCACTTAGAACTCAATGAGCGTTTCCACCAGCTTGAGCAGGTAGTTGGCCGTCCAATTGATCGGATTGAATGTTTTGATATTAGTCATACCATGGGCGAAGCACCGATCGCATCATGCGTCGTGTTTGACCAAGGTGGAGCACGTAAACGGGACTATCGCCAATTTGCCATTCAAGATATTACTGCGGGTGACGATTATGCAGCAATGCGCCAAGCTTTAACGCGTCGCTATAAAAAGGCAATGTTACCAGATCTGCTTTTAATTGATGGTGGTAAAGGCCAGCTCCATATGGCCATGGAAGTAATGCAAGAGCTTGGGTTAGAAGCTTTTATGGTAGGTGTATCGAAAGGTGAAGGCCGTAAACCGGGGCTTGAAACGCTTCATTTTACCGATGGCACAAAAATCCAGTTACCTGAAGATAGTAAGGCGCTACATTTGATTCAACAGGTGCGTGATGAAGCTCACCGTTTTGCCATTACTAAACACCGCGCTAAACGTGATAAACGCCGTAGCACCTCAGTTTTAGAAGCAATTCCGGGCTTAGGACCTAAACGCCGTCGAGATTTATTAACACATTTTGGTGGGATTCAAGGTGTTTTAAAAGCATCTGAAAAAGAACTGACAGTCGTGCCGGGCTTAGGTGAAGTGATGGCAAGAACGATTTATAAAATTTTGCATGAGTAGTCATGTCTTGAGAAGATGAGTGACAAAAGCGCTCGTAAATTAATAGCTGAATGATCATTCACATATTGGTCAAAATGATGAAAGATATTTCTTAACCATGCGCATGATTTAGGGATATGAATGTCATTACTGCAACTATGGGAAGATGTAAAACAAAATGAATGGATTGATATACCTGCATGATGGTTACAGGGCCGCACCGTTTTTGGTGGCCTTGTTGCTGGGTTATTAATGCAAAAGGCATGCTCCTATATTCAAGATTCAAATAAAAGATTATTAAGTTGTAGTGTTACTTTTGTAGGCCCTGTACAACAAGGCGCTGCCCGATTGACTATTGAAGTTTTAAGAGAAGGAAAGTCAGTCACTACGCTTGAAGCGCGTTTATGGCAAGATGATGCGGTACAAACGATTTTGGTTGCAAGTTTTGGGGCTTCTCGTGCATCGAGTATTGAGGTAAAGCAAGAGCCAGTCGTCCCTGCTTATGTACCACCTGAAAATTTATCTGTCATTCCTTTTGCGAAACATATGCCTGAATGCTTTCAGCATTTTGAAGTCTGTTGGGCTGAGGGGAATTATCCGGTAACGGGAAGTAAACACCCCGACTTTGGTGGCTGGTCAAGGTTCTCACCAGAGCAGCATGCGAATCGTCAAATGACATTATCTGATTTGATTGTTCTTATGGATATTTGGCCACCGGGTGTTTTGCCTATGTTTAAGCAAGTTGCACCTGCAAGTTCTTTATCATGGCATATTACTTATGTTCATCCGGTTCGGCACCAGTTGTGTGACTGGTTTAAATATAAAGTAACTACTGAATATGCAGCTGAGGGGTACTCCACAGAATATGCATATCTTTGGGATCAAAATGATCATTTAATTGCAATCTTGCGGCAAACTGTTACGGTATTTACCTAAGTAATCTACTTTCTCGATTCACATATTTCGTATAAAGTGGCTGTTACAGATAGATACAATATTGAAGTATGTGTCTTTGTCTGTTAAAAGATGCGTGAAGACTAAATTGGCGGTGTTTATGACCACAGGGCGAATCCTGAATATCCCAAATATCCTAACTTTGGCGCGTATTGCGCTTATTCCTGTATTTTTGGTGATTGCATATTGGCCGCCTGCAATAGGTATTGGTGAGCACGTAGGAAGTATGACACGTCATATTATCTTGACGGCTATTTTCGTGCTGGCTGCCGTAACCGACTGGTTTGATGGCTATTTAGCACGAACTTTAAACCAGACTTCAGCATTTGGCCGTTTCCTAGACCCGGTTGCAGATAAACTTATGGTTGCAGCTGCACTTATTGTTTTAGTGCAGTGGAAACCGACAATTGCAATGGCTTTCGCTGCAATTGTTATTATTTCACGGGAAATTACTGTGTCTGCTTTACGTGAGTGGATGGCAGAACTTGGCG
Organism: Acinetobacter sp. FDAARGOS_559; assembly: GCF_003940475.1. Lineage (NCBI taxonomy): Bacteria > Pseudomonadati > Pseudomonadota > Gammaproteobacteria > Moraxellales > Moraxellaceae > Acinetobacter > Acinetobacter sp. FDAARGOS_559. The sequence goes on from NZ_RKJG01000005.1 coordinate 2,752,937, forward strand.
CGCGGACCAGTGTAGCCGTATCAACAGTCGGTAAATATAAAACTGCATTTCAAATGATTGCGATTAGCGTGTTCCTGTTGAATTGGCAGCCTTTAGAAGTATTGGCCTATGCTTTGTTATATACCGCCGTTATTTTGACTTTATGGTCAATGTTTATTTATTTAAAAGCTGCATGGCCATACCTAAAGCAGCCATAAAATTAAAAAGATGTTCAAAAGCCTTTCCTTGCGAAAGGCTTTTTTATTGGAAAGTGCAAGAATCGGGTCGTCATGGTGTCTTGGCTACTTTAAAGTAAGATTGAGTACTAAGGAGGTGACAGATGCAAATGCTTTCTTCTCGACAATTTGCTGCGATTGCCACAATTATTGAATATTTATATGAACATCTAGACCAGCAACCAAGCTTAGAAGATGTCGCTACATATATGAATTTAAGTCCGAGTTATATCCAGCGGCAGTTCCAAGAATGGGTAGGCATTAGCCCTAAGAAGTTTGTGCAATATATGAGTTTGCAGCAAGCAAAATATTATTTAATGCAGCAACGTAGCTTATTAGATACTGCTTTAAATACTGGACTGTCGGGTACGGGTCGTTTACATGATTTGTTTATTCAGCTTGAAGGGATGACCCCTGGTGAATACAAGCAGCAAGGTGATGGCGTTGAACTGAATTATTCAGTTGAAACGAGTCCATTTGGTGACTTATTGGTAGTAAGTAGTGATAAAGGGATTTGTTCTGTTCGCTTTGTTGATCATAGTGAGAACATACAAGAAATCGTTAAACAGTATTTTCCGAAAGCTCAGTTAAAAAATCACTCTCCGATTTGGCATCAACAGATTGCACAGTGGTTTAGACAAGACTTCTCAGAACATTTACAGCAGAAATTACCGCTTAATCTTGCAGGAACACCATTTCAGCTACAAGTATGGGAGGCACTGCTTACTATTCCCGAAGGGCAGTTACGAACCTATCAAGATATTGCTGAGCAAATTGGAAAACCTAAAGCAGTCAGAGCAGTGGCTACAGCAATTGGCCAAAATCCGATTGCGTATTTAATTCCATGTCATCGGGTCATTCGCGCAACAGGAATGGTCGGTGAGTACCATTGGCAAAAAGGGCGTAAACTGGCATTGTTAGCTTGGGAGATGGCTAAGCAGCAAGGGGAGATTGCATGACATTAGATTTATTTTCTCCGGAACCTTGTTCAAACTTATTGCCTTATGATGGTGAGGTTCAGGATTATGGATGTATTTTAACTGCCGAAGAAGCTGAACAATATTTTCATTATTTGTACCACCATTTGGCGTGGCGACATGATGAAGCGAAGCTATATGGCAAGCACTTTATAACACCTCGTAAAGTTGCTTGGTATGGAGATGAGCATTATCGATATAAATATTCTGGTGTCTTTCGTGATTCTTTACCGTGGGACAAAGCACTTGCTCAGCTAAAACAGCAAGTAGAGAAGAGCCTTTCAGAAAAATTTAATTCTTGCTTGGCAAATCTTTATGAAGACGGAACTCAAGGAATGGCTTGGCATAGTGATTCGGATGTGTCTTTAGCCAGAACCACTACAATTGCCTCTTTAAGTTTTGGAGCAACGCGAAAGTTCTCTTTTAGGCATATTCAAACTAAAGAAAAAGTTGAGATGTGGTTACAACCGGGTCAACTTATTGTGATGCGTGGTGAGACTCAACAATATTGGCAACACCGTTTAAATCGTTCAACCAAGATTTTACAACCACGCATTAATCTGACTTTTCGTCAGTTCAAATTTTCATAAGTTTTTTCTAAAAATTGGGCAAGAAAAAAGCCCATGATGGCAACATGAGCTTATTCCTCTGAGGGAGAGCCTACTATTGATGAGCTGCTGATGAAAAGAATCATCAATAGGTGCTAAAATCATAATATGAGAATATTTGGATATTTTCAATGCTTCAAAGTGTAAGAAAACTTTAAATTATCAAAAATATTATTTTAGATCTCGCCCTTTTCTGAAAGTTCCATAAAGCGCTGCTCAATCAATGCCGCGTTTTCTTGCAAAATTTCAATCAACTTTTCAATATTTAAAAAATCAAAGCGGTTCTTTGATGCGACTAACGTTAAAGCCAAAGGAACTTCTTTACTCGAAAAACGAACGGGTACAGCAAGCCCTGAAACATTCGGGTCAATCTCACCTTGCGAGAAATAGAAGCCTTGTTTTTTTATTTTACGCATACGTTGAATAAAGCTAGGTTCGTCTACAGCAAAACCTGATTCAGACAGCTCATGTTGAAAACGTTCATAGTAGTCATGCATGCGCTGTTTACTTAAATGTGAAACCATCGTTTTTGGTGAAGCCCCAACATAAATTGGGCGTGGGCAGCCTCGACCATATGAAAGTAATTCAGTATCTTTAAAAATCTCATGATGAATATCAATGCAGTAGTCATCATTTAAATAGGTGAGTAAACAGCAAAGTTCAGTACGCTCTACAATATTTCGCATAAATGGCGTGCTGATTTGGACCAATGGATCGGTTGTTCTAGATACATAGTCAAGAACTGCTATTTTTGAGCCTAAAGTGTAATCGCCAGAAGTACCATTAATACGTTTTAATAAGTCGGCTGATACGAGTTCTTTCAGATAACGGTAGCTGGTCGGTTTAGACAAGCCAAGTTCTTCGCAAATAATATCGACATTAATCACTGGTCGTGAAACGGAAAATAAATCCAGTACGGTTAAAATTTTGCCAAAACTTGAAATTGCCATGATGTCTTATTCGTATCCTTAATAAACGGGTCACACTTGAGTTCTTATAACAGAAAAATTGAAGCTTTGTCTCAATTCCAAGATAACTGCCTGATTTAAATATTTTACGCTCAGAATCAGAAAAGTTCTCTTGATTCACACATCATATATGATTAACTAAAAACATATCAAATTATCAAATAAAGATATTTTAGTTGACTAAATCACTTTAATTTGAAAAAATTGTGCAACAAAATATCTAATCGAGAAAGTGGTTTATTCTGCCGGCTTTCTCGATGTCTCTTCTTTCCTAAGCTTGGTCGTATAAATAGCGGTCAAACTGAAATCATCTCGGTACATCATGCAGAGATGTAGGAAAAATCATTGTATTGAAGGATGCTCTCATTAACTCATTTGTCTTATAGGCAAATGACAAAGTCGTATTGTCTTTTTTTAAAAGCAAATGGACACTGATGAGCATGCTCATCAGTTCAAATCTATATTTGAGATGAGTTCATGTTATTAAAGCAAATACTGGCTTTTCGCCCGAGTAAGCTTGATCTAATTTTTGCAATAAAGACATTTATTGCCGGTATGTTGGCATTATTTGTTTCGTTCGAATTAGACCTGATTAATCCAATGTGGTCGATCGGTACCGTCCTGATTATCGCCAATCCTTATTCGGGTATGGTGTCGTCTAAGTGTGTTTATCGTTTATTGGGAACGGTAGGCGGGGCCATTATTGCCTTAACCATTACTCCGCATCTGATTAATACGCCGTGGATTTTTACGGTTGTGTTATCACTATGGGTGGGCTTTGCGCTTTATGTGTCTTTATTAGATCGGACTCCTCGCAGTTATGCATTTATGTTGGCAGGTTATTCAACCGCAATGATTGTGTATAACGCGATTACTTATATTGATCAGTACAATATTTTTGATATTGCTTTGGCACGTGTACTTGAGATTTCAATTGGTGTGATTTCTAGTGCGGTTGTGTCTGCGACTATTTTGCCCATGCATATTGGTTCGGCAATCAAACAGCGTGTAACGAAAACCCTCAAAGATACAGAAAACCTGTTTGCTAATTTGTTAAATGCAGATCAACAGCAAAACAATACACAGCTTTTAGCTGCGATTACTCGTGATACGACCGATATTCATGCTCTGGCAGTTCACTTGAGCTATGAAAAAGGTGAGTTGCATGGCATGACTAAACCTTTGCAAGAAATGCTCCATCAAATGTCGATGGTGGTCGCAAACTTGGTTGCCTTATCTGAACGAATTAAACAACTGCAAGAACTCAATTTTATTGAAAGTCATTCAGATAAATTAAAGCAGCTTTCAGGGCATGTGATTCATTTTCTGGAACAAAAAGATCAGATGACTGATGAAAATATTCTGCAGTTACCTGACGAGTTTGAAAATGATTTCTTGAACTTAAATGATTCGGCTTCTGAACATCAGCAAGTGTTATTGGCTGCCATGAAAATGGATGTGCGTCATTTCATTAGTAATGTTTTAGCTGTAAAAGTTTTATGGCAACGCATCAAGCAAGGTAATAAAGAGATTCCAGATAACATTACCCCAATGACTACGACCTATCCAAGTTTACACCGAGATCATGGTGTGGCAGTCAGAGGTGGTATTAGTGCAGTGCTGATTACATTTATTGTGACTGGTGTGTGGATTCTTTCTGGCTGGAAAGCTGGGTTCATGATGGCACAGATCGGTGCAGTCACTGCCTGTATCTTAACAGCCCTAGATAACCCTGTTCCTGTCTTGCGTATTTTTATATGGGGCAGTGTGGCATCGGCGGTTTTAGTTTTTATTTACGCGTTTGGTATTTTTCCTCATGTCACAACGTTTTGGGAACTTGGACTCGTTTTATTACCAATGTTCTTGTTTGCGGTTTCCATGATGGCGAATCAGGCACTCATGCCAGTCGGGATGGTGCTAGGTATTAATACCATGATGGGGCTGAACTTGCACAATGCTTATAGCATGGACGCAGTGTCTTATTTAGATAGCTCATTTGGTATGGTCATGGGCGTATTGGTGTCATTAGTCGTTATTGATGTTGTGCGTGCCATGTCACCCGATACCAGTGCAAACCGTATTTTGGCTTTACATTACCGTGCGATGCGCCAAGCCATATACATTCCTTATGGTATTGAATTTAAAGTTCACTTACGGGGGATGTTAGACCGTGTTGGTGTCTTAAATACTAAAATGGTTCAGTCAGAAGAGATTAAAAAATCTATTCAACAGGCTTTGGTTGAATCCAGTGCGATCATTGATTTAAGCCGACTACAAGAGTTAGCAAATCAAGTTCCGATATCTTCGGAATTAGCCCATCACATTGGCCGTTTGCAACAAGATTTAGATGAGCTATTTAGAGCTAAAGAAAATGAAAAAGGTGAAAGTGATGTATTGGTACAGCACATTCACCAAACCTTATTTGAACTTAAACAACTTGCTTCAAATATTGAAGATATGACTCTGCGTCAAAGATTATTTATTTCACTAAATAATATTGCTTATAGCATGTGTCATGTTTCATCAAACCAAATGAATGCAGATCGTACGCTTACAGGAGCCACAGCGCATGGGTGAGTTTAATGTCTACGGTATTTACGTGCCTGCTTTGCTCGTCCAAGCCATTTTTGCATATATATGTTTTCGCTGGTTAAGTCCCTTAACCAACAAATGGATTGCACAAGGCTGGATTGCATTACCCAGTATTTTCAATTTGTGTTTTTACCTTTTACTACTTTTGGTGATACACCAAATTTTTGTTGGGTTAGGTGCTTAAAGATGATTGCCAGATTAAAGATTGAGTTAGGTGAGTAAAATGAATCAATTGGAGTTGAAAAAAGTCATCCGTCCAGTGATTTTGGTTGTCGCATTAATGATTGCTGTCTATACCATTGTGCATTTATGGAACTACTATAATGCAGCGCCGTGGACACGTGATGGTCGAGTTCGTGGTGACGTTATTCAGGTCTCTTCAGATGTAGCAGGACTTGTAACGGAAGTATTGGTTCAAGATAACCAGACTGTAAAAAAAGGTCAGGTGCTTTTTAAAATTGATGTCTCTCGCCGAGCTTTAGATGTAGAGCAAGCAAAATCTGATTTGGCAAAAGCAAAAGCGGCCTATGCTCAAGCACAAGCAGGTCTGGCCCAAGCCAAAGCAAACTTGATTAAGTCGAGTACTAACATTAAGTTAGCCGAGAAAAACGCAAACCGTTATTCAAACTTAATGGATGGTGCGATTTCTAAGCAGGAACAAGATCAGGTCTTTGCAACTCGTGATCAATCACACGCGGAACATGAGCAACTCCAAGCTGCTATTCAACAAGCTGAAGCGACTATTAAACAGCAACAGGCACTGGTTGAAGCAGCAACAAGTAATTTACATTTAGCAGAACTCAATATGCACCGTGCGGCTGTTGTGGCGCCAGCAGATGGAACATTATCTAACTTTGATTTGCGTCCGGGTAATTATGTTCAAGTTGGACAAGCGGTTGCAGCATTGCTAGATCGTAAGCAGCTTTATGTTGTGGGATATTTTGAAGAAACAAAATTAGACCGTATTCATATTGGCGATGAAGCAACTGTGCAATTAATGGGTGATAGACAGAAAATTAAAGGCCATGTGCAGGGTATTGCATCGGGTATTGAAGACCGTGAGCGTTCAAGTAGTTCGAAACTGCTTGCAAATGTAAACCCGACATTTAGCTGGGTTCGTTTAGCGCAGCGTGTACCTGTAAAAATTGTATTAGACGAAGCACCAAAAAATGAGTTGGCTTTTGTGTCTGGCCGTACTGCTACAGTACATATTATTGAAAAATAAAAAGCTTAAGTTTTTAAACTCAATAAAAAAGCATGTTTGAAACATGCTTTTTTATTTTATGGCGTTAAACCAACAGGATTGCGATACCAGCTCTGAATTAGCAAAGCTGCGGCAAAACTATCGGCTGACAACTTCTTGGCACGACCTTGTTCTTGATAAAAACCAAGTTCTTCTCTTGCCTCACGAGTGGTGAGTCGTTCATCGACCATCCACGTTTCAATATTGGTTTGATGGCGTAGGCGACGTGCAAACTTACGTGCCCGTGTTGAAAGTTCTGACTCGCTATCATCCATATTCAATGGAAGACCAACAATAAATAAATCAGGCTGCCACTCTTTCACAATTTTTAAAAGTTGGTCCCAGTTGGGAATACCATCTTTCATCACAAAAAGTGGTAATGGGTTAGCACTTTCAATTGCAGACTGACCAATCGCCATTCCCATCTTTTGAGTGCCAAAGTCAAAAGCCATAATTGATTTTGATTGCGTTGCGGTCATTAGGCGTGCCCGATTTCAGAAGCCAGCCATGTACGATCTACACCAATTTTTTTATAGGCTGCATCCCAACGATCATCGTACGGCAAGTTAAAAATCAGATCCATGTCGGCATCACAGATAAGCCAGTCACCACGAGCGATTTCATCTTCTAGCTGGTTTTTACCCCAACTCGCATAACCAAGGGCGATTTGGTAGCGGCCAACACCTTCGTTATGCGCAATCGCATCGAGAATATCTTTACTCGTAGTAATACAGACATTCTCACCCACAGCAATAGAAGAGTGCCATGTTGGTTGGCCTGTATGAAGAACAAAGCCCGCCTCAGGGCGTAAAGGACCACCTTGTAAAACCTCATGCGGATTTACATTGTCTGCATCAATGTCTAAATCATTGAGTAACTCTTTAATTTGGATACCGGCAGGGCGATTGATAATAATACCTTGGGCACCTTCTTCGTCATGACGGGCAAGATAAATTACTGTATTTGCAAAAAAGTCATCTGCCATTTCTGGCGGGGCAATCAGACAACGGTGAGTCATATATTGTTTGGTCACCTAAGCGGTTCTCCCTCAAAAAATGTCGCTATAGGGTCTCTCGACCCTTTTTATCTATATAGGTTCTTTTTATCAACATACAAGAGTTAATCGGATTTCGCCAATCTTTTTCTCTCATTTTCTTTATTAAGTTGAAGAAGCCTGAAATTTAAGTTGACGTAATTGTTTAGCATGCTGCAAGGTTGTTTCATTAATTTCAACACCTCCTGACATGCGTGCTAGCTCGGAAATAATTTGATTTTCATCAAGTTGTACAATAGTACTACTTGCCGGATCAGTTTGTTGTTTTTTGACTAACAAATGTTGATCGGATTGTGCAGCCACCTGTGCTTGGTGGGTAATACATAGAAGTTGGACATGCTGAGCCAAGTCGGCCAATAAACGTCCAACCACTTCAGCTGTACCACCACTAATTCCGACATCAATCTCGTCAAATACCAAAACTTCTGCTTCGGTCTTTTCAGCATTCATGACTTGCATAACGAGTGCAATACGAGAAAGCTCACCACCAGATGCTACACGTGCCAATGGTTGAGGAGGTATGCCTTTATTGGCAGTAAATAAAAGTTGAATAAAACTTAATCCTTCTGCATTTGGTTGTTCTAATGGTTCAAACTTAAACTCAAAATGTGCCTCAGGCAGCGCTAAAGGTTTAACCTGTTCAGTTAATTGTTTTGCAAGTGGAGCAGCAGCTTCACGACGAATATTATCCAAATGCTGGGCTTTTTCTAAAAATTCTTGATGTGACTTTTCTACTTGTTCAGCCAGAGTTTCAGGGTCTTCTAACTGATGTAATTGTTCAAGCTCACTTTGCCAAGTTTCGTACTCTTCTTTCAGCGTCTCTGGCTGAGTACGGTATTTACGAGCAAGTCGATGGAAAACTTCTAGCTTGGAGTTCAGTTCTTCCATCCGTTCAGGATCGAAACTCTGACGGTCAATAAATTGACGTAAATTTGATGTGGCATCATCAATTTCACTTTGCGCATTTAATAACGAATTATAAATTTCGGAAAGCTGCTCACTACGCCCCGCATGAGACTCTAGGCGGCGAATGATCGACGACATTTCTTGAGTAATGTTTTGTTCAGCTTCATCAAGCGCATTTAGACTATAGCTACAGTCTTGCATGATATGTTCATGATGACTAAGGCGATCGAACTCTTGCTCGATTTCTTTGTAATCGGTTTGAATGACTTCCTCAAGCTCCTCAATTTGTAACTCTAAGGTCGCAATACGTTGTAAACGGGTCGCTTGAGCATCGAGCGCAGCCTGATGCTGGCGGATATTACGCTGCCATGTACTATATGCTTCACGAACATCATTTGCTTCGGCGTAAAAATTACTATAACGGTCTAGCCAATGCTTTGGATAAGGCGGTTCAAGTAGTTGTTGTTGGCTGTGCTGGCTATACAGCTGAACCAATAAGCGGCCTAATTCTTTAAGCTCAGACAGACTACTTGGACGGCCATTTACCCATGCTTTGCTACGGCCAGTTGCAAAAATAACCCGACGTAAATGAATTTCCCCTGAATCATCATCTAGTTCATGTTCTTTTAACCATTTTGCTTCAGGGCTATTGTCCTGATAAGTAAAAACTGCGGTTACATCCGCTTTGTCCGAACCATAACGGACATAATTTGTATCTGTACGTTCCCCTAAGCAGGCAGATAGTGCATCCAGTAATAATGATTTTCCTGCACCTGTCTCACCTGTTAGAACATTAAATCCTTGTTCTATATCAATAGCTAAATGATCAGCTAATGCAAAATTGATTAAAGTTAAATGTGTGAGCATAAACGCATCCAACGCGCCAAATTATGGGTTAAAGATAGAGAAGTTTTGAATTTGCTACAAGTGATCTATTATTCTAACTGAAATTATAGAACAGCAAGATTGCGGATCTTTACAATGAAAAAAACATTAAGCTTACCGAAAGCACCAATAGGGATGATCAACCGCCATAAAAAAATTAATCCTGCTGAAATGAATAAAATTTTAAATCAGCATTTTAATGCATTTAAACAGGCTGCTGCACAAGGTGATTATGTCAAAGCATATCAACATGTAAAAAAAGCAGTAAGTCTGGTTCCCGGACATCCCGGAGCATTGTCTGATTTAGCTTATACCGAGCTACGGTTACGCCGTTATGACGATGCATATCAACATTATATGCAAGCCATTAAAGCAAGTGGTTCTAACGTTAATACAAATCTATACGATGGATTGACCGAAGTTTGTCATCATTTAAATAAAAAAGAAGAGAAGATTAAATTTGGGCGTTTAGCCATTTCAACCAAAAAAGAACTCACAAAGAATGAGCCTACTTTAAATATACCCACTCATAAACCCGTGCCCTTTAGCCCAAATCCACAAGAAAATATTATTGCTTTTTCTCTATTTGGAGCAAATGCTCGGTACTGTGAAACGTCCATTTTAAATACTAAGTTAGCTCAAGAAATCTATCCTGAATGGACGTGTCGATTCTATGTGGATGAGAGCGTTCCCGAACTTGTACAACAGAGGTTACAAGCAAATGGTGCACAAGTCGTACATGTCAGCCCCACTCAAAAACAGTTATCAGGTTTATTTTGGCGCTTTTTAGTTATGGATGATCCGGTGGTTAAACGGTTTTTAGTACGTGATGCCGACTCTATCGTGTCTTATCGTGAAAAAACCGCTGTTGATGCTTGGCTTAAGAGTGATCAATGGTTCCATTTAATGAGAGATAGCTATTCTCATACTGAATTAATTTTGGCGGGTATGTGGGGCGGTTGTACAGGTATTTTTCATAATATTGAAGCACATATCAGGGATTATGTTGCCACTGGAAGGTATCCGGACAATCGAGTCATAGATCAACATTACCTGCGTTATTGTATTTGGCCGACTTTAAAACAAAGTGTGCTTGTACATGATAGCCAGCAATTTGATGAAAATAGTGCCGATTTTCCGGTTTATGATCTAACTTCAATGCAAAATGACCAAGACAATTTTCATGTAGGGATGGATAATGGTTCACCAGTAGTTACAACTGCGGTTAATCATCCAACGGCAGAAAAAGTTTACTGGATTTTATTCGATGAAAATCACGATGAAGTTTGCAGATATGATGCAATTGTGTCGAAGAGTCGAAATATTGAAGTGAATTTACCCCACGCTTTTGCTAAAAAAATTCAGTTACAGCAGTGGAAATTACAAGTCTATCCGTATGAAAACTGATTGATTAGTTATTTAGGCACAATTAAACTACATTCATCATAATTTATATAAATGCGGCATTATCTGGAGAGTGTGCATGAGTTCAACCCAATTTGATCATGTAACGGTCATCAAAAAATCAAATGTTTATTTTGGTGGAGCATGTATCAGCCATACCGTGCAATTTGAAGATGGAACGAAAAAAACATTAGGTGTTATTTTGCCGACTGAACAGCCTTTAACATTTGAAACCCATGTTCCTGAGCGTATGGAAATTATTTCAGGTGAGTGTCGCGTTAAAATTGCAGACAGCAATGAAAGTGAATTGTTCCGCGCTGGGCAATCTTTTTATGTACCAGGCAATAGTGTTTTCAAAATCGAGACTGATGAAGTGCTTGATTATGTTTGCCACTTAGAAGGCTAAGAAATTACTGTTTAAATCGGGTACACTATGCCCAAAGAAATCCTGTGAAGTTGGCTTTACAGGATTTTTATTTTTTGCTCAAACGTTGTTAGAGGTCATGCATGGCAAAACCGGAATATTATTATGGCGTTCACTCAGTGGAGTCATTGTTAGAACTTGAGCCGGAGCGCGTGCTGACCCTGTTTACATTGAAAGGGCGCGACGATCAGCGTTTGCAGAAGATTCTGCAATTGGCCGAGCCTTTTGGGATTAGTGTACAAAAAGCAAGCCGTGATAGCCTCGAAAAGCTTGCGGGTTTGCCATTTCACCAAGGCGTAGTTGCAGCAGTACGTCCGCACCCGACTTTAAATGAAAAAGATCTAGACCAGCTCTTGGCTGAAACTCCAGATGCCTTATTGCTGGCATTAGATCAGGTGACAGATCCACATAACTTAGGGGCATGTATCCGTACTGCCGCTGCAATGGGTGTTCAGGCAGTGATTGTGCCTCGCGATCGCTCAGCAAGCTTAACTCCAACTGCTCGTAAAGTCGCAGCGGGTGGGGCTGAAAAAGTTAAATTTATTCAAGTGACTAATTTGGCTCGTACTTTAGCGCATCTTAAAGAGACAACTCATGTCCGTGTGATTGGTACGATGCTTGATGAAAATGCATTACCTATTCAGAAGTGTGATTTCTCGGGTGCTGTTGTGATTGTAATGGGTGCAGAAGACACAGGTTTACGTCCAATTACTCAGGCACAGTGTGACCAAAAAGCCTATATTCCAATGTCAGGTAACTTACAAAGCTTAAATGTAAGTGTGGCAACGGGTATGGCACTTTATGAAGCTTGTCGTCAGCGTTCTGAGGTATAATTTAGCTGCCTTCCTAGTTTTTATGCAGTCTTGATATGTCTCCCCGTACGCAAGGTTATTTTTTTGTATTGGTGACCATGTGTATTTGGGGCGGGTTTACGCTTTTTGCCCGCTTAAATGCACAATGGCACATCAGTGCTTGGGATATTGCCGCACTACGCTTTGCTATAGCCTTCCTAATTTTGATGCCTATCTTAATTTATAAAAAAGATCTCGCTTTTTTATGGAGTAAGCATGCGGTTATTTTGACATTGATTGGTGGAGTCATTTACTGCCTTACGGTTTATACAGCTTTTCTTTATGCACCAGCTGCACATGCTGCAATATTTTTAAATGGCTGTATTCCTATCTGTACCGCTATAGCTGCTTATATTTTATTTAGACAGCCATTTGATAAACATACATGGGTGAGTCTGGCAATTATGATTACTGCCTTGGTTCTCATGAGCGCATTGATGTTGCAAAGTAGTACCTCTGCTTTTGGAATTGGAGATTTACTTCTGTTTATCAGTGCGATTTGGTGGGGGATTTTTACTGTACTACTTAAACAGTGGAAGCTCTCTGCTTGGCATTCTATGGCAAGCGTCGCAATCTGGTCCGCAATTATTTATTTGCCGATTTATTTGTTGTTCTTACCTAAGCACTTTATGGATGTAGATCCTTTGCACTTAGCTGTACAAAGTATTTTCCATGGCGTGTTTGTCGTTATTATTGCGACATTAACCTATGTTGCTGCTATTCAGCGTCTTGGCGCATTTAAAACGGGAAGTATTGTAACTTTGGCGCCGTTTATTGCTGCTATTTTAGCTGTACCTTTACTTGGTGAATCATTAAGCCCATCAATTGTAGTGGGCTTAGTAGGTATGGGAATAGGTGCTTTACAGCCTTGGCGTTGGTTTAGACAAGATAGCCTGACACAAAAGATTAAGCAGCAAAATACACAAAATTAGTTTGCACGCTTCAAATAGCTTTGATGTAAAGGCTCTAATTGCTGATATAAATGTTCGAGTAATCCGTCATTAAACACGATGTCATTTGCAAGCTCACGTTTTCGTTCGCGTGGCATTTGTGCAGCAATAATTTTCTGGATTTGTTCTTGGTTTTGTCCATCGCGCTGGCTCGCACGCTGAATTTGAGTTTGTTCACTCGCATCAATCAGTAGCGTGTGATTGACCAGTTCATGTTGATTTGTTTCAAACAATAATGGCGAAACTAAAATCACATACGGACTTTTAGGATTTTGTAGCTGTTGAATAATAGATTGACGGATTGCGGGATGGGTAATTTGCTCGAGTGTATGACGCGCTTGTGGATTTTGAAAAATATATTCACGTAAGGCACGGCGGTCCAAACTGCCATCGGGTTGAAGCACCCAATCTCCAAAGGTTTGTTGAATTTTTTGAAGGGCAGGTTGCCCTTTTTCAACTACTTCGCGAGCAACAATATCGGCATCGACGACTTGGATTCCTTGGGATTCAAACCATTGTGTTGCAGCTGATTTACCACTGCCTATACCACCTGTGATTCCCAGAATAAAAGCCATCTTAACCTCCCAAATAAATTTTCATAATCTGATCACCCCATAAAAAGGCAACCCAACCAGCAATGGCAATATATGGCCCAAAAGCAAAAGGCTGATTGTCATTTCTTAATTTTAATAAAATGATGCCAATGATTGCGCCAAGTAACGATGACAATAACACAATTAACGGCAGCATCAATGGCCCCATCCATGCACCTAATGCTGCAAGCAATTTAAAGTCGCCGTAGCCCATACCTTCTTTGCCAGTGATCACTTTAAATAAGTAATAGACAATCCAAAGACATAGGAAACCAATGAGATAACCCCAAATGGCTGAGTTGGGTGAGGTATAAATATTAAAGGTATTAATACCTAAGCCGAGCGCAGCTAAAGGTAAGGTAAAGCGATCAGGCAATAATTGTGTATCGAAATCAATAAAAGTAAGGGCTATCAGTACCCATGTGAGGACGAGTCCAAAAAGCATTTGTATGGTTGGGCCAAACATCATGACGACTACTAATGAACATAGCATGGTGAGTAGTTCGATGACTGGATAGCGAATACTGATTGGGTGCTGGCAATGACCACATTTTCCTCTTAACACAAGCCAGCTTATAACAGGAATATTTTGATACCAACGGATCGGTTGCTGACATGCAGGGCACGATGAAGCAGGCTTACTTAAAGTTAACTTCTCATGATCAATAATCGGTTGCTCAGGATTGAGTAACATTTGGCATTCTTGCTGCCAATCTTGCTCCATCATTCTTGGCGTGCGGTAAATTACTACATTAAGAAAGCTACCGATACATAGGCTCACGAGTGCAACAGCAATATAAAGTGCAGTTAAGTTTTGAATAAAATACGCAATGATGTCTTGCATTATACAACTGAGCCCATTTGGAAAATTGGAAGATACATAGCAATTACCAGACCGCCTACGAGCACCCCTAAAATTGCCATAATTAAAGGTTCCATCATAGAGGTTAAACCATCAACGGCATTATCCACTTCATTTTCATAATAAGTGGCAACTTTATCGAGCATGCTGTCTAGTGCACCCGATTCTTCACCAATTGCAACCATTTGTATAGCCATAGATGGAAAACGATTAGAGACCCGCATAGCAAACTGAAGCTGTTGACCCGTTGCGACATCTTCACGAATTTTCATCACAGCTTTTTCATAAATCACGTTATTGGTTGCGCCAGCAGTCGATTCTAATGCATCAATAAGTGGAACACCTGCGGCAAATGTTGTAGCAAGCGTGCGGCTATAGCGGGCAATAATTGCTTTATAAACCAAGTCCCCAAAAATAGGTAACTTAAGCGCCAGTTTATCTAAGCCATCACGAAACTTTTTACTGCGTTTTTTTGCTTCCAGAAAGGCAGCAATGACTGCGCCAATCGCAATAATCATAATGAACCAGTATTCCTGCATCCATTTCGACATATTCACAACCATTTGCGTAAATGCAGGTAAATCTGCTCCAAAAGACGCAAATAAATCTTGGAAAACGGGAACTACTTTAACCATCAAAATAATGGTCACCACAATGGCTACTACAATAACTGTTGCTGGGTATTTCATTGCTTTCTTGATTTTTTGCTTGAGCAACTCACTTTTTTCTTTGTAAATTGCAACGCGGTCCAGCATCGTTTCGAGTGCGCCTGATTGTTCACCAGACTCAACAAGTGAACAAAACAAGTTATCAAAATGTTGAGGATATTTTCTTAAAGCTGAGGCAAAAGTACTACCACCTTCGACTTCACCTTTAATACCGAGTACAACCTCACGCATGGCCGGGTTTTCTAAACCTTCAGCTACAATTTCAAAGCCTTGTACGAGTGGTACACCAGCTTTCATCATGGTCGCCAGTTGTCGAGTAAAAATCGTAATATCGAGTGTGGTGACTTTTTTCTTGAATAAACCTTCAAGAATATTTTTACGTTTTTCACGTATATTTCGAACAGTCACCCCTTGTTTGCGTAAGGTTACTTTGGCTAAAGCCATGTTTTTAGCCGGAAGTTCTCCTTTGATTTTTACGCCCTTACGGTCAACCCCTTCATAAGCAAAAGTCGGCATCATTTGTGCCTTTTTGACAGCCATTAGATTATCCTTATTTTTAAATAGTGTCTTATTCACTGGTGACACGGTTGACTTCTTGTAAAGAGGTCACCCCTTGCATCACCTTTTTTAAACCTGAACGACGTAGATTATTAAACCCCAATTTTTCAGAAGCAGCTGCGATTTCTAAAGCGTTGCCATCTTCCATAATAATCTTGGAAATTTCAGGTGTAACTTTCATTACCTCATAAATACCGACACGGCCTTTATAGCCTTCACGACATTCAGGGCAACCTACGGGCTGAAAAACCCGAAAATCTGGGTGCGCTAAATCTTGTTCGGTAAAGCCCATTTCTAATAAGCTTTGTTTAGGAATATCAGCAGGTATTTTGCATTGAGAACAAAGACGACGTGCTAAACGCTGTGCAATAACTAGGTTTACTGATGTTGCAATATTAAAAGAAGGAACCCCCATATTGCGTAGACGGGTCAATGTTTCCGGAGCACTATTAGTATGTAGTGTTGACATCACCATGTGGCCGGTTTGAGCCGCCTTAATCGCAATTTCTGCTGTTTCCAAGTCACGAATCTCACCCACCATAATAATGTCAGGGTCTTGTCGTAAAAATGATTTAAGTGCGGCCGCAAAAGTAAGCCCTACCTTGGGGTTTACGTTAACTTGATTAATCCCTTCAAGATTAATTTCTACCGGGTCTTCGGCAGTAGAAATATTGGAGCTTTCAGTATTTAAAATATTTAAACCTGTATATAACGATACGGTTTTACCAGAACCTGTTGGTCCGGTAATTAAAAGCATGCCTTGAGGTTTATCTAATGCCTCCATAAACAAAGCTTTTTGATCTTCTTCATATCCTTGTGCATCAATTCCTAGCATTGCGCTTGATGGGTCAAGAATACGTAGAACTAACTTTTCACCAAACAAAGTCGGGAGGGAGTTCACACGAAAATCAATCGCTTTGCTTTTTGACAGCTTGAGCTTGATACGACCATCTTGTGGGACACGTTTTTCAGAAATGTCCATTTGAGACATTACTTTTAAGCGTGATGCCAAGCGGTTTGCAAGCTGTAGAGGGGGATTAGCAATTTGACGTAACACGCCATCGACACGATAGCGCACCCGATAGGATTTTTCGTACGGTTCAAAATGTAAGTCTGAAGCACCCATACGAATGGCATCAATTAATAACTTATTAATATATTTAACAATTGGGGCTTCATCGCCTTGAGGAGCTTCTTCTTCATCTTCTTGAGCGGTAGAGCCATCAAGATTAACATCGAGATCAAACTCTTCATCATTGAAGTCAAAGCTGCTTTCTTCTGCAAAATGCTGGCCTAAAACTTTTTCGAGTTTATGGTACTCCACAATTACAGGCTCAACTAGCAATTTACTATTAAAACGGATTGCATCAATCGCTTCGATATTGCTTGGATTACTGGTCGCGACATATAAAATTTGCCCTCTTTGAATGAGCGGCAAAATTCGATGTTTTAAAATCAGTTTCTGATCGACCAGATCTTTAGGAATCTGAGAAGTGTCATAAACATCCAGATCGAAATATGGTTCAGCAAACTCAGCAGAAATTGTTTCAGCCAATAATGAAGGGGAGAGATGAACCTCTTCAATTAAATATGCGACTGTGTCCTGCTTAGCTCTTTTCGCTGCATCTAATGCAGTTTGCATGGTCGCTGCCGACACATGCTTTTCTTCGACTAAACGTCGAAAAAACCCCGTAAATTTTGGAGATGTATGTAATGCTGACATCTGCCTGCCTATGTTAATGTGTTTATAATTGGTATATGAAAAATTATACTTTTGTTATGTAAAATTACTACCTTAGAAAGTGTTGCTCGGGTCCTACTCAGCCTATTAAAGCTTGAACCAGTCGAAGTTTTTCTTTATTAATTTTTAGAATGTCGGACTTTTAATAAAGTAAAGTTTTTTCTTAATTTCAAACACTAGAAAAGATATGAGTAATCGCGTTAAAGAAAAGTATCTGAAATTTGTATAAATGCGTGTAGAATGTGCTGCATTTTTGATGAAAGGTGAGCAGTATGTCGGGTTCGACGATTACGCCTTGGGTAGTTGGTAACTGGAAAATGAATCCAATGCGTGCCAACGCCAACCAACTTATAGAAGAATTTAAACAATTATTGCAACAAAACCAAATTGCAGATGAAAACTGCCATGTGGGCGTTGCCCCTGTTTCTATTGCCCTTACAACGGTACAAGCGCAATTACAGGATGCTGCAAGAACGGTACATACGGTTGCACAGGATGTATCACGTGTTGCTGGTACAGGTGCTTATACTGGTGAAGTCAGTGCAGAACTATTAAAAGATAGCCAAATTAATTTCGTACTGGTTGGACACTCTGAACGTCGTGATATTTTTGGTGACAACGTTGAAATTTTGAAGGCAAAACTCCAAAATGCATTAAATGCGGGTATGACTGTCATTTATTGTGTGGGCGAAAGCCTTGAACAACGTGAGCAAGGTCAGGCCGAGCAAGTTGTTCTACAGCAAATTTGTGATATTGCACCTGTAGTTACTGCAGAACAATGGCAAAACCAAGTGGTTATTGCCTATGAACCTATTTGGGCAATTGGTACAGGTAAAACAGCTTCTCCGCAAGATGCGCAAGCGATGCACGCTAAAATTCGTGAAGGCTTATGCCAACTTACACCGGCAGGCTCAAATATTGCTATTTTATATGGCGGTAGTGTAAAAGCTGAAAATGCTGTTGAGTTAGCTGCATGTCCAGATATCAATGGTGCGTTGGTGGGTGGTGCTTCATTAAATGCAGCATCTTTTTATCAAATTGTACAAGCCTTCGCGCAAAGCAAATAACGAGGATAGGGTATGCACTCTTTTGTACTTGTTGTACATATTATTTTAGCAGTACTAATGATTGCATTAATTTTAGTGCAACATGGTAAAGGCGCAGATGCAGGTGCCTCTTTTGGTGGAGGTGGCGCAGCAACAGTATTTGGTGCGTCTGGTTCAGGTAACTTCTTGACTCGCGTGACTGCAATTTTGACAGCTTTATTCTTTGTGACCAGTTTGACTCTGGCTGTTTTTGCCAAAAAGCAAACGACTGAAGCATATAGTTTGAAAACTGTACAAACGACTGCGCCAGCGCAGACTACATCGCCTGAAACTTCACCAAATGCACCAAAAACTGGCCAATAATTGGAAATAAGACTTTCCTTTTGGAATTGAAAGGACTAGAATGCGTCCCACAAGCTGCGGTGGTGGTGGAATTGGTAGACACGCTACCTTGAGGTGGTAGTGCTTTCGGGCGTGGGGGTTCAAGTCCCCCCTTCCGCACCAACTTTGAACCAGAAAGTTGAGTGCAAGCAGTTTTGTTTTTGATGCGGGATGGAGCAGTCTGGTAGCTCGTCGGGCTCATAACCCGAAGGTCGTTGGTTCAAATCCAGCTCCCGCTACCAATTTGATTAAGGTGCAACTTAATCAAGCTAATATTGGATAAGTTTACATTGACTTTTTTCGATATTTGTATATAATTTTTGCACGTTGATGCGGGATGGAGCAGTCTGGTAGCTCGTCGGGCTCATAACCCGAAGGTCGTTGGTTCAAATCCAGCTCCCGCTACCAAGTTTCTTAAAGAGGCTCACAGACAAGGTGGGCCTTTTTGCACAGTGGACTATTGTTTTCTGTGCTATATAGGGGCGATTAACGCCCTTTTTTATTGGTTATCGTATCGCTATCGTGTAGTGTCGACATCAATTGGTCAAATAGTCATGCTTCACTATAGTAAGTCTGTGTCGGTTAAAACAACCGATTGAATCGCACGAGAATGACGAGAGTAAATGAAATTATCAAATAAATCCCAAGCATTGTATGACATGATTGCTCCAGCAGTGGAGGCATGTGGTGTCGACCTTTGGGGAATTGAATTCCTTCCACAAGGTAAGCGTTCATTATTGCGTATTTATATCGATAGACCGGTTGATGAAAATGCTGAACCAGTGATTAATGAAGATGGTGAAGTAGAGCAAGGCCGCGGTATTGGTGTAGAAGATTGTGTTCGTGTTACACAACAGGTCGGCGCAATGCTGGATGTCCATGATCCGATTTCAGGTGAATATGCATTAGAAGTTTCTTCACCAGGTTGGGATCGCCCATTTTTTCAACTCGAACAGTTGCAAGGCTACATTGGACAACAGGTTGCTTTGCGTTTGATTGCTGCAGTAGAAAATCGTCGTAAATTTCAAGTAAAACTCCTTGCTGTAGACCTTGAAAATGAAGAGATTCAGGTTGAAGTTGAAGGAAAGCATGTGCTTGATATCGACAGCAACAATATCGATAAAGCAAACTTGATCTATCAAGATTAAATTTATTTAAATTATATAAGAAATCGGTAGGTGACTTATGGGCCGCGAAATTCTTACCGTTGTTGAAACGGTTAGTAATGAAAAAGGTGTTAGTCGTGAAGCGATCTTCGAAGCTTTAGAACAAGCTCTAGTTGCTGCAACGAAGAAAAAATTTTACGAGGGTACCAATTCTGAAGAAGCTCAGCTTCGTGTAGAAATTGATCGTAGAACTGGTGATTACCGTACTTTCCGTCAATGGACTGTTGTGGCAGATGAAGATCATGAAATGCCAGCATGCCAAGACGCAATTTCTGATGTTGATCCTGCAAAATGGTCAATTGGCGACGTTCGTGAGCTTGAAGTAGAATCGATTGAGTTCGGTCGTATCGCTGCGCAGATTGCGAAACAGGTTATCGTACAAAAAATTCGTGAAGCAGAGCGTGCATTAGTTGCTGATGCTTATGAATCAAAAGTTGGCGGGCTAATTTACGGTGAAGTGAAAAAGCAAACTAAAGATGGTTTCATCATTGACTTAGGTGACAATGCTGAAGCTTATTTAGCTCGTGAAGAAATGATTCCTAAAGAGATTCTTCGTCCAAAACAACGTGTAAATGCTATTTTATATAGTGTAAACCGTGAAGGCCGTGGTGCTCAGCTTCTATTATCACGCGCTAAGCCTGAAATGCTTATTGCTTTGATGAAGAAAGAAATTCCTGAAATTTCTGAAGAAATTATTGAAATTAAAGCTGCGGCGCGTCAACCAGGTGTTCGTGCAAAAATCGCAGTAAAAACGAACGACCACCGTATTGACCCTGTTGGTGCATGTATTGGTATGCGTGGAACACGTATCCAGGCTGTACAGCAAGAGTTAAATGGTGAGCGTATTGATGTTGTAGTTTGGTCTGATGATCCAGCTCAATACATCGCAAGTGCATTAGAACCAGCTGATGTATCAGGCATTGTGCTTGATGAAGATGCAAAAAGTGCAGACATTATTTTTGCTACCAACGATCAATTGGCACGTGCGATTGGTTCGCAAGGTCAAAATGTTCGTTTAGCTTCTGATTTAACTGGCTACAAACTCGACATGATGCTTGAAGAAGAGTATCGTGCTCGTCAGCAGAATGAAGCTCAGCAATATCTCGACATGTTCGTATCACGTTTAGATATTGAAGAAGACTTGGCAATGGCGTTAGTAGAGATGGGCTTCACTTCTTTAGAAGAGATTGCTTATGTGCCAGCTGAAACTTTTGACGAAATTGAACTTGACGCTGAGTTAGTTGAGTTATTGCAAAGTCGTGCAAAAGAAGCTGCATTAACTGATGCATTGAAACAGCAAGAAAATATTCAAGAACCGAGTGCAGACCTTCTCAATATGGAAGGCATGACCTCTGAGATCGCTTACTCGCTAGCCGCTCGCGGTATTATTACTGTTGATGATTTGGCAGATCAAGCAACTGACGATATTTCTGATATTGAAGGTCTTGGTCATGAAAAAGCAGGTCAATTGATCATGAAAGCTCGCGAATCATGGTTTAACTAGGAGATGAAATATGACGGACAAGTCGATTAAAGAGTTAGCTCTCAGCGTAGGACGTCCTGTTGAGAAGCTCCTAGAACAGGCTCGTGAAGCAGGTTTGCCTCAACGTACAGCAGACGACATTATTACCACTGAACAACAGGACACTTTAGTCAATTATTTGAAAAAGGTGCATGGTCAGGAAAGTGGTAACACAGGAAAAATTGCGTTGAAACGTAAAACAACCAGTACCGCTAAAGTTGCAAGTACTTCGGGTAAAGCAAAAACAATTAACGTAGAAGTACGTAAAAAACAGGTTTTTGCTAAACCAAACCCAGAACAAATTGCAGCAGAAGCTAAAGCGCGTGCAGAAGCAGAAGCTAAAGCGCGTGCAGAACAACAAGCGCGTGAAGCTGCAGAGCAAAAAGCGCGTCTTCAAACAGAGCAAAAAGCAAAAGCAACTTTAGATGCAATGCGTGCTGCTCATCAACAAGATAGCGCTGCACAGTCAGCTCCTAAAGCTGCTGTTGTAGTGAAAAAACGCGGTGGTGGTACAGTAAAACCTGCACCAAAACCAGCAGAAACATTAGAGCAAAAGAAAGCGCGTGAAGCACAAACAGCTCAGTTGAAAGCAACTGAAGAAGCTGCACGTCGTAAAGCGGCTGAGGAAGCTCAGCAGCGTACGCTTGAACAAATGCGTAAGATGGCATCTAAATATTCAAATGATGATGCTACTGCAACTATTCGTGTGATTGATGATTCTCCTCTTGCTTCAGGTCTTGTTGGCCAAGCTTATGAAGATTCATTTAATCAAGAAGACCGTGAAATTAAACGTGGTGGTGCTACAACTAACCCTCGCGCTGGTAAGAAAGGCGGTCGTCGTGGTCAAGAAGAGCAAAGCTTCGTTAACCATAACAAACGTGGTTTAAAATCAAGCCAAGCGAACAAGCATGGTTTTGAAAAGCCAGTTAAAAAGCAAGTCTATGATGTAGAAATCGGTTCAAGCATTGTTGTTGCCGATCTTGCTCAGAAGATGGCGATTAAAGTACGTGAAGTTATCAAGACACTTATGAAAATGGGTGAATTGGTTAACCAGAACCAGACAATTGACCAAGATACAGCTGCACTTGTTGTAGAAGAAATGGGTCATAACCCTGTTCTAGTTTCTGATACACAAGCAGAAGATAACTTACTTGAAGCAGCTGAAGAAGCACGTGGTGAACAAACTACTCGTCCTCCAGTTGTTACAATCATGGGTCACGTTGACCATGGTAAAACATCATTGCTTGACCGTATCCGTCGTTCTAAAGTGGCGGCAGGTGAAGCAGGTGGCATTACCCAGCACATTGGTGCATATCACGTTGAAACAGACAAAGGGATTATTACATTCCTTGATACACCGGGACACGCAGCATTTACTTCAATGCGTGCACGTGGTGCTAAAGCAACGGATATCGTGGTATTGGTTGTTGCAGCAGATGACGGTGTAATGCCGCAAACTGCAGAAGCGATTGACCATGCACGTGCAGCAGGAACTCCAATTATTGTTGCTATCAACAAAATGGATAAAGAATCTGCTGATCCAGACCGTGTGTTAAATGAATTAACAACCAAAGAAATCGTTCCAGAAGAATGGGGCGGTGATGTTCCGGTTGCTAAGGTTTCAGCACATACTGGCCAAGGTATTGATGAACTCCTTGATTTAATTCTGATTCAATCTGAATTGATGGAATTAAAAGCATCTGCTGAAGGTGCTGCACAAGGTGTTGTTATTGAAGCACGTGTTGATAAAGGTCGTGGTGCAGTAACTTCGATTCTTGTTCAAAACGGTACATTAAATATTGGTGACCTTGTTCTTGCTGGTTCATCATATGGCCGTGTTCGTGCGATGTCTGATGAAAACGGTAAGCCGATTAAGTCAGCAGGACCATCTATTCCAGTGGAAATTTTGGGTCTACCAGAAGCTCCAATGGCGGGTGATGAAGTTCTTGTCGTAAATGACGAGAAGAAGGCACGTGAAGTTGCTGATGCTCGTGCAGACCGTGAACGTGAAAAACGTATCGAACGTCAAAGCGCAATGCGTCTTGAAAACATCATGGCATCTATGGGCAAAAAAGACGTTCCTACAGTGAACGTTGTTTTAAGAACAGATGTTCGTGGTACTTTAGAAGCATTGAATGCTGCATTACATGAACTCTCTACTGATGAAGTAAAAGTTCGCGTAATTAGTTCTGGTGTTGGTGCGATCACTGAGTCTGACGTAATTCTTGCCGAGTCTTCAGAAGCTGTATTGTTAGGCTTCAACGTTCGTGCTGATACAGCTGCTCGTCAGAAGAGTGACCAAGACGGTATCGATATTCGTTACTACAGCATCATCTATGAATTGATTGATGATGTAAAAGATGCCATGAGCGGTAAACTTGCTCCTGAACACCGTGAAACTATCTTGGGTGTTGCTCAAGTACGTGAAGTGTTCCGTTCTAGTAAGTTTGGTGCTGCTGCGGGCTGTATGGTTATGGAAGGCGTGATTCACCGTAACAAACCAATCCGTGTCTTACGTGATGATGTTGTGATTTTCCAAGGTGAACTTGAATCATTACGTCGTTATAAAGATGTCGTTGATGAAGTTCGTGCCGGTATGGAATGTGGTCTTGCCGTGAAAGGTTATAACGACATCAAACCTCTTGATAAGATTGAGGTTTATGATGTTCAAATGGTTAAACGGAGTCTTTAATGGCGGGTGGACAACGCTTAAAGCGAATGGCGGATTCAGTACAGCGCGAGCTTTCTGAACTTATCCGTCAGGAGTTGAAAGATCCGCGTCTGGGTGGTCTTGTGACCATCTCAGGCGTTAAAGTCAGTCCGGACTTAGGTTATGCCGATGTCTATGTGACCGTGATGGGTCGTGAATTAAGCGATGACCAAAACGAAGTGGCTCACCGTGAAACACTAGATATTTTGAATAAAGCATCTGGTTTTTTACGTCAGGAGTTGAGTCGTCGTATTAAAACGCGCATCACGCCTCGCTTGCGTTTCCATTACGATAAAACTAATGCATATGGTAACTATATGTTTGGTCTTATCGAAAAAGCGGTACAAGATTTACCGAAACGTGAGTCAGATGACGAAGAGTAATGAAAACTCAAAATAAAAAAGCCACCTTGGGGTGGCTTTTTTATGTGTTCAAGTTTTTATGCCTGAGGAGGTTCCATGGGTGGTTTGTTTTGTGAAAAACGTTGCCCAATTTTATAACGATCCCACGGTAGAGGACGTTCAATAGCTTCAGGAACTTCACCACTCAATGAGCGTAAACGTAAATGTAGCGCGGCTTGAGCAATTAAGTTGGCTGATACAGGTGCAGTAATAAAAGCCAACAGTGTAATAAGTAACTCGGCAAAGCCAAATCGGCCTTGAAAAGCAAAAAAGATCATTGAAGCAATTAAAAAGCTACCTAAGCCTAATGTACTCGACTTGGTAGGTGCATGTAGTCGCATGAATAAATCGGGTAGACGTACCATACCGATAGATCCGACTAACATAAAAAAAGCACCGAAAACCAGAAAGATCGAAACAATAATTTCCATTGTAATTTGCATTTTGACCTTCCCCTAATCGATTACATGACCGGTTGTAAAATAACGAGCTAAAGCAGCCGTTGAAACAAACCCTAGCATAGCGACTAACAACGCCCCTTCGAATAAAGAGGTGGTTGTCCAATAAATACCTAACACAATAATGAGACAGGTCGCATTTAAAAAAAGGGTATCAAGCGCTAGTAGGCGGTCGACAATAGATGGTCCCATCACCATTCGAAATAGGCAAAGCAACATAGAGATTGTGATAGCAATCAAGCTAATGCCAAGAGCATAAGGTAGGATGGTCATGCGTTGTCCTCCGATTTGCTTTTCACATCAAAAATTTCCATGAGTGGAGCCTCATAGCGTTGTTTGATGTCTTGCACATCACTTTCAGTATTTTCTGTGCTAAGAGAGTGGACCAAAATATCACCACGCTCTTGATCAATACCGGCAGAGACCGTGCCAGGCGTTGTGGTAATAATCATTGCCAGTAAAGAGTTTACTTGCTCATGTTCTGTTTCTAATGGAACACGGTACCATTTAGGATGTAATTTTTTCGGTGACCCTAATACCAGTTTAGCAACCCGAAAATTGGAAATAATAATATCCCATAAGACAACAAAACACAGTTTTATGGCTGGTTTCCAATGGATATGCGGGGTTCTGGTAATAAAAGGACGAACTAGACGAGGAATAACAAGCCCCAAAATTACAGCCATAAGCAGGTCGCTCGCATCAAGACTATGCGCGAGCATTAACCAGAAGATGATAATCAAAAAAGAAACAAATGGATGCGGAAACCAGCGGTCAAGCAATTTAGATAGCTGCATTGTTATGGCTCCATAGGTTTCAGTTGACTTTCATCAGCAATGGTTGGGGTTTGCAATTTTTCTTGCTGCTGAATTTGGCGGTGTTTATATTCAGAAATATGCTCACCGTTGAAAGTATCTTTCGAAATAATGTCAGGAATAAGATAGGCATTATGATCTTCAACCTCACCACCATATTTTGTTTCTGGTAAATAAGTTGAGTCATATGGCTGAACGCTAATAACTTCGCCATTTTGATCAGTTTTAAGAATAGATTGCTGATACAGGGCATGATCTTGAATTTGCTGAGCGGTATTTGTGGTGTAGTGCAATACAGGTGAAGCAAATGCTACATAAGCCACTAAACCAGCAAGCAAGATATAGATGACTGTATCGTTACGTGGCGGTGCTTTTTCAGGTAAAGCACGATAAATAATATAAGCAGGATTGATCGGGTCTTCTTCTGGTGGTGATGCACGCCAGAATAAAATAAAGCCGACACGTGTTAATGCAATAATACTTAATAGGCTCACCAAAAGAACAATACCAATAACCCAGCCTTGATATGCAGTTTCAACAGTAGCCTGCAAAATAAATACTTTTCCAAAGAAGCCACTAAAAGGTGGTAAGCCTGCGAGCATCATGGCAATCAGGAAATAAGTCAGCATGGCTGCTTTTTCTTGTTTAATTCTCGGTGCAATCTTTAAATGATCTTTAAAATCACCGCGCTGTGAAGTCATCCAGCCACAGAACAGGTAAAATGCTGCACCAATCAATGTACTGTGGACTAAATAGAATAATGCTCCAGACCACGCTTGTGTATTTGACATGGCAATTGCAATCAATAAAGTACCAATTGAAGACAGCACCATAAAGCCAACAAAACGTCTGAGGCGATCTGCACCAATTGCGCCAATCACGCCATATAAAGAAGTCACTAAACCAATTGGAAGCAACCAGCTTTTAAAGATTTCTTGGCTGAGTACATCATTAAATACAGTTCCATTGACACGCAAAATGGCATAGATCCCCACTTTGGTCATAATGGTAAAAATTGCTGCGACAGGTGTACTTGCAACGGCATAAGTTTTTGGTAGCCAAAAACCAACTGGTAGCATGGCCGCTTTAATACCAAACACGACAAATAATAGTAAGGCACCTGCAACTGCTAATTTATGTTGATCTGCATCTAAAGTCGGTAGCAAACGTGAAACATCAGCCATATTGAGGCTACCTACACTGCCATAGATCATGCCAAGACCAATTAAGAACAGGGCAGAGGCTAAAAGGTTGATAATGACGTAGTGCACACCAAGCTGAAATCTCGGTTTTCCTTGTCCATGTAATAAGAGGACGTAGGATGCCATGAGCAAGATTTCAAAGAAAACGAACAGGTTAAATAAGTCGCCTGTGAGAAATGCGCCACATAGCCCCATTAAAAGAAAATGGAATATGGCGTGGAAATAGCGACCTCTCGTATCCCAGTTTTCACTGGCATACCATAAAACCGGAACTGCTAAGGCATAAGTTAAAACTAGCATAAAAGCTGAAAGGCGGTCGAGTACCAGCACAATACCAAAGGGAGCTGACCACTCGCTCAACTGATAAACCGTAATTTGGCCAGTGTTTGCAACAAGCAGATAACTAACAGCAGTGATTAACCCAGCTATTGCTGAGATCAAACTAATGCCACGGCGCCAAGGTTGTCGCCAATCTTCTTTTAATGCACCAGCGCCAGGGTTACCTAGAAGCAATAAGATAAAACCAGTAAATGCCGGGATGAGGATACTGAAAATTGGTGTATTAGCTTGCCAAAAAGATAAAAAATCAAACATCACGGCTCATCCTCACGTGGGTCGTATGTTGGAGAAATATCTTCTTTAGCATCAACATGGTCACTACCGGATTCATAACGGCTACGTAATGCAAGTTGCACAATAAAAGCGGTAGTGGCAAAACCGATCACGATTGCTGTTAAAACAAGTGCTTGTGGAAGTGGATCTGTAATATTGGTGGTTTCGGTTAGGATGGCTGGTGAGCTGACTTGCAAACGACCCATCGCAAACAAAAATAAGTTAACCGCATAGCCCAGCACTGCTAAGCCCAACACAACAGGGAAGGTACGCGCACGTAAGATTAGATAAATGCCTGTCGCAACAAGTAGCCCAATGGCAGAGGCCAGTAAGAATTCTAAACTGATCATGATGATTTCTCCCCATGAGGTACAGGACCAGACATACTCGAGTGGCGAGAGTCCCCTAATACAGAAATGAGTAGCATGGTAGCGCCTACTACGGTGATATACACACCCAGATCAAAGCTTGCTGCTGAAGCCAGATGCAACTTACCTAAAACTGGTAATTCAACATAGACGTGCGCACTGGTTAAGAATGGACGTGCCCAGAACCATGCGGCAATGCCAGTAAGGCCTGCAATTGTTAATCCGGAGCCAATCCAGATTTCGTAAAGACGACCGGATTGGGCTTTTAACATTTGTTCTGCTTGATCTTGACCTAAAGCAATATACTGAATAATCAGTGCCATTGAGGTAATTAGACCTGCAATAAAGCCACCACCCGGGTAGTTGTGCCCACGCATAAAGATATAGACACTTACGACCAATGCTAAAGGTAACACCCAAGAGGCCGTAATACGGAACATGAGCGGAGATGGGTTAAAGCGGTAGGTGAGGCCTTGTGTCATGGTGGTGCCATGTACGCGCATGCCATCCATGAGACATAGCGCACCAATCGCAGCAATGCCTAGTACTGTAATTTCACCAAAGGTATCAAAGCCACGGAAGTCCACCAAAATAACATTTACAATATTTGAACCGCCGCCAAGTGGTAAGGATTGCTGAGCAAAGAACCATGAAATCGAATTATGATCACGCGTTAAAATAAGCCATGTAATCCAACCAATTCCTAAACCGCCAATAATTGCTAACGCAGCATCTCTCCAACGTCTTGAGCGACGAGATTCATATGGCGTAAGTTGTGGGAGTAACGATAAGCTCATCAACAACAGAACAGTCGTAACTACATCTACCGTAATTTGAGTGAGTGCTAAGTCAGGTGCCGACATGGTGACAAATACCATGGTAACCACAAGACCAATTGCACCGCTAATGAGTACAGCCTTGATACGTTCGTGGTGGAACCAAAGCATCATCCAGCAACCTGAGAATAAGGTCAGCCAAAGAACTACTGCAATCCATGGTGCGTGAGTCAGCTCACGTGTACCTGTGGTAAGGCCCTGATTGAACAAAGGCAGAGTAACCATGACGATGCTAAAAGCAATGATTAAGAACAGGTAACTTTGCAAAGAACCATTTTCGGTTTTTTGTTTAATTTTTCGGCTTGTTAATAATAAATGCTTTAAGAATAAGTCAAATAAAATACGGCCTTGTAAGCGCCCTAAACGTGGGTCAAGGTCGATCTTACGAATCATGCCATCTTTTGCTAGGGCAAAATAGAAAAGCGTACCGCCAACCAGAGCAATAATACTCATGATTAATGGCGCATTAAATCCATGCCAAATTGCAAGATGAGTACCTGCAAAATCAGGTTGCATAAGACTTGCACGTGTCACACTGTTAACTAGAGGCTCGACCAGTAGGGCAGGGAAAATACCGACCAAAATACATAATGTCGCAAGCAATATAGCTGGTACTCGCATGCCGATAGGTGGCTCATGGGCATTTTTATTTGGAACTTGTTTACCTACGGGGCCATCAAAAAATACGCCGTGTACTAAGCGAATTGAATAACTGACTGCAAAAATACCGGCAAGCGTTGCAATAATACTGGCAAAGATAACAGTTGATCCTGAAAGGCTCGCTAATAGCTCGGTAAAGAACATTTCTTTAGAAATAAAGCCATTAGTGAGAGGAACACCTGCCATGGATGCCGCTGTAATCATAGTCAGTGTTGCGGTAAATGGTAATAGTTGCCAAATCCCACTTAACTTTCTAAGATCACGTGTACCTGTTTCATGGTCAATGATCCCGGCAATCATAAACAGGGCAGCTTTAAAGGTGGCGTGGTTAATAATATGGAAAATTGCCGCAGCAACAGCCAAAGGTGAACCAATACCAAACAGGCAAACGATAAGACCTAAATGACTAATTGTAGAATAGGCTAGTAGTCCTTTTAGATCTTCTTTAAAAATTGCGAAGCATGCGGCCATACAAAGTGTAAATAGGCCGACAAACGTGACAATGTTGTGATAAAGCGCAGCGCCAATGAAAATAGGTGCAAGACGAGCTAATAAGAAAATCCCAGCTTTTACCATGGTGGCAGAGTGCAAATAGGCCGACACGGGAGTGGGCGCTGCCATTGCATTGGGTAACCAAAAATGGAACGGGAACTGAGCACTTTTAGTAAATGCACCCAGTAAAATAAGCAAAAGCGTCGGAACAAACAGATAGTGACTTTGAATGAGGTCTTTCATTCCGACAATATCATTAATTTCGTAGGTTCCTGTGATTTGTCCTAATAAGACAAATCCACCTAGCATGGCGAGTCCACCCATACCTGTAATGGTAAGTGCCATACGCGAGCCACGTTGAGCAGCTTCGTAATGACTCCAGTAACCGACTAATAGGAAGGATGAAATACTGGTAAGTTCCCAAAAGACTAATAAAATAATTAAATTGTTAGAAAGAGAAATACCGAGCATTGCTGCCATAAACAGCATGAGTAATAAATATAATTTACTTAATGAATTTTTAGGGCCTAAATAATAATAGGCATAAATATAAATGAGTGTACCGATACCGGTAATAAGAAGAGAAAATAATAAACCAAGGGCATCAAGTCTAAAGCTCAGATTAATTCCTAATTGTGGTAACCAATCCCAACTTTGTTGAATGCTTGCACCACCAAGCACAGTTTTAGCCTGAGTCAGTAATAAACCAAAACTGGTTAAACTGACTCCGATCGCCCCTAAAGCCGTTACTCCACGTGAAAACCGTTGAAGCAATGAAACAAGGGTGGTGCCTAATATTAACGGTAATAAGATAATTATCGGTAGCACACTCGTATCCATATATAATTTAGACCGAAGCCTAAAGGTGAAATTTTCATTTCAGAATAGATAGGAATTCAAAGAGATTTCCAAAGCTTATATTCTGAAAACCCGACCAAATTAGAAAAATAAAGCGAGAAACAAGTTGTATTGCGCAACTTGAATAATAAAAACGCAAAATGAAATTTATTGTACACTAAAAAATCATTAAAAATCTGATGTTATTACATGTGGTAACAACATCTAGTGATTTTTCCGCTCAAAAAACCAGATTTCATCATATATTTAGCGAATTCGGTTTTATTATAAAAATTGAGCGAAATGGATAATAAATTTTAAAGAGAGGAGGTTTCTTCCGAGGTGTCTCCAGCATGAATCATACGTAATAATTCATTTTTTTGCTGTTCATTTAGATTTTGGATTTGTTGGTACAAACTATCGATTTGAGCTGTTGCCAGCTCGGTATCAAGCGGTAAGGGATCCATATGTGGCGTTAACGCTTCATCTCGTTGTAATAACGTATAAAGATGTTCGAGTTGCTGCTGAGTGGTATTTAAATCAAGTGGACTGATTTTTCCATGCTCTAATTTAAAACATTGATATACGGCTGCATGTTCAAGCAATTCTTCACGGCTTCCGGTCACAATAATTTGTAAGCGTGGGAATGCGCGATGAAGACGATTTAAAATTTCTGAGCAATGTGCTGCAT
Source organism: Acinetobacter sp. FDAARGOS_559 (assembly GCF_003940475.1). NCBI lineage: Bacteria > Pseudomonadati > Pseudomonadota > Gammaproteobacteria > Moraxellales > Moraxellaceae > Acinetobacter > Acinetobacter sp. FDAARGOS_559. The sequence goes on from NZ_RKJG01000005.1 coordinate 2,784,633, forward strand.
CTAGTTGTGAATCGATCTGGTCAATTAACAAAACGCCTTCACCTTCAAGACAAGGGTCTAAGCTCAACGGATTGAGCAAACAAAGCCTGCGAACCACATCGCCTACGAGTGCAATCCATGTTTTAGTGGTGTTGGAAAGTTGTTGAAAGGCCAAGACTTCACCCTTGTAATGTGCCATAAGTTGAAGTTTTGGGTGATATTGCAAATAAAAGTCTTCAAGCTCAGGAAAAATAATCTTTAATGCCGATTTTAATGCGTACAAATTAGGTGAAGGAAGCTGTTTAGGATGTCCTGCCAATTCAAGTTGTAGCTGACGTAAAATTTCTTCCTGATCTTGTGAATTGGATTGTTTTAAAATAATTCGCTGCACAACATGAGCCGCTTGTGCATTTTCAATATCGCTAATTTCACGTAACCACTCAAAAAAGCGGGCGAAGGTGGTAAACGGAATGAAGCTAATGTCATAAGCAGAAATAGACTGAGTAATACCCGGTAAATTTTTATTCAGTAAATTTATATCGTTAACAAATCGCTCTGACGGATAATAAGCGAGTAAGGGAAGACCTTGAAGTGGGTCTATTCTTGTGACTTGATGATAAAGGGTAATGGTTTGATCGAGCTGCTGAGTTTCAACTTGACTAATCCCTACGCCACTTGAATTTAAGGTCTTGAACAGTTTCCAGCTACACAGAGATGTGTCGGTTTGCTGGGTTGAAGTGGTTTCAGGGAGCTGTCCAAATTCCGGTGGAATCTGGATGCTGACTTCTATTTTAGACTGTAAACGAGAATGGCTAATGTCCTGATCTGGCATGACAATGCCTGGGGTGCGTGCATCTTTAAGGCGCGCAGGAAACCACGTTAAAGCATGATAAATATGCTTGAGTAGCATACTTTTGCCAGTCGCCTGCTCGCCTAAAATTAAAGTAATCGGTTGTTTGTCATATTGGAACTGTATTTTTAGGTCATGAAACAGAGCAATATGTTTAAATTGGATAGATTCAAGTTTCATAGGCTCACCTAATTATGAGCGCTTCAACCAACCGACTGACGAAGACTTAAAGGCGCCCTTAGTTTTAATTGTTGTATCAGATCATAAAGATGATGGATATTTAGACTTACTTTAGCACGAGTACAGGCCACGTACAGTAATCTTAACTCTTCATCTGTAATCTTATGCTCTAATCCATTAATTTTAAATTGATAGTCGTCTTCAATATGGACACGGTTCCATTCCAGCCCTTTCGCTTTATGGGCAGTCGAGATGACATAGTCAGCTTGCTCAAGGGGAGTAATCTTTGCAAGTGCTTTTTTTAATGGGTCAGTGCCGTGATCATCTACCAGCTTAACCAATGGTTTAATATCGCTTCCTTCATTGGTTTCACAGTACTCGTGAACATCATGCCATGAGTTAAACCATGCCAACTCAGGAACGTCAGTAACTCGTTTTCCTTGCTTTAAGAGGCTTGCAGCATCTACAAAACGGTTTAGTTTTTGATGGTCAGCTTGCAAACTCACTTTATCGCCGTGAACTAAGCCTGCCAATAACAGCTCCATTGCGCGAGCATTGGTACGACACAAAATCGCATCACGCATTTTTGTATGCGGTTTATTGACTACACTTGATTTCTGGTTCGGATTACCAAGCAAAGGAACTGTCTCATTTAAGCCACCTAACAACGCATTGGCGACATCGGCAATTGCCTCTCCAAAACGAAAAGAGGTCGTTAGACGAGACTCTGGCAAAGGCAGTTGTTGCATGGCATTTACTGCACCACGCCACGCGTAGATTTGCTGGTGGGCATCGCCTACATAAATAACCTGAGTACTTTTTTGACGAAGCAGAATACCCAGCATTAAAGGGTCAGCATCTTGTGCTTCATCAAATAAGACATAATCGGCCGGAATATTAGGCTCAGATAATGCCCAAAGTTTGAGGTAAATATCGTGACCAATTCCCGCTTGATGATTTGGGTCAATGGACTCTAACCAGCGGCGTTCTACAGCAGGGTAAAGGTGAGTTTGAAGTGCAGTAATATCGTCTGGATGTAACCAGTTTGGCGCCTGAATATGTCGAGGAGCTGGATATTGAGAACTGGTCGAACAGAAATAGCTTACTGCATTGGCGACAAGGCTTGCGAGGCGACTTGGCATTAAGACGTATTTTTCATAACGTCCACCCATCATTCGACGTAGGGTAATCGGTTCTAGTCGATATTCTTTTGCAATGAAGCTTGGGCTTAAGCGAGGTAAGCGTAATTTATCAGTTACGCCACGTGGCACACTGCGAAAGGCGAGTGAGTGAAAAGTACGGCAATCTACATTGCGATGAAATTTGTTTTGAGCTTCACCAGCAATGGCTTTGTTAAAAGCCAAATACATACCACGCCGTTCAGGCATGGCATCACTAATCATTTGCAACGTAGTAGTTTTACCTGTGCCCGCATAGGCAATCACTTTAAATGATTGCCCAAGACGTGCGTTATCTATGGCAATTGCTTGCTCATAGGTGGCTTTAGGTTTTTCGATATTCGACACTGAGTGATTTTAAACCTTATTGCGGTTAGCTTTTTCAACTAAACCAGATAAACCCTGACGACGACCTAACTCGTCCATAATAAGTTGTGGATTAAGATCGAAATAACCCAACATGACAATACTATGGAACCACAAATCGGCAGTTTCATAAATCAAGTCATTTAAATTGCTTTCTGTATTTTGAGCTGCGTAGTCTTTCGCAGCAATAATGGTTTCTACGCCTTCTTCGCCGACTTTTTCTAGAATTTTATTGATGCCTTTTTTGTAGAGGCTTGCAACATATGAAGTGTCTGCTTCTGCTTGCTTACGCTCTTGCATCAATTGCCCTAAGTGAGCAAGTACATCCACTTGTTCAGTAATATGAGCATGATCGTGACTTTCAGCTTTGGCTTTGTCACCGTAAATTGCAGTAGGGTCTTTTAACTGTGCATCGACAATTTCCCAGCCCTGTGGGGTGAGTTTACGGTAGAAACAAGACTCACGACCTGTATGACATGCGATACCGCCATGTTGCTCAACCTGTAATACAATCACGTCGCCATCGCAGTCCAGACGAATTTCATAAACCGTTTGGAAATGGCCTGATTCTTCACCCTTGTGCCAAAGTTTTTGGCGAGAACGGGAGAAATACACAGCCTGATTTTTTTCTGCTGTGAGTGCAAGTGATTCACGGTTCATCCACGCCACCATCAAAATACGTCCGGTTTGATGATGTTGAGCAATGGCAGGGATAAGACCATTGGAATCAAATTTAACTTCATCTAACCAGTTTGACATGAGCGGAAATCCATTCAGTGGAAATGAGCTAGTGTAGCGCTTGTGCTTAGGGTTGGCTATGCTTGTCGTATAAAAAATCGGTTATATGATTTGTCTATAAGATGGACACTAGTAAATTGTAGTTTAAGAGTTGTTTAAATTAATTTTGATTTGTGAAGCCATAGCTATTGTAAAATTATCTAAGCATATTGTTATAACTTAGGAAAATAAGTCTTGGACAAAATAGAAAATTTTGCTTGTCGAGTATGTGGTCTTATACAAGATGAAGAGCCGTGGGGGGAAAGTGGCGAAGACCCAAACTTTAATATTTGTGATTGTTGTGGTGTTGAATTTGGATATGAGGATTATACTAAAGAATCTGTAAAAGCGTACCGCAATAAATGGTTAGAGGTAGGTGCTAATTGGTGGAAATTAAAAGAGAAACCCGAAGATTGGGATATTAAAAAACAATTACAAAATATCCCTGTAAATTTTAAATAACTTATAACCTTATGTTGTTTGAAATCTCAATCAAATTTTGATCTGGATCGCGAATATAAACTGAAAGAATAGGATGCATTGCACCAGTACGCTCAATCGGACCTTCTTCAATTTGAATATTTAATTGATTAAGGTGTGCAACCACTTCTGAAATGGGAGTGTCTGAAATAAAACACAAGTCAGCAGATCCGGGAGTCGGCTGTAATGCCTTCGGTTCAAACCCGTTGCCTTGCTGGTGTAAATTTATCTTTTGATTTCCAAACTTTAGAGCCTTTCTATCACCTTTAAACGTGATGACTTCAAACCCCAATACGGTTTGATAGAAATGACAGGTAGATTCAATATTTGAGACAGTTAAAACAAGATGATCAAGATGGCTGATTTTCATGTGTTAATCACTATTATTTGGTGGGGTTAATAGTCAGACAAAGATTGGCTTTCTAAATGAAATGCACTGTTTTCTTTAGGCAATTGAGCTACCTGATCATAATCAAGTTGCTTGAATGGCCCTGTCTTTAAACCTGAAATTGTGATGGCCATTTCTTTTCGAAAATACGGGATTTGATACATCCAAGGGAAAACTAAATCTCTTAAACCTCCCGCCCACCAATGGTCAGATTGATAAAGTGGTGTTAGTAAGCGACTAAGAAATTGATAAAACTGGGTAGATGAACCGCGAAGCTGGTGATAATGCTGCCAGAGCAGGGACCAATCAATATTCTGGTTTTTTTGAGCTTGTTGCAATGATTGAGAAAAAGCCCAAGCATCCAATAATGCCATATTAGCCCCTTGTCCTAACTGTGGGCTCATCGCATGAGCTGCATCTCCAATTACCCCAATTCGACCTTGACCAAATTGAGTCATGACGACATCACGATAGTTTGCAGATAGCCATTTGGGCTGATTTTGACTGTTATACAAAATTTCTTTGAGCCACTCTGCAACTTTGGGCCAACGTTCTGAGACTTGCTTTAACCAAGCTTGTTTAGCCTGCTCATCTTGCAAAAAACTTTGTAATTGTGGCGTAGGTAAGCTCCAAAAAACACTTGAAAGGCGCTGTTGAGGTTCGGTTGGAATCGCTCCCGTAGGAAGAATTCCCATCATAATTCTCGAGCGATCATAAAATTGATGCAGAATTTCAGAATCGAGGACTTGGCACTCGGGCACGATACTCCACGCAGCCCCCCAAGGATAAGCTTTGTCAACTTTTACCCATGCTTTAGGGCGTAATTGACTACGAGCACCATTGGCAATGAGTAGGCCATCAAAGCAAGCATCAAACTTTTGATTTTGATGACTGCCGAATATCCGAACTTCATCGTTATGTTCTACAAAACTTTCAACGGAATGATTCATGCACCAAGTAATCTGGCTTGAATATTCGCTAAGTTTTTGAGTGAGAACGTGACATAAAGTGGCTCGGTGTATACCTAGACCATAAAGATTTGTTGATGCTTCGCGATAGTGACTGTTAACTAAAAGACGCTTGTCTGGAAGTTGTCCTTCTAAGCCTGTGACTTTCGCACCTAAGGTTAGGGCTTTGTCGAGCACACCTAAGTGCTCAAATACGGCTAAGCCCGCAGGTTGTAGCAGTAAACCTGCACCTACCGGAGATAACTCATCAACTTGTTCAAAAATAGTAACGTGGTTGCCTTCACGGGCGAGCAAAATCGCAGTGGCTAAACCTGCCGTGCCTGCACCAATAATGGCAAAATGAGGTGTTTTCATTGTTTGTTCTTTTCAAGCATTCATAAAACTAAATTTAGCAATGAACGGATAATCGATCTATATTTTTTTAAATTATAAGTTTTACCCATAAAAAAATCCCTTGCATGGGCAAGGGACTTGGAAGTTATTTCAATACACGCCAAAGCGCCAATAAGCTGCTCAACACAATCAAAATAATAGATACAAACCAAGGGCTAATAATCGCAATGGTTAGCAAAATTAGCATAGTACTGCCAAACATCCAGCTACGACGTTGTTGGTGTTCCATTTGCAAACGAAGTTGCTGAATTTCACGTAACTGACGGTCTTGCCAAGCGGACTGATTTTTTAAACCATTTAAGCTATCAATAATTAAACTTGGGAAATCTTGAGCGCCTAAAAGCAGGTCTGGTAATTGCTGACCAAGCTCTTTTACATTTTTGACTGGGTTCATATTAGATTTGACCCATTCTGTCAAAATTGGTTTTGCCAATTTCCAGATGTCGAGCTGCGGATAAAGGTCCGTACCTAGGCCTTCTACATGCACTAAAGTTTTGAGTAGTAGCATGAGTTGTGGCGGGATTTCTAAATGGAAGCGACGGGCAATATCCATCACTTGAATTAAGATACCCGCAAAATCAAGCTGGTCCATTGGTTTAGATACCATTGGTCCAACAGTGCGGCGCATTTCACGTGCTAACGCGTCTTGATCTGTACCCGGTGGAATCCAGCCAGCTTGATGCACAATTTGAATGAGCTGCATAAAGTTGCTGTTCATCACAGCAAGCAACATACGGGCAACTGTCATTTGGTCGTGTTTAGATAGCTCACCCATAATTGCACAGTCCAGCGCAATAAAGCGTGGATTGCTTGGGTTAATGGTTTCTACAAAGACATTACCGGGGTGCATGTCGGCATGGAAAAAGTTATCGCGGAATACTTGCGTAAAGAAAATGGTTAACCCTTTTTCTGCAAGTTGTGCGCGGTCCATACCTAAACGGTCAAAGGTTGCCGTATCTGAAATAGGGACACCGGTAATACGCTCAGCTACCATGACATCTTTGGTGTCCATGTAGACTTCTGGCACATACATCATGGTTGAACCAGTGAAGTAATGGCGCATACGACGGGTGTTATCTGCCTCAATACTCAAGTCCAGCTCATTTAAAATGATTTGGCGGTAGTCTTGAATAATTTCAGATAAATGTAATGCACGGGCAGCTTCAAGACGACTTTCTAAGGTGTTGCCTAGCCAAGCCAGAATTTCAAAGTCTTGTAAAATCTGGCTACGAATGTCTGGACGAGTAACTTTAACAACAACTTCACGTCCATCATGTAGCGCCGCTGTATGGACTTGTGCAATTGAGGCTGCTGCAAGTGGTTGATCATCAAAGCGGGCAAATAGTGTATTTACATCTGCTTTTAAAGAATCTTGAATACGTTGTTTGGCAACTTCTCCATCAAAAGGTTTGACTTGATCTTGAAGTAAAACCAGTTGGGCGAGTATTTCAGGTGGAATCAAATCACGGCGGGTTGACAGGAGTTGTCCAAGCTTAATTGCAAGCGGCCCCATATCTTCTAAAGCTTCTTTAAGCTTTAAAGGATTTTTGCGTTCACGACTAGACCATGCTGCCGGATGCATTTTTATAATGTTCAATGCATGCTTAGCTTTAACAGGTAATTCATCCGCAGGGAACAACGTATCGAGTCTATAGTGCGCTGCAATACGCCAAAGTTCGAGTAAACGTGAAACGTGCGGAATCATATAAAGTCTTACCTAGTCTTGAGTGGGTTGTAGTTGTGCATTGAGCTGCTGCAATTTAGCTTCTAGACGATCAATGTCTTGATTAAGCTTACGCGTAGCCTGATTTAAATCGTCCATTTCCCAACGTGGGGCAAATAAACCGCTGTCTTCTTTTAAGGCATCTTCAGCAAAAAATAGATGACTTTGAAGAGAGCGTTTTAAATGTTTTGGTGCAAGTTGAATCTTACCGATTTCGTGAGCGAGTTGAGGACCAACCCATTTTGATAGATGCGCAGCTAAATCAGGTTCAGCTTGCTGCATAATTTTTTGAATATCCTGTAAGAGGTGATAATCACCTTGAAGCGGGATATTACCAATCTGGTCTGGATCGCTTAATAATAATTTGATCAGTTCAACGACATCTTTGACATGCAAAGTTGCAGTGGCTTCAGAAATTTTAAATTGTGGATCAAAAGGGCGCTGCTCAAAAATTGATGGTTTTTCACTGTGCCCTGTAACGGTAGGTTCAAGACGTACTTTTTCTTGGTCAAAGAATACATCAACAGAAAGTTGCGGGCTATCGATGATAACACGCAACATTTTGCCCTGTAGCTGATTGAGCTGAATGCGGGTTAATGCATCCAGATCGATCAGATGATGAATGATACGTTCGACTGCACCGAGTGCCAGAATCGACCACATATCGTTATCCCTTACAGTTTAAAACCGCGGTGAACAGCAACAATACCGCCAGTCAGGTTGTGATAATCACAGTTCTGGAAGCCAGCATTTTCCATCATACCTTTTAAGGTACGTTGGTCTGGGTGCATACGAATTGATTCAGCCAAGTACTTATAACTTTCTGAGTCATTGGCAACCAATTTACCCATAATCGGTAAAGCAGTGAATGAGTAGAGGTCATAAAGTTTTGAGAATGGCTCAAATACTGGTTTAGAGAACTCAAGAACAAGTAAACGGCCACCTGGCTTAAGTACACGGAACATAGAAGCAAGCGCTGCGTCTTTATCTGTCACGTTACGTAAACCAAAGCTAATGGTTACAAGGTCAAAGCTGTTGTCTGCAAAAGGTTCTAAAGTTTCTGCATTGGCAAGTACAAAATCGACATTGGTACAGCCTGCATCAATTAGACGATCACGGCCAACATTGAGCATAGATTCGTTAATGTCTGAAAGTACCACATGACCCTGCGGGCCAACTTCACGGCTAAATACTTTTGCTAAGTCGCCTGTACCACCAGCAATGTCTAACACATGTTGACCACGGCGAACACCAGACATGTTAATTGCAAAGCGTTTCCATAAACGGTGAATACCAAATGACATCAAGTCATTCATAAGGTCATATTTGCTTGCAACTGAGTGGAAAACTTCAGCAACTTTTTGTGCTTTATCTTCAGTTCGAACTGTTGAATAACCAAAGTGTGTTGTTTCACCAACGTTGCCAGTGTTGCCTGCACCACGTGGTAAATTGTATTTCGGCACAGAACCGCTAACTGGTGTATCTGTTAAGGTTTGCTGTAAAGATTGTTGTTGCCCTTGAGGTGTACCTTGCGGTAAAGGTGAGCTTAGGAATGGGCTAACTTTGTCTGAACTTTGTGCCTGCTCAGTTGGAGATGTTGGCTTTTGGTTTTCGTTAGACATATTGTCTCTCCTAGACTCAAACTCAAGTGAAACGGAATAAGTTCTGCATGATGACAGATTTTGTCTATTTTTACAGGCATCATCATGCAAATATAATGAATAAAATCTCAACTTCGTGAGGTTGAGTTTTTTCTATGTGCCGACCTTATCACACTCTAAACGGATTCGGATGTCCTGAATGTACTTTTTCAACAATCTGGCGTTCTTTTTCCGTAAAAGTTTTAATAAAGGCCTCAGCCGATTTTAAAGGTTTCATTGCGCTAAAACCATCTTGAATAAAATCATACATCAATTCGAAGTGATATTTTTGTGCAATACCTTTACACATTTTAAAAGCAGTAAACATCATAAATGAACGCATGTATTTATCGAGTGCTGCTCCTAAATCGTCAAGAAGGGCAAGCTGCTGGTAACGGGCTTCGGCCTGATCAAGCTTGATTAAAGTTAAGCGCATGATCTCGTCGGTAAGTACAGTATCTGCCGGATAGTCTTCAAGAAGCTGCATTGCTACTTGTTCATCAAGTTGAGTGGCAAGTACAGCCAAACTTACCGACTTTGTACCTGTCTTAATTGCGTTTTCAGGTAAAACCTTTTCTGCTTTATGTGCATATTTCAATAAACGTTCAATTTGTGCTGCAAGCGCATCGAACTCTGGTCCACCATATAAACGGTTTAAAAAGTACTGAGCCATCAGTTTGTGTTCTGGTAAATTAAAAAAGTCGTGATGCGTCTCTTTCATCCGTTCTTTTAGCCATGTTTGTACATCTTGCAAACGTTGGGCAAGCACTGGATTGTCGTGATAATTAAATGTTTTATATTGTTGTAAAAGTTCATCAAAAGCAGCGAGTTTAGACATGTAAGGCTCTAATATTGGGCTATTTACAAAAAATCATAAGAGGCATTGTAACCTTCTACTATGGCGAGTAGATGTAAAAAAAATGATTTATGCGTCAATTTTCAGGTTAAATCGTGTTGCAATGACATAATTTGTATAGCAATTCATCACCCAAGCGCATAAGTTAAATAATGGCGAAATTAAATAAAAAGATTAGAGCAGTGGACCATGAGTGAACAACAACCAAAATTTGAAATACGAGACGAAGAACAGCTTTCAGTTGATTTAATTGAAGCACAATATGCTTTAAAAGAAAGCCGAGGGAAACCCAATGCCAAAAGCACACTCATTTTAATGAGTGGTATTGAGTTAGCTGGAAAAGGGGAAGCGGTTAAACAGCTTCGTGAGTGGCTAGATCCAAGATACCTGCGGGTAAAAGCAGATGCACCACGTGTGCTGACAGATTCTGAAGCATTCTGGCAGTCTTATTCAGCATTTATTCCGACTGAAGGCCAAATTGTGGTGATGTTTGGCAACTGGTATAGCGATTTGTTGGTTACGGCAACTCATGTGTCAGAACCTTTGGATGATGCGCGTTTTGATGCCTATGTTGAAAATATGCGAGCGTTTGAACAGGACCTAAAAAATAACTATGTCGATGTCATTAAGGTTTGGTTTGATCTTTCGTGGAAATCACTCCAAAAACGGTTAGATAAAATAGACCCATCTGAACAGCATTGGCATAAGCTTCACGGCCTAGACTGGCGTAATAAAAAACAATATGACACTTTGCAAAAGCTACGCCGTCGCTTTACCGACGATTGGTACATTATTGATGGGGAAGATGAAAAACAGCGCGATCAATTTTTTGCTCAGTATCTTTTACAACACATGCGTCAACTGCCTGAACATGAAACTGAAGTCAAAGGTAAATGGCAACAGGCAAAAATTCCCGAGAGTTTATTAAAACCTGCTCAGGAAAAAATGGATAAAGCCGAATATAAAAAAGAGCTCGATAAACTCAGTAAAAAAATTGCCGATACCATGCGCTTTGATAAACGCAATGTGGTGATTGCATTTGAAGGGATGGATGCTGCTGGTAAAGGCGGGGCCATTAAGCGAATTGTTAAAAACTTAGATCCGCGTGAATATGATATTCACTGTATTGGGGCGCCTGAACGTTTCGAAGCAAGACACCCGTATTTGTGGCGTTTTTGGAACCGTATTAATGAAGCTGAAAAAATTACCATTTTTGACCGTACCTGGTATGGTCGTGTGCTGGTAGAGCGTGTTGAAGGATTTGCTTCACCTATCGAATGGCAAAGGGCATATGATGAAATCAATCGCTTTGAAAAAGACTTATTTGATAGTCAAACGATTGTGGTAAAAATTTGGCTGGCAATTAGTAAAGATGAGCAAGAGCAGCGTTTTAAAGCCAGAGAAGAGACACCGCACAAACGCTTTAAAATTACTGCCGAAGATTGGCGTAACCGTGATAAGTGGGATGATTATTTAAAGGCGGCTGCAGATATGTTTGAGCGAACCAGTACCGAATATGCGCCTTGGTATATTGTCGCAACAGACGATAAATACACTGCACGCTTAGAAGTGTTAAGAGCTATTTTAAAACAGCTGAGAGCAGATTAAACTCTCAGCCGTAAGTTAGATTTTAGTTTACAACCGTGCCACGACTTTTTTGTTGAATACGTTTAGCAAGGTTGTAGCTGTCATTAAGATGAGTTTGGGCTATTTTTTTCATCATAAAATAGCCTAAACTTGCTGCGACAAGTTGCCCACCTAGTGGTACAAATTTTGTCACTTGTTTGGTAACAATCTTTCCAAAGAAACCGTTAAAGGTTTTTTTAACGGTAGTACGAGCGACCACAAAGCCTGAAAATTGAAAGCCGCGTTTTCGTAATTCATCCCAGTGAATTGTTTTTGTTTTTGGATCATAGACACTGACATGTTCAGGCGCTAAACCAAAACGGGAATTAATATCGGGAATAAGCTGTGACAAAATTCCCAAATCTACTACCACGTCAAAAAAAGGAATGGGTACAATTGCTGCACCAGCAGAGACGTAAGCTCTTTTCTGAATGAGTTCTTGGCACTCATCGCGAATTTGTTCCAGATTTAGGCTAGGATCAATATAGTCAGGAATGTTATCAATTTTCATAATGTTTTACCTGTAATGTGTTCCTTGAAGGTGCCTTGCCAACACAAGGTAAGTGACACCTAAAATGAGATTATGCTGTGTTTAAACCAACGTGACATAGTCAGATTCAGTTGTATAGTAATGAATGTTTATGATTTTGTGCATAAATTATGCGAGTAGGATATGAAATAAATGGGTATCCATGTTATTCAAAGTCAACGTATTGATGTGTTGTTGCAGGGCGTACTGGCATCTACGTCCCAGCCGTCTACGCATCCATTACAGGTTTTGAAAGCCCAGCATTTCATTGTGCCAAGTCCTGCCATCGAGCAGTGGCTGATACAAAAACTTGCAGAACAGCAAGGAATGAGTGCCAATTACCAGTTTCACCAACGTGTGCGCGGGTTTCAGTGGTATGCCTATCAACAGGTCCTCACGGCACATAAGGAGCAGGTTCGTAAAGCCAATATTCCACGCTTGATTTTTAAATGGCGTGTACATCAAGCCTTACAGGAATTTATTCAGCCTGATGTTATGAGCATAGATAGCTCTCATCCACTGCATTCTATTGTTCAACGTATTTATGACAGCGCAGATCGGCTTGAACAAGGTATTGAGAAGCAGCTAAAAAAGCAAAAAATGTTGTATTGGGTTGCCGAGCAGGTTGCCGATTTATTTAGTAACTACATGGTCTATCGGGGACAGTGCCAGCGTGGTTGTGAAAATATGTGTACTTGTCCAAATAACTGGTTAGCAGCATGGGGACAAGGTCGCGCGCTGGATATCGAAAAGTATATTGCCCATAAAGATAAAGAAGTTTCGGCATTTACTTTGCAGCAAACCCAAGAGTTAGAACGTTGGCAGCGCTGGTTATGGCAGCAGCATTTTCATGATGATTTTATGCAAATGCAGCAAATTGATGAGTTGTTTTGGCAAGAGTTAGAGCATCCTGAGCGCCAGAAGAAGGCATTGGCTCGTTTGCCGCAGCAAATAGTCATTTTTACTTTACTGGATTTACCGCCCAGCCAGCTTCAGTTTTTGCGCCGTTTAGGGCAATACATTGATGTGTTGATTTTGCACTATAACCCTTCGCAAGAATATTGGGCCGATAGTGTCGACCCACTCTGGAAACAGCGCTATGACTTAGGGGTAAAAGAGCGTTTTATAGCAAAGAACCCCCAAGCAACCGATGCGGAAATTGCCGATTTCTTTAATAAATTTACGCTTAATTTTAATGCTGAGGCGCGTGAGTCAAGACATCCACTTTTAACCAGATTGGGCAAACAAGCCCGCGACCACTTCTCATTACTCTCAAACTTGTCTACAGGTGAAGAAGGTAAGTGGGTGGATGCCTTTGTAGATGATTTTCCTGAAAGTTTACTTGGCAAAGTTCAGTCAGATATTTTGCACTTGGTGGAACCCCAAGCAAAGCAGTATGAGCTTGCCCCTAACGATGACTCAATTCAGATTCATGTTTGCCACTCGACATTACGGCAACTTGAAGTATTGAAAGAACAATTGATTGGCTGGTTGGCAAAACCGCACGAACAGCCACGTCGTCCAAATGATATTTTGGTTTTAGTTCCTAATTTGGCAGAAGTAGAGCCTTTAATACGAAGTATTTTTCCTGCTACTGCAACTGAGCAAGGCGTGCATTTGCCTGTCAAAATAGCAGGAATTGCCTCACTCGATGCACTTAATGCATGGCGTGCCGTGATTGGGCGTATTCACCTTATGCAAGGGCGATTTAGCTTTGATGAGTTTGCTGACTGGCTTGGTTTACACGCGACGCAGCAGCGTTATGCACTTGAATATGCTCAAGTAGAGCGAATTTTAAACTTACTTGCCGATGCAGGGTTTAAACGTGGGCTTGATGCAGAGCATCTGAAACGTAGTTTATGTGACGGCGATGATGATTATCGATATAGCTTTAAATTTGCTTTAGAGCGGTTAGCGCTCGGCATAGCAATTCCCGAACATGCTACATTTAATCAGGTGCTGAGTTACGCTAAGGTTCAACCGGGCGATTTTGAGCTTATTGGTACACTCATTCAAATTTATCAAGATTTAAATGAACGCCGTGACTGGCTCATTATGCATGAGCAGAAAAAAAGTCATACGGTGGAATACTGGCTGCAAATACTCTCGCAAGATATTATCGAGTTTGAGCAGGCCGGTGTGGCTGCTTTAAAAACTGCGCGGGAAATTGTAAAAAAACAAGAGCGTATGTTAACGCTCGCAAGCTACTATGCCGAGACAGAAACAGGCACCTTGCGTAAAATCACCTTGCCTTTGCCTTATATTCTAGATGAGATTCAGCGAACTTTAGAAAATCAAACGGCTCAAGCTGAACCGACTGGACAGATTACCTTTGCCCAGATTGGACAAATTCGTCCTTTGCCTTATCGTTTAATTGTGATGTTGAACCTTGATGCAGGGCAGTTTCCAAATCGAGACACCCATGTGCCATTTGATTTGATGGATGCCTTACGTCAACAATTAGGTGATCGTTCCCGTCTTGAGGATGACCAAGGCGCTTTCTTAGATGCCCTACTTTTAGCTCAAGAAAACTTATGGCTGTTTTATAACGGCTTTGATGTCAATGACGGTGAGGTGAGAGATCCTTCTAGTATTCTTCAAGAGTTCCGTGAGCATCTTGCACTTATTGTAAAGCCAGAACCAAATGCACCCGATCGAGAAGTGATTGAAGGTATTGAAATCCCGACTCAATTAAAACAGCTCTATCACTTACATTATTTACAGCCATTTGACCCTAAAGGTTTTATGGCCGAGAACCGCTATATTCGTTATCAAGATCACTGGTTTAACGTGGCGATGCAAATTCAGCAAGCTTCCGGTGTTCTCAAGCCTTGGGCAAATATATCTTATCCTTTAGAAATACCTGACATGTTGGTTTTAGACAGCCATCAGTGGATACAGGATGTGACTTTCCCCGCACGTTTATATTTAAAAACTTTAGGCGTAGAAAACTTAGGAAATGTAGGCGTATTAGATCAGAATGAACCTTTGCTTTTAGATGGTTTGGGCCGTTATACCATTCGACATTTTTTACAGCAAAACGAACAGCAGGCACAGCCTGAAGTTCTACTTGATCAGTTGCCTGTAGGCAAAGTTCAATACAGTGCATGGCAACAGGGCATTTTTGAACAGGAATGTTTGCTTGAGCGCCTTCATCATTACGCGCCAGCCGTGACACAAACGACTCAGCGTGTGTGGCGAATTGCCAAACAGCTACATATGAATATTACGGTGCCAAAATCTGAAACTCAGGATTGGGTCAGCATGGAAGCATCAAGTGCTCGGGCAAAAAGACGTGCAAAAGTCTGGTTAGAGTACCTGCTTTGGTTGGCCTATTTAAATGAAGGAAGTGCAGGAACTGAAAAACGCCGCATTGTGGTTTTTAGTGACCAAACTGTCATCTGTAAAGGTATTAGTTCGGAGCAAGCTCGGCAGTATTTACAACCGTGGTTTAAGATCTGGCGTTATGCTCAACAGCAGCCACTCGTGTTACCAGCAGCTTTATTATTAAAGCCACTTGAAAAAGCCAAGGCATATCAGTGGGAAACAACAAATCCGACAGAAAAAATAAAACTGGATGAGAAGAGCTATGCGGAGCTGTTAAAATACTGGAATGAAACGGGGACATTTACCTCTATCGATATGACACAAAATGAAGCGTGCAAGTTACATCAAGACTGGCGTTTCATTTTGCAAGAACAAGATGCACAAGCATTACTTCAACATGCTTGTGATGAGTTTGCCTATGACCTGTATCATCCGGTTTTTCAATTTCAACATTCGGAGTAAGGCATGAACTCAAGAGTACAGGTGTCTTATCAACCTATTATTGATATTGAATTTAGTGGACTGCATTTAATTGAGGCTTCGGCGGGTACCGGGAAAACCTATACACTGTCGAGTTTAATGGTTCGTATTTTTCTTGAGAAATATTTACCGGGCCAAGTCATTGCAACAACATTCACCCGTGCTGCTGCGGCTGAGTTAAAAAGCCGGATTCGTGCGCGTTTGGTCGAAACCCACCGTTACTTAGATACCAAGCGGAGCTTGACTGAAAAAGAGATCCTTTTGCAGGCCGAGCAAGAATCTGACTTATTACTGCAACATATTCTCAAGCATTTTGCGACACGTATTGCCTATGCCTGTGAGCGTTTAAAGCTCGTTATCGATCAGTTAGATGAGCTGTTTGTCGGAACACTTGATAGCTTTAGCCAAAAGCTATTACGTGAGTTTGCCTTTGAAAGTGGCAAAATTGAACGTGCTCAAATTACCGATGACGCTAAAACCTATAGCCGTCAACTGATTCATGATGTTTTACGTGAATGGATACAGTCTCAGCCTCAAACCGTGATTGATGCGTTGTATCTGGCAGGAGAGTTAAAAAGTGTCGACAGTTTTGTCAAACTGGTCGAAGACTCACTGAATTTTAGTTCGGCTCACTTTAAGCTTCCCGAAAAGCCTACCATTCAGTTTGAACAGCTTGCTCAGCTCAAACAGTTGGCAGCAGAAATTGATATCAGTCTTCTAGAACCATATTACTCGCTTGATGGCGAACACTATAAACATGTAAGCGGCACAATATTTCGTAATGGAGCATTTAATAAGTTATTTAGTGAATGTTTGCCACAGTTATTACAAGTTTTAAAGCAAAGCGACAGTATTTTAATTTTTGATGGGTCTTTGGCAGTACATCGGGAACTCGTTTTTAAGTTTTTAGGCCAGCTTGCCGATCAGAAAGTTTTCAAGAAATGTCCTGCCGAAATTTCGGATGGATTTTATCAGCATCCTTGTATTCAGCAGATTCAGCAGTTGTTTGGTGTGCTGAAAAACTATGCTGAACAGTTCGATCAGCTTCATATTTATTTAAAAGCCTATTTATGTGTAGAGGTTAAAAAACGTTTACCACAGGTTTTACAAAACAAGGGCGAGACGACTTTTTCTCAGCAAATTCGCACTTTGTCAGAAGCTTTAAAGGGTGAGCAGGGGCAACGTTTCGCCGTATTTGTGCAGGCTCGATACCCCTTAATTTTGGTTGATGAGTTTCAAGACACCAACCAAGACCAAGATGACATGCTCGCCAGCATTTGGCGTCATCCAGAACGTTACCAAAAAGGTTGCATGATTATGGTGGGTGACCGTAAGCAGGCAATTTACGGTTTCCGTGGTGGGGATATGCTCACCTTCTTGAATGCCTACAAAGATATTCAGGCAAAGCATGGTCGTGAATATAAGTTAATTCATAACCACCGTTCAGTCGCTGACTTGGTTGAAGTGGTTGATGCGTTATTTCAAAGGCAAATCGACTTTGGTGAACAGGTTCAATATGACCCGATTCGGGCAGGGACTCGACCTCATCCGGTTTTAATCGATCAAAACCAGCCTAATCCGCATCCTTTACGTTGGCTCATGCTAAAAGACAAGGAAACGGAAGCACAGCAAGTCGCGTGGAAAATACGTGATTTACTCAATCAGTCACATGCAGGACAACTTTATTTTCAAAAAGATGCTCAGACTCAAACCTTAAATGAAGATGATATTGCGGTCTTGTCGCGTAATCATGATGGTCTTGATAGAGTTCAATTTGAATTAGAACGTTTAGGAATACGAGTTAATCGGCCATCAAAACGAAGTGTTTTTGATTGCACAATTGCTCAGGATGTTGGGGCCTTACTCACTGCGATTCTTCATCCTTACGATGAGGCCAAAGTGAAACGAGCTTTGATTAGCCGTTTATTTGCTATGGACCTTAAACAGCTGTTGCAACTCGAACAAACGGCCGAAGGTTTAAGCCAGTTTATGACGGGTTTTGATACTATTCGGGAATTGTGGTCAGCTCAGGGCTTTTTAGTAGCATGGCAGCAATGTTTAAACCAATTTGGCATTTGGAAAAATCTGGTTGCTGTCCAGAGTAAAGATAATGAGCGGGTTGTGGTGAACTTGCGTCATTTGACCGAAATTTTGAGCCAACATAGCGAGAAATATCAGGGCGCGCAAAATCTCTATCACTGGTATCTCAAGCAATTACAATCACCGCTTGATCGTGAATGGGAGTTAGAGCGTAGGTTGTCGAGTGAAGCTGGCGTACAGCTCATGACCATTCACCAGTCAAAAGGTCTTGAGTTTAAAATTGTCTTTTTGCTCGGGGCCGACAAGCCATTTCGGGAAAATAACAAAACACTTAACTTCTCGACCCAAGATATAACAGTTCCAGAGTCGGCTCAAACTCTAACACAACGTGTTGTTGCGATTGCCGATAAAACATATTTAAACGAAACCGAGCTGAAGCAGCATGAAGAACGGGCTTTGGCGGAACAAAACCGTCTATGGTACGTTGCTTTAACTCGGGCAAGTCATCGTGTTTATGCGCTCTTACAAGATACGGATGGCAAGTCTGTTTCAGGTTTGGCATTTTGGAAAAACAGAGCTGAACCATTCCAGCACCGTTGTTGTACCGATGAAATAATTTTGGAGCAACCACCTGCTGCAAGACATTTAAATCAACACATCAATATTATTGAGATACAGGCACAGCATTTTCCTGATCAGCGCTTTTATTCGAGAGGCAAAACCAGTTTTAGTTATCTGGCACAGCATTTAAGACATAAAGTAGGTACAGATTTACTCGCGAGTCAGAGCCATGAAGCTGTTTTAGCCGAAGATGAACTCGATCAGGTTATTTCTGTTGAGGCGCCCGCAGCACAGCCCATTAGCTGGATCAAAAGCAATTTTCCAAGAGGGACGCTCGCAGGTAATTTCTTACATGAAATTTTTGAGCATATTGATTTTCAATGTTCAGATGAGTGGGTAAGTGAAATACGTCGTCGTTTTAAAAATGACTACAGTAGTTTGTGGCAAGATTTATTAATCAAATACCAAGAAAGCTTTCCCGAAGAACAAGAAGCGGAATATTCGCTTTATCACGCTGTGGCCGAATGGTTGCAAGAGATTTTAAGCACGCCGTTATATCAAGGCTTTCGCCTAAATCGGTTACAGCCAGAGCACTATTTATCAGAGTGTCCTTTTTATTTGGCCCTGTCAGATCGTGTACTAGCCATGAAACGTATTCAGCAGCTGTTTGCTGAATATGGTATGGAAATGCCAGAGTTATTAGAGGCTCGTTCTGCACGCTATTTAAATGGTTCGATAGACTTGGTTTATTTTGATGGGCAGCGTTATCACATTGCTGACTATAAGAGTAACTATTTGGGTGAGAACCTTGCTGATTACAGTGTAGAAAGCATTGCACAAAGTATGTCTTTAGCCAGTTATTGGCTACAAGCAGGCCTGTATTTGGTTGCATTACATCGTTATTTAAAAGTCAAAATGCAGAATTATGATATTGAACAACACTTAGGTGGGGCGACTTATCTTTACTTGCGCGGTATGAATGGCGAAGCTAAGCAGGGTTATTATTATTGGCAGCCAAGTACAGAATTTGTTCTACGACTCGATGCTATTTTAGGGTACTTTGCTGAGGATAAAATTGCATAAAAAATGCTGATAAATGATCTAATTTTAGAATTAACAAATACTTGGGGTGTGGATAAGCCTGTCTATAACCATGTGGACAAGCGTGTGGAAAACTAGGTGGATAAGTGTGTGGACAATCTAAATAGCCCTGAACAAAGCGATTTAAGCTGGTTAACGACTTGGAGTACCTTTCTAAATCAAGCCCCGTTTACTGCACAGACACAAGCTCCAGAGGCAGCTTATTTTTTGCAGCAGCTGATTGAAGCGAGCTTGCAGGGTGACAGTTGTATTGAGATTAGCCCAGAGCAAATAGAAACACTTGGCCAACTGGTGATATCTGCTGAACAAGCAAAGTCTCAAGTTGCCCCTTGTGTCCACGACGGGCAGGGGTTGGCATTATACCGATATTGGAACCTAGAGCAACGTCTAGCTGAGCAAATTCGCCGATTAAAGCAACAACCAATTCAACCTGTTTCATGTGAAGAGCATTTAGACTTATTAACTGATCCTCATCAGCGAGCTGCTTTGCAAATGGTGACTCGGCAGAGCTTAAGTATTATTACAGGTGGGCCGGGTACAGGTAAGACCTATACGCTTGCTCGTATTATTGCTGTGCTTAGTCAGGCAATTCCGCATATCCGTGTGGCGATGGCTGCTCCGACGGGTAAAGCTGCACAGCGTATGCAAGAAGCCTTACAAAACTCGTTTAATGATCCCAAACTGCTTGAGTCGGGGCTAATGAGTGATGAGCTAAGAAACCAAAGTACCCAAACTATCCATCGATTATTAGGTATGGGGCATAGTCAAACTCCACGCTTTAATCAAAAACAGCCTTTGCCTTATGACGTTATTGTGGTGGATGAAGCCTCTATGCTGGACTTAAATCTGGCAACGTTATTATTTGAAGCGGTCCCTGAGTCTTGTCGAATTATTTTATTAGGCGATGCCAACCAGCTTGCTTCTGTAGACGTCGGAGCGGTACTTGCAGATTTACAGCAAATCGAGGCTTTGTCTGAAAACCGTGTTCACCTTCAAACCAGCCGTCGTTTTGCGGAGGGGGCTTTGATTGGTCAGGTTGCCCGATTTATTCAAATGCAAACCGGTCAAATTGACCATGAGCAAGTTTTACAACAATTTGAAATCGATATTGTTCAAGTTTCAGAGTTACGTTCAATATCTTTAGAAGCTGATATGCCCGATGTGGTTCAGCTTGAATACTTACCCGAAGAGTCACCTATAGCGCTAGAAACTTACTACCAAAAATTGATGGTGGGTTTTCAAGGCTATGTGCAAAGCTTAAAAGCTTATATACAAGATGATCGTTCACTTGAACATATTGAAAATATCGTTAAGTCATTCGATGACTACCGTATTTTAACTGCCGTACGTCATGGGCCATTTGGTTTACAGCAACTTAATCAATATGCCGAACGCTGGTTACAACAACAGCTAGGTATTGTGACTTTAGGAGGATGGTATGTAGGCCGTCCGGTTATGATGACTTATAACGATTACCAGCTCGGTATTTCAAATGGTGACATTGGTTTATGTTTTGAACATAGAACCCAGCCGCAACAGTTTGAAGTGTATTTCCCAAGTTTAAATAAGTGGGTTGCTGCAAATCGGCTACCTAAAAGTATTCAAAGTGCATTTGCTTTAACAATTCACAAATCACAAGGTTCTGAATTTACCCATACAGCTGTTGTTCTTGATCAGGCTGCCAAGAATTTGTTAAGCCAAGAGTTGATCTACACTGCGATTACACGAGCCAAAAAAGTAGTGAGTTTATTGGTCGATCCAGAGGCGTTACTTCAATCTTTTACAGTTCGCACGACAAGAAAAAGCGGTTTAGTTGAAAAAGTTAATCGGTTAGTTCGTTAAGCCAAACTTAATATTTTTACCCTTGTAAGAAAAAGCTTACATGGATTCGAGATATTTGCTGCTAGAGAACCCACCCTGTTTTTGAGATTATAAACGCACAACGAGCTTGGCAAGGAATGTCGAGCAAAATCGCACAATAATAATAACTTAAGTCGAGAGACTGCGAACTTACAATGATGTAGGTGAATAAAGAGGAAACTTACAGCCGCTAAGCCTTGTAGTTTTGGGAGAGACTACAGGGCTTTTTTATATTTAAGTCTTAACCCTACCAAAATATCTGAATAAATCTTTAGATGACTCACCCTATTTCTTGCTTATATTATCAATTATTTAACTCAATAATTTTTAATATATTTATTTGTAATATGATTCTTAAATAAGCATTTTTCGCGTGAATTGTTAAGTTAAATGTTATACAGAACCGTATGTTATTTAGCATTTACAGATAAACGATAAATATTAGACAGACCTGTACGTTTTCGCTTACATGATGATAAGAAAAATACTACTTTTCTTCATAATTGGATATGACAAAATACATCCCATAAGGAAATAGAACTAAAACAACGGAAGTGAGTAAAACGAGAAGAAGGATGTGGAAAGCATCTCACACATAACAATAAGAACAGCGATAAACACGATAAACAACAACTACAGCGCCAAAAACCCAAGCAGAAATGCTTGGGTTTTTTATTTTGTCGCTGGGTTGATTTTAGCTATACCAGATCGGTTTCATGCGAATCACTACCAAATAGTGAACGGCGTTGATCTCTAGGAATTCGTGGACATTGAGTCGAAATTTGATAAAGCAGATTAGCTAGGGCAGGAAGGTGGGTACCGACCACAGATTTGCCAGTAGTTAACAAAGAAACGCTGATATCACGTTCTGGGTCGGCCCAACACAAAATATTGGAAAAACCGAGGTGACCAAAAGCTTGTCCAGTCATTGGACCAAATAAGCCTACCGGATTACTGCCTAGCATTGGTCCTAAGGCATAGCGCATCGGTATTAATAAAGTTCGGTCAATGTTAACTCCTGTGGTAGGGAGTGTTGCTCTAAAAATTGTTTTCTCGCTTAAAATTTGTTTGCCTTGGTAGCTTCCCCCACTTAAAAGCATTTCAAAGAAGCGTCCAGCTTGTTCTGCACTGGTATAAATATTACCAGCGGGACAGATGGTATCCATAAAACGGTTATCATTAGTGACATCTACAGCGAGTTGTAAGCCTCCACCTAGTACATGATTGAGATAATGATCTGTTCCTAAGCGAGGATGTAAACCTGTTGCACAATTAAGAGCAACTTCAGCACGATATTCTGGTTTTAAGCCATAGTTAAAATAGGGCATATCCATCGGTTTCTCGATAGTCTCATGCACAAATTGGCGAAGGTCTTGCCCTGTAACCCGTTCAATAATTTCTCCTAAGATATAACCTGCCGTTACTGCATGATAGGCGAGGTGATTTCCCGCTGGAGAAACAGGTCTTGCTGCGTATAAACGCCTTAAAATTTCATCTTTATCAAAAAGCAGTTCAGGTGTGACATCTCCATCAACATAAGGAATGCCTCCACGATGAGATAATAAATGAAAGATTGTCGCGCGGCGCTTTCCGTTCACCCCATACTCGGGAATATAATAGCTCACCGGGTCAAGTAAGTTGATTTCGCCTTTTTCATCTAAAAGATGAATTAACATGGCAGTAATCATTTTGGATGCTGAAAATAGACAAACGGGAGTATCTGGCGTTGCGACGAGTGCATTCTCTTGCAGACCAGCCGGAGAGTTTCCTTGAGCATAGCCAATGCTTCGATTTAATAAAATTTTCCCCTGTCGACGTAAGCAAAAAGTAATGAGCGGATAGTTTCCGGTTTTATAGAGTGACTCAATACTTTTCCAGATTTTTTGAACTTGCTGTTCACTCATTCCACCTAGTTCGGCAGGTACTTCATCTTTGTGATGAATGACCGATTCAAGGTCATTCGGTACCGGACAGGTATTGGTCGAAAATATTTTCACACGTCCCTCGCGTTTCTTTCTTTTTATTCAAGGCTAAGTGTGCAGGGTTAAGGAGCTGATGTCAGTGTCTAAAATGACAGGTAACAGAAAACTATTTTGCAATCCATATATAGATACCTTAAAATAGGCAACTTGCTGTAGTGATGCACGGCAGTCAGTTGCGCTCAACTGATTCATATCATTTTATTTTTTAAGCATCTCGGAGAAATCGAATGGCTTTAACTAATGCAGACCGCGCAGAGATCATTGCTAAATTTGCTCGCGCTGAAAACGACACTGGTTCACCAGAAGTACAAGTAGCTTTATTGACTGCTCAAATCAATGATTTACAAGGTCACTTCAAAGCTCACAAACACGACCACCACAGCCGTCGCGGTTTGATCCGTATGGTTAACCAACGTCGTAAATTGCTTGACTACTTAAATGGTAAAGACCACGAGCGTTACACTGCTTTGATCGGTGCTTTAGGTCTACGTCGTTAATTCGATTTTGCTTTGTTTTCGGTTTATCGCATGTTGCTATGCTTTGTTTCTGAAAAGAAAGTTTCGTCTAATAAACCATTAGGCGATTTATAGAAGGGGCGCTTGTGCGCTCCTTCTTTGCGTTTAATATTATTTAAAATTTTTGGTCTAGTGTGATGGCTTCTAAGCTTTGTCATTTACCTACCGATAGTTGTAGCCTGAATGCCAAACCTTAGGGGTCTCACTAGAATAAAATTAGGAAAATACAATACATGTCAATGTTTAACATCGTTCGTAAAGAATTCCAATTCGGTCAGCATCAAGTCGTTTTAGAAACGGGTCGCGTTGCACGTCAAGCAAATACAGTTTTAATCACAATGGGTGGTGTAACTGTATTGGTAGCAGTAGTTGCTGCTCCAACAGCAAAAGCTGGTCAGGATTTCTTCCCTTTAACAGTTAACTATCAAGAAAAACAATATGCAGCAGGTCGTATCCCTGGGGGATATGGTAAGCGTGAAGGTCGTGCTTCAGAAGCTGAAACTTTAATTTCACGTCTTATTGACCGTCCAATTCGTCCATTGTTCCCAGAAGGTTACTACAACGAAATTCAGGTAACTGCAACTGTGGTTTCTTCTGACAAAACGATGGAAGCTGATATTGCAGCAATGTTAGGTACTTCTGCTGCGTTGGCAATTGCAGGTACTCCATTCCGTGGCCCAATCGGTGCAGCACGTGTTGGTTTAATCAACGGCGAATATGTTTTAAACCCGAATTTTGAGCAAATGGCTCAGTCTGACCTTGACCTTGTGGTTGCTGGTACAGAGTCTGCTGTATTAATGGTTGAATCTGAAGCGAAAGAACTTTCAGAAGACCAAATGTTAGGTGCGGTTCTTTTTGGTCATGACGAAATGCAAATTGCAATTCAAGCGATCAATGAATTTGCAGCTGCTGCTGGTGCGAAACCATCTGACTGGGTTGCTCCTGCACACAACGAAGAATTACGTGCAAAATTAAAAGAAGCATTTGAAGCAAAAATTTCAGAAGCTTATACCATTGCAGTAAAACAAGATCGTTATGCAGCATTAGATGCACTTCATGCTGAAGCTGTTGCTCAATTCGTTCCTGAAGAAGATGTAGACGGTATTGCTGACGAAGTAGACTACTTATTTGAAGATCTTAAATACCGTACTGTACGTGACAACATTTTATCTGGTAAACCACGTATTGATGGCCGTGACACCAAAACTGTTCGTGCGTTAGACGTACAAGTGGGCGTACTTGAGCGTGCACATGGTTCTGCATTATTTACACGTGGTGAAACTCAGGCGTTGGTAACAACGACTTTGGGTAATACTCGTGATGCATTAATGGTTGATACTCTTGCTGGTACTAAAACTGACAACTTCATGTTGCACTACAACTTCCCTGCTTACTCAGTAGGTGAAACAGGCCGTGAATCTGGTCCTAAGCGTCGTGAAATTGGTCATGGTCGTTTAGCGCGTCGTGGTGTTCAAGCAGTTCTTCCTGCAGCTGACCGCTTCCCGTACGTTATTCGTATTGTATCTGACATTACTGAATCTAACGGTTCATCTTCAATGGCTTCTGTATGTGGTGCGTCATTATCACTTATGGATGCAGGTGTTCCGCTTAAAGCACCAGTTGCTGGTATCGCAATGGGCTTAGTGAAAGAAGGCGAGCGTTTCGCAGTACTTTCTGACATTTTAGGTGACGAAGACCACCTTGGTGACATGGACTTTAAAGTAGCAGGTTCTGCAAACGGTATTACTGCACTTCAAATGGACATCAAGATTGAAGGTATTACTGAAGAAATTATGGAAGTTGCATTAAACCAAGCATTTGCTGGTCGTATGCATATCCTTAATGAAATGAACAAAGTAATTTCACGTGCTCGTCCTGAAATTTCAATGCACGCTCCAACATTCGAAGTGATTACAATTAATCCGGATAAAATCCGTGATGTTATTGGTAAAGGTGGTGCAACAATCCGTCAAATCACTGAAGAAACTAAAGCTGCTATTGATATTGAAGATAACGGTACAGTTCGCGTATTTGGTGAAACTAAAGCTGCTGCTAAAGCTGCAATTGCGAAAATTCAAGCGATTACTGCTGAAGTTGAACCAGGTAAGATCTACGACGGTAAAGTAATTCGTATTGTAGAATTCGGTGCGTTTGTAAACATCATGCCGGGTACTGATGGTCTTCTTCATATTTCGCAAATCTCTAATGAGCGTATTGCGAACGTAACTGATGTTCTTAAAGAAGGTCAGGAAGTAAAAGTACAGGTTCAAGACGTTGATAACCGTGGTCGTATCAAATTGACTATGAAAGATATTGAGCAAGCATAATTGCTTAACTCACTAAAAAAGTCCGCTTGATGCGGGCTTTTTTTATGGCATGATGCAAGTAATACACCAATAGATCGACATGGTATGCAGGTTTATTATTTTTATCGTCATCAAAGCGACGGCTATGTTTTTTTAAGCCGTGAAAAGCACACTGAACATATTCTGGAGTTTTTCTGGATTGATAGTGTGAGATCGGATGTTGTGAGCCAGAATGAAGAATGGCAACAAAAAATTCAGCAACTTGCAGATGTATCCATTAATGAGTTTCATATGCGAGATATTGCGAATATCGAACATCCTTGTGCATTTGATACGCTTGAAGAATACGACCTGCTTATTTTTAGAAAACTCGTAACGCCGGATGATGAAATTAAAAATGGCGAATCACATGAGAGTGTATTTGGTTTAGCCACCACACCAATCAGTTTTATTTTTACGCCTAAAGTACTTATTAGCGTACGTGAGCAGGGCAACAAGTCGATTGAAAACTATATTCAGCGTCTTGAAAATATTTTATGTAAAACTCTCGAAGAGCAAAATAAAACCCGTAAGCTGCCTAATTCACCTGTAGATCTGTGTTTACGTCTGCTCAATAGTATGGTGGATGGTTATCTTGATATTCGTTCACCTTTGACCAGAAGGGTCGAGCATTGGCAACAACAGCTATTACAAGGGAATCGGCGTTTTAAGCAGTGGCATCAACTGTTTCATGAAAATATGGCCTTTCAACAGGTTGAAAATCTATGCGAAGAACAAATCGAAACCTTACAAGAGTTTCGTGATGAAATTGTAGAAAACTATCATCATGTTATTGGAGAGAAGACGCATAGTTCTCAAGACCTTTTATTAGTGCGTTTAAACGATTTAATGAGTCATGTCGAACGTATTCAAAAACATACTTTACGTTTACGTAGTGCGATTCAATCGGCAATAGATTTGCATTTCTCGGCAATTGCTAACCAGACCAATGAGAACATGCGTATTCTTGCCATTATTACTGCTGTGTTTGCGCCACTTACGCTTTTAACGGGTATTTATGGAATGAACTTTGAGTTTATTCCGGGGCTTAAATCACCAGTAGGTTTTTGGATTATGCTCGGGGTTATGCTGCTAAGTACCATTTTATTGCTCTATTATTTTTATCGACAGCATTTGGTAGGGCGTGGGGAAAAAAGTGTGATTGATTTACTGGCGCAGCAGCATCGCCAAGATCGTATGAATTTGTTTTGGTTTTTGGAATATGAACCGATTAAGCAGACTTTGAAGGAAGTGGAAAAGATTACTCGGTTGAAGTAAATTTTTATTTCTGCACGACGGGGTCTTGCTGACTTGTTATTTAATATAGTCATGAACCTTCGGTTCGACCTACTTTTGTTTCGGCAAAAGTAGGCAAAACCATTACCATCTGCAAAACCTGTTCAATACCTATTTTTAAATAACAGTATTACAAAACCATTATCTGATTGATACCACGCAGGTTGCAGATGGCTTTCCCGACTATCAGATTTCAACTAGGGTTTTATGCTGTATTAATGCTATTCCTCAATGAAAATGCTTCAACTGTTTTCTAAGTTGTTGCACTTCATCAATCAAATCTAACATCACCGCAACAGCTGCAAGGCTTGCGTCAAAGTCACGTTGCAAACGATATGCTTTACGAGCGCGAATAACATCTTCACCCATGAACTGATGTTTTTCAGGTGGTGTATCAATCGCTAAAATATCGTACTCGATGAGCTGGAGAATCCAGTCTGGGCTTTGACCACAGGCTTGAGCAAACTGTTGCAAGTCAAATGTACATTGTTCATCAACGACTTCAGCACTAAAGGTGTGGCCGTCACATACAATTTCTCGATAATGGATGGTTGTCATGATCTTGCTCCCTAATGAGATGAACGAGGTTCGAATGAAGCAAAGGCTTCTGCCAATTGCTGATAGGCTTCTTTTTCTTTTTCAGAATGCGCCGGTGGGAATACAATATTTAAAATTAAATAAAGATGGCCTGGCGTTTTATTTGGTATCCCTTTGTCTTTTAAACGTAGCTGTTGTCCTTGTTTTGCATTTTTAGGTAAATTGACGTGTAAAGGTCCCGCAGGTGTTTTTACTTCAATGCCTTGCCCTAATGCGGCTTCCCATGGTGCTACATCTACAGTCAAATATACATCACTGCCTTCGACATGCACACGATCTGTATCTTTATATTGAATCTCGATATAAAGATCGCCGTTGGCACCACCATTAATACCACTTTGTCCTTGTCCACTTAGGCGAATTTGCTGTCCTTCTTTCATGCCTTTAGGTATTTTTACCTGTAAGGTTTTTCGTTGAACCTCTGGCTCACCATAGGCATTGATGGTTGGAATTTGCAGTGTGATATGTTGTGTTGATCCATGGTAAGCAATATCAAGATCGACCTCTATGCTGGCATGCTGGTCTTCACCTCGATAACTACGTTGTTGTCTTTGATATTGCTGTTGTCCACCGCCAAAGCCTGCACCAAAGCGTCCAAATAAGTCTTCAAAGCCACTAAAGTCTGCTTGCTCACCGCCTGTAAAACCTTGACGATAAAATCTGGCGCCATCGAAACCACCTTGAGCTGCCCCTTGACCAAAACCATTAAAACCTTGTGGGTAGTCTAACATTTGGTCGTATTCAGCTTTTTTCTCTGGGTTGCTTAGGGTGTCGTAGGCAACATTAATTGCCTGCATCTTTTCTTCTGCATCTTTTTCTTTGCTGATGTCGGGATGATATTTACGAGCTAATTTCCGATACGCTTTTTTAATTTCATCAGCTGAGGCTTCTCGTTTAACCCCTAATTCTTCATAATAATTTTTGGCCATAATGTTTTATCACGATGGTGTTGTTTATTTCATTATGAAACGATTTTTAAAGCTTTCAATGAGCTAGATTGTATAAGAGTTGTTCTCGTGCGAAATAGGGCGAGCAAAATAAAAGAGACATAGAACGGTGAGAGCTATGCCTCTCATTGTTTAAATGAATGTCTGATATAAACCGTAAACGGCAATAACTAACAGTAATAGACCGCATAAACCGAGTATTTTCGGGTATAAATGGCTGTTCGAGAGGCGGCGGAAAAATATATAGACTAAAGATAGCGTTAAAAAGTCTAAAACTATCCATGTCAGCGTAAGAATAGTTAAACTTAAATCTAGATGAGGTGAAATAGAAACAAATTGCGGAAAGAAAGCTGAAAAGAAAATAATATCTTTAGGGTTTGAAATACCCACTAAAAAGCCTTTTTTAAAACCGCCATTTTGAGCAGAAACGGTTTGAATTGCTTCAGGATGAGGAGCTTGAATGACTTCTTTGAGAATACTAAAACCCAAATAACCAATATATAGGCAGCCTAAAACACGAATAATATTTAAATAGTTTTCATTAATACCCAATACGCCTTTAAGTACGAGTACTGAAATAAAAATTAAAACGAGAGAGGCAAGGTTTGTACCAAAAATGGTTTCCAGTGCTTTTTTATAACCACCTTTAAGTCCGGCACTTGCCACTAAAATCATGACAGGGCCAGGGGTCGCAATCATAATAATGACACTAAAAATAAAGAGAAAATAATCAAAATAATTCATGAGATATAAGCATCTTATTTATTGGGTTATCAAGTAAGCCCATATTAACTGATTTAAAATAACATGCTGAAAATTATCATCAAAAAAATTATAGATAAATAAAAAGGCGGATTACCCGCCTTTTTATGAAGTAGGTGATTAACTCAAATGTTCACCAAACAGGCCCAGTGCTTCTTCAGCAGTAAACTCATAACGGGTGTTACAGAACTGGCAATCCATTTGAATCGGGTTTTGTGCTTCCAATGTTTCATGAACAGCATCAACACCAATTTGAATGAGGGCTTTGGCACAGCGTTCTTTAGAACAAGTACAACCAAATTTTAAGTGTTCAACTTCTGGTAAACGTACTTCTTCTTCGTTATAAAGACGATACAAAATCTCATTTGCTGAAAGCTCTGTCAGTTCTTCTGACTTAAGCGTTTCAGTTAGCATGGTTAAACGTGGCCATAAATCTTCATCAACCAGTTTTTGCTCTTCCTCATCATGACGAGGTAATAACTGAATGAGCAAACCACCTGAGCGCTGTGCGGTGCTTGCCAGTACAATTCGAGTTGGAATTTGTGCAGACAAGTCATAGTACTGCATTAAACAGCCAGCTAAATTTGCTTGATCAAGAGGTACAATCCCTTGATAACGCTCACCATGCTCAGGTTCAATGTTAATAAATAAAACAGGGTTAACCAAAGCAGCTAAAACAGTGCTGCTATCTGTTGCTTCACCAAAACGTGGATCTGTTTCGTAGTCTGCTAAAGCACGAACTTCGCCTAAATGGTTACATTCTGCCATAGCCCATTTGAAAGAGCCGTTAGCCTGGATTTGCAAGCTGATACGACCTTTGATTTTTAAAGTACTCGCAAGTAATGCTGTAGCGCTCAACATCTCGCCTAATAGAATTTGAACCGCAGGCATGTAGTCGCGTTGAGCTAAAATAGTTTTTAATGCTTCTTCTAGATGAACCACTTCACCGCGAACAGGAAAGTCCTCTATATAAAAGCGTTGGCGTAAATCAGACATAATATTCTCCAGGGCCCTAAGCAGATTATAACAATTTCGGTTTAATCAGGCTTAGGGAATGCAGCGAAGCTGCAAGCAGGACAACGGCAACTCTTGTACCGATTGTCGCAATCATTTAGGCAATGTGAATAAGTCCTTAATATAGCCATTTTGCGAAATCTCAAGTTATTCTTCGTGATCTCGTGTAATGTCGATACGATTTGGTTGTAAATGACGCTTTAAGTTAACGTCGTGCTTCGATGTGGCTTGTTGAGCATCGCTTTCAAATAGGTGTTCAAGTTCTGCCAGAGCATTACGATGGGTTTCAAAAACCTTTTGTTCATCGGTATAAATGCTTTGCTGCTGTATGAGTAATTTCTCATCATAATCCCGAAAGATTTCGATATTGTTATAAGCTTGTTCATCGGAAATACCGAGTTCGCGTAAAGCACGATAAGCCATACCTAATGATGATAAATAGGTTTCACGCCAAATATGTTCAACACCTAAGTCTCTTAATAGGTGCACATGGTGGCGGTCACGAGCACGAGCCAGTAATTTTAGGTTTGGATAGTTCAATCTGAGATGACGTGCGACATTCATAGAATCTTCGACATCATCAATTGCTAAAATAAATACTTTCGCTTTTTCAATGCCTGCTGAGCGGAGTAAGTCAGGCTGGGTGACATCACCATAATAGAGCTTACCGCCGTAACGTCGAACAAAGTCCACTTGATGAAGATTATTATCGATGGCGGTAAATCCTAAGTGCTGTAAGCGGGCAATACGCGCAATAATTTGTCCAAAGCGCCCAAAACCAGCAATGATAATTGGATTATCTTGCTGAGGAATCTCATCATATTCAGGTGGCAATTCTTTATGAAAAAGGGGAATGATCTTACAGGCCATAATCCAGTAAATTACTGGGGTAAGGACCATTGATAAGGTCACAATCAACGTGACAGGCTCTAATAAGGCATCCGTTAAAATCTTTTCACTTTTTGCTAGGCTTAAAATTACAAAAGCGAATTCACCGCCTTGAGCCAAGCAAGTCCCGAGTAACAAGCTATTGTTCCAACTGTACTTTTTATAGCGGGCAATGGCAGTTAAAACGAGGGTTTTGATGACGAGTAGGCCGATTGCTCCACCAATAATGAGCCAAGGCATTTCAATCAGTAACGACAATTGTGTCGTCATACCTACGGTCATAAAGAATAAGCCAAGTAAGAGCCCTTTAAACGGGGCAATACTCGCTTCAAGCTCATGACGGAATTCTGAGTCGGCTAAAAGGACCCCGGTAAGGAAAGCACCTAATGTTGTACTAATGCCTAAAGTGTCCATCAGTAACACAACGGCAAGAATAATAAATAACCCTACAGCCGTAATCAGTTCAGTCGCACCACTCTTGGCGACAAAACGGAAAAATGGGCGCATGACATAACGGCTAAATAGGAACAAGCCGGTAAACGTCGCGATGATGGCTGCAAAATAAGCAATACCATGATGGGTAGATTCGGTTCCTGCCAGAAGAGGAATCACCGCAAGTAATGGAATTGCTGCAATGTCTTGGAAAAGCAAGATTGAAAAAGATTGCTGACCATAGGTGGTATTGAGTTGTTGCTTCTCTGTCAGAAGTTGTAATACAAAGGCCGTAGAAGACAGTGCAAGCGCAAAACCAATCACAAAGCTGGCAGCGAGGTGTTGTTGAAATAGCAGCAATACGGTGAGCATAAGAATTATGCCCGTAATCACGACTTGTAAACTTCCCATCACGAATATGGAGTCACGCATTTCCCACAAACGTTGTGGGCGGAGCTCTAGACCAATCAGGAACATAAGTAAAATGACCCCAAATTCAGCCAACTCCATAATGGCCTCAGGGTCATGGGCAATATTTAACACACTCGGGCCAAGAAGTATGCCCGTAAATAAATAACCTAAAACTGTTGCAATCCCTAGGCGTTTGCCCAAAGGGACTAAAATCAGAGATGCTCCAAGAAAAATAGTTGCTTGCAGTAGGAATGACATTCATTGCCCCGAATGTATTGATCTTTTTTAAGTGTAAAGGGAAAAAGTGTTCTTCACACCATGATATTCAAATCATCTAACTAAATTCTTGCGGGTCAACATCAATTGAGAGTCTAAGTTGATGCTGTCTTGGCGCATGGACCAACTGAGCCCACCATTGTCTTAAGTAAAAATGCAGACGAGCGCGGTCAGCAGACAAAATCACCATATGTGCGCGGTAACGTCCCGCTTTACGTTCCATTGGTGCTGGAATTGGCCCCCAGATATCAACAATATCACCTGCTATTTGGCGAAGTTGCTCGGCAGCTTCATTTAAAAAATGCAAGGTATAGTCGCGATCTTTCGATTCAGCGCGTATAAGTACGGCATAGCGATAAGGCGGCAGTAATGCAACTTTACGCTCAGCCAATGTTTGTTTCGCGACTGCCCGATAATCTTTTTCGATGAGTGTGGTGAGTAAAGGATGATCTGGCCTTAATGTTTGTAAATAAACATGACCTTTGTGTTCTCCACGACCTGCACGACCAGCCACTTGTACAATCAATTGAGCAGTACGTTCTGGCGCCCGAATATCGACACTCAATAAACCTGCATCGATGTCTAAAATAGCAACCAGAGTCACATGCGGAAAATGGTGACCTTTTGCCAACATTTGCGTACCGAGCAAAATCGAAGGTTTATTTTGTTGAATGCGATCATAAATTTTTTGCCAGCTACCGACTCGGCTGGTGCTGTCACGATCGACCCGAATCACATCATGATCTGGGAATAATTCTTGTAAATGCTCTTCAACCTTGGCTGTGCCAGCACCTAAAGTTTTGAGGCTCTTTTGCTGACACTCAGGGCAGTGGTCTGGCAAGCGATGAACTGTGCCACAGTGGTGGCAATGTAAGTAAGAGTAGGGCTGAGTGTGCAACGTAAAATGCGCATCACAATGCGGACAATTCGCTTGCCAACCACAACTTTCACAGACCAGAACAGGTGCATAACCACGTCGGTTTAAAAAAATTAAAACTTGTTCTTTTCTTGCTAGGGTATTTTTAATCTGTTCGATTAAAGGCTGACTAATACCATGCTGTTTTTTGACAATTTTAAGATCAATCAAATGCATTTTTGGTAAAAGCGCATGGCCTGCACGCTGGTTCAGCTGAAGTGCAGTTAACTTGCCAGTTTCGACTAAGTGATAACTGTCAATGCTTGGAGTTGCTGAACCTAAAAGAACAGGACAGCCTTGTAAATGTCCTCGATAAAGTGCGACATCACGAGCATGGTAACGGAAACCTTCTTGTTGTTTATAAGACAGGTCGTGTTCTTCATCTAAAATGATCAGGCCCAAACGTGGCAGCGGGGTATAAATGGCTGAACGTGTTCCTAAAATAATAGAGGCCTTTCCAGTCTGTGCTTGTTGCCATGCTTGTAGGCGTTTAGAGTCATTTAACCCCGAATGTAATAAAGCAATGTCGCAGTTAAAACGAGACTTAAAGCGCGAAATAGTTTGAGGGGTTAAACCAATTTCAGGCACTAACACCAGTACTTGCTTACCTTGCTTTAGCACCTCATGCATGATGTGCAAATAAACTTCGGTTTTACCACTTCCAGTTAAGCCATCTAGTAAAAATGCTTGGTATTGATGCTGTGCATTAAGGACGTGCTGGGTGGCCTTCTTTTGGTCTTCATTGAGCGTGAGTGGCATTTGCGCCAATTGCACAGGGGATGGACTAAAGTCATGAGGCTCAAGCGTACAGTCTACGAGACCTTTCTTTTGTAGTGCTTTAAGTGTTGCAGTTTCTACACCACTTAAATTGAGAATATTTTCAGTGGTTCCGGCAGGATGTAATTTTAAAATTTGATAAGCATCTTGCTGTTTGATTGAGCGTTTTAATAAAGCTTCGGCATTGTCACATGGAATGATTTTCCATAGATGAAATAAAACATCCATGGGTTTGCCCTGACGCAATAACGCAGGTAAAGCAGTCTGCATCACCTCACCAATCGGAAATTGGTAATATTGTGCTGACCATGTCAATAAATTTAAAACTTGTTCATCTAAAATAGGCTCATCATCTAAAAGTTCAGAAATGGCCTTAAGC
The DNA here is from genome assembly GCF_003940475.1 of Acinetobacter sp. FDAARGOS_559. Lineage (NCBI taxonomy): Bacteria > Pseudomonadati > Pseudomonadota > Gammaproteobacteria > Moraxellales > Moraxellaceae > Acinetobacter > Acinetobacter sp. FDAARGOS_559. The sequence goes on from NZ_RKJG01000005.1 coordinate 2,819,472, forward strand.
TGAAAGTTACCTGTAAATGATTCTTGTGGGTCAACTTTTTCAGTAATGATACCAATCAGGTTTTGCCGTCCAAATGAAATTGCGACGCGTGAACCTACTTGAGCCCGTTCATATTGTGCTTTGGTGAGTGTATAGTCAAAAGTGTCGTACAGATGCACAGGTACGGCAACACGCACACGATAAACAACTGAATCAGGCTTTGGCGTTATGGTCATAGAGGCTCATTTCGTCAATTTTAAAAAACGGCATAGCGTCGTGAAGAGGACTTGGGTATTCTACACAGGCTATAGAATGAATATGAATGATTGCGTAGCATAGATGCAACAGCAGCGACTATTATTTTTGGAAAATTAGAACATTACCATGCCTGCATATCAATTTACTGCTATTGATGCTTCAGGGAAGCAGCAAAAGGGGGTGCTTGAAGGAGACTCGGCACGTCAGATTCGCCAACAATTACGCGATAAAGCATGGACTCCGATTAGCGTTGACCCGGTTGAACAAAAAGATAAGCATCAAAGCCACGGATTATTCCAAAAAAAGTTTAGTGCTTACGATTTAGCACTGATGACCAGACAGCTTTCGGTTTTGGTTGCTGCTGCAATTCCTTTAGAAGAAGCTCTCCGCGCCGTGAGCAGACAAAGTGAAAAAGCGCATGTGCAAAATCTTTTACTCTCAGTTCGTTCAAAAGTATTGGAAGGACATTCACTTGCACAAGGTATGCAACAGTCTGGGCGTTTTCCTGACCTTTATATTGCTACTGTTGCCGCAGGTGAGCGTTCGGGGCATTTAGATCTCATTTTAGATCAGCTATCAGACTACACCGAGAACCGTTTTGCCATGCAAAAGAAAGTTCAAGGTGCCATGATTTACCCAATCATTTTAATGCTGATGTCTTTCGGTATTGTGATGGGATTAATGACTTATGTGGTCCCAGAGATTGTAAAAACCTTCGATCAAAGCAAAGATGCCTTACCATGGATTACAGTTGCTTTAATGAAAGCGAGTGATTTTATCCGTCATGCATGGGTATTTATTATTCTTTTTGCAATTGTAGGGGTGGTAGCTTTTGTCCGTTTTTTAAAAACTACTGCGGGACATTATGCTTTTGATCGATTAACACTCAAATTGCCATTATTCGGTAAACTATCCCGTGGTATTAATGCTGCGCGCTTTGCCAGTACTTTATCTATTTTGACTCGTTCAGGCGTGCCATTAGTAGATGCCTTAAAGATTGGTGCTGCTGTGACCAATAACTGGGTCATCCGTGATTCAATTTCCCAAGCGGCTGAACGTGTTACCGAAGGCGGTAACCTCGGTACGCAACTGGAGCGCAGTGGTTATTTCCCACCAATGATGGTACAAATGATTCGAAGTGGTGAGGCATCAGGTGAGCTTGACCGTATGCTTGAACGTGCGTCGACCATGCAAGACCGCGAGGTGACGACATTTATTTCAACCTTATTGGCATTACTTGAACCGCTTATGCTGGTGTTAATGGCAAGCATCGTACTGGTTATTGTAATTGCGGTTATGCTGCCAATCGTAAATATGAACAATATGATTTAATAACTTTGATATTAGAGATAATGATGAAAGTAAAAAATATTCAAAGCGAAACAGCGATGAAACAACATAGTGAATCTGTGGTTTCAAATCAGTTTGAACCAACGTGCCATTCCGAGCATAGCTCTGTATCAGATGTTTGCTCTTCAAGTGCTTTCGGACTTGCGACACGTTCGAGCCGTGCTCGAATGAAACGTGCCTCAGGCTTTACCCTTATTGAAGTTATGGTCGTGATTGTAATCTTAGGCGTGTTGGCTGCTTTAATCGTACCGAACGTCATGGGCCGTAGTGAAAAAGCTAAAATTGATACGACTCAAATTACCTTGAAAGGGGTTGCGGGTGCCTTAGATCAATACAAGCTCGATAATGGGCATTTCCCAACCATGCAAGAAGGTGGTTTAGATGCGCTTATTAATCAACCTGCTACAGCAAAAAACTGGATGCCGGGTGGTTATGTGAAAGGTGGTTATCCTAAAGATAGCTGGAAAAATGATATCCAATATGTCGTACCTGGAAAAGACGGCCATCCTTTTGACCTATATTCATTTGGTGCAGATGGTAAAGAAGGCGGAGAAGGCAACGATGCCGATATTTATTATCAGCCTTAATTAAAATGTAAGAGAGATTATCGATTCGGTTAATAAGATAAAACAATAATCCGAATTGATAATCTTTCTTAATCATAAAAATATAATAATGCATTGAAAATAAAGTAAAAAAGTTAATATCTATATTTGAGATTTAAAATAAGAATTATTCCCATATTTAATAGTTACAAGAAAGTTAAAATATAAGAGAAAATAAGCTATATATTTAAATAAAAGCTTTGCATAATAAATAAAAAGCACTTTATTCAATGAATGGGAGAGATTAAATGAAAGCATTTCTCGTACTTGATGAGCTGAATCAGTTTCATTGGGCGATGCTTAAATCTGTCCTATTGATTTTAGCATTATTACCTATTGCTGAAGTTTCATTAAAGCTATGGTTGAGTACTGAGGGAAGTAGCCAAATCATGATTGGTTTCTTTGCCTTAAGTATTGTAAGCGCTTGGTTAATGGTGAGCTTTTTTACCGCATTAAAAACGAGTGTATGGCAAACTAAACAGATGGCTTCTAAATACGAACAATTGCTTTTTAAAGCTTATCGTTATGTGCCGATGGTTTTTTTATCGAGTTTAGTTGCTTATTTATCTTTGCAATTATCGATTGCTTTTTAATCTTATTTTAAAAACGAATTTTTAAATAAAACGTAGACTCAACGTCTACGTTTTATTTTTTAACTGGACTTAAAACAGGGTGTTTCTTCATTTGTACATATTATATGATTCAAATCAGCAATTTAAGAAGATGAGAAATATGAAATGGAACAAATCGAGTGGAATGACTTTTTAAAAGTAGAACTGCGCGTTGGTAAAATTATTCAAGCTGAGGTTTTTGAAAAGGCGCGAAAACCTGCCTATATTTTGCATGTAGATTTTGGTGAAGAATTGGGTGTACGTAAATCGAGTGCACAGATTACTAAACTTTATCAACCGCAGGATTTGATTGGTAAATTAGTTGTTGCGGTAGTGAATTTCCCTAAGAAACAAATTGGTCCTATCCAATCGGAATGTTTGGTGACGGGGTTTCATAATGCAGATGGGGACGTAGCACTTTGTATCCCAGAGTTTGAAGTGCCTCTGGGTACAAAGTTATTATAATTTAGCGACGTGATTTGTAAGACACATCTACTTTACGTGGACGATAGATCCAGCCTAAAACCAGCAGTAATACTGCAAATCCTAAAATTGGATAATCACCTAGACGGTTATAGAGAGTTTGACCTTGCATGGCTGGTAAATCGCCTCTCAAGACAAACTCTTTATCAATCGGTGCTTGTTCGGTGATATGACCATTTTGATCAATAAACGCTGTTACACCTGTGTTAGTTGCACGAATAAACCAGCGACCATTTTCTTTCGCACGCATCTGCACCATTTGTAAATGTTGCCATGGGCCAGCTGTTCCAGTAAACCAAGCATCGTTAGATACAGTCACCAAAAAGTCGCTGTCTTCTGCATTACGACGTGTCAGGTTCGGGTAAGCCACTTCATAACAAATTGCAGCCGCAAGCGCGTGCCCTTTAATTAAAAGTGGTTTCTGATCACTCTCACCACGTGTAAAACCGCTCATGCTAATATCATTTTGCATGGCTGGTAAAACCCAAGAAAGCAAACCTGACAGCGGAATATATTCACCAAAAGGAACAAGGCGCTGCTTTTTATAAAGGCCGCTTGAATCGCTACCAGAAGCCATAATACTGTTGTAATACAGTGGGCTGCCGACTTGATGCGATTTCGTTACATCCCAGTAAGGAATGCCAGTTACCCAAGCGGTATGGTTCTTTTTAGCTTGTGCATCCATTGCATCCAAAAACGGTTCAATGTCGGTTTGGAAGAGTGGAATTGAAGACTCAGGCCATACAATGAGGTCACGGCCCCATTCAGATTGAGTCAAACCAGCATAAATTTCTAATGTTCTAACTTGATATTCGGTTAGCCATTTTAAATCTTGTGGAATGTTACCTTGAATGAGCGAAACGCTAAGTGGTTTAGCAGCTTTAGGTTGTACAAACTGTATATATGATGCTCCCCATGCACCCAAAATTAATATGGCAGCAGGGATAACCCAGAAAATACGTTTGCGTAGAACTTCAACTAAAGCACATGCTAATACAATGACTACAAAGGAAATTGCATAAATACCAAATAGCGGCGCATAACCATCGAGTAAACGTTCAGTAAAAGCGTAACCTACAAATAGCCAAGGGAAACCGGTAAATACCCAAGTTTTAGCCCACTCAAAAATAATCCAGAGAGGGGCGAAAGTCAGCGGTGTTTCAGGAAAGAAGCGTCGATAAATCCATGTCTGAAATGCTGTAAATAAGCCCATTACAAGGGCCATAACAGCAATCATACATACGCTTAGAAAAGCATTGGTATCGCCATATACATGGATCGACGTATAGAGCCAGAAAGCCCCTACAAACCATAAACCGAAACCATAACTCCAGCCAATTGCAAATGCTTGTTTGGCTGAGCGGTTATGCAATGTCGCATAGAGTAGGGCAGGAGACAAAATTGCCAGCCACCACCAATAATAAGGTGCCAGTGCAAAACTGAACACGGCACCTGAAAATAAAGCAATGAGCAATGGAAAAATTAAAGGAAGCTGTTTTTGTTGTTGCGAAGAATCTAACAGCTTTTCAAAGTATGCTCTCATTGACGTACAGCTCGAATCAGATGAATAGTGCGGGCATCTGCTTCAACAATCGTAAATAACCAATTTCCAAGCTCAACAGTCTGACCTTGTAAATCACTAACTAGACCAATTTCTTGAAGCAATAAACCGCCGACAGTTTCTACTTCATCGTCAGAAAAATCAGCATCTAAAACAGTGTTGAAGTGTTCAATTGGTGTAAGTGCCTGCACCATCCATGCATTCGCTATTGTATGGTCGTTATCTGGAACAATATACTGTGCATCTTCATCCGCAGTATCATGTTCGTCTTCAATTTCACCAACGATCTCTTCAAGAATATCTTCAAGCGTGACCAGTCCCGCTGTTGATCCATATTCATCAATCACAATCGCGATATGGGTCTGGGTATGCTTAAGCATACGAAGAACTTGATCTGAACGTGCGCTTTCAGGCACAAATAATGGCTGACGCATGAGCGAGCCAATATCTAATTTAGTATTTGGTTCAGTCAAAAATGGTAGTAAATCTTTTGCCAGTAAAATACCAACAACATTATCAGGCTGGTCAGCTGAGAAAACTGGAAAACGTGAGTGAGCAGACTCAACCAATACGTGAAGAATATCAAGTAACTGATCATCTTCTTGCATACTGATTATTGCTGTTCGTGGCGTCATGACTTCACGAATTTTTGTAGCAGGAAGGTCAAGAACACCTTCAAGCATGGCAACAGTATCAGGTTCTAAAAAACGACGTGAATTTTGGACTAGTTTTAATAATTCATCTCGGGTTTCTGGCGCTGTACCTAACCACTTTCGTAAGCCTCGCATTCCCCACGACGGACTCGGTTCCTCTTGCATGATCTTTCCTAAAGACTCAATGTATCAAATGAATACACTGATCATACCGAAGAAAAAGCCCTTATGCATCTATAAAACAAAGTAAAAGACAAAACACATATTGTTATGTAAACACCAGTTACAGTTCATAAGACAGTGATGGGTTTATGCTAAAATATGAAAATTCTATTTGTTCGAGTTTGTTATGTCAGAACAACCTATTTCACCTACTGTACAACTTAATACGCGTGGTTTACGTTGTCCGGAACCTGTCATGATGCTGCACCAGGCGATTCGCAAAGCAAAATCAGGAGATGTTGTTGAAGTGTTGGCGACTGACCCTTCGACTTCTTGGGATATCCCTAAGTTTTGTATGCATTTGGGACACGAACTCCTATTAAAAGAAGAAGTTCTAGATGAGCAGAACCATAAAGAATACCGTTATCTGGTACAGAAAGGATAGAACAACAAAAAATAGAATAGAGCTTCTACCCACACATATTAGAAGCTCTATTAGAAATTAATTTTTAATTTAAAATGATAATATTTTTCAAATAAGAATCGTTATATAATTCTAAAAACTAAATATTTAGATGCCTTTATAAAGTGAATGATTATTTTGTAAAACAGAGTTTAATTATATGTCTTTGGTTTTTCTGTATTGCAGGTTTGTTACGTATTGAAGTTTCTTGGTTATCCGAGAATATTACTATCTTAATTTTATTTATTTTGATTACTCTTGGTTCAGTTATATTAGGTTATAGCAATACACATTTTGCTCCTGAACCTAAAGTTAAAATGAGTTTGATCTTACACACAAGGTTTATGGGGTTTTTACTAATTCTCGATTTATTATTTGGTAAATCAGTTTGGTACTTCGATTTAGCGCGAAACTTTGGTTTTCTCGGCTTATTTTTATTAGGCACATTTATTTTCTACAAAAGGAATCTTAATTTAAACGTAGCAAAAATACCTCCTTTTGAATAAGCGGATTCCAATAAAAAAAGCCCCGAATAATCGGGGCTTTTTTTTATATCTTAGGATATGAGCCGCAGCTAAAGCGGCGCAAGGAATTACATGTTAGGGTAATTCGGACCACCGCCGCCCTCAGGTGTTACCCAAGTAATATTTTGAGATGGGTCTTTAATATCACAGGTCTTACAGTGAACACAGTTCGCTGCGTTAATCTGGAAGCGTTTAGAGCCGTCATCATTTTCCATGATTTCGTAAACACCAGCAGGGCAATAGCGCTGAGCAGGCTCATCCCATTTCGGTAAGTTCACATTCACTGGAATTGAAGGATCAGTAAGCTTCAAGTGAGCTGGCTGGTTTTCTTCGTGTACAGTGTTTGAGATAAACACAGAAGATAAACGGTCAAATGTCAGTTTACCATCTGGTTTTGGATAAGTTGGCTTGAAGCTCGTTGCATCAACAGTTTTCAATACAGCGAAGTCTTGTTTCAAGTCATGTAAAGTGAATGGTACTTTAAAGACGTTTTGATCAATAAAGTTAAATGCACCACCAATCCATTGCCCAAACTTATGCATTGCAGGGCCAAAGTTACGAGCGTTATAAAGCTCTTCTTTTAACCAGCTGTTGTTAAATTTGTCTGTGTAAGAAGTTAATTCTTTAACGAATAAATCTTCGCCTTCGGTTACACGAGCAACCGCAAGATCACCACCTTTTTCAACTCCGGCAGCAATTGCTTCAAATACAGCTTCACCACATAACATGCCTGATTTCATGGCAGTGTGTGAGCCTTTGATTTTCGCAAAGTTTAAGAAACCTGCATCATCACCAATTAAGCAACCACCCGGGAAAGTCAATTTAGGTAAAGAGTTGAAACCGCCTTTCACTACAGCACGTGCGCCATAAGAAATACGTTTGCCACCTTCTAAATACTGTTTGATGAGTGGATGAGTTTTCCAGCGCTGCATTTCCATGAATGGGTACATGTGTGGATTTTCATAAGACAAGTCCACAATCATACCCAAAGTCACTTGATTGTTTTCAGCGTGGTATAACCACCAACCACCCGAAGAACCAGTTTCAGACAATGGCCAACCAGCACCGTGCATCACTAGACCCGGTTTATGTTTTGCTGGGTCGATTTCCCAAAGTTCTTTAATCCCGATCCCGTAATGTTGTGGATCTGCATCTTTATCAAGATTATATTTTGCAATTAGGCGTTTACCTAAGTGGCCACGGCAGCCTTCAGCAAAGAGAGTGTATTTAGCGTGAAGTTCATAACCCGGAGTAAAGTTATGTGTAGGCTCGCCATCTTTACCAATACCCATGTCACCAGTTTGAATACCTTTTACAGTACCGTCTTCATGGTAAAGCACTTCAGATGCAGCAAAGCCAGGGAAGATAGAAACTTCTAATTCTTCAGCTTTTTGACCTAACCAGCGAACAACGTTACCTAGCGAGATAACATAGTTCCCGTCATTGTGCATGGTTTTAGGAACCATCCAGTGAGGTGCTTCTTTAGAGGTAGTTTCTGAAAGCAAGAAGAATGTTTTGTCTTCAGTTACAGGTACGTTAAGAGGCGCACCTTCTTCTTTCCAGTTCGGGAAAAGTTCATTAATAGCACGCGGTTCAAGTACAGCACCAGATAAGATATGCGCACCTACTTCAGAGCCTTTTTCAACTACACAAACTGAAAGATCGGGTAAGTTATTTTCAATCGCTAATTGACGGATCTTAATCGCAGCAGATAGACCTGCAGGTCCTGCACCTACGATGACAACGTCAAACTCCATCGATTCACGTTCGATGTGTTCCATGTAGGACTCCTCAATACTTAAAGGTGGCAACCGTAATGTCAGATCATCCGGTGCTGCCGTGAGTGTTTTAATCCATAGGCGCAAATATGCTATTGTGCCTTTTATCGTTTGGGCTAGTATAGTTTTAAACCATGATCTAGCCAATTGGCTGAGTCGTCATATTTTTTCGTCAGCAAGGCATAAACTATGGTAAATCAAAATAATTCCCCATCGGATATGGGAAAAATACCGTTATCTGATGATAAAAACTTAATGAACATTGCACAATACTTAAAAGGTGTACAGCAAAGTCACAAAAGGTCAATCCCACCTTTAGAGCAATGGCATCCAAAGCATTGCGGTAAAATGGATTTAACGGTGAAAGCCAATGGAGAATGGTGGCACGAAGGTCAATTAATCAAGCGCCAAGCCCTATTGGATTTGTTTACCAAAGTCCTATGGAAAGAAGAGGGTAAATTCTACCTGAAAACCCCTGTAGAACAAATTGAAATCGAAGTTGAAGATGAACCTTTATTAGTCAATCAGGTAGATCAGATTGAAATTTCAGGTGATGAGTTTCTACAACTGACGACGACCAATCAGGATGTGATTTTAGTTGATGCAGAACACCCGATTTTTATGCGGGAATATGCAGGAGAGTTACGTCCTTATGTCCATGTTCGATTTGGTATTAATGCGCTTATTCAACGTCAGGCTTTCTATCATCTCGTGAACTATGGAACACTGGTCGAAAATGATAAAGGCGAAACCATTTTGCAGTTAAAAAGTGGTAATTTGCACTTGCAATTAGGCACTTGAGGTTTAAGCTTTATAGAGTGAAATTTTCCGACACTCTCTAGTACTGCCATGACAGCCATACAACCTTTATTTACTGAATTAGAACCTATGCCTAAAGCATTAGCAGATGCCCCAATTGGTATTTTTGATTCAGGTATTGGAGGTATGTCGGTTGCAGCAGAAATTGCCAAATATTTGCCAAACGAACGTATTGTGTATTATGCAGATACAGCCTATGTTCCGTATGGTCCTCGCTCTGATGAAGAAATCAGAGAGCTAACGGCTCGTGCCGTCGACTGGTTATATCGTCAGGGTTGTAAAATTGCGGTCGTAGCTTGTAATACGGCTTCCGCATTTAGCCTTGATCATTTACGAGAACATTATGGCGAACACTTCCCGATTGTTGGCTTGGTACCGGCACTAAAACCTGCAGTATTACAAACTCGTTCTAAAGTGGTTGCAGTATTGGCGACACCAGCTACTTTTCGTGGACAACTCATTAAGGATGTTGTCGAAAAGTTTGCTGTTCCAGCGGGTGTTAAAGTGATGACTCTAACGAGTTTAGAGCTTGTCCCTTGTGTAGAAGCAGGGCAGCAAATGAGCCCTGCTTGTTTAAATGCATTAAGAGAAGTTTTACAACCTGCAGTTGAGCAAGGCGCGGACTATTTGGTACTTGGTTGTACGCACTATCCTTTTTTAAATGAAGCCATTCATTATCTTTTTGATAACCAATTCACACTGGTTGATTCGGGATTGGCAGTTGCCCGACAAACAGCCCGTATTTTAATAAAAAATGAGTTATTATGTGACCAAATGCGTCAGAATGTTGCACGTATTGAATGTTATGTAAGTGGTAATAATGCAGATGCATTACAACCTGTTTTACAAAATATGATTCCACAAGAATTGACATGGACGCTGCACAATCTGAGTTGAGCTCTATTGTAAGCATTCAGAAGAAAGCGTTTTTTTATATTTATTTTTCTTATTTGGGGCGGTTCATAATCTTGGCTGATTCAGGCCATATCAAGATTATGGGACGATAAGGGTATTGCTATGCTCGATACACGCTATCAGATTTTTATTTCAACCTCAGGTCGCGAGATGCAACCTGAGCGTATGGTTCTTTCCCAAACTTTAGTCAATATGGGATTTTTTGCTTGGGGGTTAGAATATAGAAATCCTCTAACAACGACGCTTGCCCGTCGGCAAATTGATGAGTCGGATTATGTTGTTTTGCTGCTGGGTAGTCAGTATGGGGAGCAATCAATTTCAGGGGCGAGTTATTTTTCTTTAGAGTATGAATATGCGTTAAGTCGCGCGAAGCCCATTGTCGTTTTTATGCATGAACAACCTGAAAGTCGTGATATACATTTACAAGAGGCCCATCCGCAGCTTAAAGAGAAATTTCTAGCATTCCGAAAAAAGTTATTATATGAAGCGAATCATATTTTTTATTTTAAAAGCCCACGTGATTTAGAACTTGCTGTCCGTTTAAATATGCCTTTAATGGTTGAACAATATATGGGACAAGGTTGGGTGCCTGCACGCCAAGCGCATCATTTGGAAGATGAAATTAACCGATTAAAAAGTAAAATTTTACAATTAGAACAACAGTTATCAGAGTCATCAATTCAAGCAAATGAAGTAGCACCGCAAGATGTTTTTGCTTTTGAATATCAAATTCAGGCTTTTCAAGATGGCAACTTTAAAGAGCTTAAGCGCCAGAGACAAATGACTTGGTCTCAACTGTTAAGTATTTTGGCTAAACATTTTGAGACAGCCATGCCAGAAGAGAACTTTGGGACTTGCCTCAATGAGTATTTAAATCAGGACGGGTTAGAAGACGCTCGCCAAGAGTTGCCTAGAGCACATGCAGTGGCAGGTGCACAAATTAATCATAAAGCCCTGTTTTGTATTAAAAAGCAAATGCAATCACAAGGCTGGATTGTTCCAACCAAGATTGATCAACAACATAGTTTATGGAAAGTAACGACCAAAGCCCAAAAGCTCTTGCTCAGTTATAAATGGAATCATCGGAGTACTCGATTAAAAGCTTAGAGCGATTCAATTTAGATATGACCATGAAAGCTGTTACATTAGTGTCATAAGATGAACTGAAAGGCATTTACACATGTCGTTTGAACAAAAACCGAAAGTTACTGTCATTTTAGCGAATTTAGGCACACCGGATGAGGCAACTGTCCCAGCGGTGCGCCGTTTTTTAAAGCAGTTTTTATCTGATCCACGTGTAATTGAAATTCCAAAATTCATTTGGTGGATTATTTTAAATCTGTTTGTTTTACCTTTTCGCCCAAAAAGAGTAGCGCATGCCTATGCTTCGGTATGGTCTACCGATTCACCAATGCGTGAGATTGTATTTGAGCAAACTCAACGTGTGCAGGCTTATTTAGAGCGTGAAAATAAACAGTTTGATTTAACTGTGTTGCCCGCTATGACTTATGGTAATCCGGGTATTGATGCAGTTTTAGAAAAATTGTCGGCTCATCCACAAGAGCATGTCATTTTACTGCCTTTATTTCCTCAATATTCAGCCACTTCTACAGCACCGTTATACGACGCATTTGCTAAGTGGATTCCTACTCAGCGAAATTTGCCGGGTCTGACCATTATTAAAGATTATTATCAACATCCAATGTTCATTCAGGCATTGGCAGAAAGTGTTCTAGTTTACCAAGAGCAACATGGAAAACCTGAAAAGCTGTTGATGTCATTTCATGGTATTCCACAGCCTTATGCAGATAAAGGCGACCCTTATGCGGACCGTTGTCGTATTACCGCAAAGTTAGTCGCTGAAGCTTTACATTTAAAAGATGATGAATGGGCAATTAGTTTCCAATCACGTTTTGGCAAACAAGAATGGGTGAAACCTTATACTGATCAACTTTTACAAGATTGGGCGAAGCAGGGCGTTAAGTCTGTTCAAGTCTTAAGTCCAGCTTTTTCTGCTGACTGCTTGGAAACGCTTGAAGAGCTCGCTATTCAAAATGCTGAGTTATTTCAGCAAGCTGGTGGTGGTAGCTATGCTTACATCCCTGCTTTAAACAGTGATCAAGCGCATATTGATTTGCTTGCAGGTTTAGTTCAGGCTAATCTTGATGCCCTTACCCATACCTTAGCCCACCGTTAATTGCGTTTTAGCCAGAGGTTCTTATGCTGCAAGTCAAAATTGTTCCAGTTACTGCTTTTGCTCAAAATTGTTCTTTGGTTTGGGACAGTGAAACAAAAGAAGCAGTTTTGATTGATGCAGGCGGTGATGCTGCTGTTTTGAAGAAAGAAGTAGAAGCCTTAGGTTTAAAAGTAAAGGCGTTATGGCTTACTCATGGGCATTTAGATCACGCTGGGGCTGTAGGTGAACTCGCAAAAGAGTGGAGTATTCCTGTTGTTGGTCCGCATAAAGAAGATCAGTTCTGGCTAGATATGATTCAGGAAGTTTCGGCACGTTATGGCTTTCCAATTCCACAGCCAGTGAAAGTCGATCAATGGCTTGAAGGCGGTGAAGTGCTAAAACTGAGTGAAGATGAGTTTGAGGTACGTTTTGCACCAGGACATACACCAGGTCACGTCATGTTCTATAACAAGAATCATGGTTTACTCTGGACTGGCGATGTCCTGTTTAAAGGCTCAATTGGAAGAACAGATTTTCCACGTGGTAATCATGATCAACTGATTGAATCAATTCAACGTGAGTGTTTTAGCTTACCAGATGAAACCCAGTTTATTTCAGGGCATGGACCAATGAGTACCATTGGCTATGAAAAACAATTTAACCCGTTTGTCGCAGGTAAAGCGGGTTAATCCTCATAATCATCTTCATGCTGACTACCCTTGTCTTGCTGAGGAGCATCTTGGGTAGGCAGTCTATATTCATCGTTTGCCCAAGCGCCTAAATCAATAAGTTTGCAACGTTCAGAACAAAACGGGCGAAATTCATTACCTTCCCAAACACTTGGTTCACCACAGCGTGGGCAGGGAAATGTACGTGGCATAAAGCAGTAACCTCAAAGTGAAGAGAAATAGATTAGGCAAAAGTCAGGTGACTTGTTAGACTTGTGCCGATTTTTATTTAGTTTGATGTGATTATGCAGATTCGTCAATTTCAAGCACAACGTATGCAAGCGCCTCGCGATTTTACCCCAATTGAAAATACTCCGATTTGTGTAGAAATTGGGGCAGGCAAAGGTAAACATGCTTTGCTATTTAGTGGGCAAAATCCTCAGCACACGTTATATGCAATTGAACGAACTAGAGAAAAATTCTTGGCCATGCAAAAGCAGCATGGTTTGGAACCACGAGACAACTTGGTGCCTGTACATGCAGATGCTTTACCTTGGGTTGTACATGCTCTATATCCTGCTCAAGTAGAACATTTCTTTATCCTCTATCCGAACCCAGAACCACATAATCCGGCACAACGCTGGTTGAACATGCCATTTTTTGAGTTCCTGTTATCACGTCTGAAAACAGGTGGAACGATTACATTGGCAAGTAATATTCCTGAATATATTGAAGAAGCTGAACAACAGTTATTAAATGTGTGGAAGCTGCCTTATCAAAAAGAAAAAATTGCGCAAACTTCTGCACGTACTCATTTTGAAATTAAATATTTAGAGCGTGGCGAGCTTTGTCAGCAGCTCATTATGACCAAGCCTGAAGGTTATAAAACTCGTTTTGATGATTTTGTGCCACTCCAAGGGCAAGTGTATGGCGAATAAGCGGATTGCCATTATTGGTGCGGGTCCGGCTGGTTTAATGGCCGCGGAGGTGCTGAGCCAGTATGCTTATGAAATTGATGTGTTTGAGCAAAAACCTTCGGCTGCGCGTAAGTTTTTGATGGCAGGTAAAACAGGGCTAAATATCTCACATGCTGAACCGTTAGCCCAGTTCATTGAGCGTTATGACCATGCAGAATGGCTCAAACCGTGGGTTGAAAAATGGGATGCAGTCTGGATTCAGAACTGGATGAAAGGATTGGGAATAGACTCGTATGTGGGTAGTTCCGGTCGTATTTTTCCTGTTGAAATGAAAGCTGCTCCTTTACTTCGCGCTTGGCTAAAACGTTTAGCAGAACAGCAGGTTAAATTCTTTTATCGTCATCGTTGTATTAATTTGCATGGTACAACAGTGACTTTAGAAAACCAAAATAAACAGAATACTGAAACCTTTACCCAGCAATACGATGCAGTCGTGTTGGCTTGTGGGGCTGTATCTTGGTCTCAATTAGGCAGTGATGGTGCTTGGCAACAATGGATGGATCAATCTAGTATTGAACCTTTTCAAGCAAGTAATGCAGGGGTATTGCATACTTGGTCAGCTTTTATGGAAAGCTGTTTTGGTGAGCCTTTAAAGCGTATCAATGCGTGGGTTGAACCTAGCCAAGTTGCTCATGGAGATATTGTGATTACTCACTACGGTTTAGAAAGTGGGGTCATTTATAAACTCGGACGTGCCTTAAGAGAACAACAAAAACAAGGAAAAAGCTTAAATCTATTTTTAGATTTATTGCCTGATGTAGAGCTTACACAGTTAGTTAAAAAGTTACAGGCTAGTAAAAAACAATCTCTCACCAATATCTGGCGTAAAGCAGGCTTAGACACAGCTAAAATTAACTTAATTAGAGAAGTAGTTGATAAAGCACTATGGAGTCAACCAGAGACGATGGCGCAAAAAATGAAAGCACTTCAAATTAAGTTAGATGGCTTTAGGCCTATTGAAGAAGCGATTAGCTGTGCTGGTGGTGTTAAGCAAGATGCATTAACTGAAAGTTTAGAGCTGAAACAAACTTCAGGTGTTTTTTGCTGTGGCGAAATGCTGGATTGGGATGCTCCTACAGGGGGATATTTGCTGACAGCATGCTTTGCTACGGGACGAGCAGCTGGTGAAGGTGTACATTCATTCTTAGAGAAATAACAACGAATTCGGTGCTATGTTTGATATGTGAAAAGTGTTATTTTTGAGCGATCAATAATAATAGGAGTCGGAATCGTATGTCTCAAGCATCGCCAGTCTATCAGGGAAGTTGTTTATGTCAGGGTATTCGCTATGAAATTAAAGGCGATATCGGAGATATTATCCAATGCCATTGTCAACGCTGCCGAAAATCCAATGGAACAGCATTTGCAACGAATGCTCCTATCAAGAGTGCAGATTTTAAAATTACGCAAGGTGAAGACCTTATCAAAAAATTTGCTGTGAATGGTGTGTACCGTTGGTTTTGTAGCGAATGTGGTTCACCGCTTATTAGCTCGCGTGATGCTCAGCCTGAACTGTATCGTTTAAGAATTGGGACACTAGATACACCATTAGACCAAAAGCCGACAATGCATATTTTTGCTGCTTCAAAGGCAGAGTGGGAATGCATTCATGACGATTTACCGCAATATGATGAACGTCCATGATTTAAAAAGTATGTTTTAATCAAATTGTAGATGATTTAATATACTTAAAACAGGGAGATGGCATTCCTCCCTTGAAAAACCGCCGTATTGGCTAATGATGCCTACGTTACCCTCATGTATTTATAACGCTGGGTACGTAGGTTATTGCGTACTCTGCTTATTTTTGGAGTGCGCCATGTCACATTTCCCATCATTTTTGTTTGCTCTTTTAGCATCTCACTAAAGGGATGGTCCTATGTATTATCCTTTACTTTCAATTGCCTTAGGTTCAGTGCTCGGGGCGTGGTTGCGTTGGCTTTTAGGTTTAAAACTCAACCCGATTTATCCGCAAATTCCGTTGGGTACTGTTACTGTTAATTTGGTCGGTGGCTTTATTATTGGTTTTGCGATGGCTTATTTTGCTCATAGTGATTTAAGTCCGAACTATAAACTTTTCGTAATCACAGGTTTTTGTGGTGCTTTAACTACATTCTCAACTTTCTCAATTGAGATCGTCACCTTATTGCAAAGTGGTAAGTGGGGAATGGCGATGTTGGCCATTTCTATTCATTTAATTGGGTCTTTAATTTTTACGTGTTTGGGGTTGGCGACTTATTATTGGGTAGCGGGCAACTGATTATTGGGATGTTTAAGGAGCGAGATATACGGCACGGCCTCCGTTTTACGATATTCTCAAAGAGCATTTGTATAGGCATACCTTACTTTTGAAAGATCAAAAGTAAGCAAAAATCTTCTGTTTCGCTGATGCTACATTCATGTAGCACAGCAAAACAGCGGCATCCATGCCGCTTGTCACGATAGTAAATGACGAATTAAAAACTTCTGATTTATTTTTGGGATTTGATACGCGTTAAAGTCATCAACAGCCTGACTGAAATCAGCTATATCTTGTTTTTGCAAGATAGTTGATAAGTGTAAACAGGGAACAGGTTCTGTTGATGACAAATGCCTTTGGTTACTTTGGGCAAAACCAAAGTAACAGAATTAGCTACTTTCATTTGAGAATAAACGGTAAGACTCCCTCGTGTATTCACAAATTCTTAATTACTTTTCAGTTAAAGCCTGACCTTCAAACTTCACACCATCCCAACCATTTTGCATAAACTGACGTATATTTTGGTGGTCAGTTCCCTCTGGGGTAGCCAATACAGATGCGTAGTGCTCTGCAAATAAACTTAAAGTTTGTGCTTGGTCTAAACCTTGTAACTTGGCAAAAGAGAAAACTTTTGCACTGCCTTGATTTTCAGTTGCAGCGTTATGCTGTGCGCCATTTTGAAAAGCTGTTGGAGTATGTTGGTAGCGTGCTTCAATATAAGCTAAAACGTCTGAAAATTTTGCTGTGCCTGCTTGTAATTGGGCAAGTAACTCTTGTGCCATAATCTTAAACTTCCTAACAAATGGGGCTTAAGCATAGCATCGAATACACGCTTTGAAAGCGTGGGAGCTATAAAAAAATGATGGGATATTTGGAAAATTGAGAATATTTTTTAGACAAGATGTGGATAAGTTTTAGTTTATACACAACTGAAAAAAATATAGAAAAAATCCACATAAAAAAAGAAGCCTAAGTGGAGGAGATGAGTCTTAGGCTTCCAATGATTTAAGTGTATTGGTTAAAACTTAACGTAAGATTAACTTTTACGATTGAAGCGGGCGAAGCGTTTGTTAAAGCTTGCAACACGCCCTTCATTACTTGCTTGACGTACTTCACCTGTATAGAACGGGTGTGATGCACTTGAAATATCAAGAGTCACATAAGGATAGACTTGTCCTTGATATTCTTTGGTTTGTTTCGTCTGAATGGTACTACCAATTAAGAAGTACACGTCTGCATTGGTGTCATGAAATAACACTTGTTGATAAGCAGGATGAATATCTTTACGCATGAGAGATTGTCCTAAATTATTTTTGATTAAAGAAATGTTATAACATAACAATTAATAAGTCAATGTAACCCTAAAAAGGCTACATTGATAAGTAAATTAAGTTAGTTAGAAGGTGGTACAAGCTCTTCAAATAGATCGTTTAGATTGTCATGTACTTTTAAGTGAATGAGGTTCCAGTAGTGTCCTGAAATGGTTCTATTAACCATTAATGTATCTGGTGAAGGTTTAAAGACATCCCAATATTTTAAAGACTTTTTCACGAGTAACATGCCATCATGATGGGATGAATTCTCTGCAAAATCATAGGTTGTGGTAAGTGGACGCAACAACACTTCAATCCAGAGTTTATAAAGATCGCTCGGGAATTTACCTTTTTCTGCTAGTGAATGTAGTTCGAGTAATTCTGTTTCAATTAAATCGATATCTTCATGGCGAGCTGCATTCACCAGTCGTTTGAAACTATACACAATTTCATTGGAAAGTGTTTTAACACTGCCATAGTCATAAATAATCACACTACCATCTTGGCGGAAGGCAAAGTTACCTGGGTGGGGGTCACAGTGGAAACGTTTTAAAAAGAACATTTCTTGACCTAAAGCGCGGATTAGACGACGGCCAATTGTGTTTCGAATTTCGATAGGCCAAGAACTAGCAGTTTCAATGCTGTCACCTTGTTCAAGGCTTAAGGTTAAAATACGTCTTGAAGAGTAATCTTTATAAACAGTCGGGATAATAATTTTGTCGTCTAATTTACTATGAAAAGTTTTAAAGACCTCAAGATTTTGAGCTTCGATTTCATAGTTAAGTTCTGCTGATAGACTATCTTGAATCTCTGCAAAAAGCTGATCTTGTAGCTTTTTATCAATCTTAAGTACACCCATTAAGCGAAGGGCTAAACGTACTTGTTTTAAGTCACTTTCACAGGCTTCATCAACACCGGGATATTGAACTTTAACCACAACTTGTTCGCCACTTGGCAGAACAGCTTTGTGAACTTGCCCAATCGATGCAGCAGCAAAAGGTTCTTGTTCAAAAGATTTAAAGGCAACATTCAGTGGTTTGCCAAGCTCACGTTCAACTTGTTGCTGAATCGCTGCAAAAGGCATAGCTGGAGCTTGGCGTTGTAGTTTTGATATCGCTTTGGCGACTTCGGGTGGGAAGATATCTTTATATTGCGATGCAATTTGTCCGACCTTCATGACCGCACCTTTCATTTCTCCCAAGGTGTCTGCAATTTGAAGTCCGATATCTTGAAATAATTTAGTTTTTGCAGCCAGTTTCTGATCTTCATCCGCAGTCAGGTTTCGAATCGAGTTAGAAACGGTTTTTGTTGCAATGCTCGCGGTCATTCCTGCAAGTTTCATAAATCGTTTGCCAGGTGAACTTGCATTCTTTGCCATATCTTCGATACCTCATTGACTACAACATAATATTGCCTAGGTTTGATCATAGGTGACAAAACTTAAAAAGCCTATAAGAAATTGTTTATCTCCTGTAAGAAAATTTTCGAAAAACAAAATGTTATTTTTATAGTAAAAAATATGAAAAGCTTTTGAAAATTCATTTCATAAACAAAGCTTTAATATCTATAAAGTCACTGTTTTTTTAGTGCTAAGGTGAAGGGCATGTTAAATAAGAAATAGAGACAATAAAAGTTATGACCAGTCTAAATTCGTCCTATGGGCGCTCTCAAGCGGTTCCTTTATCTGTATTCGAGCAGTCGAAAGACGCACATATTATTCGTTCTGATGAAGAGGCAATAGAGATTGCCAAGCAACTTGCTCAAGAATTTGCCACAGAAGCCTCAGATCGAGATAGAGAGCGCCGTTTACCCTTAAATGAAATTCAACAGTTCTCACAAAGTGGCCTGTGGGCCATTACAGTACCTAAGCAATTTGGTGGGGCGCAAGTCAAGTATCGAACTTTAGCGGAAGTGATCAAAACAATTGCGAGTGTCGATCCTTCTCTTGCTCAGTTGCCTCAAAACCACTTGGCTTTTATTGAACATTTAAAACTAGATGCGAAACCTGAACAGCAACAGTTCTTCTTTAACTTGGTGTTAAGAGGAATTCGTTTTGGGAATGCATTTTCCGAAAAACACAGTAAGACAGTAGCAGACCTCACTACCACATTACGAAAGACCGAGCATGGTTATGAAATTAATGGCAAGAAATTCTTTGCAACGGGTGCCTTGCTCGCACATTGGATTCCAATTGTTGCTGTAAATGAACTAGGGCAACCTTATGCTGCACTTGTGCCACGTGAAACATCTGGGGTCAATATTATTAATGACTGGTCTGGTTTTGGACAACGTACTACAGCTAGCGGCACGGTAGAGCTGAATCAGGTGCCAGTACGTGAAGAATATTTAGTTCCAATTTACCAAGCATTTGAGCGCCCAACACCAGCAGGTGCTATTTCTCAGTTTATTCAGGCTGCGGTCGATGCAGGTATTGCGCGTGGTGCAATTGAAGAAACAATTCAATATGTCAAAAATCATAGTCGTGCATGGATTGATTCAGGTCTGGAAAAAGCCAGTGATGACCCTTACACCATTGCAAATATTGGTGACCTAAAAATCAAACTACGTGCAGCAGAAGCGGTATTGGATTTGGCTGGAGATGCAATTGATCAGGCCATTGCCAACACCACCGAAGAACATGTAAACCAAGCCACCCTATTGGTTGCCGAGGCAAAAGTACTCACCACAGAAATTGCTATTTTGGCAGCCAATAAACTTTTTGAGTTGTCGGGTACGCGTTCTACTTTATCTGAACTCAACCTTGACCGTCACTGGCGCAATGCCCGTACCCACACTTTGCATGACCCTGTGCGTTGGAAATATCACATTGTTGGTAACTATTATCTCAATGGAGTTCAGCCGCCTCGTCATGCATGGAGCTAAATTGAAAGAAAAAACAAAATTAGGAGAATAACGATGACAACAGCTCAAATTGAATTAGAAGAACTGTCAGTAGGCGCTGATTACGAAAAGGTTGCAAACAGGTTCCGTCCCATTTTTGAAAAAATTGCCCAAGGCGCAATTCAACGGGAAAAAGAGCGAATCTTGCCTTTTGAACCGATTCAGTGGTTAAAAGAAGCCAAGTTGGGTGCTGTACGAATACCCCGTAAATATGGTGGAGATGGGGTCTCATTACCTCAACTGTTCCAGCTTTTGGCAGAGTTAGCAGAAGCTGACTCCAATATTGTGCAAGCTTTACGAGGTCATTTCGCATTTGTTGAAGACCGCTTGGTTGCTCATAAAGAGCATTCTCAGGAAGTCTGGTTTCAGCGTTTCGTACAAGGTGATTTAGTCGGGAATGCGTGGACAGAAGTTGGAAACGTACAGATTGGTGATGTCGTTACACGAGTCACTAAAGATGCTTCGGGTAACTTGGTGGTAAATGGCGAAAAGTACTATTCAACAGGAAGTATCTTTGCAGACTGGATTGATTTATTTGCTTACGATGAAGTAAATGACCGTCATGTGATTGCTGCTATTTACCGCCATGAAACAGGGGTGAGCGTGATTGATGACTGGGATGGTTTTGGTCAAAAGACAACGGGCAGTGGTACTTTAAAAGTACATCAGGTTCATTTGCCAGCTTCACACCTCATTCCATTTGACCAGCGTTTTAAATATCAGACCGCTTTTTATCAAGTGGTGCATCTTGCAACTTTAACGGGTATTGCGCGTGCCGCGGTTGAGACGTTTAGTCAGGAAATTCGTGAACGTAAACGTATTTTTAGTCATGGTAATGGGGACTTGGTTCGTCACGACCCACAGGTTTTACAAGTGGTCGGCAAAGCCTCAGCTCAAGCGTATGCAAGTGAAGCAATTACCTTAAAAACCGCTGAGGCACTGCAAAAAGCCTATGAAAGCCATTTTGCCGAATCCGAAGTGAAAGAGCACCAGTTTAATGTAGATGCCGAGCTTGAGTCGGCACAAGGGCAGGTGGTGATTTCTAATCTAGTACTCGATTTAACAAGCCAGTTATTTAATGCTTTAGGCGCATCGGCGAGTAGCCAAGTGAAACAACTTGACCGTTTCTGGCGTAATGCTCGGACTGTGTCTTCACATAATCCGCTTATTTATAAAGAAAAGGTGATTGGAGATTGGGAAGTAAACCGTACGGATTTACCATTTGTCTGGCAAATTGGAGCAAGCCCACGGGCAAAGACTGCATAAAATAAAAAAAGCCGATGTTTCATCGGCTTTTTTATTAGGTTTGACTTAAACGTTTGGTATTCAAATAGAGTCGTGAGAGCAATAAAACACAGGCAATACTTAAACCAATAATTAAACCTAACCACACACCAGCTACGCCCCAATCGGTATAACGCGCTAAATAAAGACCGATTGGAAAAGCAATTACCCAATACGCCATTAAGGTGATCCACATCGGTGCCTGAGTATCTTGCATACCTCTTAAACAGCCGGCAGCGCTAACTTGTAGGGCATCCATTAATTGATATGCCATTGCAAACCAGAGCAAATACATGGCAACCGGCACAACATTTATATCTTGAGTATAAACCGAGACAATTTGTTCACGGCCTAGAGCAATAAAAGACATGGTCAATAGAGCAAAAAATACTGCTGTGCTTAGACCAATTTTTTGTACTTGGTACATGGAAGCCCAGTTCTTTTCACCATAATATGTTCCCACGCGAATGGTTAAAGCAATGGCAAGAGAAAGTGGAATCATAAACAGTACCGAAGTGACTGAAATTGCTACTTGGTGTGCGGCAATAAAGACTTCCCCTAGAGGGCTAAGGACCAATGCCCCTGTACTAAAAATACTCACTTCAAAAAACACAGCTAAACCAATTGGCAGACCAAGCTGTAAAATTCTTTTAACCCAAGTCAGGTTAATTTTATCGAATCTGCTAAAAATAGATGTGTTTCGATAAGCCGAAGCCTTATAAATATAGCCTGCTAACGTAATGAGCATCAGCCACTGTAAAATGGATGTTGCAAAACCACAGCCTGCGCTACCCAAAGCAGGTATTGGTCCTAAGCCATACATAAAAATCATGTTAAGCGGGATTAAAACCACTAAGGCTAGTAAGCTAATGACCGTGACAGGGCGGGGATGGCCTAATGCTTCGGAATAGCCTCGGAGCGCTGCATACATGGTTACAGCGGGCATACCCAAACCAATTGCATGTAAGAATAAACTGGCTTTAGGTTGTAAACTTTCTGGTACGCCAAACACATGTAAGAAAAATGGCATAAGCTGCAAAATGAGCATTGCCAATACCCCTAGAATTACTGCAACCCATAATGATTGGCGGACAATCACTGGAATTTGCTCTGTATTTCTAGCGCCTTTTGCTT
This sequence comes from Acinetobacter sp. FDAARGOS_559, assembly GCF_003940475.1. Lineage (NCBI taxonomy): Bacteria > Pseudomonadati > Pseudomonadota > Gammaproteobacteria > Moraxellales > Moraxellaceae > Acinetobacter > Acinetobacter sp. FDAARGOS_559. The sequence continues at coordinate 2,842,325 of NZ_RKJG01000005.1, forward strand.
CGGCAACTAATGGTGTGGTTGCAATCATTATGCCACTGAACAAGAGCATGACTGGAATCCATAAGCCTACACCTACCGCAATCGCGGCTAAGTCTGCGGCAGATAAATGCCCAGCCATAATGGTATCAATTAACCCGAACCCTGCTTGAGCAAACTGCGTAATTAAAATAGGTAACATTAAATGGAAGAGTTGTTTTAATTCAGACCGAAACGACGTGACATTCGACACAAAAGGTACTCTTTATAAATATAAAAAATGAAACTAGCGTTGCAAGGTAAGTAATACACCAACAAAGATGACCACTCCACCTAGAAACCGTTGCCATGTAACAGGTGTCTTTTCGGTACCTAACCAGCCAAAATGGTCAAGTAACATAGAAATGACCAATTGCCCAAAAACGACTAACCCTGTAAAGGTTAAAAAACCAAGCTTAGGTGCAGTATAAATGCTCATGCTAATTGCATAAACCCCAAGAAATCCTCCGGTCCAGAGAAGCCATGGAATATTGGATATTTCACTTAAACTCGGTTTCTCGGCACTTTGGAAGAACACCATAATGGCTAAGACGATAGTACCTATGAAAAATGATAACAATGCTGCTTGCAAAGGTGAGTGTAATTGCTCACGAAGCTGAGCATTAATTGCAGTCTGAAAAGCCATGGCAACACCGATTCCCATAGCTAAGGGTAAGATCAGGAAAAGTTGACTAGAGAATTTCATCATTTTTATCAATATTTAAGTATGTTTAAAAACAGTCTAAAGCAATTAAGGTATGTTTTCATAAGCCCATTGATGCAGTCATGTTAAAATAGAAATATTGTGTAAATTGGACCCTGTTCCTTGGCCGTATTAAATCCTGCTTCTGTTCCTTTATCTTTATATATCCACATGCCTTGGTGCGTGCGTAAATGTCCCTATTGCGACTTTAACTCACATGCGGTGCCTGATGGCGCGCTTTCGGCAGAACTTGAGCAAACGTATTTAAAAGCGTTAGTGGCCGACTTTGAAACTCAAGTCGAGATGGCACAAGGACGTTCAATTCACAGTGTATTTATTGGTGGTGGAACACCTTCACTTATTTCTGCTAAAGGTTATGCATGGCTATTTGAACAGCTTAAATCGCTGCTTAACTTTGAAGATGACTGTGAAATTACTTTAGAAGCTAATCCGGGAACACTAGAACATGACCTGTTTGCAGGCTATTTAGAAGCAGGAATTAATCGTTTATCGATTGGTGTACAGACTTTTAATACCGATCACTTGCAAAAACTTGGGCGTATTCATTCAGCCAACAATGCTATGGATGCAATTGAGCAAGCAAGACAAGCAGGCTTTAAGCGAGTTAATGTCGATTTGATGCATGGCTTGCCAGAACAAACACTAGAGCAAGCACTTTATGATTTAAAGACGGCTGTAGAGCAGGGTGCAACACATATCAGTTGGTATCAACTGACCATTGAGCCAAATACTGTGTTTTTCCGAACACAGCCTGTTTTACCTCAAGATGAGGTGTTAGAAGATATTCAAGAGCAAGGTGAAGCCTATCTAAAAGCAAATGGCTTTATCAATTATGAAGTGTCAGCTTGGCGTAAAGAGCAGCCTTCAGTTCATAATTTAAATTATTGGCAGTTTGGTGATTATCTTGCGATTGGTGCAGGAGCACATGGTAAAGTAACCCGACCAGATGGAGTATATCGTTTCCAAAAGACTCGTTTACCGAAAGACTATTTGGCTAAGGTTCCAGCCGAACATTTGCAAATGAAAAAGATTGAAGCAGATGAACTACCTTTTGAGTTTATGATGAACGCTTTACGTTTAAATGATGGAGTAAAAGCTAAGCTATATGAGCAGCGTACAGGCTTAAGCTTAGATCATTTAAATAAGATACTCACTTCATTACGAGCTAGAAAGTTACTAGTAGAGGATAGCGGTCGTTTGGCTTGTACAGAGCAGGGGCATATTTTCTTAAACTCGGTACTCGAAGAGTTCTTATAATCAAAGCATTATAAAGAAAAAGCCGCACGATGAGATGCGGCTTTTTTAATTTTAGCGGGTAGTATAACCACCATTTGCGAAAATCGTCTGACCTGTAATCCACCAACCGTCGGTGACTAAGAAACGGACTAATGGCTCAATATCTTCAATTTTAGTAAGTCCACCTAAAGCTGAAGCTGATTTATGGTAAGCGACTGCTTCGGCAGACTCTTGACCATAAAAGAATGGTGTGTCCATTGGTCCCGGTGCAACAGCAGTCACAGAAATTTGGCGATCTCCAAATTCTTTCGATGCAGCGCGGGTGTAATGCTCAACAGGTGCTTTTAAACCTTCATAGGTTGAATAGAACCCTGTGTAAGCAGCAAGAAGAGAAGTTACGATTGAACAGATTTTTCCGCCGTTATTTAAATGTCGACCCGCCGATTGAATAAAGAAATAGGCAATTTTTGAGTTGATATCACTCATGCTATCAAACTCTTGTTCGGTGGTTTCTAAAAACGGTTTTTTAAGGACTTTTCCGACGGTATTAATCGCAATATCGATACCACCAAAATGTTGTTTCGTATCTATAAACAGTTTTTCAATATTTTCAATATGAGTTAGATCTGCCTGAATTAGAATTGCATCTGCACCCAATGCTTTAACATCTGCTAAGGTCTGCTCTGCATCTGCCTGAGTTTCCGAACTATTATAATGAATTGCGAGTTTTGCACCCTGTTCTGCAAATTTACGACTAATGAGTCCGCCTAGGTTTTTAGCACCGCCAGTAATCAATACAACTTTATCTTTGAGGCTATGAGTTGTCATGATGATTGTTCCTATGATGAATTGTTTTAGCGTTTTTAAGTCTAGATTGGCAGTAATTTGTGATCAATTATGCTAGTTTGGTTTAACTATTCAGAAAATACGAACAATTAAAATGGATCGGTTGCAGCAATTTTATATTTTTACAGAAGTCGCTAAACGACAAAGCTTTAGTGAAGTAGCAAATCAGCTTGATCTACCTCGCTCGACAGTGACGAGTGCCATTCAACAGTTAGAAACTCACTATGGAGTACGCTTATTTCATCGTACTACCCGTAAAGTCAGTCTTACTCAAGATGGCCAACGAATATTGCCAGAATGCCAAAACCTGTTGTTTGATTATGAACAATTAGAACAGTTGATCCAGACACAAAAACAGCATTACCGTGGCACATTAAAAATTTCGATGCCTAGCCGGATTGTGCATCAAGTGATTATTCCTGAACTGCCTGATTTTTATCATCGTTATCCGGATATTCATTTGCAGCTCAATAGTTCTGATGACCTGACTGACTTAATTGAAAAGGGAATTGACTGTGTTGTTCGGGTAGGAGAGCTAGATAACAGCAGTTTAATTGCAAGATTTATTGGTCATTTGGTGATGGTGAATTGTGCCAGCCCGCAATATTTACAAGATTATGGTATTCCTGAGCAGTTAAATGATCTTGAACAGCATAAATTAATTAATTACGCAGGAGCTGTAGGAGAAAAGCAGGGAGAATTTATATATCAAGGTGGAACTGTGATGATGGATAGTGCTTTAAGCGTGAACAATACCGAGGCCTATATCGCCGCTGCTTGTGCAGGTTTGGGAATTATTCAACTTCCTTATTATGATGTTCAGGATAAAATTGAACAGGGGATTTTAGTTGAGGTGCTGAGTGCTTACAGTGCACCATCGCTTCCACTTAATATTTTGTATCCCAACAGGAGTTATATTCCAAAGCGACTAGAAGTTTTTATGAATTGGGTGGGGGAAGTTTTAAATCGCAAATGTATCGTCATCTTTTAGTCATAAAAAGAAAATAGGATAACAATAAAAAAAGCCTCCCGAACTGAGAGGCTTTTTAGAATTTGGTGGGTCGTCCGCGACTCGAACGCGGGACCAACGGATTAAAAGTCCGCTGCTCTACCAACTGAGCTAACGACCCAAATAGGTTCAAAACTAATAAGTGGTGGGTCGTCCGCGACTCGAACGCGGGACCAACGGATTAAAAGTCCGCTGCTCTACCAACTGAGCTAACGACCCTGAGCGAGAATTAAGTAAAACCTTGTTTTACTTGGATGCAGGAGAAAATCTATAATTTTCTTTAGCATTCAAACTCGAACTGACTCAGAGAGAAGTAACACTTCTAAACACTGTATCGTTTTGATGTCGCGTATTTTAGCAAGTTATTCAACTAACACAAGAGGAAATTTAAAAACATTTGCATGATTGCTTATAAAAAGCACGATTTCCTCTTGTTTAGCTAAAAAATAAACTAAAAACGGTATTTATACGCCTGAATATTGTCAAAAATTTCAGTTGTGATATCACAATAACTGCTTGCACCAGGTAATAAAGCGAGTAAACGTTCAGAAGTTTTGCTTGGATTAAACGCTTCTTCCTTCAGTTTATTCTTCTGATATTTAAATGTACCTGTTGTTTCGACCTTTTTTTGTACACGTAAAAATACAGGTACTGCATAGGTAGGTAAACATTTCTTAAATACGGTCACCATTTCGGTTAAATCAGCATCATTTAGCTCTTCACCATCTGCGAGAGTGATCGCTGCCATACCGGCACGGCCATTAGTATTTGGAATTTCTACCCCATAAACGACAGCTTCGGCAATTTTGTCGTATTCGCATACCATGTTTTCAACTTCAGTCGTTGATACGTTTTCACCTTTCCATCGGAAAGTATCACCTAGACGGTCAACGAACTGTGCATGACGGAAGCCGATGTCACGGACCAAATCACCTGTGTTGAAATAAGAATCGCCTTTCTTGAAGACATCTTTCCAGATCACAGACTTGTTCTTTTCAGGGTCGGTGTAGCCATCAAATGGCGAGCGGCTGGTAATTTTCCCGATAAGTAGGCCAACTTCACCTGCTTTTACTTTCTGGCACCAGCCATTTTTATCGCGTATTGGTTCGTTTTTCTCTTTATCGAACTGGATAATGGCATATGGAGTAGGAGAGAAGCCTACCGTATTGTCAAAGTTGAAAATATTACTAAATCCAACATTGCCTTCACTCGATGCATAAAGCTCAAGTACTTCTTTAACACCAAAGCGTTGTTTGAACTTGTCCCAGATATTTGGGCGCATACCATTACCAATCATTTTGGTTACACGATGGTTGCGGTCAAGCTCGGTAACAGGAGCATCCATCAAGTAGCGGCAAAGTTCACCAACATACCCAATGGCAGATGCATTAAATTTTTGAACATCTTTCCAGAATGCGCTAGTCGAATATTTACGTCGAATCGCAAGTGTTGCACTGCCCGCGATAACGCCACACCAGCAAACCACCACGCCTGTTGCATGGTAAAGCGGTAAGGTCACGTACATGACGTCATCTGGTCCTAAGTTTAAGATATGTCCATAGGTGCCATACGCTAATGTCCAGCGACTGTGTTTGAAAATAACCGCCTTTGGTAAACCTGTTGTACCTGATGTGTAGATATAGAACAGACCATCGTTACCAGTGACAGAGCGGGTAGTAGACGGATTGAATTTTGGAAATTGATCAATTTGGTCCGCAAGATTGACATAGCCTTCAGGCGCTGTACCCGAGTTTTGACGTGTTGCCTGATCTGCGAACCAGTGAAAGCGGTCTTTAGGTACATTTAAGTCTTGGCGAATTTCATCAATAGCAGCTCGGGCTTCTTCACCAGCAATAACGGCAATAGGTTTTACAAGATTGATGCTATGAGCGAGAACCTTACCGACTTGAGATGTATTTACAAGTGCAATTGTCACACCAATTTTGGCTAAACCAACAATTGTTGCAATCAGCTCAGAGCGATTTTCAATCATTACAGCAATGACGTCCCCTTTACGCGCTCCGAGAGAAAGATAGTAATGGGAAATCTGGTTTGCCCATTCATTTAAAGCTTCATAAGAATAACTTTGATCTTCAAATAATAATGCCGTGCCTTTCGGATTTCTTTTAACAGCTTTTTCAAAAGCAATACCCAAACCTGTTGGAGTATTTGATGTTCTTAAATAAGCCTGTTTAAGACCATTTAGGATATGGGGTACTTTGGGAATGAAGCTAGGAAGTCTTGTGGCAACATCACCAAGCGTAATGATATCGGTCTGTGTTGTCTGGCTCATATCAATCCTATTTATTTTTCGATCAATCCAAAAAAGGTTGTGTGGGCAAAAAGTCCAATAGTTTTCATGGTTCACCATGCTTTTAAAACTTTTCTTCTAGTGCAATCAACCTAATTGGCTAAAAATAACAAAAAAAACCTAGTCATCGAAATGACTAGGTTTGTTTAAATTAGCTGCAATTGAGCAAATGGCTTACTCAGCTACAGGATTAGCTTTTTTTGGCGGACGGCCACGAGGGCGACGAGGGCGACTCGGTTTGTCCTTATCTGCCTTAACGTCTTCTGATTCGGCATCAGTTGTTGCTTCAGTCGGAACTACTGTTTCTTCAGCCGCTGCTTTCGCTTTGCTTGCTGCTTTTGATGGCGCAGGTTCCTTTGCCGCAGGAGCTTCAGCTACTGTTTCTTCTGTAGCTTTTTCCTCTGCAGGAGCAGCTTCAGGTTGTACGACTTCAGTTGACTGATTAAGTTCAAGCGGTTGTTGTGCTGGTTCAACTGTTGCTTGTGTTTCAGCAGTTGGAGCAGCAACGGTTTCTTCTGCTACAGGAGCAGGAGTAGCAACTTCTTCTTGAGCAGAATGTTGTTGTTTCACTTGCTCAAATGCTTGTTCCGCAGCAAGTTTTGCTAAACGACGACGTTCACGCGGGTCATTTGCAACACGTGGAGCTGGTGCTTGAGGCGGAGTAAGCGGAAGTACTGGTGCAGGTTCTGCTTCTTCAGCCGGTTTGTGGCTTGGAAGTTCTGCATCACGAGTTACCGGCTTTTTCTCTTCCGTTTCAGCAGTAACTTCAACTACTAACGTACTTGCATACTGTTCTGCAAATTTCTGCAAAGCACGATTAAACGTTGGGACTAGACCAAATTGTTCAATCAATACGGTGCAATCTTCACCATACACATGACGGATTAAACTACCGATTGTGTGTTGTGCCAAAGTTGGAATTTGCGATGGCGCAATAGATGGCGTAGCTGCCTTAGCGTGTTTAGCCTCACGTTGCTGACGACGACGCATACGAGGGTCATTGCTAGCACGTTTGATTTGTGGCTGAGCAGCTTCTTGGCTTGGCTGAGCTTCTTCTTTGGTTCCAACTACAGCAGCTTTCTCGGCTACAACAGGAGCTGGAGTTGGCTCTTGAGCAACTTCAGTAGAAGTCGTTTCAACTCGCTCAACGTGACGACGCTCAGGTGTAAGTGCAACAATCTCACTTTGACCTTGATCAACATTGATGATTAAAGCAGTGTTCATGACATCATGCTTAGGTGCATCAATCACATCAACCTTAATTTGTTTTTCATCAACAACAACCGGTGTATTTTGATTTTCATTTAATACACTTGGATCGCGGTGGCGATTTGGACGGTTTGGACGTTGTTGATTATTACGGTCACGACGTGGCACAGCATTTTCAGTGTGTTGTACATCATTATTTTGATGTTGCTGATCTTGCTGCTGTTGACGTTTTTGCTGACGTTTTAACTCACGTTGTTCTTGGCGTGACAATTGAACCACTTCTTCATGAACTTGATGTTGCTGTTCATGTGATTGGTGATGTTGTTCACGTTGCTCTTTATGTTTACGCTTTTTGTTGTTCTGACGTTGTTGCTGAGATTTATCATCTTTTTCAACATGTTCACGAACGTCTTGTTTCACAGGTGACTGTGAAATATAAGCGTTATTTGATTGAACTGGCGCAACTTCTGCAACAGCAGGTACGGCTACTTGACCGAACTGTCCACGGCTTACTGCGCCTGTATTCACCATTTGCTCAATCGCAGCAGCAGCATTTTGTGCTGAACGAGATTGATCAACTGTTTGCGCTTGTTTTTGAACAAACAGGTTTTCTAACCATGCACAAGGGCTTGCCGCTTTTTGAGCAGAAGGTTGTGCTACAGGTTGAGTTGCATGATTTGCTTTTTTCTGAGCCGCAGCATGAGTTGAAGCTGTAGCAGTTACATGAGCATGGCCATGATCTGCTTCTTCTAAATGCCATTCAGAAGACTCATAACCTAACTCTTTCTCGCTCGAACGTGTTGCTTCTGTACGTTCATAGCTAGATGGAGCAAAGCCATCTGGGTTATATGCAATTTCGTAATGTGGAGTTTCTAAGTGCGGGTGTGGCAATACAGTCACACGTACACCAGAAGTTTGCTCTAAATACACCAGACTATGGCGTTTTTCATTAAGCAAAAAGGCTGCAATTTCAACTGGAACTTCAACCTGAACTTCACCATGACGTTCGCGGAGTGCAATCTCTTCAACTTTACGCATAATTGAAAGAGAAAGCGAACGTAAATCACGAACCATGCCTGTACCATGACAGCGAGGGCATACATAACCTGTTGCTTCTTCAAGCGATGGGCGTAAGCGTTGACGGCTCATTTCCATTAAGCCAAAACGAGACAATTGACCGAACTGGATACGTGCACGATCGCTTTGTGTTGCTTCACGAAGTTTTGCTTCAACCATACGTTGATTGCGTTCTTTAGTCATATCGATGAAGTCGATAACAACTAAACCGCCAATGTCACGTAAACGAAGCTGGCGAGCAATTTCTTCTGCTGCTTCAAGGTTGGTGTTCAGTGCAGTTTCTTCAACATCATGACCGCGAGTCGATTTCGCAGAGTTAATATCGATTGAAACTAAAGCTTCGGTCTGGTCAATCACAATTGAACCGCCAGAAGGAAGTTTTACTTCACGTTCATAAGCAGTTTGAATTTGGCTTTCAATACCAAAATGAGCAAACAATGGCTCGTTTAAAGTATAAGTTTTTAATTTGTCTAATTGACGAGGCATCACTGCTTTAACAAAGTTATATGCTTCATTATAAGCTTGTTCGCTATCAATTAAGATTTCAGCAACGTCATCACGTAAGTAATCACGAATTGCACGTGTTACTACACCCGCTTCTTGATGAACAAGCATCGGAGAAGGGCCTGAGCTCGCTGTACCTTGGATTTGTGCCCAAAGGTCAAGCAAGTGTTGTAAATCGAGCTGTAATTCTTCTTGAGTACGCCCAATACCGGCAGTACGAACAATAACGCTCATACCACGAGGTACATTTAAAGAAGCTAAAATTTCTTTTAATTCTTCACGTACTGAACCTGAAATTTGACGGCTAATACCACCACCTTTCGGGTTATTTGGCATAAGAACTAAATAACGGCCTGCAAGGGAAATAAACGTAGAAAGTGCTGCACCTTTATTACCACGTTCTTCTTTTTCAACCTGAACTAAAAGCTCTGTGCCTTCAGTAATAAGTTCACGAATGTTTGAAGTTTGACGTGGGTCTGCCTGAAAATAGCTATTCGCAATTTCACGCATAGACAAGAAGCCTTGACGACCTGCGCCATATTCAACAAAAACAGCTTCTAAAGATGGTTCTACGCGGGTGACATGCCCTTTATAGATATTGGATTTTTTCTGTTCTCGGGTACGATTCTCTAAATCAAAATCGTAAAGACGATTACCAGTGATAAGTGCAACGCGAACTTCTTCGGCATGAGTTGCATTAATCAACATACGTTTCATGGGTGTGACACCTAATAGTGACTCACACAAACAAACCAAACAAACTTAAAGGTTCTGAACGAACATCGAACATGACGGATCATTTCCCAGATCTCAAAATACTTGTGGTCTGAGTCATCTGTTACCGGCTACATTTAGCCTTAGCTTCGATTCTCGTCTGTGATGTAGGCAATACTGCTTCAACCTTTAAATCGGAATTCCTTTTTGCTTCACTGGCGGGTGAGCGGTGCATTGGTTAATGACTTTCACTGTCATTGGGCGCGAAGTGACTTCTTTATTGGAAGTTTGATACGGAATGCTCATCGTATCGGTGCTTTCGGCAGTTCCAATGCATCAACGCTTTAGCCTGAAGGCAACATTAAGGAGCGATTTGTCTGATGTGTATCAGTTTACGTTCCATAACCAACTAGAGTTGGTAACATATTTTTTTGAACAAACTGAATTAAACGCAACAGTTTGTCATTTTGCCGATATAATAAGCCTTCGGCGTCGGCATAATTCTTTAGGACCTGTCCGAGCTGGTGATGAAAGCATCATTTTGATTGAGGTTTCAATCAGGGAAATTTCCCTTTAGATGTTCACTTACGGTGGTATCCGTGCGCTGACTATATCAAACCTTGCAGCATCTGCCTATGGGCTAAGCTTAGATTTCTTGTGAAAAAACTAAGCTAATCGGTCATTTATTAATCAAATTTCGTAAAATTTCAGGTTTAAATATTAGTATGAATTCTACACAGCAATGGCAAAGTGTCACTTGGTTTGAGGTGGATGAGCATCAAGCAGGACAACGAATCGATAATTTCCTGTTTTCACGTTTAAAGGGTGTGCCAAAGAGTCGAATTTATCGTTTGATTCGTGAAGGTCAGGTTCGCGTGAATAAAAAACGTATTAAAGCCGAGACCAAACTTGCAATTGGGGACCAGATTCGTGTTGCGCCTATTCGCTATGAACAAAAAGATGAAACTGCTGTTCCTGTAAGCGACAGTGTGGCTCAAGGTTTATTAAGCCGTGTGGTCTATGAAGATGAAGGACTATTAGTTGTAAATAAACCATCGGGTATTGCTGTACATGGCGGTAGTGGCGTGGCTTATGGTTTGATTGAGGCACTACGCGCGGCAACAGGTAAAAAATATTTAGAACTGATTCACCGTATTGACCGCGATACTTCTGGCCTAGTTATGATTAGTAAGAAGCGTAGCACTTTAAAACTGCTACAAGATATGTTGCGTGAACACAAAATTCGTAAGACCTATGCAGCGATTGTAAAAGGTCAGGTGAGTCTTGATAAACAGCTCATTGATGCTCCTTTATTTCGTTATGAGTTAGCCAATGGCGAACGTCGTGTACGTGTATCTAAAGAAGGTAAGCCAAGTAAAACCGAATGGGTAGTTGCAGAGCGCTTTAAAAATGCCACTTTAGTTCATGCATCTCCTTTATCAGGGCGTACCCATCAAATTCGTGTACATGGTTTAAGTATTGGACATCCGTTGGTGGGCGATGATAAATATGGGCACAACACTGCATATACGGGGCCTGAAGCACGCCGTTTGTGTTTACATGCCATGCGTTTGGATATTCCGGGTTATCCAACGATTGAAGCACCGTTGCCAGAAGACATGACCCAGTTATTAGAGGCTTTGAGAGTAGCAAAATGAGTCTGAAAACCGAATTAGTGATTTTTGACTGGGATGGTACTTTATATAATTCTGTTGGTCAGATTGTGGCAAGTTTACAGCATGCGGCAGAAGAGAATAAGTTAACTCTGACTGATGAAGCCGCAAAGAGTATTATCGGTTTAGGTTTGCCGGAAGTGATGCAGACCTTATTTCCAGACGTACCTGATTTGCATGATTCGATTTTAAAAGCATATGGCGATCACTATATTGCCAACTCGACAAATGATGCATGGTTTGAAGGTATTTCTGAACTACTTCATGACTTAAAAGCTCAAGGTTTAAAACTTGCAGTTGCGACGGGTAAAAACCGTCGTGGATTAGACCGTGTGATTGCAAAAACACAGAGTACTCATCTGTTTGATGTTACTCGAGCAGCCAATGAAACCCGTTCAAAACCAGATCCGCTCATGTTACAAGAAATCTTGACTGTAACTGGAGTAAGTGTCGAACAGGCAGTTATGATTGGTGATAGTAGTTATGACCTTGAAATGGCTCAGCGTTTGGGTATGCCTCGTATTGGGGTGGGCTATGGAGTGCACTCGGTCGAAGTTCTACAACAGTTCCAACCTTTAACCATTGCTAAAGATGTATCTGAGCTGCACAACTTTTTAAGAGAGTATGCAAAGTTATCTACTGTGGACGTAGCGTAATTTAAAATGATGTAAGAAGGAGGAATTTATTCCTCCTTCTTTTTAAAACTAAAGAACAATAAGAAGAGAAAAAATGAGCCGCTCTATTCGTCTATTAAATCTTTTACAGCAACTCCGTGAATCTCGTTATCCCGTTACTGCTCAAGTCTTGGCTGAACGCTTGGGAATTAGTATTCGCAGCATTTACCGTGATATTGATAGTTTACGTGCTCAAGGTGTGAGAATAGATGCATCGGCAGGTTTGGGGTTTCAGCTTAAAGAAGACATTTTATTACCACCGGTTACTTTTAATGAGAATGAAGCCGAGGCTCTATTTTTAGCTTTAGAGTGGTTGAAAGACGTTCCAGATCACGCAATGAAATCGGCAGCTGTTTCAATCTATTCTAAACTTTATGCGGTTTTACCAGAGCACCGGAAATATTTGATCGATGATATGACGCTAGGTGTTACACATTACTGGCACCCGGTTGATGAAGCTTTAGTAGAACAAGTACGTTTAGCGATCCGTAAACAAGTAAAGATCAAAGTCGATTATTGCGATGAACACAAGCGTATAAGTCAACGTTCTCTTTGGCCTTTTGCTTTAGGGTATTTACATGACAAAGTTGTACTTGCTGCTTGGTGTGAATTACGGCAGGCATTTCGCCATTTTCGGATAGATCGTATTCATAACTTGCAAATGAGTGAGGAAATATATCCGGAATTTAAAAAACATCTGTTTCAAAGATGGTGGAAACAAGAAATGCAAAGGACTACTGACAAAAACTGACAAAAGGTATTTGTAGACTAGGAATCACGATAAACAAGGAGCAATAAGAATGAGTCTTAAACTTTATACTAACAATGAATCGCGTGGTGTCGTTATAGACTGGCTTTTGGTTGAGCTTGGCGTGGAATGTGAACGTATTGAAGTAGCATACCGAACCGAGATGAAATCACCCGAATATTTAAAGCTTAACCCTTTTGGGAAAGTGCCTGTATTGGTAGATGGCGATGTCGTTATTTATGAATTAGGTGCAATTTGTGCATATCTGGCAGACAAATTTAGTGACAAAGGTTTGGCACCTGCTTTAGATGATCCGAAACGTGGTTTGTACTATCGTTGGCTCTTTATGATGGCAGGTCCTTGGGAAGCTGCTGGTGTCGATAAAGCTTTAGGAATAGAGATCTCACCTGAGCAAAAAATGTTTGTGGGTTATGGTGATTATAACGATGCTTATCAAGCTTTAGTTCAAGGACTGAGTGAAGCAAATCCGTATGTATGTGGTGAACAATTTACCGCTGCAGATGTAAGTGTTGGAGCCATGCTATTATGGCAATTAAAAATGAAAACGATTGAATCGCACCCAGCTATTACACGTTATGTTGAAACGATCAAACAGCGCGAAGGCTTAAAACAAAGCAGTATGGGCCAACTGTTGTAAGTATAGTTATTCTTAAAAGCGCTCTAAATGGGGCTTTTTTGTTTTTTAATAAAGGTTCTAGTTAGTAAGAAAGCCAGCAGCAACATTAATACAAATCGCTAAAATGGTCGTGTTAAACCCAAAAGATAATACAGCATGAAATAAGTTTAAAAGACGCATATGTTTGTTGGTAATTGAAACATCGGCGGTTTGTGCTGAGGTGCCAATAATATAGCTAAAATATAAGAAGTCAGGATAGGTCGGATGTTCAGTACCCGGGAAGTCTAACCCACCGTTCTCTTCATTTCTGGATAGAGCCATATAAAAGTCATGGGCATAATGCAAAGCGAAAACAGTATGCATGAAAAGCCATGCTGAAATAATGGTGAGTAAAGCTAACGCTACATGTCCTAACTTTTCATAATGCCCAGAAGGGAGCTGGGAAAGTTGTACCAAAATCGCAACTAGACTCATTGTGATGGCCAATAAAACAATGAGCATAATGACCCATTTACTTTCGTCCTGTTTTTTGGCTTGCTGTTGCATTTGTGAATGGTCGGCACTTCTCATCAGTTTCCAGACATGGAGTAAATATAAACTGATCGAGCCATTCCAGCTTGCTAATAAAATGGTAGACCATTTCCATGAAGTGAGCCATGCCAATAAACTTGCAACAACCACTCCAAAAATTAAAGCAATAAAGAAGTGAGGGCGGTTTTGTACACTACGTCCTAAATGCTGAAATAGTCCAACCATCTTGTTAACTCTCCTTGCTGTTATCTTAAATATATTTTTTACTGTTTGGTTAATTTAACATTAGGTTTTATATAACCTTTATACTTTAGATCGTCATTTTTGTTTTTATTAAGTGTGACAATCTAAAATATAATAAAAATTATCTCAAATTAATTAATCGATAAAAGATATTAAATAAATTTTAATTTCATTTATTTATACATACATTTAAATTTTCTAACTCATTTATTCTTTAATAATAAGCGTAAATATACCTAAGGTGTTTAATCTAGATTTTTATCAAGATGAAATACTTTGTTGAGTTGATCAATAAATCTTTTTACACCGACTGACTCTGTATTTTTACGATAACTAACAAATAAATCTAAAGAAGGTAATTCGACATCTAGAGGGCGAACTACAGTGTTAGAAACCCCTAAAGGCGCGACATAGGCAGGTAAAATAGTACAACCTAAGCCTGAACCAATAGAGTTTATATTAAGTAAAATGCTATCGGCCTTTTGTACAATATTGAGGTCAATACCATGAGTTTTAGTAAACTCTAAAATTGTATTGTGTAGTGTATTAGATTGTTCAGCTGCCGGAATAATAAAATCAATACCATGCAAAGCTTTGACCGGAATACGGTCATATTTCGCAAGTGGATGGTTTCTTGGTAATAAAAAAATTAAAGGTTCTGTTAAGACAAATTGGCTTTGGATTTCATCATTTTCAGTATTATCACGGGTAAACGTAATGTCGAGTTCACCTCTTTTTAAGGCTTTGAGTTGCTCAGCGTTATTTAAACTTGATAATTCAATGGTGAGGTCAGGGTGTTGTAAGCGCAGATTTGGAAGTACGTATGGAAAAATTTTCATTTCTGCGATGGGGACGAAACCGATACGTAATAATTGTTGTTTAGCCTTTGAGACTTGGCGGGCCATCGCTACTGCTTTATCAGCTTGAGCAAGCGTTAAACGGGCATGCTCTAAAAATACTTCACCTTCTTCTGTTAACTCAACTTTACGTTTTGTTCGGTTTAAAAGTCGTACCCCGACATCTTCTTCTAAATCTTTAATTTGTTGGCTAAGGGAGGGTTGAGCAGTATAGAGTTTGAGAGCGGCTTTACTAAAATTTAATTCTTCAGCAACTGTAATGAAATATCGAAGATGGCGTAATTCCATAAGACTAATCCAAAAAATGTCTTACTATGATTTAAGCAAAGTATAAAGCATAAAACTATATAGCGTGAAGGTGCTTTAGGTATTTATAAAATAAATGAAAATTTATAAATCATTATGAAATTAATATGAAATTTTATTTAATTATTAATTTGTAAAATATATTAATTCATATTCATAACCAAAGTGATTTTAAATTTAGAAAAGAAATTTAAATTACTTTTCAGGAATTCACTTAAAGTTTTCTCATATTATGAAAAAAAGTATTGTTAATTTAAGAATTGAGAATCTTAATTTCTAACAAAAAATGTGTAAGGAGTATTTTGTTAATAAATGTTTCGGTTCATCTTGCTATATTTTTTTAGTTTTTTCAATGCATGTGCTGCTTGGTTTAATAGTTTATATATGAAGCAAAATTGATAAAATTGAGCAGTTTTAAAAATAAGAGATTAACCACAAAAAAATTAGCTCACCTCCAGTGTAAGTCTTTACTTATTATATTCTATTGTTATGTTATACAGTAGCTTTTAATAAGAATAGTAATTAACGAATCACAAACTCAACACATCTAAACATTTTTTTGTGGCACTTTAGATTGATCTATGTCGGCTGTGACAAAAATAAAAGGGATATTTATATGATAAATAAGTGTAAGTGTCATAGCTTAATTTATTTAAATCGCTAAGATAGAAAACTGAATGATTCATCCTCCTGATGCTACAACCATAGAATAAGCCCATGAAAGACAAGCCGACATTAACTTATCAATTGCCGACTCAGTCCTGTTGGACGCATACATGGATAAAACCTCCTTTTTGTCATCCTGAACTGGGCCATGAAAATGATACCCGTTTTTATAATCAGCAGCCTAGATCGCCTGCACGAGGATCGAAAGAGTTGTTGCGTTGGTTAGTCACTCGTGAGTCTTATACTTGGAATGTTGATATTCAGAATGAATATGATGTACGTGTTAATACACCAATTGTTTTACCACAAAACCGTCCTCATGCGGATTTAGATGATTGGCAAGTTTGGTTTGTAGGTCATGCTACGGTACTCATTCAAATTGGACCTTATAACTTTATTACCGATCCGGTATGGTGTGACTACGCAAGTCCTTTACATGGCCGTGGTCCACGTCGTGTATGCCCAGCGGGTTTTGCTTTAGAGCAGTTACCTACCATTCACGGGGTATTGTTGAGCCATAACCATTATGACCACATGGATTTAGCAACGCTTGAGTGGCTGCATAAGAAGTTTGCTATGCCGATTTATACAGGGCTTGGCAACGGATTTTACTTACCTAAAGAGTTCCATGTAATTGAAATGGATTGGTGGCAGGAAATTCCTTATCACGAATTAAGAATTGTTTATACACCTGCTCAGCATGGCTCGGGGCGGGGTTTACGTGACCAAAATAAGGCACTTTGGGGCGGTTTTTCGGTTTTGGCGAAAACAGGACATTGTTTTTTTGCGGGTGATACCGGTTATGCGGGCCACTTCAAACAAATTCATACGCGCTATGGCGCGCCGCGTGTGGCCTTACTTCCAATCGGAGCTTATGAACCTCGTAAATTAATGAGCTATGTTCATATGAATCCGCAAGATGCAGTTCATGCGCATCTAGATTTACAAGCACATCGGTCGGTGGCAATTCACTATCGAACTTTTCAGTTAACGGATGAGGGGCGTGAAGATCCTGAACATGCGTTAGCTCAAGCCATTAAAGCTTCATCAAAGCTTGCTAATCCTTTTTATTGCATTCGAGAAGGGCATAAATTGACTGTCTAAAATTCATTGTTTTGTATAAAAAAAGCCAGTTCAATTTGAACTGGCTTTTTATTATTTTGGCTTAAATTAAGCTAAGTCAAAACGGTCAAGATTCATGACTTTAGTCCATGCAGCAACAAAGTCTTGAACAAATTTTTCTTTACCATCTGCCTGAGCATAAACTTCGGCTAATGCACGTAAGATAGCATTCGAACCAAAGACTAAATCATTACGTGTTGCGGTAAATTTCACTGTGCCTGATTTACGGTCTTTTCCTTCAAATACTTCACTTGTTGAATCAACAGGTGCCCATACATTCGACATGTCGAGTAAGTTTGTGAAGAAGTCTGTGCTGAGTACACCAACTTGCTGAGTGAAGACACCATGTTGAGAACCATCCCAGTTAGTGCCTAGTACACGTAAACCACCAATCAATGCAGTTAACTCTGGTGCAGTCAAAGTCAGTTGTTGTGCTTTATCAATTAATAAGACTTCAGCTGGAGTGTTGACTCCCTGTTTTTTCCAATTTCTGAAACCGTCAGCAAGACCGAGCAGTAATTGGAATGATTCAACATCGGTTTGACTTTGTAATGCGTCAACACGACCAGGGGCAAACGGAACGGTAATATTGAAACCTGCTGCTTGAGCAGCTTGCTCTACACCAACGTTACCAGCTAACACGATTAAATCCGCCAATGACAATTGGGTTGATGCCTTGAGCTCTTCAATTTGAGTTAAAGTCTCAACAGCTTTTTTGTTTACTTCCCACTCACGTTGTGGTGATAAAGCAATACGTGCACCGTTTGCACCACCACGTTTATCTCCACCACGGAATGTTGATGCTGATGCCCATGCAAGAGAAACCAACTCACCTGCAGATAACCCTAGAGCAACGATTTTTGCTTTTGCATCAGCAATGCTTGCAGAAGATGGTGTAGCGCTAGCAGCAGGTAATGGATCTTGCCAAATTAAATCTTCAGCAGGAACTTCTGGTCCTAAATAACGTGCTTTTGGTCCCATATCACGGTGAGTTAATTTAAACCATGCACGAGCAAAAGCATTGGCAAAGGCTTGTGGATCGTTAAGGAAACGACGAGAGATCTTTTCGAACTCAGGATCAAAACGTAGGGTCAAATCTGTAGTAAGCATCGTTGGCTTACGTTTAATTGATGGGTCGAAAGGATCTGGAATAATGGCTTCAGCATCTGCTGCTACCCATTGAATTGCGCCAGCAGGTGAACGTTCTTGTACCCATTCGTATTTGAAGAGGTTTTCAAAGAAGTAATTGCTCCATTGTGTTGGCGTTTGTGACCAAATAACTTCTAAACCTGAAGTGATCGCATCTTTACCGACACCTGTACCATAGCTGTTTGCCCAACCAAAGCCCATTTGTTCAATTGGTGCACCTTCTGGGTCTGCTTGTACATGGTCAGCAGAGGCAGCACCGTGAGTTTTACCTAAAGTATGACCGCCAGCAATCAAGGCAACAATTTCTTCATCATCCATTGCCATGTTGCCGAAAGTGGCACGAATAAACGGTGCTGCTGATCGTGGGTCACCACTCGCTTGTGGTCCTTCAGGGTTCACATAAATTAGGCCCATTTCGGTTGCAGCAAGATTACTGCCCGCCAATGCTTCAGAGTTACGATGAGCTAACCATTCTTTTTCATCGCCCCAGTTTACATCGTTGTCTGGTTCCCAAACATCTTCACGACCGGCACCAAAACCAAAGGTACGGAAACCAGAAGACTCAAGTGCGATGTTCCCGGCAAGAATAAATAAATCGGCCCAAGATATTTTTTGACCGTATTTTTGTTTAACTGGCCATAGTAAACGGCGTGCTTTATCTAAACTTGCATTGTCAGGCCAACTATTTAATGGAGCAAAACGTTGTTGACCACGACCGGCACCACCACGGCCATCGCCCATACGATATGTACCGGCAGCATGCCACGCTAAACGGATAAATAAGCCCGTATAATTTCCCCAGTCGGCTGGCCACCAGTCTTGGGAATCGGTTAATACATTTTTGATATCGGCTTTAAGTGCGTAGTAGTCGAGTTTTTTAAATTCTTGACGGTAATTAAAATCTTTACCGAGTGGATTAGAGCGTTCTGAATGTTGATTGAGTAAGTCAACACGTAATTGATTTGGCCACCAGTGTAAATTAGCCGTGCCACCACCGACTGTTACTTGCGGTTTTGAGTTATGACCTGAAAAAGGACATTTTGATTCATTTGACATGATTATATTCTCTCTGGGTAATATTTATTGAGCTCTTAATAAAACTGAAGGCTCATTTTCCTGGACTTCTGGGTTAAAAAAAATGATGCGTATCGAATAAAGAAATGAGAGAACAAATGGTGAGAGAAACCGTTTTAAAAATTTTTCACTGTTATGTCAGCTCATCAGTTTTATTCAACAATACATGAGTTTCCTTTGTTTATTATTCCTTCAATTTACTGCATGAAGGCTAAAAAACAAGAGGGAAAATGGTTCAAATTTTGCAAATAATGACGCATGGCATGAGCTCCTTAATCATTGAAACATCGCAATATCTTTCAATTTCGTTCTTTAAATATACTAGAATCTGATTGTTTATTTTTCAAATGGATTAAATTGTCCATATTAATTGGTAAAACCGATTTTTGGGGAAATTAAAGATCAGGAGTGCGCTAAGTGGCAGCTTAAAAATAAAGAGAAAATTTAAAAATAGATGAATTGAAAAAGGAGAGCTTTTTGACTCTCCTTTTTAAGTATTTATACGCTTACAAGGCGGTTAGATTTAACCATATCGGCTAGACCATGAGTTTTAAAGTAGTACTCAAGCCAGCTTTTTACAATAAGAGGATTATTCATTTTCATGACATCATCAAGCAGCTTTTGGGCATCTGACATTGGGACATGGCAAATTGCTTTTCGGACACGCAAGATGTTACTTGAACTCATCGAAAGGGTATTGAAGCCCATGGCCATCAGTAAGATCGCCGATAACGGATCACCCGCCATCTCACCACAAATACTTACTGGTTTTTGGTATTTATGGCATTCCTTCACGAGTCGAGTTAAAGCCCGCAAAATAGACGGATGGAAGTGTGAATAGACGTTTGCGACATGCGGATTATTACGGTCCACAGCAAGTAAGTATTGAGTTAAGTCATTTGAACCAACCGAGAAGAAATCGACAAGTTCGGCGAACTCATCAATTTGTAGCAGTACACTCGGTACCTCAACCATAATCCCGATTTTTGGTTTAGTAATTTTAACTTGTTCTTCTTCTTGCACTGCAATCCAGTCACGCTCAAGTAAATAAAGTACTTCTTCGACTTCACTTACTGTCGTTACCATTGGCAATAGGATATGCAAATTATTTAAACCAATACTGGCTTTGAGCATTGCCCGGATTTGTGCTGAGAAAATCTCCGGATGGTCGAGCGTGAAACGAATACCGCGCCACCCTAATGCCGAGTTCTCTTCTTCAATACTGAAGTAAGGTAAGTCTTTATCGGCACCAATATCGAGGGTACGCATGACTACCGGCTTATTGGCAAAGTGACTCAATTGTTGGCGATAGATGGCACGTTGTTCTTCTTCACCCGGGAAACGTTCCCGTAACATGAATGGAATTTCACTACGGTACAAACCCACACCTTGAGCGCCACGTTGTACACCGCGGACTACATCAATCATAAGGCCCGTGTTCACAAACAGTTGAACAGAGACACCGTCTGGTGTAATCGCTTCTTTGGTCTCATATTGTTTGAGATCTTTTGCGATTTGCTCGTCTTCTTTTTGAATTTCTTTATAACGTTGACGTAAACGACGTGGAGGGTTTACAAAAACACGGCCCTGATAGGCATCCACAATCATTTCTGCATCATCAAGCGTATTTACAGGCAGTTCGGTTACGCCGACCACCGTTGGAATCCCTAATGCACGGGCAACAATCACCATATGCGAATTGGCTGCGCCTTCTGACGTCACAATAGCTGCGATATTATCTACTGGTAATTCTACTAGCGCAGCGGTACTAATTTCTTCACCAATTAAAATACTGTCTGGGCTAAGTTCACGATGGCTCGAATCTTCTTCTTGTAAGCACGCTAGAATACGTCGCCCTAAGTCTTTAAGGTCAGAAACGCGTTCACGAAGATAATCGTCCTCCATTTGTGCAAATAGGGCAGTGTGTTTTTCAATTACACGGCGCACCGCACCTTGTGCCCAATGTCCATCACGGATCAGTTCTTTAATTTCTGCAGGTAAGGCATTTTCATCTAGCATTCTTAAGAATACGCTAAACAAAGCACGTTCTTCTGCCATGAGCGAGTCATGCATTTTTTCATCTAAAGAACGAATCTCTGAACGTACCGATGAAATAGCTTGATCTAAAATGCGGAGTTCATCGCTGATATCTTCTGCTTCGCGGTCGGGTACTGAACCTAAGTCGGCAGGTGGATATAAAATAATAGCGCGACCTAAAGCAACCCCACCTGCACCGGAAACGCCTTGGAATGTCTTATAGGCAGGTCCATTGCTTGGCTTGCGAAATACATCAATATTTCCAACCGCATGCGCATGTGCAATAACACCTGAGAGCTGTGCACATAAGGTGACTAAAAATGATTCGGCTGCTTCACTAAAATCTTGAGGAAGTCGATTTTGGACAACTAAAACACCCATAACCTTACGGCGATACATGACGGGTACGCCAAGGAATGAGTTATAAATTTCTTCGCCCGTTTCAGGTAGATACAAAAAGCGTTCGTGCTTTGGCGCATTGTCAAGGTTAACAATTTCTTCACGTTGCCCAACCAGACCCACTAAGCCTTCACCTAACTGCAATGAAACATGCCCAACAGATTCTGGATTTAAGCCTTTTGAGGCCATCAATACATAACGTTGATTGCGTTCATCGAGTAAATAAATAGAGCAAACATCCACTTTCATGGCCTCAGCAACCTGATTGACCATAATGTCTAACGATTCATGCAAACTCACGGACGCATTAATCTCTTGGACAATGCGTCTTAGAGTGTCGAGTTGCATGTTTGACATGGATGTATACTCCAGTATTTTTTTAGACTATGAATGTATTTATAACAGCACTTTTAATAAAAATCATTTGCTAGATAAATGATTTTTAGGGTAATTGTTGCACTGGCAACTGTGTACACAACTCCACCATGGCTTTACGGTAAACATCACGTTTGAAGTTCACCACTTGACCAAGAGGATACCAATAGCTAACCCACTGCCATTCATCGAATTCAGGCGGGTCGGCCAGGTTTAACTGAATGTTTTTTGCAGGCGCAGTTAACTTCAGTAAAAACCATTTCTGTTTCTGTCCGATACATACGGGGTCAGAGTCTGACCGAATATACCGATGTGGCAAACGATAACGCAGCCATCCTTTGGTTTGCGCAATAATCTGGACATGCTCGGGCAATAAGCCGATTTCTTCTCTCAGTTCTCGAAAAAGTGCCTGTTCAGGGGTTTCTCCAAACTGGATGCCTCCTTGTGGAAATTGCCAAGCATTGTGACCAATGCGCTTTGCCCATAAAACCTGTCCATCATCGTTTGCCAAAATGATCCCGACATTGGGTCGGAAACCTTCTGAGTCGATCATTTGGCTACCTAAATATTGTCTATATCGTTGACTTCGATCACGGGGACAAACACTTTTTTATGTCCAGCTCGAAAAGATCAAAGTAAAATGTTTAAATTGTTACGATCTTAACGAATTTCTATCGACTAGCGGAGATAGATTTACATTTTTTTTCTTAAATTTCAGTTTAAACGAGAATTTTCATGAAACTGGCGTTGTTTGATTTAGACCATACCTTGTTAAATACCGATTCAGACCACTCGTGGGGTGAATTTTTAGTCAATGAAGGTTTGGTTGATCCGGTTCATCATCGTCAGATGAATGATAAATTTTATGAAGACTACAAAGCAGGGCAACTAGATCCATATGCTTATAATGAGTTTGTTTTCGGCTTTTTAACAAAGCATGACAATAACTACTTAACTGAGCTTCATCAGTTGTTTATGGAAAAAGTGATTCGTCCTCAAATGCGACCAAAAGGTTTTGATGCAATCAAAAAACATCAAGATTTAGGCCATACCATTGTAGGTATTACAGCAACAAGTGATTTTATTACTGCGCCGATTTTCCGTGAATTTGGAATTACTGAAATCTTAGCAACTAACGCCGAGGTTGCTGATGGTAAATATACAGGTAAAGTGGCGGGTTTAGCGTGTTATCAAAAGGGCAAACTTGCACGTCTTGAGGCATGGCTGGACGGTCGTAGCGTTTCTGAGTCTTGGGCTTATTCAGATTCAATTAATGACCGTTTTTTACTTGAATATGCAACGCATGCGATTGCAGTCAACCCTGATGATCGTCTTGAGAAACTGGCTCAAGAACACAACTGGGAAATTCAGGACTGGTCGATTTAATTGACTACTCCTGCATCATTTTAATTAGTTCCTGCATGGCTCTAGATTGAGTACGTGCAGGATGCCATACCATGCCTAACTGCCGGTTCATCTCGACATTTAAATCAAGCTGCTGCATATCTTGATTCAGCAGAGTTTTTGGTAAAACTGACCAACCTAAACCAATAGAGACCAACATACGAATTGACTCTAGTGGGTTATTGCTCATGGTAATTTTCGGTTTAAGGCCTTGTTTTTCAAACTCAGCCAAGGTGATTTGGGCTGTATAAGTCTGTGCGGCAGGCAGCAAACTTGGATATTCAATTAAATCTTGTAAGGTCAAATTCTTTTTTTGAGCCAATGGATGAAATGGAGCAGCTACAAAAACTAAAGGATCATTCCAGATCGTAATATAGTTAAGACGCTCATCACCTGAGGGCGGGAGTGTTAAAAATGCTAACTCTAAATCGCCAGCAAGTACCTGTTCGTGTGCTTGTTCGGAATCAACAAAATGTACGTCTAGCGTGACTTGAGGAAACTGCTGAACAAAGTGTTTAAGCGGAGCAGGCAAGTGATGCAAACCGATGTGATGACTCGTCCCGATTTTTAAACGACCTTGTATTTGGGTTTGCTCATGACTTAGAGTGTGGTGAATATCTCGAAGTTCATTTAACCAGCTTTTAACTTTTGGTAATAATGAATGCGCAGCATGAGTTGCTTGAACCCCACGGCCTGCCGACTCAAATAGCTTTACGCCAAAGTACTCTTCTAGGCTATGAATACGTTTAGTGACAGCAGGTTGGGTAATAAATAGTTGATCCGCAGCCACAGAGATCGAACCTGTTTCCATAACTTTTACAAAAGCTTCAAAGGCTGCAAGATTCATAATACAACTCTACTTGGAATAGAAAAATCGAGAGAGGCTAAAGTTGCCAAGCCAAAATCGTATCATGCTTGCAGCTCAACGTTCTATAAAGTTGTGATTTAGCGTATTAATCTTAATCTAAGCAGTCGTCTCGTTTTCGCTTAAAGCTGATATACGGTGGTCTTTTGTTGCCCATACTTTTTCATGAAAGAAAAATGCAAAAGCTTGTACTGTTGGTTCTAACATACTTAATGTTAAAGCCATCCAAATATTACCCGTTACAAAGTAGGCAACTAACATGGCTACCGTAATATGCATTATGTAGTAACTTAAGGTTTTCTTTAATGTACGTTGATTATTAACAACGAATTTTTGAATATTAGCCATAACCATTCTCTCTACCTGTATTTGATATTTTTAGTATAGAGATGAGAGTATAGGATTAAAAATGGATTTTGCAAATGATAATCATTAGCAAATCCGATTTGTGTATTTTGGACTATATTAATACATGCAGGAATGATTCCTAAAAGTTTTCTAATTTATAAAAATGATAAATTAGATTTATGTAAAACTCTGGCTATAATCGAAGAAAGATTAGAATTACCCAGTCCAATGGAGCAAGACGACATGGCAGGCAAAACTTTATATGACAAATTGTGGGATGACCACGTAGTTACTCAGCGTGATGATGGTTCGTGCTTACTTTATATCGACCGTCATTTATTGCATGAAGTAACGAGTCCACAAGCATTTGAAGGTTTGCAACTTGCTGGTCGTCAACCGTGGCGTTTAAGTGCAAACGTAGCTACCCCAGACCATAACGTTCCAACCTCTAAAAAAGAACGTGATCAGGGCATCGCTGGTATTGAAGATGATACTTCTCGTATTCAGGTTCAGACCTTAGATGATAACTGTAAGGCATTTAATATTGTTGAATTCGGTATTAATGATATTCGCCAAGGAATTGTACATGTTGTTGGACCTGAACAGGGTTTAACGTTGCCGGGTATGACGGTGGTATGCGGTGACTCGCATACAGCAACTCACGGTGCTTTCGGTTGCTTGGCTCATGGTATTGGGACATCTGAGGTTGAACATGTGTTAGCGACACAATGTTTGGTTCAGAAAAAATCTAAAAACATGTTAGTTCGCGTCGATGGCGTTTTAGGTAAGGGTGTAACACCAAAAGATGTAGTGTTGGCCATTATCGGTAAAATTGGTACTGCTGGCGGTACGGGCTATGCAATCGAATTTGGTGGTCAGGTATTCCGTGATATGTCGATTGAAGGACGTATGACGGTATGTAACATGGCGATCGAAGCTGGTGCTCGTGTGGGTATGGTTGCTGTTGATGATAAAACCATTGAATACGTAAAAGGTCGTAGCTATGCACCAAAAGGTGAGCAATGGGAACAAGCAGTTGCTTACTGGAACACATTGCATTCAGATGACGATGCTGTGTTTGATGCAGTTGTTGAATTAAATGGTGCGGAGATTGAACCACAAGTGTCTTGGGGTACTTCACCTGAGATGGTTATTCCGGTGTCGAAAGCTGTACCAACTTTAGAACAAGCGAAAGATGACGTACAACGCAATGACTGGACACGTGCTTATCAGTATATGGGCTTAAATGCAGGTCAGGCATTGGCTGATATTCAGCTTGATCGTGTCTTTATCGGTTCTTGTACGAATTCCCGTATTGAAGATATTCGTGCTGCTGCTGAAGTAGTTAAAGGCCGTAAAGTGGCACCTAGCATTAAGCAAGCCATGATTGTTCCGGGTTCTGGTTTAGTTAAACAACAGGCAGAAAAAGAAGGTTTGGATAAAATTTTCTTGGAAGCTGGCTTTGAATGGCGTGAGCCGGGTTGCTCAATGTGCTTGGCAATGAACGCAGACAAGTTACAACCGGGTGAGCATTGTGCATCAACCTCGAACCGTAACTTTGAAGGTCGTCAGGGTAATGGTGGTCGTACTCACTTGGTCAGTCCGGCAATGGCAGCAGCGGCTGCGATCGCAGGTCATTTTGTTGACGTTCGTTCATTTTAATTCGGTCTGGAGCAAACCATGAAAGCTTACACAGTTGAACAAGGTATCGTTGCACCATTAGATCGTGCCAATGTTGATACAGATTTAATTATTCCAAAACAGTTTTTAAAGTCGATTAAACGTACAGGTTTTGGCGACAACTTATTTGACGAACTTCGTTATTTAGACGAAGGCTATCCGGGACAAGACAATTCAGTACGTCCAAAAAATCCGGATTTCGTTTTAAATCAGCCTCGCTATCAAGGTGCAACCGTTTTAATTGCTCGTACTAACTTTGGTTGTGGTTCAAGCCGTGAGCATGCGCCTTGGGCATTAAACGAATATGGTTTTCGTACCGTTATTGCACCAAGCTTTGCTGATATTTTCTTTAATAACTGTTTTAAAAACGGAATGTTGCCAGTCATTTTGCCTGAAGACATTGTTGATCAGTTATTTAAGGAATGTGCTGCGCAAGAAGGGTATCAATTAACAATTGATTTGGCTGCACAAGAAGTTCGTACACCAACTGGCGAAGCATTTAAATTCGAAGTAGATCCATTTCGTAAGCATTGCTTGTTAAATGGTTTGGATGATATTGGCTTGACACTTCAAAATGCGGACGCAATTCGCGCTTATGAAGAAAAAACCAAACAGGTTCGTCCTTGGGTATTCCAAGAGATAAATTAACCTTTCGGTACATTTTAAACATAGTCATGGCGTCGTGTTCAAACTCTTGCTAACATGCTAAAGCATAACAACAGCTTAAAATTATGCACTAGATGAGGATTGGGCTTGAACAATGAAGAGGAACGTTACTCATAGCTTTTTGTTGAGCCTGTGCGCGATAACACTAAGTGCTTGTCAGAGCACTTACAATGTAGTGGATACTGTTCGTATTAAGCAGGCTGAACAAGAAAATTTGGGGCAGAATGCAGCAATATATTGTTCGGGCGCAAAAAGTTGCGAATTTGAACGGCTAAATGATATTACTGTTGTTGATGCACAGACACGTCGTATTAGTAATCAGGCAATTCATCAAGGAATTGTGAGATTAAATGGTTCGGTGTTAAGTCAAAGCAATAGTTTGTATCTATCTGTGCCTGCCAAACAATATGAAGTGGTGATTCGTTACTATCCGATTTCTCCAGATCGGGCTGAAACGATTCATGTTATTCACCAATTCAAAGCTAACCATCGCTATATGTTTAAAATGTACCGAGACAAATCTAACCGTTCGGGTAGTTTGCTGAATGTTTCTGTACCAGATCCATTATGTGTTGACTTAGAGCAGGATGGGCGGGTAATTCGCCGTTTTTGTCGACCATTTGATGTCACCACAGGACTAGGTGAATTTCTCGAACAGAAAAAACTAACACCACGGCAGTCATAACGCTGTCTTGTCTTTGAAAATGGAAAACTTCATGTCTAAACAGATTTTAATTTTGGCTGGCGATGGGATTGGTCCTGAAATTGTTGGGGCAGCAGAAAAAGTATTAAATAAAGTAAATGAAAAATTTAATTTGTCGTTGACTTGGGAACATGGCTTGTTAGGTGGTGCAGCGATTGATGCTCATGGAGAGCCGTATCCAGCCGTAACTAGCGAGCAAGCAAAGAAGGCTGATGCCATTTTATTAGGTGCTGTTGGCGGACCAAAGTGGGACACTATTGAACGTTCTATCCGTCCTGAACGCGGTCTTTTAAAAATTCGTAGTGAACTTAACTTATTTGCTAATTTGCGCCCAGCGATCTTATATCCACAATTAGCCGATGCTTCTAGCTTAAAACCTGAGATAGTTGCTGGTTTAGATATTTTGATCGTTCGTGAATTGACTGGTGGTATCTATTTTGGTCAACCACGTGGTATTCGTGAACTCGAAAATGGTGAGAAACAGGGGTATAACACTGACGTTTATTCTGAAAGCGAAATTAAGCGTATTGCAAAAGTTGCCTTTGAACTTGCAGGATTACGTGGCGGTAAAGTGTGTTCTGTAGATAAAGCCAATGTGTTAGAAGTAACAGAGCTTTGGAAGCAAACGGTCACAGATTTACAGCAAGTCAATTATCCAAATATTCAGCTTTCACATATGTATGTGGACAATGCTGCCATGCAGCTTGTACGTGCGCCTAAACAGTTTGATGTAATCGTGACAGGTAACTTGTTTGGCGATATCTTGTCTGATGAAGCAGCAATGCTTACCGGCTCAATTGGTATGTTGCCATCGGCTTCTTTAGATGAAAATGGCAAAGGCATGTATGAACCTTGTCATGGTTCAGCGCCTGATATTGCAGGGCAAAACGTTGCAAACCCGTTGGCAACCATACTTTCAGTTGCGATGATGCTTCGTTATACCTTCCGTGAAGAAGCTGCTGCTAAAGCAATTGAAGATGCAGTAGGGCAAGTACTTGATCAAGGTTTACGTACAGCCGATATTATGTCTGAAGGCATGACTAAAGTTGGTACAGCCGAGATGGGTGAAGCAGTTGTTGCTGCTCTTGCTTAATCGCTACTTTGCTAAAAAACGCAGCTTTAAGCTGCGTTTTTTTATGGTTGTGTTTAGCAAGCTTTACCTTCGTATTGAATGGACTCGGCAATGTCATTTTTGAGTTTAAAAATAACCTTGCAATTAAAGTTAATATCATAAGAGTTGCCGCTCAAATTTCCTGATTGTATGGGAACAGAACCACCTCTCATATCGACATTACTCACCATCGGAATTGGGATGCTTAAGGGTCGTAAAATCGTATAAATAAGTTGATCAGAAGTTTTTTGTGGTGTGCGGGCGACTTGAAAGCCAAGACTCCGTAAGTTGAGATCTTGCTGAATCGTTGTAGATGATTTGCCTATAAAATTTTTTAAATATTCTTGCAAATCTACAGACTGGCGTGGATGACTAGCACAGCCATTAATATTTAACAGCATGAATGAAAGCAAACTCATTTGACATAAGGTAGATATATTCATTTTTTCTCTATATAGAATTATATTTATCATTAAAGAACAATAGGTTGGATTTGCTAACTTGTAAAGTAAAAAAGCAGGATTATGATAAATAGAAGGTAAGTTTGCCTTTAGACTTATTCTTATATTTACAGACTAATAATAATTGCCCAAAACTTAAGGAAGAAGAGTATGAAAAAAATAGTTTTTGCCTTTTTGTGTTTCGGAATAACCACGGCCTATGCTGATAACTGTGATAGTGCTCGTAATACTTATGATGATATTTACTGTACCAATAAAATCTATGCGAGTGCTGATGCAGACCTGAATAAGAATTATCAGGCATTAAGAGCGAAATTAAATACAGTACAAAGAAATACACTTAAGAGGTCGCAGCTTGCTTGGATACGCCAACGTGATGCTGAATGTACAGATTCTAATAGAAATAGCGTAGACGTGCAGTGTCGTTTACAGACAACGCAAGAAAGAAACCATTGGCTGCAAGAAAGATTGCGTGAATGCCAAACGGTGGGATGTAAAACCAGTCGATTAAGTGAATAAAAAACGCAATAAAAAAGCCACATGATGAAGTGGCTTTTTTGCATTCACTAATTAGCGAGCACGGTACGTAATACGACCTTTGGTTAAGTCATATGGAGTCATTTCGACTTTCACACTGTCGCCAGTAAGAATACGAATATAGTGTTTACGCATTTTACCAGAAATGTGTGCAATAACTTCGTGACCGTTTTCAAGACGTACACGGAACATCGTATTAGGAAGCGTTTCGGTGACAACGCCTTCGAACTCAATGAGTTCCTCTTTATTGGCCATAGCCTACCTGATGATCAAATTGGAAAGGCGCAAATTATAGTCAATTTATTTAAAAAAAACAAGATAGACGTCTTCTTGTGAAAGCATCTGGTTAAAGTATGACTAATAAAAAAAGATGTAATTTTTTTCACAAAAGAACTCTAATTCTGTTGTCAGTTTGGTCAATCAACGCTAATCTAAAATCATAGTTATTAGGGACTGTTCATGCATAAAGAGTCAACAGCTCCTAAGTATCAATGAAGTATCTACATGGAAGGGCACTGCGTGGGTCAGCTAACAGATGCATCAGTTGTATTACGTTTTGGCTATCAAGCAATTCGTCGTGCAGGATTGCCAACAGAAGAAATATTAACTAAAGCGGGAGTCGCTTTAAATCAGGTCGATACAAACGCACGTACTCCGTTAAGTGCGCAGTATGCCTTTTGGACTGCTGCTCAGGAAGTCAGTAAAGATCCAGACATCGGTTTGCATTTAGGTGAGCATTTACCTTTGTACCGTGGTCAGGTGATTGAACATTTATTTATTAGTAGTGAAACTTTTGGTGAAGGGCTTAAGCGAGCTTTGGCTTACCAGCGACTCATTAGTGATGCATTTGATGCAAAACTGGTGGTTGAAGATGGACGCTGCTATTTGACTAATGGTGAGCAGGTAGGGGCAGACAACCTTGTTAATCGTCATTTTTCAGAATGTGCGATTTCAGGTGTGCTCAGATTCTTCAAATTTATTACCGAAGGCCAGTTTCATCCGATCTTCATTGATTTTAATTTCAGTGAAGGTGCTTCTGAAGATGAATACTTCCGCGTCTATGGCTGTCCGGTAAGCTTAGGGCAGAAAGAAACACGGCTATATTTTGACCCTGCCATTTTAGATTTTCAGCTTTGGCAGGCAGAGCCTGAATTACTTCAATTGCATGAACAATTGGCAATTGAAAAGTTACAAGAACTTGCCCGTTATGATTTAGTGGGTGAGGTTCGTCGTGCGATTGGTTCGACACTTGAAAGTGGAGAAACGACGCTAGAAACCGTAGCGGCACAATTAAATATTACGCCGCGTCGTTTACGGACGCAGTTAAGTGAAGCAAATACCAGCTTCCAGCAAATACTTTCTGACTACCGTTGTCGTTTAGCTAAAAAACTTTTAGCAAATACTAATGAAAGTGTTGAGCGTATTGTGTATTTAACAGGTTTTTCTGAACCGAGTACATTCTACCGCGCGTTTAAGCGCTGGACCAATGAAACACCGGTTGAGTACCGTAAGCGTAAGCAACATCGTTAGAACTAAAAATTGGTTAAGCCTACTCAGGTAGGTTTAACCAATGTGGCCCGAGCGGTGGTTGTGGTAAGTCAAACTGCTCGGGATAATAACATTGAATAAAATAGAGACCATCAGGTGGGGCGGTAATTCCTGCTGCCTTACGATCTTCGGCTGCGAACATTGTATCAATATGGTCGATTTCATACATGCCTTGCCCAATTTCAAGTAAGCAACCCATAATATTTCGAACCATATGATGTAAAAAGCCATCAGCTTGAATATCTAAAACCAAATAACGTCCATGTTCAAACAAACGGCAATGCTTTACATGTCGTACAGGTTGATTTGACTGGCAGGCTGCTGCACGGAAGGTTTCAAAGTTATGCGTACCTTCAAATTTGCTGGCAGCTTTAATCATTTTTTGCACGTCTAATTTTTGATAAATATGCGTGACTTGTTTATGTAAAAGTGCAGGGCGATGTGGAGCGTTATATACAACATAGCGGTAGCGACGAGCAGTGGCTTTAAACCGTGCATGGAACTCTTCATCCATCTGTTTAATCCACTGAATTGAAATATCCTTAGGAAGCTGGCTATTTGCTCCCATGATCCATCCACGCTCTGGACGAATCGCATTAGTGTCAAAATGAGCCACCATATTTGTTGCGTGTACTCCTGCATCTGTTCGACCAGCACCGTGAAGTGTGATTGGTTCATCAGCGATTTTGCTGAGTACACGCTCTATAGTTTCCTGAACGCTGGCAACGCCTGGCTGTTGTGTTTGCCAACCTCGATATTGAATACCATTAAATTCAATACCGACCGCATAACGTTGCATGGCTTCACCTCTATTTAATGCAGATTTTCATTCCAATGGTTCAACCATTGTTCTGGGGTTGGGTATTTTAAATAGATTTGAAGTGCTTTTGCATAGAGATCTGCATGGCTATGGGCATCATTAATGACAATTTTTGCAGTTTTGGCCCAAGCACTAATTGCATAACGTTGGTCAATACCCCCAAAAGTGACTTGTGTCGCCAAAATTGGTACACATCCACGAGTATAGAGTTCGTCTAATGTTGCCAAAAATTCATCGTTTACGGCGATATTACCTGTACCGAAACCTTGCAACACTAAAAAGTGTGGTGGGGCAGGAAGTAAATGACGTAATTGTTGTACTAAATGCTGTGTTGCAATCGGTTGCATCATCCAGTTTAAAATCTGAAAGGAAGCAGCTTTTTCAATTTGAGCATCTTGTACGATCAATTCATTTTGCTGAGGCGTAAACTCAACGTTACTACTTAACCCTGAAAATGCATCAAGTTCAGTGGTATGCGTTTTTAATGCAGTTTGTGCGTGAAATACTTGATGGTGGAATGCGAGATAAGCACCAACCGGAAGTGCAATGACCTGCTCTAATGCAAGATATAAGTTTTCAATTGCATCAGTAAATTCACGGGTGTTATCACCTTGAATATTGAGTAACGGGTATTGGCTACCAGTAATCACAATATGACAGCTTTGCCCTAAAAAGCGAGCTAAAGTCGCAGCTGCATAACTGAGCGTATCTGTACCATGAATGACAACAAAATGCTGATAGCCTTCTAGTTGTAGTTGTTGTATGCGTTGAATTAGGCGTAACCAGTCAGGTGCTGTACATGCACTGCTATCGACAATATTGGGCGCAGCAAAGCAATCAACTGTTAAGTGTGGGGGAATCACTTTCTCAAGTTGAGGTAGGAATTGGTCATAAGGCATAGGAGCTAAAGGTTCACCAATGCAACCAAAAGTACCACCCATATAAAATAAAGCTATTTTTTTCATCTTTTTGCAGGCATAAAAAAGCAGTCATCTCTGACTGCTTATGGTAAATCGAACAGTTCTAAGAAGCTATGCGATTAAGTAGGTTTTTCGCATGTTGTTGTTGTTCTGTGTTGAATTTTTGCTCATCACCCTCTAGTAAATTACGCGCTGCTTGGTTCGCTCCAAACTTAATGTATTGTTCAGCCAATTTTAAATCGAGTTCATTTTCATTTATTTGTTTTAATTCTGGAAAAGCTTCTAAAAGCGGATCCTCTATTTGGGTTTGAGTAGCTGCTTCATTTACTACATCTATATGGTTTTGAGTTTCAAGCTCTGGTGCTGGAACTAAGGCAGGCTCATCTAACGAAAACTCAAGAGGTGCGATAGAAGCCGCTTCTAATGGGGCTTGTTCTACGAGTTTAATTTCATCTAATGATGGAGCGTGTTTAACAGATTTCGTCTCTGAACTTGAAGGATTTAAGTCAAGGTTAAAATCTAATGCATTGATGCTATTTTCTTGGTCTGCTTTTACCTCTACTGCTTGAGATTTTTCCTCAGTTCCATGCAGAGGTGCCAAGTCAAAAGAAAACTCTAAATCGGCCAGCTCATTTGTTTCTTGAGTGGATGATAACTCAGGTTGTTGTACCGGTTGGTTGGTATTTTCCGTAGCCGAAGTCTGTTCGAATGAAAAGTTAAACTCTAAAGGTTCAATTTCAACAGCAGATTCTTGTTTTACCGGCGTATAGTCTTTCTGTAAGTCATTAAAAGAAGCCTCGGAAGAACTTGTTGTTAATTCATCGAACTGAGCCGTTGTATCTGTGTTTTTCGGTTCTTCATATGTTTGAGCTTGAGGGAAATCAATGGCATCAGGTTGTCTGGATGATTCATATTCTTTTTGTCGAGTTTCTGCTTGAGCTGCTATTTCATTTAAACCTAAGCTACGAATATGGCTAATCAACTGTTGAATTGCAAATTCATCTTTCTGAGCAATATGAATTTCAAGAAGTAATAAATACAATTCATGTTGAGTATTATCTTTTTTTAGCGCCTGATTGACTTGAGCTTCAGCTGCTGAAAACTGTTTTTCTTGAATGAGCTGTTGAATATTGTGTCGCAAAGCTTCAGGTACAGGATTGCTTTGAGGGATAGCAGGAGTATTTTCCTCAATGACCTTGGCTTTTGTTTTTTCACGCGAACTTTTGCTTGATTTAGCACTCGCTTTTTTGCCGGATTTTCTATTTATATTTTTTGGGGAAGTGGCCTCTTGTTTTTGACTATTCTCGCGTTTTTTTAAAATAACGGCGACCACGAGTAATATGATAAACGGAATCACATATAACATTACTTTCCCCTTAAAAAATAAATATTTGCAATATAAAGCGTGCTAACTCTGGTTTTAACTTAATGTTTTTGCTTGTGAGTTTGTTGCTGTGCCTGTAATTGCTGTTGTAACTCTGCCAAACGCGCATTCAAGAGTTGAATACGTTGGTCTTTTAAACTTAAAGTTTGATTTAGTTTGGTTACATTCCTTTGTAATGTAACGGTTTTTTTGCGAGTTGTCATAACTTTTACTGCTAACTCAGTATTGTTTTGACTTTGTTGTGTGCTCTTTTTTGCACTTCCATGAGCAGAATTTGGGCTGTTCTCTGCCACAATGCTCATTTCAGCTTGTTGTAAACGATATTTAGCTCTGCCAGAAGAGGGTTTTGCCAAGTGAGCTTCACTCGATTTAAGTTTTAAATGGGAAGCTTTAGTTGCATTTGGTGTTAAGTTTAGCGAACTTCCCTGACGTAAACGGTTTACATCACCTTGAATAAACGCATGTCGGTTTTGAGCTTGGATATCTCGCATGACCTTAGCTACAGGTTGTTTGGTCTGTGCTGCAATACGATTGGCAATACTCCATAAAGACTCGTTACGTTGTACGACATATTTACCAGTAGGTGCCGGGCCTTTATAGGTACTGATTTTTTGCTTTTTCGGCGTATTTTTACTTAATGCATTTTTTTGTTGGGCAGTTTTAGATTGCGCTGCTTTTTTGACGGTAGTTGTTTGATTGCCATCACTTGATTTGAGTGAAGTCGAAGGTTGTTTCTCTACAGCCGATGATTCGGTATTCATTGTAGCTATAGTTGGCTGAAGTGTTTGAGTCGAAGGTTTTTCGGTAAAAGGAGCCACAGGAGCAGGGCTAGAACTATTCAAAGCTGGAGCAGTTCCAGTGCTAATATTTAGATTATGTTCATTACTTGTGGTTTCTGCCACGGTTGATGTATTTTCAGTAGGTGTGTACTGAGTACTTTCAGGTAAATTTAGTGCGATATCTTTTTCATTTACGATAAATTGCGGTGAAAGTGGACTTTCGTTAATGGCGGCTTTTTTTATAGGCGATGGCTTTAAAACGGTTTTAATATGTTGAAGACGGGTTGCGTTACCTTCACTGACTTTTACGACAATATTCAGTTCAGGATCGATAATAGGACGCGATGAGGTAATCACAATAACGCCAGAACCCTGACCATTTTGGCGTGTATAAAAGTTTAGGTTACCCGGAGGTTGATGAGTTACTCCCAAACCATTGAGATCATCTTGAGTGGCCAAACTGACTTGCAATGGGGTATTAGGATCTGCTTGCTGAAAATTCATTTCTGCATAAAGTAATTCCCCAGGTGCAGATTGAATTTGAATAGGATCTAATGTAATCGCATAAAGAGAAGGCGAAGACATAATGGTGAAAATGGCAATTTTTAATTTGTTATATGCAGTCATCTCAATCCATGACCTGATCAGTCGTAAAGTCGTTCAAAATTATACAATAATGGAATGTAAATAAATTGTTAATTTTTTACAAACCAGTTACGAAAAAGCCGATCAAATGTGATCGGCTTTTTATTTTGACTGAATAATTCAGATCAAATTATGAGCTTTTGTATTCTACTAAAATACGTAACATACGACGTAGAGGCTCAGCAGCACCCCAAAGTAACTGATCGCCTACTGTGAATGCGCCGAGGTACTCTTTACCCATATTGAGTTTACGTAAACGACCTACAGGTACAGTTAGGGTACCAGTTACAGCAACAGGTGTAAGATCAGTCATTGATGCTTCACGTGTATTTGGTACAACTTTAGCCCACTGGTTTGAGTTACGAATCATATCTTCGATCTCATCAAGCGGAACATCTTTTTTCAATTTGATGGTTAATGCTTGAGAGTGGCAACGCATTGCACCGATACGAACACAGTGACCATCGATAGGAACGATTTGAGAGTTACCTAAGATCTTGTTGGTCTCAACTTGTCCTTTCCACTCTTCTTTTGACTGACCGCTTTCAAGCTGTTTATCAATGTAAGGAATTAATGAACCAGCAAGTGGCACACCAAAGTTCGCAGAAGGGAAACCTTCACCGCGTTGTAACTCGGCAACTTGACGGTCAATATCAAGAATTGCAGATTTAGGATCATCTAACAAAGTCTTGGTGTTGTTATATAAATAACCCATACCTGTTAACAACTCACGCATGTTTTGTGCGCCAGCGCCTGATGCCGCTTGATAAGTCATTGCAGTCATCCACTCAACCAAATTATTTTGGAAAAGTGCGCCAACACCCATCAACATGAGTGATACTGTACAGTTACCACCAACGAAAGTTTTAGTACCTTTCGCTAAGCCGTCTTTAATTACATTAAGGTTAACCGGATCAAGAACGATGATTGCATCATCAGTCATACGTAAAGTAGATGCCGCATCAATCCAGTAGCCATCCCAACCAGTTGCTTTTAACTTTGGGAAAACTTCAGACGTGTAGTCACCACCTTGACAGGTAATAATGACATCCATTTGCTTCAGACTGGTAATGTCTGTAGCTTCCATAAGTGCTGGGGCAGTCTTACCACCAAATGAAGGAGCTTCACCACCTGCATTACTGGTAGAGAAGTAGAATGGCTCAATATGAGCAAAATCATTCTCTTCAACCATACGTTGCATAAGGACGGAACCGACCATCCCGCGCCAACCGACCAGACCTACTTTCATGTCATTTTGCCTCGGTGCGTTAAAATTGTTAAAGGGGGAGTTGAGTGTATCAAAAGTGCTCACAACTGCAAGCGTTACAGAATCAAAACAGCAATTTTATTGAGTAGAATATCTTGTTTATGTTACATACAAAATTGATAAAGATGACAAAAACATTAAAAAACAAATCATCTTAAAAGAGTAATTTCAATGATTTATATCGAAGTACTGGCAGTAGTGGTGATTTGGTTAAGCTTCTGGTCACTTATTCCTCGTGATGAGTGGTGGTTTCGAGGTGCAGATTTTCCAAGATTACAAATTCTGTTTATTGGCTTAATTGCTTTAATTGGTATGTTGTTTTGGCCGACCGAATGGGATGTATGGCGTGAGCTTTTGCTTGCGGTACTCATCGCAGCGATTGCCTACCAACTTAAAATGGTTTTACCGTATACGCTGTTTTGGAAAAAACAGGTTAAAAAGGTCAAACAGCATCAGCTAGATCCTACAAAACAGATTTCACTGATAGTTTCTAATGTGCTCACCCCGAATGATAAATATCATTTATTACTTGAGCATGTACGGACTTTAAAACCTGATTTATTGCTTACTTTAGAGAGCGATACAACTTGGGAAAATGCTTTAAAAGAGATCGAGAAAGATTATCCATACCGTGTGCCCGTACCTTTAGATAATTTATACGGAATGCATTTATATAGCCGGTTACCGCTTAAAAATACTGAGGTTAAATTCATTTTAAGTAATGAAATACCTTCTATTCATACCACGGTAATTTTGCGATCTGGCATGCCTGTTCAGCTCTACTGTTTACATCCTAAGCCACCTAGCCCAACTGAAGCAAAAGATTCAACACTGCGTGACGCTGAGCTTTTAATTGTCGGAGATCAAATTAAAGATCTTGATGAAAGTTGTATTGTGATGGGGGATTTAAACGACGTAGCGTGGTCACGAACAACCCGTTTATTTCAACGTATTAGTGGGCTACTCGATCCACGGGTGGGGCGGCATTTTATTAATACTTTTCATGCGGACTATCCTTTATTGCGCTGGTCACTTGACCATATCTTTCATAGTACAGACTTCGGTTTAGTAAAAATGCAGCGTTTATCTCATATTGGATCAGACCATTTTCCTGTCTATGTCGTTTTACAAACAGGTCGAATATTTGAAGAAATTCACGAGGAACTAGAACAAACTCAAGCCGATGAAGAAGAAGCTCAAGCCGCGATACAAGAAGGTATTGCTAAAGCTGAAAAAGAAGAAAAAATCGTGACTGATGAAATTGCACAGCCTTATAAAGAGAAAAATATATAAAGTGAGTTGTAAGCAATAACGTACAAAGATTTGAGTCTAGGTCCAATAGGCAGGCAGAGTTAAAACCCGTATTCTACATTCATCGGCACACGGAAGCGGGAATGGATAATCCCAAGTAAGGATGCACTAAGCTGATATGGAACGACATCACGGATAAGATGTTAGAACGGAAGCGATAAAAAGAATTATATACCCTGAAAGCACAACCTCATTTACCCGAGTTTTGCAGGACGCAGAACTCGGGTTGATATTTTATAGATATATCATTTAATTCGTTGTAAATAAAACCAATATTTTTAAGGTATTCTTAATTTTAAAATCTACTTAATTATAAGTCATCGTCCATAAATTTTTTTATATATCCGAGCAATTTTTAATGAAAATGGATACAAAAAACTTTTTTGTTAAGTTTTTGTTTTTATAGATTATTGACGGATAAATCTAGGCTTTGACCTATTTAGATATAAATTGGACTTGTTTAATTGGCAAATCTCAATAGAATGTGCCGATCGTTGACATGTTGGATCGTCAACAGGCATTGTTGTTTACTTCGCCGGATCGGCGGGTTGTGATTTGCTTGTGCATTTAAATTTCTGTTTGGAAATTCGTGTACATATTGAGGTTTCACTCTAAAGTAGTGGTCTTCTCCCTCTCATATTTGATACTTTGCGGTGCATAAGGATTGTCTTATGAAGAATTTTAAATTTAGCCTTGCATGGCAAATTTTAATTGCTTTAATCCTAGGGATAGTTGTCGGGGCTGTTTTACATAACCAGCCTGAAATCAAAGATAGTATTGTAAATAACGTTCTTACTCCATTAGGTAAGATCTTTATTAGCCTGATTAAAATGATTGTAATCCCAATCGTTTTCTCTACATTGATTTTAGGTATTGCTGGTGTTGGCAGTACAAAAAGTCTAGGGCGTCTTGGTTTTAAAACCATT
The DNA here is from genome assembly GCF_003940475.1 of Acinetobacter sp. FDAARGOS_559. Classification (NCBI taxonomy): domain Bacteria; kingdom Pseudomonadati; phylum Pseudomonadota; class Gammaproteobacteria; order Moraxellales; family Moraxellaceae; genus Acinetobacter; species Acinetobacter sp. FDAARGOS_559. Next base: position 2,881,836 of record NZ_RKJG01000005.1, read on the forward strand.
CTCTATTTCGAAATTATTACTACTATTGCTATTTTGGTTGGCTTGTTTGCAGCGAATATCTTCCATCCAGGTTCAGGCATTGATATGTCTCAACTGGTACAAACTGATATTTCTCAATATAAGCATACAACTGAAGAAGTACAGTCACAGTCTCATGGTATTATCCAGACGATATTATCGCTTATCCCAACGAACATTATTAGTTCAATGGCGCATGGCGAAATGTTGCCAGTGATTTTCTTTGCTGTGCTATTTGGTATTGGTTTATCTTCATTACCAGCAACAACAAAAGACCCATTATTAAATGTATTTCATGCTGTATCGGAAACAATGTTCCGTGTAACACACATCATCATGAAATATGCGCCAGTGGGTGTATTTGGCTTAATCGCTGTAACTGTTGCAAACTTCGGTTTTGCTTCGCTTATTCCATTGGGTAAATTGGTTGTATTGGTTTATGGTGCAATCTTATTCTTTGCTTTAGTGGTTTTAGGTATTACTGCAAAAATGTTCAGCATCAATATCTTTACTTTGTTTAAGATTTTGAAAGACGAATTAATTTTGGCGTATTCGACTGCAAGTTCGGAAACAGTTTTACCGCGTATTATGCAAAAAATGGAAGCTTATGGTGCGCCAAAAGCGATTTCTAGTTTCGTAATTCCAACTGGTTATTCATTTAACCTTGACGGTTCTACGCTTTACCAAAGTATCGCAGCAATCTTTATTGCACAGCTTTACGGCATTGAAATGTCAATCAGCCAACAAGTGATTTTAGTTGTAACGTTAATGATTACTTCTAAAGGTATTGCAGGTGTTCCTGGGGTATCATTTGTTGTGTTATTGGCGACATTAGGTAGTGTTGGTATTCCTGTAGAAGGCTTAGCATTTATTGCTGGTGTTGACCGTATCATGGATATGGCTCGTACTGCGTTGAACGTTGTAGGTAACGCGCTTGCTGTACTTGTAATCAGTAAATGGGAAAAACAATACGACTATGAAAAAGCTGCTGCTTATGAAGCATCTCTTAAGTAATAGAGAAGTTTTTTAGTCGAAAAAAACCCGCGAACATCGCGGGTTTTTTTATTGGGTTATTTCAATACACTTTGATATAGCTCAAGGGTTTGGTCACACATATCTTTTAAACTAAACATTGTCACAGGAGCGACTGTTTGCGGTTGTTCAATATGATTCTTTACTGTTTCTACTAAAGCTTTTTCATTTTCTGCTTCAACAAGGCCTTGCGGGTACACATGAGATAAAATCTCGGCAACACCGCCACGGTTCCAGCTAATGACCGGCGTGCCTACCGAAAGGGCTTCCAATGCTGTTCTACCGAATGTTTCTGCTTGATTGGATAGAGAGAGCACTATATCGCTAAAAGCGAGCCATTCGCGTATATCTGAGCGATGTCCTACAAAGGTAATTTTATCTGCAAGTCCTTTGCTTTGAATGGTGTTTTGCAACTCACTTAAATAGGCTTGTTTTTTTACATCAGCCCCACCCACAACAACAGCATGCAGTTGAGGATATTGTTCACCTAGTTTTTGCATCAGTTCAATTAAACTTTCATGTCCTTTTAAACGAGTAATACGGCCAGGTAGGCAAAGTAAAAATTTATTTTCGAGTTCAGGAAAGTCATTAAAGACTTGGTTAAACCACTGTGCTGAAGGTTGGTAGTTATGTGGAAAAGCGGTGGGGTCAATGCCTCGATAAATCCGGACAATATCTTGTGGTGGACAGTTTTTATAATGGTCTGTGATGTATTTAACTACGCTGTCAGAAACAGCGATCACTTTTTCTGCCTGAGTCATGATCGCACTATAACGATTAACTGAATAGAAACCATGTACCGTGCTAATGAGGTGAGGGCGTTTATTCGCTGGTATTTTTCTTAAAGCGAAGTGGGTTAGCCACGCAGGTACGCGAGAGCGCACATGTACAATGTCTGGTTGGTGCTCTTCAATAAGCTGACGTAATGGTCGAATTTGCCATAGGCTTGATAAAGACTTTTTATGGATAGGTAACGTTAAGTGAGTGGAACCTTCAGCTTCAAGTTGTGAGACTAAACGCCCGCCATTAGACACAACCAGAGAATGATGACCTTGTGCAACCAGTGCACGTGCAATTTCCAGTGTGCCGCGTTCTACGCCACCGCTATTAAGTTCTGGGAGAAGTTGCATCACTTTCATTGTTTTTTGCCTTATACGTTCATAAAAGATGGATCATCCATAGATACATCATCTCAAACTAAATCATTATCCAGAGTTTACTATCGTGATAGCGACATGGATGACGCTGTTGCGTTGTGTTACAAGGATGTAACATCAGCGGAACAAAGGATTTTTGCTTACTTTTTATCCCTAAAAAGTAAGGTCTGCCTATCCGAAAGTATTTGAATATCACTTTAAATCGAGGCTGTGCCTATTACTAATCTAAAATTATTACAGCCTTATCTTAATAAATCTCTTCATATCCCTCAGGACGTGTCTTAAAACGACGGTGAAACCACATATATTGAGTTGGTGCGATACGAAGCTGGTTCTCAATAATCTTATTCACACGCGTTGCATCATCGACTTCATCTTCACTTGGCATATTGTCAACCGCAGGTTCAATCAAAATATGATATTTAGGGTCTTGTACATTGCCATGACGATAAAAATATAAAGGAACAGCAACCGCCTTCGAGATTTTTAATAAACGACGGTGAGCGGTTACAGTGGCAGCTGGGACTCCAAAAAATGGTGCCATAACACCTTGTTTAAGCCCAAAGTCTTGATCGGGACTATACCAAATTGCATCACCCTCTTTAAGATGACGAATCAAACCACGCATGTCATCATGATCAATTTGTGCTTTATAAATTGTGCCGCGGCAACGATAAATTAGCATATCGAGGAGGGGGTTATTTTGAGGGCGATACACAACATCCGGCTCGAAATATTGGGCACATACATAACCACCTGCATCGAGTAAAGTACTATGTGTACCAAGCAATAAAACACCTTTGCCTTGAGCTTGAGCATTGGTAATGTGTTCTAAGCCTTCAATAGTGACACGGTTTTTAAACCAGTAAGGCTTATACCATGCGTTTAAAGTTTCAAATACCCCAAGCATCATATCCACAAAAACTTGTTTTGCTTGTTGCTGTACTTTTTCAGGTGTCCATTCTGGAAAGCAAACTTCTAAATTACGAATTGTGGTTTTACGACGAGATTTTAAATATTTCCAAGCGATATTTGCCAACCCGTGAGCCAAACGCCATTGAATTGCCCACGGTAAAATAGCCAAAAGCATCAGGAAAGTAATCGCAATCCACACACCCCAATATTTAGGCAACAAAAAGGACCATTGAAACTCACCGGGCGTATAAGGCTGCTTTTGGCTCATAACGATATAAAGAATTTAAAAAGTTAAAACTGCCAAAAGTGTATCACGAACTGAATTTATCGTCGTAATACACAGGAGTAAATTGAAGGTTTAGACGCGATAAAGAAAAATAAAGCGGGTTATCGGCGGTGTTCTAGAAGAATACGAACCGCAAGGCCGGCTAATACTGTACCCATGACCCAGCGTTGAATGCTTGCCCAAAGTGGTTTTTTTTGTAGAAAAAGAGCAATGCTACCAGCAGAAAATACAATCAGCGCATTTACTGAAACGCTTACAAAAATTTGTATAGTCCCGAGTTGGATAGACTGCGCTAAAATACTGCCTTGTTGTGGGTGAATAAACTGAGGTAATAAAGATAAATACATAATCGCAATTTTAGGATTAAGTAAATTAGTCAAAAAGCCCATTAAAAATAACTTTAATGGTGAGTCAACCGCTAAATCTTTAACATTAAAAATAGGTGTGGCATTGGGGCGTAAAGCTTTCCATGCTAACCAAAGTAAGTACATCGCACCGGCAATACGAATAGTGTCATAGGCATATGGAACTGCGACCACAAGTGCCGTAATCCCGAAAGAAGCGCAGAGCATATAAAATACAAAACCAACCGCAACGCCACCGAGAGAAATAAAACCTGCGAGTTTGCCCTGACTAATGGAACGAGAGATAAGATAAATCATGTTTGGGCCAGGGGTGAGTACCATCGCCAGACAAATGAATCCAAATGCCAAAATTTGAGAGAGATCTAGCATGGAAATATCCTTAAATATTATTATACTGATAGGTATAACATAATTGTTTTGTATACAGCGAAACTTTATTCATTGTCTTTTTGAATCAAAAAATAAGAATAATTCAGTATGATATGAATATCTTGAATTTATAGAAATTTATGAGAAATCTCCATATTGATGCCACAAAAGGTGTCTTAATTTTTCTGGTTGTATTGGGTCATTACCTTGAAAGGTTAATTGGCTGGAACGAACCTCTAAATCAAGCGATTTTAGGGAGTATTTACTTTGTTCATATGCCCGCTTTTATTTTTATATCGGGAATATTTTTTAAAGAAGAGAAAATCCTAGAAAAGTTAATTTACTTTTTATCGTTATATTTACCGTTTCAGCTTTTATTTCAATTGCTTGATGCTTTTTATAATGGAAGTCTTTGGAATGGAACATTTCAATTCTTATGGTTTGCTAAACCTTATTGGGTGCTTTGGTATTTATTTAGCATGGGAATTTGGACGCTTTTAGCTTTTTTCCTAAAAAAGACAGCATATCCAGTTCTATTTTCTATTATTTTAGCTTTACTTATTGGATTTTCACCTATCAATAATTATAGTTATTCAATAGGTAGAATTTTCGTATTTTTACCTTTTTTTATGACTGGGGCGATCTATGGTAAAACTATTTTTCAGTATATTCCGCAGTTACCTTATGAAAAATTATTTGCTGTTATCACATTATTAATAATTACTATTGTAGCCGCTATAAGCCATTATAGTTATTATTGGTTATTTGGGAGTCTATCTTATATTCAGTTACATGTAGATTTATGGCAAGGAGTGCTGATCCGCAGTGTAATTATGTTGCTATCGGCTATGGGTGTTTTGAGTTTATTTGTATTCACTCAAAATTTTAAACAACCTTGGATTGGTTTAGGTCAAAAAACACTGCCAGTTTATATATTGCATGCTTTTGTAATTATTGTTTTGACCCATCAGTTAAGCATTAAATATTCGGTAGAGATTAATATTTTCATTAGTCTTGTTTTGGCTGTCCTAACTTGCATGGTTTTACAGTTACAGATATTTGAACGTTTAATTCGCTTCATCTCTTTATTTGTATATAAGCCTTTTATGAAATTACTAGAAATTCTAAAACCAAAAAAAGGGCTTTAATTAAAGCCCTTTTTATTGATTAACTGCCTTTACTCATTTGCTCAAGTTCATCCCAGCGCTCTAACTTTTCAAGGAGTAATTCTTCAATTTCTGCTAGACGCTGGCTTGCTTTGGTTGCCGCATCGGCATCCGTTACGAACCATGACCCGTCAGCAAGTTTGTCAGAAAGTTCAGCTTGCTCATTTTCTAACTTTTCAATTTCTGCCGGTAATTGCTCAAGTTCACGTTGATCTTTGTAGCTTAATTTGACCTTTTTTACGTTCGTTTGAGCTGCATTTTTTTCAGCTTCTGCTTTAGCCTGAGCTTTTTTTACATCGCCTTTTTGGTCAACGACTCTCTCGTTTGGACGCTGAATCAAATAGTCCTGATAACCACCGATATATTCTGCAATACCGCCTTTGCCATCAAATACCCAAGTTGATGTCACAACGTTGTCCATAAAAGCACGGTCATGGCTAATTAGGAGCAAAGTACCTTTATATTCAGACAACATCTCCTCAAGTAGCTCAAGTGTGACCATATCTAAGTCATTCGTTGGCTCATCCATTACAATCAGGTTCGATGGCTTGAGCAATAGTTTTGCTAACAGGACACGATTACGCTCACCACCAGAAAGTGCTTTTACCGGTGTACGAGCTCGTTCCGGAGAGAATAGGAAGTCTTGTAAGTAACTGAGAATATGGCGACGTTGACCATTTACATCAACGAAATCTGAACCTTCAGAAACGTTTTCAGAAACCGACTTTTCAAGATCAAGCTGATTACGTAATTGGTCGAAGTAAGCAATTTCAAGCTGAGTTCCTGTTTTGACAACACCTTCGTGCTGAACTTCGCCTAAGATCGCTTTAATTAAAGTAGTCTTTCCTACGCCGTTATCACCGACCAAACCAATGCGGTCACCGCGCATAACAATGGCAGAGAAATCTCTAATGAGGGTTTGTCCATCGTAGCTTACGCTTAGATGTTCAATATCAAATACAAGTTTGCCTGAGCGTTGTGCTTCTTGAACGCCCATATTGACTTTGCCTTGTTGGAAACGGCGAGCTTTTGACTCTTCTCGTAATGCTTTAAGGGCACGAACACGACCTTCATTACGTGTACGACGTGCTTTAATACCTTGACGAATCCATGCTTCTTCTTCGGCAAGTTTCTTTTCAAACAAGGCATTTTGTTTTTCTTCAGCTTCAAGTTGCTGAGCTTTGAGGTCAAGGTAACGAGAATAGTTTCCTTCATAGCTGCGTAATATGCCGCGATCCAATTCCACAATACGAGTTGCAAGGCGGTCTACAAAAGAACGGTCATGCGAAATAAAGAGTAAGGTTAAATTATTTTGATCAAGCAGGAATTTCTCAAGCCACTCAATACTTTCAACATCTAAGTGGTTAGTTGGCTCATCGAGTAATAACACATCTGGTTGGGTAAGTAGGGCGCGGGCAAGTAAAACACGACGTTTACGACCACCCGATAGGTCGGCTAGATCTGCATTCGGATCTAACTCCATTTTACCTAAAATCGTGTTGACCTTATTTTCTAATGCCCATCCATCAAGTTGGTCAAGTTTATGCTGTAAAGATCCCATACGATCGCAAGCTTCCATGTCACCAAGTACACAGGCATCACTTGCTTCATGATAGGCTTTAAGTACGGCAGCAGCTTCTCCTGCACCTTCTGCTACAATATCTGCAACTTTGCCCGATGACATTGGAACATCTTGGGCTAACATAGAAACAGTTAAACCATTTTGGACAGAAACTTCACCAGAATCTGGTAGTAGGCTTCCCTCAATGAGTTTAAGTAAAGTAGACTTACCTTCACCATTACGACCAATTAAACAGACTCGTTCGCCACGTTCTAGGTTGAAGTTCGCGCCATCGAGCAGGGCAGGTCCGCCAAAAGCAAGTTGGACATCCCTTAAAGTAATATAGGCCATAATGTTTTCCAAAATCTCAAATGAGGACTTAAATGACTAAACCACCATATCATGATGATCAAGCGTCATTTTCCGCACCCATTGAAGATTTGCAAGTGCGAATTGCATTTTTAGATGATTTAGTTGAGGAATTAAATCAGCAACTCGCGATTCAAACTCTAGAAATAGCTGATTTAAAAAAACAAATGCAATTACTTTATCAACGTGTGGAATCTGCAGATTTATCAGAGGGTGTTGCACCTTTTGATCCATTAACGAATAAACCACCGCATTATTAATTAAAATGGCAAGCGTTAAGCTTGCCATTTATTTTTCAAAAGTACGACTTAAAATCCGTGTAAAACGATTTTCCCTTTGGTTGAACCACTTTCAATTTGCTCATGAACCTGTGTTAAGTTTTCAGCATTAATTGGGCTTAAAACCTGAGTCACAGTTGTTTTGATTTTACCTTCATCCACCAGTTTACTGACTTCATTTAGTAGCGCACTTTGTTTTTCCATATCTTCCGTTTGGAACATTGAGCGCGTAAACATAAACTCCCAGTGGACTGAGACAGACTTAGATTTAAACGGTTTAATATCTAACTGATCAGGGTCATCAATAAGTCCAAAATGACCTTGTGGAGCAATTAACTCTACGATATCTGATAAATGTTGATCTGTTTCAGTGGTTGAGAATACATATAAAGGTGCACTTAAACCTAATTGTTTAATTTGTGCAGCTAAAGGCTGACGGTGGTTTAATACATAGTCAGCACCTAGTTGTTCTACCCATTCTTTTGTTTCGGGGCGTGAAGCTGTAGCAATAATCGTGAGGTTAGTTAATTGCTTAAGAAGCTGAATGGTAATTGAACCTACCCCACCAGCTCCACCAATCACTAAAATAGTCGTATTAGCAGGCGCAGTCTTTGGAACTTGTAGACGATCAAATAACATTTCCCAAGCTGTGATTGCTGTTAAAGGAAGAGCCGCAGCTTCAGTTGCTTCTAAAGTTTTTGGTTTATGACCGACAATACGTTCATCAACTAATTGCAATTCACTATTACTGCCTTGGCGATTTAAAGCACCTGCATACCAAACCACATCACCAATTTTAAATTGAGTAACTTTATCGCCAATCGCTTCTACCGTGCCTACAGCATCCCATCCAAGAACTTTCCAGCCAGATTGTTCAGCACTTACATTTTTACGTATTTTGGTATCGACTGGATTTACTGATACAGCTTGAACACGAACAAGTAAATCATGTCCTTTAGCTACTGGAGTGTCGAGTTCAATATCTACGAGTGCCTCTGGCAATGTAATAGGCCCCGCTTTTTGATATGCCACAGCTTTCATAATCATCATTCCTCTTGTTGAGAGTTTGATCATAACGTAAGCTTAAAAATAGTGACTACAGACAAATAACGCTCATAGTGTCAAAAAGGATACTGTAAAATGGCAAAAGCTCGACATTCAAGTTTTGACTGCTCACCAGGTTGTTCAGTTGAGGCCGCAATCAGTTTGATTGATGGCAAATGGAAATGTGTCATTCTTTGGCATTTATTAAATGAAGGAACTTTACGATTTAATGAAATTCGTAAACGAGTTCCAAGCATTACACAAAGAATGCTGACCAATCAGCTTCGGGAGTTAGAACAAGATGGCATTATTCATCGTGAGGTTTATCCTCAAGTGCCTCCTAAAGTGGAATATTGTCTAACTGATTTAGGGCGCGGGCTTGAGCAGATACTTCTTGCTTTAAAAACTTGGGGAGATGCGCATCTGGATCAGTTTGGTAAGTTAACTACTCTTGAAACTGAAAAGAGCGCCTAAATATTCTGCCTAGATTGTTAAAAATATCTATGAGGAAATGTTGTAGTTTTTAGCCTTGTCGGTTAATTGGACATTATTTTTATGATGTAACTTGCGTTTTCTGGTCAGCTTATGCAACTCTAATAAAAGAGATTAATAGGTTTTGCTATGGACAATATCGGAATTTGGGTTACCGTTATCATTGTTCTTTTCGTGCTAGGCTCCATTTTTGGTTTAAGAGTGAGTCCACGTGAAAAGGCGCTGGGAATTATGCGAGACAAAGCCCGCAAAATGGGGCTACATCCACGCGTAATTGCTGCACCTGAATGGACACATGTCCCGATGGCAACTGAAAAGCGTGCCAGCATGGTTGCTTACTATAGTGTATTGATCCCCGATGCTCGTTTACCGCTCATGCGTGCTCGCGTTATAGACGGAAAATTAAAAGTTGTGCAAGGCGATGAGAAATTTAATGATTCTCCCATTGCATTAAAAGGGATTTATGCTATTGATATGCAGGCAAACTGTGTAGGCCTTTATTGGGATGAGGAATCGGACCTGAAAGCTACGCAATTAGATGAGATGAAGGCTTATCTGTTGGCCTTGGCTGAAGCCTGATTTTTAAATTTATTGGTATAGGAATAACATTTTATATGGCGAATACCTCGCGCTCTGCATCTCAAAGCACAGCATCTTCTGCCTCTGCTGCACATAAACGTGCCTTAGTGATTGTGGAGTCGCCTGCCAAAGCGAAAACCATCAACAAATATTTAGGTTCGCAGTACATTGTTAAGTCTTCTGTAGGTCACGTACGTGACTTGCCAACAGGCGGCAGTAAATCAACAGAGAAAAAGCCGGCTGCCCGGACAAAACTCACTGAGGCTGAAAAAGAACAAAAAGCGAATCAGGCTTTAATCAATCGTATGGGCGTCGATCCGGAACATGGATGGCAAGCGCATTACGAAGTTCTGCCTGGCAAGGAAAATGTTGTTGCTGAACTCAAGAAACTTGCTAAAGATGCAGATGCAATCTATCTCGCAACGGACTTGGATAGAGAAGGGGAAGCAATCGCTTGGCACTTACGCGAAGTGATTGGTGGTGACGATAGCCGTTATCATCGTGTGGTATTTAACGAAATTACTAAAAATGCCATTCAAGAAGCATTTAAACAGCCAACACGTCTCGACTTAAACCGTGTTAATGCACAACAAGCACGTCGTTTCTTGGACCGTGTAGTAGGCTTCATGGTTTCGCCATTACTGTGGGAAAAGATTGCCCGTGGTTTATCGGCAGGTCGTGTACAGTCTGTAGCGGTAAAGCTTGTTGTTGAACGTGAACGTGAAATTCGTGCTTTTATTCCAGAAGAATATTGGCAAGTCTTTGCAGACACTAAAGCTAAAAAAGATGACATTCGTCTTGAGGCTGTAAAACAGGCGGGTAAAACGCTTAAATTAAAAAATAAAGCTGAAACAGATGCCCTGTTAGATGTATTAAAAGGCGCTGAATATAAAGTTGCCCAACGTGAAGATAAACCAACTAAGGTGAATCCAAGCGCCCCATACATCACTTCGACTTTGCAACAAGCTGCAAGTACACGTTTAGGTTTCTCTGTAAAGAAAACCATGATGTTGGCGCAGCGCTTGTATGAAGCTGGTTTCATTACTTATATGCGTACTGACTCAACGTTTTTGAGTGATGATGCTGTAAGTATGGTACGTGCGCATATTGAAAGCCAATATGGCGAAAAATATTTACCAGCTAAGCCAAATCGCTATGGTAATAAAGCAGGTGCTCAAGAAGCCCACGAAGCTATTCGTCCATCAAATGTTGCGCTGACTGGTGATCAACTTGCTGGTGTAGAACGTGATGCACAGCGTTTGTATGATTTAATTTGGCGTCAGTTCGTAGCTTGCCAAATGACTCCGGCAGAATATTTATCTTCAACTTTAACAGTTGAAGCTGGCAATGTGGAGTTAAAGGCAAAAGGCCGTACGCTTGTATTTGATGGCTTTACTAAAGTTCGTGGTGCCAACAAATCTGATGACGATATCATTTTACCTGCAATTAAAGTGGGTGAAATTTTAAAGCTAGAAAAGCTAGATCCAAGTCAGCATTTTACCAAACCACCAGCTCGTTTTACTGAAGCATCTTTAGTAAAAGAACTTGAAAAACGTGGTATTGGTCGTCCGTCGACTTATGCTGCCATTATTTCTACGATTCAAGAACGTGGTTACGTTAAGTTAGAAAATCGCCGTCTCTTTGCCGAGAAAATGGGTGAGATCGTAACAGATCGTCTTGATGAAAGTTTTAATAACCTAATGAATTATGCATTTACCGCAGATTTAGAAGGTCAGCTCGATAAAGTTGCAACAGGTGAGCGTAACTGGAAGGAATTGCTAGACACATTCTATGGTGATTTTAAAAAGCGTTTGACCAATGCTCAAGGTGAGCAGGGAATGCGTCGTAACCAACCAGTTGAAGTACCAGCAGTACATTGTCCCGAATGTTCGCGTCCAATGCAGATTCGTACGGGCACTACAGGCGTATTCTTAGGGTGTTCTGGCTATAACTTGCCGCCTAAGGAACGCTGTAAAGGGACCTTGAACTTAACGCCAGTTGAGTCTTTAGCAGCGTTATCTGATGACGATAGTGCTGAAACAGCAGACTTGATGTCAAAACATCGTTGTCCGAAATGTGGTACAGCAATGGACAGCTACGTCATTGATGGTGGCCGTAAGTTACATGTTTGTGGTAACAACCCGGATTGCGATGGCTATGAGCTTGAAGAAGGCGAGTTCAAGATCAAAGGTTATGATGGCCCAACCATTCCTTGTGATAAATGTGATGGTGAAATGCAGCTTAAGACTGGTCGCTTCGGCCCGTATTTTGCTTGTACAAGCTGTGACAATACTCGTAAAGTCTTGAAAAATGGTCAACCTGCACCACCACGTGTAGAACCAATCAAGATGGAACACTTGCGTTCAACCAAACATGATGATTATTTTGTGTTACGTGATGGCGCGGCTGGTCTGTTCTTGGCTGCAAGTAAGTTCCCGAAAATTCGTGAAACACGTGCACCAAAAGTTGCTGAGCTTCGTAGTGTAGCTGATCAACTTGATCCAAAATACCAGTTTATTTTACAAGCTCCAGATGTAGACCCTGAAGGTAACCCAACCATTGTGAAGTTTAGTCGTAAGAACCAATCACAATATGTGGGTTCTGAAACACCAGAAGGTAAACAAACCAAATGGAGCCTAATTTATCAAGACGGTAAATGGATTGAAGGCTAAATAAGACAGAAAAAAATGCTAGCTCAGCTAGCATTTTTTACATCTACAACAATAAAAGAAAATTTTAGTTTTTATGGGGAAAAAGGATGTGGAAAAACATTCGGATTTTATGTCTATTAATTGTTTTATTAATCGTTGCAGTTCAAGCGTGGCGTGACCAAAACCAAGACTGGAATCAGCCTATTGTGGTGGTATTACACCCAATAAATGCAGATGGCTTACAAACCACACAAGCTTATATTCATCAGTTACAAAACACTGACTTTCAGACGCTTAAAAGCTATTTAAGTGAATGGTCGCAACATTATCGGGGGCAATCAGCAAACTTTGAAATACGTTTGGGGCAACAGTTACAGCAGCGTCCACCTGAGGTGCCACAAAATGCCGGTATTTTTCATGTGGTTTGGTGGAGTTTAAAGTTTCGTTTTTATGCATGGCGACAACAACAGCCTGAAGATAATGGAGCATCGCTCAAACTTTATTTAAATTATTATGATCCCAATTATCAAAAAGTTTTGGTGCATTCGACTGCTTTAGAAAAGGGCCGTATTGGTAGTGTTAATTTGTTTGCTACACGTGGGCAAACATCACAAAATCAGGTTGTAATCGTTCATGAACTATTACATGGCTTTGGGGCAAAAGATAAATATGATTTAAAAACAGGTCAGCCCATATATCCATTAGGATATGCACATCCTGAAAAAGTACCTCTTTATCCACAAAAGCGAGCAGAAATCATGGGTGGTCGAACACCATTATCTGAGCAGACCAGCAAAATGCCAAGTGATTTACAAGAAACTGTCATAGGTTTACCAACAGCTCAAGAAGTGGGGTGGCTGAAATAAAATTGTGGATAAATACTGTTTTATCCACATCAATTGTTAATAAACGATGCACATCTTATACAGACAATAAATGTGAAGTACATCACTATAATGACATTATATAAACTTCCTAATACCTGATAATAAGAGTCGCCGTCATGAAAACTGTAGGTAATGATTTGGTTCGTAATCAGCTACATGCTGATCGTAAATGGTATCTAATATTAGGCTTTGTGCTCATTATTTTCGGTTTGGTGTTATTTAGCTCACTGCCATTTGCCACATTTTCGGTTGTTTTTCTGTTTGGTATTTTAATGATGGTGGGCGGTGTATTGCATTTAATTGCTGCCTTAAGTGTATTTAAAGGCGGTAGCCGATGGCTGTGGGCACTTTTTGGCGTGCTGTATTTAATGGCAGGCTATTATGCATTTTCTACGCCTGTTACTACGGCTGTGGTTTTAACAAGCTTATTATCAATTGCTCTGATTATTGCGGGTGTAATCCGCACTATAAATGCATTTTTACTAAGACCAATTGCAGGGTGGGGCTGGACCTTATTTTCAGGATTATTAACCCTCGCTACAGGTATTTTAATTTTAGTTTCTAAAGATTCTCCGTTTTGGGTGTTAGGAATGTTTTTGGCAGTAGATATTTTATTTCAGGGCATTAACTTTTTAGGACTCGCTTCTGCGATTAAGCATTTACCTTCTAGCTCAAAAACAGTTTCTTAAAATAAATAACGAACAAAAGAGCACTTAGGGTGCTCTTTTTTGTTTTTAGTGAGCGAAGGTCCATCTCATGGCATGGGTCTGTTAAACTAAGCCTTGGTGTTTTAGCGATATGTGTTATGAGTCTTGCAAAGTTAATTAATGAATTAAATGCTCAGCAAAAAAAGGCAGCAACGACTACGGCTCAAAACTGTCTGGTTTTGGCTGGAGCAGGCTGTGGCAAGACTAAAACTATTGTTGCTCGCGCAGCTTATTTAATTGATCAAGGTTTGCCTGCAAATCAAATCCAGATTTTAACGTTCACGCGCCGTGCTGCGAGTGAAATTGTGGCAAGGGTTGAACAGCATGTTGGGGCACAAGCCAAGGGCCTACGAGCATCAACCTTTCATACCTTTTGCATGTACTTGCTGCGTCGTAATCCACAAGCGTTTGGTTTAACCCAATTTAGTATTATTGATCGTGATGATCAGTTACTCATGTTTCGCTTATTGAGAGGCAAAGACAAAGATAATGTTTTGCCTAAAGCGGCAGAGCTGTGTGATTTATATTCTTATGCCCGAAATACGCAATCTAAGCTTTCTGAAGCGTTACTCAAGCAATTACCTGAAGCATATGAATATAAATCGCAAATTGCTGAGTTAATGAAAACCTATGAACAGCGTAAAAGAGAGCGTAATTTTTTAGACTATGATGACATTTTGTCGATCGTTGCTGTTCATTTACAAAACTCCGAAGCATTGACAAACTGGGTTGCTGGTTTCTGCCAAGCTTTGTTAGTTGATGAGATGCAAGATACCAACCCTTTACAGTGGGCACTTTTGCAGCCACTGATTGGTAAGGTGAAATTATTTTGTGTGGGAGATGACGCCCAGTCGATTTACGGTTTCCGTGGGGCCGATTTTGAAAACATTCATTCTTTTAAAGAACGTATTCCAGATGCAGTGATTCATACTTTAGATTTAAATTACCGGTCGACTCAAGAAATATTAGATTTATCAAATTGGTTACTCTCCCACAGTCCAATCGATTATCAAAAACAGTTACAGGCTCATCGTGGCAAAGGACAAAAGCCACAACTCCATTTGTTTGGTAATGAATTTGAAGAAGCCAACTGGATTGCACAAGACTTAATAGAGCGACACCAACAGGGTGCAAATTGGTACGACCATATGGTGTTAGTCCGCTCAGGCTATAGCGCACGCTATTTGGAAGGAGCATTTATTGCCGCTGAAATTCCGTATCGTTTTATTGGTGGCGTAAAGTTACTTGAATCAGCGCATGTAAAGGATGTGCTCAGTTTATTACGTATTGTGAGTAACCCACAGGATGACTTGGCTTGGATGCGCTTTTTAACCTTATGGGATGGTATTGGAGATGTGGGTGCCAGCAAGTTAGCGCAAGAGTTAATGAGCATTAGTGAGGTCGAAGAGCGTTGTCAGCGTTTGGAGCGTCATGGAAAAGTTCCTTTACAGGCCATTTTGATTTTGAAACAGCTTGATGTGCTACAGCAGCATGTTGAGGCAAGCATTGGTCTAGCACTAGATGCATTAAGTGAACAGTTAGAGCAAAACTATAAAACTAAAGACTGGCCACGTCGTGCTAGGGATTTCGACCTAGTTAAACAACTTGCGCGTAAACATGCATCTCTTGGTGAGTTTCTTGAAGAATATGTGCTTGAACCAATTTCAATTTCTGAAATTGAAAAAGCGGGTGATGATGATTTAGTGACCTTAATTACAATTCACTCCGCTAAAGGTGCAGAACAGAAAGTGTGTTATGTGCCACATGTCTCACCAAACCAATATCCCTATGCGCGTGCACAGGGCGATTTTGATGAAGTCGAAGAAGAGCGCAGAGTATTGTATGTTGCATTAACACGTGCGGAAAATGAATTGATTTTGACGAAGCAAAATCTCAATACATGGTCACAAGACACGTATGACGAACAAGGCCGCAAAATCGAAAGCTATTTTCTAAATGATTTACCTGCTCATCTGGTTCAGGCCAAAATTCATCGTCAGGTGCCACAGCCATTTGCCAAAAAGCAATGGAATACTTCACGAACAGTAAACTTAGGTTTTGGTATCGATCTTGACTAAATTACTGTATAAGACACTGTGAATACTCAAATGTATATTGGCCTTTCTTTTGATGGTCAATGAAGGTTGGAAAATGAAAATATTAGTTCGTAATTTAGATCGTTCAGTGACTGAAGCTGAAGTTTTAGAGCTGTTTAAAGCTTATGGTAAAGTTGAGTCTTGTGTCGTTGTAACCGATAAAGATACGGGTAAATCAAAGGGCTTTGGCTTTGTCGAAATGCCGAATCCGCGTGAAGCCATTAAAGCAATCAAAGGACTAAATACACTTAAAGTAAAAGGTTACGGTATTCGGGTTAAGGCAGCTGAAGAGTAAGGCTTTTATGCAACAATTTTTAGCTCTTTCTGTGGTTGCTCCAAATGGAACACGTATAGCTCAGGGAATAAAAACACTTGAAGTTCGTTCATGGGTCCCTGCACAGCTGCCTCTTAAAGATCTATTCATTGTTGAGAACCAAAATTTTTTAAAGAATGATGGTGATGAGGGATAACGTAAAATTTATCAAGTCTCTCTGGATTTACCATAAATAACGTTGATTTTATCAATGGAGTCGTTAAGCTAAGAATAGCCATATAGATGGCAATTTTAGAACAGGAAAGTTTAGTTATGTCACGTGTTGCTCGTTATCATGCCGATCGTACCAATCAAAAACTCTATTTTGCACGCTTAGCGTGTCAACAAGCAGAGCAAACTGATCATGTACAGCAGGTACAAGCGTATCGTGAAGCAGCTGTATTTCATTTACATGGTGCAATGTTGGCATTTTTGCAAGAATTGGTACGTTATTACCGTTTAAATGACTTGCAACCGACATTAAAATCTATTGAAGAGCATATGGCGGCAAAAGGACAAGTTTCTCCGGAAGTTTCTGTTTTGCAGCAATTGGCAAAAGATGGCTTCGTTGCAGAATTAAAACGTGCTTACCGTATGTGCCAATATGCACCGGAACCTACTGAACCGACACCGGAAGAAGAAACTTCTTCTAATTTGATCATTAAAGTGACTCAGGGACCACAATCATGGTTACCTGATGTGAAAATTTTGCGTGAATGGCATAGAGAGTTAAGTCATTTAATTGATGGTTTTCGTAACGAAATGGTCGAGTTCTAAAATTAAACTATCTGAGCGCTTGAAATTTAATCCCAGTGCGCCTATATAAATAAGACGAGAGATGCAAAGTGCAAGGGTGCTTTGCCACCATGTTGAAACATGGAGGAAGTATATGTCTATACAGCAATTGAAAGAGTTATTTGGAAATCAAGAAGCAGTGTTGGAATTAGTCCAACTAGAAGGTGGTGAGCTCGCCTTGCGTAATGCTGGTTCTGAAAAAGAGCCCTTGGTTAAAATTCAGTTTAGTGATGAACTAAAAGCAATATTAGGTGAACAGACGCCTATAGTTGCACAACATATGATTCAAGCTGCTTTGTTTGGGCTGTTAGAAAAGCAGGTCAATGAATGGCAGGCTGAAGTTGTGGATGAGCAGCCTAAATTCTTAAGTTAAAAAAAGCGTACTCTTGAGTACGCTTTTTTTGTATGCATTAATGATGTGTAGACTGATGCGCAAGTTCGATTTGATTTAAAATATGATGGCTCATATTCTTAGCCATTTCTTCTTTCGCATAGAATACTTCACCAATGTGTTCGTCTCTAATCACTGCGGCTTCTTCTTTACTTTCTGCACAAATTAAAACCTGAATTTGAGGATTCAATTGCTTCGCAATATCTACAATGCGGTGAATATCTAAGATATCCATAGGCGAAATTACTAAGAGTCGTGCGTGCATGATATGTGCTTGAATTAAAACGCCAGGTTCGGTTGCTACACCACTTACAGCCGCAATATTTGCCTGACGTAGTTTTTCTACGATTTCACGATTCTCTTCTGCAATTACGACTTTAATATTTTGATTAATTAAATTTTCAGTAATACGTCGTCCAACGCCACCATACCCTACAATCACCACTTGATCGCGTAGATAAGATTGATCGACTTCATCTGGCAGCATAGCTAATGGGTCGCCACTACGTTCAAGAAGTCGTGCTAAATGAGAGCGTTCACGAATCCAACGTTGTACCGGCTCAATTGCCGAGAAGATGAAAGAGTTCAGTGTAATTGAGAATAATGCGCCTGCTAAAATCAGGTTTTGAGCTTCTAACGTTAATAGACCTAAAGAAACACCAAGGGTAGCCAAAATAAATGAAAACTCACCAATTTGAGCAAGGCTGGCCCCGACTGTTAAAGCAGTATTGATTGGATAGCGGAAGAATAAAACTAAGGCCATTGCAGCAAGTGTTTTACCCACCATAATAATCGCGATAACAGCCAAGATATGTAGTGGACGTTCAATAAGGATATGTGGATCAAACAACATTCCTACTGAAACGAAAAATAAAATCGAAAAAATTTCACGTAGTGGTAGCGTTTCTTCTTCTGCGCGATGGCTAAAATCTGATTCTTTAACGACCATTCCGGCAAAGAATGCCCCTAATGCCATTGAAACTCCAAAGATGGCATAAGAACCATAGGCAATCGATACAGCCGCAGCGACTACAGTAAGTGTAAAAAGCTCTCTTGAACCTAAGCGAGCAACAAACTGCATAATAATAGGCACAACGCGCTTACCGACAATCAGCATAAAGGCAATAAAGCCAATAACCTTTAATAGAGTGATTCCAAGTGTTAGCCAGATGTTACCTTCTGCGCCTGCTGGAGCTTTTCCACCCAGTAAAACAGCTGTAGCTGGAAGAAGTACTAAAACAAGTACCATGACTAAATCTTCAACTAATAGCCAGCCCACAGCAATTTTGCCGTTTACAGAATCTAGAAGACCACGGTCTCCCAAAGCTTTTAATAATACAACTGTACTCGCACATGACAGGCTTAAGCCAAAAACGAGTGCGGAGCCAAAGCTCCAGCCCCATAACATTGAAACGCCAATACCCAGTAAAGTTGCAACAGCAATTTGTAAGATTGCACCTGGCAAGGCAATGCGGCGAACAAGTAAAAGATCATTTAAGGAAAAATGCATACCAACGCCAAACATGAGGAACATTACACCGAGTTCAGCAAGTTGGTTTGCAAGATGAATATCTGCTTCAACACCAGGAGTATTAGGACTAATAATAATTCCGGCAATGAGATAGCCAATAAGAGGGGGAAGTCGTAGTCGGGCGGCAATATAGCCAAAAAACAGGGCAACGCCGAAACCAACAGCAAGTAAAATAATTAAATCTACGTCATGCGGCACTAAAAACTCCTTTTACGTGAGTTAGGCTAAAGACAAGCATAAGAAATGCCAAGGCGGAATATGTGGAAAGTTTAACAAAAAGGCAGGTATAAAAAAAATGCAAAAAAAAAACGACTTCATAAAGAAGTCGTTTTTTTTCGAGGCTAAAATTATTTGATTTTAGCTTCTTTGAAAATCACGTGTTGACGGATTTTTGGATCAAATTTTTTGATTTCCATTTTTTCCGGCATAGTACGTTTGTTTTTAGTCGTGGTATAGAAGTAACCTGTACCAGCTGAAGAAACGAGGCGAATCTTATCACGCATTGCTCAGACTCCTTAGATCTTTTGACCTTGAGCACGAAGGTCTGCAACAACCTTTTCGATACCCAATTTGTCAATAATACGCATACCTTTAGTGGTTAAACGAAGACGTACAAAACGTTTTTCGCTTTCTAACCAGAAACGGTGGTGGTGCAGGTTCGGCTCGAACCGGCGCTTGGTTTTGTTGTTGGCGTGTGAGACGTTGTTACCAACGACTGGACGCTTGCCGGTAACTTGGCAAACCTTAGACATGGTGTAACTCCATTGATTTAGCCAACAGCAAATCTGTGGCCAGTCATACTAAATGTAAACGGATGAATTCATTCAAGGGGCGTTTTATACCAAAAATACGATTAAAAGACAAGCGAAATTGGTAAAAACGAGGCATGATCTAGTATAACAGATCATGCCTTGATCAGTTAACGCAACAAGGTTTTCGAAATGAAGCGATGAATCGGTTTATTGAACGGTGGAAGAATATATTTCAAGCTATAAAGTTTTGGATTTGACATGACCGAACGTTCATGCGAAAGCCCAAAAAAGCCCTCCGGTCCGTGATATTTACCCATACCTGACGCACCAATACCGCCAAAAGGTAAATCATCTTGTGCTACATGGGTAATCACCATGTTAATTCCGAAATGCCCTGAATGAGTATGCTGAGAGATATAATCGGCGCGTGCCTGATCATAGTCAAAATAATACATCGCCAAAGGACGTGGTCGACTATTAATAAATTCGATGACTTCTTCGATTTGGTCATATTCTAAAATTGGTAGAACAGGACCAAAAATTTCATTTTGCATAATATCCATTGCAGTTGTTACACCAGTAACCAGAGTCGGTGCAATTTTGCGGACATCATCTAAAATTTCATTTTGAGGATTAATTTCAATAATACGAGCACCCTGATCACGGGCATTTTCTAGATAGCCCTGAATACGGTTGTACTGCTTATCATTAATAATAGATGTGTAGTCTTGATTGTTACGGAAATGAGGATACATTCCAGCCACAATCAATTTAAAGTTTTCAATGAACTCGGCAGTTTTACCACGCGGCAAGAAAATATGGTCTGGCGCAACGCAAGTTTGGCCTGCATTCCATAATTTACCCACAGCAATACGCTGTGCGACATCTTTCATGTCTACGGAAGCATGTACAAGCGCAGGGGATTTACCACCCAACTCAAGAATGACTGGCACAAGGTTTTGAGCTGCAGCCGCCATGACTGTTTTACCGACAGAAGTCGAGCCTGTGAAAATCATTTTGTCAAAAGGCAGGTGACTAAACGCATCAGAGATCACACCACCGCCATTAACCACAGCAACCAATTCTTGTGGAAAAGCTTCAGAAAGAGCATTTTCAAGAACCTGTCCAAAATTTGGAGAAGCACTCGAAATTTTGATCATGGCATGGTTACCAGCCGCCAAAGCACAGATGAGTGGGCCAACGGAAAGTAGTAATGGATAGTTCCAAGGTGTAATAATGCCAATAACACCCATTGGTTGATATTGTACCCAACCTTTTGCTGGCTGATGTAATACACTGATATGGCGTTTTGATGGTTTCATCCATCCGGTCAGGTTCTTACTGTAATACTTGATTTGTTCAAGACAGGTAAGTAACTCACCAATTTTGGTTTCCATAATGGCACGATTGCCATAATCAAGGTTAATTGCTTCGGCAATCTGATCTTGATATTTTACCAAGACTCTTTTAAGACGAGCTAAACGATCAATACGCTCTTTAGCAGTGGGTACCGGATGACGTAAGTAGGCAATCTTTTGCTGCTCAAGCAAATCATGTAAATGCTTAACATCATAAGGAACCTGAGTCTCTGGATTTGTTTTTGTTTGACTGTTCATCGGTACTTACCAAATATACTGATATACTTATTTTTTAGAGTAAATACTCTAAAGAGTCAAGTTGGTTTCTGTGTGCAAGTCTTAACCATATGAATTAACGAAGGTTATTAAAATGTCTCTACCTAAAGCTCTGAAGACAAAAGACCGGATTTTACAAATCAGTTTGCAGCTTTTTAATGAGCGTGGCGAACGGTCTGTCACTACCAATCATATTGCTGCAGAGTTGGGGATTAGTCCTGGAAACTTGTATTACCACTTTCGAAACAAGCATGAAATCATTAAGGAATTAATGCACCAATATCAGGTTGAGACTTTAGAAATGCTCTCTTTACCTGAGGACAGACCATTAACGACCAATGACAAAATTAATTATTTTCAGGTACTCAGTGGTCAGCTATGGAACTATCGTTTTATCCACCGCGATGTTTATCACTTAGTTGAAAGTAACGAAGACTTTAAAAAGATCTATCCTCGGTTTGCAGGGCAGGTCATGCAGCAAGGGCAAAGAATTTATCAGGCCTTTGTTGATGCCGGGCTTATGAAAATGACACCTTCGGAAATTGAAGCGCTCATTATTAACCTCTGGATTGTCTTAACGAACTGGACCAACTTTCTATATATGTCCGGACACATTAGTGACAATAACCACCTTGAAGAAAAATGGGTTTGGCAAGCTTTACGTCAAATGGTTTTTTTAGAAGGCCCTTATTTAATGGGGGAAAGCCGCGCGACTTATGAGCAATTATTGGAGTCACTTGGACCTTCTGATCTTTTTGCCAGCTTATCGTCCCTAAAAGATGAATAGTTGTGCTTGTTTATTTAGAGCGCTAGAATACTCGGCTTATCAAAATTTTGTCTCAATTAAGTGATATTAACCAAATGAATATGACCACTGCCAATACAGCCCGTTTACTGATTACTTGTGAAGACAAGCCTGGGATCGTACAGGCTGTATCGAGCTTTTTGTACCATCAGGGTGCAAACATTACCGCGCTTGATCAGTATGCGACGGAAGCTCAAGGCGGACGTTATTTCATGCGTGTTGAATTTGAACTTGATCATTTACAGTCTCGTAAAGATGCTTTAATTCAGACTTTCGCAGCAAATGTAGCGGAACGTTATGGCATGCAATGGCGTCTTGCTTTTGTTAATGATATTAAAAAGGTTGGTATTTTAGTTTCTAAAGTTGACCATGCTTTGCTTGAGCTATTATGGCGTCATGCACGAGGTTCTTTACCGTGTGAAATTACTCACGTAATTTCTAACCACGAAGATTTACGTGAAGCAGTTGAAAACTTTGGTATTCCATTTACAGTCATTAAAGTAACCAAAGACAATAAAGCAGAAGCTTATGCTCAAATTCATGAAATGATGCAAGGCAATGACTTATTAGTTCTTGCACGTTACATGCAGATTTTAAGTGAAGATTTCGTTTCTAAATGGGAAATGAAAATTATCAATATTCACCACTCATTCTTACCTGCTTTTGTGGGCGCAAACCCATACAAGCAAGCATATGAAAAAGGTGTAAAGTTGATTGGTGCAACAGCTCACTATGTGACTGCTGACCTAGACCAAGGCCCAATTATTGAGCAAGACGTTGAACGTGTGAGCCATGATTATAATGTTGAGCAGTTACGTGAGCTTGGCGAAGATGTTGAACGTAATGTATTAGCTCGTGCTGTTAAATGGCATTTAGAAGACCGAATTATTGTAGATGGCAATAAGACTGTTGTTTTCTAACAACTTATATTCCTTTAAAAGCATGCTTTTGAGCGTGCTTTTTTTATGGCTAAAATAAATTTAAAATGTTATAACATAACTAGAGTCTGTTGCTCTATAGATTACTTTTAATATCTAGCTACTTAATTATTTTTTAAGCTGAGCGCGATCTGATAAGTGAAAATAGGGAACTTACAAATTTTAGTGCGTTGTCTAAGCATGAGAAAACTAAGGTGATATCACTTTATCAAGTTAGACCTCGCGATAATGAGGAATGTTTTCATAAAAAAGTAGTTGCAAATGAAAACACTTCTCATTTATTATTGTGGCACTTTATTGTTCTATCCGATGTTTGAAATCGTTTCTATAAATTGAAAGCCGAAATCATCATCCATTAGGTAATTAGATTCTTATGAGTCAATCTTCCGCAGCCTTAAACTCTCCCAATCCGATGAAAAAGAAAGTCATCACGGCACTAATTGCGGTTGCAATTGGTCATATCGGGGTCTTATGGGCAGTCAGCCACATTAAGCCTGCTGAACTAAAGCCAATTGAAAAGAAACCTTTACAAGTCCGCTTTGTAAAAATTCAAGAGCAACCAAAACCTTTACCACCAAAACCAAAAGAACCGCCTAAAAAGCCGGAACCTAAAAAAGAAGTGAAAGAGGTTAAAGTTGTTGAGAAACCTGTAACTCCACCTAAGAAAGTGGAAAAAATTCAGCAGGTCAAAAAGGCTGAAACACCTAAAGAAACAGTAAAAACAGAACCTAAAGTTGAACCGAAAATAGTAACGCCAGCGACTACTGTGACTGAAAAAGTCGTTGAAAAGCCAAAGCCAGTGGTTCAAGAAGCACCTAAAGCTCAACCTGCTCCAGATCCATCGCCAAAACGCGTTTCAATTGGTGGTTCGGGTGTACAGTGGAGCCGCTCACCACGTTTGACTGTTTCACCAAAAGATTTACAGGGCGAAGCACGCTCGGTTGTTGTACTTATTGAAGCCGATGAGAAAGGCAAGATTACTAACGTGCGCGTAACCCGTAGCAGCGGTATTCCAAGTCTAGATGACAAGGTAGTCCGCGCTGTACGTAGTGCAAAATTTAAACCTTATATGGAAAACGGTGTTGCTTATCCAATTAAAGCAGAGCAACCGTTTGACTTAACCCCTTAAACGAATTTGAGTCCCAACGGCTAACCTTAATCAGGAGTTCGAATATGAACTTTTCAATCTATTGGCAACATGCAGATGCAGTGAGTAAAACCCTGTATTTCATCTTATTGGCAATGTCGATTGCTACCTGGACAGTTTTCATCTTACGTTTGATGGGGACTCGCCAACTAAAACAACAAGCTTATGCTCAACTCTCTCAGGCTATTACTTCGCTCAAAGCAAAGTTACAACCTTTGAGTTTTGAACAACGTAAAGCAGTTGCAGAGCAAGCATTATTGCGTCAGATTTCTGCTGAGAAAGCCAATGCTGATAAAGGTATTTCAGTTTTAGGAACAATTGCTTCAATTGCACCATTCGTTGGTTTGTTTGGTACAGTATGGGGTATTTTCCACGCGTTAGTTGCTGTTGGTAAGAGCGGACAGGCAGGTTTAGCTCAAGTGGCTACACCGGTAGGTGAAGCACTTATTATGACTGGTCTTGGTCTAGCAGTTGCGATTCCAGCGGTATTGGCTTATAACATCTGTGTACGTGCGAATCGTGGCCTTGCTCATGATTTACAAGATCAAGCACACAGTTTGTTAATCGACACCATGTTGCAGCAAGACTCAACTGTAAAGTCTGATGTTAAAACTGCACAGCAAAGTTATGTTGGAGGTCAAGCTTAATGGCTTTTCAATTGGGTGAAGACCACGATAGTGGCATGAATGAGATGAATCTCATTCCGCTAATCGACATTATGTTGGTGTTAATGATCATCTTTTTGGTCACAGCAACAGTTGCCAACCCATCGATTCCATTAACGCTTCCTAAAACAACTGCTGAAATTATTGATCCACCACCAAAAGCAATTACGATTAGTATCAATGCAAATGGTGAAGTGGCTTGGGATACTCAAGTAATTAGCCTTGATGAGCTTCAAAAACGTTTCCAAGAAGCAGGTCAAGGTGCGGTTAAACCGACAGTTCAACTTCGCGCTGATAAAGAGTCGAAGTACGATACTGTTGCTCAGGTAATGTCTCGCGCCAGTGAAGCCGGACTGAGCGATATTGCCTTTGTAAGTGAAAACTAAAATCTAGTTTCACGTAATAAAAAAGCAACCAATTCGGTTGCTTTTTTATTTTCTCATTTATTAATTTTTCATGAGATGTTGGAATTTACTATGTAACTTTAACAGTTTAGGGGGAATTGCAAAGTTGCAGTAACCTTGTGAAGGGTTCTTTTCATAGTAATTTTGATGATAGTCTTCTGCTGGATAGAACGTAGGAGCAGGAGATAATTCAGTCACAATATCAAGATCGTCATCTTTTAACGTCTGAATGGTGTGTTCTGCTGCCTGCTTTTGCTCTTCATTAAAATAGTAAATAACAGAGCGGTATTGAGTACCAATATCATTACCTTGGCGGTTTAAAGTCGTTGGATCATGCGTTGCAAAGAACACATCAAGTAACTGGGAATATGTAACTTGTTGTTCATCAAAGTCGATAAGAACCACTTCAGCATGCTGAGTGTCACCTTGACATACTTGCTCATAAGTTGGGTGAGTTGTATGCCCACCAGCATAACCACTTGTTACTTTTTCTACACCACGTATTTGTAAAAATACGGCTTCGACGCACCAAAAACAGCCGCCGCCAAATAATGCCTGTTGCATTGTTTTTTCCTCTATTTCCTGCCTATTACAATAGGGTTTATCTAGTTAGATTACAAAGTAAAGCGTGTATAAAAAAGTAAAGAAAAGTGCATTACTTATTTCATTTTACTTTAGGTAAACCCTGTCGAACAATTTGAGAGAAATGCTCACTGCTTTGGTCTGCAAATTGTTCAAAATGTTCAGTACGTGGGTTAATGTGTGCAATTTGATACCACTGTTTCAAGCTAATATTTTGATCGAGTGCTTTAAGATCATATAAATAATTAGGTAAGTAACCAGAGGCAATTAACCGATAATCTTTAGGAAGCTGATATGGGTTAATGGCTTGAACCATATCAAAAATTAAAGTTGTACAATTACTTGTGAGGGTATTGTACCACTTTGGTTCTGCGCGTAGTTCATCTGCTTTTTTAAGATATTCTAAAAATAGCGCTTTTTGCTCAGAGCGAGGCATATTGACCGGGAAATTATAAACTTGCTCTTTACGGATATTGCTACGCGTGTAGACAATATCTTTTTCATCAGATGCAATTAAGCTCAGTTCATATTTTCTAAAGAAGCCGCCAATTGCTGAAAACTCTTCAGTCTTTTCTTTTCGAATTTCGATCGAAAAAACTAAAGGTTGTTGATTTTTAAATTCGAAACTGACTAGCGTATGGGCAATTTGTGGCCCCATCCAGTAAGAAGTAATAATATTTATGCCATTTAACTGGTTCAGGTCAAAAGTACGGGTTTCCCAGCGAACATCATAGGTTCCATCAGGATGCCAGTTGAAGTTACGGACATTATGCAAAGTAATAACATCGCCGTGTTTTTCGTAACTTAGCATATTGGCAACTTCAGGGTTCCAGTCACGGTCTTGACGTGCAGTAATCGAAAAGTACCAAACCAAAGAGCAGGCAAAAGCTAACAGGTAGATTAAAACGTCTGTACGACGGCTAATGATATGCCCATTAAAATATAAACCCGCCATACTTAAAGCAAAGGCAATCCATATGCCAATAATAATACGGCTGCCTAACCAGCCAAAAGGTTGTTGGACCCATAGGGCTAAGCATACCCAAATGCTGGAAAGCACAATAAACAACGTGAATAAACTATGTAAAGCGCCGAAGAGGAGAGCGATAATAAATTCACGTGTTCCGATATTGTGCATAGGCGACCAGAAAATTATTTTTTATAAGTGGCAAATTCGAATGAAGTTCCTGATTTTTCATCTACTTGCTGTTCGCTTGCAGTTTTGTGAAATTCACTCGGTATTGTTGGATAATGTGCATCACCTTGTACATCTAAGTCAACATGAGTGAGCTCAAGACGGTCTGCAATTGACAAGGTTTGCTTAAAGATTTCACCACCACCAATAATGAATAAAGCTTGCTTTTCGGTGTTTTTGGCATCTTCTAAAGCAGCATTTAAAGCATCTTCAATTGAATACGCAATTTTTACGCCGTCAAAATGCCAGTTAATGTCACGGGTAATCACCCAGTTCACACGGTTCGGTAGAGCACGACCCATGGACTCAAGCGTTTTGCGGCCCATGATCACCACACCACCTTGTGTGATTTCTTTAAAATGTTTTAAATCGGCAGAGATATGCCATGGCAACGCATTGCCTTTACCAATACAGTGATTTTTGTCCATTGCGACAACGTGGACAACTTCTACATTTTGCCATGCCATAATCTTATTCTCTAAACCGTAATCTAATGAAATTTAAGCCGTCGTTATACTGCAACTGGTGCTTTAATTGCCGGATGTGACTCGTAACCTACAATCTCGATATCTTCAAATTTGAAGTCGAAAATATCTTTAACTTCTGGATTAAGTTTTAATTGGCAAAGTGGTAATGGCTCACGCGTCAATTGTAGTTTTGCTTGCTCAAAATGGTTGGCATAAAGATGAGTATCGCCACCTGTCCAAACAAAATCACCAACACCTAAGCCACACACTTGAGCAATCATATGGGTGAGTAGGGCATAGCTGGCAATATTAAATGGCACGCCTAAGAATACGTCAGCACTACGTTGATAAAGCTGGCATGACAACTTGTTGTCTTGTACGAAGAATTGGAAGAGCGTATGGCAAGGCGGTAAAGCAACTTGTCCGGCCTCATTTGGGTTCCAGCCAGAGACAATTAAACGGCGTGAATTTGGGTTAGTTTTAATTTCATTAATTAACCATTTAATTTGGTCAAAACCATCTTGGTTATAAGTACCATCGGCATTTTTTGTTGCGCCGAAATTACGCCATTGATGGCCATAAACTGGGCCAAGCTCATGTTCTGGGCGGCCGAAACGGGCAGTTTGTTCTGCTGTTGCCCATTCATCCCAAATGGTGACTTTATTGTCTTGTAAGTACTTAACGTTAGTATCGCCTTTTAAGAACCAAAGTAACTCAATCACGATAGAACGAAAGTGAACTTTTTTTGTGGTGAGTAAAGGAAAACCCTTAGAGAGATCAAAACGCATTTGATGACCAAATACAGAACGGGTTCCTGTGCCTGTACGGTCGCCTTTGTCACCGCCATTATCAAGGATATGTTGTAGAAGGTCTAAATATGCACGCATAACACTCTCGAGTTCGGATTAATTTCCATAAAATAAAAGGGGAGACGGTTCATGGATTAATAAACCGTGGAAGATAATAGCATGCTTTAACGATAGGTGTAAGCGTCCGCTGAATCCCATACCTATTTTTTAATTCGATTTAGGTTTCCAGCAGTGCGGCAGTAACTCTTCAATCTGGGTCACTTTATGTGTCGGTAACCTTTTCAGCACATCACTTAAATAGGCATACGGATCCAGCCCATTCAGCTTTGCTGACTGGATTAAAGTCATGATGTTTGCCGCTCGCTGACCACTGCGCAGCGAACCTGCAAACAGCCAGTTCTTGCGCCCCAACGCCCAGGGACGCATCTGATTCTCTACCCAATTGTTGCATATCGGTAGATTGCCATCATCCAGATAGCGGCTTAAGGCTGGCCAACGCTTCAGAGTGTAATTGATGGCCTTGGCGGTGGGAGAACTCGATGGCACTGTCAGATGATGTTGGTTGAGCCATTCATATAGTTGTTGCATCACTGGTTGACTATGCTGTTGTCGGTATTCGCGGCGGTCTTCCGCTGTACCATCGGTCTTTTTCCTGAGTTCTGCTTCTATCGCATACAGTTTCTGAATCAGCACCAATGCCTGTTCAGCGACCTGACTTTTCCCGGTCACATGCAGTTCATGGAATTTACGACGTGCATGGGCCATGCAGCCGACCTCTATGACCTGGCCTGATTTAAAGCGTGCTTTATAACCACTGTAATCATCACAGACTAGATTGCCCTGCCAGCCTTTCAAGAACTCTGCAGCATGCTGGCCTGAACGACTATCCTGAAAGTCATAGATCACCGCCTGAACTGGATTGTACTGTGTGGTGGCATAGGCCCAGACATAACCTTTCTTCGGTTTTTTCTCATTCTCACCCATCCGCATGATGGTGACCGGTGTTTCATCTGCATGCAGCACCCGCTGTTGCAGCACCACCTCTTTTAAGGCATTGGCCAGAGGTTCCAGTTCTACACCGCAGCGACCTATCCAGTCAGATAAAGTTGATCTAGAAAGTTCGATTCCCGCCCGCTGATAGATCAGACGTTGACGGTACAGCGGCAAATGATCGGCATACTTCGATACCAGCACATGGCTGAGCAATTCAGGTGAAGCAATGCCTTTATCAATCACATAGGCGGGCATCGCTTGCTGAGTCAGAGTGTCACACTGATCACAGACCCATTTACCACGCACATGCTGTTCCTTATAGAACTGTGCCGGTCTGAAATGCAGTTTCTCACTGACATCTTCGCCGATACGACGGAGTTGGCATCCACAAGTGCATTGGGTTGATGCAGGTTCATGCTCAATACGGATGGTGTGTAGATGATCTGGCAGTGGTCGACGTTTAGGTTTATTGGTTTTGGCTTTCTGTGTCGCTGCATCGGTTTTATCTGCATTTAATCGTTCTAATTCCAGATCAACAGCAGCAATATCTTCTTCAACCGCTTCATCCCATAGGTGGATTTGTTTTGCCGTTAAGTGTTCATTCTTTTGGGCGAATTTGTGCTTTTTAAACAGCGCCAGTTCATGCTCGTATTTTTGATTGAGAATAGAAAGATGTTGAACTTTGGCATCCAATTGTTGGTTTGATTGTGCTAGAGACTGATGCTGCATCGCCAACTGTCTGGTGAATTCCAGCAGTTGTTCATGGGTCAGTTGGCTTAAGTCAGGCAGCGTATTCATGACCGCAGTATGCCTGAGGTCATGAAGAGAATGAAATAGAACGTTTGGAGGATGGCAGAATGGTCGAGCTTGGTTTAGAGCATATTCACCACTTGCTGCAATCCAATTCTCTGCCAGGGCAAACCTTGGATTAATGCCTGTAACTGTTCCGGGCTGAGGGCCACGGTTTCACCTTGGTGAACTTGAGCCCAGTGAAATTTACCCTGTTCCAAACGCCGGGCACACAGCCAGATGCCCAGTCCATCATGTACCAACACTTTCATACGATGACCACGTTTATTACAGAACAGGTAGGCGCAATGCGGTTTGATGTAGCCAAAGGCTCTCACCACCTGAGCCATGACAGTATCCATTCCTGCTCGCATATCCATGGGCTGGGTAGAGAGCCAAATTTCATTGATACGGATCATGTTGCCAGTGCCTTGAGTAATTCTGCCAAGGCAGGTATTTCTGATGTCTGCCATTTTAGCTGAATATCATTATTCGTATGAGGCACGGTGATACACAACGTGATCCTCTCATCAATAGGTTGGCTGATTGCAGCAGTGTAAGGCAAAGCAATAAATGCTGGATTCACATGAGTAGGATCCTGCACGGCACCCTCATGATGGCTGAAGATCCTGATCCAACGACTGACAAGGTTGGCATTAATACTATGTTGCAGTGCGACCGAAGCGATCGAGGTATTAGGATTTTTACAGGCATTGACAATACTGAGTTTGAATTCTTTGCTGTATGTTCTGCGTTTTTTAGCAACAGGAGGTGTTGCTGAATATATATCCATGTTCATGGATTAAGTCCCCACTTGTTTTTAGGTGGGAACTAAATTAAGGCTTATAGGACCGCTTGGTAAGGCTGTGTTAGCCGGATGCTTACCGATAGGTAGGAAAGAGAGCTACATTTACTGTTTAAAAACGTTTGGCCCGATTTTGATAAATCGAAACAAGAAAAAATCCAACCAGTACAAAGCCTAAAGCTTGTAGTGTTGCGATCCAATTGTGTTGAGGGGGCAGTAACCACATTATAATAGCAACAATAATGAGAGGGTAAATTCTAAGCAGAAACTGGAGCTTAAGTTTATATGAACTGTGCTCTGGAATTTTTGTTTGTAAATATTGCCCGAAATGAAGCCCGAATCCTAACACGAGACTAAGAACAGTGTAAGTCGGCGATAAAGGCTGTACTTGATTGGCTGCATAAATTGCAGCACAAACGACAATAATGAAGATGAGTTTGATGTGACGCGGTGCGTTATACCAATAAGCCAACATAAAAATGAGCCTATTTGTTAAATAACGATTGGGGTGAAAAAATAAAAGCAGCAAGCGCCATAAATGCGATTCCTTGAACGCCCCAGATCAGTAAGTTAGGCATGGTTTTTACAAAAATAAGTGCAAATAAAAGAGCGATAGGAACCCACGTAAATAGGCGGTAAAGTAAACCAGTCGGGTTACTTTGAGCAAAATGCAATTTAAAGTAACGGCAGATTAAAAAAATAACCCCAGTCCCTGTAAACATTAAAATGGTATCTAAAGGCAATGGTTGATATTGATATAACCCAATACAGATTAAGAGGGTAATAATTAAAATGATTAATTTTTTAAAAGTCGGGACTTGTGTATTAAACCAGAATTCCAGCATGGCGAATCTTCTTTCTTGGGAGATAAAAACTGTAGCATAAAAAAGAGGAGCCGAAACTCCTCTGATTTAGATGTTAACTGTTCTTTTGAGGGCCCCAGTCATAAATTTTCTTTTGGTAGGCATACCACATCATCCAAAGACCTATCAGTAGCATTGGAACGGTGAGGATTTGTCCTTTCGTCATCCAGCCAAACAAGATGAAACCTTGGTCGGCATCCGGCTGACGGAAGAATTCCATCACAAAGCGTGCAACACCATAACCCATTAAAAATAGAGCAGATACAGCCATACGTGGGCGTGGTTTTGAGCTAAACCACCACAAAATAATAAAGAGTAATAGCCCTTCGCAAAGCGCTTGGTAGATTTGAGAAGGGTGACGAACCAGATGTAATGGATCGGTTGGGAAAATCATTCCGAATGGATAATTCGGATCTGTAACCGCACGACCATATAACTCTCCGCCAATAAAGTTACCAATACGTCCGAACATTAAGCCTGTCGGTACACATGGGGCAACAAAGTCGAGTGTCTGGAACCATGTTTTTTGATATTTTTTACACCAGAATAGCATTGCGATCATGACGCCTAAGAAGCCGCCGTGGAAGCTCATACCACCTGTCCAGACTTGGAATAACCAGATTGGGTTTTCAAGGAATTTATCAAACTCATAGAAAAGCACATAGCCGATACGTCCGCCGAGTACAACACCTAAGGCGCCGTAAAACACCAGATCGGAAACCATGTCCGATGTCCAGCCATCACGCTGTTTGGCACGGTAGGAAGCAAGCCCCCAAGCACATAAAAATGCCAATAAATACATGAGTCCATACCAATGGACTTGAAGAGGTCCTAGATGTATTGCGACCGGATCGATATTAGGATAGGTCAGCATTGCTGCTCCTTGATCTTACGTTTTGACAGATTGTAGCGGAATGATGTGAAAAATGTTGTACATTCAATGTGTAAACATAGGGAACAAGAATCAATGTGTATTGTGGCTTTAGCATGGCATGTTCTGGATGATATGCCCTTGTGTCTGATTTCAAATCGTGATGAATTTTATCATCGACCAACCGCATTGTTGCATCAATGGGAACATACGCCAATCATTGCAGGGCAAGACTTACAGTCGGGTGGTACTTGGATGGGTGTTACGCCGCAGGGCCGATGGGCTGTGTTAACCAATTTCCGTGATGGACGTGATAAAAAACAATATGAGACCTCTCGTGGTCATTTGGTTCAGGCTTTTTTAGAGTCTGATTTGTTACCGATTCGCTTTGCTCAGCAATTAGAACAACAGCAACAGAACTTTGCTGGTTTTAACCTGTTTATGGGAACTGCTGATCAGGCGGTCTATATGAGTAACCGCGGTGAGGCTCCTCAAGTATTAGCCAACGGCGTATATGTGGTTTCGAATGGTTTAATGTCCGATCACTGGGAAAAAACCAGACATTTACGTACACGTTTTACGCAAGAGTTCCTGCCTATGCATCAGCACAAAACAGAAGAGTTAAGTTTGCAGCATGCAGCGTGGGATATTTTAGAAGATGAGCGTAAGGTCACCACAGCATTGTTGCCAAACACGGGCATTCAGCCGGAAATGGAAGAATTATTGTCATCGACTTTTATTCAAAGCCCCGTATATGGAACACGGTGTTCGAATTTTTTAAGAATGACCAATAATGAATGGATATGGTTGGAAAAGACCCAGCAAGGTGAACATAGTGGTCAAATTGTGCAGCAACAGGTGCTTTTAAACCGTTAGAAAAATGCCGATCAAGTGATCGGCATTTTTTTGGTAAATCAATTAACCGGCAATAACGCCGCCATCTTTACGGGTAATCACAACAGTTGCTGAGCGTGGGCGCGCAGTTTTATTGCTTGGGTCTTTTTGTGTGGCAGGCCAGTTACTTTCTGGTTTCGCGTAACTTGGTGAATCTTCACCAGGGTGCTGAACATTAATGAAAATTGCTTTGTAGTCAGGAGTCATGGCAATACCAGTAATTTCACATTGCTTTGGTCCGACTAAGAAACGACGTAATGTTGCGTCTGTAACTTTGGCACCTGTTATGGTCTGCTGACCATTTGAAGTTGTTACTTTACCACCATCACCGATTTGACCCGGCAGAGCTGCAAGCATCATACAGTTAGTAACATCAGTGTAAGCGCCGTCATCGGTTTCAATCCAGAGAACACCGCGTGGGTCAAACCACATACCATCCGGAGATGAAAAATCATTGTTATCTGTTAAGCCGGATAAGTTGATGTTTGAAGCCATTGCTGCTTCTGCGCCAAATAAATAGATATCCCATTTGAAGGTTTCAGCAGTTGTTTTGTCATCAGTTTCTTTAAAACGGATGATATGACCGTTTACGTTTCCTTTTTGTTCTTTTGTGCCTGCATATAGGTCTGTGTAGTTACGTGGATTGGCTGCATCAGTTGCATAGTCTTTACCACGATTTGAGTTATTGGTGAGTGTGACATAGATTTCACCGTTTACTGGGTTGACCGTACACCATTCTGGGCGGTCCATTTTTGTTGCACCTACAGAATCCGCTGCTAAGCGTGCAAATGTAACAACATCTGCCTGTGACTTAAACGGGTAAGTAGTGTTGCTTTCATTTAAGCCATTTTTGCCATAAGCAAGTTCAACCCATTGACCTGAACCATCGTTATTAAACTTAGCAACATACAATTTGCCTGCATTCATGTATTTGTCGCCAGCTGTATAACCACCGTTTATATCTTTGGTGTCCCACACAGCGGTTGAAACGAATTTATAGATGTATTCACCACGAGAGTCATCACCCATATAAAATGCTAATGGTTGACCTACTACGGCACGGCAAGCACTGTCTTCATGTGCGAAACGGCCTAATGAAGTACGTTTAACCGGATTTTGGCGTCCATCAAATGGATCAATCTCAACCATCCAGCCAAATGTATTTGGCCCATTTCGGTAATCTTGGGTAGCTTGAGCTGCTTTTACATCGGCATTCCAGCGATCATACAAGTCTTGTGACTCTACTTGACCAATTGCTGTTTCCCAGCCATAACGCGAACTTGATCCTGCTTTTAAACCATAACGTTTAAGCGCAATAATTTCTTCGGGAGTGCGTAGAGTATCATCAGTCGTACTGCGGGCAAAGTAACCAATAAAGTTTTCTTCAGTGGTTAAATAAGTGCCCCAAGGTGTATAACCGTTACCGCAGTTATTATGAGTGCCACGTGTTTGACGTCCAGCAGGTGAGAAGCGAGTTGCAAGCAGGCTTGAACCCGCTGCAGCACCTGCAAACTCCATAACTGTAGAAGCTGTAATACGACGGTTAAAAATAGAGTTTTTAATAATTTCTACTTTTTGAGTGGTT
Source organism: Acinetobacter sp. FDAARGOS_559 (assembly GCF_003940475.1). Lineage (NCBI taxonomy): Bacteria > Pseudomonadati > Pseudomonadota > Gammaproteobacteria > Moraxellales > Moraxellaceae > Acinetobacter > Acinetobacter sp. FDAARGOS_559. Next base: position 2,917,036 of record NZ_RKJG01000005.1, read on the forward strand.
GGATCTTTTTTAATATGAATTACAGAAACCCCATGTGCATTGGTTTCACGAATGACTTCATCTTCAGGGCGGCGTCCATCCACTTTTGTAGGACCTTTGGGATGAAGGAAGGTCTGATTAATATATTCGTGATTCATCACCAACAAACCTTGTGCTGACACAGTCTCATCAAAGCGGTTTGTTGATGTGTTTAAGCCAAAATAATGCATGCCGTCATGGCAGTCGCCAGAGCGAAACTGGAAGCTTGGACCAGATGGAATATTATTGTCGTCCCAATCTCCAACTCTTGGATTGATTGAGTCACCTAAAGCGTAGATAACATTGGCTTCATAACCTTCCGGTACAGTCACAATATCATTTAAATTTTTAGCTACGGGCGTAAATGTAAGTTTTTCCGGTTTTTTATTTGGGTCTACAGGTGTGGTTCCACCATTATTAGAGCCAGAGTCATCATCGTTATCATTACAGCCAGTTAAAGTAGAAGCTAAAGTCAGTGCTACTGCACCGCTTGCTGCTTTGGTGATTAAACTACGACGACTGATGTGTTGTTCTAAAATGTCACGAAAGTGGATATTGTCAGAAGTATTATTGTCCAATTCTTGGTCTTCATGATATGGCGTCAGCTCTGTCATGGGAAATTCCTAAGTTAATAAAGAGATTGTTCTAAAAGTCTTCATGAGCTTAGTTTGTGAATGTGACGAGGCTTTGACGTTTTGATGATAAGTTAATGAAATATTTGACCGTTTAGTGAAAGGTTGAAGGAATTTTATTTTTTAATGAGACTTTAAAAATAAAAGAAACCTGCATAAAGCAGGCCTCTTTTATAGTGTTGAAAGAAATTATTTCTTCACAACAGATGGTGCAATTGGGTCGGCAGTGATATAGCCAACTGCTGCTGCAAATTTATTACTGTAATTTGTATTAATTGCAGTATCAATTTGAGCAAGTAAATCTGCGCTAATACCAGTACGAACACCATCTTTTTCTTTATAGAAACGGTTCCATTCGTCTCCAGGATGCTGGAAGTTACTCATGATGTAAGTCCAACCATTTACCTCGTCGACTGCATGTAGACCCGTCGATTCAGCACCTGCCGGTGTAGATAAAATACGGATGAGCTGTTTGGTATCAACGTTATAAGCCCATAAGAAGTTATTTAAGTGGTTACCAGAGTCTTCGCCGATAAATAAAGTGCGAAGTTTTTCTGAGAACTTCAAGTTATCAGGGCTAGCAATTTGCTCTGGGTCAGCGGTGTTCCCTAAGCTGTCAAAGCTAATATCTTTACCTTTAATGAGAAGGTTAGATTGGCTAGGTACCCACTCACTATTGATTGCAACATTTGAGCTGTCTTTCTGGCCACCAGTTAATGTGTGCTCCAAAATACCACCAGCAGTGATTTTCGGGAATTTAACGTTGTGCTCAGCAAGATAACCGCTACCACCTTCAACCATTGAATCGACAATATTAGCTAAAGCCGAATAAGCTTTTTTATCTGCAATATTTACTGTTGTGCCTTCGTTTTTGGTCAATGCCATTGAAGCACCCATGTAAGCAGCATAACGGTGTGTTTCAAGGAAAGCCGCTGCAAGTTTAGTTCTGTCGCTATTATCTTTAAGCTTGAGATATACACCAGTTTTACTTAAATAAGTAAATTTAAAACCTTGAGCGTCCAATTCTGCTTTTTGGGCAGCTTGTTGTAGTTTTAAACGCTCTTTTGCAGCTTTGGCTAAAGCTTGTTGTTCAGGAGTACCTTTGTCGCCTGCATCAATAGCCTCTTTCTCTGCTGTTGTTGCATCGCTTGGATATTTAGCAATTTGTAGAACTGACTCAAAAATATCAGTTCCTTTAATGCCGCTCTTGATGAGGTTTTCAATCTCGGCACTTGTTGCATGACCAAGTCTGATCCAAGAAATCTGACCAGTCGTTGTATCACTAAGTACTGTTGTATATTTTGCAACGTAGAGTGTACCTGCAGATAAATCTTTCTCCTTATCTGCAACGAACATAAATAGGCCGCCGTTGGTATAGTCATCACCCATTAACACAGTGCGGTTATCCGGGAAAACCTGTACAAGTTCGTGTGAAATACGGCCTAAACAATAGTGCTTTGTAACGCGACCAGTACCATCTGCATTTACGGTAATTTCTGGCAAGTGGCCATAGTTATATGGATTGGCAATGTTTTCATCGCCATATATATTTTTACTGAAGGCTTTAAGTGTTGAAAGTGATTGACCTAATTTTTGGTCAAAAGCATCTGGTTCGTATTCTTCACTAGAAAGATGAGTTCCCCATGGAGATAAACTTGCACCACAAGTAATCCATAGCCCATGTGCACTTGAAGTATCAACGTTATGGTATTTAATTAAAGTTAAGTGACCTGTCTTTGGATCTTGATCTAAAGTCAAGACAGCAATCGGAGATGATAATTTACCGTAAGTATCACCACCATTTTGGTCTTTTGATAAATATTCAAATTGAACCACATGGAACACTGGGTTACCGGTTACACCTAATGCTTTCTTGTCAGCATCTGTGAAATCTTTGCCTGTTGCTTGTTTGAAACTAATGAGAGAACTACCATCTGGGCAGTCAGAGAAGAATTGACGTTCTTTACCTGCAACTGATTTATCAATAATTGGCTTATTATTAATATCGTAATAACCACCCGCGATGACTTTTCCTCCTTTACCATCAGGCACTTCTGTACCTGTTAAGAAGAATGGTTTGTAAGCGAGTTGATATTCTGTTTTGCTGCCGTCTTCCCATGAAATAGCAAGTTTTGATGCACATGCTGTTGTGGCAATATCTGCTACCGTTGAAGGAGCTGGCATTGAAGTGAACGTTGCATTCTTAAAGTTAATTGGCTTTGACGGAGTGACAATAGATGAGTCGTTATCGCTATCGTTACAACCTGCTAACGTTGCTGCCGTAGCCATCGCACCTAATGGAAGAAAAGGGATCCCCGTAAACCATTTTAAAATATCGCGACGTGTTGGGTGGTTAGAAGCAGTGGTCATAATAAATCCGTAACTTTTGTGTGTATATTTGTTGAGTCGATTCTATGGATTGAGAATGACACTTTTCTTACATTTTTAAGTCACTTTGAAGACAGTTTATTGCTTTGTAGATTAAAAAGCGTTCTACATAAAAAAGCCTGAACTTAGAAGTTCAGGCTTTTTTATATTATTTTTATTCAGCAGAATGGGTTTTTCTCTTTTCAAGAATTTTGCCGAAGAGTAAGCCTATTTCGAAAAGTAGCCACATTGGAATTGCTAGCATCACCATCGAAATCGCATCGGGTGGGGTAATGAACATCGCTACAAAGAAACATCCTACAATAATAAAACGTCTTTTTTCAGCAAGGCTTTGCGTATTTACCACACCAATCAAAATGAGTAGCAAGGTCGCGATAGGAATTTCAAAAGTGACACCAAACACTAAAAATAGCTTTAAGCAGAAGCTTAAATAACTATTAATGTCGGTCATTGGTGCTACTGTTTCAGGTGAAACGCTAATAAAGAAATGTAATATGGCAGGCAGGGTAATGTAATAAGCAAAAGCGACACCTGCATAAAATAAAATAATACTACCAATCAGTAACGGCAGCGCTAAATGACGCTCTTTTTGATAAAGCGCCGGGCGAACAAAAGACCATATTTCATAAAGAATAAATGGCATTGCCAGCATGAGCGCAACAAATAAATTAAGTTTAAATGGCGCCATAAAGGTTGCTGTAACATCCGTTGCAATCATGGAAGATGAGGCAGGAAGTTGTAACCTTAGAGGCTCAGATAATAATTGATAAGTATGATTTCGAAAGGGCAGTAAACAAAAAAATAAGAATAATGTTACCCCTACAATCCTAAATAAATGACGTCTTAAAACCACCAAATGATTCATGATTGGCATTTGGTCTAGGTTTTCTTGACTATTTACAGCGGTTGAAGGCAGTTGGTTCATACGGCAATCTTCAATTCAACAGGAGATGTTTCTGAAATATCAGTTTGAGGAGCCAAAGGCGTAACTTTAGTCAGATACGGCACTTTGTAATGGCCCGATATAGGAGTACATTTCCAAATAGGCTTTTGTGTTGTTTTAGCTGTTTCAGTTGTTTCTAAAGTTTCTGAAACCTGCTGTTTTTGTATTTCTTCAAGCTGTTGTTGTACTTTACGTTCCAATGCTTCAATACGGTTAAGTTCCTCTTGCATTTCTTTGCGGAACTCAGACAGACGTAGCTCCTGATCAATCTCGTTTTGCAGATTCGTAATATAGCGTTTTAGTCGAACATACCAGCGACCTGCAAAGCGTGCAGCTTCCGGAAGCTTCTCTGGACCTAAAACTAAAATTGCAATAATTGCAAAACAGAGTAACTCTGTCATTCCTACATCAAGCATGGGTCAAACCTTTAGCTTTTCACTGATGTGCTTTCAGATGTTTTAACTTGTGCATCAATTGTACGAGGGCTATTTAAAGATGCAGCTTCGTCTTCTTCACGAACTGACTTTTTAAAATCTCTTACTGCACCGCCTACATCTTTACCGATATTTTTTAGCTTAGATGTACCGAACAATAAAATAACGACAATTGCGAAAATAACGACATGCCAAATAGATAAACCAGCCATGATTTTATACCTCTTTTTAGTTCGCTTTATATCAACAGGTTGCCATGACAGGAATGTGACATTTATATTTCATTTTTAAGACAATATTTATAAGTAGACACTTACGATCAGATTTTTAAAAATATTTTTTGGGAGGATTTTTAAATTTTATCGAGCTTCGTTCTTAGACGAATTTACTTGAAATAGATCATACATTTCAAAATCAAAAGGTGTAGCATAACAAGCTGATTTTGACGAGCGAGAGGAGAGAGCGTGGCATTATTACTGCCTGTATTGGCATTTATCACAGGACTTCTACTTGCTCAGACCTCCATTTCAGAAACCGTAAAACCTATTCTCTCAGCTTGGCTTGCACGACTCCTGATTCCGATTGTGATTATTTACAACATGGTCTTTTATCAATCGGGGAGCTTGAGCTTAATGCTTTTTAGTTTTGGTTCGGCGTTCATTATTTTCTTTGCTTATTTGGCTTTATTTAAAGACCGCTTATTGGCGCTTTGCGTAAGTTATACCAACATGGGGTGGCTTGGTTTTCCTTTCGCTATGGCTTTATTCGGTCCTGAAGCAACTGCTCCAATTGTTGCTTTATATATTGGAATGTCGCTTTTTGGCAATGCTTGGGCTGTGACTGCCGTTACTACGGCACCGCAAAGTAAGCTCAATATATTAAAAAAGGTTTTAACTTCTCCGCCTTGTATATCGATATTCTGTGCTGTTGTGCTCAGACTTTTAGGGGCCCAGCATATCGAAAGCTCTGCTATACATTGGGTTTATGAGGTTGCTAAATTTGCAATGACTTTTGCAGGTATGTGTGTGCTTGGAATGTGGCTGCGCCGTACCAGAGTTTATACAAAAGATTTAATTTACAGTACAAAAGCTCAAGCATTTAAAGTGGCCTGTGGATTTGTACTTTGTGGATTAAGTTATAGATTTTTGCCGATTCCAAATATAAATCAGCACATCGGTGTAATGTTTTTAATGTTCTGTCTGCCGCCAGCAGCCAATATTGTAGCTCTGGAAACCCATTATCAAGGCACGGGTAGATCTGCGGCTTATATCGCTTCAGGGACGATTGTGAGTTGTGTGTGTATTGCGATTTATGCAGTGTTTTTACATCTTTATTTCTAAGTAAGATGTTTAGATCAGACAGCCTTTTAATAGTGGTTATATGCTTATTTTGTGTATATAGGCAATATTTACTTTTGTTTCGTCAAAAGTAACAAAACCATTTGTCGAACTGACGACACATCCTTGATGTCGCAGTTCGACGGGCGACATCCATGTCGCCTAGCACGATAGCAAATGGCTTTAACGTTAAACTAAATAAATGCTATATAAAGTTTTACTTCTGCAAGCTCTCTCTAAATAACTGCATCGCTTGTCCACGATGACTAATCTTATTTTTTTCTTCTTTAGACAACTCAGCGCTAGAAACTTGTAGCTCAGGCAACCAGAACAGTGGGTCATAACCAAAACCATTTTCACCACGTGGCGCTTCTAAAATTTCACCATGCCAGATGCCTTGGAAAATTTGTGGCAATGGATCTTCCGCATGAGTCACTAAAGCAAGTACGCACACAAACATACCTTCAATCGCTTCACCATTTTTACGAAATGGCAAAAGGTCATTTAATAATTTGGCATTATTCGCTGCATCGTCACCATGTTCTCCAGCATAACGTGCTGAATAAATACCAGGTGCACCCCCTAAAACCGGAACACAAATACCGGAGTCATCAGCCATAGCAGGTTTCCCTGAAATTTTAGAGGCATAACGCGCTTTAATAATGGCATTTTCAATAAAGCTTAAGCCGTCTTCAATGGCGTCGGGAATATTAAGGCGACCTTGAGGAATAATTTCTACAGGTAACTTGAGCTGTTCAAAAAGTTTTTCAAACTCTGCGACTTTACCTTTGTTGTTACTTGCAAGGACTAAAGAGCCCTGATCAAACCAATGTGGGGTAGACATAAGATAAACCGATCTAAATTTTGCGTATTTTAACCCATTTTAAAAATTATATAGCTGAATTATGAATATGATTGAATAGAACATTTTTTCCTATTAAAAATGATTCGGGCTGTATAGTTTTCTGTCTCGATCAAAGATGTTTGTTGTGGGAGCTTACTTTTGCAATCAAAAGTTACACCTCCAAAAATTGAAGGGAGATTGAAGTCAATATAAGAGATAGGGTAAAAATGCTCTTGGGAATAAAGAGGGAGTTGAAAATGAAATTTATTGTTTGACTTTATTTGTATATCACTGATTTCGGTATCTGTATTCTTTCTGAGTGTTGGTAGCATCAAGATCGTTTCACGTTGTAGATGGGTTGTGATAAACGGGAAAAAGTAATCAGACTCATACATCCCATAAGCTGCTGAATTTATTTGTTCTAACTCTTTCATGAAATCCTTTTGTGTATAGCCATTTTTATAAGAAGTAATTTGAATCGTGAAATTTAACATTTGAGAATGATCGAAAAAGAATGGCTTTAGTATCTGAAATATAATAAGACCACTAACTATAATAAAAATACTGATATAAATTGACAGTTTAAATTCATTCTTATTAAACATTAATTTTCTATTCTCTATAAGTACTGATTTAACAGCAAAATTAGCCTTACGGTTTTTTATATGATACAGAAAAGAACTATCGCAATAAAAAAACCGACTCTCACAAGTCGGTTTTTAGATCTTTCAATAGATCTAAGCAAGATTATTGTGCTTGAATCCATTTATCCGCGCGGTCACGTGCCATACGGATTTGCTCTTGAGTTAAGTTTGCAGCAAGAGCCGTCTTTTTACCTTCAGATAAGCTAATCACTTTATTGTCGAGCATGCCATCACGAGTTGAAAGTTCATACCACTGGTAAGCACCTACGTAGTTTTTCTTTTGCTCTTCCATCATCGCAAGGTTATAGCTTGCACGGTTATCGCCGTTACTTGCCGCTTTTTCGAAATATTTACGAGCCATAGCTTCGTCTTTCTTAACGCCAATACCATCTGCATACATACGGCCAACATTTAATTGCGCAGGTGAAAGACCTTGATCAGCAGCAGCTTTAAACCATGCAAATGCTTGTTTATCGTCTTTTGCTACATCTTTGCCGTATTGATAACGTGTACCAAGATAAAACTGTGCTCCAGCTTGACCAGCTTGAGCCGCTTTTTGAAGGTCATGAATCCCCATTGTGGAGAAGCGCGCAGCTTGGCTCGCAACCGATTGTGGCTGGGCGATATAATCTGCATGAGCCTGCATACTTAGCAGTCCTGCAATTAGTGTGCTAAATAATGTCTTTTTCATAGTGCACTCACTCGATAAATAGCGACTTCACCAAACAAATTCGGAACATGTTTGCTTAACAGGCTTCCCTGCTGGTTTCCATTGACGGCGAGTCGATTAATAATTTGTATTTGATTTTCCGCACATAGTGCTTCGAAATCTTTAAACGTACATAAATGAATGTTGGGGGTGTTATACCACATATATGGTAGAGCATCCGATACAGGCATCATCCCTTTTAATGCTAGAAAAGAGCGAGTCTTCCAATGCGCAAAGTTTGGAAAAGTAATAATAGCCTGTTTACCCACACGCACCATGTCTCTTAATAAAACATCGGGTGCATCTACGGCTTGCAAAGCCTGTGCCATAACCACATAGTCAAAAGACTGGTCGGCAAAACGGCTCAAACCGAGATTCAAATCTTGTTGAATAATATTTAACCCGCGACTGACGGCAATTGCAATCTTTTCTTGATCAATTTCTAAACCATAAGCACGAATTTGATGCTTTTGGCTCATATGAGCGAGTAATTCACCGTCACCACACCCTAAATCGAGTACGCTAGAGCCGGGTTTAATCCACTTTTCTGCCAGTTGTTGATCAATACGCATTAGCTTGCCTCCAGTGATGTCGATTTTAAATGTTCTTCACCGCCTAAGAAAGCGCGCAGTGTTTTGACATACAGTGGAATCGGGAATAAAAACGAGTCATGACCTTGTTCAGCATCAATATCGAGGTAACTTACCGGCTTATGATTGGTAATGAGTGCATCTACAATTTCTTGTGAACGGCTTGGTGCAAAACGCCAGTCAGTGGTGAATGAGACAATCAGGAACTGACATTTGGTCTTACTCATCGCTTCTGTAAGCGAATGGCCGTACTCACGCGAAGGATCAAAGTAATCCAAAGCTTTGGTCATAATTAGATAAGTATTGGCATCAAAGTTACGGCTAAACTGTTCACCTTGATAACGCAGATAACTTTCAACCTGAAACTCGACATCAAAACCATACATAAACTTGCCGGATTTTAAATCACGACCAAATTTTTGTTTCATGGCTTCTTCAGAAAGATAGGTAATATGGCCGACCATACGAGCTAAAATCAAACCACGTTTTGGATAGCTATCATTTTCCAAATAACGACCATGATGGAAGTCCGGGTCAGACAGAATTGACTGACGTGCCACTTCGTTAAACGCAATATTTTGTGCTGAAAGCTTTGGCGCACTGGCAATAACGACACATTTTTGTAAACGGTCAGGGTAATCTACCGACCATTGTAGTGCTTGCATGCCCCCTAATGAACCGCCAACGACTGCATACCAAACGCTTATTCCTAAACGATCAGAAAGCATGGCTTGAGTTTTAACCCAGTCGCGTACCGTTACTAATGGGAAATCTGGTCCATAAGGGCGATTGTCATTTTCAGGATTTGGTGAAGTTGGACCGGTCGATCCGCTACATCCACCAATATTGTTGAGTGCAACTACAAAAAATTTATTTGTGTCGATTGCCTTACCCGGGCCAATACAGCTATCCCACCATCCAGCTTTTTTATCATCTTCATGGTGATAACCCGCTGCATGATGATGTCCGGAAAGGGCATGGCAGATTAAAATCGCATTTGATTTATCTGCATTTAAAGTGCCGTAAGTTTCAACCATTAACTCAAAGCGCGGTAAAACACGGCCACATTCAAGATGTAAGGGTTCTTCAAATTGGAACTTTTGCGGAGTGACTAACCCCACTGAGTCAGCTGGAAAAGACACGGGAACATTTCGCCTTTTAAATCTTTCAGGAATAAAAAGAAAGGATACCAAGCTAGGTATCCTTTCCAAAGTCTTTTTTTTAATTAAACAGCGGCGGCAACAACCTGATCTGTACTTAAAACACCTTGATCAATCAAACGGTTGGTACATGCAATAATAGCTTCAATAGATGAAGTGATTGTGTTGTCGTGAACACCTGCACCAAATGAGCCTCTGCCTGTACCTTTCACTTGAAGTTCAATTAAGGTTAATGCTTTGGCATTTGCACCTGAACTAATACTGCGTTCTTCGTAGTTCAATACATCAATTGGTAATTGAAGTGCATTTAAGAATGCAGAGATAGGACCATTACCTTCGCCACGTAATTGTTGAGTTTCACCTTCAACATCAATCTCAAGTTCAATAATTTGAGTACCATTAATGTCAGATAACTTATAATTTTTGACCGTGTAATGATGGTTTTTCACTTCAACATACGTGTCTTTAAATAAAGTCCAGATTTGTTTAGCACTAATCTCTGTACCATTCTCATCAGTATATTGTTGAACAACCTGACTAAATTCGATTTGTAAACGACGAGGCAATACAACGTTATAGTTTGATTCTAATAAGTAAGCGATACCGCCTTTACCAGACTGACTATTTACACGAATGACAGCATCATAGTCGCGGCCCAAATCTTTCGGGTCGATTGGTAAGTAAGGCATATCCCAGATTTCTTCGTTTTTCTGGTATTCAAAGCCTTTTTTGATTGCGTCCTGATGCGAACCAGAGAATGCAGTAAATACCAAGTCACCTGCATATGGATGACGAGGGTGTACAGGTAAACCAGTACATTCTTCAACCGTTGCAATGACTTCATTAATATTAGAGAAATCTAATTCTGGCGCTACACCTTGGGTGTACATGTTCAATGCAATTGCTGCAACGTCAACGTTACCGGTACGTTCGCCGTTACCAAATACGCAGCCTTCCACACGGTCGGCACCTGCCATAATGGCAAGTTCTGATGCAGCAATACCACAGCCACGGTCATTGTGACAGTGAACGGAAATAATCACGCCATCACGACGTGCCAAATTACGATGCATCCATTCGATTTGGTCTGCATAAACATTTGGTGTGGAAACTTCGACAGTCGCAGGTAAGTTCAAAATAACTTTATGATCTGGGCGTGCATCCCAAATTTCTGTAACCGCATCACAGACTTCTTTTGCTACTTCTAATTCAGTTGCAGAGAAGCATTCTGGGCTATACTGGAAAATCCAGTCAGTTTCAGGATATTGCGCAGCATATTCTTTCACTTTCTGAGCTGCATTCACCGCCAACTGTTTTGCGCCATTAACATCTACATTCAACACTTTTTGACGGAAGGTTGGAGAGTTAGAGTTATAAATATGCACAATTGCACGCTTAGCACCTGCTAAAGCTTCGAAAGTACGCTCAATTAAATGGTCACGTGCCTGAACCAATACTTCAATGTATACGTCATCAGGAATATGATTTTCTTCGATCAACATACGAGTAAAATCGAAGTCAATTTGAGATGCAGAAGGGAAGCCGATTTCAATATGTTTAAAACCGATTTTTACAAGCATTTTGAACATTTTGAACTTTTGTTCCATGTTCATCGGTTCAAAAATTGCTTGGTTACCATCACGTAAATCCGTGCTCATCCAGATTGGCGCTTTTGTAATTTCATTATTTGGCCATTGGCGGTCTGGTAAATCGACTCGCTGGTACATACGGCGGTATTTTTTGCTAGGGTCAGCCAACATCATGAGAAAACTCCTTATCTCGTAGCACGGTTGCGTTAAGTATCGTGTGAAAGGCAACGTCTACAGTTATATATGGTATCTAATACAGAAAAATTAAAGGGAATTTGAAAAGGTCTGCTCTAAAATACAGACAAAAATTTATACGCGCGCGAGGCGCAGCATCAGGAGTTCGAGATGATGTCTTGCTTGAGTAGGCTGGGCAAACAAGTAATTCGTTTTCATCTATAGACCATGAAATAGTAAGTTTGGTGGTTTGCAAATATGCTTATTGTTTAGATATACCACATCTAAACGATGATTACACGTTGTGCAAAAGTCTTATAGAGATTTTAATTTCAGTGTTTAGAAAATAATTTTCTAATTTTGCATTGTTTTATATTTTGTCGAAAATAATTTTCATTATTTTGCCTTATTGAGATAAAAATAATTAATTAGCTCAAATAAGGCAAAAATAAATAGTGTTACAGCTCTGACCACATACGGATTAGGTTGTGATAAATATTAGTTAATTTCATGACTTCAGAATAGCTATCACCATGTGATTTACGGAGTTCACGAATACTTTCATCTAAACTAAATAAAAGATGCCGTTTACTATCGTCACGTACTAAACTTTGAACCCAGAAAAAGGAAGCAAAACGAGTACCTTCTGTAATACTACTCACTTCATGTAGACTGGTAGATGGGTAGAGAACTACGTCACCAGCAGGTAATTTAACTTCGTGATAACCATAGGTATCTTCAATAACCAGATCACCACCTTCATATTCATCTGGCTCACTTAAAAATAATGTACATGATAGATCTGTACGAATTTGTTCCGCTGTACCACGAATAAGGCGAATTGAGTTGTCTACATGAAAACCAAAACTTTCATGTTCATCATAACGATTAAAAAGCGGTGGAATAATTTTGTGAGGCAGGGCCGCGGCCTGAAACAAAGGATTTTGCCAAATTGCTTTGATGACGATATCACTTAAATGATGAGTAAGGGGGTCTTGTTCTGAGAGTTGCTGATTTCTTTTCACCGAAGCAGACAAGGTGCCAGCAGTCACTTTTCCACCTACCCAATTGGCTTCTTCCATGAGCTTACGAAACTCGGCAACTTGCTCTTTGCTTAAAACATTGGGGATATGATGAATCACGGCAAACACCTTTTTAATAGATACTTCATTTGTAAAAATAGCCTCATGACGAGGCTATTTTATATGAACTTTAATTAATTCCATAAATAAATTATGGAATTTATCCTTAGTATTTAAAGTTAATCGCTAAGACAGCATTACGACCATTACCTTCAAATGCGTAGTGAGCTGCATGCGCACTAGTGAAATAGCGCTTATCAGAGATATTGTTGATATTAAGCTGCAAATTCACATTCTTATTAACATCATATTTAGCCATAGCATTGTAAATGGTATAGGTTGGCAGATATTTCGGAGCAGTTGTGTTCACAAAAACTTGATCGCGATATTCAACACCAGCACCTAGAGTCAATTGAGGCATTACTCGGTAAGTAGACCATAGGGTAGCGCTGTTTTTCGCTACAAATGGGAGAGGTTTACCTTCTTGAGCAACTGCATTATAGGCAGCTTCGGTAATTTCACTATCTAAATAGCTATAGCCTGTAGAAACATCCCACTTATCGGTAATTTTTCCGTTCAGACTAATTTCAAATCCATCAACTTTACTTTTACCTGCATTGGCAGTTGTAGTAGGGTCAATTTGGATACGTGTATTTTGCTTTTCAGTACGGAAAACTGCTGCTGTTAAGTTCGCACGGTTATTAAATAAGTCCCATTTTGTACCTAACTCGAAAGTACGTGCTTCTTCTGGCTTGAGAGCATTTGCACTCGCACTTGCAGTACCTGAGTCGCTAATAGAATCTGAACCTGTGTCACCCTCAGCAAGCACACCTACTGGGTTTGCTGACGTAGCATAGCTTAAATAAATACTACCATCTTCTGTTGGTTTAAAAACTAAACCAGCTTGGTAAGAGAAGTAGTCTGTATCGCTTTCTAATTTATCACCAGCTTTATGAGGAGTACGTCCATCTACATCCTTATTATATTTTTTCTCAGTTTCAAATTTATCCCAACGCACACCTAAGTTAAGTAACCATTGGGGATTAAATTCAATACTGTCTAAAGCATAAATGCCTACATTGTGACTACGAGTGGTCGATTGTGCTGTGATAGATCCACGCTTATCTGTGAAGGCACCATTGCCTGGATTATTTAAACTTGTACACCAGCCATTTGCCACAGCAGCAGCTGAAGTACAGTTTTGAATATTGCTGTCTAAAATGGTCGATGTGGTTTCACCAGCAGCATTAGTAAAAGTATGTACACCTTGATCTGTTTCTTGGAAGCTCCATTCAGTACCGACATTAAAAGAATGCTTTAATGAACCAGTATTAAATTTGCCTCTTAGGGAAAGTTGATCACTATATGCATCGGTATCGAGAATACGACTTAAAGCACGACGAGCAACCGTACCTCTATAAATGTTACCTTTTGAGTCATCTGCGTTGGTATAAACATAATCTGATTTAGATTTGTTGTAAGTCGCTATATTCGATAACGTCAGGTTTTCATTAAAGTCATGTTCTAATTTAAAGGTACCGATATGGTTTTCACGTTTGTCAAAATCACGTGCTTTCCAACCATAATAAGTTCCAGCTTTTACATCAACAGGCTTACCATCCCCAGGTGTTACTGTAACCCCAACAGGAGGCTTTGCTGGGTTTGCATTGTTAAAAGGAATGCCTGCATCAGGTTCATCATTGCTACGTAAATAATAGTAGCTTAGTGTTCCGCGTGTTGCTGTATCTAAGCCAAAAGTAATACTTGGAGCAATACCTACACGTTTATATTCAGCACCATTACTTTGGCCGGCTTTCTCATTTTCGTGGCCCATAATTACTACACGGCCAGCAATACCGTTACCAAAATCTTTGTTCGCATCTAATTGAATATGACGATAGTTGTCGGTACCGCTTTGAACACTACCTTGATATACATCACCTTCATGAGCAACTTTAGGGATGAGGTTAATACTGCCCCCAACGCTACCACCACCACCAAGAGCAGAAGAAGATCCTTTAATGACTTCAACTTGCTCAATAGCAAACATATCTCGATTCTGAGAAGTTGTATTACGAACACCATCTACATAAATAGAAGATTGACCGCTATAACCACGAATGTAAGGCATATCTGTAAACGGGGTACCGCCTTCACCAGCACCTAATGTAATACCAGGTTCATAGCGTAACGCTTCGAGTAGGGTATTAGAGTTTGTATCTTTAATTAATTTTTGAGAAAGAATAGAGACTGATTTTGGTGTGTCTTTTAGAGGAGCTACGAATTTAGAGTTTGCAGACTGATCTACTTTTAAAGATTCTTCTTGAGTCGCTTTAGTATGAATTGTTGGTAATTGTGAAACTGCTTCTTGCGCCATGGCTGTTGTTGCTATCATCGAGAGAGATGAGGCGATTGCAGAGGAAACAATTTTTTTACGTGTTCTAATCAATGACATGACTTTCAGGACTTAAATATAAACGTTATGCGAATAATAATTCTTATTTATATGTACAGTTTGTGTTAATTGGATTTGCCGATAGAATTGTGAAGGAAATGTGAAAGTTTTAATCACTTTTAGTTGCAAAATAGCTCTAATTGATTGATTAAACTTAACTGTTTGCAAAAACGATAACTTTATTAAAATTAATTGTAATTTTAGATTTGTAAAGAATAGTTAAAAAATTACTTTTGCTTAACGTTGCATTAAAAAAAATTAAAAAATCATAAAATTACTCTGAAATTTCCTAAAAATACGTCCTTCAATTTTATGATCTGATCGGTTAATTTTGTATATCTTAAAAGTTGTCATATAATACAGCACTTTTTTAAAAACTGTTCCTACTAACTAATTTTTATCGAGGAAGCCATGCAAGTAACGACTGAAGCGGTTTCGGGCGTTGCCCGTCGTTTAAATGTTTCTGTACCGACGAGCCGTATTAACGAGCAATTTGAAGCTCGTTTGAAGCGCACTGCCAAAACTGTGAAGATCAACGGCTTCCGTCCGGGCAAAGTACCTGCAAACGTTGTTCGCCGCGAATACGGTGCAAGTATTTATCAAGAAGTTGTGAATGACATCATTCGTGACAGCGTATTTGAAGCAATTCAACAAGAAAAAATCAATGCGGTAGGTATGCCGAACATTGAGAAAGTTGAACATAAAGAAGATGCTTTAGTTTTTGAAGCAACTGTAGAAGTTTATCCTGAAGTTGAAGTAAAAGCATTTGACGGTTTGGAAGTTGAACGTAAAACAGCTGAAATTAAAGACGCTGACGTTGACACTATGATCGAAAACTTGCAAAAGCAACGTCAAACTTGGGCTGTAACCAAGGGTATGGCGAAAAAAGACATGCAAGTGACTTTTGACTTCGAAGGTTCTATCGACGGTGAGAAGTTCGAAGGCGGTTCTGCTGAAGACTTTAAACTTGTGTTAGGTTCAGGCCGTATGATTCCTGGCTTCGAAGACGGCATCATTGGCATGAAAGCTGGTGAAGAGAAAGTTATTGATGTAACTTTCCCTGAAGATTACCAAGCTGAAAACTTAGCGGGTAAAGCAGCTCAGTTCAAAATCACTGTGAAGCAAGTTGAAAAGCCTAAACTTCCAGAGATTGATGCTGAATTCTTAAAAATCTTCGGTGTTTCTGAAGAAGAAGGCATTGAAAAATTAAAAGCTGACGTTCGTAAAAACATGGAACGTGAAGTTCGCAATGGTTTACGTAACCAAGTTAAACAAGCTGCATTTGATGCTCTTGTTGCTGCTAACGAAATTGAAGTTCCAGCTGCAATGGTTGCTCAAGAAATTGACCGTCAACGTCAACAAATGGTTCAACAGTTCACTCAACAATTTGGTGGTGCAGGCGCGCAATCTTTTGACAAGAGCATGCTTCCTGACGAATTGTTCAAAGAACAAGCAGAACGTTCTGTTAAGCTTGGCGTATTGGTAAGCAAAGTATTAGCTGATGCTAAACTTGAAGTTGACCAAGCACGTGTTGATGCTTACATCGACGACATGGCTTCTTCTTATGAAGATCCAACTGAAGTGATTGAATACTTCAAAAATGATGCTCAACAACGCGCTCAAATTGAAGCTGTTGTGTTAGAAGATCAAGTTGTTGATCACATCTTAGCTTCTGCTAAAGTGACTGACAAAGCAGTATCTTACGAAGATTTATTGAAAGAACAACAAGCTCGCCGTATGGGCTAATCTTTTGAGAAGTCAGGAAAAGGCGCTTTAGGCGCCTTTTTCATTTTTAGGTATATGGTTAATTTGAGTACGTCTTAAGTACTTAGGTATAAATAATATAATATTTCAGTGCGAACCTTTTGCAATTTGAGAAATTATCCCGCATATTGTTGCCATAGGTTAAGTCACAAAAAATTTAGGAATAAATAACGTATGTATGTTCCAACAATTGAAAATGCTTTAGTTCCTGTTGTGGTTGAACAATCTTCTCGCGGCGAACGTTCTTTTGATATTTATTCACGACTTTTACGTGAGCGCGTCATTTTTCTAACTGGTGAAGTTGAAGACAACATGGCAAATTTGATTGTTGCCCAAATGTTGTTCTTGGAAGCTGAAAACCCAGATAAAGATATCCATCTTTATATTAACTCGCCAGGTGGTTCGGTCACTGCTGGTATGGCGATTTATGACACGATGCAATTTATTAAACCTGATGTAGTGACATACTGTATGGGGCAGGCTGCATCTATGGGCGCATTCTTATTAAATGCTGGTGCTAAAGGTAAACGCTATTGCCTTGAAAATGCACGTGTAATGATTCACCAACCATTAGGTGGATTCCGTGGTCAAGCATCAGATATTGAAATTCATGCTCGTGAAATTTTATTTATTAAAGAGCGCTTGAACCGTTTGATGGCAGAACACAGTGGTCAAGACTATGACACGATTGCTCGTGATACCGATCGTGATAACTTTATGACTGCACAAGCAGCAAAAGAATATGGCTTGGTCGATCAGGTATTAAGTAAGCGTCCATAAGGGAAAATATTAAGTGGCTTGAGTTGTTGGAAAACGCCTCCATATAGTCATTTAACCCTATCGCTTGCCCTCATATTTAAGATTCTATTTGTGGAGAGAATATGTCCGAACATCCTCAAGGACAAAAACATTGTTCATTTTGCGGTAAAACGCAGTCTGAAGTCGGGAAACTGATTGCGGGCGAGGACGCATATATTTGTAATGAGTGTGTAGATGTCTGCTTAGACCTTGTACAAACCAGCCAACAGGTTGAAGCAGGTGACTGGGCGAGCAAGGCATTGCCAAAACCACATGAAATACGTGCTGCGCTTGATCAATATGTAATTGGTCAGGATCTTGCCAAAAAGACATTATCTGTTGCCGTTTATAACCATTATAAGCGTTTGAAAGTCGGGCAATCTGGTCATGTGTCTAAAGATGTGGAAATTGCTAAAAGTAACATTCTACTGATTGGGCCTACCGGTTCAGGTAAAACATTACTTGCTCAAACATTGGCTCGTTTGTTAGATGTGCCGTTTGCAATGGCAGATGCGACTACTTTGACGGAAGCGGGTTATGTTGGCGAAGACGTTGAAAATATCGTACAAAAGCTTTTGCAAAAAGCAGATTACGATGTAGAAAAAGCTCAAAAGGGCATTATCTACATTGATGAAATCGACAAGATTACACGTAAATCTGAAAATCCGTCGATTACTCGTGACGTGTCTGGTGAAGGTGTACAACAAGCTTTGCTTAAGATGATTGAAGGTACTGTAGCCTCAATTCCACCACAAGGTGGACGTAAGCATCCACAGCAAGAGTTCATTCAAATTGATACCTCAAATATCCTATTTATTTGTGGTGGTGCGTTTGCTGGACTGGAAAAAATTGTACAACAGCGTCAAGAGAAAGGTGGAATTGGCTTTACGGCTGATGTTAAAAACAAAGATGAAACCAAAAAACTTGCTGAATTATTCCGTCAAGTTGAGCCAACTGATTTAGTTAAATTTGGTTTAATTCCAGAATTCATTGGCCGTTTACCAGTGATTGCAACGCTTGAAGAGCTTGATGAAGAAGCATTAATGCAAATTCTAACTGAACCGAAAAATGCATTAACTCGTCAGTATCAATACCTGTTCAATATGGAAAATGTTGACCTCGTATTTGAAGATTCAGCTTTACGTGCAGTGGCTAAGCGAGCGCTTGAGCGTAATACCGGAGCTCGTGGCCTACGTTCGATTTTGGAAAATGTTTTACTTGAAACGATGTATGACTTGCCAAGCCGTACAGATGTAGGAACAGTTTTCATTAATGAAGCAGTCATTAATGGTGAAGCTGAACCTGTTTATAAGTCAGAACGTCAGCCTAAAGAAGCAGTAACACATGAAAGTGTTGCTAAGGCAGATTTAAAAGTAATTGATTCGAAGTCTGCTTAGATTTCATTCATCTAAAAAGCATGAATTGCCTCGGTGATTCATGCTTTTTTTGTTTTCAATTCATGTAGGTGGTGTTAATCTAAAAAAACAAAATACGCATAGTTTTGCGATATAGAAAAATCAAAAGAAAACGCTTTGAGGGATGTCATGCGTTATTTAATTATTGCTTTAAGTTGTGCCGCATTACTTGCAGGTTGCCAAAGTTCATCACACTTAGAAAAGAATTCAGGTGAGCTGACCGCCACTTTACCTAAAGTTGATGTTGATAAAGAACCCGGTTTATTGGATCAATATCGTTTAGGGGGCTTCACTGTAGGGGGATGGGTAAATCAAAAGTTAGGTCAGACATTTGCGCCAGTTAAACCTCAAAATGAGCAGGCAGCAGTTGTCTATCTTTACCGTCCAGACACGAAATGGAATCGTCAAGAAATTGCAGCCATCAATTTATTTGTAAATGGTAAACGAATTCCAAGTTTATTGCATAACCATTATTACTGGATTGAACTGCCAGCAGGAACTTACCGTATTTCAGCAAGCCGCCCTTTGTTGGGGATTCATTTTCAAGAACCTAAATATATCGATATTACGGTAGATGCAGGCGCATCTTATTATTTGAAGTATGATGAAGAAAATAAAATGGACCGTAGTGAGCACACGGGTCCATTTATGTTAATGCAAGATAATATTGGTCGTAGAGAAATTGCATTTACCGAGCTTAAATCTTCTAGCTACAATTTTGTTGCTGAAGATGCTTCAGGAAAAATACGTCATAAGCCCCAAGAATTAAAACCTGCTAAATATAATGAAAAGTCAGATGTACATCTGATAAAACCATTTAAATTGTGGAACCCTTTAACGTGGTAACAATTTGAGGTCGATAAAGAAAAGTTAAGACTTTTCTTTATCTTTCATTAAGGGTGCAATAATTTTTAGCATTTCTTCTTGCATATGATCTCGTGCTTTAGGGTCATTAAAAGTTTGCTGTCCTAATTCCATCATATATTCTGAAATTTGCCCCATAATCTGTACATTTTTACGGGTAATTGATTGACCTTCTGGGGTTTTCAAAAACTTTAAATTTGCTTGGATTTCTTCTTCGGTATACGTTTTTAAATAAATATCTTGTAAGGCTTGAGTCGTTTTAGGGCTGCTAATCAGCTGGTTACTCGAATCTTTTAAAAGTAAGCCTAACTTTTTCGCTGCCTCTTTTTCTTTCGGGCCTAAAGTTTTGATGCCGGTAATATTGCTAATGATCTGTTCAGCTTGTTGATCATAGTAAGGCGTTAACTCATTGATTGATTCTTTCAATAGATAATCAATTTGGCTCATTTGCATGAGTTCTTTTACTGAACTTAACTTGGCAGGAGAAGCAAATAAGCTTGTGGTAATACAGCTTAGGCAGAGACTGATTGAAAGATTTTTAAGAATAGGGCGAATAGTCATGAAATGACCTATATGCAGTGTAGGGCGGGTGGGTATATTCATTAATAGCACAGATTGGCGAACCAATTGTTACAATTCTTTTCAATTTCAAAAAAATATTAAAAGGCATAAAAAAAGCACCGAATCCGGTGCTTTTCTTGATTAGCCAGCTGCGGCATCGACTACTGGAATTTTACCAATTTTCGCTTGCCAGATTTTTGGAGCTACTGCGTGAATTGATGTACCGTTTACATCAACTGCAACAGATACAGGCATATCTTCCACTACAAATTTGTAGATTGCTTCCATACCCAAGTCTGCAAATGCAACCACTTCAGCTTCGCGAACAGCTTTAGATACGAGGTAAGCTGCACCGCCAACTGCCATAAGGTAAGTTGCTTTGTTGTCCTTGATTGCTTCAATTGCTGTAGGACCACGATCAGCTTTACCAATCATACCGAATAGACCAGTATGCTCGAGTACTTTACGTGTGAATTTGTCCATACGTGTAGCCGTTGTAGGACCCGCAGGACCAACCACTTCATCACGTACCGGATCAACAGGACCAACGTAGTAAATAAACTTACCTTTAAGATCAACCGGTAATTCTTCACCGTTGTCGATCATTTCAACCATACGTTTATGTGCAGCGTCACGACCTGTGTACATTGTACCGCTAAGAAGTAATGTGTCGCCCGGTTTCCAAGAATCCATTTCTTCTTGAGTAATGGTATCAAGGTTTACACGTTTAGATTGTGAAGCATCCCAAGTTACAGATGGGTAGTCTTCAAGTTTTGGTGCTTGAATATGCGCTACACCTGAACCATCAAGCTGGAAGTGAGCGTGACGAGTCGCAGCGCAGTTAGGAATCATACCTACTGGTTTGCCAGCAGCGTGACATGGGTAGTCTTTGATTTTAATATCAAGAACAGTGGTTAAACCGCCAAGACCTTGTGCACCAATACCAAGAGCGTTTACTTTTTCAAAGATTTCGATACGAAGTTCTTCGATTTTGTTCTCTGGTCCACGGCGAAGTAATTCGTCCATGTTGATTTCTTCCATGAGTGCTTCTTTCGCAAGCATCATGGCTTTTTCAGCAGTACCACCAATACCGATACCGAGCATACCAGGAGGACACCAACCTGCACCCATAGTTGGAACAGTTTTAAGAACCCAGTCAACAATCGAGTCAGATGGGTTAAGCATCGCAAGTTTAGATTTGTTTTCTGAACCGCCACCTTTAGCAGCAACTGTAATATCTACTTTGTTACCTGGTACGAGTTTGTAGTGAATAACGGCAGGGGTGTTGTCTTTTGTATTTTTACGACCAAATGCAGGGTCAGCAAGAACAGATGCGCGAAGAACGTTGCTGTTTTCAAGGTAACCTTGGCGAACACCTTCATTTACTGCATCGTCTAAGCTCATTGTTAAATCAAATTTAACATCTAAGCCCACTTCAAGGAAAACGTTAACAATACCAGTATCTTGGCAAATTGGACGATGACCTTCCGCACACATGCGAGAGTTAATTAAAATCTGTGCAATTGCATCCTTTGCAGCTTTGTTTTCTTCGCGATCATAAGCACGGCTCATCGCTTGGATAAAGTCTTGCGGGTGATAGTACGAAATAAACTGTAGGGCGTCCTTGATTGATGTAATCAAGTCATCTTGTTTGATAATCGTTGTCATACCAAAAAATCTCTTGAGCGGGCTGTTAGCTAGCGGGCTAAATTATATGACAAAAAGACAATCTTGTGGGGGATTGGTTGATCTTTTGACCGAAAGTCGAATAACACAAAGGCTAAGTTATTTAAAATTAAGAACAACCTAGAATCAGGCTTATTTCTTAAAAAATAAAAAAAGCCATTTGAGCGGATATCAAATGGCGAGAGGTAGAAAAGATTAAATGATATTAATTATTTGGCAGCAGCTTGCTGCTCGGCCTGAATGGCTGTTAATGCGATAGTAAAGACGATGTCATCTACTAAAGCACCACGAGACAAGTCATTGACTGGCTTATTTAGGCCTTGCAGCATTGGGCCAACGCTAACTACATTTGCTGCACGTTGTACTGCTTTGTAAGTCGTGTTACCCGTATTTAAGTCGGGGAAAATAAATACATTGGCACGGCCAGCAACGCGTGAGTCTGGCGCCTTTTGGCGTCCTACACTTTCAACTGAAGCCGCATCGTATTGTAGTGGACCGTCAATCAGTAAATCAGGCCGGCGTTGCTGTGCAATTTGAGTTGCTTGTTGCACTTTTTCAACATCAGCACCAGTACCAGATGTACCAGTTGAGTAGCTGATCATGGCAATACGTGGGTCAATTCCAAACGCTTTTGCAGAGTCAGCAGACTGAATCGCAATTTCGGCAAGTTGTTCGGCTGTAGGGTCTGGGTTAATTGCACAGTCACCGTAGACATAGACTTCATCCGGTAAAAGCATAAAGAAAATGGATGAAACCAGTGAGTACGCTGGAGCGGTTTTAATCAGCTGGAACGCTGGACGCACTGTATTGGCGGTTGTATGAACTGCCCCCGAAACTAATCCATCCACATGATCTAGAGCTAGCATCATGGTGCCGAGAACTACAGTATCTTGTAATTGCTCTTTAGCTTGTAGGTCGTTGAGTTTGCCTTTGCGGAGTTCAACCATTGGTGCAATATATTGGTCACGGATCTGATCTGGATCAATAATTTCTAACCCGGCTGGTAACTCGATACCACGTGCTTTTGCTACGTCATGTACAGCTTCTGGTTTTGCTAACAAAATACAATGCGCAATACCACGAGCCTGACATATAGCAGCAGCTTCAATAGTGCGTGGCTCATCACCTTCTGGAAGGACAATCCGTTTTTTAGCTGCAATCGATTTTTGTACCAGTTCATGACGGAATGCAGAAGGGGAAAGGCGTGGTGTAGCACCGTTATTACTATGCTGTTTAAGCCATTCGACATCTATGTGACTTGAAACAAATCGGGTCACTTGTTCGGCACGTTCAGTGTCATCGGTTGGAATTTCATTACCAAAATCGGATAGGCGCTGCGCAGTTTCTAGTGTATTTAAATGGGTATGTAAAATTGGCAACCCTTGTTTGATAGCACTTTGGCAAAACTCTAAAAGCTTGGGAGCAGGAGCTTCACGCTCAGTCAATACCAAGCCTGCCAGTGGAATGCCATTACTGGTGGCGAGACTACTTGCCAGTAATACATCGGTACGTTCAGAGGCGCTAATGATCAGTTCGCCGGCAATGAATTTATTCAGTTCATATTCAATGCTTGAAGCAATTAAACTTGAGTGCAAAATACGACGTGTTTTTGCTTCACCTTGATTTACCCATTGGCCATCAATCACGCTGGCGATGTCTAATGTTCTAGGTACACTTAAGGTATTACTAAACGGAACTAGACCAATAATTGGTAAATCGCTTGATCCAAAGTAGCGGTTATATTTTTGCAATTCTGCCGTAAATTTTGCGATGTCTTCGGTTGGACGTAACGACGGGTCAAATGCGACAGGTATTTGAGCTGTTTCTTCAGACAACCCGCGTGTACGCATAAAGAGTACGCCAGCTGTTCGGTTAGAGGTTGCACCGCCAAACTGCCGTAAGTGAGCTTCAACTTTCTCTGCTGTTTTACGTGGGTTTTGAATATCTGCTGTACTGACTAAAACCACTTCAGCATCAAGCGCTTGTGCAAGGCTTGCATTAAGTTCACTGGCAAAATGGTCTTGCCCATTTGGTAATAAGCCTTCAACAATAATCACATTATTATCTGCTGCGATACTGCGATGAAGACTTACTGCTTCTTCAAGTAACTCATCGACTTCACCAGCCGCAATGCGTTGGGTTAGCTTTTCATGAGAAATGGATTGAACAGTTTTGCTTTGAAATAAATGACCAAATAAAGAGGTAGTTCGGTCTAAATTTTCTTGATCTACCTGAGAGAACGGTTTTAAAAAGCCTGCTTTAATCCCATTACAATCAAGTGCATAAATCATACCTAAGCAGGCAGAGGTTAAACCAACCCCTTCACCTGTAGGAATTAATAAAATTGTATTCATATAAACCTATAAATAAATGAATAGCGTTTTTGACTTCTGTAATTAAGCAAGGCTAACTTCAGGAGATGTATTTTGTGAAACCTCTACAACCTGACGAGTTTCTTTGGCAATACGGCCTTCTTCATCGGTTGGAATCACCCAGATTTGTGGGCCTGTGCCGCTATCAATACGGCCTTCTGTACCACGTTTTAAATTGTTGTTCTGGTCTTTATCGAGCTGTAAACCGAAATGAGGTAAATAAGCTAGAGTTTTTTCACGAATATAAGCAGAGTTCTCACCAATACCGCCTGTAAAGATCAAGCCATCAATACTTGGTAAACCACAGCTTAGGGCAGCAAGTGATTTTGCAAGGCGATAGCTAAATACTTCAATCGCAAGGCAAGCATCTTCATTGCCATTTTCAGCAGCTTCAATCACTGTACGCATATCGTTAGAGAGTTGTGATAAGCCAAGTAATCCACTTTCGTTATTTAAAACTTTATCGATTTTTGCTAAGTCCCAGCCAAGATTTTTAGCAAGGAAGCTGTGTAAGCTTGGATCGACATCACCACTACGTGTTCCCATTACAACACCTTCAAGTGGAGTAAGGCCCATAGAAGTATCAACACTTTGTCCATTCCACACTGCACAAGTCGAGCTACCATTGCCCAAATGTGCTGTTAACCAACCGCCTTTTTGGAATTTTCCTGCCAGTTCACTGCCGCGGTCAGACACATAAGCATGGCTTGTACCGTGGAAACCATAGCGACGAACATTATGTTCTGTATATAAAAACTTAGGGATTGCATAACGGTATGCATGTGCAGGCATAGTTTGATGAAATGCGGTGTCAAATACGGCAACTTGAGGTAATTCAGGGAATAGGCGCATCGTTGCTTCAATCCCGATTAAGTGAGCAGGATTATGAAGCGGTGCAAGCGGAGTGGCTGCACGAATACGTTCTACAATTTCAGGGGTGAGTAATTCAGCTTTGGTAAGGCTTCCACCATGTACGACACGGTGACCGATTGCTTGAGGTTTATAGTTTGCAAGACGTGCAAGTAAAGTTTCTAAAGCTTTGGCGTGGTCAGCATAAGGAATTGAAAGCTCTAGCGGTTCTCCACCGACGGTAATCCCTTTAATACGAGCATCAGCTGCCCCTAAGTTTTCTGCTAAACCGTAAATACGATCTTCACGACGCTCTGAAACCAGTGCGTATTTAATAGATGAAGAACCGCAATTAATAACTAATACTGATGTAGCCACGTTGAAATACCCAAGTCCTGATATAAAAATAGTTTTCCTAACTTCCTGATCAAAAGGCATTAATTGTGTGATGCATTAAGAGCAGGTTGTGATGTTTTAACATGTGTTGTTTTTCTGTCCAAGATAGACTTTAGCCCATTAGACTTAAGCACTATCGACCATTAAATTTTTTATAACTAATATTCGCTCAGTATAAAGCTTAACCACTGTATTTATTGTTTTTTTGTAGAAGAATTAAACAGTTTTTTGTATATATTTATGAAAGGTAGATTTCTATTTAATGTATTTTTCAAATATTTGGTATAAATTTTTTAAGAAAAAAGAAGTGCTGTTATTTTAATCAAACTAGAGGGGAGTATTACAAATAATATACGTAAATGAAATTAAATTTTAATCGTTTATATATAGGTTAAAATGAATAAATCATAAACATTTTTAATATAAAACTTAGTATAAAAAAGTCGGTATTAATACATTTATAAGAATATTTTATTGCTTTGATATTATGAGAATTTTCTCATAGTTAATAGAGGCAGATATACCAATAAATATAGTCAAAAATAAAACCAGCTTCTCGTTTAAAACTTAAACATAATTTGTATTTAATACCGATGCTCGAGTATTACCGTAAAGTTGACTAGGGCTTGCATGTCGCTTTTTGCCTTAATAATATTGTTCCTTCCCCTTATCAAATGATGATGAAATATATCATTTGGTCTATTTTTATGTTCCGGCTTATCCGGTTGTACAGGAGCGTCCAGCATGGACTTGCCGAATCCAGTATTGGCAAAAGTTACTGAACGTGTAATTGCGCGTAGCCAAAAAACTCGTTCTGCATATTTACAACGTATTGAACATGCGCAAGGCAAATTCCCAGCTCGTGGTGCACTCTCATGTGCCAACCTGGCTCATGGTTTTGCTGGCATGGAAGATAATGAAAAATTAATTATTAAAGTTGGCCGTGAACCAAATATTGGCATTGTGTCTTCATATAATGAAATGCTTTCAGCACATGCCCCATATAAAACATTCCCTGACATTATAAAAACAGCTGCACGTGAAAATGGTGGTGTTGCACAGTTTGCGGGCGGTGTACCGGCAATGTGTGATGGTATTACTCAAGGTAATGCCGGTATGGAATTATCACTATTTTCACGTGAAACCATTGCGATGGGGACTGCGATTGCACTTTCCCATAACATGTTTGATGCCGCATTGTGTCTCGGGGTATGCGATAAGATTGTTCCGGGCTTACTGATTGGTGCTTTGCAGTTTGGTTATCTACCAACCATTTTTGTCCCTGCGGGGCCAATGAGTAGCGGTTTGTCGAATGATGATAAAGCTAAAATCCGCCAGCAATTCGCGACAGGTCAAGTAGGACGCGATGCCTTACTTGAAGCTGAATCGGCTGCCTATCATGGTCAGGGCACATGTACATTCTATGGTACTGCGAACAGTAACCAAATGTTGATGGAAGTGATGGGCTTACATTTGCCAAGTGCGGCATTTGTTCATCCTCATACCCCATTACGTGATGCTCTCACTGCCGAAGCTGCTAAACGTGTACTTGACTTAACTGCCGAGCGAGGCAACTACACGCCGATTGGCCATGTTATTGATGAAAAAGCCATTATCAATGGCATTGTGGCTTTATTGGCTACAGGCGGTTCAACCAACCATACGTTGCATCTTATTGCGATTGCACGTGCGGCTGGCATCTTAATTGACTGGGATGACTTTGATGAGTTGTCTGCTGTTGTTCCATTGCTCGCAAAAATCTATCCAAATGGCAAGGCCGATGTAAACCATTTCCAAGCTGCGGGTGGGGTAGCCTTCCTTATTCGTAACTTACTTGAGGCTGGTTTGTTACATAACGATGTGACGACTGTCGCTGGTAAAGGTTTACTGCATTACACCAAAGAACCGAAATTGATTGACGGTAAGCTCACTTGGGTTGACGGGGTAGTTCAAAGCCTTGATGACAAAGTACTCCGTAGCATTGATGCGCCGTTTCAGCCAGATGGCGGCTTGCGCTTAATGCAAGGTCGCCTTGGCCGTGGTGTTATCAAGATTTCTGCGGTTGCGCCAGAGCACCGTAAAGTGAAAGCACCGGCAATTGTTTTTGACTCGCAAGAAGCGGTACAGGCAGCGTTTGATCGTGGTGAATTGCACCGAGACTTTATTGCGGTTGTTCGTTTCCAAGGTGCGCGTGCTAATGGTATGCCTGAGTTGCACCGCTTGACTCCTGTGTTGGGTGTTTTACAAGATCAAGGCTTCCATGTTGCATTAGTAACTGATGGCCGTATGTCTGGTGCTTCAGGCAAAGTACCGGCAGTCATTCATTTGTCTCCAGAAGCATTATTGAACGGCCCGATTGGCAAAGTTCAAACTGGGGATATGTTAATTATTGATGCTGAAGCTGGTGTACTCGATATTGAGTTAGATGAGCAGACTTGGCAATCACGTCCTGTTGCTCAACCAGAACATCAGGCAGAAAACGAAGTTGGTTTTGGCCGTGAATTATTTGGTGTGTTCCGTGCGGCAGCAGCGCCTGCTGAACATGGCGCATCTGTGTTTGGTGCACTTGTTGGCGAAGAGCCACAAGGGCAGATTTAAGACAAAGGAATTACAAAGTAATGAGCAAGATTGAAGATGTTGTCAAATTAGGTCCAGTAATTCCGGTGTTGGCTTTTGACTCTGCCGAACAAGGTGAACATGTATCACGTGCGTTGCATGCTGGTGGTGTAAAGGTACTGGAAATTACTTTACGTACAGCAGCTGGGCTTGCTGCCATTGAACGTGCATCTCAGTTAGCAGATGACATTGTGGTGGGTGTGGGAACAATTACCAAGCCTGAGCATTGTGCACAAGCTAAAAAAGCTGGTGCTAAATTTGGGGTATCACCTGGTTTGACCAAAGACTTGCATTTGGCTGCACAAGATGCAGGTTTACCTCTTTTACCAGGCGTAATGACACCGAGTGATCTCATTCAAGCGATTGAGTTGGGCTACGACATTGTGAAGTTTTTCCCTGCTCAACAGGCAGGTGGGGTTGAGATGCTAAAAGCATTTTATGGTCCATTTCCAAACTTACGTTTCTGCCCAACAGGTGGAATTACAGCAGAGACAGCTCCAGATTTCTTAAAGCAACCTAATGTGGTGTGTGTAGGTGGGTCATGGTTAACGCCTAAACCTGTTGTCGCTGCACAAGATTGGGCTGAAATTACCCGTTTAGCCCAAATTGCAAGTCAGTTGTGAGTTTTACGAAAGTAATTGTGGTTTAAAAATCTAAAGTGTCTTTTAGGTGCTTTAGATTTTTTGTGATGCTGTGACTGGCGGTTGCCAGTCATACTAAATATAAAAAATGAGTGCTTCAACAATGAGTATATCTCTGGTTGAAGACCTTTATTTAGGCAGTGCCTAGATAACATTATTCCAAGGAGAAAGTGTCACATGGAGACGGTTCAGGGTGGCATGTTGCTTGTCTATACTTTAATTGCGATCATTGCTTTGATTGTCATGATCGCGAAGTTTAGAATTTACCCCTTTTTAGTTCTTATTATTGTTTCTCTTGGTTTAGCTCTTGCAGTTGGCATGCCAATGGACGGGATTGTTAAATCATATGAAGCAGGTACCGGTAAAACACTAGGTCACCTTGCGATTGTGATTGCGTTAGGAACCATGCTTGGCAAGATGATGGCTGAGTCAGGTGGTGCAGAACGAATAGCAATTACTTTAATTAAATGGTTTGGTGAAAAACATATTCACTGGGCCATGATGTTCATTGCGTTAATTGTAGGGCTTCCGGTATTTTTTGAAGTTGGTTTTGTACTTCTTATTCCAATTGCATTCAATATTGCCAAACGTACAGGTAAATCATTATTAATTGTTGGTTTACCTATGGTTGCGGGTTTATCGGTCGTACATGGGTTGATTCCACCGCATCCAGCCGCTTTGCTTGCGGTACAGGCTTACCATGCCGACATCGGTAAAACCATTATGTACAGTTTGTTGGTTGGCGTCCCGACGGCGGTTGTTGCAGGTCCATTGTATGCATTATGGATCAACAAATATGTCAAATTGCCTGAAAATAATCCTTTAGCAAAGCAGTTTGTTGAAGCAGATGCTAACAACACACGTGAATTGCCGAGCTTTGGGATTACCTTATTTACGATCATGCTACCGGTTGCATTGATGCTAGTTGGTAGTTGGGCAGATGTTTTCTTTGCACCAAAAACGTTCCCAAATGAGTTATTACGCTTTATTGGTACTTCTGATATTGCATTGCTTATTGCTGTTTTGGTCAGCTTTATTACTTTTGGCACCATGCAGGGTTTTAACCGTGAACAAATTGAAAAATTCTGTGGTGGATGTCTAGCTTCAATTGCGGGTATTTTGCTGATTGTTGGTGCTGGTGGCGGTTTCGGCGGTATTTTAAGAGACAGTGGAATTTCTAATGAAATCGTCTCTACTGCTTTAAAAGCAAACCTTTCACCATTGTTATTAGGATGGCTTGTTGCTGCTCTCATACGTCTGGCAACAGGTTCGGCTACTGTTGCGATGGCCACGGCTTGTAGCATTGTTGCACCTATTGCGGCAGCAGCAGGTGTAGTCGTTAGACCTGAACTTTTAGTATTAGCGACAGGTTCTGGATCATTAATTTTCTCGCATGTAAACGATGCTGGTTTCTGGCTAATCAAAGAATATTTTGGAATGACAGTTGGGCAGACACTGAAGACTTGGTCTGTACTGGAAACAATTATTTCGGTACTTGGTTTGTCTTTCACATTGTTGCTTAGTGCTGTTTTGTAATTAGAGGTAGGTAATCCATGATAGTGATAGCAATGGGTGTTTGTGGCACAGGGAAAACCCTTATTGGTGAGTTGTTATCAGAGCGTTTGGCTTGTGAGTTTCTTGATGGCGATACGCTTCATTCAGCTGCAAATAAAAGTAAGATGAGCCAAGGTATCCCTTTAACCGATGAAGACCGCTTGCCGTGGTTGCAAGCTATTCGTCAGGCAATTGAAGCAAAACAAAGAGATGGTGAAACGGCTGTGTTTACATGCTCATCTTTAAAGCGGATGTATCGCGATATTTTAAGAGGGCAGGACCAGAATGTTAAGTTTGTATATCTAAAAGGTTCTTATGAACTATTACAGCAAAGACTTGCAGAAAGATCTGGTCATTTTTTTGATCCGGCATTGTTACAAACCCAACTAGATACATTAGAGGAACCTGATGTGAATGAAGCAATTGCTATTGATATTGCTCTCACACCAGAACAGATCATTGAACAGGTTATCCAGAAGCTAGGGGTAACTGATAGTGTGTGTCGGGGGTAAATTCAACTAGAAAATATCGAAACTATCCATGCTTTAAGAATTCACCTTGTGGTCTACGGTTCAAGCAAGGTGAGTACTGATAATAATAGTGGTATTGATCCGAAGAAGAACTGATTACAGTGTACGGTTCGGGGATATATAAAGACATACAAATAATAAGGTATTAAGAAGAATGAATCAGTTAAATAATTTACAGCATAAATTTCCAGTAGTGGACGGTATTCCTGAAAGTGTACGTTTGCCATCTCAAATTCATCAGCGTGTTTCACTCGTGGATGGTGAGTTGAAGTTATGGGCTGGTGCAACCAAGAAAACATTATCTCCGATCTGGATTCAGCAGCCTGACGGTAGCCTAGAGCAAGTTGAACTTGGTAGTTATCCAGTCATGGGCGAAAAGGAAAGCGATGAAGCATTAGAAGCAGCGGTACGAGCTTATAACAATGGTCGTGGCGAATGGCCAATGATGAAGGTTAGTGAGCGTATTGCATGTATGCAAAATTTCATTCAGCGCATGGTAGAGCAACGAGATCTGATTATTAAGCTGATCATGTGGGAAATTGGCAAGAGCTTGGCTGATTCAGAGAAAGAGTTTGATCGTACTATCACTTACATGCGTCAAACCATTGATGCCCTGAAAGATCTGGATAATGCCAACTCCCGCTTTGTAATTGCTGAAGGCACCATTGGTCAAATTCGTCGTACTCCATTAGGTGTTGTGTTGTGTATGGGACCATACAACTACCCGCTGAATGAAACCTTCGCAACCCTGATACCGGCTATGCTGATGGGTAATACTATTATTTTTAAACCACCTCAATTTGGAACTTTACTATTTGAACCATTGTTAGAGGCATTTCGTGATTCATTTCCAAAAGGGGTGATCAATACCATTTATGCACCAGGTTCTCTAGTGGTGCCGCATTTGCTGGCATCTGGGCAAATTAATGTACTGGCACTGATTGGTTCTAGTAAAGTGGCTGACCACTTGAAAAAACAACATCCAAAATCTCACCGTCTGCGTGCGATTCTGGGGTTGGATGCAAAGAATGCAGCTATCATTTTGCCAGATGCTGATTTGGACCTGACAGTGAAAGAGTGTCTGTTGGGTGCATTGTCATTCAATGGTCAGCGTTGTACAGCTTTAAAAATGCTAATGGTGCACCGCTCGATAGCCGATGAGTTTGTTAACCGTTTAACGACGGAGCTGGCTAAACTGAAAGTAGGTATGCCGTGGGAAAAAGGTGTATCTATTACGCCGCTACCGGGCATGCACCGTACAGCCTACATGACTGAAGTGATTGAAGATGCGGTGGCAAAAGGAGCAAAAGTGGTTAATCCGGAAGGTGGTGAATTCTGCAAAACCATGTTCTATCCGGCCGTAGTTTATCCAGTGACTGAGGGGATGAGACTGTATCGCGAAGAACAGTTTGGTCCAGTGGTACCAGTTGCTGTTTATGATGATATTGAAACTGTATTGGATTATGTCACTACTTCTGATCATGGTCAGCAGGTGAGTATTTTTGGTAGTGACCCAGCGCAAATTGGCCATTTAGTAGACACACTCGTACATCAAGTTTGTCGTGTAAATATCAACTGTCAGTGTCAACGTGGTCCTGATGTATTCCCATTTGGGGGTCGTAAAGATTCTGCAGAAGGTACACTTTCTGTGCATGATGCGCTTCGTGCATTCTCGATCCGCTCTATGATTGCGGCTAAACAGACGGATGACAGTAAAGGTATGCTGGCTTCTATGGTGTCTGAGCACTATTCGAAATTTGTGAATACCGACTTTATTTTCTAATTGATCTATGGTTAAAAAACCAGCCTTCGGGCTGGTTTTTCTGTGGGAAATAACAAAATAAAAACGCCTGATATGGATCAGGCGTTTTTATTTAAGTAGGAGGCTTATTGACGAATTTGACCGTCACCTAACACAATCCATTTTTGAGAAGTTAAACCTTCTAAGCCAACAGGACCGCGTGCATGAATCTTATCTGTTGAGATACCAATTTCAGCACCTAAACCATATTCAAAGCCATCGGCAAAACGAGTTGATGCATTAACTACGACGGAGCTTGAATCTACGCGAGCCAAGAACTGACGTGCCAAAGTATAGTTCTCTGTCACAATGGCATCGGTATGATGCGAACCATATTTGTTGATATGGTCAATGGCTTCATCAATACCGCTCACCACTTTAACTGCAAGAATCGGCCCTAAATATTCGGTATACCAATCTTCTTCTGTCGCAGGTTTGACAGTAGTACCCAAAATACGACGTGTTTCTGGGCAACCACGTAACTCAACTTGTTTTTCAGCATAAAGCTCAGCAATGTGTGGTAAGAAAACTTCTGCAATTTTTTCATCGACAAGCAGAGTTTCCATTGCATTACAAACGCCGTAACGATGTGTTTTAGCATTCAAGGTAATTGGTAACGCTTTTTGTAAGTCCGCTTGTGCTTCTACAAACACATGACAGTTACCATCAAGATGCTTAATCACAGGAATGCGAGCTTCGTTGGTTACACGCTCAATTAAGCTTTTACCACCACGTGGAACAATGACATCTACATACTCAGCCATGGTAATGAGGTGACCAACCGCTGCGCGGTCAGAAGTTTCAATCACTTGTACTGAGTGCTCAGGTAAACCAGCAACTTTTAAGCCATGCTTCACCGCTTCTGCGATTGCTTTATTTGACTCAAGTGCTTCTGAGCCACCACGTAAAATAATGGCATTGCCCGATTTAATTGCTAAAGATGCAGCTTCAAGTGTGACATTTGGACGTGATTCGTAAATCATACCAACGACACCTAGAGGTACACGCATTTTCCCAATTTGAATGCCTGTGGGGCGATATGCAAGATCCGTAATTTCCCCAATTGGATCAACAAGCGCGATCACATCTTTTAAACCTTGCAACATCCCTTTAAAACGTGCGGGCGTAAGCTCAAGACGATCAAGTAAGGCGCTGTCGAGCTGGTTGCTACGGCCTTTTTCCATGTCGATTTGATTCGCCGCCAAGATAGCTGCTTGGTTGTTTTCCAAAGCAGTATAAATAGCAGAGAGTGCATGATTTTTAAGTGAGGTAGAAGCACTTGTTAAGACGCGTGAAGCATCACGTGCTTGTTGCCCAACTTTTTGCATATATTGTTCAATTGAATCTTGCATAGCATTTTTTAATCATTTACCAATGACTACGATAGTAGCAGTCAAATGCGGAACAATGAATGGCTTTTTTTCAAAAATGTGACCGCTATAAAAAAACATTTAAATATTTTGCAAACTATTCGCGGCTTAAACAGGATGAGCGGTCAATTCAGCGATTGCGTATATTTCAGACAATTGTTTAGAATGGACTTGTGCAATACAAACTAATACAAATTTTAAAGATTTGTGCATAAAAGATTACATGTTCAAGAAGGAACTCTTGCAGCATAAAAAAATTACAGCAAGGAGGAAGCAAGGATATGAATTCCATTATTCAAATGGATTCGGAGATAAACCAAGCTTATGCCGGTTTTGGGTTTTTCGATATCTACCATAGAGATAGTTTTAAACAGCCAGCTCGTACCACATGGATTGACGGTTGGAAAATTGAATACATGGCGATTGCAGACCCACAAACGATTCACAAAACACCGATTGTGATTGTTGGCGGTGCTTTTCAAAATTTTAACTCGTATAAATATTGTGTTGAACAACTATTTGAAAGTGGCCCGGTGATTTTAATTGACTTGCCATCTATGGGCGCAAATCAACAAATTACCAACCGAGATACCGGAATTTCTGCTGGAACATTAGAGCTTCCCGATTTGTCGGAAATGTTAGGACGTTGGCTAGATATCGTCGGAATTCAAAAAGTTTCTGTAATGGGAATGTCGTTGGGTTCAGTTGTTGCTTCTTGTTTTGCTTATCATCGTCCAGATTTGATGGACCGTATGATTTTAATGGGTGTCATGCAAAAGACCCGTAAAAGTTGGCGGATGATTCTGGAAGAGTCGCTCAAACTCATGCAAGAAAATCGTATGGAAGAGTTTGGGCAAGCGGTAATTTTATATTTGGTGAATCATGCCAAATTAGATAAAACACGTATGTCGCCTACAGCTAAAAAATTATTTTTTAGGCAAATGGCAGAGTTTACGGGTACTGAACGAGAGCGTTATGAAATTAACTGTAATCGCCTTTTGCGTTTAACAGATGTACCTATTCCAGAATGTAAGACACTGGTCGCAGCAGGGCAGTACGATAGTTTTACTTTGCCTCATGAAAATGCCAATTTTGCTTTGCAATGTCCGGATATGGAATTTGCTCTGATTGCTAACGCTGACCATGTGCCGCAGCTCCAGCGCCGTAAAGAAACTATGAGTTTGTTCACTTCATTTTTGAAGGGTGAATCTATCCAAAATCTGGATGGCATTATTCCAATGACGCGTGAGCAAATGCAAAACATGGAACGCCGAGGTGAAGAGCGTATAACAGTTCTCCAGCCTAAAACGAAACTGAGCCACCGTGAATGTGAAACAGAGGTGCCAGTAACAATTGTTGACGTGACTTTCTTTGGGATGTATTTGAAGTTAGATGATGTAGCACAGCTTGAGTTTGTAAATGAATACCCACGTGATTTGGCTTTACATTTAGAAGATGAAGAGGGTGCTTTCTCGATTGAGTGTTTAATTTTTGAAGCTACTGAACAAGGAGTCCGTGCCTTATTTAAACATGGTAGCTTTGAGCTTGCTGACCGTTTAAGCCGCTTCATTGCTCGCCAAAAGCAAGCAGCTTAACCTTTAATTCTTTTATGATTTGGAAGCCTCAAAACTCACGAGGCTTCCATTTTTTTACTTTAATTGAGCATGGATAGTCCAGACTAAGTCACCTAAATGCTCTTCATCGCTGTCTTTAGAAACTTGTCCAAAGAATATTTGCGGTTGTTCAACGTTAACTTGACTAAAGCCTGCATCTTTAAAAAAGTCTTTCACTTCTAGTGGAGTCTTAAAATGAAAACTAAATGAGCTTCGAGACATAAGTTTAAGTAATTTACTACTGTTCCAGATAATACTAGCAAGTTTGTTTTTAACGGGTTCAGGATACAGGTCGGTTAAATAATGAAGCTTTTTAAAGGAAGCACCATAGTGGGCAATGGATTGGATCAGTTGCTTTAATAAGTCTTTATCAAAATAGTTAATTAAACCTTCACTAATTACAACCAGTGGGCGGTTAGAGTCAAACACTTCAAATGCTTGAGCAAAGGCTTCGGTAAATAAATCGACTGATAAAACCTCAGGTGCATTTTTTTCAATTTGTTGTAGTGCATTTTGTTTTGTTTGAGCCATATCAGGTAAATCAAGCTCTCGATAGCTAATGGAAGGATAATGCTGCCTAAACCACCAACCACGTGGTGATAAACCACAAGCAATTTCAAGCACCTGTAAATCAGGGTTTTCTTGAATTAACTTCTCTAAATCATGATCAAGCATGGTATGGCGCTGTTTAAGCGTCGTGCGCATGCTGCCGCCCACATATTTCTCTGCCCAAGACTCTAATGGGTGAACTAAATATGCCAGTGATTTGCCTTTACTGGTGGCAAGTGCTTCATGTGAGATCCCCATTTGATACCAGATATAGCCTGTATAGTGGGCTGTAAAAGAAATGTGGCGGTGTTTTGAAAGGTGTTGTGTCATTCGTCCTGAACTCGATTTATTGTTTTTGTGTGATCTTCATTATTAATAACAATGAAGAGGTTCTAATGCATTGATGGTGAATGAACCTGCATGACGGAGTCCTGTCAATTAGGTTGGCATTCTGGGATGAACTTTCAGTTGGAGTTACTTTTCTTTCGGGAAAAGTAACCAAAACCATTGTCATACGCAAAACCTGTTCACTTTCTGCATCTATCAAATATATTGAAGCAATCAATATCCTTCAGCAGATGAGCAGGTTGCGTATGACTTATCCGCGTATCAGATAGTGAATAGGTTTTTGTAGCCAATTAAAATTTTTACTAACTTAAATCGAATTCTTAAACTCTTCAATGGCTGTTTTGACAGCTTGCCAGTCATTTCCAAGCGATAAAGTTTCACCCACTTGGATTTGTGGAATTCGACCACGCATACGTTCTAAACGCTCTTGATTTGGTAGTTCTAAGTTTGCAATACCATCGAGTGCTGTACATGCTGCACTACGGTCATTACACACTAGCCCCATATCACAGCCTGCTGCCAGAGCTGCTTGAATACGCGCATCTGCACCCCCAGCGACACAAGCAGCTTGCATGCTTAAGTCATCGGAGAAAAGTACGCCATTAAATTTCAAGCGATTACGAAGGACTTCTTGAATCCAGAAAGGTGAGAAACCTGCCGGATTTGGGTCAACCTGATCGTAAATTACATGTGCCGGCATGAGCGCATCTAGCTCAGGCATAAGCTTGATAAAGCTTTGCATGTCATGGTTATAAATTTCGTCATAGCTACGGCTATCGATTGCAGCTGCGACATGTGAGTCAGCTTTTACCGATCCGTGACCAGGGAAGTGCTTACCGGTATTTGCCATGCCGGCTTTTTTCATACCGCGCATAAATGCACCAGCAAGTGGAGCGATATCTTCGATATTTTTAGAGAAGCCACGGTCACCAATTACATCGCTAATTGCATTCAGATCTAAAACTGGCGCAAAACTAAAATCGATCCCCACAGCCAAAACTTCAGTTGCCATTAACCAGCCGCACTGTTCAGCTAATTCAAGTGCTTTTTGAGGTTGAGTGATATAGAGCTCGCCAAAACGGCCCATGGCTGGCAATAATGTAAAGCCAGATTTTAGACGTTGAACGCGACCACCTTCTTGGTCGACAGCAATCAAAATATCTGGGCGAACTTGGCGCATATGGTCGGTTAAAGCACGGACTTGTTGTGGTGATTCAATATTTCGTGCAAATAAAATCATGCCACCGACTTGCGGAGCTTGTAATAGTTCAATATCTTCTTGAGTAAGTTCTGTGCCGGCTATGTCCAGCATCAACGCGCCAATCATATTGGTTCCATTTGAATTTTGATTGAAAAACAATAAGCGAATTTTGCAATGATTTGCTACATTTTGTCAGTACAGAATATGATAAAACTACACGGTATAAACAATTTAGTTGGTTAAGATGTTGAATCTGCTTAGTTCATATCGAAAACAGAGCGTGTAAGATACGAACACCCAAGGAAGTATTAAGAATTTATGAAACTTCAAACTATAGCTTGTGCAGTAGCAATCGCGACTGGCGGTTTATTCTTCTCTCATACGATGAACGAAGCAAGAGCAGCAACCAATACTGCTGCTGTTTCTCAATCGATCCAGCCAACGCAAGAGCAAGCCTTGGTGGCTCGTCAACTGGCAACTTTAGTAGACCGCCAACATTATTTAAATATGCGTCTGGATGCGAACACATCTAACCGTATTCTTGATATGTACTTAGACAGTCTTGATCCGGACCACTCATTATTTTTAGACGCTGAAGTTCAAAACTATAAAAAGCTCTATGGTTCAAATTTTGGTGCTTCATTAAAAGCGGGGAATTTAACTGGGCCATTTGCTATTCACCAGCAATATCGTGAGCGCTTAAAACAGTTTTATGAGTTCATGCTTGCTGAGTTGAAGAAACCACAAAACTTAAAACAGCCAAATACTTTTATTGAAGTAGATCGCGAAAAAGCACCGTATTTTAAAACTTCAGCTGAGCAGCAAAATCACTGGCGTAAAATGCTGGTTTCTCAGTTAATTAATTTAACGATTAGCCGTGAAGAAGAGCAGGCGAAACAAAAGGCGTTAAAAGAAAACCCTTCACTTGCTGATGGTCAAGACTTAACAGGCCCAGAAGATTTAACGCCAGCTCAGACTTTGACTAAGCGTTATACGCGTCAGCTTGAAAGAATTAGTCGTGTGAAAAGCGACGATGTGTTGGATAAAACATTAAATGCAATGTTGGCAACTTATGATCCGCACAGTAACTATTATCCGCCAATTGATGCGATAGAGCTGAACCGCCAAACAACCTTACAACTTGAAGGTATTGGGGTATCGATTCGCCCAGAACGTGGTAATGAAGATTACACCAAGATTGAAACTATTGTAGAAGGTGGTCCTGCAAGTAAGTCTGGTCAAGTGAAATCAGGAGACCGAATCGTTGGTGTCGCTCAAGAGGGCGGCAAAATGATCGATGTGGTCGGCTGGTCGAGTTCGGAAATTGTTGGGTTGATTCGTGGTAAGCGCGGTACAAAAGTAACGTTGAAGCTTCTTGGTGCTGGTGCATCAATGAGTCAAGCACGCAATGTGACTTTGGTACGTGATGTTATTCAAGAAGAAGATGCCGGTGTTCGTTCACGTACAGTTGAAGTGACACGTGATGGTAAAAAGCATCTATTAGGTGTGATTGAAATTCCATCGTTCTATTTTGACTATCGTTCACGTCGTGCTGGTCAGCAATATCGCTCAGTTTCTGAAGATACTGCAAATGCGTTTGAGGCATTAAAAGCCAAGAAAGTTGAAGGTATTATTATTGACTTGCGTAATGACCCAGGTGGTTCATTAGAAGAAGTTGCACGTATGCTCGGACAAGTGATTAAGTCAGGTCCAGTTGTGCAAATTCGTGATGGCAATGGCAACGTAAGTGTATTTGAAGACAACGATGGTGGTCAGCAAATCTATACAGGTCCACTCGCTGTATTGGTGAACTTGGCATCAGCATCTGCAAGTGAAATTTACTCTGCTGCAATTCAAGATTATGAGCGTGGCATTATCATTGGTAGTACAACCACAGGTAAAGGTACAGCTCAGGTTCAACTCGATACTTTGGCATATGGTCAAGCAACCTTAACTCAGCGTAAATTCTACCGTGTAACGGGTGGTAGTACACAAAACAAAGGTGTAGTGCCAGATATTAAGCTTGTTGATATCTACAACGAAGAGTTTGGTGAGCGTAAATCGAAAAATGCGTTGAAGTGGGATACGATTCCGACTGCACCATTTAAGCGTGAAGGTTCAGTGCAGCCATATGTAGCGAAGCTGTCTCAACTTTCGGAACAACGTGTTGCTGTTGATCCACAGTTTAAGTATTTAAATAAACGTACGGCAATTGCGAAGGTTACGAGTGACCAGAAACAAGTTGTGCTTGATATTGATAAGCGCCGTGCAGAGCTTTTGAGTTTAGAAAAGCAAACTTTAGATGCTGAAAATGAACGTCGTATAGCAACAGGTCAAAAACCTTTCCCTAACTGGGAAAGCTATCAGGCTTCTCTAGATGCTCTAGCTGAATCTCGTGCCAAAATGAAAGCTAATCAACGTCCTGCGTTGCCAGAAGAAGAAACGTTCGTAAATGAAGCTGCGAATGTATTGATGGATTATGCGAAATTGCAGAACCGTTAAGTTCTCTTGTCTGCTTTATGAAAAAGCACGCTGTTCTCAGCGTGCTTTTTTAATTTTTATGTCAGTAAACTGTCATGCATTTATCATCAAAGTGTCAAGAAAGCTGCTTAATCTTTAAGCATGAAAATAAATATACTGATGGATGGCGCTATGCAAGGCTCATACGCGACAGCACTATTAAAACAACAGCAACTTCCTGAAAGCTTCCAATTCTATTTTAAACAAAAACAGCATTTGTCTAATACTCAGGAATTGCACCAACTTCACGAGTTGGTTCGTCCTCGTTTAAAAATTGCGATTGTGACAGAAACATGGCCGCCTGAAATTAATGGTGTAGCACTCTCTTTGTTGCAGTTATGCCAAGGTTTACAGAAACAAGGGCATAAAATTCTACTTGTTCGACCTGAGCAAAAAGCCAAATGTCATGATTTTTTGCCAGAACAAGAATGTCTGGTCATGTCACAAGCGATTCCAAAATATCCAACTTTGCAATTTGGCTGGCCCCAATATTTAAAAGTTTCAAAAGCTTTTGAAAAATTTGTGCCAGATGTCGTACATATTGTGACTGAAGGACCGTTAGGTTTAACAGCCATGCAAGCCGCAAAAGCCAAAGATATTCCGGTCTCTAGTGGTTTTCATTCGCCGTTTCAAGATTTTAGCAGGTTCTTCGATTTGGCCTTTTTGGTGAAGCCGATTCAAAAATACCTTTGCTGGTTCCATAACAATACTCAAGTGACCTGTGTTCCAAGTAGAGATACGGAAGAGGCTTTACGCGGTTTTGGCATTACATGTCCTCTAGTTGTTGTTGGGCGAGGAGTGGATACTACTCGGTTTTCACCAAAACATCGCTCAGAAAACTTACGCCAGCAATGGGGCGTTGATTCCGATACACGTGTCATGTTGTATGTAGGTCGTTTATCACCGGAAAAAGAAGTCCAGCTGATCGTTGAGAGTTATGCAGCTATGCAAAACATTCAGCAACAGAAAACTAAACTGGTTGTGGTGGGAGATGGCCCGGATCTTGCTCGATTAAAAGCACTACCTGAAGCGAAAAATATTATTTTTACGGGTAGTTTGCGCGGGCACGATTTGGCAGTCGCATATGCAAGTGCCGATGTCTTTGTATTTGCAAGCCAAGTTGAAACGTTTGGTAACGTAGTTTTGGAAGCAATGGCGAGCGGTTTGCCAGTTATCGCGTATGATTATGCATGTGCACACCAGTATTTAATACATGGCGTAAACGGTTGGTTAAGCCCGCTTGGGCATAAGAACCATTTTATACAACAAATTTATCAGCTTCCTTCAATACAACAACTTAGAGAAATGGGCATACAAGCCTGTCATAAAGTACAGCAAAGCGGTTGGCAACTTCCGGTACAGCAATTAGAACAGGCATTTTATCAGGTAGTGAAGGAACCCTCGGCGGACTTCACCTAAGTATCCTAAAATAGGAGAACAACCATGAAATTTAAGAATGCAAAAATAAAAATACTCGATCTCGATTTACGAGGCTGCTTATATCTCAATAATTTCTCTCATTCACAGCGTGTGGCATTATTCTTCAAAATTATTAGCCGTGCTGGTGACGGACCTTTTTGGTACCTCATGTTGGCGATTGTATGGGGAATGCAGGGCATTACCTATAGCTTGCAAATTATCTATTTGCTACTTGGTGGTTCGGTTGGAACAGCAATTTATAAATTCTTAAAACATAAAACCACGCGTCCACGTCCTTACCAAGTACATCAGGTGATTGTTCTCGGTGAAAGACCACTCGATCACTTTAGTTTTCCATCAGGTCATACGTTACATGCTGTCATGGTGACAATTGTGTTGGGGTATATCCAACCTGTGTTGCTTGCAGCGATGTTGCCGTTCATGGTGCTTGTGGCATTGTCTCGTATGGTACTTGGACTTCACTATCCGAGTGATGTGATTGTGGGCGCACTTATTGGTGCAGCAGTAGCAAGTCTGATTATTTTTGTCGCGCCATTATTGGGCATTGCTTTATAACGAACAGTAATTTTTATCAGCTTAAGCTATCGATTAGGTTTGTGGATTTGCTAAAGTACGCAGTTCTTGATTTAGCAGATTAAACAGATAGGAGCCGCTATGGGCTTACGTTGGACAGATACGATTGATATTGCCATTGAATTGTCAGAAGCACATCCAGAAGTTGATCCGCAATGGATTCGTTTTACCGATTTACATGCATGGGTTTGTGCGTTACCAGACTTTAGTGATGACCCAAATAAATCAACCGAAGGATTGCTAGAAGCTATCCAAATGGCTTGGTTGGATGAAGTTCGCTAAAAACAGTAGAAAAAATCGCAACTTTTACACATTCAAAGCTGATTATTGCCTATGACATCGGTATAATGCGGCAAATTTTTTAAAGTTTA
Organism: Acinetobacter sp. FDAARGOS_559; assembly: GCF_003940475.1. Classification (NCBI taxonomy): domain Bacteria; kingdom Pseudomonadati; phylum Pseudomonadota; class Gammaproteobacteria; order Moraxellales; family Moraxellaceae; genus Acinetobacter; species Acinetobacter sp. FDAARGOS_559. The sequence goes on from NZ_RKJG01000005.1 coordinate 2,959,867, forward strand.
AATCTTAAAATAAAGGAGCCACTCATGGCAATTGAACGTACTTTGTCTATCGTAAAGCCAGATGCTGTGTCTAAAAACCACATCGGTGAAATTTTTGCTCGTTTCGAAAAAGCGGGTTTAAAAATTGTTGCGACTAAAATGAAACACCTTTCTCAAGCTGATGCTGAAGGTTTCTATGCAGAGCACAAAGAACGCGGTTTCTTTGGTGACTTAGTTGCATTCATGACTTCTGGTCCAGTTGTTGTATCTGTTCTTGAAGGTGAAAACGCAGTTCTTGCTCACCGTGAAATCTTAGGTGCTACAAACCCTAAAGAAGCGGCTCCTGGTACTATCCGTGCTGATTTCGCTGTAAGCATCGATGAAAATGCTGCTCACGGTTCTGACTCAGTTGCTTCTGCAGAGCGTGAAATTGCTTACTTCTTTGCTGACAACGAGATCTGCCCACGCACTCGTTAATCGAAAGCATTCAAACCAGATAAGTGGTATACTACTTATCTGGTTTTTTTATTCTCTCAAGAGCATATTGTTTGATTCTTGAACAATATATTCTTTTTTTGACATGGTTTAGGTAAATACACATGAGTTCTGCAGTGGTCGTTTCATCTGAAAATCTTGATGGACAGCAGCAATCTTCGTCCACGCCAGCATCGCCTGCTGCCGAAAAAGTGAATTTACTCGGCATGTCACGTGCTGAATTAGAAAAATTCTTTGAAGATATTGGTGAGAAAAAGTTTCGTGCCGGTCAGGTTATGAAATGGATTCATCAATACTTTGTTACTGATTTTGCTGAAATGACCAATATTTCAGGTAAATTACGTGCAAAGCTTGAACAAATTTGTGAAATTAAAGCCCCTGAAGTGGTACACCGTCATTATTCAAAAGACGGAACACGTAAATGGGTGTTTCGCGTAGGTGAAGGTTCTGGCTCTTTAGTAGAAACTGTATTAATTCCTGCCGAAGATAAAACAGGTTCACGCAAAACTTTGTGTATTTCTTCACAAGTGGGCTGCGCATTGGACTGCTCATTTTGTTCAACAGGTAAGCAAGGTTTTCAGCGCGATTTAACGCCAGATGAAATTATTGGGCAACTTTGGATGGCAAACTATTCCTATATGGAAGAAGTGCCTGTTGCTGAGCGTGAGCGTTCAGTGACCAATGTCGTGATGATGGGTATGGGTGAGCCATTGCTCAACTACGATGCCGTATTAAGCTCAATGCACATTATGCTCGATGACTTTGCTTATGGTATGTCAAAACGTCGTGTGACTTTGTCAACGTCAGGTGTTGTGCCAAAAATTGACCAACTTGCGAAAGATATTGATGTTGCTTTAGCAATTTCCCTACATGCGCCAAATGATGAATTGCGTAATGAACTTGTGCCTATTAATAAAAAATATCCATTGGCTCAGTTGATTGCGGCATGTCAGCGTTATATTGCCAAAGATGGTAATGAAAGCGCACGTAAACATGTGACCATTGAATATGTCATGTTAGAAGGTGTGAACGACCAACCTGAACATGCACAGCAGTTGCTTAAATTACTTAAAAACTTACCAAGTAAAATTAACTTGATTCCATTTAATCCGTTCCCTCATGCGCCATATGGACGCTCAAGTCGAAATCGTATCATCTCTTTCCAAAAAACTTTGTCTGATGCAGGATTTGTGTGTACGATTCGTCAAACACGTGGTGATGATATTGATGCCGCATGTGGACAATTGGTCGGCCAAGTTGCTGACCGTACGCGTCGTGCTGAGCAGTGGCAAAAGAAAGTGGCTCAACGACAAGAGATTTTACGTACACAAGGATAATATTGAGGGCAGACTTTGAGTACTCCGAAGTTGAAGATCATGTTATGTATGGGGGTTGCTGTTGCACTTTTGGCAAGTGGTTGCCAGACTTCGCAAACGGTTAAAAAGGACCCGGAAAAAGCAGTAAAAGTGCGTACGCAGCTTGCTGCCGAATACATTCGTTCTGGTGACTTGGATTCTGCAAAGCGTTCTCTTGACCAAGCGTTAAGTGTCGATAGTCGTGATGCAACGGCAAATATGATGATGGGTATTTTATTGCAACAAGAAGGCAGTAAATCCAATTTAGAAAAAGCGGAACATTACTTTAAGCGTGCAATTTCGTCTGAACCAGACAATGCTCAGGCACGTAATAATTATGGTACGTATTTGTACCAAATGGAGCGTTATAATGATGCTATTGAGCAATTTCGTATTGCTGGTGCAACATTAGGCTATGATCAACGTTACCAGGCTTTAGAAAATCTGGGGCGAATTTATTTAAAACTAGGCGATATTGCGAGTGCTGAAAAAACATTCAAACAAGCACTTCTTGCTAACCGCGACTCTTACATTTCAATGTTAGAGTTAGCAGAAATTTTTTATTTGCAGCAGCAGATTCCGGCTGCTACACAAATGTATGAACAATATGTTCGTACAGTGGGGCAGAAAAATCAGGGTGCACGCGCACTTTGGATTGGTTTAAGAGTGGCTCGAGCCAATGCGGATAAAATGGGAATGCAAGTTTTAGTAAACCAGTTACGTGCTTTATTCCCGGAAAGTCCAGAATATCAACGTTATTTGCAATTACAGTATAGTACTGAGGCCGTATGGAAATAAATCCTAATTCACAGCAGCCAACTGGCTCAAGCTTACCGACTTCTGCTTTAGGAAATATTCAACGTCCTGGTGAGTATTTACGTCAAATTCGTGTTTCTCAGAAAAAAGAATTAGAGCAAGTATCTTCAGATTTAAATATGCCGCTGAAAACGCTTAATGCGTTAGAGCAAGACGACTATAAATCTTTGCCAGAAGCGACTTTTATCAAAGGCTATTATCGTTCTTATGCGAAGTATTTAAATACTGATGCAACTGCAATTATCCAGCGTTTTGATGAGATTTATGCAAACGATACTGGGCTTTTGCCAAATCATGCTTTAAACAACTCACCAATTAAAATCATGGGTAAATTACCGGGTTCTAATAGTGATCGTAACAAAAAATGGTTAAAGCGCGCACTGCTTGCAATTTTGATTATTGCTGTCGTGTCATTAATTGTGATGGGTGTCCTAAAATGGACCTCAAACAAAGAAGATGCTGAGCTGCCAAAAGCAAATCAGTCTAATGTTGAAGTTTTACCTATGAAAGGGAATGCCTCTGCAACAGTGGGTGACCAATTGGTGTTAAACTTTAACCGTCCAACTTCTGTTCATATTGTAGATGCAACAGGGAAGGTTTTAGCGACGGGTCGTCAGGCATCGACTTTAACCTTAAATGGTGAGTCTCCATTCCAGATTCGTCTTGATGATGCAACGGCTGTGTCATTAAGTCTAAACCAAGAACAGATTTCATTGTCTCCATATACGGTAAACGGTAAAGCTGAATTCCGTTTATCCCGCTAATACCATGAGTTGAGCGATACAATGATAGAGAACCCAATTAAACGTCGACCAACACGTAAAATCCGTGTTGGTTCGGTCTATGTCGGTGGCGATGCACCTATTAGTGTGCAAAGTATGACAAATACCGAAACTTGCGATGTTGACGCAACTGTGGCTCAGATTGAGCGTTGTGTTGATGCAGGTGCAGATATTATGCGTGTTTCAGTGCCTTCTATGGAAGCTGCTGAAGCCTTTGGTGCAATCCGTAAGCGTGTTTCAGTTCCATTAGTAGCTGATATCCATTTTGACCATAGAATTGCTTTGGCAGTTGCAGATTATGGTGCGGACTGCTTGCGTATTAACCCGGGCAATATCGGTTCAGACCAGAAAGTACGTGAAGTTGTGGCTGCGGCACGTCATCACGGTATTTCTATGCGTATTGGCGTGAATGCGGGTTCTCTAGAAAAAGATTTACAGAAAAAATATGGCGAGCCTACAGGGCAGGCACTTCTTGAGTCAGCTTTACGTCATATTGATATTTTAGACCGTCTTGACTTCCATGAGTTTAAAGTCAGTGTAAAAGCATCAAATGTGTTTTTAACCATGGATGCTTATCGTTTACTCTCTCAACAAATTGATAATCCATTACACCTTGGAGTGACTGAAGCTGGTATTTACCGTACAGGTACTGTGAAATCAGCGATTGCTCTTGGTGGGTTATTGATGGAAGGCATTGGCGATACGATGCGTATTTCGCTTGCTGCTGAACCTGAAGATGAAATCAAGATCGGTTTTGATATCTTAAAATCGCTTGGCCTACGTTCTAACGGTATTAACTTTATTGCTTGTCCAAGTTGTTCTCGCCAAGAATTTAACGTGATTCAGGTGATGCAGGCTTTAGAAGAGCGTTTAGAAGATATCCGTACACCAATGGACGTTTCGGTTATTGGCTGTAAGGTAAATGGCCCAGGTGAAGCAAAAGAAGCAGATATCGGGGTCGTTGGGGCTGCGCCTCGTTCATTGGTTTATCGTAATGGTGAGAAAAGCCATTTAATTGATACCAATCAATTGGTTGATGAAATCGAAACTATGGTTCGTCAACGTGTTCAAGAGCTTGAAGAAGCTAAATCTAAAGAAATTATTCGTAGTTCATCATGAGTTCAATTGTCGCAATCAAAGGTTTTAATGACGTTTTACCAACGCAAACAGCAGCGTGGAGACGTCTCGAGCAGCATTTAGCATCTTTAATGGATGCTTATGGTTACCAACAAATTCGTTTGCCGATCGTTGAACAAACGGGACTGTTTAAACGTGCTATTGGTGATGCTACCGATATCGTAGAAAAAGAAATGTACACATTCTTCGATAAAGGAAACCCACCTGAATCACTGACTTTACGTCCGGAAGGAACAGCGGGTTGTGTTCGTGCGTTGGTTGAACATAACTTGTTGCGTGGTGCTACGCCACGTGTGTGGTATATGGGACCTATGTTCCGTTATGAAAAACCACAAAAAGGCCGTTACCGCCAGTTCCACCAGTTTGGTGTGGAAACTTTTGGTGTAGCGACTCCTGATATCGACGCTGAATTGATTATGTTGACTGCCCGTTTGTGGAAGCGTATGGGTGTTGATCACATGGTTCAACTTGAGTTGAATACTTTGGGTGAAACAGATGAGCGTACGGAATATCGTAATGCTTTGGTTGCGTTCTTAAATGAACATAAAGATGCTTTGGATGAAGATTCACAGCGCCGTTTAACAACAAACCCATTACGTATTTTAGATTCTAAAATTGAGTCGACTCAGAAAATTCTGGAAAATGCGCCGAAATTACATGACTTCTTAAAAGAAGACAGTTTAAGCCACTTCCAGCAATTACAAGATTATTTGACTGCCGCAGGCATTAAATTTGTAATTAACCAAAAATTGGTACGTGGTCTAGATTATTACAATAAAACTGTTTTTGAATGGACAACAACAGCATTAGGGTCGCAAGGTACAGTATGTGCAGGTGGACGCTATGATGGTTTGGTTGGCCAGTTAAAAGGTAAGGCTGATCAGTCTGTTCCAGCGGTCGGTTTTGCAATGGGGATGGAGCGTTTATTGCTTCTACTTGAGCAAGTTGAACAGGCTGAAATTGTACGTGACTGTGAAGCGTTCTTGGTTGCGGAGCCTGCTTATCAATCTAAAGCTTTAGTTCTAGCAGAACAATTACGTGACCAGTTAGAAGCTGCGAATAGTAACATTCGCATTAAAACTGGTTCACAAGGCAGCATGAAGAGTCAGATGAAAAAAGCTGATCAGGCTGGGGCTGTTTACGCCATAATTTTGGGTGAACGTGAGTGGGAAGCACAGCAGCTTGCTGTAAAAGAGTTGGCAACAGCTGAGCAATCACAAGTTGCGTTGGCTGAACTCGTACCATTCTTAATTGAAAAATTTACAAAATAAACTGAAACATCTGGAAAAGGACAATCACATGAGCTTAAGTGATGAAGAACAATTCGACAGCTTAAAGTCGTTCGCCAAAAAATATGGTTCTGCCATGATTAGCGGGATTCTCATTGCATTGATTGCCTTTTTCGGGTGGGAATATTGGCAAAAAAGAAACCTTGCAACGAGTCAGACAGAAACTGCAAAGGTACAGCAGTTAATGGATGAAGCGAATGCAACAGCTGATAACCCAAATGCTTTAGCTTCAATAACAGCTTCGGCAGATAAGATTGTAAAAGACGATATTGATTCAGTTCAGGCGATACAAACTCAATTTGTATTGGCAAAACTTGCATATGAAAAACAAGATTATGCTGCTGCTGAAAAAGCTTTGAAAAAAGTTGAGAATTCAAAAGTAAAAGATGAAGGACTGATTCAGGTTGTAAAATTGCGTTTAGCAGATGCACAATTGGCGCAAAACAAATATGATGAAGCTCTAAAAACCTTGTCTGGTGATGTCGATCCGGCATTTAAAGCAACAGTAGAAGAGTTACGCGGTGATATCTTTGTTGCTAAGAAAGATATTGATTCTGCTAAAAAAGCATATCAAGCTGCATGGGATTCGTTACTGGAACGTAAACAAGAGCGACAAATTTTACAAATTAAACTCGAAAGTGTTGGCGTTTTAGTTGAAGATCCACAGATTGAGCGCCCAATTTTGGAAACACAGGTGGAAGAGTCTTAATGAATCAGAAATTCAAACTGCCTTTGGCAATTGCAATCGCATCGGCTGTATTGGTCGGATGTTCTAGCAACAAAGTAAAAGAAGCAAAACCAAATCCACTACCGAAATTGACTGAGTCAAATAAGAGTTTGGTGCCCGTGTTTTCACGCAGTGTTTCTTCTACGAATAAGGCAGATCCATTACGTTTACAACTTGACGCTAGCGAAGGTGTTGTTTTTACCCTTGATCCTAAAGGTGAAGTTGCTGCATACCGTGGTAAACAACGTCTTTGGGAGAAAAAAGTTAGTAAATTGGGCTTAAGCTCTGGTGTTGAAGCAGCTGAAGGTATTGTTGTTGTTGGTAACAGTAAAGGTCAGTTATTTGCTTTAGATCAGGCAACGGGTGAACAAAAATGGACTGCACAATTATCTGGTGCTTTATTAAGTCCTTCTTTAGTTCAGTCTGGCCGCGTGATTACAATTGCAAATGACGGTACTGTATTTGCACATGATGTATCATCAGGACAACAAGTTTGGGCATATAAATTGCCAAATGTTCAGTTCAGTTTACGTGGTCAACCATCGCCAGTGAGTCTTGACCCTCGCACGGTTTTAATTGCTTCTGCAAATGCATATGTTTATGCAATTGATACGATTAGTGGTATTCCGCGCTTCCAACGCCGTGTTGCAGTAAGTGAAGGGCGTTCTGATATTCAGCGTTTAATTGACATTGATGGTGATCCGGTTGTTGCGGGTCAACTCATGGTAACAACTAGTTTCCAAGGCCAAGTAACTGTTACTGATCTTGCTTCTCAACGTGTGGTTTGGAGTGAAGATTCAAGTAGCACCAAGCGTCCAGAAGTTTATGATAATAAAGTGTTTGTTTCGTCAACTGATGGCAAGCTTACTGCTTATGACTTAACAACAGGCGAACAGCTTTGGCAAAATGATAGTCTCTTAAACCGTCATTTAAGTAATCCTGTCGTCTTGGGATCGGACCTTATTGTTGGTGATTTGGATGGTGTTTTACACCTAATCGACCCGACAACAGGTAAGTTGATTGGTCGTTCTAAAACAAGTGGTGAGGTCAATACATTACGTGTGATTGAGAATCAGCTCTATGTTTCGACCCGAAAAGGCGATTTAAGTATTTGGCAGAATCGTTAATTTTGTTCGCTTGTGCTAAAATAGCCGCTTAACAAATTACGCTGTTAAAAATATCGGGGTGTTTGAATTAAATCAGTTCAAAGCCCCGTCTTTTATTATGGTCATATCTGACCTTAAAATATATCTCCTGTACTGTTTCTAATGCTCATGCCATGAGATATGGCTGGTCTTGAATTAAGGTTATTGTATGAAACCCGTTATTGCGCTCATTGGTCGTCCGAATGTCGGAAAATCAACGTTATTTAACCAGATTACCAAGAGTCGTGATGCACTTGTAGCCGACTTCGCGGGTTTGACTCGTGACCGTAAATATGGTGATGCGACTTATCAAAATAAGTCTTTCATTGTTGTTGATACTGGTGGTATTGGTGAAAGTGAAGGCGGTATCGATAACTACATGGCCGAGCAGTCGAAAACAGCCATCAATGAAGCAGATATTATTATTTTTGTAGTTGATGCGCGTGCAGGATTGTTAGCTTCTGATGAGCAAATTGCCCGTGAATTACGTACTTTAGGCAAGAAAATTTATCTTGTTGCCAATAAGGTTGATGGTGTTCATGCTGAAGCTGCTTTGGTTGAGTTCTACAAGCTTGGTATGGGTGAACCATTACAAGTTGCAGCGAGCCATGGTCGTGGCGTACAACAAATGCTTGAGGATGTACTTCAAGATATTCCAGAAGATGAAAACCCTGAAGAGCATGACAAAGATACCGGATTGCGTCTAGCAATTATTGGCCGTCCGAACGTGGGTAAATCAACGTTAGTAAATCGCTTACTTGGTGAAGACCGTGTGGTAGCGTTTGACCAACCAGGTACAACTCGTGACTCTATTTATATTCCGTTCGAGCGTGAAGGCCGTAAATACACTTTAATTGATACAGCAGGTGTACGCCGTAAAGGTAAAGTTGATGAAATGATTGAGAAATTCTCAATTGTGAAGACTTTACAAGCGATGAAAGACGCACATGTGGTGGTGGTTGTAGTTGACGCCCGTGAAGGTATTGTTGAGCAAGACTTACATTTAATTGGCTATGCGCTGGAAGCTGGGCGTGCCATGGTCATTGCGATCAATAAATGGGACAACATGAGTGAATACGACCGCAAGCAGTGTAAGCTTGATGTTGAGCGCCGTTTTGACTTTATTCCTTGGGCTCGAATTCACCTTATTTCTGCTCTACATGGTACTGGGGTAGGTGAGTTATATCCATCAATTCACCGTGCTTATGAGTCTGCAAACTTAAAGGTATCTCCTGCGAAATTGACGCAGATTTTGAATGATGCAACTGATCAGCATCAGCCGCCGACAGTTCAAGGCCGTCGTATTAAAATGCGTTATGCGCACATGGGTGGGCAAAATCCACCGACTATTGTGATTCACGGTAACAAGGTGGATAAGACTCCTGCAGATTACCGCCGTTATTTAGAGAATGTGTTCCGTAAGGTTTATAAGCTTGAAGGTACACCAGTTAAAATTGAATTTAAGACTTCTGAAAACCCGTTTGAAGGCCGTAAGAGTCAGGTCGATGAGCGTACTGCTGCACGTCGTCGTCGTTATATTCAGAAATTCAAAAAAGCAGAAAAGAAATTTAAACGTTAATCTGTTTTTAATTGAAAAAGCCCAAAGTCTTCTTTGGGCTTTTTATTGTATTGTCTAATCAGGTATCAGTAAGGTTTTAATGCTAGCTGTGAATTATGGATGGTTCGGATTAATAAAATGAATAGTAAACATGTGGACATTTATATAGGAAAACTCAATGATTTTTTAAATCGAAAACAACACGACTTTCCCGACTTTCGTTCATTTAATCATTATAAAAAACAACAAATAAAGAGTGTCAGAAATAGACTGATTGCAGAGAAACTACAACTCACTTCAATGGAATTGGAGTTTGCCAAGCATAAACATGGCAAACCTTACTTACTGGACCATGCTCTGCATTTTAATCATTCACATAGCCAACAATATTATGCTTTAGCGCTGAGTGAGCGAATTAAAGATATTGGTATAGATGTTGAAGAGCTTGATCGTAAAGTACGTCTGGATAGTCTGGCACAACATGCTTTTCATCCTGATGAATATGCAACGTGGCAAAGTCTAGAACAAGATAGAGAATATTGGTTTAAAGTCTGGACGACTAAAGAAGCTGTTTTAAAAGCATCGGGTCTGGGTATACGTTTAGATTTAAATACCTTAAACACCCAAGCACATCCTACAAATCATGGCGGATTATGTTCGCATGAGCTTATTGGGACATTTGCCTACCAAAACTTTGTGTTAGGTAATATGATCTTAACAGTCGCATGGCGTTCAGAGCAATCATGCCGTGGATTCCAGTTTCCTTCTATTCAGATTCATTCACTTGACCGTTAAATCTAAATTACTCCCATAAAAAAACCGCGAATTACGCGGTTTTTTGAGTTTAGGGTAAGCTATAAAATTAAGCTTGACCTTCAACAGCAGCAGCTTGAGCACGTTGCATGTTTGCTTCGAACTCTGCATCAAAGTTGATTGGAGTAAGAAGTAACTGTGGGAAGCTACCTTTTGTTACTAAGTCGTTTACTGCTTCACGTAAGAACGGGAACAAAATGTTCGGGCAATAAGCACCTAAAATGTAAGGTAAACGGTCTTCTTCGATATTATCGATTAAGAAAATACCAGATTGAGTTACATCTACGATGAACGCTGTTTCATTGTCGTTATTGGCTTGAACCACAACTTTTAAAGATACTTCAAAGTGAGTTGGGTCAATCTTTTCAGCAGCTGAAGAAAGATTGATGTTAAGTTCAGGTTGCCATTGTTTAGTGAAAACTTGTGCCCCTGGAACCTCAAAAGAAATATCTTTTGTATAAATACGCTCTAAAGCTAATTGTGGTTGAACTTGTTGTTCTTCGCTCATTGTTTTTTCCTTAATATGGATGCGATGTTAAGCCAATAATTCGTCGAGTTTACCTTCACGCTCTAAAGCATAAAGTTGGTCAAAACCACCGATAAACTGATCATTAATAAAAATTTGTGGAACAGTACGATGATTTGTACGTTGCATTAATTCAGCACGTACTTCTGGCGCTTCAACAGAAAGATTTACTTCTTTGTAAGCAACACCTTTACGCTCAAGTAATTGTTTCGCGCGAACGCAGTACGGGCATACAGAAGTTGAGTAAACAATGACATTTGCTGCCATAACAATTCTCCTTAAGCTTTTGGTTTGCTTTTAACGAGAGGTAAGCCTTGAGCTTTCCAGTTACTGATACCACCATCAAGGCGGTAGCTGTCATGGTGAGCGACTTTCTGTAAAGCGCTACCAGCAACTTGCCCTAGGTTGCAAATAAATACCAATGGACGGTCACTTGCTTTTAATTCATCAGCATGACTTGCAATTTGGCTATAAGGAATATTGCGGCTACCACTAATGTGACCTTCGCGGAAGTCTTTGCTATCGCGTAAGTCAATCAAAAGAGCATTTTTCGCTTTCACTAAAATACCAAGCGACTGTGGAGAAATTTTACGACCGTTACGTTGACCTTCAAAAATGAAGAACAATACGATCAAGACTCCGAGTGTACCAAACAAAATGGGGTGATTCCCCATAAACTCTAACCAGCGTTCCACAAGTCACCTAAAAAAATTAAAAACAAAATTGACCTAGAGTATAGCGTATATAGATGGTGATCAAAATCACCACTTCAAGGGCAAATGGGGCAGAAAATTAGTTTTTTTGCTGCGCTTCTTGAATCTCATCGATTAAACGTAAAAAGCTGTCTAGGCGCCGTGGTAAAATTTCACCTGCTTCAACAGCCTGTTTTAAGCCACAGTTCTTTTCATGAGTATGAGTGCAATTACGGAACTGACACGAACCTAAATGTGCTTCGATTTCAGGGAAGCCCATACGAATTTTATCTAAATCGAGATGCCAAAGCCCAAACTCGCGAATTCCCGGTGAATCAATTAAGGCGCCATTTTTACCAAAGTTGATTAAACGAGTAGAAGTCGTGGTGTGCTGTCCAAGTGCTGAGTTTTCAGAAATGATATTAGTTTTTTGTTCAGCATCTGGAATGAGCACATTAATAAGTGAGCTTTTCCCAACCCCTGACTGACCTACAAAAGCTACTGTCTCGCCATCAAGACGCTGGGACAATGCTGAGATGTCACCTTTAGAATGACAAATCATGACTTCATAGCCTAAATTTTCATACTCTTTGAGCATGTCGAGAATCGGATCATTTTCAGTGAGTAAATCTGATTTATTAAGCACTAAAAGAGCCGGAATATTCGCATCTGCACATGCCACTAAGTAGCGGTCAATCAAAGTAGGTGCCGGTTCTGGCAGTGGGGCAAAAACAATAACGATTAAGCTGATATTCGCAGCTACAGGTTTTACTTTGTGATAGCGATCCGGGCGTGTAAGTAATGAAGTACGTGGATGAATTGCGGTAATAATCCCTAAACCTGTATTAGGGTCAGCTTGCCACTTCACTCGGTCACCAGTGACCAGTAATTCAAGGTTTGTACGGGTGTGACAGCGCCAAACGCTATTTAATTCAATGGGTTTCCAAAACGGTTCTGGTTCGCCTTCGGCGACTTGCGGTTTTTCTGGGTGATGATCGGGTACAGAAAGTGCCTGTACTTCAAGTTGACGTCCATAGTGCTGTACAACCAGCCCATCTAGATCTTGTGAAGTATCGACTTCTTCTTGGCGAGTTTTATGCTGTTTTTCAATACGACGTTGCTGTTGCTCAGTTAAACGACGCTTACGAATTAGAGCCATTCATATCCCAAAAAAACCATTGTTTGAAGACCGCAAAAATAGCACGAAGCTGGTATGGAATTACAGCGCAGAAGCAAGAAATTTGCTACTATTGATGTTTTTACGGCACTTTAGAACGTACATTCATGAGCAGTACTTTAAATACACGATTAATTTGGATTGATCTGGAAATGACAGGTTTAGATACCGACAACGACCAGATTATTGAAATTGCAACAATTATTACAGATGATCATTTAAATGTACTTGCCGAAGGTCCGGTTTTGGCTATTCATCAACCTGATCGTATTTTAAATGCAATGGATGAGTGGAATACGCGTCAGCACGGCCAGTCAGGTTTAATTGAACGAGTTCGTCGTAGTAAATTGACCGCTCGTGATGCTGAGTTACAGACTTTAGAATTCCTAAAAAAATGGGTAAATCCAAAAGTTTCACCAATGTGTGGTAACTCGATTTGTCAGGATCGCCGTTTCTTACATCGTCTTATGCCTGAACTAGAGCAGTATTTCCACTATCGTAATCTTGACGTATCAACAGTAAAAGAACTCTCAAAACGCTGGCGTCCTGAAATTATGAGTGGTCTGAAAAAAAATGCATCACATTTGGCGATGGATGACATTCGTGATTCCATTTCTGAGCTTAAGTATTACCGCGAATACTTCTTTATTATGAATACTGACGGTAAAGATTGATTAGGTTATTCAAGTAAGAAGAAAAGGGGGCGAAAGCTCCCTTTTTTATTATTTAAAGGACATTGTTACAATAATGCCAAGTGGGAATTTGGCTTTCATATTCATTTTGCTTAAAATGATGTTTTAAGTTTATTTATTATAAAAAGAGAGCATTTATGCAAAGTAATAACCCGATACTGACACGCGTTGAAACGGTCAGTGACTATAGTCAACCGATGACCGTGCAAGGTGCGATTCAAAAATCTGTTATGTTGACCATCATTGCTGCTGCAGTGGGTGTCGCTTTATTTTTCTATGCAGCCTTTACTGCAAATGTTGGTATTGCTTATGCGGCTTCAATTGTGGGTGCAATTGGCGGCTTGGTTTTAGCTTTAATTACGACTTTTAAACCAACGACTGCACCAACTTTAGCAATTCCTTATGCTTTATTTGAAGGGGCTTTCTTAGGTGGCATTTCTTTTACTTTCCAGTTGAAATATCCGGGCGTTCCTCTTCAAGCGTTATTGGCAACTTTCGTCACGACTTTGGTGATGTTTGGTCTATATAAGTTTCAAATCATACGCGCAACTGAAAAGTTCAAATCAGTTGTGATCTCTGCATCTTTGGCGATCTTTATTGTATTTATCGTGCAGATGGTGATGCGTTTAGCGTTTGGCTCAAGCATTCCTTATATTTTTGAAAGCAACTGGTTAGGTATTGGTTTTGCTGCGTTTGTTGCAGTGATTGCTTCACTGAACCTAATTTTAGATTTTGATTTGATCGAAACTAATGCAGCATATCGTGCACCAAAATTCATGGAATGGTTGTGTGGTATTGCCTTACTTGCAACTTTAGTATGGATGTATATCTCGTTCTTACGTTTGCTTGGCTTATTGTCTGACGACTAAAAATGAGTTGGTAAAAAGTCGCTCCTAAATCGGAGCGATTTTTTTTCGTGCGATTTTTGAAAAAAGATGCATTATGCAATTTCGAAAAACGTTGAATATTGGCATTATGCTGAAAATTGTTTTGAGTGAGATCGGCATGACACAAGGACTTTTAGCAGGTAAACGCTTTTTGATTGCAGGCGTTGCTAGTAAATTATCAATTGCTTATGGTATTGCACAAGCATTACACCGTGAAGGTGCTGAGCTTGCATTTACTTATCCAAACGAAAAATTAAAAAAACGTGTAGATGAGTTTGCTGAGCAATTCGGTTCTAAGCTTGTGTTTCCATGTGATGTTGCCGTTGATGCTGAAATTGATAATGCATTTGCGGAACTTGCAAAACATTGGGACGGCGTAGACGGTGTTGTGCACTCAATCGGCTTTGCACCTGCGCACACGCTTGATGGTGACTTCACTGAAGTGACTGACCGTGACGGTTTTAAAATTGCTCATGACATTAGCGCATACAGCTTTGTTGCAATGGCACGTGCTGCAAAACCTTTATTACAAGCTCGCCAAGGTTGTTTATTAACTTTGACTTACCAAGGTTCTGAGCGCGTTATGCCTAACTACAACGTAATGGGTATGGCAAAAGCATCTTTAGAAGCTGGCGTTCGTTACTTGGCATCAAGTTTGGGTGTTGACGGTATCCGTGTAAACGCAATTTCTGCGGGTCCAATTCGTACTTTAGCTGCTTCTGGTATTAAATCTTTCCGTAAAATGTTAGATGCTAACGAAAAAGTTGCACCGTTAAAGCGTAACGTAACCATTGAAGAAGTGGGTAATGCAGCGTTATTCCTTTGCTCACCTTGGGCTTCAGGTATTACTGGTGAAATTCTATATGTAGATGCTGGTTTCAATACTGTAGGTATGAGCCAATCTATGATGGATGATGAATAAGTCTTAAGATTTATTCAGACATAAAAAAAGCCGTAGTTGAAGGACTACGGCTTTTTTACTGGGCGCAAGTTATTGCGGCAGTTCTTTTACAGGTGAACCGCCTAATGCCTGCATAAGGGTGACATAAGCGTTGTATTGGCTTTGTTTGGTTTCAACAAGACTCAAGCGCGCAGTACGTGTAGTTTGCTGTGCATCAAGAAGTGTTTTTAACGCAACAGCGCCATAACGGTAGCGGACTTCAGTTAAACGTTCAGTTTTTTCTGCAAGTTCGACATTACGCTCTTGTAACGCTACTTGTTTGTCGAGTTCTGTGCGGCTTGATAACGCATTTTCTACATCAGCAAAAGCCTGATAAAGCGTTTGGCGATATTGAATAATCGCTTTTTCATAATCTAAGTTGCTAATCGCGATATCTTTTTTCATATCGTTATATTGTAAAAACGGTAAGCTTAAACTCGCTCCAAGCGTAAGGGCAGGGTTACGTAATAACTCCGTTAGAGATGTACTGCTTGAACCTAAACTACTGGTTAAGCTAATTGACGGATAGTAGCTTGCTTTAGTCGCATCTTTGGTTGCTAGTGCTTTTCTCAAGCGAAGCTCGGCTGCTTGCAAGTCTGGGCGACGTGACAAAATATCCGCCGGTAAACCCGCACCAATAGCAGGCAGCGCTGTACGTGGTAAACGCTGTGGCTCTTGAATATTGAGTTGCTGTACTGGCTCATGCAATAACACAGCAATGGCTGTACGCGTTTCAACAAGCTGTTGCTCAATCTGGCTTAAACTTGCTTTTTGGCTTTGAACAGACTGCTCGGCTTGCGTAAGGTCTAATCCTGAAACTGCACCTGCTTTATACTGAGTTTGAACCAATTGATAAAGCTTTTGTGAAGTGGCTAAGCTTTGCTGCGCAGTTGCATAACGTTCATTTAAATAGCCGAGTTGCCAGTAGAGTTTCGCAGTAGTGGCAATCAGACTTTGACCAGTAGCTTGAAGATCTTGTTCGGTTGCTAAGGCTTCCCATTTACTTGCTTCAGTTTGACGAGCAAGCTTGCCAAACAAATCAAGTTCATAGCTCACCCCAGCACTCATTGATAAACCTTTCGCGCTGTCATCTCCCGAGTTTAAGTCGAAAGAATGTCCTGTAGAAACACTAGAGCTAGTCCGTAAGCCTTGTTTATTCGCGGTTAAATCAGCTTGCAAGCGTGCTTGCTTAAGTGTGATTCCCGCAACAGCCAAATCACTATTGCGCTCTAATACATTAGTTACGAGTTGGTTGAGCTGTGCATCTCCAAACAATGTCCACCAATGGTCAGAATATTGCTCAACCGATGCTGTTTTAGCTTTAGCCTTATCGTACTGAAAACTGCCTGGAACTTGTACAGCTGGTGCTTGGTAAGGTGTTTTTACTACAGCGGCACATCCCACAAGAGAACTAGTGAGGAGAAGTGCTGCGCTAAGTTTAGTCATAGAAAAAGACATGCAATTTTCCTTATTCTCGTGATAGTGCTGCAACAGGGTCAAGTTTTGCTGCATTCTTGGCAGGTAAGAAGCCGAATACGACACCAATCAATGTTGAACACACAAACGCAGCAACAATTGATGTGGTTGAATAGGCGACAGCAAAGTTGCCACCGGCAAACTTATTAATCAGTTGTCCTAAGCCAAGTGATAGCAGTACGCCAAGTACACCACCAATCAAACATACTAAAATTGCTTCAATCAGGAACTGCTGCAAAATATCACTTTGTCGAGCACCCACAGCCATACGCACACCAATTTCTTGCGTACGTTCAGTCACCGAAACCAGCATAATATTCATTACCCCGATACCACCAACTACCAGAGAAATTACAGCAATTGCTGATACTAAGAGAGTCATAGTACTTGTGGTTTTCTCAATGGTTTGTCGGATACTGTCACTGTTCATGGTGAAAATATCTTGGGCACCGTGGCGTTGGGTTAATAAGTTAACAATGGCGTTTTCAGCAGCACTGGTCGAGTATTTATCATTAATACGTACGACAATATTACGGACATGCGCTTGCCCTAACATACGGCTCATGACCGTGGTATAAGGCATATATACATTCAGTGTGTCATCCGAACCCATTCCGCTGGTCTGAGGTTCTACAATGCCGATAATACGAGCTGGCACACTACCCAGTAACACGACTTGCCCGATTGGGTTAGTACCATCGCTAAAGAATTGTTTTTGTGTATTGGTATCAATCACCACATCTTGTGAACGGTCGCGGACACTTCGTTGATCAAAGGTTTGACCGTCTTTAAAGACTAGACCTTTTACATCAAAATAATCGTTACTTACACCGTTAATAGTCGCATTTGCTTCATTTTGTTGATAACGCATGGTCTTGGATGTACTGACCATCGGACTAACTGCACTGACATAAGGCTGTGTCATTAATGCATCGGCATCGGCAGGAACCAGCGTTTTAAAATTGGCTGTCTTGGAGTTATCACCAAAACCACGACCTTGGAATACCGTAATTGTGTTGGTGCCTAAACTGCTAATGTTGCTCAAAATCTGTTGTTGAGAGCCATTACCCAGTGCGACCACCGTTACGACAGAGGCAATACCAATAATGATCCCCAGCATGGTTAAGAAAGTACGCATGCGGTGGGCATTCATGGACAGTAAAGCCATTTGAAAGGCTTCGGATAAGCGATCTAGGGTTGAACGCCAAGCTGAAATACTTTTGCCTTTTTTCTGCTTATTTTGTAAAGCAGGTGCTGCATCTGGATCAGATTTAACTTCTTCTAAAGACTGGTCTGGAACGTTAGGACGGTCACTAATAATTTCCCCATCACTAATTTCGATAATGCGCGTTGCATTCTTTGCAACTTGCATATCGTGGGTTACCAAAATAATCGTATGGCCAGCCGCGTTGAGTTCACGCAAAATTCGCATCACTTCAACGCCGCTATGTGAATCGAGTGCCCCTGTTGGTTCGTCGGCCAAGATCACATCGCCGCCATTCATTAAGGCACGTGCAATTGATACACGTTGCTGTTGACCACCTGAAAGCTGGCTTGGTCGGTTTTGCGTTTTAGTACCTAAACCTAACTCCGTGAGCAGGGCAGTAGCTCGCTGTTTACGGTCTGCTGGAGTAACACCAGCATAAACAGCCGGAACCTCAACGTTACCTTCAGCTGATAAGTCACCCAGTAAATGATAGCGCTGGAAAATAAAACCAAAATATTCACGGCGTAACTGCGCTAACTGGTCGGGCTCTAGCTTACCGGTTTCTTGACCATTAACCTTATAACTACCACTTGTTGGGCGGTCCAGACAGCCCAAAATATTCATGAGCGTTGATTTACCAGAGCCGGACTGGCCAACAATAGCAACCAGCTCACCCTCATAAATGGTCAGGTCAATACCTTTTAAAATTTGAATCGTGCTTTCGCCAGCAGGGAATTCCCGGACCAGATTGCTGACTTCAAGCAAAGCTTGTTTTGTCATGCTTACATTCCCATTGGGCCACGGCGGCGGTTATTACCACTGTTTGCAGAAGCTGCAGAGTTTTCTGAACTATCGGCAATTACAACTTGGTCACCTTGTTTTAATCCGGCAAGTACTTGCGCATTTACACGGTTATTAATACCTACCAAAATTTGTGTTGGTTTAGTCGTACCATCTGCTTGTAAAACGCGAACTACACTCAGAGTTGCTTTGCCTTGTTCAATAAGCTGTTTTTGTTCAGGAGTTAAATTTAAGCGTTCTAAACGGGCGCCGTTACCTTGATGCTTGCGTTCTGCACTTGGAGTAGAACTTGCTTTATCTGCTGATTGTCCTTGTTGTTTTCTTTGGCCAGAAAATTGTTTGCTACTTAACGCAGAAGATGGAACCAGTAAGGCATTTTTTGCTGAATTTAATACGATATAAACTTGTGCAGTCATATCAATACGCAATTTGCCGTCCGTATTTGGAACATCAAATAAAGCGTTGTAGTAAACAGCTGAGCTTGTTGTTGAACTTGTAGTGCTGTTTGATTCACTAGAGATTGAATCTGGAGCAGGTTCAATTTGACGTAAGGTTGCATATCGCTTGGTTTCATCACCTAAGGTCGTGAAATAGACCTGCTGACCTTTTTCCACTTTCATAATATCGGCTTCACTCACCTGTGCTTTAATCGTCATATTTTGAAGTTTTGCAATTTTGACGATAGTTGGAGCGCTTTGGTTTGCGTTTACCGTTTGACCTTCTTCAGTCACAATCGCAACAACCGTACCATCAGTTGGCGCAACAATACGTGTATAGCCAATATTGGTTTGTGCTGTTGAACGCGTTATTTTTGCAGACTCAATTTGTGCATCTAATGCTTTAACTTGTGCCTGAGCTGTTTTATAAGCAGCTTCAGCCGACTCTAAATCTGCACGAGGTGTTGCATCTTGAGCATACATTTGTTGTTGACGACGATATTCGAGTTGTTTCTCGTTTAAAGAAGCGATTTGCTGAAGACGCTGTGCTTCTAGATTTTTAATATTGGCATCAGATGTTTTTAAACTGTTTTCTTGGGTGGTCGAGTCAATTTGTGCAATAAGTTGACCTTGTTTTACTTGATCACCAAGCTGTACATACATCTTTTTGACCTGACCAGATACCTGAGCACCCACACTAATAAGCTTGGTCGCATCAAGTGTACCGGTTGCAAGTACATTATTCTCAATATCCCCGCGAGTTACCTCTGCTGTAATATATTGAGGTTGCTGTTGTTTAGGCTTTAAGAATTTCCAAGCTAAGACAGCAATAATGGCGATACAGACGACAATAATTACGAGTTTAATTGGCTTTATTTTTGGCATGGCGAGAGGTCGAAAAGTCTAAAATTTAACTTAGTATAAGAGTCAAATGAGGATAAAACGTGAATTTTTATGATATTTCAATAAAGCAGGCAAATGATTTGGCTGCCCTAATGTATAAATAATGTTTTTCCACACAGCTCGGCAATGGCTTGTTGCATTAAATGTTGGGCATTCTCATTTGACATGCCTTTGATTGCGGCATCAATTTGTAAAAGTAGAGCAGACCATCCCAAAAATTGCTGTGGATTGAGTCTTCTTAATGCTTGTTGATATAAGCTAACTTTTGTTTTCCATATACCTAGTTGTAATGCATTATGTGGTTGTTCAAACAACTGCATTAATAAACGCATTTCTTTACTTAATGTCCATAAGATCAAGCTTTCCGGTTCACCGGAACCGATTAAATATTGAAAGATCTTAATGGACTGAGCAAGATTACCTTCTAATAACGCATCGCTTAAATCGTAAGTGGTGTAACGAGACTGATCTTGTAGACACGCATATAACTGTTCAATTTGAATTAGTTTCTGGTCTGGAAAAGTATCTCTTACCCGCATCAAGCTATTTTTAGCAGCGAGCAGGTTATGCTCATGATGCTGCATGAGCCACTGCCAAGCATCATTGTCGAGTTGAATTTCTAACTTCTCAGCCTCAGCGGCTAATATTCGTTGGCGGTCTTGCGGATAGTTAGCAGTAAGGGCAACAACCACACCGTTCGCTTCAACAACTTGGAAAAAAGCAGATTTTAAGCTGCTACTGTCTTGTTTGGGTAAAACAATTAACAGCAGGTTAGTTTCATTATGTTGGATATAACTTTTTAGTTGTTTTAAACCATTGGCATCGGGCTTGATATTGCCGTGAACTTCAATCGCAAGTTGCTGAGAAAATAAAGATAGGCTGTTCAGTGCATTAAAGACATTTTTCCAGTCACTTACACTACTAATATCGTAGCGCTGTCTTTCAATGTCTTGTTGCTGCCAGCTTTTGCGAAAAGTGTCGAGTAAATTTTGTTCTAATAAAGGTTCCTGTCCATGCAGGATCCACGCACCCCGAGCTTCCGGAATGCGTTTGAGGGCTTGTAAATAGTCAAGTTTCATTACTTAAGAAAAGATATGTCTATGGTTGAGCTTTTGGTAAGCGATTGGCTGAAATTTGACGAGTAATTTGCTGTGCAAGGTCATCAATTACAATACGTTGCAAGTAACTCTCTTGCTGGTTCTCAGTGTTGACCGTTGCCAAATCATATTGATAACTACGAGCTGCGGTTAAAGTACGCGGCTCTGTAATTTTATTACCTTGACGGTCTTCAATTTGGAAAGTTACAGTCAAGCGTAATAATACTTCTGTAAGTTTACCATTTAGAAGCTGACGACGAGGCGTGTATTCTAAAACACGAAGAACATAGGCGTCGTTGTCATTGCTGAGTTGAACACCATTTGCCGTTAAATACACTTTTAATTGTGTTTCAAGGTCATCGGTTTTTGCCGGTAACTCAAGGCTTAATTTTTTATAAACAAGTGGAGTCGCAGTCGGGTTGGTTCCTTTTAAATGGAAACCACACCCGACTAAGCCTGCACTAAGGCCTAAGGTTAAAACAACAGCGGCTAAACGTTGGGCTAAGTGCATGCTTGATCCTCTCATTAATACCTGTAATTAAACCACGAGGTTAACCAATTTGTTTGGAACCACAATCTCTTTTTTGGTTGGTCCTGTTAAGAACTGCTGAACTTCTGGTAATGCTTTCGCTTGAGCTAATAACTCATCTTTAGAAATATCAACAGAAACTTCAAGTTTACCGCGAAGTTTACCATTTACTTGTACAACAATCGTTTGAGTATTGCGGGTTAATGCAGAAGCATCAACTTCAGGGAAAGTTGCTTCTGTTAAGTCCGTACCAAACTGAGCCAATAAAGTCTGGCTTAAATGCGGAGCAAATGGAGCAAGTAAAGTTAACAATGTGGTGATTGCTTCACGTTCTACAGCAACGTCATTGTCATCTTTTGCTTCAAACTTATTGCTTGCGTTTAACAATTCCATCAATGCAGCAATTGCAGTATTGAACGCATGACGACGCTCAATATCATCACTTACTTTTTGAATGGTTTCGTGTGTCTTACGACGTAAATCTTGAGCATCTTTAGACAAGTTTGCTTTATCAATTGCTGTTGCAGAGTTTCCTTTTTCAAGGAAGCTTGCTGCCAGACGCCATACACGTTTCAAGAAACGGTTTGCACCTTCAACACCTGCATCAGACCATTCTAAAGATTGATCTGGTGGTGCAGCAAACATCATAAATACACGAGCTGTATCTGCGCCGTATTGATCAATAATGGCTTGTGGGTCAATACCGTTATTTTTCGACTTGGACATTTTTTCTTGTCCGCCGATAATCACTTCTTGACCGTCACCTGAATATTTTGCAGAAATGATGCGGCCTTTCTCATCACGTTCTAATTCGATATCAGCAGGGTTGAACCAAGTTTTCTTACCATTTTCTGCTTCACGATAGAAAGTATCTGCAAGCACCATGCCTTGAGTTAACAAGTTGGTAAATGGCTCATTACCTTGTACAACACCTTCATCACGCATTAATTTGTGGAAGAAACGTGCATAAAGTAAGTGAAGAATCGCGTGTTCAACACCACCAATATATTGGTTTACAGGAAGCCAGTTTTTAGCTGCTTCAGGTTTTACCATACCACCAGTAAAGTCTGGAGATGCATAACGTGCGTAGTACCAAGATGATTCTACGAATGTGTCCAATGTATCTGTTTCACGGCGTGCATCGCCACCACAGCAAGGACATTTCGTTTCATAGAATTCAGGCATTTTATTTAGTGGATTACCTGAACCATCTGGAACAACGTCAGTTGGTAATACAACCGGAAGTTGATCTTCAGGAACTGTGACTTGACCACAAGTATCACAGTTAATCATTGGAATTGGACAACCCCAGTAACGTTGACGAGAAACACCCCAGTCACGTAAACGGAATTGAACTTTAGAATTTGCTAAACCTTGTGGTTCTAATTTTGCAAGGAATGCATCGAATGCAGCTTGGAATTCTAGACCGTCAAATTCGCCAGAGTTAACAAGTTTACCTTCTTTAGAACCGTACCATTCTTGCCATTCAGTTGCAGAGTAGTCTGCATCGTCAGCACCTTTGGCATCAATGACTTGCTTAATTGGCAAGTTGAACTTGTTAGCAAATTCGAAGTCACGTTCGTCATGTGCTGGTACAGCCATCACTGCGCCAGAACCGTAAGACATTAATACGTAGTTCGCAATCCAGACAGGGAGCTCTTCGCCAGTTACAGGGTGTTTTACAAACAAACCTGTTGCCATACCTTTCTTCTCGGCTGTAGCCAAGTCAGCTTCTGCAACTGAACCCATGCGGCATTCTTCAATAAATGCAGCCAATTCAGGGTTATTTTCAGCAGCTTTAAGCGCAAGAGGGTGTTCTGCTGCAACGGCAACGTACGTCACACCCATAAGTGTGTCGGCACGTGTTGTATAAACAGTTAAGCCGTCAGCATAAATTTCAGTATTGGCAGATGGGAAGGTAATTTCCATACCTGTAGAACGACCAATCCAGTTACGCTGCATGGTCAACACTTGTTGAGGCCAGCCGTCTTGTAGAGTGTCTAGGTCGTCTAATAATTCTTGTGCATAGTCCGTAATACGGAAGTAGTACATTGGAATATCGCGTTTTTCAACCAATGCACCTGAACGCCAGCCACGACCATTTTCAACTTGTTCGTTTGCCAAAACTGTTTGGTCAACCGGGTCCCAGTTTACTGTTGAAAGTTTACGGTAGATTAAACCTTTTTTATAAAGCTGAACGAACAACCATTGTTCCCAGTGATAGTACTCTGGTGTACACGTTGCAAATTCACGGTCCCAATCTACAGATAAACCTAATTTTTTTAATTGGTCACGCATGTAAGCGATGTTTTCAAATGTCCATTTTGCCGGAGCAACTTTATGGGCAATTGCAGCATTTTCTGCTGGTAAACCAAATGCATCCCAACCCATAGGTTGTAATACGGTTTCGCCTTTTAAACGGTAAAAACGGCTAATTACATCGCCAATGGTATAGTTACGCACATGACCCATGTGCAGTTTGCCACTTGGGTAAGGGAACATTGACAGGATGTAGCGATGTTTACCTTCGACAGTGTCGGCAACTTTAAAGACTTTACGATTTTCCCAATCTTGTTGGACTGATGGTTCAATCGTGTTTGCTTGATATTCTGGGTCAATGTGAGAAATAGTCATAGACGTAAGCTATACAACGAAAATTGAAATGAAAGATTGCTGCACAGCATAGCGCAAAATAGAGGAAAATGTCAGTTTTTAGAGCAGGATTTTATCTTTTAATCTGCGCTATAAAATTTCCCAATCTATTCTTGTTTATTTTAAATAATCGAAGAGTGGTAAAAATATTCACCACTCTCATTTTAATTATCTTGGTGCCGATACAGACGGGGCAGGTGGGACCGGGACAGCAGGTGCACCTTTTTCCACTGCTACGTTAGTTACTTCTTGCACGACTTTATCTTTATCCTGAGATGGTTGTTCTGAGTTTGATGTTGGATTTTTCAACAATGGTTGACTGCCGTAAGTCGAAACTTTGTTCAAATGTTTTGCTCCTTTAGGTGGTGGCGTCGTGGTGTAATGTGTCGAGCCACTTTGATCCATCCATTTATAATATTGCTGTGCCTGACTTTGACTTGAGCAAAGTAAAATTGCTGTTGTAGCGGCTATATACAGGCTTGTTTTTAAATAAGATAAATTCATATCAGTTCTTCCCCAATGTAAACTGATTATATTTAAATAAACTTTATAAATAAGCAATTTAGAATGGATCGTTTTATATAAAAATAATGAATTTTTAATAAATAATGAGCTAAGAAGAGTAAATTCGCGATTTAATATTAGATTAAAAAAGCAGCAGCTAAATTTTTTTATGGAAAAACCTTTTCTTTATTCTTGACTTTGTATATAGAAACAACAAAAATGCTTTCTCTAGTTTTATATGCATTTACTCGATCACCCTTCGAATAACTGTCATGTTTTGTAATAGACATTCTCTCTAGCCGAGAGATTGATTTTACTAAAGTATGTATATCCAGACATGCTTTATTAATGTTAAAACAGCTTATACGGCTGAAAAACAGAAATTTTTCTATTGCAACGAAAACTAGACAATATGTGTGCTATAACAGTGCAGACAATTCAATGAATGAAACACTATTTATGCCTTCCATAAAATAGTGATATAAGATTTTAGGGTGAATCACGTTGGAACTTTTATCTGGTGGTGAAATGCTCGTTCGCGCTCTTGCGGACGAAGGCGTTGAACATGTTTTTGGTTATCCAGGCGGCGCAGTATTACATATTTATGATGCGCTATTTCAACAAGACAAAATCAATCATTACCTCGTGCGCCATGAGCAAGCTGCTGGTCATATGGCAGATGCCTACTCGCGTGCTACAGGTAAGACAGGCGTAGTACTGGTCACTTCTGGTCCAGGCGCAACCAATACAGTAACTCCAATTGCAACAGCTTATATGGACTCAATCCCAATGGTGGTTTTGTCTGGCCAGGTTGCATCACATCTGATTGGTGAAGACGCTTTCCAGGAAACTGACATGGTTGGTATTTCACGTCCTATCGTGAAACACAGCTTTCAGGTCCGCCACGCAAGTGAAATCCCTGCAATTATTAAAAAAGCATTCTATATCGCATCAAGTGGGCGCCCTGGTCCAGTTGTAGTCGATATTCCTAAAGATGCGACTAACCCTGCAGAAAAGTTTGCATACGAATACCCTGAA
Organism: Acinetobacter sp. FDAARGOS_559; assembly: GCF_003940475.1. NCBI lineage: Bacteria > Pseudomonadati > Pseudomonadota > Gammaproteobacteria > Moraxellales > Moraxellaceae > Acinetobacter > Acinetobacter sp. FDAARGOS_559. The sequence continues at coordinate 2,985,521 of NZ_RKJG01000005.1, forward strand.
AAAGTGAAGATGCGTTCATATCAACCACCTTCACGCGGCCACTCTGGTCAAATTCGTAAAGCAATTGATGAATTACTAACTGCAAAACGTCCTGTTATTTATACAGGCGGTGGTGTCGTACAAGGGAATGCTTCTGCGTTATTAACCGAACTTGCACATTTACTTGGTTATCCGGTAACTAACACACTTATGGGGTTAGGCGGATTCCCGGGCGATGACCCACAGTTTATTGGCATGTTAGGTATGCACGGTACATATGAAGCTAATATGGCAATGCACCATGCAGACGTAATTTTGGCGATTGGTGCGCGTTTTGATGACCGCGTAACAAATAACCCAGCCAAGTTCTGCCCGAACTCAAAAGTGATTCATGTCGATATCGACCCTGCAACCATTTCAAAAACGATTATGGCGCATATTCCGATCGTTGGTGCAGTAGAGCCAGTTCTTCAAGAAATGTTGGCACAGTTAAAACAATTAAATGTGTCTAAACCAAATCCTGAAGCAATTGCAGCTTGGTGGTCTCAAATCAATGAATGGCGCAAAGTTCATGGTTTGAAATATGAAAATCCATCTGATGGCACGATGAAGCCACAGCAAGTTGTTGAAACTTTATATAAAGTGACCAATGGCGATGCCATTATTACTTCTGACGTAGGTCAACATCAGATGTTTGGTGCACTTTATTATAAGTACAAACGTCCTCGCCAATGGATCAACTCAGGTGGTCTTGGCACCATGGGTGTTGGTTTACCTTATGCAATGGCTGCGAAGCTTGCTTTCCCAGACCAACAAGTTGTTTGTATTACGGGTGAAGCTTCAATTCAGATGTGTATTCAGGAACTTTCAACCTGTAAACAATATGGCTTGAACGTAAAAATCTTGTGCTTGAACAACCGTGCATTAGGTATGGTGAAACAATGGCAAGATATGAACTATGAAGGTCGTCATTCAAGTTCTTATGTTGAGTCATTACCTGACTTTGCCAAGTTAATGGAAGCTTATGGTCATGTAGGCATTCAAATTAATCATGCCGATGAACTTGAATCTAAGCTTGCAGAAGCAATGGCAATCAATGATAAATGCGTATTTATCAACGTTATGGTTGACCGTAGCGAACACGTTTATCCAATGCAGGTTGCAGGTCAATCTATGCGTGATATGTGGATTTCTAAAGGGGAGCGCATTTAATGAGACACATTATTTCTGTACTCGTTGAAAACGAAGCTGGTGCGCTTTCTCGTTTGGTGGGCTTATTCAGTCAACGTAACTACAACATTGAAACACTTAATGTTGCACCAACCGAAGATCCGACATTATCGCGTTTGACGTTAACGACTTATGGCGATGACCATAAGATCGAACAAATTACGAAACAGCTCAACAAGCTTGTTGAGGTGGTAAAAGTAGTTGATTTATCAGAAGGTTCACACATTGAGCGTGAACTCATGCTAATCAAAGTAAAAGCATTAGGTGCTTCACGTGCCGAAATTAAACGTACTGCGGATATTTTCCGTGCGCAAATTGTAGACGTGACACCAACGACCTATACCATTCAAATAGCAGGGACAACTGAAAAATTAGATGGTTTTATCGATGCGCTTGCAGAAAACACCATTCTTGAAGTCGTTCGTTCAGGTGTATCAGGTATCGCCCGTGGCGAAAAAGTTTTAGCCATTTAATTTTTTAAAAAGTATTTTAGCGGAGAACACAAATGCAAATTTTTTACGATAAAGACTGTGACTTATCAATCATCCAAAGCAAGAAAGTTGCGATTATTGGTTACGGTTCTCAAGGTCATGCTCATGCACTTAACCTTAAAGACTCAGGTGTAGACGTAACTGTAGGTTTACGTGCTGGTTCAGCTTCTTGGAAGAAAGCTGAAAACGCTGGTCTTAAAGTTGCTGAAGTCCCAGCAGCAGTTAAGCAAGCTGACCTCGTAATGATTTTGACTCCAGATGAATTCCAATCACAACTTTACCGTGACGTGATTGAGCCAAACATCAAAGAAGGCGCGACTTTAGCATTTGCTCATGGTTTCTCTGTTCTATATAACCAAGTTGTTCCACGTAAAGACTTAGACGTAATCATGGTTGCGCCTAAAGCTCCTGGTCACACTGTACGTTCAGAATTCCAACGTGGTTCAGGTGTTCCTGACCTAATCGCAATTCACCAAGACGCTTCTGGTAATGCACGTAACGTTGCGCTTTCTTACGCTTCTGGCGTAGGTGGTGGCCGTACAGGTATTATCGAAACTTCATTCCGTGAAGAAACTGAAACTGACTTATTCGGTGAGCAAGCAGTTCTTTGTGGTGGTGCAGTTGAACTTGTGAAAATGGGCTTCGAAACTTTGGTTGAAGCTGGTTATGCACCAGAAATGGCTTACTTCGAATGCTTACACGAACTTAAGTTAATCGTTGACTTGATGTTCGAAGGCGGTATCGCTGACATGAACTACTCAGTTTCTAACAATGCTGAGTACGGTGAATACGTAACTGGTCCTGAAGTAATCAATGAACAGTCTCGTGAAGCAATGCGTAATGCATTAAAACGTATTCAATCTGGTGAATACGCGAAGATGTTCATCCAAGAAGGTGCGTTAAACTACCCATCTATGACAGCTCGTCGTCGTCAAAATGCTGCACACGGTATTGAACAAACTGGTGCTAAATTACGTGCGATGATGCCTTGGATTCAAGCGAACAAAATCGTAGACAAAGAGAAAAACTAATTCTCTTTTCTATTGTTTTTAAAAGAACCCTGCTAAATGCAGGGTTTTTTATTTTTATTAGCCCTAAAACAAGTTTAAAAAAACATCATTAAGGTCAATTGACCTAGACTTAAGAAATCCTATATTTTTCATATAATTGGATGCTTAATTTTTGTTTACTTTATTGATTTCTAAAGTAAAAAATACTTGACCAAATGTTAGATAATGTTATTGTTTATAACTGACTAAAAAAGTCGAATTTACTAATTTTTCTTTAACGTGTTTAATTGTATTTTGTGCAATGAGTTGAACAAAATAAAAAAAAGTATTGAATAATCATGGAAGTCCAATATGGGTCATGTTGATTACGATAGCACATTGATCGTCGGCTCTTTTATTGCGGCTGGCGCTATTTGCTATATTGTGATTTCCATGGAGCAGTTAATATTTAAGCAAACTTATAAAAAGATTGAGCCGTTTATTTTATTACTCAATGGATTATTACTCGCAGCAGCGATTAGTATTGTCCATATTGTCGGCATGCATGCTTACCATTTATTTGAAGCAGCTTCCTCGAACGTTCCTTTAATTACACTGGCTTTTGGCATTAGTGCTGTACTTTCAAGTGTCGCAATTTGGCTGACTTCTCGTTTTACACTTCCTATATTTAGACTCATTTTAAGCTCAGTCATTATGGGAATTGGAATTTCTGCTTCTTATTATGTAAGTATGTTAGGCTGGAATATTAATATTTATAAGAAAGACTACACTTCCTTTCTTATTTTATTTTCTGTCTTAATTGCCATGAGCGGGTCGGGGTTAGCTTTCTTGCTGGCCTATAAATTAAAAGAAAGTGAACGTCACCGTATAAGTTTAAAATTAGCCTTTGCAGTGATGATGACCCTAAGTATTATGGGGATGCACTATACGGCACTTATTTCGACAAATATTACCGATAAGTTTGTAAGCCAATATCAGGCTGAACATGACTTGCTGCTATTTACAATTATTTTGGTTACCTGTCTGGTGCTGGTCGCGAGTTTTATTGTTGCCGTGCTGGAACAACGACTGAACCAGCGAAATCTAGAACTGCGTAAAGCCAATAAAGAATTAGCCAACCTCTCTATTCAAGATAACTTAACTAAATTACCAAACCGACTTTATTTAGTGGATTACGCCGAAGTCCTCCTGTCAGATCACCGTTATAAAGACCAAAAAATTGCTTTTCTCTATATTGATTTAGACCGTTTTAAATCGGTAAATGATGCGTTTGGACACCACATTGGTGATCAACTGCTTATACAAATGGCCAATCGTTTACATTGGCAACTCAATGAAAAATGTAAATTGCTTAGAATTGGTGGGGATGAGTTTTTACTAATTGCTGAAAACACTGATACTGAAGAGGCAATGCAACTTGCTGAAAAAGTATTACATCTTATTCAAGACAGTTACCAAATTTCCGGTAAAGAAATTAATATTTCAGCAAGTCTAGGTATCGCACTGTTCCCTGAACATGGGCAAAATGTTCAAGACCTGCTGATGAATGCCGATGCTGCCATGCTGATGTCTAAAGAGCAGGGCCGCAATACTTATACCGTCTTTAGTTATTCTACCCATCAACAAGAAACAAGAAGTCAGTCAAAACTGATCAATGATTTATACAAAGCAGTCGAAGAAAAACAATTTGTTCTCTACTATCAGCCAAAATTTAATACCAATCTTGAGATTTGTGGGGTAGAAGCACTCATTCGCTGGAACCATCCATCTTTAGGTATGCTGACACCGCATATGTTTATTGGTGGCGCAGAAAAGACAGGTTTAATTATTCCAATGGGATATTGGGCGCTTGAGCAAGCTTGCCAACAAATTCAGGAATGGGAACGTAGCAATACGCAGTTTTATCCAATCGCAGTCAATTTATCTGCTTTGCAGTTCGAAAATAAAAAGCTCTTTAGTACTCTCGAAGGTTTGTTAAAAAAATACCAAATTCAGCCTCATCACCTCATTATTGAAATTACCGAATCAACCGCAATGCGGCATATCGACTTAAGCATTCGTGCTTGTGAGCGACTGCGCGATATGGGCATTCGTGTGGCAATTGATGACTTTGGAACAGGGCACTCAAGCTTCTTATATTTAAAAGATTTACCAGTTGATGAACTTAAAATTGACCGTGGTTTTATTGTCGATTTAAAACCGGGCTCAAAAGAAGAAGTCATTTTAGAAAGTATTATTCATTTGGCGAAAAAGTTAGGTTTAACCGTAACAGCCGAAGGGGTGGAAACACAGCAACAAGTTGAGATTTTAACGCGCTTGGGCTGTCAGCAGTTCCAAGGTTATTTGTTGGGTATGCCTGTAAATGTAGGGCAACTGATTCAGTCGCAAGGTGCTCATTTTGTTTAACCCAGATATTTGGTTAAATTTAAAAACTACTACTTAATATAATATCTAAAATAATAATTTAGTTAATCTAATGAAAAATAATAAGAATTTTTAAAACTTGTCATAAATTCCACATTGACACTTGTAAACTCTCAGATTATCCTTTGCCTGCTGGCCTACATTGCCAGCCGGTTGTCGCAGACCGATTAGTAAAGGCATCAGATTATTCCCTCTGAGGAGTAGTCTTGTGTGTACAATCGTCCCTCGCTCGTTGCGGTAGGACGAGTGAGGGACACCTTTGGGTGTGCTGATTCTTTACTATCAGTCTGCGAACCCTTGCTCGTTCTGCCACCATAATCTTTTATTAATGCTTTGGCAGAACTCCCCAAATAAGGAGTTGGCTATGCATACTATTTTTACCCCTCCCAGTTAGTCTTTATGCAGTTTGATCACCTTTAGGTTTTCAGGCGTCAGTTCTTCACGACTAAAAAATCATATCAACAATAAAACTTGAGATGCGTTAGGGCAGTCTTTGGGGCCTTTGCATGCTTTTTTTTGCTTAGAGCAAAAGTTGCAGCCGTTTTATCTCATTTATACACAACAAGAAATTATTTTATAACGGTAACTATATGCCATATTCAGATCTCTCATTTCGCGCGTTAAGCGTGCTCCATAAGTCTCGATATCTTTTTAATAAACATGGTTTTCATAACGTAGGAGTAGACCGCATTGTGCGAGAAGCAGAGGTGCCAAAAGCTTCGTTTTATAACTATTTCCACTCTAAAGAACGGCTTATTGAAATGTGCCTAAACTTTCAAAAAGACGTCTTAAAAGAACAAGTGCGCTCAATCATTTACATACAAAAAGATTTAATCTTGCGTGAAAAACTCAAAAAGATTTTCTTTTTACATACTAGTCTGGATGGTTATTACCACTTGCTATTTAGGGCTATTTTTGAAATTGAGAAACTCTATCCCGCAGCTTATCAAGTGGTTGTACAATATCGGCATTGGTTAACTACTGAAGTTTATAAATTGCTTTTAACTGTGAAGAAAGACACTACGAAAAGCGATAGCGATATGTTTTTATTTACATTAGATGGTGCCATTATTCAGCTGCTAGATGAAACTAGGGGTGATACGAGAGAACTGTTATTCGCTTATATTTTAAAGGGTATTTTTCTTAAAGATTAACTTATTAAAATCTATATGTTTATTAATTAATATATTTAGAATAACTAAATTTATATAAAGTTCAGACGGTTATGCTTTTAAAACATATCGGCCTGAACTTTATATTGAACCAGATAAAAAACAGATCTGATCACCTGATAGAGCAGGTATTACAGCTCCTCTCATCTTCAAAATAAAACTTATAATATGGTAAAGGTCCGTAATAATTAAATTTTTTTAAGCGGCTTCATATTTTTGTTTTGTTTCAAGCTCAATGAGTTTATTTATATAAGACCATGTTTCTTCTGAGTTAATTTCTGGTTTGTTAATTGTCCCGTCAATAATAAGCCCATCTATAATGTTAAGAAAAAGACTGCTTAATACTTTTGGATCTTCAATTTCTAACTCTAAAAATATAGATAAAACTAAACTGTAAATCCATTCACGGTATTTATTTACTTGTTTTTTAATAGAAGGATAGAGCTGCAGAACTTCTATCGTTGCTTTTTTAAATAAACAACCACTAAAATCTTCAGTGTTAATCCAGTCGATATACCAATTAAAAATACTTTTCAGTTTATTTAATGGGTCATCTGCACTATTAACTTTATCTAATAAAGAAGTTTGGACTTCTAAAATTCTTCGGCGAAGACACTCTTCAATTAAAACTTCTTTAGAAGAGAAGTACTTATAAAAAGTCATTTTTGCAACTTTAGATTCAGCAATAATTTTGTCTACCCCAATAGAGGTATAACTTTTCTGATTAAAAAGGGTCATTGCTGTTGTTATAATCGTTTCTCTTTTTGACATTGGTTGCCCCGTCATAGATATTTTTTGATTAACTTTGCTATTGTAAAGTATGAAAGCTTAAATAAAACTTATTTAATGATATTTAAAAAATTATATTTATTCAATAGCTTGGTTTGCCTTGATAAATAAAGAAATAAATATTTTATTGGCAATAGTTTACTTTTTTAAATAATATTAATTAATCCATTGATTTGTTGAGATAATAAACATAATATCAATTCGTTAAGTATGGGTATACGGAATTTATCCTTTTTACGTTCGAATACGTAATGGAAATAGAGGGATAGCCTTTAGCTTAACTATAAGAAAAACTTTTTATTGAGAATGATTATGTCAAAAAAATTTGAAGACTTTAATAATCCAAGAGAAAAAGCATTGCAGGGGATGAAAGATAGTATTCCCGCTTCACAATGGGAAGAAAACTTACAGTTTCTCAAACAATTAAGGAATAAAATTGCGCAATTACCAGTAAGTAAACACCCTGCAATTGAAATATTAAATAACGGTTATCTTGATAAACAAACCCTGACTCGTATTCATTTAGAATATCGTCATGCCATTGTTCAGATTTTTACCGATGCTTTATTAAAGGCGCAGTTTCTGACAAAACAATTGGAACCAAAGCTTCACTCGGGCGCTAAAATGTTTCCACGGGTGTTGTTGAGCTTAAATATATTAGATGAATTTGGTTTTCGACCGGGTTTAGATAAAGATAATTATTATTTAGGCAACCCTGAATATGCACATTATCCATTATATGAAGATTTGCTAAATGACTATGGTTTGACTGAGGCTGACCGCCGTAATTATAAACCTTCAAAAATTGCAGATCAGGTGAGAACATTTTTAGAAGCTTCTTACGATCGTTATATTAATGTGGTGGCATTATTGGCGGTGGCAGAAGAAGAAGTTATTCTTTTTAGCCCACCATTGCGACAAGCAACCAAGTTTGTAAATATCGATGTTGAGGGTGGTGGTTATTACCATGTACACGGCGTTTCAACAGATGAAACAGCTGAAGCTGCTGATGATGACCATCAGGATGACCTTTGGTTTGCGTTGGCTCAAGCCATTACCAAAGATGATTATGAAAGCTTGACTCAACTATGTCTTGATTATTGTGCACTGTGGACTGAGTTTTGGGATGCACAAATTGCCGATGTCCAATTTATTGAAGAAAAGAAATTAGCATAAGCGTCTAAGTTTATTCATAAAAAGCCTGTTGATATTGAACAGGCTTTTTTAATGGCTTAATAAAAATATTCCAAATATGAAAACACGGATAGACAACTCAACAATCTCTAAACAGTACCTATAAATCTGCTACAATTACGCCAATTTTTATTTTGATCGACTTTAGATCTTTGGCACTGCAATCTCCGCAGTAGGTGTATTTCATGAGTTTTAAAGATGAGTTAGCGGCACAGGTCGCTGAAGTATTGAGCTTTTTATTTTAGTGTATGGATAGGTTGTCCGACTAGCCATTAACATTGCAATTGATATAAAAAATAGACAGATCTGTACGCATTTTATAAAATATAATCGATTAAGTCTCAATTTATAACAAACGTAATGTTTAATAATATTTCCCAAGTTTTAGAGAGTATAGGTTTTCTCTCACAGCATCGTTCGGTGTATCTCCAGTTTTCAGATGCATCCCTGAATAGTCAGGTTTTTTTACAACGTATAGATGGGCAACATTATCTTAATCAGGGCATGACAGCCGAGCTGATTTGTTTATCAACCAATGCTCATATTCCACTCAAAACATTTATTGGGTTGCAGGTTGCGGTTGATCAGGTCACAGATCAAGGCCAACAGTTTCGTACTACAGGGATTATTACTGGAGCATCACAAGGACAGAGTGATGGTGCTCTAACCTTATATAAACTCACGATATCTGATCCAACTTATCTCTGGCATAAACGCAGAAATAGCCGTGTGTTTATGAACAAGAGTGTGAAAGAAATTAGTGAAATTCTGTTTCAAGAATGGCAGGGGAAAAGTCCATTATTTGCATCTAGTCTGACTTTAGATTTGAGCGGCTTAAAACAGACCTACGATGTCCGTCCTTTTGTTATGCAGCTCAATGAAAGCGACTATGACTTTTTAACTCGCTTATGGCGTAGTGAAGGTATTAGTTGGCTCATTGATGAAGCAGAGCTTACCGTGGCGAGCAATACGGACAATATTCAGCCACAAAAATTACGCCTTATTGATGACAATAGCCAGTATCAGGCACTGACTAGAAGGACAATCCGTTACCATCGTAGCAGTGCAACTGAACAGTTTGACAGTATGACCAGTTTGATCGCTGGACGTCATTTGCAGCCGACTTCTGTTTTTGTGCAGCGTTGGCAGTCAGATGTATTACAACAAACAGATGGGGCAGGCAGTGTACAAAGTACACATCAGCATAGCGCCAGCTATGACAATCAAAGTTTAAGCCTTGAAGATGCATGGCATTTCAGTCCGGCATGGATGCAGGATTTAAACGGCGAAGATGGGGCAACCTCAGCAAGTAATCAACAACTGGAAAAATTTAACCAGAACTTAAGCGCTTACCATGATGCTCAATCCAAGCAGTTTGTTGCTCAAACCACAGTACGGGATACACAAGTTGGTTACTGGTTTGAACTGAATGAACACCCTGAAATTGATCTGCATAGTGGGGCAGATAAAGAGTTTCTGATCATTGGTAAGCATTACTACAACCAAAATAACTTACCGAAAGACTTAAACCAGCAAATACAAACTTTAATTACACAAAGCCATTGGCAATCTAGTCATACAAAAGAGCGTCAAGGCAATCAACTGATTTTACAACGTCGCCATATTAAGACAGTTCCTGAATATCAGCCCTTACAAGATCGTCCTCAAGCCGCTGTACAACGTGCCCGTGTAGTCGGACCTGAAGGTGAAAGTATCTATGTCGATCAGTGGGGACGCATTAAAGTTCGTTTCTTGTTTACCCGAGCTAATGACCATAGCCATGATGGAGGCGCGGGGAGTAACGACAACGATACTGATTCGGCTTGGGTCGATGTTGTAACCCCGTGGGCTGGAAAAGGGTATGGTGCACGCTTCTTGCCACGTGTTGGTGAGATTGTGGTTATCGACTTCTTTGACGGCAATATTGACCGTCCGTTTGTAGTGGGACGTATTCATGAAGCCGAACGTCATCCAGCCCAGTTCGACCAGAAAGGGCAGCTACCTGACACTAAAAAACTCAGCGGTATTCGTTCAGAAGAAGTTGATGGCAAAGGCTTTAACCAGCTACGTTTTGATGATACGACTGGGCAAATTAGTGCACAGTTACAAAGTAGCCATGCGGTCAGTCAGTTAAACTTAGGCAACTTAAGCCATCCAAAAGATAAGGCCGAGAGTGATGGTCGTGGAGAGGGCTTTGAACTCAGAACTGACCAGTGGGGCGCGGTTAGAGCAGGTAAAGGTTTACTTGTTAGTACCCATAAACAGGACCAAGCTCAAGGCACACATTTAGATGCAGCCGATGCCAAGCAACAAATCGAAGGTGGTCTTAATAATGCTAAGGCACTGAGTGAAGTTGCTAAAAACCAGCAAACTGATCCATTGGAAATGCTTGAGAACTTAAAAACGTTCATAGAGCAAATTGAACAGCAAGATAAAGAAAAGGCTGCTGCATTTAAGCAAGCCTTGATGATCTTAACAGCACCAAACAGTATTGCAGTCGCCAGTAATGAAGACATACACCTAAGTGCAGATGGTCAGTTAAGCCAAACTGCTGGGGACAGCATTAATATAAGCACTCAGAAGAATTTGATTGCACATGCTCAAAATAAGTTAAGTCTATTTGCTGCCCAACAGGGTGCACGACTTTATGCGGGCAAAGGTAAAGTTGAGATACAAGCGCAAGGCGATGGAGCAGATTTAATTGCCCGTAAAGGTATCCAGATTATTTCTACAGAAGACAAAATAGAAATTAATGCTTCTAAAGAAATTGTGATTACCTCGGGTAGTTCCCAAATCAAGATTAATAGCTCAGGTATTTTCCCAGTCACGGGCGGCAAATTTGAAGTGAAGGCGGGGCAGCATGTGTTTATGGGGGGAGGAAGTGCTTCGAGTACTTTACCAGCTTTGCCTCAGTTGAATATACCGCCTAAAGAGCTTGAACTTAAGTACGTGTATGACGACCTAAAGCCCGTTGCCCAAGCACCTTACAAACTTATATTTCAGGATGGCTCAATGCAAGAAGGTATTCTGGATAGTAATGGTTATGCAAAAGTCCAAGTCCCTGCTGATAAAGTCCAGCCAAAGGTTTATTACGGTTTTAGCAATATGGAGGCTAAACCTGATCAGCCCAAACAGCAGAATAGCTTTAAAGATAAAAAAGTGATGAGTATTGTGGAAGCAGAACAATTGATCGAACAATATAACAAGCAAGAACTTGACCACTTATTAGATGAATATTTCCCTGATGAAATACAAGCCATGATCGATGGGCAGGGTGTTGAGTATGATGACCATATCAATGATTATGTGGAAAAAGATTTAGAACAACAAAATAATCCGGATGATGCTATTGCGGATCAAGCAGAAGAAATCCCATTGAATAAACAATCAACTCCACATTCTGGTTTTGGGGAGGGTATATGAGTACAGCCGTTGCAAAATCACCAGCCAAAACCATTCGAGTCACCCAAAAAGGAGAACAATCGGCAGCAGACTGGATAAAAGGTGTGCTAGACGGGAGTGGATCAAGCCCGGCACAAATTATTGTAGCTGTGGTGATTGGTTGTATCCCTTTTGTTGGGCAGGGTGTTGATGTTGGTAATGTAATCGTTTCAATTGTCAAAATTGCAGAAAACCCGAATAACAAAGATAACTGGTTTGATCTGGTCTTTAACTTAATTGCGTTTGTTCCTGTTGCCGGAGATGGGCTTAAAATTGTATTTAAGCAATTGCGCTCTGGTAAAGCGATGGGGGCAATATTAGATGCAATCCCAAGTAAAACCATGCGTGGCAATGTTGAAAAATGGTTTCGTAACTTAAACTGGAATGCTTACACCAAAGAGTTGCAGACTACCAGTAATAAAATAATTGATGGCTTAATTGATGTTTTTGATAGCTGGATGACTAGAGCGGTCTTGGGACAAGCTCGATTAAAGACTCTTGTAGTGCAACTGAGAAAAATGAAAACTGTTGCGAACAGGCAAATTGAAATGGTGATGAAAGACCTGCAATTAGCGCATAAAAAAGCTTTGGCAACCCCTTATCCTAATACCACAGCGAAGGCTCCCATCCATAAAACGGGTTCAAAGCCACTTAATCGAACTTCGGCGCCTCATACACAGCAAAAGGGTCAGGTTCTTAAAAATACCAGTGGCAATACCGCCAAGACAGGAAGCAAGAATACATCAACCAAAAGAACATCAAAAAAGCGCAGTAATAAGGAATTAGGTTCGGGTGGTGAACACATCACGGATTATTACTTTGTGAAGCGGAAAAAGAGTCGTACCAAAATTAATAATAATGGTGTGCTGTATGAATATCACGATACTGGACATGATGGTATTGACCATGCTTGGTATAGCAATAGTATTGGGCATAAGTACCGAATTACAGATAGTAAAGCGACGAATTTAGCCAGTCATCGAAAAATCATGACTCCGAAAGCAGCAATGGATGCTTTAAGCATGGGCTTGGATGTTTATGTAAAGTCTTCCAAAGAGAAAAAAACTAAAGGTGCATTAGGTAAAACAGTCAGTGATGGTGCACAAATGTCACATCTTTGGATTGCGAATAAAATTGGTAGCGCAAAGATTACGTCTAGTCATAAAGTTAAATTACTTGAGCAGATTGAAGCTTGGAAGCGTGTCGAATTTAAGCCTGCATCTGAAAGAGTTTTTAAAAATGGGAAAGGACAAACTGTTGCAGTGAAGTGCCCTTATGACCGAAGTTTAGTGACGATAACGGGAAATCAATTTGACCACCATAGTCAATGTAAAGGTCTGGATGAACCGAAATGTACCCGTTCAGTGACCTCACATGCGATTACTTTAGAGTTTGTCTTGCCGAATGAAATGCTACGGGAGTAATGAAATTGGAATATCAAGTTAATGATCAAGAAATAGATTGGCAGAAATGGTTTGATCAGGAAAACAAAGATTCGGATAGTTATAGGGATAGTTTTCTAGAAACAGAAATGTATCAAAGAAGATTTAATACTTTTCTAAATGGCATTTACTCAGTGACTGATGGGTTCCGAAAATATAAAACTAGTGCCAAAGCTGGAAAAATGATGAGCGCAGGGCATCAACGTTTACAAGATGTACTGAATTTAATGTCATTGCAGTATTCAGCGGGTGGGGATATTAGCTTTATTAAAGAGCTTTATCCTTACTTACTGCATTGGATGGAAGAATATGCAGAAACTCATGCAGCTTATCACCAAACAGAAGAAGCTGGTGGACGTTACGTTTGGCATATTAGTTTAGGTACAGAAGACTACTGGTATATTGCTTTACGTTTGATCTGTTTTGGTTTGTTAACGGGCTATGCAGACCAAATGGCACGGATTATGCCGATTATTGATTATGTTGAGGCAACTCCTGAAGGCCAAGAAAAAGATGGTTTAATCGAGCGTCTGGTTGCTCCATTTGTAGCAGACCGTGGCACTCCACCAGATGAAGCCAGAAGACATTTGCCTTATCGAAAGTTAATCAAGGTGTTTAATGCTGCACCTGAACAACGCCCAGCTTTAATGCTGCAATATTTAGAAAGTTGGTATGAGGCGAGCCGTCGGGAACCTTATTACAACCAGCATCCCCAAGCAGATATAGATGAAGGCTTTTTGTATTATGGCTACTGGTCATGGGAAGCGGCAGCGGTGACATGGCTGTTAGATATAGATGATGCTTTATACCGTGAGCATGAGTTCTACCCAAAAGACTTAGTTGATTTTGCGCGTACACAATCAAATGTGGTTCCAAATGAGGAACAGCCAGAACGTATAAAAGTAAAAGGTGGCGAAGCTTGTATTAAAACAGGTCATTGGATTACTCCAGCTAAACCTGATACACGATTGTATTTTACGCAAGGTACAATCTTGCCGATCCTTTCAGAAACAGACTGGGGTGAAGTGTATTGGTATTGGGATGGTGAGAATTAATAGAATGCCCGAAAGGGCATTTTATTTTTGTTTAAAAGTTGGGTAAAAAAACTCTGTAAGAACACATGGAAAGATGCGATGGATGTTGAATTGAAGCGTTGTAAGTAATAGAGAGTAGTGAAATGAACCAAGAAGATATTGATTACTTTTATGAGAAATATGGTCAGCCAATTGATAAAGTTGAAGTGACAGAGGACATCATAAAAAAATATCGGGGTAAACTGCCTGAAAGTATTTTAGAGCAATGGCGTTTATTTGGTTTTGCTGGTTATTTGAATGGTTTGTACTGGATTACTAACCCAGACGATTACGCTGAAGTGATTTATGACTGGTTAGAGGAGACACCATTGCCTGATGATGATGCCTATCATGTTTTGGCCCGTTCTGCATTTGGTGAGCTGTTAATTTGGGGCGAACGTAATTGTGGTAGATACTACATTAAAACAATGGAAGGTATCTTACATGACAATGGAGAACAGTTAGAAAGTGCTGAGTTTTATGGTAGTGATTTTTTCTTTTTACCTAAAAAAAATTATCTAGATTACACAGACAAAAACGGCAATAAACTATTTGATCGAGCTGTAAAAAAATTAGGGGTTTTAAAGGCAGATGAAATGTATGCCTTTGAGCCTGCTTTGGCATTAGGTGGGGAAGAATCATTACAGTACCTAACAAAAGTTAATCTTCCTGTTCACATGAAGCTACTAAAACAGGTAACTCCATTAAGATTGAGAACTTTTGAGGATCTTACGGCTGCTCTATATGGTACATCGTATAGTGTGGACGATTTAACAAGTGGACAAGATGCTGAGTCACAATATCAAGAATCTGTTCAAGCTGGAGAAGTTTGTCCTAGAACAGGTTACTGGACAACGCCTGCACAACCCAATACACGCCATTATTGTAAGAAAGGTGAAGTTCTTCCTGAAATTAAGGAACAAGATTGGGGTGAAGTGTATTGGTATTGGGATGGTGAGAACTGATTAAATGCCCATAAGGACATTTCTATTTAGATATTTACAATTTCAACTGACATGTACCCGTACCGTGACCTCACATGCGATTACTTTAGAATTTGTAATGCCAAATGAAATGCTGGAGCGTTAAGAATGTCAATAACAGTCAATGATCAAGAAATAGATTGGCAAAAATGGCTAGACTTGGAAATTACTGATGAGAGCAATTTTAGAGATAATCATTTATTAAAACAGGATTATCATGAAAACTTTGATGAGCTTGTAAATGGATTGTATTCGGTTACTGATGGCTTTAGTAATTATAAGAATGAAAAGAAGTTTGGTGGATACATTGCTGCGGGTCATCAGCGTTTAAGAGATGCTTTAGATTTGATGTCTTTGCAATATTCAGCGGGTGGGGATATTGGCTTTATTAAAGAGCTTTATCCTTACTTACTGCATTGGACTGAAGAATATGCAGAAACCAGTCATTTATATAATTTAAGCCCTGATGCTGGTGGGCGTTATGTCTGGCATATTAGTTTAGGTACAGAGGACTACTGGTATATTGCTTTACGTTTGATCTGTTTCGGTTTACTGACAGGCTATGCTGACCAAATGTACCGGATTATGCCGATTATTGACTATGTTGAAGCTACACCTGAAGGGCAAGAAAAAGATGGGTTAGTTGAGCGTCTGGTTGCTCCGTTTGTAGCAGACCGAGGCACACCACCAGATGAAGCCAGAAGACATTTACCTTATCGAAAGTTAATCAAGGTGTTTAATGCTGCACCTGAGCAACGTCCAGCGTTAATGCTGCAATATTTAGAAAGCTGGTATGAAGCAAGCCGTCGAGAGCCTTATCATGATCAACATCCACAAACTGATCTTAGATCGGGCGTTAGCTATTATGGTTATTGGTCATGGGAAGCAGCAGCGGTGACATGGTTGTTAGGTATAGATGATACTTTATACCGTGATCATGAGTTCTACCCAAAAGACTTAGTTGATTTTGCGCGATCACAATCAAATGTGGTTCCAAATGAGGAACAGTCCGAGCGTATAAAAGTAAAAGGTGGTGAAGTTTGTATTAAAACAGGTTATTGGATTACTCCTGCTAGACCTGATACACGACTTTATTTTACGCAAGGTACGATATTGCCAATACTTTCAGAAACAGACTGGGGGGAAGTATATTGGTATTGGGATGGTGAGAATTAATAGATGCCCGAAAGGGCATTTAGTGCTCAGTTTTTGAAATATATGGACAAGTCTGGAGTTGTCCACAAAGTCGATAAAAACAATTTATAAATCTGCTACAATTACGCCAATTTTTATTTTGATCGACTTTAGATCTTTGGCACTGCAATCTCCGCAGTAGGTGTATTTCATGAGTTTTAAAGATGAGTTAGCGGCACAGGTCGCTCAACGACGCACATTTGCTATTATTTCCCACCCCGATGCCGGTAAAACCACCATGACAGAAAAACTGTTGTTATGGGGTAAAGCGATTCAGGTTGCAGGGATGGTAAAAAGCCGTAAATCTGATCGTGCAGCTACATCTGACTGGATGGAAATGGAAAAAGAACGTGGTATTTCGATCACCACGTCTGTTATGCAGTTCCCATATAAAGGTCACACGATTAACTTACTCGATACACCGGGGCACGAAGACTTCTCGGAAGATACTTATCGTACCCTTACTGCTGTTGACTCTGCACTGATGGTGATTGACGGTGCAAAAGGTGTCGAAGAACGTACCATCAAATTGATGGAAGTGTGTCGTATGCGTGACACACCAATTATTTCATTCGTCAACAAAATGGACCGTGAAATTCGTGAGCCACTTGAGTTGTTAGATGAAATTGAAAACGTCTTGAATATTCGCTGTGTACCAATTACATGGCCACTTGGTATGGGTCGTGACTTTGCTGGTGTATACAATATTCTTGAAGATAAATTGTATGTCTACAAAGCAGGTTTTGGTTCAACCATTACTGATATTGAAGTACGTGATGGCTATAATCACGCCGATATTCGTGAAAAAGTTGGTGAGTTAGCTTGGGCTTCTTTTGAAGAGTCACTTGAGCTTGTACAAATGGCAAATGAGCCATTAGATCGTGAACTTTTCTTACAAGGTAAACAAACACCTGTTTTATTTGGTACAGCATTAGGTAACTTTGGTGTTGACCACGTTCTCGATGC
Source organism: Acinetobacter sp. FDAARGOS_559 (assembly GCF_003940475.1). Lineage (NCBI taxonomy): Bacteria > Pseudomonadati > Pseudomonadota > Gammaproteobacteria > Moraxellales > Moraxellaceae > Acinetobacter > Acinetobacter sp. FDAARGOS_559. The sequence continues at coordinate 3,002,909 of NZ_RKJG01000005.1, forward strand.
ATTTATGAACTGGGCACCTGAACCTAAAGCACATCCAACGCAAGAGCGTATGGTTGAAGCAAAAGAAGAAGGTTTCTCTGGCTTTGTATTTAAAATTCAAGCCAACATGGACCCTAAACACCGTGACCGTATTGCCTTCATGCGTATTTGTTCAGGTAAATACGAGAAAGGCCTGAAAATGAATCACGTACGTATTGGTAAAGAAGTTCGTATTAGTGATGCGTTGACTTTCCTTGCAGGCGAGCGTGAGCACTTAGAAGAAGCATGGCCGGGCGATATTATTGGTTTACACAACCACGGTACAATCCAGATTGGTGATACTTTCACTAGCGGTGAAAACTTGCACTTCACAGGTATTCCTCACTTCGCGCCGGAAATGTTCCGCCGTGTACGTTTGAAAGACCCATTAAAGTCAAAACAGTTGCAAAAAGGTTTGAAAGAGTTGTCTGAAGAAGGTGCAACTCAGGTATTTATGCCACAAATTAGCAATGATTTGATCGTGGGAGCTGTGGGTGTACTTCAGTTCGACGTTGTTGCTTACCGCTTGAAAGAAGAATATAAAGTTGACTGTGTTTATGAGCCAGTAAGTGTAAATACGGTACGCTGGATTCATTGTGATGATGAAAAGATTCTTAATGAGTTTAAGAAAAAGGCACATGACCAACTTTCTATTGATGGTGGCGGACACTTAACGTATCTTGCGCCAAGCCGAGTGAATTTGCAGATTATGCAAGAGCGTTGGCCTGATATTGAGTTCCGTAGCACACGTGAACACTAATCATGTAAATGTGACGAACAGCTTCGAATAGAAGCTGTTTTGTTTTGAAAAATAAGAAAGGATGATGAAATGAACTTGAGTAAAAAGACAATTATTGCGCTTGTGGTTGCAGCCATAGCTCTAATTTTGGCTATTTGTGTATTTGTCTGGAAAAAGCCTCAGTCTTCATCATCTTCTCAAGAAAATTCAGCTTCTACTCAAGACCATCCGGTTGAGAAAGCAGAGGTTTTACCTTATTTAAATTTGACCGAAACCAAAGCAAGTTATGCAGTGCCGTTTTGTGAAAAGAAAAATTGTATTGATGTCGATATTCAAACCATAAAAACCCAAGATGCGTGGTTAAATAGCTGGATTGAAAAAAATCAGGCGAAAGTTATTCAGGCTCAAATTAATTTGAAAAAAGATTTAAGCCTTCAACAAGCGATTAATGCTTACGTGAAAAAGTCGGATGAATGGCAAGATAAGTATTCTAAAAATCGTGCTTATGAGTTACACATTCGTACACGCATTGCCTCGCAGCGTAACCAGTATGTGTTATTGCAACTGGCTTTAGACAGTAAACAAGAAGAAATCACCATAAAAGACCGTTATTATTTTTTCGTGGCTGATCGTAAACTGCATAAAAACTTAACGTTGCTTGATGTGCTTAAAAAAGACCAGCAACCGACAGTACATCAAATTGTTCAAACCGCGTATCAGGACTGGTTGAAAAAGCAAACTGCCGATGTCAAAAAACAGGCCCCAAAAACTTTATATTGGGGACAAGCTGACTGGTTCTTTGATGGTGAAGGGGTGGGTTTGCACTATCAGGCAAATCAGATTACGAAAGATGCGCCTCAACTTGATATTTATTTAACAACAGAACAAACGAAAAAAATATTGCAACCTCAGGTTTATGAACAAATGTTTTAAGTTGGTAGCAGAATTTGCAACCTACTTGTAGATGCGCTAACTTCATATGAGTTATGCATAATCTTCTCAGAATAAAGGCAAAATATGATGTTAACTTCTAAGGCTTCGCTACGTTTAACGTTACTTGCTTCTGCGATATTTTTGGTGGCATGTCAGCCTAAAAGTGATCCTAAAGAGTCGGAAGATCAGCAAAAACCGGCTGTGGTTGAACAAAAGCCTGTAGAACTGACTTTGAAAGGAGAAACAGTTCCAAGTAAAGTGACTTTACCGGATTGTGATGGTAAAACTTGCCCTGAATTTACGGTAGAACGCCTACAAAGTAATTTCCCTTTTATTGATAAGATTATTGATCAACAAGTTTTAAAAGCACTCGGACAGATTCTTGAAATTGCAGAACCAGATGCAAAAGCAGCACAAGCTGATAAGAAGACAGAAGCTTCAGTAGCTGCCGCTACAGAGCAACAAGATAGTTTCGATGCTCAGGTTCAGCGCTATGCAAATTCATTTATTGATTTGGACAATGAATTAAAGGCTCTAAGTAGTAATCACCAGATTAATCTGTTGGTGAAACCTAAAATCATACAGTCTCAAGGTAAAGTCGTAACTGTTGTTGTAAATAGTAGTAGCTATTTAGGCGGGGCACATGGCTCGGCAGCGCAGCAATATTATAATTTTGACTTAAAGAAAGAAAAGCAGGTCAAGCTTGAAGACTTATTACGTCCAGAGAAAAAAGCGGCTTTAGAAAAATTAGCACATGAAGCATTTAAAGCTTGGGTGACAGACTCAAAACTTGCAAATAGTGTGAGTGAATATGAGCAAGCTTGGCCGTTTAAACTCACAGAAAATTTCCTGTTAGGTGACCAAGGCTTGATTCTTCAATATGGCGAATATGAAATTGGACCTTATGTGGTCGGACTACCTCGTTTAGTCATTCCATATGACCAATTACAAGATGTATTGAAAGAAGAATATTTGCCGCAGCCTAAAGCCAAACCAGCTTCGACACCTGCCGTAAAAAGTACCAACTAATGCATCTGTTTGATACTCACACCCATTTTGATGTTGCCGATTTTGATGAAGATCGGCAGCAATTAGCACTTGAAGCTAAAAAAGTGGGTGTGGATGCTCTGGTGTTAATAGGCTTTTTACAGTCACGTTTTGATGAGTTGGTACACACTCATTATCAGCTCAAGCAGTGGGAGAATGTACCTACTTCTTATTTAGCACCGGGGTTGCATCCGTTTTATATTGAGCAGCACAAACCAGAGCATCTTTCTCATCTTGAACAGATTTTGCAGCAAGAAGAGTGCGTCGCAATAGGAGAAATCGGCTTAGATACCTTCTTAAAGGAACACAAGCAGCCCAATATATATGCCAAGCAAAAACAGTATTTTGCTGATCAGTTAGATCTGGCAACTCAATACCAAAAACCGGTGTTGCTTCATATACGAAAAGCACATGGGGATGTGCTCGCTCTATTAAAAGCTCAAAAATTTAAATTGGGTGGCATTGCTCATGCCTTTAGTGGTGGAGTAGAGGAGGCAAAAGGCCTGATTAAGCTTGGTTTTAAAATTGGTGTGACGGGGCAAATCACGAACCCCAATGCGAAAAAGCTTCATACGGTTGTGCAGGCTATAGGTGCCGAGCATTTAGTGATTGAAACAGACTGTCCTGATATGACGCCACTTTGCTGCCAAACTTCAACTGAGCAGCGTACTCGAAATACGCCTGTGAATTTACCTTATGTACTAAAAAGTTTGGCTGAAAATTTAAATATGGCAGAGCCAGAATTAGCAGATTTGCTGTGGAAAAACTCTTTATCTTCTTTGAAATTATCGTAATAAAAATCAAAGATTAGAAATAGTAACTAAAACAAAACACAGCGATTAAAAAAGAAGCTTAAAGTAAGAAAACAACATGTAAAAACGTGAAAAATAACATTGCCAGACATGGGAGGATAACCCAATGGCTAAGTATAGCAATATCAATAGTTTTAATGCTTTACAGACGCTAACAGTAGGTTCCAGCAATTATCAGATTTTTAGCTTAACCCAAGCCGAGAAAAAGCTAGGTGACATTGCCAAACTGCCGAAATCATTAAAAGTACTGTTGGAAAACTTATTACGGTTTGAAGATCAGCACAGTGTTAAAACAGAACACATTTATGCTTTAGCTGAGTGGCTAAAAACCCGTACCTCAGATCAAGAAATTCAATATCGACCTGCACGGGTTTTAATGCAAGATTTTACCGGCGTTCCGGCAGTCGTTGACTTGGCCGCAATGCGTGCTGCAATGGCTGAAGCGGGGGGTGACCCTGAAAAAATTAATCCGTTATCACCTGTAGATCTGGTTATTGACCACTCTGTGATGGTAGACCATTTTGCCGATGATCAGGCTTTTGAAGAAAACGTTCAAATTGAAATGCAGCGAAATGGCGAGCGATATCAATTTTTGCGTTGGGGACAATCTGCATTTAATAACTTTAGTGTCGTGCCACCGGGTACTGGTATTTGCCATCAGGTCAATTTAGAGTATTTGGCTCAAGCAGTGTGGTTAGGTGAAGACAACGGACAGACCTTTGCTTTCCCTGACACCTTAGTAGGTACAGACTCACATACCACCATGATTAATGGTCTAGGGGTATTAGGTTGGGGCGTTGGGGGTATTGAAGCAGAAGCTGCCATGTTAGGCCAACCTATTTCTATGCTCATTCCTGAAGTGATCGGTTTTAAACTGACTGGAAAATTACAAGAAGGGATTACGGCAACTGACTTGGTGCTTACCATTACTCAAATGCTTCGCCAAAAAGGTGTAGTGGGTAAATTTGTCGAGTTCTATGGAGATGGCTTAGCCGACTTACCACTTGCTGACCGTGCAACCATTGCCAATATGGCGCCTGAATATGGTGCAACTTGTGGTTTCTTCCCAATTGATGAAGTGACTTTGGGTTATTTGAAATTAACAGGTCGTCAAAGTGACCGTATTGCATTGGTGGAAGCATATAGCAAGGTGCAAGGTTTATGGCGTAATGCGGGTGATGAACCTGTGTTTACAGATACGTTAAGTTTAGATATGAGTACGGTTCAGGCAAGTTTGGCAGGTCCAAAACGCCCTCAAGACCGTGTGCTTTTATCGGAAGTACCTAAAACGTTTAATGCGCTCATGGAATTAACCCTTAAGCCAGCCAAAGAAGCGAAAGAACGTTTAGAAAATGAAGGCGGTGGCGGTACGGCTGTAGAAGCGACCAAAGCCAATATTCAGCATGAAAGCCCATCTTGTGTGATTGAAGGGCAAGAATATCCGTTGAATCATGGTGATGTCGTCATCTCAGCAATTACTTCATGTACCAATACTTCTAACCCAAGTGTCATGTTGGCAGCCGGTTTACTTGCTAAAAAAGCCATTGAAAAAGGCTTGCAGCGTAAACCGTGGGTAAAAAGTTCACTTGCGCCTGGTTCTAAAGTCGTGACCGACTATTTATTGGCGGCTGGGCTTACGCCGTATTTAGATGAGTTGGGCTATAACTTGGTTGGTTATGGTTGTACAACGTGTATTGGTAATTCAGGTCCTTTACCTGAACCAATTGAAGATGCAATTCAGTGTCATGATCTAAACGTGGCATCTGTACTTTCGGGTAACCGTAACTTTGAAGGGCGTGTGCATCCATTAGTTAAAACCAACTGGCTTGCCTCACCACCACTTGTGGTTGCCTATGGTTTAGTTGGGAATATCCGTACCGATTTAACGACTCAACCAATCGGGCAAGGTAAAGATGGGCAACCTGTTTACTTAAAAGATATCTGGCCAAGTCAGGCAGAAATTGATGCCGTCTTACAAAAAGTAAATACCGACATGTTCCACAAAGAATATGCTGCGGTGTTTGATGGTGATGAAAGCTGGCAAGCAATTCAGATTCCAAAAAGTAAAACTTACGAATGGGCTGATGACTCGACTTATATTCGCCATCCGCCGTTCTTTGAAGGTATTGGTGAGCCACCAAAACCAATCAAGAATATTGAACAGGCACGTATTTTGGCAGTGCTTGGTGACTCGGTAACAACCGACCATATTTCACCAGCGGGTAATATCAAAAAAGACAGTCCGGCAGGTCGATATTTACAAGAGCAAGGTGTTGAGCCAAAAGACTTCAACTCTTATGGTTCACGACGTGGTAACCATGAAGTCATGATGCGAGGTACCTTTGCCAACATTCGTATTAAAAACGAAATGCTCGGCGGTGAAGAAGGCGGTAATACCATACATGTGCCAAGTGGTGAGAAGCTTGCCATTTATGATGCGGCAATGCGTTACCAACAAGAACATACACCGCTTGTGATTATTGCTGGTAAAGAATACGGAACAGGTTCTTCACGTGACTGGGCTGCCAAAGGAACGAACTTGTTAGGTGTAAAAGCTGTCATTGCTGAAAGTTTTGAACGTATTCACCGTTCAAACTTGGTGGGTATGGGCGTGTTGCCATTACAGTTTGTTGATGGCCAAACCAGACAGTCCCTCAACTTAACGGGTCATGAAGTCATTTCGATTCGTGGTTTATCGGATGGTATTCAGCCTCATGAAATTCTTGAGGTTGATGTGAAAGGGCCAAATGGAGTAGCTAGTCATTTTAATGTGTTATGTCGAATTGATACGTTAAATGAGGTTGAGTACTTTAAGGCAGGTGGTATTTTGCATTATGTACTTCGGAATTTGATTGCTTCATAAATGTCTATTTTTCAAAAGCTATATAAAAAAGCCTTATATTCATGAGGCTTTTTTATTGTCTTTATTTAATGGATAAGCTAAATATAAATAAAATAATTTTTGTTATAAGAAGAAGCAATTATGGGTAGAGATACAGTATTTTTAAAAGTTGAATCTCGATTGGGATATGATTTTTCAGGGGATATAAAAATAGGAGGTAAATATACCTCATTAATTGAACACGCTGGACTTGTATTTATTAGTGGTCAAATTCCAAGAGTGGGAGATACGGTACAGATTTGTGGAAAAGTTGGATTAGATGTTGATTTATCAGATGCACAGCTTGCTGCAAGTATTAGCACCATGAGAGCTTTAGCAATTTTAAAACAGCACTATGGGACTTTAGATGTTATTGGAAAAGTTTTACAAATGAATGTATTTGTTCATTCAACGTCATCTTTTATACAGCAAAGCGAAGTTGCTGATGGAGCATCTGAAATACTTTATGAAATTTTGGGTTTAGATACGGGACGGCATACACGTACATCGGTCAGCGTGTACCAACTTCCAAAAAATGCATCTGTTGAAATCAACTTCATTTTTGCTTTGAAATAAAAGTAAGTTGGTGGAATTCAATTATTGCAATTTTACTGGGTATTTTTATTTGTAAGAGCGGCAAGACGCACTACGTAAAAAACAGTAAAATATATGGTTTGATTTTTTAGAGAAAGCCATTTCCATGTCCGATTTACCACAAAATGATGAATATGACCGCCGTTTTGCAGGTGTAGCCAAAATTTATGGTGATTCATCGTTCCAGCACTATGAAAAAAGTCATGTGATGGTGATTGGTATTGGCGGGGTCGGCAGTTGGGCAGTAGAAGCTTTAGCGCGTACAGGTATTGGTGAGATCACATTAGTCGATATGGATGTGGTTGCAGCGTCAAATGTAAACCGTCAGCTACCTGCAATGACCTCAACTCTGGGCTGTGAAAAAGTTGAGATTATGGCGGAGCGTTGTCGCCAAATTAACCCACGCATTAAAGTCAATATTATTGATGACTTCTTAACACCAGAAAATGTTGCAGAACTTTTAAACCCTGTACCGGACATTGTTTTGGACTGCATTGATGACGTTAAAGCAAAACTGGCTTTAATGCTCCATTGTCGTTTTAATAAAATTCCTTTAATTGTGTCGGGTGGGGCAGGTGGTAAGCTCGATCCACTTAAAATTCGCGTGGCCGATCTATCAAAAACAGAACAAGACCCAATGTTAGCGAAGCTACGTAGTCAGCTTCGTGCTCGTGGCATCTGTAAAAAGCCAAAAGAGAAATTTGGCATTACCTGTATTTACTCAATCGACAATCCATTTTCAAGCGCAGATGTCTGCCCATCGGCTGGGTTGCGCTGTGGTGGCTATGGTTCAGCGGTGGTGGTGACTTCAAGCTTTGCCATGATTGCTGTGGCTGAAGTTTTGAAAAAGCTCGATTTAAAAAAAGCCTAATTTAAATATGGAAAAGGCATGCGCTTAGGTGAGGGCATGCCTTTTGTTTTGGGAAAACTATTTAATCATATAGCTCTATATTGTCTTGTTTGGGCTGTGTGGGTAGTTGCTGATCATAAAATTTAAAGCACCATAAAATTAAAATAACGATGGTGCATATTGCGAAACCTTTTAAATACTTCATGAAGAATTCAATCAAGTGAATGGCCTTGATTAAAATTCTAGCGAAGGAGATCTATCTAATCTAATATAGAAAATAGACTAAATGATCTAATTTTGAGATGGTAATGCTCACATTAAAACAATTCCAATATTTCATAAAAATTGTTGAAGAGGGGAGTTTTATTGCTGCTTCCGAAAAGTTATTTATTGCCCAGTCTGCTTTAAGTCGACAAATGAAGCTATTAGAAGAAGAAATTGATTTTCTGTTGTTTGATCGCACGGATAAAAGAGTAAAACTTACGGTAGCAGGAGAGGTCTTCTATAAGAAAATAAAAGATAACTTGCTTTATTTAAATGAAATTATTGACCTGTCTAAAAGTGTTTCGGAAGGGAAAAATCGACAGATTAAAATTGCTCATTCCAGCAGTATTGTCGTGGATAATACAAAGGTGCAGATATTAAAAGAAGTTAGCTTAACGCAGCAGTTGAGCTTTGAGATTAATACCTTATCATCCGAGCAGCAAATCTTAGCGTTATTAAATGGTGAAATTGATATCGGTTTGATCCGCCCACCAGTTCGGCATACTTTAGATGGTATAAATACTCTTAAGTTATATGAAGAGCCTTTAATGGTGGCTGTGCATATTGATCATGCCAAGTTTTCTAAATCAGAAAAGGTTTATTTAAAAGACTTAAAAGATGAGTGTTTTGTATCAACACCTCATGCCGAAAGAGGAGGCTTAAGTTATTTGGTCGCAAATCTGTGTTTAGCCGCAGGATTTACCCCACAAAAAGCCTCCATTCAGTCGCGTAAGATTTCACAGTTACAGCTCGTGGCGGCAAATTTAGGGGTAGGTATTGTTCCTGCGGAGTTTCAACAAATCTTACCTGCCAATGTAAAACTAATACCTTTGGAAGATTCCCTATCTCTTTCGGAAGTTTTACTGGTCTATAGAAAAGGCCATGATGAAATCATTCAGCATTGTGCCGAGCAAATTCATCAAATGTTTCTATCTTAGAAGTGAATTAGCCTAATCTATAGTAAGTATAGGTGACGTTATCATCTTTATAGACGTCATAACTACTTTGTTTAAAGTCCGACACCCATTCGCTTCCTGTGTAACCAGCGATATGACCGTAAATATGGTTGCGGGTTCTGTGAATGATATAAATGTCGCCTTCTTGTGGCTTATCAAAGGCTGGATTTATTTCTTTATAGCCAATTTTCTTGAGGGTATCGCCCCAATCAGATGCTGCAATCGGATGATTTTCAACATCGGCACCAGCAGACTCAAGCGCAATACGGATGCTACGTGCACAACGCGCTTTACTGCGTCTAGAGGTAATACTTTCTAATTTAGCTACGAATTTTTCTACATCAATGGCTGGAGGAGTGTTGGTTTCAGTGGAGTGATTATTGGGTTTCATGGTGAATGGATAAGGGAGGCTTGGTGTGCTGTGGGATACAACAATGGCTGCCTGATTTGAATCCTGATACATATAGTTATCAGCTACTTGTCCGTCATAAATAATCATCGTGAAATCTCTACCCGTACTACCTATATCCGTATTTAGAAAATCACCACCTACCTGTGGCGTTCAGAGATACTAATGGCCCAAACTTAAAAGTTTTGTTTATGTTATGTAATAACGTATCTTTTTACCAGTTTTTATTTCTGGCTATGGAAAAAAGGTTAATTAAAAGAGCTTTTGAAATCATACAAATTAAGTTTTTGATATTATTGAATATAAATAATTAATCAGAGCTTAATTTTGAATATTTCGAGCCAACATTTGCGAATATACTCAAAATCTAAGTCTCTGATTTAAAATGCCACATTTTCTTACAATTTTAGAAACATGGGCTGGCTTAAAATTGGTGTTCCTTTAAATACTCTTCAGTACGGATAATGGCAGCTTGCATATTATGAATTGCATTCTCGACATCAGTTAAAGTTTTTGCATTTCCACCACTTAGGGCTTGTCGCCATTTGCGAGCGCCCGGTAAATTTTGGAATAAACCTAAAATATGACGCGTAATGATAGAGAGTGGTGCACCTTCAGCTAGACGTTGTTCAATATACGGTAGCATTTGTTCCATAATATCGAAACGATCTGGCGCTTCTAGGTTCCAAAGTTGGCCGAGCTCAGCAAGTAAGTAAGGGTTGTGATAGGCTTCACGGCCAATCATGACGCCGTCAACGTGCTGTAAATGAGCTTGAGTTTCGGCAAAAGTTTTAATACCGCCATTAATTTCAATAGTCAGATGCGGGCGTTCTTGCTTTAAACGGTAAACATCTTCATAGCGTAGCGGTGGTACTTCTCGGTTTTCTTTCGGAGACAAACCTTTCAATATTGCAATACGGGCATGTACGACAAAGTGAGTACAACCTGTTGCTGCTACAGTATCTACAAAGTGCAGCATTTCTTCGTAAGACTGCATGTCATCAATACCGATACGGTGCTTAACCGTTACCGGAATATTCACCGCTTTTTGCATGCTGTGAATACATTCAGCGACCAAGTCTGGTTCTGCCATTAAACATGCACCGATTTTATTGTTCTGTACACGGTCACTTGGGCAGCCTACATTCAAGTTGACTTCGTCATAACCCCAGTCTTCAGCCATTTTTGTGCAAGTGGCAAGCTCTTGTGGGTTTGAGCCGCCAAGCTGCAATACGATTGGGTGTTCTTGAGCGTTATAGTCCAAATGGCGTTTCGCATCGCCAAATAGAATCGCGCCCGTAGTCACCATTTCTGTATAAAGCACAACGTTCGGGTTAAACAAGCGCGCAAAGAATCGATAATCCTTTGTAGTCCAGTCCATCATTGGAGCTACACTGATTCTTGGGGATTTAATAGTTTCAATGGTTTTATCAATAGTCATTAAAAATCATGCCTTTAATCAGTGTTTTGCAACATGTTTGAATCTGTGGGAACTCATATTTAGCTGCGTTAATCGATTTGCATTTACACCAAAATTTACACCATAATGAAAAAAATGGTTCATGGTGTAAATTTATGGGGTCAATTACTGCCAGAAAAGGTGCAGATGGAAACGTTAGTTACCGAGCTGCTATCCGGATCAACAAAAAGGGCTACCCAGCTTATTCTGAAAGCAAAACATTTCATTCAAAAAAAGTGGCAGAAAACTGGCTTAAAAAAAGAGAAGTCGAGATTCAAGAAAATCCAGATATTTTACTTGGCAAAGAACAACTGATAGACCTAACTTTGTCAGATGCCATAGATAAATACTTGGATGAAGTTGGGAGCGAATACGGAAGGACGAAACGCTATGCTCTACTCTTAATTAAGAAGTTGCCAATCGCGCGCAATATTATCACAAAAATACATTCAACACATTTGGCTGAGCATGTTGCCCTAAGACGGAGAGGTGTGCCGAATCTTGGTTTAGAACCTATTGCAACAAGTACACAGCAGCATGAACTTTTACATATTAGAGGTGTGCTATCTCATGCATCTGTTATGTGGGGTATGGAAGTTGATTTAAGTACCTTTGATAAGGCTACAGCACAGCTTAGAAAAACTCGCCAAATATCTTCTAGTAAAGTTAGAGATAGGCTTCCCACAAATGAAGAGTTAGTTACTTTAACGAAATTTTTTGCTGAGCGTTGGAAGTTAAATAAATATGGCACTAAGTATCCAATGCATTTAATTATTTGGTTTGCAATTTTTTCATGTAGACGTGAAGCAGAACTAACACGTTTATGGCTACAAGATTATGATTCCTACCACTCTTCATGGAAAGTTCATGATTTGAAAAATCCGAATGGTTCAAAAGGCAATCATAAGTCTTTTGAAGTGTTAGAGCCATGTAAAAAAATAGTTGAGCTTTTATTAGATAATGAAGTACGAAGCCGTATGCTCCAATTGGGGTATGATGATCAACTTTTATTGCCTTTGAATCCGAAAAGCATAGGAAAAGAGTTCCGTGATGCTTGTAAAATGTTGGGGATTGAAGATTTGCGTTTTCATGATTTAAGACATGAAGGTTGTACGAGACTTGCAGAACAAAGTTTTACTATTCCTGAAATTCAGAAAGTCAGTTTGCATGATTCTTGGAGTAGTTTGCAGAGGTATGTTTCTGTGAAATCAAGACGGAATGTAATTCAATTGGAAGAGGTGCTACGCCTCATTGATGAAACGTAGCAAAGTCTTTAGCAGCTTCAGAATACTTTTTGTCTAAAATACCAGCCAAGTCTTGAACGTGTACCAGAAATGGTGCACGTTTACTTGAATCTATTTTAAAGACCGAGAAAGGAAATTCTTGATTATTTGCCTTTCTCAGCGCTTCCGCCTTACTTAAATGAGGGTAGTATTCTTGTACTACCGTCATAAGTTCAACAGTCATAGTGCGATATTTCATGAACAGGTAATCATTAGTAGTTAACTGAAATACTCCCATTGTGAAATCGCTCCTGAACTAACTAGTTTTAAATTTAGAATACAAAACATCAAAAGTAGGCTGCGTATCCCAGATTCGAAGGATTGTATCGGTACCAACTAGATACGTTTTAAGCAACTTAATAAGGTCTTTGTACTTTGGATCACCTTTGAAAAAGCGATTAGTTGGCATAAAACCGTTTAATGGCCTAGGTACAGGATATGCTTTGCAATTAAACAGGCCTTCCAGATTACCTTGTAGGGCAATGAAAGCATTTTCATTAGACAAACCAACAGGATCATCTATAAACTGACGTTCAAGTAAGAACACCAGTCTGAGTGCTAATTGTCCTTGGGGTGTAAGTTCCCATTTGGAAAATACAGCAAAGATCTCATTACTCCCACACTCATTAAGGAAAGCGGCGATCATGTCTTTTTTCTGCTGATCTAAATATTGCTGTTTGGAATACGTTGTTGTATTCGCTGAAAGCGTAAATAGCATTGGCAGATATAGCTCATGTGTCTCGAAGCCAGAATAGTCCTTGGTTATAGTCTTCATCGTTGAATCAAATAACTCTTCAGTACGAGCTTGTTCTGCATCCCAAGCCGATGACTCCTCATTAACCTGTCTAGTATTGAGCGTATATTGATAGCCCATGATTTGATTCGAAAAATATTGATCGTTACAGTAAATTCCAACATTAACCATAGGTCCTATCTGTTTAATAAATTGAATAAACAGCTCATTCTCAGATCTTAGACGAACGGGTAACCTCCCATTAGTGACAGGGGAGCCTGTCACTAATGGATACATGGACCTAATCAATTCAACAGGTTTACTGAGAGATAATGCTTCATTACTATTTTGAGACTGTTGCTTTGCAAACATGCTCGTGGTTTTTGATTTCCCAAGCGCTTTTGCTGACTTCTCAGAGCCAATTAGATCGTAAGCATAAGTAAGTTGAATGCTGCATGATAAATGTGTGGCTGCAAGTAAAGCATCTGATGCATACTTAGTCATGTTACAGTCCTCCTTCTTGAGCATCATCTGATTGATCAGATTCTAGAAGGTTAAGCTGTTCAAACTTACGTGAGCGACCAAGCTTTGTATCTGGCACGTCAGGTAATTGGCTTATGCGGAAACTACGAAGTCTCTCCTGAACAGTAAAGGCAAAGTACTGATCATTTTTACATATATAGTCAAATGTAGCTTTGAGGTTCTCAAGCATTTCATGGTCGTTATAAGCGAGAATGCCCAAAGCGCGATAGCGGTACTCATTCTTTTTCATATTGCAAATAAAAGCAGAGCCAAGATTGTTTGTAGCAACTTTCCATTTCTCAGCAATATATTGCCCCCACGTAATGTCTTCACGATGGTCATTGGCATTAAAGAAGTAGTAACAATGGCAATGCAGCCCTTTGGCTGGCGTGTATTCAAGACGCTGGATGTACCCAATCGCATGCTTAAGCTGATTGTGTTTAGATGCTTCATAGAACCGAACTATAGACTTTTGCATAAACTCACTATCGTGCTCAGCCTGAGCAAAATCAGGTGAAATAGCGCGTTCCTGAAGCTTGGCTGGATCACGTATCAGTCCTAGGTCTACTCGAACAACGAGGATTCTAGAATGGATTTTTAGTAGCGTGTCAACTAGTTGAATACAACGCTCTTTAGGACGACGTCGATTACTAGCACGATTCGAAAGCTGTTTTCGAATTGAAGCACTTTCCATTTTTGCTGCAAACAACTTCTGAAATTTAATCAAAGCCGCAATATAGGCCTGAGCTTGTTCAGATGTATAACATTGATTGATCAGAGCAAACTCATAAAGGGCATATTGTTCTTCCTTTGATAGTTCTGAGAAAGTGTCCTGAAAGGCTTGTAATTCAATGCCCATTTTGTAGTTGCTAGAGTGAATAGATACAAAGATTGTCGCAATTTGGTTCTTCAGTGAAGGTGGAATATCCTTGGCATATTCAACACACAGTTGCTCTTTACCCTTAAAACTTTTAATAGATTTAAGGGTTGCGATTGGACGCTCCTTCACCAAATACGTAATGAGCTCAACACGACTGAGTATTGTTTCAAGTTCGTGGTTTATACTCATTCTGAATATTTCAGCCTTACCGTTTTCTGTCATATGTTCATGAGTTGAAAAATCTTCCTTGAGTTGTTCTAGGAATGCATCTCTATCTGCACCTGAGAACTGTGCGATAGGTGGAAGAGTTGGTTTAGCTAAGGTGTTGGTGTTCAAAGATTTCATAATATACCTACATACAAATAATTAATTACGTATCAGGCGTCATGAGTACAAAGCTCTCCCTATGGACATCTTTTAGAAATGTCCATTAGGGTAGGTATAGAGTGGGTATTGGCTAGTCTATCTGGAGTGTATTCATCTCACATGGATACACACTTAAATCAATCTAATCCATAAGCAGTATTTGCTAAGGCATACTGCTTATGACAATAAGTATCTAGTAGATTAATTACATAGTAAGCGTCCGCTGAATCCCATACCTATTTTTTAATTCGATTTAGGTTTCCAGCAGTGCGGCAGTAACTCTTCAATCTGGGTCACTTTATGTGTCGGTAACCTTTTCAGCACATCACTTAAATAGGCATACGGATCCAGCCCATTCAGCTTTGCTGACTGGATTAAAGTCATGATGTTTGCCGCTCGCTGACCACTGCGCAGCGAACCTGCAAACAGCCAGTTCTTGCGCCCCAACGCCCAGGGACGCATCTGATTCTCTACCCAATTGTTGCATATCGGTAGATTGCCATCATCCAGATAGCGGCTTAAGGCTGGCCAACGCTTCAGAGTGTAATTGATGGCCTTGGCGGTGGGAGAACTCGATGGCACTGTCAGATGATGTTGGTTGAGCCATTCATATAGTTGTTGCATCACTGGTTGACTATGCTGTTGTCGGTATTCGCGGCGGTCTTCCGCTGTACCATCGGTCTTTTTCCTGAGTTCTGCTTCTATCGCATACAGTTTCTGAATCAGCACCAATGCCTGTTCAGCGACCTGACTTTTCCCGGTCACATGCAGTTCATGGAATTTACGACGTGCATGGGCCATGCAGCCGACCTCTATGACCTGGCCTGATTTAAAGCGTGCTTTATAACCACTGTAATCATCACAGACTAGATTGCCCTGCCAGCCTTTCAAGAACTCTGCAGCATGCTGGCCTGAACGACTATCCTGAAAGTCATAGATCACCGCCTGAACTGGATTGTACTGTGTGGTGGCATAGGCCCAGACATAACCTTTCTTCGGTTTTTTCTCATTCTCACCCATCCGCATGATGGTGACCGGTGTTTCATCTGCATGCAGCACCCGCTGTTGCAGCACCACCTCTTTTAAGGCATTGGCCAGAGGTTCCAGTTCTACACCGCAGCGACCTATCCAGTCAGATAAAGTTGATCTAGAAAGTTCGATTCCCGCCCGCTGATAGATCAGACGTTGACGGTACAGCGGCAAATGATCGGCATACTTCGATACCAGCACATGGCTGAGCAATTCAGGTGAAGCAATGCCTTTATCAATCACATAGGCGGGCATCGCTTGCTGAGTCAGAGTGTCACACTGATCACAGACCCATTTACCACGCACATGCTGTTCCTTATAGAACTGTGCCGGTCTGAAATGCAGTTTCTCACTGACATCTTCGCCGATACGACGGAGTTGGCATCCACAAGTGCATTGGGTTGATGCAGGTTCATGCTCAATACGGATGGTGTGTAGATGATCTGGCAGTGGTCGACGTTTAGGTTTATTGGTTTTGGCTTTCTGTGTCGCTGCATCGGTTTTATCTGCATTTAATCGTTCTAATTCCAGATCAACAGCAGCAATATCTTCTTCAACCGCTTCATCCCATAGGTGGATTTGTTTTGCCGTTAAGTGTTCATTCTTTTGGGCGAATTTGTGCTTTTTAAACAGCGCCAGTTCATGCTCGTATTTTTGATTGAGAATAGAAAGATGTTGAACTTTGGCATCCAATTGTTGGTTTGATTGTGCTAGAGACTGATGCTGCATCGCCAACTGTCTGGTGAATTCCAGCAGTTGTTCATGGGTCAGTTGGCTTAAGTCAGGCAGCGTATTCATGACCGCAGTATGCCTGAGGTCATGAAGAGAATGAAATAGAACGTTTGGAGGATGGCAGAATGGTCGAGCTTGGTTTAGAGCATATTCACCACTTGCTGCAATCCAATTCTCTGCCAGGGCAAACCTTGGATTAATGCCTGTAACTGTTCCGGGCTGAGGGCCACGGTTTCACCTTGGTGAACTTGAGCCCAGTGAAATTTACCCTGTTCCAAACGCCGGGCACACAGCCAGATGCCCAGTCCATCATGTACCAACACTTTCATACGATGACCACGTTTATTACAGAACAGGTAGGCGCAATGCGGTTTGATGTAGCCAAAGGCTCTCACCACCTGAGCCATGACAGTATCCATTCCTGCTCGCATATCCATGGGCTGGGTAGAGAGCCAAATTTCATTGATACGGATCATGTTGCCAGTGCCTTGAGTAATTCTGCCAAGGCAGGTATTTCTGATGTCTGCCATTTTAGCTGAATATCATTATTCGTATGAGGCACGGTGATACACAACGTGATCCTCTCATCAATAGGTTGGCTGATTGCAGCAGTGTAAGGCAAAGCAATAAATGCTGGATTCACATGAGTAGGATCCTGCACGGCACCCTCATGATGGCTGAAGATCCTGATCCAACGACTGACAAGGTTGGCATTAATACTATGTTGCAGTGCGACCGAAGCGATCGAGGTATTAGGATTTTTACAGGCATTGACAATACTGAGTTTGAATTCTTTGCTGTATGTTCTGCGTTTTTTAGCAACAGGAGGTGTTGCTGAATATATATCCATGTTCATGGATTAAGTCCCCACTTGTTTTTAGGTGGGAACTAAATTAAGGCTTATAGGACCGCTTGGTAAGGCTGTGTTAGCCGGATGCTTACTGCATTGATGGCTTGGGACTAAGATAGTCATATTTTTCCTCATATGTGAATTGCTCGTGAGGAATGTAAATGACTTAAATTTTCTTTCGTACTGCTCTGCAGTGGACTTTCATTCAATAAAATTTTAAGAGCTATTAAAATATAGTTTTATTGTTTAATTAGACTCTTAAGATATTGGTATAAATCGGGTCTGTCTCTTTTGAGCCATACCTCAGAATTAGCTACTATATTTAAAGCTTCTTCAGTTTCTGGACTAATCCTAGTAGCTGTTCCCTTTTTATTAGCATATGTCTCTAAATAAAGATGGTATAAATGGACGTACTTTTTAAAATCTATATTGGCTTTCCTTCTTCTTTCCCGATATAGCTCTCTTGTTTTTTTTAGGGTTTGTTGAGAATAGCCCGCGAAAGAAGAATAAATGATAGGACTATGTTTGTTCTTTTTGACGGTTGGGTCCTTAAGTCTTGACAAAAAATCTGCAACTTCATCGAATTTTATTCTATATATTATCTTCTCATACCAATTTCTATGGATTAAATATTCTAAAATGTAGGGTATAAGCCTTTCGTTTAAATCTATGATTAAGAAGTCCATATGGGTGTATGTATTTAAGACCCTGCCATTGATTAAGCAGTTTACTAGAGCGAAATATATACGTTTTAATTTTTGAAGGTCTTTATGCTTTCTTTTTGCTTGTTTAGAGTTATGGATCTGCTTTTGAACATCTTCTGGGAGGGTGTGCCAATAGAATGAGCAGTCGTAATGTTTTGAATAAAGACGAAATGCTAGATTAAAGTATTTTTTTGCCTTTTTATACTGATTTTGATCGTTTTCTGTAGATAGTACGGTTTTAAAATTTCGAATTTGAGTAGCTACTTCACTATAGTGACGGGGATATAGATCTTCTTCTAGAATCAAGATTTCTTGATCGCTTGCACCTTTTAATAGAGGTAATTTCCATATCTGTTCACGTTGTTTTTGTTTTTCAGGCGATTCATTTAATAGACCTTGGTCAAGCTGTTCATAAAACCACTTTCGGTCATTCTCCGTTATTTCTTCACTGACAGGTTCCATTTGCTTGGGTAGATAAGCTTTGTAGTATTCGGAGTAGGCTGATGGAGAACCATAAGGAAATTTATATCTTCTAATAATATGTTCCTCAAGTTGGTCAATTAAGCCAGTAAGTTCTTGGAGGTTGTCATTAGAAGAAGTTTCTTTTTCAGTATTAGCATTTTTTTTAGCAGTAGTTGCCATGTACTCAATTTCACTTATTCATTTTAAAGAAGTTTAATTATTATAACTCGTAACTGCTTAAAATTTAATAATGATTTAGCTTAACTTGAGAAGAAGTTGTGGGTATTGAGGAAGGGTATTAGCTCTTAAACAACACACCCTTTATGTACCGACTTGTGATGATTCTGTACCGACTTGTGATCTTTTGATTGAAAAATAATCAAAATTGGGTTCTGGTTTTGAGTTGTAATTGTTGGGTTAAAATTGTAATACGATGAATTATTTCGCTGGATTATAAACCTATTATAGGCTGAATCAAGTGCTGAAAATCACTTATTATTGCTTGGTTAATAGTGTTGTCTTGGTTTCGACAAAAAGATATTAAGAGTGTTTCATTAATTGCAATGCAAGATTGTAGGCTACGGTTTTAGAAATTGACTGTGCTACAAAGAACTCTTGGGGCGGTGCAAAGTCTAAAGTCTGTTTACGATAAATCGTCTGTTTTTCTGTCTGTTTGTCTTTAAAAATAAACTCATCATGTGCATGAGAATATTCTTGTCCATACAGGGGACCACCAAGACACTTTAACCGAAACACTGAATCATCCTTAAATTTACTGAATGGTTAGTTTAATGGGCTAATCTAATGAAAAACAATAACAATCAGTTTACGACTTAGTCGATAGATCATTGACACCTTAAATGTTGCACATTATGCTTTACTTGCTGGCCTACATTGCCAGTCGGCTTTGACAGGCCGAATAGTAAAGTGCATTGAAAACTTGTTTTTCGATGTAGATACACCCGTCCCCCTTTTTGTTGCGGTAGGACGGAAGGGGGACGCCTTGTGCGTGCTGGTTCTTTACTATCAGTCTGTCAACCCACTTTCGTTCTGCCACCATAATTCTAAATTAATGCTTTGGCAGAACTCCCAATATAAAGGAGTTGGCTATGCATATTCTTTTTACACCTCCCGATTAGTCTTAATAGGGTTTGATGAACTTCTGGTTTCTCAAGCTTTAGCTTTTTTCGTCTAAAAATTTAACTTAATCAATATGTCATGTGGGCTATACCGTGGCAGGGCTTATTGTTGCCTAAAAAAGCCCAAGCTGCATGACCATGTCACTGGATATAACGATGAAAAATAAAATTTTGATGAGTGTGGTGGGTGTCAGTGTTCTAATTATAAATGGCTGTTCTTCACAGTTTGAAAGGGGAGTTAAACAGGGCTGTTACAACATGGGTGGCAGTCGTAGCTACTGTTCCTGTGTCTATGACAAGGTCGAAGAACACTATGGTCGCAAGGTTATGCGCCAGATTGAACGTATGACCTATCTCCCAAATGACCTAGACCGTGTGATGTATCAGTCAGGTCAACAATGTGTAGACAAGCTCTAACCCCCGATATTTAAAGCTTTACGCAAATCATTGAATCACTCATTTCCTGTTGCCTGTCTGGGCAACGGGAAGGGGTTATGCAACTCAATTTAGGAATATTGATCATGAAACATCCATTTTTTACCTTTTATTTCACGATTGTGATTGGCTACTGGCTGTATTGCATTTGGGAATATCCGGGACAATCTGGGGCTTATTTACTTGGCGGTGCTTTGGTCTGGCCTGCTGCACTTATACGCTGGTTCTTCTAGAGGGCAAATAGTGATGAGAATAGATGAGCTGATCCAGCAGAGCCAGTGGACGCCTTTATTAAGGAGTAGCGACAATATTTATTTTGCCCCCGTCATTCCCAATAAAAAGTTACAAGGTGCTATGAGCTATCTACCTCATGGTGTAAATCCTAGTGAAGTATTGATGCTGATTGACGATACAGTATTTGGTAGTGCTAAGGTCGGGATGTGTCTAACAGCAAAGGGGATATTTTATAAAGCCAGTTTTGAAGATGAAAAAGCCTATCTGTTTGAACACATCCAGCAGATAGAGGCTGATATTGGAATGATCACCAGTTCGATCTTGATCAATGGTCAGGATGAGCTGAGCTTTAGCCAACTCGATAAAGGTGCGATTCGTGCTTTGGTCGCATTCTTAAATGAACTTTGTCAGGGTATACAAGCAACCAAGCAAACGATTGTAAACATTGATGCCGAGATGCAGATCATGATTGATCTGTTTGCTTACTTCATTACTTTTAGTGCAGGGCAATGGAATAACCGATCAAAAGAAGCTGTATCCGATCATTTTACTAAACTGAATGATAAGGCAGTGCATCAGTATGTTGAGAAACTACTGAATGTACAGATGCGCTTCGATTATGAAGACTTGTTGCATCGTCTGGCAGATATGAAGGACAAGCTTGCCTATAACTTCCGTAGGGAAATGATTGAGCAACTGGTCTATGCCATGGCACTGGGTCAAGTTGAGCAGAATCAGGCTGACCTTTTCATGACCCATCTGTGCCGTGTATCCAACGTCTCTAGGGCTGTCTTTCCAGACCTCGTCAAAATTATCTATCAGTGTCTGGCAGGGGAAATGAATCAGAAAAAAGTTTCTGATTTGACTCAGGAACAATTACAGGCATGTCAACTTCTTGAGATTCAGCCCGAACTATTGAATGAGCAAACCCTTCAAGCTGCCTACCGAAAAAAGATGGCCGACTTCCACCCAGATAAATACCAGAGCTTACCCGAATCAGTACAGCAGCTTATTGAACAACAGGCCCAGCAACTCAATCAGGCCAGAGCTGTATTAAAAGCCTATTTGGGAGTGTAGCTGATGAAGATCAATACTGAGCGGCTCAAACGGCGCTGGAGATGGTATGTCGCTTATATCGTAATTTTTATCCTGTCCTTTGCATTGTTTTATGCCTATGACCATGCTCAGGATGAACAAACCGAACAGATGCTTGAAGCGGCTCGCAGTCATTCAGTCAGTCCTGATAATACAGTAGTGACAAGCATTAATGCCGGAGATGAAGCCCCTGCTTTTGATCAAGCTGACCTCAATCTAGAAAACCATAAATAAAGAAATTTTAAATACATATTACCCAAATGAGAGAGCTGCCGAATTGCTCTCATTAATGAAGCAAATTCATGAAACCGAAAGGGGGAAGCATGATGACATCACAACCTAAGAATACCCATACCCAGACTTTTATTATCGGCGTTTTATCTGCACTGGTAGTCGTACTTGCAGGATGGGTCGGCTATGACAAGTTACTTAAAACTAAATCAGAAGTGAAAGTTCCCACACAAATTGTTGAGAAAGCCACAATATCTGAACCTGTGAATGAAGTGAGTGAATCTGAATTTGTGGCAGAACCAGAAACCAAAAGTGAGCCGATTAAAGTCAAACATGTTTCTAGTCAGCTCAATGGAAATATTCTGCAAGGTAGTGGAACTGGAGAAGTCTATCCTGAACTGGGTTTTCCTGACTTTACAGCCCCAGGGTATAAGAAACTCAATAATGCTCAACTTCTTGCACAAATTGATGCTGAGTATCATGAAGGCTTGGAGATGACAGATGATCCTACTGCCTATGGTTTACAGCGAGTTGATCAAGCACCTGCAACTGTCAAGAAAATGTCTGCTTTTATACAAGCCAATCTGCCTACCTTTGCCAATGAAGTTTTTGCTCGACCAAATGTATCGGATGTTGTGGTTGCTATGGAAGGGTGGATGGATCTCGGCAGCGATGGATACTTATATCGTGCGGTTGTTACCTCGGCACGATATCAATGTAGTTGGTATCAGGTTGTAATTAATAAGAAAACAGGTAAGGAAATCTATGAAGAATTTATCCCTTGCTATCAACCAAATCAAAAAGAAATTTAATGACTTATTCGATAAAGAGAAATTGAAATGAAAAAACTATTTCTAGGTATTGGATTTGCAGCCATAAGCATTTCAACTTATGCATTAGATTTACAGTCACATGAAGTACCTGCCTATTTAATTCAACAACAAGGCTATTCTGGGCAAGTAAACTGTACGTATCGTGGCGTTTTAAAAAGTGGAGTCCAAAGAACATTTACGGTGTCTATGTTCAATGAGTGCGAACAGGTTTTAGCACTGAGTAATGCGACTGTCCATAATGCAATGAGTGAGGCAAGAATTCCATATAGTAGTCATCGAACTTTTGTCCGATTTATTGGGGTAAAACCTCGAAAGTTTGGAGGTATTTATATTCCGGGGCGAAGTGATCCTTGTCACCCGAGTTTACGTTCTATTCCACAAGCAGTTGCTGACTGTAAAAATAAACAGCGTGCTCATTAAATAAGAAAATCTTATCCAGACATAAAGAGCCAGCGATTTCGCAGGCTCTTTTTTTATGCCTTTTATTAGGAGGAAATACATGCACCAGTGTCCTTACTGTCATTCATTACATATCACATTACTTCGTCAGACGGAGCCTAGTTCAGGTGTATTTGCAAAGCTTTCATCATTTTCACCGATGTCTCTGGCAGCAGCCTGTATGCAGTTGTCAAAACGTAGTCCCGTTCACCCTTTGGTCGGTGGTTTTGTTGGCTTGGTGATTGGGGGCATGTTTCTGCTCTATGTCCAGCATCAGGACAATATGGTGACGCTGCATTACCAATGTGAGCAATGTGTGGAACATTTTGAAATCCAGCAATCAGGCTTCGCGTAATACTCATCTTTTACAGCATTCAAATTATTTAAATCACTTAAAGGAAACTAATCATGGCACATCAAATAGAAACTATGGCATTTGTTGGTCAAACCCCTTGGCATGGTTTAGGTAATCAACTCCCTCAAAATCAGCCGATAGAAATCTGGGCACAGCAAGCGGGTATGGACTGGCGAATAGAATCATCCAATGTGAGTTATATGGCAAAGAATGAAAGAGGACAAAGTATCATTCTGCCTTATGAAGAGCAGCGAGTGCTTTATCGTTCAGATACTCATGCACCACTTTCGGTAGTGAGTCAACGCTATCAGGAAGTACAACCCAAAGAGATTCTGGAGTTTTATCGAGACCTGACTGAGCAATCGGGTTTTGAACTGGAAACGGCGGGTGTACTCAAAGGTGGACGCAAGTTCTGGGCATTGGCAAGAACAGGTCAATCGGCAGCACTGAAAGGTAAGGATGTCAGTAATGGTTATATTCTGCTAGCAACAGCATGTGATGGCACACTGGCAACCACGGCGCAATTTACCTCAATTCGTGTGGTGTGTAATAACACTCTAGCGATTGCCCTACGTGGGCAGAATAGCAGTGCAGGTGTAGTGAAAGTTCCACACAGTACCAAGTTCGATGCTGAAAAGATCAAACAGCAACTAGGTATTTCAGTTCGTGCATGGGATGAACACATGTATGAAATGAAGCAGCTCAGTCAACGTAAAGTCACCCAGCAGGAAGCAGCAGCCTACTTTGATGCCGTGTTTAATAACACGAACTTGAGCATTGCCGAACAGGATGAAAGTATCATCCAGTTCTACCGTAATGTGGCAAGACCTCAACCAATTCATTCATCCAAAGCCGACAATAGAACTGAACCGAATGGACGTGCTATGTCTAAGGTCATGACTATGTTTAACGGACATGGACGTGGTGCAGAATTAGCTTCAGCCAAAGATACAGCTTATGGTTTACTTTGTAGTATTACTGAGTTTGCGGATCATGAACGCCGTGCAATGAGTCAGGATCATCGATTGGATTCAGCATGGTTTGGAATGGGAGCCAACATTAAACAACGTGGGCTGGAACAGGCATTAAGAATGGTGTCTTAATTTTTAATTTAAACGTTTTAATAGTAGGAGCTCTCTATTTAGAGAGCTCAATTTTAAAATTAAAAAATAAATATAATTTTTTTTTACTGTTTTAGAAGATTTTATCTTATTAAAAGTTCTATTAAATAAAACGGTAATACAGTTACTAGAAAAGAATGGCCATTTTACGATTATCAATCAAATATAAGGGAAGGCGAGTTAGATTAAAGAGCAATTGTTTCTTGCAAAGTTGGTTTCGCCCAGCTTATCGTACTCATTACAATAGGTAGAAGTAAGATACAGCTTATCTTCTTCCATGAAGTCATTATTTGATTCTCCTCTCATTCGATACCTACTACTGTCGTGATATAACCAGTCGTTAAAAGAATTAAAAGGCCTAAAGACATCTCAAATAAAATGGCATAACCCAGTTGTTTAGCAAATTTCGGATCTTGCAAGCGAGGAGTGAAATACCATTTATTAAACGCGGCTAATAACAGAATACTTAGAACGAATAGGATTTTAATGATAAATCCATGCCCATAAGGAGTATTTAGCAGAGTATTGAAATCTTTAATCAGTAACAGAGCAATGCTGGCACCACAAGCAAGTAATATCCCCACAACAAAAGCTGCAATGCGTCCAAACAAATGCATGCGTTCTTTTAATGGTAAGCCAATAATTCTTTTACTGGTTTTCCATAAAGGATAAAGTGATCCCATCCATAAAGACATTACAAGTACATGTATTGACAATAAAAATTGAGCGAATAATGGTAAATTCGTAACGTGACCTAGTTGGGAAAAGCTAAAAACTATTGGTATGAGTAATATGGCAAATATGGTTCCTTCAATTTTCGAAACTTGAATAGTACCTTTACTCAGTTTTATGATCATAAATAGTAGTAACAATGCAAAACTGATTGACCGGATGATATGGATATGTCCAATAGGAGTATTGATCAAAATATTTATGTAGTTACTGTCCCACATGCCGGAAAGACCTGTATTGGCGAAACTCCCTATAAGAATGAAGAACCCTAAAACACTTGAAAACAAGCCTAAACCAGCACCTATAGTGATGTATTTAAGAATCGTTTCCTTAATTTCTACATAACGGTCAAGTAAGAAATAGCAGAAAGCACCTCCGATAACAGATGCAATTCCTAAATATAGAATGACTTTAATTAGCCATGTTGCATATATCCAAGTTTCAGGAACCATATTTTTCTCCCCTTTTTATAGCAATATGCCAGCAAGCTGCTGGCATATTGCTATTTACTTTCTATTGTTATTTTGCAGATTTAATAGTGAAGTTATATTCACCATTCATGTTGTGGCCATCTGTACCCATTGTGGTCCAAACCACCGTATATTTTCCTTGTTTGAGTTTTGGTATTGCTACTTCGAATGATTTTTTCAAATCATGATTTACTTGATAATTTAAAGGGATGTCTTTGCGTTGAGCATCAAGTAATTTAACGTTCATGAGCATGACCGGTTCACCAAAATTTAACGTTATATTTTTTGGCTGGCTTGCTACCGTAGTATTAATTGCAGGAATTGCACTCTCAAGTTTGACATGTGCAAATGCGCTTGAAGCAGCAGCAACCATAGTTGCGCCTACTAGAACGTTACGTAGAGCTGACATTTTATTTTGAAAAATTTTCATTTCTTCATCCTCTTTAAACTAATACTTGAATAAGTAATGACCGAATGAAAATCATAGTTTGGAAGCTTGGTCATCACCTTGTAGGTCTATTATTAAAGAATGAGAGAAACACTCCGATGACTTCAAAATTACATTTTTGTCATTTTTAAAATTGAAAAGGTACAAGTGTTACACTGACCTTATAGAAAATAATGTTCATTAAATGAACAAATAAGAGAAGATTTAGTACGCCTTAATCAGCCCTTTATTTTAAGAATTAAACATGAAGGAGGTTTTATATGAACCATCATCATCATGAAGAAAAAGCTGGCAACAATGCATTGACTGATCCTGTTTGTGACATGGCTGTAACAGATACTTCTAAATTTTTTGAAAAAATTGAGAATAAAACTTTTTACTTTTGCAGTGAAAAATGTCACTCAAAATTTAAAAGTGATCCTGATTTTTATATAACTAAAGCAGAAAAAACAGCGACAGTTAAAGAACCCGATAAAAAGATCAATTCAGATTTAAATGAAACTAGCCAGCCGGTTAATGTTAATACTTCTACAATTTATACTTGTCCAATGCACCCGGAAATACGACAAAATCATCCTGGTAACTGTCCTATCTGTGGTATGACTTTAGAGCCTTTACTTCCGAATCTAGACGAATCCGACGAGAATACTGAGCTTAAAGACTTTAAGAGAAGGTTTTGGTACACCTTACCCTTGACTATTATCGTAGTTTTTTTAGCAATGTTTGGCCACCGTTTTAATTGGTTCGACATGCAAGTGCAAAGCTGGATCGAGCTCTTCCTAACTTTGCCTATTGTCTTTTGGGCTGGCTGGCCTTTTTTTGTTAGATGTTGGCAATCAATTCTAAATCGTAGTCCAAATATGTGGACTTTAATAGGAATCGGAACTGGGGCAGCATTTATTTACAGTTTGGTTGGAACGGTAGCACCTCAAGTATTCCCGGCTTCATTTATATCTATGGGGCGTGTTGCAGTATATTTTGAAGCGACGGCTGCAATTATTTCACTGACCTTATTAGGTCAAGTCCTAGAGTTGAAAGCACGATCACAAACCTCAGCAGCAATAAAATCACTACTTGGATTGGCTCCTAAAACTGCAAGAATAATAAGAGATGATGGTACGGAAGAAGATGTTCCACTATCCCATGTGCACGTAGGTGACTCATTAAGGGTACGCCCAGGGGAAAAAGTCCCTGTTGACGGAGTCATAACAGAAGGTACAAGTTCTGTAGATGAATCAATGCTGACAGGAGAACCTGTTCCCGTTACAAAACGTGTGGGTGATCAAGTCATAGGTGCAACGATGAATATGAATGGTTCATTAGTGATCCGTTCGGAAAAGGTTGGATCTTCAACAGTACTTTCTCAAATAGTTCAAATGGTAGCTCAAGCCCAACGCTCTAAAGCTCCGATGCAACGGATGGCAGATCACGTGGCAGGATGGTTTGTCATGGTGGTTATTGCTATTGCTATCCTTACATTCTTTGGGTGGGGAATATTTGGACCAGATCCAAGTTGGGTTTATGGACTCATCAATGCAGTTGCAGTCTTGATTATCGCTTGTCCCTGTGCTTTAGGACTAGCTACTCCAATGTCGATTATGGTTGCAACAGGGCGTGGTGCATCAAATGGGGTGCTTTTTCGTGATGCAGCTGCGATAGAAAATCTTCGTAAAGTTGATACGTTAATCATTGATAAAACCGGCACGTTAACGGAAGGACAACCATCTTTTGATAAGGTTATTGCACTTTCTGGATATGAAGAAAATGAGATTCTTCGCTTAGCTGCCAGTTTAGATCAAGGAAGTGAGCATCCTTTAGCTGATGCTATCGTACGAGCAGCCCGTGAAAGAAAACTTTCACTAATGAAGCCCTCATCTTTTGAGTCGGGATCAGGTATTGGTGTTAAGGGCGAATTAAATGGACAACATTTAGCTTTGGGCAATACGGCATTGATGGAACAACTTGGAATATCTGTTGATGCCTTTATTTCTCAAGCAGAAAAGTTAAGAGCTGAAGGTGCTAGCGTTATGCATTTAGCTGTTGACGGTAAACTTGTAGGGCTATTAGCCGTTTCTGATCCAATCAAAACGAGTACTCCTGAAGCTGTACTTTTATTGAAAAACTCAGGTTTGAGAATTGTGATGGCTACCGGAGATGGTCTAACAACAGCAAAATCAGTTGGTACTAAATTAGGGATCAATGAAGTTTATGGTGAGGTTAAACCAGCAGACAAACTAGAATTAGTGAATAAATTACAAAAAGAAGGACGAGTGGTTGCCATGGCTGGCGATGGGATCAATGATGCTCCCGCTTTGGCCCAAGCTGATATTGGAATTGCAATGGGTACTGGTACTGATGTTGCAATGAATAGTGCTCAAGTTACCTTAATTAAAGGTGATTTACGTGGTATCGAAATTGCTCGCTCCTTATCAGAAGCTACAGTAAAAAATATGAAGCAGAATTTAATGTTTGCTTTTCTTTATAATGCTTTGGGCATTCCTCTAGCGGCTGGAATATTGTATCCGTTCACTGGATGGCTGCTTTCACCAATGATTGCTGCATTAGCAATGAGCTTAAGTTCTGCCTCGGTTATTGGTAATGCATTACGATTACGTAATTTCAAATAATCAGTACCGGCTACTCACAAACTAATTTTAAAATGAGTAGCCTATAATTAATTTTTAAAGACAATTTTAAAGATAATGCGTCCATCTTCATAAGTTGCTTGAATCGTAGCTCCATGAACATCAAGAATAGACTTGGTAATTGCTAAGCCTAAACCAGTACCTTCTTCGACACGTTGTCTTGAAGCATCAGTTCTATAAAAACGGTCAAATAGTCGATTCAGCTGATCTGATGATAACGGTGAGCTTTCATTTTCAATTGTAAAAACAGTCGTATCAAAGTTTTGTTGATATTTGATTTTGATTACTGAATCTGTTTTTCCATATTTGATTGCATTTGACAATAAATTGCTTAGAGCACGACGTAACATAGATGGATCGCCTTTAACAGAACCGTATCCCGTTTGTTCCAATAACATACCCTTTTCAGCAGCAATCGCATCGTAAAAGTCAAATAAAGCAGAGACTTCTTTTACTAAATTAACTTGCTGTAAATTTGGTAAATGTAACCCGTGCTCAGCCTTCGCAAGGAATAGCATATCGGAAACCATCCGAGCTAAACGTTCAAACTCTTCCAGGTTGGAAAAGAGGACCTCCTGATAGGTGTTAATATCTCGACTACGTGATAAACAAACTTGGGTTTGAGTCATCAAATTGTTAATAGGTGTTCTAATCTCATGAGCGAGGTCTGATGAAAAATCTGAGAGCTTTTCTACCGCTGTTTCTAAACGATCTAACATATCGTTAAAAGCTATAGCCAGTGATTTTAGTTCAGTTGGAGTGTTTTCAACTTCTAGGCGTTCAGAAAGATGTTGAGCTGAAATACCTTCTGCTACTTTTGCCATCTTTTGAACTGGACGTAATCCCTTCCATGCAGCAAACCAGCCAAGGAACATTAAACAAATAGTGCCTAAAACGCCGATATATAATAACTGTCGTCTAAAATCATTTAAAAAATGTAGATGCTCTGATGTATCTATTCCAACAATAATTTGAGCTGACGGAATACTCTTATTTCTATCAAAAGACTTTTTATAAACTAAACCACGGTATGTTTTGTTCTGAATCTCCCATTCTATCCATGGAGTATGTCTAGATTTGACTAAAGCTTGAGTTTTAATCACTGCTGGTGCTGAACTAAAAATAATTTGTCCAGTTGGGCGCTCTATCTGAACAATGAGGTCATGATGACCAATTAGTGCATCTTTTAAATATATATTTAATTCATCTGTATTGGCTGGGTTTTGCTCAAGAAGGTTTTCTACAAGTTGAATTTTACCTTCTAACTGTGTGCGGTCTTGAGTTTCGAAATGATGCATTACAAGTTGATGAATAACCAACCCCATAATCATTAAAATGATGACGGTAGAAAGAGAGAAGATAATTGCTATACGGAAACTGATAGCATTAAACAGTTTATGAGTCATCTTCTACCTCTAGCACATAGCCCATTCCACGTATGTTCTGAATAAGCTTAGGGCTAAAATTGCTGTCTATTTTACTTCTTAACCGCTTAATAGCGACTTCCACTACATTGGTATCACTATCAAAATTCATGTCCCAAATTTGAGAGGCAATGAGAGCACGAGGTAGAATTTCTCCTCGTCTTCGCATAAATAACTCCATTAATGCAAACTCTTTGGCTGTTAGATCAATACGCTGTCCAGCCCGAGTCACACGACGTTTACGGAGATCAAGTTCAAGATCGGCAATCGTAATAATATTGCTGTCTTCTTTTTGTAGACCCCGACGAAGTAAACTTTTTATTCTTGCGAGTAGCTCAGCAAAAGCAAAAGGCTTGACGAGATAATCATCGGCACCTAACTCTAAACCTTTAACTCTATCTTCAATTTGATCACGCGCTGAAAGAAAAAGAATAGGCATTGTTTTTCCGCTTTTACGGATGTCATTAATGATATTCCAGCCATCTAACTTTGGTAGCATGACATCTAAAATAATTAAGTCGTATTCTTCCGAAAGAGCTTGGTGTTTACCAGATAATCCATCCGTAACCCAATCTGTAATATATCCAGCTTCAAAGAGGCCCTGTTTAAGGTAATCACCTGTTTTTTGTTCGTCTTCAACTAGTAAGATTCTCATTTAAAAAATCCCATACCCTTTATTAAGACCATAATAACGTTATAAATACGCAATTCGGTCTAGATTACAAAAATGTCATTTTCAGGTCACATTGATGTTCGGTGAGAGCCTATAAGGTAGATACATAAAGTTAGTTTTTGGAGCAAACAATGAAATCTCTATTCCGTCGTGGTTTAACTACTCTTCTATGTGTTGGGACTTTAGTTGCTGGAACTCAATCTTGGGCAGCAGATGCTAAACAGGCAAATAGTGCAAGTACAGAAGTCAAGGTAAATCCAAAAGCGCAAG
Organism: Acinetobacter sp. FDAARGOS_559; assembly: GCF_003940475.1. Lineage (NCBI taxonomy): Bacteria > Pseudomonadati > Pseudomonadota > Gammaproteobacteria > Moraxellales > Moraxellaceae > Acinetobacter > Acinetobacter sp. FDAARGOS_559. The sequence continues at coordinate 3,033,975 of NZ_RKJG01000005.1, forward strand.
AAAACTGCAAAAAGCCTTGTGACATGAAGAGTGAAGAGAAAAATCAACAAGATCATAGTCAACATGATCACGGTAAGATGACAGATATGTCCCAAATGGATCACTCTAAAATGATGAATATGGATCACTCTAATATGAGTGACATGGATCATTCTAAAATGATGAACATGGACCATTCTAAAATGAACATGTCAAATAAATAACGAATACGATAAATCAAAGATTGAGGGTGAAGTGAAAAATAAACCTACTTTAGCCCTCAACTAAATATTAGATAGGTGAAATAAATGTCTAAAAAGTTAAGTCATGTCCTATTGATAGGAGTGGGTTTATTTTCATCAACTTGGGTTATGGCAGCGGTTAAAGAATATGATTTAACAATTGCTGAGCAAACGGTGAATATTACTGGTAAGCCTCTAAAGAGAATTACAGTAAATGGTAAGTTTGTTGCACCTCTTCTTGAATTTGAGGAAGGTGATGATGCGGTTATTCGTGTCCATAACAAATTAAAAAACCAAGACTCTTCTATTCACTGGCATGGCTTAATCTTACCCGGCATCATGGATGGGGTACCAGGATTTAATCAGTTTGATGGTATCGCACCAAATAAGACTTATGAATATAAATTCAAAGTTCGTCAAAATGGTACCTATTGGTATCATTCGCACAGTAAAGGCCAAGAACAAGATGGCTTGTATGGGCCTCTCGTTATTTATCCAAAGAATAAAGTGCCTCTAACAGCTGGAGAAAAAGCTGATAGAGACTATGTTGTCTTACTCTCTGACTTTCATAACTCTACTAGTGGTCAGATTATGAGTAATCTCAAAAAAGAAGCTGATTATTATCAAAATCGAAGAGAAACTGTTTTTGATGTTTTTAAGCAAATTAAAAGGGATGGTTTAAAAGCTACGTGGCAAGATCGTTCCATGTGGAATCAGATGCGAATGCTGAAGACAGATATGTCTGACGTAACAAATTATACTTTCTTGATGAATGGTAAAACTCCAGAACAAAATTGGACTGGAAACTTTAAAGCTGGAGAGAAAGTTCGTCTTCGGTTCATTAATGCCTCGGCAATGTCTTTCTTTGATGTAAGAATTCCTAATCTGAAAATGACCGTAGTAAGTGCAGATGGCCAACCCGTAAAACCTGTGCCTGTTGATGAGTTTAGAATAGGAACGGCTGAAACTTATGATGTTATTGTGGAACCTAAACAAGCAAATTATCAGATAGAAGCTGAATCTATTGATCGCAGTGGATTTTCTGTTGGCACACTACACGATGAAAATACTACACCTGTAAAAAATATTGTGATGCCAAAACCACGCCCACGTTCCCTATTAACAATGGAAGATATGGGAATGGATCATGACATGTCTTCGATGAAAGGCATGGATCACGATATGTCTTCGATGAAAAGTAATTCAAAAGACCAGTCAATGTCTGGAATGGACCATGACATGTCTTCAATGAAAGGCATGGATCACGATATGTCTTCGATGAAAAGTGATTCAAAAGAGCAATCAATGTCTGGAATGGATCACGATATGTCTTCGATGAAAAGTGATTCAAAAGAGCAGTCGATGCCTGGAATGGATCATGACATGTCTTCAATGAAAGGCATGGATCACGATATGTCTTCGATGAAAAGTGATTCAAAAGACCAGTCGATGTCTGGAATGAACCATGATATGTCAGCAATGAACACAAACACTTCTGAAACAAGTGATGTGGTGTATGGATGGGCAAACGCATCGACTCCAGTTGGTCAAAGAGCATTGAAGTATAGTGACTTACAATCTTTGAACCCTCAACAAGATACACGTGCTCCGGAACGCGAAATTGAAATTCGCTTGGGTGGAAATATGGAGCGTTATATCTGGACTATTAATGGTAAGAAGTTTAATCAAACAGAACCATTTAAAGTCAAATATGGTGAGCGTATACGTTTAAAATTCATCAATGACAGTATGATGGCCCACCCAATGCATTTGCATGGCATGTTTATGCAGCTTGAAAATGGTCAAGATCCTAGCAATATGCCAAATAAACATACAGTGATAGTTCCACCAGGTAAAACAGTGACAACTTTACTTACTGCTGATGAGTTAGGTGAATGGGCTATCCATTGCCATTTGCTATATCACATGTCTGCTGGAATGATGAATAAACTTATTGTGGCAAATGTCGATAGCAATGGTACTGATATGAAGGATGTTGTTGCTCAACCTAAGACAAATGATAAGGGAGTAAATCAACATGCGCACCACTAAGAAATTATATTCAAAGACACTTTTATCTATCGCTTTAATCGGATTGTCAGGTGTGGTTTTTGCAAATGATGGTTCTACTGAGAACATAGACAATAGTGTAAGTCCTACTCAGTCAGAAGGTATCAATATCCTATTAAAAGAGCCTGGTGGTTTAGGATATGTTGAGCGTAATGTTTATCAGAAACCATCTACTGACAATGATAAAGGTAAAACCAAAGCTTCTGAAAACCTCATGCTTAATCAGAACCACGATAAGCATCTTAAAGAGCATGGTGGACAAATTTTTCAATCAACAAAGTTTGAAAATGAGTGGACTGTGGATGAAGATGGTAAAGGAGCTTTAGGTTCTAAAATAGAAACATTGATAGGAACAGATGAAAATCGTCTTTTCATTGAAGCCAATTTGGATAAGACAGAAAGTAATGATCCAAAATACGATGTGTCAGCACTTTATAGCCGTAATGTAGCACCGTTTTGGGATGTACAAGCTGGGGTAAGATACAGTGAAGATAAAAATAACAGCAACAGCGATCGAGTTGATGGTGTTATTGGTGTATTAGGATTAGCTCCTTACTTCTTTGAAACTCAAGCTTATTTATACGGTGGTGAGAATAATTTTTGGGGAGCAAGTTTTGAGGTCGAGCGTGATTTCTTATTAACCCAGAAATTGATTACACAGCCTTATCTAGAAATGGATGTGGTATTCAGTGATGACTCTGACTATGCTGCAAAATCAGGTTTGTCAGAATTGAAAACTGGTATCAAAACCAGATATGAGATTACTAAGCGTATCAGACCTTTCATTGATGTTGCTTATCAATATGAAAAAGGACAAAAAGCTACTTCTATGCAAGAGGCTACTGAGTCGTAAGCGTCCGCTGAATCCCATACCTATTTTTTAATTCGATTTAGGTTTCCAGCAGTGCGGCAGTAACTCTTCAATCTGGGTCACTTTATGTGTCGGTAACCTTTTCAGCACATCACTTAAATAGGCATACGGATCCAGCCCATTCAGCTTTGCTGACTGGATTAAAGTCATGATGTTTGCCGCTCGCTGACCACTGCGCAGCGAACCTGCAAACAGCCAGTTCTTGCGCCCCAACGCCCAGGGACGCATCTGATTCTCTACCCAATTGTTGCATATCGGTAGATTGCCATCATCCAGATAGCGGCTTAAGGCTGGCCAACGCTTCAGAGTGTAATTGATGGCCTTGGCGGTGGGAGAACTCGATGGCACTGTCAGATGATGTTGGTTGAGCCATTCATATAGTTGTTGCATCACTGGTTGACTATGCTGTTGTCGGTATTCGCGGCGGTCTTCCGCTGTACCATCGGTCTTTTTCCTGAGTTCTGCTTCTATCGCATACAGTTTCTGAATCAGCACCAATGCCTGTTCAGCGACCTGACTTTTCCCGGTCACATGCAGTTCATGGAATTTACGACGTGCATGGGCCATGCAGCCGACCTCTATGACCTGGCCTGATTTAAAGCGTGCTTTATAACCACTGTAATCATCACAGACTAGATTGCCCTGCCAGCCTTTCAAGAACTCTGCAGCATGCTGGCCTGAACGACTATCCTGAAAGTCATAGATCACCGCCTGAACTGGATTGTACTGTGTGGTGGCATAGGCCCAGACATAACCTTTCTTCGGTTTTTTCTCATTCTCACCCATCCGCATGATGGTGACCGGTGTTTCATCTGCATGCAGCACCCGCTGTTGCAGCACCACCTCTTTTAAGGCATTGGCCAGAGGTTCCAGTTCTACACCGCAGCGACCTATCCAGTCAGATAAAGTTGATCTAGAAAGTTCGATTCCCGCCCGCTGATAGATCAGACGTTGACGGTACAGCGGCAAATGATCGGCATACTTCGATACCAGCACATGGCTGAGCAATTCAGGTGAAGCAATGCCTTTATCAATCACATAGGCGGGCATCGCTTGCTGAGTCAGAGTGTCACACTGATCACAGACCCATTTACCACGCACATGCTGTTCCTTATAGAACTGTGCCGGTCTGAAATGCAGTTTCTCACTGACATCTTCGCCGATACGACGGAGTTGGCATCCACAAGTGCATTGGGTTGATGCAGGTTCATGCTCAATACGGATGGTGTGTAGATGATCTGGCAGTGGTCGACGTTTAGGTTTATTGGTTTTGGCTTTCTGTGTCGCTGCATCGGTTTTATCTGCATTTAATCGTTCTAATTCCAGATCAACAGCAGCAATATCTTCTTCAACCGCTTCATCCCATAGGTGGATTTGTTTTGCCGTTAAGTGTTCATTCTTTTGGGCGAATTTGTGCTTTTTAAACAGCGCCAGTTCATGCTCGTATTTTTGATTGAGAATAGAAAGATGTTGAACTTTGGCATCCAATTGTTGGTTTGATTGTGCTAGAGACTGATGCTGCATCGCCAACTGTCTGGTGAATTCCAGCAGTTGTTCATGGGTCAGTTGGCTTAAGTCAGGCAGCGTATTCATGACCGCAGTATGCCTGAGGTCATGAAGAGAATGAAATAGAACGTTTGGAGGATGGCAGAATGGTCGAGCTTGGTTTAGAGCATATTCACCACTTGCTGCAATCCAATTCTCTGCCAGGGCAAACCTTGGATTAATGCCTGTAACTGTTCCGGGCTGAGGGCCACGGTTTCACCTTGGTGAACTTGAGCCCAGTGAAATTTACCCTGTTCCAAACGCCGGGCACACAGCCAGATGCCCAGTCCATCATGTACCAACACTTTCATACGATGACCACGTTTATTACAGAACAGGTAGGCGCAATGCGGTTTGATGTAGCCAAAGGCTCTCACCACCTGAGCCATGACAGTATCCATTCCTGCTCGCATATCCATGGGCTGGGTAGAGAGCCAAATTTCATTGATACGGATCATGTTGCCAGTGCCTTGAGTAATTCTGCCAAGGCAGGTATTTCTGATGTCTGCCATTTTAGCTGAATATCATTATTCGTATGAGGCACGGTGATACACAACGTGATCCTCTCATCAATAGGTTGGCTGATTGCAGCAGTGTAAGGCAAAGCAATAAATGCTGGATTCACATGAGTAGGATCCTGCACGGCACCCTCATGATGGCTGAAGATCCTGATCCAACGACTGACAAGGTTGGCATTAATACTATGTTGCAGTGCGACCGAAGCGATCGAGGTATTAGGATTTTTACAGGCATTGACAATACTGAGTTTGAATTCTTTGCTGTATGTTCTGCGTTTTTTAGCAACAGGAGGTGTTGCTGAATATATATCCATGTTCATGGATTAAGTCCCCACTTGTTTTTAGGTGGGAACTAAATTAAGGCTTATAGGACCGCTTGGTAAGGCTGTGTTAGCCGGATGCTTACACTGAGTCTGAAAAAGGGTGGAAATATGGTGCAGGTATCGAATTAGTTTTCTAGAGAATTTTGCTATATGACTAGTAGCGTAAGATGCTAGTCATATAGCAAAGAATTAAAAGTAATTCCATTTATAAATTAATAACCCTCAAGTTATAGCTAATTTAGTTTCATAATCTCCAATTTCTTTTAGAACACCACATTTATCTACTGTACATAATCCATCACATGTTCGTCTAATATCTAAGAGTTGCTGAATTAATTTTTGTTGAGAATTTATATTTTCTTTCTCTGTACACGATAAAAATAGATAACTCATTGAAATAATGTCATAATAATTGTTTTCTAACGACGAATACTATGACACATCTCAATGAGTTATATCTTATCTTAAACAAATATCTAAAATGGAACAAGTCACATTTAAAGTGCTTTGCGCTCATCATGCTTGTGATTATTTTAAAGCAAACATGTAATCTTTCTTCTGCATCTAAAGCCTTGCCCATCAAGTGCTTACCACAATCATTTTATCGACGTATGCAGCGCTTCTTTGCAGGTCAGTATTTTGATTATCGTCAAATTTCTCAGTTGATTTTCAATATGTTTTCATTCGACCAAGTGCAACTGACTTTAGATAGAACCAATTGGAAATGGGGAAAACGAAATATTAATATCCTGATGCTCGCAATCGTTTATCGTGGAATAGCGATACCTATCCTTTGGACATTGCTTAATAAACGTGGAAATTCAGATACGAAAGAGCGTATTGCTTTGATTCAACGCTTTATAGCCATTTTTGGTAAAGACCGTATTGTGAATGTGTTCGCAGACAGAGAGTTTATCGGTGAGCAGTGGTTTACATGGTTAATTGAACAAGACATCAACTTCTGCATTCGTGTTAAAAAAACTTCATTGTCACCAATCATTTAGGAAAGAATCATAAAATTAGTGATTTATTTCGCCATCTTAAAGTTGGTCAAATTGAATGTCGTAAACGACGGATTTTGGTTGGTCGGGTGAAACTATATATAAGTGCACTACAGTTAGAAAATGGAGAGCTTTTACTCGTCGTTTCTCCTCAGTTTAATGCCAATGCTATTCAGGATTATGCATTACGCTGGGAAATTGAAACCTTATTCAGTTGTCTCAAAGGACGCGGGTTTAATCTTGAAAATACGCGCTTGACAGACCCTAGACGAGTGAAAAAATTGATTGCGGTGTTAGCTATAAGCTTCTGTTGGTGTTACTTAACGGGTGAATGGCAACATGATCAAAAAAAAGCGATAAAAATAAAGAAGCATGGACGACTCTCAATGAGTTTATTTCGCTATGGTTTAGACTATGTTCAAATGGCGATTCAGCGTTTAATTGGTTTTGGGAAAAAAGAAGAGTTTAAGGAAATTTTGGCAATTTTAAGAAGGCAGAACCCTGATAGGATAAGGGTTCTGTGAAATTTGTCGTGTACAGAGATTTTCTTTAATAATTTTTATATGAGAGTCAACAAGATGATTGATGCTTGAACAATTCTGATTCGGTGTGTCTTTATACGATAGTAATTGTTTTATCTCACTTAAATTCATATTAAGTGTACGGCAGTTTAGAATGAATTTTAGGCGATCTATATAATCCTCATTATACAGCCGATAGTTCCCTTGAGTTCTTTCGGGAGATGGAATCAATCCTTCTTTTTCATAGTAACGGATAGTTAAAACAGAGCACGATACTTTTTTTGCTAATTCACCAATTTTTAAAGACATATCAATATCTCTAATTTTCATCTTGACTCTATAGTAGCTATAGGGTTTTTAATATGCAATAAATTAAGATCTGACTATAGGCACATTAATGAGTGGTTGCGGTTGTAATAAAGGAAGTTCTTGTGACGACACTAAGCAAAATCAACCTGAATCAGAAATAGATTCTTGTAAGGGTAAAGATTCAGCTACTGAAGAAAATAAAAGTTCTTGTTGTGGTAATAAGGTAGAAAAAGTACCTAATTATGATGAAAAAGATTCTTATGGTAGTGATCAGCCGTGTTCTGGGGAATTGAATTCGTGCTGCGGTCCAGATTCTTTAAAGTCACCTGAATTAGTTAATGGGGATAAACCTATAGCGACTTTCATCAGTGACTATAACATTCCGAAAATGGATTGTTCCGCAGAAGAACAAATGGTTCGGATGACTTTATCTTCTTTAGTGGATGTTAAGAGATTGGTTTTTGATTTGCCAAACCGGAACTTAAAAGTTCTGCATAATGGTGAAAGTAAAGAAATCACTGCAAAACTCGAAGCTCTTGGATTTGGAGCGAAGTTAAATAAAACTGAATTTTATGAAAATAAAGAGCATGCGCAAGAAGCCAGTACTTTTTTAATTCCGAAGATGGATTGTTCGGCAGAAGAGCAAATGGTAAGAATGGCCCTTTCTCCCTTGCATGAAGTTAAAGGTTTATCTTTTGATTTAGCACAAAGGAAGTTAGTTGTTTTCCATACAAATGGGATTAATGAAATTACTACAAAACTTGAAGCCCTCGGTTTTGGTGCAAAAATTGTTGAAACGGTAAAAGCTACAGGAGAATTGCCCGAGACACTTGACCCAAATAATCAAGCGAAAGTTCTAAAATTATTATTAGCAATCAATGGTGTTCTTTTTCTTATTGAATTCATAAGTGGAATTATTGCAGCATCAACGGGGCTTATTGCGGACTCTCTTGATATGTTTGCGGATGCTGCCGTTTACGGTATAGCACTTTACGCAGTAGGGAAAGCCTCTAAATATCAATTAAAAGCAGCTCATTTTGCAGGATGGATTCAACTTTTATTAGCTTTGATCGTTATTGTTGATGTTGTCAGACGCTTTATGTTTGGTAGTGAACCTGAGTCAGATTTGATGATCCTTATTGGCTTCTTAGCACTTATTGCTAACGTATCGTGCCTGTATCTCATTTCTGGACATAAAGATGGTGGAGCTCATATGAAAGCGAGTTGGATCTTTTCCGCTAATGACGTGATCGTAAATATGGGAGTTATTTTAGCAGGTGTGCTTGTTGCATGGACTGGTTCAGCTTACCCAGATTTGATTATTGGCATCCTTGTTTCTCTGTTTGTGCTTAATGGCGCTCGAAAAATTTTGGCGTTGAGATAAGAGGCAGACAATGAATTTATTTCAAGTAAAGCAAAATCAGACCGTAAAAATCATTGATCTTAAAAAAGGCTCTCAGTTTCAAGATAAAAGTGATCCTGTTCTTGAACGTCTAGAACTGCTTGGCTTTCGAGTCGGTGAATCCTTACAAGTACTTGCGAAAGGGCTTTTCGGTGGTGACCCAGTACTGGTCCAAATCGAAACTTCACGTTTTGCATTAAGAAAAAATGAAGCAGAACGAATTTTTGTAGAGATTATCAATGAACACTAAAAATATTGCACTTATTGGTAATCCCAATTGTGGTAAAACCTCTCTTTTCAATACACTCACAGGTACTCGTCAAAAAGTTGCTAATTACGCGGGAGTAACGGTTGAACGAAAGGAGGGTTTTTTTAAATTACCTTCTGGCGATACTATTCGAGTATTGGATTTACCTGGGACTTACAGTTTAAAACCAAGTAGCTTAGATGAAGAAGTAACTAGAGCTGTTTGTTTTGGCGAATTAAAAGGCGAAGTCATACCTGATATTTTTGTATGTGTTGTTGATGCTACTAACCTTCATCTTCATTTAAGCCTTGTACTTGAAGTCAGAGCATTAAACAGGCCTATGATACTTGTTCTCAATATGATGGATGAGGTTAGAAAGCGTGGAATTTCAATTGATACAACGAAGCTATCTCAGCTTTTAGGCATTCCTGTCGTTGAATCGGTAGCTGTAAAAACAAAAGGAATTCAGGGGCTATTGACCCAGTTAGACCAAAAGAAATTATTTGTTGCCCCTTATCATTCTGACCTAAGTCACTTCGACCAAATTAAGTACATTACAAAACAGGTCATCTTGAAAAATGATAATGGTGACAAAAGGACTGCTTTCTTAGACAAAATATTCTTACATCCAATTTTTGGATTATTAATATTAACCTTTACCATGTTTGTAATGTTTCAGGCAGTCTTTATTTGGGCCCAACCATTAATTTCATTTGTTGAAGATTCGATTACATGGTTTGGGGGGGTAATTGGGCCATTGATCTCTCATTCACTTTTAAGAAGTTTGATTGTTGATGGCGTAATTGCAGGTGCTGGTAGTGTACTTGCTTATATGCCTCAAATTCTGATCTTATTTTTCTTTATTCTAGTTTTAGAAGAATCAGGGTACTTACCTAGAGCTGCATTTTTGTTAGATAAATTGATGTCCAAAGCTGGCTTAAGTGGACGTTCATTTATTCCATTACTTTCAAGCTTTGCTTGCGCAATTCCCGGAGTTATGGCGACAAGAAGTATTAGTTCTGAAAGAGATCGTTTAGCAACGATTATGATTGCACCTTTGATGACGTGCTCTGCACGATTACCTGTATATGCTTTACTGATATCAGCCTTTATTCCAAACAAATTAGTTTATGGTTGGCTCAGTTTGCAAGGTTTAGTTCTATTCGGGCTTTACATGTCAGGAATCGTATCAGCTTTATTGGTTTCTTTATTTCTGAAATTAGTAAGAAAAGATAAAACTGAAAGTATTTTTATTTTTGAATTACCAACATACCGTATTCCAGATGTTCGAAATGTAGCTTTGGGGCTTTATGATAGAGCAACTATATTCTTAAAAAGAGTTGGTGGAATTATTGTCGCACTTTCTATTTTGTTATGGTTCTTGGTAACATTCCCCTTACCTCCAGATAATCCAACTATGCCTCCGATCAATTATAGTATCGCTGGACAGTTAGGCCATTTAATCCATCCAATATTTGCGCCGATTGGATTTACATGGGAAATTTGTATTGCTTTGATTCCTGCGATGGCAGCTCGTGAAGTAATTATTGCTGCGTTAGGGGTAATTTATGCAATGTCTGGTGATGAGGATGCAGTTACTCAGACCTTATTATCTCAAATATCAGGCCCGGATGGTTGGAGTCTAGCGACAGGTTTGTCTTTATTAGTCTGGTTTATTTTTGCTCCACATTGTTTAGCAACATTGGCTACCATAAGAAGGGAAACTGGCAGTTGGAGACAGCCTATCATTATGGCAACTTATTTATTCTCTCTTGCTTATCTCTTTTCATTTATCACTTATCAAGTGGTGAGTAGAGTTACATAATTTAATAGTGAATATAAATTTTTATATAAACAGTTAATTAGGAATAGTAGTGTAAGTTACTATTCCTAAGACCTCACGATTGCTATTTTCATTAGAATCTGTAAAACTAAAAAAGTATAAAATTTGGTCTTATCTCTATGCAGTGGTTAAAGACATGCCTATCGCTGTTTTTATCGTTTGCTATCCTCTTTGTAGGATCGGCAGCAGCTGCTGCATCTGTGCATAAAAAATGTTTAATGTCTTCAGAAAAGATGCAATCTATGCAAATGATGCAATCACCTGAAAATAATCAGGTAAATGCTGCGCATATGGATTGTATGAAGGCGGACTCAAAAATCAAAAAAATAACGGTTCATGATTCTTCTTGTATGTCTGAACCAGATTGTATTGCTTCATTTGCAAAAATTGCTTTTCCCAAAGACTCTTTAGTCCCTTTGCCGGAAATAGCAGGACCTTTATTAGATCAATCTAATTTTACCTCTCCTAATCAACAACTTCCCCCATCCATTCTTTATAGTTTATGGCGACCCCCACAAGCCACCTAATTTGATGACCTTTTAATCATTCATAGTTGATCTATGGGTGTTTTGCATATTCGTATGCGCATCATTTTAGGATGAGAATTATGTCTCACTATAGAAAATTGCCGTCCAAAGTATGGGTAAGGCAATCGTTAAGCATTGTGTGTCTATTATTTTTGTATGGTCATGCAAATGCAGAAATACTGACTTTAGAGAACGCCTTAAAGCGTGCTGAGGAAAATGCACCTACTTTAAAAGCAAATTATGCTCAGATTGAAGGTGCAGAGAACAATGTACTCGCTTCAGGCATTTTACCTAATCCCAAACTATTTGTTGGATTAGATAATTATCCAGTATCTGGAGATTCTGCTTGGTCAGTCACCCAAGAGGGTATGACTATGCAGAAGATAGGCGTTATGCAGGATTTTCCAAATAAGGCCAAAAGAAAGGCCGAAGTTGAACTTGCTCAAGCTGAACTCGGAGTTGCAAATAGTCAAACACAAATTCTTCGAATTGATCTACGGCAACAAGTCGCTACAGCATGGTTTAAGCGCTTTTATCTTGAGCAAAAGCTAGCGCTGATAGATAAGTTACTTGCAGAAAACGGGCTGCTTGGAAAACTGACTCAAACACAAATAATTTCAGGTCAATCGTTGATCGCTGATGCAATGGCACCTAAACAAGAATATACGGTATTACTTGATCAAAAGGATGATTTATCGCGAGATCTGACAAAAGCAAAGCTGGAGTTGCATCGTTTAGTCAGTGCAAATCCTTTGGAAAACTCCTCTCAGATAGAGACCTTACCAACTCAGGCCCCCAACCTGCGAGTTGATACCGCGCAACTATATCACCACCTACATCAACACCCTGAACTGAAGGCATTTCAAGCACAAAAGCAAGTCACTGAATCAAAGCTGAAACAAGCACAAGCTTTACAGAAGCCAGATTGGGGAATAGAGGTGGCTTACCAGCATAGAGCTCCAGAGTTTGGAGACATGATTGGAGTTCAGTTGACGACAGAAATACCAGTATTCTCAAGAAAACGAAGTGGTCCCCTCATTCAAGCCGCGTTAGCAGAGCAAAATCGAGTCACTGCGGATCAAGAAGCAAAATATCGTGAGCATTTAAGCATGTTGGATGATGGACTTGCAGATATTGAAGCTCTTAATCAGCAAATTAAGCGGGCTACTCAAATGAGTATTCCTTATGCAATGCAAAAAGAGCGGTTACAGCTCGCGAGTTATCAGGCAGGAAAAGCCAAATTAACTGATGTAATAGCAACACGTCAGGCACTACTTGAACAACGAATGCGTCTTATTGATCTTCAACAACAACAATCAATGATAACGGCTCAACTGTACTTTAATTTTGTTGAACCCACTCAAAACCATACCGAGGAGTAATCCTAATGTTAAGAAATAAGTTGGCATTTGCAATGGCGGGACTTGTCGGTGTGAGTTTGGCAGTTGGTGGTGGTGCCGGTTATTGGTTTGCCCATAAAAGTGAAAAAACACAATCGGACAGTACGCAGAAGACAGCTAAGGTTTTGTATTGGTACGATCCCATGAAACCTGAGCAGCATTTTGATAAGCCAGGTAAATCACCTTTTATGGACATGCAGCTGGTTCCTAAATATGCTGATGAAGGTGATGCAGGCGCTACTGAAAGTACAGTAGTAAAGATTGATCCCTCTATTCAGCAAAATCTAGCTATACGTTATGCCATGGTTGAACAAGCAATGGTAGGAAGTAACTTGCTGACCAATGGCATATTGCAGGCGAATGAGCGTCAAGTTGCTATTTTACAAACAAGAGCAAATGGATTTGTTCAGCGTGTCTATGGCCATGCCGTTGGAGATATTGTGTCTCAAGGTAGTCCGATTGCTGAGGTTTCTATACCCGAGTGGACGGGTGAACAAACAGAATTTCTGGCTGTGCTTAGAATGGGTGATCGTTCTTTAATTCAGGCAAGCAGACAACGGTTACAGCTTTTGGGAATACCGCAAGATGTGATCCAGCGTGTTGAGAGGACACGTAAAGTTCAGTCCACTATGACTTTGAGCGCTCCTGTGAGTGGATTTATTGATTCACTAGAGGTGCGTAGCGGAATGGCCTTAAGTATGGGACAAACGCTTGCCACAATTAAAGGCTTTAACCCGATTTGGCTAGAAGCTGCGGTTCCCGAAGCTCAAATTGCAACCATAAAACAAGGAAGTAAGGCCGAAGTAACATTGGCTGCCTATACAAAAACAGTTACAGGTAAAGTTATTGATATTCTACCAACACTCGATACCACAAGCAGAACCATAAAAGTTCGTATTGAATTACCCAATTCAGATGGTCATTTAAAACCGGGTATGTTTGCTAGCGTAAAATTCCTTAATAATCCCCAAGCAAATCTAGTGATTCCAGAGCAAGCGGTAATTCGAACTGGTACGCGGAATGTCGTCATTGTGGCACATGAGCAAGGACGTTTCGAACCTGTTGTCGTGCAGTTGGGGCAAAGCGACGGTCATAAAGTAGCCATCTTACAAGGGCTAAAAGTTGGGCAAAAGGTTGTGATTTCAGGACAATTCCTGATTGATTCTGAAGCAAATTTACAAGGTGTACTCGATAAGCTTAATACAGGAAAAGCTATTTCCACCTCTCAAACTCAAAATCCTAAACCATCCCTATATCAAGGTATTGGTAGAGTCGAAAAAGTTACACTTCAGGAAATTACAATCTCTCATCAAGCGATTGCAGGACTTGGTTGGGGGGCTATGACAATGAGCTTTAAACAACCTGCAAAGCCTTTTACTCAAATTCGGTCAGGTGATCAGGTTAGTTTTAGCTTTAAACAAGTTAGTGATGCTTATGTCATTTCTAATATTTCCAAGATATCTAACAATATGTCCATGGCATCTATGCCGAGTGAAAAGGGAGATCCATCATGATTGCCCGTATTATTCGGTTCTCAATTGCAAACCGTATTTTTGTATTGCTCGCAGCTCTCGTTTTAGCAGTATGGGGTACATGGGCAGTTAAGAATACACCTATTGATGCTTTGCCAGACTTATCTGATGTACAGGTTATTGTACGAACGAATTATCCTGGTCAGGCGCCTCAAATTGTTGAAAACCAAGTGACCTATCCGCTTACAACAACCATGTTATCTGTCCCTGGTGTAAAAGCGGTGAGAGGCTATTCATTTTTTGGTGATTCATTTGTTTATGTCATTTTTGATGAGCATACAGATCTTTATTGGGCTCGATCGCGTGTATTGGAATATCTCAATCAGATCCAAGGCCGGATGCCACCAAATGCAAAATCTTCTTTGGGACCAGATGCAACAGGCGTTGGCTGGATTTATGAATATGCATTAATTGATCCGACTGGGCAGCATGACCTTTCCCAGCTTCGTAGTTTACAAGATTGGTTCTTAAAATATGAGCTCAAGACATTACCCAATGTGGCAGAAGTCGCCACCATTGGTGGAATGGTAAAGCAATACCAAGTTGTACTAGATCCTACAAAAATGGCTGCATTGGGCATTACCCAGCGCAGCATTATTGATGCAATCCAAAAGGCCAATCAGGAAACTGGTGGCTCGGTATTGGAAATGGCTGAAACTGAATACATGGTGAGAGCATCTGGATACCTGAAAACTTTGGAAGATTTTCGTCAGATTCCCTTGCGCACCAATGGTTTCGGTATTCCTGTTACATTGGGCGATGTCGCAACAATTCAGCTCGGGCCTGAAATGCGTCGAGGGATCAGTGAATATAATGGCCAAGGAGAATCTGTTGGTGGTGTCATCATTTTACGGGCAGGCAAAAATGCACGTGAGACGATTGCAGCTGCAAAAGAGAAACTTGCTGAGTTACAACGGAGCCTACCGAAGGGCGTACAGATTGTTCCGGTTTATGATCGAAGTCAACTCATTGACCGGGCTGTAGAGAATCTAAGTCATAAGCTGCTGGAAGAGTTTATTGTTGTAGCGTTGGTATGTGGTTTATTCCTATGGCATTTACGATCGGCTATGGTGGCGATCGTTTCTTTACCATTAGGTGTTTTATCGGCTTTCCTTGTTATGCATTATCAAGGTCTCAATGCCAATATTATGTCACTAGGCGGTATCGCCATTGCCATAGGTGCAATGGTTGATGCGGCAGTGGTCATGGTTGAGAATGCGCATAAACATATTGAAGCTTGGCAGCATGAACATCCTGATCATATTTTGGATTCACAAGAGCGCTGGTCTATTATTGCCCGTTCTGCCAGTGAAGTTGGTCCAGCTTTATTCTTCTGTCTGCTTATTATTACTTTATCCTTTATTCCTATTTTTACCTTACAAGCACAAGAAGGTCGGTTATTTTCTCCATTAGCTTTCACAAAAACCTATGCTATGGCCGCGGCTGCTGGATTATCCATTACCTTGATTCCAGTTTTGATGGGTTATTGGATTCGTGGAAAGTTACCTTCGGAACAACGTAATCCGCTCAACCGTTTTCTTATAAAAATATATCGACCAATGTTGGATAAAGTTTTGGAGTATCCAAAGTTTACGTTATTGGCAGCATTAATCGTATTTATTCTGAGCCTTTTTCCTCTCACTCGTTTGGGTGGGGAATTCCTACCGAACATGGATGAAGGCGATTTACTTTATATGCCTTCTGCTTTACCGGGGTTATCTGCTGCCAAAGCATCTGAACTACTCCAGCAAACGGATAGGATGATTAAAACCGTTCCGGAAGTTGCGACTGTATTTGGTAAGGCTGGTCGTGCTGAGTCTGCCACCGATCCTGCACCACTTGAGATGTTTGAAACGACGATCCAGTTTAAGCCCCGTTCTGAGTGGCGTTCGGGAATGACGCCAGAAAAACTGGTCAAAGAACTCGATAAGGCTGTTCAGGTTCCTGGATTGACGAATATTTGGGTACCACCTATTCGTAACCGGATTGATATGTTGGCGACAGGAATCAAAAGTCCAATTGGTATTAAGATTTCTGCGAGTAGCCTTGGCGAGATTGATCAGGTCGCACAGCAAGTTGAACAAATTGCTAAAAAGGTACCGGGGGTCAGTTCTGCTCTTGCCGAAAGATTAACGGGTGGACGTTATGTTGATGTTGATATTAATCGACTTGAGGCTGCCCGTTATGGTCTAAATATCAATGATATTCAACAGATTGTTGCATCAGCGATTGGTGGAGAAAATGTTGGTGAAACCGTAGAGGGTTTAGCAAGATATCCGATTAATGTTCGTTATCCGCGGGAAATTAGAGACTCATTAGAAGCTCTCAGAAATCTACCTATTCTTACTGAATCAGGTCAGCAAATTATCTTGAGCAGTGTTGCGGATATTCAACTTACGGATGGCCCACCCATGTTGAAAAGTGAGAATGCTCGTCCAAGTGGTTGGGTCTATGTGGATGTACAGGGCCGCGACTTAGCTTCTGTGGTTAAAGATCTGAAGCAGTCTATTGACCAACAGGTGAAACGTTCCGCTGGTATGAGTATTAGCTACTCGGGTCAATTCGAGTTTATGGAACGGGCAAATGCTTGTTTAAAAGTGGTTATTCCAATTACTTTGATGATCATTTTCCTTCTGCTCTATCTGATTTTTAGGCAAGTACAGGATGCGGTTCTAATTATGGTCACTCTACCATTTGCTCTAATTGGTGGTATTTGGGCGATGTATCTGAGTGGTTACAATTTTTCAGTCGCTATTGCCGTTGGTTTTATCGCCTTGGCTGGAGTTGCGGCTGAGTTTGGTGTTGTCATGCTGTTTTACCTGAAACAAGCGATAGAACACACTCAGGAGAAATTACATTCGTCTGAACAATCCTTAAATGAGCAACAACTAAATGATGCAATTCGTACAGGGGCAGTATTACGGGTCCGCCCTAAAGCAATGACGGTTGCTGTGATTTTGGCAGGATTGTTGCCAATTCTTTGGGGAACTGGAACCGGATCTGAATTAATGAGCCGTATTGCTTTACCTATGGTTGGAGGCATGATTTCAGCTCCACTTTTATCAATGTTTGTTATTCCAGCTGCATATCAGCTTTTAACCAAAAGAAAACTATCAATTCATTGATGGTTTTATTTCTTATCCAAAAGAGGTTTTTATTATGTTGAAAATTATCAAAGTTATGGCATTTGTTGCGACTGTTACTGCACTCAGCGCTTGTAGTAAAAATGAAGCACCAAAGCAAGAAAAAAGCGAAGCACCGATGGAACAGATGAGTAAAGACACAGCTAAGGCTACTTCTGCCCAAGCCGTCGGCGTCATTACTGCAATTGATACTAAGGAAAACTTACTGACCCTCAACCATGAGGCTATTCCTGCAATTAAATGGCCTGCCATGACAATGGGATTTAAAGTTGCTGATCCGGCATTGTTAAATGGTTTAACTGTAGGACAGCATGTAGAGTTTGAGTTAAAAGCTGAAGGCGAAACTTACACAGTAGTAGCTGTTAAGATAAAAAAATAGAATGTTTAGTAGGTAGCATTTTTATAGTAATAAGGTCCTTTTCAACAGGACCTTATTACCTTTAAAAGTATTAATAAAGCTGAATATATGGAGTTGCATATATATGCTAATTCGCATATAAAGATATGGTAAAATATTAACAGAGTCTAATTCGATGACAATTTCAGTAGATGTGAAGATTTATCACAATCCAGCTTGTGGAACTTCTAGGAATACTTTGGCTTTGATTCGCAATACAGGAATTGAGCCAACAGTTATTGAATATTTAATTACACCACCTAGTCATGACGAATTAGTTAAATTGATTAAAGATGCAAAATTAACGGTAAGAGAGGCTATTCGCCAGAATGTAGATCCTTATCGGGATTTAGAACTTGGTCGTAACGATTTAAGTGATGAACAATTACTTGGTTTTATGCTTGAACATCCAATTTTAATTAATCGACCATTTGTGGTGACTGAAATAGGCACCCGCTTAAGCCGTCCATCAGAAGTTGTCTTAGAAATTCTACCATTACCTCAAAAGGGTAGTTTTACTAAAGAAGACGGTGAAAAAGTAATTGATGAAAATGGGCAACGAGTAAATTAAAAATTTTACTTTTTGTATGTGATTATCCGTATATCCAGATAAGTGAGTGGGGTAAGAATGGATCAAGTTAATTTTTTTAAATGTTTATCAGATGAAACCCGACTCAATATTGTGACTTTAGTAGCTGTGAATAAAGAACTCTGCGTTTGTGATCTAACCGAAAAGTTGCAATTGAGTCAGCCAAAAATTTCTAGACATTTAGCATTATTGCGTTCTTCTGGTCTATTACAAGACAGAAGACAAAGCCAATGGGTGTATTACAGCATTAATCCGCAGTTACCAACTTGGTGCCATGATGTCTTAAATTTCTTGGTTAATAGTCAAACCCTAACAAATCAAGATTCCCAAACTATCCAAATAAATAGTTATTGTGAGTAATAGATTATGAAATTTCTTTTTTTGTGTACCGGAAATAGTTGCCGTAGCATTTTGTCTGAAGTGCTTTTTAATAGTCGTGCACCTGAAGGTTGGAAAGCATACAGCGCTGGTAGTAAGCCATCTGGACAAGTGCACCCATTGACCATCGAGACTTTGGAAAATTTAGGTCTTTCAACAGATGGTTTATGGAGCAAAACCATTGATGACTGTGAGCAATATCATCCTGATGTAGTGATTACTGTATGTGATTCAGCAGCTCAAGAAGCTTGTCCGCTTTATTTGGGCGGAGCGATTAAGGCACATTGGGGCTTAGCTGATCCATCACATTTAGACCTACCTAAAGAAGAAAAATTAAAAGCTTTCCAAGTAACAGTAGATCATATTAACCGCCGTCTAGACGCTTTATTTGCACTTGATACAGAAAGTATGTCTCGCCCTGAATTGATTGCTGCAATTAATCATATATCAGATATTGAATGAGAACATCATGGCTCAACAAAGACTGTCATTTTTAGATCGGAATCTCACGCTATGGATTTTTATTGCCATGGGGTTGGGGATAGCGATAGGTGTTTTTTTACCTCAAGCTTCCGTTGCTTTAAACAAAATGAGTATTGATTCCGTCAATATTCCAATTGCGATTGGCTTGATTTTGATGATGTATCCCCCTTTGGCTAAGGTGGACTATACTGCCTTACCACAGGTGTTTAAAGACAAAAAAACATTAACATTGTCTTTGGTTCAAAACTGGATCATTGCCCCTGTATTGATGTTTGCATTAGCGATTATTTTTTTGCATAGCTATCCAGAGTATATGACAGGCTTAATCTTGATTGGATTAGCACGCTGTATTGCAATGGTTTTGGTTTGGAATGGTTTAGCTTGTGGGGATAACCAATACGTTGCTGCATTAGTTGCATTCAATAGTATTTTTCAGATTCTATTCTTTAGTACGTATGCATGGTTATTCTTGAGCTTCTTACCACCATATTTTGGTATTGCGGGACAAGTTATTAATGTCGATTTCTGGACTATTACTCATGCAGTATTAGTTTACTTAGGAATTCCATTTTTCCTTGGCTTTATGACACGTTTGATATTGGTCAAATCTAAAGGAATTGAGTGGTACCAAAATACGTTCTTACCTAAGATCGGTCCTTTAAGTTTATTGGCTTTATTATTTACTATCGTCGCGATGTTTAGTCTTAAAGGTGGTGATGTAGTAAGTCTGCCTTTGGATGTTATTCGAATTGCTATTCCATTGACTATTTACTTTATCGTGATGTTCTTTATTAGCTTCTTTATGAGCAAGTGGATGGGCAATGATTATGCTAAAACTACAGCAATCTCCTTTACTGCTGCGGGTAATAATTTTGAGTTAGCACTAGCCGTAGCTATTGCAACCTTTGGTTTAGCATCACCTGTGGCATTTACTACAGTCATTGGGCCATTAGTTGAAGTACCAGTTTTGATTGCTTTGGTCAGTGTCTCTTTATGGTTACGAAAAAAGTATTTTGAGTCGGTGTAAATCTATGAATCTCCCAAATGTTGATATGAATCTTCTTGATCATCCTACTTTAGAAAAAGTTCAAGCTAAAGCTCTAGATCATGCACCACGCATTTTGTTGTTATATGGTTCGAATCGTGAACGTTCTTATAGTCGTTTAGCGGTGATGGAAGCAGGGCGTATCTTGGAGCAGTTTGGTGCCGAAGTAAGAATCTTCCATCCTAAAGGTTTACCTTTACCTGAAGATGCGGACACTGAGCATCCAAAGGTTAAAGAGTTGCATGATTTACTTGCCTGGTCAGAAGGTATGGTTTGGTGTTCACCTGAACGCCATGGTTCTATGAGTTCAATCTTCAAGTCACAGATTGATTGGATTCCACTTGCTGGTGGAGCAATTCGTGCAACTCAAGGAAAAACCTTAGCACTTATGCAAGTTAGTGGTGGTTCACAATCATTTAATAGCGTTAACCAGATGCGTATTTTAGGGCGTTGGATGCGTATGATCACAATCCCGAATCAATCTTCAATTCCTAAAGCTTTTTTAGAGTTTGAAGAAGATGGGCGTATGAAAGCATCTTCCTATTATGATCGTATTGTGGATGTCATGGAAGAACTCTATAAATTCACGCTACTGACACGTGGACAAAGCCAATATCTAACTGATCGTTATTCTGAGCGTAAAGAATCGGCAGAAGAATTATCTAAGCGTGTAAATCAGAGGAGTTTGTGAATTTTTAAAAAATTAAACTCGCTTAAAAAAGAGAACTATTAAAGTTCTCTTTTCGAATTCATTTTATTCTAAAACTGTCAACTGACTTCGGCGTCGTAGTGCCTCTAAATTTTGATATTTAGAAACCAGATTAAAGGTAAGATTACTAATCTCTTCTAGAGTTAGACATACGTCATTTGTCAGTTTAGATAGATCAAAGTTTTCTTGAGCTAAAACTTTGAAGACTTTATCTAGCAAAAGTGATGATTCATGGGCAATTGGATTAGGTTCATTATTTCGCCCTCTTTGAGCTAATTGTTTATAGATGCTAGTTGCATTCCAATCAGTAATAATCCCTAATTTATTATAGCGATAAGTTAATGCAGCAGCAGAAACTTGCCATATTTCTTTTTTGGACAAAATACTTCTTAAAGAGGGGATTTTTAAAGGATCAGCTAACAAGCTTCTACGAGGCATTAGAAATGCTGAAGCAAAAGCATTTGCTTCTTGTTCTATATGGATACCTTCAATTATTCCATGCTTATGCATAACTAAATGACCTAACTCATGTGCTAAGTCAAATCTACACCTTTCAGCAGTTCTAGAAGTATTTAGAAAAATAAAAGGGCGACCACTGGTCCATCTACAGCAGGCATCTACATCTTGTGCTTCATCAGTAAGAGAGAAAACTCTGATACCTTTAGATTCTAAAAGTGCAATTAAGTTGGGTATAGGCTGCTCCCCTAATCCCCATGCTTTTCTTACAGTATCCGCACATGCTTCAGGGTATGAGTATTCAAGATAATAATTAACTTCATTGTCAGTAGCCTCATCTATTGATTCATTAGTAATAGCATTTGAGAAATCACTTCTTAATTCATGTAGATCAGGAACATTAGGGGGGGGCAACTCAAAGTTCTGATCAATCCAATCACTGATCATTTCAGCTAAAATAGTTTGGCTAATTGCCATATCTCTTTTTTTAGCTGTCATTTTCGTAAGAGCCCTAAAACTGACAGATTCAGCATGAATTTTTTCTACGTCGCTTCCATAAAAGAAACTAAGAGGAAAATCGAGAATCTCAGCGGCTTTTTCTAAAATTCTCTCATCAATTTCTTGATTGTTGTACCAGTTTGAGACAGTTCTATCGGTTACGTCTAATCGATGAGCCAAATCTCTCTTAGTCAAACCACGACGTTGACGAGCGAGATCGAAACGACCCATATTGAACATATTATTGCCTCTTAAGCATTCTTGCGTCTGATTTCGAAATCAATCGACGGAGGGGTTGGTGCAGGGGAACGAATATTATCAAATTCAGCCTCGGGGTCGAAACTAATTTCTTTTAAAATAATTCGCTCATGATATTCTGCAAAAAATTTACCATTGTCCGTAAGTTTTGACGGGCATGATAGTTCACTCCTAATAACTTTATTTTTATAATCAATATAGTACATTAGAACCCAACACCAAGTATCTATATCTGAATGTGTGGTTAACATATCACCGAGTAATTGAGGATTGGCAATTCTCGAAAACATACTTCCTTTTGGATTTTTATTACGAGCAATTTGATCGACTTTTAAGCTTTCCGTGTTGGATGGAACTTGTCCTTTTAATCCAACGCAAGCATTTCCCGTCATGAAGCTAATTAAAATACCTAATTTTTCATTACGAACCCATTCTGAGTTCCCTTGAGTGTATTTTGAATAACCCTTAGTTAATAGCCGCTCTCTTAAAAAAGCAGTTCCTTCAGCAAAATGTCTATAACCGCCATAAATTTTTGGGTGATTATTTGTTGTTTCATTGCGGGCAGTAAATCCATCTTCTATGACTCCAAGTAGAACTTTTGAGTCAAAACCAAAAACTTCTTTTATTCGGTTTTGGGCATGATTTGGATCATCAATGGTTAAATATAATGGTTGCATAAAATTAGATCTATTAAGTTTTTCATCCATACAGCATACATAGTTTTCGGTTGAAAAAATAGAAAAGAACATAATTTTGAGTTAAAAAAATAGAAAACAAATTGTTTCAAGATGTGTGAAAGTACTAAGTGTTGAGATAGAACCTTTTATAATGAACCTTATTTATGGATAAATTTATGTTTTATTAACAAGAATAAAACTTCTTGTTAACTAAAGAATGGTGAGATTTAAAAATTATTTTTCTTTTTTTACACTAAATTTACACCATGATTTTTATTTTTCTTATTAAGTGTTTAATATTAATAATTATTTTATATTAGTTGATCCTATCCATCATTGGGGCTACTGAAATACGAGGTTGTAACGATTGAAGTGATTGCATAACCGAAAGACCCAAAAGTCGCTAAATTAAAGAAAGGGCAGCATTATACGGGGTTTAGCCCTGAATCGACAGTGGCATTTAACTGCGTAATTTATAACCGCCCTAATGTTAGATATAGTAAGATGATTTTTAACAAATTACCTTATAGCTAAGCCATTTGCTTTTTTTGTAAGAAAGCATCAATCATGCTAAATAAAATACAAAACACAACGAGTCCTACACCTGCAAGGCAAGTCATGGTCCATCCACCACGATTCCATGCAAAAATCCCTAATGCCGAGCCAGCTGCACCACCAATAAAGTAAGTAGTCATATAAATAGCATTAATACGAGATTTAGCATCGGGACGTAAACGGAAGATAATACTTTGGTTGCTAGTGTGAACAAGGGCAAGTGCCAATTGAATTAAAGCAAAACCAATAACATAAGTTGAAAGTAGAGTTTGTCCGAAATAGAAACAAATCCAGCTTACCAAAAATAGCCCGCAACCCATCCAGGTGAGTAAACGTGTGTAGCCTTGGTCGGCATATTTGCCGATATAACGTGTTGATAACGCACCAAAGATACCGACTAAAGGTACCAGTCCAATAAATAGATCGGGTAAATGATGTGCCGAGGTCAGTAGTAACGCGATTGTTGAATACAAAATACTCACTGACGCAAAGGCGAATGCACCTGTAAGCGCTCTTAATAAAAGTCGCTTTTCCTGCTTTAAAAGCTGAGCCATGGAAACAAAAATTTGTCCATAGTTCAGTTTCATACGCATGACATAAGGTAGGCGGCTTTTTAAGGTATAGGCCAACAGAAGCATTAATATACCACTTATGGCATAAACGACTTTCCAGTGGAAAAGGTTGGAAAATAAGCCAGCCAGACTGGTAGAGAGTAAAATCCCGACCAATAAGCCACTCATTAAAAAACCAATAATCTCACCAGTTTTTTCAGGTTTAACCGTCATTGTTGCAAGAGGAATAAGCACTTGAGCTGCAACTGAAAACAAACCCGCTAAAATTGTACCGATCCAGAGCATAGGTAAGTTAACAGCAAAAGCAGAGGTAAATAGGCCAACTGCACAAAGCATCATTAAAAACGGAATAGCTTTGGCTTTATTGACGATATCCCCCATTGGCACAATAAAGAGTAAACCTAAGGCATAAGACACCTGAGCAAATGTTACTGTTAAAGCAGCTTGTGCTTGAGTTACAGCAAAATCTTGCTGAATAGAGTGAATAAGGGGTTGGCAATAGTAATTCACACCTGCACATAGGCCACATGCTGCTGCCATCAACCAAAGTAAAGGTTTATTTTGACTGATATCTTCAGGGGTAGACATGATGTTCTCTCGATTTTATTAAGTGTATGCCGTTGCTTCGACTTCAATGAGCATATGTTCTAGTGCAAGACGCGGCACAGGAATGAGTGTGCAGGCTGGAAAAGGGTGATTTTTCCATAAATCCTTCATAATTTTAATCAAAATCTGATGTTTTTCTACCGAATGGTCAACAACTAGAATTCTTAAAACAGCGATATCCGTAAGCTCTGCATTGGCAGCCACTAACGTATAGTTAATATTTTCAAATGCTTGTAGGACTTGTTCACTGAAATGAGAACTTAATTGACCTTGTTGGTCTTCGCCACCTTGACCTGCAATATGAATAATATTGTTAAAATTACTTACTACAGCGACATGACTATAAGCGTTAGGTGTTGGGTCATATAAAGTAGAAGGATTTATGATTTTAAAAATTTCTTTGTTCATGGAACTCAACCGTTTAATAAAATTTAGATGAGTATCCAACCTCAACTTAAGTTGAGGTCAAGAGCATTTAGTGTTTTAGTCTTTTCTTTCTTAAAGTAATCATCATTACACCGACTATATTGAGGAAACAACCGACCCATTGCCATATATTTAGGTGTTCATTTAAAAAAGCAACGGCAAGCAAAATCGTTAAAACTGGTCCGATCGAAGCAATCATTGCAGATTGAGATGCTCCGAGTCGCTCAATGCTTTGCATAAGCATAACGGTAGGTAAGACAGTGACTAAAAAACCTAAGCCAATCCCGTACCAAATTACACTTGAGGGAAGTTGTAATAGAAGTTGAATCGGGTGAGGGGTACTTAAAGTGTAATGGGTTAATGTACCTATACAGGCAACTGTTAAAGCTAAGCCTGTGAAATTCCAAGAACCAAATTTTTTAATTAATGGCGGAGTCAGCAGTAAATAACCGGCAAAAGCTACAGCGCTAGCAAATACAAAACTTGTTCCGAGCCAAAAGTTGCCCTGAATTGGTGCATTGTTGTGCTCTTGCAGCATCACTAACACGGTTCCACCATAACTAAGAAAAATGGCGAATAAACTTTTTACATCTAATTTTTGTTTGTAGAGCAGACTTGAAGCGATCACGGTAAGTGTGGGATATAAAAATAGGATGATTCGCTCTAAAGAAGCGCTAATAAACATGAGGCCCATGAAATCGAGCCAGCTGGCAAAGTAGTAGCCTAATAGACCAGCAAAAATTAAAATTAGCCAATCCTTCTTTTTTATGCCCTGATTATGATGCCTATTGAACCAGCAAATTAATAGAAAAAACGGTAAAGCGCTTAACATCCGTAAAGCCATCAGGACTGTACCGTCTACTAATGGAGAAAGGGCATAAGTTTGTTTAATAAAAATCGCTTTTGTGCTGAATAGAAAAGCAGAGCAGAGCGCAAAAAAAGACCCAATTTGAAACGAAGATAAAGAAATTTTCATATACAGGACTGTATAAGAGAGACTATTGTCTGCAAAAAAAAGAAAAATCCTCCTATATTACACCTCATGTCAAATATCGTGAATCATCAGTTCAAAATATGGGTATTTATTAAATAAATAGTGGGTGGTATTTTCAAAAAGTTCAATTAGAATCCAAATTCTGTACAAAGAATACACATGGGGGAAACATTGCGGGTTGCAATGTTTTTGACAATGAGAAATTAGCTTGAGGAACGCTCATGCAGATCGGAATCCCAACCGAAACTGTCGTCGGTGAAAATCGTGTAGCTGCTACGCCAGAGACAGTAAAGAAGTTGATTAGCGCTGGTCATAGCGTTGTGATTGAACGTGGTGCTGGTGTAAAGGCTGCGTACATTGACAGTGCTTATGAACAGGTCGGTGCAACCATTACGGATGATGCCTATACAGGTAGTCAAATTATTTTGAAAGTTCGTGCGCCACAAGGCGGGGAAATTCAAAAACTTGCAGCAAATACAACTGTTGTAGCAATGTTTGATCCTTATCGTAATACCGAGCTAGACCAATTTGCGAATCAGCAAGTGTCTGCTTTTGCTCTGGAATTGCTTCCTCGTACGCTTTCTCGTGCACAAAACATGGATGTGTTGTCTTCTCAAGCAAACTTAGCTGGTTATAAATCAGTTTTGCTTGCAGCTGCTGAATATCAACGCATGTTCCCAATGCTTATGACTGCTGCTGGTACTGTAAAGCCTGCACGTGTTGTGATTATGGGTGTTGGGGTGGCAGGCCTTCAAGCGATTGCTACTGCAAAACGTTTGGGTGCAATTGTTGAAGCAACAGATTTACGTCCAACGGCAAAAGATCAGGTTGAGTCTTTAGGCGGTAAGTGGTTAGACGTACCAATGTCTGAAGAAGAACAGCAACGTGCAGCAGATGCAGCAAAAAATGGTTATGGCTGGATGCCGGGTGAGCAATACATCAAAGACCAAGCTGCGATTGTAGATAAAGCTGTATCGAATGCCGATATCGTGATTACAACAGCATTGTTGCCAGGCCGTGATGCACCGCGTCTGATCAAAGCTGAAACTGTTGCCAAAATGAAACCAGGCTCTGTCATTTTAGATATGGCAGTTGAAACAGGCGGTAACGTTGAAGGTTCTAAAGTTGGCGAAACTGTTGTCACTGAAAATGGTGTAAAAATTTTGGGTATTCCAAATATTCCAGCCACTGTTGCGACAGAAGCTTCTGCATTATATGCACGTAACGTTTTTAATTTCGTAGAGACTTTATTCGACAAAGAGAAAAACTTTGCGATTAATCAAGAAGACGAAATCCAAAAAGCCCTATTGGTCACTCATGGCGGTCAAGTGCTGCTTAAGCGTGGTTAAGGAGATTTCTCATGGTTGAAACTATTACAATTTTCGTCCTTGCCATCTTCGTAGGTTATTACGTTGTTTGGGGTGTTACACCAGCTTTGCACACGCCACTTATGGCGGTAACCAACGCATTGTCATCGATTATTGTTGTTGGTGCGATGTTACAAACAGTTGGCCTGCCTGTACTTGGTGTAGATGCAAATGTTGCATTTCAAAGTGTGAATGTTGTGAGCGTACTTGGTGCGATTGCAGTATTTTTAGCAAGCATTAATATTTTCGGCGGCTTCGCAGTAACTGCACGCATGTTGGAAATGTTCAAGCCTAAGCAAAAGAAATAAGAGGGCTTTGACATGGAATTTATTCAAGCAAATGCAAACTGGTTGTACCTTGTAGGCGCAATTCTCTTTATCTTGACGCTTCGCGGCCTATCTGGTCCTAAAACAGCAATTCAAGGTAACCGTTACGGTATGATCGCAATGGCGATTGCAGTTGTAACAACCTTCTTTGTTGCCAATAACCCAGTTATTTGGATGATTGGTGGTGCAATGGTGCTTGGTGCGATTGTGGGTATTGCACGTGCACGTACTGTACCCATGACTCAAATGCCTGAAACTGTTGCACTTATGCACTCATTGGTGGGTTTGGCTGCGGTTTTGATTGCAGTTGCAGCAATTTTGCATAACAACCAGCTTACAGCATTGTTTGCTCAAAATGAGGCAGCATTAACAGCGGCTGGCGTGCAACATGCACACATGAGTAAGGTTCACCTATTTGAATTGTTTGTTGGTTGTTTCGTTGGTGCGATTACCTTTACGGCATCTGTGTTTGCTTACGGTAAATTGGCTGCGAAAAAATGGGCTAAAACAATCTCTGGTGCATGGGTTAAACCTGTTCAAGCACTTATCTTTGTTGCGATGTTGGCTTGTGGTTTCTACTTCTTCACAACTGGCAACATGACTGCTTTCTGGGCAATGACCGCACTTGCACTTGCATTTGGCTGGGTATGGATTGCACCGGTAGGTGGTGGTGACATGCCTGTAGTGGTATCGCTTCTTAACTCGTTCTCTGGTTGGGCAGCAGCAGGTATTGGTTTTACCCTTGAAAACAACATGTTGATCGTTGCGGGCTCACTTGTGGGTTCATCTGGTGCGATTCTGTCATACATCATGTGTAAAGCAATGAACCGTTCAATCATCAACGTATTGTTTGGTGGTGCAATGGGTGGTGCAGCAGTTTCTACAGCTGCTAAAGGTGAACAAGTTCAGCGTAACTACCGTTCAGGTTCTGCTGATGATGCTGGCTTCTTAATGTCAAATGCAGACAGCGTTGTGATTGTACCGGGTTATGGTATGGCGCAAGGTCGTGCACAAAATGCTGTAAAAGAGTTATGTGAAATTCTAAAAGAACAAGGTGTTCGCGTCCGTTTCGCAATTCACCCGGTTGCAGGTCGTATGCCTGGTCACATGAACGTATTGCTTGCTGAAGCAGACGTAGCATATGAAGACATCTTGGAAATGGATGAGATCAACTCAGACTTCCCAGCAACTGACGTAGTACTTGTTATTGGTGCAAACGACGTTGTGAATCCTGCTGCAAAAGATGACCCAGGTTCACCAATTTATGGTATGCCGATTCTTGAAGCACATAAAGCACGTACAATCATGGTGATTAAACGTTCTATGGCGACAGGTTATGCTGGACTTGATAATGACTTGTTCTATAACGAAAAAACAATGATGATCTTTGGTGATGCTAAGAAAGTTGTTGAAGATATGACGAAAGCAATTAACGGTACAGGCCACTAAGTTGCTTTGATATAAAAAACCACCTTCGGGTGGTTTTTTATTTTTTGAAGGTTAGAGGAACTTTTCCACTAGAGTCATAGATTGCTGATAGAGGTCGCGTGCTAATTGCTGGTTTTTGGCATGAGAAGATTTCCAGTCAGGCATATGCGCACTGACATATTCACCATTGCGGTTTTGCCATGTGTCGCCAGTCGCCATTTCTGTAATGAGCTTTGCAGGAACCGAGGTTGGAACTAAACCTACTTTCATGGCTGCATAAACTGGTTTTGGTAAATCGCGATAAATATCGGAAGCAACACCACCGGGGTGTAATGCATTATTGGTAATTGAACTATCTGCTAGTTGTTCAGCTAATGCATTGCTGAACAGTAAGTTTGCAAGCTTGGATTGTCCATAATAGAACAGGGGATTGTAAAAACCTTCCGCACGAAATTTATTAGGCTTAATTGAGCCAACCCAGTGAGCAATAGACGCTAGATGAATAATACGTGCTTGAGGAGACTGCTTTAAAACGGGGAGTAGTTTTTGAGTTAATAAAAAGTGACCTAAATAGTTAACGCCAAATTGCTGTTCAAACCCATCTACGGTGAGTTGCTTTGTTTTTGAAAATAGACCGGCATTATTAATAAGTACATCAAGGCTACCATATTTATCTGTAATTTCTTCGGCAGCTTTTTGAGTTAATTCAAGGCTATTTAAGTCAAGAGAAACGACATCGACTTGTCCTTGGTCGAGTGAGCGTAGTTTGTTTTGTGCCTCTAACGCTTTTTGAGAATTTCGGCATGCCAAAATGACATGTTGTCCTTGTTTTACAAGTTGTTCGGCTGTGGCAAAGCCAATTCCTGTATTGGCGCCTGTAATGAGTATCTTCACTTTTTAGTGCTCCGGTTATGCTATTTATTGATGAGACTATAAGAATTGGTATAGTGCTGGAATTCTGACAATTTGTCATGTCAATTTTAAATAAGAGTGATGACTTGCTTGTTAGTGTTATTAAAGTTTTGTTGAGTTAACAGCTTTTCATAGGAAGTGAGAGTAAGGGTGGCTGTTTAAATAATAAAAGTTTGAGTAAGTATATAAACAAAAAGCGGCTCAAAAGAGCCGCTTTTTTTAAAAGCAAAATTTTATGCGACCGACTCTGGAGCAGTACGCCATAAGCTTTCTAAATCATAGAATTTGCGGGCAGTTGGTAGCATCACATGTACTACAACAAAGCCAAGATCGATTAAGATCCATTCGGCATCTCGTTCGCCTTCAACGCCAATCGGGCGGAAACCAGCTTTTCGAGCTTCTTCTGCAACATTGTCAGCAAGTGCTTTGACGTGACGAGTAGAAGTACCACTCGCGATGACAATAGCATCAGCAACATTGCTAATAGAACTAACATCTAACTGTAGAATATCTTTTGCTTTTACATCAACTAAAGCGTCATGGACGACTTTAAGACAAGCTTGTACGTCTTTATTTGAGGTGTTCATTGCGAAATCGTGAGAATTAGACACGCTGGGCGATGGTTCTAAATTCATATAGGGTATATTTTCCTGACAATTACTCACTATCTAATATAGTGGTTTTCACTCAGAATTTCAAACAAAACTAGTAACAGTTTATATATTTACATCATCGGAAAAATATTTCTTTTTCCATGTAAATGACTGATTTGAGCCATTTTTAGGTTTATATTCTGCCGCAATATAGCCCTCATAAGCACTTTGCTTAATCCATGAAAAAATTTGCTCATACGGTATTTGAGCTGTATCGGGTTCATGGCGTCCCGGACAATCTGCAAACTGAATATGGCCAATCTGGTGAATATTTTCTTGTAACCCTTCAAGTACATCTTCACCCATCATTGCCATATGGTAACAGTCATATTGCATTTTTAAGGCAGGGTGATTGACTGCTTCTAGCATTTCTTGGGCTTGGGCAATGTTCTGTACCAAAAAGCGTGGCATATCTGTGCCATTAATCATTTCAAATACAGGTTCAATATCGTGTTCTGTCAGTAAATCACAGGCTAATTTTAAGTTGCTTGCAAGTGTCTTAAGGCAAGGAAGTAAGTCAGAGTCTTGAGGTTGCTTGCCTGCCAAAATGTTAACACGTGGTACTTTTAATGCTGTGGCATAGCGAATTGCTAACTGTAATGCTTCACGAAATGCTGCCTCTTGACCCGGTATACCTGCTAAGCCATTTCCACCTTGCATAAGGTCACCAGCAGGAACGTTAATTAAACATAAATTTAAGTTGTAACGTTCAAGTTGGTCTTGAATATCAGAAATGGCAAGCTCGTATGGGAATTGAATTTCTACATGTTCAAAGCCCTCTGCATGGGCTAATGCAAAGCGTTCAATTAAAGGAACTTCGGTAAAAATCATGGATAAGTTAACGGCAAGACGACCCATACACAAACTCCGTTTATTATTGCTCTACTACTTGAATCATAGTAGCTAAATCTTTCTCAGCAAAGCCATTTTTTTGGTGAGTTTGTAGCTGTAATAGAGCTTTTTGTGCAACGGGGATGTCTAAATTAACATTGTTAGCCAATGTTACTGCGTTGTTAAGGTCTTTCGATAATGTTTGAACTTTCCACTGAACAGGTTCGAAAGTATGAGTCGCCATACGTGGTGCCAGTATTTGAAAAGGTTTTGAGTCGGCAAATCCGCCAGCTAGGGCAGGAGCGAGTAAAGTGGTATCTACGCCCGCCCGATCTGCCAGTGCAACTGCTTCGGCAATCAAGGCGCTGTTTGCTGCCACAATGAGTTGATTGCAAATTTTAGTTGCTTGTCCTGTGCCTGTATCTCCCATTCTTGTGACACGTTGGGAAAGAACATTATAAACAGGACTTAAAGCTTCAATAGTTTGAGCATCGCCACCTGCAAAAATGACTAGCGTGCCTTGTTCTGCCCCAGCTGTACCGCCTGAAACAGGGGAGTCAATCCATATCACATCTTGTGAAGCAGCAGCCTGAGCAAGTGCTTTTGTCGCAGCAACAGAGAGACTTGAGAAGTCGACAATGACCTGACCCGCTTTTAAGTTTGTTTGAATTTGATCAAATACTGCTTGCACAGCTTTATCGTCGGCTAGGCAAGTTAAAATGAGTGGGTACTGTCCGATGTTGGAAAGATCGAGTGCATGTGCGCCAATATCAATAAGTTCTTCACAAGCAGATGCTGTTCGATTCCATACTGCGACCTGAAAGCCGGCTTGTATAAGACGGCTTGCCATACGGCTTCCCATAAGACCTATGCCTAAAAAAGCAATAGGAGTATTACGATCAAAATTCATAATAAAGCTCTTATCTATATTGGCGTGGTAAAAATTTAACTTCCGGATGTTTGTCTTTTTTACGAGCAAGTTTGCTATTTTTACCAAGTAATAATTTAAGTTGCCAGATTTTTTCTAAGCGTAATGATTTTTCTGGTTGATGTTCCATTGCATCTAGTACACGTTTTGCAGCAGTCAATGCATCAGGTGAGCGCTGTAACATTTCCGAAGCGATCGCATTTGCTTTTTCTAATGGGTTCTCACTTAAGTGAGTCACAAGTCCAATATCTTTTGCATAATTTCCATCAAAAACACGGGCAGTTAAAGTCAGCTCTTTTGCAAGGTCAACTCCAATCAAGCCTTTGAGCGAACGGGTAAGTCCCATATCGGGTACTAAGCCCCAGCGGCTTTCCATAATCGACATTTTAGTGTCTGGGTGGGCAATGCGGATATCGGCAGCTAGTGCAAGTTGCATACCTGCCCCAAAACAATAACCTTCAAGAGCGGCAATAACAGGGACGGGCAAATTTTGCCAAATAAGAAAGGCTTTTTGGAAAAGACTTTGTCCTGGTTTAACAAGTTCCCAAATGGCAAATGCAGAGTTCTTAGGATTGTTTAAGTCAGATAAATCAATACCAGCACTAAACACTTGTGCTTCACCCGTCAAAATTACACAGCGGATATCTCGGTCTTTTTGTATAGCTTTAGCCGTTGTTACGAGTTCTTTGAGTAGAGCAAAACTCATAGCGTTACGTTTATCAGGACGGTTTAGATAAACTGTTGCAATGCCATTATTTTTCTCAATACGTAATAGTGCCATGAAATTCCCGCTTATTTTTTTATCGATAAGCGGAGCATAGCATGGCTGGAAATTGGAAACATGACAGGTCAGTCATGCCTATTTAGCAACTATTATTTAATCTGGTATGACTAAAATTTGATGAGCTGCACTCTCAACTTCTTTAATGACGAGACCTAATTCATCGAAACGTCTCATGACTTCTTCAATGAAGCCATCGTCAGCTCTACGGCGTTCTTTGCGTAGCGTAGAAATAAATTGTTCAAAGTCACCTGTCACTTGTTGAAGTTTTGGTGTGCCTACATAGCGTGTAGCACCATAAAGACGGTGTAGTACATGCTCAAGCTGAGGAAAGTCTTCAAGCTCAATGAGTTGTTGCATTTCTTCTAGCTCGGTTGGGAAGCTATCTACCAACATTTTGAGAAGATCTTGAGCTAAATCTTCTTTGTTTGCTGCCAGTTGTAAACTTTGCTGCCAATTTAAAATTTCTGGATCTAATGCTTCTGCAACCACATGATGATCTTTAGCTAGATTTTGCGCAGTAAAGTTGTTTTTCGTCCATTGCGTTAAAATTTGAATGATTTGCTCCATTTGAATTGGTTTGGTGACATAGTCATTCATACCAACTTTAAGAAGCTTTTGCTTTTCATCTGCAAGCGCGTGGGCTGTTAGAGCAATAATTGGAAGTTGCATTTCCCCATCTAAAGTGGATTCTAAAGAGCGGATCGCACGTGTGGTATCAATGCCCGACATAACCGGCATTTGAATGTCCATAAATACCAAATCAAATGGTTTAAGTTTCTGATCAATTCTTTCTTGAATAATATTAAGCGCTTCTTGTCCACTTAAGGCCTTAGTAGTTTTGACATTTAACTCACCTAATAATGCTTCTAAAACAATTAAGTTAGGTAAATGGTCATCAACCGCCAAAATATGTAACCCCTGTCCATTAAAGTCTTGTTGTTCCTCTTCAAAGATAGGTTGGTCACTTAATAATTGAATGAGGCCACTGCGGCTTAATGGTTGATAAAGTGGGCGAGCGCGATATTCGGTGAGCATGTTTGGCTCAAGCGTCATTTGATAGCCGTAAACTGCTAAGTTACCTTGATAGCGGCTACGAATTTCTTTGAGTAGAGCTTCAGTATCACCACTATGATCAACAATGAGCCATGTATTGTCTTTCTGGTCGAGATGTTTTAAGCGGCTAAACAAGTCCAGAATAGATTGAGTTTCAATATGTGGTACTTGATAATTTTCAAGATAGTAGCGTAAAACACTCGCTGTTGCAGGGTGAGCTAAATAAGACACCACTTGTAAATGTTCGAAGTGAGGATGTTCAATCTCATGTTCTTCATCTACAGCAAACTGTGCAGTAAACCAGAATGTTGAACCTTTTTCTGTTGGAGCACGTTCTTGGTTATCTTCAAAGCCAATTTGGCCATGCATGAGATGAACCAATTGTTTAGAAATTGCCAGACCTAAGCCTGTACCACCAAATTGGCGGGTAACAGATGCATCGCCTTGCGAAAACGACTCAAATAATTTTTTACGGTCTGTACCACTTAAACCAATACCACTGTCCTGAACACTAAAATGAAGCAAGCACTGACCGATGTCATCATGTTCCATACGTACACGAACAATAATTTCACCGTCTGGCGTGAACTTGATGGCATTGGAAATCAAATTGGTCAAAATTTGCTTAAAGCGTAAAGCATCACCAATTACCTGTTGAGGAATGTTATCTGCATAATAAAAAGCCATGGCAATATGCTTTTGTGCAGCCAAAGGTGACAACATATCCATGACATCAAATACAGCTTCTTCTAAGTCAAAAGGTGCTGTTTCAAGTTCCAGTTTACCTGCATCAATTTTTGAGAAATCTAATACATCATTAATTAATGCTAATAAATGGGCGGAGGACTTGCGAATAGTTTGTAAATAAAGGTTCTGTTCGTTACTTAAATTTTGTTGGCGAAGTAATAAATGAATAAAGCCATCAATACTATTAAGCGGTGTACGAAGTTCATGACTGATATTGGCAAGAAAAACCGATTTTGCCTGATTAGATGAAATGGCTTGGTCGCGTGCTTGACGGTAAGTAATGTTTTGAACTTCTAAAGTATCTAAAGTTCTGCGTAAGTCTTCTTCTGTTTGCTCGGTATGTTCTTTTAACTCTAAAAAACTAAAGTGTAAGCGTTTCACCACGTTTGCGATATCGCGCTGGAGTAATCTTAACTCACCGGAACTGTTAATCACGATGTGTTGGTCTAAAGTGTCTGCATTGAGACGCTGTAATTGCATACGTATTTCATACATGGGTGCAATCCAGCGGCGAGAATAAAAGTTAAGACAGAGCAAAAGTAATAATAAAGTCATCAGGCCAGTAATGACTAAAGCAATCAAAATGCGATAACGCGCTAATTCAAGTGGTTGATTATCCATTTCAATCAAGAGCCAGACAGGGGGCTTCCCTGCGGTATCAATGATACGGACTCCATAAATATTATTATGGTTATAAGAGATCGGACCAAAAAAGTTATTGTTTTGTGTGAAGTTAGGCCAGTAACGATTATCTCGATAACCGATACTTAAATAAGTCTGACCATTACTATCAATTAAAGCAGCACGCTTTAGATTTTTCTCGCTAAACATACTTTGCATAATATGTTGAGCATGATCATATTCGTCTGGTTGTAGTTCTACTAATGTGTAGAGATCTTTAGCAATTTGATTGTAGCGTGCCAAAATCGCTGAGGCATGATGCAATTGTTGTTGCTTTGCAGAACGTGATGTTTCAGTTAAAACCAGAAAAGCCCCAACACACGTTAAAATCATAATGGGCACAAAAATAAGAGCAATTAATTGCCCATATGCATGATTCAGACGTAAGCGTTTCGATAAGGTTTTATTGAAATTAGACATAGCTACATCAGATTGATCTCTCTGTAGGGCATATTATCACGCTTTATTTTAAAACAGACGGCATTTTATAACTGACTGGGCTTTAATCACTTTCATTAAAAAGCATAGTGAAATGGATGCAGTACCGATCATTTTTTCATACAATAGTGCCACCCCGATTTAGGTGTTGATCATGAGTAATACACAACCTGATTTTTTAGCCGACGAATTTTTGTTAGATCACTATGTAGGTAAAACACCTCTGGTCCGTTTGCAGCGCTTGGCTTGTCATACGCAGGCAACGGTTTTAGCAAAATTGGAAGGTAATAATCCAGCAGGTTCTGTAAAAGATCGTCCTGCATATAACATGATTATGCAGGCTGAAAAGCGTGGTCAAATTAAACCAGGTGATACATTGGTTGAAGCTACCAGTGGTAATACCGGTATTGCTTTAGCTATGGTTGCAGCGATGCGCGGCTATAAAATGAAACTGATTATGCCAGGGAATTCAAGTCAGGAGCGTAAGGACGCCATGCGTGCTTATGGCGCAGAATTGATTGAAGCGCCGAATATGGAAGCTGCACGAGATATGGCTTTGCAAATGCAAGCTGAAGGTCTAGGTTTAGTCCTCAATCAGTTTGGCAATCCAGATAATGTGGAAGCTCATTACCTTACGACTGGTCCTGAAATTTGGAAACAAACAGGTGGAAAGATTACCCATTTTGTAAGTTCAATGGGTACAACCGGTACCATTATGGGTGTTTCTAAGTATTTAAAAGAACAAAATCCAGATATTCAAATTATTGGTTTACAACCTTCTGAAGGTTCAAATATTGCCGGTATTCGCCGTTGGCCACAAGAATATTTACCTACAATTTTCGAACCAAAGCGTGTTGATCAAATTATGGATATTCCGCAAATTGAAGCGGAAAAAACGGCTCGCCGTTTAGCACGTGAGGAAGGAATTAGTGCAGGTACATCTTCTGGCGGGGCGGTATGGGCTTCAGTAAAAATTGCAGAAGAAAATCCAGATGCTGTGATTGTTTGCATTATCTGTGACCGTGGTGATCGCTACTTGTCTACAGGCCTGTTCTCAGTACAGGACTGATGACTCATAATTGAGAGAAAAAATGCGTTTTCCTACTTTAGTTTTTGATATTGAAACTTTAACTGATTTAAAAGCGGGAGCGCATTTATATCATCTTGATTTGCCAGAGGCAGATGTTGAACAGGCACTCACAAAAATCCGTCGCCAAGAATCCGGCATGGATTTTCAGCGTTTGCCTTTACATGAAATCGTTTGTATTTCTGGTTTGTGGATTGATGAATCAGGTTTCAGATTATTTTCTTTTAGTCGGGAACACTATTCGGAAGCTGAAATTTTACAGAAATTTTTATCCATTTTTGATAAGCGTCATCCAACTTTAGTGAGCTGGAATGGTTCGCAATTTGATTTGCCCGTCATTTTGTTCCGTGCCATGTATCATGGTCTTTCGGCACCCGGGTTATTTGATCAAGGCGAGCTTGATAGTCAGAAGCGTTTTAATAATTACCAAAACCGTTATCACCACCGTCATATTGATTTAATGGATGTTATGGCAATGTTTAATGGCCGTAATTTCCAGAAACTCGATGATGTAGCCTGTATTTTAGGTTTACCAGGTAAACGTGGTGAGTCGGGTTATTATGTGCCTGAATATGTACGTACAGAACAATGGTTAAAGTTAACCAGTTATTGTGAAGGTGATGTGCTCAATACATGGTTTATTTATTTGCGTTGGCTATTGCTCAAAGGCCAAATGAATGTAGATGAGCATAACCACTGGATTAGTTCGAGTATTGAGTATTTACAGACTATGCCTCAGCAAGCCGATTTTCTTGAGGTGTGGCAACGTACATCGAAACATACCGAATTTACGTTCCACTATTTTAATCCTTTAAATTTTTAGGTTCATTCTTTGAAACAGCAAGCCAAATCTCGTAAACCTCAACAACCCGAATATATTTTTCAGGTTGAAACTCTTTCTCATGAGGGGCGGGGAATTGCGCATTATGGTTCTCATCCAGACCATCCAGCAGATAAGCATGGTAAAAAAGTGTTTATTCGTTATGCGTTGCCTGGAGAAACAGTAAAAGCCCAAATTACGCATGAGGCTAAGCGGCTTGAAGAAGCTGAAATGGTAGCGCTTTTAGCAGAACCTTCAGCAAATCGTGTAGAGGCAGTTTGTCCTCATTATGGTATTTGCGGGGGGTGTAGCATGCAGCACATCCACCCTGATGAGCAGATCCGTTTAAAGCAAAATGTCCTTCAGTCACACTTGCAACACTTTGCTGGTATTCAGCCTGAACAATGGTTAGAACCAATTCGTTCTTTGCAAAGTGATTATCGCCGTCGTGCTCGAATAGGTGTGCGCTATTTACCAAAACAGGACCGTTTGATTCTAGGTTTCCGTGAGCATCATAGTAATCGTTTAACATCTATCCATACTTGTAGCGTTTTGGATAAAAAGTTATCAGATAGTCTGCCAGAATTGCGTAATTTACTCCAAAGTCTAAAAGGCAAAGCGCATATTGGTCATGTAGAATTAGCAAAAGGTGATCATGAAACATCTTTATTAGTTCGCCATATCGAAAAACTAAACAATGCTGATGTCAACCAATTAAGACAATTTGCGTTACACAAAGGCTGGCAGTTGTATTTGCAACCTAAAGGATCCGAAAGTCTTCGTCGTATTGATGAAGAACAAGGAGCTATGCGATTACATTATGCTTTAAATGCATTTGATGTAAATTTTGCTTTTTCGCCATTGGATTTTACGCAGGTCAATGCCACAGTAAATGAACAAATGGTGCAATTGGCATGTGAATTGCTTCAATTGCAACAGGGTGAAAGAGTACTAGATCTGTTTTGTGGGTTAGGTAATTTTTCGCTTCCACTTGCACGATGTGTTGGTGCAAAGGGTCAGGTTGTAGGTGTGGAAGCAAGTGAAGAAATGGTGCAGCGGGCAACAGATAATGCAAAGCGTAATAATCTGGTGCAAGCAAGCTTCTTTTCACAAGATTTAACAAAAGATTTTTCGCATCATTCTTGGGCAAATCAAGGATTTGATGCATTATTGATTGATCCTCCTCGTGCTGGTGCATATGAAATTATGCAGTATGTACCGAACTTTGGAGCAAAAAGAATCGTTTATGTATCATGTAATCCAGCAACATTAGCAAGGGATGCAGGTGTTTTGGTTCAACATGGTTACCAGTTAAAAAAAGCAGCGGTTATGGACATGTTTACGCACACAGAACATGTTGAATCGATTGCTTTATTTGAGAAAATTCAAGAGATAAACGATTAAAAACATGAGTTACATATCCAGGAGAATGGTATGGTCACAGTACGTGAACAGTTACCTGAACAACTAACTGAGTTGTCAGAGGAAACGACTGTAGAGCATGCCGCCGAAACACAAGTCGGTTTAGCCTCATGGTTGGATCGGGTTCGTGAAATATTAGATGGGGCAGAGCTTAAACAACTCGAAGAGGTTGCGCATTTAACCCTACAAAAAGAGTTAGATTCAACGGTTAATCATCGTTCCAATACATTTGCTACTGGTGTTGGAATGGCTGATATTCTGGCGCATTTACATGTAGATGAAGATACTTTATCTGCTGCAATGCTTTATCGTAGTGTTCGTGAGGACATTACTGATATAGAAGAAGTAAAGCGAAAGTTTGGTGAGCAAGTTTATAACCTTGTCAAAGGTACTTTGGCAATGGGTAAGCTTTCAGAGCTTATTGAAAAAAATAAACGACTAGAAGACCATTTTAATAACAACCAACGGGAACATTTAAGCGGCATTTATAAAATGCTGATTTCAGTGACCGAAGATGTTCGTGTCGTTTTAATTAAGTTAGCTGAACGTACTTACTCTTTACGTGAGTTGGCAAACTCATCACGTGAACGTCAAGAGCGTGTGGCGCGTGAAATTTTAACTATTTATTCGCCATTAGCGCATCGCCTTGGTATTGCACAGCTGAAGTGGGAACTTGAAGACTTAGCGTTTCGTTATTTGGCGCCAGACCGTTATAAAGAGATTGCTTCATTACTCAATGAAAAACGTCTTGAGCGTGAACATTATATCCAGTTCGTGATAGACCGTTTAAAAAGTGAATTGGCGGCGCATGGTATTGAAGCTGAAATTACAGGTCGAGCAAAACACATTTATTCGATTTATCGAAAAATGAAAAGCAAAAACCTAAGTTTCGATCAGCTTTATGATATTCGTGCTTTACGTGTATTGGTGAATAGCGTACCTGAGTGTTATCACTCATTAGGTATTGTTCATCAGATTTGGCGTCATATCCCACATCAGTTCGATGACTATATTACTAACCCGAAAGCCAATGGTTATCGCTCATTACATACTGCTGTTATTGCTGAGAATAAATCTTTAGAGGTACAAATCCGTACTCATGAGATGCATGACGAAGCAGAGTTAGGGGTATGTTCGCACTTTAACTATAAAGAAGGTTCAAAGAATACCGACCACTCTTTTAACCACCGTTTGCATTCGCTTCGTGCTGTTTTGGAACATTATCAAGAACGTAATGAAACAACAGTACATCAAAATGAAGATGAGACGGAAGGTTTTGATCAGCTTCAAGACTTTGAAGGTTTTGAAAAGATTTATGTCTTTAGTCGTGATGGTGATATTAAAGAACTACCACGTGGCTCAACAGTTTTAGACTTTGCTTACCATGTGCATACAGAGGTTGGAAACAAATGTTATGCAGCGCGTGTTAACCAGCGCTATGTACCATTAACCTATACGCTAAAAACAGGTGAGCAGGTTGAGATTTTAACCAAGAAAGATCGTGAGCCTAACCGTGACTGGTTGGTGAACTCTTTAGGTTATATCAAGACAGCTCGTGCCCGTGACAAATTACGTCATTGGTTCAGACAGCAAGACCGTAGTAAGAACCTTGAAGTTGGTCGTGAGTTACTCAACAAAGAATTGTCTCGATTGGCGATTCACCCTAAGAGTATTGATCTCAACGATTACTCGTCACATTTTAATGTGAAAACAGGGGATGATATTTTGGTTAGTCTGGTCAGCGGCGATATTAGTTTGCATGCCCTGATTAATCAGATTAATCGTCAAATGCATCTGGACCAGGATGAGCCTGAACTGGTACTTAAACCAACATTAAACCCACGTGCCAGCCATACTCTGTCTGCGCATGGCATCTTAATTGATGGTTTAGACAATGTTGAGCTACATATTGCGCAGTGTTGCCAACCAGTTCATGGTGAATCAATTGCCGGTTATATCACGTTGAACCGTGGGGTAAGTATTCATAAAGTCTTGTGTTCTGATTATCAACGCATGATCAAGCAAGAGCCAGAACGTGCTGTTGAAGCGGATTGGGAAATGCAGCCAACTCGTGGTCAAAGTGTTCAAATTGTAGTTGAGGCTTATGATCGTCGTGGCTTACTCAAAGACTTAACTCAAGTGATTTTCTCTGACCAGATTAATATTCGTCAGGTGAACACAATTTCTGAGGCAGATGGTATTGCTAATATGAAGTTGCTCATTGAGGTCAAAGGCTTGGCTCAGCTTTCACGTTTGTTAGCTCGTTTAGAGCAACAACCGGGGATTATTAGCGCACGACGCATGATACAAGGTGTTTAACTAAATTGAGAAAAAGGCAGTCAATTGACGGCCTTTTTTATAAGCTACTTTCTTGATAGATAGATATTCGTCAAGCGATTTAAAAACTGGGGACTTATTGTTGAGAGTTGATAAAGCAGTTTGGTTTTTATACCAACTGGAGTGTGAGTCGGTGTCCAGAAATGAGCTTTTTTCTCTACAAGTGAAAGTACCTGTTGAGCAATATCATTAGGCGTTAAATCGACTCCCATGTTTTGAATAGAGCCTGCATCCATATTGTTGACCATTGCGGTTTGTACAAATAAAGGCATCACATCTAAAACACGAATACCGTATTTTTTCCATTCCACATCTAAACCTTCGGTAATTCCTCTCACTGCAAATTTACTGGCCGAATAAGAAATGAGGTCAGCTTGCCCGTAAATTGCAGAAGCTGAAGAGAGATTAATGACTCGTGCAAAAGAAGCTTGCTTTAAATAAGGGAGTGCAGCATGGCAACCATTGATTACGCCGTTTACATTAATATTGATTGTTCTTTGGTGTGACTTGATATCGATATTTTCAAAGGCTCCGGAATATAAAATCCCTGCGTTATTCACCAAAATATTAAGCTCGCCAGCCCAGTCGGTAAA
Source organism: Acinetobacter sp. FDAARGOS_559 (assembly GCF_003940475.1). Classification (NCBI taxonomy): domain Bacteria; kingdom Pseudomonadati; phylum Pseudomonadota; class Gammaproteobacteria; order Moraxellales; family Moraxellaceae; genus Acinetobacter; species Acinetobacter sp. FDAARGOS_559. Next base: position 3,076,498 of record NZ_RKJG01000005.1, read on the forward strand.
TTCTTTTAATATATGTTGCCACTGGCTGTAGTCACTGACATCTAGATACCCTGCGCATGCATTCGGCCCTAATTCCTGCGCTAAATTTTGAGCAAGCGACTCATTAATGTCATAAATGCCGACTTTATAACCCCGCTGATAAAATACCCGTGCAATTTCTGCTCCAATACCTTGAGCTGCGCCACTAATCAGAATGCTATGTTTCATCTTTTTTTCTCTTTATCGTTACAATATGACGAATGATTTGCCGCTTTAATTTTGATCATAGCAAATTAAGATTTTAAAGTTACTGACCAATTTTTTGAACTTGAGGGTTACATGGATAAATTGCTTAAAATTATGCAAGAGCTACGTGAAAAATGTCCGTGGGACCAAGAGCAAACTCCAATGTCACTGACTAAATATGCGATTGAAGAGGCATATGAAGTCGAGGCTGCCATTCGTCAAGGTGACATTAATGAAATTCGGAATGAATTGGGTGATCTGTTATTACAAGTGGTATTTCAATCGCAAATGTTTAGCGAGCAGGGGGCGTTCAATTTTCAAGATGTGGTTGAGGCAATTAGCGAAAAATTAGTACGACGCCATCCGCACGTTTTTCAAGCAGACCAATTTAACAACTTAACACCAGAACAAGTAAGTGAGTTATGGAAACAAATTAAACAACAAGAAAAGCAAGGAAAACCACAATCAAGATTAGATGAAATTAAACATGGACCAGCACTATCTCAGGCGCAGGAAATTCAAAAAAATGTTGCAAAAGTTGGGTTTGATTTTGAAACGGTAGAAGATGCTTATACAAAATTAGAAGAAGAATTAGATGAGTTTAAAGAGGCACTTAAAAATCAAAATAGTGAAGAAATTCAAGATGAATTTGGAGACTGCCTGTTTTCATTAGTCAATGTAGGACGTAAACTTGGCATTTCAAGTGAAAGTTCACTTTTATCAACCATACATAAATTTAGAAGTCGTTTTGCTTTTATTGAAGAGCAAGCCATAAAACAGCAAAGAACATTGGAAGACATGACCTTGTCCGAAATGGATGAATTGTGGAATCAGGCAAAACGACAATTAAAATCAGGGGAAAAACCACATGCAATACAGCATGAGATTTTGGAAAAATAAGTATTTTGTTTTAATAATTTTGTGCTTGGGAGTAATTTCACCTTCGGTTTACGCTCAATCTTTTGACAAAAACTTTCAAGAATGGAAGGCTAAACAGCAGATGTATGACCAAAAGTTAAACATCTCTAAGTTTTCTCATTCTAATGGTTCTAAAATTTCTCAAACTAAAAATTTTAATGACTCTACAGGGCAAATTCATTTGAATCAGGCGAATGTAAATGAGTTTCAGCAGTTAAAAGGTATAGGTGAGAAAAAGGCTCAAGCGATTGTAGAATACAGACAAAAGAACGGTAGCTTTAAAAATATTGACGAAATTAAAAACGTTAAAGGAATTGGACCAGCCATTTTTGAAAAAAATAAATCACGTTTAGCCTTATAAAAGTTCTATTCGTCAATTATCATTTCCTGCGCAATCTAAGAGAATCAAATTGCCCTTTGTGTGTGTTAGAGCTATGATTAGCGACAACTTGTTATTTACGTCCTGACGTAGGAGACAGCGTCTTTTGCAAACCTTGCGAGCGTCAAAATGTGGTTTGTCCACAGCCCAACTTCCTTCTTCGATTTTAGATGTGATCGATAGCCTGACTAAAGCAGGCTATGAAGCTTATATTGTTGGGGGTGGTGTCCGTGATTTAATGCTAGGACTCAATCCTAAAGATTTCGATGCAGTCACCAATGCAACACCTTCTCAAATTAAAGAAGTTTTTGGCCGTCGATGCCGAATTATTGGCCGTCGATTTGAATTGGCACATGTCTATTCAGGACGTGAGCTAATCGAAGTTGCCACTTTCCGTGCTCCTCCTAAAAAAGCGGTGACCAGTGCTTCGGGCATGATTTTACGTGACAACAACTGGGGAACCATCGAACAGGACTTTGCTCGACGCGATTTTTCTATCAATACTCTGTACTACCAGCCGCGTAAGGGTATTGTGCTCGATTTCTGTAAAGCAATTGATGATGTCAAAAGTAAGACTTTACGTTTATTGGGCGATCCTGTGCAACGTTTTGAAGAAGATCCGGTGCGTATGCTTCGGACATTACGTTTTGCAGCTAAACTCAACTTTAAAATTGATCCGGCAATTCTCGACATTTTTGATGTTGAGATGACGCAATTACTTCGTGATGTTTCACCACACCGTTTATACGATGAGTCTCAAAAGCTTTTCACAATGGGGCATTTGGCACGCGTATTACCAATGTTGATTGACTTTGGCGTGTGGAAACAGCTTTTTGCTGATATTCGTCCGGATCTCACTCCATTTATTCAACGTGCAGCAAAAAATACTGATCAACGTATTCAGGTGGGTAAAACGATTAATCCGGCATTTTTCTATGCGGTTTTATTGTGGCAGCCATTTTTAGAGCGTTGTGATTTTTATTTATCAAAAGGCGTTGTTCCGGCCGAAGCACGTGCTCAAGCAGGTTTGGATGTTTTAAAACGTCAAGCAACACGCACAGTTATTCCTCGTTTTGCCGAAACTTTTATTCGTGAAGTTTGGGAAATGCAAACCCGTTTGCTTAATCCAAAACCACAGCAAATTGAAGCATTGGCAAGCCATGCTCGTTTCCGCGCTGGGTTTGACTTCTTATTACTTCGTGAAAAGTCAGGTGATGACACAACACAGGGAATGGGAAGCTGGTGGGAAGCTTACCAAGAAATGTCAAACGACGAAAAAGAAGCTGCGATTAGCCAATATAATCGTCAGAAGGCGAAAAGTCGTCGTAAGGTTGCTGCTGAGCCTGTTGAAAGCAATAAAGTTGATACGGAAATTGAGCCTTTGGTTGATGTTCCAGAGCCTCGAAGCCGTCGTGGTAAAAAAGAGCGTGCACGACAAGAGCAGTCTATTGACCGTTTTATTGAAAAATCTTCCGCAGCACAAACGAATGTGATGAGTGATCATCCAATTTTAAAGCGCAAGCGGGTACAACGTGATTTGAGCCAAGTTATTTTTGGGCCGACACAATGACAGTAACCACATATATTGGCTTAGGAAGTAACCTAGGTGATTCACGCCAGATTCTATCTGAAGCGATAACCAAACTTAAATCTCTTGGTGAAGTGAAAGTATCTAAACTTTACCAAAGTCCCCCTATGGGTCCCCAAGATCAGCCGAATTATCTAAATGCAGTCGCTCAGCTAAAAACCGAATTACTTCCGCTGGACTTACTTGACCAGTTACAGCGTTTTGAGCAGGAAGCTGGGCGGGTGAGACTCCGTCATTGGGGGGAGCGAACTCTAGATCTTGATCTACTAATTTATGGCAATGAAAAAATACAAAATGAGCGCTTAACGGTGCCGCATGTAGGAATATTACAACGAGATTTTGTTGTGATTCCTTTATTAGATTTAGATGCTGGTCTACATATTAATGATCAGCCACTTAAAAATTTAGAACTCATACAGCAGCCAACGCTGACTGTACTTGCTGATGAGTCTTGGGCTTAAAGCCGGACTTATTACGTTCTGCAAACTCCTGTAGAGGATACCATCATGATTAGTCTAAGTGACTTAAGAAAATTTAAAGCCGAAGGACGTAAGTTCTCTTGCCTAACTTGTTACGATGCAAGTATGGCAAAAGCAATGGAACTTGCTGAAATTGATACGATCTTAATTGGTGATTCTCTTGGAATGGCAATTCAGGGGCGTGACTCAACTTTACCTGTAACTGTTGAAGACATGGCCTATCATACAGCGGCAGTCCGTCGCGGTAATCAGCATGCTTTAATTATGACTGACTTACCATTTATGAGTTATGCCACTTTAAACGATGCTTTGCAGAATGCGAAAACAGTTATGCAAGCTGGTGCCCAAATGATCAAAATCGAAGGTGGTGCATGGCTAAGTGAAACTGTCCAAGTGTTAACACGTAATGGTGTGCCTGTATGTGTACATTTAGGTTTAACCCCGCAGTCTGTACATGTATTTGGTGGCTACAAGTTACAAGCTAGAACGCGCGAAGCAGCCGATCAGCTTATTGCCGATTGTACAGCGGTGGTTGAAGCGGGCGCGGCAGTTTTATTACTTGAATGCGTTCCGGCACAATTAGGTCAAGAAATTGCCGAATTGTTCCCAAATACTCCTGTGATCGGTATTGGGGCAGGTAATGCGACTGATGGCCAGGTATTGGTTGTACAAGACATGTTAGGTCTAACGTTTGGTCGAGTTGCGCGTTTTGTACGTAACTTTATGAAAGAACAATCTGGTGAAACAGCGATTTTAGATGCTTTTAAAGCTTTTCATGCTGCTGTACAAGATCAGTCGTTCCCAGCTAAAGAACACACTTTCCAAGTTGAGCTGTAATTCATGAAAACAGAAACCACTATACAAGGCTTAGCTGCTTCTTTAAATCCTGCTAGAGCTGCACGTAAAATCATTGGTTTTGTCCCAACGATGGGAAATCTACATGAAGGCCACCTCACTCTTGTTCGTGAAGCGAAAAAGTTATGTGATGTTGTGGTTGTGAGTATCTTCGTGAACCCAACACAGTTTGGTCCGGGTGAAGATTTTGATAATTATCCGCGTACGTTAGAGCAGGATAGTCGTTTACTTGCAGATGTTGGCTGTGACATTATTTTTGCACCATCAGTTGAACAAATGTACGGTACACAACCTCGCTTAACTAACATTAGCGTCAGTCAAATTACGGATGATTTATGTGGAAGCTCACGTCCGGGGCATTTTGATGGCGTGGCACTGGTTGTCACCAAACTCTTTAATATTGTGCAACCGAATTATGCTTTCTTTGGTCAAAAAGACTACCAGCAATTAGCAGTGATTCGCCAGTTTGTACAGGATTTGAATATTCCGTTAGAAGTTATTGGCGTACCAATTGTTCGTGCAGAAGACGGTTTGGCACTGAGTTCAAGAAATGGTTACTTGACTCCTGAACAGCGTCAGGTTGCACCAGTCATTTATCAAGGTTTAAAACAAGCCGAAGAGCAATTACACCAAGGTAAAGATTTACAACAAGTCTTGGCAGATTTGAAAACACTGTTGACAGACAATGGTTTTGTTGTGGATTATGTGGAGGCTCGTCAACCTAATTTGTTAGCTGCTTCTCAATTTGATCGTGATATTGTGTTGTTTGTCGCGGCAAAATTAGGTGGAACGCGCTTAATTGATAATCTACAAGTTGCCTTTACACCTCAATAATATATAAAAGGACAGCCATGCCATGAAGCGTATACTTATCGTGACAGGACAGTCTGGTTCAGGAAAATCTTCAGCTCTTCAAGTATTAGAAGATTTGGGCTACTACTGTATTGATAATTTACCTTTGGCATTGCTGCCTGAAATTGTGGCAAAGCTAGATCATGAAAATAATCTTGAGCAGCTTGCTTTAGGGGTGGATGTACGAAGTACTCGGGCAGATATGCAAGAGTTCGACCATGTTTTTGAGCAATTACAAAAACATGGTACGGTTGATGTGATTTATCTGACGACACAAGATCAAGATTTGATTGCACGATTTAGTGCTTCACGTCGTCCACATCCGTTAGCAAATCGTTTCAAAAGCCTTTTACAGTGTATTCATGAAGAAAAGCAGTTGCTGATTCCAATTCAGTTTCGTGCCACTGTTCACATTGATACCACAGATAAAAGTGTTCACGATTTAAAACATATCTTGCTATCAAAACTAGGACAGTCAGATAATCTGATTGTTATATTGCAGTCATTTGGTTATAAACATGGCATTCCTTTAGATGCCGACTATGTTTTTGACGTACGGCATTTACCAAATCCGCATTGGGATTTAGAATTACGCCGCTTTTCTGGTTTAGACGAGCCAGTTAAACAATTTTTAGAAGCAAGTCCACAAGCAAATGAAATGTTTGAGGACATTCTCCACTTCTTAAAAAAATGGCTGCCGGCATTTGCTGAAGGGCATCGTCACTATATGACGATTTCAATAGGTTGCACAGGCGGCCAGCATCGTTCAGTTTATATGGTAGATAGACTAAAACAAGCACTTGAGGCAGAATGGTCTGTTCAGGTCTTACACAGAGAAATGAAGCACTGGTCATGATAGACACAACTGTTGATGTAATTAATAAACTCGGTTTACATGCACGTGCATCAGGAAAACTGATAGAGGTCACTACAAAGTTTCGTTCGTCAATTCAAATTGGTAAGGGCGATCATTTAGTAGATGCAAAGAATATTATGTCGTTACTGATGTTAGGTGCAGGTAAAGGGACTACTTTACGTTTAGTCATTGATGGCACTGACGAAGAACAGGCATTAAATGAAGTACAGGCGTTATTCGCCGCAAAATTTTATGAGGCAGATTAATCGTGGCACGTCGTCCCAAGCGTTATACTGAAGAAGATTTTGATTCTTTAGAAGGACGTGCAAGTAAAACCGAACAGAAAAAAGCAGTTCAACGTATGGCTGCTTTAGGTGAGCAGTTAGCACAACTTTCTATCAAACAAATTCAAAAACTTCCTGTTGATGAGCGTTTAATTGATGCTCTTTTGGAAGTTCAGAATATTAGTTCATTCGAAGCGCGCCGTCGTCAGTTTCAGCGTGTTGGTAAACTCTTGCGCAATGAAGATGAGACAGTCATTTTATCTTATTTAACTCCTCAGCAAGGCGCGAAAAAACAAGCTCAACTCATGCGTTGGGTAGATCGTATGATCGAGCAGGGCGACCCTGCAATCAATGAATTTAGCAAAATCTATAATGCATCCGAGCGACATACTTTACGTCAGCATGTGTTAAGAATTAATCGTGATAAAACCCAGCAAGTTGCAGAAGCAGATCTTGAAGCAACTAAAATGAAATTTATTAACTATGTACAACAGGTTGCTCTATTGTCAGATCAAGGTTAATACAGTTTTAAATAAAAAGCGGCGTTAGATACGCCGCTTTTTTATTTTTATAGAGTTCAGGTTAAGCACGTTCTTTTGCCCATTCGCGCAAGATGAATTTTTGCAATTTACCTGTTGAGGTTTTTGGAATTTCAGTAATCACCACATCTTTAGGAACTTTAAAGCGCGCAAGTTCTTTTTGACAATGCTCAATAATTTCTTCAGGCGTGACACTAGCCCCAGTTTTTAATTCAATAAATGCGCATGGTACTTCTTGCCAACGTTCGTCAGGTTTTGCCACAACAGCGGCTGTTAAAACTGCTGGATGTTTATATAAAACGTCTTCGACTTCTAAAGATGAAATATTTTCTCCACCTGAAATAATAATATCTTTAGAGCGGTCAGTAATTTTTGCATAACCATCTGGGTGGCAAACCGCTAAGTCTCCAGTGTGGAACCAGCCACCTGCAAAAGCTTCCTCAGTTGCCTTTGGATTTTTTAAATATCCTTTCATGACAATATTGCCACGGAACATGATTTCTCCCATGGTTTCACCGTCATTTGGAACTGGCTGCATCGTTTCAGGATCTAACACCCGCATACTATCTTGTAAAGGATAAGGTACACCCTGACGAGAGTGTAGTTGCGCTTGCTCGGTAATGGAGAGGTCGCTCCATCCCGCTTGAGAAGCACAAAGCGCAGATGGTCCATAGGTTTCGGTTAAACCATACACATGGTTGACATTAATTCCAATATTTCGCATACCTTCAATGACAGCGACAGGTGGAGCAGCACCTGCCACCATAACTTCAACATGATGTTCTATGCTTGGCTGCTTTTCCTTAGGCAGATTAATAATCATAGATAGGACGATTGGAGCACCACAGAAGTAATCAACCTTATGTTTTGCAATAAGCTGCATCACCAGTTCTGGGTCAACTTTACGTAGACAAATATTGGTTCCGCCACTTGCTGCAATACTCCATGCAAAGCACCAACCATTACAATGAAACAGAGGAAGTGTCCATAAATAAACGGCTCGAGGTTTCATGCCACAAGCTAAAATATTACTAGCCGCATTTAAATAAGCACCTCGGTGATGATAAACCACGCCCTTAGGATTTCCAGTGGTTCCAGAGGTGTAATTTAAACTAATTGCATCCCACTCATCTTCAGGTAATTGCCATTCAAAATTGGCATCACCTTGAGCTAACCATTCCTCATATTCGAAAGAACCAAGGAATTGGTTTTCGCCTTCATATTCTTCATCAGCAACATCAATCACAATAATATGTTGGTTAGGAATGAGCGATAAAGCTTCTCTTGCTAAATTAACAAACTCGGGGTCAACTAAAAGCACTTTAGTTTCAGCATGCTCTAGCATAAAAGCGATGGTTTTAGCATCTAAACGGGTATTTAGGGTATTAAGAACAGCACCCGCCATTGGTACAGCAAAATGTGCTTCAATCATTGCTGGTACATTTGGTAGTAAAACTGAAACCGTATCATTTTTAACTATGCCTAATTGTTGAAGCTGAGATGCAAATTGACGGCAGCGCTGATAAGTTTGTTTCCATGAAATCTGACGGTTGCCATGAATAATAGAAGCTTGGTCTGGGTAGATATAAGCTGCGCGCTCTAAATAGCGCAGAGGGGATAACGCAACAAAGTTTGCGGGTGTGCGTGGTAATTCGTTATAGGCACTAACCATGTGAAACAACTCCATGTTCTATTTTTTAATTCATTCTTTGAAAATATGGCTTAATAGTAATCAAAGCATTAATGCTTTAGTCTTAAAGAGAAATACCTCCCAGTCAGAAAATGAGCAGAAATGCTATTTTCAACATCTTAAATCAGTTCTGATGAATAATTATCCTATTTATGTATTTCTGAAAATTTAGCTAGGTCTTTATTAAAGTCATTTATTGCTGTTTACCGTATAAGCAAAATGTATTTATGATTTTATGAGTACAAAGGTTTTCACTTGGCTTGAACAAGTGTAAAATCTTTCAGGTTTTTTAATTTTGATTTACACCGTTTTTATATTTTGAGGCTTGCCTCGATCATAATCTCGCGGTGAAATGCTCCTTCGTATAGGGCATCACTCCTTAAGGATTTTTTTATGCCAATTATCACATTGCCAAATGGCGATCAAAAGAGTTTTGATCACCCTGTATCTGTTATGGAAGTCGCTCAAAGTATTGGGCCTGGTTTAGCAAAAAATACCGTTGCTGGACGAGTAAATGATCGCTTAGTTGATGCATGTGACTTAATTACCGAAGACTCGACCTTACAAATTATCACTCCAAAAGATGAAGAAGGTCTTGAGATCATTCGCCACTCTTGTGCACACCTTGTAGGGCACGCAGTAAAACAGCTTTTCCCTGAAGCAAAAATGGTGATTGGTCCGGTCATCGAAGAAGGTTTCTATTACGATATCTGGATGCCACGTCCTTTTACACTAGATGATATGGCTGCGATTGAAGAGCGTATGAAAAAGCTCATCGATCAAGATTATGACGTTATCAAAAAAATGACACCGCGTGATGAAGTCATTAAAGTATTCACTGACCGCGGCGAAGAATATAAATTACGTCTTGTGGAAGACATGCCTGAAGAAAAAGCAATGGGCTTGTACTACCACCAAGAATATGTAGATATGTGTCGTGGTCCGCACGTACCGAACACAAAATTCTTAAAATCATTCAAGCTTACTAAAATCTCTGGTGCTTACTGGCGCGGTGATGCGAAGAATGAACAGCTTCAACGTATCTATGGTACTGCCTGGGCTGATAAAAAACAGTTAGCAGCTTACATCAAGCGTATTGAAGAAGCTGAAAAGCGTGATCACCGTAAAATTGGTAAAGCATTAGACTTGTTCCATATGCAAGAAGAAGCACCGGGTATGGTGTTCTGGCATGCAAATGGCTGGACTATTTATCAAGTACTAGAACAGTACATGCGTAAAGTTCAGCAAGACAATGGTTACCAAGAAATCAAAACTCCGCAAATCGTAGATTTTACGCTTTGGGAGAAATCTGGTCATGCGGCAAACTATGCAGAAAACATGTTTACGACTCATTCTGAAAGTCGTAACTATGCTGTAAAACCAATGAACTGTCCTTGTCACGTTCAAGTGTTTAACCAAGGATTAAAGTCTTACCGTGATTTACCAATTCGTTTAGCTGAGTTTGGTTCTTGTCATCGTAATGAGCCATCTGGTTCTTTACACGGTATTATGCGTGTTCGTGGTTTTACTCAAGATGATGCGCATATCTTCTGTACTAAAGAACAGATCGGTAAAGAAGTTGCAGACTTTATTAAACTCACTTTAGATGTTTATAAAGACTTTGGCTTTGAAGAAGTTCAAATGAAATTATCTACTCGCCCAGAAAAGCGTGTAGGGGATGATGCACTTTGGGATTTAGCTGAAAAATCTTTGGCAGATGCTTTAGATGCAGCTGGTCTTGAATGGGAATTGCAGCCGGGTGAAGGCGCATTCTATGGTCCAAAGATTGAGTTCTCTTTAAAAGACTGTCTTGGTCGTGTATGGCAATGTGGTACCATTCAGTGTGACTTCAACTTGCCAGTTCGTTTAGATGCTTCTTATGTAACTGAAGAAAACGAGCGTGATCAACCTGTCATGTTGCACCGTGCAATTCTTGGTAGTTTTGAGCGTTTTATTGGTATACTAATTGAACACTACGCTGGTTTTATGCCGCCTTGGTTATCGCCTGTACAAGCATGTGTCATGAATATCACTGACTCTCAAGCTGAAGCAAGTGAGCAAGTTGTGGCAAAACTCAAGGAAAATGGTCTTCGTGCTATTTCTGACTTGAGAAATGAAAAAATCGGATTTAAGATTCGTGAGCGTACTCTAGAGCGCATTCCTTACCTGTTAGTTCTTGGTGATCGAGAAGTTGAAGAAGGTACAGTGAATGTACGTACTCGCTCAGGAAAAAATTTAGGTACTATGTCAGTGGATGCTTTCATTGACTTAGTGAAATCTGCCGTCGCCGAACGTGGCCGGTATATTGTGGAGTAAGAAAGATTAAACAGCCTGACCGTAACCAACAACAAGGTGCAAAGAGTAACCGTCCAGCAATTAATGATGAGATCCGTGCAAAAGAAGTACGCCTTGTCGGTGCTGATGGTGAGCAAAAAGGAATTGTTTCATTAAATGAAGCACTGCGTGCTGCTGAGGATGCAGATCTTGACCTTGTTGAGATTGTCGCAAACGCTGAGCCGCCTGTTTGTAAAATCATGGATTACAACAAGCACTTGTTTGACCTGAAACAGAAGCAAAAAGATGCCAAGAAAAAACAGCATCAAGTGCAAGTGAAGGAAATCAAACTACGCCCAGCAACTGATGTAGGTGATTATCAAGTTAAGCTTCGTGCTATTCTGAAGTTCCTTGAAGAAGGCAACAAAGTTAAGATCACCTTACGTTTCCGTGGTCGTGAAATGGCTCACCAACAACTTGGTTTAGCTCAATTGCAAAAAATTGAAGCAGACGTAGCTGAGTTAGGGGTCGTAGAGCAAGCACCGAAAATGGAAGGTCGACAAATGGGTATGTTACTTGGACCGAAAAAGAAAAAGTAACACTCAAAAAAAGCACTGCAAAAGCAGTGCTTTTTTATGCCTCTCATCTTTTAGCTCTATTTTCTTAAACTGACGTTTAATATCGTTTTAATCCAAAGTTATTCTCAAATTTTATGTGTTTTTTGGTGTTGGAAATATCATTGTATTACCTAAAACATGATATAACGCAAGACGCAGTCATGATAACGATGAATAGGAAAATAGAATGATTGATCTATATTATTGGGGCACACCCAATGGACATAAAATCACAATTGCCTTAGAAGAAATGGGACTGGATTACACCCTTTACCCAATTAATATTTTAGAAAATGATCAATTTCAACCAGACTTCCTGAAAATTTCTCCGAATAATAAAATTCCTGCCATTGTTGACCAAGATGGTCCACGTGGTGAGCCAATTTCAGTATTTGAATCAGGCGCGATTTTGCAGTATTTAGGACGAAAAACTGGATTGTTCTACCCGACAGACGAGCAAGAGCGAGTTGAAGTGGAACAATGGCTTATGTGGCAAATGGGTGGCTTAGGTCCTATGTTAGGACAAAATCATCATTTTAACCGCTTTGCGCCAGAGAAAATTCCCTATGCTATAGACCGCTATGTAAATGAGACTAAGCGTTTATATGGTGTGTTGAATAAACAGCTCATTGGACAGAAGTTTGTTGCAGGGGAATACTCAATTGCTGATATGGCAATTCTACCTTGGATTTTGCGTTATGAATGGCAGGGGATTCAATTAGAGGATTACCCGTATGTACAAGAATACATTGTTCGCTTAACAGCACGCCCTGCAGTACAAAAAGCATTATCAATTAAAGTCATCTAAGTTTATTGGTAGGGTAATGAATAAGGTGAAAGGTGATTTGGTCTAATTTAACATGCTAAGTTACTTTTTACTTTTTCTGAGTGCTTTTGGGGCGGCTACCTTATTACCGCTACAATCAGAAGCTGTACTCGCTGCTTTATTATTAAAAAATCAACATTCAGCTTTTCTTCTCATTTTGATTGCTACTTTCGGAAATGTATTGGGCTCATGTATAAACTGGTGGTTAGGTTTAAAAATAGAACAGTTTAAACATAAAAAATGGTTTCCGGTTTCTGAAAAACGTTTAGAACAAGCCCAACGCTTTTATCATAAATATGGTTTTTATACGCTGCTTTTAAGTTGGACACCTGTGATTGGTGACCCTATTACTTTGGTTGCTGGCTTATTCAAAGAAAATTTTTGGCGTTTTTTATTTATGGTCCTTATCGCTAAGGCTGGGCGTTATATCTTCATTTATTGGGTAATTACAGGTTTTATTTAAAATAAAAGCATCCGAAGATGCTTTTATTAAAATGATTTAACTAATCTTCTGAGCTTTTAGTAATATCGACTTTAAAAAGATCATTGGTTTTTAGCCAACAGAAGGTTACTACTGCAAGAGTCATACAACCACCAAAAATAGTCGCTGCAATAGTTCCTAAATATTTGGCAGCTAAGCCTGACTCAAATGCACCCAGCTCATTACTTGATGAGACAAACATTCCATTTACAGCCGCTACGCGACCACGCATATTTTCTGGTGGGAATATTTGCAAAATGGTTTGTCTAACTACCACCGAAATACTGTCGCAAGCACCCGTCATCGCCAACGCAAATAGTGATAACCACATGTTGTTCGAGAACGCGAAAAGGATTGTAAATACACCAAACCCTGCAACTGCAAGTAGCATATTACGCCATGCGTGCTGAGTTGGCGGAAAACGAGTTAAAGCAATCATAGTAATGAGCGCACCAATAGAAGGAGCTGCACGCAAGTAACCCAAGCCTTCAGGACCGACTTTTAAAATATCTTCGGCAAAAATAGGGAGTAGAGCGATTACACCACCAAATAAAACAGAGGCAAGGTCTAAAGAAATCGCCCAAAGAACTATTTTGGTTTTCCAAATAAAGCGAAAGCCATCGCCTAAGCTTTCTATAACATTGGCAGTTTCAATTTTAGGAAAGCTACGTTTATGTAATAAATTAATGAGAATAAAGCAGATACTAAGTAGACCGGCAACACTAAAAAGACTGGTTTCTCTGCCTAAATAAGCGAGCATGAACCCACCGAGCATAGGTCCAATAATTACACCACTCTGCCAACCAATGGTTGTCCATGTTGCACCATTTGCATAAAGCTCACGTGGAATTAAAAATGGTTTTAGGGACGTAGCAGAAGGGTTATAAAAACCACGTATGGTGCCCAAACCAAAAATAACTGCATAAATACCCCAAGAAAGGAAATTTACACTGATATGACCCAACCCATGCAGATGGAACAGTAACCATAAAACTAAAGGAAGAGGTACTGAGAAAAATAAACAGATTTTCATGATGACCTGTTTATTAAATTTATCAGCAAAATAACCACCCCAAAGCGATAGGGCAATAAATGGAATGGCTTCTGCTAGTCCAATTAAACCTAAAGTTAGAGGGTCTTTGGTAATTTGATAAAGTGAATAGGCAACAATAATTTCTTGAATCAAAATTGCTAATGTTAAGCAAAATTGATTAATGGTGACAATTGAGAAATCTCTATAGCGCAGGGCAGCGAATGCATCATGTTTCTGCATTTGAAATATCGTATGTTGATAATTTGCTCATATTATAGGGGTAAATAAGCAGCGATGCTGAAATTATTGCCGATTATATTCATCTAAAAAAGAGATAGGTTTTTCTCATTTCTAAAGGGATTAATTTAAAAAAATTCTAGGAATAGTTTTAATTTTAGTCAGCATACTATAAAATACGCGCTTCCTTACCTGCAGGTCGATTTTGCAATGGTGCAATCGTGCCGAACAGGTGCCCAAAAGAGGTTACTATGGCTAAGTTAAAAACTCGCCGTGGTGCAGCTAAACGCTTCAAAGCGACTGCAAACGGTTTTAAGCGCAAACAAGCATTCAAGCGCCACATTTTGACCAAAAAATCTGCTAAGCGTATCCGTCAATTGCGCGGCTGTGTAATGGTTCACGTAAGTGACGTTGCTTCAGTTCGTCGTATGTGCCCATACATCTAAGGAGATTATAAATGGCTCGTGTAAAACGTGGTGTAGTGGCTCATCGCCGTCACAAAAAAATTCTTGCTCGCGCTAAAGGTTACTACGGTGCTCGTTCACGCGTTTACCGCGTAGCGTTCCAAGCGGTAATCAAAGCTGGTCAATACGCTTACCGTGACCGTCGTCAGAAGAAACGTCAATTCCGTGCTCTATGGATTGCGCGTATCAACGCTGGTGCTCGTCAAAACGGTTTGTCTTACAGCCGTATGATCGATGGCTTGAAAAAAGCTCAAGTGATCATCGACCGTCGCGTATTAGCTGACATCGCTATGCATGATGCAGTAGCATTTGCTGCTTTAGCTGAAAAAGCTAAAGGCGCATTAGCTGCATAAGCTTAGAGATTCAAAAAAAAAGACCGCTTTTTAGCGGTCTTTTTTATTTTTAGTGGTTCTATTTTAAAAAAGAAAATAATCAGTGATAAATGATGAAAGACGAAAAATTTCTAAATGACTTAATTCAAAAAATACAGCAAGGTCACCAGTTCAAATATTTATATTTCTGGGGACATACTCCTAAGAAAGCTAATCTTATTGATAAAAGCTGTTTTAGCCAGTGGTTTCCTGCGCAATTTAATGTAGAAGGTATTGAATACTTTACTGCTGAGCACTATATGATGGCGCAAAAAGCAAAATTATTTAATGATAAAGAAATTTTTGCACAGATTTTGCAGGTTAAACATCCGAATGAAGCGAAGCAATTAGGCCGTAAAGTACGTAATTATGATGAACAGATATGGCGAGAAAAACGTTTTGACATAGTGGTGCAGGCGAATTTTGCTAAATTCTCGCAGCATCCTGAGTTAAAAAAATTCTTATTAGCAACGAAAGACCGTATTTTGGTTGAAGCATCTCCAGTCGATAAAATTTGGGGTGTTGGTATGGCGCAAGACCATCCACACATTCAAGATCCATCTCTATGGCAAGGACTAAATTTGTTGGGTTTTGCTTTAATACATGTTCGAGAGTTACTTTTAACTGAGTAGGTTAGTACGAGACAAATTAATGCTTCACTCTAAAAAGTAGTGACATGAGGGAAGTGAATTGAAACCATTAAATGACACAGATATTCGTATAGCATCATTTAAGGATGCATTGTCTATTGCAGAAGTACATGTACAGAGTTGGAAAGAAACCTATACAGGTATGATTAAGCAAGAAATACTGGATGAGCTTAACGTACTAGATAAACAACAGCTATGGAAAGAGATAAGCAGAAGTCCTGATCATAAGTTATTTATCTATACTGAAAATGGAGTAGTGAAAGGCTTTCTCGATGGTTATTTAAATCCAGAAAATAATATTGCTGAAATTCGTGCTTTTTATTTATTAGGAGAAATTCAAAGAAAAGGAGTAGGGCGTGCGTTATTCCAAAAGTTCTATCAATGCGCTTTAAATCAAGGTTATGCTTTTATTCGTTTAGAAGTTTTTAATAAAAATCCAAGTCGCTTCTTCTATGAAAAAATGGGAGCCAAATTAACTGGTGAAGCCGAACTACCAGAGTTCGGCTTTGGAATAATAGAACTATTTTATGAATGGCAACTTTAATCTTGATTAAAGACCAAAATAGTATGCCAAAGCACAAATAATTATTGTCAGAACAATAAGCTTGATTACCCCTGTTCCTCCAGCCTTATGATGAGGTGCTTTTAAATGAGTTGGGGACTCATTCGTTGCATCAAAAGGAGAAGGTTTTTCAACAGGTTTTAATTGAGCTGTTTGATAATGATTGGCTGCTTTCACAATGAGCTTTGCAAATAGATCATCGGCTTTGTGGGTGAAATTTCTTAAGTTAATAATTTGTTCTTGGTCTAAGTCTTCCCCTAAAGGATCATTTGCGGTGCGTTTTTTCTGCTCTAAATAGTCGGATAAAGCTTGGGTGCGATAGAGGAGTTGATGCGCACAATCTGCTGGGTAGTTTTCAGGTATAAGTGCAAGTGTTGGTTGATGATCTACCGAAATTTGATGTGTTGACCCATCAAAATATTTTTTCTGAAATTCGGGTTCTTCAAAACCTGCTGCATACTTACTCCGAAATAACTCGGTTTCCATAAAGTCAGCAATTTCATCCCATTGAGGTGCCTTTAAGTCAGCTTCAACTTTCTTAGATAATTTTTCATTCAACTCAAAACGCCAGAAAGTCTCTAAGCGTAAATCGCTGCGTTGAGTCAGAGGCGGCTCAAACTCGTTATCGCTGCTGTACCATTCGGCAAGCTCATGTCCAAAAATCCATGCGATTTTCTTATTGTTTTGATGACTTACAATAAAATGAGCATAAGGTAAAAGCTCGACATTACTATTCGGGTTTTGCTCTTCATTTAAAATAGTAGATAGGTGAAGAGAGATTTGAGTCGTCCCTTGTTTTTTGAGTGCTTCTAACCAAACTTGGAAATGTTGAGCAAGTAAATGTTGTGAAATTAAGTCACGAAATTGAAAACTATGCTGGTCAAAAATATGATGTTGTCGCCATTGGCTAAAACTTAAATTCTGACGTAGGTATTCATTACCATAGGTCACAAGTGTAAGTTGTTGTTTCCAAATTTGATTAAGCGCCATAATAATTGATCTCATTGACGATGCTATTATTTTATACGTTTTATCTTTTTGTTGCCTAATACATTTTTCATGATGGATAAACTTCATCAATACGGTGAAAAACTGTTAGAATGCAGTGTTTTATTATATTTTTAAATTTGTTGCTTTGAGAGTTACTATGTCACTGGAAGCCCTGACCACAGAAGCGCTTGCTGCCATTGCAGCAGCTCAAGACCTTGTTGCACTTGATCAGGTGCGTGTGCAATTTACAGGGAAAAAAAGCCAGCTTGCAGAACAATCGAAAGCATTAGGGAAAATGGACCCTGAAGAACGTAAAGTACAAGGTGCTGCGATTCATGCTGTTCGAGAAACAATTAATAACGCTTTAACTGAGCGTCAAACAGCATTACAACAAGCTGCACTGGCGCAAAAATTAGCAAGTGAAACCATTGATATTACTTTGCCAGGTCGTGGACAGCGCGTTGGTACAGTTCATCCTGTTACTCAAGTGCAAGAACGTATTTGCCAGTTCTTTACTAAAGCTGGCTTTACGGTTGCTACAGGACCAGAAGTTGAAGATGACTATCATAACTTCGAAGCCTTAAATATTCCTGGGCACCATCCTGCACGTGCTATGCATGATACTTTCTATTTCGATGCAAACCATTTGTTGCGTACGCATACTTCTGGTGTGCAAATTCGTACTATGGAAACAAGCCAGCCGCCAATTCGTATTGTATGTCCGGGTCGTGTATACCGCTGTGACTCAGACCAAACGCATTCGCCAATGTTCCATCAAATTGAAGGTTTGTACGTTGCTGAGAACACCAGCTTTGCTGAATTAAAAGGTTTATTGATTAACCTATTGAATGAATTCTTTGAGAAAGATTTAAAAGTACGTTTCCGTCCATCATATTTCCCATTCACAGAGCCTAGTGCGGAAGTGGATATCATGGATGAGCGTGGACGTTGGTTAGAAGTATTAGGCTGTGGCATGGTACATCCAAATGTATTGCGTGCTGCGGGGATTGATCCTGATAAATACAAAGGCTTTGCTTTTGGTTTAGGGGTAGAACGTTTTGCAATGTTGCGTTATGGCATTAATGACTTGCGTATGTTCTATCAAAATGATGTGCGTTTCTTACGCCAATTTGCCTAACATTTTTTCAGGATTAAATAAGGTTTTATAAAGATGAAGATTAGCGAAAATTGGTTACGCACATGGGTTAACCCAGCAATTGATAGCGATACATTATCTGATCAGTTGACTATGCTTGGTCTTGAAGTAGATGAGCTGGCACCTGTTGCTAAGCCATTCACTGGCGTTGTAGTTGGTGAAGTCCTAACAGTTGAGCAGCACCCTGATGCAGACCGTCTGCGTGTAACAACAGTGAATATTGGTTCAGGTGAGCCTTTACAAATTGTATGTGGTGCTCCTAACGTTCGTGCTGGAATGAAAGCACCTGTGGCAACTATTGGTGCAGTATTACCGGGTGATTTTAAAATCAAAAAAGGTAAGCTTCGTGGTGTCGAGTCACAAGGTATGTTGTGCGGTGCTTCTGAAATTGACCTTGAAGATAAAATCGATGGTTTACTTGAGTTATCTGCCGATGCTCCAGTAGGGGTAAACATCCGTGAATACTTAAAACTTGATGATAATGTCATCGATATTAGTATTACACCAAACCGTGGTGACTGCTTTAGTATTCGTGGTATCGCACGTGAAGTTGCAGTGATTAACCAACTGCAAATGAATGAGCCTGAAATTAAATCGGTTGATGCGACAATCACCGATGAGAAAAAAGTAGTCATCAATACTGATGGAGCTCCACGCTACTTAGGACGTGTCATTAAAAATGTAAATGTTAAAGCTGCTACTCCTGAATGGATGGAACAAGCTTTAGCACGATCAGGAATTCGTACTCATAGTATTTTAGTTGATGTAACGAATTACGTCCTCATGGAATTGGGTCAGCCAATGCATGCTTTCGATTTAGCTAAAATCGAAGGAGCTGTACACGTTCGCCAAGCTAAGCCGAAAGAAAAGTTACAGCTTTTGAATGATCAAGAAGTTGAGTTGCAAGAAGATGTGATGGTTATTGCTGATGATCAGAAAGCACTAGCAATCGCTGGTATCATGGGTGGTCTAGCATCAAGTGTAACTGATGATACGACTGATATCTTCTTGGAAAGCGCATTTTTTGCTCCGCTTGCGATTGCTGGACGTGCTCGTCGCTTTGGTTTACATACAGATTCTTCACAACGTTATGAACGCGGTGTAGATTTTGAATTGCCGTTAATTGCGATGAACCGTGCTTCTCAGCTTATTCAAGAGTTGGCGGGTGGTGAGTTCGGTCCAATTACTGTAGCTGAAAAAGCTGATTTACTTCCGAAACGTGAAGCGATTGAACTTAAGCAAGCTCAAGTAGACCAGTTGTTGGGTTACAAAGTAGCGGCAGAGTTCATTACAGATGCATTAACTCGATTAGGTTGTGAAGTCACTGTTCAAGCGGATGGTGAATGGAGCGTAGTTCCACCATCACATCGCTACGATATGGCAATTTATCAAGATTTGATTGAAGAAGTTGCACGTATTAATGGTTATGACAATATTCAGATCAGCTTACCAAGTATGGATGTTCAACTTGCTAAGTACCAAGATCGTTTTGAAATCGTACAGTTACGTCAAACGGTAGTCACTTTAGGGTATCAAGAAGCGATTAGCTTTAGCTTTGCTGATGCAAAACTTGAAAAGCAATTGAACCCGCAAGTAAATCCGTTAATGTTGGCAAATCCAATCTCTAGTGATTTGGCTGCAATGCGCAGCACATTGCTTTCGAGCTTAATTCCTTGTGTACAATATAATTTAAACCGTCAGCAAAGCCGTGTACGTTTCTTTGAACTAGGTTTGCGTTTTGATTATCAAAATGCTAATTCTATTCAGGATCTGAAGCAAATTCCTACATTGGCTTTAGTTGCCGTAGGTTCTCGTGAACCTGAATCATGGCATGCTAAGCCACAGCCAATGGATTTCTTCGATTTTAAAGGTGAAGTAGAAGAGATTTTAGCTGCTGGACGTGTCAAAGTTGAGTATGTACGTTCAGAGCGTCCATGGTTGCATCCAGGGCAATCTGCTGAAATCTTAGTTGATGGCCAATCAATTGGTTACCTAGGCCGCTTGCATCCATCTTTAGAAAACGAACTAGATTTGAGCACAACTTGGGTTGCCGAGCTTGATCAGGCTGCCGTTTTGCAATCTTATGTATCTAATTTTACAGAATTATCACGTTTTCCTTCGGTTAGACGTGATATTGCGCTTTTAATCTCTGATAATATAAATGTTAGAGATATTCAGCAGTTAATCGAAAAAACTGGTGGAGAGCTTTTAGGCTCTACTTGGTTATTCGATGTGTATACGGGGCAGGGTGTCGAAGAAGGTAAACGCTCATTAGCGTTTGCGTTATTATGGCAACATCCTTCACGTACGCTTGAAGATGCTGAAATTAAATCTGGTATGGACAATATAATCCAAGTGTTGGAAAACACTTATCAAGCGACATTGAGGGCCTCATGACAGCATTAACTAAAGCAGACATGGCTGATCATTTAAGTGAGTTAACCAGCTTAAATCGCCGTGAAGCAAAACAAATGGTCGAGTTGTTCTTTGACGAAATTAGCCAAGCGCTTATTGCGGGCGAGCAGGTTAAGCTTTCTGGTTTCGGTAATTTCGAGCTTAGAGATAAACGCGAGCGTCCAGGACGTAATCCGAAAACTGGCGAAGAAATTCCGATTTCTGCACGCCGTGTAGTTACCTTCAGAGCGGGTCAGAAATTTAGACAACGCGTTGGAAATGAGCAGATCGATTGATCTGCTTTTTTATTTATGACTTTAAATAAATCTAGAATAAATTTTTCTTAATATTAGAAAAGTATACTTAGCCATTAATACATCAAATCTATTTTAATGTGTAAACATAAAATTTAGGCATAAAAAAAGAGGACAAAATGTCCTCTTTTTTATCTAATCTAGAATCTAGATTATTGTGCAGCAGAAGCAGCAGCAACGTCAGAAGCAGCAGCAGCAACGTCAGAAGCAGCAGCAGCAGTTTCAGCAGCAGCAGCGTCAACAGCTACAGCAGCTTCAGATGCAGCTTCAGTAGCTTCAGAAGCAGCAGCTACTGCTTCAGAAGCAGCAGCAGCAGCTGGAGCTTCTTCTTTCTTAGAACAACCAACGAAAGCTAAAGTAGCAGCAACAGCAGCAGCAACAGCGAATTTTTTGAATAACATGGCATCACTCTCACAAAAAAGATTTGAGATTAAAAAAACCTAAGTTGGACTGTTTTGCTTTTATTATTCCTAAAACGTAGCTAGGTAACAACGCATGGAGCAGTCTAACTGGTCTGCCGCTATGCTATCACTGCAAATGTTGAAATACTACTGTTAGCTGTCAAAAAAGATCGGGAAAAGAGTGAAAAAAGTCTGTTTTTTAACAGAAAAAAACAATTAATCAGCTGAGATATATTGGAAAAGGTATAAGTAAGCTACTAAAAAACATGGCTTTTTTATATTAAAAATATTTGTTTTCAAAAGCTTATAAATAATTTTACATAGAAATCAGCAAAATGTATTTTTGTGTAAAGCTTGTCAACCAAATAAAAAAGCCACTCAATAGAGCGGCCTTTTTTTAGAATAAATAATATGATTATGTTGAAGCTTTACGTTTCATCTGATCAAAGAAATCATCATTTGTTTTGGTTTCTTTCATACGATCAAGTAAGAACTCCATAGCTGCCAACTCATCCATAGGGTGAAGAAGTTTGCGGAGAATCCAAACTTTACGTAATTTATCTTCATCCATTAAACGTTCTTCACGACGTGTGCCAGATTTCTTAATATTCATGGCAGGGAAGACGCGTTTTTCAGCAATACGGCGATCAAGTGTAATTTCTTGGTTACCTGTACCTTTAAACTCTTCGTAAATTACATCATCCATTTTACTGCCAGTCTCAATAAGAGCAGTAGAGATGATTGTTAAAGAACCGCCTTCTTCGATATTACGAGCAGCACCGAAGAAGCGTTTTGGACGTTCTAAAGCATGGGCATCCACACCACCAGTTAATACTTTACCTGATGAAGGAATTACTGTGTTGTATGCACGGGCTAAACGTGTAATGGAGTCAAGTAAAATCACGACGTCCTTTTTGTGCTCAACAAGACGTTTTGCTTTTTCAATGACCATTTCTGCAACTTGTACGTGACGTGCTGGTGCTTCATCAAATGTTGAAGCAACGACTTCACCGCGTACGGTACGCTCCATCTCAGTTACTTCTTCTGGGCGCTCATCAATTAATAAAACAATAAGGAAAACTTCCGGATTGTTTCTCACAATAGATTGAGCAATGTTTTGAAGTAACATTGTTTTACCCGCTTTTGGCGGAGCGACAATAATAGAACGTTGACCTTTACCGATTGGCGCAACTAAATCGACTACACGCGCGGTCAAGTCTTCTGTTGTACCATTACCAAGTTCCATAACCAGTTGTTCGGTCGGGAAAAGTGGGGTTAAGTTTTCAAATAAAATTTTGTTACGTGAATTTTCTGGTGTGTCATAGTTAATTTGATTAACTTTGAGCAAAGCAAAATAACGCTCACCTTCTTTTGGTGGACGAATGGTACCTGTGATGGTGTCACCTGTACGCAAGTTAAAGCGTCGGATTTGTGAAGGGCTCACATAAATATCATCCGGACCAGCTAAATACGAACCTGCGGCAGAGCGCAAAAAACCAAAACCATCAGAGAGAATTTCAAGAACGCCGTCACCAAAAATTTCTTCGCCATTCATCGCATGGCGTTTCAAGATGGCAAAGATAATATCTTGCTTTCGGTTACGAGCCATACCTTCAAGGCCCATAAATTCAGCAATTTTAATTAGTTCGCCGATTGGTTTTTTCTTGAGTTCAGTTAAGTTCATAAGGGTCAGAATTAGGAAAGAGTAGAGTGTGGTTTAAAAAGAAGAAAAATCGCTCGCATACAAAAAAGAGTATCGCAATTGTATTTACACAATAACAATTCAGAAGTCTGATTAACTGTTTCGAAGAGAAATGTGAAAAAACAATTTCTGTTGCCGAGTGGCGATCTTTATGTTTGTGTCTTGTAAGAAGCCGGACAGAAGACGATTCCCTTCAGTGCCTCTTGAGCATGCAATATAAGTGAGATCAGCTAATTTGTCAATTTATAGCCGAAAAAAATACGCTATAAAGGTATAGCGTATTTTCATCTGTAACGTTACGTCTTAAACATTTTCGTCAATGAAGCTAACGAGTTTAGAACGAGGCACAGCGCCGATTTGCTGAGCTACTACTTCACCATTTTTGAAAAGTAATAGAGCAGGAATATTACGGATATTGTATTTCACTGCCGTCTCTTCACAAGAAGTCACGTCGACTTTAACGATTTTTACTTTACCCGCATATTCACTTGATAAATCTTCAAGAACAGGTGCAATTGCTTTACAAGGTGCACACCAACCTGCCCAAAAGTCAACAAGTACAGGTGTTTCAGCATCTAGAACATCTGCTTGGAAGTTATCATCAGTTGTATTTACAATAGTCGCAGACATGGTACGGCTCCAATTTTTAGAAAAAAGTGCTATCACTATAGGAGGAGATAATCTCTATCAGTATTACATAGCTACTTAGTTCAATGTAAGGGTTTGATGCTATTATTCAAGGCTTAAGTAAATTTGTCTAATGGATGCTCACGATATTCATCATCGGCTTGTACAATCGTTTAACAAATAGAAAAATATCAAAGGCTATTAATTGTTGATGAAAATGGCTTTTCAATTGCATTCTTGTGAATTACTCTAGGCGTGAATTGTTATGGGTTTAGTTCAATAATGTCTGACTTTCTGATTGATGAAGAATTACTTGCTGCCATAGATATGGGGTCGAACAGTTTTCACCTTGCCATTGCACGGGTAGATCACGGTGAAGTTAAAAAAGTGGCTTCAATGTCAGAAAAAGTACAGCTTGCAGCTGGTCTTGATGAAAATAAAAACTTAACAGAAGCAGCACAGCAACGTGGTTTAGCCTGTTTGGCTCGTTTTGTTGGGCGTTTAGGCTCAGTTCAACCTAATCGTTTAAGAATTGTGGCGACGAATGCTTTGCGTCAGGCTAAAAATGGCCATGAGTTCATTCAAAAAGCTGCTGAAATTTTACCCAAACCTATTGAGATTATTGCAGGCCGTGAAGAAGCACGCCTGATTTATCTTGGTGTATCACATACGATGGCCAATGGTGGACGCCGCTTAGTGGTTGACATTGGTGGTGGATCTACCGAGTTTATTATTGGCGAAGAATTTGAGCCAATTTATACTGAATCATTACAAATGGGTTGTGTAGCCTATACAAAAGCATATTTTGCCGATGGTGAAATCACACAAAAAGCATTTGATAAAGCAGTTGTTGCTGCGCGTAAAGAGCTTTCAGCAATCGCCACCACTTATAAGATGGAAGGGTGGGATACTGTTGTAGGTTCAAGTGGAACCATTAAAGCTTGCCGTCAGATTATGGTGAATATGGGGTTAAGTGACGAGCAAGAAAATGTCACTCGTGAAGGTCTCCATAAACTTAAAGATAAGTTACTTAAGTTCAAAAATATTTCTGAAATTGATTTTGAAGGACTTCGAGAAGACCGACGAGCAGTTTTGCCAGCCGGATTGGCAATTTTGTACGCTGTTTTTGAAGTTTTAGAAATTGAACGTTTGGCATATTCTGATGGTGCATTACGTGAAGGAGTCATGTATGACCTGTTAGGCCGTTTTAAGCATGAGGATATCCGCGACCGTAGTGTACAAGCATTAATGGGACGTTATAACGCCGATCCGAAACAGGCAGAACGAGTTGTAAATACGGCTCAACACTTATTTGATAGTGTTGCTAAACCACTTAATTTAACGAGTGAAGACAGTGACTTACTGCGCCGTGCAGCATATTTACATGAAATTGGTTTAGCGATTAGTCATGGTGGCTATCATCGTCATGGTGCTTATTTATTGCAACATTCCGATATTCCTGGTTTCTCACAAATTGACCAAAATCATCTTTCACATTTGGTTGCTCATCACCGCCGTAAATTGCGAAATGATGTAAAAAATGAAGTTTTGAAGGCTGGTGGTCATAAATTAGTTTATTTAAGTTTGTTACTTCGCCTAGCAGTTTTACTCAACCATAGCCGCAGTGATCAGATGCTTCCTGCCATTGAATTGACCATCATAAATGATCAACAATGGCAACTTAGTGTTTCTGGTGATGCCAAACAATGGCCATTGTTAGTTGCCGACTTGCATGATGAGCAAGAGCAGTTTAAGCATTGGGACATTGAATTGAATATTCAGTCGGAAAAATTTATCGATTAAAGGGATAATATTCGACCTATGAAAAAAGCTACTCAGTCCAAAGCGTGGACAACGGTTCAAATTGCACGTCATCCTGAACGTCCGCAGTTTCTAGATTATGTCGGTGAAATCTTTACAGAGTTTGATGCATTGCATGGTGATCGTTTGTTTGGTGACGATGGTGCGATGGTAGGTGGTCTTGCTCGTTTTGACGGTCAACCTGTGATGGTCATTGGACAACACCGTGGTCGTAGTACCCGTGAAAAATTAAAGCACAACTTTGGTATGTGTAACCCAGAAGGTTACCGTAAATCTCAGCGCCTTTTAGATATGGCTGAGCGTTTCAATCTACCAGTTTTCACCTTTATTGATACTATGGGTGCATATCCGGGTGTTGGTGCTGAAGAACGTGGTCAGGCAGAAGCAATTGCTACTAGCCTTGCTCAACTTTCAAGTCTAAAAGTGCCTGTAATCGCAACAGTACTTGGTGAAGGCGGTTCTGGTGGTGCTTTAGGTATTGGTGTTGCTGACAGAGTAATTATGTTGTCACATAGTATTTATTCTGTGATTTCGCCTGAAGGCTGTGCATCTATTTTGTGGAAAACTGCTGAGAAAGCAGCTCAAGCGAGTGAAGCTTTAGGTTTAACAGCAGATAAACTACAATCGCTAGGTATTGTTGAATATGTAGTAGATGAAGGTGAAGGTGCGCATTTAGATCCTGAGCGTGTGATGCAAAACTTAAAAGTAGTTTTAAAGCAGGCTTTGGATGAATTGCTACCAATGGATGCAAATGAACGATGCGAAGCACGTTATCAACGTTTAATGAAGTTTGGCAGCGAAAATTTAGGCATGGCGTCTTAAAGCAAGCTCAAAAGTTCTCTGAAAAAAGTTCTTTTCTTATTGGATGTAGTGGTGGCATGGATTCAATGCTACTACTACATTTAATGGCTCAAATTTTCCCTCAAAAGATCCGAGCAATTTATATTGATCATCAACTGCAAGATCAAAGTGCAGAGTGGGCGGAAGTGGTTGCCACACAGGCAACAATATTAAATATTCCTTATATTATTCAAAAAGTTCAGATTGCAAACGGCAATCTGGAAGCTCAAGCACGTCAAGCGCGTTATCAAGCATATCAGCAACATTTACAAGAAAATGAAATTCTGTTGCTTGCTCATCATCAACAAGATCAGGCAGAAACAGTTATTTTGCGGTTATTGTCAGGTGCGGGAGTAGATGGGCTTGCTGCGATGCAGGCTATTGATTACCGTAAAGATATGACAATTTGGCGCCCCTTTTTGGATTTAACACGTGAGCAAATCGCTTTATGGACTGCTCAGCTTGAAGTTAAATATATTGACGATCCAATGAACTATGACACCCATTACGATAGGGTATGGTGTCGTGAAGCGCTGTGGCCATTTTTAACAGGCCGTTTTCCAAAAATGCAGCAAGCTTTGAGTCGAACCAGTTATCTGATGCAAGATGCTTCTGAAATTTTAGAAGAAGTTCTTAAAGATGATTGGCAATATTCTGGTTCAGCTGACTATTTAGATTTAACGAAATTATCCGAGTTATCTTTTGCGCGGCAGCGCCAGTTACTTTCTGCGTGGATGAAAGGCCAAGGGCAATATCGACCTGCATTTGAAATGGTCGAGCGTCTAAGAACAGAAGTTATTGAATCTAAATCAGATGCTCAAGCCGCTTTACACTGGAACCAGTTTTACTATGTCCGTTATCAAAATATACTCTATAGGTTGAGTAGACAGGTTTATCTCGCTGAAACTTTAAATCCGGTTGCTGCTGAACTAGAGCATTCATTTAAATTAGAAGAAAGATGGCAGGGCGCAGCTGGACTATTCCATGTTGAGTGTAAAAAATTTGGTTTAAGTCATTCTTTATTGAATAAAAAATTAAAAATCATTCGACGTCAAGGTGGGGAAAAGATTCACCTATATGGTCGTGTTGGGCAATGGCCTTTAAAAAAAGCAATTCAAGAAGCACATATTTTGCCTTGGCTTCGTCATACAATTCAAATATTAGTCTTAGATAATGTTATGCTTGGGGTTTTTACACCGAAAGGATTTTGGTTGGCTCAGTCTCCATATTGTGAGGAAGGAGGGTGGCAACCAGATTTAATTTCTCATTCTTGTAATCTGGTAAATGGCGAATATAGTTATGGCAACAGCAGTGAATTGTAATATCTGTTTTATTGGTGGTGGTAATATGGCCCAAGCATTAATTGGCGGGCTCATTTCAAGAGGATTACCACCAACACGTATTACCGTTTCAGATCCTGTCGAACAAATTCGTCAACTATTGCAAGAAAAAGAAGTTCATGTAACTCAAGATAATACGGCTGCTATCCAGAATGCCGATGTAGTTGTTCTTGCTGTAAAACCACAAGTTCTGGCAAATGTTCTACGTCCGTTAAAAGGTTTATTATCGGATAAATTGGTTATTTCGATTATTGCCGGTGCGGAAATTAAGACAATATCAAATCTGATTGATAGTGAACGTATTGTGCGAGTTATGCCAAATACACCTGCATTAGTTCAAACTGGTGCTCATGGTATTTACGCGACTGATGTGGTTGATGCCTCGGACCGTGAATTAACGAGTCAGATTTTAGCAGCAACTGGTTTAACAATTTGGGTAAACTCCGAAGCTCAAATTGATGCAGTAACGGCGGTTTCAGGTTCAGGCCCAGCTTATTTCTTCTACCTCATGGAAAGTATGATTCGTGCAGGTAAAAATTTAGGCTTGGATGAAAAAGTTGCAACTGCTTTAACTCTTCAAACAGCATTAGGTGCAGCTCAAATGGCAATTACGAGTTCAAATACTCCGTCTGAGCTGCGTAAAAATGTGACCTCACCGAATGGTACAACCCAAGCTGCACTTGAAGTTTTTGATCGTGCACAAATCTCTCAAAATATTCAATCTGCATTAGCTGCTGCACAGAAACGTAGCCAAGAATTGGCTCAAGAACTGAGTGACAGTGCAAAATAGCTTTAATAGGATAAGACAACTATGGGTGCAAATTCTGCGCTAATTTTTGGAATTTTAATTAACGTCGCGATTTTATTGGTCTTTTTCCGTTTTTTAATGCAATTGGCGGCAGTAAGTCCTTATAATCCTGTGGTTTTATCGACAGTAAAGGCGACTAAGATTGTTGATATTTTTGGCCGAATTTTTCCAACGGTCGCAAAAGGCCGATTCAATCTGGCAGCGTTGGTTCTTTTAATTATTTTATATTTACTGAAAATTTTCGGTGTAATGTATCTTTCGGGTTCCATGCCAAATAGTCCGGTTCATTTAGTGATTTTGACTTTTGTGACCATGATTCAGGATTTGATTCGTTTCTGCCGTTACTTAATTTTTGCAACAATCATTTTGAGTTGGGTCGTTATGTTTACTCAATCTCGTTCACCTTATATTGAGGTGATTCAAGATTTAGCTGAACCGTTACTCGTCCCATTCCGTCGTTTATTGCCTAATATGGGGATGATTGACTTATCTCCAATTCTGGCATTTTTGGCACTCTATATTGCCGAGATCTTAATGAATGAAGTCGCTAAAGTTTTATTAACTGGACTTTAATTTTGTAAGATTAAAAAAAGGGCTGTATTACAGCCCTTTTTTTATTGTTTTATCGATAAATTAATGGGCATCATCCCAGTTTTTACCTTGGCCTACTTCTACGACTAACGGTACAGAAATTTCCAGAACAGACTGCATGACATCCGCAATTTGTTTTGAAAGTTCATCTGCAATGTTTGAATCAACTTCAAACACCAATTCATCGTGAACTTGAAGTAATAGTTTTGCTTGATCTTTTGGCAGGATTTTATCTACTTCAATCATTGCTAACTTAATAATATCAGCAGCACTACCTTGTAAAGGTGCATTAATTGCAGCACGTTCAGCAGCTTTACGTACCATCACATTTCGAGCGTCAATATCCGGTGTATAAAGACGGCGACCTAAGATAGTTTCAACAAACCCTTGTTCCGATGCTACTTGGCGAGTACGTTGCATGTATTCGTAAATGCCAGGATAGCGCTGGAAGTATTGTTTGATATAGTTTTGCGATTCTTCACGAGTAAAGCCAAGTTGACGAATTAAACCAAACTCGGACATGCCGTAAAGTAGACCGAAATTCACAGCTTTAGCCTGACGGCGCTGATCATTGGTCACATCTTCAATTGCAATACCTAACACTTCTGCCGCTGTTCTACGGTGTACATCTTGACCATGTTGGAATGCATGAACTAAGGCATCATCTTGAGAAAAATGAGCCATTAAACGAAGTTCAATTTGCGAGTAATCGGCTGCTAACAAAACTCGTCCTTCCGGTGCAATAAATGCTTTACGGATTTGACGGCCAATCTGTCTACGAATTGGAATGTTTTGTAAGTTAGGATCAGAAGAGGATAGGCGACCTGTTGCCGTTAGTGCTTGATGATAGCTGGTATGTACACGATGGGTGTCATTATGCGACTGCTCAATTAAACGGTCAGTATAGGTGCTCTTTAATTTTGCTAATCCACGGTGTTCTAAAATAATTTCCGTTAAAGGATGCTCAATTTTTTCAAGAACACTTTCACTGGTGCTGTATTGTCCAGTTGCAGTTTTTTTACCACCTTTAATGCCTAACTTATCAAATAGAATTTCACCTACCTGTTTAGGCGAAGCAATATTAAAAGTTTCACCTGCAATTTCCATGGCCTGATTTTCAAGGTCTTCCATAGTTTTCGCAAATTCAACACTTAATTTATCTAAGAAAGCATGATCTAAACGGATTCCATCTTCTTCCATACCCGATAAGATTCGAGCAACTGGCATCTCAATGTTATATAAAATATTTTCTAATTCAGGATGTGCTTTAAGTTTATTTGAAAGTACTTCATATAAACGATAGGTCACATGTGCATCTTCTGCTGCATAATGTGCTGCAACTTCAATCTCAATTTGATTAAAAGTCTTCTGTTTTGCACCTTTGCCAGCAATTTGCTCAAAAGTAGTGGTCAAATGGCTTAGGTAAACACGAGCAACATCATCCATGCCATGACGAGTAGCTGCTGCATTCAGTACATAAGATGCCAGCATGCTATCGAAATACCAACCTTTAAGTTCAATACCGTGATTAGCAAAAATGTGCGCATCATATTTAAGATGATGACCGATTTTTTTAACTGCTTCATTTTCAAGTACAGGCTTGATTTGCGCTAAAACTTGTTCACGGTCCAGTTGTTGTGGCGCATTTTCGTAATTATGTGCCAAAGGAACATAGTAGGCATCTTTCGCATCAAATGCGATTGAAAAACCAACCATCTCGGCAATACGGTAATCAAGACTTGTGGTCTCTGTATCAATAGCAAAATGATCGGCATTCTGCATGCGTTGCCAGAGCTGATCCCATGCTTCTTGTGTTAAAACGGTGTGATAGTTTGCAGTTCCAAGCTGGTCATCTTGACTAGTCAAGCTTGCTTGATCTTCTGTTTCAATCGTTTGAGCAGGTTTAACTTCATTTTGGACAATAGTTTGTGAAGCTTGCTGCTTATAGCTTGAGCTATTTGGATTGTTTGGATGATCGAGAGACTGTAACTGGTTTCTAAACTCAAGCTCTGTATAGAGATTGCGTAAGGCATCTACATTTGGATCAGTAAGTTTTAATTCATGCCAGTCGAGTTCTAAAGGAAGGTCACAGACAATGCTTGCCAACTGGTGATCAAGCTTAATATTGTCTAAATTATCTTTAATATTTTGGCTCAGTTTGCCTTTAAGTTGGTCTACATTGGCAATGATATTATCCAATGTCCCATATTCGGTCAGTAATTTGGCAGCCGTCTTTGCGCCTACGCCAGGTACACCCATAATGCCGTCAGATGCATCACCCATAAGGGTTAAGTAATCGATAATCTGGTTTGGCCAAACGCCAAATTTTTCAAATACGCCGTCGGTGTCTAATACTCGATCTTTAAAGCTATCTTCAAGTTTTACATAGTCATTAACCAGCTGGGCCATGTCTTTATCTCCGGTTGAGATAAGCACATGATGACCTTCTTTTACGGCGCGTTTAGCGAGAGTCCCGATAATGTCATCGGCTTCTGCACCCGGAAGACTATATAAAGGAATCCCTTGAGCCTTAATCAATGCATGTAAATATGGAATCTGTTGAGACAATTCTTCCGGCATAGTCGGGCGGTCACCTTTATAAATAGGTGAAAGCTTATGACGGAAAGTAGGCTCAGGCGTATCAAAAATGACGGCCATATGTGTTGGCTGCATACGGCGCATTAATTTTTGAATGGCAGAAATTGCCCCACGTATTGCATTGGTATGTAACCCTGTAGAGGTCGTCAATGGTGGTAATGCATGATATGCACGAAATAAAAAATAGGACCCATCAACCAAGACAAATGGTGGCATTGAACAATTCCTTAATCTGAATTACGGGTATTTTACGTGAAAACGGCTATGAATGCAGGTTTATGATTTTTGCAGTATTTTGTATGTATAAATATACGCTTGTATTGGCTTGAAGTAAGATGACCTGTAATGAAGGTGTCATATTGCTAAGCCCATGTATAAAAAAGACAAACAGGGAATGATCATTGTTTTGATCGCTTTGACTTTGTTTTTAGCCATTTCAATTGGTTTTAAATTTCAGAGTGCTGTTATTGCTTTATCTATTGCACTTACTGTCATTCTAGTTCAATTAATGTCAAATCTGCATCAACGTTTAACTCATTTAGAACAACAGTTTTCTCACCAGACAACGCCACTTTATTCTATTCATATGCAAAGAACGGTAATTTATACCGCCGCTTTGGTTGCATTAGTTGCTTATATCAATCATTGGATGTGGATTGCTGGTGGGGCATTACTGGTTTTACTGTTATGTTTGATTCAAACCATCAGTGCATTTCATACTCGTTTATTGTTCCTCGAGACAGCCAAGCAAACAGTAAATGTAAATGAATCTATACATACAGAAGTGATAACGCCTGTTTTAGAGCAAGTTGATCCAAACAATATTACCGAGCCAGCTTTACCTGAAACAACAGCGTTAAATCAAGAAGAACAAATAGTTCGTACACAGACCACCGCATGGTGGCAACCAGCAGTCGATTGGATGATTCATGGTAATCCAATTTTAAGGGTTGCTGTTGCTGTGCTTATGGTTGGGGTAGTGCTCTTACTGCGTTTTGCAAGTGAGCACTGGCAGTTGAGCTTAGGTGTAAAACTTGGTTTTATTGCGATTGCAGGAGGTGTATTAACAGCATTTGGATATACCTTGCAAAAGAAAAATCAGCTATTTGCTGTGGCACTGCAAGGTGTAGGGTTAGCTGTTGTCTTTCTAACGCTTGTGTTCTCACATCATTTTGGTGTAATCACCAGCCTAACTACAGCCAGTATTCTATTTACGATTTTATTAGCAATTACAGTATTCCTGAGTTTAAAACAACAAGCTATTTATTTGGCAATACTCGCACTGGGTATGGCGTATGCGGCTCCTTTAGTTATTCCGCAATATCGTCCTGATGTGGTTTTTTTATTTAGTTACTATCTTGTTATTAATCTTGCAGTCGCTGCGGTTAATTTTATTCAGCCTTGGAAAATCCTAAATCAGATCGCTTTCTTTGCCACAATGTTTATTGGCGGTAGTGCAATCGCATTTTATGCAGAGCCAGCAAAATTTGACACATTAGACTGGATTTTATGGCTCCATATAGCGCTATTTATTTGGTTAAGTGTTCGTTATAGCCAAAATATCTCTCGGGTTTCAGAACATGAAAAACAAGAGGGGATCCGTTTACCTCCGCTCTTAGATGTTGGTCTTATTTTTAGTGTACCTGTACTAGGCTTTACGCTTCATGCCTATTTAGTTCATGAGTCTACACAAGCTTTAACAATTGGTGCTGTTGTTTTAGCAGGCACTTATGCGGTGTTAACGTTCTGGATTAAAAAAACTCATCCCCAGCTTTCGGTCCTTGCAAAAAGTTTTTTCATTCTCGCGGTTGCTTTTTTTGCCTTAATTTTTCCACTCGCAAAAGGGGCGCACTGGACTGCTATTGGCTGGGTTGCACAAGGAACGGCTTTAATCGTTTGGGGAGTAACTGAACGCTACCGTTTAAGCCGATATATCGGTGTGATTTTAGTTTTACTCAGCTCCCTTGCACTGTTTTATCAGGTTTGGGCAAATGAAGAGTTTCCAACACTAAGCACTAGTATTTATGCAATTGCCCAATTCATTTCGGCCTTTTATTTATTGCAATACAACAGCAAAGAACAACGCTATTTTAGCGCAAGCATGTTTAGCGGTATTTTTTTATGCTTAGGCATGTATGCGGGCGCCGTAGCAGGTGTAGAAATAATGGCATGGCATCATCATGCTTTAAGTCCGTATTTGATCTTCGCCGTAGCCCTAATCGCAATATTTAGTGCGATTGTTCACTATAAACTTCGTGTGCAATGGCAAAGTTTGCAGTTAATTTTAATTAGCCTGTTACTGTTATTAGTTTTGGGTGAGGCTTTTATGAGTCAGGTCTTCACTCTGTTTAAATGGGTAGACTCATTACAACAAACTACTTTCCTAGTCTCTACCATTATTCTTAGTGGCTTATTTAGTATGGCTCAACCGCAGTCAAGTCATTTGGGCTACGTCAAGGTATGGGCGGGTTTAAGCTGGTTAGCGTTAGCGATAGTTGGCGTGGCTATTTTCCCAAAAATGCCAATAGTCGCTTTGGCTTTTGTTC
The DNA here is from genome assembly GCF_003940475.1 of Acinetobacter sp. FDAARGOS_559. NCBI lineage: Bacteria > Pseudomonadati > Pseudomonadota > Gammaproteobacteria > Moraxellales > Moraxellaceae > Acinetobacter > Acinetobacter sp. FDAARGOS_559. The sequence continues at coordinate 3,110,806 of NZ_RKJG01000005.1, forward strand.
CTGTGATTTATTCGCTTTGGGCTTATAAAACTCATAAAACGACACTATTGCATCAAATTCCGGTGTGGTGTTTAAGCCTCATTTGGTTGCTTGTAGTGAGTGTTGATGTTCATTCTGCTGAATACCTTTACTTTGTTCCTTTAATTAACTTAACTGACTTCTTTTCAATTTTGGTATTCGCTGGCCTACTCTTTATTATTTATCAGCATGCTTTTGATCAAGATAAATCGCTGGAATGGACTTTTAAAATTACAACAATTTTAGTGGGCTTGCTGGTATTTAGTAGTGTAGTCGTCAGAGGCTTGCACTATTACTGGGCAACACCGCTATGGAGTGCTTCAATTTGGACAAATGGTGTAGTACAGCTAAGTTTGACGTTACTTTGGGTTATATTGGCATTTATTTTGACTACATACTCTAGTCGAAAAATGATTCGTCAACTCTGGTTCGTAGGTGCTGCACTTTTAGGGATTGTTGTATTAAAACTAATTTTGCTTGATCTATCACAAAGCGCGACATTAACTCGGGTCATTTCTTTTATTGGAGCAGGTGGGGTAATGTTGATTATTGCTTATCTTGCGCCATTACCACCGTCATCTTCTGTACAGAAGAATCAAGAGCCTAAGCTTTAGGCTCTCGTTTTAACTCTTTTTGATTGCTGTATTGATCGATATCATCTTCTGCAAAAGCAGTAGATGGTCGATCAATTAAGCCCATTTTCGGAACAGGAATTTCAATTTGGTTATCTAAAAAACCATTTCGGATACGTTCTTGCATTTCATCTCGAACTTTTAAAGAGTTTTCTTGACGACACCACATTGCAAATAAAAGCTCAATCGATGACTCCCTGAAGGCAGTAACTGTAACAGCAGGTTTTGGATCATCTAACACGAGTGGGTAATTCGCTGCGACGTTAAGTAGAACCTCACGGACTTTAATAATGTCTTCATGAAAGTTAATTGCCAAAGTAATTGGAATACGCCGTATGGGATACTTTGATAAGTTGTGTACAGGAGCACGAATGAGTTGTTCGTTTGGTAAACGAATATAGACGTTGTCGAGTGTAAGTAACTTTACCGAAAGCAAATCAATTGAGATAACTTCGCCTTCGATTGTATTCCCGCGAATAAGTGTAATTTGAATCGTATCACCGACCTCAAATGAACCTTCACCAATCAAAAATAAACCACTAATCAAGTTACTGGCAGATGTTTGTGATGCGAAACCGAGTGCTACTGTTAAGATCCCCGCTGCCCCCAGAAATACACTAAGTTTGAACCCGGCTTCTTTTAAACTCGTCATAATGAAGAGTAAGAAAATAAAATAGAAAATACCGCGGCGCCATACCAGACGCTGGTGAGCATTAAAACGTGAGCCAACGGTTCTAATAAATGTATTTGAAATAATACGGGCAAGGACAAAACCAATAAAACAAAGCACAACACCGACTAAAATTTCACTAATTCGTTCGGTATTGATATTGGTAAATATGCTTTTGAGGCTATCAGCGATATCTTTTGGAATACTTGAATCGGCCATAAAACCCCCTTAAAAGAATGAATCAAACATATTAAATAGCGCACCACCCGGTGAACGTGGTGGGTGAACATAAGTCACTTCACCTGCCAGAGGGGGAGTACGGTTTTCAATACGAATACGGGCTGGGCGGTCAGAGCCTTCATAGTAGACTTTGATTTGTGATGTCCATAAACGTCCCGTACTTTCACTATAAAATAGCGGTAGGGCGGTAACCGGTACATTCATACGATCAAAGCGTAATTGATGATTACTGGTATTATGGAAATCAATCGGCGTAACTGCACGAAAAGCACGTGGGGTTAATAGATTTAAATCGGTACGACCATCAACAGAGGTTGCATAACAAATTTCACCTTGCTGGGCATTGGGACCAAACCATGTATCTTTGGGTTGAATTACAGGAATCTCAAATAAAGGTTCATGCTGACTTTCAACTAAACCGGCAATCCATAGGGGGGTACTAATATATAGTGTCCCACGTTGACCCGCTGGAATGTAGATTGGATCAACTGGTTTAATTACCACTGATCGGTCCGCCAAACGTGGCATGAGTAGAAACTTCGGATTAGTTTTCCGAAACATATAACGTTCGACTTGTACAGAATGTGGAAAACCAAAATTTGAATCCGTTATGATGTGCCAATCTTGCTCATTATCATCTTGGAGAGTCGGGCGATAATATTCGATACGCCATTCTTTTATGCCGCGTGTTAAACGAAAGAGCATTGAACCGAATTGCCATGCTTTGGACTGGTTAATTTCAAAGTGCTGTTCACCCCACCATTTTAAAGAATTCTGGGGGTGAGGCTGATATTCATTATTTTCAAACAAGACGTAAAATTCCTCTACCGAGTTGTTAAACAGACTTCACGCTGTAATCTGCTTAGAGTACACTCAAAATCATCTTACTCATCATTATAAATTGTGATGCAAATATTGAAACAAATACAAGTTCCATATAGTTTTGCCAAGCGTCATGGTGTTTTATTTCGTTATGACGGTGATCAAGTTTTTATTGTTAGACGTCAAAATACAGAAAAAGTTGCATTGCAGGAAGCAAGACGAATTTTGGGGAAACCTGCACACTATCAATTATGCACTGAACAAGAATTCAATAGCTTATTAAGTACCAGTTATGCAGGTGATACAGGTGAATCTCAACAAGTAGCTGCGGGCTTAGAAGACCATCCAGATTTATTAAGCCTTGCAGATCAGGTGCCTGAAACAGAAGACTTAATGGATCAAGAGGATGACGCGCCTATTGTTCGTCTAATCAATGCTCTTCTTTCTGAGGCAATTCGTGTTGGAGCTTCAGATATCCATATTGAAGCCTTTGAGAAAAAGCTATCAGTTCGTTTACGGGTAGATGGTCAATTACGTGAAATTGTGCAGCCACGCCGTGAACTGGCCCCGTTACTTGTTTCGCGTATTAAAGTTATGGCGAAACTCGATATTGCCGAAAAGCGTATACCGCAAGATGGACGTATTTCTTTACGTCTTGCTGGTCGTGAAGTCGATGTCCGTGTTTCAACTTTGCCATCGTCACATGGTGAAAGGGTGGTCATGCGTTTACTCGATAAACAAGCGGGTCGCCTTAATATGACTCACCTAGGTTTAATGGCAAATGACTATGAACGTTTAACTCAGCTAGTACATCGTCCGCACGGTATTATTTTGGTCACAGGGCCTACTGGTTCGGGGAAAACGACGACTTTATATGCTGCCTTATCTGATCTAAATGACAATACCCGTAACATCTTAACTGCCGAAGATCCAATTGAGTATCAGCTTGAAGGTATTGGCCAAACTCAAGTGAATACCAAAGTGGATATGACTTTTGCTCGAGCTTTAAAGGCAATGTTACGTCAAGATCCAGATGTGGTGATGGTGGGGGAGATTCGTGATCTGGAAACTGCTGAAATTGCAGTTCAAGCATCTTTAACAGGTCATTTGGTTTTATCGACGCTACATACCAACACTGCTATTGGTGCAGTGACTCGACTTAAAGATATGGGGATTGAACCTTTCCTGCTTTCAAGCTCTTTAATTGGGGTGGTTGCGCAGCGTTTGGTTCGTACTTTATGTCCACATTGTATGACATGGCGTGAAGCCGATACTTTTGAGAAGCAAGTTTTTCAGCATATTTCCCATGAACCAAGTTTAAAGTTACCAGAGGCTCAAGGGTGTGATCAGTGTTCTCATTTAGGGTTTAATGGCCGTACAGCGATTTATGAAATTGTACCTATTGATGAACCTATGCGCCGTCTCATTCATGGTAATGCAGCTGAATTTGAATTAGAAAATCATGCTCGTCAGTATTCTGGTTCTATTCGCGATGATGGTTTACGTAAGGTGCTCTCAGGTAAAACTACACTTGAAGAAGTGCTTCGTGTAACCAATGAAGCAAGTGAAGCATAATTTGTAAGATATAAAAAATGCCCGATATGATTCGGGCATTTTTTATATTAAAACTTATTCAGTCACAATATTAAACGTCACATCAATATTGTTACGAGTTGCATTTGAATATGGACAAACGATATGAGCTGCTGCAACTAACTTTTCAGCTTCTTCACGGTCCATACCGATTAAATAAACATTTAAAGTAACTTCAATACTAAAACCTGTTGGAATTGGACCAATACCGACTTCACCTTCAACATACGCATCTTTGCTAATATTGAATTTATCGCGATTTGCAACAAATTTTAAAGCACCTAAAAAGCATGCTGAATAACCAGCTGCAAATAATTGTTCTGGGTTAGTTACAGCACCACCAGCGCCGCCCATTTCTTTAGGTACACCAAGTTGTACGTCTAATACACCGTCTGATGAAGTTGCACGACCATCACGGCCACCTGTTGCTTTGGCTTTTGCACGATACACAACTTTTTCTAATGACATCTTTTTATTCCTAAATTAAATTGAATGCAAATATATCGTACACGACTTAATTATTTTAACAAGTCAATTTTGTAAAAAAATTGGTGATTATTTAGCTATATTTGTACGGAGTTGTGTTAATTGATCTTTGAGACCGAGAAGGGTAGCCGTATCACAAGAACTGGCCTCTAAGATATGCGTTGGAATATTTACGGCCTGTTCTTTAAGTTTTTTCCCCTTTTCGCTAAGCGTGATAATGACTTGTCTTTCATCTTCTTTTGAACGAGTACGATTAAGAAGCTGCAATGCTTCTAACTTTTTTAAAATTGGAGTTAAAGTTGAAGATTCTAAAAATAACTTACTGCCAATTTCTGAAACAGTAATCTCATCTTTTTCCCACAACACCAACATCACCAAATATTGAGGATAAGTAATCCCTAATGGAGTTAAAAGTTTGCGATAAAGTTGATTAAGGGCTAAATTTGTTGAATAAATGAGGAAACATAATTGATTCTCAAGCTTTAGATTTTGACAGTCTTGGTCCATATATTCCTCAGAAAACTAATGGGTGCTTTTCTAGTATATCGCTTTATGTTTAATTTCTTAAATGCTCATAATTTAGAGCTATTGATAAAAATAAGATAACGTAAAAAATGGAGTAATCTAAACATTACTCCATCACTTAAAAATACTAATTTAAAATGGTTACCAAAGGTCGGCAATTTTTTTCATTAAACGAGCACGATATTTTGCAGTTGGGTTATTTTCATTACGTTGTTGCTCTTGTTCATAAAAATCTTGCCAAGCCGTGATCATTTCTAAAGTTGTTCCTTGTTTTTTAATCATAGAAACATCGGCAGGCTGAATATTCTCTAAACGCTGTCTGGCACCTTCTGCACCTGTCCCCCAACCAATAATCCGCTGGCCAAAAGCAGGCAGAGGAATATTTTTTGGAGTAGGAGGTAGTACATTTTGTTTAAGCTGCAAATTTGGAGAGACAAAATTATTCGTTGTCCCGAAATCAGTCGCATAACAGTGAATATTTGCCCCTAAGCAAAAAATGCTAAATAAGTATTTCCACATGAATAATTAAGCTTTTAATAGTGAATTAATTTACGATGCATCATTAAAGGCATTGATGTACGCACAAGTTCTTGAGCAGCTAAATCAAAAGGTACCGTAATTAAACCGTTCCCTTCATAACCAATCATACTTAAAACTTGACCACGACTATCAGTTGCTCCTGCATGCCCCCAAGTTTGGCGTTTTTCCCCATGCCAACCTTGTTGCGCAGCCCCTAAAACATAGCATTGGCTATCCATTGCACGTGCTTGCAGCAAAAGCTGCCAATGCATCTGACCTGTTGTATAGGTAAATGCAGCAGGAGCAGTTAATAGATGAGCACCTTGCTGTCTAAGGGTTAAAGCTAACTCAGGAAAACGCAAGTCATAACATACCATTAGGCCAATATTGCCAAAAGGGGTAGATGTGACTACAACGTCTGTTCCTGGTTCAAAGAAACGAGATTCCTGATATCCACCCACAGCATCGCCAACTTGTACATCAAATAAATGTATTTTGTCATAACGTGCTTCGGTACGTTCAGGACTGATGCATAAACTCACTGTGCGCACTCGACCATCTTGTATGATGGAACCATCCGGACGAAATGGGCACGGTAGAGTGCCTGCAACAATCCAGATTTGATACTGATGGGCAAGTTTCTCAAGTCTTTGTTGAATCGACTCAAATTGCTCTGCTGTTTCACGCTGTTTGCCAGCCGCAAAACAAACAAAGTTTTCGGGAAAAACAATTAAGCTGGCATTTTGAGCCTTGCTTTGCTGAATCAATGACTCAATCACTTGAAAGTTGCTTTCAATGTCATCTTGAGAATTCATTTGAACAACCGAAACAAGAGTCATATACACATCCAGATTAGCAATAAAGTTTAGGCATTTTGCTTATCAGATACTTGTTCAAGCGTGTCTTGTTCTTTTTGCAATTGCTTAACAAGCGGCTCAAACATGTTCTGATTATTTGCATTGAGTTTCATCAATGTCTTATGTGCGTCCAGAACGGTTCTTAGCATCGCATTATGAGTAATGTGCTCGTCAGTTAACGTTAAAGTGCAAACGTTAGGATCGCCACAATAATTCAGGATGACAAAAACCTGCCCTAGCCCCATGCTGTTGGCTAAGGTTGTGATATCTGGATTGGTAGATAGCATCACAGCTTGAATATGATGAGTCTGTTTCAGTTTTAATCCTAGCTTAGCTAGGATACCTAATACAGTACTATCAATAAATGTTGTTTGGGTTAAATCAACGATTGCACCAACAACATTTTCTTGCTGTTCAATTCTGTTTAAAAGTTTGTCTAGACTTATACAAGAATGGGCTCGCACTTCACCAATAAGCTTGAAAATATGCGTTCCATTTAAACTTGCATATTCAACATGACCTGTTGACATATAAATGCCATTTTCAGAGAAGGATAGAAAAATTATCACATAGTGCCATCTCAGACTCAAGAGTCCTTAAGTCGTATATTGTGTAATTAATTGATTCTTAAATTAATTCATTCGACAAAGACTAAAGATGGCAATGTCATCAGCAACGTGATCAGGGGCTTGGAATGATTGATTTTGCAAATGTTGAACTAATTGTTGAAACTGATCATTCAAGCCGCCATCAAATGGTTCTAGTGCTCCATCTGAGCAAATAATGAAACGTGCATGACGATTTAATGTGCATACATGTTCTTCAACTTCTAACTCATCAGTTAACCCTAAGGGAAAGCTGCTGGTGGTTAAAATTTTTGGAGGTTGATTAGGTTCAAAAATAATTGGAGGAGGGTAATGACCTGCACTAGACCAGCGAAGACTATGAGTTTCAAGATTTAGAATACCGACCACAATTGTAATATGTTTTTCAATATTCTCTTGAACCAGCATCCCATTTAACTTTTTGATTAACTGTCGTGGTGTTTTGGAGCGACCATGAAAGGCTGCCATCCAAGAAGTTAATAAGCTACTTGTTACACCATGCCCCGATACATCGGCGAGATAAAATAAAACCTCTTTATCATTGAGCTTCCAGTAGTCGTACCAGTCGCCTGATAAATAGGCAGAAGGTTGGAAAAAAGTTTCAACCTCATAATTTAATAAATCAATAGGATTTGGCAATAAACGTTTTTGTAATTCTGCTGCCGAAGGTAAATCACGGCTATCCTGATTACGTTTATATTGTGCATCAATTCTTGTTAAAGCTTTATTTAGATCTTTAGGTAACTGGTTCCATACCCATCCTGCAAGAGCACCAGCTTCCCATGCTTGAGCTAAAGCACTACCTTCATGCTCAAAAGCAATCACGATTGTAGGTAAACGCCATTTATAAGTTAGGAAATCTTGTACATCAGCAATTGCGATAATTGTTGGGTCGTATAAATCGAGATCATCTATGTGAATGACTTGTAAGTCTGGTAATGCTTCCAGAGCTTGCTCTACGAAAGGGATAGAGCGTGTCGGTTTAATAAAATACATAGAAGATATGGTAGTCCTTTTTCAAGATCACTTTATCCATCATAGAGGATGTATGACCAAAATCAAGGTATTGCCTTATTATAAGAAAAATGCAATACCTTGATTTGTCCTTTAATTATTTTTCGGTTTTATCAGTGTTATCTTCTGGTACATCTTCGGATTCGTCATCATCAATAAAAGACACATCTGCCGAATCACCTTTTTTCTCGGCAATTTGGAACGCTTTACGTTGGAGATATAAATCACGAATCATTGCATATTGATCGCCTTGTATAGTTTGGTCTAAATCTAGATATTGAGCGCGTGTATCAACAGCTTGTAATAGATTAGTCGACCAATACAGGCCATCTTGATCATCCATAATGTATTTTTGTGGACGGGCCTGAGCATCTACAGCCAAGCCAACGCCATCACGTAAAGTGCTTGGCCCAAAGAAAGGCAGCATAAGAAATGGTCCAGAAGGAACGCCATAGTAACCGAGAGTTACACCAAAGCTTTCTTCTTCAGGAGGTAAGCCTAAGCGGCTCGCTGGATCGGCTAAACCTAAAGTTGTTAACGTATTAATAGTAAAACGACCTAAAGTTTTTGCTGCGCGGCCAGGACGTCCTTGAATTAGCTGGTTAACAGCATTCCATGGTTCGCCAAGGTTTTTACGAAATTGTCGGTAAGAACCACGTACATCTTCTGGCGTCTTTTCTCTATATTCAACAGCAACGGGACGCAAAACATGGCGGTCTAACATATCGTTAAAAGAATAAATTGGACGGTTCAGTGACTGTAACGGATCTTTCACTGTATCCGGTTGAGCAGCATTTGCGTTGATCTTTAAATCTTTAACTTTTATGCCTTTCAAATCTTTAATAATTTGTAAGTGAGGTCGGCTATGCTGAGTCTGGGTTGAAGTAACATCTTCCGAACTAGCGGCAGATTCTTCAGTAAGATTTTCTTGAGCATGGGCTGAGGTATAAAGACCTACAGTTAATAAGCTCGACAAAAGTAAATTAGAATAATTCATATAATTCCTTAACCGCTAGCCAGGCTATATTCAATATGCAGTTGGGTAGAGATATATTTTAATACAGAAGCGATAAGCTATTATCAATGTAAAATTGATCAAATTATCAAAATACACGACAATTTTTGCAGAATCTGCCAGCCAATGATGTTCTCCTTACTGGTTCACGCGGCACAGGAAAATCTTCAATTGTCCGTGCCCTTTTAACCGAGTATAAAGATCAAGGATTACGTTTAATTGAAATTGAACGTGATGATCTGTCCGATCTTCCTGAAATCCAGAAGCTCATCCAGAAGCGTCCGGAAAAGTTCATTGTCTACTGCGATGATCTGGCCTTTAATGCTGAAGATGAAAACTATCGCAGCTTAAAAAGTGTACTTGATGGCTCATTACAGTCAGGTTCAAGTAATTTTATTATTTATGCAACCAGCAACCGTCGACATCTGTTACCAGAATTTATGCATGAGAACACGCCAGTGACTCGTGTAGATGTACCGCAATATACCGAGTTGCATCCACAAGAAGCCATTGAGGAAAAAATTTCACTCTCGGATCGTTTTGGAATGTGGCTTTCATTCTATCCAATGGATCAAAACCTGTATTTAACCATTGTAGAACACTATCTTGCTAAAACAGATATGCCAATGAATGACGAAGCCCATGCTGAAGCCCTACGCTGGTGTCAGGCACGTGGTCAACGGTCAGGACGTGCCGCCTATCAGTTCTCTAAACACTGGATTGGATCACAACAACTAAAAGCACTGTAAAATTTTAAACTAGAAAAATTAACAGGTTTCATTATTAGTCAGATTATAAAAGGCCCATTTATCTCAAATGGGCTTTTTATAAAATTAGAGTTTCTGTCAAGCTCTTAAATAATATTCAGCTGTTTTAATGATTTCATCAATAATTCATTACGTATAGATGCCGGCATTTCTGACCGCATTTCCATATTTAATGCAAAAGCGACAATTTTTCCATCTGGCTGCTCAACCCAGCCGGTCAACCAGCCCACTTGTGGTTTTATATCCATTGCCCAACCAGTCTTTCCAAAAATTTTGTAGCCATTACTCTCTTCTAAAAGAAGCATATTTTTTACATTAGCCTGCACTTTTTCACTAAATGGAAGCTGTGTATGTGCTAATTGGGAAACAAACTCTACCTCTTGAATAGGCGTAACCTTTAATGGTCCTACCAACCAGAAATTATCAACCTGCTGTCCAATTTCAGCATTACCGAAACCAATACGTTTTACTTCTTTTTGCATGAGATCAAGACCGATACGTCGCGCAAGTTCCTGATAGACTGGGACTGCAGAAAGCTTCATGGCTTCTCCTAGTGTCATGTCTTTTTCCCAAGCGGTAAATGACCTTTTCTCGCCCTTCCATTTAAATATTTCATTAATATCCGTTTTCTGGTTCTCCAATCCGATCAGGGCATTCAACATTTTAAATGTAGAGGCTGGCACATATTCTGTATTTGCGCGGCTTAGAGCATTACCATATAGATTAATTTTTTTATCTGTTTGAATAACCAGCACACCTGAGGTGTTTTTTTCATCAAAGTATTGATGAATCACCTGATTATGTCCTTGAACAATCTGACTCGGGGTTTCATTTATTAAATTATGCTGAACCGTACAACCAGAAAGAAAAAGAGAAGCAACCACATAGCAAGTAAAATATTTATTCATTTTAAACACCAGATCAATAGAAAATAACTCTGTACACGACAAAAATAGATAACTCATTGAAATAATGTCACAATAATTGTTTTCTAACGACGAATACTATGACACATCTCAATGAGTTATATCTTATCTTAAACAAATCTCTAAAATGGAACAAGTCACATTTAAAGTGCTTTGCGCTCATCATGCTTGTGATTATTTTAAAGCAAACATGTAATCTTTCTTCTGCATCTAAAGCCTTGCCCATCAAGTGTTTACCACAATCATTTTATCGACGTATGCAGCGCTTCTTTGCAGGTCAGTATTTTGATTATCGTCAAATTTCTCAGTTGATTTTCAATATGTTTTCATTCGACCAAGTGCAACTGACTTTAGATAGAACCAATTGGAAATGGGGAAAACGAAATATTAATATCCTGATGCTCGCAATCGTTTATCGTGGAATAGCGATACCTATCCTTTGGACATTGCTTAATAAACGTGGAAATTCAGATACGAAAGAGCGTATTGCTTTGATTCAACGCTTTATAGCCATTTTTGGTAAAGACCGTATTGTGAATGTGTTCGCAGACAGAGAGTTTATCGGTGAGCAGTGGTTTACATGGTTAATTGAACAAGACATCAACTTCTGCATTCGTGTTAAAAAACTTCATTGTCACCAATCATTTAGGAAAGAATCATAAAATTAGTGATTTATTTCGCCATCTTAAAGTTGGTCAAATTGAATGTCGTAAACGACGGATTTTGGTTGGTCGGGTGAAACTATATATAAGTGCACTACAGTTAGAAAATGGAGAGCTTTTACTCGTCGTTTCTCCTCAGTTTAATGCCAATGCTATTCAGGATTATGCATTACGCTGGGAAATTGAAACCTTATTCAGTTGTCTCAAAGGACGCGGGTTTAATCTTGAAAATACGCGCTTGACAGACCCTAGACGAGTGAAAAAATTGATTGCGGTGTTAGCTATAAGCTTCTGTTGGTGTTACTTAACGGGTGAATGGCAACATAATCAAAAAAAAGCGATAAAAATAAAGAAGCATGGACGACTCTCAATGAGTTTATTTCGCTATGGTTTAGACTATGTTCAAATGGCGATTCAGCGTTTAATTGGTTTTGGGAAAAAAGAAGAGTTTAAGGAAATTTTGGCAATTTTAAGAAAGCAGAATCCTGATAGGATAAGGGTTCTGTGAAATTTGTCGTGTACAGAGTCAAATTATATAGAAATATAGCCAAAAAGCCTAAAAAATGTACGCTTGATATGAAATGCTAGAAAAAGGGGTTGCAAAGGGAGAGAGATGGTCTATAATGCACATCCATCGGCGGTGATGCAGATAGAAACTTGTTGAAAAACAGTTACTTGTGATTAGATTGGTTGCTTTAAGCGATGAGTTTGATGGTAAGTTGGTTTAGAGACTAAGTTTTAAAAATATCGAAATTACCTGTTGACTTTTAAGAGATTAAGAGTAATATAGCCGACCTAGCTTGCTGGTGACGAACCAGTAAGAAGATCATTAAGAGAATTGAAGAACAACTTGTGTGGATTTTTACTGATTGATTAATCGAAATAATTTTCATTGATTGATTGGTTTAAATTACTCGAAGTTTATTTGAGCGAAATTTAAGTCAGTAATTGATGAGCCAGAATTGGTACCTTGTCTATAAATAAGGTACAAAATGATTTTAACTGAAGAGTTTGATCATGGCTCAGATTGAACGCTGGCGGCAGGCTTAACACATGCAAGTCGAGCGGGGGAAGGTAGCTTGCTACCGGACCTAGCGGCGGACGGGTGAGTAATGCTTAGGAATCTGCCTATTAGTGGGGGACAACATCTCGAAAGGGATGCTAATACCGCATACGTCCTACGGGAGAAAGCAGGGGATCTTCGGACCTTGCGCTAATAGATGAGCCTAAGTCGGATTAGCTAGTTGGTGGGGTAAAGGCCTACCAAGGCGACGATCTGTAGCGGGTCTGAGAGGATGATCCGCCACACTGGGACTGAGACACGGCCCAGACTCCTACGGGAGGCAGCAGTGGGGAATATTGGACAATGGGGGGAACCCTGATCCAGCCATGCCGCGTGTGTGAAGAAGGCCTTATGGTTGTAAAGCACTTTAAGCGAGGAGGAGGCTACTTTAGTTAATACCTAGAGATAGTGGACGTTACTCGCAGAATAAGCACCGGCTAACTCTGTGCCAGCAGCCGCGGTAATACAGAGGGTGCGAGCGTTAATCGGATTTACTGGGCGTAAAGCGTGCGTAGGCGGCTTATTAAGTCGGATGTGAAATCCCCGAGCTTAACTTGGGAATTGCATTCGATACTGGTGAGCTAGAGTATGGGAGAGGATGGTAGAATTCCAGGTGTAGCGGTGAAATGCGTAGAGATCTGGAGGAATACCGATGGCGAAGGCAGCCATCTGGCCTAATACTGACGCTGAGGTACGAAAGCATGGGGAGCAAACAGGATTAGATACCCTGGTAGTCCATGCCGTAAACGATGTCTACTAGCCGTTGGGGCCTTTGAGGCTTTAGTGGCGCAGCTAACGCGATAAGTAGACCGCCTGGGGAGTACGGTCGCAAGACTAAAACTCAAATGAATTGACGGGGGCCCGCACAAGCGGTGGAGCATGTGGTTTAATTCGATGCAACGCGAAGAACCTTACCTGGCCTTGACATACTAGAAACTTTCCAGAGATGGATTGGTGCCTTCGGGAATCTAGATACAGGTGCTGCATGGCTGTCGTCAGCTCGTGTCGTGAGATGTTGGGTTAAGTCCCGCAACGAGCGCAACCCTTTTCCTTACTTGCCAGCATTTCGGATGGGAACTTTAAGGATACTGCCAGTGACAAACTGGAGGAAGGCGGGGACGACGTCAAGTCATCATGGCCCTTACGGCCAGGGCTACACACGTGCTACAATGGTCGGTACAAAGGGTTGCTACACAGCGATGTGATGCTAATCTCAAAAAGCCGATCGTAGTCCGGATTGGAGTCTGCAACTCGACTCCATGAAGTCGGAATCGCTAGTAATCGCGGATCAGAATGCCGCGGTGAATACGTTCCCGGGCCTTGTACACACCGCCCGTCACACCATGGGAGTTTGTTGCACCAGAAGTAGCTAGCCTAACTGCAAAGAGGGCGGTTACCACGGTGTGGCCGATGACTGGGGTGAAGTCGTAACAAGGTAGCCGTAGGGGAACCTGCGGCTGGATCACCTCCTTAACGAAAGATTGACGATTGGTAAGAATCCACAACAAGTTGTTCTTCATAGATGTATCTGAGGGTCTGTAGCTCAGTTGGTTAGAGCACACGCTTGATAAGCGTGGGGTCACAAGTTCAAGTCTTGTCAGACCCACCATGACTTTGACTGGTTGAAGTTATAGATAAAAGATACATGATTGATGATGTAAGCTGGGGACTTAGCTTAGTTGGTAGAGCGCCTGCTTTGCACGCAGGAGGTCAGGAGTTCGACTCTCCTAGTCTCCACCAGAACTTAAGATAAGTTCGGATTACAGAAATTAGTAAATAAAGATTAAGATCTTGGTTTATTAACTTCTGTGATTTCATTATCACGGTAATTAGTGTGATCTGACGAAGACACATTAACTCATTAACAGATTGGCAAAATTGAGTCTGAAATAAATTGTTCACTCAAGAGTTTAGGTTAAGCGATTAATCTAGATGAATTGAGAACTAGCAAATTAACTGAATCAAGCGTTTTGGTATGTGAATTTAGATTGAAGCTGTACGGTGCTTAAGTGCACAGTGCTCTAAACTGAAATGTTGAAGTTACTAACTTGTAGGTAACATCGACTGTTTGGGGTTGTATAGTCAAGTAATTAAGTGCATGTGGTGGATGCCTTGGCAGTCAGAGGCGATGAAAGACGTGATAGCCTGCGAAAAGCTCCGGGGAGGCGGCAAATATCCTTTGATCCGGAGATGTCTGAATGGGGGAACCCACCTACTTTAAGGTAGGTATTGCAACATGAATACATAGTGTTGCAAGGCGAACGAGGGGAAGTGAAACATCTCAGTACCCTTAGGAAAAGAAATCAATTGAGATTCCCTCAGTAGCGGCGAGCGAACGGGGATCAGCCCATTAAGTTATGTGTGTTTTAGTGGAACGCTCTGGGAAGTGCGAACGTAGAGGGTGATATTCCCGTACACGAAAGGGCACACATAATGATGACGAGTAGGGCGAGGCACGTGAAACCTTGTCTGAATATGGGGGGACCATCCTCCAAGGCTAAATACTCCTGACTGACCGATAGTGAACCAGTACCGTGAGGGAAAGGCGAAAAGAACCCCTGTGAGGGGAGTGAAATAGATCCTGAAACCGCATGCATACAAGCAGTGGGAGCACCTTCGTGGTGTGACTGCGTACCTTTTGTATAATGGGTCAGCGACTTATATTCAGTAGCGAGGTTAACCGTATAGGGGAGCCGTAGAGAAATCGAGTCTTAATAGGGCGTTTAGTTGCTGGGTATAGACCCGAAACCAGGCGATCTATCCATGAGCAGGTTGAAGGTTGGGTAACACTAACTGGAGGACCGAACCCACTGTCGTTGAAAAGCCAGGGGATGACTTGTGGATAGGGGTGAAAGGCTAATCAAGCCTGGTGATAGCTGGTTCTCCCCGAAAGCTATTTAGGTAGCGCCTCGGACGAATACCATAGGGGGTAGAGCACTGTTTCGGCTAGGGGGTCATCCCGACTTACCAAACCGATGCAAACTCCGAATACCTATGAGTACTATCCGGGAGACAGACTGCGGGTGCTAACGTCCGTAGTCAAGAGGAAAACAATCCAGACCGCCAGCTAAGGCCCCAAAATCATAGTTAAGTGGGAAACGATGTGGGAAGGCATAGACAGCTAGGAGGTTGGCTTAGAAGCAGCCACCCTTTAAAGAAAGCGTAATAGCTCACTAGTCGAGTCGGCCTGCGCGGAAGATGTAACGGGGCTAAAACTATGTGCCGAAGCTGCGGATGTATACTTTGTATACGTGGTAGGGGAGCGTTCTGTAAGCCGATGAAGGTGTGTTGAGAAGCATGCTGGAGGTATCAGAAGTGCGAATGCTGACGTGAGTAACGACAAAACGGGTGAAAAACCCGTTCGCCGAAAGACCAAGGGTTCCAGTCCAACGTTAATCGGGGCTGGGTGAGTCGACCCCTAAGGCGAGGCCGAAAGGCGTAGTCGATGGGAAAATGGTTAATATTCCATTACTTCTGTGTAATGCGATGAGAGGACGGAGAAGGCTAAATCAGCCTGGCGTTGGTTGTCCAGGTGAAAGGAAGTAGGCATGTATCTTAGGCAAATCCGGGGTACTCTATGCTGAGATCTGATAGCAAGCTGTACTTGTACAGCGAAGTGGTTGATGCCATGCTTCCAGGAAAAGTCTCTAAGCTTCAGTTACACAGGAATCGTACCCGAAACCGACACAGGTGGTCAGGTCGAGTAGACCAAGGCGCTTGAGAGAACTCTGCTGAAGGAACTAGGCAAAATGGTACCGTAACTTCGGGAGAAGGTACGCTGTTGTTGGTGATGGAACTCGCTTCCTGAGCTGACGACAGCCGCAGAAACCAGGCCGCTGCAACTGTTTATTAAAAACATAGCACTCTGCAAACACGAAAGTGGACGTATAGGGTGTGATGCCTGCCCGGTGCTGGAAGGTTAATTGATGGGGTTAGCGTAAGCGAAGCTCTTGATCGAAGCCCCAGTAAACGGCGGCCGTAACTATAACGGTCCTAAGGTAGCGAAATTCCTTGTCGGGTAAGTTCCGACCTGCACGAATGGCATAATGATGGCGGCGCTGTCTCCAGCAGAGGCTCAGTGAAATCGAAATCGCTGTGAAGATGCAGTGTACCCGCGGCTAGACGGAAAGACCCCGTGAACCTTTACTGCAGCTTGACACTGAACTTTGACCTTACTTGTGTAGGATAGGTGGGAGGCTTTGAAGCTGGAACGCTAGTTCCAGTGGAGCCGTCCTTGAAATACCACCCTGGTAATGTTGAGGTTCTAACTCTGTCCCGTGATCCGGGACGAGGACCGTGTCTGGTGGGTAGTTTGACTGGGGCGGTCTCCTCCTAAAGAGTAACGGAGGAGTACGAAGGTGCGCTCAGCGTGGTCGGAAATCACGCGTAGAGTATAAAGGCAAAAGCGCGCTTAACTGCGAGACCCACAAGTCGAGCAGGTACGAAAGTAGGTCTTAGTGATCCGGTGGTTCTGTATGGAAGGGCCATCGCTCAACGGATAAAAGGTACTCTGGGGATAACAGGCTGATACCGCCCAAGAGTTCATATCGACGGCGGTGTTTGGCACCTCGATGTCGGCTCATCTCATCCTGGGGCTGAAGCAGGTCCCAAGGGTATGGCTGTTCGCCATTTAAAGAGGTACGCGAGCTGGGTTTAGAACGTCGTGAGACAGTTCGGTCCCTATCTACCGTGGGCGCTGGAAATTTGAGAGGATCTGCTCCTAGTACGAGAGGACCAGAGTGGACGAACCTCTGGTGTACCGGTTGTGACGCCAGTCGCATCGCCGGGTAGCTATGTTCGGAAGGGATAACCGCTGAAAGCATCTAAGCGGGAAGCCTACCTCAAGATAAGATTTCCCTAGGACTTTATGTCCTCTAAAGAGCCGTTCGAGACTAGGACGTTGATAGGTTGGATGTGGAAGCATAGTGATATGTGAAGCTGACCAATACTAATTGCTCGTGAGGCTTGACTATACAACACCCAAGCAGTTGTATATGAAGCATCAATCGATTCTTAAATATGCAAGACAACTTGATTTAGTTATACCTCTAGCTAAAATGAACAGATAAAGTAAGATTCAATCAGCCCAGTCTGTTACAGATTTGGAAAACGCTTCGGCATTAAATAAGACCCAGGCAAGTATCCATAAACAGTTGTGCTGGCGACCATAGCAAGAGTGAACCACCTGATCCCTTCCCGAACTCAGAAGTGAAACCTCTTAGCGCTGATGGTAGTGTGGGATTACCCATGTGAGAGTAAGTCATCGCCAGCTCATTATTCTAAACACCCCAATCTCAAAAGAGGTTGGGGTGTTTTTTTATAGCCGGTAAATCAATCAATAAAGAATTATTGCAAAGAATCATCGATACTAAAAGAATAAGACAGAATAAAAATCCTATCGTTTTTAAGAAATAAATTTCTATTTTTCTTATGAATTGATGAGTCAATGTATAGGATAAATCATTACTCTATGCTATAAATAATTAATAGGCATGATTTTTGCTTGTTTTTTGGAAAGAGAAATATATGAAATTATCTGTTGGATTGAAAGTTGCGAATTCATTATCGTTAACGCCTCAATTGCAGCAGGCAATCCGTTTACTACAACTTTCTAGCCTAGAGTTAGAGCAAGAAATCCAAATTCAATTAGATAGTAATCCATTACTTGAAAAAGTAGAAGATGAATCACTAGCAGAAAGTTTATCTACTTTAGAACACAAAGAAACAGATGACCTTACAACAGAGTTGAATGCTGATCACTTACCTGATGACTTGCCTGTTGATACTGAATGGGATGACATTTATACACATCAATCCACTGCTTTGGGCACTCCTGAGTTCGAAGAGCGTGAAGATAATCGCCAAGTTCACCTGACGCTTAAAGAACATATTTTGGAGCAAGTGAACTTACTACATTTTTCAAAAATAGATCAGTTGATTGCTTATTGCATAGTTGATGCTTTAGATGATAAAGGTTTTCTGGATGCTGAATTAGAAGAGATTATTTTGGCAGTACAGCATTTATTAAGTGAGATGGATATAGACGAGGAAGTGGAAGAGGATGAAGTTTTAGTAGTCTTAAAACATATTCAACGTCTTGATCCAATTGGTATCGGAGCTCGTAATTTAGCTGAATGTTTAAAAGTTCAGTTGGAGTTCTTGCCTCGAGAAACTGAATATTTGAAAGAAGCCAGAAGTCTACTTCAATATTACGAATTACTGATTGCGAATGATCTTAATAAATTATTGAAGCAAACAGGGCTTTCCAAAGAACAATTAAAATTTGCAGTTGATTTATTAAAAACATTAAAGCCTTATCCAGGCATGGATTTTGAAAAGCAAGAATCAGAGTATCAAATTCCTGACGTAGTCGTTGCCAAGAAGGACTTGCATTGGCAAGTTCAGTTAAACCCTGATGTGATGCCAAAATTAAGAATCAATTCTTTTTATTCGAGTATGATTCGTAGGGCAGATCAAAGTGATGATAATTTATACCTACGTAATCAAATGCTTGAGGCTAAAAATTTTATAAAAAGTATTGATGAACGGCACAAAACATTATTAAAAGTTGCGACTTGTATTGTTGAGCATCAAAAAGCATTTCTTGAAATAGGTCCCGAAGCAATGAAACCTTTAGTACTAAGGGATGTTGCAGAAGAAGTAGAATTACATGAGTCGACCGTTTCTCGCGTTACAACAAATAAGTATATGCTTACTCCACGTGGACTTTTTGAGTTGAAATACTTCTTTTCTAGTCATGTGGGGACAACCACAGGAGGTGAGGCTTCTTCTACCGCAATTCGGGCGATGATTAAAAAGTTAGTTTCTAATGAAAATCCGCGTAAACCTTTGTCTGATAATGCAATTGCTGCTTTATTGAAAGAGGAGGGAATAGAAGTAGCTAGAAGGACTGTAGCAAAATATAGAGAATCGTTACATATTCCATCGTCATCCGAGAGAAAAGTCTTGATCTAAATTTTGAAGTATGGCTATTCTACTCATTCATTATGACGAAATAATGAAATTTCATTTTCACCAAGAGGAGTAGCTAAAATGGTTTAATTGTCCCAAATCATCTTTTTAGATTGCATTAAATCGTTTTAGTTCTTCTTTATATAACCCAAAAAGGTGAGGGATAGAATTATGCAAATAACGATTCGTGGACATCATTTAGCAATTACACCAGCTATAGAAGAAAATATTAAAGCAAAATTTAATCAGTTAACGAAACATCTTGATCAGGTGAATAGTATGCAGATTAAGTTAACGAAAGATCATCAGATTGATAAGCGCTCACATAAGGGTAGCTCTAATCATGTGGCTGAAGCGATAGTTCGATTACCTGGAATTGAGCTATTTGCTCAAGCAACAGCGGATGATATGTATACTTCAATAAAAAAACTGACTGAAAAATTAAAAAAACAATTGTTAAAATATCGGAAAATGCAATGTACGTATTCTCAAGTTGCTGTTTCTATTTAATAAGTTTTTAATAATTGAGAGAGGCTTGAAATATAGCCTCTTTTTTATTGATAAAATATAAACACGTACTGAATTCTTTGAAAAAGTTATAGTAAAATACTTCGTTTTACACCGTAGGTTGTGTCAGAGGTCTTTGCAATGAATAGTGAACAGCTCACTCAAATTTTAAAAGAAGCTTTTCCTGAGGCGGAAGTAGTGGTGAGCGGACAGGCTGGAAAATTTGACCTCCGTATTGTGGATGATCAATTTGAAGGTAAGCGTACTGTTGCCCGCCAACAAGCAGTTTATGCACCATTAAATACTTATATTGCAAGTGGCGAAGTTCATGCCGTAACAATTCGTGCGATGACCAAAGATGAATGGCGCAAAGCAAGCCTTTTCGGAGCTTAAATATTAATGGATAAATTTTTAATCACGGGCGGTGTTAAGCTCGAAGGGGAAGTACGCATTTCTGGTGCTAAAAATGCGGCTTTACCGTTACTTGCGGCAATGATTCTTGCTGACTCTCCAATTACATTAACCAATGTTCCAAATCTTAAAGATGTAAATACTTTGGTGAAATTAATTGGTGGACTGGGTGTCACAATTAGTTATGAAAATGACACGGTTAAGGCGGATACTTCTACTTTAGATAACCAGTTTGCTCCTTATGAGCTTGTCAAAACAATGCGTGCATCTATTTTGGTATTAGGGCCATTATTAGCGCGTTACGGAAATGCCAAGGTTTCATTACCTGGCGGATGTGCTATTGGCTCTCGTCCAGTAGATCAACACTTAAAAGCCCTAGAAGCATTGGGTGCACATATCGAAGTTGAAAATGGTTATGTACATGCCACTGTTGATGGTCGTCTGAAAGGCGGCGAAGTGGTTTTTGATATGGTTACCGTTGGTGGTACCGAAAATATTTTAATGGCAGCTGCTTTGGCAGACGGTGTAACCACAATCCGTAATGCTGCACGTGAACCTGAAATTACTGATCTTGCGCAAATGCTTATTAAAATGGGCGCAAAAATTGAAGGTTTAGATACGGATACATTGGTTGTTACTGGTGTAGAAAGTCTACATGGCTGTGAATATGCAGTTGTTGCAGACCGCATCGAAACAGGTTCCTACTTAGCTGCTGCTGCGATTACTGGTGGACGTGTAAAAACCACCCATACAGATCCTTCATTGCTTGAGGCTGTTTTAGATAAGTTTGAAGAAATGGGTGCTGAAGTTACCCGTGGCGATGACTGGATTGAATTGGATATGTTGGGTAAGCGTCCTAAAGCAGTAAGTTTTAGAACACTACCTCACCCAGAATTCCCGACCGACATGCAAGCACAAATTATGGCTGTAAATGCAATTGGCCGCGGGTTTGCAACGATTTCTGAGACCATTTTTGAAAATCGTTTCATGCATGTTCCTGAATTGTCACGTATGGGTGCTAATATTCAGGTCGAAGGCCATGATGCTGTTGTAACTGGTGTTGAAAAATTACAGGCAGCACCTGTAATGGCAACAGATTTACGTGCCTCATTCTCTTTGGTTTTAGCGGCTTTGGTTGCTGAAGGTGATACATTAATTGATCGTATCTACCATATTGACCGTGGTTATGAGCATGTCGAAGAAAAACTTCAAGGTTTAGGTGCCAAAATTAAGCGAGTAAGTTAATGAATGACGTAAGAAACGATGATCCTAATTTTAACGTAATGGGTAATTTTGATCATGGTTTGACCTTGGCACTGAGTAAAGGACGTATTTTAAAAGAAACTTTACCTTTACTTGCTACAGCCGGTATTAACTTGCTTGAAGACCCGGAAAAATCGCGTAAGTTAATTTTTCCAACCACACATAAGCAGGTTCGTATTTTAATTTTACGTGCATCTGATGTGCCAACTTATGTTGAGAATGGTGCAGCTGACTTAGGTGTAGCTGGTAAAGATGTACTTATGGAACATGGCGCTCAGCATGTCTATGAGTTATTGGACCTGCAGATTGCGAAATGTAAATTAATGACTGCTGGTAAAGTAGGAATGGAACGCCCAAAAGGTCGTTTAAAAATTGCCACTAAGTATGTCAATCTTACACGTCAATATTATGCGAGCTTAGGCGAGCAGGTGGATGTTATTAAACTTTATGGTTCTATGGAGTTAGCACCATTAGTTGGTTTGGGCGATTATATTGTTGACGTAGTGGATACTGGAAATACTTTACGAGCAAATGGCCTTGAGCCATTAGAAGAAATTTGCAAAGTATCTTCACGTCTTATTGTCAATAAAGCGAGCTTTAAGCGTAAACAGGTTTTATTGAACCCAATCATTTCCCAACTTGAACAAGCTGTTCAATCACGTTAAAAGTAATTTCCTATCATGCTTTTGCGATAGTTGTAGATATGATGCCCACAAGAGCTTAGAAAAAGAGTAAACTTGGTTTTTCTTTTTCGCCTTGTGGGTAAATTGATGCGACGTTTATCGACTCAAGATCAGAACTTCAAACAGGTTTTTGCCGAGCTTTTAGCTTTTGAAACCGTTAATGATCCTAATTTAGTTCAAACAGTAGATCAAATTATTGCTGATGTTCGTCAGCATGGTGATGATCATGTTTTAAAACTTACTCAACAGTTCGATCGACATCCAGCGCATCAATTTTCCGATCTAGAATTGTCTCAACAACAACTTAAAGCTGCTTTTGATGGTTTAAATCAAGAGATTCGTGAAGCCCTGCAACTTGCAGCTGATCGTATTCGTACTTTTCATGAAGCTCAAAAACAAGATAGCTGGACTTATGTGGATGATTTGGGTAATACCCTAGGACAAAAAGTGACGCCACTTGACCGTGTTGGTATTTATGTACCAGGCGGACTCGCATCTTATCCTTCATCTGTACTTATGAATGCGGTACCAGCACATGTGGCCGGTGTACCTGAAATTATTATGGTTGTGCCAGCGCCAAATGGTGAACTAAATCCACTCGTTTTAGCCGCTGCCTATTTAGCAGGTGTTAGCCGAGTATTTACCATTGGTGGGGCACAAGCTGTTGCTGCTTTAGCTTATGGTACTCAAACTGTTCCACGTGTTGATAAAATTACGGGTCCTGGAAACCGATTTGTGGCAGCTGCTAAACGTGCTGTATTTGGTCAGGTGGGTATCGACATGATTGCTGGGCCTTCTGAAATATTAGTTTATGCAGAAGGTGTGAATAATGCTGAATGGTTAGCGATGGATGTATTATCTCAGGCTGAACATGACACAGTAGCTCAAGCTATTTTCATTACTCCAGATGAAGCATTATTAGAAGCAGTAGAGTCTGCAATTGAAAAACATTTAAATGAATTGCCTAAAGCCGAGATTGCGCGTACATCGATTGAAAATCGTGGTGCATTAGTTTTGGTAAAAGACCGTGCTGAAGCAGTTGATTTGATCAATCAGGTTGCACCAGAGCATTTGGAATTATGCCTTGATGATGCCGAAGCGATGAGCCAAGATATTCGTCATGCAGGGGCAATTTTTATGGGTCGCTATACACCTGAAGCAATTGGTGATTATTGTGCTGGCCCAAACCACGTATTACCGACATCTGGCACAGCTCGTTTCTCTTCGCCACTTGGTGTATATGATTTTCAAAAGCGCTCTAGTTTGATCATGTGTTCAAAAGATGGTGTTAAGACTTTGGCTAAAACAGCTGATGTACTTGCTGTTCAAGAAAATCTCGATGCCCATGCACGCTCGGCGCGTTATCGTTATCAATAAGTTTTAAGCCTATCAGTGTTTTTCATGATTATTCAGGGCTGACTTTCAGCCCTTTTTTGAGATAAGACTATGACTGTATCTACAGCACAAATGCGTTTTTGGAGTCCTGAGGTTCGTGAATTAGAGCCGTATGTGCCAGGTGAACAACCTAAAATCCAGAATCTATTAAAGTTAAATACCAATGAAAACCCGTATCCACCTTCACCAAAAGTAGTAGAAGCAGTTCAAGCGGTGTTACATGAACAAGCCGATGTGCTGCGTCTATATCCAGATCCGGATGCGACAGCGTTAAAGCAAGCAATTGCGAAACAACAGAATATTGATGTATCTCAAGTTTTTGTAGGTAACGGTTCTGATGAGGTATTGGCTCATATCTTTAAAGCATTTTTTCTTCAAGATGAACCAATCCTGTATCCGGACATCACTTATAGTTTCTATCCAGTTTATAGCCAATTTTTTGGCACAAAAACAAAAGAAATTCCTCTCAATGAGAATTTCGAAATTGATGTGCGAGATTATACCCAGCCAAATGGTGGGGTTATTATTACCAACCCAAATGCACCAACCAGTATTGCGCTCAGCTTGGCAGAAATCGAACAAGTATTACAGGCAAATCCGGACCGCGTGGTTGTGATTGATGAAGCTTATGTTGATTTTGGTGCTGAGTCAGCTGTAAGTTTGATAAACCGCTATGAAAATCTTGTGGTATGCCAAACGACTTCAAAGTCCCGTTCTTTAGCAGGCCTACGAGTCGGGTTTGCGATTGCTCAGTCTCACTTGATTGCAGCACTTGAGGCTGTAAAAAATAGTTTTAATTCATATCCAATTGATCGCTTTGCTATTGCAGCAGCAGTAGCTTCTTTTGAAGATCAGGCTTATTTTGAAGAGCAGTGTCAAAAAGTTATAACAAGTCGAGAGAAACTTGTTCGTGATTTAACTGTACTTGGTTTTAACGTTTTGCCATCGAAAGCGAATTTTATTTTTGCTACGCATTCACAGCATGATGCTGGGCAACTTGCACAAAAATTACGTGAGCAGGGCATTATTGTTCGTTACTTCAATAAGCCTCGCATTAATCAGTTTTTACGTATCACGGTTGGAACTGATGAGCAAAACGCGCGTTTAGTTCAAACTTTGAAGCAAGATATTCTTTAATACTTATTCTGCTGTGCTGTTCATCAAGTTCAGCATAGCAGAGATTTTATCAAGGCTTTCCTGATATTCAGCCTCAGCCTCTGAAGCAATAGTAATACCGCCGCCTGCCCAAATAGAGAGCTGGTTTTGATATTGTTGAAAACTACGAATTAAAATATTCCAGCGTCCAGTACCATCGAAATTAAAATATCCTAAAGTGCCGCAATATGCTCCCCGAGGTGCGCCTTCTAGCTCTTCAATAATTTGCATTGCCCGAATTTTAGGAGCTCCTGTAATTGAGCCTCCTGGTAAAGCAGTGAGCAACATCTGCATAGGATTAATATCATTTTTAAGTGTAGCCGTAATCTCACTCACCATATGATGAACTTGATTGAAGCTCTCAATTTCGAATAGTTTTGTTGTTTTTACCGAACCTGTATTGGCATAAATGCTCAAATCATTACGTAATAGATCTACGATCATCACATTTTCCGCTTGATCTTTTTTAGAATTTTTTAAAGTTTGTTTTGAAAGTAAATCCTGCTCTTTATTCTCATAACGAGGCATTGTACCTTTAATGGGTCTGGTTTTAATTTGCTTATCTACATTAAATTCAATAAATAATTCAGGAGAGCAACTTAACAACTCAAATTCTGTTGATTTTAAATAACCAGAATATGGTGCATTGGTTAAATTCCATAGCTCATCTGCTTTATTTAATAATGAACCAGTAAAATTTGCTTTGAATTCTTGAGTAAGGTTAATTTGATAACAGTCTCCTGCTTTAATATATTCTTGTATTTTATGAAAAGCAGTTAAGTATGTATTTTTAGACCAGCGGGGATGAATATTTTGTTCTAGTTTAAAATTGTTTTTTTGTAGTTTGCTAGAAGGTTTATTGAGTAGAGCTGAAAGATAGTTAAAAATTTCAAAAGCATTATTTTCATCGCTAAAAAAATACCAGTCATTATTTATTTTTTTAATAAAAGAATAATAGGAACCTATAAATAAAGACGGTTGTTTATGTGATTGATTATTTATAAATTGATGTGCAGAAAAGTCATAACTAATAAAACCAATGTACCCACCCTTAAAACTTATTTTTTCTCTATTGCTATTTTTTAGTTCTTGAGATTGGAATTGTGTAAAATCTAAAAGATTTTCTATATAAGATGAAAACTTATATTTATTTAAAGCAGTTTTAGTGAATAAAAAGTTTTGGTTATTTTGAGTGATTAAATAATTTTTTGGCAAAAAACCAATAACAGGATTGTTATCATCTTGAAGATATACAAGTCCAGTTAACTCTTCTAATTTTTTTAAAATATCGGCAGCGGAGTAATAGCTTTCTAAAGAGATTTTTTTCTTTAAATGAGACATTTTAAACATGTGAGAGTTTGGAAGAGGTGGCATAGTTTACTACAAGTTAGAGTTCAACAGGCAGTTGAGTGAAAAGACCCTAACATTTCGTGGAAAAAATAACCGAATTATCCTTCAGCCTTCAGAGTAGTAATAAATCTTTTTAGTTAGTCAGACACCGTACCGTTTGTCGGGTAATTGGCAAAAAATGTATTACAGTAGTTGAACAAAAATTAACGTAGCTGTAATTTAGTAATTGCTAAGCAAAACTACTCAAGGATTGGAAGTTTCGGTTGCCATAAAAGAAAAATGCAACTTGAGACAGTAAGAGTGGTTAAAGTCAAAAAATAAATGCTCTTGGGAGAGTGCTCAATGAAAATGTTCACTAAACTTGCTTTAGTTTCTTCTTTAGCTATCAGTGCAAATGCAATGGCAATGCAATCAATGGATGATGCAGCGCTTAGTGCTGCTACAGGTCAAGATGGTATTAATATCGGTATTGCTTTGGGTTCTAGTGGTATTTCTATCGATAAGCTATACCTACATGATAATGATGGTTTAGCGTCAGCTACTGGTATCACTGGTGCTTCAGGTACAGCGGGTTCAATCGCAATTAGTGGTGTTACGGTAACTCAAAAAGGTACAGGTAATCTTTTAGATTTAAAAATTGATACAAATGGTGCTGCAGATTCAAATGGTGCTTTCTTAAACGTTGCAGCAACAGTGGGCGCAGTTGATGTACATGTAGGTTCAATTGGCGTAGGTACTTCTGGTACATTAAATACGACTACTGCTGTACGTGGTATTACTGAAACAGCTCCAACTGAAATTATTTCTGGCTTAGATTTATCTTTGGGTCAAATTTCTGCAAATGTTCAGTTAGGTTCAACTCCGCAAGGCGCGATGATCAAAGTGAATTCTAGCTTAAAAGGTGGTTTAACACTATCTAACTTCGGTATTAATGATGCTGCTGGTGGTGGTAAAATTGTCCTAGACAAAGTAATGGTTCGTGGTGCGGGTGCGGGTAATACAACTGGTGACTTGGATGTGAATGCGAACATTTCTGTTGTTCCTACAGGTTTACGTATCCAAAATAACAGTACACAAGGTATGAACGTTTATGCACAGGGCGTACACCTAGGTGCAGCGGGTAATGCTTCAATTGGTGACTTAGAAATCCAAGGTTTAAATGTAGGAACTTCTACAATTACTATTTCTGGTCACTAATTTAAAGGCTGATAAAAAGCGCGTTTATACGCGCTTTTTTATTTATCTTAATAAAACTAATATCTACGCTTTTCTGTTTAAATAATATTAGCTTATATAATAAGAAAGATTATAAAACATTTGAAATGAGAATTAATTATCAGTTTATAAATGTAAAACTATGCATTCATCAAAAAGATTAAAAAAAAGCTGTTTTTTACAAAAAAAAAAGGTATCTTCAACACACAGGGATGTAGAGCTATTGCTCTAAGAATAAAATGAATAAGGCCGGTAGGCCACCATTTAGACCAAGTGCTTATGTTAGAGATAGTTTTAGGCTCAGCATTGATGTATTACTTTGCGACAGAAGCCTTCGAAATAGAAAAAAAGCCGCCGGGAACTGTTTATTATACAGAGACTGCCGATTCACGTAATTTATCATTTCATCGAAACCATATTGAACCTGTCACCATAAAACCAGCTGTTGAAGACCAGTTTCGTGGCATTGTTCGACAAGCCTATGATTATAGCTGTGGTTCTGCTGCACTTACGACTTTATTAAACGGCTATGTTGGAACGAGCTTAACTGAACAGCAAACAATGAGCGGTTTGCTTCAGTATGGCGAATATCAACGTATTATTGAGCGTCGAAGTTTCTCATTACTTGATATGAAGCGCTTTGTCACAGCAATTGGTTTAGAAAGCGGTGGTTATCGAGGTGACTTTTCTGATTTAGTCAAACTGGGGCAGCCAGCAATTGTGCCTATTTCATATGCTGGTTTTAAACATTTTGTCGTATATAAAGCTTATAAAGATGGACGAGTATACGTAGCTGACCCTGCTTTAGGGAATATCAGTTTTGATGAGGGACGTTTTAAAGAAATTTGGGATAATAATACTTTATTTGTTATTTCTGTTCCTGAATCACAGCGTAAAGACTTATTGGCGTTAAAAGATGCAGATATGCGCCATGTGGAAGACGCAACGGTCAATAGATATGCTTTTGTTGATGTGCAATATCCGGCGTTTAATTATGATCGTTTAGCAAACAAAGCTTCAACTATGAGACGTGTCTTGGATAACGATAATCATTCTGCGACTTATGGACAGCCGATAGAAACCTATATGCGGCTTTATTACAAACGTAAATAGTCAAATTTAAAGTTAGTAAAATAAATAAATTGGGTAGGAAAAACATGAATAATCGATGGATAAATATGAGTGTGTTGGCTTTAAGTATGAGCGCCATTACAGGGACAATTTATGCCGAAGATCAGGTACAACAAACACAGGTAGAATTATCGAATCAGAGCACGGATGCAGGAGTCGAGGTAAATTCTCTAGCTGCTGAAGCAACAAATTCTTCTTCTGTTGGTACAGATGCGGGAACACAAGCTTCTGAAACACCTTCTACAGAGAATGTATCTGAAAATAATAGTGGGGCAAATCAAGCTGCTAACGCCCTACAGAAGAAAGAAGGTGATGCAACTCAAGAGACAAATTTACAAGAGGTATTTACTTCAAATGAACGTCAATACTCTTTGATTAAGAAGGGCGTAATTTCTTCTTATTATGATCTCGATTATACCTATTATCGCGATACTCGAATTGATTTGGCTTTAGCAGATAATTCATCTCAGCTTAATCGTTTACGTGTTGAAGAAGATGCAAACCATACATTAACGAATAGTTTTACTTTTCAATATGGGGTATTGGATAACTTAACTTTATCCGCAACTCTTCCTTTTGTAGCAAAGTCTGAAATTATTCGAGATACAACAACTGCAGGATTGGGTGATATTTCACTTGGTGCGCGTTGGGAACCATTTCCTTTAAAACAAGGCCGTTTACCCTTGGTTCTTTTTGGTAGTGTCTCTACAAAAACAGGGGATAGCCCTTATGAGATTGGTTTAGATGAGCTATCAACGGGTAAAGGTTATTACTCGGTTGGTGTAGGGGCCAGTACCCGTAAATATATTGATCCAGTCGTTCTCTTCGCTTCTGCCTCTGCCAATTACGGTTTTAAAGAAAGTGGTCTTAATCAAGCCCGAGGTTCTCGTACATTAACCTCATTTGATCCAGGAGTTAGTGGTGGTTTCTCATTTGGCTTTGCTTACTCATTTAACTATGACGTGTCTTTAACCATGTCATATCAGCAGAGCTTTAATATGGATGCTGAATTCCAGTTTGAAAATGGAGAAAGCTATAAATCACCTGATCAAAGTAGTGCAATGTTATCTTTCGCATTGGGTGTTCGTGTTTCGCCTGAAACGATCGTTAACGGTACGGTTGGTATTGGTTTAACTGAAGATGCACCAGATATTTCACTTGGTCTGTCATTCCCGTTAGATATTTTAGGTTTTAATAAAAAACAAAAATAAGGAGATATGCAGGTGAAATATCCTAAATTATGTCCTTTAACGGCGGCAATTGTTATCTCCGGTTTTTCTAGCTTTGCCAATGCTCAATTAGGACAAAACTTAGCTGTTGATATTCGCTCACTATCGATGGGGAATGCTGTAACTGCAGACCCCCCTGGTATTAGTGCAGTTCATTTTAACCCTGCAGCTTTAGCAAAAATTGATGGCCTGCAAACAGATGTGCAGGGGATCCTTGCTAACTTTGATATTCAGCGTGAGTTTTCAGCTCCACCTGGTTATAACATCTTTGGTTATTCAGATGACCCTCTCGTTTGTAATGATGGTCCTGAGGTTTCAGCTAATATTTGTACAGATTTTAAAGGGACAGTACATGGTGATGTGGAGTACGCGAGCCTGTATGTACCTATTCTTAAAAAAATGGTAGATCTCGGAGCTGGTTATCCACTAGTTGCTCCTACAGCAGGAATTGCCTATAAACCACCAGGTTCAAAAATTACCTACGCGACCGCCATGTATGCTCCATTAGTCGCAGGTTTTGGGGCAGAGAATGGTAATCCAGGTAACTACATGGGGCAACAAGTTGCAGTTGAGCGGATCACCTATTTATCCCCATCTTTCGGTTATCAGGTAAATGATCATTTATCGATTGGTGCTTCCGTAGGGATGTCCTATAACGCAATCGCACTGAAAACTGATTTACGTTTTCCGAATGAGATGATTGGTGTATTGCGTATGGTTGATGAAGTTGTGTGTGCTCCCTTTAAAAATAATAGTGACATGATTACTGATTTACTATTATTTGGTATGTGTAATGCCCAAGAAGGTATGAATCCATTTAATAAAATGGGGGCATTACAAGTTTCATTAGAACAATCATTAAGTCCAAGCTATAACTTAGGCTTACTTTGGGAACCAACAGACGATTTTGGTTTTGGTATGGTATATCAAAGTGCTGCCAAAATGCGTTTAAAAGGAAAATATCTGATTGATAATGCGAAGGCTCCCCAAGAACTTATAAAAGGCCTTAACTCATCTGCTACCGGGCAAATTTTAGCTGCTATTCTTGGTCTACCTGGTTATGTCCCTGATATTGAGTCTGGTTTGGTTGCAATGGATCTTGAATATCCAGCACATTTCCAAGCGGGGATTAAGTATAAAATATTACCAGATTTACAAGTTAACTTTGACGTAGGATGGACTGACTATTCGGCTTGGGACAAGTTTAAATTTGAGTTTGACCGACAAATCACCTTATTAAAAGTAGCTAAACTTTTATCTAATGACGTTACCGATAATTCATTGGCATTGCCATTGAAATTTACTTCGCCGTGGAGCTGGGGAATTGGCCTTGAATATTCAGCAACTGATCGTTTGAAATTAAGGGCTGGTTACGAGCCTCGTGCCAGTTCAATACCTAATGATAAACGCAATACTATGGTTCCGATCAATAATGCGCAATTATTTGGTCTCGGGTTAGGGTATCGTTTTGATGCTGATACAGATCTGGATCTTTCAGTAGGGTTCCTTCGTAGTCGTGATAACATTCCAGCTTGTACGAGTACTTTATCGAATAAATGTGGTGTCGATAATATTTTATTAAACCCTTATTCTGGCTTAGATGTAAAAACGAATACAAAAGTTACAGTACTTGGTTTGAGCTATAGAACAAAATGGTAAAACAATATAAATGGATGTTTCGACCTAAATTTGCTATTTCGGCTTTATGTATTGCGATAGCAAGTATTTCTGTATCTTATGCAGATGGTTTCTATACAATCATTGGTCCAGATGGGCGGCCTATGATTGTACCAAGTAAAAGAATTGATCAGAAAAAACAACCTATCCCTAAAATAGAGGAAAGAAAACCACAAACTCAGCAGAATCAACCAATAGTAGATGCTGTACAAAAAACATCTAAAGAAAAAGAGCAAATTAAAAATTTACCGAAAAAACTGGAACAACATGTCCAAGACAAATTAAATACTGCACCGACTGCACCGACTGCACCGACTGCACCGACTGCACCGACTGCACCGACTGCACCGACTGCACCGACTGCACCGACTGCACCGACTGCACCTAAGCATTCCTTAACTCATATTAAGCCTAATCAGGGAGAAATTAAGGAACAAACGAATATTGCTAGAGTACTAAAGAGTCAAAGTAGTCCTTCTAGAATAATGAGTGAAGAAGTAAAGAAAGTTGATAGCTCTTCTTTATCTATGCCAACTACCACACAGGCTGGCGCAAATTCGGATTCTTCAGTGGATAAATCTAAATTTATAACTATTGATGGCGTAGAGTATGTAAATAATGAATATCTTGAGGATCAAGAATTTAATCTGGAAGGTAAGAAACGCTTTTATATTATGCCGAATGGTTTAGGACGAACGGAGTCTATTGAACGTCAGAAGGGTGTGAGTAAATCTACGTTAGAACAACTCTTTCATAAACAATCTCAAGATGATCGTGCAGCAATTATTCTAGCACCAACTTATATCCGGCTATCTCAAAAAGAATTAGAAACGACTTTTGAGCAAGATAAGTGTTTTGTGCAAGGCTACAAGAAGTCAATTAAGATTCTTGGATCAAAAAAAGAAGTGAATTTATGGCCACGGAAGCCATTAAAAGAAAAGTTTGAATACGAGTTGGTGAAACTAGATCCCTCTGTACAACATTTACAGCTTATGTCATTTGCAGCGAGTAGTTCAACACCTCTCTATTATTGGCCTTTGGCTATATTCTTAGATGAAAAGGGATGTATCTTAGAGGGAGCAAGTGGTTTTAAGAGCAAATCTTATCCCTCTACCATACTACAACATGCATCGATTCAAGGTACTTTAAAAGTGCCGGCTCATGCACGTTATATAATGTTAACTCCATTATCTTCTTCTATAGATGTAGCAGAACATGAGTTATCAAATCAGGGACAGATTCAAATTTCGGTATTACGTTAAAAATAAGTAGGGTATCTAATGAATAAAAAATTATTATGGCCTTTTGCCTTAACCACGTTAGCAATAATGCTGAATGGTTGTGGTGGTGGCAGCTCAACCATTAATGAAGATCCTACAAATGGGTCTGGAAGCTCAAATGCGAATGGAAGTTGCGCTGTCTCAAGTAATGATTGTTTACAGTTTTCACTCGATTATCCGGTTGCTGGCCTTAATTTTACCTGTAGTAGTGCTACAAATCAGAGTTTCGTTACTAAGGCTTCAGGAAACAGTGTTGTTGGCACATGTAAACTGGGCGATACAGCCAACTTCTTTTTACAAGGTACCCAGACTAAAACAAAAATTGATCTGGGCTCTATCAATTTAGATAATATTTCAAAAATTAAGGTAGTTGTTCCACCACGTTTAAAAGTTATGGATATGGCTACTGCTTTAACTGGAGTAGCGCCAGCCTCATTAAGTCAAGATGATCCGACCATTCGTGTAGCAATGGCTTTAATTAAGCTTTTCCAAAGTGTAGGTTTAGAACGTGGTGATAATGTAATTGGAGATATACAGCCTACCCAATTTACAGAAGATAAAAAAAATACATTAAATGTTGTACTTCAAAATATTACTACTACTGAATGGAAAAGTGGTGCATATATTAATATTTTGAAACCTTGGTTAGATGTGAGCCAAATTAATGATAATGAAGCTTTTGCTTTACTAACTCAGTTGGCTCATTTAAGTTTAGTGGGCTTGTATCAATCTGATTACTTGACGTTAGCTCAACCTAATTTAATTTCTGAAAATTTTTATGGTTGTAATTTAGCTAATTTAGCGGATTGTCCGAAGAATACAGCTAATACCCAACATGTGATAGGTAATTTGTTCTTACTCTCAGATCGTCAAGGTTATACATTTGGTTATGGCTTACAATGGAAAGGTACAAGTACTACTACAAGTAATTCAACAGTTACAGCAGTAATGGAGGTATTAACTAAAGCTAAGCCAGCTCAACTTACTGCAAATGCTCAGACTACATGGCTTGATCCCTTACAAGCTGAGATTAAACCAACACAACCATTCCATTTAAAAGCCTCAGCTAATAGCAATGAAGATTTACTGATTTATCAAGGTAAATTATTAAATGACTCATTTATTGCTGGTCGTGAAAGTTTGTATTTAGGCGCAATAAATAGTAAAACACCAAATCCTCAACATTATGCATTATGGCGTCAAAGTATAAGTAATCAAAATTATAATGGTTCGATGGATATCTATAAGATAACTCCAGCAAGTTATCTTTCAAAGGATATCTTTAGAACTTCAAAAAATGTAAGCGTGGGCCAAACTTATATTTTCCCGTTATACGCCACTTTAAATATTAAATTTGATACAGCTGGAATTTCCCCAATCGATCTGGGTATTGTGATTGATGAAAATGGAGATATTCGAACTGATATTAAACCTAATGCAACACCAACAGATATGTCTGGTCAGTGCGGCATTGTTTCAGATAATACTTTAATTGATAACAATGGCGTTCAACAGTATCGCATAGGAACAACGGGTGGCACTGAATCTGCTTCAAATGATAAATCAATTACAGTAAAAATGATTTTTGCTGAACCTAAACTCGGTAATCTCAATGGTATTATGGCTGGGTTAAACTCGAATGTTGTTCAAGCTACTACCGAGACAGGCGGTCAAACATTAATTGTAAGTGGAGCAAAAATTAACGTTGCTAACTTGTTACAAGGGCAAGTAAATGGAATTAATCTTACGA
This sequence comes from Acinetobacter sp. FDAARGOS_559, assembly GCF_003940475.1. NCBI lineage: Bacteria > Pseudomonadati > Pseudomonadota > Gammaproteobacteria > Moraxellales > Moraxellaceae > Acinetobacter > Acinetobacter sp. FDAARGOS_559. The sequence continues at coordinate 3,145,238 of NZ_RKJG01000005.1, forward strand.
CTTATGATAACAAAACAGTTTCATGGTTAAATCCATATGCCTTCTATCAACGAGTCTATAATAATATTAAGGATGTGAGCCCCGCTCCTACAGAAGAGGATAAAGCCTTAGCTGAGCGAATGAGTGGAACGATAACGATTAGAACGGCTGATTGTTATCAAATTAAGACAAAATAAAAGCCATAAAAAAGACCGCGAAAGCGGTCTTTTTTTATTAACTAAATTAACCTGTATGGTCTAAACGAGTTCCTAGTGTTTCTAGGTGCGTTGGAAAAACTTGTTTTTTACGATCTTCAAAATAATGTCTGAGCGTGTGTTCGACACTCGGAAAGGCAAGTTCACCCCATGGAATCTCATGCTCTTCGAATAATCGGCTCTCTATGCTTTCTTCACCCGCACCAAAAAGGCCATCTTTAAGCTGTGCTTTGAACAACACATAAATTTGCCCAATACGGGGAATATTATACATGCAATAAAGTTGTTCTATTTCAATCTCGGCTTCTGCCTCTTCACGAGTTTCACGCGCCGCACCTTGTTCCATAGTTTCGAACAATTCCATATAACCCGCAGGCAAAGTCCATAAGCCATAACGAGGTTCAATCGCGCGACGACAAAGTAATACTTTGTCTTCCCATAACGCTAAGGCACCGCAGATTACTTTGGGGTTTTCATAGTGAATATTTCCACAATGAGTACAAACACGGCGTACTTTATGATCACCTAAAGGAATTTTTTGTTCGGTTTTATGCCCACACGCTACACAGAAACTCATAATTATCATCGAGTATAGAGATACCTCAGCATAACTGAATTTTTAGACTTACGCATCAACTCTATTCCCTAAGTTTGATTTTCAGATATGATGCAAAGAGAGACAGAATAATAGGTGAATGGTATGGAAGAGCACTTGCTAACACAAAAGTTACAGCAAAGATTGCGCTTTTCCACCCGCATACAAGAAGCACAAGCTGCGGTACTTATTGCGATTACGAATGAAAATAATCCTAAGGTACTGCTTACACGCCGTTCAATACATATGAACAACCATGCGGGGGAAGTTTCTTTTCCTGGTGGCAAGCGTGACCCTAGTGATACTAGTAATATTGTTGTAGCGCTAAGAGAAGCTCAAGAAGAGACGGCTTTAAATCCGTTTGATGTGCAGTTGTTAGGCGATTTGCCGATGCAACGTGCAAGAAGTGGCTTGTCTGTAAAACCGATTGTTGGGCTTATTCCTCCTGAGGTAACTTTAATTCCTCAGCCTACCGAAATTGATCGAATTTTCTTTGTGCCTTTACAGCAACTTATAGAGACGCGTCCGACGCCATATGAAGTGCGATATGCTCATCAATCTTTATACTTCCCAAGCTTGCAGATTGATAATGAAATTATTTGGGGTCTCACAGCGCGAATGTTAATTGCCTTATTTAAATATGGTTTAGGCTACCAAAAAGAATGGCCATTTCTACTGAATGCACCAACGTTTGGAATGCCAAAATTTTCTCATAAAAAATAAAGATCAGGACTGATAAATTATGATGTATAGCTATCAAGGTCACCACCCTAAAGCCTTACATGAGCCATGGGATGGCTGGATTGCTCCAACCGCAACGCTTATTGGACAAATAGAACTAGGCCGTCAGGTCAGTATTTGGTTTGGTGCTGTAGTACGTGCCGATAATTGTGTCGTTCGGATTGGTAATTTTTCTAATATTCAAGAAAATTCGGTATTACATACTGATGCGGGTCTTGAGTTAAATATTGGCGAATATGTCACCGTTGGACATAAAGTCATGTTGCATGGTTGTACAATTGGCGATAACAGTTTGATTGGTATGAACGCTGTCATTTTAAATCGAGCTGTGATTGGTAAGAACTGTATTATTGGTGCTAATGCTTTAATACCGGAAGGTAAAGTGATTCCAGATAACTCAGTGGTAATGGGCTCACCTGGCAAAATTGTAAAAACTTTAGATGAAGAAGGCGCATCAAAAATACGCTTGAGCGCACTACATTATGCTGAACACTTTAAAAGCTATGCCGATTTGAAAGAATTCCACTTTTAAAATTTTAGCGAGATATTTTCTATGCCAAGCACCAGCTTGGCATTTTTATTTAGATAGGAACAACTCGCCTATCAGAGCCGAGTGGGGTATCATAACTTCCGTTTTTAATCTGATTGAATACTAAGGTTGTGCATGAAACTGCTGGCGTTGGAAACTGCAAATGAGCAATGTTCCATTTCATTAATCGATGAAACCCAAGAACTCTTTTTCCAACTCGATACGCGAGCGAAAGCACAAACCCAAACCATTTTGCCAATGATTGAGCAAGGATTACAACAAACCGGACTTGACGTAGCTGGTTTAGATGCAATTGCCTTTAGCCGAGGGCCCGGTTCTTTTAGTGGTGTTAGAATTAATGCTGCTGTTGCTCAGGCTTTAGCTTGGTCACAAGATTTACCAGTAATACCAGTTTCTACCTTACAGGCTTTAGCACAAGCGGCTTACCGACTTGAAGGTTTAGAACAGGTGACTGCGGTACTCGATGCACGTATGAATGAAGTTTACATTGCAAGTTTTGTTCTAGATGAGCAAGGCATCATGCAGTGTATAGATGAAGAAAAATTAATGAACTACGAGCAAGCGGCTGCCTATGCAAAGCATTGCTTAATCGGTTCGGGTGCTAAGCTTCTTCAAACTGATGCAGAACATCAAACAATCACTGCCACTGCACAAGACATTGCTTCGATTGCACGTGTGTATGCAGCGCAAAAGCAGTGGGTTGATGCTGAACATGCTTTACCAGTTTACTTGCGTGATGATGCATGGAAAAAAATTGCGGATCAGGGCAAAGCAAATTAAAGGCACTGCGCATGCACATATATTTTGAAGTAGATTTTCAAAAACAAGCACAGCACTACCAAGCTGTGCTTTATTCTAGAGGCGTGACTGTCGATTTACAGCCTATTGAAAAACTTAATGCCCGTTTTTTACGTTTAAATCCTGACTTGGCTCTTTGTGTAGATGAAAACGGGCTTTGGTTATCTGCTAACGGCATGAAAATGCAGCCTGATTGGAAAGCTGAAATTCCTCGTTTAAAACGAGCAAGTCTTAAATCGGAAATGATTGCTCGTGCTTGTCAGTTAGGTGAAAAGCCAGTACTGGTCGATGCTACAGCGGGCTTAGGTCATGACAGCTTACTTATGGCTTATCTAGGAGCCCAAATCCAGCTTGTTGAGCGCCATCCGATTTTATTTACTTTACTTGAAGATTCAGAAGCTCAGGCACAGCATGATCCATTTTTAAGCCAATTTATGGATCGTATTCAACTGATCTTCGCTGACTCTGCAAGCTATTTACAGCAATTAGATCAAGAAGAAAAAACAGTGGATGTGGTCTACCTTGACCCGATGTTCCCACAGCGTGATCAAAATCAACAAACAATTAAAAAACAAGCCCAAGTCAAAAAGCAGATGCAGCTTTTGCATTTACTTTTACCCGAAGATGGAGAAATGGATTTGGGTGATCATTTGCTTGAGCTAGCCAAAAAAGTTGCAAAGCGAGTGATTGTAAAACGTCCACGACATGCTATTTTTTTAGCAAATCAAGAGCCAGCCCATCAGTGGCAGGGGGATGCTTGTCGTTTTGATGCTTACTTTCAGTAAGCTTATGTAAGGTTAAGTTTTATTGCTTGAATAATGCACAAATATATGTGATATAGTTCAAAAGCATGATTGCTAAAATTCTTAGCAGGCATACACTTATGGTGCCTGACAAAAACGAAATTTTTGAAACCTTTTTATGATTGATCTCAAACCTTCCATTAACTTTTGGCATGATTTTAAAAGTAACCAGCTTGCCGGAATGTGGTTATTTTTGGGGTCAAGACGTTCCTTACAGATCGTACATCCCTCTATTCTTCAGCTCATTGTTTGGGGAATATTAGGTGGGTGTACCAACTCACTTTATAGTTGGCTTGTTGCCGGTCAAATTGGCGACTTCAACTCACAAGGTCTAATTGGATACGCACTTTGGCCTTTTATTGCGCTTATTGTTGGTATTTTCTTATCACAGCGTATTAATCAGCCGCGTTTAATGTTGGTTCCAGCCTTATTGTGGTTGGTTTTAGATACCAATATTTTATTAATACAGTGTTTAATTCAATATTTGGGATCTAATGGTTATCTAAACTTTATTCCCGATGCTATTTATAACGGTATTTTACCTGGTTTGTTTGTAGCACTTTTTGTGTGGCAAAGTTTGGCGGTCATTTGGGTGTTCTCACGTGAGCTTAAGTGGCCTTGGTGGGAGCGGGCATTGGTTATGGTTGCGACCATTGCGACCATGGTGGTTTGGCAACTTTCAGTAAAAGATCAGCCTATTTGGAAAGTGGAAGATTCTCCACCTACTTTTGCCGAAGATGCTTTTTATGCACAAAGTAAATTACTTCATGATGCTTTAGAGCAAGTTCAATATGGTGAGTTAGCTAAAAGTCATTGGTATTTCTTGGGTGTTGCAGGCGATAGTTATCAAGACGTTTTTAAATCGGAAGTGGTTCGTATTAAAGAACAATTCGATACGCGTTTTGGTACAGTCGGGCGTTCAATGATGCTGGTTAATAATCCGGATACCCGAACCGAAATCCCGATTGCATCTAAAACCAGTATAGAGTTGGCCTTACGCCGTATGGGTCAGCAAATGAACCGTGATAGTGATGTGTTATTTTTATATATGACATCGCACGGTGAACAAAACCATTTTGAAATTGAAAATGCACCTCTAGATTTGGGGCAAGTCGATCCGAAATGGTTACGTGAAACGCTCGATAAAGCGGGGATACGTTGGCGTGTGATTGTCATTTCTGCTTGTTACTCAGGAAGTTTTATTCCGGCGTTACAGTCACCTGATACTTTAATTATTACGGCATCTGCTGCGGATAAAACTTCGTTCGGTTGTAATAACGAAGCTGACTATACTTATTTTGGACGAGCTTTCTTTGATTTGGCGATGCGAGAGCAGTCTTCTATGAAAGATTCGTTTAATGCCGCTAAGCAAACAGTGACGAAATGGGAAGTAGCTCAAGGTGTAGAACCTTCAGAGCCACAATGGATGATTGGTAAGAATATGGAACTTATGCTACCTCAGTTGGAAAAATATCTTTTTCCTCAACCAAATACAGGTAGTGTAAATATTGCTCAGACACAAACAGAGGCTAAAAACGATGCAACTCCTGCAAAAAAACCGCTGCTTTGAAGGTGAGCAGCGCATTTATCAGTTTGATTCTCAATTATTAAAAGGCTCTACTAAGTTTGGGGTGTATTTGCCGCCTGCTGCTTTAGAAGGTAAACCTTGCTCAACTTTATTTTACTTAGCGGGTTTAACATGTACTGAAGAAACTTTTGCCATTAAGGCACATGCACAGCATATGGCTGCCCAGCTTAGTCTTATATTGATTACACCTGATACTTCACCTCGTGGTGAACAAGTTGCAGTAGGTGACAATTGGGATTTAGGTCAGGGCGCAGGCTTTTATATTAATGCCACAGAAGCACCTTGGTCTGAGCATTATCAGATGGAAAGCTATTTAATCGATGAGTTATATCCACTTATTTTAAAAAGTTTTCCAGTCAATGCTCAACAAGTCGGTATTTTTGGACATTCAATGGGGGGACATGGCGCCTTAACTTTAGCTTTTAAATATCCTGAGAAGTTTAAGTCAGTGTCTGCATTTGCACCGATTTGCGCGCCAACTGAATGTGCATGGGGTGAAAAAGCATTTAGCCATTATTTAGGTACAGACCGCGATAGCTGGTTGGCTCATGATGCCACGGCTTTAGTCTCAAAAAATGGTGCGGTATTTAATGAAATTTTGGTGGATCAGGGGTTAGATGACCAATTTTATGAACAACTTCACCCTGAAAAATTTAAGCAAGCATGTTTAAAGGCAGGACAGCCTTTAACTTTAAGACAACATGCTGGCTATGATCATGGCTATTATTTTATCCAGACCTTTATGGATGAGCATTTGCAGTTCCATGCAATCCAGTTGGAAAAGGTCGCTGGCGAATAATTAGTGGTGCCATTCCACCTGAAATTCTTGTTGAGCCATACGGTTTAGATGATCAAGGACAACTTTTTCCAAGTGGTCATGGTCATCTAACTGGCTATCAATAGCAACATTTAACTGCTCTGTTTCTGGCGCAAGCGTAATAGTTGCTGTAGGCATTAAGATTTTAAAATCTTGTTCAGTTTCTTGTACTTCAAATTTATGTTTCCAATGATTAACTAGACGTTTTGCAATGCGTTTTCCATCATTTGTTAATAGATGAGTTGTGCTTTTCATTATTAATCCTCACATTGGTTTAATGTACCTTAACAAATTCGTTTGGCACTTGGCATTCTATAGTAGCAACGTTACGTTGCAAGTTTGAAATGTTGTCATTTAAGCAAGGAAGAGCGGGCCAAGTAGGTTCTTTTTTGTTATAATTTTTAGCCTCTCCTTAAATTTTTAGCCAGGTCATCCACCTATGTCCAAGCCTTATTTGATTGCTCCTTCTATTTTATCTGCCGATTTTGCTCGTTTAGGCGAAGATGTAGACAAAGTGTTAGCTGCAGGTGCCGATGTAGTGCATTTTGATGTGATGGATAATCACTATGTTCCAAATTTAACTTTTGGTGCAGGTGTGTGTAAGGCTTTAAAAAATTATGGAATTACTGCTCCTGTTGATGTGCATTTAATGGTATCTCCAGTTGACCGTATTATTGGTGATTTCCTAGAAGCAGGCGCAGATATCATTACGTTTCACCCAGAAGCTTCTCATCACATTGACCGTTCATTACAGCTTATTAAGTCTGGTGGTGCTAAAGCAGGATTAGTTTTTAACCCAGCAACACCATTGCATTATCTAGACTATGTTCTTGATAAAGTTGACCAAATTTTATTAATGAGTGTAAACCCAGGTTTTGGTGGACAAAAGTTCATTCCAATGACTTTAGAAAAATTACGTGAAGCGCGTAAAATTATTGATGCAAGTGGCCGTGATATCCGTTTAGAAGTAGACGGTGGTGTTGGTCCTGCAAACATCCGTGAAATTGCAGAAGCTGGTGCAGATATGTTCGTTGCTGGTTCGGCAATTTTTGGTCAACCAGATTATAAAGTTGTGATTGATCAAATGCGTGCAGAGCTTGCAAAAGTCGGTAGTGTAGACGCTTAAAAAAAGAATATTAAGCTGAGAGTAAACTTGTGGATAACTTTGTTTATAACTATATGGATAACTGTGTTGATAACCATATGGATAAGATGTTGGTAAAATAAACAAAATCAGATCAACCGTTTATTCTCTAAGCAAAATGTATGAAAAAAGAACGCCTTGGCGTTCTTTTTCTATTCTATCGGGATATTTTTGGATCTGTTTTTTTATTAAGCTTTGCTAAAAAATAACCTGTGCAAAAAACGAGAAGGCTTGTGTAAAACTTTTTAAAATATATTGAATAGAAAACTGTAAAAGTGTCATGAAAAATAAAGCTAAATTTGATTTAATAAGATTTTAGTAAGAGACCTAGATCATTAATGACAGTAAAAATTTTAGCGGTAGATATGGATGGGACTTTTCTTAATTCTAAGAAGCAGTACAACAAAGCACGTTTTTTAAAACAGTATGAACAACTAAAACAAAATAATATCCGTTTTGTAGTCGCTAGTGGTAACCAGCTTGCAAAGCTTGTTACGTATTTTCCAGAAATTAATCATGAGATTGCTTTTATTGCCGAAAATGGTGCTCATGTTGTAGATGCGGGGCAAGAGTTAGCTTTTGCTCATTTAAGCAAAGAGCAATTCATTGAGATTTTAAATGCGATTGACCCAGTGTATACCTCTAAAATGGTGATCTGCGGAAAACAGAGTGCTTATGTGCATAGCAGTATGAACGGGGAAGATTATGCTAAAGTCGCTCGCTATTTTGAAAAGCTGACGGTTATAGATGACTTTTATGCACTAGATGACTTGGTGTGTAAAATTACTTTTACTGCTCAAGAAAACGAAAGTTTTACGATTTTTGAGCATTTTCAGAAGCAAAGTTTTGTAAAAGATAAGGTTTTGGTACCAGTCTCAAGTGGCTTTAATTTTATCGATTTGATTCTTCCGGACCAGCACAAAGCACATGGTTTGAAGCTATTATTGCAAAAATGGCAGGTTCAACCCGATCAAGTCGTTGCGATTGGTGATAACAATAATGATATCCAGATGATTAAAGCAGCAGGTTATGGGTTTGCAGTCGAAAATGCAGTTGAAGCCTTAAAAGCCGTTGCTCCTTACACAACTGCAAATAATGAGCAAGAAGGTGCATTACAGGTAATTGATTTGGTTCTTCAGCATCAACCTCCATTTGCTTAATGACCTCAATAACAATCATCTAAGATGGAAAATTGTATCTAATTTAAAACTTGGTTATGCTAAACAACTAAGATAAGTAGATTGCTCAAGGCAATAAATGATGACACTGCAACACTTACGCAAGTATGCTTGGTTTGTGTTCCTGATGACTTTAGTTATTGGGTGGAGTGGTGTGTCTATTGCTCAGACACCTATGCAGCATGATCTTCATACTATGCCCTGTCATAGTGAGCAAATGAAGCATCACTCTATGCATATTCAAGCTGATGAGCAGACAACGTGTCATCAATCTATGGGGCAGGTTTCTCACCAACATGGTGAACACTGCCAAGACTGTAATCCGGTTCATTGTCAGATGGTAAATCTGGCTTTACAGCAAGCTGTACCAGATATTGAATCATCATTTATTCCTATTCCATCTCAATTTAGTAGTATTTATCAGGCACAGCATTTAGCCGGATACTGGCAAGAAATCTTACGTCCACCAAAAGCTTAATCCTTTCTTACTTATTTTTTAGTTAAAAGGATTAAAGCAATGTCTCATAAAACGATTAGCAGCATCGTCGCTGTATTTGGTCTATTGGTTTCACCATGGACTCTCGCGGCAATTAAGGAATATCACCTTAATATTAATGAACAACAGGTCAATGTTACGGGCAAACCCCTTAAACGAATTACCGTAAATGGAAAATTTACAGCACCACTCCTTGAGTTTGAAGAGGGGGATGAGGCTGTTATTCACGTCCATAACCAATTAAAGAATCAAGATACCTCTTTACACTGGCATGGGTTGTTACTGCCAGGGTTAATGGATGGTGTGCCGGGTTTTAATAATTTTAAAGGGATTGCTCCAAATGGAGATTTTGTTTACCGCTTTAAGGTGAAACAAAATGGCACATATTGGTATCACGCCCATAGTAAAGGCCAAGAACAAGACGGTTTATATGGGCCGCTTGTGATTTACCCAAAAGGCAAAATACCAGTTGCGGCGCATGAAAAAACTGATCGTGATTATGTAGTGATGCTTTCAGATTTTCATAATTCTTCTAGCGATAGCATTATGAAGAATTTGAAGAAATCTGCTGAGTATTATCAAAACCGCCGTGAAACCGTATCTGATGTTTTGAAGCAAGTTAAAGCACAGGGCTTAAAAGCAACTTGGCAAGATCGTTCGATGTGGAATCAGATGCGGATGTTAAAAACCGATATGTCTGATGTGACGGGCTATACCTTCTTAGTCAACGGCAAGACTCCTCAGCAAAACTGGACAGCTAATTTTAAAGCTGGTGATAAGGTTCGATTGCGATTTATTAATGCATCAGCAATGTCATTTTTTGATGTCAGAATTCCAAATTTGAAAATGACAGTTGTAAGTGCAGATGGGCAGCCAGTTAAACCTGTAGCAATTGATGAGTTTCGTATTGGTACAGCCGAAACCTACGATGTCATTGTGGAACCTACGCAATCAAATTATCAGATTGAAGCAGAGTCTATTGACCGTAGCGGTTTTGCCATTGCTACTCTGCATGATGAAAATACCCAAGCTGTCGGGCCAGTCCAAATGCCAGCACCACGTCCACGTGCTTTATTGACCATTGATGATATGGGCATGAGTCATGGTGATGGAAGTAATGAACATGCTGGCCATCAAATGAACATGCAACATGACATGTCGGCCATGCCTGAAATGAAAAAAGAGACGACTCAGGCTAATCATGATCACACAATGATGAAAATGGATCATGACATGAAAAATATGTCATCTGACGGGCATGATCATTCCATGATGCACATGACACATGATATGTCAGCGATGTCTGAAATGAACCATGATATGCAGGCAATGTCATCTAGCGAGTATGACCACGCTATGATGAATATGAATCATGAGATGCCTGCTCAATCTGAGAATAAGCCTAAAAAGGATGAACCAGTTTATGGCTGGGCAAATGCTTCAACGCCAGCGGGTATAAAAGCACTGCAATATAGCGATTTGCAATCTTTAACACCTCAGCCAGATACCCGTGCGCCCGAACGAGAATTAGTCATTCGTTTAGGTGGCAACATGGAGCGTTATATCTGGACCATTAATGGTAAGAAATTTAGTGACACGACACCTTTACAAGTTAAGTATGGTGAACGCATACGCTTGAAGTTTGTGAATGACAGTATGATGGCTCATCCAATGCATTTACATGGCATGTTTATGCAATTGGAAAATGGTCAACAAGCTGAAAACTTACCAAATAAACATACCATTATTGTTCCACCCGGAAAGACCGTTACTGCGTTATTGACAGCCGATGCGTTGGGAGAATGGGCGATTCATTGCCATCTGCTCTATCACATGAGTGCTGGAATGATGAATAAATTAATTGTTGCTCAAGTCAACGATGGACAACAACCCGCTCAGTCCCAGCCAACTGTTCAATCTGAAAATGAGAAAGGAGCTAGTCATGCGCATCACTAAGTTATTTTCTCAAATGATATGTTGCGGTGCTTTCTCGGGTATATCTGTATTTGCTTTTGCTCAAGAACCTTTAACACACGATCATTTACGCGAACATGGTGGACAGGTTTATCAAGCAACAAAAATTGATACTGGCTGGACTCAAAATGAAGAAGGAGAAGGTAGTTTTTCTTCTGAATTAGAAAGTTGGGTGGGAACGGATGAAAATAAATTGTTCATTAAAGCCCACGTTGAAAAAGCAGAGTCAGAAGATGCCAATTATGGCGGTTCAGTACTTTATAGTCGAAATGTAGCTGACTATTGGGATGTACAGGCTGGGGTAAACTACGAGCGTTTGCAACGAGAAGATGAAAAGCAAGATCGCTGGGCTGGTGTAGTGGGCTTACATGGCATGGCGCCTTACTTTTTTGAAACCGATGCTTATCTTTATGTAGGTGAAGATCAGTTATGGAAGTTAAGCCTAGAGACAGAAAGAGATTTGCTTTTTACTCAAAAGTTGATTGGTAAGCCCTATTTAAAAGCAGATATTGTTTTACAAGATAAATCTCGCTATGCCAGTAAAACAGGCCTGTCGAGTTTACAAGCTGGCTTTCAAACCCGTTATGAAATCAATAAAAAGGTAATGCCATTTGTTGATTTCGGTTACGGTTATGAAAAAGGTTTAAAACAAACCGCTTGGCAAACTGGAACCGACTCAGAACATGGTTGGTATTATGGAGCTGGGTTAACACTAAAATTCTAATTGCCGAACAAAAAGTAAGCTTAATGACATGCCATTGGTTTATACTGATGGCATTGTTTTTTGTGTCAGTTATGGTGCAAAGATGGCTTTAGAAAAACAAGAGAATCAAATAAATGTAAATAAAAGCTGTTCTGGCTGTGGGTGCTCAAATGTAGCAGCTCAGGACTTTTCTGTGGCAAGTGAACCTAGGGTAAATAAAACCCAATGGGTGAGTTATTATCATATTCCCCGTATGGATTGTGCAGCCGAAGAACAAATGGTACGAATGGCTTTAGCTTCTTATGCTGAACATATTCAAGAACTTCATTTTGATTTGCCCGCCCGCCACTTAGCGGTGTATCACAGTACTCAAGACGAAAAGATTACTCAGTGCCTGCAACGTCTAGGTTTAGGAGCCGAATTACAACAAACCCAACCACATTATGAGCCTGTTGAAAAACCCAAAAAGGTTCGACCAAGTTCCTCAACTAATGCAGCACAAAAACAGGTACTACAATGGCTGTTACTCATTAATGGGGTCATGTTTATCATTGAGTTAATGGCAGGCATCATTGCCTCCTCCACAGGGTTAATTGCTGACTCGCTCGATATGTTTGCCGATGCTGCAATTTATGGTATTGCATTATTCGTGGTGGGTAAAAACCTCGACGCTCAATTAAAGGCTGCACATCTTTCCGGATGGTTTCAGTTTGGTTTAGCCATAATCGTTTTAATTGATGTGCTGCGCCGTTTTATATATGGCAGTGAACCAGTTTCAATTTTAATGATTTTAATTGGGGGATTAGCGCTTGCGGCCAACATTAGTTGTCTTTACTTAATGAGTGACCATAAGGAAAGTGGGGCACATATGAAGGCCAGTTATATATTTTCTGCAAATGATGTCATCGTAAACTTAGGTGTCATTATTGCGGGAATACTGGTTGCAATCACAGGTTCGCGTTATCCTGATTTAATTATTGGATTGATTATTGTTTTGTTCGTTTTAAATGGTGCACGAAAAATTTTACAGTTAAAAAATGAATAATATTTTCTGATAGAGACAAGTTTGAGTTCGGGTTTGCCTTCATTTTTTATTTTAAAGTAAACTGAGTCCTCACATAAAGGAGGAACGACCTCCCCCATAATGGGTAATCATGTCGGGACGACCTGGCACTATAAAAATTAGTGAATGTTATGGCTTGGGCTATTTTAATTTTAGCAGGTGTATTTGAAGTGATTTGGGCATATTCTATGAAAATGTCTGAAGGTTTTACACGCTTAACACCTAGTATTATTACCGTAGTTTTTATGATTTTGAGTGTAGTTCTACTTTCAATTTCAATGAAAACTTTACCCCTTGGTACTGCTTATACAGTTTGGACAGGCATTGGTGCAATTGGGTCATTTCTTGTAGGTATATTTTTTCTTCATGAACCTATTGGAGCTATGCGAATGATTGCCGCTGTATTGATTGTGTCAGGTTTGGTTTTAATGAAAATTTCATCGCCGTCTTAAGAGAATAAAACTATGTTGCTGTCTTATAAGTATATCAATTCGCCTGTTGGGCAATTAAAACTGGTTGCGAATGAAAATGCTTTGGTGGCAGTACTTTGGGACAATGAAAATCCAAAACGTGTTCGACTGGCAGAGCTGGTCGAACAAACTGAACATCCTATTTTATTAAAAACTGAGCAACAATTAGTAGAATATTTTGAAGGTAAACGCCGTGAGTTCACTTTGCCATTAGATTTTGAAGGGACTGCATTTCAAAAACAGGTCTGGGCGGCATTACTGACGATTCCGTATGGTGAAACAAGAAGTTATAAAGATATTGCTGTTCAGATCGGAAATGAAAAAGCAGTGCGAGCAGTGGGTGCTGCAAATGGCAAAAATCCGATTTCAATTATTGCACCTTGTCACCGAGTCATTGGGGTAGGTGGCGCTTTGGTTGGTTTTGCCGGTGGTCTTGATAAGAAAGATATTTTATTAAGATTAGAGCAAAAATAAGCTATTTTTAGCGCTCGATTTTTTCAGGCTTTTCTAATAAGCTGTCAATTCTGATATTTCATATAAAGCGTGTTTTATAATCTCGCTATTTACTGAAATATTAATCTTTTCATAACAAACTCTGGATGTTTTAAAAATGGCTGTCGGTGACGTAACAATGCCACAAATGCATGTGGTAAAAGGTGTAAAAATTGGCTCAACAGAAGCATATGTACGTTACCCAAACCGACGAGATCTAGTCATTTTTGAATTTGCAGAAGGTTCAAATGTTGCAGGTGTATTTACGCAAAATGCATTCTGTGCGGCACCTGTTCATGTCTCTAAAGCCCATCTTGCCGAAGGCAATCCTCGCTATTTAGTGATTAATACAGGTAATGCCAATGCTGGTACTGGTCCTACAGGTTTGAAAAATGCTCAGGATACTTGTGCAAAGTTAGCGGAGCTTGCTGGCGTTAACAGTTTCGAAGTACTTCCATTTTCTACAGGTGTGATTGGTGAGCAGCTTCCGATGGAACGTTTACTCGCTGGCTTACAGCCTGCATTAAATAGCGTACAAGACGCTGCATGGAGTGATGCGGCATCTGGCATTATGACAACAGACACAGTGCCTAAAGGTGCATCTGAACAATTTGAGCTTGATGGTATGACTTATACCATGACCGGTATTAGTAAAGGTGCTGGGATGATCCGCCCAAACATGGCAACTATGCTGAGCTTTGTGGCAACAGATGCGCCTATTCACCGCGATTTAGTACAAAAGCTATTAAAGACTACAGTTGAGCATTCATTTAACCGTATTACCATTGATGGTGATACTTCAACAAATGACTCTTGTATTTTTGTAGCAACTGGTCAGGCTGGTGGTGCTGAAATTACATCGGAAAGCGATGCACGCTACGCTAAAGTATTAGAAGTACTTGCTCGTGTAATGAACCGTTTAGCACAGTTAATTGTCCGTGATGGAGAAGGTGCAACCAAGTTTATTACTGTTGCTGTTGAAGGCGGTGCAAATACTCAAGAATGTTGTGACATTGCTTATAGCATTGCGCATTCACCTCTTGTTAAAACTGCACTTTTTGCATCGGATCCGAACTGGGGACGTATTTTAGCTGCAATCGGCTATGCTGGAGTGAAAGACTTAGATGTGTCTAAAATTCAGGTATGGTTAGACGACGTGCAAATCTGTAAAGATGGTGGCGCAGCCGAGGACTATACCGAGGAAGCAGGTGCTCGTGTTATGGCACAAACCGAAATTACCATTCGTGTTGACTTAGGCCGCGGACAAGCCAAAGACACGGTATATACATGTGACTTATCTTACGACTATGTCAAGATTAATGCAGATTACCGTTCGTAAATATTCAGTTATAATCAAGCCTCGACAAAGAGGCTTTTTTATTAGCCCCATCTTTTGATATTAAATGATTGAATTTAGTAAATCGTTTAAGCAGTAACGTTATATGCGAGCAGGTATGCCAGCATGAAGGATAGAGAAGACGTTTTATGAGTGATGCGACTTTAATTGCCAACGATGCAAAAAACATTGTACAAGCGCATTTAGACCGTTTAGGTGAACCAAAAGACAACCGCCTAAGTGAAGAAGCAAAACAACAAAAGTTTGCACAGATCGAAGCAGAGCTCAAAAAACGTGATGCTGTCCTTGTTGCTCACTACTATTGCGATCCAGATGTACAAGAACTTGCCGAAAAAACAGGTGGATGCGTTTCTGACTCTTTAGAAATGGCCCGTTTTGGACGAGATCATGCAGCCTCTACACTGGTTGTGGCTGGCGTTAAGTTTATGGGCGAAACAGCAAAAATTCTGTCTCCTGAAAAAACGATTCTTATGCCGACGCTTGAAGCAACCTGTTCACTTGACTTAGGTTGTCCAGTCGATGAGTTCACGGCATTTTGTGATCAGCACCCTGACCACACTGTAGTAGTTTATGCCAATACATCGGCTGCTGTTAAAGCTCGTGCGGATTGGGTGGTGACTTCAAGCTGTGCAGTTGAAATTGTTGAGCATCTAGATAGCTTAGGTGAAAAAATTATTTGGGCACCAGATCAGCACTTAGGCCGTTATATTCAAAAGAAAACCGGCGCTGATATGTTGCTTTGGGATGGCGCATGTATTGTGCATGAAGAATTCCGTGCACGTGGCATTGCTAACATGAAAGCACTGTACCCAGATGCGGCTGTATTGGTCCATCCTGAGTCACCAGAGTCGGTGGTAGAAATTGCAGATGCAGTGGGTAGTACATCTCAATTGATTAAAGCTGCACAAACTTTGCCACACCAACGTTTAATCGTGGCAACGGACCGTGGCATTTTCTACAAAATGCAGCAAGCAGTACCAGATAAGATTCTGGTTGAAGCCCCAACAGCGGGTGAGGGCGCAACTTGTCGTTCATGTGCACACTGTCCGTGGATGGCGATGAATGAACTTGATGGAATTTTAGAAGTTTTACAAAAAGGTGATCAAGAAATACACGTTGACCCAGCACTTGCTGAACGTGCCAAAATGCCTTTAGATCGAATGTTAGCCTTTAGTGCATCATTAAAACGTTAAAAAGCCTCAAAATGCTTGTTAAATATACATTTGATAAGGATTTTTAACTTTTTTTGACAATAGGTGTTGACGTCTGAGGGCGTCGCGCCTAGAATGCACACCGTACCGCACGATGTGCGATACAGCAAAAGCTGAGATAGATCGGAGCATAGCACAGCCTGGTAGTGCACCTGGTTTGGGACCAGGGGGTCGTAGGTTCGAATCCTACTGCTCCGACCACTTAAAAGAATATTTTAAGATCGGCGAAGTATCGCATGATAAGCATCATCGGTTAAGCGCCTGTAGCTCAGTTGGATAGAGCATCCGCCTTCTAAGCGGATGGTCACAGGTTCGAATCCTGTCAGGCGCGCCATTTGGTAGCTTGGTACGTAGAACTTATTTGATGGTGGATGTAGCTCAGTTGGTAGAGCCCTGGATTGTGATTCCAGTTGTCGCGGGTTCGAATCCCGTCATTCACCCCAATTTCGGAGCATAGCACAGCCTGGTAGTGCACCTGGTTTGGGACCAGGGGGTCGTAGGTTCGAATCCTACTGCTCCGACCATATTTAAAAGCGTTTAAGCTTTCTAAAATATCCCATATATTAAAATCATTTCTTCTTATCTTATGGATAGAAGGAATTTTTTTGTTTTCTATAATAAAATTTTTATTCCAAATTGCTCCAATATCTGAACTTAATTATATAAGCTCTGTTCTCTGTTCTCTGTTCTCTGTTCTCTGTTCTCTGTTCTCTGTTCTCTGTTCTCTGTTCTCTGTTCTCTGTTCTCTGTTCTCTGTTCTCTGTTCTCTGTTCTCTGTTCTCTGTTCTCTGTTCTCTGTTCTCTGTTCTCTGTTCTCTGTTCTCTGTTCTCTGTTCTCTGTTCTCTGTTCTCTGTTCTCTGTTCTCTGTTATTGATATTTCTGTCTTAACTCATCTTTTTCTTGATGTGATAAAAATGCGATTTTAAGTCCATTTTCTTGAGCTGTATAAATTTGCTCAGGACTTAAACCTGCCAATGGGGCAGCAGTTAAATATTCATGTTGTATTTCAATGCCTTCTACAGCAGGGTCATCTGTATTAATAGTGGCAAGTACACCATGTTCTAAAAAAGTCTTTAATGGATGCTCTGCTAAAGAAGGCACTGTGTTGGTTTGAATATTTGAAGTAAGACAAGATTCAATACCAATCTGATGTTTTGCCAAATAATCTAAAAGTTTTAAATCTTGAACTGCTTTAACACCATGTCCAATCCGTTCGGCACCTAATTCTTCAATGGCTTGCCAAATACTTTCTGGGCCGGCAGCTTCGCCTGCATGTACGGTAATGTGCCAACCTGCATCACGTGCTTTTTTAAAGTGATCAATAAATAAATTGCCCGGAAAACCAAGCTCATCTCCAGCGAGATCCAGCGCTTTAATATCATTTTTATGGGCGAGTAGAGCATTTAACTCTTTTTCACAGGCTTCTTGGCCAAAAGTACGACTCATAATGCCAATTAGGTTCGCTTTTACGCCGTACGCCTGACTACCTTCTTTTACTCCAGCAATCACAGCTTCCACAACGCCCTCAAGGGGGAGTTGATGTGTCATTCCCATATAGCCCGGTGAAAAACGTAGCTCTACATAGTCTAGGTCTTGCTGTGCTGCATCCTGCATGTTTTCAAAAGCAATACGTTTGCAGGCATCTAAACTGGCTAATACTTTTACGCCCCAATCGAGCTTAGATAAAAAACTTAATAAGTCTGGTTGGTTATCCATCACTTGTACGTGTGGCCGTAAAGATTCAATGTCGTAAGCAGGCAAATCTAAATTGTATTGTTGCCCCAATTCTAAAATGGTTTGAATGCGGATGTTGCCATCAAGGTGGCGGTGTATATCTGTAAGTGGAAGCGTTTTAGTAATCATAAATTTCTTCTTATCAATTTGTCTTAATTCATCATGCCTGTTTAGGGCTGCTGATAAAAGTTTGGATTTGCTATGTTTTTGTGAAAAGCTTTGAGTTGAGTTTTTTGAACTTACTATATTTGTATAAGTTTTAATTTTGATGACATTGTTCTGGCCTAAGAAGATAACGCAGTCTGTGTAAGATACAAGCATCAAGATTTTTATTGTTTTTAATTTCGCTGAGCCTATTTTTTGTTGACTCTTCAAGAGCGGATTGGCTGAAGAATGGTCATTGGTATTTTGCCTTTTACTTGTAAAGATGAATAAAGGCTTGCTAAAGACCAAACCGATAAAGCGATTAATTTATCTGTAGAAATCTATTTCTGGCAAGTAAATGAAAAAGAAGAAATAGGAAGCACTCAAATGAAGTCGGTACTTTGTCATCAAGCAACATTGCAAGTAGTGGACCAACCGAACTTAACACCTGCAAAAGGACAAGTTTTATTGGAAGTGGTGCGATGTGGGATCTGTGGTTCAGATTTACATATGCAGCATCACTGCGACCACATGCATGATTTGGCTGCACGTGTCGGGTTTAATGGTTTAGCGAAGTCTACAGACCCATTTGTACTTGGACATGAGTTTTGCGGCAAGGTTTTAGACTACGGTCCAAAAACACGCCATAAATTTAAAGCGGATACACTCGTTTGCGCAATGCCGCTTTTGAATGTAGATCAGCATGGTTATTTGTCTACAGGGCTTTCCCCAAATGCTTCGGGTGGCTATGCCGAGCAAGTATTGGCTCAATCAAGCTTGATGTTTGAAGTACCGAATGGTCTAGATGCGGATAGTGCTGCCATGACCGAACCTATGGCGGTTGCATTGCATGCTGTTCGCCGTAGCCGTGTAAAAACAAGTGAACCTGCGATTGTGATTGGCTGTGGTCCTGTCGGGCTAGGTGTCATATTAATGCTTAAAGCTGCTGGGGTTAAAACCGTAGTTGCCAGTGACTTTTCTCCAAACCGACGTAAGCTTGCCGAGCAATGTGGTGCGGATATTGTGGTAGACCCTAAAGAGACATCGCCATTTGCCAACTGGAAAGAATTTGGTTTACTTGGCAATGTTTCGGATGCCATTAACATGGGCATGGGACTGTTTGATAAGTTACAAGCGACACGCTTACCTTGGTGGCATGGATGGCGCATGATTGATAAATTGGGCGCTCTGCCAAAACGTCCTGTTATTTTTGAGTGTGTGGGCGTACCGGGCGTTTTGCAGCAAATTATTGAAGGTGCACCTTTGTTTTCTCGAATTGTTGGGGTGGGTGTATGCATGCAAAGTGACAAAATAGAACCAGCACTTGCGATTAATAAAGAGCTAGAAATTCAGTTTGTGTTGGGCTATACACCACTTGAGTTTAGAGATGCGCTGCACATGATTGCAGAAGGTAAAGTGAACTGTTCACCGCTCATTACCGGTGTTGTTGGCCTAGAAGGCGTAACTAATGCATTTGAAGCATTACGTGACCCTGAACAGCACGCCAAAATCTTGATTGACCCTAAACGTAGCGGTTCAGATATTCAATTGATGAGTCATTAATTTCAAAGTCATTTACACTTAACTAAAAAGGTTGTGATTTAATTAATCACAACCTTTTTTTATGAGTATTGAGCATAAGTAAAACCTGCTGAGCTAATTCGTATTAGTCTTTAGTTGTTCTAGTTCTTGGTAAATCCATTCAACAAATTTTTGAATGGTTGGGGTTATGTCTTGGCTTGAATGGATGAGATAGTATTTTCGGCTACCTTTTAGTTTCTTATTGGAAACAATCACCAGTTCTTTTTTTTGTAGTTCAGACTCAATCAACATTTGTGGAATTAAGGCCATTCCCATGTCATGGCTTGCAGCAACCGCAAGCATTGAAAATAACTCATGGCGTTGTCCATCAAAAGGTTTAGGGTGTTGCATCTGATGAGTTAGAAACCATTCTTGCCAAATGCTAGGCCGAGTGGTTTGTTGCAGTAGAGGAATTTTCAGCAAATCTTCCGAGCTTAAATCATAGGTATTTTCATTGATCATGACTGCATCTGGAAAATACTTTTCGATGAGCCTCGGCGAGCACACGGGTACAATTTCTTCATCCATTAAATAATGTGCTTGTATGCCGGGCCAGTGATCAATTTGCTGCTGCGTACCTGCAAAAATAGCGGCGTCAAAAATATTGTCATTAAATAAAAAGGGCTTGGTACTGGTTTCTAAGTGAACCGTAATTTCAGGGTGTTTTTGATTTAAAAGATGGAGCTTGGGTAACAACCAGCGCGTTGCAAAGGTAGGTACTACACCTAACTTTAGTGTGCCACCTAAACCTTTATGAGAAATCACATCGGCTGTACATTTTTCTAGACCTAATAAGTAAGGCTTAATACTTTTAAAATACTGCTGACCTGCAATGGTGAGTTCAACACCATGCCGAGTACGTATAAAAAGTTCAACGCCCAAGAAATCTTCTAATTGCTGAATTTGGCGCGAGACTGCACTTTGGGTAATACATAACTCTTGCGCAGCATAGGTATAACTTAGATGTTTTGCTGCACTTTCAAAGCAAATTAGCCCCTGAATGGACGGGATGCTTCTTCGCATAAATAAATCCTTTTATTTGTCATCATATTTCAAAACAGCATATGACATACATGCAGATATCCGAGTTTAGTATAAAAATGAGCCATTTTTAATAAAATACAACGAATTAAATATGTAAATTTAACGTAACTCATTTTAAATATGCGTAAGTCGCATATCTGCATGAACATTTATCGTTTGATTACTGCATTTTTCACGCATAACATCGAGTTAAATAAAGAAGATCCAATCAAGCAGAGGATGCGATGAATCACATGGTGACAACAAAAAAAGCAAAAGTTCAATTTAACTGGCAAGACCCATTTTTAATTGAGCAACAGCTTAGCCCAGATGAGCGCATGATTCGTGATGCGGCTCATGCCTATTGTCAAGAACGTTTGCAACCCCGTGTACTTGAACAATTCCGTCATGAAACAACAGATCCATCTATTTTCCGTGAAATGGGAGAGCTTGGCTTACTTGGCCCAACCATTCCTGAGCAATATGGCGGCGCGGGTTTGAACTATGTGAGTTATGGTTTGGTTGCGCGTGAAATTGAATATGTGGATTCGGGCTACCGCTCTATGGCGAGCGTGCAAAGCTCATTAGTCATGGTTCCGATTCATGAATTTGGTACTGAAGAGCAAAAGCAGAAGTACTTACCTAAACTGGCTACTGGTGAATACATTGGTTGTTTTGGTTTGACCGAACCTGACCATGGTTCAGATCCGGGCAGTATGATTACCCGTGCTAAAAAAGTTGAAGGTGGTTACCGTTTAAGTGGCGCCAAAATGTGGATTACCAACAGTCCAATTGCAGATGTATTTGTGGTTTGGGCAAAAGAAGTTTCTGCTGAAGGCAATGTCGGTGATATTCGCGGCTTCATTTTAGAAAAGGGCTGGGAAGGCCTATCTGCACCCGCAATTCATGGCAAGGTCGGTTTACGTGCCTCGATTACAGGTGAAATTGTAATGGATAACGTATTTGTACCTGAAGAGAATGCATTCCCTGAAATTCGAGGTTTAAAAGGCCCATTTACCTGTTTGAACAGTGCTCGTTATGGTATTGCATGGGGGGCGATGGGTGCTGCCGAGTTCTGCTGGCATACTGCACATCAATACACCATGGACCGCAAACAATTTGGTCGCCCGCTGGCTGCAAATCAATTGATTCAAAAGAAACTGGCAGATATGCAAACTGAAATTGCTTTGGGTTTACAGGCAGCTTTACGTTTTGGCCGTATGAAAGATGAAGGTATTGCATCGGTTGAAGGTACATCTCTCATTAAGCGTAACAACTGTGGAAAGGCGCTTGATATTGCCCGCATGGCACGTGACATGATGGGTGGAAACGGCATTAGTGACGAGTTTGGCGTAGCACGTCATTTGGTCAATCTTGAAGTTGTAAATACCTACGAGGGCACACATGACGTTCATGCCTTGATTTTAGGTCGTGCACAAACAGGCATTGCCGCATTTAGTAACTAACTCACTCATTTTTTTAAGATAGAGGTGTTCTTTCGGGAGCACCTTTAGGGATTTTTTACACAAAAATTTATGGATAATGACAAGATTCATCGTAAGGATACTCATGTGAAGATGTGCCTCTGTGTACTTAAAACCAAATGTAAGATGATGAAAATATAAAAGATTAAGTCATACAGAAAACATAAGTAAGCTATCGATGACTCATTTGGGAAAATGAGGAACTAAAGATGAACAATGACGTTCAAGTAATATCGAAAGAATTAAGAACCACATTTCCAAGTAACCTTGGAACATATGAAAAGATTGGACCAAATACATGGAAATGGGCGTTGTTATTTGCCTATTTTGCGATGGTGGTCGATGGCATTGATATTATGCTGCTGTCTTATAGCTTGACCAGTTTAAAGGCAGAGTTTGGGTTAACTACCTTTCAAGCGGGTGCATTAGGCAGTGCTTCTTTGGCAGGTATGGGTATTGGCGGTATTTTGGGTGGCTGGGCATGTGACAAGTTTGGTCGCGTACGAACCATTGCCAACTCGGTGACTTTCTTTTCTGTAGCGACTTGTTTATTGGGCTTTACG
Organism: Acinetobacter sp. FDAARGOS_559; assembly: GCF_003940475.1. NCBI lineage: Bacteria > Pseudomonadati > Pseudomonadota > Gammaproteobacteria > Moraxellales > Moraxellaceae > Acinetobacter > Acinetobacter sp. FDAARGOS_559. Next base: position 3,167,942 of record NZ_RKJG01000005.1, read on the forward strand.
CAAAGCTTCGAGCAATTTATGGCTTTACGTTTTATTGGTGCTTTGGGTATTGGAGCACTCTATATGGCGTGTAATACCTTAATGGCTGAATATGTGCCAACCACTTACCGTACAACGGTCTTGGGCACATTACAGACGGGCCAGACCGTAGGTTATATTGCTGCAACGTTATTAGCTGGCGTAATTATTCCAGATTATGGCTGGCGCGTTTTATTCTTTCTGACCGTAGTACCTGCTTTCGTTAATATTTTCCTGCAACGGTTTGTACCAGAGCCAAAATCTTGGCAGCTCACCAAAATTGAAAGCTTACAAGGCAACAGACAGCCTAAAGAAAGAGTGGTGGCTGAAAAGCCAAAAAGTAGCAGTATCTACAAACAAATCTTTAATAACTTTAAGCACCGTAAAATGTTTTTGTTGTGGATGACGACAGCATTCTTCTTACAGTTTGGTTATTACGGCATTAACAACTGGATGCCAAGTTATTTAGAAACAGAAGTACATATGAACTTTAAAAACTTAACCAGTTATATGGTGGGTTCATATACAGCAATGATTCTAGGAAAAATTTTAGCAGGGTATCTTGCTGACAAATTTAACCGCCGTGCTGTTTTTGTATTTGGCACAATTGCCAGTGCTGTGTTTTTGCCAATTATTATTTTCTTCAATACTCCTGACAATATTTTGTATTTATTGATCACTTTTGGCTTCTTATATGGCATTCCATATGGTGTAAACGCGACCTATATGGCTGAAAGTTTTTCAACCGATGTGCGAGGAACAGCCATTGGCGGTGCTTATAACATTGGTCGTGTCGGAGCCGCTATTGCACCAGCTACCATTGGTTTCTTGGCATCGGGTGGTACGTTTACCATGGCCTTTATTGTGATGGGAGCTGCGTATTTTGTTGCGGGTGTATTGCCGGGCTTATTTATTAAAGATCGTCAGTACGATCCACAAAGACAATCATAAACAATGAAAAGAAGGTGCGTTGAGTGCCTTCTAAAAGATAAGGGTATCGTTATGGGTGCATTACAAGGAATTCGGGTTTTAGATTTAAGTCGTGTGCTTGCAGGGCCTTGGTGCGGACAGATCTTGGCAGACCTTGGCGCGGAAGTCATTAAAATTGAACGTCCTCGAGTCGGTGATGACACCCGTATGTGGGGACCACCATGGATGCCCGATCAAGATGGAAACATGACCCGTGAATCTGGCTATTTTCAGTGTACCAACCGAAATAAATATTCGGTTGCGGTAGACATTACCACACCCGAAGGACAGGCTTTAATTTATGAAATTGCCAAGACTGCAGATGTCGTGATTGAAAATTATAAGACAGGGTCTTTGGCTAAATATGGTTTGGACTACGCGTCATTAAGTGAGTTAAACCCAAATATTGTTTATTGCTCGATTACCGGTTTTGGGCAAGATGGCCCACGTGCAGAAGAGCCCGGCTATGATTTTATTATTCAGGGTATGTCAGGCTTAATGAGCATTACCGGTGAGCCTGATGATGTGGCAGGTGGTGGTGCACAAAAAGTTGGAGTGGCTGTGGTAGATATTCAAACTGGATTGTATTCCACCATTGCCATTCAAGCGGCACTGATTGCACGCTCACACACAGGACGCGGTCAGTATATTGATATGTCACTCCTTGATGTGCAGGTCGCGGCACTGGCAAATCAGGGAATGAATTATTTAGCTTCAGGTAAAGCGCCACAACGCATGGGTAATCAACACCCAAGTATTGTGCCGTATCAAACTTTTAAGGCTAAAGATAAAGAATTTATTATTGCTTGTGGCAACGACAAACAGTTTAAAGATTTGTGTATTGCGATTAGTTATCCAGAGTTGCTCGAAAATGATAAGTTTGTGCGCAACCAAGACCGCGTAAAATATCGAAATGAACTGATTCCTTTATTGTCGGAACACTTTTTGCAGAAAACTGCTAAAGAGTGGGTCGAGAGGATTCATGCACTTAAAGTACCCGTAGGTGTTATCAATTCTATTGAAGATGCTTTGGCTGAACCACAAATCGTGCATCGTAATTTGGTGGTCAATATTCCTCATCGTTTAAATGAAAACTTCCAAACCATTGGCTCACCCATCAAACTGTCTGATACTCCCGTTGAATATCATCATGCACCTCCAGAGCTTGGTGAACATACTGCTCAAATCTTATCGAGATTTAAAACAGCAGAAGAGCTAGCTGCGTTAAAAGAGAAAGGCATTATTGATGGGAAAATTGCTTAAGCTATTACCGTTTTCAATATGTCCATTCAATTATCATTGTAGTTGAATATAAAAAACCGCTTTTATAGCGGTTTTTTATTAGGAAGTTTTTCTAATCTTAAACATTATGACTTCTTGGAAATACGCTCTTCGATGGCAAATTTAAGTAAAGAAGCGCTGCGGTAAAAACCGTGTGCGAACTTTCCAAATGGCATGGTAATAAAAAACGTCATGACCGTAGCTAAATGGAAAATCAGTAAAAGTGCCATGTAAGGGGTATTGCGAAATGCCATGAGAGCTAAGCCTGAAGCACTGACTAAAATTAAAAGGAAAATAAAGCCTCGATCTACAGGTCTTTGCTCACGGTCACCATGTAATGGGTGACGTTTAAGATTTAAATAGAGCAAGCCCGATGGTCCAATCACTAAGCCAATCCCACCCAAAGTACCCAAAATCACAGGCAAGCTAAAGATAGGGTAAGGCGCATGTAGGTCAAGAAAATAGTGATATAAAGTCGCTACACCCGTAGCTGCAAAGCAAAGCATAAAGCCATAAAACGTCAGGTGATGGAACACACGGCGGATTTGTGTATAACGGTCATCTTGTTCATTACAGCCTTTACCATGACCGCCATCTAAATATTTAAGTGTTAATACATTTTGAGTGGCTTGAACCAGATCTGGTTTCTCAACTTTGCCATGAATGACTTTAGAGGTTTGTCGCCAGAATTTGCTAACTCCAATGCCGAGTAAAACAATTGCAACTGTAAAGGTCGCTCCAAACAATAGTGCTAAAAAGTTATGCGGGAAAATCGCATAAAAATTACCTTGATAGCCTGCAAATAAGTCAGTGCCTTTCCACCACACTACAGCTAACATGCAAAAAAAGAAAATGAGTGTTAACGTCGAAACAAAAGGAATACCTACAGACTTATAAAGTCGACCTAAAGGCTGAGGTGTAGCAAATTCTTGATAAGTTTCTAAACGTACTTGTGCCATCGCTTTTGGAATATTTACACCAAACTCGTGTGGTGGAGCATATTGGCAAGCATGTAAACATGCACCACAGTTATGGCAGAGGTTTGCCATGTAATGAATATCGGCTTGGTTAAACTCAAGACGTTTGGTCATAGCCGCAAATACAGCACAAAATGACTCGCAGTAGCGACAAGCATTACAAATCTGTAGCGCTCTTTGAACTTCCTGCTCATGGTCAGAGAGCTGAACAACTGGAATTAGGGCTTTGGTACTAGCATTCATGTTCAACTCCTTGTGAAAGTGCATAGTGGGCGGCATTTTTTCCGGCAATTCTCCCAAAGATTGTGCCGATCGACATGCCGACACCTGCGGTATAACCCTGACCAAGTACGTTACCTGCCATCATTTCACCTGCGACGAACAGATTGCGGCTGGCTTTATTGTTAAAGCGTACCGCAGCATCGTCTTCGACTTTTAAACCTAAATAGGTAAAGGTAATGCCGGGTTTAAGGGCATAGGCATAGAAAGGTGGCTGGTCGAGAGGAACGGCCCAATGGGTTTTGTTGGGAATAATATTTTCGGTGGTGCAGTCATCTAAAACGGTATGGTTAAAGGTGCCTTGCACACAGGCTTGATTAAATTCTTCTACGGTATGGCATAAGGTTTTTGCATCCAGTCCGATTTTTTCGGCTAACTCTTGAATGCTATTTGCTTTTACACCCGCAAACACAGGGGGCATAAAGCGACCAATGGCTTTTGAGTCGATAATCGAATAGGCAATTTGCTGTGGCTGTTTGGCAACAAGACGGCCCCAAATCGCATAACGTTTTGGCCAGAAGTCTTCGCCTTCATCGTAAAAACGTTCAGCTTTGTTATTGACCACAATCCCCAAGGAAACGCAGTCAATACGAGTACAAATACCGCCGTCATATAACGGTGCGCGTGCATCTACGGCGACACAGTGCGATTGTGATGGATCACCAATAATATCGGCGCCTTGATCTATCATAAATCTGAGTAAGTTGCCCTGATTAAAACGGGTACCACGAATAATGAAATTATCGGCAGGCCATTCGCCGTTTTCATTTTGCCCCCATGCTTCTCTTAACCATTCGAGATTTGACTCAAAACCGCCTGCGGCCAATACACAGCTTTTTGCTTTAAACACACGGCCATCTTCCGCAATTGCAGCTTCAAAATGTCCTTGGTTTAACTTTAGATCTTTAATTTTTGTGTTGTATAAAATTTCGATGCCAAGTTCTTGGGCACTACGGTAGTACGCATTAATGAGGGCTTTACCGCCGCCCATAAAAAATGCATTGGTACGTGCAACATGCAAAGCACCTGATAGCGGTGGCTGAAAATTCACACCATGTTTACGCATCCAGTCACGACAGGTCGCCGTGCTACGAATCACTAGACGGGCTAAGTGTTCATTGGTTTTGCCCGCAGTCACTTTAAGTAGGTCTTGCCAATATTCTTCTTCGGGATAAGCATCGACCAATACGTCTTGAGGAGCATTATGCATACAGCGAAGGTTACGAGTGTGTTGTGAGTTACCACCACGCCACTCTTTGGGCGCTGCCTCTATTACCAGTACAGAAGCACCACTTTCTTTTGCTGTGAGCGCGGCACACAGTGCGGCATTCCCACCACCAATCACAATTACATCATGCATGGATTTCTCCCTTTCTCAGCTAGGGCTAATGTAGCTTCAAAAGGGAAGATGAAGTGAGAGGCTAGGCTTGAATGGGTGTTTAGTAAAAATAAACACTAATGGCTTAAGTGTTTATGAGTTCCGCACCGGGCCAGCGCTTTTCATTAATCAAGTTAGTTACACAGGCACGAATCACCACTTTCGTGGCTAAGGTGGCAGGTGAGAGCTCTTCTTCAGAGAGACTAATTAAATAGTTAATACGCTCAATAGCAGGTTCTACAACGCGCAGTAAACACAGGTCTTGCCGTGAGTTTAACGATGCACCCGCAGGTTGAATGGTTGCCATTTCGAGTTGGCTAATGCTTTCCATTAACAAGTGCAGCCCATCAATTTCATAGGCCACTTTAAGTTGGTGAATTTTCTGATCGAGCAATAAACGCAGTCCATGTCGTTGGCTCGGTAAAATCAGTGGAAGTTCTTTAAGCTGTGAATGATTAATGGTCTGAGTGTCGATACAGCTTTCAAGGTGGTATTGACCCAGCACTTCTTTAGGCGAGATTAAAAACATCTGTTCTTTGACTAAAGGCTGTATGGCCCACTGTGGGTCGACATCGTCACTAAAGATGATGGCAACATCGAGCTGCCTTGCATTTACCAAGGCTTTGAGGTCACCCGATAACCCTTCAATTAAACGGACTTTAATATCGGGGTAACGATTTCTCATGAGTTTTAAAAAATGCGTGCCTATAACAGCTGCCACACTCGGTGAAAAACCCACGGTGACATGACCACTTAAACGTGAGGAATGCGCAGAGTCTACGGCATGGTCTAGGTGTCTAAGTGCCAGTTGAACCTGTTGAAAAAAAGCTAAACCCGCAGGGGTGGGAACCGTACCCAAAGCGGTACGCTGTAAAAGGCGAATAGAAAGCTCGCTCTCTAATTTTGAGATTTGCTGACTTAATGCAGACGTTCCAATATCGAGATTTTTTGCAGCTTTACCCAAGCTTCCTGACTCGATCACTGCAATAAAATACTTTAATTGTTTAAGTTCCACGGCAAATTCTACTTTGACCTTTGTTAATTATTCTACACTGGTTTATTGCTCTACATTTTGTTCTATTACGCTGCGTAAACCGTTCAAAGAGTAAAGGCAACATCCTCTCAAAATGCTGCCTTTTAGAGCTTTTATTGTTTAACCTGCTCAAGACCCTGTTCTTCAATAATTTGTGTCGCTTGAGGCGATTTCACAAATTTAATTAACTCTTTTGCGACTTTTGCATGTTCCGAGTTTTTACCAATACCAGCAGCAAATACGGTAACTTTTTGGTAAGGCGCAGGGATTGGACCAACTAACTCAACTTGACCATATTTGCCGGTAAAAGGTTTGATTTCACTAATTTGCTGGAAACCAATATCAAACTGGCCTTCGGCAATACGTTTTGCAACGCGGTCGCCTACCACTTTTTCTGCTTTACTCGAAATTACTTTGTATTCGACAGGTGGAAAGCTTGGGAAAACATCTTTTTCAAGATGCGTACCACTCGCACTTGCTGAATAGCCTATGTGCTTGGCATTTAATAAAACTTTTTCAAATTTTGCCGCAGAGCTAATATCTGGTTTTGGTGCACCTTTAGGCACAGCCATGCCAATGCTTGAATTCACCAAAGCGCTTTGTGAGTTTGGGTCAACATAACCTTTTTCTGCGAGTTTGCTTAGTTCAGGAGCAGCCAAGACCACCACGTCAAAACGTTCACCACGATCGAGTCGATTTGGAATTGCAGTCGGTGATTCACCCATAGACGAACCAGATGAGAGGTGAACCGTGTGACCAGTTTGCTTTTCAAATATTGGAATGAGTTTTTCCATAGATGAATAGAAACCGCCTGAGCTAATTACTTCGAGCGTATCTGCATTGGCAAATGTAGATCCTAAGCCTGCACCAGCTAGGCAAATGGTTATGAAGATAGGGGACTTTTTCATGGTGCCTCACTTGAATTGCAAGAAAGCACAGTACGGAGACTTAAGATCTGCCGTACTGTTTATTAAAATTTCAGGTTAAGGAATGAGTTGTTTTAAGCGCTAACCTTTGCAGGTTCAGCAATTGCGTCAGGATCTTTCTGTTTAGAACCACGACATAAATACAAGCTTGAGATGAGACTGCATACTGCAGCGAGCATGAGCCAGAATGCTGGTGTGCTGGCATTACCTGTATTTTCGACAAGGAAGGTACAAGCCATTGGAGTCATACCACCAAAAATCGCGGCTGCAAGACTAAATGCTAAAGAGAAGCCAACGGTACGTACACGTTTTGGCATCACTTCGGCAAGCGTTGCGACCATAGTGCCGTTGTACATACCAAAGAAGAACGAGAAGTAAGCAAGGGTAATAAGTAGGTTTGAGAAGCTAATGTCGCTCACCAACCAGCTTAAAACCGGATAGCTGGTAAAGATCGCAAGTGTCGTAATACCCACTAATACTGGACGACGACCAATTTTGTCGGAAAGTAATCCACCCATTGGTAACCAGAAGAAATTCGATAAACCTACAAACACGGTTGCTAAAAGGCTATCTGTTACCGACATTTCTAAAGTGCGTTTTGCATACACGGTGGTGTAAACCGTAATAAAGTAGAACGTAGTAGTGGTCATGGCACTCATCATCATGCCGGCAAGTACAATACGCCAGTTGCTTACAAGTGTGCTGAAAATTTCTTTTGAAGATGGATGAGTTTTTTGCGCTTTAAAGTCTTCAGTTTCCTCTAAAGTACGACGGAACAAGAAGATTAAAGGAATAATTAAACAGCCAATTAAGAACGGAATACGCCAGCCCCATTCACCTACTTGAGCATGAGTTAAAATGGTGTTGAGCCAGTAACCAAGTAAGGCCGCAAATACAACCGCAATTTGTTGGCTACCAGACTGCCAGCTAGTAATAAAGCCACGGTTTTTATCGGTTGCAATTTCAGCGAGGTAAATTGAAACACCGCCAGATTCAACACCTGCCGAGAAGCCTTGTAATAGACGCCCAATTACCACCAAAATTGGCGCGATAATACCAATGGTTTCATAACCCGGCACAAAGGTAATTAAGATGGTGCCAATTGCCATAAGACTTAAAGTGACAATCAAACCTTTACGACGACCGACTTTGTCGACATAGGCACCCAAGAAAATAGCGCCGAGAGGACGCATAAGAAAACCCGCAGCAAATACGGTAAATGTCATCATTAAAGAGACATATTCATTATCAGAATGGAAAAACTTTGCTGCGATATAGGTGGCATAGAAACCAAAAAGAAAAAAATCGTACTGTTCTAAAAAGTTGCCACTCGTTACATTTAATATTTTTTTAAAAGTAGCCCTACGGTTATTAACGACATCCATTGGAGACCTCCTTGGCCTAACAAAATGGAAACATTCACGATCTTCAAGGTTTGGACGTAAACTGATTCAATCAATAAACCTAAATAGGAAATGGGTTAGAGATGAGGTTTAAAGGTGTCCTTCGTAGAAAATGTGATGCCTTGTTTCCAGTTCAAACTACACATCTATGTTTCGATAAACAGAAAACCACTTATCATTCGAAGGAAAATGTAATCTTAAAAAGCAGGAGGGAGTGAGAGGAGAAAATTAATTAGGTATTTAGAAAAATTAATGACCCTTTATAAAATAATTTCAGAACATGGCCAAATCTGGTTTTGAATCAATTCTTTCACACATGCCTTAATGGCTGACTTGGCAGCAAGTGCGGCAGGTGATAATTCTTCTTCGGCAAGGCTCACCAAATAGTTAATTCGTTCAACTTCAGGGTCGACGACCTTAAGCAATTGCAGCTTGTGTTTATACTCTTGTAAGCAAGCACTACCGGGCCTCACACTTGCAAGGTCAAGATGAATCAGACTGTCCATAAGCAAATGCAAGCCATCAATTTCATAGACGACATTGAGCTGCCCAATCTTGTGCTCAAGCAGTTTTCTTAAGCTATGACGCTGACGTGGCAACACTAAAGGAATATCGCCAATTTGCTGCGACTGAATAATTCCGCTTTTAATACATTCGCTAAGTCCGTATTTTTCGAGCACTTCTTTGCGTGCCATTAAATACATTTGCTCGCGTACCAAGGGTTGAATTGACCACTGTTTATCAATTTCATTGGTAAAAATAATGGCGATATCAAGCTGACGCGAATTAATCGACTGAATCAGGTTCCCCGACAGGGTTTCCACAATCTCTAAACGAATATCTGGATAACGTTCAGACATTAGTTTCATTAAAGGGATGCCAATTAAAGCGGTAATGGTCGGTGGAAAACCAAGGCTGACATGACCGGAAAGCCGTGCTGAATGTGCAGCATCTATGGCGAAGTTCACTTGACGCAAAATAAGTTGAGAGTGCTTTAAAAAGGCAAGGCCAGCAGGAGTTGGAGTCACACCAAAAGCATTACGCTGTAATAAGCGAATGCTTAACTCTTGCTCGAGCTTACTAATTTGCTGACTAATCGCCGAAGCACCCACATCGAGTTTTTGGGCAGCTTTTCCAATACTGCCCGATTCAACGACCGTCAAAAAATACTTTATTTGCTTGATTTCCATAATAAATGTATTCGCTCATCATCCTTGATTTATAGAGATATGAAGGATTGGGAAATCTATCATGCGTTTTAATATTAACAGCAATACAGGCAAAAAGTTCTTAAAAAAAATAACTTCTCATTTTAAAAGAACAATCGTTTTTAGGGTGATTGAAAAATAATATCCATGTTGTAGCTACACAAACTATAACTTTTCAATATGGCATCTACGGTCAAATTATTGGCGTTTTGAGCTAAGCATAATCGTTCAAATCTACATAAAGTGAGGAATCAAAATAAAAAAATATCCAGGATGGATCTATGAGTTTTGTTGTGAATAAAAAAATATTTATCTTAGGAATAGCATCGATTTGCACAAGCACATTACATGCTGCTGCATTTGATAAAACAGGGCAGTCTGTAGCGGCATTTTTACAACCGGGCAACTATTTTGAAGCAAGTTTAGGAATAACAGATGCCGATTTAAGTGGTGTAGAGTCGGGTACCAACCCTTCACATCATTCAATTTCAGATATCGCCAATACCGATTATCGGCCTACGGCAGCGTTAAAACTACAGTTGGCACCGCAGTATTCATTTGGTCTGTTATATGATCAGCCTTTTGGTGCTGACACGGAATATTCAGGTGTAAATGGCTTCGTTGCAACGCCAAAAGATACCGTTATGTTACCTGGAATTACAACCACAGGGCTTGCCAGCGCTACATTGGGCCATGCTCCTACAGGAAATGCAAAATCAGAATTTGATATACAAAATTTAAGCTTCATTTTGGGTTACCAACCCACAAAAAACTGGAATCTTTATGCGGGGCCAGTCTATCAAACTTTTAAAAGTCAGGTTGAATTAAGGGGTAATGTATTTAGTCTCTATAATGGATATGACTTTCATACTAAAACTGTAAGTGATTTAGGGTGGTTAGCAGGACTTGCTTACCAAATTCCAGAAAAAGCTGTGAAAGTCTCATTAACCTACCGTTCAGCCATTACCCATAAAGTAAACGCGACTGAAAACGCTCCTTTAATTGATATGTTAAGCACTCAACAAGGTCGTGATTTAGTTAATCAGCATCTAGATTTCATGATTTCTATTGGTCAGATGACTCCACAAAAGAAAGCTTACTTAAATCAGATTATTGCTAATTTGCCAGAACAAGAAGATACAGGTACAACAAAATTTAAATCTCCTGATTCAGTGAATTTGGAGTTCCAGACTGGACTGCGTCAGGGAACGTCACTATTTGGTAGTTTACGCTGGGTAAATTGGAGTGATCTTGCTTTGCAACCTTATCGCTTCGGTGAGATCTCAAAAGTTGTTGGCGTACTATCAACGCCAAGCCGTCCGGAAGGTTTTAATTTGGTTCGTTATTATGACGACCAATGGTCTTTAAATTTGGGTTTAGGACAACGCTTTTCGCCAAAATGGTTAGGTTCTGTGTCAGTTGGATGGGACTCTGGAGCAGGAGATAAAGTGTCAACGGGTGGCCCAACTAAAGGGTATTACAACTTGGGCGTGGGTGCTCAATATAGCCCGACATCGCGATACTTTATTTCTGGTGGTGTGAAGTATTACTGGTTAGGCGATGCAAAAGCTCAGCTTGGCGCACAGGCGGGTAGTGACTATTATGTAGGTGAGTTTAAGGATAACCACTCAGTCAGCTATGGCTTAAAAATTGGATATAAATTTTAAAATTAAATCAGTCATTTATAAGGTTTTAATTACATGAATAAAATCATTAAAAACGGTATGTTTTTAGGGTTGTCGACTTTGATTTCAGGTTATGGAACTCTTCTCCATGCGGAAGCAAGTCCAACAAATTTACCCGCAGTTTCACAAAAAGCGTTAACCATTATTGATAGGCAAACCGAGTGGTTAAATAAGGTCTATAAAGACATTCATGAACACCCTGAACTTGGGTTTATGGAAAAGCGTACTTCTGCCATTGTTGCCAAAGAGCTTAAGTCACTAGGTTTTGACGTTAAAACGGGAATAGCCAAAACAGGCGTGGTCGGCATTTTAAAAAATGGTGAAGGGCCAACGGTTATGTACCGTGCCGATATGGATGCCAACACTGTTGAAGAGGCAACTGGTCTACCATACGCGAGTAAAGTGCGCGTAAAACTTGATGATGGAACCGAAACGCCTGTAGCCCATATGTGTGGTCATGATGCACATGTGACATGGATGCTTAGCATGGCAAAAACATTAGTCGCTTTAAAAAAGGAATGGAGCGGAACTATTATTTTAGTTGCACAGCCTGCTGAAGAGCCGATCACAGGTGCAAAAGCTATGGTGACCGATGGCTTGTGGACAAAATATAACTTGCCAAAACCTGATTATTTCTTTGCAGTGCATACAACACCTGCACCTGTGGGCGTGGTCATCAATGCACCGGGGCCACGTATGGCAGGAACCGATCAGCTTGATGTTTTATTTAAAGGTGTGGGTGGGCATGGCTCATTACCGATGCTCACCAAGAACCCGATTAGCATGGCGGCCAATGCACTAAATCAATATCAAACCATTATGGGTAATGCAGTTGATCCGCAACAAGCGGCAGTGTTATCAATTGGCTCAATCCAAGCTGGAAATTCGAATAACGTGATTCCTTCTACGGCCTTGGTCAAAATGAATTTGCGCTGGTTTGATCCAAAAGTACGCGAGACCATGTTAAATAACATTAAGTCTATGAGTGAAGGCGCGGCTCAAATGCAGGGGATGGGTAAAGACCAAATGCCGACCTTTACTTTTAAAGGTTCAAGCACACCTGTAATTAACAATAAAGAATTTTCTGCACGTTTAAATGGGCCTTTAAAAGCACTATTGGGAGATAAACATGTTCTAACTGAATATCCTGCGGTTATGGGGTCAGAAGATGTTCATCATTTATTGGGCGAACAAAAAGACATTCCTTTTAACTTTATGTTTATTGGTGTGGCAGACCCAGTTGTGTTTACAAATGCAGTCAAGCAAGGCAAACCTGTGCCTTATATTCCACATAGTCCAAACTACATTGTTGACTTAAAAGCTTTACCAGTGGGAGCCAAAGTCACTACAGTTTCGATGCTAGAACTACTTACTAAAAAATAAGTTACTCATAAAAAAAAGATGCACTTACATGCATCTTTTTTGTCTAAGTTTTTAAAAGTTAAGAGCAAGCCAGATATTTTTCTCGATAATGGATAGGTGATAAATCGGTCCAGCGGCGAAATGCGCGGGTAAAACTACTGACATCAGTAAAGCCAAGAATATAAGCAATCTCAGTAATATTGTGGCTTGAATTTTTAATATACGATAAGGCGAGTTCGTGCCGAGTCTGATCCAGTAACTCACTATAAGAGGTGTTTTCGGCAGAAAGTTTGCGTTGCAGACTCCGTATGCTTAAGCCCAGACTTTTCGCAACATCTTGTTGTTGAAAATCACCTGTAGATAATTTTTCGATTAATTTTACTTTCACTCGTGCCAATATATTTTCTTTATCGAACCGCGCCAGATAACGATTAATAATTTCATCATATTCTTGGGTGAGAGTCGGATTTGCACCTTCTAGTGGTTGTTCTATGGTTGCCGTGTCAAACACAATCATGTCTTTGGGTGCATTAAACACAATCGGGGCTTTTAAAATACTCTGAAAAGTTTCTAGATCTTCTGGCTCTGAGCGTCTAAGTTCAATGCGTAAGGGTGAAAAAACAGAGCCTTGTAAGGCACGACTTGAGCGAATAAAAACGGAAATAAATGCATCTATTGACTCGGGCTGAACTTCGTCGGGAACATGAATCACGAAATAATGATTATTTCCTTGCCCATAAAACTCTAGCTCTGGAATATCCGTAACCACACGAAAATAACGAATAATTCTTAGAAACATCTCTTTTAGGGTGGTGCTGGTAATCAGTGAATGCCCTAACACATGAAAAGTATTTTGATTGACTTGGCTGGCAACTTTAAGGCCAAAACATGAATCTTGAGTTTTCTGAACTGCTAATTTCCATAAATTTGCTGTTTGTTTTAATGAATATCGTGCATCAGGATTACTCAGAGCCTGAATATCTAAACCTGCTTGTTCTAATAAAGGTTGACTATCAACACCGGCTTTTTCGAGCGCTTTTTGAATCGCTTTCACCCAGCTAGCCAGTGCCGTTGCTGTCTGTGGCATGTTATGTCCTATAACTTGTGATTCATATTCCTCTGAACAGTATAAAAGATTCAAAACTAAAAAATCTTTTGTTTATTCTGAATCTTTTTATTTTGGCATCCATAGCCAATAGATTGGCGTTTCGAGCTAAGCACACTTAGGGTGATCTAAATAAAGTAGGGGCATGGAAAACTGAGGAATAACGGATGACCTATATTTATAAAAATCCTGCCGGAATGACCGATAGCGAAAAAACCGAACATATTAAAAAAGTAGTAACAGCAGAAGGCGTGGCTTTACGCAAACGCCATCCTATTTTGAATCATCAAAATGCCATTGGGGCGATGATTCTATTTATATCTTTGGTCGGCATGATAGCGACTGCCGTGCTCTATATAAATCATCAACTTTCAGCTTGGTTTGCAATTCCGATTATTGCTTTTTTTGCATCGCTCACGCATGAGTTAGAGCATGATCTGATTCACTGGATGTATTTTAGAAAGAAACCATGGGCACATCATTTAATGATGGGTTTAGTCTGGTTAGCTCGACCAAGTACCATTAACCCGTGGAAACGTCGTGAGCTGCATTTTAACCATCATAAAAACTCAGGCACCGAAGTTGATTTAGAAGAAAGAGCTTTAACCAACGGAGAACAGTGGAGCATACGTCGTCTCATCGCGATTGGTGATAACGGCTTGGCTGTCTTGTTCCGTATTATTTCTGCAAGCAATTGGACGGTGAGAAAAGTAATTTTTAAACGTGCATTTATGGCTTATTTTCCGTTAGGAATTATTCATTGGTCGCTGTGGTATATCTTTTTAGGTTTTCATGCAGTAGATGCTGTTTTAAGTTGGGCGAATGCACCGATTGCTTGGTCAGCTACCACTTTAAATATTATGCATGTGGTTAATATTTTGACTGTTGTTTGGGTTGCACCGAATGTACTGCGTACCTTCTGCTTGCACTTTGTGACTAGCAATATGCATTACTACGGCGATGTCGAATTGGGTAATGTCATTCAGCAAACTCAGGTGTTAAAACCTTGGTGGATGATGCCGTTCCAACTGTTTTGCTTTAACTTTGGTTCAACGCATGCCATCCACCATTTTGTGGTGAAAGAACCATTCTACATTCGCCAAATGACGGCACCGGTTGCCCATAAAGTCATGCGTGATATGGGAGTACGGTTTAACGATGTTGGAACCTTTAAAAGAGCAAATCGTTGGAACATAAATGATTTATCAGAGTCAAAAAGTTAAAACATAGCTTTTTATCTCACTTAAATGGACTGAGTTCTGTACGAAGCGCTCAGTCCATTAACCATAAACTCACTATAGAGTTTCTTAAAAATTAAACGGCTCTACTGAAACTTAGTAAAAAGCAAAATCACACCTAACACACATAAGATTGAACCAATCACCCTATTAATCTGTACTTGCTTGGCTAACATTTTTTGTCTTAGTAGCATGGATGAGAACAGTACAGCCACAAGTGAAAACCATACAAAATGGGCAAATGACATAAAAAAGCCATAAGCCAAAAGAATGGTTTTAGGCGTAGTTAAGCTCACAATTTGCGTATAGGTACTAATCACAAATAGCGTGGTTTTAGGGTTCAGGGCGTTAGTAAAAAAGCCGTATTTTATCGCTTGAAAACTGCCTATAGCGTTTAAAGCAACAGCGTCTAAAACAGGTTTTTGAGTAAAAGTTTTATAGCCAATATAGATCAGGTAAAGCGCGCCAATATACTTAACAATATTCAAAATTTGCGGCGTATAAGTCATCACAAAGGCAACGGCAACTAACGTATAAGTTACATGTACCAACACGCCAAGCGATATTCCAAGTGAAGTGTACACACCTATTTTTCGACCGTACAAGTAACTATTTTTAGTAACAATCGCGAAGTCAGCGCCGGGACTAATCACTGCCAAAATCGTAATGAGAATAACCGCAATGAACTCTGCCATTATCTTGCACCCTCACTGAAAATGAGGGGATTAATCTGTACTTTTTGGAATGTATTTGAGAGGAGAACTGTTTTGCTTAAAGCAGTTATTCTTATCGTGAGAAAGATTGGGGCTTTACATTTATGAAGATAGATATAGATATCTAATATGTTTTTCATCATCTAAAATAGGTTTTAATAAAGATGATTTTTATTTTGAACAGAAACCTAAAAATAAAAATCGATAAAAACGACTACATAACTATGAGTTTTTGGAATGATCGAAAGAATATCGCTGAATTCACTAAAATTTTTCTATTTCGTGGCGAAGTATGGCAGCGTGACTTTAGCTGCAAAGAAATTATTTGTGACGCAAAGTGCGGTTAGTAAACAGATTTATAATTTAGAAGAAGCCTTAAATACGGCTTTGTTCGACCGAAAAAATAAAACGCTTGTGATGACTAAGCAGGGTGAAACTTTATTGAGTTGTTGCCATCAAGTTTTTGGTCAACTCGATGAATGTTTAATGGAGCTAAGCCAACCCAAAGCCGAAAACAAACAATTGGTCTTGTCGTGTGAACCGACACTTTCTATGAAATGGCTCATACCGCGTTTATCTAAGTTTAAAAAGCTCGGTCATGATTTTGAGGTTGTGCTACTCACAGCAGGCGGCGTGGTCGATTTTGAAAAAGATAATATTGATATCGCGATACGCCGAAATGACTTTGATTGGGGAGAGCATATTTATAGTGAAAAGATTGCCGATGAATATATCGCTCTAGTTCAAGCACCCAAGCCATCGGAAACAAACGACTTACTCATTTCGACTTCTAGACCAAATTTTTTCAAAAACATGAGCCGCATTGCTGAGTTAAAGCAGATTTTAAAAGGCTACTCCAAAGTTGAACTTGAACATTTTTATCTATGTTTAGAAGGGTGTTTGGCGGGACTCGGCGCAACGGTCATCTCAATTTATATGATTGAAAAAGAGCTTGAGTGGAACTTACTGCAAAAAAATTCACCAGTCGTTCAAGATGGTTCAGCCTATTTTCTACTTTCTCATCGTGCTTTTGAGGAAGATCCACGCAAAACCCTATTTTTAGAATGGCTAAAAGCAGAGATGAATGAGAGTCAACATAAATTGCTTTAGGCTTATCTGTTTTATTCAAAGAAAATGATTTAATTAATTGAAAATAACCATAAATTATAAAATTTAAGGTACTACAACGCGAGTGCTGTATATTGAATTTCTGCTGTCTAAAATTCCCGAAGATGAAAAATATTTAACTTCCTACTTATTTATAAAACCCTAAACATGAATTTCACTCAGTTTTGAATGAGACTAAATCATTTTTATTCATGTTGTGATTGCGGTATAAATCTATCCATGCTCTGAAGCGCTCCAGTTATTTACTTTTGATAAGACCACAAGGCACAAAACTGACAAGGCTGGAAAGTTCAAAAAGAGCAAAAAGATTTTTTAGGTTTATCTCAGAAATTAGGGTACTGATCACAATGAGTAAAGAATTTACATTTACGATTAAGAGTATTTGTTTCGATGAGAACTATCGTCCAGCAGACAATACGCGTATTACAACCAACTTTGCTAACTTGGCGAGAGGGATGAGCCGCGAAGAAAATTTGCGCAACACATTACGGATGATCGACAATCGTTTCAATGCCTTAGCTCATTGGGACAACCCTAGGGGCGACCGCTATGGCGTTGAACTTGAAATCATTTCAGTTGAAATGAATATTGATGCCGAAAACCGTACTAGCGGGCTTCCTTTAATCGAAATATTGAAAACCAATATTGTTGATAAAAAGACCAATGAACGCATCGAAGGCATTGTAGGTAACAACTTCTCGTCTTATGTACGTGACTATGACTTTAGTGTGCTGTTGTTAGACCACAACAAAAACAAGTCTACGTTTAGCACGCCAGAAAAGTTTGGTGAATTACACGGTAACTTATTTAAGAGCTTTATTAACTCTGAGACTTATAAAGCCAACTTTAAAAAGGCACCTGTGATTTGCTTAAGCGTTTCAACAAGTAAGGTGTATCACCGTACTGAAAACGAACATCCTGTTTTGGGTGTTGAATACAAGCAAGAAGACTATTCATTAACCGATGAATATTTCCAAAAAATGGGCTTAAAGGTTCGCTATTTCATGCCGCCGCATAGCGTTGCGCCGTTAGCGTTCTACTTTACTGGCGATTTGTTGAGTGATTACACCAACCTTGAGTTGATTAGTACCATTAGTACGATGGAAACCTTCCAAAAGATTTACCGTCCTGAAATTTACAATGCAAATTCAGTGGCTGGAAAGTCTTATCAACCAAGCTTGAAGCACCAAGATTATTCACTTACTCGAATTGTGTATGACCGTGAAGAACGTAGCCGTTTGGCTATAGAGCAGGGGAAGTTTGTTGAAGAGCAATTTATCAAACCATACCAAGCGATTCTTGAGCAGTGGTCTGCGAATTACGCTCCTAATTAATCAACATATAGGTCATTTATTATGAAAAAGTTATTACCGACTTCAACTGCTGGCAGCTTACCGAAACCGTCTTGGCTTGCAGAACCTGAAAAGCTTTGGTCGCCGTGGAAACTCGAAAACGAAGGCTTAGTTGAAGGTAAAAAAGACGCGTTACGTTTAGCACTTCACGAACAAAAACTTGCGGGCATTGACATTGTTAGCGATGGTGAACAAACCCGCCAACACTTTGTGACTACGTTTATTGAGCACTTAAATGGCGTAGATTTTGAAAAGCGCGAAACAGTTCGTATTCGTGACCGTTATGACGCAAGCGTACCGTCTGTTGTAGGTGCGGTGTCGCGTCAAAAGCCTGTGTTTGTTGAAGATGCAAAGTTTTTACGTCAGCAAACTGATCAGCCAATTAAATGGGCGTTACCTGGCCCAATGACTATGATTGATACGCTTTATGATGGTCACTACAAGAGCCGTGAAAAGCTTGCTTGGGAATTTGCCAAAATCTTGAACCAAGAAGCGAAAGAGTTAGAAGCTGCTGGTGTAGACATCATTCAGTTTGACGAACCTGCATTTAACGTCTTCTTTGACGAAGTAAATGACTGGGGTATTGCGACTTTAGAGCGTGCAATTGAAGGCTTAAAATGTGAAACTGCGGTGCACATTTGCTATGGTTACGGTATTAAAGCCAATACTGACTGGAAAAAGACACTCGGTTCAGAATGGCGCCAGTACGAAGAAGCTTTCCCGAAACTTCAAACTTCTAACATTGATATCATCTCGTTAGAATGTCACAACTCGCGTGTGCCAATCGACTTACTCGAACTTATTCGTGGTAAAAAAGTCATGGTCGGTGCGATTGATGTTGCAACAAACCAGATTGAGACACCGGAAGAAGTTGCCAACACACTTCGTAAAGCGCTTCAGTTTGTAGATTCAGACAAGCTTTACCCGTGCACAAACTGCGGTATGGCGCCTCTTTCTCGTGAAGTGGCACGCGGCAAGCTAAATGCCTTAAGTGCAGGTGCAGAAATCGTTCGCCGAGAACTTACGGGTTTTGATCTTACTGCTTAATATTTACCAATAAGTGGTATAAAGGGTTACTTTTTTGATGGTGGTTGATAATCAAACAAGTAACCCTCATTTTACTTACTACATGTCGCTCTAATCAGATCGCATGTCGATAGTACCTTCCTGATGGAGTTGGGCGGTATAGCAAACACACAGGAAAAGGTACGGTTCAATTTAGGAATAATGTCATGGTTCAAGCAACAGACTTTAGAAATGCAATGTCTTTACTCACAAGTGCGGTTAGTGTTGTGACCACGGCAGGCATGTCTGGCCGTTTTGGATTTACTGCCTCTGCTGTTTGTAGTGTGACTGACACACCGCCGACATTATTGGTCTGTATGAACCAAGCTGCGAGTTCACATGCACATTTCCTAGATAACAAAATCTTAACCGTGAATGTGTTAGGCGCGCACCACGAACATATTTCAAAAGCATTTTCATCTAAGCTCACACCCGAAGAACGCTTTAAACATGGCGAATGGATTGAGTTAGAAACAGGCGCACCTGTGTTGGAAGATGCTTTGGTGAGCTTCGATTGTGAGATTGAGCAAATTCAACAAGTCGGCACACACACGATTTTTATATGCCCGATTGTGGCGATTAAACAAAGCCAACATGACCAAAGTTTGGTTTACTTTAACCGTGCTTATCACCAAGTGGGGCAGACAGAGACTGTCTAATCCTACTTATCATTTCGTTATTTCATATTAAAAGACTCATTAAGAAATCAATAAGCACGGATCGCTTCTGTTTAATTTTAAAAATACAATTAAATATAATATCTTAAATAATAATTAAGTTAATCTAATGAAAAACAATAAGAAATTTAATCACTTGTCATTAAAGCTACATTGACACATTTCAGCTCTCGGATTATGCTTTGCGTGCTGGCCACATTGCCAGCCGGCTTTGACAGGCTGATCTTTGAGAACATTGAAAAAACTCGTTTTTTTGATGTAGACCCACTCGTCTCCCTTTTTGTAGCGGTAGGACGGAAGGGGGACGCCTTTGTGCGTGCTGGGTTCTCGAAGCCAGTCTGTCAACCCTCTTTCGTTCTGCCACCATAATTCCAAATGAATGCTTTGGCAGAACTCCCAAAATCAGGAGTTGGCTATGCACATCCATCATTTCTTGGCCTTAAGCGCCAAAAGCTATAACGACACCACTTAATTCATCTTTAAACAGTTTGGAGGCTTACCCGCTTTTCAGACTTTAAGTCATTACGGCTAAAAACTTATATCAACAATAAAACTTGAGATGTGCCAAGCACCGTCTTACGGCTTTGCTGTGCTTTTTTTCTCGCAAAAGGGCACAGGCTTTTTATCTCATTTAGAAACAACAAGAATTTATAACGGTAAAACTATGCCAACTTTAGAAATATCTTCCAAAAAATTACAGGTGGTTCAAACCGCAATCCAACTCTTTACCACGCATGGGTTCCATAATGTAGGGGTAGACCTCATTATCAAAGAAGCCAAAATACCGAAAGCCACGTTTTACAACTACTTCCACTCCAAAGAACGCTTGATCGAAATGTGCATCGCCTTTCAAAAAAGCCTGATCAGAGAAGAAGTACTCTCCATTATTTACTCAAGCCGTTACTACACCCAAAAAGATAAACTCAAAGAAATTATTGTCTTACATACCAATCTAAACAGTCTGTACCATTTGCTGCTTAAAGCCATTTTTGAAATAAAACGACTGTATCCGCAAGCCTACCGTATGGCGGTTGAATACCGAAAATGGCTACATCGGGAACTTTTTGACCTGATTTTTAGCTGTGAGACCCGTGCTTTTAAATTTGATGCAGACATGGTTTTAAACCTTATAGATGGCTTGATGCTACAGGTTTTAAGCTCTAACAATTTGGATGAAAGGGATGTGGTGTTGGAGAAGTTTTGGGGGAGAGCTTAGAACCGATCTATATATGACCTCGTTACCTTATGAGTAGAAGTAGGTTGAAAAGCGAATTGAGCTAAACCTAATTCTGTGAGTCTAATTTTCATTGTTTCTTGAGAAACATTAAAAATTCCAGTCATAGGTAAAATGATTCTACTATAATTTTCAAAATTGCAGGGTTGTGAATCAATATATAATGGCGAGAAACCTCTATTTCTGATTCCATAAAGGCGTAAATAATAGTTTAAAGTTGCTTTTAATCGATTTTCAGGCAGTAGTAAGCAACCCGCAAAATAATTTGCTTGAAATTCTAGTCGATCAATATTTTGGGTAATTTCTATATCTATAGAGTGAGATTCCATAGCTGGTGAAAAGTTCTCTGAAATTATATATTTGCTATGGTTAAGAAAAATATGTGCTATTTCATGTGCTTTTGCAAAATTAATTTGATGTTGAGAATAGAACCCTACTCCAAAAATGGTAATAGTTTTTAATTTAGTTTCTAGCTTACCAATAATATTTGGATGTTCGGGAGTATCAATCTCAATAAGTTTATAACCTAGAGTATTTATTATTTCATTTAAATCTATCTCATCGTTTTTATAAAATTTATCAAATAAGTTTTCTGCAAGGATACTTAACTCTTTTTTAGATTTATAAGGGATAGTTTTAGAGTATGAATTTACACGGTGTTGTGTGAAAAATTCTTTTGGAGACACATCTTTCTGCAAAGAAAGGAAATCATAAATTAAATCTTTTGGAATGCTTGTAAAGCGTAGTGGTGTCTGAATAAAGATATTCGTAGCAGAAATATCTTGTAAATTTTCTGAAGTGAGCGCATTACTTATGATTTCATCGTTATTCTTTATTCTATTAATAGTTCTATTGTAAGCATCCGGCTAACACAGCCTTACCAAGCGGTCCTATAAGCCTTAATTTAGTTCCCACCTAAAAACAAGTGGGGACTTAATCCATGAACATGGATATATATTCAGCAACACCTCCTGTTGCTAAAAAACGCAGAACATACAGCAAAGAATTCAAACTCAGTATTGTCAATGCCTGTAAAAATCCTAATACCTCGATCGCTTCGGTCGCACTGCAACATAGTATTAATGCCAACCTTGTCAGTCGTTGGATCAGGATCTTCAGCCATCATGAGGGTGCCGTGCAGGATCCTACTCATGTGAATCCAGCATTTATTGCTTTGCCTTACACTGCTGCAATCAGCCAACCTATTGATGAGAGGATCACGTTGTGTATCACCGTGCCTCATACGAATAATGATATTCAGCTAAAATGGCAGACATCAGAAATACCTGCCTTGGCAGAATTACTCAAGGCACTGGCAACATGATCCGTATCAATGAAATTTGGCTCTCTACCCAGCCCATGGATATGCGAGCAGGAATGGATACTGTCATGGCTCAGGTGGTGAGAGCCTTTGGCTACATCAAACCGCATTGCGCCTACCTGTTCTGTAATAAACGTGGTCATCGTATGAAAGTGTTGGTACATGATGGACTGGGCATCTGGCTGTGTGCCCGGCGTTTGGAACAGGGTAAATTTCACTGGGCTCAAGTTCACCAAGGTGAAACCGTGGCCCTCAGCCCGGAACAGTTACAGGCATTAATCCAAGGTTTGCCCTGGCAGAGAATTGGATTGCAGCAAGTGGTGAATATGCTCTAAACCAAGCTCGACCATTCTGCCATCCTCCAAACGTTCTATTTCATTCTCTTCATGACCTCAGGCATACTGCGGTCATGAATACGCTGCCTGACTTAAGCCAACTGACCCATGAACAACTGCTGGAATTCACCAGACAGTTGGCGATGCAGCATCAGTCTCTAGCACAATCAAACCAACAATTGGATGCCAAAGTTCAACATCTTTCTATTCTCAATCAAAAATACGAGCATGAACTGGCGCTGTTTAAAAAGCACAAATTCGCCCAAAAGAATGAACACTTAACGGCAAAACAAATCCACCTATGGGATGAAGCGGTTGAAGAAGATATTGCTGCTGTTGATCTGGAATTAGAACGATTAAATGCAGATAAAACCGATGCAGCGACACAGAAAGCCAAAACCAATAAACCTAAACGTCGACCACTGCCAGATCATCTACACACCATCCGTATTGAGCATGAACCTGCATCAACCCAATGCACTTGTGGATGCCAACTCCGTCGTATCGGCGAAGATGTCAGTGAGAAACTGCATTTCAGACCGGCACAGTTCTATAAGGAACAGCATGTGCGTGGTAAATGGGTCTGTGATCAGTGTGACACTCTGACTCAGCAAGCGATGCCCGCCTATGTGATTGATAAAGGCATTGCTTCACCTGAATTGCTCAGCCATGTGCTGGTATCGAAGTATGCCGATCATTTGCCGCTGTACCGTCAACGTCTGATCTATCAGCGGGCGGGAATCGAACTTTCTAGATCAACTTTATCTGACTGGATAGGTCGCTGCGGTGTAGAACTGGAACCTCTGGCCAATGCCTTAAAAGAGGTGGTGCTGCAACAGCGGGTGCTGCATGCAGATGAAACACCGGTCACCATCATGCGGATGGGTGAGAATGAGAAAAAACCGAAGAAAGGTTATGTCTGGGCCTATGCCACCACACAGTACAATCCAGTTCAGGCGGTGATCTATGACTTTCAGGATAGTCGTTCAGGCCAGCATGCTGCAGAGTTCTTGAAAGGCTGGCAGGGCAATCTAGTCTGTGATGATTACAGTGGTTATAAAGCACGCTTTAAATCAGGCCAGGTCATAGAGGTCGGCTGCATGGCCCATGCACGTCGTAAATTCCATGAACTGCATGTGACCGGGAAAAGTCAGGTCGCTGAACAGGCATTGGTGCTGATTCAGAAACTGTATGCGATAGAAGCAGAACTCAGGAAAAAGACCGATGGTACAGCGGAAGACCGCCGCGAATACCGACAACAGCATAGTCAACCAGTGATGCAACAACTATATGAATGGCTCAACCAACATCATCTGACAGTGCCATCGAGTTCTCCCACCGCCAAGGCCATCAATTACACTCTGAAGCGTTGGCCAGCCTTAAGCCGCTATCTGGATGATGGCAATCTACCGATATGCAACAATTGGGTAGAGAATCAGATGCGTCCCTGGGCGTTGGGGCGCAAGAACTGGCTGTTTGCAGGTTCGCTGCGCAGTGGTCAGCGAGCGGCAAACATCATGACTTTAATCCAGTCAGCAAAGCTGAATGGGCTGGATCCGTATGCCTATTTAAGTGATGTGCTGAAAAGGTTACCGACACATAAAGTGACCCAGATTGAAGAGTTACTGCCGCACTGCTGGAAACCTAAATCGAATTAAAAAATAGGTATGGGATTCAGCGGACGCTTACGTTCTATTAAATATAACTTCATGATTATCATTAGCTGTAATTCTCCACAGCCCTATCTTTCTATTTTTTGCAACATTTAATGCTCCTTTCTGAAAGCCATTTTTAGTAATGCAGATAGCCTTTGTATAATGTTTTCCGACTTGACTAACTTTGGTTGAAAACTCTTCAATATCGTCCACAGGAACGCTTTTTTCATAATTTTTACATTCAATTAGGATTACTAAATATGGTTCCTTTTGATCAAATAAGAAAACTTCAATAGCTACATCAAAGATAATGTAGTCCTCTCGATCCTTTGAATAATATTTCTTTTGCTTGTAAATTTTAGTGTGACTTGGATTAAGCCCCATATACCCTTTTTGGATTAGAGCTGAAAAGTAGTCAAAAACAAAATTTTCAAAAATATCGCCTTTCTTTTTAGTATCCATGTATCAAAAAAGTATTGAATTTTTTTGATCATATATAAAAATCAGTAACTTGGCTATATGGATATAACGCCTTAATAACTAAATGAGGTTATCCACAACTTTTACAAAGAACTTTCATACTCCACATACCCATCTTCAATTGCGGGAATAATCTCTACAAACTCAAAATAGGGTACTGTACAAAACTCAGAGTCTCGAATCGTATCAATCACAAAATAATAATCTTGCAGAGATGACGTCTCAAACATAGCAATATCACTCGCTTTAGTGCTAAACGCTTCAACGTCATACCACCGAACTTTTACAGTCGGGTACTTCTCAAAAATAGGCTCAAACTTTTGTGCACTAAACTCAGCCCGCTTTTCACGAGCTAAAGCCAACCAAGCGTGTAAGGCTCTTAAATATCAGAAAAACATAATTTTCATCACAACAGATATTCTTGTAGTTCTTTTTCAATTGTTCCGCTAATCAACGTTGAATAGTCACTATCCTTAGTATCTAAATGACGCATTAACCACACATCTTGTTTTAAAGTTTGTTCAGGTAGTATGGGTACTAAACCAGAAGCCTGTGCAACAAAGCAAGGCAGGGCTGTAATTCCTTGTCCTTCAATGGCTGCTCGTAGTTGCGAGTGCATGTTATCAAAAGACAAAGCAGGCGCTGCATTTTGAGTGAGTTCACGCATCCATTGTGCTAAGAACGTATATTGAAGCCTTCTATCCCAACCGATTATACGATGATTCAATAAATCATCAGCCGTTTCAGCATGCTCTGTGAAACTGGCGAGATAATCCTTACTACCATAAAGCCCATATTCTAGTTGGCCAAGGCGTCGAATAATATAACGCCCACTTTCTGGTCGAACAAGTCGAAGAATAATGTCAGCTTCCCGTCGAGAAAAATCAACAGGAACGACACTCGTTGATATCTCTAATTGTAAATCTGCATGCTTGAGTTGCAATGCTGTTAGTTTTGACTGAAGCAACTGTTGCCCAATTAACTCAGGTAAAGCAATGCGGAACAATGATTGTTGCCCTTGATCGTTGTAACGTTCCATCGCTATTAAATGCTCTTCAGCTTTTTCAGCCAAAGCAAAAAAATGTTTTCCAACATGGGTGAGTGTATAGCCATCACTGTCTCGAGAAAAAAGAATCGCATTGAGACTTTTTTCTAGTTCAACAGCTCTGCGATGTACGGTAGAAACACTAATACCAAGCAATTTTGCACTGCGGCTCAACCCGCCAGTTCGCCCAATAGCTAACAAAATTTTAGTATCGTCCCAGTTCATACCTTTCCATATTTAGAAAATGCATTTGCAATAAAAACTATAGTATCGCCGATGTTTAGATTTATACAATTCAAACAAGTACTACAAGTACTACAAGTACTACAAGTACTCAAAACTCATTATATGAGACGACTATAAACTTTTTAGAGCTAAGGCATGTGTCGTTGCAATTAAATAAGATTTTCTGGTTATGGCAAGAGCTATTTCTGAGATCACAATATTAACAACAGGGGAGTTCTGCCATGACGACCATTTATGTAATTGATGCATTTACTACCCAACCAAATACAGGAAATCGAGCTGGGGTTGTTCTAGATGCGGACCATCTTACGACTCAAGAGATGCAAGATATTGCTGCATTCACAGGCTATTCGGAAAC
Source organism: Acinetobacter sp. FDAARGOS_559 (assembly GCF_003940475.1). Lineage (NCBI taxonomy): Bacteria > Pseudomonadati > Pseudomonadota > Gammaproteobacteria > Moraxellales > Moraxellaceae > Acinetobacter > Acinetobacter sp. FDAARGOS_559. The sequence continues at coordinate 3,194,413 of NZ_RKJG01000005.1, forward strand.
TGCCTTTGTTTTGGCACCTAAAGATCAAAGCCATGGCATACATGTTCGATATTTTACCCCTACACATGAAGTCCCGATCTGTGGACATGCGACGATCGCTACTCATTTTTTACGTGCAACTACTGGCCACCAATCAGACTATCCATTAATCGCAAAAACAGGAGCTGGTCATTTACCCGTTTCAATATTTGGAAGTCCAGAAGTATTATTGGTGAAAATGACTCAAGGTCGTGTAGAGTTCTTACCACCTTTTAATGCGAGTCAACGGAGTGAACTTGCAGGTGCACTAGGTGTGAGCGAAAGTGATTTTGCGGATTTACCAATACAAGTTGTCACGACGGGGCATTCCAAGGTGATGGTGCCGATGCTGAGCAGAAGTAAGCTTGATGGATTAACTCCAAATAATGAAAAATTGAAAGCTATTAGTGCTGAAATCGGTTGCAATGGTTTTTTCCCCTTTGTTTTGGAAGGGAGTAGGCAAGAACCTATTACTTATGGTCGAATGTTTGCACCTGCAATCGGTATAAATGAAGATCCGGTAACTGGTAATGCAAATGGTCCAGCGGGGGCGTATCTTGTTCATTACGATTTAATCGAATGTGACCAGAAAGTAAGTTATTGGGGATATCAAGGCTTCGCAATAGAAAAACCGGGACGGGTTTTAGTGACAGTTGAGAAAACAGATTCAATATTACACGTTAGCATTGCAGGCCAAGCAGTTTTAGTTGGCTCAGTTTTGTATTCTGGAAAAGATTGATGATCTTTGAGAAATTATGGCATCTTGCGTATTCCAAAGAATTTCTTCTCTTTACGTAAGTTTATCATCTCAGATATCCATTTAAGATGTAATTGCTTTAAGCAAAGGAATGATTAACGCTGCAGGCATAGCAGGTGAAAATGATTTAAATGATTTACAGCAGCGAGTTGAAAAGGCTGTATTTGGGTATTTAGACCTATCATAAATATTATCAATTTATGGATCTGTAGATATGAGAAAAGGGTTGTTAGTAACACCCTTTTTTCTAAGTGAAATACATTATAGTTTACTGAAACTGTTCTAAAGCCTCTTTCGCGGGTTTATATCCATTATCGGCAGCTTTTTTGAACCAAAATTTTGCTTTTTCATAATCTGAGTAAACATTAGCATACATATAGGCTAGATTGTTTTGAGCTTCAGGTACACCTTTCTCAGCTAGTTGTATATATAGCTCTAAAGCTTTTTCATTATCTTGTTTAACTAAGTTACCATCTGAATAAATATTTGCTAAGTTATATTGAGCTTCAGAAAGATTTTGTATTGCAGCTTTTTCATATAATTCTAAAGCTAAATTAATATCTTTTTGTACACCATCTCCTGAAAGATAAGCATTTGCTAGATTATATTGAGCTTTAGCATAACCTTGATTAGCAGATAGTTTATAAAACTCTAAGGCTTTAGATCTATTTTTGTTTACATAATAGCCATTATCATACATAAGCCCCATATTGTATTGAGCTTCTGGAAAATTATTTTTAGCAGCTTTTTCATACCAATAGTAAGCTTTTTCTTCATTTTTCGACGTACCAATTCCTTTGGAGTACATTCCTGCTAAATCATTTTGTGCAATAGGTAAGCCTTGTTCAGCCGCCATTTGGAAATAAGAAAAAGCTTTTTGATAATCTTGTGGAACATTTTTTCCTAAGAAGTATTTACTACCTTGTTCATATAGTTTACTTGACTCACTTTGGTTATTATTTTGTGGTGAAAGTGATTTTGAGCAGCCTATAATATTTAAGGTACACAAACTTATAACGCTAAAAATTATTAAATACTTTATATGCATAATGTATCTCTTATAAGCTAATCTGGTTCAATTTAATACTAATAATTATAAAAAATCCGACATCGAGTCGGATTTTTTATAGTCTCAAATTACTTTGAGTAAGAACGCTTCAACTTACCAGCTTAACGCACCACCAGTTTGGTAGTCAGTTACGCGAGTTTCAAAGAAGTTCTTCTCTTTACGTAAGTCCATCATCTCCGACATCCACGCAAATGGGTTAGTTACACCAGCAAATTGCTCTGGTAAACCTAACTGAGATAAACGACGGTTACAGATGAATTTCAAATATTCTTCCATCATGCTTGCGTTCATACCCAATACGCCGCGTGGCATTGTGTCACGTGCATATTCGATTTCAAGCATCGTACCTTCAAGAATCATTTGAATCACTTCTTGTTGGAACTCGGCAGTCCAAAGGTGAGGGTTCTCAATCTTGATTTGGTTAATCATGTCGATACCAAAGTTCAAGTGCATAGACTCATCACGCAAGATGTATTGGAACTGCTCAGCAACACCATTCATCTTGTTACGGCGACCCATACTCAAAATTTGAGTAAAGCCACAGTAGAAGAAGATCCCTTCAAGAACACAGTAGAACGCGATCAAGTTACGAAGTAAACGTTGGTCGTTTTCAGGCGTACCTGTGTGGAAAGTAGGGTCACTTAACGATTGAGTGTACTTCAAGCCCCAAGCTGCTTTACGCGCAACCGATGGAATCTCGCGGTACATGTTGAAGACTTCGCCTTCATCCATACCTAAAGATTCGATACAGTATTGGTAAGCGTGAGTGTGAATTGCTTCTTCAAACGCTTGACGCAAAATGTACTGACGGCATTCAGGGTTCGTGATGTGACGGTAAATTGCCAATACGAGGTTGTTCGCAACCAAAGAGTCCGCAGTCGAGAAGAAACCTAAAGAACGCATAACGATCGTACGCTCATCTTCAGTTAAGCCATTTTCAGACTTCCAAAGTGCGATATCGTGGTTCATGTTCACTTCTTGAGGCATCCAGTGGTTTGCACAACCATCTAGATATTTTTGCCAAGCCCACTCATATTTAAATGGAACAAGCTGGTTCAAGTCGGCGCGACAGTTAATCATGGCTTTGTCATCAACCTGAACGCGTTGCGCGCCCATTTCTAACTCTTCAAGGCCAGGAGCAACATCCAAATGTTCTAAGGCTTCAGATGCTCGAGCCATTGAATCGGTTGGATTTGTTGATCGCACGGAATGGGTTCCAGTGGATTGTGGAGCTGCCACGCTCTGCGATGATGGCTGCGCAGCAGATACATTCTGCGAATCAGGCGTTTTTTCCGGGTTGACGGGCGCAGACTTGTGTTCAGGTGCAGCCGGTTTTTGCGAATCATCTTCAAAATCGTCCCAACTAAGGATAGACATTGTTGTTCTCTCTTCGTTGTATATATCTATGTTCGACATCTCTAAACGAAGATGTCACTACTATACGCTCATAATGTGTAAACAAAATTAAGTTTTATTGATGTATGACCAAATTTTGGGCCTTTGGTCCATTATCCCTACAACTTATTTTGCTTACGCTGTTGTTTACGGATTTTAAAAAAGGCGTAAACCATAGGCGTATAAAAGAAAATAAAGGCAAAGATTAAGATTCCAACACCAAGCATATAGTTATGGCTGAGATGAAAAAACATAATCTTTACCTCGTTTAAAGTTGCTCTTTTGTGTTAAAGAGCAACTTTATTGAATGTTATTGGCAAGCTTCGCAATCTGGGTTGTCGATTGAACAAGCCATAGGAACCGGAGCTGCTTGAGTGAAGCCGTCTTCTTCAACTGCTTCAGGCTTCTTCGCTTCTACGACTGGAGCTGCCGCAGGTGCTGCTGCTTCTACAGTTGCAGGTTTAACCGCGTTTAACGCACCTGTGTTAATTGTAGATTTTTCAGCAGATGTTGCGCCTAACGCACGGAGGTAATAAGTCGTCTTAAGACCACGTAACCATGCCATCTTATAAGTGATGTCAAGTTTCTTACCGTTTGCACCAGAGATGTAAAGGTTAAGAGATTGGGCTTGATCAATCCATTTTTGACGGCGTGATGCAGCATCAACAATCCAGCGTGGCTCAACTTCAAACGCAGTTGCAAAGATTGCTTTTAATTCTTCAGGAATACGAGCAATTTTTTGTACTGAACCTTCAAAGTGTTTGAGGTCATTAACCATCACTGTGTCCCAAAGACCACGTTCTTTTAATGCGCGAACAAGGTAAGGGTTAATTACAGTGAACTCACCAGACAAGTTAGATTTCACATATAAGTTTTGGAATGTTGGCTCAATAGACTGAGAAACACCACAAATGTTCGAAATGGTTGCAGTTGGAGCAATCGCCATTACGTTTGAGTTACGCATACCGTCTTTTTGAACTTTGGCACGTAAACTGTCCCAATCTAAACGTTGAGTACGGTCAACTTCAAACATGCGTTCTGGACGAGATTTCGCAACAATTTCTAAAGAGTCGATTGGAAGGATACCTTGATCCCACAATGAACCTTTAAATGTTGAGTAAGCACCACGTTCAACAGCCAAGTCACTTGAAGTTTGGATTGCATAGTAGCTAATCACTTCCATTGACTCGTCAGCAAAGTTCACAGCTTCATCAGAACCGTAAGCCATACCCATTTCGTAAAGCGCATCTTGGAAGCCCATGATACCCATACCAACAGGGCGGTGTTTTAAGTTAGAGTTCTTCGCTTGTGGTACAGCGTAGTAGTTAATGTCGATAACGTTATCGAGCATACGAACTGCTGTTTTAACAGTGCGCGCTAACTTCTCACGGTCTAATACGCCGCCTTTAACGTGTTGAACAAGGTTGATCGAACCTAAGTTACATACCGCAATTTCGTCTTGGTTGGTGTTTAACGTAATTTCAGTACATAGGTTAGAAGAGTGAACTACGCCAACGTGTTGTTGTGGTGAACGTAAGTTACAAACATCTTTAAACGTGATCCAAGGGTGACCAGTTTCGAACAACATAGAAAGCATTTTGCGCCATAAGTCTTTCGCACGTACTTTCTTGTGCAACATGTTCTGTTCTTTCGCAACAGATTCATAGTATGCATAGCGTTCAGCAAACTCAGCACCAGTTAAATCGTGTAGGTCTGGAGTTTCAGACGGAGTGAATAGTGTCCATTCGCCATCTTCAAACACACGTTGCATAAATAGGTCAGGAACCCAGTTTGCAGTGTTCATATCGTGAGTACGACGACGGTCATCACCCGTGTTTTTACGAAGTTCTAAGAATTCTTCGATGTCTAAGTGCCAAGTTTCTAAGTACGCACATACCGCACCTTTACGCTTACCACCTTGGTTTACCGCAACGGCTGTATCGTTCGCAACTTTAAGGAACGGAACAACACCCTGAGATTTACCGTTTGTACCTTTAATATAAGAGTTCAAGGCACGTACAGGTGTCCAGTCATTACCTAAACCACCTGCCCATTTAGAGAGCATCGCGTTGTCACGCATTGCACCATAAATGTCATAAAGGTCATCACCAATCGTTGTTAAGTAACAGCTTGAAAGCTGTGGACGTAATGTACCTGAGTTAAACAGGGTAGGCGTAGATGCCATGTAGTCAAAGCTAGACAACAAGTTATAGAACTCGATTGCACGCTCTTCTTTGTCTTGCTCATTAAGTGCAAGACCCATTGACACACGCATGAAGAATAATTGTGGTAATTCAAAGCGAACGCCATTTGAATGGATGAAGTAACGGTCAAATAGAGTCTGTAAACCTAAATAGGTAAACTGGTTAGAACGTTCCGGTTGAATCGCTGCTGCTAGTTTTTCTAGATCGAACTTAAGCAAGTCCGGTGAAAGCAAATCAAGCTCTACACCTTTTTTCAAGAATGCTTCAAGTGCATTGTTTTCAGCTGTATCGGCCGGTAAACCTAAGAATGCTAAGCCAGTGCTTACCAACTCATCACGAAGCAAACGTGCAGTTACGTATGTATAGTTAGGTTCTTGTTCAATACGTGTACGTGTTGCCATCATCATGGTGGTAGCAATATCGCTTTCTTTTACGCCGTTATATAAGTTTTTAACGGTTTCATCGATAATTGCTTGAACATCAATACCTTCTAAGCCTTCAGCAGCTCGATTTACAGTTGCTTGCAGTGCACTTAAATCAAGTGGTTGAAGCTGACCGTTTGCATCGGTAACTTGCAAGGTAGGGTGATGATTAGAATTTGTGTCTTTACGGGCACTTGCGCGTTGATCGCGATAGATAACGTAAGCACGAGCGACTTTGTGCTCCCCAGTACGCATCAGTGCAAGTTCAACTTGATCTTGAATCTCTTCAATATGAATGGTACCGCCAGAAGGTAAACGGCGAGTGAAAGTGTTCAGTACCATTTCCGTCAGTTGGGTAATACGGTCGTGAATACGGCTCGAATCCGCACTTTGTTGACCTTCCACAGCAAGAAAAGCTTTACCAATCGCAACAGAAATTTTCTCTGCATCAAATGCAGCAACATCTCCGGTGCGTTTAATCACCTGAATTTGACCGGGAGTCGAAGTAATTACGCTCATGCCAGCATAGCTCCATTGTCACTTTTGTTATGTTCATAGACCGTTTGAACCGAGCAAAAAACATGCCACGATATTTGAGGGATAAACACAAGACTTAGTAGTTAAAGTTTATTTTCAACACAAGATACGGGATTTTTTACGGTAGATCAATCTTGACTTTTTAGTAATTTTTTATCTGTATGATTTGTCGGGAGATAGCATACCAAAGCTGTGAAAAAACACTTATAGATAACTTTGTGGATAACTCAAAAAACAAACACTTGAGTGAATTTAAATTTAGTGAAGAAATAATTTGTTTAATATTCATACATAGGAAATATGAATAGATTATGACATTTAAGAACAATAAGCAGATAATAAAAATACCTGAAAATTCAAAGATTAATAAAATGCAACAAAACATGGTTGTCATGTATCAGTTTGGTGAACGCCTACTTGTTTACAATGTAAACGTGTGTATATTGCAAATGATAAACGAATGTATCTGCAAGATTTTTAAGATACATGTAATGAGATTTATAGGGGCAATGATATGAGCCAAGAAGAAAAGTTACCAAAGATTCTGATCGTTGAAGACGACGAGCGTTTAGCGCGATTAACTCAAGAATATTTAATCCGTAATGGTTTGGAAGTTGGTGTAGAAACCGATGGTAACCGTGCAATTCGTCGTATTATTAGTGAGCAACCGGATCTTGTGGTCTTGGATGTCATGTTGCCGGGTGCAGATGGTTTAACCGTTTGTCGTGAAGTTCGCCCACACTATCATCAACCAATCTTAATGTTGACTGCACGTACTGAAGATATGGATCAGGTACTTGGTCTGGAAATGGGTGCAGACGATTATGTCGCGAAACCAGTTCAACCACGTGTATTATTAGCGCGTATTCGTGCTTTGTTACGCCGTACGGATAAAACTGTTGAAGATGAAGTTGCTCAACGTATTGAGTTTGACGACCTTGTCATCGACAATGGTGGCCGTTCGGTAACGTTGAACGGTGAGCTTGTTGACTTTACAAGTGCTGAATATGACTTGTTATGGTTGCTTGCATCAAACGCTGGCCGTATTTTATCGCGTGAAGATATCTTCGAACGTTTACGTGGTATCGAATACGATGGTCAAGACCGTTCAATTGACGTACGTATTTCACGTATTCGTCCAAAAATTGGCGATGATCCTGAAAATCCAAAACGTATTAAAACTGTACGTAGTAAAGGTTACTTGTTTGTTAAAGAAACCAATGGATTGTAAAATCTGATTAAACTTCCTATAAGGTTGGTCGAGTGTTTAAACACAGTATATTCCTGCGAATATATGCGGGGCTGGTAATTCTTGTTGTTTTGGTAGCTGTTTTTGGGTATTTACTGGTACAAATTATCAACTACCAACGCGCACAAGAATACCGAGAATCTTTAACTGATGGTATTTCTTATGTCATTAGTGAAGGAGTCGCTCGACAACCTGGGAAGCAGCAAAAAATAGATTGGATTTCTGACGCATCTGATTTGCTCGAACTTCCAATTTATTATACCGATGCAAGTAAGGTTGAGCTGTCTCGTACCGAGAAAAAGCGGATCGAAGCACAAAAATCTGTAGTTCGTTACGATGCAAGCAATAGCATTGCATATGTCATTATTGGCTTACGTGAAGACCCACAACATTACCTATCTATAAAAGTCGACAAAATCACTGAACGCCAAATGAAGGCTCTTCCTATTTTTGTGCTCGACTATTTAATGTTTTATCCGGGGCAGGAACAAGAATATCTTGCCAAGATTCAGAAGCATTTCTCATATCCGATCAATATTCAAAACATTCAAGATGTAAATCTGGATTCTGAACAGATTGGACGTTTGCGCCAAGACCAAAGTGTCATGTTGTACAAAGATAGCGCAACAGTGCGCGGTACAACCATTTCGATTGTGTCTCCAATACCGAATCATCCTGCGCAGGTGTTAGTGCTGGGTCCGGTTCCAATGTTTAACTGGATGCCTTTACAGCTTTCGGCGGGTATTACCTTATTTAGCTTATTCTTATTAAGTCTAGGTGTTTACGGTTTGATTTTGCCGTTAGAGCGCAAAATCCGACAGGTGCGTTATGCATTAAACCGTATGAAATCGGGTGATTTGTCACTGCGTGTTCCTATTGAAGGAAGCGATGAAATGGCAAACTTGGCTTCAAGTTATAACAATATGTCTGACCATATTCAGCGTTTGATTGAGGCTCAACGTGAGTTAATGAGAGCGGTATCTCATGAGCTGAGAACGCCTGTGGCACGTATTCGCTTTGGTACAGAAATGTTAGCCGAAGAAGATGATTACAATCATCGTATGCATCAGGTCGACATGATTGATAAAGATATTGAAGCACTCAATACCTTAATTGATGAAATTATGACTTATGCAAAACTAGAGCAGGGTACACCTTCATTAGACTTTGCAGAAATTGTACTTTTTGAAGTGTTGGATCAGGTTGCAGTTGAAACTGAGGCTTTAAAAACACAGAAAGAAATTGAACTTATTCCACCGCCTTTATATGTGAAAGTAGATGCAGAGCGTCGTTACCTTCACCGTGTCGTGCAAAATCTGGTAGGTAATGCAGTCCGTTATTGTGATAACAAAGTTCGGATTACGGGCGGTATTCATAGTGATGGCATGGCTTTTGTCTGTGTCGAAGACGACGGACCGGGTATTCCTGAGCAAGACCGCAAACGTGTATTCGAAGCCTTTGCCCGTTTAGATGACAGTCGTACACGCGCATCTGGCGGCTATGGTTTGGGTCTCTCTATCGTAAGTCGTATTGCTTACTGGTTTGGTGGGGAAATTAAGGTAGATGAAAGTCCAAGTTTGGGAGGCGCACGCTTTATTATGACTTGGCCAGCACATCGCTTTAAACAACCGCCATTAAAGACCAATAAAAAAGCACCTGCATAAGGTGCTTTTTTTATTGGTTCATTTATAACTGAGTTGCATCAGGTTCCAAAATAGGTTTGCCGCTTCTCAGGCTATTAAGTGCATCTGTATTAAAGTCAATCAAGAGCGAATTATTTTTAGCATCAATTTGATATTTTTGAATAAGAGGCTGATCCCCATCCAAAGTCTCAACTCTATATGAGTCTGCAATATGTAAAATGCCTTCTAGGTTTGTTGTAGTTGATGCGAAATCTTGCCTAAAAATTTCATAGACATCTCGCAAGTCAAAAATGGCATTATCTGCATCTGGGTGTTTATGAATATAGCTTTCTATATGTCGCACCAGTAATTGTGCAAACAAGTAATAGTCTGGTTTATGCGTATATTCTAGATTCATGCATTTTTCTCCTTATTATCTGTTATTAGCATACATGGCAAAACAGAAGATATTGTATAAAATTCATTACACTAGATGATGACTTGGAAATATTACAAAGAAATAAAAACTCTATTACGCCCTTGGCGCTTTGCTTGATAGAGTGCATCGTCTGCTTCTTTAAACAAACTTTCAATAGAGCGGTGATAGCTTGGAGAATATAAGCTAATACCAATACTTACCTGCACAAAGATGGGTAATTTGCCATATACATAAATCGGTTGCTGACTAATTTGAATGCGTATTCTTTCCGCGAGTTCAAAGGCAGCCTCTCTGGTGGTATCCGGAATAAAAATTGCGAATTCTTCTCCACCAAAACGTCCTAGTAAGTCATGAGGATGTAAAATATTTTGTATGGTCGTTACACAGGTCTGTAAGGCTCTATCCCCAATTAAGTGGCCATAACTATCATTCACTTTTTTAAAATGATCGACGTCCAACATAAAAAAAGCAGAGGTCTTATTTTCCTTTTGTACTTTTTCTTGGAGTAGGCGGACTGACTGTAAAAATTGGCGTCGAGTTAAACTCGAGGTGAGTTCATCATGGGCAATTGCATGTTGTAACTTCTGAATTAATTCAGAATGGAGTGCGCTAATACTGGAAACGGTAAGTGGCGCAACCGTCATCATGATCAGCCCTATACGTATAGAAATGGTATTGCCTAAATAGTCTTGCGGATACAGTAATAAATAATGCCCTGAGACATGATAAATAATATATGCACTGGTAAAGGATGTAATGAGAGCAACAATAATCGGTTTATAGCGGATAGCGCACCAGATTAATGCGGCGATGGGGTAGAGTAGGGAACCTGGACCCGAGTCGTAATAACTCACTCCTATCGAAATTAAAACAGCGAATAAAGGCAAAAAATCAATCGCTTTGATATATATACGATTACCCTTAAGGTGGTTTTTTATTTTAAGGTAAGGGGGGATGTTTAAAATAATGGGCAACAACAATAAGGCATTTTGAAGCTCTGATGTAACCCAATAACCAAATTCGGCCCAAAAACTACCAATCATAAATTTGGTGTTAAACATAGGCACAAAAGTTGCTGCAAACAAAGCACCGGTTATGCTGCCAATCCCGCATAGTGCGAATAAGAGTAAATAAGAATAGCCTTGATAAGCTGCTTTTATATGGCGATTAAACAATATTGCGAGTGCTAAAGTCGTTACTACATACAGGTAGTTGGATATCGTTAAAATAAGGGTGAGAAAAAGAGGTGTGCCATTAACTAAATCGGCAATCATATAACCGGTAAAAGCACCAGCAAAACTACCTATTTGGCGTGTTTGTGGAAATCGAAGCAATAGGCCTAGAAATACCGAGTTAGCAGGCCAGAAAAAAGCAAGAAAACTAAGAGGACGAGATGCAATTCCAATAAAGCAACATAACGTAATAATGATGGTAAATAAGAGAAAAAATTTCAGGGAGGTAGAAAATGAAAATTCACGAAGTGAGTATGGCATCAGCTGCCCTTAATGATAAACACTCTTATCCAAGAGTAATAAAATATTAATGCATGATTAAACATTCATCATAATTCAGAGGGGAAGATGAATACAATAAAAAACCGATTAATATTATAAAAAAGTAAGGTGTTTAATTTGACCGATTGAGCAATTGTGCAAATAATATTAAAAATCAGAAAATGAAAAAAATCATTACAAGTGCGAAAACTATCAAATAAACCGATTATAAGCGGTGAAACCCCCTCTACAAGACATAGATGATTACTTTTGATTGGAAAATCATCCAAAAGACTAAGACGCTTCAACTAGCAAGGGAAATTAGAAATCAGGTACAATTGGCGGGATTAATTTTGTGTTTGGTGTATTTGAAGGCCAATACATACATTCTTTGTTAAATAATAGGCCTGCCAGGAGTTATCCCCGCATGAGTGCCATTACTCCATACGACTGGGCGATTATCGCCTTCGTGATCGGCGTTACATTTCTTTGCGTCTTTATGCTCACAGTTCCCTTACTCCTCGGGGGGAAATCGTGGGGACGTGCTAAGCAAGAGCAGTTTGAATCAGGTGTCGTGAGTGCTGGTGGCGCTCGCATTCGCCTGTCTGCAAAGTTCTATCTAGTTGCAATTTTCTTCGTTGTTTTCGACTTAGAGGCACTTTACCTCTATGCATGGTCTACTTCGGTGCGTGAAGTAGGATGGTTGGGTTATACCACTGTCGTAATCTTTGTCGTTGACCTATTAATTGCGCTTGTTTATGCCTTCTCTGTAGGTGCTTTAAGTTGGGCACCGGCAGATCGCCGTAAATTAGCAGGTGAGAAGATTAAAGTCGGTTCACCAACAATGAACATTGCTGAAATTACACGCTTTAACTCTATTGAAGAGCTCGTAACTGACCCTACAGGCCAGATTCCAGCCCAATCATCAGGTCGTGTTAAGTCAAAAACTACACCTGCATTGTCATCTGAAAAGGAGTAAGTCGGGATGAAATATACTCTGACCCGCGCGAATCCGGATGCTGATCAATATCCATTGCAAGATCGTCAAATTGTGACTGATCCACTTGAAGAGGAAGTGAATAAAAACGTATTCATGACTCGTTTAGAGGATGTCTTGCATACAGCAGTAAACTGGGGACGTAAAAACTCTTTGTGGCCATTTAACTTTGGTACATCATGTTGTTACGTTGAATATGCAACGACCTTAACAGGCGTGCATGACTTGTCCCGTTTCGGTGCAGAGGTTATTCGTGCTTCACCTCGTCAGGCTGACTTGATGATTGTTGCAGGTACCTGCTTTGTAAAAATGGCTCCGGTTATCCAACGTTTGTATGAACAAATGTTAGAACCTAAATGGGTTATTTCAATGGGTGCTTGTGCAAACTCTGGAGGTATGTACGACATCTATTCAGTAGTACAAGGTGTAGACAAAATTATTCCTGTTGACGTGTACGTCCCAGGTTGTCCGCCTCGTCCTGAAGCATTAATCCAAGCATTAATGCTTTTACAAGACCAGATTCAATTAGAGCGACGCCCGCTTTCTGCCGTGATTGGTGATGATCTTCAGCCAGTGTATAAGCCAAAGATGATGCCAGAACGTGATCGTAAGAATGCGCAGCGTATTGCCGTTAAAAACTTACGCTCTATGGATGAGATTAAATAATTTTTTGACGGTGTTTTGACATATCTAACCGATATGTTCATCGAGAAAATTGACAGAATTTGTATTAAATAGGAAGCCAAGCCAATGGCTGAAACTGACATTGCTATGCCAGAATCAACACCAGTTGATTCACGCCCAGCATTTGCAATCGTAGAAGAGCTCAAAACCAAATTTGGTGAGAACTTTTATGTGCAGGCGACTTTTGAAGAGTTTCCAACAGTCTGGGTTGAGCGCGCACGCGTGCAAGAAGTCCTCATGTTCCTGCGTAAAGTGGAACGTCCTTATGTAATGCTGTTTGACTTATCAGCGATGGATGAGCGTTTACGTCAACATCGTGATGGTTTGCCAGCATCTGACTTCACTGTGTTCTATCATTTATTATCGCTTGAGCGTAATAGTGACATTCGTATCAAGGTTGCCTTGAACGAAAACGATCTTAACCTCCCGACAGCGACAAATATCTGGCCAAATGCCAACTGGTATGAACGTGAAGCTTACGATATGTTCGGTATCAATTTCGAAGGGCATCCAATGCTTCGTCGTATCTTGTTACCAACTTATTGGGAAGGTCACCCGCTTCGTAAAGAATATTCAGCACGTGCGACAGAATATACGCCGTACATGCAAGACAAAGCGAAGCAAGATTTCGAACAGGAACACTTACGCTTTGTACCAGAAGACTGGGGTCTTAAGCGTGGTAACGCTGACGAAGACTTCATGTTCTTGAACTTGGGTCCTAACCATCCATCTGCGCACGGTGCATTCCGTATTGTATTGCAGTTAGACGGTGAAGAAGTGAAGGACTGTGTTCCTGATATCGGTTATCACCACCGCGGTGTGGAAAAGATGGCTGAGCGTCAAACATGGCACTCTTTCATTCCTTATACTGACCGTGTTGACTACTTGGGTGGTTGTGCGCAAAACATGCCATATGTCATGGCTGTTGAACAGCTTGCTGGAATTAAAGTTCCTGAGCGTGCACAAGTGATTCGTGTCATGTTGAACGAATTGTTCCGTATTAATAACCACTTACTTTACTGTGGTACGGCAATTCAGGATGCCGGTGGTATGACACCAGTATTCTATATGTTCGCAGACCGTCAAAAAGTATACGACATCGTTGAAGCAATTACGGGTTACCGTATGCACCCGGCATGGTTCCGTATTGGTGGTACAGCACATGACCTTCCAAACAACTGGCAAAAACTTGTTAAAGAATTGCTAGATTGGATGCCAAAACGTTTGAACGAATACTACACAGCTGCATTTAAAAACTCTGTGTTTATTGGTCGTACACGTAATGTTGCTCAATACGATGCCAAATCTGCGCTTGCATGGGGTGTAACCGGTACTGGTTTACGTGCAACCGGTATTGATTTCGACGTTCGTAAATATCGTCCATACAGTGGCTATGAAAACTTCGACTTCGAAGTTCCGGTTGAGTATGAAGGCGATGCGTACGCTCGTGTACTTGTTCACTTCCGTGAAATTGAACAATCACTCAAAATTATCAAACAGTGTTTGGATAACATGCCTTCTGGTCCATATAAAGCGGATCATCCATTGGCTGTTCCACCACCAAAAGATAAGACGTTACAAGATATTGAAACTTTGATTACGCACTTCTTGAGCGTGTCATGGGGTCCTGTCATGCCTGCTGGTGAAGCGTCATTCATGACTGAAGTTGTGAAAGGTGCAAGTACTTATTACTTGACTTCGGATAAGGCAACGATGAGTTATCGTACTCGTATCCGTACACCGACGTTTACTCACTTACAGCAAATTCCTTCAGTGATTAACGGCAGTTTAGTATCTGACTTAATCATTTATCTGGCGACCATTGACGTGGTTATGGCTGACGTGGATCGCTAAGAGGTAACGCAAAATGATGATTCTGACTGATAAAAAACCACGTGTGAATGTTGAAGGGATTTTGACTGCTGAAGAAATCCACGAAATTGAACATCACATTGGTCACTATCCATACCCACGTGCAGCTTCTTTAGATGCATTAAAGTGCGTACAGCGCCGTAATGGCTGGGTAGATGATGCTCAAATGAACGCCATCGCACAATTATTAACGATCAGTGTTGCAGATTTGGAAGGTGTAGCAACGTTCTACAACCGTATCTATCGCCAACCTGTAGGTCGCCACGTAATTTTGCTTTGTGACTCAATTGCTTGCTTCTTGATGGGTGCTGAAACACTTGCTGAAGCATTCCAACGCGAATTAGGTATTCAGTTTGGTCAAACGACGCAAGATGGTCGTTTTACGCTGCTTCCAATTTGCTGTCTAGGCAACTGTGACAAAGGCCCAACGTTAATGATTGATGAAGATACTCACGGTTTAGTAGAAGTGACATCAATCAAACAGTTATTGGAGAAGTATGTATGAATACTGAACCAAAACCAATTTATGGCGACGGTAATCCGGAAACTCATCCACTGACTTGGCGTTTAAGCAAACAAGAATCAGTACGTAGTGCTGACGATTACGAAGCACTTGAAGGTTATGCCGGCTTTAAAAAAGCATTAGGTATGAAACCTGCTGAAGTGCTTGAAGTCATTAAAGCTGCAACTGTAAAAGGTCGTGGTGGTGCAGGCTTCCCTGCAGGGATCAAATGGTCTCTTATGGCGCCAAATGATGGCGGTCCACGTTACTTGATCTGTAACGCCGATGAGATGGAACCAGGTACCTTTAAAGACCGTTTGTTGATGGAAAAACTTCCTCACCAATTGATCGAAGGTATGTTGATTGCAGGTTATACCCTAGAAGCAACTCAAGGTTATATCTTTATTCGTGGTGAATATATCGAGGCTGCACAATACCTAAATGAAGCGCTTGAGCAAATCCGCGCTAAAGGTTACTTAGGTAACAACATTTTAGGTTCTGGCTGGAACTTCGAGTTACACGTGCACACCGGTGCAGGTCGTTATATTTGTGGTGAAGAAACTGCATTGATTAACTCACTTGAAGGTCGCCGTGCTAACCCACGTACTAAACCACCATTCCCGCAAGTTGCTGGTGCATGGGGTCGTCCAACGATTGTGAACAACGTTGAGACTTATAACAACTTGCCAGCAATCATGCTTCGTGGCCCAGAATGGTATATCGGTTTATCAGCAGGTAAATCAAAAGATCCGGGCACAAAGATTTATGGTGCGTCAGGTAAAGTAAAATTCCCTGGTCTTTGGGAACTACCATTTGGTACGACTGCACGTGAAGTAATCGAAGAACATGCTGGTGGTATGCGTGATGGCTTGAAGCTTAAAGCATGGTTACCAGGCGGTGCGTCTACTGACTTTTTACCGGCGGATACCATTGATTTACCAATGGATGCTGAAACCATTATGAAAGCAGGTTCTCGTTTAGGAACATGTTTATTAATGGTGGTAGACGAGACCCAATGTATGGTGTCGTTGACCCGTAATCTGGAAGAATTCTTTGCGCGTGAATCATGTGGCTGGTGTACACCTTGCCGTGATGGTTTGCCATGGGCTGTTAAAGCGCTTAAAGCACTTGAGACAGGTGAAGGTAAGAAAGAGGATATCGACCACTTACAAGAACTTACTCGTAAATTGTGGATTGGTAAAACTTTCTGTGCCCACGCACCAGGTGCGATGGAGCCGCTTATGGGCGCACTCAAACATTTCCGTAGCGAGTTTGAAGCGAAAGTGACTGATCGTCCTGTCGTGCAAACTAGCAACGTAGAACAAGCTTAAGGGATTCGACTATGGCTACAATTCATGTCGATGGAAAATCGTACGAAGTCAATGGATCAGAAAACTTGCTACAAGCATGTTTATCCCTTGGCATTGATATTCCGTATTTTTGTTGGCACCCATCCTTAGGTTCTGTTGGTTCATGTCGTCAATGTGCCGTAACTCAGTATGCAAATCCTGAAGATACGCGCGGACGTCTTGTGATGTCATGTATGACACCAGCATCTGACAATACCTATATTTCGATTGAAGACAAAGAAGCAGTAGATTTCCGTGAATCTATTGTTGAGTTCTTAATGACCAACCACCCACACGACTGTCCAGTGTGTGAAGAGGGTGGTCACTGTCATTTACAAGATATGACTGTAATGACAGGTCACGACCGTCGTCGCTATCGTTTTACTAAGCGTACACATTACAACCAAGAACTAGGCTCATTCATTGCACATGAAATGAACCGTTGTATTGCTTGTTATCGTTGTGTTCGTTACTACAAAGATTATGCAGGCGGTACAGACTTTGGTGTATATGCCAATGCATCACGTGTTTACTTTGGTCGTCCAGAATCAGGTACTTTAGAGTCTGAATTCTCTGGTAACTTGACTGAAGTATGTCCAACTGGTGTATTTACCGATAAGACTCATTCAGAGCGCTATAACCGTAAATGGGATATGCAATATGCACCAAGCGTGTGTCATGGCTGTTCTTCAGGTTGTAACATCTCTCCGGGTGAGCGTTATGGCGAAATCCGTCGTGTAGAAAACCGTTTCAATGGTTCGGTTAACCAATACTTCCTTTGTGACAAAGGCCGTTTTGGCACAGGTTATGTAAACCGTGCAGATCGTCCACGTCAACCTCAGTTCCGTAATGGCGAAACAGTAGCTACTGTTTCTGTTGACCAAGCGTTGGACCAAACAATTGCGAAACTTGAAGGTAAAAAAGTTCTAGGTATCGGTTCGCCACGTGCAAGCTTAGAATCAAATTACGCATTGCGTGAACTAGTGGGCCAAGCAAACTACTCAACAGGTGTTGCACAAAAAGAGCAAAGCCTCGTTGAACTTGCTGCTTCAATTATGCAAACAGAGGGTATTTACAACCCGAACATGCGTGAAATTGAAAGCTACGATGCAGTACTAATTTTGGGTGAAGATTTAACTCAAACTGCTCCACGTATGGCATTGTCAGTTCGTCAAGCTGCAAAAAACAAAGCTCGCGAAATGGCTGCAAAAACACGTACACCGGACTGGTTGGCTGAGCCTGTACAACGTATTGGTCAGGAAGCGAAATCTCCGATCTATATCTTGGCTGCAACTCAAACTCGTCTTGCAGATGTTGCGACAGGTGAAGTTGTTGCATCTCCAAATGATATTGCGCGTTTAGGTTTTGCAGTTGCTGCGGCAGTTAAAGGTGAAACAGTTAATGGTTTAGATGAAGATGCAAAAGCATTTGCTCAAACTATTGCCGACACTTTAAAAGCAGCAAACAAACCGTTAATTATTGCGGGTACGAGCTTGCAAGATGCTTCAATTATGGAAGCGGCAGCAGAGTTAACGCAAAACCTTGGCTCAAAAGCTGGTTTAAGCCTTGTTGTTCCTGAAGTGAACTCTATGGGCTTGGCATTATTTGGTGGCTTAAGCCTTGAACAAGCATTTGCTCAAGACTACGACACACTTGTTATTGTTGAAAATGACTTATTCCGTCGTTTACCGGCCGCTCAAGTTAAAGCAGCATTTGATAAAGCTGAAACAGTAATCGTGCTTGACCACAGTGAAACTGAAACTGTGAAACAGGCTGATATTGTACTTTCAGCAGCAAGCTTTGCTGAAGGTGATGGTACTGTCGTAAGCCAAGAAGGTCGTGCACAACGCTTCTACCAAGTTTACGATCCAAGCTACTACAAACCTGAATACGCGATTAAAGAATCTTGGCGTTGGTTGCATGCCATTGAAACTGGCCTTAAAGGCAAGCCAATTGATTGGACAGTACTTGACGACGTAATCGAAACAATCGTGAAGAACGTTCCAGTACTTGAAGCAATTCAAGATGTTGCGCCAGACGCTGGCTACCGTGTACATGGTTTGAAAATTGCTCGTGAACCACGTCGTTATTCTGGTCGTACAGCAATGCGTGCGCCTTTATCGGTTCATGAACCTAAACAACCGACAGATCCAGACTCAGCATTAACATTCTCTATGGAAGGTTATGTAGGTCCGCAAAAAGCTTCTTCGCTTGTACCATTTGCGTGGGCACCAGGTTGGAACTCTCCACAATCTTGGAACAAATACCAAGATGAAGTGGGTGGTCACTTAAAAGGTGGTGATTCAGGCGTTCGTTTATTCGACCGTTTAGCAAAACGTCCAGCACGTAGCTATGTCGCTCCAACAGCTGTAGTTGCAAATCCTGAAAGCTTCCGTCTTGTACCAATGCACCATATCTTTGGTTCTGGTGAATTCACAATTAAAACACCTGCAATGGAAACTCGTATTCCTGAAGCTGTATTTGCTGTGGGCGAACAAGACGCAACACGTTTGAATCTACAAGAAGGCCAACGTATTACAGTAAAAGCAGGCGAAACAACTGTGAGCTTACCTGTACAAGTAATCGAATATTTACCTACAGGTTATATTGGTTACCCAGTTGGTTTAGCTCCGACAGTATCTTTAGCTGAACCTGTTTCAGTGGCATTAGGAGTGTAATTCATGAATCAAGAAATTATACGTCAAACGCCACTTTGGGCTGAGAACTGGCCAATTGCTTACGCTGTTGTTCAAGCAGTTGTGATTTTGCTTGTTGTTGTTCTTGTTGCAGCGTTGATGTCTTTCATTGAGCGTCGTTTGCTTGCTTGGTGGCAAGACCGTTATGGTCCAAACCGTGTTGGTCCTGGTGGTATGTTCCAGATCGTTGCCGACATGCTTAAGATCATGTTCAAAGAAGACTGGACACCAAAATTTGCTGATAAATTAACTTTCCGTTTAGCTCCGGCAGTTGCGATGGCAACTGCGGTGCTTTCGTTCATGGTTATTCCTGTAAGCCCTGCATTGGGTGTTGCGGACATGAGCATCGGTTTGTTGTTCTTTATGGCAATGGCTGGTATTGCGGTTTATGCAGTGTTATTCGGTGGTTGGTCATCAAATAACAAATATTCATTACTCGGTGGTTTGCGTTCAGCTGCTCAAACAATTTCTTATGAAGTGTTCTTGGGTATCTCGCTAATGGGTGTGGTTGCAATCGCTGGTTCATTTAACCTTCGTGAAATTGTTGAAGCTCAACG
Organism: Acinetobacter sp. FDAARGOS_559; assembly: GCF_003940475.1. Lineage (NCBI taxonomy): Bacteria > Pseudomonadati > Pseudomonadota > Gammaproteobacteria > Moraxellales > Moraxellaceae > Acinetobacter > Acinetobacter sp. FDAARGOS_559. The sequence goes on from NZ_RKJG01000005.1 coordinate 3,214,275, forward strand.
TGATGTTTGGTTCATCATTCCACAGTTCTTAGGTTTCTTGATTTTCGTTGTTGCAGGTGTTGCGGTAACTCACCGTCACCCATTTGACCAACCTGAAGCAGAACAAGAATTGGCCGAAGGTTACCATGTTGAATATGGCGGTATGAAATGGGGTATGTTCTTCGTTGCTGAATATGTAAACGTTGTACTTATCTCTGCATTGATCGTGACTTTATTCTTTGGTGGCTGGTTAGCTCCATTTAATTTAGAAATTCCATTTGTTCCACCAGTGTTCTGGTTTGTGATTAAAACAGCATTCTTCGTAATGATGTTTGTATTGGCACGTGGTTCTTTAATGCGTCCACGTTACGACCAAGTCATGAACTTCGGTTGGAAAATTTGTTTGCCGCTGGCGTTGGTTAACCTATTGGTAACTGGTGCTGTGATTCTGATGAATCAGGCCTAAGACAGCAGGGAGTACAAAATGTATAAAATTCTAGCTGGAGTTGGGTCAATCGTTCGGACGTTATTCATGGTATTTACCCATGGTTTCCGTAAACGTGACACAATTCTTTATCCAGAAGTACCAGCAGAGGAAATTGTACCACCTCGCTATCGTGGTCGTATTATCTTGACACGTGACCCGGATGGGGAAGAGCGTTGTGTGGCATGTAACCTTTGTGCGGTTGCATGTCCGGTTGGCTGTATTTCACTGCAAAAAGCTGAAAAAGAAGACGGACGTTGGTATCCGGAATTTTTCCGTATCAACTTCTCTCGTTGTATCTTCTGCGGTATGTGTGAAGAAGCATGTCCAACTACAGCGATTCAGCTAACTCCAGATTTCGAGTTGGGCGAATACGTACGTCAAGACCTCGTATATGAGAAAGAAAACTTGCTCATTTCAGGTCCAGGTAAATACCCAGACTATAACTTCTACCGTGTAACTGGTATGGCAATTAACGGTAAAGAGAAAGGTCAAGCACAAAAAGAAAGTGCACCAATCGATGTACGGAGTCTATTACCATGATGTGGCCGTTTTATTTGATGGCGCTCGTGGCCATCGTTTCTACGGTTCGTGTAGTGACTAACACGAACCCTGTACATGCATTGCTTAGTCTGATTGTTTCATTGCTTGCTGTTGCTGGTATTTTCATGATCGTAGGTGCGCCGTTTGCCGGCGCCCTCGAAATCATTGTTTATGCTGGTGCGATTATGGTCTTGTTCGTATTCGTTGTGATGATGCTTAACTTAGGGCAACACACAGTTGAACAAGAACGTAAATGGCTTTCTTCAGATGCTTGGGCATATCCAGCACTCATGAGCTTTTTACTTGGCTTACTTTTAGTTTGGATGCTCGGTGGTGAATATACAACCATCTCTGCACCACTTGGAGCACAAGTAATTGGACCAAAAGTTGTTGGTCAAGCGCTCTTTACACACTATTTATTGTTGGTTGAAGTTGCCGCGATGTTATTGCTAGCAGCCCTTGTTGCAGCATACCACTTAGGTAAACGTGAACCAGGTGCAGAAGAGGAAAAAGAATAATGGGCCAGATCCCTTTAGAACATGGTTTGATTGTTGCAACCATTCTTTTTGCACTCGGTTTTTACGGTGTAATGGTGCGACGCAACCTTTTATTTATGTTAATGAGCCTTGAGATCATGATGAATGCTGCAGCGTTAGCATTCGTTCTTGCGGGTAGCGTATGGGCACAACCAGATGGACAAGTCATGTTTATTCTGATTTTAACCCTTGCTGCTGCAGAGGCGTGTATCGGTCTTGCGATTGTCCTTCAGTTCTATCATCGCTTCCATCATTTGGATGTGGATGCTGCTAGTGAGATGCGCGGATGAGTTATTTATATCTAACAGTATTATTTCCGCTAATCGGTTTTATTTTATTGGCGGCTGGGCGTGATAAGCTCTCTGAAAATGTTGCAGCAATTATTGGTGTAGGTTCTGTAGGTTTATCTGCATTATTTGCATTGATTGCTGGTATGGCATTTACCAGTAGCGGCCAGCAAGTTTTTGTTCAAAATCTTTGGACATGGTTCAATGTTGGTGGTTTCGCGCCTGGCATTAGCTTACATTTAGATGGCTTATCTTTACTCATGATGGGCATGATCACGGGTGTTGGTTTCCTAATCCACATCTTTGCATCATGGTACATGCGTGGTGAAGAAGGGTATGCGCGCTTCTTCTCTTATTTCAACCTATTCGTTGCAAGCATGCTTTTGCTTGTGTTGGGTGACAACTTAGCGTTGTTATTCTTAGGTTGGGAAGGCGTAGGTCTATGCTCTTACTTGCTGATTGGTTTCTATTATGCAAACCCTGCAAATGGTTGGGCAGCGATCAAAGCATTTACAGTTACCCGTGTAGGTGACGTATTCTTACTTATCGCTTTATTCTTGCTTTACCAACAATTTGGTACGCTTAATACTCAGTATATCGTTGAACATGCAGCAGAAGTAATGACGAAGAGTTCGTCACTTACTATCTGGACTGCATTAATGTTGTTCTTGGGTGCTGCTGGTAAATCTGCACAAATTCCATTGCAAACATGGTTAGCAGATGCGATGGCAGGTCCTACACCTGTTTCTGCATTAATCCACGCAGCAACAATGGTAACAGCTGGTGTGTACTTGTGCTGCCGTCTATTCAGCGTATTTGAACTTGCACCTGAAGTGATGCAATTCATTTCGGTAACAGGGGCTGTAACTTTATTAGTTGCAGGCTTTGCTGCTCTCGTACAAACAGACATCAAACGTATTTTAGCTTACTCAACTATGAGTCAGCTTGGTTATATGTTTATGGCTGTAGGTGCTGAAGCGTATCAAGCTGGCTTGTTCCACATGTTGGCTCACGCATTCTTCAAAGCATTATTATTCTTGTCTTCTGGTGCAGTTATTCTTGCTTACCATCACGAACAAAATATTTTCAAAATGGGTGGTTTGTTCTACAAAAACAAATTCCTATTTGCATGTTTTGCGATTGGTGGCGGTGCATTAGCAGCTATCCCATTCTTAACAATCGGCTTCTTCTCTAAAGACGCGATTCTTGGTGAGGTTTGGGTACAAGGTCAATCGATTGCTTTATATAACAGCTTATATTGGGCTGGTGTAGCAGGTGCATTCCTGACTTCAATCTATACCTTCCGTTTAATCTGGGTTGTATTCTTCGGTAAAGAAAATACACATTACCATGAGATTAAAGGTGCTACTTACTGGGCTCCATTAGGTATCTTGGCTGTATTGTCTACTTTTGTTGGTGCTGCATTAAAAGCTCCAGTAGCAAATATTTTGAATACGGCAAAAATTCCTGAATTCCATGTTGCTGAACAATTTGTTGAAGGCATGCATGGGGCAGAGCATTTAGCAGTAGGTATTGCGCTTGTTGGTTTAGCTGTTGGTATTGGTCTATTTGCATTTGCTTACGGTGCAGTAAAATCGTTTGCAAAAACAAGTCTTGGTGCTGGCTTAGCTCATATTTGTCGTACTGCATTTGGTTTCGATGCGTTGTATGACATCGTTTTTGTTAAACCTTATTTATTCTTCGCCAAACTATTTGGTCGTGATCCGATTGACAGCTTATGGCTTGTTCTTCCTGCGCTTGTTAAAGGCGGAAACAGTTTCACAAGCTCACGTCAAACAGGTTCATTGCGTGAATACGCATCAAGCATGTCACTCGGTGTAGTGGTGTTATTGATGATCTTGATCGTTATTCAGGTAGTGGGGAAATAAAATGGAAAACAATTTAATTTTACCCGCGCTGATCCTTGTTCCGTTCATTGCAGGTTTTACTTGTTGGTTAGTCGATAAACTCGACAAAACTTTGCCACGCTGGATCGCCTTAATTGGTATGCTCATCACGTTAGGCTTAGGTCTTGCACTTTGGCAAAGTGGTACTTATAGCTACGAGTTAGGCTCAAAAGTCCCAACTTGGACAGCTGAGTTTTACTTACCGTGGATTCAATCTCTCGGTATTGGCATTCACCTAGCAGTGGATGGCTTGTCTTTACTCATGGTGTTATTAACAGCTTTACTTGGTGTACTTGCTGTTGGTTGTTCATGGGGTGAGATCCAAAAGAATGTTGGTTTCTTCCACTTAAACTTGTTATGGAGTTTAGGGGGCGTTATCGGCGTGTTCTTGGCAATTGATTTGTTCCTATTCTTCTTCTTCTGGGAGATGATGCTTGTACCAATCTACTTCTTGATTGCGTTATGGGGTCATAAGGGTTCAAACGGTCGTTCACGTGTTTACGCTGCAACCAAGTTCTTCTTGTATACGCAAATCGCTGGTTTAGTAATGTTAATCGGTATCCTTGGCCTTGTGGTTTATGGTTACATGATGACTGGTATGATCGGTTTTGATTACAACTATTTATTAGCTGTAGCGAATCGTTTACCTGCTGGCTTCGCGTATGGTTTCATGATCTGCTTCTTTATTGGTTTTGCAGTGAAGTTACCAGTTTTCCCATTGCATGGCTGGTTACCGGATGCCCATGCTCAAGCACCTACAGCGGGTTCTGTAGACTTGGCTGGTATCTTGATTAAAACAGCAGCGTACGGTTTGCTTCGTTTTGTAATTCCATTCTTCCCGGCAGCTTCTGCACAGTTTGCAGATATTGCAATTATTTTCGGTTTGATTGGTATTTTCTACGGCGCATGGTGTGCTTACCAGCAAACTGATATGAAACGTTTACTTGCGTATACGTCGATTTCACATATGGGCTTCGTTTTACTTGCTATTTATGCAGGTAATATTTTGACCTTCCAAGGTCTAATGATCATGATGTTGGCACATGGTTTGTCATCAGCTGCATTGTTCATTATGTCTGGTCAAATCTACGAGCGCTTACATACACGTGATTTACGTTTGATGGGTGGTCTTCGTGGTCAGCTCCAGTATTTACCGTTCTTCTTAATGTTCTTCGTCGCAGCTCTTGTTGGTGTGCCAGGTTTAGGTAACTTTATTGGTGAATTCCTGATTTTGATGGGTTCATTCAATAAATATCCTGTATTCACGATCATTGCTTCTATCAGCCTTGTATTTGCAGGTTTGTATGGCTTGATCTTGATTCACCGTGCTTTGTTTGGTGAACCAAACTCTGAACAAAAGCAACACTACACTAGTCCATTAAAAGACTTATCTGCTCGTGAAGTTAGTATTTTGATGATTTGTGCGATTGGTCTCGTTTGGCTTGGTATCTATCCACAAACATTCTTGGATGTATCTCATTCAAGCATGCAGTGGTTGGTCAATAGTTATGTACCAGTACAAGAAGTCGTTGAAACTGTTCAGCAAACAGCTACTCAACTTGACCATGTGGAGATCCAATAATCATGAACTTCACAGTATCATTTTCTACGCTTATGCCTTTAGCACCGGTGATGATTGTTGCTTTGACAGCAGTCGTCGTCATGCTGTTAATTTCAATTAAGCGTAACCATAATTTAATCGCAACAACCTCTGTTGTCGGTTTAAACCTTGCTGCACTTTATATCTTGTTAGAATTATTTGGCGGTAAATTTGTGCCGGCAAATGTGATGGGCATGTTTATGGTTGATCCATTTACCATGTTCTATCAATTCATGATTTTAGTTGCATCATTGGCTTGCTGTACTTTGTCTCATGCATATATTGAGACTTATAAAGACAACCGCGAAGAACTCTATCTTCTGTTACTTGCTTCTGTAGCAGGTGCAATGTTGATGGTTGCAAGTTCACACTATGCATCATTCTTCATTAGCCTTGAGTTAATGTCGATTCCTGTATACGGTTTACTTGCTTATACATATCAACGTAGTCAGTCGCTTGAAGCAGGGATTAAGTATCTTGTGCTTTCTGCAACAGCTTCTGCAATGTTGTTGATGGGTATGGCGTATATCTACGCTTATACTGGTTCACTTTCATTCTATGATTCTGTACAAGCTTTATTTGGCGCAATCAAACAGCCAATGGTGTTATTAGGTTTAGCACTCATTATTTTTGCTGTTGCATTCAAATTGTCGCTTGCACCGTTCCATAAATGGACACCAGATGTATATGCAGGTGCACCAGCTCCAATGGCAACGTTCTTGGCGACTGCTGCTAAAGTTGCAACAATTGGTTTGTTCGTACGTTATTTGCTTGCTTCTGGCGCAATCATGGTGAACTCGCTAGTGACTGTTTTGACAATCATTGCCGTATTGTCAATTTTAGTCGGTAACTTGCTTGCTGTTCGTCAGGTCAACTTAAAGCGTATTTTGGGTTATTCATCTATTGCTCACTTTGGTTATTTGTTAATTGCTTTAATCAGCATGACATATGCAAGCTTGGGCAGCGTAACTGTGTATGTGGTGACTTATGTATTAACGACTATTGGTGCTTTTGGTGCAGTAGCGTTAATGTCTAGCCCATATAATAACGTAGATGAAGCGCAAAGCCTTGCAGACTACCGTGGTTTGTTCTGGCGCCGTCCAGTACTTACAGCAACATTAACAGTCATGATGTTATCTTTGGCTGGTATTCCATTAACAGCAGGCTTCATTGGTAAGTTCTTGGTTGTTATGGCTGCTGTAACAACTCAACACTGGTTCTTAGCTGCAATGATTATTGTGGGTAGTGGTATTGGTTTGTATTACTACTTACGTGTGATGGTTGTTATGTATATGACTCCACCTGAAACTCCTCGTATTGATGCTGATGCACATTGGGGACAAAAAGTGGGTGGTTTAATGGTATTGGCTGCTGCTGCATTAGTTATTATTTTGGGTGTTTATCCAGATCCAATGATTAATTTGGCATTAAAAGCAGAAATTTTATCTCCATTACATTTCATGCTTTCTCAGCAACAATAATTCTTGTGTACAAAAAAGCCTCCAAATATGGAGGCTTTTTTTTATTGATAGTTAAAAAAAGATTATAATAAATACGTTTTTATATTTTTAGGTAACATCTGTGGCCATTCAAGAAATTCGTCACCCACTTATTCGTCATAAATTAGGTTTATTACGTCGTGCTGACATCAGTACCAAGAATTTCCGTGAGCTTGCTCAGGAAGTGACTATGTTATTGACATATGAAGCGACGAAAGACTTACCAGTTGTGGATTGTGAGATTGAAGGTTGGGCTGGCAATGTTACTACTCAGCGTATCGCGGGTAAAAAAATAACGATTGTACCGATTTTGCGTGCAGGTATAGGTATGCTTGATGGTGTGCTTAACCTAATTCCAAGTGCAAAAGTAAGTGTGTTAGGGCTTGAGCGTGATGAAGCAACTCTAGAAGTACGTACTTACTATAAAAAGTTAGTTCCTGATGTCGCTAACCGTATTGCCATGATCATTGATCCAATGTTGGCAACAGGTAATTCTTTAGTTGCTGCTATTGATGTATTAAAGGCAAGTGGATGCAAAGATATCCGTGTTATGGTGCTAGTTGCAGCACCTGAAGGAATTGCGAAAGTAGAGGCAGCACATCCTGATATTCAGCTTTATACTGCATCTATTGATAATGGCTTAAATGAACATGGTTATATTGTTCCAGGCTTAGGCGATGCTGGTGACAAGATTTTTGGTAGTGTTCAAAAAGACTAATTTTTGAAATAACGATAAAAAGAGACTTCATTAAGCCGTATAACTTTTAAGAGCGGAAATGAAAGTCTCTTTTTATTTACTACAGTAATTGCATTGGTAAAGTAGGGTGAAAAATCATGAAGCAAGAGTTTTATACTGGAAGGATAAAACAATATAACGCCGATAAAGGATTTGGTTTTATTTCGACGACTGAAGGAGATATTTTCTTTCATATTTCTGATTTCCCTGCATCCGAAGGTGAACCGAAAAGAAATGAAAAAGTGAGATTTCTTGCTGCAGATAATCGAGGAAAATTTAAAGCTATTAAGATTGAGCGTATCGATCCTAATCCTGCGAAGACTAAGAAAACTAAAATTGCTGATCACAATAAAGCGATCACAAGTGAGTTATTGTCTAATTTCCGACGCTAATGAATGTGAAGATCAAGCTTTAAGCCTGATCTTCATCGCAAAATTTTAAAAATGCTTTAAGGCCCGGACCTTGATATTTTTGGCGGTGCACTAGCATATAAAGAGGGCGGGTAAGTTGCCAAAATGGAGTATCTAAAATAACAAGTTGACCTTTTTCACTTAAAGGTTCAATCGCTAACTTTGAAATACACGACATTCCTAAACCACCAGCCACTATTTTTAAGATCGCTTCGTTATGTCCAAGCGTCAAACGAATGTTTGCATCTGGTAAATCTTGCAAAATTGCATTATCAAAGACTTCACGAGTACCTGAACCTTCTTCACGTAATATCCATTCTACGTCATGAAAATCTTGAGGGGTAAGTGGGCGATTTAAACGTGTTAACGGATGGTCAGGTGAGCAGCACACTGCTAGCTCATCGTCACGCCAATGAATACATTGGAGTTGAGGTAAGTGACAAGACCCTTCAATTAAAGCTAAATCAAGCTGAAACTGATTTACAGCTTCAATCATTTGGCGTGTGTTACCAACTTGAAGTTGTAAATGTGCTTGTGGATGACGTTGTAAGAAGTTAGCCATTAAATCTGGCATTAGATAATCACTGATGGTTAAAGTAGCACCGATACGAAGGTCAATACTCTGTAACTCACCCTTGGCTGCTTGTTCAAAGGCCTCACAGCGGCCTAAAATTTCTAATGCTTGGGGAAGCAGAAAACGTCCAAGATCATTTAGCTGCAAGCGCTTACCTAAACGATCAAATAAAGGAGCACCTAAGCCGTCTTCTAAATCGGCTAAAGCCATACTTGCTGCACTTTGCGTCAGTCTGACCGCATCACTGGCTTTAGTAACGGTTCCTTCTTGGGCGACTGCTACAAAAACAGCCAACTGGCGTAATGTCATCCGCATGTTTAAAAAGCCTTAACATTTAAAAGTATTCATTATTTCGGCTGTCATGCTAACATGAGCGCACTATTTCATGCCACGTTGAAATCATGTCAATTGAAAAATTTAGCGTAGAAAAAGTTTTATCTGTTCATCGTTGGACCCCAACACTTTTCAGTTTTACCATGACGCGTCCTTCGCATTTTAAATTTACGGCGGGGCAATTTGCGCGTATTGGTTTAAAGGTAGGAGATGAGCTGGTTGTCCGTGCGTATTCGGTGGTGTCTTCTCCGTTTGATGAAACGCTAGAGTTTTTCTCAATTGTAGTACCAGACGGTGCCTTCACTTCGAATCTACAGCATTTGAAAGTGGGTGATGAGCTTTATTTGGAAAAAATTCCATATGGTTACTTGACGTTGGCACGCTATCAACAGCCTTTACCGCATGATCTGTGGTTACTGGCAACAGGTACAGGCTTGGCTCCATTTTTGTCGATGCTACAAGACTTTGAAACTTGGTCTAATTACCAGAAAATAAACTTGGTCTACAGTGTTCGTACTGCGGCTGAGCTGGCTTATGTTGACCGTATTCAAGAGATTGCTGAAACGTTTGGGGAAGGGCATAGCGGTTTTAAATTTATTCCTATCATTACCCGAGATCCATCTGCGCCGTTGCATGAGCGCTTACCTGTATTAATCGAAAATGGTGAGTTAGAAAAAGCAGCAGGTTTGGAACTCAGCCCAGCATCAAGTCATGTCATGCTTTGTGGAAACCCACAAATGGTTGATGATACGAAAGAGGCTCTAAAACGCCGTGGTCTTACAATGAATCGTCGCGGTGAAGGAAATATTGCGGTAGAAAATTACTGGTAAAACAGGAAGTAAAATATTTTAAGAAAAATTTTATGGATATGTTTATTAATGGACAAACATATCCATAAACTCACGGATCTCTGCAATCGCACTGTCGACATCTGTTGAAAGCCATGTTGGTTCAAATAATCCCGCATAGTGTTCAAGGCGGTCTTGAGGAACAACTAGGCGAACAGGACAATCTTCTTCGAGTAAACGCCACGGTAAAATTGGAACTTCATTGTCCAGAAATACATTAATATTACGAATATCAACAATCATCGCATTAATGCATTCAGGAAATGGCATGACCGAGAACTCTTCGGTACGGCGACGGAAGTATTCAAGATCACCCCATTTAAGTTCATAACTTGGTTTATTAAATTCAATAATACCAATGAGATGGTCATCTCTTGTCTGATGCAAATAACATTGATGTGTGACGTCAGTGTCGAGATCAAGAGTTACGCTTTGCTGACGATACATCATAAAATTGAGTAGCTTTAAAACAAGGGGGCTTATTATAGCCTATTTTATAAAAAGTAAGAGCTAAAACATATTGTATTACAAATCGGACTTTAGCGAAGATTCTGAATATCGAGAAGTTAGATTCTAAAACGTTCTAATTAAAGTGGCTAAATTTTATACTAAATTAATATTTTTAAAAGTAGAGTTTTGCAACCGTAGACACCTTCTCATAATGCTTTTTCACACAATGCAACAAATCAAATTGTTATGATGAATATAAAGTTAATGATAATAGAAGAGGGGAAAGAAGATGCATGATTTTTCAAAACCGCCTCATGTGACGAGTCCGGAAGAGACTGCAAAAAAAAGAAGATTGCCAGTTTATATTTTAATTATTGTTGGGCTTTTTCTTCTCGCACTTGTGGTTTATATGGTTGCTGATCACAGCAAAACGCCAAAAGAGGAAGCCGCATTTCAACATGAGACCATACCACAAGTCATCAGTGGTACTTCTGATTTGAAGACCTATGAAGGGTAATAAGCTAACCAGTATATCGTGATAAAAAGCCTTTAGGATGTGACCTGAAGGCTTTTTTTGCAATCTTTTGCATCAATTTGTTGTATTTATGCAGAAGGTTGTTGATTGAAAAATATTCAAAACATAAGGTGACATAGACCGCATTTATCGTCATTTTTTACAACGAACTGGTGTTTTTCATTTAGTGATAACACTGAAAAGAACATAACAATTGAGGACATAACAATATGAATGAATTTTTTAATGGGCCTCGCGGCGCTCAGTTTGATGCGATGTATTACTGGGATCAGTTTCATCCTATTTTAGCTGCAATTGTCATCTTACTGGTAGGCTGGATCATCGCTTTATTGGTGGCGGCAGGTGTAAAGAAACTTCTGCAAAAAGTAAATACCAATGCGAAATTATCTTCAGCGACTGGACGTACACCCAATATAGAAGGTCTGATCTCCAAAGTCGTATTCTGGTTTATTCTGATTCTCGCCGTTGTTGCTGCTTTAAATGTGCTCAACATTAGTGGAGTGAGCGGTCCATTTAGCAACATGGTTAATCAGGTACTCGTCTATATACCAAATATTATTGCTGCTGTAGTGGTGGGTTTTATTGGCTGGATCGTTGCTCGACTGGTGCGGGCGGGGGTGACCAATGTTTTATCCCGAACTCAACTTGATGATAAGTTAAGCAGCGAAGTGGGTGTTGGGGGAATTAGCCAGAATATTGGTGAAATTCTTTACTGGCTTGTATTGTTACTTTTCCTTCCGATTGTTCTTTCAATCTTAGGATTAACAGGCTTACTGATTCCAGTTCAAAATATGGTAAATGATGCTGTAGCATTCTTACCAAATATCTTTATTGCTGGCGTTATCGTTTTTGTTGGTTATATCTTGGCAAAAATTGTACGCGGTATTGTTGAAGGATTAATTAATAGCTTAGGTGTGCAATCTCAAGCGGAAAAAATTGGTCTTTTCAAAAATTCAAATGTAGGCAAATTCTTAGGTTCATTTGTTTTTGCCATCATCATTATTACGACATTGATTGTAGCATTTGAAGCTTTAGGTATTGAGACTATTTCTCAGCCAGCAACAGCAATGCTCAATGAAATTTTACAAGCTATTCCAAACATTATTGCTGCTGGTTTAATTTTACTGGTTGCTTATATTGTTTCACGTTTTGTTGGTCGCTTGGTTGCTGAGTTAATTGCAGGAACTGGTGTTGATGAAATTCCAGCAAAATTAGATGTACAACGCTTTTTAGGTCAAACTAAAGTTTCTAATGCCGTTGGTTGGCTAATCGTGTTCTTTACCATGTTGTTTGCAGTTTCTGAAGCTGCTGACCGTCTTGGTTTCGATCAGATTAGTGGCCTAATCGCAATGTTTATCCATTTCGGTGCAAACATTCTATTGGGCGCTGTAATCTTGGTGATTGGTTTCTGGCTTGCAAATGTTGTGGCGAACGTTGTTCAACGCGGTGAATATAATAGTTCGCGTTGGTTAGGTAGTTTGGTTCGTGTCTTGATTATTGGTTTAGTCCTTGCACTTGGTTTAAGAGCGATGGGTATTGCCGATTCGATCGTAAACCTTGCGTTCGGCTTAACGCTAGGCGCAGTTGCAGTTGCTTTCGCTCTTGCATTTGGTTTGGGTGGTCGTCAACCAGCAGAAAGACTTTTATCTGATTTACTGGATAAAGCTAAGAAAGAGGCAAATCAACCAAATCCTTTATATCAACCGCCTACTACTAATAATACAACAGGTAGTTCGTCTACGGTTTCAACTCCGTCAACGACTACAACTGCACCATCAACAACAGTTTCATCTGATGCAAAACCAGCTGATTCTACACAAGTAAATCCATCACAACCACCAGTAAATAAACCGTTTGGTTCTACTGGCGAAAATGATGAAATTTAGTAGGTGTAACTAATTTTCAGATAAACAGTACAAAAAATCTTTGATTTTTGTGATAAGTTCGACCACTCTATATTGAGTGGTCGTTCTGTCTTTGACAGCTATAAAAACAAATAAGTGAGGAAAATACGATGAAAAAACCTGGTCGTTTTTTAGCACCTGTTGTAATTGCTGGGATTACCGTTGGTTTTTTAGCAAGTGCTTATAAATTTGTATTTAGCAAATCTGAATCATCAAAACAGACAACAAGCCATAAGCATGATTCTGAAAAATCATCCAATGATTCGAAAGCATCAAATTAGCTTATTCATTATTTAAACATATTGTGCTGCTGCATAAGCCGAAGACCAAGCCCATTGGAAGTTATAGCCTCCTAAGTGGCCAGTCACATCAAGTACTTCTCCAATAAAGAATAGTCCTTTCTGCTTTTTGCTTTCGAGTGTTTTAGATGAAACTTCAGTTGTATCAATTCCACCTAAGGTAACTTCGGCAGTACGATATCCTTCTGTGCCTGATGGTTTAACGGTAAAACCATGTAGCTGCTCGGCAATATGCTCTAGCTGTGCATCACTGATATTACCAATGGCTGTCTCGCTCTGCTCTGGCCATATAAGTTGTTGTAATTCTTGTACAATACTTTTTGCCGTAAATTCGTTCAGAAGAGTACGCAGTAAAACTTTAGGTTGGGCTTTCTTTTTATCTTTTAAATAAGTTGCTAAATCTTGGCTCGGGAAAAAGTCGATTTTAAAACTTTCACCTGTATTCCAATAGTTTGAAAGCTGTAAAGAACTTGGACCACTCAAACCACGATGCGTAAATAATAATGCTTCAGTAAAGCTATTCTTCGAGTTAGTTAGAGTCACATCTAAAGCATTACCACTTAGGCGTGTAGTGATTTCTTTAATATGATCCGAAAAAGTAAATGGTACTAAACCAGCACGGGTTGGGAAAACTGTATGTCCAAATTTTTGTGCTAATTCATAGCCAAAACCAGAGCCTCCTAAAGTTGGGATGGATAATCCACCTGTAGCAACCACTAATGATTCACAGCTAAAACGGCCCTGATTGGTGTGTACTGAAAAACCACCTTGTTCTAATGGATCGACTTGTCCAACCTCACAATGGGTCTGGATTTCGACATTGTTTGTTTTATTACACTCACTCACCAACATCTCTAAAATTTCTTTAGCGCCGTTTAGCGTAAATAATTGCCCGTGTTTACGTTCTTCATAGGCAATTCCATAATCACAGACCAGACCAATAAAGTCCCAGTTGCTATAGCGTGATAGGGCAGAAATAACAAAGTGCGGATTATGAGAAATATAGTTTTCAGGTTCTACATAGAGGTTGGTAAAGTTACATTTCCCACCGCCTGACATTAAAATCTTTTTACCAATTTTATTGGCTTTTTCTAAAATTAAGACCGAACGTCCCCGTTTAGCAGCATGTGCAGCCAACATGAGTCCAGAAGCACCTGCACCTAAGACAATGACATCGACATGACTGTTAGACATAAGAAGTTCTCGATTAGTCGTGAAAATTAAAAAGGGGCATATACTATCATGCCAGCACTTACTCATGCTAAGGACATTTATACAGGTAAGGGATAAGGCCTTCTAAAAGCGGGTGAGTTATGCGTGAGGTTTATTTCTAATATCAGCTTGTAAACCACCAGAATGAATTGCCAAAATGCGTGTATTCGCTGGAAAATAATTGTTTTTTATAAGATCAAACAGACCAAACATCATTTTTCCGGTATAGATCGGTTCAAGGGGGACCGTATATTGCTCTTCAAAATTTTCAATAAATGCGAATAGTTCAGGTGAGGTTTTCGCATAACCGCCCCAGCAGTATACATCTGTCAAAGACCAATTTTGTTTTTTAGTCCATTGCCTAATCTCTTGTTGTAAGAAATCACCTTTTAAAGCCGAAAATCCTAAGATTTTCTGATGAACTGCACTTCTTTCAATCAGACCTGAAATCGTTCCGCCAGTTCCGACTGCACAGCAAATCACATCATATTGCTCTAAGTCATATTGGCTCAGGATTTCCTGACAACCTTGAACTGCCAGTTCATTGGTACCACCTTCGGGAATGATATAGGTCTGCGGAAATTGTTGCTGTAATTGTTTAAGGTAATTTGCTTCATTTCGTAAGCGATATTCATGGCGAGAGACAAAATGTAGCTGCATTCCTAAACTCTGAGCTTTTGCCAAGGTGGGATTAAGTGGTTTACCAGCTAACTCTTCACCACGAATAATTCCTATACTTTTTAAACCAAAAAGATGAGCTGCATAAGCTGTTGCAGCAATATGATTTGAGTAAGCCCCACCAAAAGTCAAAATGCTTGATAAACCTTGTTCTTTTGCAGCAAGCAAATTGTATTTTAATTTGAAAAACTTATTACCCGAAATTTGAGGATGAACTAAATCTAAACGTTTAATGTCGAGATGAACAGGGAAGGATAGTTCAACGTGCTGATAGGAGATAGGTTGGGCAATGTGATCAAACATTAGAAATTGAGAAAAATAATGATTGATCACATTGTAGCTTTTTTAAATAGGTTTTTAAAAAGCTGATTAAGAGCTTGTGTCGACAGAAGTAATCACTGACATACCAGGGCGTAAGTGTTCTATTCCTTCCTGATTTGGGTCAATGGTAATACGCACGGCAATTCGTTGAACGACTTTGGTAAAGTTTCCTGTCGCATTATCCGGTTTTAGTACACTGAACTCGGAACCCGCGGCTGGAGAGATTTGTTCAACATGACCTGTAAATTTTTTATGTTTCATTGCATCGACTGTAAACCACGCTTTTTGTCCAATTCGCATATTGGCAATTTGGGTTTCTTTAAAGTTGGCAATCACCCAAGTTTGCTGTGGAATCAGATAGAGTAACTGTGATCCTGCGGCCACATATTGCCCAACACGAGGATTTACTTCACCAAGTTGTCCATCCATTGGAGCAACAATAACACTATAGTCTTTGGTGGTTTGTGCTTGGTCTAACTGTGCTTTAGCACTGGAAACTTGTGCTTCTAAGCCTGCTTCTGCGACTTGAGCTGTTTTAAGTGCTTCTTTGGCAACTAGAACATTGGCCTCTGCCTGTTTAAGGGCTGCAAGATTATTCTCGGCATCAGCAGCGGCTTTATCTTGCTCAGATTTAGAAGCTGCTCCACTATTCCCTAGCTGTTGATAGCGTCTAAGCTGTGCTAAAGAGAGTTCATATTGAGCCCTAACTTGTTCTACTTTAGCCTGCGCAGCCACAATATCTGCTTGTTTTTGTGCAATTGACTGAGTTTGATTGGCTAAAGTATTTTTGGCCTGTTCTACTCCCGAAGCCGCTTGTGCTACTTTTTGGTCATAAGTGGTGGCATCAATATGCATTAATACTTGACCCTTTTTAACATGATCAAAGTCTTTTACCAATACATCTTTAACATAGCCATTAATTTGCGAGGATAAAATGGTAGTTTTACCTTTAACATAACTATTGTCAGTTTGCTGCACACTTGTGGCAAAAGGCCCAATTCTCCATGCCCACAAAATCACTAAAATACCGATAATAAGCACACCCAACATCCATAATAGGGTTGAGCGTTTTGTCGGAATCAGTTTACTTGCAGGTGCAGGCGTTGGCTCATTATTAGATGTTTGAGCAGGGGTTTGTTCCGGTTTATTTTGATCATCTGACATATATCAATCTCAATTTCTATTTCATCAATAACAAAAGCCGTTAAGGGCGGCTAATTCCTCTGCGTTGTAGATATTTACTACGTGCAATATTAAATCCGCCCCATAAAAGTAAGGCGACGGCAAAAATACCGTTTAATGCAATCACATCATTGTAGGCACGGACCTGAGCTTCACGAGTAACCACTTGATTAAGTGAGCGCATAGACTGAGCTGTTTGTAAGGCGGGGTCATTTGTTGTGATGGCTGCACTACGTTGATAGGTAGAAAGCCTTTGAGCAACTAATGGGTCGGCTTGTTCCAAATCTTTAATAATCTCGACTTGATAGTTTTGTGTACGATGTTGTTGATAGGTCGAGAAGAAAGATGAGCCAACAAGGCCACCAAATGTTTGGGTTGCAGAGAATAAGACAATAAAAGTCACTACATACGAAGGACCTTTAGCCAAAGTTTGTGCAAATCCAATTAGAAGTAAAGGACCGATAAACAGGCCGCCGGCAAAGCCTACTAAAAACTGGCTTGCAAAGAAGTTTGAAGGCCGTACATCGCTCGTAAGGTGATAATCTAGTCCACAGGCAATGAGAATCAAAAACTCTGCAAAAAGTAAGTGAAAAATAATTCGTTCACGCGAGAAAGTAAGCGCACTAAATAGAGTTCCGCTTAAAATCCCCACCAATATGACCACATAGAGTGGAACAAATTGGTCTGGACCCATTCCCATAGTTTTTAGGAAATTAACGGCTGCATAACTTTGTTCTGACATTAAAAGACGAATGGCAAAAGCACCAAAGATAAAGCGTAGGGTTGAGGAGGCGCCTAACCAACGTGTCATAATTAATGGATTGGCACGATAATGTTCATAGAGCAAACCTAAAACAACTAAGCTAAAACCTGCAATTAATACATAAGCAAGCCATTCACTGTTAAACCACCACAAGATTGGGCCTTGTGTCAGCACAATACATAGACATGCAAAACCTGGCGCCAGTAAAGCAAAGGTGAAGAAATCCTGTTTTTCGAAAACATAGATTCGTAAGCTACGTGGTAATTTCAAAGAAACCACCATTGCTAAACAACAAAGTGCTAAGCCGAGTTCAAAGGTGTAAAGAACAGACCAACTATCTGTGCTCACAAGAAAAGGGGAAATAATCCAGGCGAGGGGTACACCTAACTGCTGAAAACCAAAGGCAATATATATACCTTTTGCCATGTCGGCTTTTTTAAAAGCTTGCATGGTGTAATACATACCTAAAGAGCTGAGTGGTGCACCAGCTAAACCTGCTACAACCCGAGCGAACAAGGCCATTTCATAGGTATGCACAAAAATGTGCAAAACCAGCACGGCAATAAAAATAACAAGTCCTATTTCTGAAAAGACTCTCAGACCATATTGTTGCCTAGCTTTAAACAAAATTAGATTCGAACTGACATTCGCCATTACATAAGCAGCAGGAAGCCAAGCGGCTTCAGAAGGTGTCAGGCCATACTCACCTTGAATTAAGGGTAAATTTGCCGTAATGAAACCATTACTTAAGCTTGCTGAAATAGCGACAAACAGACCAATAAAAAAATAAAGAAATCGCTTAGGTACAGAATGCGCAATCGCTGCTGGTGAACCAGGTAAAGTCGGTTGTTCTTCTGGCGTCCAGTCAGGTGGCGTTTCTAAATAACGAGGCGTTTTACTCATTCTATCCCTCGAATTTTTTGTACTTGAATACCATGAAATAGTAATTCAATTGCTCGTTTCGCTAAGCGGGTTTGTTCTTCAGGTTCATGTCCTTGAAATGAAGAACCCAACATTGCTGTGAACATTGCATAGTCATCAGCAGTTAGATCAGCTCGGCACAGTTTTTGTTCTATTGCATTTTCAATCAGTGGCTTAAGTGCATTATTCCGCCGTTCATAAATTTTTAGCATAATTGGATCTTGTCGATCAATCACTCTCCAAAAATCTTGCAAAATTGCGAGCTTGGGAAGTTGTGCAATATGTCCTTCAATTAAACGAAATAAACCATCTTCGAATTGTTGAAAATGAGCAGCTTTTTGCTCTAGCTGTGTAATCGCTCGCTCTAAAAGGGCGCTAATTAAAGCCTTGCGGTCACAAAAGTTGCGGTAGAACGTCGCTCTACCTACACCTGCATGATCAATCACGACTTGTAGAGGGACATTAATACCATGAATACGAAAGCATTCCTCGGCTGCATTGAGTAATTCATCCCGATTATGGGCTGCAATTTTTTGACGTTTACTCATGTCACTGATTTGGGAGGTTTAAAGATGATATATTTAACGGACATTTTTGTCCGTTGTGAATAACTAAATTGTAAAAACATGAAAATTCAATTTTTATAATTTATCTCTTTTCCATTTTTATATGTGTCATAAAAAGCTGCTAGAATATCGCGCAATTGCATGATGCTAGGTCAATACAATGTTTGAGTCCCTTATTCCTCTTTTTTCAATTGCGATGGCATTGATGCTTGGAGCAATAAGTCCTGGGCCAAGCTTTATTTATGTGGCGCAAAATTCAATATCTAAATCACGTAAACATGGCTTGTTTACGGCATTAGGGACGGGCACGGGTGCAGCTCTTTTTGGCTTTTTAGCAGTTATGGGGTTACAGGCAGTTTTATTGGCAGTGCCTTCAGCTTATCTAATTTTAAAAATTGGTGGAGGGCTGTATTTGCTTTGGCTTGCTTTTAAAATTATTAAACATGCCAAAGAACCAATTGCCATGGAAAATGATGCCAAATCGAAAATGACTTATAAACAAGCCTACCGATATGGTTTGATTACTCAGTTAAGTAATCCGAAAATTGCTGTTGTACTAGCGAGTGTTTTTACTGCTTTACTGCCAAAAGAAATTCCAAATTATTACTACGTCGCATTACCGCTCATTTGTTTTATGATTGATGCAGGTTGGTACTCATGTGTAGCAATGCTTTTATCTTCAGAGAAGCCTCGAAAAATGTATTTAAAAGCAAAAACGGGTGTTGACCGAGTGGCTGGAAGCATTGTTAGTGTATTGGGCTTAAAGTTAATCTTCTTCAAATGATAAATCTTTAATTAAAATATCTAAAAAATATAAAGCCAGCTCTTTGTAGTCTGGCTTTATTTTTGCGCAAAATATATACAAATTGAAATATCTTTTTTAGCACTTAAATATTTAAAAAGTGGTAACTTAATTAATAAAACAAAAAGAAATGAGGATCACGTTATGAAAAAACTAATGGTGAGCATTTCGGTTGTTTTTTTCATCTTAACTACAGGATGTGAGATGAGAACAACAAGTAAACAGCAACCTTCAAATGAACGGGCGATGAGTATTGCTGGTTCTCCGGTTTATGAAAAAGACTACAAAATTCCCGATTTACAAGCCAATAATTATGAGCAATCTAATTATTAATTGATGGATAGAATGTCTCACATATAGCACTTTAAATGTACTCAGTGCAGATAAGCCTGCTTATTTTAAAAAGTAGGTTAGAAATAAAAAAGCTCCCAATGTAGGGAGCTTTTTTATGAATCTAGATTAAGAAACTTTATCGCCAGGTTTTGCACCGCTATCTGGTGAAATAATGAAAATGCCTTCATCATTTCCGGCAGCAAGTACCATACCGTTTGAAACACCAAAACGCATTTTACGTGGTGCAAGGTTAGCCACCATCACGACCAATTTACCTTTTAGGTCTTCTGGCGCATATTGACTACGAATACCACTAAATACATTACGTGGTTCAGCTTCACCTACGTCTAACGTCAGTTGAAGTAATTTATCTGAACCCTCAACTGTACCTGCCTCAACGACCTGAGCAACACGTAAGTCAACTTTTAAGAAATCTTCAATACCGATAATTTCAGCTTCACCCACTGCTGGAGTAGGGGCTGCTTTTTTCTCGGCAGATTTCTCTTTTTTCGCTGCTTTAGTCGCTTGTGGAGCAGGAGCACCTAAAGACTCTTTAGAAGCATCAACCATGGCTGCAACAGCTTTTGGATCAACACGCTGCATAAGAGGTTGGAACTGTGCAATCTCATGGCTTACAAGAATTTGTTTACGTGACTCGAAATCGAAGCTTTCAAGTTTTAAGAAATCTTGAACTTGCTGAGCTAAAGTTGGCAGAACTGGGGCTAAGTACACTGCTAATTGACGGAATAAGTTGATACCGACAGAGCATACATCAAGAACTTGTTGTTCTTGACCTTCTTGTTTAGCAAGAGCCCATGGTTTTTTCTCATCAATATATTGGTTTGCGCGGTCAGCAAGCGCCATAATTTCACGGATCGCCGTAGAGAATTCACGCGCTTCATATGCAGCAGCAATTGAATCACCAGCATCAATAAAGCTTTGTACTAAGTCAGATTCAGCACATGTACTTGATAGCGTATTGTTAAAGCTGCTGTTAATGAACTTAGCACAGCGACTAGCAATATTAACTACTTTACCGACTAAATCTGAATTTACTTTCTGAACAAAGTCATCAAGGTTCAAGTCGGAGTCTTCAACTTTATCTGAAAGTTTAGAAGCAAAGTAATAGCGTAAATACTCTGGGTTTAGATGTTGTAAGTACGTCTCGGCTTTAATGAAAGTACCGCGAGACTTAGACATTTTTTGTCCATTTACAGTCAAGAAACCATTTACGAACAAGCCCGTTGGGGTGCGATAATTCGCGCCCTCAAGCATCGCAGGCCAGAATAAAGCATGGAAGTAAACAATGTCTTTACCAATAAAGTGGTAAACCTCATTTTGACTATCTTTCTTCCAGAAATCATCAAAGTTTAAGTCTGGGCGCTTAGTTTTGATGTAGTTTTCAAAACTAGACATATAACCGATTGGGGCATCTACCCACACATAGAAATATTTATTCGGTGCATCCGGAATTTCAAAACCAAAATAAGGAGCATCACGAGAAATATCCCAGTCTGCTAAACCTGCTTCAAACCATTCATCCAATTTGTTAGCAATTGAAAGAGGTAAGCGACCTTCATCGCGGGTCCATTTTTGCAAATATTCAGCAAAGTTTGGGAGCTTGAAGAAATAGTGATCTGATGATTTTTCAACTGGTGTTGCACCACTTAAAGTCGAACGCGGATTGAGTAACTCAGTCGCATTATAAGTTGTACCACACACTTCACATGAGTCGCCGTATTGATCTTCTGACTTACATTTTGGGCAAGTACCCTTAATGAAACGGTCAGATAAGAACATACCTTTTTCCGGATCAAATAATTGAGTTACAGGTCGAACTGCAATATTTCCGGCTTCACGGTTTTTAATATAGATATCTGTTGAACGAGCTTTGTTTGCATCACTATGAGTTGAATCATAATGATCGAAATGTACGCCAAAACCGTCAAAATCACGGATGTGTTCTTTTTGAACATTCGCGATTTGCTCTTCTGGGCTAATACCATTTGCTTCGGCACGTAGCATAATTGCTGTACCGTGAGCATCATCCGCACATACATAAGTCACGTCATGACCCATTGCCCGCATGGCACGAACCCAGATGTCTGCCTGGATATAACCGAGTAAATGACCCATATGAATTGGACCATTGGCATAAGGGAGGGCATTGGTGACTAAAATTTTACGCACGGATCTCATTCTCTCATTCGTATTTATAAGGTGGAAGATTTTAACTGATGCAGGAAGATAAGCAAAGATTAATAATCTTTGACTAAATATAAGAGGTATCTACAAAAATGGACTTAAAGCCAGAAGTTATTTCTCTTTAGAACAGATAAACAAATCAAAAAATATTTGAATCTTCCTGTATTGTCTTTGTTTCAAATTGCAGTTACGGTCAGAAAATAAGCCATAACGATGTATAACTAATAACTTATTCAGGTAATTTTTTTAATTAACGATGAGGATAACAACGATGACTACTGAAAATAAATTAGATGAATTAAAGGCAAAAGCGGCTGAAGCAAAAGTACAAGGTGAAAAAGCTTTGGACGATTTAAAAGAAAATGTAAAAGAGAAACAAACTGCGGGTAAAGAAGCAGTTGCAGATAAAGTAGATGAGCTAAAGACCAAAGCGGCCAATGCAAAAGTACAAGGTGAAAAAGCCTTGGAAGATTTAAAGGAAAATGTAAAAGAAAAACAAGCTGCTGCAAAAGAGGCAGTTGAAGATAAAGCTAATGATTTGAAAGGCAAACTTGATGATGCTCAGCATAGCCTGCAAGACAAGTTTGATCATTTACGTACTGAAGCAGCGCATAAACTTGATGATGCTAAAGCCAAAGCTGCAGAATTAAAGGAAGAGGCGGCTACAAAATTTGATGAGTTAAAAACTCAAGCAACTGCGAAATTTGATGAGTTGAAGAAAACTGCTACCGAAAAACTCAATAAATTGAAAAATCATGATTCTGCTGAATAAGCTGATTTAAACTAAAATCCGTACTCCTTACCTAAAAGATGAGTTCTGAAGTTAGTAATTATTCATCCCAAGGTGAGCGAGTGCGGAGCAATACTGTTACACTATCTCCATTAAGCTGTAATGATCTGTTTTTGGAGTAAACAATATGTCTTGGCTTTCTTCATTAAAATCCGTTTTTTCACCCGCACAAGAAGTGAAAGAAGAGGAAATCCAAACCGTACT
Source organism: Acinetobacter sp. FDAARGOS_559 (assembly GCF_003940475.1). Classification (NCBI taxonomy): domain Bacteria; kingdom Pseudomonadati; phylum Pseudomonadota; class Gammaproteobacteria; order Moraxellales; family Moraxellaceae; genus Acinetobacter; species Acinetobacter sp. FDAARGOS_559. The sequence goes on from NZ_RKJG01000005.1 coordinate 3,237,176, forward strand.
CCAAAATTATTTATTGCCACATTCAAAAGATGCTTTAAAAGAGCGCATTAGTCAGCTTCAAGTGCAAGGTCGTGTTTTACAACTCACCATTAATACTTTCCCAGACGAAAAAGAATACTTGCAACAAATTCATGATGATTTAGCTGGCGCTTTGCAAAAGTGCGGTATTGAAGAACTTAATTTACATGTAGTTCAACAAAAGCGCCCTACACAAGAGAGTTCGGGTCAAGGTTGTTCATCTAAAGCACCGAAAGAGAATTCGAATTTACCTCCTGTGCTTGATGCTTCACCTAAGTCTGAACCGGATCCAAATAACCCACCAATTCAGAAAGCAGCGCCGCAACAAAGAGATGTGCCACTTCATCCTCGAATCAAGAATGTTATTTTAGTTTCATCAGGTAAAGGTGGTGTTGGTAAATCGACAACAACGGTCAATTTGGCGCTTGCCTTACAAAAAATGGGACTTAAGGTTGGGGTATTAGATGCTGATATCTATGGACCAAGTATCCCGACCATGCTAGGTAATGCTGGTAAAACTCCTCTGATTGAAAGTGAAAATTTTGTGCCTTTAGATGCTTACGGTATGGCAGTACTTTCTATTGGACATCTAACTGGCGATAACAACACACCTGTTGCATGGCGTGGACCGAAGGCTACAGGCGCTCTAATGCAATTATTTAATCAAACGCTTTGGCCAGATTTAGATGTACTCATGATTGATATGCCGCCGGGTACTGGTGATATTCAACTCACGCTTGCTCAGCGTATTCCAGTGACTGGCTCAATCATTGTGACGACCCCACAAAATGTTGCTTTGCTTGATGCGACTAAAGGAATCGAGTTGTTTAATAAAGTTGGCATACCTGTATTGGGTGTAGTTGAAAATATGTCGACTCATATTTGCTCGAATTGTGGACATGAAGAGCAAATTTTTGGTATCGGTGGTGGTGATAAGCTTTCCGAGCAGTACCATATTCCATTGCTGGGTCGTTTGCCTTTAAATGCTCAAATACGTGAGCATGCTGATCAAGGTAAACCGAGTGTTGTTGCAATGGATGACGCAGCTGATAGTTATATCGATATTGCGAAAGCAGTCTGGCAACAGATTGAGAAAGTTCCTCAGCGTGCACGAGATGATAAACGAATCTTTTGATTCATCTGACCCGACTTTAAGTCGGGTTTTTATTGGTTGGTTAAAAGAAAAATTTAAATTACTGAATCTAAATAACAAAGCTAAACTTGAAATTGGCATGCAGATTGCTACTTTACGCTTCTTTTTCAAAGAAACAGGTGGAAAATGCAATTTAAGTATAGTTTGGGCGTAATCAGTTTATGTAGCGCTTTATTTTTAGTTGGATGTAATGATGACAACTCATCAGTTTCACAAACACCAACAGTTCAGGAACAAAAACAGAAATTACAGCCGATTATTATTCAGGGTGCTTTACCCGTAGAGTCGGAAAGAATGGCTTCAAAGTTAGAAAATAAAACTGTTGAAAAAATAGGTGGCTGGACCTTTTGGAAAGGAACCTACAATGGCTATCCAATGATTATTTCTAAAACACGTATGGGGATGAGTAACTCTGCTGCCGCAACTGCTTTGGCAATTGAACGTTATAAACCGATTGCCATTATTAACCAGGGAACAGCAGGGGGGCACGATCCTGATCTCCATGTTTATGATATTGTTTTAGGAAAATATGCAACCAATATTGGGGCGTTTAGAACGCCTAAACAGCCATTAGGTGGCGGTTCAAACTCACTTACATGGGTTGAGGCTTTTGATGTTTTACCGACAGAAGAATCTGACCCTGAGCCTATTGCAATTCGCAAATTTGAAGGTGACCAAGAGCTATTAATGGCGGCACATAAAGTACGTTATGACAAAGGTGAGGTGGTTGAAGGAACAATTGGCTCGGCAGATGTGTGGAATAATGAACTTGACCGAATTCAATTTTTCCATGAGCGTTATGGTACCTCAGTTGAAGAAATGGAAGCGGCTTCTGTTGCGCAAATCGCAAGCCAGTTTAATGTTCCGTTTTTAGGAATTCGAATTTTATCTAATAATATTACAAATAACGGGGCTTATGACCCTGGTACAGGAGAAGCTTGCCAAGACTACGTGCTTAACGTAGCTGAAGAATATATGAAATCTAAACTACCAAAATAACAATATAATTTTAGGCAAGAAGATGAATTCTTATAGAGCGTCTTCTTGTTTTTTATGTCCTGTTCTATTTTTCCAGTTTCGAATGACCATCCAACGCCAGAATACCTCAGTCACTATATATAATATGGTTGCAAATACAAACGCTTCGACAATGAGACCTGATATTAAAATTTTAGCGAGGCTCAAATCGATATGACCATGACCAAAATGCGTAATCCAACGTGAAATCTGGTGAAGCACCCCCAAAAGCATTTTCTTATTTATCATATGCACATGATAAATATGTGCACCAAACCAGAAACCAATATACAAAATAGGCGCTAATGTAAGAGGATTGCTAAGCCAAGCAAGCATTAAGCTAATAGGTAAATTAACTTCAAACAGTAAAACTGCCATAACAATAAATACACTATGAAAGGGTATAGGCAGTAAACCGAAAAAAGTCCCTACAAAAACGGCGCGAGTAATAGATTTACGGTTGACATACCAAAGCACAGGATTAAGGGTTTTTTGCCCGAAAATCCTTAAAAATTTCATATTTGAAACTTTCTCTGGAGAAGGAAGCCAAGATTGAAAAAATTGCTTTGCCATAATCATAGGATAGTAGAGCTTAGGGGCTCATATAAACACAAAGAAACAATATATTAATTGAAACTTATTAAAAGCTTAAAAATTAAACTTACTGCGGTAATAATTTATTATAGGCCTTTTTAATGTAAAAATAGATTTAAAATAAAAATACTTATATTACTTAAATACAATTTGGTATGTAATACGCTGTAACTGACTCTATAGTTTTTTAGCTTAGAATTAATAAAATTTTAATAAATTATTGTTTATAAATAATTTTTAAATTTTATTTTTTAAGATATTAAAAAATTGTCTTACAATTAGATTTTGCCTTCTAGAATAATATCTATTAATCTGAGATGACTACATTGTGAGGTCATTCAATGATTTCATGGCTTTTTATTGGCTTGGTTGCCACTATTTTACTTACCCCTGGCCCAACAAATACTTTACTTGCATCATCAGGAGTACAAGTAGGCCTCAAAAAATCTGCTAAATTAATTCCGGCAGAAGTTCTAGGGTATGTGATTTCGATTTCAGCTTGGGGAATGTTAATCGGGAAAGTTTCTGCAACGCTTCCTTTATTACCTCCTATACTTAAATTGCTCAGTGCTTGTTATATTATTTTTTTAGCAATTAAATTATGGCACACGGCAAATCAACAGCTTGAACTAGATCATCCAACTATTCGCCCACGTGAATTATTTTGTGCAACTTTACTAAATCCTAAAGCATTACTTTTTGCTTCAGCGATTTTCCCTGTTGCAGCGTGGACTAATTTTCATATTTATCTCATTCATATGCTGGCTTATTTAGCTTTAATTACCCCGATTGCCTTATTCTGGATTTTTTTAGGTTCAGTCTTGGCTGCAAATAAAGTACGTTGGTTAAATCAATCAAATTTACAAAGAACAGCCTCGTTGGTTTTAGTTAGTTTCTCAATTCCAATTAGCTATTCTGCTTTATTAAATCTTTAAAAATTTATTCCGGGCTATTCTTAGCGATAAGAGTAGCCGCCATTGTTTTCATAATTGCTTTTTTACGTTAAAGTACGTCGCAATCAATGAAATTACCTTTTGGATAGAAAATACATGGCTATTAAGTCTGATCGTTGGATTCGCGAGATGAGCGAAAAACACGGCATGATTGAACCTTATGCAGAGAATCAAGTCCGTTTTGATAAGAATGGCGAAAAATTGATTTCCTACGGGGTCTCTAGCTATGGTTATGACGTACGCTGTGCCCGCGAATTTAAAGTTTTCACTAACGTACATTCTGCAATTGTTGATCCAAAAAATTTCGATGAAAAAAGTTTTATCGATATTGAGTCTGACGTTTGTATTATTCCGCCTAATTCATTTGCTCTAGCGCGTACAATTGAATATTTCCGTATTCCACGTAATGTTTTGACTGTGTGCCTTGGTAAATCAACTTATGCACGTTGCGGTATTATTGTAAATGTCACTCCTTTAGAGCCAGAATGGGAAGGGCACGTTACTTTAGAATTTTCAAATACCACGAACTTACCTGCGCGTATTTATGCAGGTGAAGGTGTAGCACAAATGCTATTCTTCGAAAGTGATGAAGTATGCGAAACCTCTTATAAAGATCGTGGTGGTAAATACCAAGGTCAAACTGGGGTTACACTTCCTAAGACATAAGTTGTTATAAATAGATGAGCTTTAAAAATGGGTCACTTTAAGTGGCCTATTTTTTATATATACCTTAAAAAGTGACGTTTATCGGAATATTAATAAGGTACGTTTTCTTTTGTAGAAAATGATATAAAATGATCAAGAATTGATTTTTTTCTTTGATGTGGATCACACAAATTAAAAAGAAGCGAAATCGTAAATATCGGTATTTTTCTTATGTATTTAGTTTAAGAGTACATTAAAGAAAGAGAAGCCAAATAAAAAGAAATTAGATTATGCCCCCAAGGATACGGAGGTCGGTCATGCGACAGTTTACGTCTCTTCAGGTTGCGATATTAGCACTCGGAAGTTTATGCTTTTCTTCAGCTTATGCTGGTTCTACCTTAGTTCCAATGTCTGATGCTGAGTTGTCAGCTACTCGTGGTCAAGCCTTGATGAGTATGTCCTATATTGCGCCTACCGATGCTGCAAGTAATTCTAATACTAACGGAAACATGGGCTTCTATCGACTTGCTCTAGATGCCCAATTAGAACTGAATGCCAATATTAAAAAATTACAGTTAGGTTGTGGTGGTGTCAATGGAGCAGGGGCCTGTGATATTGATATCGATTATTTAAGCTTAAGTGGTGGTACTGTAGATAGTACCAGTGCTGAACGTGCTGCCTCTTCAGCAGTTATTACTAATCCATTTTTAGAGTTCGCTGTTAAGAACCCGAATTCAGCGTCTACACGTGAAATACAAGGTTTCCGATTAAGTGCTAAATCGCTTTCGGGTTTACTTACCTTTGGTTTGCAAAATGGCGATGCTGCGAGTGGTATTAATTCTTTGAGTGGTTACTTAATTACTAAACCAACAGGCGGGACTGTGACAACGAATCCTTACTATGGTATTACTCAAGATGAAACAAACACAGCAATTACTGGTCGAGCAACTGTTCTAGGACAGGGTGTCACGGTTCCTTTTACATCCACTGCATATAACTTAAATTTAGGTGTAGGTACGGGTACATTGTCGATGGGGGAACAGATTATTACGGGTAAACGTATAAATACGGCTAATTTAAAAGCGACAGCTACAGTCGGCGGTCTGGCTATTAGTGGGACCCTAAATGCTACAGCTTCAGTACTTGGAATTCCTATTCCTATTTCTGGTAATGTAACAGGTTCTGTAGATAATCTAGATGTTAATGTAGCAATTAAACAAAGTCTGGGTTATTTCCATGCTGCACAATTAAATGGATCCGCAGGGTATCTTTCCGTACAGGGGGTAAATATTCTATGGCCTGAAGCTGCTTCTACTGCACAGACTGGGTGGTGGCTAGAACTCACAAATCCAATTGATATCGGCCAAATTACTCCTACAGGTAGCGTTGATATTGCACTTTCTACAATTGTTGATGCATTAGGGCAAGTAAGTGCTTACTTAAATAGTCCAGGTCACGCAGTAGAATGTGGAATTTTAGCAGCTAACTGTTTAATAGTAGGGAATCTTCCTGTAGGGACAGTTGATTTAACAGGAAAAACGCCAGCCTCTATGACCTTAACTAATGTTGTCTTACAAAAACAAAATTTCTCAGCTAACTGTTATGGCTCTTTGAAATTCTGTTAGTTGAGCTAAAAATCAATATTTTCATTCATCGGAAAAAAGCGTTTTTGCTGATTTAATTTTGCATTTGAGTAAATATTCAGCATAATGGAAATGTGGAAAGATTGGCAATTTTTAGAGTTTGCCCCTAGTGAGATGAAAAAGGAAATAATTTCATCTTGCCTCAAGGACTGTTCAAGAAAAAGAAATATGGTGCGCGGCATCGTATAAAACAGGAAGGTCATGATGACTACACTTAATTATACGGTCGGTTTTCAAAAAACCGTTTTAGCAAGCTTAATTGGACTCTGTTTAAGTCAATCTAGCTTTGCTCTTGAAGAACTTTCTGATGCCGGTTTAAGTGAAACTACAGGCGAAGGTATTGCAATATTACCTCAAAATGCATTTATGGTATTTCGTGGTGCTGGTCCAAATGAATCTGTAAATCAAATTATTACTGATCGTAGTAAAGATATAGGTTCTATTAACTATGTGCCTGTAGGACCCTTGAGTGTGGCTGCTGCCGATACTAGTGGTAATGGCACTGTGGGGCCAGAAGACCGCGCAGTAGGTAAAGCTGATATCTTTCTTTATGGTTTAGCACTTTCCAAATCGGACGGTGATGCAAACTCACGTATTGCCAATACTGCAACAGCAGCAGCGATTTCGAGTTGGGGCACAGGAGCCAATCCTTGGATATTTAAGGTAAAAACTGCTACGAATGTTCCTAATTTTAGTACAACGGATAGTTCTCTTTACCCTGTAACATATTTATCTTTAGAGGCTCCTTTATATCAACCAACAATTGATGGTGCAGAAGGAGCTGATGCATATAATTTAAAATTAGGATTATGGGCTGATGCCTTTGTACGGAACCCTAATATTGTAGCGACTACAGATGGCTCTTTAGCACAGTTCCAGTATGGCGATAGTAATGGATTAATTGGTACCAGTATTGATACAAATCGGGCTAACCGATTGCGCTTACAAGGTGTTTTAAATGGCTTTAGTCTGAATGGCAGCCAGATTAGTATGTTTCAAACTTTAGGTGGAGCAACTACTACAGGTGGAATGAGCCCCTTTTACAATAATACTTTAGGTATGTCTGGCCTAGTCCGCTTAAATACAGGTGATAGTAAAAATACCAGTATAGTGACTGAAAACATTACGAGTCAAACCCAGACATATGCATCGAGTACCAATAATGGTTGGCAAACGGTACATGCAGGCGCAAATTCTACATTAAGCACGAGTAGCACTGGAGATTGTGGTAATAGTGGAACGGGAAGCTTTAGCACATTACGTGGATGTCGTTATTACGTAGAAAATCGCACAAGAACAGATACAAGAACATCAAGTAAGACGCGTAATTCCTTTAACGATACGAGTAAAGTCTTACGATTTAGTACCCGTGAAACTTCAGATTCACCAAATACATCAAACAAGTTATATACACCAGCATTGGATTCTACTGGTGCTATAGCACCGAAATTTGCTGATAGTGAGGGTTTATATTTATACAATCCAAATATTAATTTAGTATTAGGTAATTTATATCAACCCGTTATTTTAGGGACTGATGGTAAAAACTTTAGTATAGAAATTGCGAGAATTGCCAATAAGCCAGAAATATATAAACAGGTCTATACTGACTATACTGGTGCTGATACGACTTATAAAGGTTCTACTTGTAATGTTTACTCTTGTGCTAACCCAACGCATAGTAGTATCGCAATTGGTACGGTCTATAGTCCTGATAATGGAAAAACCTTGCTAGCAGATACAAGTGAAGGAGCTATTGGGGTTTCATTTGGGCGCTTAATTTCAACAGGTACGCAAGTTTCTGGAACCTCCGCTGGTAGTCTAGTGTCATTGAACAATTCTGTGTCTGGAACTACCTCGGCAACTATGACAGAAGTTCGTTTTAAGCAAAGACAACAGAATACTCAAACATGGAATCAGGAATATAGTTGTGGTTTATTTAATTCAGACTGTGGTTATAAAACTGCTGGTTATTTATATCAGTGGGAATATAACAAAGGAACAGGCACTTGGGTAATTACGGATCCAACAGCTAAACCAGCAGATGCACCACAGTGTTCTAGTCTATTAGGATGCACCAACAAATCAGGTTCAACCCCAATGTATGGAACTGTTTTAAACCGAGATTGGAATAATTCTGCTATTCCATGGCTCACATCAAGAAATGCTGTTGTCAATGATTTAATTGGAAGTAGGAATGGCACCACAGGCTATGTGATTCCAACTGCCAATCAGGCACCTGCATTATCCAATATTAGTCCTCTAAACAATTTAGGTTCAGCTGTTATTGATGGTGTTTTAATTCAACATTTAAAGCTCACCACAAAAGGTTTATAAGAGGAGAGTAACGCGATGAAAAAAATAACTGCTTTGCTCTTTGCTCTTTGTGCAACTGTGACTCATGCAGAGTTACAAACCTTGGATAATGATGCATTACAGGCAATTAATGGCCAAGCTGGTGCTGATTTATCACTCATGCTTAATTTAAACCAGACCAGTAACGGTATATTTGATAATGGCAGTGGTGGCGTTTGTGAAAAGGTAGAGTTCTGTCATATTGGTTTAGCAATTAATAAACGCTTTGTGCAAGCAGATGCGACTAAGCCAAGTGGTTGGGCTGAAAATAGCGACAGCGGTAATAAACTTTGGTTAGTATTTAAAGGTGTGCAAGGCACTTTAAATATTCAAAAAATGGGTTTGGATGGTGCTGATTTAAAGTATCTTGATAAAAGTAATACGGAAATTATAAAACCGGCTATTCAACTTAGTTTTAGTGCAGCACAGCCAATTTTAATTCGTAACTTTGGTTTTAATGCCTTATCAATTGAGCAAGATAACTTTACCAGTTCAACAACAGCGCAAGGCTCGAGTGCAAATATGTATGATTATGCATATTTCAAAAAGCCAACTTATGAGGCCATTGCTAATAGTGCAAACCAGCAAGTTGCTACTGCGACCCCATCGGCGTATGACCATGGACGTGAAACTGGTTTTATGGGCTTGATGATGAATGGGAATTTGGCTATCCAAGGAAAAGTCATGGTCTTTAGCTGTGATGGTAGCCATCCACGTTGTTAAAGGTTAATGTAGATTTCAAAGGAACTAAAGTGATGAACAAAAATAAAGAAAGTCACGGCTCAAAGTTTATTTTAAATACATTAACAGCCAGTATGTTGTTAGTGAGCGGACAGGTTTTTGCTTTAGAAGCGTTAACAGATACCGATTTGAGTGCGGTCAATGGTCAAGATGGAATCTCGATACAAACGACTTTCAACGAAATCAATATTGATAATGCTTATTGGGACGACCATGCAGGCACACCAACAAGTGCTGACCAAATTTTAAGAGCTCAAGCGAGTGGTGTAAAAATACAAAAAAGCAATGCCTCTACACAAGCTTTAGGTACAAACTACCGTTTAGACGTAGGAAGTAATGCGACTACAGGTAAAGCAGGGGTCGATTTTTCTATGCAAAGTAGCCCCTCGCTCATTACTGTAAATAGCGTCAAAGTCTGTAATAGTTCGGCTGCTTGTTCTCCTACTTTAGGACAGTTGGCTATACAAACAACTTCGCCTTTAAACTTGGCTCTTACTACTCAAGATGGTTTATTTAGCCCGAATAGTCAGTCAAGCATGACGCTTGGTCTAAATAATGCAAATATTTATTTAGGGCAATTAGACGCGCGTAGTCAGCTAAATCAATTGATATTAAAGAATTTTAACTTTAATTTTGTTGGTAAAGGCGTCATGTTTATTGATCCTACCCGTGGCATAGTCTTACAAACTAATACAGGGAATAATACTGCTGCGGTTGGGCAAACTCCAAATAGTACCTATGGCTATGTCGATTTTAATCGTGTCGCCGATTCTGCTTCTGGTTTAACTGCTGGTACATATGTAGACAGTAGTGGGAAAGTAACCAATTCAGGTCTGAATATTGAGGTAATGCTTAGCTCAAATGTTGATAAGGCAAATCCTTATGCCCTAGACACGACAAATAGCCCACAGAATTCTAAAGGCTTGATTCGTTTAGGTGCTAGCGGCCGTATGGTTAACAGTTACCTACAAGTCCGTGGTATGGATGGTTCTTCAGATAAAACAACATTAGGTACTGCTAATACGGCTTCAGGTACGGGATCAAGTAATAGTATTTTAGGTAATTCTGGAATTGCCTTTCGTATGAAAGGGGAGTTCACTAAAGATAATGATTCGATGTTAGGTTCAGATGGCAAAGCAACTACCTTAGAAATTGGTGGAGCAGGTCTGAATGCTTATGGTTTCGAATTTGGTAATTTAACCGGCCTTAACTCCGCTACGCGTGGTTATTTTGACAGCGGAAATATTTATTTAAATCTTGCTGATACAAAAACATTATTAATGCCAAACAACGCGACTTTAAATGCAATTCGTTTAGGATCAGGCACATTAACGACAGCTGCTGATTATCAGCATAATATTCACCGTGATACGGTGACTAATCCATTTAGTTTAATTCTTGCGATGCGTGGCGCAGAGTTTCAGGCATTTTCAAGACGCGGTCGTTTTACTACAAGTGCGAATGTCGCGGCTGCCAATCAGTTTGCGGACAATGGTGTAAATAACCAATGGGGCTTAGCCTTACCTTTTTATAATTTAAATGCGAATGCCGCTGTCTATGGTGTAGATGCGTCTGCAAATGGTGCTTATTACTATACAAAAGATGCCAACGGTAAACCGATTCAAAATTTAGTTGCAACATCTGGTACAACTTCACGTTTAGGTTTTGGTATAGCTGTCGGAACGACAGGTCGAGATGCAGGCGGTACTAAAACAACTTCAATTTTATTAATTGATGGTTCTCCAAATGCTAATAATGCGGGCAACCCTACCGATTATTATATGGGGTTACGTAATATTGATATGTTCCTCAAAGGCAATGGCACTATTGGTTTAGAAAATGGCAGTTTAAATATCGGTTTAAAAGATATGTTACTTGCTTTATCAACCGAAATTGCAGCAGGTTATTTACCAGGAGCTAAATATAAAACTTGTCCGGCAACCGGGTCTTGTACTTCCCCAATCGATAACTTTGCCAAAAATAATGATGTCTTATTTGGTTTAAAACTACGTTTAGGCGGCGATCTTAATTTATCGATAGTGCCGAATAGTTCAATTGCAGATGGTAGTGCTTTAACTGTACTAGGTGATTTTACAATGCCTGCAACAGCAACTGGAAATACTGTACAAATTAGTGATCCGATTGATGGTTCTGCAATTGGATTTGACAATATTACTGGAAAGCTAGCGTTTAATACCGCTTTAGTTGTGGGCAAAGATACCGCAAGTGGTTTAGGTAAAGTTGGTGTAAATACCGCGGTTTATTTTAATCCTGATAAGAGTATTGACGGCGCATTACGTGTGAAAGATATTAATTTCTATCCACCTTCAACAGGTGCAGGAGCACGTTTAGGTGAGCTTGCAATTACGGGTGGACGTCTAAATAGTAGCTTTAGCATTGTGCCTAGAAATGGTGCCTTTAACTAATCAATAAAAGTGACGTTTAATGTCACTTTTTTATATAAATTTTAGTTTAGTGTGATTGGATTTGCATTCGTCGGGTTATAGAGATAATTGCTTTGTAGTTGAATATTATTCTGATAGTCTGAACAAATAATAAACGTTTGTCTCTTAAGGATTAGAGCGACATGAAAAATAAAAATATAGGGTGCTGGCTGTTACTTGCCAGTAGTTCAAGTGTTTGCGCGATGCAACCTTTGGATGATCAAAGTCTTGCAGCTGCGACGGGTCAAAATGGTCTAACTTTAGGTATTCAGGCTGATCAAGTTAAATTTAATCAAGTCGCCTTGATTGATACGAACGGTATTGCAGCTACGTCTTACAACAGTAAAGCAGGTCTTGTCATTGCAGGAAACTCTACTAATCCGGTTCCTAGCATAGAGTTTATTAAAGCTGCTGTATCTACAAATCCTTCTTTTAATATTGCAATCGATACCGATGCTGGTGGTGGAAATCCTTTTTTAAATTTAGCTGTCACGATGGGGAGTGACGTAAATGGTATTCGGCTTTTACCATTTTCAGTTTATTTAGCACCAAGCACATCTTTATCTAGCCCATCCGATTATGCATTAACAAGTTATGCACCAAAATCAATTTTTAGTTCGGGCACAACGGTGAATACCGGGGTAAAAGAGCTGATTCGTTCTACTGGTAATCTTGATATTAACTTTGTACAAACCAATAAGCCTCGTTTAAATATTCAATTGGGACATGCTGCCCAGTCGGTTATGGTTAAATTTGGAGGAGCTATTCAATCGATTTGTTCTGCTGCATCTGGCTGCCCGATTACTTTAGTTTCCGATAACACGGGTGCTACATTTGGGTTTAAATTTGCAGGTACGAATGCGTCAACCGGTTTTGTTCTTGATGGATTTTATGCTGGGGTTGACCCGACAGGACTTACCTTTGGAAATATAGGTGTATCTAGTAAATTTGATGCATCACTTAACAATGTGACTTTAGGAAATTTAGGTACACAAAGTACAACAACCTTTAATAATTTACCCAATGGGTCTATGGGGAGTTTTGGAGTTACGGGTGCTTCGGTGACCGACTTTAAAATGAAAGTAAGTGGCTTTTAAAAAATAATTAATAATTACTTAACCTGAAATACCAAAAGAGGGCGGTTGTCTAAACAATCGCTCTCTTTTGTTTGAGTGATTAAATACGAGAAGAACTGGTTTGCTCTAGCTGCTGAACAATTTCATCTAAAGCTTTAATGCGTTTCACTTGGTCCCATAATTCTTTCGCTTGAGGATAGGCTTTGGTCATCATACCTAACCACTGCTTATAACGGCCAACCATCCCAATTTCTGTTTTTGCTTGACCATTTAAAAAACGTATTTGTAAGTCAACCAGTTGTTCCCAAGTAAACAGTGCTTCATCCATATTTTGGCGAATACATTGTGTTAAATCTGGAGTAGTCACTGCACCACGGCCAATCATTAAATCTTCACAGCCAGATTGTTGCTGGCAAGCTCTAGCATCAGCATTGGTCCAGATTTCGCCGTTAGCAATCACATTAATTTTTAAAGCTTCTTTAATAGGCAGAATTTTTTCCCAATAAGCTGGTGGCGTATAACCATCTGCTTTAGTTCGAGCATGTACAGTTAACCAGCTTGCACCCGCATCTTCAACAGCATGGGCGTTTTCCATGGTGTGGTTTTCATCTAGATAACCTAAACGCATTTTTGCTGAAACAGGGATGTGCGCAGGTACAGCATCACGGACTGCCTTAATCAGCATATGTACTACGTCTGGTTCATCAAGAAGTACCGAACCACCTCGATGTCGATTGACGGTTTTTGCAGGACAACCAAAATTAAGGTCAATTGCAGGAGCACCCAGCTCAACGACTTTTGCCGCATTTGCTGCAAGCATCTCTGGATTATTGCCTAAGAACTGAACGTGTACAGGTGTTCCAGCAGCTGTTTTACCATCGTTTTTAAGTTCAGGACAAAAACTATAGTAAATATGGTCTGGCAAAATACTGTCTGTAACGCGAATAAACTCGGTTACACACCAGTCGAAGTGACCAACAGATGTGAGTGTATCCCGCATGATCGGGTCAGTTAAACCTTCCATTGGAGCGAGTATGAGTTTCACAGTCTGAGTCACCTGAGCAAAACAAAAACAGCGTTATACGGGATATGTATAACGCTGTCTAGTAGTGCTGAAATTTTAATTGTTTTATCGGCCCAATATCATCTCAAGCACAAATTTACTGCCAATAAAACCGATCGCTAATAATGCAAAACCAATTAAGGTAAAACGAATCGCTTTTTGTCCGCGCCAGCCAAGTTTATAGTGGCCAATCAATAAAGAGCCATAAATAAACCATGAAATAATACTAAATACGGTTTTATGAGCGAGATGCTGGGCAAAGAAGCTATCAACTGTTAAGAAACCAAACGCGAGAGCAATAGTTAATAAAATAAAACCAGTAATGATGAGGTCAAATAATAAAGACTCCATGGCCTGAATGGATGGAAGTAAATTGACCCAAATACGTTTTTTTTGTTTCTTTTTGAGTTCACGGTTTTGGAACCATATCAAGATCGCATGTATGGTTGCCATCAGTAAAACAGCATAAGCAGAAAGTGAAAGAATAATATGAGTATCTAAACCTAATGAATGCTGTTCAATAAACTGATCGGGACGGCTAAATGCAAAACCTAAAATAAGACCAATCGCTGCTACAGGAATGCCGAGCAAGTTTAACGGTACAATCGGACGGAAAGTACTAAAAACTAAGCTTAACAACAACATAAGTCCTGATGTAAAAGACACCAGATTAAAAACATCGTAGTTAATTCCTGATGGCGTCAGCATGGCATGACATAAAACTGTGCCATGTAACAGCAGTGCTAAGGTCGTAACAAAAGCAAATAACCATGGGTTTGGTTCACGTTTTGACATTAAACGTATGAACAGATACCAGAAAGAAGTGGTATATGCGATGAGTGCCAAAATTGTGTAAACCAAGGGGAGGCTAATCATGTCAAACCTTTTTCAGGATTAATTCATCTAGATAAGATATAAATTCGCTGCGAACTAAAGTATCCTATAGCATTCTATGCATAAATTTTCTATTTCGAGAAAGATTTTTTTGCAACTAGCCATTTTAAGCGGATTTTGCAATGTTTGATACCTTAACAGAACGACTCACGCAGAGTTTAAGAAATGTTACTGGCTCAGGGCAGCTGACCGAAGACAATATTAAAGATACCTTACGTGAAGTACGTATGGCTCTTCTTGAAGCCGATGTCGCGTTACCTGTAACTCGTGAATTTATCGCGAAAGTTAAGGAAGAGGCATTGGGCCAAGAAGTGATGACGCAGTTATCTCCAGGCCAGGCATTTGTAAAAATTGTCTATGATGAACTCACCAAGATGATGGGTGAGGCCAATGAAACACTGGATTTAAGTGCTAAGCCTCCAGTTGTGGTATTACTTGCTGGTTTACAAGGTGCAGGTAAAACAACTACAGCAGCCAAGTTGGCACGTTTCTTAAAAGAACGTCAAAAGAAAAAAGTAATGACCGTTTCTGCCGACGTTTATCGTCCGGCAGCGATTAAACAGTTAGAAACTGTGTCAGCAGAAGTTGGTGCAGGCTTTATTCCATCAGATCCTTCTGAAAAACCAATTGATATTGTTAACCGTGCAATTGAACAGGCAAAAATCCAGTTTGCTGATGTGTTGATTGTCGATACAGCGGGTCGTTTACATGTCGATGAAGACATGATGGACGAAATTAAAGAATTGCATGCAGCAGTTAAGCCAACTGAAACTCTGTTCGTGGTTGATGCCATGACAGGTCAGGATGCTGCAAATACTGCTAAAGCATTTAACGATGCTTTGGCACTTACAGGTGTGATTCTTACTAAAACTGACGGTGATGCGCGTGGTGGTGCGGCACTTTCTGTACGTGCGATTACCGGTAAGCCAATCAAGTTTTTGGGTATGGGCGAAAAGCTTGATGCCTTAGAGCCATTCCATCCGGACCGTGTTGCCCAACGTATTTTAGGTATGGGTGACGTACTTTCTTTAGTCGAAGAAGTTGAACGTAAAATCGACAAAGAAAAAGCCGAGAAAATGGCGAAAAAATTGCAAAAAGGTGGCAGCTTCAACTTTGAAGATATGCTGATGCAATTTGAGCAAATGAAGAAGATGGGCGGCATGATGGGCTTCTTAGACAAGTTGCCAGGCATGAGCAGTGCAGGAATTCAGCAAGCAATTGAGCAGGCGAATCCTGAAAAGCAGGTCAAGAAAATGGAAGCTATTATCCAGTCAATGACCATCAAGGAACGCCGTAATCCAGACCTGATGAACCCAAGCCGTAAAAAACGTATTGCAGCTGGGTGTGGTATGGATGTAGCTGAAGTGAATAAACTCATTAAGCAACAAGCACAAATGGCTAAAATGATGAAGAAGTTTGCGAATCCATCTGGTATGAGCAAAATGATGCGTTCATTAGGCAATATGCAAAAACAATTTGGCGGTGGTGGCGGTATGGGACCACTGTTTGGTAACAACGACCAAAAGAAATAAAACCATAAAATAAAAGGCGCCTAGAGCGCCTTTTATTTTGGTCTGTATTCTAGTCTTTAGGATAATGGGCAATATATTGTTGTAACCCTTTAAGCAAAAGATCTGTTTCAACAGTAGGTTGGTACTTCTGTAGAAATTTTGCAAAAAGAGGAGCATCGCCACCTGTGAGGAGTAGTTTTTTAGGTGATTGTTGCATAATGCTTTCAATCGTACTAATGAGGCCCAGTAAAATACCATGATGTACTGCATCTACGGTGTTATTACCCGGATTTAGATTATCAAAAGCCGAATCGGGAATTTTAATACCTTTGGTATTTTGAATCAGCGCATCACGCTGTAAATAAAGGTTTGGCAGAATATAACCGCCTAAATGCTGTTTGCCTTTGGTTAAATCAATAGTAAGCGCTGTTCCGCAACCAATAATGCAATAGTTTTCTTTTTCCTCAGCAACAGCAAGTACCTGTAGCCAGCGGTCAATCCCGAGCTGACTTGGAACTTCATAGCCACATTGTAAACCTGCATATTCAGCATGCACTTTGGCAAAAACAACAGGAATTTCTAGCCATTTTAAAATCTGCTGAATACGCTGATTATTTTCGGTATCGAGAACCGAAGAAATCCCAATACGATGCAAGCCTTGATGTTTAAAGTGTTGGATTAATCCCAGTAATAAATCGGCAGGAGACTGTAAATGTAACTCAGCTGCATGTTCAATAATTTGCTGATTTTCAGTAATCCAGTATTTTAAACGGGTGTTTCCGATATCAAGCCATAAACTTTTCATGGGAAAAATACCTGATTACTGAGTGGTTTGTGGTCTTAGACGACCTTGATAAAACTGCTGTGGTTCAGGAGTTTCAAGAATCACCGCACCTTCATTAGAGATACCAACGAAACGGCCATATACCAGTCCTTGACTATGTTCGAACTGAACTAACTGATTAAGCCACGCAGCATGGTGGTTAAAACGTCCTGCAAGGTTATAACAACCATGATCAAACCAGCGGGCTGCATTTTGAATTGCAACATAAAGCTCTGAAATTAACTCAAGACGACTCATTTGTTCTAGGCCTAAATCTTCTAGAGACGTGATCGGCTGATCACTATCAGTGACTGGTGGTGTTTTTAAATTAATACCTACACCCACAATCGCCTGATGTTGGGAAAGAGGTTCAACCAAAATTCCGCCCCATTTTCCTTGTGTACTATATAAATCATTTGGCCATTTCACTTGCAGGCTCAAAGGTTGTAGCTGTGGAATTTGCAAAATATTCAACGCAACTTCAAGTGCTAAGCGACCATCTAAGGGTGTTCGAGTTTGCACCAATGTGCTTAAATAAATGTTTCCTTCAGGTGAAATCCATTGCCGTTGATGTTGACCTCGCCCTTGAGTTTGTTGAGCACTACAAACCAAGCCTGTTGTAATGCCTTTTTGGGCAATTTCACGAATATCATCATTGGTCGAAGTTGTGGTTGCTTTTAATAAAACCACTTCTGGAAGCTGGTTTTTTGCGCTTAAAAGTTGTTGTAGTTGGCGAGTCTCTAAATCCATGTTGAATATGAGCAGAGTGGTAAAACATTTATGGAGTTAATCATATATTTACTCATTGGCGCAATTGCTGGTTTTACTGCCGGACTGTTTGGAGTTGGTGGTGGACTAATTATTGTACCAATTCTCTATGTCGTTTTTACCCAGTTGCACTATGATCCCGCGGTAATCATGCATATTGCAGTCGGAACCTCCCTAGCAACCATTATTGTGACTTCCTTTAGTTCAGTTTCGGCTCATCATAAAAAAGGTGCAGTCCTCTGGCCTGTTTTCCGTAATTTAGCACCGGGACTAGTGATTGGTTCCTTTTTAGGTGCAGGTATTGCCGACCTTTTGTCTGGCCAGCATTTACAGCTTCTTATTGGTGTCTTTGCTGTTGTGATGGCTTATCGGATGTTCAAAGGAGCCCATGTTGTGGTTGACCCAACACGTCAGCTTCCTTCAACACCTATGCAATTTATGGCGGGTGGAGGCATTGGTATTGCCTCTGCAATTTTTGGTATTGGAGGCGGAAGCTTAACTGTCCCATATTTAAACCGTCATGGCGTAGTCATGCAAAAAGCAGTTGCGACCTCTGCTGCTTGTGGTTTACCTATTGCTATTGCAGGTGCAATTGGTTTTATGTGGTTTGGTGCTAAAGAGCACATTTCTGTACCTAATACAATTGGATATATCCATATCTACGCTTTTATTGGTATTAGTGTCATGAGTTTTGTCACTGCTAAACTTGGGGCTAAGGTTGCCCACGCATTGTCACCACAAATGCTAAAAAAATGCTTTGCTTGCTTGTTAGTCGTGGTCGGCAGTTACTTTATTTATAAAGGTTTTATGAATTAAAAACGTTTTATTAAAAATATATAGAAAAGAAAGCTTAGACTCTCACGGTTTAAGCTTTTTTTATTTGAAGACTTGAAAAGATTAACGGTGAGTTTTTCATCCGATTTCTGTATGGATTTTGGGTGGGTTGGCTTAAAATGCAATAAAATTGTCAGACAATGACATAGTTTTTAATGGATGGGATCAGTTAAAAACAAGGATGCGAAAGAAAAGCATGGATTAATGCATATAAAAAGTAGCGGGTGATTTATGAATCTCGAAGAGACAGAAAGTCTTTCTGAGCAAATTGTCAAATATATTAGCGAACAGATTATTAGTGGCGAATTGGTTGAAGGCGAACGCATACAAGAGCTTCGTATCGCTAAAGAACTTGACGTAAGTAGGGGATCAGTTCGTGAGGCGCTATTATTACTCGAGCGTACGCATCTCATTGAAATTTTTCCGCGTCGTGGTGCAATTGTTTCGGAAATGTCGGCACAACAGGTCAAAGCGTTGTTTGATACAAATATGATGTTATTGGGGCATATTGTACAACGCATAAGCGAAACATGGCGTGCCCATGAAGCTGATCAATTACAACTCTTGTTAGAACAGCTTCTTGAGCATGTAAAAGCAGGCGATATCGAAAAATTCTACGATGCTATTTTCCAATATCTTGCTGAACAACAAGATATGGTCGGTAATCCTTATTTAATGAAATTTTATAAAGAATTATTACCATCATTACGTCGTAGTTATTTTTTGACGCTAAATACCTCTAAACGGGAACTACAAGAAGCGTTTGCATTATTTAAACTCGTGACTGATGCAATTTTGATCCGAAAATCACAACAAGCCGCTTTATTTATGGAAGATTTTTGTCGACACTTACGTAACCTTGTGTTGGAATCGCTGACACGAATGAAACAGATTGAATTGGCTTGGGCGAGACGCTCACGCCGCTAGTTAGGGCATTATGCGTTTAAGCAGTTTAAAACTTTCCGGCTTTAAATCTTTTGCAGATAGTACAACTTTAAACTTTAAGGCGAACCGCACAGCAGTGGTTGGTCCAAATGGTTGTGGCAAATCCAATGTTATTGATGCGATCCGCTGGGTGATGGGGGAGTCAAACGCTCGTCAGCTACGTGGTGGTAGCATGCAAGATGTTATTTTTACCGGAACATCCAAGCGTAAGCCTGTTGGGGTTGCCAGTGTAGAACTGCGTTTTGACAATACCTATGGCAAATTAGGTGGAGCTTATAACGCTTATAATGAGCTCGCAGTTCGTCGTCAGGTGACCCGCGAAGGTAAATCTGAGTATTTCTTAAATGGTACACGTTGTCGCCGCCGTGATATTACTGACATTTTCTTGGGCACAGGGTTAGGGCCACGCTCTTACGCAGTCATTGAACAAGGCATGATTAACCGCTTGGTTGATGCCAAGCCAGAAGAAATGCGTATTTTCATTGAAGAGGCGGCAGGTGTTTCCCGTTATCAGGCGCGTCGCCGCGAAACCTTGCAGCACCTTGAACATACGGAGCAAAACCTTTCACGCTTGGAAGATATTGCGCTTGAGTTAAAATCACAACTTAAAACGCTTAAACGCCAGTCAGAAGCAGCGGTTCAATATAAAACATTAGAAAGCCAGATTCGTACCCTAAAAATTGAAATTTTGTCTTTTCAGGCAGAGAAAAGTGTACGCCTACAAGAAGAATATACAGTTCAAATGAACGAACTGGGGGAAACATTTAAGTTAGTTCGTTCAGAATTAAGTACCATTGAACATGATTTAGAATCTACCAGTGCTTTATTTCAGCGACTTATTCAGCAATCTTCACCACTACAACAAGAATGGCAACAAGCCGAAAAAAAATTATCTGAGCTGAAAATGACTCTGGAACAAAAACAGAGTTTATTTCAGCAAAACAGTACAACCCTTGTTCAATTGGAACAACAAAAAGCTCAAACGAAAGAACGTTTACAGCTTTCTGAATTACAGCTTGAAACACTGAATAGCCAGTTAGAAGAACAAACTGAAGCTTTAACAGCAGTTGAGCATACAGCAGCTGAAGCAGAGCAAAATTTTGCCAGTTTACAATCACAGCAACGGCAAGCGCAGCAACAATTTGAGCAAGTAAAAGCTCAGGTTGAAAAACAACAGCAGCAAAAAATGCAAATGTCTGCTCAAATCGAGCAATTAGGCAAAAATGTTCAGCGCATTGAACAGCAAAAAGAAACGCTGCAACATCAAGCAAACCAGATCCAATCGCAAGTACACGAAGACGAACAAGGCGAGCTTGAGCAATTACAGCAGCAGCTTTGTCTTGAAATCTCAACGCTAGAAGCTGAAATTGAGCAGTATGTGCAGCGTATTGAACAAGCTCAACAAGCGCATCAGGCAAATAAAAATCAACAGCAAACGTTAAAAACAGAAATACAGGTTCTATTATCAGAGCAGAAAAACTTAAGCCAGCTTGTTGCTAAACAAAGTCCAAAGCAAAACCAAGATACGCTACGTTTAATGCAGGCTTTAGAGTTAACAGAGCAGGGCAAACCACACGCACAAATTATTGAAAAGTTTTTAGCAAAATGGTTGCAGGCACATATTGTTGAAACTGAACAAGCCTTTCAGGAAGGAGTTGCTCGCCAGTTAAAGCCTTCAGAGCAATCAAGCAAATTTAAGGGGAACCTGATTTGCTTGAATGATTGGATTGCATCGCCACAGCTATCAATATTCTCGAATGTAGCGATTGCACAAGATTTATCTCATGCTTTAAATGAACAAAAGCAACTGCAATATGGCCAGTCTATTTTGACTTTAGATGGTTATCATGTCGGGCAAGATTGGGTAATTGCTCTTATGTATGATGACGAAAGTCAAAGTGCGCAAGGTATGCTTAGTCATCGTATTCGTCTAGATGAAATTGAACAAGTTCTTCAAAAGCAGCAACCAGAATTACAAGCATTAGATCAAATTATAGTTCAGCAAAAAGATGAGCTAGGACAGTTACAAGTTGACCTACAGCAAAAACAACAAGTCATTAAACAAAAACAAAAAGACTTGCAACAGCTTGATGTACAAATTGCCAAGCAACAAACCGCAGCACAAGCATTTTTATTGCAAAAACAGCAATTGAAAGATCAACTCGCTCAATTAGATACACAGCTTGAAGAAGATGCGATGCAAAAAGATGATCTGGAAATTGATTTGCATGCATTGGCAATGAAGCTCGAAACCATTTTACCTTACTATAAAACTTTGCAATTTCAGGTAGAAGAATTAACAGAGCAGCTTGAAGAACAGCAACAAGTCTTGCAACAGCAGCAGCAAGAGCGCGAGATTTTACGACGTAATAGTACGCAGACAACTCAACAGATTGAGCTACTTGAAAAAGATATTTCGTTCTTGCAGAGCCAATATCAACAAATTACAGCGCAAATGGAACAGGCGAAAAAGTTTGTGGACCCTATTCAGTTAGAGTTGCCAAACCTTGAGTCCGAGTTTCAACAACAATTTGCTCAAACCGAAAAGCTGCAAAAGACATGGAATGAATGGCAGATTGAGCTTAATAGTGTCCAAGAGAAGCAACAAACGCTTACAGACCAACGCCATCAATACCAACAGCAAGATGAAAAGCTTAGAGAGCAGCTTGAAGCCAAACGTCTAGCATGGCAAGCAGCCAAGTCGGACCGTGAGCACTATCAAGAACAGCTCAAGGAGTTAAATGCCGAGCTTCAAACGGGCCTGAAAATAGATTTAACTGAACACCAGCAAAAACTGGAAAAAGTACAGAAACAGTTTGAAAAAATCGGTGCAGTTAACTTAGCTGCTTCACAAGAGTTTGAAGAAGTTTCTCAGCGTTTTGATGAGTTGAGCCACCAGATTCAAGACTTGGAAAATACGGTAACTCAGTTAAAAGATGCGATGAAGAGCATTGACCAAGAAACCCGTAAGTTGTTTATGTCGACTTTTGATCAGATTAATCAAGAGTTACAAAATCTATTTCCAAAAGTTTTTAATGGTGGTGAAGCCAGTTTAAGTCTTGAGGATGATTGGCAATCTGGGGTTAAGCTCATGGCGAGACCACCGGGTAAGAAAAACAGTTCTCTAGCATTACTTTCCGGTGGAGAAAAAGCGTTAACAGCGTTAGCATTAGTATTTGCTATTTTCAGGTTAAATCCGGCACCGTTTTGTGTACTCGATGAAGTGGACGCTCCACTCGACGATGCGAATGTACAGAGATATTGTAATTTGGTAAAAGAGCTTTCTGAACATGTACAATTCATTTACATTACACATAATAAGCTGGCGATGACCATGGCAACTGACTTGTTGGGTGTAACCATGCCTGAACCGGGTACATCAAAATTAGTCACTGTCAATTTAGAACAGGCAAAAGAATACGGGTTAGTTTCGGAGTCATAGAATGGAAATCAATACGATTATTGGCATCGTTGTTGCCATTATTATCATGCTAATTGGCTTAAGAATGATTTTAAAAAAGCCGAACCATGCTGAACCCTCGCTAGACAGTGATTTGCATATTAATCCTGAAAGTAATCAACCGGTTATCCCTCGTCATGTACGAGATCAACTTGAACAGCCAGAAGTTACTGTTGCGTCAGCAGCCGTTGCTGAACGAGTGGAACCAACTTTAAGCGAGCCAGCACAGTCAGAAGAAAAGGGAACAAAAGAACTAGAACAGGCTTCACAAGCTCAAACAGTCCAGACACAAGTACCCGTTGAAAATACGCCAGTAGAAGTAGAAGAAGTTAAAGCTGAAGAAAATACTGTTAGCCCAACTGTAAGTGAAAATAGTTCAGTTGAGTTAGTTGATACCGTTTCTGCTGAACCAGAAGTTGTTAGCTCATCAGAACCAAAAGTTGCAGAAGGGCAACCGAAAACTGAGCCGGAATTAAGCTTAAATCCAAATATCGAAACTGCTGAAATTGCTGAGTTTGAAGGTGAAAGCAACATTCTTGATGTACATTTACATGAGCAGCAGCGTTTTGATGACGAAAGTGCGTTAGCAATGGCTGAGCAGATTATCGCATTAAATGTATATCCAAATCCGCGCCGTGCGTTATCGGGTGATAAAGCACTGAAAGTGCTTTTAAAATATGGTCTACGTTACGGTGAAATGTCTTGTTTCCACCGCTATGAAAATACCGATGAGCCGAGTGCATTGATGTTCTCTGTATTGCGTATGACTGATAATGGTCCTGCTGGTTTCGATTTAGAAACTTTATCGACTGAGCAAGTTCAAGGTTTAGCATTTTTCCTTGCACTTCCAAACAGCAAAGCTGTTACCGGTTTTGACATGATGACCAGTATTGCAGGCCTTATTGCTCGTGAAATTGATGGTAAGGTTTATGATGAAAATAACCTTGAATTTACGCCACAGTTAAAAGAACATTGGCGCCATCATGTGATTGATTATCGTCCAGCACAGGCAACCGCCTAGTTTAAATTTTTGGTATAGGTTGCGATAATTGCAATATATCTAGTCGCAGCTCAGGGTGGAGAAATTTCCACCCTTTTTTATGGTGAATAAAATAATGGCAATAACTTCCGTGATCGAACAGATGCGTCAGCTTATTCAACTGATTGCAAAGCATAACCATGCCTACTATGTCATGGATCAGCCGACAATCTCGGACAGTGAATATGATCATTTATTTCATCAGTTAAAAGCTTTAGAAGAACAATATCCGGAACTTGTACAAGCCGACTCACCAACAATGAAAGTAGGTGGTCAAGCGCTTTCAAAATTTGAGAGTGTGACGCATGTGGTGCCAATGCTTTCACTTGGTAATGTATTTAACCAAGAAGATTTATTTGCATTTGCACGCCGTGTAGAAGAGCGACTTCCGAACCAGAAAGTACAATATGAAGTTGAGTTAAAACTCGATGGCCTTGCGATTTCACTATGGTATGAAAATGGTGTACTTGTTCGCGGTGTAACCCGTGGGGATGGCGAAACGGGTGAAGACATTACTCAAAACGTTAAAACCATTCGTAACTTACCTAAAGTTCTGCATTCAGAAAAATATGAAATACCTCGTCTACTTGAAGTACGTGGTGAAGTATTGATGCCAAAGTCTGGTTTTGAAAAACTCAATGCTGACCAAGAAGCAAAGGGAGAAAAAACCTTCGCTAACCCTCGAAATGCAGCCGCAGGAAGTTTAAGACAACTTGATCCAAATATTGCTGCTGCTCGACCTTTAGCATTTTATGCGTATGGGATTGCACAGTGTGAACCGAATCATGGCTTGACAACCATGCATGATAGCTTGCAATGGTTAACGGAACTTGGGTTCCAAATTGCTGAGCGTCAGTACTTGTGTAATTCAATTCAAGAAGTACAGCAGCGCTATGAGCAAATTCAACAAGAGCGTCCAAACTTGCAAGTTGAAATTGATGGCATGGTGGTGAAGGTTGATGACCTAAAACAGCAACAGCAGCTTGGTTTCTTAAGTCGTGAACCACGCTGGGCAACTGCTTATAAATTCCCGGCACAAGCTGCATTAACTACAGTTGAGCAGATTGACTGGCAAGTAGGGCGTACAGGGACTTTGACCCCTGTAGCACGCTTAAACCCTGTTTTTGTGGGTGGTGTGACTGTTTCTAACGTAACGTTGCATAATATTGGGGAAATTCATCGTCTAGATGTACGTGTTGGCGATACGGTAAGTGTATATCGTACGGGTGATGTAATTCCTAAAGTAGAAAAAGTTTGGCCGGAGTTCCGTCCTGCTGAAGCAGAAGTTGTTCATTTACCAGAGTCGTGCCCAGTATGTGCTTCGCCTGTAGTGATGCCAGAAGGTGAGGCTCTTGCACGTTGTTCAGGCGGTTTATATTGTGCTGCACAGCGTATTGAAGCCATTCGTCACTTTGTATCGCGTAAAGCGATGGATATCGAGGGTTTGGGAGATCGTTGGGTAGAATCTTTATTACGTCTCGATTTACTTAAAGATGTTGCTGATATTTACCATTTGCATGAGCACAGAGAAACTCTCTTGGGCATCGAAAAAATGGGAGAAAAGTCAGTACAGAACCTAATAGATGCGATTGAAGCAAGTAAGAAAACAACTCTAGCACGTTTTATTTATGCATTAGGTATTCGTGGAGTAGGTGAAACAACGGCTAGAATGTTAGCAAATACATTTCAGACGCTAGAGGCACTTAAAGCTGCGAATGTAGAAGCTTTAAAGAAAACCCCAGATGTAGGGGATATTACAGCAGAGTGGATTGCTGACTTTTTCTTGGCACCGCATAACATTGAAGTACTCGATCGTTTAATTGCCGCAGGAATTCATTGGGATGCGCCAACAGCACCAACGCGACAACCTTTAAATGGTGAAAGCTGGGTACTTACAGGTACATTAGAGCAAATGACTCGTGATCAGGCCACTCAAATGCTACAAGCATTAGGTGCACGAGTAAGTGGGAGTGTTTCTAGCAAAACAAAATGTGTAGTTGCTGGGGAGAAGGCGGGTTCAAAATTAGAAAAAGCTGCAAAGTTAGGTATTCCTGTCATGAATGAAACAGATTTCTTATCACTCATGGCAGGCTATGGGCAAACTTTGAGCTAAAAGGTTAGCGAAATAAGAACCATTGATTTTAGTTACAAATTTATAAATTGATGGTTTTTGCCATATTTGAACGCTTGTCTGAGCTTATAAATCGGACAAGCGTTTCTTTTTGCAAAGGAAATTTAAATAACTTAAACTGCAAATGCGTATGTTTCTCATTTTAATTTGATAAAAATCATAAACTTAACTATTTTTTGTTTTGCAATCATTTTTAAGTTTGCCCATAATAGACTCATACGATAGGAGATTTATTATGCGTGGCAATCCAGAAGTCATAGACTATTTAAATATGCTCATTGGCGGAGAGTTGGCTGCCCGTGATCAATATTTAATCCATTCTCGTATGTATGAAGATTGGGGCTTAAACAAGATTTATGAACGTATTGACCATGAGATGCAAGAAGAAGCTTCTCATGCCGATGCGATTATTCGTCGTGTATTATTTTTAGGTGCCAAACCAAACATGCATCGTGAAGATATCAATGTTGGTACAGACGTTGTATCTTGCTTAAAAGCCGATTTAGCACTTGAATATCATGTGCGTGAAAAATTAGCGACAGGTATTAAACTTTGTGAAGAAAAAGGCGACTACATCAGTCGTGACATGTTACGTCAACAATTATCAGATACTGAAGAAGACCATACTTATTGGCTTGAAAAACAGTTGCGTTTAATTGAGCTGATTGGCCTACAAAATTATATCCAGTCTCAAATTTAATGACTTGAAAAACCCAGCTTAGGCTGGGTTTTTTATTGGCTCATTTTAATAAAATGAAGTCACCATTTAAATGTTAATTCTGCCAAATTGAATATATTCAAAGCCTTACTACATAAGGCTTTGGCAGTTACAAAAAAGTCAGAAAATTTGTATCAGACCCCATGTTTTTTTTGTGGAATTGGATATAATTTCGCCAACAAAAACCCTTGCCTAGAAATTTAATGAGGCAAGGGTTTTTCTATGGGGAATCGGTTGGTATGGATCGCCAATGGTTTTATGGTGAGCTTCGCGTATATGTTATTTTCCAAACCTGCTGTTTTAGATACAGCTACTCTCTTAAGTACACAACGATTAGCAACTCGTCTTAGCTTTTTTAGCTTGGGCTTTGCGATATCTGCATGGGCACCACTTATTCCGTATGCTCAGCAACGTTTAAACCTAAATCACGCAAATTTTGGTTTATTGCTGCTTTGTATGGGAATCGGCTCAATGATTGCTATGCCTGCGACAGGGGCTTTAGTTAAGCGTTGGGGATGTCGTCCATTAATTGCTGTGGCGACCATACTCTTGATGGTATTGCTACCAAGTTTAACGATCTGGCATAGTCTTGTATCGATGGCTGTAGCGTTATTCATTTTTGGTACGGCAGCAGGTAGTCTTGGCGTTGCTATCAATTTACAAGCAGTTGTGGTGGAAAAGCACAGCTTACGTGCGCTCATGTCTAGTTTTCATGGTATGTGTAGCCTTGGCGGTTTAATCGGTGCCATGCTTGTCACTGCACTATTAGCAATTGGCCTTTCACCACTCATGAGCACATTGTCTGTAGTCATGGTTTTATTGGTGGTGAGCTTTGTTGCCATTCCATCTGCCTTAACAACATTTGAGCAAGATGAACAAGGTGCTGCGGAAATAACTGACGCGCCTAAAAAATCTTCACGTCCGAATGGTACGATCCTTTTGATTGGGATGATGTGTTTCATTGCCTTTTTGTCAGAAGGTGCGGCAATGGACTGGGGTGGTATTTATTTAACCAGTAAATACCAGCTTAATCCTGCCTTTGCTGGGCTGGCTTATACTTTCTTCGCGCTTAGTATGACAAGTGGTCGTTTTGCAGGGCATATCTTGTTAAAACAGTGGGGTGAGAAAACTATTGTGACTTATAGTGCAATTGTTGCTGCTCTTGCTATGGTCACTATTGTGATGGCACCTGTTTGGCAAGTTGTCGTATTGGGTTATGCACTTTTAGGTTTAGGCTGTTCTAATATTGTACCAGTCATGTTCTCTCGTGTTGGACGCCAAAATGATATGCCTAAAGCAGCGGCATTGTCTTTAGTGTCAACGATTGCTTATACAGGTTCATTAAGTGGCCCGGCCTTAATTGGTTTGATTGGCCAGTGGACTAGCCTAACCACTGTCTTATCAGGAGTGGCGGTTTTATTAACCATGATTGCTATACTCAATCGCTTTACTCTTGTGAAGGCAAAGTAATCTAAGCTTGCTTATCAACCGCGGAACATCGAGTAAAACATCCTCGATGTTCCATAAGCTTAAATTATTATAAGACATGGTAAGTGGGTTGATACTTTTCTTGTAAGGACAACTTAGACTTTGTGAATGTCGGAGAATTTTCTAAATCCTTCAAGAAATTATTTCGCCAATCGCTCAGGTCAGTAGCTGCTAAACCTTCTATTAACTGTTCATAACGATTAATACGTTCAGCTTTTGACATCTCTAGAGCCGTTTTTAAAGAATCCATCATGGCTGCTCTATCTAATGGATCAACAATCAATGCTTGAGTCATTTGTTCAGCAGCACCGGCATATTTAGATAAAATCAGCACACCTGGGTTCTCTGGATCTTGAGCCGCAATATATTCTTTTGCGACCAAATTCATACCATCACGTAATGAGCTAATCCAGCAAATGTCAGAACGACGATAAATATGTATCAAGCTGTCATGTTGAACTGTGTCGAAGCAACAGTCGATAGGTCGCCAATCTTCATGAGCAAATTCTTCATTAATCAGTTCTAATTTGGCCTTAAAGCGTTGGTATAAGCGTTGATAGGCTGGAATATCTGTACGTGAAGGCGTTGCAACTTGAAGGTGACGTACCAATCCATGATATTCAGGATTAGTTTCAAGGAAAGTTGCAAATGCATTGAAACGTTCAAGTAAACCTTTTGAATAATCAATCCGGTCAACCCCAATAATTGTTTTTTGACGTGGTATATCTTCAAAGTTAAATACGTATGGTGTATGAAAGGCCTGTTGTGCTTGGCGCTGAATAAGCTCTGGCTGAACACCGATAGGATAGGACTTAATCAAGATTTGACGTTTCTTATAACTGATTCTGTCGCTTAGTATTTTTTGAGCTTCAAGTAAGCCCATACAAGTTTGCATACAGGTGTTCTGATCGGTTTGAGTTTGTAAACCAATCACATCATATTGGCAAAGATCTTGGACCAACTGTAGTGCAACTGGGATCTTGCGCCAGATATTTAAGCTTGCGAAAGGAATATGCAAAAAGAAACCGATTTTATTTTGCATACCTAATTCACGGCAATGACGAGCTACGCTGAAAAAGTGATAGTCATGCACCCAAATCAGATCATCAGGCTGAGCAATCTGTTGTAATTTTTCAGCAAATAAACGATTGACCTTTTGGTAGGTATTATATTCTTCTGCATTATATTCGATCAGGTCATCCCGATCATGCATGGCAGGCCATAATACTTTATTGGCAAAACCACAGTAGTACTGTGCATATTGCTGATGTGTAAGAGGGCAGGTAATGTAGTCGATCCCATGAGAATATGCCTGATCAAATTCAGGCGCTTCAGTATCGGTAATTTGCTGACCATTCCAGCCTAACCAAATGCCGTTACTATCATTTAATGCGTCTTGTACAGCTACTGCAAGGCCACCTGCTGAAGCCTTACCCGATGGCATACTAATTCGATTCGATAACACGATTAATTTAGACATATTTGTTCTCCATTCTGATCTTGACTATTTTTGACGTATAACTTTTTTATTTTTTCTAGGAAGAAAAAAAGAAAATTAGACACACTATTAATATCTTTTAATCTATATTGAGCCTCTGTTTCACCAGAACCTACTTTAATTGAAGTGCCAAACTGTTGATTAATAAAAATGAAACCTGATTCATCCGTTAAATCATCTCCTATAAATATAGGGTGGGTTAACGGTAAATTAAGATGATTTAATATTGTTTGTATTGCTTTACCTTTATCTGCCTGCTTAGGTAATAATTCAACGACAAATTTTCCTCTATTTAATTTTAATTGAGGATAAAAATATTTAATCTGTTGCATAATATAAATTGCATTATTTTCTAATTCCGGGTTTTTTCGATAATGTAAAGCAATAGAATGTCCTTTATCCTCAATTAATAAATCGGGATATTTTTCACAAGAATTTATAATATCTTCTTTTAATTTTTGAAAATTAATATCGCTTAAATCTGGGCGAATATAAGTATCAGAATCAAAATAAATATCTAAACCATGTAAGCCCGCTATAGGTAATTCAATAGACTGAAGTAGTTTACCCGCTGTTTCAACATCACGTCCTGTTACAGCAATCACAGGTATATTTAATTCAATAATTTTTTTTATAACTTCTAAGGTAGTATTTGGAATAAAACTATGCTCAGGATGAATTTGAAATGGAGCTAATGTTCCATCAATATCCAGAAATAAACAATAATTTTTATCTGTAGGTAAGGTATTTATAATATCATTGGGTGTAACAAAATATGTATCTTTTTCTCTCCCATCAGATATTATACTTTGATTGTTCATATTTGCCTGCCCATATTTTTTGATCAATATTTAATCTTCTAACATTAAAATGAATTGATGAGTCATTTTTTTTAATAAAAAAACATAAGTATTAACATTAATTACATTGCATAATGGATTTATGGGTGAAGTGTGGATTATGTTGTTTTTTGATTTGCTTCAATGTTTAGATAATTAAATTTTTGTATATTTCATATAAATATTTTAGGCCTTATTTATCAATATATTTCAGAATATTTAACAGCTATAAATAGTTGATTTTACTTTTTTGAATTCAATTTTTATATTGATTTTAAAAGATATTTTAAATTGATATTAATATATAATTTCCATAAATTTGTCTTTGAGCGTGCATATGAAGTTACAAAATAAAATTTTATTGATTACAGGTTGGGGAGTAGGAATAGAACCTTTGCAATCGTTAAAATTAGGTTTAACGAAAGCTGGGTGTGACACGCAACTTATTAATATTTTTAATGTTTTAGATGGTGGCTTTCACGAGCAGCTTGATTTTTTAACTGATATTGATGTGGTTGTAGGTTGGTCTTTAGGTGGACAGTTAGCAACATACCTGATTGACTTTTTTTATAAACAAACGGGCCAAACTAAAACGTTAATTACGCTTGCCTCTAATCCTTGTTTTGTGGCTAATACCTCGTGGCATACTGCTATGCCTGCTGATGTATTTAGTCAATTTAAAGCATCCTTTTTACAGAATCCCCAAGCTACTTTAAAACGTTTTTATTATTTAATTACACTTGGCTCATCTCAGGCAAAACAAGATTGGCTTAGTGTACAAAACATAGCAAATCCGCCCTCAAATAAACTGTTGTTAGAAGGTTTGCAAATGCTTGAGCAGCTAAATTTGGTAGATAACTTGAAAACCTATCCAGGACGACAGCTTCACCTGTTTGCTGAACAGGATAATGTCATTCCTTGCAAGATTATGGAAAATTTTAAAGATATAGCGACAGAAAACATGAGTTATAAGCTAATAAAAGATGCTACACATGCTTTTCCCTACTTACAGGTAGAAAGAACAATTGAAGAAATCTGCCAATTTTTAACAATTCATCAGCAAAGTTCATAAGCTTTGATTGATCTCGCAATTTTCTTTCATTCTTAACAGGTTTAACATGTGCTAAATGAAAGATTTGATTGCTGTAAAAGGGTATAGAGGATGACCGATAATTTTGATTTGGAACATATTTGGCATCCATATACTTCAATGACCCAACCTTTACCCACATTTAAAGTGAAGCGTGCCTATGGGGCAACGATTGAATTTGATGATGGTAGAACTTTAATTGATGGTATGTCATCTTGGTGGTGTGCAATTCATGGCTATAACCACCCTGAACTTAATCAGGCAGTGACCGACCAACTACAAAATATGTCTCATATCATGTTTGGCGGTTTAACTCATGATCCTGCTATTGAACTTGGCAAAATTCTTTTAAAAATTACACCGCCGAGTCTCGATAAAATTTTTTATGCAGACTCAGGTTCGGTTGCCGTTGAAGTTGCTTTGAAAATGGCTGTGCAATTCTGGACGGCACAAGGCCAGCCACAAAAAACAAATTTTATTACTACACGTTCTGGTTATCACGGTGATACATGGAATGCGATGTCTGTTTGTGATCCAGTGACAGGCATGCATCAGATTTTTGGTACCAGCTTACCGAACCGTCTTTTTGTAGCAGCACCGCAAACCAAATTTCATGAAGAGTGGAACCAAGAAGATATTGCCGAGCTAGAGCAAGCTATTCAGCAAAATCATGAAAACCTTGCTGCACTGATTATTGAGCCGATTGTCCAAGGTGCAGGGGGCATGCGCTTTTATCATCCTGAATATTTACGTCAGGCTAAAGCACTTTGTGAAAAATATCATCTGTTATTAATTTTTGATGAAATTGCCACTGGTTTTGGTCGTACAGGTAAGCTTTTCGCTTGGGAACATGCACAAGTTGAGCCAGATATTATGTGCCTAGGTAAAGGGTTAACAGGCGGTTATATGACTTTGTCTGCGACCTTAACGACAAAGCATGTAGCAGAAACCATTAGTCGCGGTGAGGCTGGGGTATTTATGCACGGCCCAACTTTTATGGCCAATCCGCTCGCTTGTGCCGTTGCTTTAAAAAGTACGCAATTATTAATTGAGCAAGATTGGCAGGCCAATATTAAGCGAATTGAGCAACAGCTTAGCCAATATTTAATGCCTTTAAATCAGCTTGATTATGTTGCTGATGTACGAGTGCTCGGTGCAATTGGTGTAGTGGAACTCACCTTTAATGTCGATATGAAAACTTTACAGCAACAATTTGTAGAGCGTGGAATCTGGATTCGTCCTTTTGGAAAATTAGTTTATGTCATGCCGCCTTATGTCATCACTCAACAAGAGTTAAGTGGCTTGCTCGAACAGTTGGTTGAAGTAGTTAAAACGATGCAGGGGGCACATTAAGATGTCATTGCTCGATCATTTTGCTACAGAGTTAGATGAGTTAAAACGACAAGGTAATTTCAGACAATTTACCCAAAATGTGCAGCATGGCCGTTTTATTACGATTCAAAATAAAACGATGCTCAACTTAGCTTCAAATGACTATCTTGGGTTGGCAGCTGATATTGATCTTCGCCAAGAATTTTTAGATTGCTATCCATTAGAACGCAGCTATTTTAGTTCTTCATCTTCACGTTTATTAACGGGCAATTTTGATGAATATGAACAGTTGGAAAATAGCCTAAGCCAAGCATTTGGTGGTCGGGCGGCTCTATTATTCAATAGTGGCTACCATATGAATATTGGTATTTTGCCCGCTGTTGCTGATAGTAAAACTTTAATTCTGGCAGATAAGTTAGTTCATGCCAGTATGATTGATGGGATTCGTTTGTCTGGTGCCCAGTATGTGCGCTATCGACATAATGATTTTCAGCATTTAGAGCAACTTCTACAAAAGTATCATGATGATGACCAGATTGAACGAATCATTGTGGTCACGGAAAGTATTTTTAGTATGGATGGCGATGAAACAGATTTAACCGCTTTAGTCCAGCTTAAAAAACGCTTTGCTAAAACCATGTTATATGTCGATGAAGCGCATTCAATTGGCGTACGTGGACAGCAAGGTTTAGGGTGTGCCGAACAATATAATGTAATTCAGGAAATTGATTTTCTAGTTGGTACCTTGGGTAAAGCGCTAGCCGCAGTCGGTGGTTATATTATTTGCCATCCAATTATTAAAGATTATCTCATTAATAAAATGCGTCCGCTTATTTTTAGTACCGCACAACCTCCGATTGTTATGGCATGGGCAAATTTTATTTTTAAAAAAGTATTAATGGCTCAATCTCAACGTGAACATTTAAAAAATATTAGCCAATATCTTCAACAAGCAGTGGTGCAAAAGGGGTATGTGAGTCCATCGACCAGCCATATTATTCCAGTGATTGTGGGAGAGAGTCAGGCTGCTATCGATAAGGCGAAACAGGTTCAGGAAAGCGGTTTTTATGCCATGCCTGTACGTCCACCAACAGTACCTAAAAATAGTTCGCGTTTGCGCATTTCCTTAACATCAATGGTTGAGCAACATGAACTTGAAGCCTTGGTGAGTTTCCTGTGAGTTTGAATAAAAATTTGGTTGCCCAACGTTTTGCTAAAGCAGGGCAAAGCTATTCAAAGCATGCAATTGTCCAAAAACAAATTTGCCAAAACTTAACGAACTTACTAAAGCAATTTTGTCCAAGCACGATGTCACGTGTCTTTGAAATTGGTTGTGGTTCTGGCAATTTAACTCGTCTGCTTGTTGAATCTTTTCAAATTGAAGATTTAGTTTTAAATGATTTGTATGCAGAGGTGCAACAGCACTTTAATCATGAAGAACATGTGAAATGGTTAATTGGAGACGTTGAAACCTTAGAACTCCCTCAGCAGCTCGATATGATTGTTTCCGGTTCAGCTTTGCAATGGATGCAAGATTTACCACGGTTACTTCAACATTGCGATGCTGCTTTAAATGAGCAAGGCTGGCTATGCTTTTCAACATTTGGTCCTAAAAACCTCATTGAAATTAAAGAGCTAACCGGACAAGGTTTAAATTATTGGAATCTTGAAAATTGGAATAGTGCCTTAACTCAGGCTGGTTTTGAGATTTTGCATTTGGCACAGTCAGAAACTCAGCTTTATTTCGATTCGCCTAAAGCTGTGTTGCAGCATTTAAAAGCAACAGGTGTAACGGCAACTGCTCAGCATCGTTGGACTAAGCAATCTTTACAGCAGTTTTATCAAGATTATGACCGGTTTAAGCACACCGAGGGGTACTCCCTAACATATCACCCGATTTATTGTATTGCCCGGAGAATGAAGTAAATGAGTGGCCAGATCTATTTTGTGAGTGGGATTGATACCGAAATTGGTAAAACCTACGCAACAGGTTTTTTAGCAAAATTATGGACTGAGCAGGGTAAAAAAGTGATTACCCAAAAACTTATTCAAACAGGTAATGCTGATATCTCTGAGGATATCCAGAAGCATCGTGAAATTATGGGGCAAGGTTGGTTTCAGGAAGATCATGACAAGCTGACTATGCCGGAAATCTTTAGTTATCCTGCTTCACCTCATTTAGCAACGCGTCTTGATAACCGAGAGATCGATTTTCAAAAAATTGAGAATGCGACTCAAACATTGGCTGAGCGTTTTGAAATTGTATTGTTAGAAGGTGCAGGTGGCTTAATGGTACCCTTAACCACCAGTTTACTTACTATTGATTACGTTGCTCAGCATCAGTTTCCTGTTATTTTGGTGACGTCTGGTCGTTTGGGGAGTATTAACCATACATTGCTTAGTCTCGAGGCACTTAAGTCACGTGGTCTGAAATTAAAAGCTTTGGTTTACAATCTAAAAGATGAATCAAAAGATCCATTAATCTCTCAAGATACTTCAAATTATTTGAAGGATTATATAGCGATTCATTTCCCTGAAGCTGAATGGATTGAACTAGCAAAAATGAATTAATTAAAAAAGTAGGCCATAAAAAAACCGCTCAATTTAGAGCGGTTTTTTGATTTAAAAACTTTACTTAGAACTTTTTAAATCCACGGTTAAAACCAGTCGATTTGCGCTGATTGCCTGTGTTAGCTGGCGCTTCTTTTTCATCATCACGACGTTGCTGACGTAAGTAACCACCACGGCGTGCTGCCATTGGCTTTTCTGTCATACGTTCGGTGCGACGTTTTGCCATACCAAATAAGCCTGTACCTTGACGTGGTTTTAACTCAACAGATTTTGCCAAGTTATCGATGTCAGTTTTGTCGAGTTCCATCCAGCGACCAGTCCGTAATTCGCGTGGTAAAATGACAGTACCGTAGCGAGTACGCAATAAGCGGCTTACTTTAAGGCCTTGTGATTCAAAAATACGGCGTACTTCACGGTTACGGCCTTCTTTCACTACAACTTGATACCAGCGGTTAATACCTTCACCACCAATTTCAGAGAAAGATTCAAATTTGGCAGGGCCATCTTCAAGCTCTACACCATTGACCATGTTTTGACGTAATTGAGGTGTTACTTCACCCATTACACGTACAGCGTATTCACGTTCAATTTCATTAGATGGATGCATTAAGCGGTTAGCAAGCTCGCCATCGTTTGTAAAAAGTAATAAACCTGTACTGTTAATATCTAGACGGCCTACCATTACCCAACGGTCATTTGCAATTTGTGGTAAATGATCAAATACGGTTGGACGCTTTTCAGGGTCATTACGTGAACAGATTTCACCCTCTGGTTTATAATAAATCAGTACACGACGACGAATTTCATCTTCGATCTGGAACTGAACTTTACGGCCATCAATGCGTAATTCATCGCCTGGTTCAATGCGCTCGCCAACTTGGGCAACGCGGCCGTTCACACTCACGCGTCCTGCGGCAATAACCTCTTCCATATATCGGCGAGAACCTAATCCGATTCGCGCTAATACTTTTTGCAATTTTTCACTCATGACAGCACAACCTTAGACATAATGATCAACAGTCCACCTCTTTATGACTTCGGTGCATTTGCATCGAGAGCCATAAATGCTTCCTTGGCGTTCTGCAGGGGAGGCAATTGGCCTAGAGAGGCTAGACCAAAAGCATTCAGAAATTGAGGCGTTGTAATTAGCAACGCAGGTCTTCCGGGTAAATCTCTAAAACCGGCTTCTTTAATCCAGTTCCAGTCAAATAGCGTTCTGAGAATCTGACTATTATTAGATACACCACGAATTTGTTCAATATCAGCACGTGTGACCGGTTGATGATACGCAATGACAGCCAACGTTTCTAGTAATGATGGCGACAGTTTTGTTGGTCGCTCTGGCCAAATCTGCGCAATGATATTGCGATATTTGGATCTTACCTGAAAACGAAAGCCCTGCGCAGTTTCAATCAACTCAATGGAACGGCCATGTTGTAAAAGGGCAAGCTGTTGTAAAAGCTGACGAAGCTGTTGTTTGTTATATTGATTATTAAATGCTTCTTTTAAACGGGCAATTGAGACAGGCGCTTCACTCGCAAAAATAATGGCTTCAAGCTGTAATAAAACTTCATGATGAATATCGGCTAATGACAAATCATTATTATTTTGTTCAAAACTGCTCATATTGAAGACCCTTGAATAGCTAGTGGAGCTTCAACTCCTGTAGCAATAATCTTAATCTTTTGTTGTCGGGTCAATTCTAAAACAGCCATAAAAGTTACAACCATTCCCATACGGCCTTGTTGGGGATTAAGTAATTCTTTAAAACTTAACACGTCGCCTGACTCTAATTTCTCTTCAATATAAGCAATACGTTCTTCTAACAGTACAGGCTCTTGCGCAATTGTGTGTGTTACAGGTTCCGGACGGTTAAATACACAGAACAAAGCATCGTGTAATGCTGAAACATCATAACCTTCATAAACAGGTGCAATATGACCTAAGCTTACATTGGCACTGAATGTATCACGGTCAAGAACTGGCATTTGGCCTAAACGTTCAGCGGCTTGTTTAATGCGTAAATAAGTTTCGAGTCGATCAATAAGATCCTGTTTAGGATCTTTTTCGATGCTTACGACAGTAGGCTTAGGTAAAAGTAAGCGAGATTTCAAATCAGCCAATAAAGCAGCCATGACCATATAGTCGGCAGTCAGCTCAATGTTTAAGGATTTCATACTATCCATATAAGCCAAATATTGAGTTGCAATAGGAGCAATATCAAGCTGGATGAGATCAAAACCGTTTTTTTGAATCAGATAAATTAAAAAGTCGAGTGGTCCTTCAAACTGTTCGAGCAAAATCTCAAAGGCAGCTGGAGGAATATAAAGATCCTCAGGAATCGTATCGTGCCACTCATCTAAAACACGGATGTGTGGAACGTCTTCCATGGATTGATGAAGTGATTGGTTCATTACGATTATAAGCCACGCGAATTTTCAAAAGCATGAGACTTGTTTTTCAAGTCAATAAGAGCTGTAGCAGAAGAACAGCAGATAGTGAGAAGCATTCTAAAGGAATTGTGACTTTTAATAAATTGCTTAACGGCTAAAGTGTAAAAAAAATCCAAACTAAATAAAGAGTATTTTTTTTCTTGATAATGCTTTTTTTTAAACTATTGGTAAAAAATGAAAAGTAAGTGCTTATTCAAAAGCACTTACATCACCGACACCACAACGAATAATTTCAGGATGTTCACCTGATAAATCAACAATACTCGTGGTTGTTAAAGTACCAAAACCACCATCAATAAAGACATCAATACGCTTAGCTAATTGATTTTCAATATCGTAAGGATCATCTAGTGGATCTTCTTGCCCCGGTAAAATTAATGTACTGGTGAGTAAAGGTTCACCGAGCTCTTTTAATAAAGCCTGACAAATTGGATTACTCGGAATACGTAGACCAATCGTTTTCTTTTTAGGGTGCATTAACCTACGTGGAACTTCACTGGTTGCCGATAAAATAAAAGTGGTGATTGCTGGTGTATTTGCCTTTAATAAACGGTACGTCGCATTATCAACTTTGGCATAAGTCGCGATATCTGATAAATCGCAACACATAATTGCATATTGATGTTTAGGACCTAAACCACGAATCTGGGCAATCCGTTCCATCGCATTTTTATTACCAATCTGGCATCCGATTGCATAGGCAGCATCGGTAGGGTAGACCACAACGTCTCCGGCACGAATACGCTCAACCGCTTGCTCAATGAGGCGTTGCTGTGGATTTTCAGGATGTACATGTAAATGCAGCATATTTTAGAGACTCCATCACGCCATTATTAAAAATAGTATTAGACCTTTCAAACTTGTGAAGCAAGTAACTTACGTAGTTTTTTTGTCATTTAATCAAGGAGTTCACGTTTAAATTCATTTAATTGTAATGCTGCACCTGCTCGCGTACATTGGCAAATACATTCAATGAATCTTGCTGCATCGGCAGGCAGCTTTGCTTCACCAGAAAAGTAACGTTGAACTTGGGCATAAACATTATCTTTAAACTTTCTGCCATCTCCACCATCGCCCGTAAGGTTATCTAGCGAGACTCTGAATTTTCTGCCAAAAGACTGTGCAAATAACCATTCAATAGCTTGAGGTTTGATTTCTACTTGTTCAAATAAATCTTGCTGTTCTTTAGTTCTGCCATCTGGCGCATACCAATAACCTAAATCGGGTAATAGGCGACGTTTTGCACCTGCAATCGTCCAATGGCTAATTTCGTGAAGAGCACTATTGAAAAAACCATGAGCAAATTGAATTTTCGCTGGCTCATGATCGTTCGCCGGGAAATATTCTGGTTCAAATTCTCCACGAACTAATGTCACATTATGGTGGGAAAACCAGTGATTAAAGTGTAAAATAAGCCAATCAACTTGCTCAGACTCTAATTTTGAGCTTGGCCATGGTGAGAGTTGCACCACGTCAGGTAAAAGAGGGTTCTGGTGGGTTGAATGGGTGCAAACGAGTAATGAAGTGTTAACTTCAGGTTGCGGCTGCAACAGGTGCATTGCTTAATTTACCCCGAGTTCTGTCTAAAGAAGTACAAAATTGTATCTTAATCTTTGACAGAGTACCGATGAATTTGTAGAATTGCCGCCTTAATTATGTCAGCAAATACCTTTCCGGCACAGATTGAGCCGTTTAAATGGGCTGAACAAGGCTTTACATGGTCAGGTCAACTGCCATTGTCTCGCTTTGCTCGTATTGCTCGTGAAGCTGTTGGGTCAATTGATAACCAATTGATCAACATAGACTGTAAGCTATCAATGGATGCCTATCATCGCATTGTGTGGTTAGATGGTCACATGGAAACAAAAGTTCCAATGGAGTGCCAACGTTGTTTGGAACCTGTTGAAATGCCAATTGTTTCTGACTTTCATATTGCACTTGTAGATGATGAGTCACTGATAGAGCGCTTGGATGAGGATGCTGATTTCATCGTTTTAGGTGAAAGTGAGTCTTCGACAAAAGGTGATTTTGATACACCTGCCTCGATCAACTTACTCGCATTACTAGAAGATGAACTGTTATTGTTGATGCCTTTATCTCCCAAGCATGATGCTTGTGAACATAAACATCAACCTACCATTCAGAACGTTGTCGAAGAGAAACGGGATAATCCGTTTGATGTTTTGGCAGGTTTGAAGGGTAAACTTAACTCATAATTTGTGTTATGATTATGGGATAAGACAACTGAATTTGTTCTGATCCATTTTTTCGATCTTTGTAAGGAGCCATCATGGCCGTTCAGCAAAACCGTAAAAGTCGCTCTCGCCGTGACATGCGCCGTTCACATGACGCTTTAACCGAGAATGCATTAACAGTAGACCAAGCAACTGGTGAAACTCATCGTCGTCACCACGTGACTAAAGACGGTTTCTACCGTGGTCGCCAATTATTCGCTAAAGCAGCTGATGCTGAATAATTGCATGATATGCATTAAGCGTGATGCTTAAGTATAGAAAAAATGGGAGCGAAAGCTCCCTTTTTTTGTTGTTTTTCGCAATTATAAATATACAAATTAAATGTTAAATTTCCGCTCCAGAGAAATGAGTGAAAACCCAAAAAGGATTTCTTATGTCTGCTAAACGTCTTGAACAAGTAGCTTTAGCCACAAAAACTGCATTTGTGTTTCCAGGTCAAGGTTCACAAAAAGTTGGTATGCTCGCTGAACTCGCAGAACAGTTTAGTGGAGTTGGGCAAACTTTTGCCGAAGCTTCAGACGCGCTAGGATTTGATCTTTGGCACATTGCACAAAGTGGTGAAGGTTTAGACCAAACAGAAAATACCCAGCCTGTATTATTAACTGCCAGTATTGCTTTATGGCGTTTATGGTTAGATTTAGGTGGTTTAGCCCCTAAATACCTTGCAGGTCACTCTTTAGGTGAATACAGCGCTTTAGTTGCAGCAGGTTCAATGAGTTTGGCGGATGCAGTTAAGTTAGTTAATTTGCGTGGAAAACTCATGCAAAATGCTGTTCCTCAAGGGGAAGGCGCTATGGCTGCTATTCTTGGTTTAGCTGATGATAAAGTAGTTGAATTGTGCCAAAGCGTGTCTGCATCAGGCCAAGGTTCAGTTGAAGCAGCAAACTATAATTCACAAGGTCAAGTTGTGATTGCTGGTAGTACTGCATCTGTACAGCAAGTTATGGCATTGGCAAAAGAACAATCTGCTAAAGCAATTGCTTTACCGGTTTCTGTTCCATCACATTGTTCATTGATGAAGCCGGCAGCAGAAAAATTTGCAGAAGCTTTGGAACAAACTGCCATTGAGCTACCTACCATTCCTGTAATACAAAATGACAACGCGGAAATTGCTACCGATGTTGCTCAATTACGTCAGGCTTTAACAGCACAATTGTACCAGTCTGTACAATGGACACGTACCATGCAGTCTCTACAAGACCAAGGTATTCAGTACATTGTTGAGTGTGGTCCAGGTACAGTATTGAGTAATCTCGCAAAGCGTTTACCAAATATTGAAAAAGCTTTTTCTATTGATAGTAAGAGCAAAATGGAAGATGCCCTAAATGCTGTTTTAGTGGCAGAAGGAAAAATTGCATGACACAAGAACGCAAAGTTGCATTAGTAACGGGCGCGAGTCGGGGCATTGGCGCTGCAATTGCCCAGCAACTTATTCAAGACGGTTATTTTGTCGTAGGTACTGCGACTTCTGAATCTGGTGCACAAAAGCTAACTGATAGCTTTGGTGAACAAGGTGCAGGTTTGGCTCTCGATGTGCGTAATCTCGATGAGATTGAAGCAGTCGTGTCTCATATTGAACAGAACTATGGTCCTGTACTTGTTCTCGTTAACAATGCAGGTATTACGAAAGACAATTTGTTGCTTCGTATGTCGGAAGATGATTGGGATGACATCCTCAATATCCACCTTAAAGCCGTTTATCGTTTATCTAAACGTGTGCTTAAGGGTATGACGAAAGCACGTTTTGGTCGAATTATTAATATCAGTTCTGTTGTAGCTCACTTTGCAAACCCAGGCCAAGCGAATTATTCTGCTGCTAAAGCAGGTATTGAAGCATTTAGCCGTAGTCTTGCAAAAGAGATGGGTAGCCGCCAAATCACTGTAAACAGTGTGGCACCAGGTTTTATTGCAACAGAAATGACAGATGCACTTAGTGAAGACATTCGCAAAAAAATGAGTGATCAAGTGGCTTTAAATCGCTTAGGCGAGCCACAAGATATCGCAAATGCGGTGAGTTTCCTTGCAAGTGATAAAGCAGGTTACATTACCGGTACGGTATTACATGTAAATGGTGGTTTATACATGGCCTAACGCCGATGTATAAACTTTTAAAAATTTTTATATTCAATTAAACTAGTGGCAAATCAAACGCCACAAGCAATGAGGAGAATTCCTGTGAGCGATATCGAACAACGCGTTAAACAAGCGGTTGCAGAACAACTTGGTCTTAAAGCTGAAGAGATTAAAAACGAAGCATCTTTCATGGATGACTTGGGTGCTGACTCTTTAGATTTAGTTGAACTTGTTATGTCTTTCGAAAATGACTTCGACATCACTATCCCTGATGAAGATTCAAACGAAATCACTACAGTTCAATCTGCAATTGACTATGTAACTAAAAAACTTGGTTAATTCGCATATTGCTGATTAAAAAAGAAGGCCACCGTAAGGTGGCTTTTTTTATACGGGTAAGATAGTTGATAGAGATACATATTTTTACAAGATCAACCTCAATTGATAGCAGAGGCATCTCTTTTTTCAAGTATAACAATAAGGGTCAGTTTAATGACTTTACTATAAACAATAATATGAGGACTAAAAAATGGGTCTTTTTGATTTTGTAAAAGGTATTGGTAAGAAAAATACCGCGCCAGCAGAACCACAAGCAGCTCCAGCAACACCAGCAGAACCTTCTGCACAAGAAATTGCGAATAAATTATTGGGATTGATTAAAAGCTTAGGCCTTGGGGTGGAAGGCTTATCTGTAACATATAATGGCTCAACTGACACTGCTATTATTAAAGGGCAAGTCCAAAGCCAAGCAGATAAAGAAAAAATCATTCTTATTGTGGGTAATGTAGATCATGTGGCACAAGTAGATGACCAGATGACTGTTGCAACTCCTGAGCCAGAAAGCAAATTTTATACAGTGAAATCTGGTGATAATCTTTCAAAGATTGCAAAAGAATTTTATGGTGATGCCAATCAATATCAAAAAATCTTTGAAGCGAATAAACCAATGCTGAAAGATCCAGATGAGATTTTTCCAGGACAAGTTTTACGTATTCCTCAATAATAGGAATATAAAAAAGGCGCTTAAAGCGCCTTTTTTATTTATTGGTTAAAACCGTTTTGGAATCTTTTGTCCATTGGGTACAGGTGTTTCAGCATTTTTTAACACACCAAATAACCATGTTTCTGCATGTTGAACTGCAATTTTTAAAGAGTCACCTAGAGCTAAACGACCTGCAATAAAACTCGCTAATGAACAACCTGAGCCATGATATTCACCTTCAAGGCGCGGACATGTACTACTTGCTGCAAGCTCGCCATCAATATATAAACTATTTTTAATAAAGTTAGGTGTATCTTCGTGTCCACCTTTCACCAATACGGCCTTGGCACCCATTTCAAATAACTTTTGGGTTGCTTGATCTAAATCGGTAACGCCTGTTAAAGCGCGCAATTCAACTGTATTTGGAGTAATGAGTGTCGCTAGAGGAATAAGCTCCACAAATGCTTTAACTAAAGTTGCTTGGTCTCCTAATGAACCGCCACTGTTTGCAACTAAAACAGGATCAAGTACATATTGATAGTCAGGATGAGCACGTAAAAATTCGGCTAGAGCCGCAATATTATCAGTAGTGCCTAGCATGCCAGACTTAACACATTTAATGGGTAAATCGCCTACAACAGCATTTGCTTGGGCTAATAATAGTTCTTTTGAGGTTGCTTCAAAGCCAAATACTTGTTGAGAATTCTGAATGGTGAGGGCTGTACATGCAATTGCTGCATGTGCACCACTTTGTCCAATCGCTTCAATATCGGCTTGTAAACCTGCACCACCTGAAGGGTCTAAACCCGAGAAACAAAGTACGGTTGGACGCACGGTTATTTCCTTTTCAATTTAAATTTACGTTAGTATAAGAGAGTTTAATTAAACTCTCGACCAATTGAATTAAATACTTTACTGGGTTAGTGATTGAATGGCTATAAAACATATTTTGATTGATTTAGATGGAACCTTAACAGACCCTAAAGTTGGTATCCATACATCAATTCGTTATGCAATGGATAAGTTAGGTTATCCATTAGCTGCCAATTTAAATATTGATTGGACGATTGGCCCACCTTTAAAAGCGTCATTAGCAAAATTATTAGCTACTCAAGATGATGCACT
The DNA here is from genome assembly GCF_003940475.1 of Acinetobacter sp. FDAARGOS_559. Classification (NCBI taxonomy): domain Bacteria; kingdom Pseudomonadati; phylum Pseudomonadota; class Gammaproteobacteria; order Moraxellales; family Moraxellaceae; genus Acinetobacter; species Acinetobacter sp. FDAARGOS_559. Next base: position 3,281,707 of record NZ_RKJG01000005.1, read on the forward strand.
AGCTGAGCAAGCTTTACTTGCTTACCGTGAGCGTTTCTCGGTGATTGGTTTATTTGAAAATGAAGTATATCCATCTGTTGCGGAAACACTTAAGGCCTTAAAAGCAGAAGGGTATCGGTTGTTCGTTGCTACTGCTAAACCAACGATTTATGCAAAACGAATTTTAGATCATTTTGAATTAAGCCAATATTTTGTACAAATTTACGGTAGTGAATTAACGGGTGAGCGGACCAATAAAGCTGAGCTTATCCATTATATTCTTGAACGTGAGCAATTAAACCCAGAAGAATGCTTGATGGTGGGTGATCGTCAATATGATGTTTTAGGCGCCCGTCATAATGGTATTGAAGCGGTAGCGGTGTCTTATGGTTATGGGACACCAGAAGAACTTACTCAAGCACAACCTAAAGCAAAGATTACAAAATTTTCTGAACTTTTAGATTATGTTGAAGAACAGGCCGCACAAAAGAAAGTTTCTTAAATTTCAAGAATTATAACTTAGAGGTTTGACCTGCAAGTGAACAAGTCAAACCTTTTTATTTATTTTTAAATACCGTGTTGTTGACGATATTGTACAAGCTCTTCAATTGTAATCACGGTTAAATGATGAGTTTGAGCATATGCTAAAACTTGAATTCCTGATGCCATTGTCCCATCCGGATTGGTTAATTCACATAATACTCCAGCAGGTTTTAAACCAGCTAATCTTGCTAGATCAATAGTCCCCTCCGTATGACCTCGACGGGTAAGCACGCCACCATTACGTGCGCGTAATGGGAAAACATGGCCTGGACGGTTAAGATCACTTGCAACAGCACCATCTTTAATAGCAGTTTTAATTGTGGTTACACGGTCTTTAGCAGAAACGCCAGTGGTAACGCCTTGAGCAGCTTCAATAGTCACTGTAAATGCAGTATGAAACTGACTTGAGTTTTGAGAAACCATTGGTGGAAGTTCAAGATGATCAGCTAACTCTTCAGTAAGGCATAAACATACAATACCTGAGCCATCACGAATCATACGTGCCATGGTCTCAACAGTTAGGGTTTCTGCTGCAACAATTAAATCTGCTTCATTTTCACGATCGAAGTCATCCATCACCAAGACAGGTTTGCCTTGACGGATATCTTCTAATGCTTGTTGAATGCGTTGCTCAGCAGGAGAGAGGGCTGAGAAAAAAAGTTCTGGTTGAATTAAACTAGACATAATGAAACGCTCTCGTAAGAATACGGTTGAACATTTCAGGACTGATGCAAAAACAGGCTGGCACTGAAATAAAATGGATTTATTCCAGTTCGTCGTCTTCTTTCATCCGGACTATACCGTCGGCTTTGGAGTTTCACCAAATCTGCTCAAATTACATAATTTAAGCTCGTGGGCTTGTTAATTTAACAATAAAAATTAACTTTACCACCGGTGGGGAATTACACCCCGCCCTGAAGCGATGGGTTTTATTATAGCGCGCTTGGCAAAATTGGCTAGATGCTTTTGTAGAATGCTAAGTCTCTTTATGAATAAGTATTTTCATAAATTGAAATAGGCTTTTTAACAAGAGCTTACTTGTTGAGCTTAAAAGTGAATGTTATGTTTTTTCTAGAAAATTATAAATAAAACAGGTGTTTCATGCAGATAAGAGATTATTATCCTTTTAGGAATACTTTATTTATTCAGCATCTCCATATTTTCAGTTATGTATTTATGGCGCTCAGTATTCTGTACTTAATTGCTGCTAATTGGTTGATGCTTCCAGATAGCATTCAACTCATTATTCCACCTGTTATATTACTTATGATAGCTTGGGTGAGTATCAAAAAGACTTTAAGTGAGGGAGTAAGGCAAACTTTACATGGCATCTGCGGCTTAATGGTCGGTTTGAGTTTGGCTGTAATTGGGCAAGTTTATCAAACTGGTGCAGACAGTTATTTACTTTTCTTGATTTGGACTTTGCTTTTATTGCCGTGGCTATATCGACCAAATATTGGAATCTTTGCTTTAATTTGTATTACAAGCCAACTCACCCTATTTTTATTTTTTAAACAGACTTTCTGGGCAGAAAAATTTCCCTATCTTTATCTTTTTGCTCTAAATCTATTAAGTCTTGTGCAGTTTTGGATCTGTCAAAAGAAATATACGGCTTTACGTTTTATTTTTATTGCTTGGTTTGCTGTTATTTCAATAACAGGAATGATTCAATTCCTATCAAGTGAAAATTTACCTTATCTGATCTCGGCTTTTTTTCTAGGAATCATCGCTTTTTATTATTTTTTTACTAAAGATGATCAGTTGTGTGCCAGTTTAATGGCTGCTGTTCTTGGTGTGACGGCTACCATATGGCTTGTGGATGGTATTAATCAACTATTTAAAGATTCTAATGAGTTCATCTTTTTATTGATCGCGGGGATTATTTTTACTTGGTTTACACTCATTAGTTATTTCTTAATCAAGATTTTCCGTCAAAGCCGTTTTTATATCATTCCTTTGGCAATTGGTGCTTGGCTTGCTGGTCTAGCGCTTGCAGCATTTACTTTGGTGTTTTGGGAGACTATTTCCTTAATTATTGGAATCATCTTTGTTGCTGTAGCTATAACTTTACTAACAAAATCGCAAAGTTATTTCATCCGGCAGTTTGCATATTGTTTATTTGTGAGTGGACAGACTGCTTTTTTATTCCATCTTGGTTCTGAAACAGATCAAATTTTATGGGTATTGATTGCCCAGATCTTTATTTTATGTATTAGTTATTTTCTTAAGCCTCACTGGTTCTTTATTTTAATTCAAATGCTTGCAACTTATGGTATAGCAGTAATCTATCTACTACAAATGGATCATTCATTATGGTCCTTAAACTCTACTCAGACTTATTTAAATTTAGTCTTACTTAACTATTTGGTTTTTAGCTCGGTACTACTGATAGGAAGTAAAGCGGTCGTATCGTATAAGCGAAGTATCTTTTTATGTACGCTCGTTGTAATTTTGGTGAGTTCATTTTTTGATACCTTTATAGGATTAGCACTTGTTGATTCGGCTGATCAGTCACTATGGTTCCTTTATGCATTGCCGTGCGTATGGTTATTATGCTTTAGTTTTTTCTTTCTCTATCGGCAACTTCACGGTATAACTTTTTTTGCCTTTTTAGTTTTTGGTATATTACTTATTGCACTCGGTTATTTTGAAGTATTCATCTTATTTGTTATTTTGACATGGGCTTTAAAAAATAAAGATCGCATTGTTTACGGTGTTACGCTCATAGTATTTGCCTTTGTGCTTTGGCAACTTTATTACAGTTTACAATTAAGTTTTTTAGCTAAAAGTGCCTCAATCTTGGTGTCAGGCATTATATTGCTGGCTCTATATGGGCTACTTATGAAAGAAGCTAAAATTAATTGTATTAAGGGGGGAAAGTAATGAAAAAGCATTTCTCTCTTATGCTTGCAGTAGTCACTGTATTATTTTTTGCAGGTTTAGTCATGAAAAATGAATGGCACTTGCATCAGAGTAAAAGTATTTTTATTAAGCTGAAACCAGTTGATCCCCGTTCTATTCTACAAGGAGACTACATGGCGCTGGCTTATGAATTAAATTTACAATCTCTCAAAGCTTTGACAGGAAGTGAAAGTGAAGCTTTAGATCAGGTGATTTTTAATCATGCTTCTGTTCCAGCAAAAGTTATTTTAGATTCACGAAATCGAGTGATCCGTACGGTTTTAGACCCTAAATCTTTATCTAATGAGCAGAATTTAATTTTAAAAAATCCAGACAATCACTATCAATCTTTGTACCCAGCTTCTCGAAGTTTCTTATTCGCCGAAGGCTTAGCTCATTGCTATGAGAAAGCGAAATATGCTGAATTTAAGGTAAATGCAAAAGGAGAGGCGATTTTATTTGATTTACGTGGAGAAGAGCTACAGCCTCTAAATTGTAAGCAGCAACAGAGCTGGTGGAAGGGAACTGCCAGAAGTTTATAAAGTCTTATAAAAAAGCCCGTATTTACGGGCTTTTTATTATTTTTAAATCTTTAATTAGGCAACTTGCACCGGAATACAGTTCGCTGTGTGATTAACTGTGTTATCTGGGTTTGCATATACCAAGCGTGGTTTATGGGCATTTGCTTCAGCTTCTGTGAAATCACCAAAAGTAGCAATAATAACTAAATCGCCCACATCTGCTTGGTGAGCAGCGCCGCCATTTACTGAAATAATGCCAGAGTTATCTTCACCACGAATTGCGTAAGTTGTGAAGCGCTTGCCATTAGTTACGTTCCAAACGTGGATTTCTTCGTATTCACGAATACCAGCTAAGTCCATCAATACGCCATCAATTGCACAAGAACCTTCATAGTGAAGTTCAGCATGGGTTACAACTGCACGGTGAATTTTGCATTTTAATAAACGAGATAGCATGGCTAGCGTCTCCTGAGTAGATCTAAGATGAAGATCTTATGGTGAAATCTTTCGCCTTTGCCGCCGGCTAGGTGGCTGATGCGCATTTTGCTCCTAAAAAAGCAAGATAGCAAGCTTGATTGTTCAACAATTTAAGCTGGTTTATACGCATTAATTTGATTCATGGCCTGTGGTACTTGCCCTTGAACAAGTAACTTTACTTTAGAGAGAGCATGATCAATTGCTCCATCCATCAGGCTTTGTTCACTACTTGGTGCTTTCCCGAGCACATGTCCAGAAACTCTTTCTTTTGAGTCAGGATGTCCAATACCAATACGTAAACGATGAAAATTTGGGCCAATATGCGGGACAATATCACGTAAACCGTTATGACCGCCGTGTCCACCGCCTGTTTTGAGGCGAATTACACCAGGGTTCATATCAAGTTCATCATGAGCAATCAGAATTGCTTCAGGAGCAATTTGATAGAACTTTGAGAAAGGAACAACACTTTGTCCGGAACGATTCATATAAGTCATAGGTAGAAGTAAGCGAACATCATGCCCTTCTATATTACCACGACCACTGATTCCGTGAAATTTTGGATCATTTTTTAATGTAATGCCATATTTATCTGCAAGCTGTTCGACGAACCAGAAACCTGCATTATGGCGGGTTTGGGCATATTCTGAACCAGGATTGCCCAAACCAACAATTAGCGAAATATTTGACACTAATCTACGCCTTTAAACACTTATGCGCGTTTGAAGTCAGCGTGCATAGGAGTGTTTTTAGCTGGGTGACGTTGTAACGCTTGGATTTTAACGTTTTCAACTTTGTCACCTACTTTGATTTCAACAACTTCTTCAAAGAAAGCGTTGCTTTCTAAAGCTTTTACAAGCTCACGAAGTTCTAAAGTAACTGCTACAGGCTCAGCGTTACCACCGTAGATGATAGCTGGAACTAAAGATTCGCGACGAAGGCGGCGGCTCGCACCTTTCCCTTGTTTGTCTTCAGCACGCGCTTGAGCGTTTAATACGAAGTTTGCCATGAGATAAATCCTCATTAAAGATTAAATAAACTAAACTTGCGACCAGTTTAGTGATAGAAAACCCCAGCCAAAGCTAGGGTTAAGAAAAAAGCTGCAATATTATAAACTATCGAACATCGCGCTGATAGACTCTTCGTTATTAATACGACGAATCGTTTCAGCAACCATGCTAGCAACAGAAACTTGGCGAATTTTGCCTAAGTTTAATGCTTCTTCAGAAAGAGGAATTGTGTCAGTTACAACTAACTCATCAATAACAGAGTTACGTAAGTTCTCAATTGCTTTACCTGAAAGTACAGGGTGAGTTGCGTAAGCAACAACACGACGTGCACCGAATTGTTTAAGCGCATCAGCTGCTTTACACAATGTGCCAGCTGTATCAACCATGTCGTCTACGATAACGCAATCACGATCTTTTACGTCACCAATCAAGTGCATAACTTGCGACTCGTTGGCTTTTTGACGACGTTTGTCGATGATTGCTAAATCGATATCACCCATCTGTTTAGCAACGGCACGAGCACGTACAACACCGCCAACGTCAGGAGAAACCACCATAAGGTTGTCATGTTGTTGTTGACGTAAGTCAGCAAGCAAAGCAGGAGTACCGTAGATGTTGTCGACTGGAATATCGAAGAAGCCCTGGATTTGGTCAGCATGTAAGTCAATCATTACGACACGGTCAATACCAACAGTGGTAAGCATGTCTGCAACAACTTTCGCTGTGATCGGCACACGTGCAGAACGTGGGCGACGGTCTTGGCGAGCATAACCAAAATAAGGGATAACAGCAGTAATACGACCAGCACTTGCACGACGCAAAGCATCTGCCATAACCAAGATTTCCATAAGGTTGTCATTGGTTGGAGCACAAGTAGGCTGAACGATAAATACGTCTTTACCACGAACATTTTCAGTAATTTCTACTGAAATTTCACCATCAGAGAACTGACCGACTGATGCAGCACCTAGAGGGATATGTAAGTGACTTACGACTTTTTGAGCGAACTGTGGATGAGCATTTCCACTAAAAACGACAAGATTGGGCATGAAGCACCCTTGGCGGTTGGTATGTAATGAAGTAGATGGCAGGGGCGGCTGGATTCGAACCAACGGATGGCGGGATCAAAACCCGCTGCCTTACCACTTGGCGACGCCCCTAATGCGGCAGAACTTTAATATTTTTGCAATGCAATGTCAAGGTTAATCAACAAAAAGCAAGGCAATTAAGTCTGTCTTTTAAATAAGAGAATGGCAGGGGCGGCTGGATTCGAACCAACGGATGGCGGGATCAAAACCCGCTGCCTTACCACTTGGCGACGCCCCTAAATTCGATGCTGTATTAAGATGGCAGGGGCGGCTGGATTCGAACCAACGGATGGCGGGATCAAAACCCGCTGCCTTACCACTTGGCGACGCCCCTAATACAATCATCATTACAGGTGGAAAATGGCAGGGGCGGCTGGATTCGAACCAACGGATGGCGGGATCAAAACCCGCTGCCTTACCACTTGGCGACGCCCCTAACTTGCAACTTTAAAATGACGTAAAGGAGATTCTTTTAAACTATGTACCAAGTAAGCTTTACATGGTGCATGTTTAAGAATGTCATCAACATTCATTTCATCGGTTACCTCAGCAAAAACACAAGCACCTGTACCTGTAAGCTTTGCATGACCAAACTGGTCGAGATATTGCATTGCTTCTTCAACTTCAGGGTATAACTCTCTAGCCAGAGGCTCAAAGTTATTTCCGAAATTAGAAGGTTCTAACTGATAGGCGCAAAATGTAGTGGGCTTAGAATCTCTTGTCAATGTTTTTTGTGAAAAAAGCAGTTGAGTGCTGATAAAACAATCAGGTTTTAAAACAATGAATTGTTTTTGATCTAAGTCTATGAATGATAAATGTTCACCAATCCCTTCAGCCCATGCATTTAACCCATAAATAAAAATTGGAACATCGGCACCAAGCTTGACACCGAACTGAGCTAATTGTTCTTCAGTTAGACCACATTGCCATAATTGATTTAAGACAATAAGCGTCGTTGCTGCATTGGAAGAACCGCCACCTAAACCGGCACCCATCGGAATATTTTTTTCAATTTTTATATGGAGTCCGCAAGGATTTTGAGCGTGAGGGCGTAATATCTGTGCCGCCCGATAAATCAGATTTTGCTCAAGTTGAACCTCACCTAAACCTTCAATCTGAATCTCATCTTCAGATAAAGGCGTAAATGTCATCCAGTCATATAAATCAATAAGTTGGAAAATGGTTTGTAGTTCATGGTAACCATTTTCACGACGTCCTGTGATATGCAAAAACAGGTTGAGCTTAGCTGGAGAAGGTACTCGAATCATAGATTTATATAATAAGGATTAGCGGTTTTGGATCACCATTGTAATACGGTTTTCTTTATCTTCAGCAAGAGCCTGCTTTAAAACCAGTTTATTTGGTAGAGTTTGTTCACCATCATAACTAAAATTAACTGTCCAGCCATCTTCGATGAGTTGGCTCACACGATTTGCATTATCTTTACTAATTTGAGCACTTAAAGTTGCAGGTTTCGCTAAAATCCAACTGGTTAAATGAGTAATTGGTGCTTGCCAGCCAGTTGCACGCTCTAAAAGTTCTTCAGGAGATGCAGCCGTAATCAGTCCAGTTTTAGCACTGTTTAGAGTAACTTCACCAGGTTTACCCTGAATTTGTGTTTTTCCAACACCTAAAATACCGCTTAATTCGATATCGAAATTGTCTTGCTGTTGAATCCATGTAAAGAATGCACTACCAGTTTGTTGGGGAGTGCGTACTCCAATTTTACCTTGTAAATTGAAGTGTTTTTCGTCTTGTACTTGGTGGGTAACTGCAGCTTTAGGTTGAGTAAAATGCTGACAACCGGTTAAAAATAAAACACTTGATCCACAGATCGCTGTGCACAGTTGGGCAAGTTTGCTCATAAATTTAACTCTTTTTTGCAGATGTAGGTAAAATTAACGCATCAAGTTGTTGTAATTGTGGATCATTTGCGTGCTTTTGTTTCAGTTGTTGTAACACGGCACTGAACTGAGTTAATGATCCTTGCATATAAAGTGCCTTAGCGTAACGAATGCCAATATTTATGTTATGACTTAGTTCATATGCTTTGCCTAAAGCTTCCGCAGCCGCTTCATAATCATTTTGTAAAAATGCGATATAGCCTAGCGTATCAAGAATAGAAGCTTGTTCAGGGGCATATTCTAAAGCCTGTTCGGCATATTGACGTGCTTCCTTAAGCCTACGATTTTGCAAAGCTAATGTATAAGCATAGGCGTTTAGGTACGTTGGGCTATTGGGTTCTAACTGCAATAATTGTTTGAGTGTTTTATCGAGTTTATCGCGGTCAGTATAAGGGTCTAATAATAAAACTTCTGCATAGATGAGCTCCGGATCATCCGGTAAGTTTTTGATCGCTTCATCTAATAAATTTAATGCAGCTTTTTTATTGCCCATCTTCTTCAAAATTTCAGCTTGAGCTTGGTAAAGAAAGCTTGCATGCTGAGGATAATTGACTCGTTCTTGGGTTAAAAAGCGTAAAGCGTCGTGTAAGTTTTCTTGTTTATCATAGATCGCAATGAGATTGCGTCTTGAAACAATATACAAACTACCATCGACTAAACGGTAGTAAGCTTTAGCAGTTTCATAATGTTGTTTTCTTTCAGCATTAATCGCTAAGTAGTAATACGCCTCATTTTGATATTTTGCAGAGTTGCGTAAATCAACCAGATATTGTTCTGCTTTGTCATATTGCTTAAGGTCAATACTGGTTAAACCAGCAATAAACAAAGCCTCTTCAGCATGAGGATTGCTTTCAATAATTTTCTCTAATTTTTCAAGAGCAAGCTGGGGTTGATTAATCTGGATGAGATAACGTACTTCGGCTAGGCGAATATCTAGGTTTTTCTTATATTTACGGCTTGATTTTGCATACCATTTTAAAGCACCTTCCTGATCACTGAGTGCGATTAGTAAATTGGCTTTCATTAAGATAAAGCTGGTCACTTTAGGGCGACGGCGTAGTGCGCGATTAATGGTACTTAAGGCTGGTTCTAACTGACCATTTTGTGCTTCTAGGTTGGCAATAAGCGCTAAGATGGATGGGTTGTCTTTCTCTGCACTAGAACGTAAAGCAGTTAATAAAACTTCTCGATCCTGTGCATTTTCAGGTGCAATGCTTGCCAAAATTTGTTCAAGATCGGCAGTTGGATCTATTTTTAAAATTTTATCTAAAGTCTCGGCAGCAAGCTGATATTCATGTGTTTTTAGCGCAATATGCGATAAATAAAATAAAGCAGGGACATCTTTAGGCTCTTGAACAACCCAATGTGTTGCAATATTTAATGCAGCTTGTAAGTCGTTATATTCAAGTGCAACGTCTAATGCACGCTGTTTAATTGTTGTTGAGTTGCTTTTTATCGCAAGCACTGTGTAATTGTGCAGTGCTGTGGGAATATCGTCATAAGCTAAGGCAAATTCAGCAACCATACTCTGCTGTAAAGCCTGATCAAATGAATGCACGGCATAGGTCTCTTGCACTGGACGTGCATAGACATATGAGGACATGCTACCTAACAATAAGAATGTGGTAGAATACTGTCTTATCGAAGCACCGTTAAAATTAATACGGCTATTCATTTGACGCAATTTTTATTGATCCAAAGTAATGCTTTTTATGACACCGATGTTGCACAATAGCATAAATTTAGCGAAATGATGATCTGATATGTCTTTCTTTGCATTGGGTGTCAACCATCAAACAGCTTCTGTAGAACTCCGCGAGCAAATTGCTTTCAATGCAGAGCGATTAAGTAATTTGCTTGCCGAACAACGTCATCACGAGTCTTTAAAAGACTTAGTGGTTGTCTCAACGTGTAACCGTACAGAAGTCTACGCCATGGCGGAAGATGCCGAAAGCCTTCTGAAATGGTTAGCCGATGCCAATAATATTGATGTAAAGCAGTTAATTCATCATGTTTATCGTTACGAAAATGCTCAAGCCATCACACATTTAATGCGTGTAGCAAGTGGTTTGGACTCACTCATGTTGGGCGAACCGCAAATTTTAGGGCAGGTGAAAAGTGCTCTAGCATTGTCTAAAGAAGCGCAAACAGTTTCTCCAGAATTAAATAGTGTATTTGAGTACGCTTTTTACGCCGCTAAACGTGTGCGCTCTGAAACAGCTGTAGGTAGTCATGCCGTTTCAATGGGTTATGCAGTTGCCCAGCTCGCTTTACAGGTTTTTAGTAAACCTGAAAAACTAACGGTTATGGTGGTTGCTGCAGGCGAAATGAACAGCCTTGTTGCCAAGCATTTAGCCGAAATGGGCGTTGCTAAGATGATTATTTGTAATCGTAGCCGTGAACGTGCCGATCAATTGGCCCAAGAAATTGCACATCAAGTTGAAGTTGAGATTATTGATTTTTCAGATTTGGCTGAGAATCTATATCGTGCCGATGTTGTTTCAAGCTGTACGGGTAGTTTGCATCAGGTTATTGCTTATGCAGATGTCAAAACTGCATTAAAAAAACGCCGTTATCAGCAAATGTTAATGGTCGATTTAGCTGTACCGCGTGATATTGACCCTAAAGTAGAGTCGCTTGATGGGGTGTATTTATACGGCGTAGATGATCTACAAAGTGTGATCGATGAAAACTTGGCTCAACGTCGTCAAGCGGCTGTTGAAGCTGAGGTGATGGTTAATCAGCTAGCTACCCAGCTAATTACGCATCAAAAAGTCAAAGAGGCGGGCAGTACAATTCATGCTTATCGCCAACATAGTGAAGAAATTAGCCAGCGAGAGCTTACCCATGCATTAGAGGCTCTGCATCATGGTGGAAATCCTGAGCAAGTGTTGCAGCAATTTGCCCATCGTTTGACGCAAAAACTAATACATCCGACCTCTATGTTGTTGCGTGAAGCTGCAAAAGCAGAGAGTCCGGACTATTTTGAATGGTTACAGCAGCATTTACAGGATGTATTTGATCATGAGCGAAAACCCAAACGTTAAGAAAGAAGTCTTAAGCTAATTTGTTTGGTAAGTTCATTGAGTTGTTGTCTTAAGTTTCTTGACTCAACTAATGAGATTTTAGATTTTAGTTTTTGACGTAAATATCTTTCTTGTAAGCCTAAAGCATATTCTTTTGCGAGTTTATCTGCTACTTCCGGTGCTTGAGTTAAGGCTTGAATATTGGTCCTTTGCATAATATCTGCAATTTCATGGCAATAAGTGCTACAAGCACCTAAAACATAGTAGGTAGCTAGTTCTTGGTCATCAGGCAATTCGTCAAATATACGGTTTAAAATTGCTAATATTTTAGCCAACAGCTCATCTTGCGGAATATAAGCCCTTAATCCTTCAAAATGAATATAAAGAAACGGATGGTGCATCAAAATTGCAATTGCAAAGTCTTCATCTTTCGTTTGAATATTAAAAGATAGTGATGCATCGTGGCTAATTTGTGGAGTGAAGCGCTTACCTAAGCCTAATTTTTCACGGAAAGATTGGGTTAGTAGATAGCGAAAAGACCCTTGTTTTGGCAATAACTCGGTCAATTCTCTTAATTCGCCCATAACAAGACTCTTACCTTCGGGCGTACTAATGTCATGTTGCCCAGTAAGATGAGCAAAAACAAAGTCAGAAAGTAAAGGAGCTTGCTGTAGAAGCTTCTGGAAATTTTCCACCCCTTCACGGCGGATTAAAGAGTCAGGGTCATGGTCATTTGGCAATACAAAGAATTTGAGCTCACGACCATCATTGAGTAAGGGTAATGCAATTTCTAAAGTTCGGCGTGCGGCCTTTTGACCTGCAGCATCACCGTCAAAAGCAATCGTAATCCGGTTATTTTGTTTAAATAAGATATTAAGGTGTTCGGTATTACTTGCTGTTCCTAAAGTCGCAACTGCACCAGTAATGCCATATTGCTGTAAAGCAATGACATCCATATATCCTTCGACCATTAACCAGTCATTTGCTTTTAATTTTCGGCCTTCATATAGCCCATATAGTAATTGATTTTTGTGGAATACTTCCGAATCGGGCGAGTTGATGTATTTAGGTTTAATTTCATCATTGAGCGCACGACCACCAAAGCCAACTACACGGCCTTTAGGGTCCCGAATTGGAAAAATAACACGATCACGTAAAAGGTCGAAGTCACGACCACTATCGCTTGAACGGATGAGGCCAAGCTGCTTTAAGCCCTCAATATCATAAGGGAAAGCTTTTTCCAGATGCTGCCAGTCTTCAGGAGCATAACCTAAACGCCAGAACTGAATAGTCTGGTCACTTAAACCGCGTTGCTTAAAGTAATTTTTAGCTTTTTGACTAGTCGGTAATTGATGTTCATAAAACTGGGCAACATTTTCTAGAAGGTCATATAAATTACCTTCTTGTACTGGCTCATCAAAGCTAAATGGCTGTTCAAACTGGGCAAAGGGATCATCAAAATATACGGGTTCAAACGTATTGTACTGATCTTCTATAGGTGCTTGAGTAGTCGGTTCAGCAACCGTTTTGGGCGGTGTTGATTGTTTTGTAACTTGGCGTGTATAAGACAGTTTTTTATTATCAGTATTATCTTTTGGTAATTCGACTCCCGTATTACTCGATAATTCCTTCATCACATCAATAAAGTTTCGGTTATCAATGTCCATTAGGAAGCGAATAGCATTTCCGTTCGCCTGACAGCCAAAGCAGTGATAATACTGTTTATCGCGGTAAACATGGAAAGAAGGCGTTTTCTCTTGATGAAAAGGGCAACAACCAGAATAAGTTCGTCCGGTTTTTTTCAGTTTCACACGTTGACCAATCAGATCGACAATATCTGTGCGATCTAAGATCTGATCAATCGTATGCTGTGGAATTGCCATAATTCAGATAACCGTGTTTAAACTAATGATGCGATAGGTCAGATTATTCTGACATGATGAATCGAGATATGCCCGATAAATATTTTACTATTTTATAAAAACAAACAGGCAAGTGATATTACTTGCCTGTTTGTTGGTTATTTTTAAGCTTTATTGCTTATTGAGCAGCGTCATCTGCTTCGTTATCTGCTGGTGAGGCACTCGGTGCTTCATTCGAAGATGTTGCTGGTGCAATTGTTGTGCCTTCTGCTGCTTTTGGCTCAGGTTTATCTAGTAAACCGAAGCTTAAGCGATTAGTCCAACTACGTTCACTTTTTGGTGCTTCAACAGGTGTGTTAGTTGTTTCTTCCGCTTCTTCTTTACCTGAGTTGCCAATTAAACCAAAGCTTACGCGGTTTAGTAGACTACGTTTTGGTTCAGCTTCAGAAGAAGTAGTCGTATCTGGTGTTACAGACTTAGATTCACGACCAAGAATACCTAAGGTTGCACGGTTGATCCAGTTACCTTCTTTACGTGCAGCACGCATATTGACAGTGCCGTTTTTATTGACAAGGCTCGGATAATTAAGTTTTAAAACTTCGATGTATTGTTGCGAAGTTGCCTTATCACCTAATTGGTCATAGCTATATGCCAAAGTTGCTAAAGCTTCTGGTACTTGAGGTGTTTGTGGGTAGTGTTCAATCACCCATTGTGAACGTTCAGCCGCGGCAATCCATGCTTTACGTTTAACGTTAAAACGCGCTGCATTCATTTCACTTTCAGCAAGCTCTTGTCCAATAAACTTCATACGCTGTGCTGCATCGACAGAGTACTGGCTACTTGGGAAGCGACGAATAAGATCAACAAAGTTTTGATATGCAACTTTTAAATAACTCACATCACGATGAGATTGTTGCAAAGAGGTGTAACGCAACAAACTATCGTAGTTCATCTCCATATTAGATACGCCACGTACATAGTAAGCATAATCTACATTTGGATGCTGAGGATTTAAACGAATAAAACGTTCTGCGAGTGCAATCGCACCTTCATAATCTTTTTGCTTAAATTTTGAATAGAGAAGTTCAAGTTGTGCTTGTTGTGCGTATTGTCCAGTTGGATAATAAGTATCAATCGCTTCTAAAGATTTGGTAGCGTCAAGATATTGACCACGATCAAGAGCTTTTTGAGCCTTGTCAAAATATGCTTGTTCACTAGATTGAGGGCCAGTATCGACCACTTCTTTTTTACTTGGATTGCTGCTACAGCCCACAAATGCAGACGCTACACCTAAAGATAAGGCAAGCATCGTAATTTTATAACGTGGTAGCGACATAAAAACTCCTCTGTTATGTTGGGCAATGAGCTACAATTGCGCTATTAAACCACTTTTATCTAAATGATCAAATGACTTCAGCACAATCTTCAAACACAAACTTCTCTGAAACAGACTTCAATTTACTAGAAGATTCTGAGGATGCAGATAACCATACTTCTGATACAACTGCAACACGTTTATCGTTGCAAGTTCAGTTAGATGAAAGCTACTTAGGGCAACGTATCGACCAAGTGGCAGCCATGGTGTGGAGTGAGTTTTCACGCGAAAAACTTAAACAATGGATGAAAGAAGGTCATCTGTTGGTAAATGGTAACATTGTCAAACCTAAATATCGCTGCGAAGGCAATGAAACGCTAACTTTAAATGTTGAGCTTGAAGCACAGACCAACAGTCAACCAGAAAATATTCCACTCGATATTGTTTACGAAGATGAAGATATTTTAGTCATTAATAAACCGGTAGGTATGGTGGTTCATCCTGGCGCAGGTAATACCTCGGGTACTTTGGTCAATGCTTTGCTTTACCATTCACCTAAGTCAGCCGAGCTTTCACGTGCTGGTCTAGTACATCGTATTGATAAAGATACCAGTGGTTTACTAGTTGTTGCTAAAAATCTCGAAGCACAATTTTCTTTGAGTAAACAATTGGGAGATAAATCTGTTTATCGTATTTATGACTTAGTCACTTATGGCAATATTATTGCAGGTGGCACAATCGATGAGCCGATAAAAAGACATCCGGTTGACCGTGTAAAAATGGCAATTTTGCCGGGTGGGCGTGATGCTGTAACGCACTATAACGTGAAAGAGCGTTTTAGAGACTTTACTCGTGTACAAGCGCAACTTGAGACTGGCCGTACCCACCAGATTCGCGTTCACTTTAGTTATATTGGACATGGTTTGGTCGGTGACCAAGTTTATATGAACCGTGTACGTATTCCGGCAGGGGCATCTGAGTTACTCATCGAAACTTTACGCGGTTTTAAACGCCAAGCACTTCATGCAGCTAAATTGGGCTTAAAACATCCTCGTACTGGTGAAGAAATGTTATTCGAAGCACCATGGCCTGAAGATTTTACGCAGTTGGTTAATGTTTTACGTACAGAAAACGCTGCATATTAAGGACTGGTATATGGAATTTGTTCAAGGGTTACCTCAAGGCGTATTCGTAGGGCAGACACGAGTTCATCACCCTTTGGCATTACCAGCAGAGCAAACAGAGCTAACAGGTTTTAACCTTGCTTTGCACGTTAAAGACGAAGCTCAGCGTGTCCAGCAGCATCGGATAATGCTGTTAGATGAATTTGCTCAGTTTGGGGTTAAAAAAATGACATGGATGACCCAAACACATAGCACGATTTGCCATACAGTAAATGAACAAATTCCCTTTACAGCTTTAATTGGCGACGGCTTGATTACGCAAACCAAAGGTCATGCGTTAATGATGATGACAGCCGATTGTTTACCAGTCGTGCTTGGTAATGCTGAAGGTACAGAAATTGCTAACTTACATGCAGGTTGGCGAGGTTTAGCGGGAGGTATTATTGAAAATACAGTTGCTGCAATGCAGAGCCCTCCAACATGGGCATGGTTGGGTGCCGCGATTAGTCAACCTTGCTTTGAAATTGGAGCAGAGGTAAAAACTGCTTTTTGTAGTAAATATCCTGAATTGGAAACTGCATTTATTGATGGGGCAGCTCCAAATAAATTTCATGCTGATTTGTACGCAATTGCTCGTTTTATCTTACAGAGCCTAGGAGTTGAAAAAGTTTTAGGGGGAGATCAGTGTTCATACCAACAGCAAGATGAATATTTTTCTTACCGCCGTGAGGCTAAAACTGGCCGTATGGCAACTTTTGTTTTTATGTAGTTTTGAAAAATCATATTTCTTCTTAAGGATATGATTGTTGTAATAATACTCTCTTATGTTGTTTAAATTTCAAAATAGCATAAGAGAGT
Source organism: Acinetobacter sp. FDAARGOS_559 (assembly GCF_003940475.1). Classification (NCBI taxonomy): domain Bacteria; kingdom Pseudomonadati; phylum Pseudomonadota; class Gammaproteobacteria; order Moraxellales; family Moraxellaceae; genus Acinetobacter; species Acinetobacter sp. FDAARGOS_559. The sequence goes on from NZ_RKJG01000005.1 coordinate 3,298,315, forward strand.
TTTTTTATTTTGAATTTTCTATATTTATTCAAGAAATTAAGGCAAGTACCGAGATTTCATGTTTATAGAGGAAGGTTTAGCAAGTTTTAATAAAATGATAAAATAGAAAAAATCGCTCAAAATATTAAGCTTATGTCTTTGCCTGAAAAACATCTCTCTATTGTCTATCACAGTCCTTATGGTCACACTGCAAAGGTAGCGTCTGCTATCGCAAGTGGCGCCGAAGTGATGGGCGTCAAAGTACATGTGATGAATATTGAGCATATTGATTGGGATGTTTTAGATGCCTCACAGGGCATTATTTTTGGTTCCCCAACTTATATGGGAAGCGTAACTGCCGATTTTAAAAAGTTTATGGATAGTACATCTAAACGTTGGAAAAATCGTTTATGGCAGGGTAAGTTAGCAGCGGGTTTTGCAAATTCGGGCGGTTTAAGTGGTGATAAACTGGCGGTTCTGCAACAACTTAATATTTTTGCGATGCAGCACGGCATGTTGTGGTCAGGTTTACCTTTAATGACAACAGGCCATACTGAAACCGATTTAAACCGTTTATCGAGCTGTTTAGGGTTGATGACTCAATCAGATAATGCACCTGTTGAAATTACACCGCCGCAAGGTGATTTAGATACGGCTAAATGGTTTGGTGAATATATTGCTGGGCTTTTATATAGATTAAATTAGTGAAAAATAAAAAAGCCTCTATAAAGAGGCTTTTTAGTCTATTACTTATGAAATATACGTGCTTTATCACGTTGCCAGTCACGTTCTTTTTCAGTCGCACGTTTATCGTGAAGTTGTTTACCTTTCACGAGTGCAATTTCAAGCTTAACCAGATGACCTTTCCAGTAACATGCTAATGGAACGCACGAATAACCTTTTTGGTTCACCGCACCCATAAGCTTTTCAAGTTCACGACGAGATAATAATAATTTTCGTGTACGTGTAGCTTCCGGCACAATATGTGTAGATGCAGAAAGGAGTGGTTGAATCTGAGCACCAAATAAGAATGCTTCACCATTTTTAAAAATGACATAACTTTCTGTCAAACTCATACGACCGGCACGTAAAGATTTTACTTCCCAGCCTAGTAAAGACATGCCAGCTTCAAATTTTTCTTCGATAAAATAATCATGACGGGCACGTTTGTTTTGTGCAATGGTTCCGCCATTATGTTTCTTTACTACTGTTGCTTTCGCCATAATTCAAACTTCCACAATTGTCCCTATTGTGCCGTAAACTGATGCCAAGGTGAAGTTTTTTCCCACATATCAATATTTCGTCTCATGTATAACTTTTGCTAAAATAGGCGCACAATACAATTAGAGTACTAGCGGATGTCTAAAACGCGTGTAATTTATCCTGGAACATTTGACCCTATCACGAATGGGCACGTTGATTTAGTTACTAGAGCATCAAGAATGTTTGATGAAGTTGTAGTAGCGATTGCAATTGGACATCATAAAAACCCTTTGTTCAGCTTAGAAGAAAGAGTCGCACTGGCGCAATCATCATTAGGCCATCTATCAAATGTTGAGTTTGTAGGTTTTGATGGTTTGTTGGTTAACTTTTTTAAAGAACAAAAGGCCACAGCAGTACTTCGTGGTTTAAGAGCAGTTTCTGACTTTGAATATGAATTTCAACTGGCCAATATGAACCGTCAGCTTGATCCACATTTCGAGGCGGTGTTTTTAACACCTTCTGAACAGTATTCTTTTATTTCTTCGACATTAATTCGAGAAATTGCTCGTTTAAAAGGAGATGTAACCAAGTTTGTTCCGCAAGCTGTGGTTGAAGCCTTTGAACGTAAACATCAACAAGGTTGGTAACGTGTCGTTATATATCACTGATGAATGCATAAACTGCGATGTTTGTGAACCAGTTTGTCCCAATGAAGCGATCTTTATGGGCGAAGTGATTTATGAAATCAATCCGGATTTATGTACAGAGTGCGTTGGTCACCATGACCAGCCACAGTGCCAATTATTTTGTCCAGTAGACTGTATTCCAAAAGATCCGCAGCATGAGGAAACGGAAGAACAGTTACTCGACAAATATAAAAGACTAATTGCTCAAAAAAGCACAAGCAATTAGTCAATAAATTTGTTAATATGCGCCCTCGAAGTGAGCCGGATGGTCGCTGCTGTGGAGGTCTCCGTGACTGAAGCAGGAGAGGAAAGTCCGGGCTTCATAGGGCAGGGTGCCAGGTAACGCCTGGGCGGTGAAAGCCGACGGAAAGTGCAGCAGAGAGTAGACCGCCTCATTCGTGAGGTAAGGGTGAAAGGGTGCGGTAAGAGCGCACCGCGTGTCTGGTAACAGTTCACGGCATGGCAAACCCCACCAGAAGCAAGACCAAATAGGAATCCTAGGTGCGGCCCGTACTGGATTCGGGTAGGTCGCTTGAGCGTATGAGTGATTGTACGCCTAGAGGAATGACCATCCTCGACAGAACCCGGCTTATAGGCTCACTTCACCTCATTTTATTGAAAATTTTTCTTGACGCGCGGTTAAGAAGCTAAGATAATGCGCGCACAGTTTACGGCTATGTAGCTCAGTTGGTTAGAGCACCGCACTCATAATGCGGGGGTCACAAGTTCAAGTCTCGTCATAGCCACCATTTTACAGACCACGCTCCTGCGTGGTCTTTTTTTATGCTTGTCTTTTTGATTAAACACAGTTTGTAAAGACCGACTTCATAGTTCTGGCATTGTTTGTCTAAGCCAATTTCTTCATGTTCTTATAACACTTAACAAGGATGTTGAAGACATGAAAAGGTCATTATTATTTTTAGGAATTCTAAGTTTAACTGCTGGAGCACAAGTCTCTGCAGCTGATTTGAGTTGGGGTGATCCAACTTTAGATTCGGGTCAATTTAAAGTATCTGGTGCAGTACGTTCTCGTTATTTACATAAAGATTATGTGGTCGGGGCCAATGAAGGTTCCCAAAATGATGACTGGCGACTTACTGATATTAAATTAGTGTTAGGTTATGAAAACCCAAACTGGATTGCAGGAGCAGATGCTCGCTGTTATCAATATGATCGCTTGTGTGATGCGATTTTTCTGAAAAAAGCTTGGGTAGGGTATAAGTTATCTGACCAACAAAGAGTCACGGCAGGTTTGCAGCCTGTTGATTTTGGCTTTGGTGAATTTTGGGGAAGTAGTTATTACGAAACGCTTTTAAATACCGTTGGTTTAGAAGATATTGATAATCTGGGGATTAAATATAAATTTGCAGATGACAAATACAATTTAACCTTAGGATTCTATCCAACTGATGGAGGAAATTATAAGGGGACATCAAAAGACTCAAGCCGATATAGTGGTAATTTCGTTGAAGCTGATGATTTAACTACAGGAACCAATATTGAAGAAAAAAATATGTGGATTGCACGGGCCTCTAGAAAATTTGAGCTTGATAAAGCTCAAAAACTTTCGACCGAGTTAGGTGGTTCAGTTTGGTATTCTGATTTAGAAAATAAAAGAACAGACGAAGATGGACACCGCAAATCATGGAATGTATTTGCTCAAACGCAATATCAAGCATGGCAATGGATGTTCTTAGCAGGTAAGCAAGATGTCACTAATGGCGATAATTTATTGCCAAATAGCTCAACCATTGGAGCATTTGATTACCCGTATCAAGTTGCTAACAAAGGAAAATATCTGGTCAATGAAATTAACTATACCTTTGCTCAGCCATTCCACAAAATTGAAAATATTAAGCCCTATATCTCTCATAGCCGCTTTTTCAAAGATGAGGAGGGATATAAAGACTCTGAGCGTTTAATTGCAGGCGTTTATTTTAATTACAAAGCCATTGGTATTCAGGGTGAATATATTATGAGTAAAAATGATCCAATGGTAGGTGGTGGGGCGAATGGCCTTGCACAAGGTAGCAGTAATGATTGGGATAAACTGTTTTATCTTTCAATTGGATATTATTTCTAAAAGTTAAAAGTAAACTATTGCCCTAAGTGAACAGGCCCACTTAGGGCTTTTTTTTATAGAAAGACTTTTTCAGGTGGTGGCTCTCGTTTGACGGCTGGTGAAATGAGTTGTCCACGGCTTAGGTTTTGCACATGCTGTAAACGATTGAGCAATTCGTTTTGAATAAACAAAATACAGGTTTGTAATTTAGATGAGCTTTTGAGTCGTGATGGATAAACTGCCCAGACATCTGCATCTTGCCAGTACTCAGGCAAAATATGCTGAAGTTGGCCGGTAATCAATTCATCTGCAACATCCCAAATCGAACGGAAAATAATACCGTGACCTTCTATGGCAAGTTGATGAATAATTTCACCGTTATTTGAAACAAAGCGGGGTTTGATATGCACTGAGACATCTTCGGAAGCATGCCTAAATTTCCATAAAACCGAGGATTGGTCGCGTTCACTAATTGTTAAACAGTCATGTGTTTGCAAATCTTCAATACTGTCAGGTACACCGTGTTTAAGTAAATAACTCGGTGACGCGCACAAAATACGAAAATTAGAAGCCAGCTTCTTCGCAATCATATTGGGTGCAATTTCATTACCAATTCTAATGTCTAAATCAATACTGTGTTGAATCAGGTCTTTGGTGTTGTCGATGGTATCAAAATGAATCTGTAGTTTTGGATACAGCATCATTAATTTAGACAAAATTGGTGCGACATGTTTTCTGCCAAAACCAAAGCTACTAATAATATCCATACGACCCGTGGGTGTACTCAGCGGGTTATTGACCAGTTCGCAGACTTCATCAAATTCTTCAAGAATATTTGAAACTCTCTCAAGTATGAGTTTGCCATCTTCTGTCAGGCTAACGTGACGTGTACTGCGGTGAAAAAGTTTGCAGCTCAACGTGTTTTCTAAAATATTAATTCGCTTGCTAATAAAAGCTGGCGATGTCCCGAGTTCCTCAGCAGATTCGACAAAACTTTTTAGTTTGGCGACTGTGCAAAAAACCTTTAAATCCGATAGGTTAGGTAGATTATTCACGATCCGTGTCCATTGGAGTGATAGTTCTGTTGTTGATCATTTTTGCTTAAAACATCATGTTTAAGCCATACAAGGATATTAGTCGAAGGTGTGAAGGAAGCTTATGGCAAAAAGATATAAAGTTGCCACGATTGCAGGCGATGGCATTGGTTTAGAAGTTCTACCAGAAGGTATTAAGGTTGTAAAGGCAGCAGCAGAGAAGTACGGCATTGATCTTCAGTTAGATGCTTTCGATTGGGCAAGCTGCGATTACTATCTTGAGCACGGCAAAATGATGCCAGATGACTGGTTTGAAACTTTACAGGGCTACGATGCAATTTATTTTGGTGCTGTAGGCTGGCCAGATAAAGTGCCTGACCATATTTCGCTTTGGGGTTCGCTGCTCCAGTTCCGTCGTGGTTTTGACCAATATGTGAATTTACGTCCAGTGCGCTTAATGCCGGGTGTGAAATGTCCATTGGTAGGTAAAAAACCGGGCGATATCGACTTCTACGTGGTTCGTGAAAATAGTGAAGGTGAATACTCAGCCATTGGTGGTAAAGCTTTTGAAGGTACAGACCGCGAGTTTGTTTTACAAGAAGCCGTATTTACACGTCATGGCGTAGATCGAATTTTGCGTTATGCATTTGAGTTTGCAAATCAGCGAGATGCGAAAAAAATTACCGCAGCGACCAAGTCAAATGGTATTGCAGTGAGCATGCCGTATTGGGATGAGCGTGTTGATGCGATGGCAAAACAGTATCCACAAATTCAAGCTGATAAACAGCATGTTGATATTTTAGCGGCTCGTTTTGTTTTACAACCTGAACGTTTTGATGTGGTTGTGGCATCGAATTTATTTGGCGATATTCTTTCCGATTTAGGTCCTGCATGTACGGGAACCATTGGTTTAGCGGCATCGGCAAATTTAAACCCAGAAAGAAAATTTCCATCACTGTTTGAACCTGTCCATGGTTCAGCACCAGATATTTACGGTAAACAAATTGCCAACCCAATCGCTGCGATTTGGTCGGGTGCCATGATGTTCGAATTCTTTGGTGAAGAAGACGAGCGCTGTATCCAAGCGGGTCAAGACATTATGCAGGCGATTGAGAATGTATTAATTAATGGCCCAAAAACAGCCGATATCGGCGGTCAGGCAAAGACTTATGAGGTAGGAGATGCAATTGCATCATGTGTAGCCCAAACTAAAATGGACGTATTCGCTATGGAATAACGCCATCCAAAAATGGATGTATGGATATGGATAATCAAAACACAAAAATTTATACGGATAAATTTCTTGCCGTAACCAGCTTACTGTTTGTATTTATTTCAGTTGCTGGTTTGGCGATTTATTCGCAAGAATCGATAAAGATTGCTGCAACGTGGATGCAGTGGACGACATCGGTATTTACAACTCCAGTATTACTATTTGCTTTTTTAGCTATCATTTTTACTTTTGGTCTTGCCTTTAGTAAATACGGAAAAATTAAGCTTGGAGAAGGAAAACCTCAATACAGCACAATGTCATGGATTTTTATGTTCATCTTGTCGGGTATTGGGTCTTCTACATTGTACTGGGGCTTTTTGGACTGGGCCTACTATTATCAAACTCCAGGTTTGAGCTTACCACCTGAGTCAGCAGAAGCATTGAAATATAGCGTGGCTTACTCGTTTTTTCACTCTGGCTTAAGTGCTTGGGCAATTTATGCTTTGGCATCAATTTCTTTGTGCTACAGCTATCATGTGAGAAAAAACAAGGGTTTAAGTTTAGCTTCAGTGATTGAGGCTGTGACAGGCTTTAAATCAACCGGCGTGGTTGGTCGTTTAGTCGACTTAATGTTCTTGCTTTGCATGTTCGGTGCATTGACGATTTCATTAGTACTCACTGCCGTGACATTTACCAATATTTTGTCTCAGCTCACAGGTATTCCAAATACCTTTATGACCAAGGTCATCATTATTTTGGCAGTTTCAGTTCTGTTCGCACTCAGTTCATATGTAGGTATGGACAAGGGCATGCAACGTTTAAGCCATATGGTGTGCTTGGGTGTAGTGTTATTTGCAATTTATGTACTTTGCTTTGGTCCGACCCAATTCATTTTGAATAATTCATTAATGAGTTTCGGGTTAATGGCAACTAACTTTGTTGATATGAGTTTGTTTACCGACCCAATGGGTGATGGCAAGTTTACTCGTGAATGGACTGTTTTCTACTGGTTATGGTGGATTTCATATGCACCGGGTGTGGCACTCTTTGTAACGCGTGTTTCTAAAGGTCGTACCATTAAAGAAGTGATCTTTGCCATGGTCATTGGTGGCAGTGTCGGGCTTTGGTTCATCTTTGGAGTATTTGAAAATTACAGCGTTTATAGCTTTATTCATGGAGCTGTAAATGTGCCACAAATCTTGAGCCAACAAGGTGGTGAGGTTGCGATTGGTCAATTGCTTAGTCTGTTACCTGCCGGAAAACTCATGATGTGGATTTTCCTCGGCATTATGGTGGTGTTCTTGGCAGCGCATATGGATGCAGTCGGGTATGCGGTTTCAGCAACATGTACACGCGGTTTAAGTGAAGGGCAAGATCCATCGCCAAATGCACGTTTGTTCTGGTGTGTCATGCTGACCTTAGTTCCAATTGCCATGATCTTTAGTAAAGCACCATTAGACACCATGAAAACGGCAACTATTGTGACGGCTTTACCATTCATCGTGATTATTCTGATTCAGACCTATGGCTTAGTGAAATGGCTCATACAGGATTATGCCAAAGTCCCATCACATTTAATTGAGCAACAAGGTTATGATGATCAGGAGATTGGTTTAAACCAGACTCAAGATGAACATGCAAAACGGATGCAGCTTGAGCTTGCAAGCTCAATCAAACTGGATAGAAAAACCAGCTAGAGGGAACGGTAATGACGACATATGAACAGGCTACTTATGCCTTAAGTGAAGAAATGCAAAGCCTTGTGTATTGGAGCAGCATTTATTCACCAGCAGATGCAGATATTGACTCAGTCCGTGCGGCATATGATGCCATGTGCCGACACTACACTTTGCCACGTGATGACAAGTTAGATGTAGAAGATCGAGTGATTGCAAATGAAGAGCATCCTGTGCCTGTTCGTGTGTATTTACCAAAAACAAATCGACCTGAGTCTGGTTGGCCATGTGTGTTGTATCTACATGGCGGTGGTTGGATGGTGGGTGGACTCGATTCACATGAGTTTATTACCAGTTATTTGTGTAAGGACTTAAATGCGGTTGTTATTAGTGTGGATTACCGCTTGGCACCAGAGCATCGCTTTCCAGCAGCCTTTGAAGATTGTTTAGCAGTCTATCACTGGCTTAAACAACATGGTTCAGCTTGGCAAATCGATAGTGAAAATATCGTTCTAGCAGGTGATAGCGCAGGCGGTAATTTAGCAGCAGCTCTTGCAGTGGAGCTACAACATAGTGGTTTGCAAGCTCAAGGGCTGGCATTGGTTTATCCATGTTTAACGACAGCATTTGATACCCCATCCGCACAAAAGCACGCCCATGCGCCGTTGTTAACGACAGAAGATATGCATTTTTATTTAAAGGAATATGCTCCGGACTCACAAGATTGGCAGGATTTACGTCTAGCTCCTTTATTGGCGACGGACTTTTCAGATATGCCTACAAGTTTTGTGGCTGTTGCAGAATATGACCCTTTAAGTGATGACGGTTATCTCTTTACCCAAAAACTGGAACAAGCAGGCATCCCTAACGAGTTTCATTTAGGTAAAGGTTTATTACATGGCAGTTTACGTCTGATGCGTGACTGTCCGGAAGTTCAACATTTATATCAAAACATGCTAAGTGCAATACGTCGCATGTTGAGCAGTGCCGAAAAGACATCAATTTAATATCGAGTCATTTGGACGAAAAGAATTTAATGGAGTAAAAACATGAGTGCAGTTGAAAAATTACCTGAAGATTTTTGCGCAAACCCAGATGTTGCATGGACTTTCCCTAAAGTTTTCTATACTTCATCTCAAGTTTTTGAGCACGAGAAAGAGGCAATCTTTGCTAAAAGCTGGATTTGCGTTGCACATGGTAGTGAGTTGGCTCAGCCAAATGACTATATTACCCGTAAAGTAATTGGTGAAAATATTGTCATCATTCGTGGTAAAGATAGTGTTCTACGCGCATTTTATAATGTGTGTCCGCACCGTGGTCATGAACTTTTAAGCGGTAGTGGTAAAGCAAAAAATGTAATTACCTGCCCATATCATGCATGGACGTTTAAGCTAGACGGTAGCTTGGCATTGGCACGTAACTGTGACCACGTTGAATCTTTCGATAAAGAAAACTCAAGCATGGTGCCTTTAAAAGTCGAAGAATATGCAGGTTTCGTATTTATTAATATGGATGAAAATGCGACTTGTGTAGAAGACCAGCTACCGGGCTTTGCTGAACGTTTAAATCAAGCATGTGGTGTGATTAAAGATTTAAAATTGGCAGCACGCTTTGTGACAGAAACACCAGCAAACTGGAAAGTGATTGTTGATAACTACATGGAATGCTACCACTGTGGACCTGCACATCCAGGCTTTGCTGACTCTGTACAAGTCGATAAATACTGGCACACAACGCATCAAAACTGGACATTGCAATATGGTTTTGCACGTTCATCTGAGAAGTCATTCAAACTTGATCCATCAGTAACAGATCCTGAGTTTCATGGTTTCTGGACTTGGCCTTGCACCATGTTCAACGTACCACCAGGCAGCAACTTCATGACAGTTATTTATGAATTCCCTGTTGATGCAGAAACAACTTTGCAGCATTACGATATTTACTTTACGAACGAAGAACTGACTCAAGATCAAAAAGATTTGATTGAGTGGTATCGCAATGTATTCCGCCCGGAAGATTTGAACTTGGTAGAGAGCGTACAACGTGGATTGAAATCACGTGGTTATCGTGGTCAAGGCCGTATCATGACTGACAAGCAACGTTCTGGTATCAGTGAGCATGGTATTGCTTACTTCCAACATCTTGTGGCGCAGTACCATCAATAAAAACAAAGGGATTTATTCAGGTGTAAACATGACTTACACCTGATTCTTCAGTTAGGAAGACGATATGTCGAGTTTACAAAGTACTGAACTATTTCAGCAACAAGCCTATATTAATGGGCAATGGCTAGCTGCACAGTCAAATGCCACGGTTCCGGTGAGTAACCCAGCTACAGGCGAAGAAATTGGCACAATTCCTAATATGGGAGCAGCGGAGGCAACCCAAGCAGTTGAAGCTGCCTATACGGCTTTACAAAGTTGGAAAGCTTTAACGGCCCAAAACCGTGCTGATATCTTATTGGCCTGGCATAAACTGGTTCTCGATCATACCGATGAACTTGCTTTAATCATGACCATTGAGCAAGGCAAGCCTTTAGCAGAAGCAAAAGGTGAGGTTCGCTATGCTGCATCATTTATTCAATGGTTTGCCGAAGAAGGCAAGCGTATTTATGGTGATGTGATTCCAACGGTAAATAACCAGCAGCGCTTTATTATCAGTAAAGAACCTGTGGGTGTGGTGGCTGCGATTACGCCGTGGAATTTCCCAATTGCCATGATTACCCGTAAAGCAGCGCCAGCTCTAGCAGCGGGTTGTACGGTCGTGATTAAGCCAGCCAATGAAACACCTTACTGTGCATTAGCGATTGCAAAGCTTGCAGAAAAAGCAGGTATTCCAGCTGGTGTGATTAATGTTGTTACTGGTAAATCTCAAGAAATTGGCTCGGTATTTACTTCACATGAAAAAGTGAAGAAGTTAACTTTTACTGGTTCAACGCCAGTGGGCCGTTTATTGATGCAGCAGTGTTCAAGCACCATTAAAAAATTGGCGCTTGAGTTGGGCGGAAATGCTCCTCTGATTGTGTTTGATGATGCCGATTTAGATAAAGCTGTACAAGGCGCGATTTTTGCCAAGTTCCGTAATGCAGGCCAGACCTGTGTTTGTGCTAACCGCATTTATGTACATAACAATATTTATCAAGCTTTTGCCGAGAAGTTTGTACAAGAAGTACAAAAGTTTAAAGTCGGTAATGGACTTGAAGATGGCGTACAAATTGGCCCATTAATTAATGAAAAGGCAGTTTTGAAAGCACAGCAGTTAATTGATGATGCAGTGAGCAAAGGCGCTAAGATTGCCTGTGGTGGTAAGCAGCATGCTTTAGGACAAACCTTTTATGAACCATCAGTTTTAACTAACGTTGACCGTACAATGGAAATTGTCCAAGAAGAAATTTTTGGTCCAGTTGCGCCGCTTATTCGCTTTACAGATGAAGCAGATGTGGTTGCTCAAGCAAATGACACGATCTTCGGTTTGGCAGCGTATGTTTATAGCGAAAATATTTCACGTTTATGGCGAGTGTCAGAACAGCTTGAATATGGAATGGTCGGTATGAATGCCACTGCAATTTCAAATGAAGTTGTACCATTTGGCGGTGTGAAACAATCAGGTGTTGGGCGTGAAGGCTCAAAATATGGTCTTGAAGAATTCATGACCATTAAATACATGTGTTTAGGGCTTTAAGGATAAGCCCTAACAACAAAAATATGCGGTAAAAGAAGGATTCTAATATGGCGAGTCATTATGAAATGTTCCCAGCGGTTGTTACTCGTGTGGAACAGCTAACCCCTTTAATCAAACGGTTTACGTTCAAACGTCAAGATGGGCAGAACTTTCCTCGATTTAGTGGGGGAAGCCATATTATTGTCAAAATGAATGAACAACTTTCCAATGCCTACTCATTGATGAGCTGTACGCAAGATTTATCAACTTACCAAGTCTGCGTTCGTAAGGATGTGGAAGGTAAGGGCGGATCAGTTTTCATGCATGATCAGTGCAATGAAGGCTGTGAAATCCAGATTTCAGAACCAAAAAATTTATTTCCATTAGCTGAAACAGGCAATAAACATATCTTGATAGCTGGTGGTATTGGTATTACACCATTCTTACCTCAAATGGATGAGCTGGCAGCACGTGGAGCAGAGTATGAGCTGCACTATGCTTACCGTTCACCTGAACATGCAGCTTTACTTGATGAGCTAACACAGAAACATGCAGGGCATGTATTTAGTTATGTTGACTCAGAAGGCAGCATGCTTAATTTAGACGAATTAATTTCATCGCAACCAAAAGGCACACATGTATATGTATGTGGACCTAAACCTATGATTGATGCTGTGATTGATTGTTGTAACAAGCACCGTTACCGCGATGAATACATTCATTGGGAACAATTTGCCTCAACAGTTCCTGAAGATGGTGAAGCATTTACGGTGGTACTTGCCAAATCTAATCAGGAAATTGAAGTACAAAGTAACCAGACTATTTTACAAGCCATCGAGACATTAAATATTGATGTGGAATGTCTATGCCGAGAAGGGGTTTGTGGTACATGTGAAACCGCTATCTTAGAAGGTGAAGCAGAACACTTCGATCAATACTTAAGTGATGCCGAAAAAGCTTCACAAAAGAGTATGATGATTTGTGTATCAAGAGCAAAAGGTAAAAAATTGGTATTAGATCTTTAATATATTTCTGTGGCCGATCAATTGCTTAAAGTAAGAATTTGCTAAAAAATGAACAAATGATGGTGATCTGAATCATATTTGTTCATTTGGTGGGCATAAAGAGTTTTGAAGTATTGACCTGCTATACAGAACTATAGATAATGCGCACACAGTTTACGGCTATGTAGCTCAGTTGGTTAGAGCACCGCACTCATAATGCGGGGGTCACAAGTTCAAGTCTCGTCATAGCCACCATTTTAAAAACCACGCTCCTGCGTGGTTTCTTTTTATCTATTTTTTACTCACTAAGATGTTTTTCAATTATATCGAGTGTTTTTGAGCTTTGATAAAAAGGAGCTAAGAGCGCTTGAAGTAACGGTTCCAAAATACCGTGTTCATTAAAGGCATCCATAACTTTTGGATAAAAACGTAAAGCTTCAGTTTGTAAGTCAGTTTCGGATAAACCAATTGCACTTAATACTTCAAATAAACTTTGGTCTTTATAAAAATCATAAAAAACTTCGACACCATACAAAATAAGACCTTGCATAAATTGTGACTGTCTTAATTCTTTCCAGTATTCATAAATTAAAACAAAGAACTCCTCAACATCGAGAGGAGTGAGCTGTTTCATAAACTCATAGATTTTTTTATGTCTAATATCTTCCCAGATATGACGTATTAAGCTTTCTAAATCTTCAGCCGATAAAAGGCTTAATTCTGTCAGTTGTTCATGAATAAAGCTGGCAATCCACGTTTCGAGCTTATGCTCAAGACGTTGTTGCTGTAAAAAAGAGAATTTTTTGAGTTTATGTTGCCATTCAAAATGGTAGTCATCCACTCTAGAGGCTGTTAGAAATTTAGGTAATTTTTGTTCTAAGGTTGAAGTGGCAATATATTGGCAAAGCTGTTGGACAGATGGGCTAGTTCTTAAAAACTGATTGAGATAATGTGGAATATGCTCCATTTCCAAAAACTTGAAAAGCCACATTTCAAACTGGTGATCGGATACCAAGTCTTGTAGCTGAACTGGAGATTTCATGGCAGATAAATAAATACGCTGTGCAATTTCCCCAATAAACTCAAGCAAGCCTGCACCGAGCTGCATTTCAAAAGTATAGCGTTTCACAACGGCTTGTAATTGTTCTAAATCCACAACTTCATAAAGTTTAATTTCATCGGCATGTTGCATAAAAAGCTGAATAAATTGCCGGAAATAAATAGGTGAGTTTTCTATAGATAATTGTTTTTTGAAAAATTCCACTTGCTCAAGCAAAAGTGCTTGAGCAAGTGCTGTAGTTTTTGATGAGTTTTTCTGCTCAGTCATTCGCTGTCCAACCGTTGACAATCGGATAACGTCGTTCGCGACTAAATGCACGAGAAGTAATTCTCGGGCCAATCGCACCTTGACGACGTTTATATTCATTACGATCAACTAAACGGATGACTTTTTCAACAACTTCTTTATCAAAACCTTTGGCAATAATGTCTGCCTGACCTAAATCTTCCTCAATGTATGCATAAAGGATAGCATCCAATACATCATACGCTGGTAAAGAGTCTTGGTCTTTTTGATCTGGACGCAGTTCTGCTGAAGGTGGGCGAGTAATTACACGCTCAGGAATAACCGGAGTTTCACTTAAGCTATTACGGTATTTTGCTAATTCAAACACGATTGTTTTATAAACATCTTTGAGAACAGCAAAGCCACCCACCATGTCACCGTAAAGTGTGCAATAACCAACTGAAAGTTCAGATTTATTACCTGTAGAAAGAACTAAATTACCAAACTTGTTAGATAAGCCCATAAGCAATGTGCCACGAGCGCGCGCTTGTAAATTTTCTTCAGTTGCATCGGCTGGTGAATTACCAAAGAACGGATACAAAGTTTGCATGAAGCTATTTACGATTGAATGAATTTCGGCAATACCGGAAGTCACGCCCATACGGCGAGCTTGTTCCGCTGCATCTTCTACACTAATTTGAGAAGTGTAAGTATATGGCATCATCACAGCTTGAACTCTCTCTGCACCGATTGCATCAACTGCGATAGCAAGCGTAAGGGCAGAGTCAATACCACCAGAAAGACCTAAAATTACTCCAGGAAAACCTGAGCGTTCTACATAGTCACGTGTTGCCATGACTAGACCTTGATAGATCTCTGCAAAAGTTTCTAGTGCAGGAGCAGACTCGACAACTTTATATAATTTTGTATCGCGGTCAAATTCAGCAATATAGAGATCTTCTTTAAAGCTAGGTGCTTGTAAAGCAATTTCACCATTTTGATTGCTGACAAAACTTGTACCATCAAAAATTAAATCATCTTGTCCACCAACTTGGTTAACATAAACAATATTTAAATGAAGCTGCTTTGCAAGCTCACTTAATGTCTGTTTACGATGCTGTGGTTTACCCACTTCATATGGCGATGAATTAAGCACAAGTACAGTATCAACATTTAATTGGCTTAATTGTTTTACTGTATTGATTGACCAGATATCTTCACAGATGAGTACACCAAACTTATGGCCTAAGTACTCAAATACCAAGTGCTGATGGCCTTTTTGGAAATAACGTTTTTCATCAAAAACGCCATAGTTTGGCAAGTTATGTTTATTAAAGACACCTAACACCTGACCGTCTTTCATGACAGCAGCTGAATTATAACGTTGGCCATCTTCTGTCTGGTTTACGAAGCCGAAAACCATCACAATATCTTTAACTTCACTAAGTTGAGCAAAAGCCTTTTGCATCCGCTTATTTAAATTTGGACGTAACAATAAGTCTTCAGCTGGATAACCAATCACAGAAAGCTCAGGAAAAATAATCAGGTCAGCGTCTTGTTTTTTCGCCTGATTTGCTTGCTCAATCATCTTTTGGGTGTTTGAGTCAATATTGCCAATATGCGGAGAAAACTGAGCAAGGGCAACTTTAAAACTTTTCATTCAAACCTAATCCTAGATCATAACGAATATAAATACACATATTGTTGATTTTTATGGATATAATTTTTCAACGATGTGTATAGCACGATAATAAACACGTAAAATAGTAAACAAAAATGTCAAGATCAATAATATATACCAATCACATATTTTCTGCGTAAAAATAACGAGATTTTCTGTATACAATAGAAACAAGCTTCATTATTTTTATTTTTTGTATACTGCCTTATCGCTCAAAAATTTGAAATAAGTTTTTATACTTATTTTCAATAATTTGCCATTAATAAATTCAGATCTCAACTTTATTTTTATATTTTTTGTTTATCAAATTTCTGTTGATAAGTTAGCAAAAAAGTTACGTTGAAAACAAACTGGATTATTTGGTTACAAATCAAGTCGAGGTAAACAAATGATATTTGGCAGTTTACCTGAACAGATATCTCTAGCAATTTCTCCTTGCTGCTCAATATTGTAAGAACTAAATGCTTTCTGAGGATGATAAGTATATTTATAAGGATTGTAATATTTAAAGCTCAGATAGTAGGCGGATTGTAGTAACGCACCTTTTAGTAATACATGAATACCTCGTTGGTATTGCATAACATGAGCTAGCTCATGAATAAAAATCCCTTGTATGAATTTAGACTCTAGCGCGTAATTACTGCTGTAGTCAGAAAGATTGACGTATATATTCCCATTTGGAGCCATCAAAATTCCATGCGCTTGCCACGGTAAGTAACGAGTAGCAATAATTTTAGGACGTTCACAATCTAGCAAACTCCCAAACACCCTTTGTGCTAAAGCTTTTTCTTCAGGTGTAAGAAATCGAATTGGATAGCTTTTTAAGTGACGAAATATAAAAAGGGTGAAAATAATAAATTGGCGATATATGACAAGTTTAAAAGCGTTGAGAGTGAACATAGTTTTGCTAGTAAATAAGTTCATCTATTGGTTTGTAGCATAACATACATCAACTATGTTGAAAGACAGACGCAAATAACTGTCATTTGTTTCTCATGCGGCAGTTAGCCTGTTTTACTTGGCAAATCTTCCATTTTTAATATCATCATAGGCTTGTAAAATCTCATCATAAGTATTCATTACAAATGGACCATGACCATTAATCGGTTCTGTGATGGGTTTTCCAGTCAAAATAAGTAATTTGCAGCTTTGCAGGGCAGTAATAGAGAAATGCTCTCCTTGGTTTGACATGACTGCTAGGCCTTGTTCCTCTAAAACGTCTTCATCTTTTTGAAATTGTGCCCGACCTGAACGTAAATAAACTAAAGCTGTTTCACCAGATTGAGCAGGGAAGGCGGCTTGTTGACCTGCATGGAGCTCTACATCTAATACGGTAATAGGAGTGTGAGTAAGTGCAGGGCCCATAACATGCTTAAACTGCCCTGCAATAATACGTACAAATCCAGCTTCATTTTCCAGTTTCACTATCGGTATTTCAGCTTTCTTTAAACTTTGATAGCGCGGAGAGTTCATTTTATTTGCTGCTGGTAAATTGACCCAAAGTTGAATCATTTCAAAAGGACCACCAGATCGAGAATACTCTTCACTAAACAATTCCCGATGAATCACACCAGAGGCTGCGGTCATCCATTGCACATCGCCAGCACTTATAAATCCACCTCCACCAGATGAATCTTTGTGTTCTAGTTCACCTGCATAAACAAGTGTTACCGTTTCGAATCCACGATGGGGATGATCATTAACTCCTCTACGTTTCATAGAAGGTGCAATTTTTCCGGGACCTAAATGGTCGAGTAGTAAGAAGGGTGAGAGGGTATTGCCTAACTCATGGTAGGAAAAAACAGAAAGAACTGGATAAAAATCACCGACCGCAAAGCGAGTATCGTTACGATGAATAAAAGCCAGACTTTTCATGCTTTATCCTTTCTGTTGATTGAATTTATAAAAAAGATGAGATGTTTTTATAAGAATGTATTAAGAATGGTATAAAAGTCTTTTGCTCTGAATAATAAATTATGAATAGGTTGAGTCAGTAAAATGCATAAGAGAATGAGATGAGAGTCCTAGATAATAAAAAACCCCAGTTAAAACTGAGGTTTTACAACAACTAAAATCACAACAGCAAATAAAATTAAGGTTGGCATTTCATTGAAGAAACGCCAGAACTTATGTGATTTGTAGTGAGCATTTCCAATAAGCTTTTTGCGATAGTAACCACAAACTAAATGGTAGATCACTAATAAAGCCACTAATCCAACTTTTAGATAAAACCAAGTGGCTTCATGGTAATGTCTAGTTGCATCACCCCAATCTACGAGAAAGTGAGCGGTAATTAATGTGGCAATCATAGATGGCCACATAATACCTCGATACAACTTACGTTCCATTACTTCAAAGCGTTGATGGCTGGTAGCATCATCACTCATTGCATGGTAAACATAAAGACGTGGTAGGTAGAACAAAGCAGCGAACCAACAAACCACAGCAATAATATGTAATGCTTTTACCCACAAAAAGGCATCAGAAGGTGCATCCATCGATAATCCTACGCGGGATTATGCATCCCACTTCTTGAAAATTAGGCAAGCGTTAACACCGCCAAAGCCAAAACTGTTACTCATTACAGTATTCAATTTTGTATCACGTTTTTCAAGCACAATATCAAAGCCTTCAGTACCTTCATCAAGCTCAGTCACGTTGATGTTTGGCGCGATAAAGTCATTTTGAAGCATTAATACAGAGTAAATTGCTTCATGAACACCAGCAGCACCTAAGCTGTGACCAGTCATAGATTTAGTTGAACTAAGAGGTGGAACTTTACCTTCACCGAAAGCACGTTCCATTGCTTTAAGCTCAGTCACGTCACCTGCTGGTGTAGAAGTACCATGTGTATTTACATAGTCAATTTTATCTACGCCGTGTTGTTTCGCTTCTTCAAGAGCCATCAAGATACAGCGAGTTGCACCTTCACCACTTGGAGCTACCATGTCAGCACCGTCACTGTTTGCAGCATAAGCAACAACTTCAGCAAGAATATTTGCACCACGTGCTTGAGCATGTTCAAGAGATTCAAGAACAACGAAACCGCCACCGCCAGCAATAACGAAACCGTCACGGTCTTTAGAATATGGACGAGACGCTGTTTCAGGTGTGTCGTTGTATTTAGAACACAAAGCACCCATTGCATCAAACAATAAGCTTTGAGACCAGTGATCTTCTTCACCACCACCAGCAAGCATAAGATCTTGTTTGCCTAGAGCGATAAGGTTATATGCATAACCAATTGCGTCTGCAGAAGTTGCACAAGCACTTGCAATTGAGTGAGCAATACCTTGAAGTTTAAATGCTACACCCACGTTTGCAGTGATTGTATTTGTCATGTTACGTGGAACAAAAAAAGGACCAACTTTACGAGCACCTTTAGTTTCTAAAAGCTCAGTCATTTCTACAACAGAAGCAGTTGAACCACCGCCTGAACCACCAGCAATACCATAACGTGGATTATCTGCTAAATCTTCTGCTTTTAAGCCAGCATGTTCAACAGCTGCAACAGCAGAGTTATAAGCGTACATTGCACATACGCCCATGAACCGTTTTAATTTACGATCAATATTGTCAAAATCTTGTTCTGCCGCAGCGCTGACATGACTTTTAAAATTGAGTTCAGCATAAGTTGGGTTAAAACGTGTCCCGGAGATTCCATTTTTAAGTGAATGAGTAACTTCTTCTAAAGAGTTACCGATACATGAGTTAATACCCATACCAGTGATTACAACACGTTTCATCTACAGGTCCCTTTATGGTGATATTTAAAGTCTATGATCATGAGCAGCTATTAAATGATAGGAGAATATAGCTGTAAGAACAGTAGACCCATGTTTTCGTTGCTACCATGATAGCAGAAAGGTTTTTTATTTCTTATGGCAAATCTTTATGTCAATTTTGCATTTAAAAAAAATAACCAAATACACAGTATGTTGCATTTAGGGTTAACTAAAATACACACATTCAAGTTGAGATAAATCCACATTCCACCTAGTATTTATCTCTAATTAGATAAATTAAAAAATCGAGGTACTGGATGACAAAATTTAATAATAATCAATCTGACAATTTGTTTTCTCAGGTCTTCGGAGTGGCTAAAAAGCTCAGTTCTACTGGTTTAAACATCTTGCAGCAAAGTCAAATTGGTGAGGTAAGTAAATTGGTTGAGCCACTTTCAAATGGCAAAACAGTAGAAGGTAGTGCCAGAAATAAAAGTCCGTTTGAAGTGGAGCAGTATGAAAGCCCACAACAAATGTTACGTGAACATTTACCTAAAGTTACTCGTCAGGTATTTGGACGCCATTTTAGAAAGGTCAATGGTATCGCTACATTTATTTCACCTGACTGGAATGAAAAAATATCAAGCTATTTATTTGATTGGTTGAATGACTTTAGTTCGAAAAGTACGTTAACTGAAAAAATTTTAGAAGAAGCGGGTGCTAAAGACTTATTTGAGCTTACAAAAGATACCTCACGCTCCCAACGTTTAAGTCAGGCACTTATTGAACAAAATAAATTGATTGCCAGTATTCAAGGTGCAATTACAGGCGTATCTGGAATGGTTGGAGCAGCCGTAGATATTCCAGTTTCATTAGTCCTAGTTTTGAGAACAATTTACCAAACAGGTAGATCACACGGTTTTGATTTAACTGAAGCCACTGACCAAGATGTCGTTGAATTTATTTTTAAAGAAGTTGATATCAGTCTGATTGCAGAGAAGCAGACGGTGCTTTTAGCACTTAAAGCTTTACGTAATATGTTAGAGACGCAAGATATTCAACAGTTTCAACAAGTACTTGGGTCTTCAAATGATATTGAAACTCTAAAAAGCTGGTTAGTCGATGAAAATGGTGAGTTTAAATGGAGCTGGTTAAATAAAGTTCCACAACTTGCTGCGGTGGGTAAGTTTACTCCAGTGGCAGGTGCAGTACTTAGTGCTGTTTATAGCTGGAAGTTACAAGAAGATGTAGGTCATAAAGCACAAGCTATTTTTGGTGCAGCAAGACATTATTTAAATGAGCACCCAAGTGAACATTTATCACCATTACAAGCTTACTATGCGGCGGTAACTCTAATTCAAAAAGCGAGCCCACGTCTTTTAAATGTGGGTGAAAATGGTAGTGTCCATGCTGCGCAGCATCATAAAATTGAAAATCATGATGTAATTTCAAAAGTATCTGTTGTGGTCAAATCAAATACTTCTGAAAAAAGCGAAGAAAAAGTTCAAGAAAATGTTCACCAAGGAATTGAGCATCTTGCAGAGAAACATGTAGTTGAACATGAACATAGTGAACAAAAGCCAGCATTAGAGCCTGAAAGTGAAGAAAATGATGACGTTATAGAGGGGCAAAAGTACTCTTAACAATACAATTACAAAGGTAGGGTTTGAAAACTAAATTTCACCCCTATTTAAATTTGTAAATAATCCTGTCAATCATTGATATGGTCAACATTTGGCAACTGCTGCCATGTTGACCATTTTTGCATCTTGGCTTACAATTATGTGCCCTTAAAAAGAGGTGTTTTCTTTTTAAGGTTTTTTAATAACGGGAGAATTGCCATATGGCAACAACGAATCAGTTGATCCGTAAGGGTCGTACGACTTTGGTTGAAAAATCCAAAGTTCCTGCGTTGAAGGCTTGTCCACAACGTCGTGGTGTTTGTACACGTGTTTATACAACTACACCTAAAAAACCTAACTCAGCTATGCGTAAGGTTTGCCGTGTTCGCTTAACTTCAGGTTTTGAAGTATCTAGCTACATCGGTGGTGAAGGCCATAACTTACAAGAGCACAGTGTTGTTCTTATCCGTGGTGGTCGTGTTAAAGACTTACCGGGTGTACGTTACCATACCGTTCGTGGTTCTTTAGACTGTGCTGGTGTTAAAGATCGTAACCAATCACGTTCTAAATACGGTGCTAAACGTCCTAAGAAGTAATTCTGGGAAACTAGTCCAAAAGCCCTTTAGCGTTTCGCTTGTTTGAATTCTTCATAGATTTGTAATTCAAGCGACGTATAGTAAGGCCAGCGTCGTGTACATGACACTTGTACAAACTGCTGGATCATCCTGAAGTGTCATATTATTAGGTGTATTAAAATGCCAAGACGTCGCGTAGTCGCTGCTCGTGAGATCCTTCCAGATCCTAAATTTAGCAGCCAAACAATCGCTAAATTCATGAACCACGTAATGCAAGATGGTAAAAAATCTATTGCTGAAAGTATCGTTTACGGTGCTTTAGAACGCGTTCAAGAAAAAAACAAAGTAGACCCAGTTGAATTTTTCGAGACTACTCTTGAAAAAGTTCGTCCTATGGTCGAAGTAAAAGCACGCCGTGTTGGTGGTGCTACTTATCAAGTACCTATGGAAGTACGCCCATCCCGTCGTACTGCCTTAGCAATGCGTTGGTTAGTAGATGCTGCTGCTAAGCGTTCTGAAAAAACTATGGCTTTACGTCTTGCTGGCGAGTTGCTTGATGCAGCTGAAGGCAAAGGTGCTGCGATCAAAAAACGTGAAGACGTGCACCGTATGGCAGAAGCTAACAAAGCCTTCTCTCACTACCGTTTCTAAGCGGATAAAACAGTCCCTAATCAGGAGAATACTCATGCATACAGTAGCTAGATTCAACATTGCTCTCTACCAAAGTGGGGGCTTTGCGGGTATTTAAGTTGCCCCGCTTGAGTATTCGTGCGCATCAATTTAATTGGTGCGCCCTGTTTTAAAGATAACATTTAGGAATGTAGACATCATGGCTCGCCAAACCCCAATTACTCGTTACCGTAACATCGGTATCTCTGCGCACATCGACGCAGGTAAAACAACTACAACTGAACGTATTTTGTTCTACACAGGTGTATCTCACAAAATTGGTGAAGTACACGACGGTGCAGCAACAATGGACTGGATGGAACAAGAGCAAGAGCGTGGTATTACAATTACCTCTGCTGCAACAACTTGTTTCTGGTCTGGTATGGGTAACCAATTCCCACAACACCGTATCAACGTAATTGATACACCGGGACACGTTGACTTCACAATCGAAGTTGAGCGTTCTATGCGTGTTCTTGACGGTGCTTGCATGGTTTACTGTGCAGTTGGTGGTGTACAGCCTCAGTCTGAAACTGTATGGCGTCAGGCTAACAAATATAAAGTGCCTCGTTTAGCATTCGTGAACAAGATGGACCGTACTGGTGCAAACTTCTTCCGTGTTGTTGAACAAATGAAAACACGTCTTGGTGCGAATCCTGTGCCAATCGTTGTGCCAATCGGTGCTGAAGACACATTCACTGGTGTAGTTGACCTTATCGAAATGAAGGCAATTATCTGGGATGAAGCTTCTCAAGGTATGAAGTTTGAATACGGCGAGATTCCAGCTGACCTAGTTGATACTGCTCAAGAATGGCGTACAAACATGGTTGAAGCTGCTGCTGAAGCTTCTGAAGAGTTAATGGACAAATACCTTGAAGAAGGTGATCTTTCTAAAGAAGACATCATCGCAGGTTTACGTGCTCGTACATTAGCTTCTGAAATCCAAGTAATGCTTTGTGGTTCTGCATTCAAGAACAAAGGTGTTCAACGTATGTTGGATGCTGTAATTGAATTCTTACCATCACCTACAGAAGTTAAAGCGATCGAAGGTATCCTTGACGATAAAGACGAAACTAAAGCGTCTCGTGAAGCATCTGACGAAGCTCCGTTCTCTGCGCTTGCGTTCAAAATCATGAACGACAAATTCGTAGGTAACTTAACATTCGTACGTGTTTACTCTGGTGTTCTTAAACAAGGTGATGCTGTTTATAACCCAGTTAAATCTAAGCGTGAACGTATCGGTCGTATCGTGCAAATGCACGCAAACGAACGTCAAGATATTGATGAAATCCGTGCAGGTGATATCGCAGCGTGTGTAGGTCTTAAAGACGTTACTACTGGTGATACATTATGTGATGAGAAAAACATCATTACACTTGAACGTATGGAATTCCCAGATCCAGTAATTCAGTTAGCGGTTGAACCAAAAACTAAAGCTGACCAAGAAAAAATGTCTATCGCTTTAGGCCGTTTGGCTAAAGAAGACCCTTCATTCCGTGTTCACACTGATGAAGAATCTGGTCAGACAATTATTGCTGGTATGGGTGAGCTTCACCTTGACATCATCGTTGACCGTATGAAGCGTGAATTCGGTGTTGAAGCGAATATCGGTAAACCAATGGTTGCTTATCGTGAAACGATTAAGAAAACTGTTGAGCAAGAAGGTAAATTCGTACGTCAAACAGGTGGTAAAGGTAAATTCGGTCACGTATATGTTCGTTTAGAACCGCTTGACGTTGAAGCTGCTGGTAAAGAATACGAATTCGCTGAAGAAGTTGTTGGTGGTGTAGTACCTAAAGAATTCTTCGGTGCAGTTGACAAAGGTATTCAAGAACGTATGAAGAATGGTGTCTTGGCTGGTTACCCAGTTGTAGGCGTTAAAGCTGTTCTTTTTGACGGTTCTTACCACGATGTCGACTCTGACGAATTGTCGTTCAAAATGGCTGGTTCTTACGCATTCCGTGACGGTTTCATGAAAGCAGATCCTGTTCTTCTTGAACCTATCATGAAAGTTGAAGTTGAGACTCCAGAAGACTACATGGGCGATATCATGGGTGACTTAAACCGTCGTCGTGGTATGGTTCAAGGTATGGACGATCTTCCTGGTGGAACAAAAGCAATTAAAGCAGAAGTTCCACTTGCTGAGATGTTTGGTTACGCGACTCAAATGCGTTCTATGTCTCAAGGTCGTGCGACATACTCAATGGAATTTGCTAAATATGCTGAAACTCCACGTAACGTGGCTGAAGGCATCATCGCTAAATTCCAAGCTGGCGGTAAAAAAGGTGACGACGAGTAATCTTTCGATTACTATAAGCCCTAACTAATTCTTAGTTAAAAACCAAGTGCTCATGGAGCGACCCTCCATGAGTAGTTAATAAAGGAAGATCATCATGGCTAAAGCCAAGTTTGAACGTAATAAACCACACGTAAACGTGGGTACAATCGGTCACGTTGACCATGGTAAAACAACTTTAACTGCTGCGATTGCAACAATTTGTGCAAAAACTTACGGCGGTGAAGCGAAAGATTACTCACAAATCGACTCAGCACCTGAAGAAAAAGCACGTGGTATTACAATTAATACATCACACGTAGAATACGATTCTCCAACTCGTCACTACGCACACGTTGACTGCCCAGGCCACGCCGACTACGTTAAAAACATGATCACTGGTGCTGCTCAGATGGACGGCGCGATCCTTGTATGTGCTGCAACTGACGGTCCAATGCCACAAACTCGTGAGCACATCCTTCTTTCTCGTCAGGTAGGTGTACCTTACATCATCGTATTCTTAAACAAATGCGACCTTGTTGATGACGAAGAATTACTTGAATTAGTAGAAATGGAAGTACGTGAACTTCTTTCTACTTATGACTTCCCAGGTGATGACACTCCAGTAATCCGTGGTTCAGCTCTTGCAGCGCTTAACGGTGAAGCTGGTCCTTACGGTGAAGAATCAGTTCTTGCTCTTGTAGCAGCACTTGACTCTTACATCCCAGAGCCAGAGCGTGCAATCGACAAAGCATTCTTGATGCCAATCGAAGACGTATTCTCAATTTCTGGTCGTGGTACAGTAGTAACTGGCCGTGTTGAAGCTGGTATCATCAAAGTTGGTGAAGAAGTAGAGATCGTTGGTATTAAAGATACAGTTAAAACAACTGTAACTGGCGTAGAAATGTTCCGTAAACTTCTTGACGAAGGCCGTGCAGGTGAGAACTGTGGTATCTTACTTCGTGGTACTAAGCGTGAAGAAGTACAACGTGGTCAAGTACTTGCTAAACCAGGTACAATCAAGCCGCACACTAAATTCGACGCAGAAGTATACGTACTTTCTAAAGAAGAAGGTGGTCGTCACACTCCATTCTTAAATGGTTACCGTCCACAGTTCTATTTCCGTACAACTGACGTAACTGGTGCGATCCAGTTGAAAGAAGGCGTTGAAATGGTAATGCCAGGTGACAACGTTGAAATGTCAGTAGAATTAATCCACCCAATCGCAATGGACCCAGGTCTACGTTTTGCGATCCGTGAAGGTGGTCGTACTGTAGGTGCTGGTGTTGTTGCTAAAGTAACTGCATAATCACTTTTCAGTGAAAAAAGCGCTCCTTTTGGGGCGCTTTTTTTATATCTAATTGTTAGACAATTCAGTTGAAAGCTGGCCTTAACTGATACTTCAATGTCCCTATTTGCACTTAAGCCTTTTTATTAAGTTTGTATGATAAGAACCAAGAAAACGAACAATAAAGTTTAAGTAACTTAGGTTACTGGTAAGGAGCTTTCAATATGAATGCTAAAGTGAATATCACAAATCGTGCAGGGGCAAGCTTTCCTGTACGTCGTATGAACTTTGATTTTAATGATGTGCCAGAATACTGGATGAATGGTTCCGCTGGACTTACACATTTTATGACAGCGTTATCAGCGCTATTTCCAGCTGGTGAAAAGTTCTTTATTGATAGTGTACGTGCTGTGCGTTATCACCCAGCAATTAAAGACAATGAAGAGCTACAAAAAGAAATTAGTGCTTTCATTGGTCAAGAGGCGATGCATACTCAAGAGCATGTAAACTTTAATGCTTCTGCCCAAAAATTTGGTCATGATGTTGAAACTTTAGAAAAGTTCACCGATACGGCTATTCAAACTGCTCGTAAAACTTTTGCAAAGCTCGTAAAACCATTTGGTATGACGCAAGAAATGGTGGACCTGACTGCTACTACTGCCCTTGAACATTTTACTGCAACCATTGCATCTCAGCTTTTAGTTAATACCCACATTCAAGAGTTGATGACAGATAAAACGATGTCAACCATGTGGTATTGGCACGCAATAGAAGAAAATGAACATAAAGCAGTTGCATTTGATGTGTATGAAGGTGTCTTTGGTAAAGGTGTAAAAGCTTATGCTTTACGCACAAGTTCACTTGTTTTCGCAATGGCTCTTATTTTCGCAATTCAATCTTCGTTTGTGGTTCGTCTTTTAAAGCAAGACCATAAATTAAACTTAGATGAGTTATTAGTAATTTATAAATATGGTTATAGCCCGTCGAAAGGCATTATTACGGGTATGGCTAAAGAGATGTTGGCTTATTTTAAGCCAGGTTTTCATCCCAATGATTTAGATACGGTTAGCTTGTTAAAAACTTGGAAATCTAAACTTGGACTTTAAGCTGAAAGTAAGTGAAAAGGGCTGTTAGCAGTCCTTTTTTATTGTCTATAAATTATGAACCACTTTTAAAAGATATTTGTTAATTTTGCCCTAGTATGAGGCTATTGATGACCTCATCTGATAATTTGCTGGCCTCATCTGCACTTAAATAGCGCCTTTAAAGGCGTATTATTATAAATATTAAGAAAATAAATAAGGATATAAGTGAATTTTCGATTCGCTTAAAGGAGTCTGACATGAATGCTAAAGTAAATATTTCTAATCGTGCCGGAGCAAGTTTCCCTGTGCGTCGTATGGACTTTGAGTTTGCTCAAGTTCCACGCTATTGGGCAAATTACGATGCAGGATTAACTCATTTTATGACAGCATTATCGGCTCTTTTTCCGGAAGGAGAGCAGTTCTTTGTAAACAGTACTCGTGCTGTGCGAAACGATCCTAAACTGGCTGATCCAGCACTTCAAAAAGAAATAAGTGCTTTTATTGGCCAAGAAGCTATGCATTCTAAAGAGCATCTTGCATTTAATGCTTCTGCGCAGGCGTATGGATATGATGTTCGTAAAATGGAAAAACAGACAGGTAAAGTTATTAAAGTAGGTACTGCGGTTGTAACCAAGCTAATGAAACCTTTTGGTTATACAAAAGAAATGATTGATTTAACAGGTACCTGTGCTTTAGAACATTTTACCTCAACTATTGCGGCTGAGCTTTTACAAAACCCTGAAATTCAAGCCATGTTCCAAGATGACACTATGTATCACTTATGGATGTGGCATGCGGTAGAAGAAAATGAACACAAAGCTGTAGCGTTTGATGTCTATACCAATATGTATGGGCAGGGGCCAAAAGCTTATTTTATGCGTTCAACTGCTTTAATCATTGCAATGGCCTTAATCTTTGCTACTCAGTCTTATTTTACTGCTAAGTTACTTAAGACTGATGATAAATTAACATGGAAAGATACCAAATACATGCTTAAATTCATGTATGGCCGTAAAGGTTTTATGACTCGTCAAATTCCAGAATTATTAGATTTCTTAAGACCAAAATTCCATCCAAATGATTCGGATACGACAGCTTTATTGGCCACTTGGCGTGAAAAATTAGGTCTTTAAAAAACTGATTGGAAAAGAGCAATTTAATTGCTCTTTTTTTTTACTCGTTTTTTCTATTTAAGTTTCTATAATACGTTTACTTTGAAATCTAAAAATGTGTTGAAACTCATGATTCGTACTATGCAAGCCTCAGATATTGATAGTGTTGCTCAAATTGAGAAGCTTGTTCAAACACACCCATGGTCTAGGCAGCAATTTGTAGAATCTTTAAATTCTTACCAATGTACGGTAATAGAATTAAATAATAAGGTGGTTGGTTTTTGTATTTTACAACCTGTATTAGATGAAGCGAATTTATTGCTCATGGCAATTGATCCTCAAATGCAAGGTAAAGGATTAGGATATCAGTTGTTAGATGCGTCGATTGAGCGTTTAGAAAATCACCCCGTACAAATTTTTCTAGAGGTACGTGAAAGTAATAAGGCCGCTATTGGTTTATACGAAAAAGCAGGGTTTCACCAAATTGATGTGCGTCGTAACTATTATCCAACCCAAGAGGGTGGACGTGAAAATGCCATTATTATGGTAAAAAGCTGTACTGATGATTTTGCTTCTTTATTCTAAGAATGCCTGTCTTGTTGCTGTTTGAACAACAAGACAGAAGCAGGTTATTTAATAATTAAATTATTCCATTCAGAAGGTAATGTGGTCATGAGGGAATTACCCAATTGATTGATCTCTTCTGGTGATAATGACCTATTTAAGCGGCGCCATTGCCCATCTAGTAAAAGTTCTAGCGGTGTATATTGAGATTTATAGTTCATTTTAGCTGAGTGGGGAACCCAATAACCTAAGTAGACATATTCTAAACCGAGTGTTTTTACATATTCGATTTGATTCAGAATTGAATAAACGCCTAAAGATCTACGGTGTTCATCTGGGTCAAAGAACGTATAGACGGCAGATAACCCATCATCCATTAAATCACAAGTCGAAACGCTAATAAGACGATTGTCTTTCCATAGTTCTAAGAAGAAACTATCTGTACAGCTATGGACCAAGAATTTTTCAAATTGATCTAAACTTGGCGGAAACATATCACCATCGGCATGGCGCTCGTTAATGTAACGTTCATATAGATCATAATGAATTTGTGAGGCTTGCCGTGTTGGTAGAACAGTCATGGTGAGATCTTGATTTCGCTTCCATGCTTTTTTTTGCATGCTGTTCATTTGGAAATCGGTAACAGGTACACGACAAGATAAACACTGCCTGCATAAATGACATTCAGGACGGTATACAAAGTCGCCACTACGACGAAAACCTAATCGCGATAATTCAGAAAGCGTCACCACATCAATCCGATGAATCGGGTCTAAAAAGACCATGCGTGCTGATTTATTTTCTAAATAGCTGCAATCATGAGGTGGAGTAATATAATATTGCAGATCATTTAAAAGGGACTTCGGGTGATATGATTTCATGATTGGTCCCTCCTGTTATCATTCCATTAATTTTGCATTTAATGCTATTGTTTTACTTGAAAATACACGTTCTTGATACTTTTTCCAATTGATAGAGGGGTGAATAATTACATCTTGTAACGATTTAAGATATTCTTGCCGAGAAAGTGTACAAGCCCCAAGACTAATTAAGTGACTATTTACAAGTTGACAGTCAACCCAAGGAAGCTGATTTTCTTGACCAATTAACATTAACGTATAAAAAGCCATTTTAGAAACATCGGTTTGGGTACTAAACATAGACTCGCCAAAACAACCTTTACCGATCGTTACCCCATATAAACCACCTACCAGCTGCTCTTCTTGCCAGACTTCTACGCTATAGCCATAACCGGCATCAAACATTCCACAATAGCCTTCAATAATATCTTCACTAATCCATGTTTCATTAGCATAGCTTCGAGGTAGTGAACATGAGCGAATGACTTGCTCAAAAGCACGATTTACCGTAATGGTGTAATCATATTTTTTCATGTTCCGAATAAGCGATTTACTCGGTTTATAGTTTTGAGGATAAATGATACAGCGTGGTTCAGGGCTCCACCAACAAATGGGTTCATCTTCATTAAACCATGGGAAAAGCCCATGTGTATACGCTTCATAGAGTGTGGAAGGGGAGAGGTCAGCGCCTATACAAATTAAACCATGACCATCTGGATCTGATTCCTCCGGATCTGGGAAAATATACTGAGATAGAGGCAGTGTTTTCATAAAACTAAAATAATATGTGCTTTAGGACTATGCTATAAAAATTAATACAGGGCAGCCAGTAATTATTATAAATTCCAAAAAAACAGCCGTTATAAAACGGCTGTTTTGAAATATCTAAACTTAAAGGTTGTCTAGATATTTTTCGGCATCTAGTGCAGCCATACAGCCTGAACCCGCCGAAGTAATCGCTTGACGATAGATACTATCAGCAACATCACCAGCAGCAAAAACGCCTGCTACAGAAGTCGCTGTTGCGTTACCTGAAGTACCACTTTGTACTTGGATATAGCCATCACGTAAGTTTAGCTGACCTTCAAACATAGAGGTATTTGGTTTATGGCCAATTGCAATGAATAAGCCTTGAACTTGTACTTCTTGTTTGCTGTCATCTTTCGTAGATTTTAAGCGAACACCTGTTACGCCAGTATTGTCACCAAGAACTTCTTCAACTTCATGGTTCCAAACGATACTGATTTTGCCTTCTTTTTCTTTAGCAAATAAGTGATCTTGTAAAATCTTCTCAGAGCGTAAAGAATCACGGCGGTGTACAAGTGTCACATGTTCAGCAATATTTGATAAATAAAGTGCTTCTTCAACAGCAGTATTACCACCACCCACAACCATCACATTTTGGTTCTTGTAGAAGAAGCCATCACATGTTGCACATGCGCTCACGCCTTGACCCATAAATTTTTGTTCAGACTCTAAGCCAAGATATTGAGCTGTCGCACCAGTTGCAATAATTAAAGCATCACAAGTGTACTCATCCATGTCACCTTTAAGAACAAAAGGACGTACATTTAAGTCCACTTCATTAATATGATCATAGACAAGTTCGGTACCAAAGCGTTCAGCATGTGCTTGCATACGGTCCATTAGGACAGGACCAGTCAAACCTTCAGGATCGCCCGGCCAGTTGTCAACTTCGGTTGTTGTTGTAAGTTGGCCGCCAAGCTGTAAACCTGCAATAAGTGTTGGTTTAAGATTTGCACGTGCTGCATAAACAGCTGCACTATAACCCGCAGGGCCAGAACCGAGAATAATTAACCGAGAATGACGAGCACTCATTGAGGGTATCCTTATTTATTTCGAGAATTTTGAAAATTATACGTGAAATTGCCGACCAATAGCGTTAAATCAATGTGGATAATATTGATCAGGTCAATCGAATTAAGTTATATAACAATATAGAAGAGCCTTATGTTAACAACAACTGTAAAGAATCATGCACCTTTTTTGTAAGAACAGGTGCATAATATAAAGTTCAATCGTTGAAGATCTGAAATGTAGGTCTTCACATCTCTAAACCAATAATTAAATGGGTTACAGGACAGTATATGACTGCGGTGTCAAGTGTTTATGCACAGCGCTTATTGATGACATTATTCTTGGTCTCTTTTGGGATTTATATGTTTCTGGCGACAGTAACATATACACCATTTGATCCGGGCTGGATGCATATTTCAAGTGATACTCAGCAAGTATCCAATGCAAGTGGTATTGCCGGTGCATGGATTGCAGATTTGCTGTTTGGCTTTTTAGGTTGGGCAAGTTTACTTATTCCAATCTTCCTATTTGTTGAAGCGATTCAAGTCTGGTGGCCACATAGTTTTCTAAACCGCCCATTCCGTTATGCTGCGCAGTTCTTCTTAATTCTTGTTGTTTCGAGTTTGCTTTACCTTCACTGGAATGTACCTGCAGATACTTTAGATAATGCCGCAGGTGGGATTATTGGTTATGAGTTGGGGCAAAGCTTATCTCAACTGTTAACAATTTATGGTGCGACATTATTTCTACTTGTTTTCGGAGTGGTATTGTTCACTTTGGCATTTGGGGTGCAGTGGAGCAAAACATGGGTTACGCTCAAAGCAATGCCTGGTTATTTACAAGATTTATTCTATAAAAATGTATCTCCTAACGAATCTGCTTATGACTTAACCACACAGCCTGCGAATAAAGCAGCAACGGTAAAAGTTGCAGAGATGCCTAAAGCAGAAGAAGTTACGGATGAAGTAGAGCTAAATGCCCAATCAGAAAAAGCTCAAAGCAAAGCGAGCTCTACACGACATGATGAAATAGCAGAGCGTTTATTTGCCGACGTTTTAGCTAAAGAACAAAGTCAACCTGAAACAATTGAAGAAAAACCAACTCCTCAGCCAGAAAACTTTGAGCGTACACTTGAGCAAGCCCAACAACTTAAAAAAGACAGTGAGCGTTTAGTGGCTACGGGGGAGGTTTGGCGTGCTTTACAGCGTGATGATGTAAGCCATAAACAAGAAATTGATGCGCTGTTACGAGCTGCTGATGATTCAAGTGAACAGCCTACGACTCATGAGCAATTTCAGCAAACAGTTTATCAGGCTAAACAAAATCAACTATCGAATACTCATCAAGGTTTAGATTGGAATGATGATGAGATTTTTGATGAACTACTTGCTGCAGTTCCAAATAGTAAAACAGCAACTGACGTGCATACGCCATTTGTTCAAGATCATCATGTTGAACCAGAAGTTACGCCGCAAGCTCCTCAAACATTAGTTGAATCATCTGTACCTATATCGAATTTAAATCAGTCACCTAAAAATTTATCGAATGAAGAAGTCTTTGATGATTTTGATGACCTATTGATTGATGAGGATATCCCGCCAGCAACTCAACCGATCAAGGCAAGTAGCTATGCGCAATCTTCGGCTTTTGTAAAAGCGCCTATTCAAACTACGATTGGTGTAGAGAAGCTGTCAAAAGAAGAATTTATTGAAGCTTGGCAGGAAACTGCTGGAAAGCCTCAGGATGACCTTGAGGATGAGTTTGATTTTGATGCGCCTCTAACAGATGCATCAGGTCGACCAATGTCTCGTGCCATGCAAGTGGCCAAAAAACGTTTAGATTTACCAACATTACCGGGCTTTGAATTGCTTGATAAGGTTGACCCAAATAAGAAAGTTAACTTTACCGAGGAACAGCTTTCTCGTTTGTCTGAGTTACTTGAGATCAAGTTACAAGAGTTTAATGTGAAGGCTCAGGTGGTTGAAGCTCAGCCAGGTCCAGTTGTTACACGTTTTGAATTAGATTTAGCACCGGGTGTGAAAGCATCTAAAGTGACTAATATTTCCCGTGACTTGGCACGTTCAATGTCTATGGCTTCTGTACGTGTAGTAGAGGTTATTCCGGGTAAACCATATATTGGTATTGAAGTTCCAAATAGTGCTCGTGAAATGGTACGTTTGATTGAATTATTGGAAACACCAGCATATCGTGACCCAAGTGCTCTCATTAGTATGGCAATGGGTAAAGATATTTCAGGTAATCCGGTACTAACAGACTTGGCAAAAGCACCGCATATGTTGGTTGCGGGTACTACAGGTTCTGGTAAATCTGTTGCCGTTAACTCGATGATCTTATCGATGTTACTCAAATATACCCCTGACCAATTGCGTCTGATTTTAATTGATCCGAAACAGCTTGAATTAGCCAACTACAACGATATTCCGCATTTATTAACGCCTGTAGTCACTGACATGAAAGATGCAGTGAGTGCATTAAACTGGTGTGTAAATGAAATGGAACGCCGTTATAAGCTTATGTCGTTCCTTAAAATTCGTAAGTTAAGTGACTACAACCGAAAAGTTGAAGAAGCGCTTGCAAATGGAGAAGACTTGATTGATCCAACATGGAAACCAAGTGATTCAGCGACACAAGAGCGTGCGCCTCGTTTAACGCCATTACCATCAATTGTGATTGTGGCAGATGAGTTCGCTGATATGATCATGCAAGTTGGTAAGAAAGCAGAAGAAATGATTACGCGTTTGGCGCAAAAATCTCGTGCTGCTGGTATTCACTTATTGCTTGCAACTCAACGTCCATCGGTAGATGTCATTACAGGTCTTATTAAAGCCAATATTCCAACGCGTGTAGCTTTACGTGTAAACAGTAAAATTGACTCACGTACTATTTTGGATGCAGGTGGTGCAGAAGACTTGTTAGGCCACGGTGATATGCTGTTCTTAGGACCTGGTAAGATTGAGCCAGAACGTGTGCATGGTGCATTTATTAGTGATGATGAAGTTAACCGTATTTGTGATGCATGGCGTGAACGTGGCGAACCAGACTACGTAGATGAGATCTTAACTCCATTTGATGAGGAGCCTGCTTCGCGTGGCTTTGAAGAAGGTGATGGTGGTTCAGACCGTGATGCACTTTATGATCAATGTGTATCGTTTGTTTTAGAAACTCGAAAAGCTTCTACATCTTCATTACAGCGTAAGTTTAGCCTTGGTTATAACCGTGCCGCTCGTATCATTGATCAAATGGAAGAGAATGGTATTGTGAGTGCTATGGGGGCCAACGGTAAGCGCGATATTTTAGTTTAATATCTATAGTTAAAATTAAGCCTCTTCGGAGGCTTTTTTTATGGTTAAAAATAATAATTACTACGGGTAGTTTGAGATTTTATCAAATAGTAAAAAATGCTAATGTGTGCTTCTCAATAAATAACAATGAAACAAATCAGGAGGACAACATGTTAGTCGCGTTAATTACGTTAGCTTTTATTCATTTTTGTGCGCTTATTACTCCAGGGCCTGATTTTTTTCTGGTATCACAGACTGCAGTGAGCCGATCTCGTAAAGAAGCAATGCTGGTTGTTGCAGGGATAACAGCGGGTGTTATGTTTTGGGCTTCTTTAGCATTGATGGGCTTAAATATTATTTTTGAGAAAATGGCTTGGTTAAAGCAAGGTTTACTTATTGCAGGCGGTTTATATCTATGCTGGTTAGGATACCAAATGTTGCGTTCGGCATTTTCAAAAAATCAGCAGGAAGAGGTGACAACTGTTGAATTACCGAAAGCGCCGTATTTATTTTTTATGAAGGGATTACTCACCAATTTATCGAACCCTAAAGCTGTGATCTATTTTGGTAGTGTATTCTCTTTATTTTTAGCAAATCCTCAGCTTGATCAAGTCCATTGGCTGCTTTTTATTATTGTGTCGGTTGAAACAATTTTATGGTTCTGCTTTGTGACTTTTATTTTTTCATTACCGAGCTTTAGAGCCGCTTACCGTAATTTTTCAAAATGGATTGATGGTATTTCAGGTGGTATTTTTACCGTTTTCGGTATTTTCCTGATTGGAAACCGATAAATCCAGATAATAAAAAAGCCTCTTAAAGAGGCTTTTTTAATTACTAACTTTTAGATCACTTATAGTAAGCATCCGGCTAACACAGCCTTACCAAGCGGTCCTATAAGCCTTAATTTAGTTCCCACCTAAAAACAAGTGGGGACTTAATCCATGAACATGGATATATATTCAGCAACACCTCCTGTTGCTAAAAAACGCAGAACATACAGCAAAGAATTCAAACTCAGTATTGTCAATGCCTGTAAAAATCCTAATACCTCGATCGCTTCGGTCGCACTGCAACATAGTATTAATGCCAACCTTGTCAGTCGTTGGATCAGGATCTTCAGCCATCATGAGGGTGCCGTGCAGGATCCTACTCATGTGAATCCAGCATTTATTGCTTTGCCTTACACTGCTGCAATCAGCCAACCTATTGATGAGAGGATCACGTTGTGTATCACCGTGCCTCATACGAATAATGATATTCAGCTAAAATGGCAGACATCAGAAATACCTGCCTTGGCAGAATTACTCAAGGCACTGGCAACATGATCCGTATCAATGAAATTTGGCTCTCTACCCAGCCCATGGATATGCGAGCAGGAATGGATACTGTCATGGCTCAGGTGGTGAGAGCCTTTGGCTACATCAAACCGCATTGCGCCTACCTGTTCTGTAATAAACGTGGTCATCGTATGAAAGTGTTGGTACATGATGGACTGGGCATCTGGCTGTGTGCCCGGCGTTTGGAACAGGGTAAATTTCACTGGGCTCAAGTTCACCAAGGTGAAACCGTGGCCCTCAGCCCGGAACAGTTACAGGCATTAATCCAAGGTTTGCCCTGGCAGAGAATTGGATTGCAGCAAGTGGTGAATATGCTCTAAACCAAGCTCGACCATTCTGCCATCCTCCAAACGTTCTATTTCATTCTCTTCATGACCTCAGGCATACTGCGGTCATGAATACGCTGCCTGACTTAAGCCAACTGACCCATGAACAACTGCTGGAATTCACCAGACAGTTGGCGATGCAGCATCAGTCTCTAGCACAATCAAACCAACAATTGGATGCCAAAGTTCAACATCTTTCTATTCTCAATCAAAAATACGAGCATGAACTGGCGCTGTTTAAAAAGCACAAATTCGCCCAAAAGAATGAACACTTAACGGCAAAACAAATCCACCTATGGGATGAAGCGGTTGAAGAAGATATTGCTGCTGTTGATCTGGAATTAGAACGATTAAATGCAGATAAAACCGATGCAGCGACACAGAAAGCCAAAACCAATAAACCTAAACGTCGACCACTGCCAGATCATCTACACACCATCCGTATTGAGCATGAACCTGCATCAACCCAATGCACTTGTGGATGCCAACTCCGTCGTATCGGCGAAGATGTCAGTGAGAAACTGCATTTCAGACCGGCACAGTTCTATAAGGAACAGCATGTGCGTGGTAAATGGGTCTGTGATCAGTGTGACACTCTGACTCAGCAAGCGATGCCCGCCTATGTGATTGATAAAGGCATTGCTTCACCTGAATTGCTCAGCCATGTGCTGGTATCGAAGTATGCCGATCATTTGCCGCTGTACCGTCAACGTCTGATCTATCAGCGGGCGGGAATCGAACTTTCTAGATCAACTTTATCTGACTGGATAGGTCGCTGCGGTGTAGAACTGGAACCTCTGGCCAATGCCTTAAAAGAGGTGGTGCTGCAACAGCGGGTGCTGCATGCAGATGAAACACCGGTCACCATCATGCGGATGGGTGAGAATGAGAAAAAACCGAAGAAAGGTTATGTCTGGGCCTATGCCACCACACAGTACAATCCAGTTCAGGCGGTGATCTATGACTTTCAGGATAGTCGTTCAGGCCAGCATGCTGCAGAGTTCTTGAAAGGCTGGCAGGGCAATCTAGTCTGTGATGATTACAGTGGTTATAAAGCACGCTTTAAATCAGGCCAGGTCATAGAGGTCGGCTGCATGGCCCATGCACGTCGTAAATTCCATGAACTGCATGTGACCGGGAAAAGTCAGGTCGCTGAACAGGCATTGGTGCTGATTCAGAAACTGTGTTAGCGGCAATGTAAAAATGACCCCCCAACAGCATTTGAAAATTGACCCCCTTGGTTAATATAGTGGTCTTTTTGGACTGCTCAACATGTTAACTTTGGAGCAAGCAGTGACAATCCAAATACTTCATCAACAAGGTCAATCTATTAAGGCAATTAGCCGCGAACTCGGTATTTCTAGAAATACTGTGCGTAAATATTTACGATCTCAAGTAACACCTAAATATCAACGAACACAATCTAAAGTGAGTATTCTTGAGCCTTATAAACCGTATTTAATCAAACGTGTAAATGCCGCCGATCCAGAATGGATACCGGCTGCAGTGTTGTATCAAGAAATCTTGCAAAAAGGCTACACGGGGAAAATTAGAACACTACAAAATTATCTCAATACATTAAAGCCAACTAAACAACCAGAGCCGATTAAGCGATTTGAGACTCAACCAGGTCAACAAATGCAGGTTGATTTCACAAAAATTCGACGTCATCACACCACATTAAAAGCATTTGTTGCAACTTTGGGATACTCTAGAGCAACCTTTGTTAAGTTTTATGATCATGAACGTTCTGATGCATGGATTGATGGCTTAGAAAGTGCTTTTCAGTTCTTTGGTGGTGTTCCTAAAGATGTATTATTTGATAATGCTAAGGCCATTATGATTGAACGTGATGCTTATCAAGATGGTCAACATCGCTGGAATGCTAAATTACTTGATTGTGCTAAGAAATATAACTTCCGACCACGTGTTTGTAAGCCATATCGTGCGCAAACAAAAGGTAAAGTAGAACGCTTTAATAGTTATTTGAAATCAAGTTTTATCGTGCCATTAAAAGCAAGTTTAAAGGTGGTTGACCTTAGCTTAGATGTTGATATGGCAAATGCCTATATTGGTCGATGGCTTAGTGAAACAGCAAATCAACGCATTCATGCAACAACTAAAGAAAAACCAAGTACTCGTTTGCTTGAAGAACAACAATATTTTTCTTCATTACCTTTATTTAATGATGGTTCTAAAAAATCTGTAATTGATGATGTTAGCCCATCATCACTCATACCTCATGAGAGTGTTCAACACCCCTTATCAATCTATGATGAATTACTGGAGGTTTCTTAATGAATTTACAGTATGAGCGTATTGAACAGCTTTGCCGTCAGCTTGGTCTACAAACAGTGGCATCACAATGGTCACATCATGCACAACAAACCTTAGCAAAGGATGGCAGTTATGCAGATTTCGTTGAAGCTATGCTATTACATGAATACACAGCCAAGCAGCAACGTAGTCAACAGATTCTTTTACAACTTTCAGGTCTTACTCAAATCAAAACGTTGGAGGCTTATGATTTTAATTATGCTTTAGGTGCTCCAAAGGTAAGCGTCCGCTGAATCCCATACCTATTTTTTAATTCGATTTAGGTTTCCAGCAGTGCGGCAGTAACTCTTCAATCTGGGTCACTTTATGTGTCGGTAACCTTTTCAGCACATCACTTAAATAGGCATACGGATCCAGCCCATTCAGCTTTGCTGACTGGATTAAAGTCATGATGTTTGCCGCTCGCTGACCACTGCGCAGCGAACCTGCAAACAGCCAGTTCTTGCGCCCCAACGCCCAGGGACGCATCTGATTCTCTACCCAATTGTTGCATATCGGTAGATTGCCATCATCCAGATAGCGGCTTAAGGCTGGCCAACGCTTCAGAGTGTAATTGATGGCCTTGGCGGTGGGAGAACTCGATGGCACTGTCAGATGATGTTGGTTGAGCCATTCATATAGTTGTTGCATCACTGGTTGACTATGCTGTTGTCGGTATTCGCGGCGGTCTTCCGCTGTACCATCGGTCTTTTTCCTGAGTTCTGCTTCTATCGCATACAGTTTCTGAATCAGCACCAATGCCTGTTCAGCGACCTGACTTTTCCCGGTCACATGCAGTTCATGGAATTTACGACGTGCATGGGCCATGCAGCCGACCTCTATGACCTGGCCTGATTTAAAGCGTGCTTTATAACCACTGTAATCATCACAGACTAGATTGCCCTGCCAGCCTTTCAAGAACTCTGCAGCATGCTGGCCTGAACGACTATCCTGAAAGTCATAGATCACCGCCTGAACTGGATTGTACTGTGTGGTGGCATAGGCCCAGACATAACCTTTCTTCGGTTTTTTCTCATTCTCACCCATCCGCATGATGGTGACCGGTGTTTCATCTGCATGCAGCACCCGCTGTTGCAGCACCACCTCTTTTAAGGCATTGGCCAGAGGTTCCAGTTCTACACCGCAGCGACCTATCCAGTCAGATAAAGTTGATCTAGAAAGTTCGATTCCCGCCCGCTGATAGATCAGACGTTGACGGTACAGCGGCAAATGATCGGCATACTTCGATACCAGCACATGGCTGAGCAATTCAGGTGAAGCAATGCCTTTATCAATCACATAGGCGGGCATCGCTTGCTGAGTCAGAGTGTCACACTGATCACAGACCCATTTACCACGCACATGCTGTTCCTTATAGAACTGTGCCGGTCTGAAATGCAGTTTCTCACTGACATCTTCGCCGATACGACGGAGTTGGCATCCACAAGTGCATTGGGTTGATGCAGGTTCATGCTCAATACGGATGGTGTGTAGATGATCTGGCAGTGGTCGACGTTTAGGTTTATTGGTTTTGGCTTTCTGTGTCGCTGCATCGGTTTTATCTGCATTTAATCGTTCTAATTCCAGATCAACAGCAGCAATATCTTCTTCAACCGCTTCATCCCATAGGTGGATTTGTTTTGCCGTTAAGTGTTCATTCTTTTGGGCGAATTTGTGCTTTTTAAACAGCGCCAGTTCATGCTCGTATTTTTGATTGAGAATAGAAAGATGTTGAACTTTGGCATCCAATTGTTGGTTTGATTGTGCTAGAGACTGATGCTGCATCGCCAACTGTCTGGTGAATTCCAGCAGTTGTTCATGGGTCAGTTGGCTTAAGTCAGGCAGCGTATTCATGACCGCAGTATGCCTGAGGTCATGAAGAGAATGAAATAGAACGTTTGGAGGATGGCAGAATGGTCGAGCTTGGTTTAGAGCATATTCACCACTTGCTGCAATCCAATTCTCTGCCAGGGCAAACCTTGGATTAATGCCTGTAACTGTTCCGGGCTGAGGGCCACGGTTTCACCTTGGTGAACTTGAGCCCAGTGAAATTTACCCTGTTCCAAACGCCGGGCACACAGCCAGATGCCCAGTCCATCATGTACCAACACTTTCATACGATGACCACGTTTATTACAGAACAGGTAGGCGCAATGCGGTTTGATGTAGCCAAAGGCTCTCACCACCTGAGCCATGACAGTATCCATTCCTGCTCGCATATCCATGGGCTGGGTAGAGAGCCAAATTTCATTGATACGGATCATGTTGCCAGTGCCTTGAGTAATTCTGCCAAGGCAGGTATTTCTGATGTCTGCCATTTTAGCTGAATATCATTATTCGTATGAGGCACGGTGATACACAACGTGATCCTCTCATCAATAGGTTGGCTGATTGCAGCAGTGTAAGGCAAAGCAATAAATGCTGGATTCACATGAGTAGGATCCTGCACGGCACCCTCATGATGGCTGAAGATCCTGATCCAACGACTGACAAGGTTGGCATTAATACTATGTTGCAGTGCGACCGAAGCGATCGAGGTATTAGGATTTTTACAGGCATTGACAATACTGAGTTTGAATTCTTTGCTGTATGTTCTGCGTTTTTTAGCAACAGGAGGTGTTGCTGAATATATATCCATGTTCATGGATTAAGTCCCCACTTGTTTTTAGGTGGGAACTAAATTAAGGCTTATAGGACCGCTTGGTAAGGCTGTGTTAGCCGGATGCTTACCTCCAAAGTCGCAGTTGCTTGAACTATTTAATTTAAGCTTTATTCCAAGAGCTGAAAATGTTGTATTTATTGGTGCAAGTGGTGTTGGGAAAACACATCTATCAATGGCTTTAGGCTATAAGGCAATTATGAATAATATTAAGACTAAGTTTATTACTGCAGCTGATTTAATGTTGCAACTTAGCCTAGCTTATCAACAAGGTAAATTAAAAAACTACATGCAACGTGTTGTACTTGCTCCAAAGTTATTGATTATCGATGAAATAGGATATTTACCATTTGGTCGTGAAGAAGCAAATTTATTTTTTAATGTTATTGCCAAGCGCTATGAAAAAGGCAGTACGATTTTGACCAGTAATTTACCATTTAGCCAGTGGTCTAAATCATTCGCAGATGATGTTACTTTGACAGCAGCAATGTTGGATCGTTTATTACATCATTGTCATGTTGTACAAATATCTGGGGAAAGTTATCGTCTAAAAGATAAAAAGAGAGTAGGAATTCAACCACAAATTGAGTCTTAATAAATCATCAAAGGGGTCAATTTTACTTTGCTGTTTTAAGGTAAAAGGGGTCAGTTTTAAATTGCCGTTGACAACTGTATGCGATAGAAGCAGAACTCAGGAAAAAGACCGATGGTACAGCGGAAGACCGCCGCGAATACCGACAACAGCATAGTCAACCAGTGATGCAACAACTATATGAATGGCTCAACCAACATCATCTGACAGTGCCATCGAGTTCTCCCACCGCCAAGGCCATCAATTACACTCTGAAGCGTTGGCCAGCCTTAAGCCGCTATCTGGATGATGGCAATCTACCGATATGCAACAATTGGGTAGAGAATCAGATGCGTCCCTGGGCGTTGGGGCGCAAGAACTGGCTGTTTGCAGGTTCGCTGCGCAGTGGTCAGCGAGCGGCAAACATCATGACTTTAATCCAGTCAGCAAAGCTGAATGGGCTGGATCCGTATGCCTATTTAAGTGATGTGCTGAAAAGGTTACCGACACATAAAGTGACCCAGATTGAAGAGTTACTGCCGCACTGCTGGAAACCTAAATCGAATTAAAAAATAGGTATGGGATTCAGCGGACGCTTACCACTTATATAGGAATAATATAACAAAACTGAAAAGAATCAGCAGCCACATGATAGAACCTATAATAATTAAAATGATTTGAGGTGTATTGAATTTTTCTTGCTTAATTGTTGTTTCTATTTGTTTTTGTGCATAATTCAACGCTTTAAAGGCTGGTATTAAAAATATAATGCTGCAGAGAGAGATAAGCCAGTAAGGATCAGGTAGGCGAACCAGTAAAGATGTAATGAGATATCCTAGATACATCCAACCTGAAGAGAAATCATTAATATACCCTTGTTCTTTTGCATAAGTTTTTATCCGATTAAATAGTGAATATAAAAAGAATATAGAAAAAATTGCACGAGCAGCGGGCATAATATTTAACTTATCTTTGATTAGAAAAAATCGCCATGCTTTAAACATCCACCAAATTGGGTATAAGCCAAAGGAAAGTAAGCGTCCGCTGAATCCCATACCTATTTTTTAATTCGATTTAGGTTTCCAGCAGTGCGGCAGTAACTCTTCAATCTGGGTCACTTTATGTGTCGGTAACCTTTTCAGCACATCACTTAAATAGGCATACGGATCCAGCCCATTCAGCTTTGCTGACTGGATTAAAGTCATGATGTTTGCCGCTCGCTGACCACTGCGCAGCGAACCTGCAAACAGCCAGTTCTTGCGCCCCAACGCCCAGGGACGCATCTGATTCTCTACCCAATTGTTGCATATCGGTAGATTGCCATCATCCAGATAGCGGCTTAAGGCTGGCCAACGCTTCAGAGTGTAATTGATGGCCTTGGCGGTGGGAGAACTCGATGGCACTGTCAGATGATGTTGGTTGAGCCATTCATATAGTTGTTGCATCACTGGTTGACTATGCTGTTGTCGGTATTCGCGGCGGTCTTCCGCTGTACCATCGGTCTTTTTCCTGAGTTCTGCTTCTATCGCATACAGTTTCTGAATCAGCACCAATGCCTGTTCAGCGACCTGACTTTTCCCGGTCACATGCAGTTCATGGAATTTACGACGTGCATGGGCCATGCAGCCGACCTCTATGACCTGGCCTGATTTAAAGCGTGCTTTATAACCACTGTAATCATCACAGACTAGATTGCCCTGCCAGCCTTTCAAGAACTCTGCAGCATGCTGGCCTGAACGACTATCCTGAAAGTCATAGATCACCGCCTGAACTGGATTGTACTGTGTGGTGGCATAGGCCCAGACATAACCTTTCTTCGGTTTTTTCTCATTCTCACCCATCCGCATGATGGTGACCGGTGTTTCATCTGCATGCAGCACCCGCTGTTGCAGCACCACCTCTTTTAAGGCATTGGCCAGAGGTTCCAGTTCTACACCGCAGCGACCTATCCAGTCAGATAAAGTTGATCTAGAAAGTTCGATTCCCGCCCGCTGATAGATCAGACGTTGACGGTACAGCGGCAAATGATCGGCATACTTCGATACCAGCACATGGCTGAGCAATTCAGGTGAAGCAATGCCTTTATCAATCACATAGGCGGGCATCGCTTGCTGAGTCAGAGTGTCACACTGATCACAGACCCATTTACCACGCACATGCTGTTCCTTATAGAACTGTGCCGGTCTGAAATGCAGTTTCTCACTGACATCTTCGCCGA
Source organism: Acinetobacter sp. FDAARGOS_559 (assembly GCF_003940475.1). Classification (NCBI taxonomy): domain Bacteria; kingdom Pseudomonadati; phylum Pseudomonadota; class Gammaproteobacteria; order Moraxellales; family Moraxellaceae; genus Acinetobacter; species Acinetobacter sp. FDAARGOS_559. Next base: position 3,342,120 of record NZ_RKJG01000005.1, read on the forward strand.
TACGACGGAGTTGGCATCCACAAGTGCATTGGGTTGATGCAGGTTCATGCTCAATACGGATGGTGTGTAGATGATCTGGCAGTGGTCGACGTTTAGGTTTATTGGTTTTGGCTTTCTGTGTCGCTGCATCGGTTTTATCTGCATTTAATCGTTCTAATTCCAGATCAACAGCAGCAATATCTTCTTCAACCGCTTCATCCCATAGGTGGATTTGTTTTGCCGTTAAGTGTTCATTCTTTTGGGCGAATTTGTGCTTTTTAAACAGCGCCAGTTCATGCTCGTATTTTTGATTGAGAATAGAAAGATGTTGAACTTTGGCATCCAATTGTTGGTTTGATTGTGCTAGAGACTGATGCTGCATCGCCAACTGTCTGGTGAATTCCAGCAGTTGTTCATGGGTCAGTTGGCTTAAGTCAGGCAGCGTATTCATGACCGCAGTATGCCTGAGGTCATGAAGAGAATGAAATAGAACGTTTGGAGGATGGCAGAATGGTCGAGCTTGGTTTAGAGCATATTCACCACTTGCTGCAATCCAATTCTCTGCCAGGGCAAACCTTGGATTAATGCCTGTAACTGTTCCGGGCTGAGGGCCACGGTTTCACCTTGGTGAACTTGAGCCCAGTGAAATTTACCCTGTTCCAAACGCCGGGCACACAGCCAGATGCCCAGTCCATCATGTACCAACACTTTCATACGATGACCACGTTTATTACAGAACAGGTAGGCGCAATGCGGTTTGATGTAGCCAAAGGCTCTCACCACCTGAGCCATGACAGTATCCATTCCTGCTCGCATATCCATGGGCTGGGTAGAGAGCCAAATTTCATTGATACGGATCATGTTGCCAGTGCCTTGAGTAATTCTGCCAAGGCAGGTATTTCTGATGTCTGCCATTTTAGCTGAATATCATTATTCGTATGAGGCACGGTGATACACAACGTGATCCTCTCATCAATAGGTTGGCTGATTGCAGCAGTGTAAGGCAAAGCAATAAATGCTGGATTCACATGAGTAGGATCCTGCACGGCACCCTCATGATGGCTGAAGATCCTGATCCAACGACTGACAAGGTTGGCATTAATACTATGTTGCAGTGCGACCGAAGCGATCGAGGTATTAGGATTTTTACAGGCATTGACAATACTGAGTTTGAATTCTTTGCTGTATGTTCTGCGTTTTTTAGCAACAGGAGGTGTTGCTGAATATATATCCATGTTCATGGATTAAGTCCCCACTTGTTTTTAGGTGGGAACTAAATTAAGGCTTATAGGACCGCTTGGTAAGGCTGTGTTAGCCGGATGCTTACAAAGGAAATTAAGGATAGAAAGATAAACTTATTAACACTAATAACTTTTAAATTTTCTATATGATTTGATTGGATGGATTGTGTTTGATTTAAATTAGTAGGTTCTGGATTCATGAATTTATATTTGGAATGAAATAGTGCTGATGACTTTAAGATTATTTTTTATAAAAGTAAATAATTTAGATATTTGAATGAACCACATAATCTATCTACTAAATTTTACTAAGATAGATTATGCAGTCTTATTCAAATAAAAAAAGCTTAAGCAAACTTTGCTAAAACTTCTAAAAACGGTGCTGATTGACGTGGGAATTTAGCAATCACGTCATGAATGCGTTCGCCTTCCGGATTAGTCGCATTAATATCTCGTCCATCTGCAACAAATTTAGTTAAAAGACGTTCATAGTCATTTGGACGCATATGTTTGAAAGCATGGTAGAGCACATGGAAGTCTGCGTTCACACCATTTGGAGGAAGTTGGTTGAGGTAGGCAAAAACACGCTCATCGGACCATTCTTCATTGAAAGTTGCTGGCTGTGATAATGCCATGACAATCTCCTCATTTTAAAAAAGGCAAAATAACTTGCGTTATTTTGCCTTGATTCTGTTTTATTGAATAGTCAGAAATAGAATTATCGTTCTTCAGGTAAATTGATATTCATTTCTAACATTTCGATGTTCGCCTCAGAACGAACTTGCATTTGGATATGCTGTTCGCCTACACCGCTAACATAACGACTGACCACCTGCATGATTTCTTTCTTCATTTGGTCAATCTTGTCTTGGCTTAAACGACGGCCTAAACCTTGTTCTGATGCAACAATGACTTTTAAACGATCTTTGGCAGTTTGAGCACTTGATGGTTTTTCTTCACTGCTAAATAATTTACTCCAGAATCCTGCCATATCTACGCTCCAAATAGTCGTGCTAACCAGCCTTTAGGTTGAGCTGTGATGTGTCGATAAGGGCGGTCTTCGCCAAGAAAGCGAGCAACCAAGTCATCATACGCTTGTCCAGCTTTAGTTTCTGAATACAGAATAACTGGCTTACCTTCGTTTGATGCTTGTAATACACTTGGACATTCAGGAATAACACCTAATGTCGGTACGCGTAAAATATCTTTAGAAATATCATCAATCGTCAGCATTTCCTGACGGTCAGCACGTTCAGGGTTAAAACGTGTAATACATAAATGTTTACGTATACGTCCTTCGTTGTGTTCAACTTTTTTAGTTTTGCTATCTAACATTCCGATGATGCGGTCAGAGTCACGTACTGAAGAAATTTCAGGGTTCGTCACAATGATTGCTTCATCTGCATGGTACATTGCTAAAATTGCACCACGCTCGATCCCCGCAGGTGAGTCACAAATAATGTAATCAAATTCTTGAGAAAGCTCATCAATTACACGAGCAACACCTTCGTCGCTCAAAGCATCTTTATCACGGGTTTGGGAAGCCGGCAAAATGTAAAGGTTTTCGATATCTTTATCGCGAATAAGGGCTTGTTGCAGACGTGCTTCATTATTAATTACATTGACGAAATCATAAACAACACGACGCTCACAACCCATAATTAAATCAAGGTTACGTAAGCCTACATCAAAGTCAATCACAACAGTTTTATGACCACGAAGGGCTAAACCTGTTGCAAAAGATGCACTCGTTGTAGTTTTACCTACACCACCTTTGCCTGATGTTACGACAACAATTTTGGCCACCGAATCCACTCCTATTATGGTCATACATACACCCTTAAAAGGGCTGTTTTTTGGTGATTTGCTTAATAAACTAAAGTTCTAGAGCTTCAAATTCAAGCTCTTGCTTTTCATTTAAATAAATATGTACTGGCTTTTTTACCACATGTTTAGGGATATCATCTGCGACACAATATGTTCCGGCAATGGAAACGAGTTCAGCCTCTAAAGATTGGCAAAAAATGCGTGCAGCAGCGTGCCCACCCGCACCAGCAATGACTCTACCACGAACCGTGCCATAAATATGTATATTTCCTGAAGCAATCACTTCGGAACCACTATTCATGCCAGCTTTTAAAATAATATCGCCTTGGTCTTGTACAAGAGATTGGCCTGTACGCAAAATTTCATCATGATAAGAGGTAATATGGGCAACTGCATTATTATTTAGTGGTTTTTTTGTTTCTACTGAAGCTTGTGCAGAGGTAGGCTTCTCTACAATTGCAACTTGCTCTGCAGTTGGTTTAATACGTTGTAATGGCTGATCTGCCGGTAATACAGGGAACTGAATGGCGCGTGCTTCGTCGCCTAAAATACCGTCAATGACAGCCATAGGCTGTAAGCCTATGCTGACTAACAGCTGAATTAAAGCAATAAGCTCTTGTTCAACAGTACTATCTATAATAACGACAGTTCCCTGATAGGAACCTTCATTTAATATATTTGATAATTGCTGGCGGATCACATCATGATCATTCGTATCGAAGGTTATCCTGCTAAAATTAACCATTCTGCCGGTAATCCGGATATCAGCCATAAGTCTTCCTTCAAGGCGTTAAAACGAGCTGTAATATCGTTAAGTTTATTGTAAATAGAGCAAATGCTAGAACAAATCGTACCAATTCTCTAGCGTGATTTATAAAAAAATAAATAAATGCTTATTCTTTGATTCGATCATACTCCGCGAGTGTTTGTTGCCACTGTTTAACTTTAACTTGTTTACGGACAGCTTCTAGCGTTTCAAAAACGACAGACTCAACCAGCTGCTCAAGTTCATGGTTATCAATATTTATATGGCTAATTTTTTGAGAAATTAATTGATAAGTTGAATTAGGGTGTGCGGCTGAACCTTCAATTAACGGCTCTATTAAACCAGCACTGATATTTTCACCAAGACGTTGACCAATACTTTGAATTTGTTGCTCAATACGTCCCCCTACAAGTGGAATAAGCCTTAATAATTGTGTTAATTCAGGCGTATCTTCTATTGCCTGATCTACAATTTTTCCGACAGCTCGGGTGATTACTGGCTTTTGTTCTTTTAAAGCAGTTGCTAAAGATTCTTGTAATAGGGCAGTTAGGGTTACGGTAAATTGTTCACGATGATGATTAACCAAATCATGAATAATTTGTTTATGGCTAGAACTCGTTTCAAGTTCGTATCGAATACCGTCAATTACGGTAATCACCACGCGGTCCGACAACTCTTCCATAACCACACGGTAATAAAAGAGACCTGTCTTTCTCCAGCTTTCAGGAATAACCGGGTAACCAAGTTCGTGTAAACGGTATGCAATAATCCCGGCACGGAATAAACGTAGAAAACGTAGCTGAGGAATAATAGCTAAAATTTCATACCAGTGAATGAAAGGGAAGAAGAACCAACGCTTATGATGTTTATAAACGATAGCAATTCCCCAACGGACCAGTAGTTCAATAATTAGAAAACCAATAAACCAGGCTTCAGAGGTAATAACCCACGGGTGTAAATGGGTACGGTAGAAAGACAATACTTGGGGCAAATGGATATGTTCAAAGAACCATGCCCCAATACTGCTCATTAAAAAGAAATTGGCTGCAAGACAGAACAGATTGAAAATGATAATAAACACCATAAAGATGTCGTAGACCAAAAACAGCTTAAATGAAAGGCTGCTTGAATCTACACGGTGATATTTCGTTTGCTTTCCGGAACTGTTTTGCATAAAAGTGGATTCTTTTTAAAGATTCGTAGTCACGTATTGAGCTTTCATTTTCTCGATGAGCTGATCTTTTTCAGTCCAGAGTTCATGTACCCATTGTTGAAAACGTTCACGGTAAACTGGGTCATCTTCATAATTACCCCCGAGAACCCAGTCTGGTATTTCAATTTTTCGAAGATTGACCGCAATTTTTGAAACGTCGCCTAGCCAGAAATCGCCATAACCTGGTACGCCATCAGGATAGACAATGGTCATATCAACTAAAGCATCAATTTTATCGCCCAAAATATTTAACGCCAGAGCCAAACCACCTGCTTTAGGTTTTAATAAATGTTTATATGGTGATTTTTGTTGGTCGTGTTTTTCCTGAGTAAAACGAGTCCCTTCCAAATAATTTAATAATGTAAAAGGTTGACTTAAGAGCTGTTCACACGCTTTACGTGCTTCCATCATATCGCGGTCTTTGAGTTCAGGGTTTTTCGCGATTTGCTCTTTTGTATGACGCTTCATCATTGGGAAGCCTAAGATTTTAAAAGCTTGACCCACGAAAGGAATAAAGATGAGTTCCCACTTGGTAAAAAAGCGGGTAAGCGGCATACGGGTTAACCCGAAATATTGGTTTACCGTGGTATCAACCCAACTTTGATGGTTACAAGTCATTAAATAACGACCTTGCATATTCAGATCAAGGCCTTCGTCAATGCTAATGTCCCATTTTAAATTAGGTAAAACATGATCAATGAGCCAATTATTGACACCAAGCCAGCTATTAGTAATTTGAATATTGGTTTCATCAATTTTTGAAGACTTTTTAAATAGCTTTGTTAAACCTAAAGCTAAGACAGGTGGTCCATGAAAAAAAGTGCTACCTGTGATGACTGTACCTACAGTGAGTCCACGTGTAATTTTTTTTAGCGCAGATTGCTTATTGGGTGCAGTTGACATATAAATGGCCCCGAATATCCAAAATCCATAGAAAGTTGTTCAACTATAACTATCGTGAAATGAAATACAACGGTATCTTAGACAACAATGAAGAAATTGTGATGAGTGCACACCTTAAAGTGCATCAAAATATTACAAAAAAATAACTAAACTGTTTATTATTAACAAAATATCAATGTTTTATACTTCCTTTTTGTTTCATTATTCATTCAACAACAAAACACTCAAAGTGAGGAGGCATGCAATGCGTGCATTAGTTATTTCAACAGTGGTAGGGGCAGCAGTAGTACTTTCTGGTTGTCAAACAACAGGTAATAACCTTGGTGGCGTTGAATACGATAAAGCCGCATTAGGTACTTTGATCGGCGCAGCAGCTGGCTACGGTATTTCTAAATCAAATGCAAACTCTAGCCGTCAAAACAACCGTGCTGCGGCAATTGGTGCAGTTCTTGGTGCAGCTGGCGGTTTATATCTTGACCAAAAAGAGAAAAAATTACGCGAACAAATGGCTGGTACTGGTGTAGAAGTAGGCCGTAACCCAGATGGTTCTGTTCAATTGATCATGCCTGGTAGCATTACTTTTGATACTAACAAATCAAACATCAAGCCAAACTTCTATGCAACTTTGGACAAAGTAGCTCAAACATTGGCTGAAGATAACAAGAGCGCGATTTTAGTTACTGGTTATACAGATAACACTGGTAATGACTCTATTAACATCCCATTATCTCAAGCGCGTGCTCAGTCAGTTAAAAACTATTTAGCTGGTAAAGGTGTTCCATCTAGCCGTATCGATGCACAAGGTTATGGTTCTTCTAACCCAATCGCAGACAACTCAACTGCTTCTGGTCGTGAACAAAACCGCCGTGTAGAAATCAGCATTTATGCTAAACAATAAGATCTAGTTTATTGTTTCAAAAACCACCTTCGGGTGGTTTTTTTATGGGTGAAGTATAAAAAATAATCACGACATTCTGCGGCGCATAAATCGCATTATTAGACATCATTTATACATATCCGTAGATTTACTATTGGGATTCTAAAAAAGAGATGACTATAATCATGCTCGAAAAATTAAGAGGTAATACACGATGTCATCTGCCAGTCAACTGAACAACAAGCAAGAAGAAGCCATGAAATATACTCAAGGCCCTTTATTGGTGCTTGCTGGCGCTGGTTCAGGTAAAACATCGGTAATTACGCGTAAAATTGCCTATTTGGTGCAACATTGCCGTATTCCTGCACATCGTATTACAGCGATGACCTTTACCAATAAAGCTGCACGTGAAATGAAAGAGCGTGTCACTAAGCTTTTATCACGTGAAGAAGCAAAAGGTTTGTCCGTTTCGACCTTCCATACTTTTGGTTTAAATCTTTTACGTTTAGAACTTAAAAATTTACCTTTAAAAGCTAATTTTTCGATTTTGGATGCAGATGACTGTAAACGTATTTTGATGGATTTGATGCATCGCGATAATTTATCGGGTGCAGAGAGTAAAGAGCTAATTGCCAAGGCAATGAAGAAAATTTCAGATTGGAAAAACGATCTGATTTTGCCTGAACAAGCACATTCGACGTGCGAAACTCCTGAAGATGTGCAGTTTGCTCACCTTTACCAACTTTATGAACGTAATTTACGTGCCTACAATGCTGTCGATTTTGATGACCTCATTGTTATGCCAACCCGCTTATTGCAAGAAAATGCAGAAGTGCGTGACAAGTGGCAAAACCGTGTTCGTTACCTGCTAGTGGATGAGTATCAAGATACCAACACCGCGCAATATATTTTGGTGAAATTACTAGTTGGCGTAATGGGGCAGTTTACTGCCGTAGGTGATGATGACCAGTCAATTTATGCATGGCGTGGGGCTAAGCCTGAAAACATGGCTTTGCTTAAACAGGATTTCCCAAATCTTCATATTATTAAGCTTGAACAAAATTACCGCTCGACCAGCCGTATTTTGAAAGCTGCGAACTGTGTGATTCAAAATAACCCGCATATTTTTGATAAAAAATTATGGAGTGATAAAGGCCATGGTGAAGTCATCAGAATTATTACCTGTCGTAACGATGATGATGAAGCAGAACGTGTAGTCAAAGACTTACTGACTCACAAACTTATGAATGGTAAGAACTGGAAAGATTACGCTGTATTGTACCGTGGTAACTTTCAGGCGCGTGTATTGGAAACACAACTTCGCCAAATGCAGATTCCGTACAAACTTTCTGGCGGTACATCGTTCTTCGCTCGTGCAGAAATTAAAGATGTAATGAGTTATTTACGTCTTATTATTAACCCAGAAGATGACAGTGCTTTCTTACGTATTATTAATACGCCTAAACGTGCGATTGGTCCAGTTACTCTTGAAAAACTAGGTTTATTTGCACAAGAAAACAATTTGTCTTTACTTGGTGCTTCTTCTGACCAGCGCTTAAGTATGGTGCTTCCTAAAAAGGCAGAAACTCAATTGCATGAGTTTGCTGACTTTATCTCGACGTTTACACGTGAGCTGTTGGAAGATGATGAGCCTGTGCCTAAAGTTCGTCAAATGATGAATGAAGCGGGTTATATCGACTATATTCGTGAACAATCCGCAACGCCTGCTCAAGAGAAAAGTAAGCTCGATAATATCGAGAACTTGTTTAGCAGTATTCAAAACTTAATTAATCGTGCTGAAGATGTTGATGAAAAGAACATTGAAAGTGTGATTCGAAAACTAGTCTTGCTTGATATGTTAGAGCAACAGCAAGAGGAAGAAGACACTGATAAAGTGAACTTACTTACTCTACATGCCGCTAAAGGTTTGGAATTCCCATATGTCTATATTATGGGTCTTGAAGAAGAGCTGTTGCCGCATAAGAACTCGATTGCTGCTGAAACTATTGAAGAAGAACGCCGTCTTATGTACGTGGGAATTACCCGTGCACGTCAAGGCTTAACTTTGACTTTGGCAGAGCAGCGTAAAAATGGTGGTCAAATGAAACAGATGACCCCAAGCCGTTTCCTCGATGAGCTTCCGCAAGATGAGCTCGAATGGTTAGGGCGTAAAAAGAAAATTGCAGCAAATGTTGATCCTAAAGAACAGGCTCAACAATATTTGGCAAATTTAAAAGCTTTATTAAAGCGTTAATTTTTTAATTTTTAGGAAATCCCATGAAAGTTCAAGTTAAATTGCTCGATCCGCGTTTAGGTAAAGAGTGGCCTTTACCTTCATATGCAACAGCAGGGTCAGCAGGTTTAGATTTACGTGCCTGTTTAGATGAAGCAATTGAGATTGAACCAGGCCAAACTGTTTTGGTTAAAACAGGTATGGCAATTTATATTCATGATGTGAATTTTGCTGGTTTAATTCTACCGCGTTCAGGTTTAGGCCATAAACACGGTATCGTGCTTGGCAACTTAGTTGGTTTGATTGATTCGGACTATCAAGGTGAGTTAATGGTTTCAGTGTGGAACCGTGGTCAAACCACCTTCCGTTTAGAACCGGGTGAGCGTTTAGCACAGTATGTTTTAGTTCCAGTAGTTCAGGCTGAATTTGAGCAAGTAGAGGAATTTGAAGAAACTTTACGTGGCGCAGGCGGTTTTGGTCACACTGGTAAACAATAATTAATTTATAAAAAATAATGAAAAGAAACGCTTGTTTTACAAGTGTTTCTTTTTACACCTTGAATGTTACAATGAATTATATTACAAAACGCTTTACTCATATTCTTTTAACTTTTTTTAGCAAATACCCATTTTTCAGATTTTGAATACTCTATGTTTTTGCGATAGATCAAATTGATCTTTAAATAGAAGATACGCTATGAATGTAAGACACTCATTTCCAAAAAATATTTTCCGTGCTTACGATATTAGAGGCAAACTTTCTTATTTAACTACGGACGTCGTCCGTTCAATTGCCTATGGATTGGCACAACAATATAAACAAGCAGAACAAACTCAACTGATCATTGGTTATGATGCGCGCTTAACGAGTCCGGCTTATGCGCATTTAATCGAAGAGATATTAGTAGAGCAGGGTTTAAATGTTACAAATATTGGTTGTTGCTCAACCCCGATGATGTACTACATTGCACGGGAGTTTGGTGGTAATGGTATAATGGTAACAGCTAGCCATAACCCTAAATCAGATAATGGTATTAAATGGATTTTAAGAGGTGAACCTCCATCTCCTGAAATGATCCAGCAAGTAGGTGAATTTGCGCAAACTTATGTAGCTACTCATACAATTTCATTATTAGAATTATCAACTCCTCAATTTAATTCAGAATTTTGTAAAAAATACCAACAAGCAATCTTTAACGATATTCAACTCAAGCGCCCTTTAAAAGTTGTATTAGATGGCCTACATGGATCGGCAGGGCATTGCTCAAAACTCGTACTTGAAAAAATGGGTTGTGAAGTCATTGCTTTACGTACGACTCCAAATGGTGAGTTCCCTGATCACGCACCAGACCCTTCACATGCTGCGCATTTAAAAGAACTACGTAAAACGATTATTGAACAGGGGGCAGATATTGGTATTGCCCTTGATGGTGATGGCGACCGTGTCGTATTGCTTGATGAAAAAGCTAATATACTTACTGCTGACCGTTTATTGTCACTATTTGCACAAATGTGTCTGGAGCAGCAACCAGACAAAGAAATTGTATTTGATGTGAAATGCTCGCTCATGGTTCAAAGAACCGTAGAGCGACTTGGTGGTAAACCCAAAATGATTCGCACGGGAAGTAGCTTCCTGCGCGCGTATTTATCCCAATCAAATGGTAACGCTATTTTTGGGGGCGAATACGCGGGTCATTATGTATTTAATGATGGGCGTGGTTTTGGGTATGATGATGGTTTGTACGCTGCATTACGTGTAATGGAATATTTCACCGAGTCGAGTGCGACAACAATTTCTGATTTATTTTCTAATTACCCTGAAAGATGCTGTACCGAAGATACTTATATTGGTACCCATCAGTCCGACCCTAAACATGTACTACAAGATATTGAAATTTTAAGCCATCGTTTAGGTGCTCGAATTAGTAAAATTGATGGCGTACGTCTTGATTTTGATGATGGTTTTGGCATTATTCGAGCATCAAATACAGGTGAGTATTTTACCGTAAGATTTGACGCTGATAATCCTTTACGTTTAAAGGAAATCCAGCAAAAATTTATTGATATGTTGCAAGAGCGTTATCCGCAAATTGCACAAGAACTTTCTGAGGCCTAATAAGGAGAGGCGCAATGCCACAAGATCAGCATCTCGGCGTCGACAAAGCAAAAATCTTGATTGAAGCTTTGCCATATATTCAACGTTTTTCTGGTAAGACGCTGGTGGTGAAATACGGTGGTAATGCGATGACTGATCCTGAATTGGAAAGTTCATTTGCCCGCGATATCGTTTTACTTAAAACTGTGGGTTTAAACCCGATTGTTGTGCATGGCGGTGGCCCACAAGTTGACTCTTTCTTAAAGCAATTAGGACGTGAGTCTGACCGTATTGATGGTATGCGTGTGACCGATGAAGCTACGATGGAAGTGGTTGAAATGGTCCTAGGCGGTAGCGTAAATAAATCTATTGTTAATTTGATTAATAAACACGGCGGCCGTGCAATTGGCTTGACTGGTCAAGATGGTAACTTATTACGTGCCCGTAAATTATTAATGGAAAAACAAGAAGAGGACGGTTCTATCAAACATATCGATTTAGGTATGGTTGGTGAGGTGACCGGGGTTAAAACTGACGTATTAGAGATGTTTACTCAAAGCGACTTTATTCCTGTTATTGCTCCATTAGGTGTTGATGAAAAAGGTAATACTTACAATATTAATGCTGACTTGGTGGCTGGGAAGGTCGCAGAAGCATTAGGCGCAGAAAAATTAATTCTGCTGACTAATATTAGTGGCGTATTAGATGAAAACAAAAACCTTTTAACCGGTTTAACGACACAAGAAGTTGACCGTTTAATCGAAACAGGCGTAATTTACGGTGGAATGATTCCTAAAGTAGGCTGTGCCCTTGACGCTGTAAAAGGTGGTGTTGTGAGCGCACATATTGTTGACGGTCGTGTACCGCACGCAACATTACTTGAAATCTTTACAGATCACGGGGTTGGTACGCTTATTTCTAACCGTACACAAACAACTCACTAAACCTTATTATTTTTTATTGAAAGATCACGCTAAGTGGTCTTTTTTTATGCCATTTAATTTTGGTCATTTTTTTGTCATGAGCTTTGACTAGTGTAGTGGGTGTCACTAGGAGCGTTCATTATGCTGGAAAAATTTAATCAATATCGCCAAACCTGGACTTTACCTTTAAATCGCCATAAGGCTAACAATCAAACACAATTCCGCTTTGAATGGGTTGATAATTTAAAAGAATTACAAGATGTACAACGGTTTCGTGCACAACAATTTAGTAAACAATTCGGCATTCAATTTGAAGATAATTTAGATCAAGATATTTACGATTTTGGCTGTGAGCATGCTGTATTAAGAGAAAAATGGACAGGAGAGATAGTTGCTTATACACGACTTAAGCTCTTCCAAGGCCATGAAATAGGGCAAAGTTACAGTGCTAATGAGTTTGACATTGTTCCACACTTGTCGCATTTGCCAAATGTATTAGAGATAGGGCGTACTTGTGTACATCCACGTTTTCGTAATGGTAAGGCACTTTCAACATTATGGCTGAATCTTGCACCTAAAGTATTGTGGTCAATGCGTGCTAAATATTTGATGGGATGTGTCAGTATTCATCTGCAAGATAATTTGGCTAGAGCGTACTATACGCACCGTCAAATTCAGCAGTTACCGGATACTAAAACCATCGATATTCGTTCTAAGAAAATCTATGAACCTGAATATCCGGAGTTTAGTTTCCCTCAAGATGAGCGGATGCCGAAACTATTCCAAATGTATTTGAGTATGCAGTCTAAATTATCCAAAGATGCTTTCTTTGATGCTGAATTTAACTGTCTCGATTACTTTGTATTTTTAGAAGTGAATAAAATTGCCACTTCGTTTGTAATGAACAAAATGGCTCAGCGATAAAGTTATCTTATATTTTGTAATAGCGAGCGCATATTGGGATTTACAAGCCAATTTACTCTCATGCACAATAGTACGCATGGGGTAATGAAGTGAAAGTTTAAAAACAATATGTGCCAGCTATTAGGAATGAATTGTGCAACACCAACGGATATCACTTTTTCTTTCCGTGGTTTTTCACAACGCGCAGGAATTACCTCTGACCATAGTGATGGTTTTGGTATTGCCTTTTTTGAAGATAAGGCATGCCGTTTATTTGTAGATAACCAGTCTGCAGTTGAATCACCAATTGCTGATCTTATTCGTAATTATCCCATTAAATCACGTAATGTAATCGCACATATTCGTAAGGCGACTCAAGGAAAAATTACGCTTGAGAACTCACATCCTTTTATTCGGGAGTTATGGGGACGTCACTGGATTTTTGCCCATAATGGCGATTTACATGATTTTAATCCACCCTTGAGCGGACGTTTTACGCCGGTAGGGAATACCGATAGCGAAAGAGCATTTTGTTATTTATTAGATCAACTGGTCGAAGTATTTGGTTATGAAGAACCAACGCTTGAGCAGATATTTGAAGTATTAGAAAAGATTTCTCCTCAAATTGCAGAATATGGGACATTTAATTTCTGTTTATCGAATGGACAAGCTTTATTTAGTTATGCGATTACTAAATTACATTGGTTAGTTCGAGAATATCCATTCAATAATGCACATTTAATTGATTTAGATGTTGAGGTTGATTTTAGTCAGGTGACGACTCCTGAAGATCGAGTTGCAGTAATTACCACTGAGCCTTTAACTCATAATGAAACATGGATTGCTTATCAACCTGGTGAAATGATTTTATTTCAACATGGTAAACCTATAAAAAAAGCGATCACTCAAGTTGAAAGATTAATACGTGAAGAGAAAAATCCTGAACTTAAGCGTATTACTCGTGCTGACCAATATTAATTTTTTATTGAATGAAATGTAATTTCTTAAGAAATATATATTTTTTTTATTTAATAATAAAGTATTTTGTTTAAAAAATACTTTATCTTTTTAGTTGGTTAATATTAATTAATTTTTTAAAAATCAAAATCTTAACTATTTATTCATTTTTATTTATTTAAAGCCGACAAAATAGCTTTGTTTTTATTTATACCCTTTAAAGATAAGATGCGGTTTATGCAACAGTCATTAAACATCATTGGGGGTGATGTATGAAAATGAAATGGGCTTCAGAATATAATACTGGTATTGACGTTATTGATGAGCAACATAAACGAATACTGGATTATATTAATGAGATTGATGATGTAAAAGATGATGAGGATAGACGTCGTATTAAAGATGTTTTAGATAATATTATTGATTATACACAATCACATTTTACCTTCGAAGAAAGTTTACAAGAGGAAGCGGATTATAAATATAGAGTGCCTCATAAACGTGTACATGACTTATTTATTAAAAAAATAGAGTTATATCGTGAACGTTTTGAAATGGGCCATACGATTGAAGCAGAATTACAAGAGATCTTGGCTAAATGGTTAATTAACCATATTCAACATGATGATGCCGATTATGTGGGGGCAGTAAAAGAAAATATGATGGGGATTATTAGAGAAAAAGAAAAGAAAAAAGGAAAGAACTGGTTCGCCCGTTTTTTCTCATAACCTTAACTAAAAAAACTCTAATATATAGTTAGCGCGGCAAACTATCGTTTCGGTGGTTTGCTTTTTTTATTGTGCAAACTTTGATTTTCATGCATGAGACGGGCAAAATATCTATAGACTTTTTCAAGGAATGCATAATGCAGGACATACCTATGTCACGATGGTTATCGCCTCTTATGGCGTTTTGCTTATCTTTTGTCATCATGGCCACTTTAGCACCAACCATGGGAATCCAGATTGATCGTCAAATCGATTTCTGGTTATTGTGGTTTGGCACTATGTTGTTATTGGCATTACCAGTTTGTTATTTGGAAATTGCTTTAGCAAAACGATCAAAAACAACCGCTTTAAATGCGTTATCGAGTTTAACTCGTGAAGCTGATAGTTCCCCTAAATGGCGTGTGGTTGGCTGGCTTGCTGTTGTTTTTATTCCTTTCTTAGCGGGTAACGTTCTAAGTACTGCGAGCAATATATTAGTTGCACAGTTTGCCCCAAGCATTTCCGGTCAAATTATTTTTGCAGGCCTTGCAGTTGTTGCCTTGGTATTATCTTTTATTCCACGCCAAATACTCATTTTATTAATGACCTTAGGAGTAATCGCTTCTATTGTGTTGGCAAATATGATGGGCTCGACTTTACAACCTTGGCATTGGACCAGTGTTGAGTTTAAGGAGTGGGGTAATGCAACTGTACTTGCACTTGTCGCGAGCGGGTTAGGTTTAGGGCTTTACTGGCAAAATAGTGTAGGTGCTGTTCAGGCGCAAGAAGGCGCAACGAAAACTGTTCTTCCAATTTGGTTAGCTCAGCTCATTGCTGTGGTTGCTTTTGGCTTTTTCTCGCTTCAGGCTCAATTACCTGTTTTAACGTGGATATTTACCGGAGTAATGACATCCGCGTTATTTGTGCAGTTGGCTAGAGAGCAATTTGCTCAGCGTCAGCTTATGCCTGTTTTACAATGGGTGATTATTGTTGTCGCAATTGCAGTTTGGGCTGTGCCGGAAGTTCATAATTTATTCACGCTCATTCTTATGCTGTGGGGCTTACTTATTTGCTTAATCTATGCAGTTTTTGCAGGTTGGATTATGAAAATTAGCCACTTGCGTAAATCGATGAATTTCAGCAATGAGCTTTTTTATAACCTATGGCGTATTGCTGTACGTATCGTATTGCCGCTTTCAATTATTGTGGCAATGATTGCTGTAATTGGACAAAGTATCTAATGGAACGCACACAACAAGTTTGGGTCGCTTTTGCGGTACCGGAACAACAGTTTTTAATTTCAGTTCCATTTGAAGAGGGAATGACTGCTGCACAGGCAGTTCAAGCAAGTGGTTTATCAAATCAAGTTGATTTGCCTGAACCACTTCAGCTCGGCATTTTTGGAATAAAAGTAGAAACTGATGCGGTATTACATGCAGGCGATCGAGTTGAGGTTTATCGACCATTAACGATTAATCCAAAAGATATTCGCCGGAAACGTGCTGCGAAAAACCCTGTAGGCAGATACATTAAAGGCAATCGCTTTAAGCAATCAGCTCAATAAGCAAAACCCCTCAAGTATTTCACTAGAGGGGTTTCTTTTTATTAGAAAAAACGATTATAGTGGTGGGGCAGTTAAAATTGCTTCTTTGGAAGCAGGTAAACCTGGTTGCGATTCTGGAATAGTCTCTAAACCTTCAATTTTAGTTACGGTTCCAGTTTCATCAAAGTAAATTTTTAAATGCTGACCATGTGCTGCGGGGATTTTCGCTTTTTTAGCATATGTTCCCGGGATATAGTTGTAGATATAGTCCCAACGTTGTGGATTGAGGGGATCAGTCACTGTTGGGCTACCAAGCAAAAAGCGCACTTGCTGGAAATTCATGCCGACCTGTACTTGAGAGGCTTGAGCTTTAGTCAATGGAGTCCCTTGAGGAATATCAACCTTATATACACCAAAGATTGAACAACCAGCTAGGAGTGAAGTGACGAATAACGTCAGCACGAGTTTTTGCATTTTGCTACACTATCCCAATAAATTATGATGCATTTGATCAAAGGATAGATCATACTTCATCTAAATTCTATTGCCTATTCCAACTTGAGATTTGTTGAGAGACCTTTTTTCATGCCTATTTCCAATCAAGATTTGCGCAAAGCTGGACTTAAAGTTACCCTTCCACGAATTAAGATTTTGGAATTATTAGAAAATTCAAAACAACATCATCTTAGCGCCGAAGATATTTACAAGACTTTGTTAGAGCAAGGGGAAGATGTCGGACTTGCGACAGTTTACCGTGTGTTAACACAATTTGAAGCTGCGGGTATTATTCAACGTCATCATTTTGAAAATAACCATTCTGTTTTCGAAATCATGCAAGAAGATCATCACGATCACTTAGTATGCCAAAACTGTAACAAAGTCATTGAATTTACTAATGATGTTATCGAGAAAGAACAGCATTCTGTAGCAGAGCAACATGGGTTTACCTTAACGGGTCACTCATTAAATCTCTATGGTTACTGTAATGAACCTGAATGTCAGGAAGCACTGCGCAAGAAATAATCGTTTTCACATAAAGAAAACAAATAAAAAAGGAAGGTTACGTTTAACCTTCCTTTTTTTATGAAGAAATTACTGACGATCAAAAGTTAAATGCTGTTTCCCGTCTGATAATTGATCGGGACCTTCATCTGCAAGTTTAATGGTTAAACGCAAATCGTTCGGTGAATCAGCATGTTTAAGCGCATCTTTGTAGGTAATTTGACCAGCTTTATATAAATCAAATAAAGCTTGGTCAAAGGTCTGCATACCAAGTTCACGTGAGCGTTTCATCAAATCTTTAATTTCATGAATTTCACCTTTACGGATGTAGTCTGAAATTAATGGTGAGTTAATTAAAATCTCAATTGCTGCACGGCGTGAATTACCATCTGGTGTTGGAATGAGCTGCTGCGCAATCATTGCCTTTAAGTTAAGTGACAAGTCCATGTAAAGCTGACTATGACGGTCACTTTCAAAAAAGTGAATAATACGGTCGAGCGCTTGGTTGGCGTTGTTAGCGTGCATGGTAGCTAATACAAGATGGCCTGTTTCAGCAAAGCCAATCGCGTAGTCCATGACTTCACGAGAACGGATCTCACCAATTAAGATCACATCCGGCGCTTGTCGTAGTGTATTTTTCAAGGCAATTTCAAATGAGTCGGTATCGATCCCGACTTCACGCTGAGTAATGATGCAGCCTGCATGTTCGTGAATAAACTCAATCGGGTCTTCAATGGTAATGATATGGCCTTTAGAGTTATGGTTACGATGGCTGATCATTGAAGCCAATGAAGTGGATTTACCTGTACCTGTCGCGCCTACGAAAATAATAATGCCGCGTTTGGTCATCGATAAATCTTTAAGTACAGGTGGTAACTGTAAGTCATCAATTGAAGGAATCTTGGTTTCAATACGACGTAGTACCATGCCCGGCATGTCGCGCTGCTGAAAAGCACTGACACGAAAACGCGCCGTTTTTTCACGGTTCATAATGGCAAAGTTACATTCACGAGTTTCTGCAAATTCTCTGCGTTGTTTTTCACTCATGATGGAATGTAACAGTTGACCAATCACTTCCCCAGAAAGACTGTTTTTTGAAATTGGAACAATTTGCCCATTAATCTTCATAGAGGGCGCAACGCCATCTGTAATAAAGAGATCCGATGATTTTTTTTCAACCATCAGGTTGAGCAAGTCATTAAAATCCATAATTGTATTCTCGCTATTTTGTTATTTTTATAGGAATGATTCAGGCTGTTTTGCCGCAGTACGTGCGGTTTGTGGACTAATCACACCGCGAGCGACTAAGCCTTTTAAGCTTTGGTCTAGTGTGGTCATGCCATGATTGGCACCAGTTTGAATGGCTGAGTACATTTGCGCGACTTTGTTTTCACGAATTAAGTTACGAATAGCCGGAATACCAATCATGATCTCATGCGCTGCGACACGGCCACCACCATTCTTTTTAAGCAGGGTTTGTGAAATAACCGCTTGTAAAGATTCTGACAGCATGGCACGAACCATGTCTTTTTCTTCGGCAGGGAATACGTCAATCACACGGTCAATGGTTTTTGCTGCCGACGTGGTGTGGAGTGTACCAAACACCAAGTGACCTGTTTCGGCAGCGGTTAATGCCAAGCGAATAGTTTCAAGGTCACGCATCTCACCGACTAAAATAATATCTGGGTCTTCACGCAGTGCTGAGCGAAGTGCTTCATTAAAGCCGTGTGTGTCACGATGCACTTCACGCTGGTTAATGAGACATTTCTTAGACTGGTGTACAAATTCGATTGGATCTTCCACCGTTAAAATATGGTCATAGCGGTTTTCGTTAATATAATCGAGCATCGCTGCAAGCGTAGTTGATTTACCCGAACCTGTTGGTCCCGTCACCAGTACAATGCCGCGAGGATAGTCGCAAATATCTTTAAAGATTTGCCCTAGACCTAGATCTTCCATGGTGAGGACTTTAGATGGAATAGTACGAAATACTGCACCAGCACCACGGTTTTGGTTAAATGCGTTAACACGGAAACGCGCAACGTTAGGTACTTCAAAAGAAAAGTCAGTTTCGAGTTTTTCTTCATAGTCACGGCGCTGTTTATCATTCATGATGTCGTAAACAAGACGGTGGACATCTTTATGTTCTAAGGCTGGTAAGTTAATACGACGAACTTCACCGTCAACACGAATCATTGGTGGCATGCCAGCAGAGAGATGTAAATCGGACGCGCCATTTTTCACAGAGAAGGCGAGTAGCTCTGTAATATCCATAATTTCCCCAAGTAAATCAAAATATGTCATTATTTTGTAGAATAATATACGGCTTTCACCGAGGCTTACCAACACCTCGCTTTAGGTGAAAAGCAAAAAAGTTTTTTGAAAATGAGAACCTTGTCAATGAATTACCTGCAAGATGCGCGACAGCACGTATTACAGCAAATCAGAACAGCTTGTGAACTTGCTCAGCGTGCGCCTGAAACTGTGCAACTTTTAGCCGTATCGAAAACTCATCCGAGTGAAAGATTGCGTGAAATGTATGCAGCAGGGCAAAGGGCATTCGGCGAAAATTATTTGCAAGAAGCTTTAGATAAAATTGATGCTTTACAGGATTTGGATATTGAATGGCATTTCATTGGTCATGTTCAGCGGAATAAAACTAAGCATTTGGCCGAGCAGTTTGATTGGGTTCATGGGGTAGATCGTTTAATTATTGCAGAACGCCTATCTAACCAACGTGGTGATGACCAAGCTGCGCTTAATATTTGTTTGCAAGTCAATATTGATGGGCAAGACAGTAAGGATGGTTGTGCACCGGAAGACGTTGCCGAGTTGGTTGCTCAAATGAGTCAACTACCGAAAATCAAGTTACGTGGTTTAATGGTGATTCCGGCTCCTGACAATACAGCTGCTTTTGCAGATGCCAAAAAATTATTTGATGCGGTAAAAGTCCAACATGCTCACCCAGAAGACTGGGATACATTGAGTATGGGAATGTCGAGTGATTTAGAAGCCGCAATTGCCGCTGGTTCAACCATGGTACGTGTAGGCACAGCTTTATTTGGGGCTAGAGACTATTCGCAAAAAGGCTGATGTAAGCGATTTCTTACAGAAATTGCGGCCTTTTGCGGCTATGGCAGACAATGCTTTTTTTGTACTATGAACTCATCAGGAAACAGGATGTTTCTAAGAATAACAATAAAAAGTCATGAATGGATGCAGACAGGTACGACAGGAGTCATACCAACGCAGAATCTAAAAAAGCCCCGACAGGATGTCGGGGCTTTTTAGTTTTAACCCACTATTTCAATGGTACTTGCACCAGCGCCAAGTGGTTTCACTTGAATTTGTACAGGAATGCGTTCATGCATTTCTTGAATGTGTGAGATGAGAATGACCTGACGTCCCTGATTTTGCAGTTGGTCTAAAGCATTCATGACCATGTGCAAAGATGAGGCATCTAAAGTACCAAAACCTTCATCAATAAACAGTGATTCAATTTTCATTGAACCCGATGCCATATTGGCAATCGCTAAAGACAAGGCAAGGGCAGTTAAGAACGACTCACCGCCAGATAAAGAGGCAACTGAGCGGGTTTCTCCATCCATGTCGTGGTCAATAATGGCAAGACTTAATGACTGATCAAGACGTTTTAGCGTATAACGCTGAGAAAGCATCGCCAGTTGTTGGTTGGCATGTTCAACTAAAATATCTAGGTGATATTGCTGAGCATAGTCACGGAACTCTTTACCTTTGGCATCACCAATCAAGCCTGAAATTTTGCTCCAGCGATGTTCTTCTTGTTGAATGTTTTGAATTTGCTCAGCGTATTTTTGCTGTTTGGCAAGGTTTTGCTGATGTAATTCAAGCTTCAGCTTTAGTCCATCACGCACTTCAAGCTGTGCTTTGAGCTTTGCCATATTGTCTTGAATGAGGGTAACGAGCTTTTCGTATTCAATATCTGGCTGAGTTTGTAAGTGCTCGCTTAATTGCTCTTGCATCGTTTTAAGGGCAGAAGAGGCTTCACTTAATAAACGCTCGGCATGATTAAGACGGTTACGAATGTCTTGCTCTTGTGCTGAATTAATCTGTATGAGTGCCGTAAGATCAGATGCCTGAAAATCAGTATGGGCTTTTAACCAGTTTTGAATTTGCCCATCAATCTGTTGTTGATGTTGTTCTGTGTGTTGATACTGATGTTTAAGTTGATCGAGCGCCTGTTTTTGCTGCTCAAAGTGTTGTCTGGTTTGTTCGAAACGTTGTTTAGCCTCATGATACGCCGTTTGTTGGTGCTGACGTTTAGCGTCATGCTCAATTAACCATTCATGCGGCTTAATATCCGAACGGCCCGTCATTTGCTGAATGAGCGATACCGCTTTTTCATTATTTTGTTGACCTTTAAGCGTAATCTCTTGGAGATTTTGATCGATCTCATCAATTTGCTTGGTCATTTGCTCAAGGTTGGCAGACAGCATTTTAAGTTCTTGCTGCTGTTGTTCAAAACGCTGTGAAAGCTGTTCTTGTTGTTCAAGTTGCTTAGCACGTGCATCCAGAATAGCCCAAGTCTGCTTAGCTGTTTGGCTACTTGCTTGCTGCCATGCGTGCTGTTCGGCTTCAGATAAACACTCAACAATATGTTGAACTTGTTGTTGCCATTGCTGTGCTGTATTAAGCAAACTTTCATTACGCTGAATAGTTTGAACAAGTTGATTGTGTTGTTTAATGGCTTGGGTTAAACGTAAGTTTTCTGAATCAAATAAACTTATGGCAGTTTGTGTCGCTTGTCTCAGCTCATTAAGTGTTTGTAAGATTTGTTCAGGAGCTTGATTAAGCTCAATGTGTAATTGATTGAGGTTAAACGCCTGCTCAAGTTCTTGCTGTAAGTGCGTCTGTTTTACTTGCAGTTGAGCTAGGTATTTCTGAACTTGATCAAGCTCGGCCCGGCACTGAGTAAGTGCATGTTGCTGGGTTTGCCATGCATTAAACTTAGTTTGCTCGAGTGCAATAGCTTGTTGCTCTTGCTGTTGCTGCAAATCGAACAAGGCCTTCGATACCGCACTGTCATCAATACGGTAGGGGTGGTGGGTACTTCCACAGACTAAACACGCTTCACCTTCTTTAAGATTGGCACGTAACTGTTCAATATTTTCGGTGTGTAGTAAACGTTGCTGTTGCAGGATGTGCTGTAACTTTTCACGTTCAGTTTTTGCTGTTTGGTAGTCTTGTTCAGCTAACTGGCAAACGGTTTTAAGTTGCTCTTCTTGCGCGGAGGCTTGAGTATGTTTTTCGGTGAATTGCTGAAGCTCAGCATATAGCTCATGATAAATTTTTATTTTCTGTTGAATCAGATCTAACTGCGTGACTTGAGCAAGTTTCTGATCTTTATCTTTACGCTGTTGTTCAAGCTTTAACTCAATCTGTTCAACGGTGCCTAGTGAAGCTGTGAGTTGTTCGAGTTCACTTTTAGCTTCCGATAGCTTTTGGCGAGCAAGGGTAGGGTTACCGAGCTGTTCTTCAATCGTTTGGTAATTTTGAATAAATTGCCCAAGCTGATGTAGATGTGCTGAAAGGCCCTTATCTAATTCAGCATATTGCTGAGTTTGGATCAGCTGCTGTTGTAGATGAATTTTGTTCTGCTCAAGCTGTGCAATATGCTGTTGTACAGCGTTTCGCTGCTGTTGTAGTGGGCTTAGGTTTTGCTCAAGTACCTGTCTTTTTTCTTTGCACTTTTTATATTCATCGGCAATAAAAGCGCGTTCTTGAATGGACTGTCGAACTTGATTTAAAGCATGTTGATGCTGTTGCTCAAAATCGAGTGTTTGTTTGAGCTGTTGTTCTGCAAGTTGATATTGTTTTTGTCCCGTTTCAAAAATTTGCACCAACTCATTAAACTTGGTTTGAGCTTGCTGAATTTGCGGCTCAACTTGTTGTAGGGTCTGTAAATTTTGAGCTTGCTGAAAAACTTGTGGGCGTATTTCAGAGAAAATTTCGAGTCGTTTTAATTGCTCACGTTCACTAGCCAGTTGTTGATGGTGATTTTGCTGGGTTTGAAACTGTTGCTGTTTCGCTTGAACTTCTTGCTCAAGTTTTGCTTTGCGTTCAAACCATTGTTGCTGTTTGTCTAAGACATGTTTTTGCTGTTCTAACTGTTGATAGTTTTGTTCGGCTTGCTGGTATTGCTCGGTAAATGCAGCAATCTCTTCATCAGACAAAATTTCAATGTGACCTAAAAACTCTTCCAGCTGTTTACGCTGCTTTGCAATATCAGCTGTTTTACGAAAAGCCAGTTCACCGATTTTGGCGAAAATGCTGGAGTTGGTCAGGTACTCAAGTAATTCACCACGTTCACTGTCTCGAGCTTTTAAAAATGCAGTGACTTCTGACTGGGCAAGTAATACAGCACGAGTAAACTGCTCAAATGAAAGCTGGGTAATTTGTTTAACTTTTTCATCAACTGCTTTGGCTTTGTCGGCAAGCACGACACCATCGGTCAAGCATTTTAAGTGGCGCTGCACACTTTGCAATTTACCATTTGGGTTTTCACGTGCACGTTTAATTTCCCAACGAGCCAAATAGCGCTTTTGATCTTGCGCAATAAAGCAAAGCTCAGCAAAACCATGTCCTGTACCACGGCGTAAAACAGTTAAAGGAGAGTTGGTTAGTAACTCGGAACCATCGACATCTTTTAATTTGCCATCGCTGTCTTTAAGGCGAGGGACTCGATTAAACAAGGCCAGACACATCGCATCTAGAATAGTCGACTTACCTGCGCCAGTTTTCCCCACAATTGCAATGAGACCTGCATGGGCCAGAGGTGCGCTTTCAAAGTCAATAAAATGTTCATCAGCAAGCGATGCCAGATTTTTTATTCGAATGGATAAAATTTTCATGGCATATCCTTAATGGCTTGCATCATTTTCAAGATGTTTTTGTGCTTCTTGTACCAGACTCAGAAAATCTTTTAAGACCGCATCATCGGCGTTGTAACCTTGTTTTTCCCAAATATTTTGAAAGAGTTTTTCCGGTGTTGGCGGTTCAAGAGCAATGTGCTGGGTGGTATTTGAATTAGTCGCGTCTTTGTTTACGTATTGACGTGAAATACGCACTAGACGATAGCGGTCAGGTGGTAGAGCAGCTTCAAACTGCTGACGTAAATTCGGCTGTGGTGGCGTTAAACTATAATATTCAATATCGACATATTCACGGTGGTCAATATTTTCAATCACGCCGTGAGGCAAGGCTTTGAGTTGTTGCAGTACCTCGTTTAGCTCACCACGAATGCGGTGCAATTGTATGCAACGCGGAATTTCGACAGCTTCAAATTGCAAACGGCTGTCAGTGTCTTGAGAAGGGTCAATTTTGACCTCAACCACTTGGTGCTTATAGTTAATTTCGCTAAAAGAAAGCGGAATGGGTGAACCGCTATAACGAATGTGCGGCTGACCTACTTTTTGTGGTTTATGTAAGTGCCCTAAAGCGACATAGTCGACCGCATCTTCAAATAACGTCGTTGAAAGCGCCTCTTCATTACCAATAATAATGGGGCGTTCAGAGTCGGATGTTTCCCCACCTTGCATATGCGCATGCGACATCAAGATAAGCGCTTGGTCTGGTGTCTTACGACGTTTGGCTTCGGCAATGAGTTGCTGGTGCAAATAGGCAATCGCGTTTTTGCTATTGGTGGTATGTTCGTTAAAGCCCGTAATTTCGGCCGAACGTAAAAAAGGCAGGGCAAGGCACCACGCCACAATATCTTGATTTTGGTTATAGATAGGTAAAAGCAGTCGATCGAGATCTAGGGTTTTATCTTCATTCCAGCGAACCACACCCACAGTTTTTGCATTGTATTTTTCTAAAAGCGGTTCGACCTGTTCAATACGGTAGCCTGAGTCATGGTTACCCGCAATCATGAGTGTTTGCATGTGCGGTGCAATACGATGGGCATCTGCTAAAAATTGGTAGAGTTGTTTTTGTGCTTGAGAACCCGGGTTAATGACATCAAAAATATCGCCAGCAATAAGCAGGGCATGTGGTTGTTTTTCTTGGATTTGAGTGAGCAACCAGCTTAAAAATTGTTGGTGTTCGTAGTGTCGTGAGTGATTATAAAAAAACTGCCCCAAATGCCAGTCAGAAGTATGTAGAAAATGTACGGACATAGAAACAGACATCAAGCCAAGATAAACACAGATACGTTAGCATAAATTGGCAGGAGATTTTATCAAGACATTTTAAAGTGTTCGTTATTTAAGCCAGCAATGAAATCTGAATTATTTTGTCTCCTTAAGCTCTGCTTTGTTACTATCAGGTCAAACCATGAACTTTGAGAACAAAATGGCTATTCATAAATACGAAGTAAAAATACAGTGGGAAGGCAATACGGGTACAGGCACTTCCTCTTATCGTTCATATAAACGCGACTTTAGTATTCAGCATCCTCAAAAGACCACTATTCAAGGTTCATCAGACCCTGCCTATTTGGGCGATGTGACCAGATGGAACCCCGAAGATTTATTGGTTGCATCAGCTTCAGCTTGTCATAAGCTTTGGTATTTACACCTATGTGCAGTCAATCATATTCACGTTGTGAGTTATGTCGATCATGCACTGGGATTTATGGAAGATACAGATCCGGTCAAACGTGGTCATTTTACCCAAATTATTTTAAGGCCCGAGGTTGTTTTAGAAAAAGGTGCTGACCAAGAGCTTGCAGCAAAACTGCATGAAGAAGCACATCATGAATGTATGATTGCCAATTCGGTAAATTTTCCAATTACATGTGAAGCCAGCTTTAGCTTTGCTGAATAATTCATATGAAATAGCCACCGATAAAAGCGGTGGCTATAAATTAAAATAAATAGGCTAAATAAAATCTTTAAGCTGCATTTTCATCGACTTGAAAAATACCAAAAACGTTGTGGTCTAAATCGACAAAGTAACCATGCCAAGCGCGGCCCGGAATAGCGAATTTATCCATTGCCACAATGCCACCTTGCGCTAAAATTTTTGCAGCCACTTCATCGAAGTTTTCCACCTGAACCGAACAGGTAAATGCATTGGTGCCATATTCCATTGGCGGTGTTTGAGCAGGGCGTTTTAATAGTCCACCCATAATTGAAGGTGTTTCTATGCGGTAATATTCAATAGGTAAGCTTTCATCGAGTTTAAATTGCCAACCAAACACAGCTTGATAAAACTGCGCATCGCGGGCAGGGTTTGAAGACTGGATTTCAAAATAGGCAATATTGTTCATATTATTTAAATCATATTTTTATGGTGTAAAAAGTATACGCATAGCCTTTATAGCCACGAAAGCACTATTGTGTATGGTGAGCGTAAAATAAATGACAGTGCTAGAAAATAAAAACCGACGATTCGAGTGATGAGAGAATCGTCGGTCAAAAACTTCATCAAGGGTTTCGGCTGCTAACAAAACCTAATCCGAAGGAAGAAAGAGTCGTAATGAAAGGTCACCGAAACAATTTTGCGGATGCCGTGCAAAGGAAGTATTCGGTTGCTGCGACCTTGTTACCCTATATAACGTCAAGAGATCAGGATTGGTTGACAGAAAAATGAAAAAAAATCGAAAAAAATTTATAATTATTTTTTGAACCCATAAATTAGGCAAAAATATGACCAAATTACGTTCTTACTTTCTCTGGTTTTTTGCTTTATGCATCGTGCTAACCTTAATTGTCGGTGTGATTGCAGCACTATTACCAGCGAGTGTAGGCGGTATTTTAACAGCCGTTCCATATTTAGGCGCAATGATTTTTGTCTTATTTAGATTTTTAAAGAAAGAACGCCGTGCACCGACAGTACCAGAAAAAAAGAAATTTACTTTAGGTTTTACTCTCATATTTTGGGGCTATAACTTGTGTGGTGTTTTATTTGGTCTGTTTTTATTTTCAAGAAAAGACCCTGAGATTTTGCAAAACTTTATGCTTTACCTCAAACAGCCTCAGTTCTTAAGCATTATGGTCATTATGCTTTTAATGTTAGCTATTCCGCTTTATTTAATTACCTATTGGTTTTATGGCAAACAAGCCCAGCGCATGGCAAACAAAATGTTTAATGCGTCATAACTCACCACAAAAACTGATACGATTAGATCGTTATTAAATTTTATAACTATATCAATTAAAAACTGCTGTCCTCGGTTTTGGAGGAAATATGAATAAGAATGTATTAATCACAGGTGCCAGTGGCTTTATTGGAACGCATTTAATTAGGTGCCTGCTACAAAAAAATTATAACGTGGTTGCTGTGACACGGCAGGCTGGAAAGAAATCTGACCATCCTGCCTTGCAGTGGGTACAAAAGTTCGAAGATATTTCGACCCGTCAAATTGATTATGTGGTGAATTTGGCCGGTGCAAATATTGG
The DNA here is from genome assembly GCF_003940475.1 of Acinetobacter sp. FDAARGOS_559. NCBI lineage: Bacteria > Pseudomonadati > Pseudomonadota > Gammaproteobacteria > Moraxellales > Moraxellaceae > Acinetobacter > Acinetobacter sp. FDAARGOS_559. The sequence continues at coordinate 3,369,670 of NZ_RKJG01000005.1, forward strand.
TGAGAAACGCTGGACTGAGTCACGTAAAAAACAACTCATTGAAAGCCGTGTAAATACGACCCAAAAACTGTATGCATGGCTCAAGCAATCTCAAATTTTTCCTGAAGTGATTGTCTCTGGTTCTGCAATTGGTTATTACGGTATAGATGCTCAAGAAAAGTGGACAGAGGTGTGCACTGAACAAAGCTCGCCACAGCCCATTTTCATGTCTCAGCTTTGCCAAGAGTGGGAACGCGCAGCGTTAGCAGACGCTCAGCAAAACACTAAAATTATTCGCTTAGGCGTAGTGTTTGGGCAGGGCGGTGGCATTTTGCCTAAAATGTTGCTTCCTATTCGACTCAATTTAATCGGTCAAATTGGTCACGGACGTCAGCCTGTAGTATGGGTACATATTGAAGACGTATTAAACGCAATTGAGTTTATATTCAAGCATCCTCAATCTGCTCAAATTCACAATGTGGTGGCACCAGAAAATGTGACCCAAAAGGTATTTGTTGAACAAGCTGCCAAAGTTTTGAATAAGAAACCAATGTTGTCGGCGCCTAGTACAGTTTTTCGCTGTTTGTTAGGAGAGCAGTCGCAATTGATCTTAAATGGGCAATACGTCAAACCCGCAGCCTTACAAGCAGAAGGATTTGAGTTTGCTTATCCTCAATTAAAAATGGCTTTAGAGAATATACTCGCCTCAGGCTAAGATTTTATTTTGCAAACGCTCTGGTGAATATGCTTTGGCATCAACTAAGGTCGGTTGACCGAGCATAAGCTGACGGAGCAATTGCGCAGAACCTGAGCCCATACACAAACCATTTCTAAAATGACCAAAGTTTGCCCAGAGGTTGCCCATTTCAGGCATTTTGCCAATATAGGGAACACCATTTGGTGAACTTGGTCTGAGACCTGCCCAGCGATGTACGATCGGGAAATCGGCCAGTTCAGGTACCATTTCTAAACATGCTTCCAAAATATTGTGCTGGGTGGTTTCGTCAGTAGACGTGTCAAAACCACGATGTGCCATGCTTGACCCGCACACAATATGACCGTCCATACGTGGAATCAAATACATGACTCGATTCATACACATGGTCGGTAGCCAGTGAGCAGGGGTTTTAAACAATAGCATTTGACCTTGAACAGGTTCGACTGGAATTTCGAGTTGTAATTGTGAGTTCCAGTAGTGGCTCCAAGCGCCCGAAGTTATTACAAAATGGTCTGCTGTATGTTTGCGGCCATCTTCGGTTTGGAGCGCCTGTATCACATCACCTTGTTGAATCAGTTTTTTAACAGGAGTGTGCTCAAAAAACTCAACGTTTGGGTGTTGTTTTAAATAGCGAATCAGGGACTGTAATACGCGTGGATTACGAATATTAGACAGTTCAGGGAAATAAATGGCTTCTTGAAACTGATCGGAAATATGTGGATTAACTTGTTCTAGCGCATCTCGCTGTAAATATTCACAGCGCTGCATCGGCTCTTGATGCTGCTCGGCGTAGGAAAGCCCGATGTCAAAATCTTCTTCATCAAAAATTAGCATGCCTGTGTCATGAATTTCAAAATCAATCCCTGTAACAGGGTAGAGCTTTTGGTTCCATGCTTGATAAGAGGCTTTGCCAAATTGGGCAAGTTGGTTCACTGCATGCACATAGCGCCACGGGTACATCGGAGAGAGAATACCTCCACCAGCCCAAGAGGCTGCTTGTCCCGCTTGTTGTTGATCAAAAATGCTGATGGTACAGCCTTGTTCAACCAACTCCAGCGCAGACATTAGTCCACTTATGCCCGCGCCAATGATTGCAATATGCATGCAGTGTTATCCTTTCTCTGCGAACTTAGTTCATTTCCTTGAGTTTTTCAGCAGCGGTTTCTGCAAAGTAAGTCCAGATTCCGTCTGCACCAGCGCGGCGGCAACACATGAGCGATTCTAAAATCACTGAGTCTGATAACCAGCCATTTTGAATTGCGCCAGCTAACATTGCGTATTCGCCACTCACTTGGTAAATGAATGTCGGAATACCAAAGGTATCTTTCACTTCACGTACCACATCCAGATATGGCATGCCCGGTTTTACAATCACCATGTCAGCGCCTTCTTGAATATCAAGCGCGATTTCATGTAACGCTTCGGCACGGTTGGCAAAGTCCATCTGGTAGTTATATTTATTACCACCTTTTAGGTTGGATGCAGAGCCAACAGCATCACGGAACGGACCATAGAAGCTAGATGCGTATTTTGCAGAGTAGGCCATGATGTTGGTATAGATGTGACCATTGGCTTCTAAAGCTTGACGAATTGCGCCAATACGGCCGTCCATCATGTCACTTGGTGCAATCACTTCGGCACCTGCTTCTGCGTGACTTAAGGCTTGTTTAATCAAGCATTCTACAGTCTCGTCATTTAGCACATAGCCAGTTTCATCAATAATGCCGTCTTGACCATGAGTCGTGTATGGGTCGAGGGCACCATCGGTAATTAACACCATTTCTGGTAATTCTTTTTTAAGCAAACGGCAGGTGGTTTGTACTAAACCATCTTCACGCCATGCAGCTTCTGCGGTAAGGCTTTTATCTTCTTGAGGTGTTACAGGGAAAAGAGCCAGTTTGGATACACCTAATTCCAGAAGTCTTTCAGCTTTTTTCAGTAATAAATCTGCCGACAAACGCTGAATGTTTGGCATACTTGGAATATCTTGGGTTTGATTTTGTCCCGGTAATACAAATACTGGATAAATCAAGTGATTGGTAGTGAGCTGTGTTTCGCTGACCATCGCACGCAACTGGTCATTTTTACGGATACGGCGCATGCGAGTAGCTGGAAATGCAGGACGATTGAACGTATAAGTCATAACAATCTCGATGTTCGGTATTACACTAGGATAGGTTGGCGGATATTCCATTACTGTCAACCGACTGCTGTATTGTAGCCCCATAATGCTGGATTTGTACAAAATTATGGGTGTTTATCATGCTTTTAAATTTAGGCAACGTATGAGTGATGAAAAGAAAAATTGGACGGGGAACATACAATTAGGCGCCAAAACCGACCTAAATGTGGTTCTCAACCAATTGTGTAAGGCGTTTAATAGCTGTCCATTTTTTAAGCATAGTGGAATGATTATGCGTGTGGTAGATGGGCACATTGAAGGCTATGTTGAAATGCAACCTGACCTCATTGGCAATTTGGCTTTTCAGGTTTTGCATGGTGGTGTGGCTGCAACTTTGCTCGATAGCATTGGTGGAATTGTGGCAATGGAACATCTCTATCGCCGTTCAACCCCCGAAACCCTGCCTGAAACCATTAAACAGGTTACGCGCTTGGCAACTGTCGATATGCGTGTAGATTATTTGGCACCAGGGCGTGGTAAATATTTTATTGCACGTGCCGAAGTACTACGTTTAGGCCGCAAGGGCTGTACCATGCGTATGACCATGGTCAATGATGAAGATAAGCAGATTGCTGCCGGCATTGCCTCATATGCCTATTAATCTAGGCATTTTAAGCATTTAAAAAGCGCTCAGGGCGCTTTTTTTCATATTAAAAAAGATAAAAATTTCACAAAAACTTTGAGATAAACATTAATTTAATTAGAACGAACGCATTAGTTATATTTTTTTATTCTCATATCATGAGGTTTTAGCGTTAAAATTGTCTCCTTTGACAATGCGGTATGTCTTGTTTATAGAAAAATAAAAACTCTATAACAAGGTGTAGTGCGAGATTGATGGCAAAGCCAACTCATCTTTAGGAACATACCATGACTGATGCACAAAGCAATGTACAAGAAACAGTGCCAACAACATCTGCCTCGGATGACAACATGCAAAACAAGCGCAAAAAATTTCTTGGTTTCTTTGCGCTGATTTTATTGATCGCCGCTATTTTATATGCAATCTGGGCATTATTTTTAAATCACTCGGTGAGTACGGATAATGCTTATGTCGGTGCAGAAACCGCGCAAATTACCTCAATGGTTAGCGGACAGGTCGCTCAGGTTTTGGTAAAAGATACTCAAACAGTACACCGCGGTGATGTGCTGGTTCGTATTGATGACCGTGATGCCAAAATCGCGTTGGCACAAGCCGAGGCAGAGCTTGCCAAAGCAAAACGCCAATATAAACAAACTGCGGCAAACAGTAGTTCTTTAAACTCTCAAGTGGTGGTTCGTGCTGACGAAATTAATAGTGCTAAAGCACAAGTTGCTCAAGCACAGGCCGACTATGACAAAGCTGCTTTAGAACTGAACCGCCGTGCACAGCTTGCTGCCTCTGGCGCTGTGTCTAAAGAAGAACTCACCAAAGCACAAAGTGCAGTTGAAACAGCTAAAGCAGGGCTAGAGCTTGCTAAAGCCGGCCTTGCACAAGCGACTTCTAGTCGTAAGGCAGCCGAAAGCACCTTAGCTGCAAACGAAGCGTTAATTCAGGGTGTAAGCGAAACCTCGACTCCGGATGTACAAGTTGCCCAAGCGCATGTAGAACAAGCTCAGCTTGACTTGGAACGTACCGTGATTCGTGCACCAGTTGATGGTGTGATTACACGCCGTAATATTCAAGTTGGTCAACGCGTTGCACCAGGTACAAGCATGATGATGATTGTGCCACTCAATGATTTATATGTAGATGCTAACTTCAAAGAAAGTCAGTTGAAAAAAGTTCGCCCAGGTCAGCCAGTCACATTAACCTCAGATTTATATGGTGATGATGTTGAATACCACGGCAAAGTGGTGGGCTTCTCTGGTGGTACAGGCTCTGCCTTTGCCTTAATTCCGGCTCAAAACGCAACAGGTAACTGGATTAAAGTGGTTCAACGCTTACCGGTTCGTATTGCACTTGACCCGAAAGAACTTGCTGAACACCCATTACGTGTTGGCTTGTCGATGGAAGCAAAAGTCGACTTATCTGCGAAGTAAACGCTTATGAAAACGCAAACACCTTTTGCCGAGTTAAGCGGTGGCCGTTTACTACTGGCAGCGTTTGTTATTGCCTTGTCGAACTTTATGGTCGTACTTGATACGACCATTGCCAACGTCTCTGTACCGCATATTACCGGTAACCTTGCTGTTTCAAGCACACAAGGAACATGGGTCGTTACTTCATATGCAGTTGCAGAAGCGATTTGTGTACCTTTAACGGGTTGGTTGGCAGGCCGCTTTGGAACGGTGCGGGTCTTTATCTTTGGTTTAATTGGCTTTACGGTCTTTTCTTTCCTATGCGGTTTGGCAACATCGTTAGAAATGTTGGTGTTTTTCCGTATTGGGCAGGGTCTTTGTGGTGGTCCACTTATGCCACTCAGCCAAACCTTGCTTATGCGTATTTTCCCTCAAGAAAAGCATGCGCAGGCAATGGGCCTATGGGCAATGACCACAGTCGTCGGGCCAATTTTAGGACCAATTTTGGGTGGTCTGATTAGTGACAACCTGTCTTGGCACTGGATCTTCTTTATTAACTTACCGGTTGGTATTGTCTGTGTATTAGCAGCAATGCGCTTGTTAAGAGTAGCCGAAACAGAAACCATTTCTTTAAGAATCGACACTGTTGGTTTAGGGCTGTTAATTCTGTGGATTGGTGCGTTACAGCTTATGCTTGACTTGGGGCATGAACGCGACTGGTTTAATAGCACCAGTATTGTGGTTTTAGCTTTAACTGCCGCCATTGGCTTTGTGGTGTTCCTGATATGGGAACTCACTGATAAACACCCCGTGGTAGATGTCAAAGTCTTTAGGCATAGGGGCTTTGCCATTTCGGTACTGGCCTTGTCGCTCGGCTTTGGCGCATTCTTTGGCAGTATTGTACTGATTCCGCAGTGGCTGCAAATGAACCTTTCCTATACCGCAACGTGGGCCGGATATTTAACTGCAACCATGGGCTTTGGTAGTTTGACCATGTCACCAATTGTGGCAAAACTTTCGACCAAACATGACCCGCGTGCACTGGCGAGCTTTGGTCTAATTTTGCTGGGTATTGTGACTTTAATGCGGGCATTCTGGACCACAGATGCCGACTTTATGGCACTGGCTTGGCCACAAATCCTGCAAGGTTTTGCAGTACCGTTCTTCTTTATTCCACTGTCTAACATTGCACTTGGTTCGGTGTTGCAGCAAGAAATTGCATCTGCTGCGGGCCTCATGAACTTCTTAAGAACCATGGCAGGGGCGATTGGCGCTTCAATTGCAGTCACAGTATGGGATGACCACGCCAAAGTTGCCCGTAGTGAAATGGTGTCAAACCTACATACCACTGAAGTACAAAACACACTTTTGCAAAACGGTTTTACGGCTGACTCAACGCTCGGAATTATTTCAAATCTAGTCGATAAAGAAGCCATTACCATGTCGGCAAACCATGTGTTTCTGCTATTTGCGATTGTGTTTGTCTTTGCAGGGCTGGTGATTTGGCTGTGTCCAAAACCCAAACAGGTCAGCGGCATGCCTTCTCACTAAATATCAAAAGGCATCTCTTCGGAGGTGCTTTTTTTTAGGCCTACTACAAAATGAGCGAGTTTATAAATAACAGATTTTGCCTGTATTTAAAGAAATAAAGCATGCCAGAATTGGGCAAATCAGTTATAAAAGAGTGTGATAACAAACAAGGAGACATCACACAGAGCATAAAATAAACACCCTTAATCATTTAATATTATTAAAACTTTATTTTTATCAAAGATTAAAAAACTGAAGACCTGAAAACAAAGAAGCTTGCATGGCAATTGCATGGATAGGCAGGCGTATATATTGGAGTTATCACGTGAATAAAAGATATTCATTTTTGTTCAGTAGTTTATTAGCAGTCGGTTTATTACAAGGATGTGGAGATGACTCCTCGTCAGATCAGCCCAAGGATGATTCAAATACAACCCCGCCCAATTTAATTGTAGATAACGACCCGACCAGTTGTAGCAAACTGGCACAAGACGGTTCAAGCGTGGTGGTCGGTTCAAACCAAAATGGTGACCCCGCCGCGCCAGAGGGTGCATCGGGTTATAGACTCGGTAACACGGTTAAATACGCAGATAAATATATGGTGGTGGCAAACACGCCACTTGCAGTAAAAGCAGGGTGTGATGTTTTAAAAGCAGGCGGTAGTGCAGTTGATGCAGCCGTAGCAGTACAAGCCGTACTTGGTTTGGTCGAGCCACAGTCGAGTACCATTGCCGGTAGTGGTTTTATGATGTATTACGATGCCAAAACCAAGCAAGTCACTGCTTATGATGGCCGTGAAACCGCACCTGCTGCAGCCAACGAATATTATTTAATTCGCCAAAATATATATGACCCAAATTCACCTGCACCTGTACCAAGTGCCCGCCGTAGCGGTCGCTCGATTGGTGTGCCGGGTGTGATGCGTTTATTGGAACAAGCACAAAAAGAGCATGGCAAACTTAAGTGGAACCAACTTTTTGGTGAAGCGATTGGTTTGGCTGATAACGGTTTTCGCATACCGGGGCGTTTAGCAGATGCCATTGCAAGTAATGCAAGCAATTTAGCGCTCGATGCAAATGCAATGGCGACTTATTTCTACCCAGATGGATCACCACGTAAAGTCGGCGAGACCATGACCAATAAAGCCTATGCCAGAACACTTGAAGCACTCGCTTCACAAGGGGCAAACGCACTGCACACTGGTCCAATTGCGCAAGCCATTGTGGCAAAAGCAGGGCAAACCGTGGGTGACGACCAAGCACGGACTCCAATTACCCCAAGTTTGATGACCTTGCAGGATTTATCGAACTATCAGGTGAAAAAACGCGACCCGATTTGTACGACGTACCGTGACCGTTACTATGTATGTACCATGCCACCTCCATCTTCGGGAGGGATTGCAGTTGCGCAAACGCTAGGTATTTTAGAAAACTTTGATATGTCGCTTTATCCACCTAAAAACCCTGAAAATGAAGGCGGTGTACCCGATGTCATGGGCGTGCATTTAGTATCTGAAGCAGAGCGTTTGGCCTATGCCGACCGTGACAAATATGTCGCAGATACCGACTTTGTTCGTTTGCCGGCACAGGGTATTCCAAGTTTTATTGATAAAAATTACTTAAAGCAACGTGCAGCATTGATTAACCCGAACCAAAGTATGGGCGTTGCTCCAGCAGGTAATTTCAACCCAGCTTCGGGTGTCGACACCACTGTTGAACACGGTACAACTCAGTTCACGATAGTAGATGCCTATGGCAATGTGGTTTCAATGACATCGACTGTTGAATCGAGCATGGGTTCATTCCACATGGTGGATGGTTTCTTGCTGTCAAACCAGTTAACTGACTTTAGCGCAAACCCTTATGACAGCACTGGGGCGCTGGTTGCCAACCGTGTAGAAGGCGGCAAACGCCCACGTAGTACTATGGCACCAACTTTAGTATTTAAGGGCACCACGCCAGATGAATTTTATATGGCAACAGGTTCACCAGGTGGCGGTACCATCATTCAATATGTGGTTAAAACTTTGGTAGGTGCATTGGACTGGAACTTAAACGCACAGCAGGCCACTTCGCTTGTTAACTTTGGCGCAACCAATAGCAAAAACACCAATGTAGATAGCTCGAATGTACAGCTTTCCTTAGTTGACCTAATTGAAGGCTTAAAAGCAAAAGGGCATGGCATCTCTAACACTGCGCAAACCAGTGGTATTTCAACGATTATGAAAGTAAATATAAATAATCAAAGTAAATACGCAGGTGGGGTAGACCCACGCCGTGAAGGGATCGTGTTAGGCAATGGTGCCTTATAGAGCAAACTTAAAAAAGCTGTCATTTTTGGCAGCTTTTTTTATAAAGGGCCTTGAAAAAAACAAAAGGCACTCAATTATGTAAGTATGTTCATCAGTGGCAGAATGTTGATAAAATGCACAGCATTTTATTTTAGTTATGCTATGATGTGCAGACATTCATGGGGATGTTATTGGCTTCGACGCCGGTGATGAAACTCATAGATGCATGCCGAGAGCGCATTTTCTCTCGTAAATAAAATTTGCATTTAAATAGTCGCAAACGACGAAACTTACGCTCTAGCTGCCTAAGGGCCGCTTGTCCGCTTCCTAGAATACTTGTGGTCTGGGAACCCGACTGAAGCGCACGCACACAAGTCCGTATAGAGTCAAGCCTCGGGGCTTTATACCAAACTTAGAGGATCGCACCTTGTACCCTGTTCGTCGGGTCACTTGGTGTTAAAACAATAGACGATATCTAAGCATGTAGTATTCTCGAGCGTAGTGCTGGCGGACGCGGGTTCAACTCCCGCCATCTCCACCAAGATTCGTGAAAAGCCCTGAAACGAAAGTTTCGGGGTTTTTTGTTTTTATAAGTAAAATAATTTTATATTTGGGTAATAAGTAGATAGATATTATTTTTTTAGTAAAAGTATGTAAAATACTGTGTTGTATTGGTAATTTTTTATATATGAGATTATTATGACAATAGAAATTCTAAATGCAGTTATTCATGGTGTAAAAAAACAAACTAATAGTAGTATTGCAGAGCCTAAATATAAGCCTGGATGTTTTAACACAAGTGATCCATGGCAGAGTAAAACTTGAAGTGCGACATAAACCACCTAATTAATTTAAAGGGTTTATGGAGTATATAAAATTGTCATACCATCATCTTAACTTTGAAGATCGTACTGCATTAATGCTTGAGTCAAGAAAAGAAGGCTTTTCAGCCAGAAAATTTGCTGAACTTATTAAAAGACATCCTAGTACGATCTATCGTGAGCTTAAAAGAAATAGCATCAATGACGTTTATCAAGCTCAATATGCTTCTGATAACACTTTTGCTAGACGTAGACGTGGTCACAGAAAACTCAAAATCGATTCAATCCTCTGGAAATTTATTGTTGAAGCGATCCGTTGTTTATGGTCTCCTCAGCAAATAGCAAAGCGTTTAAAGACATTTCCTGATTTGGATCAAACAATGAATGTAAGCCATACAACGATTTATTCAACGATACGAGCATTACCCAAGGGTGAGTTGAAAAAAGACTTATTATCCTGTCTACGTCATGAAAATAAAAAGCGAAAAGCTAACGGTGAACCTAAAAAAGATTCTATATTACAGGATATTAAAACTATTCATGAGCGCCCAGCCGAAGTTCAAGAAAGAAAAATACCGGGTCATTGGGAAGCTGATTTAATTAAAGGTAAAGACAATAAAAGTTCGATAGCAACACTTATTGAACGAAATACACGGCTCTGTATCTTGGCAACATTACCTGATGCAAAGGCAGAATCAGTGCGCAAGGCTTTAACTGAAGCTCTGAAATATTTACCTGCAGAACTGCGTAAAACGTTGACCTATGACCGTGGACGTGAGATGTCAGAACATAAAATACTCGAAGAAGATTTAGGCATAGATGTATATTTCTGTGACCCACATTCACCCTGGCAAAAAGGCACATGCGAAAATATGAATGGTTTAATTAGGCAATATTTACCTAAAGGGATTGATTTAAATCAGGCAGATCAGCATTATTTAAATCAAGTTGCCATGTCACTGAATACTCGTCCTAGAAAGGCGTTAGATTGGCTTACACCATTAGAGAAATTTGCTCAGCTTGTTGATTATCATATGGCTTTTGAAACTGTCGCACCTCATGTTTGAATTCGCCCATTATTGGTAAAATTTACGAATGATTTATTAAAAGCATATTCAGAAGAAGCTAATACTTGGGCGGATATTGCGAGTGCAGATATTAATATTTTTCATCAGAACCTTATAAAATGTTTTAAAGAAGATGAGAAAACTATTGATTTTTATAATTTTTCAAAAAAAGTTGTCGACCAGATAGTTGGTGAAATAAAAAGAAAATATAAAGCTACAGGTGGTTATGTATTACTGATTAATTACAAATATAATATTACTAATTACTTATTAGTTGTAATGCTTAAATTAGAGACAAGATTTGGCATTGACGAAAAAGATTTATCTTTCTTTGAAACTGAATCTTTTACCATGAAGAACTTTCATGAAGCTGTACGTATGAATCTTGATACATGGCTAGCAAGATCAGTAGGAGAAGGGATCGATGAAGATGGATTACCTGAGAGATGTTTTGCTTTTGTCAAGAAAAGGGGGGTAGATGAAGATATTACACAATATTTTAGATTAGCTCTAGGTTGTGAAAACTTTGCAGAATCAACAGCAAATACTTCAGCTTTAATTAGAGCATTAGATGCTTATGTAGAAAGTAAAAGTTTTCTAAATGAAGATAGCAAAATGGAGTTTCGAGAACAAAAAAGAGATATTCTCCATAACTATTTATCTACTAAAATTAAAGAGAAACAGCCTGTTAGTTTGCGTGACATCACAGCATTAATTTCACCTACTGATGAGAAGATAAAGGAAAATGAATTTTTAGAATTTATTAAATCTAATGATAAATTTAAGATTGATGAAACTTTTAATCCTCACAAAGGTAAAGTCAAAGATCTTGAGCGTGTATCAGGAAAAATCAAAGGAGGGTCGGTAAGTTTTCCTATCACAGAAATTGGTGAAAGTATCTTTTATGATCAAGATATTAGAGAGTTAAAAATTCAAAAAGTACCTGATGAATTACATCAGAGGATTTTAAATGCAAAAGGTTCATAAATTTGTTTTTTATAAAGTATATCACTTATGAGTGAGTATGAAGAAAAAAAGCTATTTATTGAGAAAATAGCTCAGGCATGTGATTTGTTATACGATTTGTCTATGGAAGGCAGTCGTATAACTGGACGTGCGAAAAATAATGATGACTTAATAAAAGTTACAAATTTACTTCGCGATGCAGAAAAAATAGAAGAGGAATTATCGTTTAGTAGTAATGGTTTAATTATTACTTTTTATAAAGTTTTAAATATATTTAAAAATTTTGATAAATTACTTAATGATTCTAATTATAGAAGGGATGTACCAGCACAATTTTTTTATTTAATTGAAAGTAAAAAAGCATTTTATTTTGATAGAGTTGACTCTTATTTTGAGAATTACCTTAATATAATAAAAATATATAAATTTTTTGAAGAAAAATCAGATCATAAAAGTAGTGAGCATGGAAATCAAAATTTAATATTTCTTGGAAATAAAAAACTTGTAGTTACAGATGAGTATCATTCTCAAGATTTGATAGAAATACCTGATGCTATTAAGTTCATGTCTAAGTTTTTAACTGAAGATTTAAGTAATGGTATAACTAATAAAGAAAAAGATCAAATATTAAAGAAAACATTAGTTAATTTTTTTAAAGATTGTGAAACTATTAAATTCTCACAAATAATTAATGATTTTAAGAAATTAAACCATTGTGTTGATAGTGAATTAGACATATATATGTCTAAATTTTCATATGAAGATATAAAAAAAGAAGTTGAAAAAGAAAAAGTAGATTTTATAGTAAGATTAAATAAAGTTTTTTCAGATATACAAACTCAATTAATTGGAGTGCCTGTATCTGTAATATTAGCTGCAGATAAGCTTAAGCTTGGAAAGCTTGCATTAGAAGATCCAAATAAATTTTATGGGATAAGTTTAACAAATTTATTAGTTATATTGGCTATAGGATTTTATGCAATTATTTTAGCTATGCTCATTAGGAATCAAAGTAATACTTTGGCAGCTTTAAAAGATGAAATTGATCATCATGAAAGCCTTTTTAAGAATAAACATAAAGGCATAGCTCAAAAGTTTATTAACTCATTTGTTCAAGTTAAAAACAGATATGAACATCAAAAGAAAATGTTGCTATGGGTGGATGTTCTAGTTTGTATAGCATTTGGGATAATATTTCTTATGGCTTATGTAAGTATGTTTTCGCATTTAGAAATATTATTGCCATTTATGGGTGGATTGTTGCTTATAGGTATTTTTATATTTTATAGAAGTTATGAATAAAATGAATATTTTTGAAATGCTTTTGAAATCAATTCCTTTTACTCCAATATTTTATTGGTTTTTCTCCGAAGCTTTTAGATTGGCAAAAAAAAGAAAGTTCTATGATATGCAAATAGATATTTTAAATGACTATATCCAAAATTACTTTAATAATACATCGATAGAATTTTCTTTAAAAGATTTAAAGGCACGTCAAGTTACTTGTAATTATAAGGTAGGAGCAGATATTTTAGATTTTTTAATTAAAAATAAATGTAGGGATATTTTTAAAGCTATTCAAGATTTTGATCAATCTTTATTTTATGTAAAGGTAATTAATTCAGATACAGAGGATTGTAAACTCGTTTCTAATTTTTATAAAAATAGAATTATATTGCTAAGAAGACTTTGTTGGGGGATTTATTTTGTTACAGGAGGTTTTTTATTTTTTAATTATTTTATTTTATCAATGTCTGAGTTTTTAAATAAACCGCCATTATTTAGTAATGTAGAGAATAGTCCTTCTTTATTTTTATTTTTAATTATTTTGCTAATAATTTCATCCTTAGGTATATTAACTTTTGGTAGGTGGATAGATGCTTGTATCTCACTCTCAAAAAAGGTGCCTGTAATCTTTAAAACTTAATTGATAAGATTACATATTGCTGATTTTATTGGTGCAATGAACTAAGAGAAGTAATTTCAGTTTTTTACACAAGTCAAAAAACACTCTAATCCTCCGTAATTTTTAGGGAAAAAATGAAGCAATATTGAATAGGGGTGGGGTGAAGATAAACATTTAAATTGGGGGAAATTTCAAAAGATGATTACTTCGCTGTGGAGCGGTTGATGAAAAAGGTAATCATCTCTTTCTAAATAATTTATAAAATTTGGTTAGATCAAATGAACAACTTAATAACAAGATATTTAAATAATCTGGGGCAGTGGCATGAAACAGCACTCACAACGACTAAAGCCATTATTGCTATAGGTGTATTATGCTTAGTCGCATATTTAGTGACGATTAGCTATATCCCTTCGGAAATTAGCTTTGGTGATACGCTCATTTTTTTACTGATTTTTGCAGCATGTTCTATTATTTATGCGGGGCTAAGCACGATATTGTTTTTCTTTGGTATTTCCTTAGTTCCAGTAACATATATCATCTTTAGTGTAGTTGATAAGTTTTTACCACCTCATATCAGAATTGGACAAAAACTGCCATTTCCAAAGATTAGTATTACCACATTGGCTGCATCCCTTTATCTGTTATATGTTATTCATAGTTTGTTTTTACTACATTGGAAAATCAATCTTTACATAGGCATTACCGTATTTTTTATTGCCTTTACTTATTATCCTTTTTACATCAACCGACAGAAGATTAAAGAATTTCGTATAAAGTTTGAGAATTTGCAAGATATTATTGATGACCCAGAAGCAAGTGATCATCTTAAAACATTTGCGATAAAGAAATTCAAAAGATTAGAAACGCATATTAATGATAGCTTACAAGTAGCCATTATTTTGATTTTGATACCACTTGCACCTATGTTTTTTATTGAAGAAGTTGGTAACACATTTCTAAACTACGCCATGCAAAAAATTGGTGTAAGAATAGAAAAGGCAACCTTATATATTAAAGAACCTTATGCAAATTTAATTGAATTACCAAAAACAACTACTAAAGAACTGAGCCAGTATCAAACCTTTATTTTTAAAGAAGTTAAAGTGTTATTTCAAGGCATTGGTAAAAGCACTTTAGTTTCTTACAAAGTGAAAGATATAGAAAAGCAGTTAGTTATTCCCAATGACTATATTACTGTAGAGCGAGCTCAGAAGGCCGATAAGTAAAGTTATATATCACTCGTTATTAATTAGTTATTTTGGTATCCCCCAGACCCCCGTGCCACAACAGAACTTTAATTCTTTCTAGAAAAAGCCCTGAATAATCAGGGCCTTTTCTCGCTTAGATTAATTTTTTACATTCAATATCATTTAACGGTGAATCAGTTTTCATAATGATTTTTTCAATTTTCGGTTGAAGTATCAAAGCCTCTTTTGAAAGTTCTTTCGCTTTAGCTGATATCTCACTTCCGCTTTTTTCTTTGAGTTTTATATATTTTTCAATGTATTTATTACTTACACATAATGAATCTAAAGCATCAATTGACATCTTACTTTTTTTGCCAGAAGCCATTAAATCTAGATCATCATTAAGCTTTATGTCTAAAGAATCGTAAGTTGTATTGACTGCATACATTAAAAAAGTGGCATAACTTAGCAACTGATCATTAGTTTCAGTTACCTTGTTAACTTCATTGTATGCTGCTTTATATAAGGATTTTGTGTAATAAAGCTGATTAAACTGGACATAGAGTGATGCTTCATTTGCTTGGGTTATATCAGCTTCAGTAATTCCATGTTTTTGAGGGCGGACTTGGCTACATGCTACCGTTAAAAGAGACAATAAAATAATACAAAGTTTAGATTTCACAATTAATTAACCATTTCTTATTCAGGCAGGGAATAACTAGATTTAGCTATAACTAATTTATAAAATTAGCTATATAAAGCTCCTTTTAATGGGAGCTTTATATATTAATATTTAATTAATATTTTCAACTATTTACAAACTTGCTGAAAAGTTGCTAGAGATTTGTCTTTGCTATCTCTTAGCTTGATAATTTCATTTCTTGCTTCGTATAGTTGCTTAACACTTTTCTTGGTGTCTTCGGTGATATTGGCTCTATATCGCTCATCCATATTATTTATATAGTTTTGCATGTAGACGGTCAGCCAACAGACATCGTTGAGGTCGGTATAATCAAACTTATTTTTATCTAAGCCAGTTAACCAATTACCATACTCTTCGTTAAGTAGACTTTGTGCAGTTCTTACTTTTACAAAAGTATTTTTGAAAATAATCTCTTTTAGAGCTGGCTCTTGTTTTACATCTTTATTGGCTTCCAAAATCAACTTTCTATTATCAGTAACGTAATTCTTAAAGTCCTTTTGAATAAATGTATCTATATCCTCTTTTTCAGATGCTTTACATCCATTGAAGCCAACCAAAAGAAGCGGTGCTAAAAATATTAATATCGTTTTCTTCATATTATTACTCGTGACTAGAAACTACTAAGTGGCGGTGTATATTGATATTGTCGTATAAACTGCGATACGGTAGCACTATCATAAGGACGGCCAAATACTTTCTTATACATATTCTCATTAATTAGATATGGTCCATTATTCTCATGGATGGCAATAGCATTTCCCGCTAAAACAGGCTTGTTTGCATTGGAAAGAGCAAGATCAATAACTTCACCAAAATTTTTCTTAGCAATTGCCATGCGTGCTGTAAAAGAATCTTTGGCAAGCTCCCTGATAAAAGTTGAGCCTTCATTTAAGGAATGCTTTTGAGCATACATCGTGAACTTAAGATACATCATTGTATGAAAAGAATATCTTTCTAAAACTGATTCACTAAACTGACGTAAATCATACTCAAGCCCAAAACGAATTGCTAAATCATGTTCAAAAGGTATTCTGTTTTTAACACCATCCCATTGACCTTGATTCATCATAAAGGTGTAAGGCACTGTAGTATGATAATTAAGAATTTTAACAATACTATTGCATAACAATGGGTCTAATAATTCATCTGCATGACAAACTTTAACTTCATTATCTAAAGATGGAATTAATGTTGGTGAGAAAACTCTATCTTGTGCCATTTTAAATCCTTAAAGTGGAGGTAACGGTTTAGAAGCATCAATGGTCTGAAACTCTACTTCATCTGGTGAGTCAGCATTGATGACATGGGTCTTACCTTCTTTATCCGTCCAACCGGTTTCTACTTTTCCATCCTTTTTGTAAATAATTGAATAGGGGATTTCACTAAAAACTTTTTGGGTCTTTTCATCCTTTAATTGGAACTGAATACCATATTCTTTAGATTTGTCTTCTACAAAGCTATCTTGAGTTTGGGCTTTACTCGCTGGCAAACTTTGAGCCGAACCACCACCATTGTCTTGAACTACTAAGTTCTGTTGTGGAAGTAACTTACAGCCACAGGAAAGAGAGTCGTTAACACGCGCAGCAGCTTTACCAAAGATTTGCATATACGGGTCGCCAGACACAATAGTTGCAACAACTTTATGAGTGGGGCAGGTAGCTTTGTCACCGACACAGGCAACGGGAATACCGTCAATTAGGAACATACTGTTCCCAGAAATTACTTGACCACCGCCACTAGTGGGGCAGCCTATTGTTATATATGGTGTTGCCAAATTTATTCCTTCTTATCTTTATGAAGTGCCAAAAGCATAACAAATAGGGGGTAGACAGTACTGTATATTTTTATTGTTCAGTAGAGTTGACTTATTTCCCTCCAAGGCCCCCGTGCCACAACAGAACTTTAATTTTTTGCGCTGATTTAAAGTTATCCACCATTGCGACACAGAGATAAGGGAGCTAAGCCAAACGCTTAGCCCATGTCGTTTTTATCGCACCGCCGCATCACGCTAAAAAAAGTAGGGGCAAAGTCCTGTGGGAGAGCAGGACTTTGCAAACTGACATGTTCTAGGCGTTGCATGAGCTGAGGCGAATACACTTGTTCAAGCCGTTGGTAAATACAGTCGCAACTGGCTTGGGTGTGTCCACCCGACAGGCAAATTTTTTCAAACTCCTGCTGAGTGTGTATGTCACAACCTGAAACGCTGTAATCGCCGACAACGAGGCCTAAAACCAAAATAGTTTTATAAAATTTCATATTATTCTCGTGATGATTTGGGGATATCTCAATGAGAAAAAATAAACCGCTATATTTTAAGTTTTAAAATCATTTTTAAAGGCAATAGTTAACCCGCCTATAAAAGCAATAAAATAAAATGACTTAAATTTTAAAATAAAAATAATTTATAAATTTAAAAAATTAGATAATAGAAAACCTAAATTTTAAATAAATAAAAAGTTTATAAGTGAGAGGGGATAAATATATATAGTGGCATGGTCAACTCCTTAGAATGTATGGAGTCCTACCACCGAAAATCACCGTCAATTGATTAGGGTGGTAGAACGAAAGAGGGTTGACAGACCGGACATACAGAACCAGCACACCCGAAGGTGTCCCCCTTCCGCCCTACCGCAACGTGAGGGGGACGGTGGTTTTTACACACAGATCTCCCCCTCAGAAGGAGCAAATCTGATGCGCTGTATGTATAGCGGTCTGTCAAAACCGACTGGCAATGTAGGCCAGCGAGACCATAATAATCATAAGTTTTTAACAGGTCAATTCAATTTAAATAAAATATTATAAAAATTTTAATTATAATTTTATATTTTAATTAAACTCAAAAGTTAATATCTCTAAAGCTATAAATTAATAAAAATAATAAAGCTAAACTAAACGTTTAGCCTGCTCTTAAAATGTATAACGGTAATTAATAAATACACGGTGCTGGTCCCAATCTTTCCGAGACATGCCATTTATTTTTTCACCTAGGTTTGCATTTAGAAAAAATTCAAATCAAAAATAAAAGTTTAAAAAAATCTTGATTGAAGCTTTGTAGGCGTCTGTAGTCGTTTGCTTAATTTCTCCTCTAATTCAATCTATCGAAATACAGCTTTAAAAATAAGCAAAAGATTGAGAGGGACGACATGTATTGCCGCTGAACATGTATGGCTATAGCATTTCAAAGGTATTTCTAACACAATACGCATCGAAGAAATTTGAGGTTCAACATTGTGATTACGGGCGAGATTAAAAGTAAAATTGACCAAATTTGGAATGCTTTCTGGAGTGGTGGAATTTCTAACCCTTTAGAAGTCATGGAGCAAATGACATATTTACTGTTTATTCGCCGTCTTGATGAAATTCAAACTACAAAAGAAAAAAAGGCGAATCGTCTCAAAATTGCTGTTGAACAACCAATTTTTGAACCAGAACAAGATCACTTACGTTGGTCTAAACTCATTCATTTAGGTGATCCAGCTAAGTTATATAAAACGGTTGCAGAGGAAGTCTTTCCTTTTATTAAAAACTTAGGCCGTGATGATGACACTACTTATAGTCATCATATGAAAGATGCCCGTTTTACTATTCCTAATCCTGCATTATTAACTAAAGTGATTGACCTTTTGGCAGATGTGCCAATGGATGATAAAGACACTAAAGGTGATGTTTACGAGTATATGCTCGGTAAGATCGCTTCAGCGGGTCAGAATGGGCAGTTCCGGACACCTCGTCATATTATTAAAATGATTGTAGAGCTTATGCAGCCTAAGCCTACCGATACCATTTGTGACCCAGCTTGTGGTACGGCTGGTTTTCTTGTGGCAGCAAGTGAATACCTTAGCCAACATTATAGTACTGAGATTTTTGCTAACTCTGAAGTTGCAAAACGCTTTAGTGAAGAAACTTTCTTTGGTTACGATTTTGACAGCACCATGCTTCGAATTGGTTCAATGAACATGATGCTACACGGGGTCGAAAACCCAAGTATTGAAAACCGTGATTCATTAAGCGAAGCACATTCACATATTGAAAGTAAGTACAGCCTAATTCTTGCTAACCCTCCATTTGCGGGTAGTTTGGACTACGAAAGTTGTGCCAAGAATATTCAGGCGATTGTTAAAACCAAAAAGACTGAATTGCTGTTTTTAGCTTTGTTCTTACGTTTGCTTAAAACAGGTGGGCGCGCTGCGGTGATTGTGCCTGATGGTGTGTTATTTGGTTCATCTAAAGCGCATAAAGATTTGCGCCAAAAAATTGTAGAAGAGCAAAAGCTCGAAGCGATTATTTCGATGCCGTCCGGTGTGTTTAAACCGTATGCAGGTGTTTCCACTGCAATTATGATTTTCACTAAAACTGAATCTGGTGGTACAGATAAAGTTTGGTTCTATGACATGCGGGCAGATGGTTATTCACTAGATGATAAGCGTAATGAACTAGATGCGTCTAAGCATGAAAATAACAATATTCCTGACATCATTGCCCGTTTTAAAAATTTAGATGCTGAAATAGACCGTAAAGCGACTGAACAAAGTTTCTTGGTAGATAAAGCCGATATCGCTGCCAATGGTTATGATTTATCAATTAACCGTTATAAAGAAGTGGTGTATGAGCAAGTGCAATACGAATCACCAAGTAAAATTTTGGCGGATTTAGAACTTCTTGAGCAGGATATTCTAAAAGGAATGAATGAGCTTAAGGAGTTGCTGAAATGAGTTACCCTTTAGTTTGTTTAGGTGATATTGCTGATTTTATTAATGGCGTTGCTTTTAAGCCTGAAGATTGGGGAACAGAAGGTAAACCAATTATTCGTATTCAGAACTTAAATGACCCTTCAAAAGAATATAACTATACAGAACGTGAAGTTAAAGATGCTAACATCGCGCGTAAAGGTGATTTATTAGTTTCATGGTCAGCTAGTTTAGGTGTTTATGAGTGGCACGGACAAGATGCTTGTATTAATCAGCATATTTTCAAAGTTGTACCCAACAATGAAAAAATTGATAAAACTTATTTAAAACGTGCTCTTGAACTGTCTATAGTTGAAATGGAGAGCCAAGTTCATGGTGCCACGATGAAACATATTACTCGTGGAAAGTTTCTAGCAAATAAAATCCCACTCCCACCACTAGCAGAACAACGCCGAATAGCCTCTATTTTAGATCAAGCGGATGAACTACGCCAAAAACGTCAGCAAGCGATTAAAAAGCTAGACCAGCTTTTACAAGCCACGTTTATTGATATGTTTGGTGATCCTGTGAGTAATCCAAAGGGGTGGCGTTCAGACAAAAATTTAGGTGATGTTGCTGATATCGTTTCAGGTATCACCAAAGGGCGAAAAATCACAGGAAAATCGCTAAGAGAAATTCCTTATTTAGCAGTATCTAATGTTCAGGATAAATACTTAAATCTTTCTATAATTAAAACAATTGAAGCTTCGGATGATGAGATTAAGCGTTATAAACTCAGACAAGGAGATTTACTTCTAACGGAAGGTGGTGATCCTGATAAATTAGGACGAGGAACTTTATGGAATAATGAAGTCGATGAATGCATTCATCAAAATCATGTCTTTAGAGTTAGATTAACATCAAAAGAATTTACACCTAATTATTTGAATTGGATTATTGGAAGTGAATATGGGAAAAGATATTTCTTAAAATCTGCCAAGCAAACAACAGGAATTGCATCGATTAATATGGGACAATTAAAAAAATTACCTTTATTAATACCTCCTATTAATTTGCAAATTCAATTTGATGAAAGATGTATTAAAATTCATCAGATTAAGAATAAACTTGTGGACTCATGTAAAGATATCAATAATCTATTTTCATCATTACAAAACCAAGCATTTAGCGGAACTTTATAAATAATTAATTTAAAATTTGAGGGTATATACATGAGTAACTTCTCGTTTTTAGAACCTGACTTTAGCAGTTTGGCAGCTACTGCTAAAGAAGCTGAAAAGCTCGTGTATATTTCGCCTCAAGCTTCTTTGATGTTTGCCCGAAACTCTTTAGAAAACTTGGTGTTTTGGTTATATCAATATGATAAAAAATTAAACCAGCCTTACGATGCTTCTATTTATAATTTACTAAATGACGTTAAGTTTAAAGATCTTATCCCACCCTATATTTGGGATAAAATGGACAATATCCGCATGGTCGGCAACAGTGCTGTGCATGGGAAAAAGTTTAAACAACTAACAACCGAAGAAGCTGTAAAACACATCAGCCATTTATTTTTAATTTATGTCTGGTTCGAACGTAATTATGGTTCACCTTCAAAAGATCGTTCACAGCAGATTTTATTTAACCCAAAATTAATTCCAAATACTGACAGCACTCAGCAAATTGCAGCTAATAAAGAGCAATTACAAAAAGAAGCTGAAGCGAAAGAAAAGGAGTTTGCTGAAAGACACAAGGCATTACGTGAACGTGAACAAAAACTCTTTGAGCAATCTGCAAGTTTAGAAGAACGTGAAAAATTACTTGCTTATATTGATGCTGACCTTGCTCAGAAACGAGCTGAAGTTGAACAAGCCAAAATTGCGAATAGTCAGATTCTAGACAACACCGACTATAAAGAAAACGAAACCCGTAAACTTAAAATTGACTTACTTCTTGAAGAGGCTGGTTGGGAAATTGGCAACACCGTACGCGAAGAAGTACCAGTTACCGGTATGCCAAACTCATCAGGTAAAGGCTCAGTTGATTATGTGCTTTATGATGCTGATGGCTTACCCTTAGCGCTTGTTGAAGCAAAACGTACATCTGCCAATCCTGATATTGGACAGCAACAAGCAAAGCTTTATGCGGACTGTTTAGAACAACAAACAGGGCAACGGCCTGTAATTTTCTACACCAATGGCTACAAAACTCGAATTTGGAACGATGTGCAGGGTGGCCCGCCCCGATTAGTCCACGGATTTTATACTCAGGCAGAGCTTAAACGGCTTATTGAGCGACGTAAGAATAATCCTGACTTAAGCAGCTTCCCCATCAATACAGAAATTGTAGAACGCTACTATCAGACTCGTGCAATTAAAGCCATGCTGGCAGCATTCCAACGTAAAGAACGTGCTGGTTTGCTCATCATGGCAACAGGTACAGGAAAAACTCGTACATCGATTGCCTTAGTTGATGTATTGATGAAAGCTAATGTAGTGCAAAAAGTACTGTTCCTTGCCGACAGAACATCATTAGTCAATCAAGCGACCAATGCTTTTAAAGCCAATTTACCCGATGCTGCACCAGTAAACTTAGTCGATAGTAAGAACCAAAACGGACGAGTTTATCTTTCTACCTATCACACAATGATGGGCCTGATTGATGAAATGAATGCAGATGGAACCCGTAAATACGGTACAGGTATGTTTGACCTGATTATTGTTGATGAAGCACACCGTAGTGTTTATCAAAAATTTGGTGAGATTTTTAACTACTTTGACAGTTTATTAGTTGGTTTAACTGCAACACCGCGAGATGAAGTAGATCGTGATACTTATGCATTGTTTGGTTTAGAAAGTGGTGTCCCAACCGATTACTACGATCTCGATCAAGCTATTGCTGATGGTTATCTAGTACCACCAAAAGCCTATTCAGTTCCTCTTAAATTCATGCGTGAAGGCGTGAAATATGATGAACTTTCAGAAGAAGAAAAACAGCATTGGATTGAATTGGACTGGGAAGGGGGAGATGCACCGGAAGAAGTTTCTGCATCCAAACTTAATAAAGAACTCTTTAATACGGGTACAGTCGATAAGATGCTTCAACACTTAATGGAAAATGGCATTAAGGTAGAAGGTGGTGATCGGTTAGGAAAAACAATTATTTTCGCCGTAAATCAAAATCATGCTAATTTCATTGCCGAGCGCTTCGACAAAAACTATCCGCAATATGATGGTAAATTTGCACGTGTAATTACTCACGCGACTAAGTACGCGCAAAGTTTAATCGATGGTTTTAGTAAAAAAGACCTACCAGACCCACAAATAGCTATATCTGTGGATATGCTTGATACAGGCATTGATGTACCTGAAGTGGTTAATCTGGTGTTCTTTAAGGCGGTACGTTCTAAAGTCAAATTTATGCAAATGATTGGGCGAGGTACACGACTGTGTAAAGAGCTATTTGCACCAGAACAAGATAAAAAAGAATTTTATATTTTCGATTATTGCTCAAACTTTGAATATTTTAATGAAAACCCTGAAGGTGCTCCAGTCTCTACGACTGAACCGTTGGGACAGCGATTATTTAAAGCTCGATTAAATATTTTAAGTTTATTGAATACCAAAGATTTTGAGACTGAAGAACTAAAAGCAGTACAGCAAGATATTCGTCAAAGCTTACAGACAGAAGTGAGATCGATGAACAATGAGAATTTCATTGTGAGGTCTGAACTCGAATATGTTGAACATTTCAAAAATGATGATGCTTGGAATAATTTAGATGACCTAGCTATGGGCATATTACGCGAGCATATTTCAAAATTACCAAATGAGCTTGAGGCTGAAACCTTAGAAGCAAAGTTATTTGATATGTTGTGCTATAACCTTGAACTTGCAGTATTAGCAAAGAACAATAAAGCAATTCAAACGTATGCTAATAAAGTGATTGAAGTTGCATCTAAGCTAGAGACTAAAGAAAATATTCCTGTTGTTGCTGCACAAATCACTTTAATTCAAGAAATTCAAACTGCTGAATATTGGAAAGATATTACACTTCCAATGCTTGAATCGATGCGTAAACGTATTCGTGGCCTAGTAAAACTGATTGAGAAATCCACCTCTACCATTGTTTATTCCATGCTAGATGATGAAATTGGTAATGCAGTAGAAGTTGATATTCCTGTCGTCTCTAGTGGTGTCAATCTTGCACAATATCGTAAGCGCGTTGAAAATTTCATTAAGGCGAATGAAAACCATATTACTATCGCAAAATTAAAACGTGGCCTAGCATTAACCCCGACTGACTTAATTGAGTTAGAGCGTTTTGTCTTTGAAGCGCAAGAAGTCGAGAGTAAAGAAAAATTTGAAAAGTGTTTTGGCACAGAAAAGTCTTTAACTCTTTTTATCCGTTCTCTAGTGGGTTTAGATCGGCAGGCAGTACAAGAGGCATTTTCAAATTATTTACATGGCACTACATATAACGAAAAACAAATCCGTTTTGTAGAGATGATTATTGACCATTTAACTATGCGCGGAACTTTAGAAGCGTCTCAACTTTATGAACCACCGTTCAATCAAATTCACTATGAAGGTATTGATGGCGTGTTTGCTGATAGGGATGCTGACAAGATATTTGGCGTTGTTGAAGCATTTAATCAAAGTGCGGTAGCGTAATATTTTTAGTTAAAAAATCATGATTACGACCAGTGCTTTTACATAGTTATAATCATGATTTTGCAACCTAAATGTTTAGCCTGCTCTTAAAATGTATAACGGTAATTAATAAATACTCGGTGCTGGTCCCAATCTTTCCGAGACATGCCATTTATTTTTTCACCTAGGTTTGCATTTTCAAAATTTGACTCATAATGCAAAAATGAATAACGCACATCTAAGTTTTTCACCCATGGCAAGGCATAACTCACCGTAAAGTCAAAGTAATGCTCTTTACCTTCAATATCACTGCTAATGTTACTTTGGTGAGCGCCAAAGCCATAAATATACTTCACTTCAGTTTTTAAACCTTTCACATAGTCTTTCCAGTTATATTTCAAGCGAAGGGCAACGGCGGTTTCATCGTTGTTGGTAAAGTCGGGGCCAATGGTCGCAGAGGTCGGAAACGGGTTGGTGCCATGGTCTTGCGTTAAAATCGAGTTGCGGGCGGAGTGCACGGCAAAGTTATCTTCAATCCAAAAACCATCAAACTTTGAAACGGCAATGCCACCTTCGAGATTATTCTTGGCTACATTTGCATCGACAAAATAACCATTACCACGGTTGTTAATGTCTTGGCCTTTGACACAGTCCAGCTCAGTTTCGGCACCACATTTAAACAGCTTGCCATCATCACGCGAGAAAAAAGCACCTGTGTTGAATGTCCACATAAGGCCATGCAAGGGCAACTTATATTGAGCAATCGCCCCGTACTTTTTTAAATAATCTTTGCTATTTAAATATTCGGCATTCACGCTCCAGTTTTTGTACTGATACTTGGCACCAAGCAAACCGACATAATCGATTCGCTCGTCATTTTCAGTCACCAGTTTTTCAAAAGAGTCCATGCTGCGCGGTTTCCAGCGGTCATAGTAGGCGATGTAAGTCTGTAGCTGATCATTCAATTGAAACTGGCCACTCGCACCCGAAAAAGTATCGGGCACTGCACGGTTATTGGTGCTTTTAAGCAACAGTGAATCGTGCAACTGACGGCCTAATTTAATTTCGCCTTTGTCGCCGAGTTTTGCCTTGAGGTAGAGCTGCCCTAAAGTCGCAAAGTTTTGGTCAAGCTTGCCGTTATTTTCGACTTCTAAAAGCTGAGCGCTAGGCTTGCCAGAGTCAAATAACTTGGTGACTGCATAGAGTGAACCATCCACCCCAAGCCAGTCCCACAAGTAAGGTGACTGATAATTTAACTCAAGCCCTAACGCGCTTTGTTCATATTCACTCGACGAAGGCGAAGGGTTAGCGAGCGTGGGGTGGGCGGTGCCTTCATCGTTCCAGTAACGGGTGTTGAGTTTTAATTCTAACTTGCCAAATTCTTGAGGAAGCTCTGCATAAGCGTTGCTCACGCTGCCTAAACCAATACAGCCCCATAGCAAATATTTATTCATTTTAAATTCCTTTTTTAAGCATGAATAAGCCCTTTGCCTAACGCTTAGGTTAGGCAAGCTTTTTATGAAATGGATGAATTAAGGAGAGAGTTTTTCGAGCACTTGGCCTTTGGTTTCAATGGCAAACAAGAAGGTCACTAGGCCACCAATGAGTGCCACAACGGCCAG
The DNA here is from genome assembly GCF_003940475.1 of Acinetobacter sp. FDAARGOS_559. Taxonomy (NCBI): domain Bacteria; kingdom Pseudomonadati; phylum Pseudomonadota; class Gammaproteobacteria; order Moraxellales; family Moraxellaceae; genus Acinetobacter; species Acinetobacter sp. FDAARGOS_559. The sequence continues at coordinate 3,395,967 of NZ_RKJG01000005.1, forward strand.
CACACTAAACACATATTGAATGCCGTAACCACCAACCACGAGGCCGACCATAACAGGTCCAATCGCAGAGCCAGCACGTAACCAAGCGGTACTAAACCCGATGCCCATCGCACGTAGGCGAGTTGGGTAAAGTTCTGCAGCGTAAAGGTATAAAGAGAATGAAATGGTCTGCAAAATGGCATAGCTCAGCGTTGCTAAAATCACAACTTGCATGGCCGATTTTGCACCTAAAACCGAGAGGCTCATGAGTGGAATGATCGCCAAGAAAAACGCTGCACTGTACCAAGGACGACGACCGACTTTATCAATCATTAATGCACAGATAATAGAGGCAATCACACCCATGCCCGAGGTAATCCAGCCATAACCTAAACTGGTTTGCAGCGACAAGCCAAAGTGTTGTTTGTAGAGCGATGGCAGCCAAGTCACCATGGCATTGTTCACCATATACACGCAAAACCACATGCCCCACAGGGTAAAGGTACGTTTGCGGTAAATGCCACGGAACAGTTCGCGCCAGTCGGTTTTTGCCAAGCCTTGCGGGTTAATTTCTTTAACTACAGGTTCAGCCAAAGTTTTACCGCTTTTGATGGCACCATCTTCAAAGCTTTTGACGACTTGATCCGCTTCTTTAAAACGGCCTTTTGAAGCAAGCCAGCGTGGTGACTCAGGTAAGAAAAACCGTAAAGGAATGACTAGTAAAGAGGGAACGAGGCCCACAATAAACATGACTTTCCAGCCGTAAATTGGCATGAGGAAAAATGCTGCCATGCCTGCAAACATAAGACCAAGTGGAAATAAAACTTCATAGAGCAAGAAAAACTTACCGCGCTTTTCTGCACCAATAAACTCATTAATGTAGGCACTCGCAACAGGCACTTCACCACCTGTTCCCACACCTTGTAAGAAACGGAAAATTAACAGCGACATTCCGCTCCACGCAAACAAACAAGAAATGTCCATTGCCACAAACAGTAAAATGGTAAAAGACAGCACTTTTAAACGACCGACTTTTTCGGCAAGAGAACCAAAGAAGATTGCACCGACCAGTTGCCCAACATAGCCCGCGGCAATGATCGCACCGACATAGGCAGGGGTCAGGTGCCATTCGGTAATGAGTTGGGGTAAAGCAAAGGCAATCGCAAGAACAGTATAAGCGTCAAAAAAGGTCGCGATACCGATGGTAATTCGCATAAATTGCAATCGTCCGGTGACGGGTAGTCGTTCGAGTCTTGCAATAATTTCCGCATTTTTTTGATGATGACTAATTTGTTCTACATCCGCTAGATTTGTCATCTTATATCTCCTTATCACTACATTCCTCGTAGTTTTGTTGTTCTATTTCGCACTACCTGTTCACCACAGTTTGCATGCTTTTTATTATTGTTTTTAAGAGACATGCCCGATGTTTGGCCTCAGGCAGCGTACAGGAAAAAAAGGCTAGCGTATATGCTAGCCCGAATGGAATTTAAGCAACGGCTTGGGTTAAATCGACCTTGCCAATTCCGGCTTGACGCATTGCATCATGAATTTCTTGCTCAGCACCATCTGCCAGTGGAAGCAGAGGTGAACGCACAGTGGCATGGTCCAAAATTCCGCGAGCAACCAGTGCATGTTTCAGCGCGACCGTACCTTCCATGTGTGAACCACGGTGATAGACATTGCGAGTTACTGGTAATAATTGGTCGTGAATAGCACGAGCTTTAGCATAATCTTTGGCTTTACCTGCTTTAATCATTTCAATTAACAATTCAGGGGCAATGTTGCCATAGCCAACCAAAGCGCCGTCTACATCAAACATGGTGTGAAGCAAATATTCATCGTGGCACGTCAACACCTGTAAGTCTGGACGTTCACGGCGAATAATTGGAATTTCGACATCCCAGCGGCGCATGTTACGCACACCATTTTTCATGGCAAATACACCTGGCTGTGCAGAAATATCGAGTAAAGTGTCTAGGTCGTAAGTGGCCTTCGTTGCATCTGGATATTGGAATAAAATAGATGGCAAACCACTTTCTTCATAAATCGCTTTATAGCGGTCTTGTGGTGCGCCTTTTTGATAGCCAAAACGCAACCAGCCATGTGAAGGGTAAATCAAACCTGCCGAAGCACCTGCGCTGACTGCACGTTTTGCTTCTTCTGCTGCAACCGAAGTACCTTCGAGTGTAATCCCTGCGATTACCGGAATTTTATCATCTACCGATTTAACAAAGCTTTCGATGACCTGCATTTGTTCTTTTTGCGACAAGAATGTTCCTTCACCTGCATGCCCAAGAACAACCAAGCCTTTCACACCATCAATACTACCTAACCATGAACCTAAACGTTGAATTGCATCATGGTCTACTTGTCCGTCACGGGTAAAAGGAGTCACAGGTGCTGGGGTTAATCCACGTAAATCTAAACTCATAATCGTACTTCCTATACAGTGTAATTAAATATTCTCTGGTTCTTAATCTGACTTAAATCGTGTTGTAGAGAACATGATTGGAGTATAGAAATAGGTGAGCTATGTAGGAATTACCAATTCTTGAATTTCAGTTATACTGAAAATGTATGGCTCAAAAAGCTGTCTATTACGGTTTAGGAAGAATCGATGAATTATGAATTATGGAAAATATTTTTAGACGCAGTGGAGCTGGGTAGCTTAAGCAAAGTCGCCATGCTACATAACACCAACCAACCGCAAATCAGTCGGCAAATGAACGAGCTTGAAGCGCAGTGTGGCGGACGTTTGTTTAACCGAACTGGCCGTGGTGTAGAACTCACCGATTTAGGCCAGCATTTACTTCCTAAAATTCGTTCATGGCTGAACGTGACCGATCAACTCAATAATGAAATTCTGCACTCGACCGATACCCCAATTGGTACGGTGCGTATTGCCAGTTTGCCGTCTACTGCACATCCGTTGTTATCGACCCTGTATAAAGTGCTTCAAGAGAAATATCCCCTAATTAAGCTGTCGGTGCGTGAAGGGCAAGGGGTACATTTAGAAAAATGGCTTGAAGATGGCAGTGTTGATTTAGCTATTCTTTATCGCTTTAACCCGACACCTAAACAAGGCGATATTTACCTTACCCAAGCCGATACCTATTTGGTCGGCTGCGAAGGAGATGCACTCACTCAGGCCAGTGAAGTCGACTTTAAAGCAATCAATCAGTTGCCGCTGGTCACGTTTTGCAGGCCAAGTAACTGGCGCAATTTTTTAGACCACATGGCTTATGAAAATGGGGTAGAGCTAAATATTGTGTTTGAAGCCGACTCGATTAGTTTACAAACCCATTTGGTTTCCGAGTCTCGCATGTATACCATGCTGGGGCCGCAAGCTTTAAAAAAAGCCAGCCAATACACCTCAATTCAAGCCGCAAAAATTATTAACCCCGCACTCAAGCGCTATATTTCTTTGTCTATTTCTAAACACGGTTATTTAACGCCTGCATGTAAGGCAGTGATGGAAGAAATTAGAAATTTGGCCGATTTGCTTTAAGAAAAGTGCAGCAAAGCGAGTGGGCAATTAATTCAATTTATTAAACAGTGGTTTAAGTTTTACTTGAATTATTGCTTGACTTTTTTAAATGATAATTATTATCATTTGTGGGTTCCTTGTTTTGAGTCCAATTGCTGTGAACAAAACTTCTTTGCTTGTAGATCAGTTATATAGAAGTCACCAAAGCTGGCTTCACCAATGGTTGAGACAAAAATTAGGTAATACTGATCAGGCTGCAGATCTGGTTCAGGACACATTTATTAAACTGCTACAAACGCGTGACGAGCTATTCGGCATTAAGGAACCGCGTGCCTATTTAACCTCGATTGCTAAAAATCTGCTCATTGACCAAGTGCGCCGTAAACGTATTGAACAAGCTTATTTAGATGGCTTGAGTCAAATGGAATATATGCTTGATGCAGTGGCGTCACCCGAAGACCAAATGCAAATTATTCAAGCAATTAACCAACTTTGCAAAGCACTCGAAGGGGTTTCTGAAAAAGCACAGCAAGCTTTTATTTTGCATTACCTTGAAGGCTATACCCATAAAGAAATTGCCGAGCGTTTAAATGTGTCGACCAAAATGATTCAAAAATATTTGGCGAGCTGTTTAATTCAGTGCTACCAAAACCGACAAGACATGGACGCTTGCATTTAAATGGCCATGGATAAAAGCAAATATCACCAGTTGGTTGAAGAAGCTGCACATTGGATTGTTCAACTGAGTTCGGATGATGAAAGCTCACGGAAAACCGCCAAACAAAAATTTGAAGAGTGGAAAAAAACCAGTGAGCAACACCGCCAAGTGGCTGCCGACATTGAACAGTGCATTGGTTCAATTCAAAAACTTTCTCAAACCAGCGGACATAAAAAAGTCACTAAAGTTGCTCTTAAAGCTGGCCTAAACTCAGGCAAAGCCTATAAACATTTACGTGCAGGAACAGCTTTTGCCGTTGTGTTTGTTGCCATGAGTGGGGCGTTATTTTATTTAACTGACACCACAGTGGCCTATGTGACTGCTGACATTCAAGGGCAATCGGGGCAGTGGACTACGCAAACCTTACCAGATGGTTCACGTTTAATTTTGCGTGGGAAAAGTGCGGTCAATCTTGATTTTAAAACCAACCAGCGAGTGGTTGAGTTGGTGCAAGGTCAAATTTATGTTGATATTGCCAAAGATAAGACTAGACCGTTTTTGGTCAAAACCAGTCATGGGCAAATTCAGGCACTCGGCACAGCTTTTAGCGTCAGTTATGACCCTTCGGCAACCGAACTCAAAATGTTGCACTCAAAGGTAAAAGTAGAAGCCACACAGGTTAAAACCACCCAATTGCATGCGACTCGTCAGGCCATTGTTGAAGTAGGGCAAGCCATTAAAATGGACCAAAATGGCGTACAAAAATTGCCTGAACTGAATGTTTATAACGAACAGCAAAAATGGCAAAAGCATCAGCTTATGGTGGAAAACTTGCCGCTGAATCAAGTGCTACAAGAGCTAGACCGTAACTACAAAGGCAAAATTATTTTTAATGATGTGGCGTTGCAACATGTGCGGGTCAATGCGGTGTTGCCTTTAGACCAAACCACAGAATCGCTTAAGCTTTTGGCTACGGTTTTTCCAGAGCTGAAAATTAAGCAAATCACGCCGTTTGTGGTCATGGTTTCTTTAAAATAATAAAAAATTAAATTTATTTTCAATTTTAGGTTCCACTTTTTTGAAAGTCGTTCGTCATAGTAAGTAGAAGCAATAAATATGGATCATTTTAATTTGTTTTCTTGAATGATTCTTATTACGATTTACTGGGGCGGGGCAAATGAAAAAAGTGGGAACGGGGCAAAAGCGGAATCGATCGATTTTTCGATTCTCAACATTGGCGTTTGCTATACATGCTGTCTCGATGGGTGGGCTTGTTGCGCTGCCTATGCAACAGGCTTATGCAGAAACAGCCGGAGTTAAAAGCTATAATATTCCTGCTGGTCGCCTTGCTAACGTACTCAACCAGTTTGCCGAACAATCGGGTACTTCAATTGCAATGGATGCTCAGCAACTTCAAGGGTTACACAGCCTAGGTTTAAAAGGTAACTTTGCAGTCGAACAAGGTTTTGAGCAGCTTTTAAAAGCAACCGAATTTAATGCTGTAAAAGTTGGGCAGGGTTACACACTCAGCAAAAAACCTACGCCGCGAGTAACTACATCTAATGCTCAGGCTGTTAGCCTGCCGCCAAGTAGCACCATAATTGAAGAAGATGCATCGGTACGACTCACGCCAATTGTGGTGTATGGCAAAGAAGACCGTGACACCGAAGGCTATAACAAAGTTTATGATACAAATCGCTCTTCGGTCTATGCGGGCAAAGACTATGTCGAGCGCTTTAAAGGAACCAACCCAGCCGATGTTTTACAAGGCATGGTGGGAGTCTATAGCGGCGATGCTCGCAATAGTGGCGCACTCGACCCAAGTGTACGTGGTGTGCAGGGTGTTGGTCGTGTGCCTTTAACCATTGATGGCACCGAGCAGTCGATTGCCGTGTGGCGTGGCTACAACGGGGTAAATAACAGAAACTATATCGACCCCAATCTGATTGCAGGCATTGAAGTCATTAAAGGCCCATCTTTAGAGCGCAATACCACAACTTCTGTAGGTGGTGGCGTAGTGGTTAAAACGCTAGAGGCCGATGACATTGTTCGTCCGGGTAAGTCTTTTGGTGCCGAGTTAAAAGTAGAAGGCTCAACTAACTCAATCGATCCATCTTTGCCAGATATGAGTAAAGTGGGCCAAAACTACGATGACACAACGCCTTGGATCGATATGAACGGGTCAAAATATGACCCCGATATTTATAAAAAGAACCGGACCAGAAGTGATAACTCTCATTTTTCGGGCGATGACTTAGCGGGCCGACTGGCAATTGCCATCAAGCAAGACAAATTCGATTTACTGGCAGTTTATGCAGTACGTGAGCGCGGCAACTATTTTTCTGGCACACATGGCGCGGGCTACTATAAACGAGCGACGCCAGACAGTAGCCTCGATTTTATTCCTTACTTTGCCTATGCCTATCAACCGGGAGATGAAGTTCCCAACACTTCAAGTCATATGGAGTCGTGGTTGTTAAAAGGGACCTATCGCCCAACAGATGATCATACCCTTAAACTGACTTACCGAGATACCAAAAATATTTTTGGTGAAATTATGCCGTCTCGAATTGTTTGGGGTATTACGCCTGACTTGGGTGTTCCGCAGTGGCCTTTAAGCAATATCCACTCTAAAGCTTATAGCCTCGAATATAAGTTTAAGCCTGAGAATAATCGTTGGATTGATTTCTATGCCAATATTTGGCAAACCGACACCGAAAGCCAGACATACACACGTGGTGGATGGCCAACCACAATCGATTTTAGAGATAACACCATTATTAATACGGCAATAAGCCATTCTGACAATACGCGTAAAGGCATTACCGTCAGCAATAAAACCCGTTTGTTAGACCAGCTTGATTTGACGCTCGGCGGAAGTTTCTTAAAAGAAAAATTAACGTCTGACGATGTATATGGTGAATTTGGCCCAAGTTATTCGCTCTATCAAGCATTGCCACGGGCAGGACGCCGTGAGGAAAAAACGTTCGACTTTAATTTTAATTATCGACCCGTGTCTTGGTTAAGTTTTGATGCGGGCATGCGTTATCGCTCGTATTGGGCTATTGATGACTTTTTAAATAAGTCTTTGCAGAGCGAGATTGACCCGAGTTTAAATCCGCTGTTTACCAAAAAAAGTAGGCTTAAAGAATATACCTTTGAATATCAGACCATGCCTGAGAGTTACACCTCGACTCAGCAGCGTTTAATCAATGTTTTAAAACAGCGCTATGCCACAAAAAATCCTGAGTGGGATGGGCAGCTCGATACTGTGCCTGCATCAGAGAGCACTTTGTATAACATGATCTGGTCACAGAAAAATACGCTAAGCTGGAAAGCAGATGCGAATGGGCAATTGTCGCTTGCCGATAATCCTTTAAATCAGCTCAATGCCTCTGGACAAAAGTACGTCGTAACTGGCGGGAACTTTCTGTCGGTGGTAGACCAAGTTCCGGTTGAGTCGGCCGACAAAGTTAAAGATAGCGGCTGGGCACCGCAGTTAGGTGCCTCAATTCACCTCACGCCAAACAGCAGAATCTATGCACGCTATGCAGAGGAATATCGCTTACCAAGTTTGTTTGAAAGCACTGTCGGTTTTTCTGCCATGTTGCCATATCAAGCAATCAAACCTGAACACGCTTTTAACTACGAAGTGGGTTATGTCTATGACATGCGTGATTGGTTTAGCACAGCACGCAATGCCGACATTAAGCTCGCCTATTACTACAACAAAACCAAAAATGTGATTGAGCGTGATCAAAACCTTATTTTTACCAATATGGATGAGCAAAAGCTATCAGGTTTAGAGTTACAAAGCCGTTTTGATAATGGTGGTTTCTTCACAGACTTGAGCGTGGCCTATAACTTAAAAAATGAAGTGTGTGATACCAATAGCGCCATTAACAAAATGATTTTAGGCGGTACGGTTCAAACCGAGCAGGGCCTTGAGTTCCGCGAACCGTATCAGCGTTGTGTTGATGACGGTTTCCCAAATGGCTACTTGGTGACTATGGCCACTCCTGAACTGAGTTTCCACGGTTTGCTTGGCACACGCTTTTTTGATGAAAAGTTAGAGCTCGGTGCACGCGCCACATTCTATAAAGCTTATGAAAGCCCGCTACGCAAAAATAATGATGCTAGCGTCAATAAAGGCTATTACCTCAATGTACCTTTGGCTTGGGATGACACGTGGATTTTTGATGCCTATGCGCGTTATCAGGTTGATGACTACAACACAGTTGAGTTTGTCGGCAGTAATCTTTCTAACCAGTTTTATATCGATCCTTTAACTCGTAGTGCCATGGCCGCACCCGGCCGAACGATGAAAATTAGTTGGACCACTAAATTTTAAAAAGAATTTGATTCCCTCTATACATACATAAAAGGGGAGTCAGGTAACGGTAAATAATAAGATTGAATGATTATTATTTACAAAAAGCCGAGTAGGTTTTCAGCTGGGCCTACTCAATAAACTAAAAATAGCGAAATCGTTATTTTAAATTAAACAATAACTTAGTTTTAAAAAGATGGAGTAACAACAAATGAAAATCTCTCAATTGTTCTTGGGTCTCGTTGCTTGTTCAACTGCATTTGCTTATGCAGGAATTGATGGTATTTCGAGTAATGAAAGTAATATCAAAATCGGTGCTGCTGCCAATGCAAGCCATCCGGGTGGTGTAGCAGCGGTGTCGGTTCAAGCTGCGGGTGCGCCATATAACGCTTTTACAGGTTTTAGTTCGTTAAAAGGTTTGGCTCAGGCTTTTGCTGCTCAGGGAACAAGTAACACCAATGTAACGGTTGGCAGCAAAACCTTTAATATTTCGCATATTCCAGTGTCTGCAATGCCACCTTCACACAGTGCATTAGGTAATTTTAACTTTGGTCAGGTGGGCACACAGGAAGTCTATTTTGGTGAATGGTGGAAAGCGGGCGACACGCCGGCAAGCGCGAGCCATACCGTTTACTACGCGGGTGATAATACCAATACCACTGTTCCAACCGCGGGTACTGCAACTTATACCGTTGCAGGGATTAACGGCTCTGGAAGCAATCTGTTAAGTGGTACGTTCACGGCAAATTATGGCGCGGGTACACTTGAAGGAACACTTACTGGAACTGGTACGGCTGTTTCATCATTAAGCCTAGATGGTGTGGCATTTAACCCGGGTACTGCTGCGTTTGCAGGTTTGGCAACGGCTAACGGTACGGCTGGTATCGACAACTCTGGTGTGGTGCAAGGTCAATTCTTTGGTGCAAATGCTTCGGCTTTAGCGGGTATTGCCCAGTTTGATAACGTGTCTTACAACACTGCATTTGGCGGTGCTAAAAATTAATGAATGCAAAAGGAATCTACACACGTAGGTTCCTTTTGTTTTTTGGGCTTTTGCTTGGTTGCTTCAGGTTTATTGTTTTATGAAACGAACGCTTTTGTGCTGTCTGACATTGTTGAGTTGTCCATTTTTATATGCCGACGAAGACACACAGCTTCGTCTTAATCAAAGCTTGGACCAAACGCTTTTACAAGAACAGCGACAGTTTCACGAACAGGGAACAATTCGTAGTACCGAGCAATTACCTAAACTTCAAATTAATGGACAAGAATATAGTGTTGAGCAAAATCCGAATGATCTTGCCAAGGCGTTATATTTGGCAGTCATGCAAAAACAGTGGCTCAAAGCCACGGTTTATTTAGAACATTATAAAAAATATGTTGGCTATGATCGGGCTTTAACCGACTTTGCCGAAGGGGCAGTTGCACGTTCTCAGGGGCAACTGAAATTGGCTGAACAAAAATTTCAAAGCAGCTTAAAACAACAACCTCATAATTTAATTTGTGAACTTGAGTTAGCGCGCGTGCTGTTTGAACAACAGAAAAATAAGGAAGCAGCACGCCTTTTTATTTCCATTCAAGACCAACTGAAACAAAGTGACCCTGCGGTAATCCCATCTGGGGTTTTAACAACAGTAAATACCTTTGTTCAAGCATTAAAAAAACGAGACTCTTGGCAAGGCTCGGTTTCAGCGGGTTATACCTATGTCAGTAATTTAAATAGTTCTTCTGAACAAAGCAAAACATGGACACTTTATGGCAGAGATAGTGAAGGTAATATTATCCCAGTTAGGGAAGTTACTCGTGGAACTCCTAAAGCTGAGTCGGCAACGGGTTTAGATTACGAAGCCAGTCTGATTAAACGCTATGCGATTGAAGGCCATCATGGCGTGGCTTTACGTGCGCTGGCGTTTGGACAATCCTATAACGACCACGCGACATTTAATGAATCTACCATCAACATTAATGCAGGCTACAGCTACTTTGACTTAAAAAATCAAATTGGGGTGAGTCCGCTATTTGAACATAAACGTTATGGCAATGATGGTCTTTACAATGCATGGGGGGCGCGTGCCGAATGGATGCATTTTATTTCGGCAGATAAAGCTTTCAAGCTTGAGGCTGAGAGTAAAGATTTAAATTATCAGAAATACAAAACCCTAGATGGGGTAGAAAGCTCAGCTTTTGCTACTTTCTGGAAGATTTTTCCAGACCAGTGGACTTTTTTTGGTGGTCTAGATGTGCTCGACCATTCGACCCAAGAAAAATACATGGCTGCCTACCAACAGCAAGGTGTGCGATTGGGCTTAAGCAAATCTTGGAGTACAGGATTTAACACCACTTTGCTGAGTTCTTATCGTTGGCGCCTGTTTGATAAATACGCAGAAACTTTCTTAGCTCGTCGTCATGATTTCGAACAGAACTATACCTTTGTTGTGCAAATGCCGCGCTTTGATTTTTATGGCATGACACCCAATTTAACCTATCGCTATAACCATAATAAAAGCAATGTCGATTGGCTGTATTCCTACGATAAACACAACATTAGCTTCAAGCTTGAGCATCGTTTTTAGGGAATAAGCCATGAAATCAAAATCATTATTCCCTACCCATAAGCCGATTGTTATGTTGCCTTTACCACAAGGGCCGAAGCATTTTTATAAGTTTTTAATCGTAGTGGTGGTGATTGGACTGCATGTGTTTGCTGTCTGGATGCTGAGTCATTTAATTGAACCTTATACTTTTAAGGCAACACCCAAAGTAGATGCATTAAAAGTAAGTTTTGTATCATTGGCACCTGCTAAAAAGCCATCGGTTGAAAAGACTGAAAGCCAACCTAAAAATAGTGTAACACCTCAATCTACTTTAAACAGTTCGGTATCTCATGCGCCCGATCAGCCAAAATACTCGCCTACAAATGTTCAAACATTAGCGTCAAAAACTGCTTCTAAAGAAGTTGTGCAAAATAATTTAAATGACAAACAGCAAGCACAACCAAAAACGACTTTAAATAATTCAACTTCACTCCAACCAGCGCAGCGTACAGAAATGCTGGTGACTCATACCGATAAAAAACTGAGTTCGACAGACTTTGAACAAACGCAAACTGAGCAGTTGACACAAAACGCCAATAGTGAAATTAAAAGTGGTGGGGTCAAAACACCCGCAATGCAGCAAGAATATTCCAAAGCCCCTAGCACTCAAGTTGAACACGATGACGTTGTTCAGGTGAGTAGCGTGGATGTGCTGAGTTTTGGCGGGCTTGACTATGATGACCGTGAGTTAAAACAACAAAATCGTTTGGTTGAGCTTCGGATTCGCATTAATGAAAAAGGGCAGCCCATCAACATTCAATTACGTCAAAGTTCGGGTATTCAAAGCCTTGATGAACGGGTCATACAAGCTGCACGTAAATCCAGATTTAAACCCCACAAAATTAACGGTCGAGCCGTGACCATTGTTGTGGATTTTCCAGTCCAACTCAAACTCAATCGGGGCCGTTAACCGATGAGTAATATCCATTTTGTAGGAGAAAGATGATGAATTCATCTACAGAACAAATCATTAGCAACAGTTTGTCTTTACGTTTGAAACAAGAAACTGCTGCTGAACACGAACGTATGCATCAATTAATGTCAGAGGCAAAGGTGTTTTCAAGTAAAGAAAAATACGCGCAATTAACTTTGTCTCAATATTATTTTCAGCGTGAAATTGAACATCTTTTTGAGAAAGAGGGTGTAGCTGGACTGATTCCGGACTTAGACATTCGTGGCCGCTCAAAACAAGCACTTGCCGATTTAAATGATTTAGGTATTCAACCCAACGGGCAGCAATTACAGAGTGAAAACGTACAACTACCCGAAGCTTTAGGCTGGATTTATGTGTCTGAAGGTTCAACCTTAGGAGCTGCATTTTTATTTAAAGAAGCTCAAAAGCATTTGGGCTTTTCGGAAACGTTTGCTGCACGTAATTTGGCTGCCTATCCCGAAGGGCGCGCGAAAGTCTGGAAACGTTTTGTAAAAGCACTGGATGAAGCAGGCTTTGACCAAACCCAGCAAGACCGAGTCGTTCAAGGGGCGTTAGATGCCTTTGGATATTTTGGTCAGGCGCTTGATCAGCTTGATGAACTGAAATAATAAAAAGTGGATAAAGGGAATACCCGATATGGATAAACTTAATCAAGTCAATGTCATGGTAAAACATGAGCAGTCGCTAGCACCCGTTCAACCAGTCAGCAAACTTGCGCGTTCTATGTGGGCACGCTGGGTGTTTATTAGCTTGGCTTGGTTGTGTATTGCGCTTGGCATATTGGGTATTTTTATTCCGGGTTTACCTACCGTCGACTTTATGATTTTGGCGGTTTTCTTTGCGGCTCGAGGCTCTGAAAAACTTCATCAATGGTTTCGAAATCATCGCTATATCGGTCCACTCATTCGTGAGTGGCAAGAACATCGGCGTATTCCCAAAAAGGCGAAATACATCTCGACCTTAAGTATGAGTCTGGCTGCGGGACTGATGATTTGGACCATTCCGCATCCGTGGTTTGTCTATCCGGCAATTTTATGTATGGCTGGGGTATTGGCGTGGATGTGGCTTAAAAAATAAAATTATGACTGGCATTTTTGCATGGTACGCATCATGGATTTTACAAAATCACGCGGTATTTCAGGACTTTGCAAACTTAAACTTCCAAGTTTATGCATGAGTTTTGGGGAATATTGGCGCTCTAAACGGTGATAAATACACAGACAGGTCGCGCGACTATGTCCAGCAGCTACGCATTTTAAATAAAAGTCTCGGTGTGCATTACTTTTATAGCCAGCAGAGGCAATTGATACAAATAATAATCCACCCAAAAAAACTGAAAAATTATAAAGAGACATATTCCTTCTCGTCGTTGTTGTTTTCTTTATCAATCACTCAGCACAACAGCCGTTTGTGCAAAATATTGGCGAAACTTGCGGCTTCATCATAGATAGAACGGTTTTAGAGGTCAAATTGATTTGCGGATGAGAAGCGTTTAATGTTTTAAAAATAAACAAATTTTATTGTTGCTGTTTTGAAGACAGTGTTGCGACATTAAACACTCTATGTTTTTACATACTTTTTTGTTTTGATAAATGCTTTAGCTTTGATTTGTTTTTAAATACTTAAAACATCTTCGTACTGAATTTAATGACTTTAAAATAATAGGATGCTGCTTATGCCAGAGACTTCAATTCAACAAGAAACACAAAGTACGTGGGCAATATGTCGAGATCCTGTTTTATTGACTATGGTGGGCGGGGCAATTGATACCATTGGCTTTATTGCGTTATTTGGTTTTTTTACTGCTCATGTGACGGGCAACTTGGTATTGGCCGGGGCTGCGTTGGTGAAGGGTGGTGCCGGTTTATGGATTAAACTTGCGGCTATTCCATTGTTTATTGTGACGGTGGTGATTACCAAACTTTTAATTGACCGTAGTCAGACCAAACACAAAACGCTGTCTTATTTATTTTTATTTGAAGCTATTTTTCTCTTTGCTTTTATGGCTGCTGGGCTTTACTTTGAGCCATTTAAAAATGCCGATTCGATTACGGTTGCAATCACAGGTGGCCTCGGTTTAATTGCTTTAGCGATTCGTAATACATCAAGCAAAACCCTTATTAAAAATATTAGCCCCAGTACCATGATGACAGGCAACACTACCCAGCTTGGGATTGATATTGCTAACTTGCTTAAAAATAATAATGCTGCCAATCGGGCAAGTTTGCTTAAAAGTGCCAGTATTGTAATTGGCTTTGTTATAGGTGCTTTGATGGGGGCGGTACTCTATGTCTATTTTGACTTTTGGAGCGTAGCGCCGTTTATTTTACCCATACTCTATTTTTCTTATTTGGCTTCCCAGCAGAAGTTTAAACAAGCTTAATAAAATATACGGTCAATTTTATTTTCCAAATAAATTCCAATCAAAGCTGAGCCGAAATTGTTCAGGCACAGCTTTACAGGCATAATGTTGAGTGGGGAAATACATTCGATAAAGGAATGCACAATGACAAAATCCGGCCATTATTTAGTGCTTACAATAATGGGACTACTGAGCGGTTGTCAGGTCATTCATTTAAAAGAAAGTAACTTAAGCAGTGCTTTAAAAAGTAAAAATGAAAGCATTTTGACCGACAATACTTTAAGTCATCAAACCCAAAACTTGCTGTATTTGGTCAAAGAAAGTGAAACGTCTTGTCTGCAAAATTTTAATGTCTGTTTAAATAAAATTCAGGGATTGTCAGAAAATAGCAGCCGAGAGGAACGCTATGCGGCGCTAAGTGAAATTTATTTGGCAAAAGCTTTAGATGTTGGGCGTAGTAGCCAGTGCCATGCCACTCTTAAAAGTAACAGTTGTGTTGAGCAAGAGCTTGCGTTGTTTGATAAAAGCTTGCGCTATAGCTATGTCTATTTGTTTGATTCTGAAGAGTCACCTTTTGATCGGGTATTTGACCATCGCCAAAATCAGGTACGTATTTTTTATAACGTCGCCTTGTCGAAGCTCATGACCACGTATTTTAATCATTTAAATACGCTTCATTTCCCACCTTTACTAAAAGCAGATGGGCATGAGTACCACGTTAACTTTAATCATGCGGTAGATGTACAACACATTGAAGTCGATACCTTTCGCTCTAGCTATAACATGAACTTTTCAGGGTTTAATACCGTCAACCGTAAGGATGGTTTAGGTGCGGAATTTATTGTGGGACGTAAGGAGCATGATGTAAATCATGGTTTTATTTTAGATCCCGACGCTTTTTATGCTCACCAGAGTAATCCCAATATTCATTTACCACGCTTCTTTCCAGTCACGGCTATTGCCTACCCAAAACAAAAGGCCACAGCCGATCAGGTCATTGATGGGGCAGAGTTAGAAATTGCGATGTTCGATCCCTACAGGCAAGACCGTGTAAAAGTTGAAGGCGTGGACTATCCGCTCACTGCCAACTATTCGGCGCCTTATGGGCTATGGTTATCGAAATATAATTTAGGTGCAGCAGGCTATTGGTCTTTAATTAATAAAGAAGCCAATTTGATTATGCCGCATTTATATATGCTGGAACCTTTTAACCCCGATAAAAAAATTATTGTGTTTATTCATGGCTTGGCAAGCAGCCCAGAGGCATGGGTGAGCCTAACCAACGACATTATGGGTGATGCCGAATTAAGACAAAACTACCAAGTTTGGCAGGTGTTTTATTCAACCAATATGCCGATTTTTGAAAGTCGTTTTCAGATTTATTCTTTGCTGAATCAGGCTTTTCAAAACGTTGCCAAAGACAGCTACGCTGCACATGATGCCGTATTGGTTGGACATAGTATGGGCGGAGTGATTAGCCGCTTGCTAGTAAGCGATGCAGACGTTTCTGATTTAGCCATGCAAAAAATGAATGAAGCACAGTTAAAGCGTTTAAAAGAAAATCCGGTTATTCGAGAGCGTTTTCAGTTCAAAGATTTGCCCTATTTTAAGCGGGTTGTTTTTGTTTCGGCGCCGCATCATGGTACTGACTATGCTGACCGATGGTTTACCCAAATTGCTCGCCGTATTATTCGCTTACCTGCCGACTTTTTTATTGCCGTTGAAATGAGAGATGAGAAAAATACCAAACTCAGAAAAGGCTTAATTGAAAATGGAGCGAGTAATTTAAGTCGTTCTTCTAACTTTATGCAGTTGACCCAAGCCATTCAGCCATCGTCCAACGTGGTCTATCACTCGATTATGGGCAATATAAATGGCACCACAGATAAGACAAAAATGAGTGATGGGATTGTGCCTTATCAAAGTTCACATTTGGGTGGGGAGCAATCGGAGCTGATTATTAAAGGTGGGCATTCGATTCAAACTAGCCCTGAGGCAATTTTAGAATTACGGCGCATTTTACGATTGCATTTAAAACAGTCGCCGCCTTCAAAATAGATTTTTTGTTTTTAGAAAACCACTGCTGAAATAGCTCAACAGTGGTTGAAGTGATTAATTAAGCTGGTTTTGTTTGAGCGATTTTTTATGCTCAAAGTAGCTGATTGAAAAAATAACCAAGCCAACCAAATACAACACACCAGACAACAGCAGTAAGTCTAAACCTGCGGCATAGAGCAACCAAAGTGCATAGATTGAAGCGACACTTGCAATCGCAATATGCGACGTGCGTTTATGGCGAATTGATTCTTTAAGATAAAAAGCCGACACCAGAAAATAAGGCAGCAAAATCATGACCGATGAAATCAGTAAAAGCTGGGTGTAGTTTTTATTGAAAAAATACACGGCAATCAGAGAACCTTGCACCACAATAGTAGTTAGCCATAGTGATGAAATCGGCACATTATTTTGGTTATTCTTTAAAAATAGTTTCGGGAAAGCACCATTTTTTGCAGCTAAATATGGAATTTCAGTGGCAAATAACGTCCAGCTTAAATAAGACGATGAAACTGAAATAATCAAGCCGATAGTAATAATGATGGTACCCGGTAGACCGATCAGTTGCTGCAAAATAGTCGCCATAGATGGGTTATGCATGCCTGCAAGCGCTTCACGACTTGCCACACCATAAGCCAGTACTGTCACCATGACGTAAAAACTTAGTGCCAGTAACACACCTAAAATGGTCGCTTTACCAATGTCATTACGGTTCTTTGCACGTGATGATAAAACCACAGCACCTTCAATACCCGTAAATACCCAAAGGGTAATGAGCATCAGGTCTTTGACTTGCTGCCAAAGTGGAACTTTTAAAGAGAAGTCATTTAAGTTGAGTTTGAATAAATCAAACTTAAAGGCAATAAAAGTAAAGAAAATGAAAACCACCATTGGAATAATTTTGGCAATAGTCGCCAGTAAATTCACAATCGCAGCTTCCTTAATACCTCGGCTTACTAACCAGTGCACCAGCCATACAAAAATGCTTGAACCAATCAGTGAGTAGAGCGTATTACCTTCACCAAAAATAATATGGTCTTTGCTGTCGGTAAACATGCCGACGCCTGAAAAGGCAATCACCACATAACCTACAATACCAATGGTAGTACATAACCAATAGCCCCATGCCGAGCAAAACCCGATCAGGTCTCCAAAGCCTTCGCGTGCATAGTTATAAATACCGCCATCTAGATCTGGTCGTTGACGGGTTAAATGCAACAATGAGAGAGCCAAGAAAATAATGCCGACTCCGGTAATGAGCCATGCAACAAGAAGGGCAGAGCCGTTGGCAACTTGAGCCATATTTTGGGGGAGACTAAATACGCCTGACCCCACCATAGAACTAAATACCAGCGCTGTAAGAGACAATAATCCGATTTTGGCAGCAGACATGGTATTTATTCTTTAAAAAATTGAGAAAGTTCAGCAATGTGTTCTGGTCCAATACCACAGCAACCGCCCACTAAACTTGCACCTGCTTGCTGCCATTGTTTGGCAAAAGCAAGATAAGCTGGAGCGTCTAAGTCTTTACGAATTTCATCGAGACCATCGTTAGCAGTAGCGCTTTCATCTTGCGGTGGGAATGCGTTGGCATAAGCACCAATTTGCACAGACTCAGGAATAAGTCCTTTAATTTCGTTAATCGCTTGCAAGATCACTTCAGGTTGGCAGCAGTTAAACAATACTGCTTTGGCATTTGACTGCTTTATAAAGTCAGCCACTTGTTGCATATTTTCGCCAGAACGAAGTAAAGCTTGTTCTTGTTTAATCTCATCTTGTAGCGTAAATGACACCCAATAGTCCTTACCATCTTGTGGCAATAATGCATGGACTGTTTCAACTTCTTTTAAGCATGATTGAGTTTCAGCGAGCCAGAAATCTACCTCTGGTGCCAATGTGTTAATAATTGGCTCAGCAAGGTTTTTAGCCTGTTCTGGCTGGAACAAGTCGGCACGGTAAGAACCAAATAAAGGCGGTAAGCAGCCTGCGATTTTGACATTTTTGCCGCTTTCTTTAACTGCATTTTTTGCTTGTTCAATCGCAACTTTAATTAAACGCACGCCGTCAGTTTCAAAACGTTCTTGACCAATATGAAATGGCACAACCGCATAGTTATTGGTGGTAATGACTTCTGCACCAGCGTTGATAAAGTCGAGGTGGACTTCTTTTACTGTTTCAGGTGCTTCAATGAGTGCAAGCGCAGACCACTCAGGTTGACGAAACGGAGCGCCACGGCGAGCCAATTCACGGCCTAAACCGCCATCTAAAATTTTCATAAATTACAACGTAAAGGGAGAAAAATAATTCAGCTAATCTAGCGTGTAGATGAATGCTATTCAATCGCTAATATGCTCGATATATTTCTAAATAAATTAGATTGTTATGAATATTTTTTCTTAAAAGGAATTCTGTAAACGATGTTCAGTTTTACTGATGAACTTCATGTGAAAATGAAAATACATTTTCATGAAGTATACAGACTAAAAATAGTCTTATAGCGCGCCGTATTGCTGCCAGCTTTCACCAGTATGCTGCGTTTTATAATAGGCATTAAGTTGCTTGAGCTGCGTAAAATGTACGCCTGACCAAATCAATAAACTAATTAATATGAGTACCTTAGATAAACTACGAACTTTACTTACTTGAGTAAAAGCCAACACAACAAAAAATAGCGCAGGTAAAAATATAAAGAACTGGATAGGGGAGAAAAATAGATGAGCCGTGCTGAAATATAAAGAGACTGCGCTCATGAGTACATTTAAAACAGCACATAGTTTTTGATATTTACCGAGTTTAAATGCATAAGCTGTTATGACAAATAACACGGCTGAGCTGACATAAATAGCTGTACCGCCAATCATCCACATATAAAACCCGCTTAACAAAAGATAAGCCAGTAGCAAAACAAGCACGAGCTTAAAACAAAACGGTAAGAGGCGAGGTGATGATTTTAAAGGCGTCATAGCGAATCTAAATATCTCAACAGAAGTCTTAAAAAACAAAAGGACGAATCGAAATTCATCCTTTTGATATTTTACTTATACATCATCAAACTTAGTTTGCTTTTGCAACAGGGGCAGCAGCAGTTTCATCGTTTGCAGCTTTGAACGGAGATGTATAGTTCAAGCCAAGTGTAGAGCTTGTGTACTGACGAACTTTGTCGAGTAACACAGGGTCTTTGCTTAAGTCTTGTTTATAAGAAACCACAATTTCATGAAGCTTCTGATTCCACTTACCTTCAGTTTGCTGAGGGAAAGCTTTTTCAAGCAAGTTAAGCATGATGTATGGAGAAGTCGAAGCACCTGGAGACGCACCTAACAATGCAGTTACTGCACCATCTTTAGATGCAAAGATTTCTGTACCAAATTGAAGTGTTGCAGGTTTACCCGGTTCTTTTTTGATGATTTGAACACGTTGACCACCTTGGCTTAAACGCCAGTCTTCAGCTTTCGCATCTGGGTAGTATTTACGAAGTTCATTGAGACGGTCTTCATCTGACATCATCACTTGGCTCACCAAGTATTTAACAAGATCAAGGTTTTCCAAGCCAACAGTGGTCATTGGTAAAACATTGCTTTTGTTTGTTGAAGCAAGTAAGTCAAGTTGAGAACCATTTTTTAGGAACTTGTTTGAATACGTTGCAAATGGTCCAAACAATACATATTTTTTACCGTCGATATAACGTGTATCAATATGTGGTACAGACATTGGAGGCGCACCAAGTTCCGCACGACCATATACTTTCGCTGTGTGCTGAGCAGTAATTGCTGGGTTGTCAGTAATTAAGAACTCACCACCTACAGGGAAGCCAGCATATTGTTTCGCTTCTGGTAAACCAGTAAGTTGCAATAATTTAACCGCGGCACCGCCTGCACCGATAAATACAAAACGTGTTTTAACGTGATCTGTTTTACCAGTTTTCAAATTTTTGAAAGACACCGTCCAAGTTTTGTCATCATTTTGGCTGATGCCAGTCACTTCAGTTGAAGTCTGTAATTTGAAGTTAGGGTTTTGGTTTAAGTGATTCACTAATTGTTTAGTGATTGAACCATAGTTCACGTCAGAACCAACTTCCATACGAGTCGCTGCAACTTTTTGAGTTGGATCACGATCGGTCATGACTAAAGGCGCCCATTGTTTAATCACAGCTGGGTCTTCAGTAAATTTCATGCCTTTGAAAAGCGGGCTTTGAATCATGGCAGCATAACGTTTTTCTAAGAATTTAACGTTATCGCCCCAAACGAAAGCAATGTGTGGAACTGGGTTAATGAATGTTTTTGGTTCAGCTAAAACGCCTTGTTTTACCTGATATGACCAGAACTGTTTAGCAACTTCGAACTGAGAAGCAACTTTTTCAGCTTTGGCAATTTCCATCTTACCGTTTTTCTCTTCGGTATAGTTCATTTCCATAAAGCCAGAGTGGCCTGTTCCGGCATTGTTAAAGCCGTTTGAACTTTCTTGAGCAACTTGATCAAGACGCTCAAACATACGAATTTGCCAATTCGGTTCAAGCTCAGTGAAATAAGTACCGAGAGTGGCACTCATGATACCGCCGCCAACAAGAACAGCATCAACAACTGGCTCATCTTTTGCAGTTTGTACTTGTTTTGACGCAATCGGTCTAAACAAGAAAACAATACCCGCAATTAAAATAAGAATGATTAATACCAGAAGGTATTTCAAAAACTTTTTCATGTAAGGGGGACCTTAAAATAAGTTATTTGAGTCACTTAAGGTGTGAGGAAACCTAGACAGCGTATCCAGACAAAACGGATATAAATGCGAAAGTAAAATTCTCCAAAACAGAGAACTTTGAAAAAAGAAAAATTACTTGGGATTATCGCAAACACTCTATATTTTAGACTAATTTTGCATTGACAATACAATTTTTATAATAAATGGGTTCTATTAAAATCATAAATATGATTTATATTTAATCAAATTAAACTTTTATAAGATTATTTTTAGTTTTAATTTTGTTGTAAGTGATTGAAAATAAATTAATAAAATAAATTTGGTTAAACTTAAGCCATTTGAAGGATATGCTTCGATAAAAATAGGTGAATTTTTAATTTATGACCTATTGATGTTAATTAATAACCTTGCATGACCTTATTTTCTGTCATACATAGTTCTTATTAATATGAGTGCTATAAATAATAAATTAAGGGCATATTCCTGCATAAGAAATATGCCCTTTAAGATTTTATGATGCTACATAGAATGGTGCAGTCGAACGTGGTAACGCTTCGCGTCCACGAATTTGGTCTGCAATTTTCTCGGCAATCATAATGGTGGTTGCATTTAAGTTACCGGTAATAATCAGCGGCATAATTGAGGCATCAACTACACGCAAACCATTCATACCGTGTACACGGCCTTGACCATCTACAACAGCCATTTCGTCTTCGCCCATCTTACAGCTACAAGACGGGTGGTAAGCTGTTTCTGCATGGTTACGAACAAAGTCATCAAGCTCTGCATCTGTCTGCAAATGTTTGCCCGGGCTAATTTCATCACCACGATATGGGTCAAGCGCAGGTTGATGCATGATTTCACGCGTGATGCGGATTGCATCACGGAACTCACGCCAGTCTTGTTCAGTCGACATGTAGTTAAACAAGATACTTGGATGCGCAAACGGGTCTTTCGATTTAAGTTTGATACGACCACGTGAAGGCGAACGCATTGAACCCACGTGTGCTTGGAAGCCATGTTCTTTTACTGCATTACTACCGTTGTAGTTAATAGCTACTGGCAAGAAGTGGTATTGAATGTTTGGCCACTTAAATTCATCCGAACTACGGATAAATCCACCCGCTTCAAACTGGTTACTTGCGCCAATACCTGTACCATTGAATAGCCACTCGGCACCAATGGCAGGTTGGTTATACCATTTTAAAGCAGGGTATAAAGAAACGGGTTGCTTACATTTATACTGTAAGTACATTTCCAAGTGATCTTGCAAGTTTTCACCCACGCCCGGCAAATCATGAACCACATCAATATCCATTGATTTTAAGAAGGTACTTTGACCTACACCTGAACGCTGTAAAATTTGCGGTGACGCAATTGCGCCTGCACAAAGTAATACTTCACGTTTAACCAAGGCACGTTGCAAGTTGTTTTGATCAGCACCAATAATATATTCAACACCAATTGCTTGCTTTTGATTAAACAAGATTTTGTTGGTCGTCGCGTGAGTTAAAATAGTGAGGTTTGGACGACCTTTTGCCATATCCAAATAACCACGTGCGGTACTTGAACGACGGCCTTTAGGCGTAACGGTACGGTCCATTGGACCAAAACCTTCTTGCTGATAACCGTTTAAATCGTCAGTACGTGGGTAACCTGCCTGTACACCTGCTTCAACCATGGCATGGAACAGCACGTTGTTGCCATTTTTTGGTGTAGCCACTGATACAGGACCGCTATCACCATGATAGTCGTTGCCACCAATGTCACGAGTCTCGGCTTTTTTGTAGTAAGGCAAACAGTCGGCATAAGTCCAGTTTTCAAGGCCTTTATGGGTTGCCCATTGTTCTAAATCCATTGCGTTACCGCGGATATAGCACATACCATTAATTAAAGATGAGCCACCTAAGCCTTTACCACGACCACATTCCATACGACGGTTGTTCATGTGTGGCTCTGGGTCAGTTAAATAAGCCCAGTTATAGCGACGACCTTGAAGAGGGTAGGCCAAAGCTGCCGGCATTTGTGTACGGAAATCCAAGCGATAATCTGGTCCACCTGCTTCTAGCAGTAAAACGGTGGTATCTTTGTCTTCAGTAAGACGCGCAGCGAGTACATTTCCGGCAGATCCTGCGCCAATAATAATGTAATCATATTCTTTAATATTCATAACTATCCTTTTTTTACTAACAGTTTGCCTGAGCAATCTATAAAGACTGCTCGGCATATGTGATTTAGGTTGAAGTGTTTAGAGCGATAGGGGCATTAAAAAATGCTTTGATAATCGCCAAGTTCAACTTGAATAGATTTGATACGGGTATAGTGCCCAAGCGTGGTTAAGCCATTTTCGCGGCCCACACCAGATTGCTTGTAGCCACCGACTGGCATTTCGGCAGGTGATTCACCCCAAGTGTTAATCCAGCAAATACCAGCTTCAATTTGGTGAATAATGCGATGAGCGCGGCTAATATCTTGAGTGACCACACCGGCAGCTAGACCAAAGGTCGTGTCGTTGGCACGTTGAATCACTTCTTCTTCGGTTTCATAGCTTAAGATGCTCATGACAGGTCCAAAAATTTCTTCTTGAACAATCGCCATTTGGTCAGTGCAGTCGCTAAATACAGTCGGTAGTACATAAGCGCCTTTGGCAAGCTCGCCTTCTGTAGCACGACCACCACCGATTAATACTTTAGCGCCTTGTTGTTTGCCTGACTCAATGAAAGACAACACTTTTTCCATATGAGGGAAGCTAGTGAGCGGACCGAAGTTTGTGTCTTCAGCCATTGGATCACCAATACGAATACGTTTTACACGCTCTACAACTGCTTTTTCAAAGTCGGCTAAACGTGATTTTGGAACAAATACGCGCGTACCGTTGGTACATACTTGACCTGAACTAAAGAAGTTCGCCATAACCGCAATGTCTGCGGCACGGTTAAGGTCAGCATCTTCACAAATAATGAGTGGTGACTTCCCACCAAGCTCCATAGTCACTTCTTTTAGTGTAGAGCCAGCAGCGCTTGCCATCACTTTTTTGCCTGTCTCTACGCCACCCGTGAATGAGATTTTTTCAATCACAGGATGTTCTGTGAGCCATTGACCGATTTCACGACCAGCACCTTGTACCACGTTAAATACGCCGTCTGGTAAGCCAGCTTCTGTATAGATTTCTGCAAGTTTTAATGCAGTAAGTGGCGTTGTTTCGCTTGGCTTGAAAATCATGGCATTGCCGGCAGCAAGGGCAGGGGCAGATTTCCATAAAGCGATTTGGATTGGATAGTTCCAGGCACCAATACCTGCAACTACGCCTAAAGGTTCACGGCGTGTATAAAAGAAACTTGATTCGCGAAGTGGAACTTGTTCGCCCTGAATAGCTGTTGCAAGTCCTGCGTAGTATTCGAGTACATCTGCACCAGTCACAATATCGACGGTAGATGTTTCGCTGTAGGCTTTACCGGTGTCGAGTGTTTCAAGACGGGCAAGCTCATCATTACGTTCACGGAGAATATCGACAGCACGGCGTAAAATACGTGAACGCTCCATAGCGGTCATGGCTGCCCAGATTTTTTGTCCTTGTTGGGCACTTTTTACAGCAGCTTCAATATCTTGTTCAGATGCCTGTTGAAGAGTCGCGATAATTTCGCCGTTGGCAGGGTTAATACTATTAAATGTTTTACCACTGGTTGCTTCAACGTAGCGTCCATGGATATACAATTGATGAACTTGTACATCACTCATTTTGTCTCTCCTGCAAAGGCTTGTTCGCAAATTGCAATTGCGTTTTTACATAATCGTAAGCAATGGAACGGGCCAGTTCGCTGTCAAATTCATTGTGACGGCTTAAACTGCCACGTAGCCATAATCCATCAATCAATGCTGCCAGACCTCTTGCGGCAACACTGGCCTGTTGTTCATCCATTAACTTGAGAAAATAAAACTTCAAGTTGGAGTACAGGCGTTGATCATTAATCTTTTGCAAACGGCTCAGGTCCGGTACATGCATGCTTGCAGACCAAAAGTCTAACCAGACCCGCATTGCTTTTTCATTTACCTGACTAATGTCAAAGTTAGAGTCAATAATTGCCTTAATCTGGCTTTCCGGATGCGAATCTGCTTCTGCTCTGTACTGTTCGGTTTTCCGACGCAAAACATTGAGCATTTCTTGCATACAGGTATTTATTAACCCTTGTTTGTCGCCAAAATAATGGCTGACAATACCGGTCGACAACTCGGCTTTTTTTGCAATTTGTGCAATGGTGGTATTGGATAACCCCACTTCATAAATTACGTCGAGTGCAGCGTTCATAATCTCTTCACGGCGCACATGCTCTGGTTTTACTCTGCGTTTTGTCATGATTGTCCACATCAGCACTTTTACGGGTGCTTTAAATTCAGCATGTTAACTTGTAGAGCATCATAGCACTTTTTTATCATACTTGTTATTGATTGAACGTTCAATCAATAACAAGTATGATGTGTAAAAATCAATGAATTTTTGAATCTTACTTCGGGCTAGAAGAGATAGAATCAGAAGTTCTTACGGATAGGATGATGCGCATAAGTCCGGTACTTATCACGTTATTTTGGAAAAAATACACCGATTGCAAGGAGCAATAAGATGGTGTTGAAAAGTGATGGATATTCTTCAGACCATATTCGGTTAAATCGTTTTGTATTTTGGAGTTCGGCAGTCAGTATCGGCATTTTTGGCCTATTATTTGTGCTGTTTCCAGAAAAAAGTCAGTTTTGGCTGACCTATGTGCAAGAGCAGGTAAACCACTTTTTCGGGTGGTATTACATGTTGGTGATTGTGCTGTGTTTAGGCTTTGTGGCTTGGCTTGCCTTCTCAAAAGTGGGGCAGATTCCTTTAGGAAAAGACCACGACAAACCTGAGTTTGGCTATTTGGCTTGGACCTCAATGCTGTTTTCGGCAGGTATTGGTATCGCGCTACTTTATTATGGTGTTGCTGAACCTGTTGACCATTTTCTAAGACCGCCAGAAGGTGAGGCAGGCACTATTCAGGCTGCCCGCAATGCCATGACCTATAGCTTTTTGCACTGGGGTATTCATGGCTGGGTGCTTTATGCCTTGCTGGGTGTGACATTAGGTTATTTTGCCTTTAGACAAGATTTACCACTCGCACTACGCTCGGCACTCTATCCAATTTTTGGAGAGCGAGTTCATGGTCTGGTAGGCGATTTTGTCGATGGCTTTGGTATTTTAGCAACCGTAATTTCTTTGGTGACCAACTTAGGTATTGGTGCTTTGGTATTGGTTTCAGGCATTTGTTATTTAATTCCTGAAATTCCCGATAACTCTGCAACTTTAATTACTGCAGTTTTAATCATGATGTTTGTGGCGACAGTCACTACAGTGGTCGGGATTGAAAAAGGCTTGGCATGGTTATCACGGATTAATTTACGTTTGCTCTATGCTTTACTTTTATTTGTATTTTTAACAGGACCGACCAACCATTTGTTAAATGGTCTTGTGCAAAATACGGGCGATTACCTTAATAATTTTATGGGTAAAAGTTTTGATATGTATTTATACAATCAAAAAGCCAGTGGCTGGTTGGGTTCATGGACTGTGTTTTATTGGGCATGGTGGATTGCTTGGGCACCTTTTGTAGGAATGTTTATTGCCCGCATTTCCAAAGGCCGAACTATTCGAGAAGTGGTTTTGGGTGTATGCCTTATTCCATTAGGTTTTACCTTGGCTTGGATCTCGATTTTTGGAAATACTGCAATTCATTTAATTCTCAATCAAAAACAGAAAGTTTTAGGTGATATGGTTTTAAGTGACCCTGCATTGTCATTATTCAAATTACTCGAATATCTCCCGTTTAATCCGTATATTGCCGGGATTGTTGTTGTAATTTGTTTCGTTTTATTTTTGACACCGGTTGGGTCTGGTACACTAATGATCGCCAATTTGTCCTCGAAAGGGGGCACCAGTGATAGTGATTCACCGATCTGGTTACGCATCTTTTGGTCTGTGGTCATTACCATTGTAAGTATCGGCTTATTATTAGCAGGTAGTTTTAACTCCATGCAAAGTGCAGTGGTGTTATGTGGTTTACCATTTTCAGTCATTATTTTGCTTTATATGTTTGGTCTAGCCAAAGCCTTAAAGCAAGATGATTTTGACCCGAATGTTGCGAAAAAGCAGTTAGCTATTTCAAAAGACATTTCTATTCCATCGAATTGTGACCAGAACAAAGTGACCGAGGTTTTATAACCTTGGTTCATCACATTTATTTATATTTTTTGCGTTCAAAGCAGTCTTTTCATTATTGTTAAATAGTGAAAAGACTAAATTGAATATTTTATTTTTCTTCTATTCCTTGAGGATTGTATGGCAACAGATAATCCAAGAGCAGTTGATGATTTAACATTATCTAAATCTAAAAAAGACCCGCTTAACCGTGTGGTTTTTTATATTTCAGCTCTAATCATTTTAATCTTTTCTCTCGTTACTTTTTTATTTAACGATTTCGCAAATCGAACCATTAACACCGTCCTTGCGTGGGTAACGTCAACCTTTGGCTGGTACTATTTACTGGCTGCAACGCTGTATATGGTGTTTGTAATTTTCATTGCCTGCTCACGGTATGGTGAGATTAAACTTGGCCCTAAACACTCAAAGCCTGAGTTTAGTTTACTGAGTTGGTCTGCCATGCTGTTTTCGGCAGGTATTGGTATCGATTTAATGTTCTTCTCGGTGGCTGAGCCATTATCTCATTATATGCAGCCGCCTGTCGGCGTAGGCCAGACCTATGAAGCGGCACGCCAAAGTATGGTGTGGACGCTGTTTCACTATGGTTTGACCGGATGGTGTATGTATGCCTTGATTGGTATGGCACTTGGTTATTTCAGTTATCGCTATAACTTGCCGCTGACCATTCGTTCTGCACTTTACCCAATTTTTGGGAATAGGATTAATGGGGCCATCGGCCATAGTGTAGATACTGCTGCCGTCATCGGGACAATTTTTGGTATTGCGACCACCTGCGGGATCGGCGTGGTACAGCTGAACTATGGTTTACATGTTTTATTAGGACTGCCAGAGAATATCTGGATGCAGTTTGCGCTCATTGCCATTGCAGTCGGTATTAGTATTATTTCAGTGACATCTGGGGTGAATAAAGGCCTTCGGATTTTGTCTGAAATCAATATTTATGTATCGATTGGTCTTTTACTGTTTATTTTGTTCTTGGGCAATACCGAGTTTTTACTCAATGCGCTGGTACAAAATATTGGTGATTATTTAACTCGCTTCCCAACCTTAGCCTTACAAAGTTTTGCTTTTGAGCAACCTAAAGATTGGATGAGCAGTTGGACTTTGTTCTTCTGGGCATGGTGGATTGCTTGGTCGCCATTTGTAGGTTTGTTTTTGGCCCGTATTTCTAGAGGCCGTACTATTCGTGAGTTTGTGTGCGGGACTTTAATTATTCCTCTGTTATTTACCTTAACCTGGTTATCCATTTTTGGTAATAGTGCATTGCACAGTGTTATTTTTGAAGGCAACCAGACTTTAGCTGCAACGGTATTATCTAATCCGGCACATGGTTTTTATGACCTGTTAGCGCAGTACCCGGGTTTTACCTTTATTGCTTCAGTCGCAACAGTGACGGGCCTTTTATTCTATGTGACTTCTGCTGATTCGGGTGCATTGGTTTTAGGTAACTTCACGACCAAGCTTACCCATATTGATAATGATGCACCGCGTTGGTTAAGCGTGTTCTGGGCAATTGCCATTGGGTTATTAACGCTCGCTATGCTGATGACCAACGGGATTACCGCTTTGCAGAATGCAACCATTATTATGGGACTGCCGTTTAGTTTCGTGATGTTCCTTGTCATGGCGGGGCTTTATAAGTCGCTCAGACTTGAAGACTACAGGCATGCCAGTCGAAGTATGAACGCGGCACCTGTGGTGGGTAACGTCGATATTCTCAATTGGAAACAGCGTTTGACTCGGGTTATGCATCATCCGGGAACGACTGAAACCAGACGGATGCTCGATACCGTTTGCAAACCTGCCGTTCAAGCTGTTGCCGATGAACTCATTAAGCAAGGTATGAACGTAGATGTGCAGCAAACAGCACTTGAAGATGAAGAAGCGCTATATCACCTGGATATCACTATTCATTTGGAAGAAGAGCAAAACTTCGTTTATCAGATTTGGCCTGTTCGTTATAGCGCACCTAACTTTAGTCAGCGTGTAAAACGAGGCAAACAGTTCTATTACCGTCTCGAAACCTATCTTTATGAAGGTTCTCAAGACAACGACCTTGTGGGTTACAGTAAAGAACAGGTTATTAATGACATTTTAGATAAATATGAAAGACATATGACGTTCTTGCATATTAATCGTATTAGCCCTGGGAACCGTCCATTATTCCCAGATCCACAAGCTTAAGGGGAATATGCATGGTTTCACCATATCTGCATTCTTTTGCTTTATTTTTCTCTTTGCTCAATCCTTTTTTAATGAGCATTTATATGATTGGCCTCATCCGCCATTCAGAAACCAAGGTATTTAACAAAGCCTTAATTCAGGGGAGCTTGATTGCTTATATCGTCTTTATGCTGTTTGCATGGGGCGGTGAAGCAATCTTTAGTAAATACCTGAATGTACGCTTTGAAGCTTTCCAGATTTTTGGTGGTCTTATCTTTTTGGTGATTGGTTACCGCTATGTGTTTCAGGGTGCAGATACCATTGGTGAAATGCGCGGCGCACCTGAACATTTAGCCGGCACTATCGCCATGCCTTTTATGATTGGGCCGGGTACTATTAGTGCAGCTGTGGTGACAGGTATTGAAATGTCGATTGGTGCTGCGGCACTTGTGATCGGGTTTACCATGTTTTTAACATGCAGTATTTTGATCTTGATGAAATTTTCACATGATCATTTGCGGTACAAACATGCAAAATACATCGATCGTTATTTCGATATTGTCGGGCGTTTATCTGCTTTATTAATCGGTACGATTGCTGTTGATATGATTATTAATGGCGTTACCGGACTGATCCATAAAGTATAAGGAACCTCATATAAAACGATGCTGTGTCATTTAAAATGGAACAAAATGGCATAGCATCTTTTGATTATTTTTGACCGCTCACTAACTGTTTATTTAAGAAAAACTAAAAAATTATTAAAAATAATAGCTTAAAAAATATTCGTTCAAAAAAAGAATTAACAATATTAAAAAATACGATGCTATGTTGTGGATTTAAGCATGTTTTTTTTGTGAATTATCAACCATAATGTTTTCTGAGCTTGTTTGAGACAGAGTTGAGTCATGCCTACATTAGATGAAATGACAACCGTAACTGACGATCAGTCAGAATTAACCATGTCAGTTTTAATGACACCGGACATGGCAAATTTTTCAGGTAATGTTCATGGTGGAACAATTCTAAAGTTACTAGACCAAGTGGCCTATGCTTGTGCAAGTCGTTATTCAGGCAGCTATGTCGTAACGTTGTCTGTAGACAAAGTAAATTTTAAAGAACCTATTTATGTAGGCGAACTCGTTACATTTTTAGCGAGTGTGAACCATGTGGGACGTACTTCAATGGAAGTGGGTATCCGTGTGGAAGCTCAAAATATTCAAAAGCGTACCGTTCGTCATACCAATAGCTGTTATTTCACGATGGTTGCGGTTGATGAGCATGGTAAACCACGCGAAGTGCCTAAATTAAATTTAGATACCGAGTGGAAACGTTGCCGATTTGAAGCGGCTGAACATCGTAAGGTGTTGCGCCTACAAGAGAATCATAACCCTTCTTGCAGCATGTATAAGAAAACTTCTTAAAAAAAAGATCGAACCGCAGCATGGTTCGATCTTTTTTCTTCACCGAAATTTAACGTCCTGTTTCGTTTCAGTAAAATTATCTCTGAGCTTGGAGGAGAGTGCAGCAGAGATAATTAACGAGTTGCAGGAGCAGCTTCAGAAGCAGAACCTACAGCGTCAGAAGCAGCATTTGCAGTGTTTGCTTGCTCTTGAGTTGAAACAACAACTTTTTCTTCACCAGCAGTGTTATGTGCTTGGTCGTGCTTAGAAGCAGCGAAAGTTGAAGCAGCAGTTAAAGCTAGTGTAGTAGCGAGTAAAGTTTTAGCTAATTTCATTTTATGGCATCCTTAAATTCATTAAAAAATAAATCAAACCTAATCGTTCTGACCTACATCGAACATATAGGGCTGAATGATTAAGCTAGGACACATGCTAAGCCGAGCTTGGGATTACATCAATTAACTTAACAATCTATTACGCCTATCTTAACAATATGAAATATAACGTCCGTTTATGTGCGTCTACTGTAAAATTAAAGCGCTACTTGAGCGCTAAAAATGTGAAAGAATATTTCGTATTGAGTAAAAAAAAAGCAAGTTAGTTACGTAAACAAAACACTCTGGCATGAATTGTGAATGTCCTTAAATAGGATATTTCGTTTAATTATTATTTTTCTAAAGTTAATTTAGATAATTAATGAGATGTATGTCACATATTTGGTGCTTTAGCCTGATAATTGAAAAGTATATCTTCAAAGTGAAAAATTATTTTCATGCTACTTAAACAGTGATATACCTTTCTTAGTTTTTAAACCTTGTTGATTTGAGCCGCTTGTGAAACTGATTGCCCAAAAAACTGTTCCTACCCATATTATTTCAGGGTTTTTAGGAGCAGGGAAAACGACATTATTGCAACATTTATTAAGTCAGAAACCGAAAGATGAAGTGTGGGCTGTCTTAATGAATGAATTTGGGCAAATCGGAGTCGATCAACAACTCCTACCTCAAGATCAAGGTTATGCAGTCAAAGAACTATTGGGCGGCTGTTTATGTTGTAGTAGCCAACTTCCTATGCATATTGCTTTGGCTCGCTTGTTAAGTGAACAAAAGCCAGACCGACTCTTTATTGAACCTACAGGACTTGGACATCCTTCGCAATTATTTGATCAGTTAACGGAACCACATTGGCAAAACAGCTTAGCTATGCGTGCACTAGTGACTGTGGTTGATGGTAGTCGTTTGCATGACACCAATTGGGTCAAGCAAAACCTATATGAAGACCAATTAAAAGCTGCACAGATTGTGGTGGTCTCTCATGCCGATACCATGACTTTTGAAGATGAACAGGCACTTGTTGAGCTTAAAGAAGAGTACCAACCTTATCAACAACAATGGCTAAAGACTGAACATGGTCAACTTGAACTGGCGCAAATTGATGTGCCTGCGCGTTTAACTGCACGCTCTATACAGCCTTTACTCAAGCTGCAAAAGCAAATGGCTGAAGCCGAAGTTGCAAAAGAAATTCACCAACTGCCTTATCATTATGTCGAGTCGGCGCAGGGTTATATGGTCGCGGGTTGGAAATTTCCTAAGCGTTGGAAATTTGAGTTTTATGCTTTGCTCGATGTGTTGTGTGCACAGCAAGACTGGCTACGTATTAAGGGAATTTTTAATACAGATCAGGGATGGAAGACCTTTAACTTTAATCCTGAGCAGTTTAACTATAAGTCTGGTGAAGAGGGCATTGATGACCGCATTGAAATGATTAGCCAACATGAACATGACTGGCTGGCATTTGAAACTGAACTATTAGCTTGCAGAATTGAACAATAGAGAACATTGAAATACTTCAATATTCTCTATGAGAGATTTAATTTTTTATATTAAGTACTTGTTTCGCTTGTGCATGATCGATGTCTTTTTCCCAATGGGCAATGACTACGGTTGCGACACAGTTACCAATTAAGTTGGTGCAGGCACGGATAATTCCGATAAACCAGTCTACAGATAGTAAAAGTACCAAACCAATTGCAGGTAAACTTGGAATTACGGAAAGTGTTGCAGCAAGAATCACTAAGGCTGACCCCGGAATGCCGTGTGCGCCTTTCGATGTAATAAGCGAAACCAATAAAATAGCCAGTAAGTCGTGCATGGAGAGATTGATATTGCAGGCCTGTGCAATAAAGATCACGCCTAATGTTAAATAAATTGAAAAGCCGTCTAAATTAAAAGAATAACCAGTAGGAATAACCAGACCGACTGTTGAATCTTTAATTCCCAAGTTTTTAAGCTTTTTCATGATTTGGGGTAAAACAGAATCAGAAGAGGCTGTCCCTAAAACAATAGCGAGTTCATCTTTAAAATAGCCGACAAATTTAAAGATATTCAGTCCGGTGAGTTTTAAAATTGAACCCAAAATAATGACAACAAATAAAATGCAAGTCGCATAAAAGAGTAAAACTAAATAACCGAGTTGCAGGAGTGAATCTAAACCAAATTTTGCAGTGGTATAAGCAACTGAACCAAATACACCAATTGGTGCCAAGCGAATAATGAGTCCCATAATTTTAAAGAAGACTTCCGAAAAAGCTTCAAGCGCTTGACGGACCAACTCTGCTAAATGTTTAGGAATTAACAGTAGTGAAACGCCAAATAAAATAGCGATGAGTAAAACTTGTAAAATATCGCCGTTGGCAAAAGCGGCAGTAAATGTTTTCGGAATAATATTGAGTAAAAACTCCGAACCTGTATGCATGTCATGAGCACGTTCGGTATAGGTACTTAAATCTTTAGCATCTAAATGAGTAATATCGATATTCATACCGACGCCCGGTTTAAAGACATAAGCAACAATAATTCCCAAAATTAAAGCAATACTCGTGACCACTTCAAAATAAAGAATCGTTTTTGCACCGACTTTGCCCATTTTTTTAATATCGTTTGCACCATAGATTCCCAGTACCACTACACAGAATACAATCGGGGCAATCAACATTTTAATGAGAGAAATAAAACCATCACCAAGAGGTTTTAAAGCTAGGGAGAAATCATGAAAAGCAAGACCTACTGCAATACCGAGGAAGAGAGCGCAGAGGACTTGTAGGAATAAACTACGTTTAAGTTTTTGCCACATAAGTCATCAAATCAAGAGAGGAATACAACCCCTTTCAAGCAAAAAGCCCGCCAACTTTGAAAGTGGTTAGATGTTTTGAAATAAGATGCAAATGGAGAGGATAAGAAGTTTTACATTACTGAGTTTTTTCTATAATTTTTTAATTAAAATCGAGTATTCTTAGCGCCAAATTTTTGGACATATTAACTATGGCGCTTAAAGCAACAATTTATAAAGCAGATCTGAATATTGCCAATATGGATGACCATATTTATGGCGATTATCAACTGACGCTTGCCTTACATCCTTCTGAAACTTTAGAACGATTAATGGTTCGTGTCATGGCTTTTGCACGTTTCGCAAGTGATAGCCTTGAGTTTACCAAAGACCTTTTTGAAACCGATGAGCCTGCACTTTGGCAAAAAGACTTAACAGGACAGTTAGAAACCTGGATTGAAGTTGGTTTACCGTCTGAAGATAAAGTGAAAAAAGCCAGTGCCCGTTGTAAAACTGTGGCAATTGTCGCTTATGGTTCACAAGTTGAAGATTGGTGGAAGAGAAACAGTAAAATTAAAACATTGAGTAATGTTCAAGTTTGGCAGCTAGCACCTGAAAGTACAGCAGAGTTAGAGCAGCTTTGTGAACGTACCATGCAGCTTCAGTTAAATGTTATGGACAATGAATGGACTTTGTTAAGTGACAAGGGCCAAGCGAATGTTGTGTGGACCCAATTACAGTAAAACTGAAAAGCGCAACAAATTTTACAAATTCACTTGTTAGACTAAAGATCAAGTCTGAGCTGTGAAATTAAACGAACGGGAATATTATGATCACTGAATTAGAAATTATCGATTTAAAAGTAGGCGAAGGTAAAGAAGCGGTTAAAGGTGCCTTAATTACGACTCACTATACAGGTTGGTTAGAAGACGGCACTAAATTCGACTCTTCCCTTGACCGCGGAAATTATTTCGAGTGTGTTATTGGTACAGGCCGTGTGATTAAAGGTTGGGACCAAGGCATTATGGGAATGAGAGTTGGCGGAAAACGTAAACTTATGGTTCCTGCTCATTTGGCTTATGGCGAACGCAAAATGGGTAAAATTATTCCGGCAAACTCAAATTTGATTTTTGAAATTGAATTATTTGATGTAAAAACTCGCGATGATTGAAATCAAACCGTTTAGAGCTCGACTTTATCTATAAGCTTTAAATATAAATATATTCGATATTTATATTTTAGCTTTTTAAATATTTAAGATTATTTTCAGTTTATTTAATTATAAAGGTGAACTGAAAAACTGTTCTGTTAGGGCAGTTTGAACTTAAGGACTAAATAAATAAGAATTTTAGTTCTTAAGTTTAAATTTCACATAAATAATCTATATTGCTATTGAGACGCTATTTCATGATTACCCGCTTTGCATCTCCTTTGTTGAACCTCACGCTTGGCTTGGCTCTAGCAGGCTTGTCAGGTATGGCATTAGCTAACCCACCTAAAATAGATGCTTCAACACTTACGGTCATTGGGTATCATGAAATTACCGATACTAAAAATGCCTTAATTCCTCAATATGCGGTCACCACTCAACAATTTACTGAGCATGTCGATTGGCTGCAAAAAAATGGCTTCCATTTTATTACCGTAGACCAGTTAATCCGTGCTCATCAGGGCAAGGCAGCACTTCCAACCAAGCCAGTTTTATTAACTGTAGATGATGGTTATCAGTCTTTCTACCAAAATGCATATCCTGTTATTAAGGCTAAAAAAATCCCAGTGGTACTTGCGGTAGTGGGTTCATGGTTAGAGCCAAAAGCAGGGCAGAAAGTCGATTTTTCGGGTGAAGAAATTCCACGTGATAAAATCTTAAGCTGGGGTGAGCTCAAAGAAATGCAAGATAGCGGGTTTGTTGAAATCGCAAGCCATAGCTATCATTTACACCGAGGTATTACAGGCAACCCGCAAGGGAACTCTGAGCCAGCGGCAACGACACGTTTTTATGATGTAAAAACTAAAACTTATGAAAATGACAGCCAATATCAGGCTCGTATTTATAATGATTTAAAAAAGAATAATCAGCTACTTAAAGAGCATGGTATACGTTCACCACGTATTATGGTGTGGCCATATGGTCGCTATAATATGCAAACGGTCCAAATTGCTAAAAAGCTTGGTATGCCAATTACCATCACGCTTGATGATGGCGCAGACCATGCGAAACAATCTCTACAAAATATGAGCCGTATTTTGGTAGAGGGCGGAATGAGTACTAATGATTTGGCTCAAGAGATCAAGAACCGTGAATTAAACTTAACGGATAACAACCGTCCGCAAAAAATTATGCATATTGATCTCGACTATATTTATGATCCGGATCCGCAACAACAAGAACGAAATTTAGGTCACTTGTTAGATCGAATTAATGCGATGGGTGTAAATACAGTTTATTTGCAGGCATTTTCAGATCCGGATGCGAATGGTTCTGCCGATATGGTATATTTCCCGAACCGTCATATCCCAATGCGTGCGGACTTGTTTAACCGTGTAGCATGGCAAATTCAAACCCGTACGCCTGTAAGCCGTATTTATGCTTGGATGCCTTTATTGGCTTGGGAATTACCAAAAACTGATCCGGTATCAAAAGATTTAGTCGTGACAGAGCAGGCAAAAGCTGGTGAACACTTAAATATGGGGTATATCCGTTTAAGTCCGTTCTCACCAGAGGCACGCCAAACTATTCGTGAGATTTATCAAGATTTGGCTAAGTCAGCATCTTTCAATGGAATTTTATTCCATGACGATGTCACATTATCGGATTATGAAGATGCAAGTCCAGATGCATTAAAAGCTTATGCGAAACAAGGCTTACCAACAAATTTAGCAAAAATCCGTGAAAACGATCAAGATTTGCAAAAATGGACTGCATATAAGACAAAATATCTAGATGATTTTGCAATGCAACTTGTTGAAGACGTGCGACAATATGAACCGTTCTTGCTTACAGCTCGTAACTTATACGCGCAAGTTGCCTTAAAACCATATGCGGAAAACTGGTATTCACAATCGCTTGAAGAGTCATTAAGACGTTATGATTTTACGGCTATTATGGCAATGCCTTATATGGAGCAGGTCGATAACGCCGATCAATTTTATAAAGACATGATTGATCGCGTGAAAAAATATCCAAATGGCATTAAGAAAACAGTTTTTGAGCTACAAGCAACAAACTGGCGCAACAACGAAAAGGTACCATCAACTGAAATGGCAGCAACAATTCACTCACTCTATCAGCAAGGTGCAATGCACGTTGCATACTATCCAGATGACCCAATCAAAGATCATCCAGATGTGAACGTGATGCATAAAGCATTTGCTGAAAAATCATCTCGTCTTGTGCCATAGGCGAGGCTGAAACATGACAATCTTTGCTGCTATATGGTCGCATGCCTTAAAATTCGTTTTCTATTATCCATTATTTATGTCGTATTTATGGATGATTGGCGCGATCATTTTCTATTGGAAGGAACGTAAAGCTCCGCCTTATGATCAGCCAGCTCCATTAGAAAGCTATCCTAAAGTTGCTGTGCTTATTCCTTGTTTTAATGAAGGGGATAATGCAGAGGAAACGATTACTCATGCTTTAAAATTGGATTATCCTCATTTTGAAGTCATTGCGATTAATGATGGCAGTTCGGATAATACAGGTGAAGTGCTGGATCGGTTAGCTGAACAACATGAAAAACTCCGTGTTGTTCATCTTGCACAAAACCAAGGTAAAGCGATGGGGTTACAAGCTGGAAGCTTAATGACCGATGCCGAGTTTTTAATTGGTATTGATGGTGATGCTTTACTTGACCCGCATGCAGCAAAGTGGATGGTTCGTCATTTTCTTCAAAATCCGACTGTTGCAGCCGTGACGGGTAACCCGCGTATCCGTACCCGTTCAACTTTATTAGGTCGTATTCAGGTTGGTGAGTTTTCTTCAATTGTCGGCATGATTAAACGTGCTCAGCGTACCTTTGGCCGTTTATTTACCGTATCGGGTGTAATTACCGCTTTTCGTAAGAGCGCTGTTCACCAAGTGGACTATTGGTCACCCAATATGTTGACTGAAGACATCGATATTACTTGGAAATTGCAACGTGCCGGCTGGGACATTCGTTTTGAACCGAATGCCTTGGTTTGGATTTTAATGCCTGAAACTTTAAACGGATTGTGGAAACAACGTTTACGTTGGGCAATGGGTGGAGCACAGGTATTAATTAAAAATATTGATGTGTTCACCAAACCAAAATTGAATTTTTTATGGCCTTTAATGTTTGAGCTTTGCTTAACTTTAGTCTGGTCATATTTAATGCTGGCGATGGCTTTATTGTGGTTGGTACATTTTATTTTACCAGTCCCTGCATTAGCCGTTGTGAGCTCTCCATTTTTACCGTATGGTAGCGGTATTTTATTGGGGGCAACCTGTCTCATTCAGTTTGCTTTAAGCAAATGGATGGATAGTCGTTATGAACCGCATCTAGGAAAAAACTATTTCTGGATGATCTGGTATCCATTGGTCTTTTGGCTAATCACCATCTCGGCAACTATTGTGGCATTTCCAAAAGTCTTACGACGTGGAGATGAGAAACGTGCGCGTTGGGTGAGCCCGGATCGGGGCATTCGTGGATGAAATGCAAGAGTCATGAGATTTTAAAGATCGTGCTGTATTGATGTCTGGGGAAAAACCACAGCACTTCGTTAGGTAAAGAGAAATGAAGACAAATTCGTTGATTATTGATTTACGCCGTCAATTGCCATGGCATAAACGCTATGCTTCTACAACAAGCACAGCCATGATGTGGGCGGCTTGGTTGTTGTTGTGGCGTCCATTCGTGTTTATCTGGGTATTGGCAGAGCTGCAAAAAACTCATTTAGTACATCGTTTATTCAGTGCATTCGGTGTAGGTATTGAACATGGTATTACAGCGCTGATTGCTTGTGCAGTCGGGTTGCTACTCTGGAGTCATGTATTGCCTGAACGCCGTGTAGAAGGTAGTGAGCTTAACATGAAACAGACAGATGACTATGCGCGCTATTTTGATTTGCCTGTGCAAGAAATTGAGCAGGGCCGTAGCCAAAAAATTACGGTCGTTCACCATAATGAATTTGGTAAAATCATTAGAGTTGAATAAAGTACATTTATAAAAGAAAGCCCACATCATGTGGGCTTTCTTTTACGCTAATTTCGGTATATCCATAAGTTTTAAACTGTAGAGCGCAGTGCTTGAGTAGGACTTATTTACCTTTAAAAACAGGAGGTCTTTTTTGCAGCATGGCGAAAACACCTTCTTGAACATCTTCTGTTGTGAGTAAAGGTTGAAGATGGTTTTGCAGTTGGTTAAAAGCCACTTTGTAACCTTCATTGACTGCCTCACGAGCAGAGGCGAGGGTCGCTTTTACAGCAAGTGGTGCAGCTTGCGCGATATGTTCAGCAACTTCTATGGCACGTTTAAGCTCTGTACCTTCTGGGGATATTTCTGTAATGAGGTTCATATCAAAAGCTGCTTTGGCATCAAAAGAGTCACCAGTGAGCAAATAGCGCATGGCTTTGGCCCAACCTGCGGCTTGAATAAAACGTGCAGTTGCTCCGCCAAAAGGTAAGATGCCACGTTGAACTTCCATTTGAGCAAATTGGGTATTTTCACTCGCAATCGCAATATCTGCGTTGAGAAATAATTCTATACCAGCGGTATAACAATAACCTTGTACTGCCACAATCAAGGGTTTACTAAGCTTGCGGCCTACAGTGCCCCAAGGGTTAATTTCGTTTTCACTAAAATCAAACACACCCGTAGCGAGTTTAGGCTGTAACTCCACTAGGTCTAAACCTGCTGTAAAATGGTCACCGTGAGCAAAAACAATCGCACAGCGCAGGGCGTCATTATTTTCATATTCAGTGAGCGCTAGTGATAAGTCTTTAATCATGTGGCTATCAAAGGCATTACGTTTTGCTGCCCGATCTAAGCCAATTAAAAAAATATGCCCGCGAGTTTCACGGCTGACTTTTCCTTCTTGATTTGACATATTTTCACGCTCTTTATTTGTCTTTCATTATCTTTTAAACAATCATTTAAAAACTAGCAAATAGAAATTGTTAGCAACTCGATCAGTATTTCTTTTATTTATCTATTGAAATAAATCAATTTCATGCGAAAAGGATAAATCCTTAGAAATGTTATTTTCCATGATTTATTTAAATTAGCAGTTTGCTTCGCTTTATATTTTTCTCATAATACGCTGTCAAATTGATCTCAATAAGCAGCTTCTCTTATGTCTCCTCTAGAAATTTTCGCGGTCTTAATTAGCCTCATTGGAGTTGGATTAACGGTAATCCGTAATATGTGGTGCTGGCTGTTTAATTTCTTTGCTTTTGTCCTATATGCCTATTTGTTTTACGAATTTAAGCTTTATGGCGAAACGATTTTGCAGTTCTTTTTTATAGTCGTAAATTTTTATGGCTTTTACTATTGGCTCAAAGGAAAGCAGCAAGATCATGACATTCGAATTGAGCCTATTGCAGTTCAAACAGCTATCATTCAAATGATTATTGCCGCGGTAGGTGGCTTAGTCTTTGGTTTGGTGCTTAAAAACTTTACCGATGCAGCGGTGCCAATGCTTGACTCACAGCTTGCAGCATTTAGTTTGCTTGCAACTTACTGGACCAGCCGAAAACATATTGCGACATGGATTCTTTGGGTATTTGTCGATATTGTTTATGTCGGCATGTTTATCTATAAAGATCTGTTTTTAACTTCAGCCTTATACGCAGCCTTTGTATTAATGGCAGCTTATGGTTGGTATCAATGGGAAAAGGTTAAAAGAAAGCAGAACTTAGGTGCTGAGCAGCTTTAATTGGGAGAATAAGCATGTTGTTGAGTTTAGATGCTTATAAACAACAACAGTTTGATCAAATTGCTGCAAAAATTATGGCTGAGCCTGCAAAATATATAGATTTTAATTCAGTATCGGATTTTTATAATGCTGCTTGGCTCAAGGACTTTCCACAAGGGACCCAAGTCTCTGCGACAGGTTTAGATGATGGGGCTGAAGAGTTTTATGCCGTAGTACAGTTTAAACAGCAGTACTTAAAGTTTGATATTAAAGAAAATCATTCAACACTGAGTTTTCAGGATATGAATGGTGAAATTTTTAAGTGTAATTTTAATTG
Organism: Acinetobacter sp. FDAARGOS_559; assembly: GCF_003940475.1. Lineage (NCBI taxonomy): Bacteria > Pseudomonadati > Pseudomonadota > Gammaproteobacteria > Moraxellales > Moraxellaceae > Acinetobacter > Acinetobacter sp. FDAARGOS_559. The sequence continues at coordinate 3,437,192 of NZ_RKJG01000005.1, forward strand.
ATGAAATCAAAGCACAAAAAAAGCGACTTAACGTCGCTTTTTTTAATAGATAAATTTTGAAATTTTATCTGCCGTTGCGATGACCAGAGCTGCGATATCTTCTTTAAAGGTCTTCTCATCATAAGTAGTAATTGGGCAACTCACTGAAAGGACAGCCACCATTTTTCCATTTGATTGTTTGAAAATAGGAGCAGCACAAGCAGCCATGTCATGGTTGTAATGTCCCCAGCTCACCATCGACTTTTGAGTTTTTACATAATTTAATTTTTGCAATAACGCTTTTAAACTGGTTGGGGTAAGTTCTGAGTAACTATCCCAGTCATTAAAATTGCGATAGCGTTGTCGTACTTCTGCCTCTGGTAAATCTGACAATAACATTTGACCAATAACTGTAGCATGGGCAGGCCAGCGAGTACCTAAACTAATATTGCTGGTAAACGTACCCATAGATTGAACGTTATTTACAAAAACAATGTGTGTACCTTCTAAAACGGTCAGATGTACTGCAAGTTTGGTCTGGTCACGTAGTTCTTTCATTAAAGGCGTTGATAAATCAAGTAATGAAAGCTTTGATAAACTGTTAAAACCAAGCTCCATAACTTTTGAATCAAGCGCATATGTTTTTTGTGAAGCCTTTCTTAAGTAACCGCAAGCTTCAAGTGTATAGATAAGCCGAAATGCACTAGAACGGTTCACTTCCAAAATTTCGGCAATTTCTGTAATCGTCATTTCTTGTGCTTGTTGATTAAATGCTTGCAAGATGGCTAAACCACGCACAAGCCCTGGTACTAAATACCGATCATCATTTTTTGTTGTTTCTGATTCTTGCGAATCTTCTTCAATCTCTAGGCTCATTCGTGTCGTTTTCCTATAAATAAAACAGGGTTCGAATTGGGGCATTATGCTTTATTTTAGAACTATTGTAATTATAAAGATTACATAAAACAATTTTTATATTTAAAACATTGTTTCCAACTTGAAACGTAACAAATTATTTAAAAATTATTAATCAATTGATTTTAATATTTATTTTTACTTTGACAAAAATTAATCAAGAGGATTATGCTTAGCTTGTGTTTTGAAAATCAAATTATGTTTTGTATATAAAACAAAATGAGGACGCAAGGTATGAGTTGGATCTCAGTTTGTCAGCAGGGTGACGTTAGCGAAGATGAGCCGAAAGCCGTCGAAGTTGAAGGGAAAAAAATTGGTGTTTTTTTTGTCGATGAAAATTACTTCGCTATCGAAAATGTTTGCCCTCATGCGTATGCCTTATTAACGGAAGGATTTATCGAAGATCAGACTGTTGAATGTCCATTGCACGAAGCAATTTATGACATTCAGACAGGTGAGCTAAAAAGTGGACCCGGGTGTAGAAACCTATGTACGTATCCAGTTCGTGTTGAAGGACAGGATATTCAAATTCAACTCTAGTCCTCACATGTACAAGGAAGCAGAACAATGAAGACATTTAATGAAAAGTTGGCAAGCTGGATTCATGCAACGCCGGCAACCGAAGCAGGTATCAACAATATTCAAGTTCCAGGTCAATCTGAATTGTTGGTTTGGCAAACACGTTATAAAGAACCGACTCTCTACGAACAAGACTTTGTAAAGAACTTGATTCAGGCATTTTCTGCGGGCGCAACAGAATTAGATGAGGTTGTTTCTGCACTTAATCAACAGGGTTTCCGCTCTGAATCTGGTGATGAATGGACTTCTGAGAGCTTTACAGAAGAAATGCAACGTTTAGGTTATTGATTCAGGGAAGAATAAAATGAACGCAATCGTATCAACTTCACAAAGCGCTGAAGAATATTTAGAACTTGGTTTACGTGACCAATGGCATCCGGTTTTAGCAAGTTGGGAAGTCGCTGCTAATCCGGTTGGGATTACCCGTTTAGGTGAAAACATTGTGGTTTGGCGTGATGCCGAAGGTCAGGTTCATGCGCTTGAAGATCGCTGTCCACACCGCGGTGCTCGTCTTTCACTAGGCTGGAACTTGGGTGATCGAGTTGCTTGCTGGTATCACGGTGTTGAAGTTCGTGCTAATGGTGTGGTTGCTGATGTGCCAGCCGTTCATGAATGCCCAATGACTGGAACCAAGTGTTTAAAGAGCTATCCGGTCATTGAACAGCATGGTGCAATCTTCATCTGGTTTGGTATCGATGCAAATGAACAACCCGCACCGCTTGAGTTCCCAGAACAACTGGCAAGCGAAGAGTGGAGTTCATTCCTTTGCCAAGCAGACTGGAAAGTAAACCATCAATATGCCATTGATAACGTGATGGACCCAATGCACGGTACATATTTGCACTGTACTTCACACTCTATGGCAGAAGGTGAACGTACCGCAGAGATGAAACACCGCACAACTGAAAATGGTTTTGTTTTTGAAAAAGAAGGCCAAACAGGTGTGAACTTTGACTGGGTTGAATATGGTTCGACCGGTGCAAGTTGGTTACGTCTTTCAATTCCTTACCGTAAACAGTTTGGTCCGGGTGGTGAATTCTGGATTGTGGGTTACGCAACGCCAATTGATGCCAACAATACCCGTGTATTTTTCTGGCGCTGCCGTAAGGTGAGTGGTTGGCAACGTAATGTATGGCGCTTCTTATATCGCAATCATTTAGAACAATTGCATTGGGATGTATTGGAACAAGACCGCATTATTTTAGAAAACCTTGCGCCAAATGCACGTGCAAGAGAATTCTTATATCAGCACGATGTTGGACTTGCACGATTACGCCGTTTAATGAAGAAAGAAGCTGAGAAGCAATTAAAGAAAATTGCTGCACTAAATGCATCAAACCGTATCGAGATGCAGGAAGAAGCTCATGGCTAATGTAGCGTTGTTGCAAGGCAAAAAAGTTTTAGTGACTGGTGCTGCACGTGGTTTAGGTCGAGATTTTGCTCAAGCCATTGCTGAGGCAGGCGCTGAAGTTGTAATGGCAGATATTTTATCTGACCTCGTGCAACAAGAAGCACAAGCGTTACAAAAACAAGGACTCAAGGTCCATGCAGTCACTGTTGACCTTGCCAATGCAGACTCTATTGAAAACGCGGTTGCAAAAAGCATGGAAATATTACAAGGACTAGACGGACTTGTGAACTGTGCAGCGCTTGCAACCAATGTGGGTGGAAAAAATATGATTGATTACGATCCTGAACTTTGGGATCGGGTCATGAATATTAATGTGAAAGGTACATGGTTAATTACAAAAGCGTGTATTCCACATTTAAAACAATCGGCTGCTGGCAAAATTATTAATGTTGCATCAGATACAGCACTTTGGGGTGCGCCAAACCTGATGGCTTATGTGGCGAGTAAAGGTGCAATTGTTGCCATGACGCGTTCAATGGCAAGAGAGTTGGGGCAGTTCAATATCTGTGTCAACACATTGTCACCAGGCCTTACTCTGGTTGAAGCAACCGAGTATGTGCCACAGGAACGTCATGATTTATATGTCAACGGAAGAGCGATTCAACGCCAGCAACTTCCACAAGATTTAAATGGAACAGCATTGTATCTACTGTCGGATTTGTCCTCTTTTGTGACAGGTCAAAATATTCCGGTCAATGGCGGTTTTGTCTTTAACTAAGGAGTAGTCAAATGATTACAGGGATCGAGATTTTAAAGTTTGGAGTTGAAGATAGAGCCGCTTCAAACAAGTTTTTGGCAGATTTTGGTTTAAGCCAAAGTACTTCGGATATTGAAGGCGCAGATTTATACCAGACTCAAAATGGCAGCAAGATTTATCTATTTAATTGTGATGATAACCGTTTGCCGCCTGCTATTGAGCAAGGTTCAACTTTACGTGAAGTCACTTGGGGTGTTGATAGTCTTCAAGACCTTGAAGACTTGACAGCTCGTTTGGCCGATGTAGACGGTTTTAAACGTACTGAAAATACAGTTCAGTGTCTTGACCCAAATGGCATGACCATTCGTTTTGAACAAAGTTTTGTTAAGGAAGTACCTGAACTTAAAACGGAAGGCATTAACCAATACGGCAATATTCAGCGTGTTAATGCAGCAAGTCCTGTTTATGAAAAAAGTCAACCTGTTGCGATTGGACATGTGGTGTTTTTCACACCGGATTTGGCAACTACTGAAAACTTCTATATTGAAAAAGTAGGCTTCCATTTATCTGATGCTTATAAAAATCGCGGTGCATTCTTACGTTGCCGCGGTGAAGGTTATCACCACGATTTATTCTTACTTAGCGTTCCAAATAAACCTGCGGGCCTAAATCACGTTGCATTTGTTGTTCGTGATATTCATGAGGTGATTGGAGGCGGTTTACATATGAACCGTTCAGAGTGGTCTACCTTTATTGGACCGGGACGTCATCCAATTTCTTCTGCTTATTTCTGGTACGTCAACTCACCATTGGGTGGTGCATTTGAATATTACACCAACGATGATTATTTGACCGAAGAATGGCAGCCACGTGTAGAAGAACATCGTCTAGAGCTTTTCACCGAGTGGGCGATTGAAGGTGGTCTTGATGACAAAACCCGCCGTCAGGTAAAGCCTGTGTAACAGGCATTGCTTTACAAGGAAGAAAGGCTATGGAAAAGATTGTAATTGTAGGGGCGGGGCAGGCTGCAGGTTGGGCAGTTAGTACCTTACGTCAAAATGGATATGTGGGTGAAATTCATGTGGTCTCAAATGAAGATCAGGTGTTTTATGAGCGTCCGCCACTGTCTAAGCAAGTACTTTCAAAAGAAGCAAGTTATGAAAGTTTGAATCTGTTCTCTCCAGAACAGGTTCAAGAGTTCAACATTCAATGGCACAAACCGGAAATTGCAACAAAAGTCGATCGCGAGCAAAAGCAGGTTCATTTAGAAAGTGGTCAGATTTTGCCGTATGACAAATTGCTGATTGCAACTGGAAGTCGTGCACGTGTACCCGTCAATACATGGCAGTTCATTCCTAATGTTGTGACTTTACGAAATGTGCGTGACTGTGAACGTCTGGCTGAAATTTTAAAGAATGCAAAAAATGTTGCTGTGATTGGCGGTGGCTGGATTGGTTTGGAAATCGCTGCAACTGCACGTAAGCAAGGCAAAGATGTTCATATTTTTGAATATGGCGACCGCTTATGTGCAAGAAGTGTGAGTCCGGAAGTTTCTGCATTTTTAAAAAATATGCATGAGGCTCAAGGCACAAAAATTCATTTAGACAGCAAGAGCCTTCACTTAGTGGAAGCACCAGATCAAAAAGTTGAAGTGGTGAACCATCCTCAACATAGCCAGTTATTTGATTGTGTTGTAGTGGGTGCAGGTGCCGAAATTGCGAAAGAGTTAGGCGTGCATGCTGGGCTCGATGTGAAAGATGGCATTGTAGTGAATTGTTTTGGGCAAACCTCAGATCAAGACATTTATGCCGCAGGTGATGTCGCGATTCATCCGGGTTTGGGCTATTGCATTCAGTCTTGGGCAAATGCACAAAATCAGGCGATTGCAGCTGCGAAATCAATGCTCGGAATTGAAACTGAATATACCGATATTCCTTGGCTTTGGTCTGATCAATATCACTTTAATATCCAGATTTTAGGAACATATCAACCTGAAAAAACCAAAGAAGTGGTGATTCGCCAAGGTGGTGAAGATCAGGTGAGCTATTTATATCTGGACCATGAAAATCGCTTGCTGAATATGATTGCCATTAATGACTCGAAGTTAATCAAGCTGGCAAAGCGTTGGATGCAAGCCAACACCGTTTTAGATCCAAAATTATTAGCAGATGCTGAATTTAATGTCATGAAGTTAAAACCGTAAACATTAAATCTGGTTCTCATTACCAAATCGAAGGAATGACACATGAGTAATGAAGAAAAAAGTGGATTAAAGCATTGGGTACCTGCTTTTGTCCTTATGGTGTGTGTAGTACTGGCATTTTTCGACAAGATCAGTATTGCGGTTTTATTTTCAGACCCACATTTTCAAAGCTCGATGGGAATTGCTGAAGATAAAGCCAAGCTCGGATGGCTCATGACAAGTTTTTTACTTGCTTATGGTTTTTCATCAGTCTTCCTAAGCTTTTTAGGCGACATTTTTAACCCAAAGAAAATGCTGTTCTGGAGTGTGACCTCTTGGGGCTTACTCATGCTTTGCATGGGCTTCACCACCAGTTATTCAGGTATGTTGATTTTACGGGTTCTACTCGGTTTGGCAGAAGGTCCGCTATTTGCTTTGGCATACACCATTGTTAAGCAGACTTATACAGACCGTCAGCAGGCACGTGCCTCAACCATGTTCTTACTGGGTACACCGATTGGTGCATTCCTTGGGTTCCCAATTACGGCAGCCGTTCTGGCACACCACGACTGGCACACCACTTTTTTTGTGATGGCTGCACTAACACTCATTGCAATTTTAAGCATTGTTTTTGGTCTGCGTAACTTGCAACTCAAGAAAACTGTTGAGCTTGAAGGTGAAAGTAAACGTACTAACTTCAAAGGCCATATCGCCAATACCAAAGTACTTGTGAGCAATAGCGCGTTCTGGTTGGTGTGCTTATTCAATATTGCCTTAATGACTTATTTGTGGGGCCTAAACAGTTGGGTTCCTTCTTATCTCATGCAAGACAAAGGATTCAACCTCAAAGAGTTTGGGGTGTATTCAAGCTTTCCATTCATTGCCATGTTAATTGGCGAAGTGGTTGGTGCGTTTTTATCTGACAAATTAGGCCGCCGCGCAATTCAAGTATTCAGCGGTTTATTACTCGCGGGCATCTTCATGTATGTGATGGTCATTATGACTGAGCCATTATTGATTATTGCTGCCATGTCTTTAAGTGCTATGGCGTGGGGCTTTGGAGTGGCTGCGGTATTTGCTTTGCTTGCCCGAGTAACCACCTCAAATGTAGGTGCAACTGCGGGTGGAATATTTAATGGTTTAGGCAATTTTGCAAGTGCAATTGCACCTGTACTGATCGGTTACATCGTGATGCAAACACATAGTTTTAATTTGGGAATTACCTTCTTGGCTGCAGTCGCTGTCATTGGGTCGCTGTTCTTAGTTCCTCTTTTAAAACGTTATTAATTCACTGTATAGGAGTTTAAAAAATGACTACACAACAATTCGAATCGTGGAAACAGCCGGAAGGCGCTTCTTTAGAAGATTGGTTAAACACACGTATTGCTCGCTTTGAGACTCGTAAATATGACTTTGAGGCTTTGAAGTTCCAAGCCGATTACGACCCGAAATATCGTCGTGCTCAAATGCGCTATATGGGAACGGGTGCAACTGGTGTTGCAAATGACAGCAACACTGTACCTGCAGAGAACTTTACGTTTTCGACTATGGTGCTACCACCACAGTGTGAAGGTCCTTTGCATATTCACCACGACGTTGAAGAAGTTTTCTTTATGCTCCGCGGCGAAATTGATTTGTTTATTGAGCACAACGGAGAGAAATTCCAGACCCGTTTAAAAGAGCGTGACCTGATTTCAATTCCACCGGGAATCTACCGTGGTTTGTTTAACCCAGGTCAAGAAGACGCCTTGATGTGCGTGATGTTGGGAACAGGTAAACCAACAATTCCTAACTATCCACCAGAGCATCCATTGTCTCAAATCAAACGTTAATTGTTTGATGAAGTGAATGAAAGGAAAGAATTAAAAATGATGACACTCATTGAAAAGTTAGCAGAATTTCCGGTGAAAATGGTCAATGTTCAAGGCCAGCAACAAGCCTATCGGGAAGCTGGTCAGGGCGAATACCTTGTGCTGTTGCATGGCATTAGTTCCGGTTCTGCTTCATGGGTAAACCAACTTGAAGTGCTGTCTCATCATTTTCATGTCATTGCCTGGGACGCACCGGGCTATGGCAAATCAGCTGAACTTTTAACGGATCAACCGAATGCGACCGACTATGCAAAGCGTTTGGCAGGGTTGTTCGATGCTTTAAAAATTGAAAAAGCAATTGTAGTGGGACACTCCTTAGGTGCCTTACAGGGCAGTGCATTTGCTGCACTTTTCCCAGAGCGAGTGAAACACTTGGTGGTCGCTAACTTGGCGCAAGGCTACCAACGCCACGATGAACAGACACAAATTCAGGTTTTTGAAAAAAGACCAAAAATGTTGAAAGAACTCGGTGCTAAAGGAATGGCCCAAAGCCGTGGACCTCATTTGATTTATAAACAAGAGCCACAAGCCTTAGCTTTAGTTTTAGAGGTGATGCAGCAGTTGACCCTACAAGGTTTCACACATGCATCGTACTTACTGGCATATGACGAAATACGTAATTATTTAACCGATTTAAAAGTCCCATGCACAGTGATTGCAGGGCAGCAAGATCAAATCACTCCTGCGTTAGGTATACAAGAGCTTGCTCAGGAATTGCAGTTGGAACAGCGCTTCGTCATAGAAGATGCAGGACATTTAAGTTATGTCGACCAACCGCAAGCATTTAACCAAATTATGTTGACGATTCAGGAACAATCGTAAGAGAGATTAAGGATTATGAGCTTCCAAGTTGAAGGAAAAGTTGCAGTTGTTACCGGTGGCTCATCTGGGATTGGGCTGGCTGCTGTTGAAATACTGGTTGCAGAGGGTGCAAAAGTTGCTTGGTGTGGTCGCGATGAAGAACGTTTAAATGCTTCTAAGCACTATATTTTAGAAAAATTTCCACATGCCAATATTTTTACCAAAGCATGTAATGTTTTGAAAAAAGAAGAAGTTCAGCAATTTGCCAAAGAGGTCAAACTCAATTTGGGCAATGTGGACATGCTTATTAACAATGCTGGACAAGGCCGTGTTTCAAATTTTGAAAATACGCAAGATGAAGACTGGATGAAAGAGATTGAGCTGAAATATTTCAGTGTTTTACATCCGGTACGGGCTTTTCTTGATGACTTAAAACAGTCGGCAAATGCCTCAATTACCAATGTGAACTCGTTACTGGCATTGCAACCGGAACCGCACATGATTGCGACTTCATCTGCACGTGCTGCACTGTTGAATTTAACCCATTCGTTGGCACATGAATTTACTCAATATGGCGTTCGTGTGAATTCGATTTTACTCGGAATGGTCGAATCTGCGCAGTGGAAACGCCGTTATGAAACCCGTTCAGATTTAAATCTGTCATGGGAAGAGTGGACCGGCAATATCGCAAAAAATCGTGGCATTCCTATGCAGCGTTTAGGCCGTCCAGAAGAGCCTGCACGTGCTTTAGTTTTCTTGGCATCACCATTGGCATCTTACACCACAGGTTCGGCAATAGATGTCTCGGGTGGTTTTAACAAACATTTATAAATATCAGGTGCTGTCATGAAAAAGTTGATGATGATTGGTTTTGGTGCAATGGCAGCAGAAGTGTATGCCCACTTGCCTCAAGATCTGCAACTCAAGTGGATTGTAGTGCCATCTCGCAGCATTGAAAAAGTGCAATCACAAGTCTCTTCTGACATTCAAGTGATTTCAGATATTGAGCAATGTGATGGTACACCAGACTATGTCATTGAGGTGGCAGGTCAAGCAGCAGTAAAAGAGCATGCTCAAAAAGTTTTAGCGAAAGGCTGGACCATTGGTCTGATTTCGGTGGGTACTTTGGCTGATAGTGAATTTTTGGTTCAGCTTAAGCAAACTGCCGAAAAAAATGATGCCCATCTGCATTTACTGGCAGGGGCTATCGCAGGTATTGACGGTATTTCTGCTGCTAAAGAAGGTGGCTTGCAAAAGGTCACTTATAAAGGCTGTAAAAGTCCAAAGAGCTGGAAGGGCAGTTATGCAGAGCAATTGGTCGATTTAGACCATGTTTCAGAACCTACGGTCTTTTTTACTGGAACTGCTCGTGAAGCTGCTATGAAATTTCCGGCCAATGCCAACGTTGCAGCAACGATTGCACTTGCAGGGCTTGGAATGGATGAAACCATGGTTGAGTTAACTGTTGATCCAACTATCAACAAGAACAAACACACCATTGTGGCGGAAGGTGGCTTTGGACAAATGACCATTGAACTGGTGGGTGTGCCGCTGCCAAGTAACCCGAAAACATCAACTTTGGCTGCGCTTAGCGTGATTCGTGCTTGTCGCAACAGTGTAGAAGCAATACAGATTTAAGAAGGATTTGATCATGGCAAAGGAAATTTATATTGCGGGTGAATGGCGATTAGGCCGTGGTGCAGTCATTCAAAGCCTGTTTCCGGCAGATCAGTCGGTAAACGCTGAGCTTTCAACAGCAACGCTTGAAGATGTAAATGAAGCAATTGAAAAAGCAGATCAAGCTTGGCGTGAACCGAGCTGGAGAAACAGCTTGCCGCATGAGCGCGCACGTATTCTCTATAAAGTTGCAGACATTATTGAAGCGCGTGTAGATGAATTATCTAAACTGCAAACCCGAGATAATGGTAAGCCTTTAACCGAAACTCGTGGTTTAGTGATGAGCGCTGCGGCGACTGCCCGTTATGTTGCGGCGGCTTGTGAAACGCTAAACGATGAGCTCACCACTCAGCGTGCTCCAGATTTTATGACCATGAGTGTGCATGAACCTGTAGGCGTTGTGGCAGCTATTACTCCTTGGAACTCTCCAATTGCGAGTGAAGTTCAAAAGCTTGCTCCAGCTTTGGCAGCAGGAAACGCCGTGGTGTTAAAACCAGCAGAAGCAACTTCACTGATTGCTTTAGAGCTTGCCAAAATTTTTGAAGAAGCAGGCTTACCAAAAGGTTTACTTAGTGTGTTGGTTGGTCGTGGTTCTGTGATTGGTGATGCCATTGCTCAACATCCATTGGTTCGTAAAATTTCTTTTACAGGTGGCACAACCACGGGTCGTCATTTGGCACATATTGCCGCAGATAAACTGATTACTACTTCGCTTGAGTTAGGTGGAAAATCACCAACCATCGTTTTACCAGATGCAGATGTCGAACTGGCTGCGAAAGGTGTCGCTTACGGTATTTTTAGCTCGGCAGGCCAAGCGTGTATTGCAGGTTCTCGCTTGTTTATTCATAGCAGTCTTTACGATCAGTTTTTAACGCGTTTGGTTGAAATTACCAAAGGTTTACGTGTGGGCCATCCGGAACAGGCAGGTGTGCATTTAGGGCCACTGGTCAATGACAAGCATTTGCAGTCAGTTGATCGCTATGTACAGCTTGCTAAAAGCGAAGGTGGTCAGGTTCTGATTGGTGGTGAGGCACTTACGACTGGTGACTATGCCAAAGGAAGCTATTACTTACCTACCATTATCACGGGCTTAAATAACAGTGCTCAAACCTGTCAGGAAGAAATTTTTGGCCCTGTTTTAGTCGTTATGAAATATGACAACGAGCAAGATTTAATTGCTCAAGCCAATGACAGTTGTTTTGGTCTTGCCGCGGGTATTTGGACTGAAAGTTATCGTAAAGCTTGGCGTATTGCACGTGCATTAGAAGTGGGAACGGTATGGATTAATACCTATAAAAAATTCTCGATTAGTGCGCCGTTTGGTGGCTTTAAAGACAGTGGGATTGGGCGCGAAAAAGGCCGTTTGGGCATTTTATCGTACATGCAACAAAAGAGTATTTATATGGGGCTGAATGAACAGCCTAACCCTTGGTGCGATTAATAAATTCAAGGACTGAAACAAATTTTGAGGAACAGACATGACTGAACGTGTAAATGTAGGCGAAGCAATCGCAAGAGTATTAGAAGCGCACCAAGTTGATAGTATTTATGGTGTTATTTCCATCCACAATTTACCTATTGCCGATGCGGTAGGGCGCCGTGAAAAAATGCGCTTTGTTGCAGCACGTGGTGAGGCGGGTGCGGTTACTATGGCAGATGCACACTCACGCTTTAAAGGCTTAGGTGTAGCGTTGACCAGTACAGGTGCTGGCGCTGGTAATGCAGTAGGTTCACTGATTGAAGCAATGAATGCGGGTAGCCCTGTATTACATTTAACGGGTCAAGTTGAACGTGAATATCTCGACCGTGATGCAAGCTTCATTCATGAAACCAAAGACCAACTTACATTCTTACGTGCATCAAGCAAAGCGGCGTTCCGTATTACCAGTCCAGACAATGCCGTTGGTGTGATTCGTGAGGCTATTCGTGTCGCAACTACAGTTCCAATGGGGCCAGTCAGTGTTGAGTTACCAATTGATGTACAAGCAGCAGAGATTGATTTGCCACTTAATCTTGGGCCAGTGAAAGCACTTGAGTTGCCACAGGCAGAGCAAGTTGAAATTGATCTTCTTGTCAGTGAAATCAAAAAAGCAAAACGTCCGATTTTCTGGATTGGTGGTGGAACTTTAAACAGTGTTGCTGAAGTGAAAGCAATTGCAGATTTAGGTATTCCGGTTGTTTCATCGACTCATGCTCGTGGGGTGTTGCCAGATGACCATCCACGTAGCTTAGGTGCTTTCCATAACTCGGCAGGTGTTGAGCAATTATTAAAAGATGCTGACCTGATGGTGGTAGTGGGTTCTCGTTTACGTAGTAATGAAACAAAAACTTATTCGGTTGAATTTCCTGAAAACATTATTCAGGTAGATGCAAACCCTGTGGCTCAGCAACGTAATTACAAAATCCGCAACTTCATTTGTGGCGATGCTAAAGATGTCTTAACACGTGTGTTAGAACAGCTTCAAGGCACTTCAAAAATCGATGCCGATTACGATGCTGCTGTTGTGGCTGCTAAACAAGCTGCAATTGATGCACTTCGTAAGCAAATCGACCAATACGCTTTAATTTGTGACCACTTACGTGCAGCTTTACCTCAAGACGGTATTTTTGTACGTGACATCACCATGTCGGGTAGTACATGGGGCAGTCGTTTATTCCCGGTACAAGCGCCAAACCAAAACATCCACTCACTTGCGGGTGCAATTGGTTTAGGTCTTGCAACAGCAATTGGTGCTTCAGTTGCTAACCCTGACAAGAAAGTAATTGGTTTAGTCGGCGATGGCGGCTTAATGCTTGGCATTGGTGAGATTGCAACCATGGTGCAAGAAAACACTAATATGGTCTTAATGATTATGAATGATGGTGGTTATGGTGTAATGCGTGGCATTCAAAATAACTACTTCGGTGGTCGTCAGTATTTCAATGAATTGCATACACCAGACTACAAACTCCTTGGCGAATCAATGGGTGTGAAAAGCTGGAAAGTCGGTAGTGCAGATGAGTTTAAAACGGTTATTCAAGAGGCTGTCGCTTTTGAAGGGCCAACTGTGATCGAGCTCGATATGAACTCGATTGGACCATTAAACTTCGCGGGTCCACCGCAAAAGAAACTGTATTAACCAGTTTGGATGGTTTAGTACATATGCGATGGGAGCTGCTAAGCCATCCTTTTTTTAGATAAATTTTTTTGTCTAAAAAACAATAAAAACGAAGTTTTACAGGTAAAACAAATAAAGTTCCAGCAGGACGCTGGAACTCAATCAAGGATGTAGAGATGAAAAAGACTTCATTGATCATGGCATTCATTGCACCGCTTACGCTGGGGGTAAGCGTCAATGCATTTGCAAAAGACTCATTGCTTGAATGGAAAAGTGATGATGGTACGGATTCATTAAAGTTAGGTGGGGTGGTTCGGTTAAATCAACGTTATGAAGATTGGGAAGGGCCAAACCGCGGTTTCGGTAAGCTCTATTTTGATATTTTCAGGGTAGATCTCAAAGGTAAGTTTGATGATGCCTATATCAACGCCAGCTATCTATTTCAAGACCAACAGAAAACGTCCATTGAAAAAGCGTACGTGGGCTATAACCTAGATGCCAATAACAGCATTGAAGCGGGCCTGGTTTATAAACCATTTACGATTTATCCCTATCCGCAAAATGGCTGGACCTATCATATTCCATTCTTTTTAGGATATGGCAATAACATTGCACCGGGGCTTAACTGGAATTATCACGACAAAGATTGGGATGTAAAACTCGGTTATTACCCGCAAATGTTAGAAACCAACTTGCGTTATTCACCTGAAAGTGCAACTTATGATGACTTGCAAGAAAATGCATTTCCATCTCAAAAAGCTTATCAGAATGAAAAACGTCATCAGTTTAATACCCGCATTGTGCGCAAGTTAGAAACTGATTTCGGTAAGCAAGAGTTTGGTGTCTCGGGTGCAATCGCTCAGCTACATAACAAAGTGACTGATAAAGACGGTAAATATTATGCAGTCGGTTTGCATACCGAAAACAACTACAAACGCTTTAACTTACAAAGTTCGGTCATTCACTATCAGTACGATGCTAAAAATCCGGATGGTGTAAATAGTGACATGACCTTAATGGGCAATAATGGTTTTACACCTGCTTATTTCATTGCTTCGGAAGGAACCATTGCCAGTTTAAACCTTGCCTATACGTTGCCTGTGACCAATATGGGTAAGCTAAAAGCCATTAAGTTTTATAATGACTATAGTTATCTCGATAAAAAACGTGATGATTGGTCTGATTCGCAAATGAACACTACAGGGATGATGTTTATTGCTTCACCATTTATGGTTTGGGCAGATTATACCTGGGGGAAAAACTCTAACATTATTGGTGGGGCAACCAACTCAACAGGGTATACCTCTGCAACTTCACCAAATAGTGATAAATGGCTATACCGTATTAACTTTAATATCGGGTTTACTTTCTAAAATAAGCAGCATTAAAAAAACCACGCAATCGGCGTGGTTTTTTATTTAATAAATGAAAATTTTTAATACTTGTTTTTTTCAAACTTATTCCAAAACACAAAGGCAGTTACAAAGGCCAAAATGGTTAGCGCGAAAATATAATACATCGCACCAATATCACTATATTGACTGAGCCAATGCACTAAAGGCAGCGTCATACCACCAACAATTGCATACGATAAATTATAAGAAAATGAAATGCCCGAGAAACGCACAGGCGCGGGGAACATTTTAACCATACTGCTCGACACCATGCCGACAGTACCAGAGCATAGACCCAACAACATATATAAACCAAAAATGGTTGAATGTGCCGCGTGCCCCAAACTGTTATAAAAAACTACCGCTGTAAGTGCCACAGCAAGCGCACCGACCATCATGACTTTGCCACAGCCAAAACGGTCAGCAAAATAGCCTGCTAAAATACAGCCGGCCATTTGCATGACAATGGCTGCACTTTGCATTTCAAAAGTCTGTGCGCGCTCAAAGCCAAATGAACCAATCAACAAATTTGGCATGGCTAAAATCACCACCACCACACATCCCGTTAAAAACCATGTAAATAACATGCCAATTGCAACGGCTGTTTTATGCGTTTTTAAGACTTGTTTTACAGGCATTTCTTTAGAAATTTCTTTACGGGCCTGCATGGCTTTAAACACAGGGGTTTCTTTCAAATACGTTCTTAAATAAAGTGCAACGAGTCCAAAAATACCACCCACAATGAAAGGAATACGCCATGCCCAGTCATGGATTTGTCCTTCACTAAAATTCAGTGAAATCCATAGAGACATCAGTGCGCCTAGTAAAATTCCTAAAGACAGCCCAGCGGTGAGTAAACCATTTGCCAGTCCGATTTTTCTTTCAGGTACATGTTCAGACACAAATGTCCACGCGGCTGGAATTTCACCCCCAATTGCAATACCTTGCACCACACGCATGAGTAATAAAAGTAGCGGTGCCAAATATCCGATATTTTCAAAGGTAGGCAATATCCCGATAAATAGGGTAGGTAGTGCCATCAGTAAAATAGAAAGCGAAAATAGTTTTTTACGCCCCACCAAATCACCAAAATGGGCCATAACAACCCCACCCAAAGGCCTAAAAAAATAACCTGCTGCAAAAATACCGTAAGTATTGAGCATGGCCCAAAACGGACTAAGTGTGCTGGGGAAAAAGAGGTCGGAAATGATTTTGGCGTAAAACACATAAATCACAAAATCATAAAACTCTAAAGCTCCACCCAATGAAGAAAGGGCGAGGGTTCGTTTATCTTCTTTATTAAGATAGTTCGCATCCTGCAAAGTTAATTCCTGATCCATTTTTTACTTAATTGTTGTAATTGAAGTTTGGATATTAATGGAAAAGTGAAGTAAAAGTAAATGGAGGAAATTTGTTCTATAGGGCAACGCAGATTGGACTTACTCTGATCAAAAAACTTTAAAACAAAAAACGCTTTAGATAAAACAAAAACAGATGTAGGAATGACTTTTCTTTTGTTTCGTTCAGCGACACAATAAAACTTGTCATAGCCAGTTTAATGAGAGAGTCAAAGGATGAGTGTGGTTTTACCTGTCGCGAAGCGTGGTGAAGATATTTTGAAACTGACTGCGGCCCCTGTCTCAGTAAATGAGTTAAACAGTAATTGGCTTTATCAGCTTGCTGACGCTATGCATGCAACAATGCTTGAGCGTAATGGAGTAGGGATTGCTGCACCGCAAGTTTACATCTCTAAACGCGTCATTATTGTGGCTTCTCGACCAAATCCACGCTATCCGGATGCGCCTGAAATGAATGCTGTGGTCATGGTAAATCCAGAAATTTTAGAATTTTCGAGTGAAACGTGTTTGGGCGAAGAAGGCTGCTTAAGTGTACCGGATGAGCGTGGACAAGTTGAACGTGCAGAAATGGTTAAGGTGAAATACTTAACACTTCAGGGTGAAGCAGTTGAAACAATTTTTCACGGTTTTCCTGCTCGTATTGTTCAACACGAGGTCGATCATTTAAATGGAATCTTGTTTGTAGAAAGAATAAGCTAATCTTCAGTTTAAAGTTTTGAAAAACCTATAATGAGCTTGAAATAAATAAGAGAACAGAATTAAAATATTTATATCGTGATTTTTAACTCATTACAAAAGATATAATTTTAATATTATCAGCAGGTTGTGCTGAAATTTTGCGCGATGTTGTAAATCTCCTCATTTAAGGTTACTGACCATGAAAACCCCTCTCCCAGATTATTTGGCAAATGTTATAGAAGCCTGTGACATCGATAACAGCGGTCATCTCGCCGATTATATTCCTGAGTTGGCCAATGCAAACCCAAATCGATTAGCTCTAGCAATGTCTACGGTAGATGGTGAAATTTATTCGGTCGGCGATGATGATGTTGAATTCACCATACAATCGATTTCTAAACCTTTTGTGTATGCTTATGTTTTACAACAACTTGGCATTGATGCGGTACTTGCGAAAGTAGGGGTAGAGCCTTCGGGAGAAGCCTTCAATGAAATTTCATTAGGTAAAGACGGACGTCCGAAAAACCCGATGATTAACTCTGGCGCAATTACTGTACATTCCTTGATTCAGGTCAAGCATGGTTTACATAGCGCAGAAATTCTACGCCGTTTTATGAGCGAGCTTGCTGGTCGTGAATTAAGTTTTGATGAGTCTGTTTATGATTCGGAAGTCAAAACAGCCTACCGTAATCTTTCGATCGGTTATATGTTGCGCACGGTGGGGATTTTGGAAACTGACCCTGTCGATATTGTGAATGGTTACATTCGTCAATGTGCGATCATGGTTACAGTTAAAGACTTGGTACGTATGGGCAGTGTACTTGCCAATGGTGGGGTTGACCCTAAAACTGGAAAGCGTTTGTTAAACCGATCTGTAGTGAGACAAGTGCTCAGTGTCATGATGAGCTGTGGTATGTATGATGCCGCGGGTGACTGGCTTTCAACTGTCGGTATTCCTGCTAAAAGTGGTGTAGCAGGCGGTATTTTGGGTGTGCTGCCGGGTCAAGTTAGTATTGCTGCTTTTTCACCTCGACTAGATGAGCACGGTCATAGTGTTCGAGGAATTGATATTTTAGAGCGATTATCTCGTGATATGGGATTACATCTCATGGAAGGTACGCCTTCTGCACAGACCATTGTACAAAGTCATTACCGTACTGGGAAAGACGCATCATTGAGTGTGTATGTGCTTCGAGGGGTATTGAAATTTACCGAAGCTGAAATGTTGTTGCGTATTTTACAAGACGAGACAACTGACCAAAGCACAATCGTGATTGATTTAACCCAGATTTCACTTATCCACGATGTGGGTAAACGTATGTTCTTAGAAGGTGTAGATCGTCTGATTGATGATGGCCATACTCTTGTTTTAGTCGATCCTGAGCAACGATTAGATCATGCAAGAACAGCTAAAGATCGAGAACTTCATGTTTATCATGATTTCGATGATTTGCTTGAAAAGCATGAGATCCCTGCAAAAAAAAAGACTTATAGCGACATCGCAGCACTTCTAAACTGCTGAGGTGTTTTACCTAGATGTCGCTTAAACATCGCACTGAACGCGCTGGGGTTGGTATACCCCAGTGACTCTGAAATTTGAGCAATAGATTCGCCATTCGCAATTTTACTCAAGGCAAGTGCAATATGCATTTGCTGTACCCATGCCCGATAAGATAGCCCCGTTTCTTTCTGGAACATACGCATTAAAGTTCTAGAACTCGCGCCAATATCATCAGCCCAATCTGTTAAATCTCTTGAATGGTTAGGCGTATGTAATAACTCTTGGCAAATTTTTAAGAGTCTTTTGTCTTTCGGCCACGGTATCTGGATAGGCAATAAATTGGCTCGCTGTATTTCTTCAAAGATCAAAATTTGTAAAGAACGGGAAAGCTCTTGAGAGGTTGCTGTATTTGGCGTTTCCTCTCGTTCAATTTCATTTAAACGTATTAAAAGTTCATGCAGCAGGTTACTCACCCGAATAATAAAGCAATGTTGTCCCATTCGAGCGGCTGCATTTACTTCAACCAGTGCCGTATTTAACTTAACGTGACTCAGTGAAATCACACTGTGCTCTACATTTGCCGGAATCCATAACGCGCACATGGGCGGCACAATCCATACATGATTAGGTGTAAAAACTTGAATGTTTCCGGTAGATGCATATAAAAACTGAGCACGCGTATGTGTATGAGTAGGCGTGATTTCTCGGTAAGAATGCTCGGAAGAGAGTCCAATTACCAATTCAGACAAATCGGACTGAATAAGAGAATCGGACATAAACTATCCTAAAAATTGTCACTTATACAATGATTATTGGAAGATAACTTTATAAGCGACAATTTACAATAAGCATCTCATTTAAAAATATTGGAGTTTTTCAGGTATGACGTCTTCAATACAATTGAAAGATGGTATTGCCAATACCGTTGCAAATGATCAGTCTCAAGGAATGATTATTAAAATTGTAGGCGCCGTGGCGGTTGCACATTTACTGAACGATTTAATTCAGGCAGTGCTACCAGCCATCTATCCAATGCTAAAAGCAAACTTTTCGCTGAGTTTTGCGGAGGTTGGCCTGATTTCGTTTGTATATCAAATTACAGGTTCGCTGCTACAGCCTTGGATTGGACTTTATACCGATAAACATCCAAAACCGTATCTTCTCCCACTGGGAATGGTCGTCACATTCTGCGGCATTATCTTGTTGGCATTTTCACCAAGTTTTGCTGTGTTGTTATGTGCATCTGCGTTGATTGGGGTGGGGTCTGCAACCTTTCATCCAGAAGCTTCACGTGTGGCACGAATGGCATCGGGCGGGCGCTTCGGTACAGCTCAGTCGACTTTTCAGGTGGGCGGAAACACAGGTACTGCCATTGGTCCATTGTTGGCAGCTTTACTGATTGTTCCGTTTGGACAGCATGCAGTTGCGGGTTTAGTGATATTTGCACTTTTAGCGATTTGGGTTTTATTTGGTGTAAGCCGCTGGACAGTAAACCATGCTAAAAATCAGGTAGCTGCACGTGCAACTCAAGCACATACTAAATTGCATGGGCGTAAGCTCATTATCGCCTTGGGCACAATTAGTGTATTAATGTTTGCCAAATTTACCTACATTGCCAGCATTAGTAACTATTTTACTTTTTATTTAATTCAAAAGTTCCATATTAGTATTCAAACAGCTCAATTACACTTATTTGCTTTTTTGGCAGCTGTGGCTGTAGGTACATTTGCGGGTGGCCCAATTGGCGATAAGATTGGCCGTAAAGCTGTGATCTGGGTTTCATTTGTTGGCATGGCGCCGTTTGCATTAATGATGCCGTATGCAAACTTATTTTGGACAACGTTTTTCTCAATTATTGTAGGTTTGGTGTTGTCATCTGCTTTTGCAGCGATGGTGGTTTATGCACAAGAAGCTGTTCCGGGCCGTGTAGGCATGATTGCAGGTTTAATGTTTGGCCTTATGTTTGGGGTAAGTGGTATTGCCGCAGCGGGGCTAGGGCATTTAGCGGATATTAACGGCATTGAATGGGTATTTGGTTTATGTTCATTGTTGCCATTACTTGGTTTTGCAACAGCACTTTTACCAAACACAAAAGTTAAATAAATGAAAAGACTCTCAGCCATATTCAGCTGAGAGTCTTTTTAATATGAACATAGCCTCATTAGAAAGACTATTTTTGAACACCAAACTTAAATACGGTAACACTGTTATAAGTTTGATTTGGGTTTAAACGTGTAGACGGGAAAGCCGGTTGATTCGGGCTATCTGGAAAATGCTGT
Organism: Acinetobacter sp. FDAARGOS_559; assembly: GCF_003940475.1. NCBI lineage: Bacteria > Pseudomonadati > Pseudomonadota > Gammaproteobacteria > Moraxellales > Moraxellaceae > Acinetobacter > Acinetobacter sp. FDAARGOS_559. The sequence continues at coordinate 3,457,612 of NZ_RKJG01000005.1, forward strand.
GTTTCTAATGCTAGCGCGTCTGCTTGTCGATAGAGCACACCATTTGCGCCAACAATATTTCCTAATAAATGATTGGCTGTATACATTTGGACACTTGGTTCAGTGGTTAAAACCTGCATTGTTCGTTTAGATTTTGGATCAACTACAACAGCCGCAAGATTGAGTTTCCCTTGAGACTTTTGATTAATTACCCAAGTTTGGTCATAGCCATATCCATAGGCCAATTGCTGATTATTCGCTCGAATATCTTTCACAATCGCCTTAGGCGTCCGAAAATCAAAAGGTGTACCTGCAACTGAAGCAATTTCACCTGTTGGTAAAGAGTTTTGATCGGTCACCAATACACGGTCTGCATTGAGTTGTACCACATGATCCAGCACACCATAAGGATTATTACCAGCTCCTGACAAGTTGAAATAACTGTGGTTGGTGAGGTTGACGACTGTAGGCTGATCAGTTTTGGCTTTATATTCAATCTTAAATTCATTTTGATCTGAAAGACTGTAGATTACTTCCACATCTAACTTTCCGGGAAAACCTTGATCACCATTTGGACTGGTTAACTTAAGAGAAGCTTTAACGGTTTCACCTTGAGAAACGAGGGGCTTAACTTGCCAAACACGTTTATCAAAACCAGGATTGCCGCTATGTAATGAGTTCGGGCCATTATTTTTTTCGAGGTTATACGTTTTTCCATCTAAGTTAAATTTAGCATTGCCAATGCGGTTCGCATAACGACCAATTAACCCACCAAAATGAATGCCTTCCTTGGTATCAGTGACTTCATAGCCTTTTAGATCATCAAAGCCCAAAACAATGTTATTTTGTTTGCCTTGCGCATCGGGAGTCAAAATCTGTGTAATTACACCACCAAAACTAATAAACGATACAGAGACTCCTTTGTTATTGCTCATGGTGTATAGATCAACTTTTTGACCGTCTTGAGTCGTACCATATGGTTTTACATTTAACGTTGCTGCATTTGCAATTTGCGCAAAGCTATAAACCGTAATACCTAAAATTGCTAATTTTTTCATGCTTATACTCTATTTTGTAATAGTAAGACTGGATGAATATAAGATTGATTTTTCATCTTTTTAAAGAGGTTTTTATTATATATAGTGTTAATAATAATCGATCAGTTAATGCTGAGTACTGAACAGCCGATACCATTTAGGGTTATAAACAAATTAACTTTATTAGCAAACTTCAACAATAAGCTATTTTTATGAATTATCCCAACTCGGTTTTAAAGTTTTCACTTGGTCTTAATGGCATGTCATTTGACTTAGATAACCAGCCCATTCACCTTGAGCAGGGCTTAGGTTTTATTAATTCAAAAAGTATCAGCAATAGTGTTATTGATGAGCTTGCGATTGAAAAGATGATTTATTTTATTGAAGAAATCATCGAGTCGCAGCCACTCAGAAATCTCAATATAAATGGTGTAGCCGTTACGGCTGATACCGCCATGGCACAACTGAGTAAGTTATTTTTTAGTGCTAAAAAGCAAATCAGCCGTATCGAGCTTGAGCATGGATTTAATGATTTTATTGAACGTTTGAGTTACTACACAAACCAAGTGGATCCAAATCAGCTTTATATTTTTACCTACTTTGTATTTATTCGAGAGATGATGCATCACTTACGAGTTGAGCAAATTCAGATCATTTAAGAAATGATTTCTCAGCCTGCCAATTCATCATGAATCCAGTTTAAAAATAACTCAATTTTAGGAATAAATTGGTGGGTTCTTGGATATACCAAGTGATGAGCAGAGATAGGAATCGATAGCTCATCTGCAAAAACTCTAACTAATTTCCCAGATTCTAAATAATTTTGGGTAAGCAAATTACTTTCTAAAACAAAACCTAGCCCGTGTGTGGCCGCCTCAAGTGACATATAAGAGCGGTCAAAACTCAAAGTGTAGGGAAACTCAGGAATGCTTAAACCCTGATGGGCAAACCATTGGGGCCAAGTAACTAAAGTTGAACGCGATAAAATTAGTTCTTTCTTTAATAAATCTTGAGGTTTATGAACCGGACTACGTTCCAGTAGCTTAGGGGACGCAAGCACTTCAAGCTTTTCATTACGAATGGTTCTGATTTCTACCCCTGTCCAGTTGGGTAAACCATGACGAATATCAATATCGATCTTATCGCGGGTAAAGTGCAAATTTTCATACGAACACGATAGGTTAACCTGAATCATAGGGAACTTTTCTTTAAATGATTCAAGGCGAGGGAGTAACCAAAGTAAACCAAAACTTGGGGATGAATGAATATATAAACTGTCTTTAGGGCTTTTATCGGCAGCTTTTTCTGTGGCTAACATCAGATTATGCAAAATGGTGGTGACATCTTGAAAATAGCGTTCACCTGAAGGAGTAAGTGTCACACCACGGGCACCACGAATAAATAAACTCTGCCCAATCATTTCTTCAAGCTTAGCAATTTGATGGCTCACTGCCGAAGGGGTGAGATTTAAATTCTCTGCTGCCTTAGCAACATTGCCGAAACGGGCGGTTTGTTCAAAAGCCTGTAATGTTTTAATTGAGGGCATTTGGTTGAAATTGTTTTCACTACTATCCATGAAATGATCCGTTTTTATCCCTAAAACTTATTTGAAAATAGCATAGGCATGAATTTTTTTCATGCCTTGTTGAATTCGACATGATTGCTGGGCTTTGTGAAAAAAGGGATTCTAAGTCAGAACTCAGGAAATAAAGCGTAAAAGAGGATTCAACATGTTACTACAAGGAAAAGTGGCATTAATTACGGGTGCAGCATCAGAACGTGGAATTGGGCGAGCAACCGCAGAAATCTTTGCACAACAAGGTGCCAAAGTCATTATTGTTGATTTAGATATTGCCCAAAGCCAAAACGCTGCAAAGGCGCTTGGCGAAGGACATATGGGTCTTGCTGCAAACGTTGCGAACGAAGAACAGGTCAAAGTAGCTGTTGAACAAGCACTACAGCACTATGGCAAGATTGATATTTTAATTAACAATGCTGGTATTACTCAGCCAGTTAAAACCCTTGATATTCAACGTAATGACTATGACCGTATTTTAGATGTCAGCCTGCGCGGAACACTGATTATGTCGCAAGCTGTTATTCCATCTATGAAAGCAAACGGTGGCGGAAGTATTGTCTGTCTATCTTCAGTTTCAGCACAACGTGGTGGTGGTATTTTTGGCGGGCCACACTATAGCGCTGCCAAAGCAGGCGTGTTAGGTCTGGCAAAAGCGATGGCTCGTGAGTTTGGTGCTGATCAGGTTCGTGTAAATTGTCTTACTCCAGGTCTAATTCAGACTGATATTACTGGCGGTTTAATGAATGATGACCGTCGTCACGACATTTTGGCAGGTATTCCACTTGGCCGCTTAGGTAAAGCGCAAGATGTTGCAAATGCAGCATTATTTTTGGCAAGTGATCTGTCAGCTTACTTAACTGGCGTAACACTCGATGTAAATGGTGGCATGCTGATTCATTAATCGGTCACTATTTCAAAACTAAAAATAGAATAATGGTCACAAGAGGATACTGTGGCCAAATGTAAAGGGATTCGCATGATGGATACAGTATTTTCATCTGAAGTAGATGAGGCGGTTCGTAAATCGGCCTATCGAAAAATTGCATTTCGGCTCATGCCATTTTTAATGCTTTGTTATTTTTGTGCCTATTTAGATCGAGTAAACGTAGGTTTTGCCAAGCTCCAAATGATGAGCGATTTACAGTTTAGTGAAGCTGTATATGGACTAGGCGCAGGGATTTTCTTTATTGGTTATTTTCTCTGTGAGGTGCCAAGTAACATTGTACTTCACAAAGTAGGTGCGAGACGTTGGATTGCCCGAATCATGATTACATGGGGCATTTTGTCAGGCTGTTTCGCTTTTGTTCAAACCGAATGGCAATTTTACACCTTACGTTTTTTGCTTGGTGTCGCCGAAGCTGGGCTAGCTCCGGGTTTGTTGCTCTACCTCACTTACTGGTTCCCATCTTACCGCCGTGCGCGCATGACCGTACTCTGGTTTATCGCGATTCCAATTTCAGGAATGATTGGTGGACCACTTTCAGGCTTAATCATGGACCGAATGAGCGGTGTACATGGTTGGTTTGGATGGCAGTGGATGTTTGTAATTGAAGCCATTCCTACTGTACTTGTTGGCCTGCTTGTACTTGCTGTTTTAAAAGATTCAGTTCAAGACGCCAACTGGTTAACCCAAGACGAAAAGAACTTGGTGAAGCAAGAGCTTGCTCAAGATAACCAGCACAAAGAAGGTCATGCTAGCGTCAAAGAGTTCATCGCAGATAAACGCTTATGGCTATTGGCAGGTATTTACTTTTGTGTCGTGATGGGGCAATACGCCATTACATTTTGGCTACCAACTCTCATTCGTAACTCGGGCATTAGTGATAACTGGCATATCGGTTTGCTCACAAGCCTGCCTTATATGTGTGCCATTGTGGTCATGATTTTGGCAGGGCGTAGCGGTGACCATTTCCAAGAACGCCGCTGGCACTTAATTATTCCGATGTGTGCAGGCGCTATAGCACTCACATTTGCGACTTTATTCGCTTCAAATCTAACACTCTCTTTAATTTGCCTTTGCATCGCAGCCTCAGGTGTGCTGACGGCATCCTCTTTATTCTGGATGTTACCGACCAACTTTTTGGGAGGTGTTTCCGCAGCGGCAGGTATTGCAGCAGTGAATAGCTTCGCCAATCTTGCAGGATTTTGCTCACCTTATTTAATCGGTTGGGTCACTACCAACACAGGTTCAAATGCAATCGGTATGTTCTTAATCACAGCAGTATTAATTTTCGGTGCCAGTTTGGTTCTGCGTGTTCCGGCAAAACTGGTTAATCGTTAACAAGGAATAGTAAATGACAATGTTAAATGTTGATAAAGCAGGCCAAATTGCCGAGTTGCAACAACGTGCCTACCACATTCGCCAACATGCTTTACGTATGGGGCAAGTACAAGGCCAAGGCTATGTTGGACAAGCCTTAGGTGCAGCAGATTTGCTAGCAGTATCTTATTTCCATGCGATGAAATATCAGCCAGAAAACCCCGAATGGGAAGGCCGTGACCGTTTTTATCTCTCTATTGGGCATTATGCAATTGCACTTTATGCAGCCTTAATTGAAGCAAAAATTATCCCGCTTGAAGAACTTGAAACCTACGGTGCAGATGACAGTCGTCTACCGATGTCGGGTATGGCTTCCTATACACCCGGTATGGAAATTACAGGTGGTTCATTGGGTCACGGTCTTGGAATTGCAGTCGGCGCATGTTTAGGGCTAAAACAGAAAAAATCAGATGCTTTTGTCTATAACTTACTGTCCGATGGAGAGCTAAATGAAGGTTCAACGTGGGAAGCCGTAATGTCTGCTTCTCATTGGAAACTAGATAACTTGATTGCCATCATTGATGTGAATAATCAGCAGGCAGATGGACATTCCAGCGAAATTTTAGCGTTTGAGCCAATTGTTGATCGTTGGCAGTCATTTGGTTGGTACACCCAACGTGTAGATGGCAACAACATGGAAGCTTTGCTTGAAGCATTCGATCAAGCGCGAAACCATGAAGGAGCATGCCCACGCGTCATTATTTGTGACACCAAAATGGGTAAAGGCGTGTCGTTCTTGGAAAGCCGCGAAAAAACACACTTTATTCGTGTTGATGAACATGAATGGGACGATGCTTTAAATATTTTGACCCACTACGGACAGTAAGGAATACACCATGAGCCAGTTAGCCAATCCTCCTAAGAAAAAACTAACCACTTCGGCAATGATTGCTTCTATTGCTGCCGAGGGCCAACCGACTAAACCAGCTCCATTTGGGCATGCACTGAATGCCTTGGCAAAAGAGCGTGACGATATCGTAGGTTTATCAGCAGATTTATCAAAATATACAGACCTACATATTTTTGCCAAAGAAAACCCCGACAAGTTTTTCCAAATGGGCATGGCAGAACAACTTTTGATGAGCGCAGCAGCAGGACTTGCTCGTGAAGGATTTGTTCCTTTTGCCACGACCTATGCTGTGTTTGCATCACGCCGTGCCTACGATTTTATTTGTATGGCAATTGCGGAAGATAACCTGAATGTCAAAATTGTAGCAGCTCTTCCGGGATTAACCACAGGCTACGGCCCAAGTCATCAGGCAACAGATGATATTGCAATTTTCCGTGCTATGCCGAACTTGATGATTATCGATCCATGTGATGCCTTGGAAATCGAACAGGCGATTCCTCAGATTGCCGCGCATAATGGCCCCGTATATATGCGTTTATTGCGTGGTCAGGTTCCATTAGTGCTCGATAAATACAACTACCAGTTTAAATTGGGTAAGGCACAGGTGATTAAACCCGGTAAAGACTTACTCATTATTTCGACTGGTTTATTGACCATGCGTGTGCTTGAGGCAGCCGAAGAGCTTGAAAAAGAGGGCATTGAGGTTTCAGTGCTACATGTACCGACCATTAAGCCTCTAGATGAACAAACTATTTTAGATGAAGTCACAAAAGGTGGCCGACCTGTTTTAACTGCCGAAAATCATTCAGTCATTGGTGGGTTAGGAGAAGCTGTCGGCTCACTACTTTTAAGAAATGGTCAACATCCTCGTTTTGATATGATTGGTTTGCCAGATGCATTTTTAGATGCAGGTGCATTACCCACTTTGCATGATCGATATGGTATTTCAACAGAAGCAGTTAAAGAGAAGATTAAGGCACATTTGAAGTAGAAAGATTAAACTTTCAAATTGAAAAGGGCGTGATGGAAATTCCTTAACGCCCTATTTTTAAACAGGGTTATTTAAGAACTTAAACAATCGAATCATCTAAATTCGGAGCTAACCAACGCTTCGCTTCATCCAGTGTCCAACCTTTACGTTTTGCATAATCTTCAAGTTGGTCTTGAGAAATTTTACCCACGTTAAAGTATTCACTTTGTGGATGAGAATAATAGAAACCACTGACTGAAGATGGTGGCATCATTGCAAAGTGTTCAGTCAGTTTAGTACCGATCTTGTCGGTAGAACCCAACCAGTCAAATAACACTGCTTTTTCAGAGTGCTCTGGGCAAGCAGGGTAACCTGGTGCAGGACGAATACCGACGTATTTCTCTTTAATCAGTTCTTCATTGCTGAGCTGTTCGTCAGCTTTATAGCCCCAGAACTCTTTACGAATACGTTCATGTAAGTGTTCTGCAAAAGCTTCGGCAAAACGGTCAGCCAATGATTGTACTAAAATTGCAGAGTAGTCATCACCTTTGGCTTTGTATTCATTTGCCAATTCTTCTGCACCGAAAATTGATACAGTGAATCCGCCTAAGTAGTCCTGCTGCTCGCGATCAGCACGAATGTAATCTGCCAAAGATAAATTTGGTTTGCCTGTCACCTTGTCAGATTGCTGGCGTAAGTGCTCAAAAGTATGCGTAACATTTTGACCAGCTTCATCAAATACGCTGACTGTATCTGCGTCTGTACGCTGAGCAGGGAACATACCAAATACAGCACGGGCATCAAAACGATTGTTGTCGATAATATCTTTCAACATTGCTTGTGCTTGGTTGTACCAGTCAGTTGCTGCTTCGCCGACCACTTCATCTTCTAAAATTTTCGGGAATTTGCCAGTTAAACTCCAAGAAATAAAGAATGGCGTCCAGTCAAAATAATCCACGAGTGTAGCAAGCGGATAATTCTTTAAAACTTGTGTTCCTAAAAGATTTGGTTTTGGTGGCACGTAGCTTTCATCAATTTTAAAACCATTTTCAACCGACTCTTTATAAGTCAGTTTGGCTGCTTTTGGTTGTTTGTTGGCTAAACGCTCACGAATTTTTGCATATTCAGCACGATGTTCTTCAATAAATGCACCACGCATTTCTTTCGAAAGCAAGGTTGTCGCTACACCAACAGCACGAGAAGCATCAGCAACATAAATTACCGCATCGTTTTGATACTGAGGGTCAATTTTTACTGCTGTGTGTGCTTTAGAAGTGGTTGCACCACCAATTAATAAAGGAATGTTAAAGCCTTTACGCTGCATTTCTTTAGCAACAAATACCATTTCATCTAAAGATGGGGTGATCAGACCAGACAACCCGATGATGTCACATTTTTCATCAATTGCAGTTTGTAAGATCTTCTCGCAAGGTACCATTACGCCAAGGTCAACAATGTCATAGCCATTACAGCCAAGTACTACGCCTACAATGTTTTTACCAATATCGTGTACGTCACCTTTAACCGTTGCCATTAGGACTTTACCTTTAGACTGTCCTTCGGTCTTTTCAGCTTCGATGTACGGGTTGAGCCATGCCACTGCTTGTTTCATGACTCGGGCAGATTTTACAACTTGTGGCAAGAACATTTTGCCTGAACCGAACAAGTCACCGACGACGTTCATGCCGTCCATCAGTGGCCCTTCAATCACATCTAAAGGACGTTTTGATTTTAAGCGAGCTTCTTCGGTGTCTTGGTCAATATAAGTCGTAATACCTTTAACCAAGGCATATTCAAGACGTTTTTCAACTGATTCATTGCGCCATTCAAGGTTCTCGGCTTCTTTTGTTGCACCACCTTGTCCACGGTATTTTTCTGCAACTTCAAGTAATTTTTCAGTCGCAGCCTGACCAGACTCACCTTGATTTTGGTTTAAAATGACATCTTCAACCGCTTCTTTTAGCTCGGTAGGAATATCATCATAAATAGCCATTTGACCTGCGTTCACAATACCCATGGTCATGCCTTGCTTGATGGCATGGTACAAGAATACAGAGTGAATGGCTTCACGAACTGGCTCATTACCACGGAATGAGAACGAAACGTTAGACACACCACCAGAAATCATGGCGTGCGGTAAGTTCTGTTTAATCCAGCCCGTTGCTTCAATAAAATCGACTGCGTAGTTGTTATGTTCTTCAATACCAGTCGCAACTGCAAACACGTTCGGGTCAAAAATAATATCTTCAGCAGGGAAGCCTACTTCGTTTACTAAAATGTCGTAAGAGCGCTTACAGATTTCACGTTTACGTTCAGCAGTGTCGGCCTGACCTACTTCGTCAAAGGCCATCACAATAATTGCAGCACCATATTGACGGCAGAGGCGGGCTTTTTCGACGAACTCGTCATAACCTTCTTTTAAGGAAATTGAGTTAACAACCGGTTTACCTTGTACGCATTTTAAGCCAGCTTCAATGATTTCCCATTTCGATGAGTCAATCATGATCGGTACACGTGAAATGTCAGGTTCGGATGCTACAAGGTTTAAGAAATGCACCATCGCATTTTGCGAATCGAGCATCCCTTCATCCATGTTAATGTCAATAATCTGTGCGCCAGCTTCAACCTGTTGCTGTGCAACTTCTAAAGCTTCGGCAAAGTTCTCTTCACGAATGAGACGTAAGAATTTTTTAGAACCGGTAACGTTAGTACGTTCACCAACATTTACAAACAATGAATCATCATAAATATTAAATGGTTCTAAACCACTTAAGCGACAAGCAGGTACCGTTTCAGGCACTTGGCGAGGCGCAATGTCTTTTACTGCATTGGCAATAGCTCGAATATGGTCTGGTGTCGTACCACAGCAACCACCAGTAATGTTAATCAAACCGCTTTCAGCAAACTCTTTTAAGAAAGCTGCAGTTTGCTCTGGAGTTTCGTCATATTCACCAAATGCGTTTGGTAAGCCTGCATTTGGGTGCGCTGAAACAAAGGTATCTGCGACATCGGAAATAGTTTTTACGTGAGGGCGCATGGCATCTGCACCAAGGGCACAGTTAAAACCGATTGAAAGCAAATCGCCATGACGAACCGAATTCCAGAAAGCTTCCGCTGTCTGACCTGTTAAAGTACGGCCTGATGCATCGGTAATGGTCCCTGAAATCATAATTGGTAATTCGCGACCAATTTGTTTGAATACTTCTTTGACTGCAAAAATCGCTGCTTTACAGTTTAAAGTATCAAATACGGTTTCAATCAGGATAATGTCTGCACCACCTTCAATTAGTGCATGAGTCGCTTCAATATAATTTTCTTTTAGTTCATCAAAGCTAATGTTACGAAAAGCAGGGTTATTCACATCTGGAGAGATTGAACATGTACGAGATGTTGGCCCCAGTACACCTGCCACAAAACGAGGCTTGTCTGGCGTTGAATACTTTTCGCAAGCTGCTTTGGCTAAACGTGCTGCTTCACGGTTAATCTCTGGAACAAGATCTTCCATGTGATAGTCAGACATTGAAACACGTGTGCCGTTAAAGCTGTTGGTTTCAATAATGTCTGCACCAGCATCGAGGTAGGCTTCATGAATACCTTGAATGATTTGAGGCTGTGTTAGAACCAAAAGGTCATTGTTACCTTTTAAGTCATGTGCCCAATCAGCAAAACGCTCACCACGATAGTCAGCTTCTTCCAATTTATGGCGCTGGATCATGGTTCCCATTGCACCATCAATAATCAGAATGCGTTTAGCAAGAAGCGCTTTTAGGGTGGCAAGCGTAGACATAGAAAACCCCGATCTTTATATGAATTTAAAAATGCGGCGCTATTGTAACAGAATAGCAGCACAAATGATGATCTACGAAGGTCAGGTGTAGCTGACTAAAAAGTTAAAAAAGAGATCGCTTTATGTCAAAAACAAAAGAATTTTCATGAAATATTCATCAAATGATCATGATATTGAAATATTTCATGCTCAATATGCCGAAATATTACAGTTGCTTTGTATGAAAAATAGACACATGGGTCATTTTATTTATTTTTTTGCTGTAAAAATAAGCACAAAAGGAGCTCATAATTAATGGTTTAAATTATTGTATTTTAAGAAAAAAATAAAAACAGTCGGGGAAAGGTGCATCAAATGAGGTCAAAATATAAAAAATTGACTTCATCAGGCGCCTCTTTGTCATATAATTGTCATAATTTAATTTAAGAATACAGAGGATTTTATTATCCTCTTACCGTCTGCATGAATTCTAATCTACCCCCTGTTTCGGATTCAAAACTTGCGGCAAACCTGCAAGCAAAATCGACGAATGTACATGTCCCGACACCTAAGTTTTTTATGCCGGTGTTTCTGACGATTATTATTGCAACACTTATTTATATTGGGTTTCAGGTCAGTGCTGATTTAGCGCATGTTCCACCTTTAAGCCTTTATTCAGTTATTCTTTTATCTACTGCACTCTTGATTGCACTAGGCTTTGAATTTGTAAACGGTTTCCATGACACTGCTAATGCAGTTGCAACGGTTATTTATACAAATGCTTTGCCTGCACCGGTTGCAGTCATGTGGGCAGGTTTTTGTAATTTCCTTGGGGTAATGGTCGCAAGTGGTGCTGTTGCGTATGGCATTATTGCATTGCTTCCAGTTGAACTTATTATGAACATGGGCAGTGGTGCTGGCTTTGCAATGGTTTTTGCATTGTTGATCGCTGCAATTCTTTGGAATCTTGGTACTTGGTTCTTGGGAATTCCTGCTTCTAGCTCTCATACCTTGATTGGTTCAATCTTAGGTGTGGGTATTATGAATCATCTGTTGAGTGCATCGACTGGCGTAACAACCAGTGGTGTTGATATGGATCAGGTGATTAAAGTAGGTAAGGCATTATTATTTTCTCCTTTAATTGGTTTTGCTTTTGCGGCAATTGTATTCTTGTTGGTTAAAACTATTTTCAAACGCCAATTAGAATTATTCCAGCCACCTGAAGGGAATAAGCCACCACCAGCAATCATTCGTGCAATTCTTATCTTTACCTGTACAGGTGTGAGTTTTGCACATGGTTCTAATGATGGACAAAAAGGTATGGGTCTTATCATGCTGATTTTGGTTGGTTTAGTGCCATTAGCTTATTCATTAAATAAAAACCTCGATACACAGCAGGTTCAATCATTCCATCAGCTTTCTTCTCAAACTGCGGTTTTGTTAAACCAAAATCAACCAGAATTGACTGACGAAAAAGCGCGTGCGGTTTTAACTAAATACATTCAAACCAAGCAACAAACGCCTGAAGTTGTGCCTGCATTGGCAAGCATGACTGACCATTTGGGTGAGCGTGTTTCTAGCTATAGCAACTTAAAAGATATTCCAGAAGCTGCAATTAGCGAAATCCGTAATGACATGTATTTGAGCACAACGACGTTTAAGCGTTTGGATAAGGCAGATGCTTTACCAAAAATGGATGACTCACAGAAAAAGCTTGTGAAAGATTATCGTAGTAGCTTGGATTCATTCTTACAATACATTCCAAACTGGGTGAAAGTGGCAGTCGCATTAGCGCTTGGACTTGGTACTATGGTTGGCTGGAAACGTATTGTGGTAACTGTCGGTGAGCGTATTGGTAAGCATCACATGACTTATGGTCAAGGGATGTCTGCTGAACTTGTTGCAATGAGTACAATTGCTGCAGCAGATGGTTTAGGTATGCCGGTTTCAACAACACACGTTTTAAACAGTGCTGTTGCAGGTACTATGGTTGCCAATAAATCAGGCCTGAATTTCAATACTGTAAAAACAATTCTCTCTGCATGGGTATTTACCCTTCCTGCAACCATCTGTTTGTCTGGTGGTCTATACTGGTTATTCTTACAGTTTGTATAAGCTGTCTGTTTGAATAAAAAAAGCCACTAGCATGAGTGGCTTTTTTATTTCTATATTTCAAAAAAAATCTTTTTTTAGGGTAAATTCTCTAACAAGTTAATGACTATCTAGAACGCCTATATTAAACACTTTAGCTTAAAATTTTTATGAAAGGATATAAGATGAAAACGGTTCAACTCGACCAATTAAAACAACAATTTCCACTCATTCAAACATTACAAGACTATCAAGAAACATTTTGGTTTAATCCTCACCGTTATCCTTTAAATGAAGCATTAGCGAAAGTGGGTCTTACAGAACAGGATGTAAAAGAAGCAGAAGCAAGGCTAGCGCGTTTCGCACCTTATTTGGCAAAAGTCTTTCCTGAAACTCAAGCCCAGCATGGAAAAATTGAATCAGCACTAGTAGAAATTGCGGAGATGCAACAAGCTCTATCGCTACAAAAACATAAGACACTTACAGGGAAACTTTGGCTGAAAAAAGATAGTCATTTACCTATTTCGGGTTCAATCAAGGCACGTGGCGGTATTTATGAAGTATTGGCCCATGCTGAAAAATTAGCCATTGAGGCAGAGCTTCTCAAGCTAGAAGATGATTACAGTAAATTAGACCAAGACTCATTTCGAACATTTTTTTCCAAATATCAAATTGCAGTAGGTTCTACCGGTAACCTTGGTTTATCAATCGGTATTATGAGCGCGAAGCTTGGGTTTAGAGTGTCGGTACACATGTCTGCCGATGCAAGGCAATGGAAGAAAGATAAGCTACGTTCACTTGGTGTAAATGTGGTGGAATATGCCAGTGATTACGGAGTTGCTGTAGAAGAAGGACGTAAGGCAGCCGAACAGGACCCATTTTGTTTTTTTATTGATGATGAGAATTCGACTACTTTATTTTTAGGTTATGCAGTTGCAGGTTTGCGTTTAAAACAACAGTTTGAACAAAAGCAAATTAAAGTCGATGCAGATCATCCCTTATTTGTATATTTACCGTGCGGAGTAGGGGGCGGTCCTGGTGGGGTGAGCTTTGGGTTAAAACTTGCTTTTGGTGAGCATGTACATTGTATATTTGCAGAACCTACCCATTCTCCGTGTATGTTACTTGGCGTTTATACAGGCCTGCATGATCAGATTTCAGTAAATGACATTGGTTTAGATAACATCACTGCGGCAGATGGGTTAGCTGTTGGCCGTGCTTCTGGTTTTGTAGGACGTGCTATGCAGCAGTTAATTGACGGTTACTACACCATTCATGATGAATGTTTATATGAACTCATTGCGCTTTTAAATCAAACTGAAAATATTCAAGTTGAACCCTCGGCGGTGGCGGGCATGATGGGGCCATATTATGTGCAAACTACTCCTGATTATTTGGCTTTGCATCAATTGTCAGCTGAAAAGTTACAGCATGCGACACATGTGGTATGGGCGACAGGAGGAGGAATGGTTCCACCTGATGAAATGCAGAAGTATTTAACGCATAGCCAAAGCAATTAATTGCACAAAAAAGCCCAATTCTAAAATTGGGCTTTCAACGTTATTATTTTTTAGAAAATTTCCTAAATGGAAGTTTCTCGGCTGCAAAGCCATAGATGGCGGCAAAAGGAAGAGCTGTACGCGCCAAATAAGCTACACGCCATAAACCGCCATGGTTAGCCCCCTCCATCATCAACTCTAGAGGGTGGTCGAGTACGGTTTCAGGGTTTGCGACAGAAGAATCATTTCTTAAGTCATGAATCCATAACGCCGCCATAATCGCATTCGTGGTTTCTGGACTAAATGCCTCTACATCAAAAAGTTCTGCGCCATTAAAAGCAGCTTTAAGGAGCGGATTCTTTGTGACCGAATGAGTTGTGGTAGATGGTGCAATATTAATACTTACACGTTGACCTTGATGACGGGCAAGTGTTGCACGCCATTGTTGAATACGTTTTGCCAAAGCATAGTTTGGCCCTTGTTCAACTACCAAACAGTCTGCAATACCATAAGTTTTGCCATTTTCACTCGTAATCAAATCTTGATAAGGTGCTTGGAAAAAACGTTTGAGTGAGAGTGTAGAAACACCTTTCACAGCCATTTTTTGTAGTTGTGAACGAGATTTAAATTTCTCTTGAGCAGCTTCTGCAACTTCTTTAGGTACTGCATAAACATCGGTTGGCGTACACATAAACATTAAGCTGGTATCAGGTTTATGTTCACTCACATATTGCATAATACTGTCCATTGCCATAGAAACACGGACATGTTTTTCTCCGTCTAAATAAGCAATAGCAGCCAAGTCTAATTTTTGAGGAAATTGAACTAACCACTGGGCAATTTCTGGTATTTGCGTTAATAAATTGGCACCCAATTTATCTCTCAATGCTGAAGCTTTTGCCGAAGAGTCAATTTTTTCAATACTTGGTGCAATAAGCGTTGCGTTTCCTTGCTGGATTGTATTTAGAATTTTCCCCCAAACTCGTGGGTTTGGTAAATCTATTGCAACAATATTCGCTTTCCATTTTGCTAGCCAAGGTAATGGTCCTGCTTCTGAGGCTGCACCAAATAACACCATCGTACGGTCAGATAAATCAAACCATTCAGGATGAGCAGCAGCTTCACGTAAAGCCGTAGCATGGCTTGGTTCAATAATACCTGCATTTTCCCATTTTTGAATTTGGTCAAGTAAGCTTTGCCCGCTCAGTTTTTGGCCTTTATATGGAACATACCATTCTGGTGCAGCTTCACTTTCGCCTTTAAATTTTACTGTATTTAAAGGTGTAGAAGTGGGGATGTGTAGAGCATCTTTTAAAAGATAGTGTTTACCATCGCGGTAATAATCAAAAAGATGATGAGCCTTATGCAATCCCTGTTTTGCAATGGTAATTGGATTATTGCTGTTAGTAATTCCGTGCTTAACAAGTGCCTTAAAGTAAATAGGATAATTTTTTCGCCAATTTTTTTCAGCCAAAATCTGTTGAGCAGTTTTATTATCTACAATAGATAAAGCTTCTGACAAAATCTCTTGGCCTGTAAGAGACGTGCTTTGCTTTTTGATCGAGGCGTGAATCGGAAATTGTAGACCTTCGGCTGAACTCTGGCTGGACATAAAATATCTCGCTTGTACGATAAGGTTAATATACAGGTGTATACATTATCTATGCCAACGAAAAGAAACGTGTGGCAATAACTGCCAAAATAAAATTCAATATTTTTGTGATGAATATAAGATGAGTCATTTTTTATGATAATTACATCGCATTTTACCTTCATTTTTTTTCACATTTTTAGAACATTTTTATAGACTTACGTTACATAAATAGTTATTTTGTATAGAGCGAATTCATCAGGTTTGACCTGAAGGTAAAATGATCAAAATGTATCAATAAAAAGATACAACGATGAGTAAAAACTAGACTTTTTTATTAAATGATCAGAAAAGTCAAACGAAATAAGAAAGAATTGGGGTGAAACTAGATAGAAGACAACGTAAGATTGTCTTTTAAAAATCTTGGGGATATGGTGATTTTTTACACCATAATTTTCTAGTTTCATCCCATCTAATTTTGGGCTGGAACCCTCCATTTCGGTATTCAGTTCATCATTTAATAGAAGTCTCTATCTAATGACTTTAAAAGAGTACTTCTAACAACGTCCTTTTTTAGCCTGTCCAGGTGGGCAAAAACCTCCTGGGTGTCCGTAATACGGAGAGTCAGGATCAATCACAATACTACCCTCAGGTGTATGTACTGCACAGGCTGATAATGACATTGTGAAAATTGCTGCGGCACAAAGAAGTAAAGTTTTCATGTTGTTCTCGCTTTTTTATCATTCTCCCTTTTACTATAGAAATGTTTTGATTACATTTCGATCAGTTTTTGGTTAAAAAATATCTTTTAGCAGCTAAATTAAGAAGAAATTAAGGAGAGCGTAAAATCGTTCTAAAACCCACATGGGTAGCGGCTAAATCAAAATCTTGGGGATAGCGGCTACTATTACGATAACGTGAGCAGTAATTTTCAGCACATAAAAACGATCCACCTTTAATCACATATTGAGTACTGCTCATTTCTTGTTGTCTTAAAGCAGAATAATTACCCATGTGCTGGTCATGCGCACCTTGATAAGGAGATGATGTCCACTCCCAAACATTTCCAATCATATCGAATAGTTTAAAACCGTTAGGTTTAAAACATCCGACAGGAGCAATACCAGTAAAATGATCTTGGTTCAGATTTTC
This sequence comes from Acinetobacter sp. FDAARGOS_559, assembly GCF_003940475.1. NCBI lineage: Bacteria > Pseudomonadati > Pseudomonadota > Gammaproteobacteria > Moraxellales > Moraxellaceae > Acinetobacter > Acinetobacter sp. FDAARGOS_559. The sequence continues at coordinate 3,474,446 of NZ_RKJG01000005.1, forward strand.
AAAAGGAAATGCACCTTGCCAGTAATTCGCTTGTGGATGCTGGTGCTCATCGGTAGGTGCTTGATGTAAAGGAGTATCAGTTGGTGAGTTTGCTTTAGCGGCATATTCCCATTCAAGTTCTGTGGGTAAATCACGTCCTAGCCAAACTGCATAATGTTCAGCATCATTTTTAGTTACGTAGCGTACAGGTTCATGAGGATTAGGAAGAGCTCCATTTTTACCGTTTGGTGTTTTCCATGTATATCCTGTCTTAAGTTGCCACCATTGCTGAGGATGATGTGGGTCTGGAGAAAAAACAGCAGCTTGTTTTTGTTTTTCAGCATCGGTGATATAACCAGTTGCCTTCACAAAACTCGCGAACTGAGCAACAGTGACTTCAGTTTGATCAATCCAGAAACCTTTAACTTCCCGTTGTTTTTTTCCAAAGTTAAGTTCATCTGGATAAGCTTTTTCAGAACCAAAATTAAAATGCCCATCTGGAATGAATACCATGCCTGCGGTTGTATTTTTAAGCCAGTCTGTAGGAAGTCCTGTATAGCTCTTACACTGTTCGATGGAACCCAAAGCAGCCGATTGAATGGCATGCTTTGGTAAAACCGTTTTAGCGTCAGCGTTATGTTCAGACTTGCTACAACCTGTGATGAACAACAGGCCGATTGTAGTACTTAAAACCAATTTCAATTTCATTTGGCGTTATATTCCTGTACGCCATTTTGTTCAGTGTATTTTTGATAAACCGCTAATAGCTCTTGAACTTTTGCAGGGTAAAGCTGCGCAACATTATGATTTTCTCCACGATCAGTGGCAATGTTATAGAGCTCCCAAGAACCTGTTCCTAATTCAGGGCGACCTTGAAGTGCAATTTTCCATTCGCCTTGTTTTGCATATTTACTACCATGCAATTCATCGGCAAAACTGAAATTGGCAGGGCGTATCGTTTGTGATTTATTTTCAAGTACAGACTTCCAAGAATAACCGCTTGGCGTATTAATGGTTCGGCCTTTATATTGCCCTTGAGGTACTGGAATATGAGCATAATCTAATAACGTTGGGAAAACGTCGAGTACCGATGCAAAACTATGATTGGTTTCTTCAGCTTTCTTTTGGTTTGGTAATTTCACAATAGCAGGAGCGGTAGTTGCACCTTCACCAGCTGTATCTTTCCATAAGTGGAAAGGGGCTGCACTGACCTCGGCCCAACGTGGTCCAATATAATGGTAAGAAGTAGGGGTACCTACATTTGCTACAGAATTATCAAAACCTGATTCACTGCCATAGCTTCCGCGAACAAAACCTTCTGCGCCATTGTCAGAAACAAAGAAAATTAAAGTGTTGTCATAAAGGTTATTTTGTTTGAGATATTGAATAATTCGGCCTACATTGGCATCAAGATTTTCTACCATGCCTGCGTAGATTTCCATTTTGCGTGCTTCAAGCGCTTTTTGTTCAGCTGTTAACTCATTCCACTTGCCATATTTTTGTGGTGCATTTTGAGATGCAATTGGTTCTGCAGCCTCAAAGTTTACTGGAATAATTCCAAGCTGTTTTTGGCGTGCAATACGAGCGTTACGGATAGCATCGTAACCAACGTTATAAACGCCACGATATTTTTCACGGTATTCTGCTGGCGCTTGTATAGGCCAGTGGGGTGCTGTATAGGCTGCATAGGCAAAAAATGGTTTGCCACTATTTTTGCCTGACTCTAAGTAGCTCAGCAATTTGTCGGTAAAATAGTTTGTCGAGAAGAAGTCATCAGGCAATGCTGAAACAGGAATAATTTGTCCATCTTCGGTATACGTCGAGTTCCGTTTAAAGGCACTTGGGGCTTGTTTAAAGTGATGGTCTAGACCTTGTAATAAGGTAAATGAATGATCAAAACCTTTGGCATGCGCATTGGTTTCAGGTGTTAATCCCAAATGCCATTTACCGCTAATATAAGTTCGATAACCATTATCTTTGAGCACCTGAGCAATCGATAGTGAGCGTTCATTTAAATAGCCTTCGTAGCCAGGCTGTCCTTTTAAATGATCAGGGGTAAGCTCTGCCATAGCACCTATGCCTGCCAAGTGATGATCAGTACCAGAAATGAGTTGTGAACGAGTAGGCGAGCATGTAGGTGCAGTGTGATAGTCAGTTAAAATTCGACCTTCTTGCGCTAAACTATCAATGTTTGGGGTATGAATTTCACCACCAAAAGCTCCTAAATCTGAATAGCCTAAGTCATCGGCCATAATGAATAAAATATTCGGCTGCTTTGGTGTACTTACCGCAGTTTCTTGTGAATCATTATCGTTACATCCAGCTAAAGATAAGCTAAATAAAGCAATGGAAAGACTAGATAGAAGAGCTTTGTACTTCATTGTATCATCTGAATTATTAAAAGAATTGTGCTTGAGTTTAATCAGATGGTTTTTGCAATCAAAACAAGGAATTGATCAAAGAAAATCAGAAAAATATCTGAGAATTTATCTTGATAAATAAATGAGAAAAAAAGAAAAGCCCATATTGGGCTTTTCTCAAAAATATGCATTTAAAAAGGTAGGCGAGTAAGTTGATCTAAGAAATGAGGAATCACTCTTGGCTCAATCAAAATCGTTACAATTACGCCGTAAGCCGCACCCCATAAATGGGCACTATGATTAATATGCGTATTGCCACGTTTACCTGCCCAAATACTATAAGCAACATAGAGAACTGCAAAAATAATAGCTGGCACAGGGATGAAAAATACAAAAATCAGCTTCCACGGCTGAAATAGAATATAGGCAAACAGAACAGCAGATACGGCTCCTGAAGCACCTAGACTTGCCCAGTTTGCATCATTTTTATGTTGTAGGTAGCTTGGCAAGATCGCAAAAATTAATCCGCCTAAATAGAACAGCACAAAACCCATGTCATAAAAATATTGGCGATAAAAACTTTCGATGATGCTGCCAAAGAAAAACAGGGTAATCATATTAAAGAGCAAATGAGTACCATCTGCATGGATAAAACCATGAGTAATGAATCGATCAAATTGTCCACGTTGCATTGCAGGCGGCCAGAAGATCAGACGGTTCATGACATTTTGATTGCTAAAAGCAAGTAAAGACACAATGACCGTAATAATAATAAGAGTAATGGTGTGATTAAACGGCAAATGCAACATAAGAAATATTTAAAAATGATCAATACTGATGGCAATAATGCCATTAAAAACACAACTTGAAACCCTGTTGTGTATAAATCCGACAAATTTAGTTGATTTTTTTTAAATCCACCTCATCTTCGGTTAATATAAAGGCATCAGCTTGAGGAATATTGTTATGTCGACTGAGAACACCAACACTGCTGTTGCAGAAGAAATTCCGAACCTTTTGATTACACCATCTGCACAAGAGTATTTGCACGAATTATTGGCGAAGCAAAATACTCCGGGAATTGGCGTTCGAATTTTTGTTGAACATCCGGGTACACCACGTGCAGAGTGCTGTATGGCATATAGTGCACCAGAAGAAGTGGTGCCGACAGATTATAAACAGGACTATCCTGATTTCCCTGCATATATTGATGCGCCGTCTATCCCTTATCTTTTAGACGCTGTTATTGACTACAACAAAGATCGTTTTGGTGGTCAGTTAACTTTCCGTGCACCAAACTCTAAAGTGCCGCGCGTAGGGCCAGATGCATCAATTGAAGAGCGTATTACCTATGTACTTCAAGCAGAAATTAACCCGGGTCTTGCAGGACACGGCGGTAACTGTAGCTTAGTTGAAGTGCAAGATGACCCTGAACACGGGCTTACTGCTGTATTGAAATTTGGTGGCGGTTGCCAAGGTTGTTCAGCAATTGATGTGACTTTAAAACAAGGTGTTGAAACAACTTTGAAAGAACACATTCCTGAACTACAACGTGTGGTTGACCAAACAGACCATACACAAGCAGAAGGTGCTTATTTCAAATAATTAAATTATTTGAAAAGTGAAATAAAAAAGCCTCGGAATGAGGTTTTTTTATTATTCAATATAAATAATGATAATTATTATCAATATCATTTGTAATTTTATTTATATTTGTTACAATGCGAAACTGAAAATGAGAGATGTTTAATAAATCAATATATTGGGAATACTTATGTCGAAGCGTATTATCCAGTCAGTGCTTTCTGTTTCAGTACTGGCAAGTATGATGTCTATGGCTTTTGCTGCACAAAATGAGCAAGAACAAGCTGAACAAACATTAGAAAAGCCTGCTGAACCTGTGAAATTGGAAACAATTTTCGTAACAGCTGAAGAGCAAGTGAAGCAATCGCTCGGTGTATCGGTTATTACCAAAGAAGATTTAGAAAAACTACCAGTTCGTAATGATATTTCTGACTATGTACGTCGTATGCCAGGTGTCAACCTGACAGGCAATAGTGCTACAGGGCAGCGTGGCAATAATAGACAAATTGATATTCGCGGAATGGGTCCTGAAAACACGCTTATTTTAGTGGACGGTAAACCAATTAACTCTCGTAATTCAGTCCGTTATGGCTGGAAAGGAGAGCGTGATACACGAGGCGACTCAAACTGGGTACCAGCAGAAGCCATCGAGTCGATCGAAGTTTTACGCGGACCAGCAGCTGCTCGATATGGTTCTGGTGCGGCAGGTGGTGTGGTTAACATCATTACTAAAAAAGTGACTAATGAAACTCATGGTTCAGTAGAATTTTATACTTCACAGCCTGAAGACTCCAAAGAAGGTTCATCAAATCGTGTTGGTTTTAACGTAAGTGGGCCACTAATTAAGGACGTTTTATCTTATCGTTTATATGGTAATTATAATAAAACAGAAGCTGACGATGTTGATATTAATAAATCAATTGGTAGTACCGCAGCTGGCCGTGAAGGTGTTAAAAATAAAGATATTTCAGGCCGTTTAGCTTGGCAGGCAACAGACCAGCAAATTGTCTTGCTCGATATTTCTTCTAGCAAACAAGGTAATATTTATTCTGGTGACTCTCAGTTAAATGCAAATGCTGAAGCGGATGCGATTCTTTCGCAGCTCATTGGTAAAGAAACCAATACCATGTATCGTGATAGCTATGCATTAACGCACGAAGGTGATTGGTCTTGGGGTAAGAGTAAGTTAGTTGCTCAATATGATAAGACCCATAACAAACGTCTACCTGAAGGCTTGGCGGGAAGTGTAGAAGGAAAAATTAATAATCTTGATGATAAAGCCACTTCGCGTTTAGAAACTCTTCGCTTTAACGGCGAGGCTAATATTCCTTTTGAATACTATTTACCCCAAGTATTAACTGTAGGTACCGAATGGGTTGAAGACAGATTTAAAGATAATGTCTCGACAACTCAAGGTAAAGACAGCAGTGGTTCAGGTTATGGCGATCAATTGGCGAAAGGTGATCGTAGTAAAATGGAGTCACGTATTGCTTCTGCATATATTGAAGATAACCTGAAAGTTACAGACAGCACAGATGTTGTATTAGGTTTACGTTTTGATGACCATAGTAAATCTGGTTCTAATTGGAGCCCAAGCTTAAATATTACTCAAAAACTCAATGATTATTTCACTTTAAAAGGTGGGGTAGCAAAAGCTTATAAAGCACCAAATATGTATCAAAATGCCGAAGGGTATTTATTAAGTACAAATGGCAATGGCTGCCCTGCTAATATTGAGTCGCGTTGTTTATTACAAGGTAATGGTGATTTAAAACCTGAAACATCGGTAAACAAAGAGCTCGGTATTCAGTTCCAAAAAGATATCGTGAATGCGAGCTTAACTTGGTTCCGTAATGATTATAAAGATAAGATTGTTGCGGGTACTCATGTTGTCGGAACAGTTGATGGCTCAAGTACAAATGCAAATACAGGAGCTGTGACCAATACGAAGTGGAATATTTTGCGTTGGGAAAATACGCCTAAAGCTCTAATTCAAGGTTTTGAGGGAAGTTTGGGGTTAGACTTCGGTGATATCCGCTGGACTAATAACTTTACCTACATGATGGACTCGAAAGACAAGCAAACTGGGAATCCATTATCTTTAGTTCCAATCTATACAATTAACTCAATTTTTGATTATGACATTACTGATCAATTGGATGTAAATTTTGTATTTACTCAATATGGTCGTCAAAAATCACGTCAATTTGCAGAGAATAGACTTGAATCCGGTATAGGTTCAGGAGGTGCGAATTCTGCGCTTAAGCCAAGTACGGTAAAAAGTTATAGTACCGCTGGTATTAATGTTGGTTATAAGTTTTCAGACCAAATTAGTACGCGTGTTGGTGTGAGTAATCTGTTTGATAAACAAATTTTAAGAGACAGTAATTCTATTAGCCAAACTTATAATGAGCCAGGTCGAGCTTATTACGCATCTTTAAAATATTCTTTCTAATCAATAAAATAACAAAGGCGCTTTAAGCGTCTTTGTTATTTAAAATCTCTAATGCTTTTTCTGAATAATAAAACTTCTCTAAGTATACACGGGCACGACGTCTTAAATGTCCTGTTGTGACTAATTGTTGTAGTACGGGTGCAAGCAATTCGGTGAGTTCATGCTTCACTAAATTTTCGTCTATATTAAGATCACGGAGCAACAAATCAAAATTACGTTCCTGATTACGTACATACCAAGTATAGATACCATCATCTACTTGCTGTTTTAGATAATCAGTTTGACGAATGTGGTCCCAGATTTCATGTCCTAGGCCAACGGTTTTTGTTAAATCTTGAACTTCTATATAGTTTTTTAAAACAGAAAGTGGTGAGGTTTTAACTTTATGCCAAACATTTGCCTGAAAATGGTAGAGCTTATCATTGTCAAAATGTTGGTTTAAAACACGCTCACTCATCTGGCTGAGTTTTAAAATATTCTTTTGCAAGTAATGGTTAATGGTATTGTCAAGATTAGAGTCGGTTACTGTTTCTAATACAGATTTGCCCATCTTCATAAAACGACCTACACCGGGTACGCGTTTTGACATAGATTCATCTAAATAATCATGCATTGTTTGCTGAATCAATTGAGTCAACAGTGCTGAAAAGGCAGGGTTATTCACAATTGTTTTAATGAGTTTTTTACGGTGCTCTTCTTTACTTGCTACGTATTGTGCAATTCGATCAATGGTTAAAACAGGAATAACATCTTCAACAGTTGTTGTGTCATTTGCAGGATGAATCAGTGCAAAGCGGATATGCTCAGCAATCTGTTCAATAAGAAAATCCGAAGCGGGTGTGTCTAAAATCTGCTTTTGAATGAGCTGTTGAACCTGTTCAAACGTCCAAAGGTGCTGTAATTGTCGACTCCCCAACCAATGATAAAACTGCTCAAACTCTTGTTGGATCACCTGAGTCTGAGCAAATTGCTCATCTAAAAAATCTAGATGAGCTTCAATAAGTTTTTCAATCATGGGTTGGGTAGACATAAGGTCTCACAAGTCGGAAGTTTTATTTAAGGTGTTGTCGTTTTTGACGACTGGTTTGTTTCTACTTTCAGTAAAAACGGTACGTATTGTTGGATAACTAACTGTTCAGCTTCCAAAATTGGCATATGACCTACGTTTTCTAAGATAACTGGAGGCTGGGCATTTTTTAAAAGCCGTTTTAGCTCGTTTGCTACTTCTACATTAATAATTTTATCCTGTTTACCCCATAAAATGAGTGTAGGGGCGTCAATCGTTTTAGTAAGTACGGCAAATGAATCTGGGGTATAGACTTTATTGAGTGCAATCAATTGATCAACCAGTTTCTGTGTTTGAGGTGCTTGATTAATCATCAGTTTTTCTTGAGCTTGCAGGAACTCTTTAGGAATAAACGGAGGATTAAACATGGTTTGTTTTAATAAATAATTAAAATCACCTTTTTTAGAGACTAAAAGTTGTTTTAGATAGGTTGGATCTTTTAGATAAATTGTGTTGGCAGAACGGAAAATACCACCGCTATCGACTAAAAATAGACTTTTAGTTTCAAATGGATATTGTCCAGCATAGAGTAGGGCAATAGATCCGCCGAGTGAGTGCCCAGCAATATGAATTGGGCCTTTTAAATTGGCGGCTTCAACAAAGCGACGTAATTTTTCAGCTAAGTTGGGAACCGAATAATCAAAGTCGTGCGAGACGATAGTTTCGCCACTGCCCGGTAAGTCAGGAATAATAACGTGATAATTTGTCGTTAGATAATGGGCAACTCGGTTCCAGTTATCTCGACTGCCCGCTAGGCCATGAATGAGTAGTAAAGTTGGCTTTGTGCTAGAGCCACCTTCACTATATGACCAAGTGATATCACCCACCTTTAGGCTTTTGCTTTGCAGTCCTGCCCAGTTACGTTCTTGCTGTAATATTGTTTGAAAGCTGACATCAATATTATCGGCTGCCTGCGCTTGAGAAATGCTCATGACTGACAATAAGCTACAAGCCAAAGTCAGTGCAGTAGCAGTTTTTTTCATAGAGGCTTTAATTGGGGCGGACAGCCTTGTCATAGATTTCATCCTTGATGCTTAAGCGAGTTTGAAAAATTATTGAAAAACTTTGCCAATGAGTCATTTGCCAAACGTTTGGAATCAAGAAAATTATAGTCAATCTATAAACTAAAGTATGTCTATTTTTTCACTAAACAGTAGGTAATTGTGCGGTGATCTTCCTTATAAAACTAATTAAAGTTTTAAAAAATTTTCCTGAAAAAGGATTTATTTTTTGTCAGTGACATTCAAATTTTGACACATTAAAATGATTTCTAACCTTGAAAAAACAATGGAAATATAAAATGCCTACTGCGCAAGAAGTTTTAGATCGTTTGAAAGCAGGTAATCAACGATTTGTAAATGGAAATACTTCCCTTGCAAAAACCTTATCACATCATGAACGCGCTGAAATGGCAAAGGATCAAAATCCATTTGCAATTGTATTAGGCTGTTCAGATTCTCGTGTACCAGCAGAAATGGTATTCGATCAAGGTCTTGGTGACTTATTCGTAATCCGTGTTGCTGGTAATGTTGTTGCACCTTCACAAGTTGGTAGTGTTGAGTTCGCGGCAGAACGTTATGACTGTCCGGTTGTAGTTGTATTAGGACACAGTCATTGCGGCGCGATTCAAGCGACAATTGATACCTTGATGAACCCTGAGCACCCGCCATCTTCTAACTTAATGTCGATTGTGAACCGTGTTCGTCCATCAGTTGAGATTTTAATGCAGACTGATTTAAAAAATGACTTGAAAAAACTCTCATGTCATGCGGTGCGTTCAAACGTATTTGCTTCGGTAAACCAATTACGTCATGGTTCGGCTGTATTAGAAAATCTAATTGCAAAAGGTGAACTGATTGTCGTTGGTGCTGAATATTCGCTAGAAACTGGTGAAGTTACTTTCTTTGATTTCTGATCATAATAAAAATATTTAAAACTAAAAGGTGCCTATAGGGCACCTTTTATGTATGGGTAAGCTAAATTCAGTAATTTTGATTGTGCTTGGGCATTTGGATGAATCAAGTCATTTTGCATTAGTTGCTTTTGCCCAGCGACGCCATCAAGAAAAAAGGGTAGCAATTTCACCTGATATTTTTGACTTACAGTTTTGTAGTTATTTTCGAATGCTTTGCTATAAGCCGTGCCATAATTGGGCGGAATCTTCATACCAAAAAGAATAACCTTAGCTTTTTGCTTCTGGCTTAATTGAATGAGCTGAGACAGATTTTTTTGAATCATTTGTGGTGGTTGTCCACGTAAGCCATCATTCCCGCCTAATTCAATAACAACTACCTCGGGTTTATAAGTTTGTAAAAGTTTTGGTAATCGTGCCAAAGCGCCACTAGTGGTTTCCCCACTCACACTTGCATTGACCACTTTATGTTGTTTGGGATACTGTTGGTCTAAACGTTTTTGTAGTAATTGTACCCAACCTTGTTTAGGGTCTATTCCATAACCGGCACTGATACTATCTCCTAAAATTAAAATAGTTTTTGCCGAGACGAACATGGGCAACATGCTCAATGAGATGAGCAAGAGACTTTTAGAACCAAACAAATAAGATTTATACATTTGTGTTTCGACCCGAATACTCAATATATAGGACTGTTCACATCATGCCACAACCTATCATTGCTGCCCATCAAGTTACACAAACTATTCAGATTAACCAAAATCAATTTACGATTTTAAAAAATATTGATTTAGAGATTTATGAAGGGGAGCAGGTAGCAATTACAGGACGTTCTGGTTCAGGAAAATCAACTTTACTGGGTATTTTAGCGACTTTAGACCAACCCTCTGAAGGTGAGGTGTGGTTATGTGGTCAGGCGGTTCATGAGTTAACAGAAGAGCAACGTGCCCAAATCAGAATGCACCATATTGGTTTTGTATTTCAGTCTTTCCAGCTTTTGCCACAGTTAAATGCCCTTGAAAATGTGATGTTACCGCTTCGGTTACGTAAAGACTTTGATTATAAAACAGCTGAACAAAAAGCCTTAGATTGGCTGCATCGGGTAGGATTAAGCCGTCAAGCTGAACAAACACCTAAGGTCTTATCTGGCGGCGAGCAACAACGTGTGGCAATTGCTCGGGCTCTCATTGCCGAGCCACAAATTATTTTTGCCGATGAACCCACCGGAAACCTTGATGGCCAAACCGCACAAGAAATTGAAACCCTTCTTTTTGATTTAAATCGAGAGCTTGGTACCACCCTTATTTTGGTCACACATGATCGTAATTTGGCAGCACTTTGCCAACGACATGTGGAGTTAGATGATGGCCGACTAAAGACGGTACAGGGTGGTTAAACTATGCGTAATCTTCTCAAACCACTTTTGTTACAAAGCTTTCGTACCGGGGGCTTATATTTACTTATTATTGCGCTCTCACTTGCGATCAGTGCAACCACCGCTCTTAAGTTTAGTAATGACCAAGTTAAAAATGCGGTAAGTCTACAAGCAGCGCAAATGTTAGCAGCAGATTTGGTTCTGTCGAATAATGAACCTATAGACGCAAAATGGCAAAAAAGGGCAGATCAGCTTGGCTTAAAGCAGACTAATGTGACCATGTTTAGTTCAATGGCACATACTCAAGATCAGTTTGTCATGGTCAATGTAAAAGCAATAGAACCTGCATTCCCATTAAGAGGAAAGCTTGAGATTGAACCTATAGCGCGTGGTATCCAACCAGGTGAAGTATGGTTGAGTCAAAGGGCAGCCGATTTACTTAAAGTTAAACTAGGCGATATGGTATCTATTGCAGATGCGGCATTTCGCTTTAGTGGCGTGATTGTGCGAGATTCAAATCAAGAACTTGGTTTTTCTGGTTTTTCGCCTACTGTCATTATTCATCAAGCAGATATTGTTAAAACCCATGCAATTCAAACTGGCAGTAGAATCGATTATCGACTGTTAATGTCTGGTCAGCCTGAACATGTTCAGTCATTTTCAAGGCAATTTAAGCAACAACATCAACCTGCAAATGAACAGGAAGAAACCATAGGGTTACGTTTACGCGATGCCAGTGAATCAAATAGCAGATTATTACGTCCGTTAGAAAACCTAGATACCTTTTTGCAATTGGCCAATATTTTAACGATTTTATTGTGTGGTATCGCCATTGCTTTAACGAGTCAAAGATATGTTCAGCAAAACCAAGATCACATTGCTTTAATACGTTGTTTAGGTGCGAGTAAGTTTCAAATTTTATGGGCCTATATTGGGCTACTTTGTGTAGTCAGTGCAATTTCGATTGTGATCGGTAGTCTCTTAGGAATAATGATGGGCTATGGCTTGCTTGAGCTCATGCTACAACTGATTCCACAACTAGAGTTAAGTTTCTCTGTGGTTGGTTTTTTACTTGGTCCCTTACCAATTGCCATTTTTACCAGTGTAATTGTGCTACTTGGATTCATTTTGCCAAGCATTTGGGAGTTGTTAAATACTCCTCCCATCCGTGTTATTCGCGAGCAAGCCAAATCTCGAAAATCGTTATTCTTTATGTTCTTTGCTGGTATTACCAGTCTTGTTATTTTTAGCTTAGTTTTAAGTGAAAATTTAATGCTCAGTATTTGGGTGCTAACAGCGATTATTCTGCTTTGCATTTTACTTTACACCGTTGTCTGGCTATTGCTTCGTGCTTTAAAAAAGATGAAAACCCGTTTGTCTTTTTATATTCGTTCAGCATCGCAAAGTGCCTTACAAATTACAGCACTGGCTTTGGGTTTAAGCCTCATTACCGTGTTAAGTGTATTAAGAACAGATTTATTAGAGCGTTGGCAACAGCAATTACCAGAGGGAACACCAAACCAGTTTGTTTATGGCCTACCACCATTTGATTTAAAAGCTTTTGAGCAACAGTTAAAGCAAAATGGTTGGCAAAGTACACCGTTATATCCAAACATTCGTGGGCGGTTACTCGCAAAGAATGATGTACCTTTTTCAGAAGAAGCTATAAAGCAAAATAACGCTTTACGCCGCGAATTAAATTTAACTCAGTCGAGTGCTTTACCAAATGACAATGTCATTACAAAAGGTCAAGCGGAATTTAATGCAGTAGGCCAAGTTTCAGTTGAGAGTAAAACAGCAGAAAGTTTAGGAATCCAGATTGGTGACAGGCTTACTTTTAGTCTGCCAGAAGGTACCTTGCAAGCTAAAGTTATAAATTTTCGGAGCGTTGAGTGGGAAAGCTTTAGTCCTAATTTTTTCTTTATTTTTTCGCCTAAAACTTTAGATGAAAATGCTGGTAGTTACTTGGGTAGTTTTTATGTGCCTAAGCAAGATCAACCTAAAATGATCCATATGATTCAGCAATTCTCAAATACGGTTTTTATTGATGTTGATCGAATTTTAGATGAAGTAAAACGCTTAATGAACGTTCTAGTCAAAATCGTGACTGTGCTTGCAGCTTTAGTTGGCTTTTCTGGAATACTTGTTTTAATTGCTTGTTTAAATCTATTAATGGATGAACGCCGTCGGGAAGTGGCTTTGTTGCGTTCATTTGGTCTCTCTAAAAATAAAATGAAGCAGATGCTCAGTCTGGAAATTGGTTTTTTAGGTTTGTTAGCAGGCATTGTTGCCTGCTGTTTTGCCGAGGTAATTAGCGCTATTGCAAGTTATAAAATGAATATGGCTTTACAGTGGCATATTGAAATATGGTTGATTTTACCATTTGCCATGATGTTGCTTTGCGCTCTGATTGGCCGATATCGACTCGGTTATCTGTGTAATTTACCGCCACTACAAAGTTTACGTGAGCTGAACCAGATTTAAGTTAGGGGAGTATTTCTGGGTTCTGAATTAAAACCTCATGCCAAAGTGGAAGTAATGGTGAGTTAAGCTGATTACAGTAAACATAGAAGCCGACAGTCATGAAAAGTCCTCCCACTAACCCTAAGAATTTTAGGAGGCTTTTAAATTGAGTGCGGTAGCTTAAATACCAAATGAATGCGAGTAAGGCACCCATAATCATACCGCCGACATGTGCAGCATTATTAATACCTGTTGCGACAAAACCGAAAATAAGGTTAATCGCCATAATCATTAATAATGCTTTTTTATCAAGTATATAAGCTTGATGAGGCAGCGGCGGAAATAAAGAAAGAACAGTTAATGCTGCACCTAATCCCATCACAGCGCCCGAAGCACCAGCACTGACATGGGGAAGTAAGCTCTGATCAAAATGTTGTAATAATTCATGCCCATTTTGAATATTAATATAACTACTCAAAAGGCTACCAAACAAGCCTGCAAGTAAATACAGACCAATAAAGTATAAACGTCCAAATAAAGCTTCAGCGACATTACCAAAAATATATAAAGCCCACATGTTGAGCATAAGGTGAATAATACCAAAGTGAAAAAACATGCTGGTAAATAAACGTTCTGGCTGTCCAGAGAAAGTAAGTGGTGTAAAATCTGCTCCCCAGCGAAGTGCATCTTTTATAGCTGGGTCACTTATGTCCACCCCAGATACAATTTGCCAGATGAACAAACCTACATTAATCGAGATCAGTAGGGCGGTCAGCCACCAAGCTTGTACATTGAGTTTACGATTAATGTGCGGAGGCTGATATTGAGTCATGCTATGCTTTTGTTATATATGAACATGCTTTACAGCTTAACATGAAAAAAGTTGAATACAGGAGATCAGGACGAACATGAAAGCCTTTATTGTTCGCGTGTTGTTAATTTTTATTGGGGCAATTCTCCTTATTCAGCTTTGGATCTTCTCAAGTTTGGTTTGGTGGCGTACGCATGAAGTTGATACCACCATGTTTATGCGAATTGATTATTGGTCAGATCCATCTGAGCCGATTGTTCATGAATGGCTTGACTATGATGATATTAGTGACAATTTCAAACATGCAATTTTAGCAGGGGAGGACGCAAAATTTATTCATCATCATGGTTTTGACTGGGATGGTATTCGTTTTGCGCTAGAGCGTAACAATGAGCAAGGAGAGGTCGTTGCTGGTGGTTCTACCGTATCTCAACAACTTGCAAAGAACTTGTTCTTATATAATAAGCGTTCATTTATTCGTAAAGGTCAAGAAACTGTAGCGACATGGATGATGGAGCGTATGTGGTCGAAACGTCGAATTCTTGAGGTGTATATGAACTCTGTTGAATTTGGCAAAAATTTATATGGCGTTGAAGCAGCGGCCCAATATTATTACGGCAAAAGTGCCAAAAGCTTAACGCGTGAACAAGCTGCTTTTTTAGCCGCGTTATTGCCTGATCCGAAATATTATCAAGATCATCGCAATGATCGTAAACTACAATATCGAAAACGCGTTATTTTACGTTATATGAATAGCACCCAAATTCCTGAATAACACTGTTTTAAAGATGTGTTATTTTTTTAGTTTTTATCAAATTGACATAATTTTGCAGCATACTATTTTGCAGAGATTTTGGTTGGAAAGAGATTAGGTTAGACATGAATACAGCGATTACAGCAACGACCCCAACAGAATATAGTTATAATGACCGTTATATTAATCGTGAATTGTCTATTCTTGACTTTCATTTGCGCGTATTGGAACAGGCCGTCGACCCTTTACATCCATTACTGGAACGAATGAATTTCTTACTCATTTTTTCGCGTAATTTAGATGAGTTTTTTGAAATTCGTGTGGCAGGTGTTATGGAGCAATTCGCTCTAGGCAATGAAAGTCGAAGCCCGGACGGTTTAACACCAAGACAAGTCTTACAAAAAATCTCTGAAACTGCTCATGCTGCAATTGAGCGCCAATATCGTATTTTAAACGAAGAAATTTTACCTAAGTTACGTGAAGAAGATATTTGCTTTTTACGTCGTGGTGAATTAACACCAGCTCAATCAGCTTGGGTAAAAAAATATTTTCAGGAACAGGTTGCGCCTGTTTTAACTCCAATCAGTTTAGATCCAGCCCATCCATTCCCGCGTTTAGTCAATAAAAGTCTGAACTTTATTGTGACTTTAGAAGGTAAAGATGCGTTCGGGCGACAAATTGATTTGGCTGTTGTACCAGCCCCACGTTCATTGCCACGTGTTGTACGATTACCAGATGAGTTAACGGGTGGTAAAGAACATCACGTCATGTTGTCTGCAATTATTCATGAACATGTTTCAGACTTGTTCCCGGGCATGACTGCAACTGGCTGCTATCAATTCCGTGTAACTCGTAATGCCGATTTGGCACTTAACGAAGACGTTGAAGATTTGGCAAAAGCGTTAAAAGGTGAGTTAAGTTCACGCCGATTTGGTCGTGCAGTACGCTTAGAAGTAACCCAAAATTGTCCACAGCATATTTATGAATATCTACTTGAAGAGTTCGACTTAAACGAAGAACAATTATATAAAGTTGATGGTCCTGTAAACTTGGCTCGTCTGGTTTCGAACTTTAAACGCCCTCATTTGCGTTACGATTCACACACGCCAGTCGTACCAAAAGTATTTAAAAAGACCGAGAGTATTTTCTCGGCTATGCAAAAGCAGGATATCTTACTTCATCACCCATTTGAGTCTTTTGCACCTGTTATTCAGTTACTCCGTGAAGCAGCACGTGATCCGCAAGTACTCGCAATTAAACAGACACTTTATCGTAGTGGTGCAGACTCGGAAATTGTTCAAGTTTTAGCAGAAGCCGCGCGTAATGGTAAAGAAGTGACGGCGGTAATTGAATTACGTGCCCGTTTCGATGAAGAGTCGAATATCGAAGTGGCTAACGTTTTACAAGAAGCAGGAGCAGTCGTTGTTTACGGTATTGTGGGTTATAAAACCCATGCCAAAATGATTATGGTAGTACGCCGTGAAAACAACAAACTGGTGCGTTATGTTCATTTAGGAACGGGTAACTACCATGCTATGAATGCTCGCATTTATACCGATTACGGCCTAATGACCACCGATAAAGACTTGTGTGAAGACGTACACCGTATTTTCCAAGAGCTTACGGGTATGGGTAAAATGGCAAAACTGAAAAAGTTACTCCATGCACCTTTTACTCTGCATGCTCAGCTCATCAACTTTATTGATGAAGAAATTGCCAATGCAAAGGCTGGTCGTAAAGCCCAAATTATTGTCAAGGTAAATGCTTTAACTGAAGTTCAGCTTATTAATAAATTGTATGAAGCTTCTCAAGCAGGGGTGCAGGTAGATCTCATTATTCGTTCGATTTGCTGTTTACGTCCGGGATTACCAAATTTATCGGAAAACATTCGGGTACGTTCAGTTGTAGGTCGTTTCCTTGAACATACTCGAGTTTATTACTTTAGTAATAATGGCGATGCTCGTATTTACTGTTCAAGTGCGGACTGGATGGATCGTAACTTATTTAATCGTGTTGAAGCATGCTTCCCAATTGAAGATCCTGCTTTGAAAAAACGTATTTATCAGCAAGGACTCCTTAATTATTTACAAGATAATCAGCAAGCTTGGTTATTACAGGGCGATGGTACATGGGTACGTGCCCAGCCTGCCGCAGGCGAAAAATTACATAATGCTCAAAGAGAATTATTAGAAACTTTTAAATAAAAAATTATTTTTAAAAAAGCCGATATCATGTCGGCTTTTTAATTAACTGAATTTCATAATAATTTAATTAATTTTTCTAAATGGTTGTAGGATAAACGGCAATAATTTGAATTAAGGCAATATGTTTGAAAAATATGTGATTCTTTACATAAAACATTGAATTTTAAAAATATACAAATCACAAGAAATCTACTTTAATACGCCGCATTAAATATACTTAACTTTGGTAAGTGAATAATATGCAAGGCTTTATTAAAAGTTTATTTATTAGAATATTTTTGGGGTTAATGCCAGTGACTGCTTATGCGGATCAGAAGTGCTATGGAGATATTATTGTATTTCAGAAATTTGATGATCAAATGATATATCCTTATTTTATACATCCTTCTAGAGAGAAAAATAAGAAGAATGAAATACAAAATAAGACAATCGTGATTCAGAAAAGAAAACTTACTCAAGAGGAATTGTTAGCACAAAAGAAAATTGACGATAATCAGTTAAAAAAAATTGAAGAAAAGAAAAATATTGAGAAGAAAAAGCAACTTGATGCAGCGGTCGCGAAAGAAATTTTAGAAAACGGTGAAAAAAAATGGATGGTGCAAGTTGCTTTGGTATCTAATCAAAATAAAGCAAATATGATTCAGTCCCAATTACAGGCTAAAGGGTATAAAGTTGTTACCAGCCCAACTACCAAAGGAATACGGGTCATGGTCGACCCTGCCAATGACTACGCAATTGCACAAATTATTCGAGAAAAAATAATTGCAGATGATAGCTTGGATTTGAGATCGGCTTGGGTATTTAAATGGGCTTCTCTAACAGCACAGTAAAATAAAAAGGAGTCTGAAGACTCCTTTTTTTATTCATGTAAGTTTGTGGTAATTTTCTGCATGATTTGTAGAAGAACATCAAACTCACTTTGCAACGGCGTACTTTTACGGGTAACAAGTGCTAAAGTACGGCTAGGTGCGTCTTCAATTGGTTTTGCAGTAATCTGATCATTAAATTTGATCATACTATTTTCAATTGCGATTTCTGGTAAAAGAGTAAAGCCTAAATCGGAAGAAACCATCTCAACCAATGTTGGTAGAGAACTTGCTTTTAAGCGGTTATCGTTTTTACGTTCACCAATTGGACAGGCACTTAATACGTGATCACGTAAACAGTGGCCTTCTTCAAGCAAAATAAGACGTGATAAATCGAGATCATCAAGAGAATTTGCTTGAAGTGCATTTGTATCTTGTTTACTACAAACAAGATATAAATTTTCTTTTGAAATTTCAGCTACTTTTAAACTTCTTGTGTCAAAAGGTAGGGCAAGGACAATCATGTCCAAATTACCATGTTCTAGGCGCTCTACAATTTTCTCACTTTGAGCTTCATGTAAATGCAATTGAATCTTCGGTAATTGTTGATGCACTTCATCAAGTAACCGTGTCAGGATAAAAGGTGCAATTGTTGGAATAACACCCAAATGAAGATCACCTGTTAATGGTTCACTCATTTCACGGCTTAAACGCATTAAATCCTGAGCATCTGCTAGCAATACACGGGCTCGAGCAACAACTTGCTCACCTAATGGCGTTAAACGCACATTCTGACGGTCACGCTCAACCAGAACGCCACCTAGTAGCCTTTCCAGCTCCATAATGCCGCCCGATAAAGTCGATTGGGTAACAAAAGAGCGACGTGCTGCTTCAGTAAAATGCAAAGTTTCCGACAACGTAACTAAATATGATAGCTGTCTTAGTGAGGGTAATGCAGCCATAGTGTCCTAGTATGATGATTTAAAATGATGCGCAAATAAACCGCTAAGCTGTGGAATAAAATGGGCAGGGATATCATGCCCCATTCCATCAATTAATTCAAACTTAGCACCGGAAATTGCTTTTGCTACGGCCTTACCGTGACTCGGTGGAAGTAAGCGGTCACGAGAGCCATGCAAGACTAAAGTGGGTTGCTTAATTTCACGGTCCAGTTGCAGTAAGGAACCTGTACATAATATTGCTAAAAACTGTTGAAGTACACCAGCAGGATAGTAGCTACGTTGATAAAGTTTTCTTGCAGTTTGAACGGCTTCAATATGGTTAATATAACCAGGAGAACCAATCAATTGGAATAATTTTAAACTGTGATTCACAATTCCTTCTTCATCATGTGATTCTGGCTTGCCAATCAAGCTTAAAAGTTGCTTAGGGAACGGTGGCGGTAAAAACGGTTGATTATTACTGGTAAACATCAAACCTAATTTTTCTACTTTTTCCGGATATTTTGCAGCGAGAATCTGGGCAATCATGCCACCCATTGAGGCACCAATCACATGTGCTCTGCTTACTCCTAAACGGTCGAGAAGCATAGAAACGTCATCTGCCATATCATAGAGCGTATAAGGTGCACCCTGATTTCTTAGCCCTAAAGCAAAACGTCCCATCAATTTCATGGTATTTAAACGTTTACCTTGATGGCGGACTTTTGAAGAAAGGCCAATATCACGGTTATCAAAACGAATAACACGAAAACCTTGATCAATGAGTGATTTGCAGAAAAAGTCCGGCCAAAATAGCATTTGGGCACCTAAACCCATAATCAGCAAAATAGTCGGATGTTCTGATTTTCCACCTACTTCTACATGTAGCTCGATACCATTGCCTAAATTGACTTTGGTTTCCTGCATAAATGGAGTGTACGGTGAAATACTAAATTGTAAGGCGCTATTCATGTTATTCATTCCTTGAGGGAATACTCAAGATCATGAGCATTCCCAATTTAAACCTTATGCTTGGGCAGGAATAAGATCTGGAACAAGCTTAGTTAAAGTTAAACGTTGCTTGCCTGCTGTTGCACCTAACAATACGAAACCACGCAATGTTCCTTCATTGTCAATTGCTTTAGCAAGCATACCATCGTCGAATTCTTCAGTTTCCCAATTTACATCCACATCAACCGGTGCCGGTAAAACTGTAAGCGGTGCAGCCGGAGTTTTTACCGCAACCGGCATAGCAGGGTAATGTACATTTGTTTGTTGACCACTTAATGTTTTTGCTAGAGCGCGGGCTTGTTGCATAATTGGCATTACATATGGAAGCAGGGTACCGTTAACTTCTGCACAGTCACCAATCGCATAAATATCTGCTTGATTGGTTTCAAGTAAACTATTGGTAATCACACCACGGCTGGTTTGAATATTTGCACTTTGAGCAAGAGAAATATTCGGTTGTAAGCCAATCGCTGAAAGCACAATATCAGCAACCAAAGTCTGACCATTTGCCAATGTAACCGCGTAATCTTCACCGTTATTGATTTTACTGACTTTTTCAACGGTTGTGCCTAAGGCAAATTTAACACCCGCTTCTTCAAGATTCTGCTGGAATGCTGAAGCAATGTGTGAAGGTAATAAACGGCCTAATGGTTGAGGCGCTAAATCAATCACTGTTACATCATATTCGCTATGAAGTAAGTCATTGGCAAATTCACAACCAATTAAACCTGCACCCAAAATCACAACACGTTTATCTTTGCGCTGAGCTAGATTTTCTCGGAAAGAACGATAGTCAATGAGTGAGTTCACCACATGGATGTCATCACTACCATCACCAGCAATAGCAAGGCGAATCGGGTTAGCACCGACAGCTAAAATTAATTTTGAATAGGGTTGCTGAGAAATAACGCCGTCTTTTTCTAGAACAAGTTCATGACGCTCAGCTAAAATTTCTTTCACCCAAGTAAAAGGTTCAATACGCATATTGAGTTGGGCACTCATTTTTGCAGCATCACCTAATGGAATCTGTTCTGGGGCTTTTTTTCCTGCAAAAGCGTTGGATAAGGTTGGTTTTGCATAGTTCACCGCATCATCCGCACAAATCATCACAAGTTCTTGCTCTGGATTAAGCTTACGGAATTCACGTGCTAAGGTATAACCCGCCATGCCTGATCCGATAATGACGATTGGATGCATTTTTTTCTCCAGAATTAGAATTGTTAATTTAAAACGGTGATTGGTGATATATAAAAAAGACCATGTAAATCATGGCCTTTTAATTTAAGACATTAGATTTCGATCATTTCGAAGTCAGCTTTTGAAACGCCACAATCAGGGCAAGTCCAGTCATCAGGGATATCTTCCCATTTTGTTCCAGCTGCAATGCCGTCTTGTGGCCAACCTTCTGCTTCATCGTAAATCCATCCACAAACGATACATTGATATTTTTTCATGAGACTCTCCGCACTGATAAGTTTGCTCAAAGCTGCCTTTCAGTAAAACTATTCCATCTATTAATAATATAACTACGATCCGCTCAATAATAACTAATGTCGCTTTGATCGGATATCAAATTTTTACGCAGTTCTACATTTAAAGTAAAGCATAAAGGGAGTTTAATCATTCATAAGCAAAGATGAATGGCATATCGAGACAAATAAATGGTTATTTAGGCAAAACTTCAACATAAACACATAATAAATCATATGTTTTTAAGAGTTTATTCATGCAAGGAGACGATGAGTGATATGAAGGGTTACAAAAAGAGCAAAGCATTTATATAAATAAAGTTCTTAAAAAAGTAATCTGGTTAATAAATGGACAAATAAATTAATGTTTATATAAAACAGAAAAGTTTATGGAACAATTAATTAACGGAGAATAAGGAAGTCGAATATGGAAACTCTAATATATGAAGTAGAAATTAAAGCACCTATAGAAAAAGTATGGGACGTACTCTGGAATAGCGATACCTATAATGCATGGACAAAATTCTTTGCTCCAGATTCTTCAATGCGCACAGATTGGAAAGTTGGTGGTAAAACATATTTTCTAGATGGAGAAGGTAATGGAATGGTTTCGACCATTGAAGAAATGAAAAAGCCTGAAGTACTAATTTTTAAACATTTAGGAATGATTAAAGACGGGAAGGAAGACTTGGAAAGTGAAGAGGTGAAAGGCTGGAGTGGTTCGCTAGAAAAATATTTTTTAAGTCAAAATGGGGATACTACAACGGTAAAAGTAGAATTAGCCACCTTACCTGAGTACATCGGTATGTTAAAAAGTGGCTTCGTTCAAGGCTTTGAAGCTGTAAAACAAATGGCTGAAAAATAAGTTTCTGTAATTCAATTTGTTATCTTTTTCCATAATAAGTTTTTTGAAAATTATGTGTCATATGTAAATTCAAGCAAAATATTTTTTATGAATTTTAGTAATGAGATCATTAAGACGAGAAGGATAAGCAAGCCGATGATGGCCTCCGTCATAAGTTTCTATTGTCATATATGGTGACAGCTTTTCCTGTACTTGATACATATCAAGTTGCTCGTCTCCTAACTCTAAATAGGCCATTTTAGGGTTAGATTGGTCAAGATCTTCGTCACAAAGGTGAGGGTAATCATTACGAAAATTAGGTGTAAGGCTTGGGTTGGCAACAATAACAGCTAATTTATGTTGAGCTGCAGTTTTCAAAGCCCAATAACCGCCGAGGCTATGACCGACTAACAAATCAGGTTTAATTGTTTCAATCGCTTGATGATAAAAGTCTTTAACTGAGGCATAACTTAGGTTGCGATAATCAACATCAATACAAAATTTTTCAGGATGTAAAATGGCATGAAATTTTGTTGATTCACGAGAAGAATCCAAGCCATGTAAAAATAGAATTTTCATTATTTACTACACAATCTCATAGATAAAATAAAAGGCAAATAGGGCCTTTTCAAATCGAGGTTATTTGGATTTTTTTATATTTTACTCAAACCTAAAAAAAATGAACTTAGCGATTGGTCTAAGTAATTTTTATCATTCAATGTCCACTCAGATTGACGGCTTGGACTTTTTTCGTTTTTGTTTGATTGAAATCGTTCGAAAAACCTCAGCAATCTGTTAAGCTATGCCACTTCATTTTTACTTAACCGAGGCAGAGATGACGCAACAAAACGCTCAATCGACTTCTGAACCAACTATTTCCGAAAACGATTTAATTGCACAGCGTCATGCCAAATTAAAGCAAATCCAAGATGTTGCAAAGGAAACTGGAAAGAGTCCTTGGCCAAATACATTCAAACGTGAACATTACGCTGCTGATTTACAAGAACAATTTAAAGATCAGTCTAAAGAACAAATCGAAAGCGCTGAACATGTTTATGTAAAAGTTGCTGGCCGTGTCATGTTAAACCGTGGTTCTTTCATGGTGATTCAAGACATGACTGGTCGTATCCAATTATATGTTGACCGTAAGGGTTTACCAAAAGATACGCTCGAAACTATTAAAGGTTTAGACCTTGGCGATATTATTGCTGCTGAAGGTTATATCGGTCGTTCTGGCAAAGGTGACTTATATGTACACCTTGAAGGTTTTGAACTTCTTACAAAATCGCTTCGTCCATTGCCGGATAAATTTCATGGTTTGAACGACACAGAAGTTAAATATCGTAAGCGTTATCTTGACTTAATTGTGAATGAAGAAACGCGTAAGACTTTTGAAATTCGTGCCAAAGTCGTTGCAGGTATTCGCGCATTTTTAACCAATGAACGTTTCATGGAAGTTGAAACGCCAATGATGCATGTGATTCCGGGTGGTGCGTCTGCACGTCCGTTTGAGACGCATCATAATGCTTTAGATATGCCATTATTCTTGCGTATCGCACCGGAGCTTTATTTAAAACGTTTAGTAGTGGGTGGTTTTGAGCGTGTGTTCGAAATTAACCGTAACTTCCGTAATGAAGGGGTATCAACACGTCATAACCCTGAATTTACCATGATCGAGTTTTATCAGGCATATGCTGATTATAAAGACTTGATGGCTTTGACTGAAAACATGCTTGAAAAGTTAGCACTTGATATTTTAGGTACGACTGATGTGCCTTACCAAGGCGAAGTGTTTAGCTTTAAAGGGCCATTCAAGAAAATCTCTATGTTTGATGCGATTTTGGAGAATAATCCGCAGTTCACGCCTGAAAATGTAGGCGATCGTGAATTCCTTGCAAAATTTGTTCGTGAGGAATTAAAAGAAGAAGTTAAACCTGGTTTTGGTTTAGGTAAGCTTCAAACAATCGTATTTGAAGAAACGGTTGAGACTAAACTTCGTCAGCCTACTTTTATTACTGAGTACCCAGCAGAGACTTCTCCACTTGCTCGCCGTAATGATGATAATCCGCACATTACTGATCGTTTTGAGTTCTTTATTGGTGGCCGTGAATTGGCAAACGGCTTTAGCGAGTTAAATGACCCGATTGATCAGGCTGAACGTTTCCAAGCGCAAGTTGCTGAAAAAGATGCTGGTGATGATGAAGCTATGCATTACGATGCAGAGTTTGTTGAAGCACTTGAATATGGTTTACCTCCAACAGCGGGTGAAGGTATTGGTATTGACCGTTTAGTTATGCTTTTTGCAGATGCACCAAGTATTCGTGATGTGATTTTGTTCCCGCATATGCGTCGTAAAGAAGGTTAATTTAATCTTCAATGCAGAAAAAGGCAGTTTATACTGCCTTTTTTATTAACTATTTATATATAAAAAATACTTAAGTTATAGAAAACTTAAAACACCGTTAAAAAATGTAATTGCACAGTTTAACAATTGCAAATTTGCGATAAAAAAATTAATGTGTTGCTCATAAATAACTTTGAGAATTGTGCTGACATGTTTTTAAGAAAAACACTTTCGATTGCATTATTAGCAACTGCTTCATCGGCTGTTTTTGCACAAGGTTTAGTGCTTAATAATGATGATTTACGTACCGACTTAAACTGGTTGAATCAACAAGGTGTTATTAACATCAGCACTTCTACTTGGCCATTAAGTGGTGATGAAATTCAAAGAGCGCTCTCTCAAGCTAAAGTGACTCATCCAGCACAGCAAAAAGTTATTAATTCAGTTCTCAATGCATTAAAGGCAGATAACGATACAGTTAAAGTGGGTGCTTTTGCTGAAACTGATATCAAAAATATTCCTCAAGCATTTGGTGATAACCAAAAATCGCAGTACCAAGGTTCATTAGAGTTTAATGCTGGTGGTGAAAATTGGGATGCAAAAATCCGTGTAAACGCAGAAAAAGACCCTCAAATTGATAGTGGGCATGACGTTAACGTTGAGGGTTCATATGTCGCTGGTAAACTCTGGAACCAGTGGCTTGTTGCAGGTCAAATTCCAACATGGTGGGGACCTGGACATGATGGTAGCTTAATCCGTGGCGATGCAAGTCGTCCTGTGTATGGCGTGACGGCACAAAGAGCTGTACAAAATGCTTTTGAGACAAAATGGTTATCTTGGATTGGACCTTGGCAATATCAAGCTTTTGCAGGCCAATTAGATGATTATAAAGCGGTTCCTCATGCCAAATTATTAGGCTTACGTTTAACTGCAAGACCTTTACCCTATTTGGAACTAGGTGCTTCTCGTACTTTACAATGGGGTGGTGAAGGACGTTCTGAAAGTTGGGATTCTTTGTGGAATGCAATTAAAGGGAATGACAATGTGTATGATTCTGATGAAGATCGTTCTAACCAAATCGCAGGTTTTGATGCTCGTTTAAATCTACAATCTCTTATAAATGCTCCTGTTGGTATTTATGGTCAATATGTTGGTGAAGATGAAGCTGGACTACTTCCTTCTAAAAAAATGTATTTAGCAGGAGTCGACTATTCTTCTAGCTATAATAATATGCCATATCAACTTTATGCAGAATGGGCTGATACCCGCACTAATAATGATGTGAAGGGTATTTCCTATAATCATTATGTTTATAAAGATGGTTATTACCAACATGGCTTCCCATTAGGACATGCGATGGGTGGCGATGGACAAATGTATTCTGTGGGGGGTGATATCCGCTTTGACGTGATGAACCGTTTAAGCGGTCGTGCTATGGTGGTTAAAGTTAACCAATCTAACTTGGCAATTAATAAAGCATTCCCTAAAGATGATGAAATTAAAGCGCTTGATCTAACTTGGACACATTACATTAAACCTGATCTTCCATTAAAAATTAATGGTTGGGTAAGTGATTCTGACTTAGAAGGTAATGATGCTGGTGCATCAATTGGAGTAGAAATTCCTCTAGAGCGTAAAATGTTTGGTTTCTAATTTTTAGTTAACCTTATAATAAGAAAGAGAGGCTACAGAGGCTTCTCTTTTTTATTGTTTTTAGAGAAATCCAAAGCACAGATGGTGATTTGCTTAAGTTGACTACACCAGTTACGATTTTAAAGTTATAAGTGAATCAGCATATTACATGCATATGATGAATTTGAATATCAATATGAAAAAACAAGCAAAAGAAAACAGTTTTAAATCACTATAATGCATAACTAATGCTATAAGCCTCATAAAGGGCTTGTGGTTGGACTATTTATCACGAAAAATTGGAGTTGTTATGGCACTCGTTCCTCCACATGGTCTTCTAAGTGGTGGTGTAATACCGCTTCTAGATTTTATGGGCAAAATGGATAGAGAAGGGCGTGTTCATGACTGAATCAAGACTTACACATCTCAAGCAACTTGAAGCTGAGAGTATTCATATTATCCGTGAAGTAGCCGCAGAATTTGAAAATCCAGTCATGCTTTACTCAATTGGTAAAGACTCGGCTGTGATGCTTCATCTTGCATTAAAGGCATTTTATCCTGCAAAACTTCCTTTCCCTTTATTACATGTAGATACGGGCTGGAAGTTTAAAGACATGATCGCGTTTCGCGATAACATGGCAAAAACACATGGTTTTGATTTAATTGTTCATCAGAATAAAGAAGGCCGTGAAGCAGGAATCAACCCATTTGATCATGGCAGTTCGAAATATACGGATATTATGAAAACCCAAGCTTTAAAACAGGCTTTGGATAAATATCAGTTCGATGCTGCTTTTGGTGGGGCGCGCCGTGACGAAGAAAAATCACGTGCGAAAGAGCGTGTGTATTCATTCCGTGATAGTAAACATCGTTGGGATCCTAAAAACCAACGTCCTGAACTTTGGAATCTTTACAATGGTAAAGTGAACAAAGGCGAAAGTATTCGTGTATTCCCGTTATCAAACTGGACAGAGTTGGATATCTGGCAATATATCTATTTAGAAAATATTCAAATTGTTCCTCTTTATTTCTCTGCTGTTCGTCCTGTGGTTGAGCGTAGTGGTACGCTAATCATGGTTGATGATGAACGTATGCGCTTAAAAGAGGGTGAAGTTCCGCAAATGAAGTCTGTACGTTTCCGTACGCTTGGCTGTTATCCATTAACAGGTGCAGTTGAGTCTGAAGCTGATACATTGCCAGAAATTATTCAGGAAATGCTGTTGGCAACAAGTTCTGAGCGTCAAGGTCGTATGATTGACCATGATGAAGCAGGCTCAATGGAAAAGAAAAAGCAAGAAGGCTATTTCTAAGACAGTTTCTAAATTTGTGGAGTTTGAGCAATGTCTCATCAATCAGACTTAATCAGCCAAGACATTCTGGCGTATTTAAAACAACATGAACAAAAAGACCTTTTGCGCTTTTTGACTTGCGGTAACGTAGATGATGGTAAAAGTACCTTAATTGGTCGTTTACTTTACGATTCAAAATTGATTTATGAAGATCAATTGCAAGCTGTAACACGTGACAGTAAGAAAGTGGGCACAACAGGTGATGCACCAGACTTGGCATTACTTGTAGATGGTTTGCAGGCTGAGCGTGAGCAGGGTATTACCATTGATGTTGCTTATCGCTATTTTTCGACTGAAAAGCGTAAATTTATTATTGCTGATACTCCGGGCCATGAACAATACACTCGTAACATGGCAACAGGTGCATCGACTGCTGATCTTGCAATCATCCTAATCGATGCGCGCTATGGTGTACAAACTCAAACTCGTCGTCATACGTTTATTGCGAGTTTGCTTGGAATTAAAAATATTGTTGTTGCCATTAATAAAATGGACTTGGTTGAATATTCATCTGAACGTTTTAATGAAATTCAGGTTGAATATGATGCGTTCGTGAGCCAATTGGGTGATCGCCGTCCAGCCAATATTTTATTTGTTCCAATTTCTGCTTTAAATGGCGATAACGTTGTAAATCCATCAGCTCATACTCCTTGGTACAAGGGGCAAACCTTAATGAGTATTCTTGAGTCTGTGGAAATCAACCGCGAGTCAAGTAAACATGAATTCCGTTTCCCTGTTCAATATGTAAACCGTCCAAATCTCGACTTCCGTGGCTTTGCGGGTACAGTTGCATTAGGTGAAATTAAAGTTGGTGACGAGATTGTGGCGTTGCCTTCTGGTAAGCGTTCTACAGTTAAGGAAATTGTTACTTTTGACGGTAACCTTGAGCAGGCAGTTGCGGGTCAAGCAGTCACCTTAACGTTAAATGATGAAATTGATATTAGTCGCGGTAATGTCTTAGTACGTGCAGGCGAGCAACCATTAATTTCAAGAAGTGTTCGTGCTTCAGTGGTATGGATGAATGAACACCCACTTGTAAAAGGTAAGTTGTACAATATTAAGATTGGTACACAAACTGTTCCAGCAAAAGTAACTAATATTAACTATCGTGTAAATGTGAATACGCTCGAACACACTCAAGTAGAAGAGCTTGAGTTAAATGCGATTGCAGATGTTGTGGTTGAGTTTGATGCTCCAGTCGTGTTTGACCGTTATCAAGATTCACGTTACACAGGTTCATTTATTTTTATTGACCGTTTAAGTAACGTAACTGTTGGCGCGGGCATGGTAGAAGCCGCGGTAGAGTGGACGGCTCATAGTAATCCTGTTACTGCTGAAGATCGTGCTGCTCGTTTAGGTCAAAAACCTGCTGTTATTGGTGTTTCTGCACAGTTAATTGAAAAAGCTCAAGCTTTAGAAAGTTTGCTGATTCAGCAAGGTGTAGTTGCGATCGCGAAAACAAGCTTAACAGCTGAGCAATTGGTTCTATTACGTGAGACGGGTGTTGTCATTATCACAACTTCTGTGGATGGTATAGATACAGAGGTAACTGCTGAAACGATTGAAGAAGCAGTAGAGAAAATTGTGGAATTAGTTCGTCTTTAATAGATTGAAAATAAGTTCTAAAAACCCGCGTAAGCGGGTTTTTTTTATTGAGTTTAGAAAATATTTTGAGTTTTTAAAGTTAAATATTCCCTTACATCTTTGGGATAGCTCTGAATCATCTTTAAAAATATATCTCGATCACCTTGATATAAGGCGCGTGTTGCTTCCTCGTAATTTGGCATATTGCCTAACATAGCAGACATAAAGCGGTCGATAGCTTGTTTGGCTAGCATAATATTGCCTTCAGAATTTGGGTTATTTAACTCTTTATCAATTAACTTGCGAATCACTGCTGATGCACTCGCACTTTGTTGATCTAACCAATCCCAATGTTTTTTCTGTAAAGTGATTTCACGTGAAATTACTCCAAGTTTAGGTCGTCCAACTTTTTTAATTTCTTCCGGTTCAGCATAACGTTGTTGAAGTTCTTGTTCCGAACCAGAAAGATCAAGATCAATTTGTTGACCTGTTTGATCATTAAAAATCAGAATATTTTCTGTTGTTTTAGGAAGAGCTTTTAGTTTCTTTGCAAGTTCAATAAGGGAGTCACTCGCAATAAGCGTGCTTCCAGTGAAAGCAGTATAGGTGATTTTAGTATTCATTTTAGCCGCATATTTTTATCAGGGTAAAATAATATTATCAGGGTAAAACTAATTTGGCAAATGGTAAAATCATAACCAAAGAATTAACGGATTTTATGAGTGTAGTCTCTGAGATTAGGACTATAAAAATAGTCAAGATAATATGCTATTAAAAATTTTACTCTGCTTTAGTATCGCTTTTATGAGAGAATACGCCTTTAGTTGTATGTATAGAGACTCCTATGTTTGAGCAATCTCCTGAATCTTTAAGCGATATCGAAATTTTAGACATTTTACAGTCGATGAAAAAAGATAAGCTAGATACGGAAGCCAATGAGATCATCCGTAACGGGGGAAAAGCAGGACGTCAGGAAGCACATAAGCAGGCTTTGGTGGCACTAAATACAAATTTTGAAGAGAAGTTTGTAGAGGCAGTTACTCTTGCACTAGGTTTAAATGCAGCTCAAGCTAAAAAAATTCGCTATAAAAAAGATCGAATTCGTATTTTAAAAGCGCGTGGTATTGATTATCTTGCTGTTGATGGCGCAGAGACAGCGCAAGTTTTGGCACAAATTTCACAAGCAATTGTTCGAGAAGATGCAATAGTTACTCATGACTTGCATAATATTTTCCCATTTTGGAAAGAAGGCTTTCCAATGGTGCAATTTGATAATGCTTATAAAATTTTACAAGAAGATATTAGCTTGCACTTTCATGCGTTCTTAGATGCCATGATTGAGTATGTAAATAAATAAAAAATAAAAGCCCCGATAGGGGCTTTTATTTTTATAGTAGAGCAGAATTACATCGTACTAAAAAGTGGGAAAACACCAATCACTAAAGCTGTACCCATCAATACCATACAAGTAATAAATGCCCACTTAAAAGTGAACTTTTGATGGTCTGCAAAGTCGACTTTAGCAAGACCACATAACAAGTAGGTTGATGGAACGAGAGGTGATAACAAATGCACTGGCTGACCTACAATTGATGCACGAGCAATCGCTTCTGGGCTAATACCATAATGTGAGGCTGCTTCAGCAAGAATTGGCAATACACCATAGAAGAATGCATCATTTGACATAAAGAACGTCAATGGCATGCTCACCAGAGCAGTAATTGGCGCTAGATATGGCCCCATACTTGTAGGGATCATTGCAACAAATTCTTTAGACATGGCTTCAACCATGCCTGTACCAGATAAAATACCTGTAAAAATACCTGCCGCAAAAATTAAACCTACAACAGCCAAGATACTGTCTGCGTGCATAGCGATACGCTTTTTCTGCATATCAACATCAGGGTAGTTGATGAGCATTGCAATACAGAACGCCAGCATGAATAACACTGACATCGGTAAAATACCTTTAATCAATGCAATCATAAGAAGAATGGTGAGTACCATATTTACTTTACGTAAATGTGGACGAGTTGCTTCTGGGTCTTTTGAAACTGTAATGTTGTCACCATGGTGACTTTCAAGCTCAATCACGCCTAAACGTTTTTGCTCATAGCGACCATATAAATATGCCAAGAAGAATAACCAGCCAATACTAATCACCATTGGAAGAATCATTGGTACAAAGATATGGCTTGGGTCAACTTGGAGCGCACTTGCTGCACGGGCAGTAGGACCACCCCATGGGGTCAGATTCATTACACCACTACATAACAACATAAGTGCTGTCATGATCAGTGTATTCATACCGAGGCGTTGATAAAGAGGGAGCATGGCTGCCACACAGATCATGTAAGTGGTTGAACCATCGCCATCAAGAGAGACTAATGTAGTTAAAAAAACGGTCCCTAATGTAATTTTTAGGGGGTCACCTTTAACTTTTTTCAAAATCCATTTAACCGGAGGATCGAAAAGACCTGCATCGATCATTAAGGCAAAATATAAAATTGCAAATAATAGCATTACGCCAGTAGGCGCAAGTTTTTTGATGCCATCTAGCATCATTTCACTGAGACCTTTAAGCTCGATATGGCTCAAGCTTTCAAAGTAGTGACCAAGGCCCCAGGCAATAAGAGAAAAAATAAATGGGATGAGAATTAAAGCAATAATAGGGCTTAAACGTTTGGACATGATTAAATACATGAAGCATAAAATCATGCCAACACCAAGTAATGTCAGCATACAATCAATCCTTTGCCTTTAGTTTTACTGAACAAGTTTATTCAAAAACTCTGACCTCGATTATTCTTATGAATTTTTATTAAAAAGACAAATAATATATTTAGTTTATTTGGTTAATATATATTCACTTGGAAAGGTATATTTTGAAGAAATACTGAACATATATAATAATGGTATAGTCTATTTATAATGTATAGTGCTTATTATATATTCTTATAAAACCTTTATCATGTTTGAAATTATCATATATTTTTAAAAATTATATTCTATTTGAATACTGAAATGAGAAGTATACCCATTTACAAAGCTTCTACTCCCTACGTTACATAACGAAAGTGAATCTGTAAATCTTTTATGTGCAAAATTTTATTTTAATTCAATTTAATTTTTTTATTTTAATGAATGAGTTAATTTATATATTTGAAATTGTGATTAGGATAATTAATTAAACTTTTAATATAAAAAATTTTAAAATAATAATTATCTAAAAGAAAAAAATTATTTATCAAAAAAAATATCCTGCATTTGCAGGATATTTTGCACCAAAATAAATCAATTTTCATCAGGTGGAGATGGTAAATCATTTTTTTCTAATACACGTGTTACTAATAGCTGATCAATTTTAAAATGGTCTACGTCAACAACTTCAAATTTATAACCACCAAATTCAACAAAGTCGGCTGGACGAGGAATTTTGCGTAAACGGTACATCATGAAACCAGCTAATGTTTCATAATTCTCTTCATCAGGTAGTTCATCCATTTCAAGCGCATGCTTAAGATCTTCAATAGGTGTACTACCATCAATCAGCCAAGAATTATTATCACGTTTAATAATTTGCTGTTCTTCTTCCATAGGGGTAACCCAATCCCCCATAACAGTAATCATGATATCGCTTAGCGTAATTACCCCAACGACAAGCGCATACTCATTAATTACAACAGCAAACTTTTCTTTTGTTGAGCGGAAACGATCGAGTAATTCTGATAGTGTTAAAGTATCAGGTATCATTAGAACCGTACGAATAGTCGATTCATTGAGCTGGGTTAAAGATTGGTTGTTTAAAATACGTACAAGAATATCCTTAGCATCTACATAGCCAATCACTTGATCAATATTTTCGTTACAAACCAGAAATTTGGAATAAGGATATTCTGCCAGTTTTTGGCGAATGCTATCTTCATGCTCGTTAAGCGTAAAATAAACAACATTTTCACGTGTTGTCATACTTGATGGAACGGTACGTTCTTCAAGCTCAAATACGTTTTCAATAAAGTGATGTTCTTGTTTTTGTAGTACACCTGCTTGAGCACCTGCATCCATCACTGCTGAAATATCATCAAAAGTAATATTGTCTTCGCGTGTGGTATTTACTTTAAACAAGCGGAATAGCAAATTGGCAATTGCATTAATTCCCCATGCTAAAGGCTTACAGATTTTGATAAAAATCTGAATAGGGTTAATTACACTAATTGCAATTTTTTCAGGTGCGATCATTGCCAAGCGTTTTGGCATTAAATCGGCGAATAAAATAAACAAAGAAGTTACCAATGTGAAAGATAGGGCGAATCCAATAGTTTGCGTCCAAGGTCCTTCATAGAAACGGTCAACTAAGTTCACAAAAAAAGGACGAAACGCAGCTTCACCCAATATACCGCCTAAGATTGCAACAGCATTTAAGCCGATTTGGGACGCTGCAAAAAAGTCTGCAGATTGTTCTTGTAAATCAAGTACTTTTTGAGCACGTTCTTCGCCAGCTTCGGCTAAGATCTTTAACTTTACTTTTCTGGCACCAGCTAGAGCAATTTCAGTTAAAGATAAAAAGCCTGCTGCGATGATGAGCAGTACGATGATAATGATATTTTGAAAGAGACTCACAAATCACCCGAGGATCATCATTATTATGACTATGTTTTAACACAAAAAAAGCGCTGAGGTAATCAGATTGATTGCTCAGCGCTTAAAGATAATGTTTGAAAGAGACAATTAAATTAAAACTTATTTAATAGTGGGAAAATTGTGAATTATTGGTTAGGAATTCACGATTTTCCTCTTCGATCATTTGGCGAGCAACAAATAGAATGAGTTGGCGTAACCAGCGATGAGCTGGGTGATGGTGCAATAATGGACACCAAGCCATTTTAAGTTCAAACTCAGGAATGTAAAACGGTGGATCTTTAATAACTAATTTTGGATTTTGTGCTTGTAAACGCGCCATTCGAGTTGGAAGAGTGGCAATCAAGTCAACATTTTGAGCAAGTAATGCCGGCATCTGATAGTGACGTGTAAATACAGAAATTTTGCGACGTTGACCAATACGTTCTAATGCTTGATCAATCCAGCCCAAGCCACCTTGTTTATCTGGGTTTACCCCAAAGCCAACACCCATACCCGTTTTAGATACCCAAATATGTTGAGCATCTAAATAGCTTTTTAGATTTAAATGAGTCACAGCGGGGTGTTTGTCATTTAAAATACAGCTAAAGCTATCACGCCAAACTAAAACTTGGTGGAAGCTTTGCGGGATTTCATTGAAGCGGTTAATGGCTAAATCAACTTTACCCTGTTCCATGTCTCTATATGACACATCACTTGGAGTAAGAAAATCGAGTACAACGTTTGGTGCTTCTGAGCGGAGGGCTTTAACAAGACGAGGGACTAGGGTGGCTTCTGCATAGTCAGAAGTCATAATACGGAAAACGCGATTACTGGTATAAGGGCGGAATTCGGTACGCGGTTCCAAAATCATTGAAAGGTCAGAAAGAGCATCACGAATACGCGGTTGTAATTCAAGTGCACGTTCTGTCGGTGTCATCCCTTCAGATGAGCGGATCAGGAGGGGGTCATTAAATAAATTACGCAAACGGCGTAAAATATTACTCATGGCAGGTTGAGTAACACCAAGCTGTTCGGCTGCGCGAGTAACGTTTTTTTCACGAAGAAGAACATCAAGATATATTAATAGATTAAGATCTACCCGCTCCAGATTCATAAAAAAAATACCGAAAATAAAACCCTAAAATTGTTTCAAATTATGCCATATTTAAAGAACATTGTGTGAAAAAATGATGAGAAAAACGACATTTTTTGTTGAAATTAAGTATGGGCAAAAAGTATCTCAAATGCTGGATTCTATTATCGTTGATCTGTTTTTATTTTTATAATTATTGAACAAAAATATTTTCTTAATATTTAGTACTGTTCTAGCATGTTGATTGACATTTTGCATTGGCAAAATTCGCCTAATTTACAATTGACTTTTTATAGTAAAAATGAATGGAAAATTTTTAAAAAAACTGTATAAAAATAAAGCTTGGAGTGTTTTTTAATCAAAATTCTATACTCCTTTAGGATTATTTTGTTTTTATAAACAAAGTGTTATGTTTTTTAGTTTTACTTATAATATCGATTTATTGGTATATTTTTTAAATAAATACTGAAGATTAACGAAGGATATTGGATTAATTGATTGGCTAAGTCTAAGCTGTGTACATGAAGAAGCAGCTGGTGTCATAGGGAATTTTCATAACATGACTCTAGGCTTCGATCGATGAAATCCTAAAATGAATACAGGACAATATCATGACTACATATCAAACAGCGATTGATGCAGTACGTGAATTAAAAGCAAAATTCGGCAACACTTGGGCAGACATTAGCCCAGAAGATGCTGCTCGTATGCAACTTCAAAACCGTTTCAAAACAGGTTTAGATATTGCTAAGTATACAGCTGCGATTATGCGTCGTGATATGGCTGAATACGATGCTGATTCAAGCAAATATACTCAATCATTAGGTTGCTGGCATGGTTTCATCGCTCAACAAAAAATGATTGCTAACAAAAAGTATTTCGGTACGACAAGCAAACGTTATATCTACCTTTCTGGTTGGATGGTTGCTGCTCTTCGTTCAGAATTTGGTCCACTTCCTGACCAATCTATGCACGAGAAAACTTCAGTACCTGCTTTGATCGAAGAAATCTACACTTTCTTACGTCAAGCTGATGCAAAAGAATTAAATGACTTGTTCCGTGCTTTAAATAAAGCAAAAGAAGCTGGTGACTCTGTGAAAGTAGCTGAAATCACAGCTCAAATCGACAACTTCGAAACTCATGTTGTGCCAATTATTGCAGACATCGATGCTGGTTTCGGTAACGAAGAAGCAACTTACTTACTTGCTAAGAAAATGATTGAAGCTGGTGCTTGTGCGCTTCAAATCGAAAACCAAGTATCTGATGCAAAACAATGTGGTCACCAAGCTGGTAAAGTAACTGTTCCACATGAAGACTTCATCGCTAAGATCCATGCACTTCGTTATGCATTCTTAGAAATGGGTGTTGAAGACGGTGTTATCGTTGCTCGTACTGACTCTGAAGGCGCTGACTTAACTCAGAAGATCCCTGTAGTTAAAGAGCCAGGTGATATCGCATC
The DNA here is from genome assembly GCF_003940475.1 of Acinetobacter sp. FDAARGOS_559. Taxonomy (NCBI): domain Bacteria; kingdom Pseudomonadati; phylum Pseudomonadota; class Gammaproteobacteria; order Moraxellales; family Moraxellaceae; genus Acinetobacter; species Acinetobacter sp. FDAARGOS_559. The sequence goes on from NZ_RKJG01000005.1 coordinate 3,510,561, forward strand.
TAAATATATTAGCTACTTAGATACTCAAGAAATTGATATCTCAGAAGCTCAAGAAGATGAGATCTTAATTAAACGTGATGGTAAATTACATCGTCCAACTCGTTTAGCTTCTGGTCTATACCAATTCCGTGAAGGCACTCAGATTGACCGTGTTGTACTTGACTGTATCACTAGCCTTCAAAACGGTGCTGACTTACTTTGGATCGAAACTCCGACTCCAAACGTACAAGAAATTGCACACATGGTTAACCGTGTAAAAGAAGTGGTTCCGAATGCGAAGCTTGTTTATAACAACAGCCCATCATTCAACTGGACTTTAAACTTCCGTCAACAAGCGTACGATCGTTGGGTTGCAGAAGGTAAAGATGTATCTGCTTACGACCGTGCTAAATTAATGAGCGCTGAGTACGACAATACTGAATTAGCTGCTGAAGCTGATGAAAAAATCCGTACTTTCCAAGCAGATGCTGCGCGTGAAGCTGGTGTGTTCCATCACTTGATCACACTTCCTACATACCACACTGCTGCTCTTTCTACTCATGAATTAGCACAAGGTTACTTCGGTGACCAAGGTATGTTAGCTTATGTTGCTGGCGTACAACGTAAAGAAATCCGTGGCGGTATCGCATGTGTGAAACACCAAGCAATGGCTGGTTCTGACATCGGTGATGACCACAAAGAAATCTTCGCTGGTGAAAATGCACTTAAAGCTGGTGACGATGCTAAAAACACAATGAACCAATTCTCAGCTCACTAAGAATTGACTTCATAAAAAATCCGCTCATTTGAGCGGGTTTTTTATTTATATTGAAAAATAGATTAATCTTCTTTTTTCAAAACATAATGTTCAGCTAAAGAACCTTCAACTTTTTTACCTTCCATATCTAAAGCGGTCGCGGTATTTTCACCAATAAAGAATTTACGGTTTTGAGCTTTATCATCTAAGGTAATAACAGAAGTATTGTCTTTATCGAAAGTAAACTTACCATGGGTTTCAAATGGGTTTGCATCACCTTTACCAAGATAGGTTTCTGTTAGCTCATAAGTTTTATCATCTTTTAATTCTAATTCAGTTTTGATGCCTTCACAGTCTGCGCAAGGAAGCGTACCTTTATATTTACCATCCCAATCTAAAGAATTCTCGGCTGTATGCGCTGTATCTACCGCTTCATTATTATTTGATTGAGCAGTTTGTACAGGAGTAGATGTATCAGAGGTTGTTTCTGTTTTATTTTCATGTTTATTACATGCGACAAGAAGAGTACTCATAAGTGCAATTGCTAATAATGATTTTTTCATAATGAATAAAACCTCAAAAAAATAAATATAAAGTACTGACAGGCTAGGAAAAAAGAATCGAAAATAAAAGCTCTAGTATGTAGTTTAATTTTAACAAAAGGTAAAGTGAGTAAAAATTGCACAGATTAGGGCTATGTTTTTTTATATTTTAGTTGAGAATTAAAAGTATCCACTAAAATGATTTAATGGATACTTTTAAAAATTTATGGTTGGGCAGAAACCCCACCTAAAGAATCGCACGCTGCTTTATAAAGTTGGTATTGCTGTTCTACGACTTCATCTAAGGGCATTGCAAATAATTCTTCACCATTTTTATAGCTTTCTACATAAGAGGTCGCTTTTTCCTTACTCACCGCTAAAGATTGCTGGTAATAAGAGTTGATTGAACTTGTAGAAATTTCACTTGTTTCAATATTTTTACATTGAAAGTTATTTAAAAGTTTTTCTGCACGTTTGACCTCACTTGATTGGCCAAAAATACACCCAGTTAAAAATACAAACGGTACTAACACGAAAAAGATTTTCATGGGAAAAATTTATAAGAGCGAGGATGGGCGCTATTGTATAAATAATTCCATGCTTTACTGTGGTTTTATGTTAGACATTGATGATTTTTTGACTCATTAAAATAAAAAAATTGTTTCTAAGTTTGTAATAACCACTTTTTGCTTTTGGTGCATATTTTGCTTATCAAAAAAGCCATTATCAAAAATGAGCCAAAATGAATCGAATTCAACAAACTTTTCAGACTTCTTCAGCACCATTTTGGTATGCCCAGTTAGAACTGGGATTTTGTTATGAAAACTCTCGCACCATAATGAGTCACCGAAAGCATTATGGCCCCGTTCGGGTGCAAAAAATGCTCTGGCCCGAAAAAACTGGGGTTTGTCATGCCATTATTGTTCATCCACCTGCTGGAATTGCAGGCGGTGATCATCTTACTTTTCAAATTGAAACAGAAGGGCAGGCGCATGCTGTAATTACCACACCGGGAGCGGGTAAATGGTATAGGACAAATGGAAAACAGGCTTTCCAGCATATTTATTTGAATGTAAAAGATGATTCTATTTTAGAGTGGATGCCGCAAGAAACAATGCTTTTTGACGGTGCTTTAGCCCACTCTGAAACAGATATCCACCTTGAACAAACTGCAAGTTTTATTGGATGGGATATGTTGATCTTGGGGCGGCAGGCTCGGGCTGAGAATTTTGTTCAGGGAAGCTATCACAACCAGTTTAAATTATGGCGCAAAAACAAGTTATTAGTTGCCGATACTTTATATTTTGAGGGAGGCGATCGCTGGTTAAGCTCGTGTTTAGGAATGAATAATCAGGCGGTGATGGCCAGTTTTTGGGCCGTGCCCCCTGAAAAATTCCGTTCTTCATTCTATTTAGAGCAACATATTGAACTCATCCGTGAACTCATTATGCGTATGGATGTTCCCGTGACGTTGACCTTATTAGAAGATGTACTGTGTGCGCGTTTTTTAGGAAATGATGTACGGCGATGTCATGATGCTTTCGCAGCTATACGGGCTAAATTAAGACGTTATTGGTTTGATTTAGATGAAGAATTTCCAAGAATTTGGAAAACTTAAGTTACGTTAAATTGCGTATTTTAAAAACGATTAAAACCGGTATGCTGCTTTTGAGCACGCATTTTGCTTAAAGAAAATTAGATGCTATTTAGGAAAGAGATATGGAACTCAATCCAACAGAAAAAGATAAGTTACTCATTTTTACTGCAGGCTTAGTGGCTGAGCGTCGTAAAGCACGAGGCTTAAAGTTGAACTATCCGGAAGCTGTTGCATTTATTTCCGCAGCCTTACTTGAAGGTGCACGGGATGGTATGACGGTGAGTGAACTTATGCACTTTGGAACGACTTTATTAAAGCGTGAAGATGTCATGGATGGCGTACCAGAAATGATTGCTGAGGTACAGGTTGAAGCAACTTTTCCTGATGGTTCGAAATTAGTCACTGTTCATCAGCCCATTGTATAAAAAGGAATACTTATGATTCCCGGTGAAGTTATTACTCCAGAAACTGACATTGAATTAAATGTTGGACGAGAAACTTTAAAAGTTGTGGTGGCTAATCTTGGCGACAGGCCTATTCAGGTCGGTTCGCATTTCCATTTTTATGAAGCAAACGATGCCTTACAGTTTGATCGTGAGGCAGTCAAAGGTTTTCGGTTAAATATTGCAGCAGGCACAGCAATACGTTTTGAACCGGGACAAAGTCGAGAAGTAGAGCTTGTTGCTTTAGCTGGTAAGCGAGAAGTATATGGTTTTGCTGGTCGGGTAATGGGCAAGCTGGATTAAAGATAACAACAATAATGAAAAGATGAGTAATAAGTTATGAAAATGTCACGTCGTGCATACGCAGAAATGTTTGGTCCAACGGTTGGTGATCGTATTCGTTTGGCTGATACAGCGCTTTTTATTGAAGTTGAGCAAGACTTAACGACATATGGTGAAGAAGTTAAATTTGGTGGCGGAAAAGTTATTCGTGACGGGATGGGACAATCTCAGCTTTTAGCTGATGAAGTTGCTGATACAGTCATAACCAATGCTTTAATTGTAGATTGGTGGGGAATTGTTAAAGCCGATGTGGGCTTAAAGAATGGACGAATCTGGAAAATAGGGAAAGCTGGAAACCCTGATATTCAACCCGACATTACTATTCCTTTAGGTGCTGCGACAGAAGTAATTGCAGGTGAAGGACAAATTTTAACAGCTGGTGGTATTGATACTCATATTCACTGGATCTGTCCTCAGCAAGTTGAAACCGCGCTGATGTCTGGGACAACGACAATGGTGGGCGGTGGGACAGGACCAGCAGCAGGTACTTCGGCAACGACAGTGACTCCAGGGTCTTGGCATATTGCGACCATGTTGCAGGCGATTGATGATTTGCCTATGAATATTGGTCTATTGGGTAAAGGGAATTTAAGTTTACCTGACCCCATTCGCGAGCAAATTAAAGCAGGAGTAATTGGGTTAAAACTACACGAAGATTGGGGTTCAACACCTGCGGCTATTGATAACTGTTTGAGCGTTGCAGATGAGTATGATGTACAGGTCGCAATTCATACGGATACTTTAAATGAAGGTGGTTTTTTAGAAGAAACGCTAGCGGCATTTAAAGACCGTACGATTCATACTTACCATACCGAAGGTGCGGGCGGCGGGCATGCTCCCGACATTTTAAAAGCAATTGGGCAAAGTAATGTGTTGCCATCTTCGACCAACCCAACACGACCTTATACGATCAATACCATTGATGAGCATTTAGATATGCTCATGGTTTGCCATCATTTAGACCCTGCAATTGCTGAAGATATTGCTTTTGCAGAAAGTCGTATTCGCCGTGAAACCATTGCTGCTGAAGATATTTTACAAGACTTAGGCGCAATTGCCATGATGTCATCTGATTCTCAGGCAATGGGACGTGTGGGTGAAGTAATTTTACGAACTTGGCAAACTGCCCACAAAATGAAAGTACAACGTGGCCCATTAGAGGGTGACAATGAGTTTCATGATAACAATCGCGTTAAACGCTACATTGCCAAATATACAATTAACCCGGCAATTACCCATGGTTTAAGTCATGAAATTGGTTCGGTTGAAGTCGGAAAACTTGCTGATCTGGTGTTATGGAAGCCTGCATTTTTTGGCGTGAAACCTTCCATGATCATTAAAGGTGGCATGATTGCAGCAGCGCCAATGGGTGATATTAATGCTTCAATTCCTACACCTCAACCAGTGCATTATCGTCCAATGTTTGGTGCTTATCCACGTGGTGTGCATAACACCTGTATTACCTTTTTATCTCAAGTCGCAATTGATGAAAAAGTTGCTGAGAAGCTAAATCTTAAAAAGTTAATCAGTCCCTGTAAAAACACGCGTTCAATTACCAAAGCCGATATGAAACACAATACATATTGTCCTGTTATGCAGGTTCATCCTGAGACTTACGAGGTGCGGGCCGATGGTGAATTATTAACGTGTGAACCTGCTGACGTGTTACCGATGGCACAACGTTATTTCTTGTTTTAATGAATTTATAGAGGTGATTTGCCTCATTACCTTATATATGAAAGAAATAAGTAAGGAGAGAAAAGCTAAATGAAAATTTACACCCAACGTCTTGAAGATATTTCTCCTGATCAGGCATTTGAAACGGTTGAGCTAACGTTTGATACCCGACAAAAATCACGTTTTCGAGCGGCTTTAGCAAGTGGCGTAGATATCGGTGCGGATTTGCCTCGTACTGGCATTTTGCGTAGTGGTTCATATATTGCAACGCAAGAGGGCGATGTATTGCGAGTTGATGCAAAACCTGAACGGTTAATGCAAGTCACTGCTCAGACTGAATTTGACTTGCTTAAAGCGGCTTATCATTTAGGTAATCGACATGTGCCATTAATGCTGACACCAACAGCTTTATATTTTGAGCCTGATCATGTGCTTGCAGAAATGGTGGAAGGTTTGGGGCTTGCTGTGACAGAAACCGATCATCCATTTGAACCTGAAAGCGGTGCCTATGCACAGCATAGCCATGACCATCGTTTAAGCCCAATCAAAGCTTTACATCATGTCCACTCATAATGCTGCGCAATTACTGCAACTACTGACATTGTCTTCTACGGCATTGCCAGTTGGAGCATATTGCTATTCGCAAGGTGTGGAAACCGCCATTGATATTGGCTTAATACACGATGAATCCTCGGCAATTGCTTACTTTGAAGAAGTGCTTGAAATGCTGCTAGTACGCTTTGAGTTACCTGTACTCAAACGTCTTATGCAACATTATGATGATCCAGATCAGTTTCTAATTTGGGCACATTTGTATAAGGCAAGCCGAGAAAGTAGAGAGCTTTTGGCCGAATCTCAGCAACTCGCATTTTCTTTAAATGCATGGATTAAAGATGTTTTAAAGAAAACAGTTGAGGTTAAAAAGCAGTTTGGTTTTGTGCCTGTCTATGCGCAGCTTTGCGGTCGTTTAGAACTTAAAGATGTGGATGTACTTACGGCGTATACCTTTACCGTTTTAGAAAATCAGGTTTTAGCCGCAGTAAAAACTGTCCCATTGGGCCAAATGGCAGGACAAAGAATTTTATGGCATTTGCAAGGGCGAGTACCACAAGCTGTAGAGAAGGCTTTAAAACTTAAAGATGAGCAATTGAGTAGTGCTTTGCCGCGCTATGCCATGCTGAGCATGAAACACGAAACTCAATATTCACGGTTATTCAGATCTTAAGTTTAGGAAAAAGGATAAAAATCATGACAGAACGTAGTCCATTACGAGTCGGAATTGGCGGACCGGTCGGTTCAGGTAAAACAGCACTTACGCTTAACTTATGCCGTGCCTTGCGTGATAAATATAATATGGCAGTGGTGACAAATGATATTTATACCAAAGAAGACTCAAACTTTTTAACCCGTAATGAAGCGATGTCACCAGATCGTATTGTGGGTGTGGAAACAGGTGGTTGCCCGCATACAGCAATTCGTGAAGATGCTTCAATTAATTTAGCTGCGATTGATGATCTGTGTGAAAAATTTGATGGCTTAGAACTCATTATTATTGAAAGCGGTGGTGATAATTTAGCGGCAACATTTAGCCCAGAGCTTTCTGATTTAACTTTATATGTCATTGATGTAGCAGGTGGCGAAAAGATCCCTCGTAAAGGAGGACCGGGTATTACCAAGTCAGATTTACTGATTATTAATAAAACTGACCTCGCACCTATGGTGGGAGCAAACCTTGATGTCATGGACCAAGATGCAAAACGCATGCGTGGTGAAAAGCCATTTTTATTTTCAAACATGAAAACACAAGATGGGCTTGAAGAAATTATTCAATTTATTGAGAAGCAAGGGCTGTTTAAGGCTTAAGGAGTAACTATGAACTTCATTAAAAAATGGAGCGTTGGGCTCCTTAGCATGTTACCTGCGTTAGCTATGGCTCATCCAGGGCATGACCATGTACATTCAGGTTTTATAGCAGGCTTTATTCATCCGTTTACGGGGTTGGATCATTTAATAATGGCTTTAGGCTTTGGTGTCTTGCTTTGGTCGGCAGCCAAACAGTGGAAAATTGCTGGCGTCATCACTTTAAGTATCACCTTAGTGATTGGCTTTTTGGTAGGTGCTCAAGGTTTGGTACCCGCCAATGTTGCTGAATACGGTATTGTTGCTTCTTTAATTATTACAGCGATTGCGCTATGGACAAAATCAAATCGGATTTTACCTATCGCTGCCGCTTTACTCGCAAGCTTTCATGGGATAGCTCATGGTGTTGAGTTAGCACATGCAGGGCATATCGTGGCGTTAGTAACCGGTATGGTTACTGGTATGGCACTTATCTATTGTGGTGGGCTTGCACTAGGTGCAGTATTTACACGTTATGTGCCATATGGCAAAAAAATTGTAGGTGCCTGTGCAGCAGTTGTTGCAGTGATTGGTTTGAGTTAATTAAAACTTTGTAGCGAAAAAAGGTAGCTTTAAGCTACCTTTTTATTCGCTTACTTTTTGGTAAAGCCCTGCATGGACTGTACCAGCTTTGGTTGATTTAATTTGCTGCCATGTTGCAGGAAGGTGAAGCTGAGATAAATCTCGGTCAGCTTCAACGTAAATGTACCCATTATTTTTAATATGTGAGTCTGCCAAGTGAGCAAGCTCTTGCCATAAATTAAGACTATAAGGAGGGTCTAAAAAAACGACATCAAACTGTTCTTTTAAGCGTGGTAAGGCTTGTTGAGCAGTTGCATTAATTAAATGGCAATTCTGCGCTTTGAGCAATTGAATATTATCTTTTAAAAATCGTGCCTGCGTCTTATCTGGCTCAATCATATAAATAGATGCAGCACCGCGCGATAATGCTTCAAAGCCTAATGCCCCAGAACCTGTGCAGATATCGAGAACCTGAGCGTTTTGAATGTCCCACATGAGCCAGTTAAATAAAGTTTCGCGGACACGATCGGGAGTTGGTCTTAATCCTTCAATACTGGCGAATGGTAAAACTCGTCTTTTCCATTCGCCCCCAATAATGCGTAATTGATTTTTCATTATTCATCGACCTCGTTTGTAGCAGGACGAGTTGGTGTTGCCTGTGGAGTAGAGGCTGCTGCGGAAGTCGGAGCAGAGGTCGCAGGAGTAGAGCTGGCACTTTCATTACCACTTGGGAGTTCACCCGGTTTAATTCCAGCGGTCATCAAGCCACCATTAACCTGATGGTTGGCTGGTCGAATCGGATTTTTCTTACGGGTTAATAACCAGTAATCAAACACGGGTTTAGCAAGTTGGGCTGCTGAACCACCATGACGGCCATTTTCCCAAATAACTGCAATAGCGATTTCGGGTTTATCAGCCGGAGCAAAGCCAACAAAAAGACCATGGTCAAGTTGGCGTTCACTAAGCGCAGCTTCGTTATAACGTTTGCCTTGAGCAATACTTTTAACCTGTGCTGTACCTGTTTTTCCGGCAATTTGATATAGCGGTGTACGGATGCCACGACCAGTACCTGATTGAATTACATCAATCATGGCTTCTCGCATTTTTACCCAATCTTCATCTGTACCATTGAAATTAATTTTTCCATCAGGTGCATTACGTACGGTAAAAGGTTTTGCACCATGGGTTGCACGTAAAACATGGGGAACTACATGCGAGCCGTGGTTCGCCGTAATGGCAGTTGCCATGGCGAGTTGTAAAGGAGTTGCTGTAAATGCACCTTGACCAATACTTACTGAAATCGTTTCACCTTTCATCCATTTGGATTTGCGTGTACGCATTTTCCATTCAGGATTTGGATATAAGCCTTCACTTTCACTTGGTAAATCGACACCTGTTTTTTGGCCAAAGCCAAATTGGCGCATCCATTGGTTCATCTGATCGATGCCCATTTGATTAGCCAAAATATAAAAATAGGTATCACAAGACATGATAATGGCTTTGTGCATGTTCACAATGCCATGACCGGTTTTTTTCCAGTCACGGAATTTGTGTGAGTCACCCGGTAAATGGAAATAGCCAGGGTCGGAAATAGCAGTAGCCCAATCAACAATTCCATAATGTAAACCGCCCATCGCTTCCATTGGCTTAATGGTTGAACCAGGAGGGTATACACCTTGTACTGCACGGTTATAAAGAGGCTGATCTATATTGTCACGTAGAGAGCTATAATCTTTATGATTAATACCCGTTACAAATAAGTTAGGGTTAAAGCTTGGGCTTGAAACCAACGCAAGAATTTCACCAGTGCGTGGGTCTATCGCAACAATTGCTCCACGTCGACCAGCGAGTTGTTGCGACGCGACAACTTGCAAACCATAATCTAATGATAAGTAGAGATCATTACCACGGGTTGGGTCTTTACGACCTAAGTGACGCAAAATATTACTATGAGCATCTGCTTCTACAGACTCATAACCAGGTGTTCCATGAAGTAAATCTTCATAGCTTTTTTCTACACCAATTTTACCAATCAGGTTTGTTCCAGCATATAAATCTTTATCAATACTTTTTAATTCTTTATCGTTAATACGGCCAACATATCCAATCACGTGAGCAAATAAATCACCATGTGGATAATAGCGCGTCATTTGGGTTTCAATTCTAACCCCGGGGAACTTGTATTTAACTTCACTAAACTTGGCAATATTTGTCTCGGTCAAATTCAGTTTAATGGCCACACGTTCAGTTTTACGTGCTGTTTTAATGCGGCTTTTAAAACGATCTACATCTTCTTGAGTGAGTTCTAAAATAGGCTGTAATTGTTCAATAACGGTATCAACGTTCTCAACATCTGCTTTACTTAATGTTGCGGTAAAAACAGGGTAGTTATCTGCCAGTAAAACCCCATTGCGGTCATAAATATAACCACGAGCAGGTGGAAGGGGTTGTAGGCGAATACGGTTTTTATCCGATGCCGTCGAGAACTCATCATAATGAAAAATTTGTAGATAAGCGTATCGGCTGGCTAGTACCAATAAACAGATAATCACAAGCCCTACGGCAAAAAATATACGACCTCGATAAATGCGCTTTTCTTGCTGGATATCTTTTAAAGGAAAGTGCTGTTTCATACGGATCGACTTAATGACATAGGGTGAGAAAAATAGCTGCTTATTCTAACGCAAGCGCACTTAAAATATCGCATATTTTTCAAAGTTTCAGTGAAGAGGCAAATTGGCTTTTTTGACTTTGTAGACAACAAAATTGTAGAGTCTTGTATATAAGAAGCAAAATAATTCTGTTAAAGTCTCTCATTCAATAGAATAGGGTTGTTCTCACCATACGATTAGGGAAAATGGAGAAAATAATGAGAAAAATTTATCCCTTACTTGCAGTTTTGACAGTAAGCAGTTGGGCACATGCTCAAGATTACTCATTTCTTCCAGAAGCAAAATTAGCAGATCATAAAGCATCTACCTGGAATGTAGGCGCCGGTTTTACACAAAAATTGTTACATCTCAATGGTGAGTGGGTAAATCCTTATGGCATTGCTTACGCAAAAGTTGGTGCATTTTTAAATGGCGATAAAACTGCTGGAGGACAAGTCGGATTCCGCTATCCGTACTACCTTACTGGAACAGATAAAAATGGTTACTATATTGGCTTTTACGCTGGACATCTTGATAGCAAATCGGTAGACGGAGATTATAAATCTCGTTTAGGTGCTGGTGTCGATTTGGCTTATGTATTGTTGAATTCAGAAAGAATTAGTACGTTTAGTGTGGGTATCGGCGCAGCGGAAAAATTAACGGACCAGAATGGTGATGTTGCTGCAGATACTAAACCACAAATTCAATTTTCTTATTCTCTAAGTTTTGGTTTATAAAACAAAGCAGTTTATCGTTAACTCGCCATAAGCAGAGCACAAATAAATACGAGAGTCTTACATGTTAGAGTACGTCAGCGGATTGTGGCAGACCTTTTTACACAGACCTGATTTTTGGGCCGTTTTGAGTATCATTCCGGTCACTGCCTTTGTCACATGGGCACATGTGTGGATGGCTTTAAAAATGGTGTTTTACCCAATCAAGTTTTGGGGATTTCATTTAGGTCCTTTACCAGTCGGCTGGCAAGGTATTGTGCCACGTAAAGCTGGACGTATCTCTGGAATTATTACCGATAATACTTTATCCAAGTTAGGTTCTTTGCGTGAGTTTTTAGAGGCAATGGACCCTGAAGACATGGCGCGTATTATTGGTGAGCAAGTCGGATTTGAACTTGAGCATTTGATTGATGAAGTGATGATCGATCGTAATGCAGTGCTTTGGGAAAATTTACCTTATTCGATTAAACGCCGTATTTATGCTCAAGCGCATAAGCAATTACCAGGTGTACTTAGAGAATTAGTGACTGAGCTGACTATGAACGTTGAGTCACTGGTTGATATGCGTGAAATGGTGGTGAGCCAAATGGAAGGTGATCGCCGTTTAATGGTACGTATGTTTTTAAAAGTTGGACAAAAAGAAATCAACTTTATTTGGCATATTAGTGCACTAATCGGGATGTTCTTTGGTGTTTTCCAAATGGTGGTCTGGTTTGTGGTGCCTTGGCATTGGACAGTACCGTTTTGGGCGTCTATTTGGGGCTTTTTAACTAACTGGATTGCAATCTGGATGGTATTTAACCCGATTGAACCGCATTACATTCGTTATCCGCAAATATTTAGATTAACAAAAGATCGTAAGTTCCCTTGGATTGTACCTGTTTTACGAATTGGTACTTATAATGTTCAAGGGGCTTTCATGAAGCGTCAAGAAGAAGTTTCAGAAGTCTTCTCAAGCGTAGTGACAGAAGATCTGATTACGTTAAAATCAATTATGACAGAAATGATGTATGGTTCCCGCAAGGACAAAACGCGTCGTATTGTTAAACGTCATATTAACGAAATCATGGAAACTCCACTTGTTCGAACATCTTTACAGCTTTCTTTAGGCCCAAGAGAGTATGCAAGGTTAAAGACGGACTTGATTGATCGTTCAATTGAAATTACGATGGGACCGGTATGTGACCCTGCACTAAATGCAAGCCGGGCACAGAAGATTTTTCAAATGTTTAAAGAGCGTATTCGTGAACTAACACCAAAAGAGTTTCAGAATTTGTTACGTCCAGCATTTCAAGAGGACGAGTGGATTCTTATTGTACTAGGTGGGGTAACCGGATTTATTGCTGGTACAATACATTTGTTTGTGGCTTTCTTATAATTCGAAGTCGGGCAGGATCTATTGAAGATCAATGAAACTAAATCTGCCGGACCTCACATTCATTGTTTTAAATGAGGATGTTTTTTATGCGCATTATCTTACTCGGACCACCTGGGGCAGGCAAAGGTACTCAGGCTCAGTTGATCTGTAAGCGCTACAATATCCCACAAATTTCAACCGGTGATATGCTCCGTGCTGCAATTCGTGAAGGTACTGAATTAGGTTTAAAAGCTAAAAGTGTGATGGAATCTGGCGGTTTAGTTTCAGATGAACTCATTATCGGTTTAGTAAAAGAACGTATTGCTCAACCTGACTGCGTGAATGGTTGTATTTTCGACGGCTTTCCACGCACTATTCCTCAAGCAGAAGCTTTGGAAAAAGAAGGGATCAGCATTGATCATGTAATCGAAATTGATGTACCTGATGAAGAAATCGTAAAACGTCTTTCTGGTCGTCGTCAGCATCCAGCTTCTGGTCGTGTTTATCACGTTGTATACAATCCACCTAAAGTGGAAGGTAAAGATGATGAAACTGGTGAAGATCTTGTTCAACGTCCAGATGACCAAGAAGAAACAATCCGTAAGCGTTTAGCGTCTTATCACACTGAAACAGAACAATTGGTTGGTTTCTACCAAGGTCGTGCTGCTTCTGGTGAAAACGCGCCAACTTATGACAAGCTTGATGGCTTGCGTACAATTGAAGATGTACAAAAAGATTTGTTCAACATCTTAGACAAATAATTTAATATTATTTGTAATACCGAGCCCTCTTTGTGAGGGCTCTTTTCTTTCATTAAGTGCAGGAGAATGATTTGAAAATCATTTTGATTTTGGTGGTATTGCTGAGTCTGGCACTATTGTTATTTTTACTGTATCAAAGCTACAAAATGCTGAGAAAAGTACAAAAACAAGCGAAAGAAGAAAGAAAACAGCAAAAGCGTTTAAAGTAACTAAATTGGGTATAAGCTATACCCAACTTTTATTCTGCCTCAATGTTTTTAACCGCAATTTGTTTTTGTGCACCAAACTCAAAGCGGTCCGGCCAGTTACATACATCAGCAACCACGCACTCTGAACATTTTGGTTTACGGGCAATACAGCAGTAACGACCATGTAATATCAGCCAGTGATGTGCATCTAAAATAAATTCTTTAGGAATGACTTTTACTAAGCGGTGTTCAACTTCAAGAACATTTTTACCTATTGCTAAGCCCGTTCGGTTTCCAACACGGAAAATATGGGTATCGACAGCCATTGTCGGCTGACCGAATGCAGTATTTAAAACTACATTAGCTGTTTTACGGCCTACACCTGGCAAAGCTTCCAAATCTTTTCGGTTACTTGGAACTTCACCGTTAAACTGCTCCATTAAAATCTTACAGGTCTTGATAACATTTTCGGCTTTTGCGTTATAAAGACCAATCGTTTTAATGTACTCTTTTAACCCGTCTACACCTAGGTTATAGATTTTTTCAGCGGTGTTCGCAACAGGATAGAGCTTATCAGTTGCTTTGTTCACGCTAACGTCGGTTGCTTGTGCCGATAACATAACGGCAATGAGCAATTCAAATGGTGATGAATATTTTAATTCGGTCTGTGGAGAAGGTCTTTGTTCACGAAGGCGTTCAAAGAAAATTTGAATCTGCTTTTTCGTCATATTTTTGACGGCCATTCAGACCTCCTGTAATTGAATGAGTTGCTGTTGTAGTTCATCAAGTTGAAGCCGCTTTTTGGCATCTTCTCGAACACTGAGCTGCTTTTCCAACTTTTTAATTTGTGTACGAATTTTCGCTAATTCAATTGTGGTTTTTGCATCGCTTACAATCGCTTCTTTTGGCTTCTCGATGAGCTGAATTGAAGGTAAATCATCAAGTGCTTGAGAGAACTGTGCAAACAGCTGAGTATCTATTTCAGCACGTACAACAGGGCCTTTGCGGTGAATACGGCGTTTTTCTTCACGTTGAATATGCGCGTAATAACGTTGACGTAAATCATTTTGTTCTGCAATGCGTTGCTGTTCGCTTGGCAATGCTTGAGTGTCTTCGACCAGATCAATACAGTCAACTGGGCAGGGTGGAATACATAACTCACAACCTGTGCATAGATCAGTCAAAATGGTATGCATGAGCTTACCACTACCAATAATGGCATCTACTGGGCAGGCATTAATACATTTTGTACATCCGATGCATTCATCTTCGCGAATAATTGCCTTCATGGGTTGTGGGCGTCCATCCGCCTGTACAGGCCAGACACTCGTTTCAGCAGGTAATAATGGGCGATTTAATAATTGTGCCAGTGCATCGGCCACTGGCTGTCCACCAGGAACACATTTATTTGCTTCTTCACCTTCAGCAATGGACTTTGCGTAAGGTAGACAGCCGTCACGGTGCCCACACAGACCACATTGTGTTTGTGGTAATAACGCATCAATCTCGCGTATGAGAGAAATAGATGGATTCATAGAGGAAAATAGCTTGCTTAAAACGATGCGATAATGAAGAAAAACCTAAGTAAGGTCAATGGATTTTAACGAATTTATTGGCTTTTTGATTGACCTAAAATGTTGCCAATTTTGCACAATAATAGATCAATAAAAGTGAAAAGATAAATGACTATTATTGATTGTTAGACAGTTTTTATAAAAATAAGTTTATGATAATTAAGAAAAATAAAATAATTTAAAATAACTATTGTTAAAATTGATGGAAAGGGATTTAATATTTTGCTGCTAAATGATGCATTTTAAAATGTATTGCACCAATTTAATTCATTACTATGCTGAGGACCGTGCATTGAAATATAACAACCTGAATGAATTCCTGAATTACGTGCAAGCGCGTGATCCGCATCAACCTGAGTTTTTACAAGCTGTCGAAGAGGTCATGACAAGCTTGTGGCCATTTATTGAAAAAAATCCAGAATATGCCGAGCAGGGATTGCTAGAACGTTTGGTGGAACCAGAACGCGTGATCCAATTTCGCGTTTCGTGGATGGATGATAAAGGGCAGACTCAAGTTAACCGTGCTTTCCGTGTTCAATACAATTCAGCAATTGGTCCATTCAAGGGTGGTATGCGTTTCCATCCGTCGGTCAACCTATCTATTTTAAAATTTTTAGGGTTTGAGCAAACTTTTAAAAACTCGCTTACAACTTTGCCAATGGGTGGAGGAAAAGGTGGTTCAGATTTTAACCCTAAAGGTAAATCTGATGCTGAAATTATGCGATTCTGTCAGGCACTTATGATTGAGCTTTACCGTCATTTAGGTCCAAATACTGATATCCCTGCTGGAGATATTGGTGTGGGTGCACGTGAAGTAGGTTATATGGCTGGCATGATGAAAAAGCTCAGTAATGACACGGCATGTGTGTTTACAGGTAAAGGAATTTCATTTGGCGGTAGCTTAATGCGCCCTGAAGCAACAGGCTACGGTACGGTTTATTTTGCAGAAGAAATGCTAAAAACACGTGGGCAGTCTTTTGCTGGTAAAACCGTTTCGATATCTGGTTCTGGTAACGTTGCGCAGTATGCTGCTGAAAAAGCAATGTTCTTAGGTGCAAAAGTGGTTACGCTATCGGACTCAAATGGTACCGTTTATTTAAAAAATGGTTTTACAGATGAGTTGCTTGCTGAAGTTATGGAACTCAAAAATATCAAGCGCGGCCGTATTTCAGAATTTGCTTCTAAGCATGGCTTTGAATATTTTGAAGGGAAGACACCTTGGCATATTCCTGTTGATATCGCTTTGCCGTGTGCTACACAAAATGAATTAACAGGTGAAGACGCTAAAACACTTATTTCTAACGGTGTCATTTGTGTAGCTGAAGGCGCTAATATGCCATCTACACTTGAAGCTGTTGAGCATTTTATTGAAGCTAAGATTTTATATACGCCTGGTAAAGCTTCTAATGCGGGTGGGGTGGCAACTTCTGGTTTAGAAATGTCTCAGAATTCGATTCGTTTAGGCTGGACACATGCTGAAGTCGATGAACGCTTACATGCAATTATGAAAGATATTCATGCCAACTGTGTTAGATACGGTACTAAAGAAGATGGTACTGTGAATTATGTAGATGGCGCCAATATTGCTGGCTTTGTAAAAGTTGCTGATGCGATGCTTGCACAAGGTATCTATTAAAATATAGAAATAAAAAAATCCGATGCAAAAGCATCGGATTTTTTTAGTCTAAAACTTATTTTTTAGGCTTTTTAACGAGTTCTTGCTCTACAACCATATCTAACACATCTGCTTGGCTAGATTGATCTGCTGCAGGATTTTTCACTTCAAAACGTTTTACACGTAAGATTACGCGTTGGTTTGGATTGTGTTCAAAACCTTCGATTTGACCGTAATATAATGACCAATTTTTGTCAGCATAAGTTTTTACGCCTTTGTCATCATATTTAACTTCACGAACTTGCAAGCAAGTTTGTGGTGCAACACCTGTGCAAGATTTAGTTTCTGGCGCTACTTCAAGGAAAACAGTTTTACCTTCAGATTGATATTTTGCTTCAGGTGTCATTTTACCTGTGAAAGTATATTTCTGGCCTTGAGCATCAGCTACTGTCAATGTTGGTTGATCAACATTTGTTGTATTGAGTTCAAATGGAATCGCACGTTTTTGGAAGAGGCTGCTAGAGAATTGTTCCTGTTTCATTAAAGCAGGTTCACAAGCCATCATAGTTGACATGACATCAGTCGTTACAATCGTATTGTTTTCAACTTTCCAAGTGGTGCCTTGGCGGTTACAACCTGTATCAATTGATAAACGGTCGTTTGTAAAGTTAAGAACAATCGGCTTTTTAGTATTTTCAGGTTGGTATGACCATGAATAATCAGTTAAAGCTTGAGTATTAGTTGCTTTTTCGCCTTGGAAAATATGCTTTTGACCTGCTTTATCTGTCACGCTTAAGATTACCTGACCATTGTTATTACTAATTTCGATTGGCAATTTCGCTTCACTAAAAATGCTATTAGACAATTGTTCTTGTTTCATTAAATCGTCTTGGCAAGCCATCATTGTTGATGCAAGTGGAGAAGTTACAAGTTGGTTGCCTTCAACTTTCCAAGTACCGCCTTGGCCATTACAGCCAGTGTTAATTGCTAATTTACCGTCTGCATTAAAGTTAAGAATAAGGGGCTTAGATGCTTTTACATTTTGATAAGTCCAAGCATATTCACTTAAAGTAGTAGCCAAATTTTGTTGTTGCTCAGATACAATTGGAGCTTGAGTGTTTGAAACTGTTTGACACGCCATCAAAGAAAAAGGTAATAACGCAAGAATTAAATATTTAATTTTCATTTAAAAAAACTTCAAGTAAAAAAACAACAGCACTAAGCTTAAAACATTCTTAAAAAAAGAAAATGTAAACATTTGATTGTTTCGGTTTTTAAAATGTATAAGTTTGTAAATTATTCTATTTTTCAACAAAAATAGTGGTATACCCCGCAAAACGGGGTATTTTCCAAAAATTAATCAAAGCGGTATATATCCATACCTAGTGAGCCCATTGTGAAGCTACTATGAACAATCGTAAAACGATGTCCCGTACCCATAGCGAAAAACAAAGGTGCAAAATGCTCAAGTGAAGGATGATTACGTTTCACAAACGGCAGGGTTTGCCACTCCAGTACACCATCATAGTCTTGATGACTCAACTTACTGACCACTGTATTTCTAAAAGTTGAAGCCCATTCAGGTACTTTCGAATTGTCACCTTGCCAAGACAGTTCAGCAAGATTATGAGTAATACTTCCAGAGCCAATCAATAAGATTTGTTTTTCACGTAAAGGCGCAAGCGTTTGGCCAATCCGATAAATTTCCTGTGCAGTTAAGCCCCTAGGTAAAGAAATTTCAACGACAGGAATGTCTGCTTCTGGATACATATGTAAAAGAGGCATCCATACGCCGTGGTCACGAGGACGAGTGCTATTGGCATGTGCGAAAAAATGAGCATCTGCTAATAACTTCAAAATTTCTTCTGCAAGTTCGGGTTGACCGGGGGCACTATAGCGAATTTCATACAACTCCGGCGGGAAACCACGGAAGTCATGCCAAGTTTCTGGACGAGTCGAACTACTTACTTCGAGTGCCTTACTTTCCCAGTGAGCAGACATCACTATGATTGCCTTTGGAGTAGGCAGATTTACACTAAGACGGTGTAAGGCAGGACCCACTTGTTCTGGATCAAGTGCAAGCATGGGCGAACCATGTGAAATAAACAGTCCGGGAAGGGTTTGTAGTTCCATTTCATTACACCTGAGTTGAAAAGCAGAATAATAGTCATTATGCCAAAATCAGGACATGTTAAAAGTATCCTGATTTCAACGGATTGTTCTTAAAATGAAACGTTTGTTCTTTTTATGCACGGTGGTAAGGATGATTATGATTAATACTCATTGCTCGGTAAAGTTGCTCGATTAATAAAATACGTACTAAAGGGTGTGGCATGGTAAGTTTTGAAAGTGACCAGTGCCAAGCAGCGGCTTTACGTACCTGATCTGACAAGCCATCTGGGCCACCAATAGCGAGTGCCACATCATTACCTTCAAGCATCCATTGTTTCATAGTGTCTGCTAGTTTTTCTGTGCTGAGCTCGCGTCCGCCAACTTCTAAAGCAATGAGGGTCTCATTAGGTTTTAAAGCATTTAAAATACTTTCACCCTCGATTTGACAGTATTTTAAAATATCTGCTTCTGAATCATTTTTACCGCGTTTTGCCATTGGGAGTTCAATAACCTGAGTTTGAACAAAAGGCTGGATGCGTTTGAAATAATCTTCAAAACCAGTAAGTACCCAAGCAGGCATTTTTTGACCAATGGTCAGAATACGAATTTTCATGGTGTCTATTCAGTCAAAACAGCTGGCACATTATACCTGAGGAGAGGTTAACTGCGGGGGAGTAAGTGGGCATAAAAAACGCAGTCCAAAAAACGGTGTTGGACTGCGATCAAATGATCATCTGTCTGGAGTTCAGATGATCATAGAGAATAAAAACAAGGCTATCTGTGACATAAGATAGACAAGAGCAAATAATAGAATTAATTACTCTTACTTCTTATTATGAGGATGGTTGGATATTTTTCAATCAAATTGTGTAACAAAAAAAAGAGAGCCGAAGCCCTCTTTTTTTATATGTGAATTAGTGACGCGCTGCTTTTGAGCCTTCCACCGGTTTTACAATCGGTGTTTTAGGTAAAGGCTTTGGCATCGAAGTTAATGCTAAAGGTAAGATTTCATCAATGCTTTTCACAGCTTTGATTTCCAATCCTTCTTTCACATTGTCTGGAATTTCTGCCAAATCACGAACGTTATCTTGAGGAATAAAGACAAGCTTGATTCCACCACGATGTGCAGCAAGAAGTTTCTCTTTCAAGCCACCGATACGCATCGCACGACCACCTAGACTTGTTTCACCTGTCATTGCAATATCTGGTCGAATCGCAATTCCAGTAAATGCTGATACAAGTGCAGTTGTTAATGCCAAACCAGCAGATGGACCATCTTTTGGAGTTGCACCTTCAGGTAAGTGAACGTGTACATCAGTTTCTTCAAAGCGAGATGCTTCAATGCCAAGTTCATCGGCACGTGTGCGTACTACTGTCATTGCTGTGGTAATTGATTCTTTCATTACATCACCGAGTGAACCGGTTGTAATGAATTTACCTTTACCTTTAACAGCTGCAACTTCAATAGTAAGCAATTCACCGCCTACAGAAGTCCATGCCAAGCCATTTACACGGCCTACTTGTGCTTCATCTTCGGCCATACCAAAGTCAAATTTATGTGGACCTAGGTATTCAGGAAGATTGGCAGAGGTAACGTCAAGCTGTAAGTTTTTAGATTTTTTACTTACCGCTTCTTTTACGACTTTACGTGCAATTTTAGAAACTTCACGTTCTAAATTACGTACGCCAGCTTCACGTGTATAGCGTTGAACAATGTCACGGATCGCTTCTTCATGAATAGTTAACTCTTTTGGACGTAGGCCATTGTTCTTAATTGCTTTAGGAACAAGGTAACGCTCAGCAATGTTAACTTTTTCATCTTCCGTATAACCCGGTAGACGAATAACTTCCATACGGTCCAACAAGGCTTCTGGAATATTCATGCTGTTTGCAGTACAGATGAACATCACTTCAGAAAGGTCAAGATCAAGATCTAAATAGTGATCGTTGAACTTACTGTTTTGTGATGGATCAAGCACTTCAAGCAAAGCAGAAGCAGGATCACCACGGTAGTCTTGTGCCATCTTGTCAATTTCGTCGAGTAAGAATAATGGGTTCTTCACACCAACTTTTGTTAAAGACTGCACGATTTTACCTGGCATCGCACCAATATAAGTACGACGGTGTCCACGAATTTCTGCTTCATCACGTACGCCACCAAGCGCCATGCGAACAAATTCACGACCTGTTGCTTTCGCTACTGATTCACCAAGTGAAGTTTTACCAACCCCTGGAGGTCCAACCAAGCAAAGGATAGGGCCTTTGAGTTTTTTCACACGTGATTGAACAGCTAGGTATTCAACAATACGATCTTTAACGTCATCAAGACCATAATGATCGGCATCAAGAATCTCTTGCGCTTTGTTCAGGTTAATACTGACTTTGCTCGCTTTGTTCCATGGCGTATCTAGAATCACTTCTAGATAGTTACGTACCACAGCAGCTTCACTAGATGCAGGCTGCATTGCTTTAAGTTTACGGAACTCAGCTTCGGCTTTTTTACGTACGTGTTCAGGTAAATCAGCTTCAGCAAGACGTTTCTCAATTTCAGCAACGTCATCTTCAGCACCGCCATTCATGTCGGAAAGTTCACGTTGAATGACTTTCATTTTTTCATTTAGAAAGTATTCACGTTGGTTCTTTTCCATTTGGCGTTTAACACTGTCATGTAAAGTTTGCTCAATTTGCTGTTCAGCAGATTGATTCATCAAGTAGTTCATCAACTCTTGCAAATGAGCTTCAAACTCATCGTACTCTAAAAATTTCTGCTTAATTTCAATATTTAGAGGCACACGAGTTGCTACGAAGAACATCAATTGCAATAAGTCTTCGATTTTGTTGGCAGCAGCAACCAGTTCACGTGCATTACGTAATTTTGCTTCTGCATATTGAGCAAATAAGTTACGTAACTCTTGTAAACGAGTTTCTTGCGTTGCCTTATCTACATTAATCGTCATTGGACTTAATTCATGTTCGGCAGTCAAATAACTATCTTCATCGATAATTTTTTTCAACTTAGAACGATGTAAGCCTTCAATAAGTACTTTAATGCAGTTTTCATCATTTTCATGATTAACTACTTGTACAATCTTAGCGACTGTACCGTACTGGTATAAATTGTCGTGATCAATTTCTTCTGTAAGCGAATCTTTTTGCGCAACTACAAATACTAAATTGTCACTGTTACGAGCCACATCAACTGCATTGATCGATTTTTCACGACCCACAAATAGCGCAATCTGCATGTGTGGATAAACCACCACATCACGTAAGGCTAATAGTGGTAATACACTTGGAACCTGAGGCTCTAAGTCAGTTTTTTCATTCATAATAAGTTCAGACATGGGCACTCCTAATGAGTGACAACGAGGTTGCCATGTTTTTTATAGTGATGTGTATTTTAAAAATTACAAGGGCATGACAATAGAAAATGTTGAAAAAAGGACTAATTTAGTCAACTTTTTTTTAAAAATGTTATGAATCAATAGATTAATTCTTAAGAAGAATAAAATTTTGTAGAGCGGCTACTCATTTTTACTTAATAATTAATAAATATTTAAAACTTTTCTTTAATGTTGGAAGAGTTATTTCACCTAACTTTGGAAGAATACTTAAAAAATTTAGCCATAAATATTTTTATTAGTAGTGTAGTGATAACAATAGTTCACAACTTATTCAATGTTTAGCGCCAAATAGACGTGTTAATATAAGTTGGTAAAACGGTTTGTCACGGCAAAGTAACCATCCTTAGGGTGGTTACTTTTTCGTTTTTAAGGAGCTAAAAAAGTAAAAGGATATATTGGAGATTTTATAAATTTTATATAAAAATCATCTTTTAAAATAATAAAAGTGCTGTGGAGTCAATAAACCATCTAACGGTTGATCCCAACTTTGACGTTCTAAAGTATGTTCAATAAATTGGAATTGATGTGCCAATCCTAAACGGTAGGGCTTATGTTTAGCACTTGCTAATGTACGATCATAATAACCACCACCCATACCAATACGTGTCCCATAGTGATCGCAAGCTAAAAGTGGCATAAGTAGCAAATCAAGCTGTGATACATGTTTTCCGCGAGTCGCCATAGGTTCTTTCATTCCCAATGGGTGATGAGAAAAACGACGACTTAAATATTGGTTTTTATTTATTTTTACCCATACTAAATGTTGGTTCATCGAACAAATCATGGGTAAATAAACTTGTTTGTTCTTTTTAAAACATAATTTGATAAGAAGATCGGTATGGATTTCACCAAAAGCATGCAGATATAAACCGATTTTTTTTGATGAATGAAAAATAGGAAGGTGATTTAGGCAATGTAAAACATTAAGCTGAGCCTGTTTTTGCTCAAATTGGGTTAAAGCTCGTCTTCTAGATCTTAAATTTTTTCTAATAAAACTTAATTCATTCATGGAGAAATCTAACAAAGATTTGCGGACAGTCGAGCAAAATTATACCTACTTTTCTATAGTTTCACCGAAATTTAAAAATTATTAAAAAGCAGTCTTCTAATGTATTAGACCAGGTAAAAATAGTTTTGTTGTTAGGAGAAGCTATCTACATATAATTTTTTCTTTTTTACGTATTTACAGTATTTATTTACATTTAATCAGGATAAGTATATTTAAGGATGAATATGAAAATGTGAAACCTATGAAGTTAAAAATTTTAACAATGATGTTATGTGTGGCATTGCTGAGTGCATGTACGAAACAGGCTGAATCTGAGGCACCTCAAATGGATTATAAAGCTCAATTTGAAGAGTCGGACCGAAAAATTGGTGAATTTTTAGATCAGTTAGATAATCCAAATACCCCTCAAGAAGTTAAAGTTAAAATTTTATGTCATGACTATCCTGATGTGTATAAAAAACAATACATGCCTGCATTAATAAAAGTTTCACCAAAACCGTATACTGAAGAAAAATTATTGTCAGATTTGAAAAGTGCAACTGACTACTATAAAGGGACTTTGGGGATAAAATGTAATGAATAATATTTGAATTAAATCACGATAAAAATTTAAAAGTGTGAATTGATTGGCATTATTTAGTTGTGCTAAATTTCTTCTGTTAATTACTTAAACTTTTCTCTGGATTTGAAATGCAGATCTTAAAATTTTTACAGAGTTTTAATACAGTCGGCACCTATTTAACACTTGCTTCCATCTTGCTTGTGGTCATGATCATTTATTTTTATGTAATTAATCCCGCATGAACATTTTGAAAGGAATAGGTCTTCTCATCTATTACTTTTTTAAGAACGGAAGATGAATAATAATAGGATAGGGATATGAAATTTAAAATATTATTATTAAGTTTTATTGCCACCGGTTGTTATGCTAATGAAAGTACAGCTGACCCAGATATTTGTAATATCGTAAAAAAGGTCGCTTATAACGTGATGGAAGCACGGCAGCAAAAAGTACCAGCACAAGATTTACAACAAATTGCTGATGGGCTGGCAGATGAAGAAGCCAAGCAGCTTTATCAAGACTTAATTAGCTCAGCTTATGCTGCCAAAGTATTTAAGACAAGTTTCTTTAAACGCCAAGCAATTGAAGATTTTCAAGCAGGATGGTATGAGGAATGTTTACGTAGAAATGAATAATAATTAAAAAATAATGAGTATTTAATTTTAAGAACAACTAATTAGTTAAGAGAATAAAAAATAGACTGACAGGTCTGTCTAGGTATTTTAATTTGAAAATAGAATTCGAATTTATAGGTATTTATTTAAAAATAAATGCTCCGAAGATGCCGCTGCATGTCGTTACCCTTGAACCCTAAAGTTCATCGGGTCTTTCTCAATTCTAGCAATACAGTGCAATATTAAGCAATACCTAACGATATTAAAAAATCAATATTTTTAATAATTTATATTAAAACAATACAATGCAATATTACACAATCTTTAGCAATACAAAAATAGTCTATTAATGGTCTATTTCGGTAAATATGGTCTATTTATCAGGTTTAAGTCTATTAAAGGTCTATTTTAATTGGTTAAAAAAGCGGCACTTAGCCGCTTATGCTGTGTGTGCCATTTTGTTTTGTTCAATATAAGCCAAAACATCAGCCTTCACATAATTTACTTGGCGTTTATGAGGCTTTGAAAAGGGAATGCCTCCACCTTCACATCTTTTCTTTTGCAACCACGGTAAGGATACGTGCATAACAATAGCTACTGTTTCAGGTGGAAAAGTTTGATTATCAGCAGCTTCCCAAAATTCCTTCTTAGCAGCCTCTTTTTCTGCATGTGTCATACGATCTAATTTAGTTAAACGTGACATCTATTTCTCCTTACTTTCCGCTTTACGATTAGCATCTCTGATTGCTTTAGCCCAAGATTCAAGTTTTTCTATTCTTTGGCAACGCCATTCAGCTACAGCTTTTTCACCTTCAATGTTGTCTACAATCAATTCATTGCAAATTTTGATGATTTCATCTGCTGCTTTAGCAGTTAATTCACTCATGCTGCCACCATCTGATATATACGCTTAACTTCATGATCAAGCTCATCCATTGCAGAGCGACCTTCTTTGAAATACTTCAAAAGCATTAGTTTGTATCGCTCTTGAGCCGCTTTGTTCATCACACCTTTATCGGTTAAGGAAAGGGTAGGCTTATTACCTTTAATAAGGTTCACGCCGTGCGGTGTGCCTTTCCCGCGATACCCGGCATTTACGTTGAACACAATGAACTTCTCGAAAAGCTGCATTGGTAGCAGCTTTGGCTCGAAAAGAAACTCTGGAGTAGTTTGTTTCGACATTAGATAGGTTTCTCCAGTAAATAATCAGGTTCGTTTGATGCCGCATTTTCTAATTCAAAGCGGCGTTTCTTAACAAAATCCATGAGTCGTGATTGAATCTGTGGATCTCGTGCGGCCACATCTATTTCCAAAGCATCTAATGTTGTTAAGTCGGGCGCGTTTTGGATCTGGACCATTAGTGAAGGTGGTTCATTTGCAGGTGCCTTAGATTTTTCGAGCTCTTCAAGTCGTTTGTGAGTGGCAAGGAGGAGTGGTTCCATTTGTTTGTCATTCCACGTACGGGTATATCGATAAACAGCATTTACCTCTTCAGGTGTTTTTGATTCTTTTACACGCTGAAGAAGAGCATCTAATGCCTTCTGATATTCAGGATCTACTTTAGGCTCGTTAGTTTCTGGAACTAACAGATCCTCAGATGTGGTGACGTTAGTTTGTTCGGTAATAACAATTGTTGGTTGAATTTCTGCAGAAATAACTTCAATAGGCTTTTCTGCTTTTGATTTTTTGCCTCTCTGTTTTTTAGGTTCCTCACCAAGACGAATAACACTTAAATCATTGTTGATTTCAATACCGAGTGCTTTTGAAAAAGCTTTTAATTGAAGCTTGGCATTTTCAGCATCACGCTGAACAAAACCACTATTAATTGCTTCAATGAGTGCAGGAGTTTTAAATCCAACGTTATAAATGGAAGGTAAATATGTGTTGATTACAAAAACATTTTGACCTTCTTCATACTCATCAATAGTTAATGGCTTTGTGAATGTAATGCCAGCCAGCTCAATAGTTTCGATTTTGATGCAGAATTCAAAACCCGGTTTACCAAAAACAGAAGCGGGGAATTGATCTAAGTCAGAAAAGTCCAACATGTCTCCAATAGGACGACAAAGTACAGTTTTACCTTTTTGAAGAGCTGCAAATGCTTCAGCTGCAGTGATTAGATTATTCATGCTGACCATCCTTCCATATCTGATTTAGCTGTACAGGCGTTTAAAATGTTTTGTTCATACTTAGTTCCCTTGAAGTAATTAGCTGGGTAATCTAAGTCACTTAGACGAATTGCAGACTCGATGTGTTTTAAAGCAAGTTGATACTCATTTTCTAAAGTCTGTTCTTGCTGCTTGATGAGTTGTTGCTCGTTCTCTTGTTGAGCGAGATGATTACGTTGAATGATTTTTTTAATGCTTTCACAAGTCTCTTCATAAATTTGCTGTTTTACATCATGCAGGCTATTTAGACCGCGTTTTGCACAGTAATTTCCAATATCAATTCCCGCTTGCAACATTAAATGCTCAAGTTCTAAATATTGATTTCCATTAATACAGGCATTTGCAGATCCAGAAAGCAGCCATTGTTTTAGTAAAACACCGTCGTGTTCACCTAACTGGCGAGGATCTAGAAATAAACGGGATCGGTCCTTTGTTGCGACAGCAATATTGTCATGAGTTAAATCAAGAACAGTCGTAAATTCATATTCAATGCCATCACGCTGTTCAGCCTTCATTCCCACTTTTTCGACTTTCTTTTTGCCGTTATCGTTGGTTTGAATGGTTTCCATCTTTGAGCGCATGGTCACAATGATATTTATGCTTGACTGAAGCATTGCATCAATAAATTTACGGTGGCGTGGAGTTACTTGGCTCCATGCGCCCCAAGAATTACCTTTGAATGTAGAAGAAGTTAATTGATCAACAATCTCTAAACATCCACCTACACCAGACCATTCATGCGTGATGCTGTCTAAAATTAAGGTATCAAAATTAGCTTTTTCAGCAGCTTTGATGACTTCAATAAACTTTTCAGGAGTGTAAGGAGGCTGAATATTGGCGTGTTCAAATTCCACCAAATCTTCATATAGTTCAGCACTACTATTTTCAGTATCCGCAACAGCAATACGACCTCCGATTCCTTTAGCTAATACTAATGCCGTGAACGTTTTACCTGATCCAGTAGGCCCAGCAAGAGCTAAGCGCAATTTCGCATTTTTGCGTTCTGCCTTTTTGAAGAAAACTGTCATTTTTCTTATCCTCATCTAGAGCCGGTGAAGCCGCGCTTTTTCTTATAAGCTTTGCGGTCATATGAAGGGATGTTGTTAAGTTGCAGTGCAGTTGCTAATGCTTTTTTGCGCTGGAAGCTAATTTCATTCATTAAGGATGCGTAAACCTTAGGGCGCTTCGCCTTAAACTCTTCAACATTTAAAGGAGTCTTCACTTCGCCTTTTACTGTGTACAGCACACTGCCGTTTGCATTAGATGCGTACACTTGCCAGCCGATGCGGACAGAGTAGAGGCCCTTATCATCACGGCCTAAAAAAGACATGTAGCCGTCAGGGTGCTTTTTAAAATTAGTCATCTTTAAGCCTCCACCAACTTGTTACGTTCGATGAAGCCTTTTAGAAGGCCATTGATGTTTCGAATGTCTTCAAATTCGGTGAAATCGTTATATGACTTACCGTTAATGTCAGTGATTTCATTTACAGTGAGTTGAGTAATATCAACAGCGGTAAATTCAGAACCCGGAACGCCGTAACTGTCTAAATGAGCTTCAAAATCAAAGCTAACGTTTAAACGGAAGCTATCTAATTTAATTACGGCAACGCCAGAATGTTTACCTGTGATTTTTGCGGTTAAAACACCGTAATTACTTGGTTGAGTCTTAGGGGTAAAAAGAGTAGGTGCGTCTTTTGTTTGGAAAGCTAGCTGCAATTGGCAAGCAACTAAAGAACCACCAGAAATTGCAAGAGCAGCCATGCTGACAAATGCAAAGGAGTTGAAAGGGGTAGCTTTTACGTTCATAATTGATCTCGCAGTTTGCAAAAGCACATCGGACCTGGGGAGGGCGGTGTGCTTTTTTGTTGTCTGTGAGATAAATATTAGGTAAACCTAATTATTAAGTCAATAGGTATTCCTAATAAAATTAGAAATACCTAATTTTTGTGTTTTAATAGACAAAAGAAAACCCACCATAGGGGTGGGTTGGATGGAGTTTATTGAGATGATTGGAATTACAAAAAGTGGAAAGTTGATGGTAATTGATAAAAACTCTTCAATTACAGGGCATCAATTTATTGGAGTTATAATTACTGATCCACAAATACTTAATGAGGATTCTTTAAACATTGCTAATCATTTTTACAGCAGAGATCATCAACTACTTGATAAGTTAGTCCTAGAGACTTTACATATAAATCAGAATCACCACCATTTGTTGAATGAGCAACCTTAACTACCTCGAACATATTGCTTTCACCATCTATTTCTATATCAATCCATTCACCAATGCGAGGATGAACTTTAAATTCCCTTGCATATAGTGATTTTGGTTTGTTTCCTGAAATATCAATTACAGACAACTCAAACATAACAATCTCCTCCCGATATGTTTTTAAAGGATCGTGTCGGGTCACGATAGGTAAGTTTATGAAATTAGAAAATATAGTAATTATTGAAAACAGACTTTTCCAAAACTCAACTCAAATTTACTTTGAAAATTTTCCATTTGATGGTGATGAGTTTTATGTGCCAGTTGGTGATTACACTAAGCCAATTGGTTTCCTAAAGTTTAAGCAAATTGCTAAGCCAGGCTGCTTTGAATTATCCGAATTAGTGTCCCTAGATTATCCCAGCCCAAATCCACAATTTTCGTTGTCAGGTGTTTTATACTCTCGCCAGAAAGCGATCGAAGCCCATCAATCAATTTGCGCTTATCAGCAGGCGGTAAATCGGTTGCCATGATTTTTGATTCTAATAAAGTTTTAAATTGGTCTGCTTCGAATTTTATTGTCACCACTCCAAATATTGCAGATAAACCTCCATCATTAGCCATGAAATCTGCACCCTTTTGGGTTAAGCGAGTATACCCAAGTGTGAATGTTGAGTTTTGTATTGCTCCAAAGCCAAGCTGAAGAAATATACTTTTAGGCTCTAATAATTCATGGGATTGTAGATAATATAAATTTGCAAATACCTTCTTCCTAGATTCGTCTTCAAGTTGGTACACTTCATGTGAAAAATCATAAGCTAAAGGGTAGGTTGAAGCCATTTTTTCCATCAACTCCAATTGCAAAACTCTATCAAGCAACATGAATTTCTCCAAACATATGTTATTCTCAATTTATCAATTATCTTGTGATATTGGTGGGCGCAAAGGCTAATGCTGCCAACATTAGTCAAATCCAAGACCTTGCTAACCTTGGATGGAAAGACCGACTTATCATCGGTCTTTTTTTATTATTTAATTTTCTGTCCAAGCTTTCCTTATTTTACCAACTGCACTACTTGTTCATTTGTAAGGACTGGAATAAAGACTTTATCACCAATGTCCTTTGAGAGGATCTTCACTTCTTCGGCTGTTAGCACCAAAGCTTCACCATGTTTCGCAGCATCATTGATGCGAGCAATAATCTGGTTGATTGGTCGTTTTGAATTGTCCATAAGTCTTCCTGTGATTAATGCGAATAAGGATGTTCTTGTCTATGCTGACTTGGCGGCACGATATCTGTAATAGCGGTAATACTTTCAACCTCGTCCATTTCAAAGAAAAATCGCTCACCACCATTCACAGAAAGCAAACTTAAAACCCCACCATTGATGCCGACAAATTCTTTAATTGTGCATCTTCCATCCTTCAAGCACACCTGAACAAACTCATTCGGCACAAGATCTGCATCAGGGTCGCATACAACATACCAGCCATTACGAATTGCTGGAAACATTGAGTCGCCAGTGCCTTTAATGCCATAGGCTCTTGGTCCTGCTGAGTGGGTTGGAACATACCCATCTCCAGCATTGCCTTCATAACCCATATCTGTGAAATAGCCATCCATGCCCATCTTGGAGTAAGCCTTAACAGGAACCCAACGCTTAGATGATGGGATAAACGGTTTTTCGATAATTGTTGAAAATAAAAGAGCTTCATCACTATCACTAATGTTGTATTTCTTTTTGAACTCTTCGATATCCAGTTGTTTAAATTTATCTCTCGTGCTTGATTGAATCTCTCCCGTGCCAGATGCAAGCCATGAAGGATTAACATTCAAAAATTTTGAGGCACGTAATAAATTTTCACCTTCCATTGTTTTGGATTTTCCAGACAGCCAATCACTCACAGAAGGAGGTTTAACTCCTACTGCACGAGCAAGCTCAACACCTTTAATCTTTTTAGGTGGCAAAACTTCCATGGCATACCTAAGTCGTTCAGCAAGAGTATTCATACAACTATCCTCACAATGTTAGGAAATCCTAACATAAATAAAATTAGGTATTCCTATTGATTTAATATAAGGAATGCCTAATAATTAAAGAAAAATTAGGAGCACGTTATGAATGACGCACAACTTATAGACAAGCTAGGTGGTGTCACAGCGGTAGCAAGACTTCTGGGGATTGCTCCGTCATCAGTTAGTGGATGGAAAGCTATCCCCCTTGATAGAAAAATCAGGCTAGCAGTTATTGCTGAAGATCTTGGTTTAACAACGCGAAAAGAGCTTTTCCCTGATAACTATCAAGATATTTGGATTGAACTTCGTCCCCAGACGACAAAAAGCAAAAACCTTGGATCATTAACCGCTTAGGAACTAAACCATGAGCAAAGTATTAAATGAATTGCCTGCAAGCGCTAGCAATAACGAATCGCTCATATTGCAAGCACTTAACGCTAGCAATCAAAGACAAGTAGCAGAGAAGATAAATGTCGATGCGAGCATCCTTTCAAGGATGAAAACAGAAAAGAAATCAAATGGTTGGACCGAGATTGAGTTTATTAGCTTTTTGTTGACAGCCATTGGTTTGAAGGTTGTGCAAGAGAGTGATGTGTATTGCTCACCTGAAATTGCAGAAGCAACGCGAGTTTATTTAGCACATGCATTCACTTCACCTGAATACATGCGGATTTTATTCAAATAAAAAACCACTACCTGCGCGAACAGGAGTGGTCAGTTATTCAATCTCTGCTAGAGGAATCGAATATGCAAAATAATTTATCAGAACAGCCAACCGAACTCAACTCGCAAGATTTTTTAGTAGGCGATGTGGTTGTGCTTACACCGCAAGGCTCCAAAGATTACCTGCTTGAAATCATTGACTACAAGTACACGAATGATTTGTTCCGAGTAAAGGTTATCTCCTCTGGTGCTTGTGGACCAATCCATAAAAGCCAGATTCGCCACGCAACAGTTGCTGAACTTAACGCCAAATGCCGGCTAACAAGCGCTGAGCAAGCATTAGCGGAGGTGTCATGAACAGCTTTACACACCAAATCAAAGATTCTCGCCAGCAAAGTGAAATCCAATCTTTCTATGAGCCTGCATTGCGAGTACTTGGCCACCTATTTGAGGTGAAAAAGCAAAATTTACGCAACAAGGGGTATGACGAAAATAATGCGGCGGTAACCAAGGTTGAATTTTCAGAGGCTATGGCTCGTCAATTTCGCATAACGCAGTGGTTAGCACAACAGATTGTAACCAGCTTAACCAAAGCGTGTTTGGTTGATTCTTTTGGAGGCTATGTTAAGCCAAAGGATGGTGAAAAGTGAGATATGCAGTAAGAAGAAAACAAGATATTTCCGTTTCCACCACACCGCTAGAGGTGGTAATTCCACTGGAGCAACCAGTAAAGATCTATTCGGCTAAAGAATTAGCAGCTATGCCACTTTCAGTTATGAATGCCGCAATTGAGGCTCAGGAAAGATTTTATCAACTTGAAGAATTAACCCATATGGGGGGGCAGGCTATAGCAGTTCGCCGTCTCATGGAGGATGGGCACAAACTAATTCAGGTGAAAGAAAAGTCTCGTATTCGCTACAAAATCAACAACGAATTTATTCCTCCAAGAATTATTCGTCAGTTGGAAATGCGTGGCCTTGTCAAATTGGAGACAAAATCACATGAGTAATTTTGTACCAAATTCATTTCAAGTACCTAATGCATTTGTTGATGAGGTTTTAAATAAAATCTCTGATGCTGCATGCAAAATTTACTTGGTTATTTGCCGTAAAACTCGCGGTTGGAATAAGGAGATGGATTCCATCTCTTTATCTCAATTTGAAGAGATTACAGGGAAGAGTAGACCGACTGTTGTTAAGTGCCTTAATGAGCTTATCAAGGTCGGTTTAGTCGTGGAACAACCAAGCACAATTCATGGAAATACATTCAAATTAGGTAACGATACTAGCGTTGGTTTAGTGCTTAAATTCCCTAGTAAAAAATTTTTACTACCTGAAATTTATGGACAGACTAGTAAAAATTCTTTACCACTGCTAGTTAAAAATTTTAACTACACTAGTAAAAATTTTTTACCGCTACTAGTAAAAATTTTTAACACACAAAGTATCACTATCAAAAACAACTCTCAAAGTAATAAAAAAATAAATAAAAAAAGAGAGTCTGTTTCTGAAAAACCTAAAACAGAAAAACCAAATGAATTTAATCCACGTTCAGTTGAACTGCCAGCATGTGTAGATCCAGAGCTGTGGAACAATTTTGTTGATATGCGTATCAGCATCAAAAAACCACTTTCTGAAAACGCAGTAAAGCTAATCCTTAAAAAACTTATCTCGTTTGGACCTTTGGCTAACCAATCACTGGAAAACTCAATTATCGGAAATTATCAGGGTGTATTTGAACCTCGCCAAAATCAAATTCAGGAAAACCCACAATCTCATAACGTTCCTGAAGAACCGGGTTATTTCACTCAGATGTACGCTGAGAGCAACCGTTCAAACGTGATTGATGTTACCCCTGACCAGCAATATATCGGAGGCTATTAATCATGAATGAATTAGCACCATTTGAAAGTTTTTTAAAAGAACTAATTGCGGCTTACAGAACTAAATACGCTGTTCAGTTCAATAAGAATTTTCCAGTAGAGGGGAAAAATGCCGTTCCAATGCAAATCATTGAACAGCAGCTTGCTAAAGCATTGGTTGGGGTTACACCTAACCAACTTCAAAGAGGCTTAGCGCTATTTTACGCAAGTACAAATACATACATGCCTAACTTCGCTGAATTCCGTGCTATGTGCATGGGTGATGATTGGTGGAGCGCTGAGAAGGCTTGGGTTAAGGCTTGTGAATACACCCAAATCACTCAGCACAAGAAAGTGAGATTGCCTGATGGGCGTGAGCAAAACCAAGAAATTACTACATTAGCCAAATTTGTACTTGATCAAGTTTATTCGCTTATTCAAGACGGCGAAATGTACAAAGCCAAAATGGAATTTATCAAGGTATATGACGAGTACAAAGCGGAAGCTCAGTTAAAAGGAAAAGTTCAAGCTTGGTACCAAGAACCAATTTTATTAGCTCAGAAAAATGAGCAAAAAGTGCATATACCAGTTTCAAATGACGAAGCACAAAAGCATCTCAAATCATTGATGGAACGTTTAAAAATCAATGGTCGTAAACCTGCACCAGTACAAAAGCTTAAGGCTAAGGAAAAAGAGCCAGAACTCAAACAAGAGCTAGGTCCAGATCCTTTTGACAATCCGCACGAATACGCAGAGATGTGCCATCGTGAAGGTATGCCAATTCCTAGAAATATTCTTCAGCTAATTGATGGGGCGAATATATGAATAAATTCGAGATTTTAGCGTGGGGTTTACTCATTTCATTTTTTACATCAGCTATTAGCGGTGCAGTGGTTTTGTGGCGGTTGGCGCGTAAAGAACATTAAGAAAGGAATTCACCAATGAAACTAACTAAACAGCAACGTGCTGAGCTAAAACAAAAGTTTGGTGGACATTGCGCTTACTGTGGTGATTTGCTTGGCGATAAGTGGCATGCAGACCATATCGAAGCAGTGAAGCGAGATTTAATTCATGTTGGTGGCGGTAAGTTAATTACGGGTGAAATGACTAGACCGCAAAACGACACTTTAGAAAACATGAACCCTGCATGTGTTCCTTGCAATACAAACAAATCGTCTATGCCGCTGGAAGGGTGGCGAAAAATGCTTACACATTACCGTGATGTGCAGTTACTACGCGATAGCACACATGCTCGTCATTTACTTCGATTTGGACTGATTGAAATTAAATCCGAGCCTGTAAAGTTCTTCTTTGAGACCTACGCTAATTGCAAAGTGGAGGATGTGTGATGGAAGAGTTTGAGCAGTGGTACTTAGATACATATTACAAGCCTTATGGTTTTGTTCCGCCCGCTAATCTATTTGAACGCTATGAAGATACGTACATTAGAGAAAATGTTTATCAACACAACCTTGTATGGCAGCACCTGCAAGCGAAAGTAGTGGAATTGCAAAAGCGTTTAGATGGGGCATTAAAGGAGACTCAATATGCTTTGCAGTATGTTGAAGGGGACATGCGCGGCAATCATGAATTTCTACAAATGGCAATGATTCGAACCTTTAAAGCTTTAGAGCAAGTGCTCAATGGTGGTGAGCCTAAATGACATCAATGAGCCTTGCTGATTACCGCCTTACATGCCCGAAAGTTCAAAAGAAAAAGGGTCGAAACAAGTTTAATGCTTCGAAAATTAAATTGGATGGAATGACTTTTGACAGTACTAAAGAATACAAACGGTATATCGAGCTAAAGGCTCTACAACAACGAGGTGAAATTAAAGAATTGCAGCATCACACAAAATTTGAATTGGCACCGAAGACAAAATTAGAAGGGGAGAAACGAGCTAAACCAGCACTTAGATATTTTGCCGATTTCACTTATTTCACGACAGCAGGTGAATACGTTGTTGAAGATGTGAAGTCTATAGCTACACGCAAGCTACCGAGTTACCGAAATAAAAAACACCTGATGAAAACAGTTCACAATATTGATGTGAGGGAAGTTTAAACATGAATGCAAAAGTTAATAACAAGACAATGGACTGGTCTAAACGTTCTGCTCATCAATGGTTGGAACAATATGGTCTATGGGTAAGATCAACAAAATCTAAAGTTTCTGCTAATCCTCTAGCATGTTTAATTGACCAAAATGACACAACTAGAATTAGATCAAGTAAGGTCTCTATGCCATGCGAAATTGAAGATTATGAGGCAGTTGAAGTAAGCAAACTCTTGGCTAAAATGCATAACGATAATAGGGAATTTCTACAAGAAAGAGCTTGGTTTTTAATACTTTATTATGAAAATAATTGGTCGTATTTAACAATTGCCAATGTACATAGATGTAGTAAAGCAAAAGTACGTGCTGAGATTGATAAAGGTTTGGCTTATTTGGATGGTAAAATAGAGGTATTGCAATCTTGACAGTGCAGCACACTTGGTTTAGATTTGTGATATGGTGGGACGAAGTTATAAGCGTTGCACCAAATTGTTTTAAAAGCTCGCCAAATGGTGAGCTTTTTTGTTCCATGAATTTTAATATAATAAGTTTTTTATAAATCCGAATTAAATAAAATGTCAGAAACTAATCCTTCTAAAAGTGAGAAAACAAAGCTTATTTTTATAATATCTTGTTTCATTGTATTAACGGGGGTAGCTTACAGAATTCTTTATTTAGGACAAATACAGGGATCAGAATTCGTTATATTAGTTATCGCCTCTATGTTCATTTGTTTGACAGGTTATTTTTTAAAAGAAATTCAGGAATTCTCCATTGGAGGCAATCTTTTTAAATTAAGAGATATCGGGAACAAGTCAGAAAAGTTACTTCATGATATGCAAATTGAATATTATAAAATGCGTATCGATATGGCTTTTACACCTACTGGATTTTTCGGTGGAGTTGGAAATTCAATTTTTCAAAGTAAAATTGAATTCTACAATGTTATTAGAGAAATTAAAGATGTGGGGCTGTTGAAAAACCCTACCTTAAGACAAAAGATTGAAATACAACTTAGAAAATCCCTTCAACAACAACTTGAGAATGTTCACTTAATAGGAAATGTGCTTAATGAAAATCCTTTAAATGGCAAAGTTGATCCTTTAGAAATTAGAGGGTTAATCTCAGAAGAAATTATAAGAAAAAATATAAAAGACAATGATTTGTATAGAGATGAAACAACTGCTAAAAATACAATTTTAATGAGAATTGAAATTTATGAGAACTTATTAAAAGCTTGTAATTGGCTTGAAGAGTAATTTTTTAACCTCCTTCGACCGGTTCTCTTTTGTGCTATAGTCCAGACTAATTAAAAACTGGTAAGTAAAATGAATATCTGTGTTGGTGGTGAACTTGATGGGCAAAAGATAGAAAAAGAAGGTAGATTGCTTAAAGCTTCTGATATCGACCTATCTTTTAAAACTGAGTACTACAAGCAAGTTTTTAACCGCGACAACATCAATTATCATTTTTGGCTTCCAATAGGATCCAACTTGCACGAAATGTCTGAGCGAGTTTTGGATATTTTGAGAGCACCTAAAAAATAAGCATAAAGTATATTGTAAATACATATTCTAATTTGTATGATGTATCACAAATACTGCGCTGAAAGTTTTTGTTTTTGTGACCCGTTTCTTTTTTAGAAGCGGGTTTTTTGATTTTAAAACCCCACTCGCTTAGGACGCTTTGCGAGTTTTCTTGCCGGACGGATTACGGCGCAAATGGCCCCGCTACATACTAGTTATTGGCGGGGCTTTTTATTTTATTAATTTGATGATTTAGTTCTCGATAGTAAATAATTTACTATTGAGAACTAAGTATTTGAAAAATAAAATAAATTTTATAATTAACCTATGAATTAGTATAATAAATAAACATTAACTAATTTAATTGGTGAAAATATGCCATTCGAAAGAAAGACAGGGTATAAATTGAAGTTTATCAATGAAAATGACTTTGAAATTATCTGCCTAGACTGTAACGACACCAATACTGTGAGACAACAACTTAAAGATGCTGGATTTGTTACAGATATTAATTCAGTAGATGAAAAGGATGAATACCATCTTCAAAAGATTATTGGAGTAACAAGTAGCAAGGAAGACTTGATTGCATTACTAGATAATTGGTTTGATTTGTTAAACAGTATGGAGGTTACAGCCTACAAAGATTTTGATTAAAAAATGATAGTAATAAAAACCACTTTTGCAGTGGTTTTTTTATGGGTGAAATATGGATGATAAAGAATACTTCTGGCTTACAAGAAAAAAAGAACCTAAAACAAAACCCAAAAGTAGACCATTGCCTAAAGCTACTCAAAAGTACTTAGAAGCTGAAGAAGAATTTACACATGCTTTAGATAATCTGGAAATTAAATACGAAAAGAAATTCCAGTTTAAATCAACAAAGCATTGGCGTTTTGATTTTCATTTAATTGAACATCGTATTTTAGTTGAAATTGCTGGCGGTCCTTGGTCTGGTGGTCGAAAGGGTAAGCTGGCAACAAAGGCGTGGAGTATGGACCGTTACGATGTTGCTGAATCAATGGGATATACCGTTGTTCGGTTAGAGGCAGTACCAAGATTTAAGATTAATGAATCTGGTCCATTGCAGATCCAAGCTCATTTCGCTAGCCAATGGCTTAAAAATTTAAAGAGGCAAATATTTAATGGATCAGATCAGACCATTTCCTCCAACTGATTTTATAGACCAAGCAGATGAAGAGGAAGCGATACGCATAGTACCTGCGCCTGATTTAAAAAACTGGGTAGTTGCTAATTACTTAACTATTGGTGGACCTCTTTATAACCCCGATCATGATCACATAGCTGAGCTGCTTCACGATAATGAAGAATTTTTAGCATTCGCGTGGGCCTCTTCTGCATATAAAAGCAAGCAAGCTATGGTGTTGGGCCAGTGCGAAAAAGTCATGTTCAATGTTGGTGGATGGCGTAAAGCTCGACAAGAGCAACAGATGCGAGACTGGTTCGGCTTTGTGCCAACATACTTAATAACTGTCGACGCTTCTTTCTGTGAGCGTGCAAACGATACAGAGTTCTGTTACTTACTTGAACATGAGCTTTACCACATTGGAGTGATGAGAGACGAGGACGGAGAAATTGTTTATAGCGATAGTTCTGGTCTTCCTAAGCACTATCTTGCAGGTCATGACGTTGAAGAGTTTATTGGCGTAGTTAAACGTTATGGACCAAGCAAAAATGTTAAGCGACTTATTGAAGTCGCAAAAAATCCGCCGTTTGTTTCGAATCTTGATATTTCAAAATGCTGCGGAAACTGTGTAATCAATTGAGCCTAATGGCTCTTTTTTTTGCCCATTTTGTTATACGTAGTTATACGATGAGGAAGTTATGGCGACACTAAAAGAGCCTGTGAAAATCTTTATAGTTCAGTCTCTTGCTTGTCGTGATACACCTCAAGAAGTGGCTGAACTCGTAAAACAAGAGTTTGGCGTTGATATAGATCGTGTTCAAGTTGCAACTTATGACCCTACAAAAGTTGCTGGTAAGAACTTAAGCAAAAAGTATGTCGAACTATTTGAAAAAACCAGAGATGAGTTTGATAAAGGCTTAATTGATATTCCTATTGCTAACAAGTATTACCGACTGAAGCAATACCAAAGACAGCTTGAGAAGACTAGAAACGTCAAAACAGCCTTAAAAATTCTTGAACAAGCCGCTAAAGATATTGGTGGTCAATTTACTAATCGCCAAGAAATTACAGGCAAAGACGGCGGACCAGTCCAAACAGTTAATTCAGAAATTCCAGTTCCAATGGAAGATTACTTAAAAGCGCGGAGGGAAGTCTTAGATGAGTACTGATGCGGCTCGGGATAAAGCCATCCGAATCGAGGCGCAAGAAGATTTATATTTCTTCACAAGGTACATGTTTAAGGAGCGCCGTGGTTATAAATGGATGCAGAACTGGCACCACTTAGAAATCTGTGAAGCTTTGATGAAAGTTTATCGCGGAGAGATAAAGCGGTTAATTATTAACGTTCCACCACGATATTCTAAAACTGAAATTGCTGTAATTAATTTTATGGCTTGGTGTTTTGGAAAGAAGCCTGACTGTGAGTTTATTCATATCAGTTACTCGGCAATGCTTGCCGCAAATAACGCCTTCCAGATTCGAACACTCGTACAAGAGGAGGCGTATAAAAAGGTCTTTCCTGATCTTACATTGCGTGATGATAGTAAGGCTAAAGACTTCTGGAGAACTTCTCAAGGCGGTGTCTGCTATGCGACTGGTACAGGCGGTACGATTACTGGTTTTGGCGCAGGTAAACTTCGTGATGGGTTTGGTGGATGCATCATTATCGATGACCCACACAAAGCGCATGAAGCTTCTTCTAAAACAATTCGAGAAGGGGTAATTGATTGGTTTCAGAACACACTCGAATCGCGTACTAACTCGCCAGATACGCCGATCATTGTGATTATGCAGCGACTTCATGAAGATGATTTAGCTGGATGGTTGCTAGGTGATAGAAAAGACGGCGTTCCTGTAGCTGGTGGTAACGGTGAAGTGTGGGAGCATCTATGTCTTTCAGCTATTCAGGAAGACGGATCCGCACTGTGGCCAGCAAAACACAATATCCAAAAATTGAGGCTAATGGAGCAAGCAGCACCATATGTATTTGCCGGGCAGTACCGACAAATGCCATCACCGCCAGCAGGCGGTTTTTTTAAGCCCGACAATATTCAAATTGTTGATGCTTTGCCTGCGGATGTATTGAAACAAGTTAGGGCTTGGGATTTTGGGGCTACCGAAAATGAGGGCGACTTTACAGTAGGTGTGCGAGAAGCTCTAGGCGCAGATGGTTTTACTTACATTGTCGATGTAACTAGAGGACAGCTTGGACCTGACAATGTGAATAAGCGCTTAGAACAAACAGCAAAAATAGATGGGAAAAAAGTTTCTGTGCGTCTACCACAAGATCCCGGTCAAGCTGGTAAATCGCAAGCTAGTTCATTTGTGAAGCTTCTTGCGGGTTATAGCGTGATAGCTAAGCCAATTTCAGGTGACAAGCTTACACGGGCACAACCATTTGCGGCCCAAGTTAACGTGGGAAATGTACGAATGCTCAAAGGTGAATGGAATAAGGATTTTATTGATGAGCTTCGTCATTTTCCTAACGGTACACATGACGACCAAGTGGATGCAGCTTCAGATGCGTTTAATGAATTACATGAAGGATTTGAAACCTTCTTCGCTGATATGGGATTTGCTCGATGAGTGATGTAACTTTTCAACATGCTGAATATGTTAAGAACTTGCCATACTGGCAAAAACTTGATGATGTTTGTGAAGGTGAAGATGCAGTTAAGGCTAAAGGTGAAAAATATTTGCCGATGCCAAATGCACATGATAAATCACCTGCAAATAAAAGCGCTTATGAGGCTTATCTTACCCGTGCAGTCTTTTATGAAGTAACAGGGACTACATCAAATAGTTTAGTTGGTGCAGCTTTTGCAACCGATCCAAGTTTTAAATTTCCTCCGGAACTTGCTCATTTAGAACGTAATGCAAATGGTGCTGGTTTAAGTACTTATCAATTGGCTCAAAATGGAATTCGCCATTTATTGAAGCATTATCGTTGTGCTTTATATGTAGATTATCCCGATGTGCCACCAGCTCGTAATCTAGCGGAATTTAAAGCGCAAAAAGCCTATCCAATGATTCATTTATTGAATGCCATAGATGTAGTGAATTGGGATTCAGTAATGGTCGATAACCAGAAAAAACTTTGTCTCGTAGTTATCCGTGAATTTAGGTCTGAGCGCGGTGCTGATGGATTTAGTAAAACCGAACAAGAGCAATATCGTGTACTTCGTTTAGAGCAAGAGGGTAATGGGGAATATATTTATTCCGTTCAGGTGTATACAAAGGGTGAAAAGGGTAACTGGGTTGGCGGAGATAAGAAGTTTCCAACAGATTACAACGGGAATTTCTGGACTTATATACCTTTTACATTTGTAGGTGCAATTGATAATTCAGAAGAGATTAAAAAGCCTCCATTACTTCCTTTGGCTAATCTCAATTTAGCCCATTACAGAGACAGTGCGGACTTTCAAGAGTCCGTTTTTTATATGGGGCAACCTCAATACTTTGCAAAGGGTGTTACATGGGAATGGTACGACCAAGCCAAAAAACGTGGCATATACATTGGTGCGAAAGTACTTTTGCCTTTACCTGAAAATGGTGGATTAGGAATTGTTCAAGCCGACCCTAATACTCTTGCCCGGGAAGCGATGAAAGATAAGTGGGAAAAAATGAAGGAGATGGGGGCACGTTTAATCGAGAAGGGTTCTGGAAGCAAAAAGACTGCTACAGAGGCAAATAGTGATGACGCCGTTCAACATTCCGTTCTTTCGCTTTGTGTAGTCAATATGAATGAAGCCTTGTCAGCAGCATTACGATGGGCTGCTAAGTTTGTAACGCCTAATGTGGATGTTCTAACTAAAGATGATTTGATGTTCGAAATCAGTCAGGAATTTAATAAACAAGGGTATCAAGCTGAACTAGCTCGACAATTATATGAGGCAGCTTTACAAGGCCGTTCTTCATTTAAATCTTGGTGGGAATACAACCAAACAGGTATGTTCCCTAAACAAAAATATGAAGAAGAGCTTCAGAATGTTGAAGCAGAGCAAGATGGGACTTTAAATCAAAAGGTAGAGTGAGATGGCAACAGATATCAAAAAACTATTTGAAGCACTCACTCAGCACCAGGCCTATCTTTATCGTGCTTCATCAAAAACGGTAAATGAGTTATTGGCTTTATTCAATGATGATACGAGCAAGATGCTATCTAAGCTTCGGGATTTATTGGATGAGCTTAATGAGTCGGAGAAAGTTGCTTTAGCTGGTGGTAAATATACAACTTCAAATTTAAGGGAAATTAGGGATTTGATTGCCCAATGGTTTGCCAGTGTTAATTTAGCATTACCTGAAGCTTTTGCCGTTTCTGCTACGGCGCTGGCTGTTTATGAGGCCAATTACGTAGCTAAGCTCTATGGAGCAAAAATTAATAAGCCTGATGGGGAAAAACTATTCTTATCCGCTAAAAAAGTTCCGTTGGCAGGTGGCGCTCTTGTCGATGATCTGCTTTCAAGAATTGCTGAAAGTGCCCGTCAAAAGGTTGAGTATGCAATTCGAGATGGTATTAATTCAGGCAAAACTAACCAAGAAATTGTTCAGCGTATTCGTGGTACCAAACGGCTTAACTATGAAGATGGGATCTTAAATGGTACCAAAACTGATATTGAGCGAACGGTAAGAACTGTGCGAAGTCATGTAGCTAATCAAGCCTATCTAAATAGCTTCAACCAAATTGGCTTTGAATATGTCCGATTTGTTAGCGTTTTAGATGGACGAACTTCTAAGCTTTGCGCTTCATTAGATGGTTCAGTGTGGGAAATAAATGATCCGGCAAAGCGAGTGCCGCCGTTACATCCTAACTGTCGCAGTATCTTGGTTCCGGTCGAGAAGGACGGTCAACTTGTTGGCGAACGGCCATTTGTAATGGACGAACGTAGAGTTAAAGACATCCCCAAAGAAGAGCGAAGCCAGTTAATAGGACAGTTAGATGCAAACACCACATTCAAAGAGTTCTTTAAGAAAACAGATGATTTCTTTCAAAGGGAGTGGCTAGGGCCAAAGCGCTTTAAGCTCTATAAAGATGGGAAATTTGATTTTGATAAGTTCTTTGATCCTGAAGGCCGTTTCTATAGCTTAGATGATTTGAGAAAGTTGGATGAAAAAGCTTTTAAAAAGTTGGGTCTGTAATTTTTCTTATGTTATATTTTTTAAAACATCAGAATTTATACAATATGAAAACAATAGCTTTTGTATGTCTAACCCTAATTTCCATCACTTGTTTAGCTGAACCAAGTCAAAAATATCTTAAAGAATATGATCGATTGTCTGAAGCTTTGGAGTCAGCAATGGCAAATGCATATTCTTTTGATCCTGCAACTGGTCAAGTAAAACAGGCTACTCAAGGTTTAGAAGCTAAAAATAATTTATGTAGAGCTGCCCAGGCGAAACTAAACCTCACCACGTTTTTAAAAGACAATTTAGAGGAATCTAAAGAGCTTTATAAATCTATTGATGGTGCAGAGACTCTAGATAAAAATTATCTTAGTGGACAACAGCAGGAACAACAAAATCTCGTTTCAAATTTGAAAAAAGACCTTGTTGGAACTGGATTTAACTGTGAGTAATTATTGCCGATTACAGGTAATTCTAAACTCACTTAAGACACAATTTTCACCTATATAAGCGCCCAAATGGCGCTTTTGTCATTTATGGAGTTTGGTTTATGAGTGAATCAAAAGTTAGACATTTGGTACTTAAAAGAGTTTCAGATAAATCTTCTCATCTTGCTCTTTGTGACGAGGAAACAGGTATTCCATTAGCTGGATTAACCGCTGTAAAAATGAATTGTAGTGTTTTTGAGGGTCCAGCGACTATCACGGCAACATTTGATGTAGGTGGTCCTCAAGGCATCCGCTTAGTTGGTGATGAACCTAGACAAAAGGTTTGGGGTGCAAAGGAAACGTAGCGAAAGGTGGTAAAAATGTCAGAAATATCTGTTGCTGAATATGTAAAAAGAAAAGAAGAGTTAGAAAGAACCCTAACATTTCAACTTGCTGAATTGATCAGTAAATTTGAAAAAGA
Source organism: Acinetobacter sp. FDAARGOS_559 (assembly GCF_003940475.1). NCBI lineage: Bacteria > Pseudomonadati > Pseudomonadota > Gammaproteobacteria > Moraxellales > Moraxellaceae > Acinetobacter > Acinetobacter sp. FDAARGOS_559. Next base: position 3,554,579 of record NZ_RKJG01000005.1, read on the forward strand.
TACAGGCGTAAATGTACAAGATGTTTATGCAAATTTTTCTAGCGCCACTTGTTTGGGTGGTTCAGAAAAACACTTTCTAACTGGTGTGACAGTTAAAACCTCAATTTCTAATTAAACCAATTTATTAATTCAATAGCACCTTCGGGTGCTTTTTTTGTGAGAAGAAAATGACCAAAGACGTAACAGAGCAAGAGTTAGTTGAAAAGTCCGAGGCACCTCGAGTAACTAAATCTCAAATTGATGCATTAATGGAGCGTGTTACTTACACGGTTGAGCAATGTCCCGGAGTCACAACATCTACTTTTGTTCATGCATTTTTAGATGGAAAGTTTTTTCTAGCTTCGGGTTTTAGTGCATGTGTGAATGCTGAAAACTTTGATGCTGAAATTGGTGAGCGTATAGCTCGAAGCAATGCAGAAAAGTCAGCCGAAAATAAACTTTGGGAACTCGAAGGCTATCGTTTATTTGCCACAAACTTCTAAGTTTTTAATCGAAATAAAGCGTCCTTAGGGGCGCTTTTTTAATGTCTGCCGGAAGCGGATGTGGACGGTGAATCCGGGCGGATGCCCATTTGTGTATATAGGTTGGATGACCAATGAAACTTAAAACAGTAACGATCGACGGTAAAGTTTATGCAGAAGTAGACGGCGATAAGCCGATCTATATTCATGATGACGGCAAAGAAATGCCACATGATGCACCACACTCGGTAGCAACAATTGCACGCTTAAACAATGAAACTAAAACACATCGTGAAGCCAAAGAAGCAGCCGAAAAAGCATTAAAAGCTTTTGAAGGAATTGAAGACCCAGCGGCAGCTAAAAAGGCATTACAAACAATCCAAAATCTCGATGATAAAAAGCTGGTGGATGCCGGTGAAGTTGAGAAAGTGAAAGCTGAAGCTATCAAGGCAGTTGAAGAAAAATATGCTCCGATTGTTGAGCAACGTGATGCTCTAGAGGCCTCTTTACATAAAGAACTTATCGGCGGTGGTTTTGCTCGTTCTAAGTACATTCAAGACAACATTGCAGTACCTGTGGATATGGTTCAGGCAACCTTTGGCCATCACTTCAAAATCGAAGAGGGCAAGGTGGTTGCATATGATCCGAACGGCGAAAAGATTTATTCGCGTGTACGTCCGGGTGAACTTGCAAATGTTGATGAAGCTTTAGAGTCATTGGTTGGTGGATACCAGCATAAAGACTTAATTCTTAAAGGTGGTAAAGGAACTGGTGGCGGTTTTCAAGGTGGGGGCAAAGGTGGAGCGCCTGCAGGAATGAAACGCAGTGAAATGTCTGTTTCTCAGAAAGCAGATTACATCAAAGAACATGGCAATGATGCCTTCCTAAAACTACCGAACTAATCATTAAATATTTGGAGATAAGTAGTTATGACTACAACAGTTAATTCCGACATGATCATCTACAACCAACTGGCTCAAACAGCCTATTTAGAACGATTACAAGACAATTTGAATGTTTTTAATGAAGCTTCCAATGGTGCGATTATTTATCGTAATGAAATCATTCAAGGTGACTTCAATAAAAATGCATTCTACAAAGTTGGTGGTAGCATTAAACATCGCGATGTGAACTCCAATGCAAAAGTAACTCCGGAAAAAATCGGTGCAGGTGAGTCTGTAGGTGTAAAAATTCCATATAAATATGGTCCTTATGCATCAACTGAAGAGGCATTTAAGCGCCGTGCTCGTACACCAGAAGAATTTGCTATGGTTGTTGGTTACGATCTTGCAGATGCATTGGTTGCAGGCCGATTAGAGTACAGTTTAGCTTCTTTAAAAGCTGCTATTTCTAGTAATCCCGATATGGTTGCGAAAGGAAGTATCGTTGTTGATGGCCGCAAAGCATTAACTCGTGGTATGCGAAAGTTTGGTGATAAGTTTGGCCGAATTGGCTTATGGGTGATGAACTCAGATACATATTTCGATATTGTCGATGATGCTATCACTAAGCAAATTTACGGTGAATCTGAAATCGTTATCTATGGTGGTTTACCAGGAACCTTAGGAAAGCCGGTATTGGTGACGGATGCTGTAGGTGATAACGATGCTTTTGGCTTGCAGTATGGTGCTGTAACAGTAACTGAATCACAAGTACCGGGCTTCCGAGCTTATGACATCAATGATGAAGAAAACTTAGCAATCGGTATGCGTGCTGAAGGTGCATTTAACCTAGATATTCTTGGTTATAGTTGGGATACATCGAAAGGTGAAAATCCTGATCTTACATTACTTGGTTCAAGTGCTAACTGGATTAAATATGCAACCAGCAACAAAATGACAGCAGGTACCTTACTTGATTTATCAGGTACAGCGACAACTGGTTAAAACCTAAAAATTAAAACCGTAAGAGGGCTAATAAGCCCTCTTTTTTATTATTAAGAGAAAAGCGCCATGAAGATTATCTATACACGCATTGCAGCACTGGCTGCATTAGAGACGGGCATTATTGCTAACCCTGACTATTATGAAACCCCAAATCTGAAAGCAAAAGAGGTAATTATTTACGGTAATTATCCAAAGATTCAAAAGGATTACGAATCTTTAGAAGTTCCAGTTGAAGTTCGTAAGTTGGAAGAGCCACAAAAAATGACTTTGGCCACGGTAAATGTCGAGGTAGGAGTCACCCCTGAACTTCAAGCTGTGATTGATGATGCAAAAGCAGAATGTGAAAAGGTCGTCGAAGAAAACACTCAGCTTAAGCAAAAAATTGCCATCTTAGAGCAGGCTGGTGGTAACCAGTCAGAGTTGTTATCTGAGAATTCACGATTAAAAGATGCAGCAGTCTTAGCAGATAAAGCTCTCAAAGATGCTGAAGCTCAAGTGGTCGGTATAAAAACTGAATTTGAAGCTTTTAAAAACGATATTCCCGCAATGCAAGCACGTATTGTTGAATTGGAAGCTGGAAAATCGGCAGAAAACCCAGCTACAGAAACGGCAGCTAATGATTTTGAAAACTGGTCAAATGATCAATTAAAAGAGTATTTGGCTAGTAAGAACATTGGCTACAAGCCTTCTGCAACAAAAGCAGAACTCCTTAAATTAATCCCGAAGGAATAATGCAATGAGCTTTATTACTGTAGATGACGCAAATTCAATTTTGGGCAGCGATTTTGCACCAGACAGTGATAAAGCTCGTCTGGTAAAGCTGGCTAATGTTTGGATGAAAAACAGAATAGGTTTTGTACCAGATCCTATTGATCCACTTCTTAAGGACGCGGCTTGTGAAATCATCAAAGGAATTCTGGCCAAAGTAATTTATAACGGCAAAGACCAGCAGTTGAAGCGTAAGAAAGTTAAAGCTGATTCTGTTGAGTCAGAAAAAGAATACCAAGATGGATCTGAAGCAATTTCTAGCTTTGAACAGATTGCAATTGATTTTATTGATTCACTTGATTTGAAAGATCCAAATGCAAGTTTTAATGGCTTTGGCATACCACTTTACAGGGCATGATATGGGCTTACGTGACGAAATTCAGGCAGATATTACCGAAGCATTTAATGATGATTTAGCGGACGCCGTTCATACCTTTACATGTGACAGGGTTGTTAGTTCCAACTGGAACCCTAAAACAAATACTTCAGAAGAAGTTGTTGAACATTATGAAGGGCGTGGTGTTCTGTTCGGTTCATACAGTCAATATGAGATCCAAACACTTGGAGTACTGGCCACCGATAAGAAAGCTACAGTGCTTCAAAATGAAGTTACAAAAGAGCCAAAGATTGATGATGAATGGCTAACAGCTTTAGGCTCATTTCGAGTTATTCACATTCAACAAGATCCAGCTGCGACAATTTGGAAATGTCAGTTGCGATGGGTGAAATAAATCTCTTTTGAATAACTATTTTTTAGAATTTAAGTACCATTGAAATATAAAATTTTAAAACTTCACTTCTTGTTTATTTTTCAAAATTTTTTTCTCTCTGTTTAATTAAATAATACATCTTCAAAATAAAGATATTTTTTAAAACATCTATTGAATGTTTTAATCAATAACCGTTATTTTATAATTATGTAAAAACGGTTTGGGAAAATAAATGTTAGTAAGAGGTAGTTATAAAATTATACCTATAGAAGATATGGGGGGAGGGTCTTTCGGTTTTGTACAAAAAGTTGAAGTTTATAATCAGAAAGACCATCTATGTGGCTTATTTGCAATGAAGACAATGAAGTCAAATGCAAGAGAAATAGAATCTTTTAGGAGAAGGTTTGTTAGAGAAGGGCATCTACAAGCTAAATGTAGTCATCCAAATATTGTTCAAATTTATATTTGTGATCTAGAAAGTGTAGAGCCTTGGTTTGTAATGGAATTAGGCGAAATAGATGTAGAAAAGTTAATAATTAATGGCAAATTTCCCAAAAAAGAAAGATTAAAATGTATTTTAGATTTACTTTTAGGAATGAGTCATATCCATCAACAAAAACTTTTACATAGAGACATTAAGCCGTCAAACATGGTAAAAGTTGGTGATAAATATAAAATTGCTGACTTTGGTTTAGTTAAAGATACAGTTTCTAGCCCAGAGACAACACCATTGACTGCTATTGGTCAAGGAATGGGTACACCGGGTTTCCTTGCTCCTGAAGCAGTTTTTGGGCATTTTAGTGATCAATCAGATATCTATGCTATTGGTACATTCTTAGAGTATATGTGCTATTTAGATGAAGAACTAACTCGAAAGTTAGCTCCTATTATTAATAAGTGTAGAGCACATGTACCTTCTGACAGATACCAATCAGTTAATCAAATATTGAAAATATTTTTACCAATTTATGAGGAGGGGATGAATGCTTGAACTAACTAATGTAGCTGCTTTCACGCACTCTAAATCTTCAAATAAAATAAATGAAGACTCTATTCTTCTCCCATTGAAGCTAAATGGAGGATATATTTTTGCTATTGCTGATGGTGTTGGCTCATATCCTGGTGCAAAATTGGCTTCAGAATTAGCAATTGAATTTATTTCTAAAATAGAAAAAATACCTACAGAGATTGAAATAGATCATTTATTATTAAAAATTAAAAATAAAATAAGTGAGCTTGAATTAATTAACCCTGAATATTTTCAGGCAGCGACAACTTTAACAGTTGGAGTAGTTGAGAAAAGTGGTGTGCATATCATTCATGTTGGTGATAGCAGACTTTATATAAAATCTGAACAGAAATTAATTTGTCATACAAAAGACCATACACAACATCAAAAGTTATTAGAGGCTGGACTATATACAGAGCGTCAGTTAAAAAAAATGCCAGGTAAAAACATACTGGTGACGGCCTTATCAAAGAGTATTAATTTAGAATATCAATATTCATTTCATATGATGAAAGATTTAATTGATGAGCAAGGAAATTTAATAGTAAATATTATGTCTGACGGAGCTTATGAATTCTGGGAAAAAAGACCAAAATTTTCCTTGAATACTATGAATAACCCAACAGCCTTTAGTACCAGTTTGCTTAAACGTATAGAAAAAAATGGTCCTGTTGATGATTATTCTTTAATTTCTACTAAATTTAAAATTATTACTTAAATATAGTTTTAATTTTCAAAAAACCACCTTCGGGTGGTTTTTTTATGGGTGCAATTTAGGAGTCTAGATGATAAGTACAGATTATGTTCCTGAGTGGTACATTTCACCGTTTCAACATGTCAAATATGCACTTGCTAGAAATCAGCTTCACATGGATTTGTTATTTGAAGATATGGGCAAAGCTGATCAATTTTTGGATATGGGATCGGATGCACAAGTTAGTACTTTTTCTGATGGTGCTTATGCAATTGTCCAAATTGGAGATACATCAGATAAAGATCAAATTCAAGTTTATGGACTACTTTTACATGAAGCAGTTCATGTTTGGCAGTTTGTGAAACGGCGAATGGGTGAGCGCGATCCGAGTGTTGAGTTTGAAGCGTATTCAATTCAAGCGATAGCTCAAGACCTTTTTGAAATGTTCGAAGCAAGTGAGGTTAAAAAACATGGGGTGGAAGGGAGCAAGGCCGAGCAGCTTTAGTTTTGAAGTTGAGAAACAGGCAGATGAGCATGTAAAGAAAATCACTATGGATACAGTGCAATCACTTGTCGTTTCCAGTCCAGTTGATACTGGAGCTTATCGGGCTTCTCACATTGTTTCTGTTGGATCTGGCGACTATGGGGTAAGAGAACCTTCTACAAATGCTGCGCAAGATGCCGCGATTCAAGCTGTTAAGTTTAAGTTGGGGAGTTTGATCTATATTCAAAACAACCAGCCATATGCTGAGCGTTTAGAAAACGGTTGGTCCGATCAAGCACCGCAGGGCATTTATAGCACAACGTTTACTTATATTACTCAAAAGTACGGTGGCTAAAATGGCAATGACTTTAGAGCAAGCTAGACAAGCTATCGTGGACCGAATGATGAGTTTTACAGGGATTTCTCAAGATAGAATCCAGTATCCAAATGCACCAGGTTTTACGGTACCAACAAAAGGTGTGTGGTGTCGTTTAACCATTACGGGAGGACCAAGTTTTATTGCTGGACTAGGAAATAAGCCGTGTACACGCCGTACTGGGAATATCTTAATTCAATGTTTTGCCCGTCCTAATACTGGAGACAGGGAAGTAACAGAACTTAGTGATGCATTGCTGGCACATTTTGAATATTTCTCAGTCGAACATTTAGAGTGTTTGAATGGACAATCCGTTTATACCGGAAAAGATGCTGACTTCATTCAGTATAATGTGACTATTGGTTATAGGGTGAATTGATATGTCCTGCATGCTTACGCAAGAAGAAATTGAAATTAAACGGCAAGAACTGGAACGACACTTGGCAAGTGTAATGGTTGAAGAGCTGAATAAATGGCAATTAGCTAATAAACTATGTGTTTCTGATGTGAATATACGTTTAGCCGATGTTAGTAGTCTTGGCGGAACTAAACATAATGTAGTTACTGGAGTAAGTGTCGATCTAGATGATTAATTTAAAATTTTAAAGAAATAACCGCCCATGAGCGGTTTTTTTATGTTCCTAATTTTGTAACCACCTTTCGAGGTGGTTTTTTTATGCCTATAAGGAGTAAAAGCCATGTCGAGTGGTGCAAAGATTCGCCTCTATTATGCAGAGGAACAAACCCCCGAAGTATTACCAACTACACCAGTTTGGAAAACCGTACGCCGAGTTACTGATGGCTTAACTGAAAACGTCACCACTGAATCATCAAACAGTGTGGTCGATTCGCGATTCCGTCAAGGTGGCATGGCTACCGAAGCAGAAATCACAGGTTCTTTAGAAGTTGAATTATCTATTGGCTTGTTTGATGACTTCTGGTCGGCAGTTGCAATGAATAACTGGGCCAGTGATGTTCTTAACTTTGGCGGTAATGTGCGAAAGACATTTACCTTCGTCAAAGTATTTGAAGATATTAACCAGGTATTTATTTACCGCGGTGTACGTATAAATGAAGCTACGATGTCTATTGCCACTACTGGCAAAATCACCGCCACATTTGGTTTGATGGGCACTCTGTTTGAGCGCACTACTACAAACCCTGTTACTTCGCCTTTACCAGTACCTGAATTAGTCCTTGTTTCAGCGCTTAATGTTGGTGATCTTAAAGTTAATGGTGAAACAGTTGTCGGTACTGCTTGTATGCAGTCTCTTGAATTGACTATTAACAACAATATGGAAGCAATCCGTTGTATTGGCTCTAAAAAGCTCACTGCAACGACTTATCTCGAGAAGATTGTTGATATCACCGTCAACACTCAATACATGTTCTCGGCTCAATCGGCAGCATATATCGACTTCATTAAAACCCGTGACACCATGCCGCTAGAATTCTCTATTGAAGATGATGCAGGTAATGGTTATGCATTCCAGTTCCCACAATTAGAAGTGGCTGAAGCTAATCACCCTGATGGCGGTGGAGAAGACACCATCACAGTCGACATCAACTACAACCATATTCGCGTATCGCCAGTTATTACTCGTGTGATTGCGCCAGTTACACCTTAATACTGATTTGGCAGCTTTATTGCTGCCTTCTTATTTGGAGATATAACATGGCTCTTGAAGTCAATATTCAAAGAAATAAAGACGTTAGTTTGTGGCGCAAATATAAAGATGAAGAAGGTAATGTACTTGCTGAGTTCAAAATCCGAGGCATTGGATATAAGCCTTATCAAGTAGCTTTAGAGCGTGCGAATAACCAAATCACAGCTAAAGGATTTGATGTTGCTAAAGCTTCACCCGATGACAAACTCTTTCATGAATTACTATTGGAAGCAGTTGCATGCCATTTAATTGAAGACTGGAAAGGAGTGGTTTTTGTTGAGGAAGACCCTGAAGGTGAGTTGGTAAAAACAGAGCCTACATTCAATGGTGAGAATGCATTTAAATTACTTAATATGGGTGATTTAGGCGTTTCAATTTGGTCATTTATCCGTACTGAATCAGAAAAGATTCAATCAGAAGCTAACCAATATCGAGATGATGTTGTGGGAAAGTCACAACCCTCTACACCTTCGCGAGCAAGTACGCAGGGCTCACGGACCACGAAAAAAAGCAAAGAGAAGCGCTCGGCGTAAAGCTTCCTGATGCTCCTGACTATTCGTATGTAGCTAATGCCATCCTGTCTGCATATAACACGATTGCAAGATCTAGACGCTATGAACAAGGTGTTCCTCTGGCGTTAGATATCTCAGCAATTAATGCTTATTTAGAACAATACGACTTGCCAGTGGAGCGTTACATCTTTAATGACTGTATCTTTACGCTTGACGATATGTTCTTGGATGAGGCGCATAATAAGGCGACGCAACGAGCGACGAAGACTTAAATGCTGACTTCGGTATATAACTTAGACTTTGCGACGTGATTTAGCGCGATTGATGTAACATAATACGGTCAAGTGGTTGACATTCCCGTTAAAATTCCTTATTGACAGGAATGTCATTATCAAATATTCTATCAATGTAGTCGCAGCGCGGTATAAATACACCACGCCTAGATTGAGGTACGATAAACACTGCGATAATCGTAAACGTATTGTAAATACGTTGCCTCTAGGTGCCGCACCGAATTCTAGCCTCTAAGTTTCTTAGGGGCTTTTTAATGCTTGATAATAAAATATGCGAACATTTATATACTTGGATGAAAGTGGTGATTTAGGTTGGAACATGGAAAAGCCTTATCAAAAGGGTGGTTCCAGTCGAATGCTTACGTTAGCGGCAATCTGTTTGCCTGAGAATAAGGTTAAGTATGTTCAGCGTATTGTAAGAGCATTATATGAAAAAAGAAAAAGACCTTTAAAAAATGAATTAAAATCAGTTGATTTGAATCTAAAAGATAAAGAAATATTCGTCAAATTGACTGCGAAACTTATCAAAGACCATCCAGATATACAGCTTCGCTCAATTACAGCAAATAAAGAATTTGTTAATGCAAGATTCAAGAGCGACCCAAATGCTTTCTATAATTATATGGTGAAGCTTTTACTTCTTGGGACTATCTGCAAGCATAAATATGTAGATTTTATGCCTGACAGAAGAAGTGAGCGGGTTTCGTTGAAATGGAATATGGGCGAGTATTTAAAGCAGATGGTTTTAGAATGTGGCATTGAAAACCAAATTGTTAACCAGTCATGCAATATTATGCCAATGGATAGCTCAAAATGCCTTGAGCTACAATTTATAGACTTCTATGCAGGTTTGGTCTGGTCGGCATATGAATTTAAAGACATGACAGCAAGAAAATTTATGGCAGAAAACCGAAATACCAATCATAAGCTTTTCTTTCCAAAAGAAGACAAAGTGGATAACGTTGTTGATGAAGCTGTCTAAACCACCTTCGGGTGGTTTTGCTTTATGTGACATTTGTTAACCAGTTTGTTAAAGTTAGTACACTTTATAACAAACGGTAAAAACCATGAAACAAGTCATTTTAAGTCTTTTATTAGTTTTAAGCTCATTAAGTGTTGCGGAAGCAGGTAGAGGGAGACAACCGTGCTCTGGTAAGAAAGGTGGGGTAAGTCATTGCGATGGTAGTAAGTTTGTTTGTAATGATGGTTCCATCAGTGCTTCTAAAAAGATCTGCTCTAGATAGGTGATGTGATGGGATTGAATTTTAGAAAAAGTATAAAAATTGCTCCTGGAATCCGTGTCAATATTAGTAAAAAAGGGCTATCAAGTGTTTCTGTGGGTGGGAAAGGTGCACGTGTAAATGTAAGTAAGAAGGGTACTCGCACAACAGTAGGTATTCCAGGTACTGGTTTATCTTATTCTAAGTTCTCTAGTCATACTAATAAAACGACACGTAGAAGAGAACCTGATTTTAATAATCCAGATAATGTATGGGGTTACCCTAAATCTGAATGGATAATCAGTGGAGTTCTTTTATTTATAGCTTTAATAATTTTTATTTGGATTATTAGCTAATTTTAAAGTGTTGATATTGGGTGCATTTTATATGAAAAAGATTATTTTAATAGGTCTAATCTTCTTTCCTTTACTAGCATTAGCTAAACCAGTTCAACCTGTGAGTGATAGTGAGCATGAGCGAAATTGTAGAAATACAATGGAAATTGCAAATGTAATTATGCAACAAAAGCAAAATGGGATGCCGTTAATGAAAGCATTGGAGGCTAATGATTATGCATTTAAAAAGAATCCTGATAAAAATATGCAAAAAATTATCAACTTAATTACCCGTGATGCTTATGAGCAACCAAGTTACTCAACACCCTCAATAAAAGAAGAACAGTTAAATGAATTCTCAGCAAAATATTACTTGGGTTGCATGGCAATGTATGAATAATTGAATAATCACACGTTGTTAGCATATTCGAGTTTTATAAAATAGGTTGTGGGTATGAAAAAAATTATTTTATTGAGTTTGGTTCTAGGTTTGGGAGGCTGTGCAGCCACAACAGATATGATGAATAATCAATACATGTCTGTAATACCAACATCAACGGATCTCAATGGCTTTTGGACGGGCAATAATGGCCCATACGCTGTGACTTACTCATTCAATAAAGATGGCACTGGTCTAATGTGTTCCAGTTGGAATGGTAAAGATTCTATTGAAAAGCTAAAAGTAAATGGTAATGAAATTATTGTTCAATCAGGGTTAAAGCAAACGATTAAAAGTAAAACTGACTCTAAACTTGAGTTAAAAGTTAACTACTATGGTGGAGGTAGTTACCAGTACAGCCCAGATCCAAACTTACAAAATGCATCGCCATATTGTGAGAAAGCACTGAGAAATTAATTCAAATTAAACAATTAACCCGCGAAAGCGGGTTTTTTATTGCCTAGAGGAAAGTAAGATGGCACAAGAATCACGTCTCGTCATTGTAATTGATGCTAAAAATGCAGAGCGTAATGCGCGGAATCTAGGCAATGAGTTGGATAGCATTGAGCGCAAAGGCGACTTTGCAAGTAAATCAATGGATGCATTATCTGTTGCTACACGTCAACTTGCTGGATACATGGCTGGATTGGTTACTGTAAGTGCTGCCATTTCTAAGATGGACACTTACACTGGTCTTCAAAACCGTCTCAAATTAGTAACTAACAACCAAGTTGAGTTAAACAAGGCAACAGAAGATACCTTCCGAATTGCTCAAAAAACCTATTCAGCATGGGATTCTGTTTTACAGGTTTACCAACGTTTTAGCGACAATGCAAAAACCTTAAACCTCACAATGGATGAAACTGCTCGTTTAACTGAGACTGTATCTAAGGCTGTGGCAATTAGTGGCGCAAGCGCCTCAGCAGCCGATGCTGCATTAGTTCAGTTTGGGCAGGCATTAGCAAGTGGAACATTGCGTGGTGAAGAACTTAACTCTGTAATGGAGCAAACCCCAGCATTAGCAAAAGCAATTGCTCAAGGTATGGGTATAACTGTTGGAGAGTTACGCACAGTAGCAGCGGAAGGGAAAATTACTTCACAAGAAATCGTTAAAGCGCTTAAAAATGTTCAAAATGATGTAGATGCATTATTTGCTAAAACAGATATCACTATTAGCCAATCGCTAACGCTGCTTAACAATGAAATTACTAAGTTTGTTGGCGAGTCTGGAAAGGGATCTGGCGCAGCAGAAGTATTGTCAGGTTCTATTAAAACGCTTGCTGGTAACTTAGATGTTTTAACATCTGCAATGATGGTTGGTGGCGCATACTGGCTTGGAACATATATTCCTGCTATTTATGCATCAGGTGTAGCCGTAGCAGCGAAAACGAAGGAATTAGCGGTTCAAACCGTAACGCAATATGCCGCAATACAAGCCGAGCGTGCGGCTGCTGCTCAACAAGTGCTTAGCACTCAAGCAGTTGTAGCAAATACCCAAGCAACTTTAGCGGCTATTGCGGCTGAGAAGGCTCTAGAAGTACAGCGCCTTAAATCTCAAATTACTGAAAAAGGCAGAACAGCGACATTAACTCGTATGGCTGAGTTAAAGAAAATTGAGGCTCAAGTTACTAGAGAGTTGGCAGTAGCGGAAGGTGCACTGGCAACAGCACAAGCTAGATCGGCAGCGGCAGGTGCGGCTAGTGTAGGGATAGGATCACGGCTTTTAGGTTTACTTGGTGGTCCAGTTGGTATTGGCATCACAGTAGCAAGTTTGGCGGCTGGATATCTGCTAATGCGAGACAATGGCGATAAAGCCAATGACATGCTTGAGAAGCAATCTCGTTATGCAGGCATGGCAGCTGATGAACTTATGAAGCTAGAAGGTGCTCAAAAGCGTGCAGCTGAAAGTGAACTGACAAAGCAACTAAGTTTACAGAATGCTCAACTATCCAAATCTCAGAACGAGTTCTTGTTACTTACTCAGTCTATCACTGACAACAATAAGCAAAGTGCTGAAGCTTATCGAATATGGGCAGAATTAAAAACTGGCGTTATTGATGTAAACCAAGCTTTCAATAGATTAAATCAACTTTCATTCATCAGTTCGGATCAAATTAACCAGCTGGCTGATAGCAAGAAGAAAGTAGATGAAAACACGAAAGCTGTGAAGCAAACAAACTCTGAGTTAAATCAGGTTCGTACTTCTGGTGCTAATGCAAAAGCAGGTTTTAATGATGTTAGTCAAGGGGCTAAGGGGGCGGGTCAAGATGTATCTGAACTAAATAAAAAGCTTCAAGATTTACAAAAAACATATGCTCAGAAAAATCTAGATACTGATTTTTCACTGATCAACATTAAAAGCCATGGACTGGAGATGGGTAAAGCGTTATCTGATTTTTACGATAACAATAAAATCCCTAAAACTCGCAGTTTAACTAAAGATGAATGGGCAATATTCCAGAAAAACTTTGATAAGGTTCAAGAACTCAAAAAACTTGAAGAGGATATAGCTGATTCTAAGAGACAGCAAACCAAGGAACTTGAGAAGCAGCAAAAAGTACTTTCTGTTAATGCCAAAGTTCAGGCTAATGCTGTTAAATATGGCTTTGCTGGAATTGAGTCAAAGAACAACTTACCAGCTGGCACCTTATCTGCAATTCATGCAATTGAAACTGGAAACAGTGGGCGAACTGATCTAGTCAATAAAAGTACTGGAGCAACAGGTGGATTCCAGTTTCTTGCGGGCACAGCAAAGCAATATGGTGTAAAAGACCGTTATGACTTAGCTCAGTCTGCTGAAGGTGCTGGCAAGTATATGTCTTATCTTTTGAAGCTCTTTAAGGGTGATCTAGAGAAGGCTGTACGTGCTTATCATGCTGGTGAAGGTAATGTTCAAAAGGGTAAAGGTATTGGTAAATATAACAACCAATACTGGAAGGATTATCAGGGCTATATGGCTGGTATTAATGGCTATGCAGCTGGCGATATCACCTCTAAAGATTTTGATAGGCTTATTCAAGACGCCACAAAAATGGCAGAAGAGCAGGCTAAGTTACGCCTTCAATTGGAAAACGATGTAGCCAATGAAGTGACCAAGATCAGAAATGATCTTGCCAAGAAATTGGAAGATGTTGATAGAGCCAACTTTACCCCAGAACGCAAAGCTGAAATTAAGGCAGAACTTCAATCTCGTGCTGACAATGATGTTGCCATAGCTCAACAAGCTCTTAAAACAAAGCTTGATGACTATAAACAGTTCAATATGACTGAGGAGCAACTACTTAAGGATAGTTTTGACCGCAAGAAGTTTAATGCGGCTCATGATATTGAATTAAGTAAGAATCAGCGTGATGAAGCTATTAAATATCTGGAACAGCAAAAACAGCAAGAGTTAGGGTTATTAAAACTCGCTCAAGAGCAACGTCTTTTTCAGGCTAAACAAGCTCTACTGACAGAAACCCAAGCCATGCAGGAACGTTACAGACTCGAACGGGAGGAAATTCTTAAGAATACCAAGCTTTCTATAGAAGAGCGGCAAAAGCTAATCGCATTATCTAAAGCCAATCAGGATAAAGAGACACGCGATAAAGTGAATAATGCTGTTCAAAACTGGGATGGTATTCAGGCGAGTATCACTGGTAATAGTGGACAATTCGCTTTAGAACAGGAGCGCTTTAGCCGTTATGATGCTTCTCAAAAAGTATTTGATAGCCAGCTTGCTGATATTGAAACTCAGGAACAAGATCCAAATGCAAATATGGTAGCTCTAAATGCACAACGTGAACAAATCATGAAGGAACACTTTGAGCGTTTGAAATTGATTGAATCTACTTATCAAAATGATTCAATGAATCTCCAGTTGGGTTATGGAGCTAGTGTCACAGGGGCATTGGCTGGCATGTTTAAAAATATGCTTGGTGAGTCATCAAGTGCATACCGCATTCTTTATGAAAGTCAGCGGGCATTCGCATTGGCGCAGGCTGGAATGAACATGTGGAAAGCTGCTTCAGATGCTTACGCAAATGAGCCAGGTACTTGGTACCAAAAAGCGGCAGCAGCAGCGATCGCGACAATTAAATCAGGTACATTTGTATCTCTCATCCAAGCTGCAACCCCGCAAGGATTTGCGGATGGTGGTTATACAGGTAACGGCCTAAAACACACTCCAGCAGGGATTGTGCATAAAGGCGAAGTCGTATGGTCGCAAGAAGATATCAAACGTTGGGGTGGTGTTAGCGTTGTTGAAAGCATGCGTCAAAGTAAACCAAGTGGTTATGCAAATGGAGGTTATGTTTCTAATAATACTAGTGAAGCTATAGCAGCCCGACGGGAGGCACGACAATTTGATGCGATTAATTCAAATCAAACACAAAGCAGTTCGAGTCAAGTTCCAATCAATGTTTATGTAACAGTTAATCCGGATGGATCAAGCAAAACTGATACCCAAAATGACTCTAAGCAGCTTGGGCAAATGATCGGCAATGCTGTTAGAACGATTATCCAGCAAGAGCAGCGACAAGGCGGTTTATTATCAAAGTAACCCACTCGAATGAGTGGGTTTTTTAATGGGAGTACAAAAGTGAAAAAGTACATTATGACTTTTCTGCTTGCTTTATTGATTGCTGTAGTTTTCTACATAAGTGCAAATTTAATTGATTTTAATCTAATTGAATATGCAACGGGTTTCGTCTTTGGATTGTCATTCACCCTCATTTTTAAAAAACAATCTAAGAGTTCTAAAGCTGCAGAGCTACTAAACAAACATGTAAAAGAATGGGCAGTTCGTGAAAGTAGGCGGGCAGGTTTATTGGCTCCAGATCAAGATACGAAGGATCTAGAAAGTTGCAAAAAACGTTTTAAGGATAGTCCGGTAAGTATGAAAGTTGAGTGGTCAAAAAAAGATGAGTAATCGTAAATTCACTTGGTGCCAAGATTTAGAAGGTAATTCAGGTTCGCAGAGCTTTAATACTTTGTCCTCTAAGTTTGGTGATGGTTATGAACAAAACATTGCTGTAGGTATCAATAACCGATCTGGTGAATGGACTTATCAAAGAACGGCTTATAAAGCCGAAATTATGCAAATCAAAGCATTCTTTGATGACCATAAAGGAGCTGACTCGTTTCTTTGGGATTCGCCTTTAGATGGTGAGGTCCGAGTAAAAACAGGTGAATATCAACCACGCTGTTTGGGCGGTGATGTTTGGCAAATCTCAACGACTTTCACCCAAGTTTTTTACCCTTAATTTAAACCCCTTTGATGCCCCTTTTTAGGGGCTTTTTTTATGCGAGTAAGAAAATGACGATTCAAACAGTAAATTTAGGTACGGCACCGACTGGCGCAGGCGGTGATACATTTCGTTCAACTGGCGCAAAAATAAATGAAAACTTTACGAATAACAACCATGCAGCTAGTCGTTTGGTTGGGACTGCTGCTGGGAATGTGATGGAAGTTGGTGCTTTTGGAGTTGGAAAGTCAATTCTATTAGGTAGTCAAAAATTATCAACATTGAGGGGAAATGGTAATGCCTTTTATTGGCAAAATAATGGTAATAATATTTCAAGTGCTGGAGACTATCCTGACGACAATTCTCAGGCAATTATTAATTTAGATCTTAACGACTCAACTGATGCTTGTGCGCAATTAAGCATAACGCATAACTCCGATTTTTATGTCAGGTCTGTAAACTGGAATGTAAATACGTTTCAGCCGTGGCGTAAAATCTTGTCATCAAAAAATACAACTGTGGATGCAAATGGTTTCATTAAGTCAGCATCACCAGTTGTTAAATTGTTTGCAGATAAAATTGAACCTAACGATGAAGCTGCTGAGCAGAACATTACTTTTGAAAAGCTCGATGTAGGGCACTACTTGCTAAAAGGAACGTCAGGTTTTGCAACGGAAGGTTGGTATATCGAAACGCCAAAAGATGCTAACGGGAACATTCTTTTTGCTGTGATTTATCAGCAGTTAGAAAATAAAGATATTGAAATCAAAACTTTTAAAAAGAAGTTTGATGTTGAGTCTGCTTCAATTATTGCTGATTTGGATAATCCAGTTGATATTTCAACGGGTCGCTGGATCGATATTCGCTTGCAAGAAATTCCTAAACCAGTACCCGAAATGCCAGTGGTGACAGAAAATGACCCTGAATAGTGATTTCCAGAAGCTTTATGTAGATGGATTAATCCATTTGTATGAACTAGATGCCAGCAGCTTAGGTGCTGGCATTTTACGTTTTCATGGCCATATAGCTTTTCAAGACTGGGAGAAAATTTACTCATCGATCGGATCTGAAGGATTGATCGGTGCAGATTCAGGAAGCATTGGTAAGGTTTTTGATACCGGTGATCAAAAAGTATGGAACCGAAATATTATCTGGCAAGGTCAAGTATTTGAGCCAATGGCGCTTGAGGTGTCTGGCCTTGAAATGCGTTCGGACGGTAAAGCTTCAGCGCCAACTTTAAGCATGGCCAACAATATCAACGGTATTCAAAATGCTGTGTCTGCTTACTGTTTGCAGTTTAAAGACTTTGCTGGTGCAAAACTTAAAGTTATTACCACTCTTGCTAAATACCTTGATGCTGAAAACTTCACAGCAGGTAATCCAACTGCTTCAAATGAATCAAAAGAGCAAATCTGGTACATCGAGCAAAAGACATCTGAAAATGCTCAGGCCGTCACTTTTGAACTATCCAATCCAATCGACTTTGAAGGTTTAAAAATACCAGTCCGACAGGTTTCCAATTATTGCCATTGGTGTGCGATGGGCGATTATCGTGGCGAAGAATGCCAGTACACAGGCGCGGCAATGTTTACCGATAAAGATGAGCCAACGGATAACCCTGCACTAGATCGCTGTTCTGGTCGCCTATCTTCATGTCGTATTCGCAACAATGAAATCCGCTTTGGTGGCTTTCCAGCATCGAGTTTAATGTGATGAAACTAACCGCAAAACTTAAAAAAGCAATCCAGACGCATGCTGCTGAAGTTTATCCTTCCGAGTGCTGCGGTGTGATTGTGAATAAAGAATATATTCCATGTCGCAATATTTCAGCTCAATCTGATCAGTTTGAAATACATCCTGAAGATTTAGCTATGGCAGAAGACCAAGGCGAAATCTTAGCTTATGTACATTCCCATCCAGATGGTACTACACGAGCCTCAGAACTAGACTTAATTCAAATTGAGTTACATCAAAAGCCGTGGGTCATTTGCTCCTATCCAGATCTGGATTTTCAAGTTTATGAGCCATTTGGTTATCGCGCCCCCTTGGTGGGGCGTAATTATTTTCATGGCTGGCAAGATTGCTATGCGCTTGTACGTGATTTTTATAGTCGTGAATTGGGTGTAGAACTGATGGATTTCGAGCGTAAAGATGTATGGTGGGAAGATAAAGATCATCCTTCTCTTTACCTTGAAAATTATGAGAAAGCAGGCTTCTATGAAGTAGATAAACCAAAATATGGCGATATGCTTGTTTGTCGTGTTGGACGTACTGAACATCCAAATCATGCGGTTGTTTGGCTCGGAGATAACGGAAAGTTGAAATCAGAAGAAAGTGAAAACTGCATTGGTTCAGCGTTAATTCTTCATCATCCATATAACCGCAAATCTGTTCGGGAAATATATGGTCAACAATGGCTTGAACGTACTGTAAAAATCTTGAGGCATAGAGATGTTAAAAACAATTAAGTTGTACGGCATCTTGGGGCAAAAGTTCGGTCGTGAATTTAAGCTCGATGTCGCAAATACACGTGAAGTCATGCGTGCATTATCTGTTCAGATCGCTGGCTTTGAGCATTTTATGTTGCATGCACATGAGCAGGGCCTACGCTTTGCCGTGTTTTTAAAATCAAAGAACTCAAGTAATAAGCGAGGCAAGAAACGCCCAGCGATTTATGACCACGAAACTAAGCGGCTCATTACCGGCGATAACATCGGTGAAGAGCAGCTAGACATGAATACTGAAGCAGACACTATTCATATCGTCCCGCGTGTAATGGGGGCTGGTGGCAATAATGGGATTTTGCAACTTGTACTTGGTGCGATTCTGATAGCTGCTTCATTTATACCAGGTATTGGTCAGGCTGCTCAGGTTGCATTGATAGGTGCAGGTGCTGGCATGGCTATGGGAGGGGTTGCATCAATGCTCATGCCAAAAATTGATAATATTCAAGACCAAAACCAAGACGGCAACCGTGCCAACAAAGGCTTTGGCGGTGCAGTTACCACGGTTGCACAAGGAAATCCGGTGCCAGTGCTTTACGGCCAGCGTGAAGTCGGTGGCTTTATCGCAAGTGCTGGGCAGTATCCAGAAGATTTGATGTAAACACTTAAAAACACAGGCGCAATGAGCGCCTTTTTTATTGTTTAGGGAAAAGTATGAACGCAGTAATTAAAGGCGCAAAGGCAGGGCAGGGCAAATCAAGACAGCCAGTGATTGCACCCGACTCAGCACAATCTAAAACCTATATTAAAATTCTATATGGTTTATCTGAGGGTGAAGTTGAAGGCTTGGCCAATGGTTTGCAATCGGTTTATCTGGAAGAAACTCCGCTACAAAATCCGGCTGGCGGCTGGAACTTTGAAGATGTTCAGGCTGATTTTCGCCATGGTACTAATGACCAGACTCATATCGAAGGCTTTCCAGATATCTCCTCTGAAACTGCAATCAATGTTGAATTAAAGTCTGAATCGCCTTGGGTTCGCTCACTCACCAATACTGATCTGGATGCAATCCGTTTACGCTTCAAGTGGGGGCCGCTACGTGAGCAGAATGCTGAAAATGGTGATGTAAAAGGCATCGTCATTCAGTATGCGATTGATCTACAAACTGATGGTGGCACATGGACTGAGGTTTTAAATACTCAAATCGCTGACAAAACTTCTGCAAACTATGAGCGCTCACACCGGATTGATTTACCTAAGGCCGATACCGGCTGGACGATCCGTGTCCGTAGAATCACACCGAACTCAACATCAGAATATATCAGTGACAAGATGTATGTGGATGCGCTGACTGAAGTTATCGACCTGAGATTGAGTTATCCAAATACAGCTTTACTCGGTCTGCAATATGACGCTGAAACTTTCTCTAATGTCGCAAAAATTGCTGTGGATTTAAAAGGTATCAAGCTTCAGGTTCCATCAAATTATGATCCGGTTGCACGCACTTATGCAGGCATGTGGGATGGTACATTTAAACGCGCTTATACCAATAACCCTGCGTGGATTTATTACGACATTTGCACATCAAAGCGCTATGCATTGGGCGACCGCTTAACGTCTGCAATGCTGGATAAATGGTCTTTATATCGCCTTGCACAGTATTGCGACCAGATGGTTGATGATGGCAAAGGCGGAAAAGAGCCACGTTTTACCTGCAACGTTTATCTGCAATCCGCCGAAGATGCTTATGTAATTCTCAGCAAACTGGCAGGTGTATTCCGTGCGATTTCATACTGGGATGGCAATTCCATTGTGTGTGATGCTGATATTCCGC
Source organism: Acinetobacter sp. FDAARGOS_559 (assembly GCF_003940475.1). Lineage (NCBI taxonomy): Bacteria > Pseudomonadati > Pseudomonadota > Gammaproteobacteria > Moraxellales > Moraxellaceae > Acinetobacter > Acinetobacter sp. FDAARGOS_559. The sequence goes on from NZ_RKJG01000005.1 coordinate 3,574,936, forward strand.
AAGACACTTACTTTACTTACACACGCGCCAATGTGATTGATGGTCTGTTTGAGTATTCAGGCACTCGTGCGCGTGATCGACACACAGTTGCAAAAGTAGCTTGGGATAACCCAGCAAATCACTATAAAACTGAATATGTGTATGTGCGTGATGAAGCAGCTATTGCAAAGCTCGGTGTACGTATTGCTGAAATTGATGCATGGGGCTGCACATCAGAAGGGCAGGCACAGCGTGCAGGTCTTTGGGCGCTAAAGTCTGAGCAATTAGAAACTCGCACTGTATCTTTTAAAGTTGGTTTGGATGGTTATATTCCACAGCCGGGCCGTGTGATTGAAATCGCAGATGAACTGTTTGCAGGTCGTGCCAATGGCGGTCGTATTTCTGCTGTCAGTGCCGACCGCAAAGTCATTACTCTGGATCGTGATGATGTGGTGTGTCGTGCGGGTGACCGGCTTGTTGTAAACGGTGAAGATGGTAAAGCACAAGCGCGAATTGTGTCATCTATAAATGGTCGCAATATCACTGTAACCACGGCTTTTGATGCGGTTGCACCAGAAAATGTTTGGGTCGTTGATGCTCAAGACTTAAAAACCATGAAGTTTCGCGTCATGAGTATTACTCAAGACGACAAACATCAGTTTTCAATCACTGGCTTGCAATACGAGTCAGCAAAATATGATGCGATTGATTTTGGTGCTTTTATTGATGAGCGTCCGATTTCAATTATTAATCCAACTGTTCAAGCGCCTGTCGAGTCTGTATCAATCACTTCTGAAACTATGGTGCAACAAGGTCTTGCAGTGGAAACCATGGTTATCTCATGGCCACAGGCACAAGGTGCAACCAAGTACCAGGTGGAATGGCGAAAGGATGATGGCACCTGGATTAAATTACCGATTACCGGAAATAACTCAGCTGAAGTGTCAGGCATTTATGCTGGTAATTATGAAGCGCGTGTGACAGCAATTTCAGCCTTTGATATTGCTTCACTGCCAACATATTCAATTCTGACTTCACTGACCGGAAAACAAGGCTTGCCGCCTGCTTTAGCCAACATTACAGCGACAGGTATCCTGTTCGGTTATCGCTTGAACTGGAATTTTCCTGCGGTTGGCGCACTTGATACCGCTTATACGGAAATTGAAATTTCAAGTACAGCGAATGGTGCTAACGCTGCACAGCTTGGTTTATTTGCTTATCCAACAGATACGCACGAAATTCAGGGAATGCAGCCAAATTTAACACGTTGGTTCCGTGGTCGTTTGATTGACCGGATTGGAAACATTGGGCCATGGTCGGATTGGACTCATGCGACAACTTCTGCCGATGCAACAGATGTTCTTGAGCTCTTGAACGATCAAATCAGTGAAACTCAGCTCAATCAGGATCTTAAAACCAGGATTGATCATATTGAGACTATTGACGCTGAAATTGGTCCAATTAAGCAAGATATACAAAATACGAAAGATCGGATTGCACAAGAAGTCATTGATCGACAAAACGCTATTCAGCAAGCTTCAGATGGCCTTTCACAGCAAATTATTGATGGTGATGAAAGTGTTCTTGAAGTTGTAGAAACGGTCAAGAAATCAAGTGATGATGGTCTTGCGGCGGTTCAGGAAGATATTCGTGTTGTTGCAAATGAACTCTCACTTGTTGCTGAAAAGACCGATGGCGTGTATGCACAGTTAAATCCACCTTTAATTGGCTCTGAGTCTGATCTGATTGGTAACGATCAAGGTTTTGCTGGCACATGGTCTGTTCAATCGGCAATGATCGAAGGAGACTTGGCACTTAGTAAGCGTATTGATACGACAGTTGTTGAAGTTAATGATTTACGTGCTTACGCACGGCAAGAAGTTGAAGCGCGAATTGAAGGCGATAAAGTAACAGTTCAAAAGATTGATACGTATATCGCAAGTAATGACAGTGCTCTTGCAACTGTACGCCAATCTGCACAAGTTGCAGTTGAGCAGTCAGCTGCAAATGCTGAAGCAATTGATTCAATTAATCTTGAGCTTGACGATAAAGCTTCAACTGGTGCACTTGAGCAAGTTAAGTCTGATATTAAGAATGTAGATGACAAAGTTATTGCCCAAACTACAAGGATTGATGGAGTTTACGCGCAAATCAATCCTCCGTTGATCGGGTCAGAATCTGACTTAATTGGAAATGAAGGAGGTTATGCAGGCGTATGGTCAGAGCAATCTGCTCGTATCGAAGGTGATTTGGCCCAAGCTAAACTTACTGAACAGCTTTCTGCTCAGATGAATGAGAACAATGCCGTATTCAAGCGCCAGCTCGAGGCAAATTCAAGTGCTATTTCTTCAACGATAAAAGTAACGGAAACGTTGCAAACTAAAGTCGGTGAGAATAGTGCGTCTATTCAAAATGTCAGTGAAAGTGTAGATGGCATCTATGCTCAGCAGTTTACTAAGTTCGATGTAAATGGCCATGTTTCAGGTCATGGATCAATGAATGATGGTACGACTTCTACTTTCATTTTTAACTATGACTGCATTCAATTTGGTACTCCGGTGGGTATAGATGGTATTGAGCCAAAACCCTTGATGACATTACAGAATAAGCCTGTGACTCTGCCTAATGGCACTGTTATTCCGCGTGGTTTGTATGTCGATAATGGTAGTTTTGGGTATATCAATGCGAATCGAATCTGGGCTGAAAACTTAAGTGCTATTAGTGCAGATTTGGGTGATATTGAAGTTGATAATGCTCACATTAAAAACGGAGCAGTAGATACTTTAAAAATTCAAGATGAAGCAGTCACTGTCCCTTCTGGAGTAATTAATCAATCAGAGCGTAAGTTTTATTTTGCTGTTTCTAATTCAATGGCGGGTTCGGTTGCCTATACACAAGATCTAATTACCCTGAATGTAGAGACGCAAGGAGGGAAGTTAAGGATTGATGGATCGTTTGTGTTTGATTGTAAGGTCAGACTTACACAATATCCATCCTCCTACAACATCTTGAAATGTGTGACATTGGCTTGTCGGGTATTAGTAAATGGTACTGTTGCATACACTCAGGAAATATACCCAACATTTTATGAAGGGAGCAATACAATCCGGTTTATTGGAGTTACTGCGACACCTGTTTATATCCTACCTGCTTCCACCGGTACAAAAACAGTAGTGCTTCAGTTGGCCTATATCACTAAATATTCCAATATTTATTATGGCTCATTTGAAGCTCAAGGTGGCTTTGCCGAAGCTCCTACAATAATCACCATGTCATCTTTATCAACATTGGAGCTTAAAAAGTGACGGTATTAGTTTCAAAGAATGGTGAAGTTATTGGACATATTTTTGGTAATGAAGAGATGATCAAGCTGAATACTCCGGAGGGGTGTGTAGCTTTAGATGATCCTCCTTATCCAAATATGTTTTATCAGGGTGGGTGGGTAGAGATGCCTGCTCAACCCTCGCCATATCATATCTTCGATTATGAAACTAAGAAGTGGGTCGATAATCGATCTTTAGAAGAGGTGAAAAGGCACAAATGGGAACAAATCAAACAGATTCGGGATCAGTATGAGTTTGGCGGTTTTGAGTTTGAAAATAAGCTTTATGATTCAGATCCTAATTCTCAATTAAGAATCGCTACTGCAGCTTTGCTCGGCGTATCAGTTGAGTGGACTTTAAAAGACAATTCAGTTGTTAATCTTAGTCCTGATCAATTGATTGACTTAAAAACAGCACTTGCAGTGCACATTAATAACATTCATGAAAGAGGGCGTATTGCACGACAGAAAATTGAAACTGCTTTGACATATGAAGAAATTGAAGCAGTAAATTTTTAATTTAGAAATTTCTTAGATAGCACCCAACTGGGTGCTTTTTTATTGCCTACGATCTGGAGGATAGCATGCATGAACGATCAGACAAATAGTGTAGTTGAAGCAGCTGCAAGTACAGCTGCCGCAACTGCAACAAAATTCACTTATGGCTATGTAGTAGGGGGCAGCTTGATTGGTGTAGTTGGCAAAATTGATTGGGCTGTTGTCTTTTCAATCTTAATTGGTTTAGCGACCTATTTTACTAATCTCTATTTTAAGCGCCGTGATGAAAAGCGTAAGAACGAGATTCATGAGCTTCAAACCAAGCAATATGAGCTAACTAAGAAACGCTTAGAAGGGGAAACAGATGACAAGCGAACAGACTAGAGCATACCTTTCATTTGCTCTTGTGGGATTAATGTTTGTATTGGTGATTGCTTTATTTTTTGTGGAAATGCCACGGGAAAATAGCACTCTTTTAAATACAGCATTGGGTTTTATTGCGGGGGCGATGTCTATGGCGTGTGGCTATTACTTCGGAAGTTCAGAACTAGAAAAGAAAAAGAAAACCGAAGAAACCAAACAATTGTAATTTACTAAATCTTTATACCGCCTTCGGGCGGTTTTTTTATATCTGAAGGAAACCGAAATGAACATTGAAAAATATCTTGATGAATTAATTCAGCGTGAGGGCGGTTATGTAAATAACCCAGCTGATCGCGGCGGTGCAACAAAGTTCGGTATTACTGAAGCTGTAGCACGTGAAAACGGCTATAAGGGCAATATGAAAGATTTACCGCTTGATGTGGCCAAAGCAATTTATCGGAAACAGTACTGGATAGAGCCACGTTTTGATCAGGTGAATACTCTTAGCTCTGCGGTAGCTGAAGAGCTTTTAGATACTGGTGTGAATTGCGGTACCGGCTTTGCAAAACCTCTTTTACAACGAGCTTTGAACTTACTAAACAACCAAGGAAAAGCTGGATATGCAGATTTGAAAGTGGATGGCGTGTATGGCTCTAATACCTTAGGTGCTCTTAAAACATATCTGGCTAAACGTGGCAAAGAGGGTGAGAAAGTCCTGGTTCGAGTTCTCAACATTATGCAAGGTCAGCGCTATATCGAGATTTGTGAGCGAAATAAAAGCCAAGAGCAGTTTTTCTATGGCTGGATCGCCAATCGGGTTGTTATATGAAAGTCTTTTATTGCAGAGTAAGCATCCGGCTAACACAGCCTTACCAAGCGGTCCTATAAGCCTTAATTTAGTTCCCACCTAAAAACAAGTGGGGACTTAATCCATGAACATGGATATATATTCAGCAACACCTCCTGTTGCTAAAAAACGCAGAACATACAGCAAAGAATTCAAACTCAGTATTGTCAATGCCTGTAAAAATCCTAATACCTCGATCGCTTCGGTCGCACTGCAACATAGTATTAATGCCAACCTTGTCAGTCGTTGGATCAGGATCTTCAGCCATCATGAGGGTGCCGTGCAGGATCCTACTCATGTGAATCCAGCATTTATTGCTTTGCCTTACACTGCTGCAATCAGCCAACCTATTGATGAGAGGATCACGTTGTGTATCACCGTGCCTCATACGAATAATGATATTCAGCTAAAATGGCAGACATCAGAAATACCTGCCTTGGCAGAATTACTCAAGGCACTGGCAACATGATCCGTATCAATGAAATTTGGCTCTCTACCCAGCCCATGGATATGCGAGCAGGAATGGATACTGTCATGGCTCAGGTGGTGAGAGCCTTTGGCTACATCAAACCGCATTGCGCCTACCTGTTCTGTAATAAACGTGGTCATCGTATGAAAGTGTTGGTACATGATGGACTGGGCATCTGGCTGTGTGCCCGGCGTTTGGAACAGGGTAAATTTCACTGGGCTCAAGTTCACCAAGGTGAAACCGTGGCCCTCAGCCCGGAACAGTTACAGGCATTAATCCAAGGTTTGCCCTGGCAGAGAATTGGATTGCAGCAAGTGGTGAATATGCTCTAAACCAAGCTCGACCATTCTGCCATCCTCCAAACGTTCTATTTCATTCTCTTCATGACCTCAGGCATACTGCGGTCATGAATACGCTGCCTGACTTAAGCCAACTGACCCATGAACAACTGCTGGAATTCACCAGACAGTTGGCGATGCAGCATCAGTCTCTAGCACAATCAAACCAACAATTGGATGCCAAAGTTCAACATCTTTCTATTCTCAATCAAAAATACGAGCATGAACTGGCGCTGTTTAAAAAGCACAAATTCGCCCAAAAGAATGAACACTTAACGGCAAAACAAATCCACCTATGGGATGAAGCGGTTGAAGAAGATATTGCTGCTGTTGATCTGGAATTAGAACGATTAAATGCAGATAAAACCGATGCAGCGACACAGAAAGCCAAAACCAATAAACCTAAACGTCGACCACTGCCAGATCATCTACACACCATCCGTATTGAGCATGAACCTGCATCAACCCAATGCACTTGTGGATGCCAACTCCGTCGTATCGGCGAAGATGTCAGTGAGAAACTGCATTTCAGACCGGCACAGTTCTATAAGGAACAGCATGTGCGTGGTAAATGGGTCTGTGATCAGTGTGACACTCTGACTCAGCAAGCGATGCCCGCCTATGTGATTGATAAAGGCATTGCTTCACCTGAATTGCTCAGCCATGTGCTGGTATCGAAGTATGCCGATCATTTGCCGCTGTACCGTCAACGTCTGATCTATCAGCGGGCGGGAATCGAACTTTCTAGATCAACTTTATCTGACTGGATAGGTCGCTGCGGTGTAGAACTGGAACCTCTGGCCAATGCCTTAAAAGAGGTGGTGCTGCAACAGCGGGTGCTGCATGCAGATGAAACACCGGTCACCATCATGCGGATGGGTGAGAATGAGAAAAAACCGAAGAAAGGTTATGTCTGGGCCTATGCCACCACACAGTACAATCCAGTTCAGGCGGTGATCTATGACTTTCAGGATAGTCGTTCAGGCCAGCATGCTGCAGAGTTCTTGAAAGGCTGGCAGGGCAATCTAGTCTGTGATGATTACAGTGGTTATAAAGCACGCTTTAAATCAGGCCAGGTCATAGAGGTCGGCTGCATGGCCCATGCACGTCGTAAATTCCATGAACTGCATGTGACCGGGAAAAGTCAGGTCGCTGAACAGGCATTGGTGCTGATTCAGAAACTGTATGCGATAGAAGCAGAACTCAGGAAAAAGACCGATGGTACAGCGGAAGACCGCCGCGAATACCGACAACAGCATAGTCAACCAGTGATGCAACAACTATATGAATGGCTCAACCAACATCATCTGACAGTGCCATCGAGTTCTCCCACCGCCAAGGCCATCAATTACACTCTGAAGCGTTGGCCAGCCTTAAGCCGCTATCTGGATGATGGCAATCTACCGATATGCAACAATTGGGTAGAGAATCAGATGCGTCCCTGGGCGTTGGGGCGCAAGAACTGGCTGTTTGCAGGTTCGCTGCGCAGTGGTCAGCGAGCGGCAAACATCATGACTTTAATCCAGTCAGCAAAGCTGAATGGGCTGGATCCGTATGCCTATTTAAGTGATGTGCTGAAAAGGTTACCGACACATAAAGTGACCCAGATTGAAGAGTTACTGCCGCACTGCTGGAAACCTAAATCGAATTAAAAAATAGGTATGGGATTCAGCGGACGCTTACATTGCAGACGCTCAAAGATAGCTTTCACAATTACATTGCTGTGCATTCTATTATCAGGGTGCACAGCTCATACGATCAATAACAAGGTAAGTGTTAGGATATGTGCAAAAGCTCTTTAAAAGGGCTTTTTCATCTTTGTAAGATCTATTGAATCAAGTAGATGATTCTCAAGTTCTTTGTATATATTATCCATTCGTTCTATTAATTCATAAATACTTTCAAATTCATATAGTTCATTATTACCTATAAACTTAACGGGAAAATTAATATGAACATTTAAAAGACCAACCTCTACATTGTTTTTTTCTTTTGGGTTGACATATTCCGGAAATGTTCGAGTGTTCATGATATGTGTACGTTCAGAATTGCTGATTTCACTATTAAACTTATCGTAATATTTAGTATATGATTCTTGGATGCGACTAAAATTTTCGATTAAATATGTAAAATGAGTTTGATAGATAGAATAAATACTAAATATTGAATTCGAATTATGATTCAATCTATCTAATATTTTGACATTCAGTTGTTTTCTATAAAATTCATCTCTTAAGTCATTAGCTTTAAACGTGCAAAAGTCTTCAGAAAGAATTTTATATTTATTAACTTTTTTTAGATTGATCAGTATTTCTTCAACTTTATGGAGTTCATCGTAACTTAAGGCTAGCAAATAACATATTTCATTAACATGTTCTTTTTTTAGTTCAAAAGAAGCTTGATGTCTCCAATCATTAAATAAGCTCGCTGCAACATATGCTGTAGCTAATGTTGCGATACCTCCGAAAAAGCTAGCTGTTAAGGTTAATGAGTCTTTTATCTGTGCAATAGATGCATTACTTTCACCGACCATTAAATAATAAATAAAACCAAAAAGAATAATTGAAACTACACTACAAATAAGAAAAACTGTTTGTATAAGATCTTTAATATGCATAATTTTTCTGTAAAAAATAATTATTATAAGTATATAAATAATATTCAATTTTTAATAGATAGTAACTCATCCCATCTAAATGGGTTCTTGCTCAACTTATCCCTACTCATCGACCAGTTTCGACCAGGGACAAAGCATGGTCCGACCCCGATTTTTTTCTTTCCAAATTTACTATGGATACCATCCATAGCTTTCATCAAACATTCCTTTTTCTCTATTTGTTCAAAGTCAGTTAATAAGTCATAGGTATGGCCAGACTTTGGCTCTAAACATGTCAGTACTACGCCGCACTTCTTATATTTAATTCCTTCTTTGTAGATATCGTTTAACATCCTCGTAGCTGCTTTGACAAAATCTATCGCGTAATCTGTGGGTTCAGAAAACGAGCCTGTGATTGATTTGTTGTAGAACGGCACATTGGGGTCAAATGGATTTGATTGAACGAAAGCAATCATACATCCGCATAAAAGCCCTTCATCACGCAAGCGTTTACATGCATCTTGAGCATACATAGAGATAGCTTCTTTTAGATCCGTTAGTTCAGTTACACGACCACCGAAAGACCGGCTTGCAATTATTTGCTTTTTTGAGGGCGGGGTGTGCTCAATCTCAATGCATGAGATGCCTTGTAGTTCGTAAATGGTTCTGGCCATGACGATAGAAAAACGTTTTTGCATTTCTCGAGGTTGAGCACAGGCTAAATCAAGTACCGTATTAATCCCCATGCTTTGCAACTTTTTTGAGTGCTTGCGACCAACGCCCCAAACCTCTGAAACATCGATAAGTGAGAAATAATATTCTTTATTGCACGGATCCATATTCACTAAATCACAAACACTATTAAAGCCGGGGTTTTTCTTTGCAATATGATTTGCAATCTTGGCTTCTGTTTTACTTCTGCCGATTCCGACACAAACAGGCAAGCCTAACCACTTCCATATTTGTTGGCGCATCTCTTGGCCAACTTTCTCTACATCAAAGTTCTTTTCATAAGCTGTAAAGTCTACAAAGCACTCATCAATCGAGTATGGTTCAACTTCTTCTGAAGTTACGTAAGAAGCAAGGATCGTATGAAAGCGCCGTGACATTTCTGCATACATTGCATAGTTGCTTGAAAGAACAATTACGTTATGTTGCTGAACAATGTCTTTAATTTGAAAAAGAGGCACACCCATTTTAATGCCTAAAGCTTTTGATTCATTACTACGAGCTACGGCACACCCATCGTTATTGCTGAGCACAATAACGGGTTTATCATTCAAAGATGGGTCAAAGACTCTCTCACATGAAACGTACATGTTGTTGACGTCTATCAAGAAAAAGACTTTGTTCTCATGCTTCATGATTTTCTTATCATTTTAATTACGCAGGTAACAACACCCCAGATAATTAATTCTTGGCCATCCGAAAGGTAAATATTTTTATAATCCGGATTTTCAGCTTTTAGCCATTTTCCCTTTTCATCGATCATTAATCGTTTTACGGTAAATTCATTATCGATTAGTGCAACGACAATATCGCCATGCTTTGCATCAAGACTACGATCGACAATCAATTCGTCATCAATATCAATGCCAGCATTAAGCATCGAAAGTGAAGCGACTTTTACAATAAATGTTGAAGTTGCATTTTTGATTAAGTGTTCATTCATATCGAGCGCTTTATCGACATAATCTTGTGCGGGGCTGGGGAAGCCTGCTGAAATCTTTTCAAGTGCGTAGGGGATAAGCATGTGAGTTGACGGTACAACTTGCTTAAATGATAAAGCTTCAGATAAAACAATACTTTGTGTGATGTACGGTTTTATCTGAATAATGGATGGTGCAATTTCGCTCATAGACTTCCCCTAGCTTGATTTTGTAACATATTCAAGATGATATTCTAGAGATGAGCATAAATTCAAATTTAAAAAACTGTGGATAAACAAGTAGAAGTCAAAAATTGACGTCTTTTATTGTGTATTTGGTCGGAAATTCTTCAAATTAAATTACTTTGTAAATTTGGAAGTAGAGAGTAAAAAATTAACAAGAAAATTATAACAAAATGAGTCACTTCAAAAACTACATGGTACTAAGTTATTGATTTTATAGTTATCCACAAAGTTATCTATAAATGTTTTTTTATAGCTTTGGTACGCTATTTCTTATCAAATCATACAGATAAAAAATTAATAAAAAGTCAAGATTGATCTGCTCTTATACGTGCTATAAGCTTAGAAATACAAAGAGATAGCATGCTGTCTAGATAGCTAATGTATTTTTGGCAAGAGAATTTGTTCGTTGATTTTTTTGACTAGGAATAAAAACATTAGGAGGGGCTGCTCACTTTCGAAATTTTGGTCGAGGACGAAAGCGAGCAGCGGATTTAAACAAGCGCGTTATTAAACGTTGTTTAATTTAATTTTCAACGAAATTTAAAACTAAGTCTTAAACCGTTTTCAATTGAGAATATATTGACATTGTTTTAAAGAAAATTCAAACAACGAATTTTAGCGCCGCAATAAAGGCGAAATGTAATGTTAAGACTTAAAGTCTTGAAATTCGTATGCTTTCACTTAATTGGGATCTTAGCTGATTTAGTTCAGATCGCTGATTTTGTGATTCGTTAAGATTTTGAAAAATAAGCTAAACTTAGACCCGTTTGCTGGTGCAGGCGGGTCTTTTATTTAGGAGCTATTTTATTTTTAGGGAAGTAGTCAGCAGTAAATTCACCTATTGGTATCTCAAAGAAAAATTGAGCTGCATCTTCTTTTTTACAGTTCAACCAATCTTCTCGATACTCTTCAGGAATTACGATGATAGATCTCTTTTCATCTTCTGGTTTATGAAATTGTGACATAAAAGGGTGATTATCTGCATTAATAGTCAGCATTGACATTGATCGAACTTGTTGCCCATCAATGATAGTAGAATCGTAAATAGCAGCTACGGTGAAAGGTAAGCCGTCTTCTCGATAAATTCCCCATCTTTCCGCTTTACCATTCACATATCTCGGTTCATAGATCTTTTCAACTGGTATTAGTGCAAACTGGCTTTTAGCCCATGCATGTCTAAAACTTGGCTTTTTATCGACTGTCTCGGTTCTAGCGTTATAAGTGTATTTCGAAAACTTTAAATCATGGTTCCAAGGTGGAATCATTCCAAACTTCACAGAGCGCCATTCAAGATTGCCTTTATTGCTAAAAATAAGAGGGCAGTCATAACCCGGATAAACATCATTCTTATAGTCGAATGTCGGTTCAAATAGATCTAGTAGGTGTACCCGGTCTTTTGATATTGGTTCGTAGTTCGCGCACATATAAAGTAACCTCTTTATGATTTTCGAAATTACTTTTCCATCATAACTAATATAAATAAAAAGAGGGTAAATAATAGGCTGTAGACGCTATTATTTACCCTCATGGTATATATCTTTAACGCCAGCTATTCGGAACTTTGAATTTACCTGTAGGCATTGGAGAACCCAGAACATACTTAACGTTGTAAATTAAACCAGGCAAAACAGTGTTTGGCTTTTCATTAAAGCAAACATAGGTATTGTTTCTGGATGGTTTAATTAACTTATATTGTGTACCAGCACTTGAGACATAATAGACACCATTTGAGGTAGTCATAAGGCCAGCATCAACTTTAGAAATATTTTGATTATAACTCTGGCTTGTATTGTTAATAGCTGAGAAATAACTACACCCTAGAGATTTAGATACTTCAGCAGCTTTACGTAATGCGTACTGGTTTGCTATAGATTTATGGGTATATCCATTTACAGATGCGCGTACTTGAAAGACATTATCATCAATAATAGTGGCTTCAACGCCACCAGAAGCCCCCATTTCTTGATAAGGTGTAGTACAGGCTTGTAAACCAATTGTTGCTAAAGCAGCTAAAAATATCTTTTTCATAATTTATATAAAGTGATAAATGCGTCACATTAATTTTAACTATTTAGAAGAATTTTTCAATTGCTTAAGGATTTCTTAAAACTTGAGCTCTAAAAATCTAGAATTTGGCCTGCCATTTTAAAGTTATCTAACACTTGAATGTGGTGGTTAATTAATTCTTGAGCCTGATTTCTCGATTCGTTTTTCTCGAAATACAAGCGACTTTTGATTAATGCTTTTACCGGTTCAGAAATAATCACGTCTTCAATCATATTCATAGCTTTCTTTAAATCATCGAAAGAAACTTGAATATAGCCATCTGTTACATCGTTATCATCATCATCTGTAGTGTGATTGATTAAACGTTTAATCGTATAGCTTCCTATGGCCAAGCTGTTCGCAATAGTACCAAACGTGCGGCGCAAGTCATGGAATGTAAATTCGATACCTGAATTCTCAGTTACTTTTTCACGTGCTGCTCGGCGGTCTGAAATATGGGAAACACCATTTCTATCGGTAAAGACATATTTATTATTGCCGGCACGTTTTTTTCGTTCACGCATAAGGTGCCAAAGGGTATCACCCATAGGCAATAAAAGGTCCTCATGGTTTTTGGTGTTAACGATTTTGATGGTACCAAACTGAAGATCTACATTTTTCCATTCGACAGCCTCAGCCTCACTACGTCTAAAACCAGTTAAAGCGAGTAAGAATAAAAAGTCTTGGTTTGTGTACGCTCTGAAATCATTATTTTGTTCACCCATCCAGTAAGTGGTAGCAACTGCAAGTGCCCATGCTTCGCGCTGATCCGCACGTACGTGGCCTTTTCTGCGTTTAATCTTATTGAAAGCCTTTTCTTCTTTAACGATTACAACAGGATTTTTAATATTTAGAATTTTATTCCCGGACTCATCCTTATATCTGCTAATCGTATGATTAAAGAGAGCATGTAAAAATTTTGATGCAAGATTAGCTCGGGAAGGGCTTGCTTCAGAAAGCTTTAAATGACGATCAATAATCATTGCACTGGTGATTTGATCAAGTTTTAAATCTTTCCAATCACTAAAGTAATTCTCTATGCATCCGTCATAGGCAATTAAAGATGTTTCCGCCAGCTTTTTACGCAATTTATAATATTGGTAAGCTTCAGAAAGGGTAGGCACTAGCTTTTGTAAGGCATCATTTTGAATTGCTGAGGCTCGTATTTCACGCTTTTGCTTAACTGGATCTACACCTTCATCCATCAAGATAAGAAGTCGTTTAGCTTCAGTTCTGGCTTGTTCCAATGTATAGACGCCATGTTTTCCAATAACTTTACGCTTAGACTTGCCATTAGGCATTTTCTTTTCAGCAAAATAGCTTTTAGTTTTGCCCACACATAAGCCAAATCCTATAGTTACTGTATCTCTGTAAAAGATTTGTTTCTCTTCAGACAAAGGAATAGAGTCTATTACTGATTTAGTAAATTTAATGTGTTGAGCCATCTTTAATTTAAGCAATACAAAGCAATACCTAACGATACAACACAATAATTGTGAAGTCTATTAAGAGTCTATTTTGAAGGATTAGTCTATTAAAAAAGAGAGTTTTAAGTAGGGGATTTTATTTTAAGTTGTTGTTATCTAATTAAAAATAAATGCTCCGAAGATGCCGCTGCATGTCGTTACCCTTGAACCCTAAAGTTCAAGGTGGAGGTGACGCATACTTGCTGGGTTTCCTACTCGGGGTAGGCATACGCTCTAAATATGCAGAACACCATCCTAAAGAGATGATATCGGCTCAGGGGAATCAGACCGGCTGGCGAACATCCCAGAGACAGCTTTAGTATAACTGATCTGACTTCGTTGGCAATCATCTGAGCCTATCGAACTGTAAACTTACTTTGCGTTTGATGAAGCTTTATGCGAATTGTTTACACTATTTGTTCAACATCTTCCAAAATAGTCTGGAGTAAACGTTCACAATGCGCATATTCTTGCAAAGATTTATTTAAACTTAACACTTCTTGAGTAAGCTGTAGAGCTACCATGATGACAAGTTTATTATGCTCAACACGAGGGGCACTACGACGCATATCATTGAATTTTTCATTGAGAAGCTCAGCTGCACGTTCAAGCTCTTCTCTTTTATCAGAAGTCGTTGCAAGCCTAAAAGTTTGTTCAATCAGCCGAAGCTCTACCATGACTTGTTCACTCATGATTGTGTCTCCTCACCAGCTTCAGCATTTGGATGAGCAAGTTGCTGAATTTCTTGCGCATGTTGATCTTGAGCAGTACCTAAAATTGCTAAACGTTGAATGATGGCTTCAACTTTTGCTTTGGCAAGTTCATTTTTTTGTAACAAACGGTCACGATCTTGCTGCAAGTCGTGTAACTCTTGTTGAGTTTGACGTTGCTGTGACTGAAGTTTTTCTTTGGTAACGCGTAATTCATTACGCTCTGCCAAAATTTCCTGAAAACGATTTTTTAAATCGGTCGTACTTTTTTCTAGGCGGCTGTAACGCTCTGCAAGTGTGTTAGCATCTTGATTCAATTGTTGAAATTGGCCTTGTAACTGAGTGAGTTTCTCGGTTAATGTCTCAATTTCCTCTTGTTTTTTAGTGATGATGCTATTTTTTTGCACAACTTGTGCGTGATGCTCTGTTTCAGCCAGTTCTTTAGCTTCCGAGAGAGCAGAATTTTCACTCTCTAGATGATGTAAGCGTGTTTTTAAAACGCCAATATGCGCTTGTAGACGCTGTAATTGTTCTAACATAACGAGGTCGCACAGAATTGCAATCAAAGGTAATATATACGAAGTATAGAGATTGGATAAACGAATGCAAGACGATATTTCAGGCTGGACAGAATGGAACGCTCATTTTGAAGGAATTGAAGAAATTTCAAGCCCTAGTGAGTTACATGGTTTATTAACAGGTATTGTTTGTGTGACAGAAGCGCCTACGCGTGAAGAATGGACACAAATCTTAACAACTCTTAATGTGCCTGAGTTAAATGAAGAAGCTTTAGCTCTTTTAACAGATGAAGCAGAAGATGTAGCACATGCATTATCGGAAGATGAATTGGACTATTTACCAATGCTTCCAGATGATGAACATCTTCTTCAAGACCGTGTACAAGCATTGTCAGATTGGTGTGCTGGCGTTGTGCTCGGTTTTGGTTTGGCATCGGGCCATGTTCGTACAGATGAGCGTGAGTTGATCGAACATTTGCAAGATGTTGCAGCAGTAGAATTTGAAGACTCTGATAACGATGAAGAAGGCGAAAGCAGTTACGAAGAATTGTATGAATTTGTACGCCTTATTCCAGTGAGCTTATCTATTGGTAGAAAGAAAGTAACAGTGGCTGAAAGTTCATTGTTGAAAAACTTTTATGCAAAAAGTAAAACTTCTACTGTAGGCACCGCAGATCAAAATATTGTAGAAATGTTTACACCACATCGCCCAAGTTAATTGAGGCGATGTGTTATTGGCTGTGTTTAATTTTTTGACTTTAAAATTCTAAATCAAGTAGATCATTATGAAATTGCCTCAAGCTGATTTTCAACATCGCAGAAACCGTCTAGCAGAAAAAATGGGTCCAAACAGCATTGCGATTATTGCAACGCGTGAGGAAATGTACCGTAATCGTGATGCGGATTATAAATTCCGTGCCGATAGTAGTTTTTTCTATTTGACGGGTTTTGCAGAGCCTGAGGCAGTTGCTGTCATTGAAACCTTTGATGACGTTACTGACTATAGCTATAGTCTTTTTTGCCGTGAACGTAATCGTGAGATGGAAATCTGGAATGGTTATCGTGCGGGAATTGACGGCGCAATTGAAGAGTACGAAGCAGATGAAGCTTATGCAATTGATCTGCTTGATGAAGAAATTATTGAAAAATTATTAAATAAAGAGCGTCTTTATTATCGAATCGGACACAATGCTGCATTTGATGCCAGAGTAAGCCAATGGATCAAAAAAGCGAATGCCGAGCATCGTCATGAAGCCGCTCCAGCCCAGTTAGTTCAACTTGATCGCATTATTGATGAAATGCGGTTAATTAAATCACCGCAAGAAATTGAGCTGATGCAAATTGCTTCAACAATTAGTGCTAAGGCACATACTCGTGCAATGCAAACTGTTCGCCCCGGCATGATGGAATATGCATTAGAAGCCGAGCTCAATTATATATTTGGGCAAAACGGCTGTGTACCTTCATATAACAGTATTGTTGGTGGCGGTGCCAATGCTTGTATTTTGCACTATGTTGAAAATAACCAAGCTCTTAAAGACGGTGATTTAGTTTTAATTGATGCTGCATGTGAATATGAGTTCTATGCATCGGATATTACCCGTACTTTTCCTGTAAACGGAAAATTTAGCCCCGAACAAAAAGCATTGTATGAGGTGGTATTGGCCTCTCAATATGCGGCGATTGATGCAGTACGTATAGGTAACTCATACCGTGAGCCTCATGAGGTTGCAGTCAATATTTTAACGGAAGGCTTAGTTGATTTAGGTTTGCTCAAAGGTGATGTGAGTGAGCTGATTGAAACAGAAGCTTATCGTCAATTTTATATGCATGGTACAGGCCACTGGTTAGGTATGGATGTACATGATGTCGGTTCTTATAAAAAAGATGACGACTGGCGCCAATATGAAGAGGGCATGGTTGTTACTGTTGAACCCGGTTTATACATTGCACCAGATGATGAAACTGTAGATAAAAAATGGTGTGGTATTGGTATTCGTATTGAAGATGATGTGGTCGCAACGTCAAAAGGCCCACGAGTTTTAACTGCTGACGTGGTTAAAGATATTGCAGACATTGAACATTTAATGGCACAAGCTAAAGCATAATTAAACGTATTCGCCAAAGGAGCAAACTCGATGCAACAACAAGTGATTATTGTAGGTGGGGGTATGGTGGGTTTGAGCCTTTCCCTCATGCTGGCGAAGGCTAATATCGCGGTAAAGCTATTAGAAGCTGTGAAATACCCAAACTATGATGATCAAAATGTTGCCCCTTATCATTCCAGTTTTGATGCGCGGAATACGGCTTTATCACGTCGTAGCGTACAGATTTATCAGAAGTTAGGGTTATGGGATGCCTTACAACAGCATGCCACTCCAATTTTGCAAGTTCACATTACTGAACAAGGCAGTTTTGGGAAAGCACGTTTAATTGCAGAACAAGAGAAAGTCGAAAGCTTTGGGCAAGTCATTGAGAATGCTTGGCTTGGTCGAGTTTTGTTAACACAAGTACGTCAACAACCTTTAATTGAACTGATTGATGGCGTACAAGTAACTGCTTTAACTCAAGACGCTGAAAAGGTACATATTGAAGCTCAGCGTGCTGATGAAGTCTTAAAGCTTGAGTCAAAATTATTAATAGCAGCAGATGGGCGCGATTCTTTCTGTCGTCAAGCAATAGGTGTGGGTGTTGATGTCCACGACTATGATCAGGTTGCGATCGTTACGACTGTTCAGACTTCAAAACCGCATGAGCATGTAGGGTTTGAACGTTTTAGTGCATTAGGGCCTTTAGCTTTGTTACCATTACCGGGTGAATACCGTCGCTCAGTGGTATGGCCTGTTAAAAAAGGCACTGAAGGTGAGTGGTTGGGTGAAGAAAACGACCAACACTTTTTAGATGCTTTGCAAAAAACTTATGGTGACAGAGCGGGTAAATTTGAAAAAACGGGTAAACGCTTTAGCTATCCGCTTTCACAAGTGCTTGCGCATAAACAAGCGGTTGGACGCGTTATTTTAATGGGTAATGCAGCACACACCATTCATCCTGTTGCAGGCCAAGGTTTTAATTTATGCCTACGTGATGCAGATGTGTTGCTACGTTATTTAGTGAACCAGTTAAGCACATCTGATGATATTGGTAACCCAGATAATTTGCTTGCCTATGAACAAGCCCGTTTATCTGACCAGCAGCGAGTAATTAAATTCTGCGATACCGTAGTTCGGGGCTTTAGTAACCAAAACCCATTATTAAAATTAATCCGTAATACGGGATTAATTGCATTTGATGTCATTCCGGGTGTTAAGCCACTGGTAGCGAACTATGCAATGGGGTTAAAAGCATGAGTGAAGTGTTAGATGTCGTCATTGTTGGTGGTGGACTAGTTGGTGGCTTAACTGCTTTATTACTTGCACAAGGTGGTGTACAGCCTACCGTGCTTGATGCTGCCCCTGTACTTGATGTTGAAAAAACATTAAGCGTGATGAACCCGCGTGTTTTAGCACTTAGCCAAGCGACCATCCATTTACTTAAAACAGTCAATGTTTGGGATGATCTGGCACGTCAAATGCCTTATACAGGCATGCAGGTGTGGAACTTAAATGGCTATGGTGAAATTAATTTTGGCCATGAGTCTGTACAAAGACCAATACCAGAACAGTCCTTGGGTTCTATGGTTGAGCCAAGTGTATTGAATGTTGCTATTCAACAAAAAATGCTTGAGCAGTTAACAGATTATCGCACTCAAGTTCGCGTGACTCGCATTGAGCAGGGAGTTGGGTGTTGGCATATTCAATTGGCAGATGGTACGACACTTAAAACAAAACTACTTATTGGTGCAGATGGTGCAAATTCATTTGTACGTGAGCAAGCTTTTATTGACCTCGACGTACTAGATTACAAGCAAGCAGCCATTAGCTGTGCAATAAAGACTTCCAAACCTCATCACTATGTTGCCCGTCAAATCTTCTTACCTACAGGGCCTTTAGCATATTTGCCGATGGCTAGTCTTGAAGAAAGTGAAAATGGCTACAGGCAGTCCATTGTCTGGACACTGCCAGATGATTATGCCGATGAATATTCAGCTTTAAGTGATGCTGAGTTTATGCAACTTCTAACCCGTGAAAGCCAACATATGTTGGGTGAAGTGTTAGATGTTCGTTCAAGAGCACAATTTTCATTAAAAGCGCGCGCTGCAAAACAATACGTTAAAGCTGGCCTAGCCCTAATCGGTGATGCAGCTCATGTGATTCATCCACTTGCTGGGCAAGGGGTAAATATTGGTTGTTTAGATGCAGCGGTACTCTGTGATGCACTATTGCATGATTTAGGTCGTGGTGTATGGGCGCATGAACAAACCTTAATGCGTTATGAACACCGCCGTAAAGGACAGAATGATGCGATGATGCATAGTATGTCGGCAATTGGTTGGCTAGAAAGCAGTGAGCTATTTCCATTGATTTGGGCCCGGAATGTGGGACTCAAGCAAGTTGAACAAATTTCGTTCTTAAAAGAGCGTTTTATGCAACAAGCAAATGGTTTAGGGGCTTTACAAAACACCCAGTATAGTCGTTAAAATAATTACGAAGTTTATGCTCTACTGATCTAAATAAATATCAGTAGATATTTTTTAAACAATCATTTATATATCATTACCAATTCGGTCAGAAAAGATACGGATTTGACCAATTTGGCTCTTTGCTAAATGCAAAGAGATTGCTAAATTTCTGAGGTCTTGAAGACCATAGCGATGATGCAATACAAATCATTGTGGGGAGTGTAAAAATGACAGATATCAATGATTATGAAGATGCAGAAGATTCTGCTGTAGATGAAGATGAAGCCAAAGCGGCTGAAAGTGGCGCAGCTGATGAAGAAGCAGGCAACTTAACTGATGCCGATCTTGCAGAAGCAGAAACGCTTACCGTAACTGCGAAACAAAAACAACGCCAAGCGTTGGAAGATGAAGTCGCTGCGTTTTTAGCTCGTGGCGGAAGAATCACAGAAGTTCCACCAGATGAACATAGCGATCGTTAATATTAAAAAAGCATCACTTGAGTGATGCTTTTTTATTGCCCGTTTTATGATGATTTAAGGATGGTTTTGTAGTTCTTTTAAAATGCCGCATTCATCTACTGTACGGTCGGTAGAGCAGTGTTGTTTTAAATCGATTAGGGTTTCTTTTAAAAGCAACAGTCGCTCAATCTTTTCCGATACTTCTATTAAGTATTTATTCACCAAGTTATCGACTTCCGTACAAGCCCGTTTCGGCTGAGCTTTCATTTCTTTTAGCGTTTTAATATCACTGAGAGAAATATCTAATTCACGGCAATGTTTAATAAATAATAGGTCTGCAAGTGTTTGATCTGTGTAAACACGATAATTATTTTCTGAGCGCTGAATTCGGTCCAACACACCTACTTTTTCGTAATAACGAATAGTATCGATCGGGACATCCGCTTTTTTTGATAATTGACCAATAGAAAGACTCATAAGACTTGACTCTGGAGCTACTCAAGGGTTTTTAATCACTATAAAAGAGTTTTTGAGGAAATAAAATGGCTGGATGTGGATGTGCTTCAACCTGCTCTCCTACAAAGAAAGTAAGCCCACGCTTTAGAAAAGCGTTATGGATTGCACTTGTAATTAATGCACTCATGTTTGTCGTTGAAATAGTCGGTGGTTATAAAGCCCAATCTGTTTCATTATGGGCAGATGCATTAGATTTTGCCGGAGATGCTGCAAATTATGCTCTGTCTTTAGTCGTGCTTTCGATGAGCCTTTACTGGCGTGCAACCGCAGCACTTGTTAAGGGTATAACGATGGCCGCTTTTGGGTTCTTCGTTATTGCAAAAGTCGTTTGGTCATTTTTTCATGGTGTTTCACCTGAACCGATGGTCATGGGGGCAATTGGGGTAATCGCTTTAATTGCTAACGTTTCTGTTGCTTTAATGCTTTATGCATTCCGCGATGGCGATGCCAATATGCGCTCTGTCTGGTTGTGTAGTCGAAATGATTCTATCGCCAATATTGCTGTTGTTTTGGCAGCTGTAGGCGTGTTTGGAACAGGCACTATATTTCCGGATTTGTTCGTAGCCTTTGTTATTGCATATTTAGGTGTATCTTCGGGTTATACTGTGATTAAGCAATCATTACAAGAAAGAAAACAATCAAAGTTAATGTTGGGTTCAGAAGCTTAATTTTGATTGCATAAAAAAGTACCATGTAAGCATGGTACTTTTTTTGTTTTTGAATGCATTAGATGAGAAGTGATATTGCGATACTCCACATAACGCAACCAATCATGAAATCTAAAATTTTCCAAGCTTTTGGATTGATAAATAATGGTTTTAGAAATCTTGCACCATAGCCTAGACTGAAAAAGAAGATCCAAGAGGCAAGAATGCTACCTAAGGCAAAACTGATTTTATCTTCTAGCTGTGTCGCAACCGAACCAATCAGTACAATGGTATCTAAATAAACATGTGGATTCAGCCAAGTAAAGGCAAGACAGGTTATAAGTGCTTGGGTTAAAGTCTGCTTTTGGCTGCTATCAAGCTCCATGCCTTGGTTAGTTTTAAATGCGGCATAGAAGGCTTTTGCACCGTAGACGAATAAGAACGTTGCCCCTAAATATTTAGCGACTGTGATTAAGATGGGTGATGCTGTCATAATTTCGGCAAAACCTAATACACCACAGGCGATTAAAATTGAATCGGACAGGGCACAAATTAAACATAGCCAAAATACATATTGCTGTTTAAGTCCTTGTTTTAGAACAAAAGCATTTTGGGCACCAATTGCTACAATTAGGCCGCTACCAATACCTAAACCTTTAAAAAACACACTCAGAGAAAGCATAACCATTAAGCAGAAAAAATCAGATGGGGGAATTATCTGTCTTTTTATTAAGAAATAAGTAAAATTAAGAATATTTAGGTTTGGCTAAAAATAATTTAGGTTTTGTATGTTGGATAGTAAGCAATGTGAAGCGTTTCTGGCGGTTGCAGAAGTCGGAAGTTTTGATGCGGCAGGAGAGCACTTATGTATAACTCCCTCTGCTGTATCACTACGTGTACAAGCGCTAGAAAAATATTTAGGTCAGATTTTAATTATACGTGGCCGTCCTTGTGTACTTACACAAGCAGGGCAAACCTTACTCCAGCATTTACGTCATACAAGGTTAATGGAGCAAAATCTATTACAAGGTTTAATGGGCAAATCTTCTGAATCAGAATTTTATAAAATTGCGTTGGCTTCAAATGCCGACTCATTAGCAACTTGGCTTTTACCCAGTATTCAGCAAACACTTTTTAAAGAAAAAATAGTGTTAGAGCTAAAAATTGATGATCAATCACACACGCATACTTTGCTAGAAACAGGGCAGGTCAATGCATGTATCACAGCAGAAGAGCAGGTGATGGCAGGCTGTTTAGCTCAGCCTCTTGGTAAAATGCGCTATAAAATGCTGGCATCGGCCGAGTTTGTAAATCGGTGGTTTAGTGGTGGAGTTAACCGAGAAGTTTTAAGAAAAACGCCGGCAGTTATTTTTAACCATAAAGATTTAATGCATTCAGAGGTTTTATTAAAAGGATACGGTTTACCGATGCAGAGTTATCCTTATAGTTTTATTCCGGCGACAGATGCTTTTGTTAAAGCAATTCAACTAGGTTTAGGCTATGGCATGGTGCCTGAACTTCAGGTTCAACCATTACTCGAAAATGGAACACTTGTTGATATTATGCCTGAGGCTCAACTTGATGTTCCTTTATATTGGCATCACTGGAAAAGACAGTCGAAACAACTTGATGTACTGACCGAGACCATTGTTGAATCAGCAAAACAGATATTGAGATAATTTTAGATCTTGGTTTTTAAATGGCGATTTGAAATGTGTTGAATATAAAACTCTATATCTTGTACTGAGTAACCTAAAAGTTGTCCGATTCTACGGTCGAGTTCTAGGCGCTCTTCAAGTTGAGTTGCTTTTAATGACCTTTCAATACATAACATG
Organism: Acinetobacter sp. FDAARGOS_559; assembly: GCF_003940475.1. Taxonomy (NCBI): domain Bacteria; kingdom Pseudomonadati; phylum Pseudomonadota; class Gammaproteobacteria; order Moraxellales; family Moraxellaceae; genus Acinetobacter; species Acinetobacter sp. FDAARGOS_559. The sequence goes on from NZ_RKJG01000005.1 coordinate 3,597,996, forward strand.
AGTTCATTCAAATCTGCTAAAGACGCATCTTTATAGATCAACATAATTGAAAAGGGGAGAGACAGAGAAGTTTCAATGTCTTTACTGATCATAGATAAAGACCCTTGTTCAAGATGCTTTATAAATTCAATGGGTAATAACTCATAAAAATAAGCGATAGGTTTTTTGCCTGAAAGTAATAATTCTAGTTCTTGTCCTTCATGCGGGCCAAGTTTTCCAAGTGATTCAGTCATATCAATACTCTTATTTTTTTATCTTTAATATTGTTATGCAAAATTTATGCGAGGTGATGACATAGGCGTTGGTCATCACCGTTTAGTTAATAAATTAAGATTGTGTTAACTCAAGCGCACGTTGATAAGCGACTTTTTTCTTAATACCCGTTAAATCAGCAGCCAGTTGAGATGCTGCTTTAACTGATAAATCTTGAAGTAAGCGCTTTAAAAGCTCATCTAGTTTTTCTTGTTCCAGATCGGTTTTTTCTGGTGCACCGCCAACTACAAGAACAATTTCACCTTTTTCTTGGTTATGGTCATTTTCAATAAAACTAACCAAATCTTTTAAGGTCATTTTTTTGATCGTTTCAAATGTTTTGGTAATTTCACGCGCGAAACCTACAGGGCGGTTTTCACCAAATACTTCAGCCATATTTTTTACGCATTCTAAAATACGATGTGGGGCTTCATAGAAAATTAAGGTTTGAGTTTCATTTTTAAGTTTTTCGAGTTGCGTAATACGTTGAGAAGCCTTTGATGGTAAAAAGCCTTCAAAACTAAAACGGTCACTTGGTAGGCCCACAGCACTTAACGCCGCAATTGCAGCACATGCACCCGGTACAGGTACAACCCTAATACCATTTTCTTGAGCAGCACGGACCAGTTTAAACCCAGGGTCACTAATAAGTGGTGTGCCTGCATCACTAATCAAAGCAATATTTTCACCAGCAAGTAGCTTTTGAACTAACTGCTCAATTTTGTTGCTTTCATTATGGTCGTGGCATGCGGTAAGTGGAGTAGATATATTATAGTGTTTGAATAATTGAGCTGATTGGCGTGTATCTTCGGCAGCAACAACAGAAACTGATTTTAAGATATCAATTGCACGGAAAGTCATATCATCTAAGTGCCCGATTGGGGTGGCTACAACAAATAACTGAGCACTCATTTGGTTTTTACTCCGTACAGATAAACAATTTTAATGGGTTAGTGTACCCGAAATTATGTTTTTGGCGTGAACAATGTCAGTAGGCTTTTTATTTTTCGAAACATCTGCTTTTGATTTGTTCAATTCAAAAATAAAAAGGTATAGAACCGGCTTTAACAGTATTTACATTTTTAATTGGGGAAACAAAAAAATTATGTTAGTTGCACAGCAGTTGGGCCAATGGGCGGAACAAACAGCACTAAAACTTTTAAAAGAACAAAATTATGAATGGGTCGCCAGTAATTATCATTCACGCCGTGGAGAGGTCGATCTGATTGTAAAACGTGGTAACGAATTGATTTTTGTTGAGGTAAAAGCGCGAGGGCAGGGAAATTATGGTCAAGCTTGTGAAATGGTGACCTTGAGCAAACAGAAAAAAATAATTAAGACGGCGATGAGGTTTTTACAGCGCTACCCATCTTATCAGGATTTTTATTGTCGTTTTGATGTGATTTGTTTTGATTTTCCACAGAAAATTGCAAAAACAGTACAGCAAGACTTTTCGAAATTCCATTATGATCTGCAATGGATCGAAAATGCATTTACTTTGGATTAAGAGTTCATTACTCTTTTGAGCAAATTAAAGACCGATGTTTTATGATCAAGCCAAGAAGAGATTGATAGGAGTCTGGTGGAGTGTTGAAACGTATTGCTGTAACAGCGCTTTGTGTCGCAAGTTTGTCAGGTTGCGCAAGTTTTATTTCTGGTGGAACAGGTACAGCTCCAGTTGGAACAGATAGTGGTGTACGTAGCTTAGGCCAAGTATTTATTGATTCTTCAATTAAGCGTACAGCGAATATTAACCTCTATAAGCTTGATCAGCGTTTTAAACAATCTCGTATTAACATCGAAAGCTTCCATAGCACAGTATTGTTAACTGGACAGGTGTCAGACCCATACTTAAAACAGTTGGCAGAAGACAACGTTAAGGCCATGAGTGATGTGAAAGCCGTACATAACTATATTACGGTGGGTAACAAAGTAAGCTATAACACGATTATGCAAGATGCTGGGGTAACTGCAAATACACGTGCTTTATTAATGAAAGCGCCAGTAGTATCGGACAGTAAAGTACTGGTTCATACCGAAGATGGTGTTTTATATGTGATGGGGCGTTTAAACACAGCTGAAATTAATGACTTAAACAATGTGCTTCAAAATGTCGGTAACGTAACTAAGATTGTAACGCTCATTGATAATATTGATTTAGCGCCTGCTCCGGCAGCGAGTACTGCCAGCGCAACAACTACACCAGTAATTAATAATGTTCTTGCTCAACCAACAGTTCAAACTCCTGTTGCAATTGATCCGGACCAAACAGATCCAGCATCTTCTGCACAATAAAATATGAACCTGATTGAACAATTACAAAGCAAAATTGAGCAGGCGAGAACTCTTTATAAAGAGTTCCGTCTGTATGATTTGGGGAGCTTTGCTTTAAACCGTTTTACGCCAAAAGATGGTTTTGAGCAGGTTTTAAATGTGCGTTATGGCTTAAAGCCTCGCCATCGTCTAGATATTTATCGTTCTACTAAGCGCTTAGCTCATCGACCACTCATTGTTTTTGTACATGGTGGTGCTTGGCAACATGGTAATAAACGAGACTATTTATTTGTGGGTGAAGCGTTTACGAAAGAAGGTTATGACGTTGCTGTCATTAACTATCAGCTCGCACCGAAGAATATTTTTCCAAGTTATGTAGATGACTTAACGCAAGCGTTAAATTATTTACACCAGAACCAAGAAAAATTGGAAATCTCGACAGAGAATATTGTGCTTATGGGACATTCGGCAGGTGCATTTAATGTGATGTCTGCTGTTTATCATCCAAAGCCAAATACAATTCAATGTTTAGGTAATATTAAAGCAATTTTTGGTTTGGCAGGTCCTTATCATTTTGATTATAAAGGTGATCCGCTTGCCGAAGATGCTTTTGATCAAAGCATTTCTTATAAAGAAGTGATGCCATATTATTTTGTAAATCAAAATCATATTAAGCATTATCTGCTCATGGCTGAAAATGATCAGCTTGTAAAAAAAGAAAATACCTTTGATCTTGATCAGGCACTTAGACAAAGCGGAAATCACAGTCATATCGCTGTGATTCCTAAAACAGGTCATATTACAATTTTGGCGAGTTTATCGAGTTTTGTAAGTCATTACTTCCGAACTAAACGGACCATTTTGCACTTTCTGGATGAAGTATTCTAAAACATCTGTTTGAGAGCGCAGATTACTTCGCTTGAGTAATCTGCGTAATCATTGCGTGTGCAATACTGCCTTTAAATGGAATTTCAGGTAGCTGATCAAATTTAAAGAACTGCGCATCGGCAATTTCATCTTCTTGCAAAGAAATTTCACCTGACTCATATTCAGCTCTAAATGCAATCATGAGATTGCTTGGAAAAGGCCAAGGTTGGCTTGACATATATTGGATATTTTTGAGTTTAAGTCCCACTTCTTCTAAAGCTTCGCGCTGAACAGCTTCTTCAAGCGTTTCCCCAACTTCTACAAATCCTGCGATCAAGCCATACATATTGGTTTTATTGTGAATAGATTTCGCCAATAAAATTTCATCATCGCCTTTAGTAATGATGGTGATAATACATGGGTTTACACGCGGATATTGGTGGTAGCGACAAGAAGGGCACACCATAGCATATTCTGTAGGGTGTACTTCGGTAGCATGCCCGCAGTGGCTACAAAACTTGTGATTACGTCGCCATTCGAGCAACTGTACAGCACGACTTGCCTGTAAAAATTGTTCTTTTGACCAGTTGGAAATAAGTTGACGAATTGGAACGAGTTGCAGTCCTTCCGGAATGGCTTCTTCACTCAACAGGTCACGTGCAATGACCTGTTCATCATGAGTGAAAAGCAGATCACTTGCTAACTTTTCGACTTTAGGTAATTGAAGGTTTTGGTCAACCAATAATTGTTGATGATGAAAAATATAAGCAAGTGATAACTCAGACATTAAGCTGCCTTTTTTTGAAGTTGTTGACTACTTAGCAATGCTACATCAAACATGGATTGTAGAACAGGCTGTTTATTTTTTAAATTGTCAACTAACATATCTAGCCCAGCTAAAACGTTAAAAATACAGTGAATCTGATCATGATTGAAAGGCTGATTTTGATCGATTTGCTTTTGTACAAATTTGGCAGTTTCAAGCAAAGCATTTTGTTGAACTGTGCTTCCTAAAAATTCAGCCGCGCCAGCCAACTCTTTTAAAGAGCCTGCAATTGCTTCAATATTTTGAGTTTGATCGTTGGCATAGAGAGTCAAACTTTGGCATACAAAATCGGTTAAATTTTTGGTCTCATTCAATAATGTCTGATGTGCTTCATCTAAACGATCTAGAGAGATATTGGTATTGTTCACACGAATTTGTAGACGGTTAGATGAATAATGGCGCACCAAAATACCAATGGCATTCATGGCAGATAAAATGCTTTTCATCAACTGCTGAGCATAGTTTTCATTACTCAAGATATTGATTTGGCTTAAACTGCTGGCTTGTTGAGAAAGCTCTGAAGCAGCTTCATTTAAGTTGAGTAATTTAAAAGTATGAGCAAGCTGCATAAGATTGCTTTGTAGTTGCTGAGCTTTTTCTGGTGACATGTTTTGGTAGTTATATTCAATATCATTACGAACTTTATTCATTTCGCTTAAGATTAATTGACTTACCGTTTGCATGGTATCAAAGTCTGGACCATACAAGTGTTGGCTCAGTGCTTTAAGTTGAGTGTCGGTGAGAAACTCATGACCAATGTTTAACTGACTACGGATTTGCTGCGCAAGTTGGTCTTCTTGTCCAATCACAATACTCAGGATATCTGCTAGAGCAGTTAAGTTTGCTTCAAAGCCTTCAGGTGAAGCTAAAAATAAACTTATGGCATTTTCAAGGTTAATGAACACACGTAGGCGAGCATCATTTAAAACAAGTTCATCAATATGACTAAAGGCAGAGTTCACCAATTGCCAGTATTGCTGGCTTGGTTGACCTTGAGCCATGCTCACTAAATAACTGCCAATCAGTTTAAATGCTTGAAAGTCTCGAGCACTTTCAGTTTTATTTAAAAATTGATGTAGTGATAATTTATAAAGCTGATGGATAAACTGAGTTCTTTCATTAATAAGCACTTCGGGTAACGGTAACTCAAGTGAAGCTGTTGAAAGCTTTGATGCAATCTGTTTTCCAGAAGAGGTTAGTGGCTTATTTAAAGCTTTTTCTAAATTATTTAAGGTGTCTAAAAGAAACTGAGGTACTTCGACTTCACGTAAACAGATGAATTCAATATAACGTTTAACCATGGTTGTGCCTTCACTTAAAGCAACAACGTCATCGGTATTGATGTGCTCTGGATTCGCCATAATCTTTTGCATCAACTCGGTTGAATATTGAGTGATTTTTGCCAAATACGGAATATCAATGAGACGTAAGACGTGAGTACATTGTTTAAATTGTTCTAATGCATCATCAATACCAAAAGGGAGAGCCTGTTCTTCAATTAAGGTACTTACAGCGCCTTCCACCAGTTTTATTGAATTATCAATTTCATTTTTAATGATGAGTAACGCTGTTGGATCAAATTGAATCGAATTATGCTCAGACATAAAAAATTCCCCTTTGCAAAAAAATCAATTGTTATATTCGTCATGGCTCAATAGTTTGAGCTAAAAATCTATACGACTAATATAACTTAACTTGCAAAAGGGGAAACTAAAAAACATTAGAGAATCAAAAATTTATTTTGCAAAAAGGCAAGGTTCTCCATGTTTTTTCTCAAATTCTTTGACCCAAGTCTCATGTATGTTTAGCTCCTCATCTGAAGGGTAAATAACAGGTAATTCAATTTGAACTCTAGCTTTAGTCGTTTTTTGCTGGTCACTTTCACTTTGTGATAGGGCATCCATATCAAAGGAAACTTGACCACCGGTCATTGCCAAGTAAACATCAGAAAGAATTTCAGCATCGAGTAATGCGCCGTGGAAAGTACGGTCACGCGCTGGAATTTCATAACGTCTAACTAAGGCATCAAGTGAGTTTTTCTGCCCAGGATGCTTATTTTTCGCTAAAGCTAAAGTATCAGTAACTTCACAAACTTCTGAAAGAGCAGGTAACCCAACACGCTTAAACTCCATATCTAAGAAGTTCATATCGAAGGTTGCGTTATGGGCAATAATTTCTGCGCCTTTTAGGTATTCAAATAAGGTATCTGCAATTTCTGCATATTTTGGTTTGTCGACCAAAAACTCATCAGTAATACCGTGGACTTGAACAGAGTCACCCACTGGTTTTTCAGGATTAATATAAATGTGAATCGAACTGCCCGTAAGCTTACGGTTAATCATTTCGATGGCACCGACTTCAATAATGCGGTCACCATCTTGGAAATAGAAACCAGTTGTTTCCGTATCGAGTATGAGTTGTCTTGGGCCTTGTAATTTAAGCTTGGCTTCAGTCATCACAATTTGTGGATGAATATTGGTATTTTGCTGTTGTTCTTCTTGTTCTACAGCTTCAACTACATTCATTTCTTCATCCGCGACAATCATCTCAACTTCTTGTGTCTGCTCTAAAGTAACCGTTTCATCTTCGGTTGTTTCAACCAGATCGAATCCGAAAGGATCGTCTAGTAACCAGTCTTGTTCAGGCTTTTTTATATCTTGCGATACAGTGGCTGACTGTGGTTGCTTAAGTTCTTGAGCAGTTTTGTCTGCACCTAAATTCGCAAGTTGGTCAGCCATTTCATTACCTGCATGTCCTGCATGGCCTTTAATCCAGTTCCATTCAATATTTCTACCCGCACAAACGGCATCGAGTTTTTGCCATAGGTCAGGATTTTTAACATCTTTCCAGTTTTTCTTTTTCCAACCATGAATCCATTCTGTAATACCTTGCTTCACATAATTTGAGTCTGTCCAGACAATTAATTGAGCATCAGGAGGGCAAAAAGAAATTCCTTCAATAGCCGCAGTAAGTTCCATACGGTTATTTGTTGTGTCGGGTTGACCGCCAAATAATTTATGTTCACCCTGTTCGGTAATGACATATGCACCCCAACCGCCTAAACCCGGATTGCCACGACATGCACCATCAACATACAGTGTGATTGTTTGAGACATAAATCGAAACCTAAACTGAAAGAAAAAGAGCTGAATTTGGTGTATTGTATACGCAAAAAGTTCGGTTCCATCGTTACAAAGCAAGCTTTTTTTAATTTCTTGTAACATTTCCATGCAAATGACATTAAATTATTGCCTTGTCTATCTTGCATGCTTTACTACAATGGCATCGAAGACCTAGGGTTTGTGGGCAGACCCCAAGAAATATTACGCGAGTTGTTTGGAAGTTTTTATGTATAAACCAACCACATTTGTGTGGCAGCCATCTGCAGCATCATTATTCAAAATTACAGTCCTTAGCTCTGCTTTAGCTGCGTTGGGTATTACAACAGGCTGTTCTTCGACTCCGCAATCTGCAAAAACCTCGAAAACAAAACAGGTGAGTGGAGCAGGCTATCTTGATGCAAGCAGTCTGGATTCTTTAGAAGACTTACTTTCAGCAACAGATATGCGCGCTGTAGAGGGTGACCGTTTACTTATTTTAAAACACGGTGATGTCTGGAAGCGTATGGCCGTAGGCTTCAAAATGGACCTTAATCATTGGGATCCACGTATTGAAGCGCAGCGTAGTTGGTTTATCTCACGTCAGCCCTACCTTGACCGTTTAAGTGCTCGCGCAAGTCGTTATTTATATCATACTGTTAAAGAAGCAGAACGCCGTGGTCTTCCAACCGAACTTGCGTTATTACCAGTGATTGAAAGTTCATATGACCCAGCTGCAACAAGTAGTGCGGCGGCGGCGGGTTTATGGCAATTTATTCCAAGTACTGGTCGTATTTATGGTTTACAACAAACGGGTATGTACGACGGACGCCGTGATGTTGTGGAATCTACTCGTGCTGCCTATGAGTTTTTAGGAAGCTTATATAACCAGTTCGGTTCATGGGAATTAGCTTTGGCTGCTTATAACGCTGGTCCGGGTCGTATTCAACAGGCGATTAACCGAAATCAGGCTGCTGGTTTGCCAACAGACTATTGGTCACTAAAATTACCGCAAGAAACCATGAACTATGTTCCGCGTTTCTTGGCTGTTGCACAAATTATTAAAAACCCACGCGCTTATGGGGTTTCGTTACCTCCGATTGCAAACAGACCCCATTTCCGTGAAGTTACCTTATCTGCACCATTATCTTTAAATGAAATCGCGTCGGTGACAGGTCTTAGCCGTGCTGAGTTATATGCATTAAACCCAGGTTATCGTGGTGAAACAGTAGACCCTGCAAGTCCAATGCGTATTTTGATTCCAGCTGATATAAGTCCTTCAGTTGATAACAAGTTAAAAGGGATGAAAGCAGGTGGAAGTTCAGGCTGGTGGGCAAGTGTTACTTCGCCGTCTAAACCGACCACAACGACTTCAACTTCAGTCACAGTTCGAACTACTCCATCAACTCCAGCTCAGCCAGTAAGACCATCGACACCTGCTAAAACAAGTAGCAGCTCGGTAACGGTAAAAACTGCAACTCCTCGTGGTTCTGATGCGCTAGCTGCTTTTGCAGCGTCAGCTGATGTACCAAGTGCACCACGTATTCCTGTTGCGGTCACTCCGGCTGCAAATATCAAACCTGTGAGAACGGAACCGCCAATTTCAGCAACTGAACGCGAGAAAATTTTAGCGGCAGTGCGTGCTGAAGGGGAAAAGGAAACAGTTGATCAAGCTTTAGAGCCTCAAGCTACTCAAGCTGAAAAAGACCAAGTTGTTGCTGAGTTAAAAGCACTTGCACCTCAGGGTACAGAAATTGTCGATCCGTATGATGGCAAAATTAAGTTAACCGCAATTCAGACCAGCCAATCTGTTGCTGAGCAGCAAGGTAAAGAAGTAAGTAAAGGTTTTGCTTATCCAAAAACTTTAGCTGAAGATGCAACTCTTGCAAACTCTGAAGATGCTCAGCGCAATAAAGATAAGCCTTATATTAAGACTGATACAGATGTTGTGGTTGTACAACCTAAAGGTAAGCGTAGTACTTATACAGTACAGCCTGGCGATACTTTAGCAGTTATTGCCATGAAGAATGGTGTGAACTGGCGTGATGTAGCTAAATGGAACCAGATTGACCCAGAAAAGACTTTATTTGTAGGAACCAGTCTATATCTCTATGATGCTAAGCCTCAAGAGGTGGAAACTACGGCAAAATCGGTAGCTAAACCTGATGTCTATGTTGTTCAAGCAAATGACAGTTTAACAGGAGTGGCAAATCAATTTAATTTGTCAGTGAAACAGCTAGCTGAATATAACGATTTGTCTGTAACAGATGGCTTGTTTGTAGGGCAAAAATTACAGTTAAAAGAACCTAAAGGTAATCGTGCTGCTAAAGTAGAGCCAAAGGCAATTCAAGCAAGTACACGTCGTATTGCAACAAAGAGTTATACGGTTAAACGCGGCGAATATTTGAAATTAATTGCAGACCGTTATGCATTATCTAATCAAGAGTTGGCTGACCTAACACCGGGGTTATCAGCTGGTAGTAATTTAATTGTAGGCCAAAAAATTAATGTACCTGCAAAAGAAATCACTGTTGATGAAGTTGATGACAGCAAGGCTTCTGGTAAATATGAAAAGCTTGCAGCAGGTCCATCATATAAAACTGAAAGTTATAAAGTGCAGCGTGGCGATACATTATCAAGCATTGCGACCAAATCTAAAATTAGCCTAGCTGAGCTTGCTGAACTGAACAACTTAAAAGCCAACAGTCATGTCCAACTGGGACAAACTCTAAAAGTTCCGGCTGGTGCATCAGTTCCTGACCAATATGTTGTGCAGTCAGGCGATAGCTTAAATGCAATTGCAGCTAAATATAACTTACAAACCAGTTATTTGGCGGATTTGAATGGCTTGTCACGTACTGCAGGCCTTCGTGCTGGTCAGCGTTTAAAATTAACTGGTGAAGTTGAAACAACTAGCAAAGTTTCGGCTAAAAATACCAAAGAAGAAACGCCAGAGACCTACACAGTTAAATCTGGTGATAGCTTAGGAAATATCGCCAATCGCTATCATTTACAGTTAGATTACCTTGCTGCATTGAACGGTTTGTCTCGCAACAGTAATGTTCGTGTTGGTCAACGCTTAAAATTAACAGGTGATTTACCAACAGTAGAAACAGCTAAAACGGATACGGCAAAATCGTCTCCAAAAGCTGTAGTTGCAGGAAAAAATACTGAAAAGTACACGGTTAAAGCTGGTGATTCGTTAAATGCTATTGCGAGTCGTGCGGGTATTTCAGTTCGTGAACTTGCTGAAATGAATGCATTAAAAGCAAATGCCAATTTACAGCGTGGACAAAATATTGTGATTCCAAAAACTGTAGTGGAATACAAAGTCAAACGTGGTGATACCTTAATTGGTCTTGCGAGTAAATATGGTTTAGAAACCACTTTACTGGCGGAACTCAACAACCTAACACCGTCGACTCAATTGCGTATTGGCGATATCATTAAAGTGCCTAATTTATAGAATAATTAGTACTTTATGCAAAAGTTATATTCTCAACTGAGCCTGCTAGTCGGGCTCAGTGTTTTTTCGCAAGTTATATTCGCTGCTCAGCAAACCACGCCGTATATCGCAATTCATTCTAAACCTAAATATCTGGCAATGGCTGCTATGCCTTATGCCAACCCGAATGCACCTAAAGGCGGAATATTGAGTCAGGCTGCGCAAGGGACATTTGATAACTTAAACAGTATGAACGGTAAGGGAAATGCGACAGAAGGGGTAAATTATCTTTTTGATACCTTAATGACCCAATCACTTGATGAAGTGGGCGTGTTATATCCACTCTTGGCAGAAAAAGTTTCGTATGATCCTATAAAAACTCAGTCAGTTACTTTTTATTTAAACCCAAAAGCTCGATTTAGTAATGGGCTGCCCGTAACAGCTGAAGATGTGAAATTTAGCTTTGATACCTATCAAACCAAATCTAATTTTGGTCTACAAATGTATCTTGGAGACTTAGCGAAAACAGAAGTGGTAAACCCACATCAAGTTAAATTCACTTTTAAGTCTGGCCATAATCCTAAAATGCCATTTGTTGTGGCGAGTTTACCGATTTACTCAAAAGCAGATTGGCAGAAACGTGATTTTACCCGTATTAGCTTGCAACCGATTATAGGTTCAGGGCCTTACGTTGTTGAGAAAATTGATGCAGGTCGAAGTATTAGTTATAAACGTAATCCGAATTATTGGGCAAAAGACTTACCTATTAATAAAGGGCGCTATAACTTCGATCATTTAAAGTATGTTTATTACCGAAATTGGGACATTGCATTCGAAGGTTTTAAATCTGGGCAATATACTTTGCATGAAGAAACTAATCCAAAAAAATGGGTCACTGACTATCATTTTCCGGCTGTAAAAGCAGGCTTGGTAACGCAATATAAATTTAGACATCATAACCCCATTGCAACCGAGAGTTATGTTTTTAACACACGGCGCAAACCTTTCAATGACATCCGCTTTAGACAAGCTTTAACTTATGCCTATGATTTTGAATGGCAAAATAAAGCTTTGTTTTACGGACAATATCAAAGACTACAAAGTTATTTTGAAAATAGTGATTTGGCAGCGACAGGTCGTCCTTCAAACAATGAACTGGCCATATTAAAGCCTCTTTTGCCAAAGCTTTCTCCAATCATGCAAAAAGCTGTTTTGGCTGATTGGAAATATCCAGCCTCAGATGCCAGTGGTTTTAACCGGCAAAATTTATTAATTGCTAGACAGTTGTTGATTCAAGCGGGTTATAAAATTAAAGAAGGGCAATTATATACACCCGAAGGCAAACCTGTAAAAATTGAGTTTCTCATTCAGCAAGATGGCAAACAAAGAACACTGATGCCATTTGTAAGAAATTTAAAAAAATTAGGAATTAATATTAATTTAAGGCAGGTTGATGCGCCGCAATATTTAGAGCGTACACGCCGTTATGACTTTGACATGACTACGATGAATTTGCCTCAATCTTTAAACCCGGGCAATGAACAGGCTCAGTTCTGGGGAAGTGCCGCAGCAGTTCAAGATGGCAACTATAACTATGCTGGTATCCGTAATCCGGTTATTGATGAAGTCATTTCAAAACTGGTGACTGCCAAAGACCGTGAACAGCAAATCACTTATACTCATGTTCTTGACCGATTGCTTCGTGCAGGATATTACCAGATCCCGACTTATGGAAAAGGGGATTATTGGTATGCGTACTGGAATATGTATCAGCAGCCTAAAGTGAAACCTGTGCTCTCTGCCGGTATAGAGTATTGGTGGAGTAATGCAAACCAAGCTAAGAAAGTTGCTCAATATTTACATCAACAATAAAAGCACGTACCTAAAGGAAATCCTGTTATATGGGTTCATATATTCTAAAGCGACTTCTTTTAATGATTCCAACGTTGTTCATTATTTTATTGATCAACTTTGTGGTCGTGCAAATTGCACCGGGTGGACCAGTTGAACAGGCAATTCATGAAGTAGAAAGTGGCTTAGGAGCAGGGCGTATATTAGGCACTGAAATGTACTATCAAGGTGCTAAAGGTTTAAGCCCCGAAATGGTCGAGCAAATTAAAGCCCAATACGGGTTTGACCATCCTCCAGTAGAACGTTTTTTACTGATGTTAAAAGGCTATTTGACTTTAGACTTTGGACAAAGCTTTTTTAAAGATAAATCAGTGGTTGAGCTGCTCTGGGAAAAAATGCCTGTGTCAATTTCACTTGGGCTATGGAGCACTTTGCTGATTTATCTTATTTCAATTCCACTTGGAATTAAAAAAGCGAAGCAACAAGGGACATGGTTTGATCGTTCCACTTCTTTATTGCTAGTGGTGGGTTATGCAGTACCCAGCTTTGTCTTTGGTATACTACTTATTGTCTTTTTTGCTGGCGGTTCATATTTTCAGTGGTTTCCATTACAAAACCTAGTGTCAGATAATTTTTATCAATTGAGTTGGTTCGGAAAAATTACGGACTATTTATGGCACATGACGTTGCCGCTTATTACCATGGTGTTGGGTGGTTTTGCCAGCCTAACTTATCTAACCAAATATTCATTTTTAGAAGAGCTTAATAAACCTTATGTCTTGGCAGCTTATGCAAAAGGTTTAAATAGTCAACAAGTCTTATATAAACATGTATTCCGTAATGCCATTTTAGTGGTTCTTGTTGGATTGCCGGAAGCTTTAGCAGGCATTTTCTTTGTGGGAAATCTTTTTATTGAAATTATTTTTCACCTAGATGGTGTGGGGTTATTGGGCTTTGAAGCAATTGTTCAGCGAGACTATCCGGTTATTTTTGGCGTATTATTTTTCTTCACGCTGTTTAGTCTGCTTTTACGACTTATTTGCGATGTACTGTATCAATGGATTGATCCGCGTATTCACTTTGACGTACAAGGAGGCAAATAATGTCTTTTATTGTGCGTTCACGACTGCAAAAGTTTAGGCAACATAAATTAGGGTGGGCAAGCTTTATCTTGTTTAGCCTCATTTTAGTGATGTCCTTGGCTGCTGAGCTCATTGCTAACGACAAACCATTGTTGGTGAAATATGAGGACGCTTATTATTTGCCTATCTTTAAAACATATTCCGAAACCACTTTTGGTGGCGTGTTTGAAACAGAAGCAGATTATAAAGATCCCGCTGTACAAGAACTCATTAATCATAAAGGCTGGGCTATTTGGCCCCTCATAAGATTTTCTTACCAGACTCCTAATTTAGATTTAGCTGTACCTGTGCCATCGCCACCTTCTAAGCAGAACTGGTTAGGAACAGATGACCAAGGGCGAGACGTGCTTGCACGTATTCTCTATGGGCTTAGAGTCTCATTACTTTTCGGCTTGGCTTTAACAGGTTGTGCAGCACTACTTGGTATTTTTGTGGGGGCTATACAAGGCTACTATGGTGGCTGGGTTGATTTGTTAGGGCAACGGTTGGTAGAAGTTTGGAATGGTTTACCCATGCTCTTTATGGTCATGATTTTGGTCAGCATGTTTACCCCAAATGTATATTGGCTATTTTTTATTATGCTGTTCTTTAGCTGGACTGTACTTGTGGGAATTGTCCGTGCCGAATTTTTAAAAGCGCGTCAACTTGACTATGTGCGTGCGGCTCAGGCTTTAGGTGTAACTGATAGAGCAATTATCTTTAAGCACATTTTGCCAAATGCCATAAGTTCTAGTCTATCGCAGTTACCTTTTATTTTGACGACTAATATTATTGCTTTAACCGCACTCGATTTCTTGGGCTATGGTTTGCCGCCAGATGCAGCCTCTTTAGGTGAGTTGTTGTTGCAAGGTAAAAATAACTTAGACGCACCGTGGTTGGCTTTATCTGGGTTTTTTAGCTTAGCTTTTGTATTGTCATTATTAATTTATATTGGGGAGGCGGCACGTGATGCATTTGACCCAAGAAAATAACTTAAATGTAGATGCTAGATTGCTAAATATAGAAAACCTTTCAATCTCTACGCAAGATCAGCCTTTATTAGAAGGTCTCAATTTACACTTACAAGCAGGTGATACGCTTGCAATTGTAGGTGAGAGCGGTTCAGGTAAAACAATAAGCTGTTTGGCAATGATGGGATTATTACCAGAAAAATTAAAAACATCTGGTCGTATTATTATTGATTCAAAAAATATTTTAGAAATAGACGAAAAGACGCAAACACATATACGCGGCTGCCAAATTGCCATGATTTTTCAGGAGCCTTCTACGGCTTTAAACCCATTACATCGTGTTGAAAAAATTGTCGGTGAAAATTTTATTTTACAAGGTGGGTCAAAAGCGAAAGCTCAACAGCAGGTAATTCAATTATTAAAAGATGTAGGAATCGCTAATCCAGAGTACATTTTAAAACGTTATCCGCATGAGCTTTCTGGAGGACAAAAACAGCGGGTCATGATTGCAGCTGCGCTAGTTCTTCAACCTAAAATTTTAATTGCAGATGAACCAACTACCGCGCTTGATGTGATTTTACAGACGCAAATTTTAGAATTATTAAAATCTTTGCAAAGCAAATATGGTATGGCACTGATTTTAATTAGCCATGATTTAAATTTGGTACGCCGTTATGCTGATAAGCTGATTGTATTACACAAAGGACAAGTTGTAGAGCAAGGTCAGCTTCAGCAGATCTTTAAAAATCCTGCGTCAATTTATACCCAGCAATTATTAGAACATGACCTTGGTTTCGCTGAGCAACGTTCAACCAGTCATAAGATTTTATCTGTTCAACAACTCAATGTTAAATATCCAATACGACGTGGTTTCTTTAACCGAATTCAGGGTTATACCAATGCGGTTGAAAATGTAAATTTTGAGCTTGCTCAAGGCGAAGCATTAGGCATTGTGGGTGAAAGTGGATCCGGAAAATCTTCATTGGCTTTGGCTCTGGTTCGATTAATTAAAAGTGAGGGACAGATTAACTTTCTAGGGCAAGATATAAACCGCTTAGAACAAAAAGCTTTACGCAAGATCAGGTCAGACTTACAGATTGTTTTCCAAGATCCATTTGGTAGTCTAAACCCACGTATGACGGTAGGGCAGATTGTTGCTGAAGGGTTAAAAGTCAAAGCGATAGCTGATAAAGAAATTAAACAGCAAGTTGAATCAGCTTTGATAAAAGTTGAGTTGGCAGAGGGCTTTCAACATCGCTATCCACATGAACTTTCTGGTGGGCAACGACAACGTGTTGCTTTAGCGAGAGCTTTAGTAGTTCAACCTAAACTTTTAATTTTAGATGAACCAACGTCTGCCTTAGACCGAACCACGCAAAAAGCGATGATTCAATTATTACGACGTTTACAACAAACAGAGCACTTGAGCTATATTTTTATTAGTCATGATTTAAATGTGGTCAAAGCACTGTGTCATAAAGTGATGGTATTACGACATGCAAAAGTTGTGGAATATCAGCCGACTGAGCAGTTATTTAATGCCCCAAAAACTGAATATACCAAGCAGTTAATTGCGGCAAGTTATTAAATTTATTTAATAAGATTCTGTTTTATAATAATAAATTTTATTTAAATTTTTAATGCAAAAAGTTGCATTTTTTTATATTTTTTAAATTTGACATGTGCTATTGTCAGTTATCGATTTCCCCTTGACATGACCTATAACTCATCTAAATTAGAGTAATTGCTCTAAAATATTAAAAGAGGTTAACCATGAGCCAGATTGCACAACCAATCACAATTCGAAATACCACATTTAAAAACCGGATTATTAAAGGTGCAATGAGTGAGGCACTTGCAAACTATGAAGGCCAGCCGAATGACTTACATTTAGGTTTGTATGGTGCATGGGCCAAAGGTGGTTTGGGCTGTGCGATTACTGGAAATGTTATGGTCAATGTAGAGGCCAAAAACGAACCCGGGGTAGTGGTGATTGAAACCGAGCGTGACCTAGAGCGTTTAAAAGAATGGGCAGCAGTCGGTAAACAATATGGGATGGTACAGCTTATCCAATTGTCTCACCCTGGTCGTCAGTGTCCAAAGGGCCTAAATAAAGAAACAGTTGCACCTTCGGCAGTTCCTTTTAGCCCAGCTTTAGCGACGATGTTTGGTACTCCACGCGCTCTTACGCATGAAGAAATTTTGGATATTATTAAACGCTTTGCGAACGCTGCTCGTATTTGTGAAAAGGCAGGTTTTGAAGGGGTACAGTTACATGGCGCACATGGCTATTTAATTAGCCAGTTTTTATCACCATTAACCAATAAACGTACAGACCAGTGGGGTGGTTCAATCGAAAACCGTACTCGCTTTTTACTAGAAGTTTATAAAGCAGTACGTGAAGCAACTTCTGATAATTTTATTATTTCCGTTAAGCTCAACTCTGCCGACTTCCAGCGCGGTGGTATTAGCGAACAAGATGTGATTTCGGTATTTAAAGCAGTTGATGAAGCAGGGATCGACTTAATTGAAATTTCAGGTGGAACTTACGAAGCACCTGCAATGGCTGGTGCCAAAGCTGATAAACGTAAGGCAAGTACTATTGCACGTGAAGCGTATTTCTTAGACTTCGCTGAAAAAATCCGTCAGCATGTAAAATGTAAACTTATGGTGACAGGCGGCTTCCGTACGGTCGAAGGCATGAATGCTGCTTTGGCAAGTGGTGCATGTGATTTTATTGGTATTGCTCGTCCACTTGCAGTTGAAACAGATTTAACAGACCGTTTAATTGCAGGCCAAGACGTTCGTTATGCAGTAAAACCGATTAAAACAGGTTTACCTTTTGTCGATAAAATGGCGATTATGGAAATCATTTGGTATGCAGCACAATTTAAAGCCATTGGGCAGGGTAAAAAGCCAAATCCTAAACTGTCACCTTTAATTGTGTTTTTAAATTATGCCAAGGGTAATATTAAGGCTGTTGTTCAAGGACGCGTGAATTCACGTAAGTCAGCGTAAAAATTTCTTAAAGTAAAGGTACTATTTCTAAGGATGAAATAGTACCTTTATACTCAATTTAGAACGTATAGCTCATACCTAATTGAACGGTACGTGATTCACCCGGATAAGCATATAAATTGAAAGCACTTTCATCATAAACTTTATCAAAAATGTTCTTCACATCTAAGTTAAGACGAAGTTTTGGTGTCGCCTGATAATAAGAAACCAAATCTGTAACTGCATAACCTTTCATGATATAGGTACTATTGGCTGTCTGACCTGCACGTTTATCAATATATTTTTGATTGATGCCTAGACCTAAGCCTTGTAAAGGACCATCCTGAAATTCATAGATATTTAAAAGATTAAAACTATTCTTTGGAATATTGGCTAGAGCTGTTCCTTTTTGCAAAGTATTGTCTTTAGTTACTTCCGCATCTGTATAAGCATATCCACCAATAATTTTCCAAGCTGGTGTAATTTGACCAGCAATATTTAACTCAATGCCACGGCTACGAACTTCGCCAGCAGCGACTTTATAAGCTGAATCAACAGGGTCTAGTGTTAAGACATTTTCTTTATTAGCGTAAAAAATAGCGGAATCAATTGATAACATATTATCAAGTGCTTGCCATTTAAAACCTAACTCGTAAGCCGTACCTTCTTCAGGATCAAAACCTTCTCCGTTACGGCTGGCGCCAGTATTTGGTTTAAAAGATTTTGCAGCATTGCCATAGAGTGAAAGGTCATCACTTGCTTTATAAACTAAGCCTAAACGTGGAATAAATGCATCATGACTGGTATTCCAGTTGGTAGTATTTGGTAATAGGTTTTTGTAATCGTGCTCGTAATGTTCAAATCGTAAGCCTAAGAGTGCACTTAAACGCTCATTTAAGTCGATTTGGTCTTGTACAAAAAGGGCCGTTGTTTTTAAGTTTTCACGGTCATGTGTGGTTACACGATTGAGCTCAGGTAAAGGTTGCCCTAAAACCGGATTATAAATATTAATAGGGTAGCTACCGATATCTCCGCTTGAGCGAATAATGTATGACTTATAATCATAATTTTCATATTCAAGCCCAGTCACTAAAGTATGGGCTAAACCTAAAAGCTGAAAATTACCTGTGAGATTAATTTGGGCATCGGTATCTTGCCATTTTAATTCGCGATAATTGTAATTTCGCCCTAATGTTTCTCCGTCATTTTGAATGCCATTTGCTTCTACTGCATAGCCATGCAATTTGCCATTTAAATATTGCACGCCAGCATTTAGCTTCCAGTCATTCCCAAGGTCATGTTCAACTCGTAATTGAGTCATATTGTTATCATTGTAGAGTCGATTGTAGTATTTACCCGTTTCCCATAAATAGGTTTCTGGTGAGCTATTAAAAGATTTCTGTGTTGGATAACGTGTATGACCACGGTCGAGTGGATGTTGGTTTCTTAAAATATCGGCTTCAAAAGTAACCTTGGTGGCATCAGTAGCTTGCCATTGAATGACTGGTGCAATGCCATAACGTTTAGATTCGACATGGTCACGGTAACTATCACCGCCTTCTGCAATTACACTTAGGCGATAACCAATATTTTCTGCATTTGGGATAGTACCTGTTGTATCGACAGTAGTGCGATATAAACCTTCACTGTTGAGCTGTGCACCTAAAGTGGTTTGTTGCTCAGACTTTGGCGTTTTAGAAATTAAGTTAAACGTACCACCTGGGTCACCACGGCCATATAAGCTAGAAGAGGGACCACGTAAAACATCTACACGTTCAATAGTGTTGCTATCCGGCGCATTTGGATAGCCACGGTTAATTGGAAACCCATTTCGATAAAACTCACCACTGGTAAACCCGCGCACGTTAAAACCAGTTAAACCTTGACCACCAAAGTTATTAGCACGAGTCACGCCACCAGCTAAATCAAGTGCTTCAACTAAGCGAGTTGCACCAATATCTTCAATTACTTTTTGGGTTACTACGCTCACAGATTGCGGGGTATTTTGTAATGCAATTTCACTACGCGTAGCACTACTGGAACTATCCACTTTATAAGTCTGGTCAGATGCCTGTTGGGCTTTAATTTTGATAGTTGCAAGAGTAGTTGAAGAGTTGTTCGTGTCTGCAAAAGCAGCTGGAATACAGCATAGTTGTGCAATACTCAGGGAGAGAAGGCGAAGCTTAAGATCCATTTAAAACCATTTTGATAATAAATATCAGTATAAAAATAAGAATGATTATATTGTAAAACGATGCAAAGGAAATACTGGATCAGTGATATATTTGCACAAGTGTATTTTATTTAGAAATAAAGAAAAAATATAAAAAGAATAAGAAGACAGAACTTAGAGAGAAAAAATTTATATGAAGAGAATATGGCGTCCCTACGGGGATTCGAACCCCGGTTACCGCCGTGAAAGGGCGATGTCCTAGGCCTCTAGACGATAGGGACGTTGAGGATGGCGGTATCTTAAGAAGCCGCCACCAAACTGTCAAGGAGGTAAGGAGACAGTTTGTTCAAAATATAGCAAAACAGTTCAGCAGTCTTTTGAGTATCGTATAAAGCAGAGTGTGCTTCTTTACCATCAAACTCAATTCCAGCTTGAATACATGCTTTTGCAAGTACAGTTTGTCCAAACATTACTGCACTTAAAGTGACCGTATCCATCACTGAAAAACTATGGAACGGGTTTTGGTTTTTTGTACCTGAGCGAGCAATGGCCGCTTGTAAAAAACCAAGGTCAAAATGCGCGTTGTGGCCTACGAGTACTGCATGAGTACAATGTTGCTGTTTACGAACTTCATTGACCGATTTAAAAATACGACGTAAAGCAGTTCTTTCATCTTCAGCCATTGCAATACGCATTGGGTTGAATGGGTCAATACCAATGAAGTCTAGCGAACGGCGGTCGAGGTTAGCCCCTTCAAAAGGGTTAATATGTGCATGAAATGCAGGACCAGGGACAAATTGTCCCTGAGCATCATACACAATCGGAATGCATGCGATTTCTAGCAATGCATCTGTCTGGGCATTAAAACCTGCCGTTTCAACATCGACAACAACAGGTAAGAAGCCACGAAAACGTTGGCCAATGACCGGGACAGAGTTTTCTTGTGTCACACTTTTCTCCATTGCAGCGTTTTCCCGGCATGCAGCGGGATGATTTTTTGATTATCTAAATAATCAAAAGATTCTGGAACGAGGTTATCTTCTTTAACCAAAGTAATGGTAGAAGTATTACGTGGTAGACCGTAGAAGTCCGCACCAAAATGGCTAGCAAAACCTTCTAGACGCTCTAATTTACCGACTTGGTCAAATGCTTGTGCATAAAGCTCAATTGCATTTGGTGCACTATAGCAGCCTGCACATCCACAAGCATTCTCTTTTGCATTTTGTGCATGAGGAGCGCTGTCTGTACCTAAGAAAAATTTAGGATTACCGCTTGTCGCTACTTCAAGTAAAGTCGTTTGATGCGTTTGGCGTTTTAAAATTGGTAAACAGTAGAAGTGCGGTTTAATACCACCGACCAACATATCATTACGGTTAAATAATAAATGTTGTGGAGTGATTGTTGCCGCCACATTACGGTCTTGTTCTAAAACAAAGTGTGCTGCATCACTAGTAGTGATGTGCTCAAGCACAACTTTAAGTTTCGGGAACTGTTTCAATAGAGGTGATAATACCTCATCTAGGAAGCGTTTTTCACGATCAAAAATATCTACATGATTATGAGTTACTTCACCATGAAGCAATAACGGAACTTGATGTTCCTCTAATTGCTCAATGACTGCATAAACTTTACGAATATCACTCACACCATTATCGGAGTTTGTGGTCGCACCAGCAGGATAAAGCTTAATTGCATTTACATGTTCTGATTCTTTAATTTTACGAACTTCATCAGGTGAAGTGTGGTCAGTAAAATAAAGCACCATACGAGGGTCAAAATTATTGCCTTCCGGAACATGAGCAAGAATGCGTTCGCGATAAGCTAAAGCTTCTTCTACTGTTTTTACAGGCGGTACAAGGTTAGGCATACAAATCGCGCGGGCGAATTGTTTAGCCAAATCTGGAACAGTACGTTTTAATGCTAAACCATCACGTAAATGTGCATGCCAATCATCTGGCTGGAGCAGGGTAATAGAGTTCAAGGCAGTTCAAACTTCGAAATAAAACAAATGATAATCGATAAAGTGTGAAAATGGTAACGAGAATTACGGACAAATGGCAAAATAAAGCGCAGGGAGCTTTAAAAAATAATGTTATATTTTGTTAATGCAGAATATGTGGGAATCGACTAGTGGCGAATAGGGGAAATGTACATCAATTACTCAAATCTAAAGAAGAAATCGAGTATTTGGTCACTCTACATACCCATCGTTATGCCAACATGCCTTTGCCCAAGCAACTGGAAAAAAAATTCTGGTGTTTAAATCTTGATCGAACTAGACAGAACATCTCAAAGTTTCTAGCAAGTGGTGTACTCACTTATTTAATTTTTATTTTATTGGCCCTGCCGACCGACTATTTAGTGATTGGGGTACCTTATATTACTTTGGACTTTATTCATTGTTTACTTAGTGCAATGAATATTGCACTTGCCCTGTTATTGTTCTGGGTTTTTGCCAAATTTACAAAACTCTCCGAGCACTTTTATTTAGCTGCATGTGGCATTGTATTTTTAACCATTATTATTAATGCGATGTTATTGCTTAGTGTCGGAAATATGGCGCTTAAGAACCAGTCTATGTTGCTTCTTTCATTTTTATATATGCTCGGGTTTATATTAAGCGGTATTAAACCTTTGCATATGCTTTGTGTTGGTTTATTGGCAGCATTTTTAGTTTTTGCTTTTCTTATTTTGTTAGATGTAAATTGTGACTATATTGCGTTGGGCCGTGCTTTGTTCGGTAGTTGTATTTTAGGTTTCTCGATTAGCAGTATGCTCATCTCAAGAGAAAGAAGCCTGTTTTTAAATAACCAGCTTGCTGAAATTAATGAGCAGATCTTACGGATTGAGGCATCGGAGTTATTACATTTAAGCCAGCAGGATGCCCTGACTCAAATTTCGAATCGACGTACATTTGATGAGATGTTTGATTTTTTCTACTACCGAGCAAATCAGGAGAAGCGTCCTTTAGCTGTTTTATTTATTGATATTGATTTTTTTAAAAACTATAACGATTTTTACGGGCACCAGATGGGAGATAAAGTCATCTCTAGCATTGCCGCAGCAATTAAAAACTCAATTCGTCATGTCGACTTTGTTGCGCGTTATGGGGGCGAGGAGTTCGTTGTACTTTTACCTGAAACACCTGCACAGGGTGCTTATTCAGTGGCTGCAAATATCTATAAAGCCATTGAGCGGCAAGCGATTCCTCATGCAGCTTCTTTAGTGTCGAAGTATGTCACTATCAGTTTAGGGTTTACCGTATATACGGGTGGGCTAAAGATGGGACAAGATAGGCTTATTCATGCGGCAGATCAGGCTTTATATCGGGCAAAACAGCTTGGCCGTAATCAAATTTATTATCAGCCATTACAAGTCGCCGAAATTGCCTAACTTAACTTTAAGTATAAAAAAGCCACCTATTGAGGTGGCTTTTTTGACGTTATAAGAAATTATTTTTTCTTATTGTCTAATTGAGGTACAGCAGAACCTTGACCGATTGAAAGCAAGCCAGCATCTGTATAGATGCCTAGTTTTGCACGTGTATCGGTAATGTCGAGGTTACGCATAGTCAACTGACCAATGCGGTCCATTGGCGTAAACATTGAATCACCTTTTTCCATTGTTAAACGTTCAGCTTCGTACGTTAAGTTTGGAGATTCAGTGTTCATGATGGTGTAGTCATTACCACGACGAAGTTCAAGTGTTACTTCACCAGTAATCGCTTTAGCTACCCAACGCTGTGCAGTTTCACGCAACATAAGCGCTTGTGAGTCGAACCAACGGCCTTGGTAAAGTAAACGGCCTAAACGTAAACCGTTAATGCGGTATTGTTCGATCGTATCTTCGTTGTGAATACCAGTAACCAAACGCTCGTAAGCAATATGAAGAAGGGCCATACCCGGTGCTTCATAGATACCACGAGATTTCGCTTCGATAATACGGTTTTCGATTTGGTCAGACATACCTAAACCATGACGGCCACCAATACGGTTTGCTTCAAGAATAAGCTCAACCGGATTGTCAAAACGCTGACCATTTAATGCAACAGGTACACCTTCTTCAAAACGTACAGTCACTTCTTCTGGTTTGATTTCAACTTCTTCTTTCCAGAAAGCAACGCCCATGATTGGGTCAACGATTTTGATACCTGCATTTAGGTATTCAAGATCTTTTGCTTCGTGAGTTGCGCCCAACATGTTTGAGTCAGTTGAGTACGCTTTTTCTTTTGACATTTTGTAGTCAAAACCGTTGTCGATGAGGAACTGTGACATTTCTGCACGGCCACCAAGCTCATCAATAAAGTTTTGATCTAACCACGGCTTGTAAATTTTAAGATTTGGGTTGGTCAACAAACCATAACGATAGAAACGTTCAATATCGTTACCTTTATAAGTTGAACCATCACCCCAGATGTTTACGTCATCTTCTTTCATGGCAGTAACGAGCATAGTACCTGTTACTGCACGACCGAGTGGAGTCGTATTGAAATAAGGAACACCACCTGTACTGATATGGAATGCACCACACTGAATTGCAGCAATACCTTCAAGCGCCAATTGTAAGCGGCAGTCAATTAAGCGAGCTTTTACAGCGCCGTATTGTTCTGCTTTCTTTGGAATTGCATCGTAGTCATCTTCATCTGGCTGGCCTAAGTTTGCAGTATATGCATAAGGCTCAGCGCCTTTTTGTTTCATCCACAATAAAGCAGCTGAAGTGTCTAGACCACCGGAGAAGGCAATCCCAACTTTTTTGCCTACTGGTACATGCTGCAAGATAGTTGCATTATCAGTCATTGCTAATCCTAACATTTATTAGTAAAGATACCGAATAGGGCATCTTGAGAATAAAAAATCGGAACTATTGTAACACTTTTAGTGCAGTAAAGTTTTGTAAAATCGAGTTGATCGTGGTGAAAATTAAAATTTTTATAAGTCTTGGTATTTTTTTCTATTTGGGTGATCTATTGAAATGATGAGTCAAAATAGATGGATGGATTTTTCATATTAGAGATACATCTATTTTGAACGTTGTTGGATAAATGTTTTGAAATCGTGAGGATTAACAGGTTCAACTTTCGTGGGAATAACACTTTCTGATGATAGCCATTGCATATGGTCAATTTTTATGAAGTTCTCTGAAGGAAGTGTATATAAATAACCAATACGATCCCAATTGACACTACATTGGTAAAGTTCAACATAGACGAAGTCATCCTTAAATTTAATACTGAAGCGGGCGTCATTGGATAGGCCGAGATATTCAATTGCAAATAATTGCGCAATTCTTTTATCTTCAACGGCATATATACCAATGGCATTGTCCATTTCTCCATCGCCTATGGCTTGTTTTGGCTCAAGATATTCTCGATAGCTTGTAGAGCCATGAAATAAGTATTTAGGCCTAGATAGCATATTGTTTTGTTAGCTTCCAAGATTTGAGTGTTATATCAATTATATAATCTGACTATATTCTAATATTGACGTATTTGACTACATTTTAGTGAAAATGTGTCAACCACTCCAATAACAAATCAAAGTACTATGCAACAAGTTGCAGAAAAATATTGGGACGCAGCATGACAAGTTACGCCAATTTATTAAAACCATTACATTTGGGCTTCACAACCATTAAAAACCGTGTGGTCATGGGATCTATGCATACGGGGCTTGAAGACCGCTTTTTTAACTACCCAAAACTGGCAGCTTATTTTGAAGAGCGTGCCAAAGGTGGAGTTGGTTTGATTGTGACTGGCGGTATTTCTCCGAACCGTCAAGGATGGTTGGCTCCGGCTGGCGGAACCATGAATAGCTTATTTGATATTCCGCAGCACCGTTTGGTGACTCATGCCGTCCATAAGCATGGTTCAAAAATTCTGATGCAAATATTGCATGCGGGACGCTATGGTTACCAGCCATTTGTAGTATCTTCGAGTGCAATAAAATCACCGATTTCACCATTTAAGCCACGTCAACTTTCTGAAAAAAATATTCTCAGCACAATAGAAGATTACGCACAGTGCGCTGACATTGCTAAAAAAGCAGGTTATGACGGCGTCGAAATTATGGGGTCAGAAGGATATCTGATTAACCAGTTTTTAAGTCGCCATGTAAACCAGCGTACAGACCGTTGGGGTGGTGAAATTGAAAACCGTATGCGTTTTCCAGTTGAAATTGTCAAAGCGATCCGCGCAAAAGTTGGCGAAAAATTTATTATCTGTTTCCGTTTATCGTTGCTCGACCTTGTGCATGACGGTAACACCATGCAAGAAGTGGTTACGGTTGCGAAAGCTTTAGAAAAAGCGGGTGTCACTTTATTAAATACGGGTATTGGTTGGCATGAAGCACGTGTGCCGACTATTGTCACTTCTGTGCCTCGTGCCGCGTTTGTCGATTATACGGCTCATGTAAAACAACATATTTCAATTCCAATCATTGCTTCTAACCGTATTAATATGCCTGAAACTGCTGAAGAGATTTTGGCAACTGGCAAAGCAGATATGATTCAAATGGCTCGCCCTTTATTAGCGGATGCTTTTTGGGTAAATAAAACTGCGACCAATCGTGTAGATGAAATTAATACGTGTATTGCCTGTAACCAAGCATGTTTAGATCATGCATTTAAAAATAAGCGTGTATCTTGTTTAGTAAACCCACGTGCAGGCCATGAAACTGAATTGGTTTATTTAAAAACCAAACAACCAAAGCGTATCGCCGTTGTAGGTGGTGGTGTAGCCGGTATGTCTGCTGCAACTGTTGCTGCACGTCGCGGTCATGCAGTGACCCTGTTTGAAGCCAATGCAGATGTAGGTGGTCAGTTTAACTTTGCAAAGGTTGTGCCGGGTAAAGAAGAATTTCACGAAACGATTCGCTACTTTAAAGTACAACTTCAAAAAACTGGGGTAGATGTTCGTTTAAATACTCGTGTTAATCGTGAACAACTTGAACGTGAAGGTTTTGATGAGGTGATTGTGGCGACTGGAGTCGTGCCGCGCGCATTAAAGATTGAAGGAAGTAATTCACCTCAAGTCCTTTCTTATGCTCAAGTTTTACAGGGTGCTGAAGTTGGACGAAAGGTTGCAGTGATTGGGGCAGGTGGTATTGGTTTCGATGTCTCAGAATTTTTACTTAAACCACCACATCAACCACAGCCTCAACCTTTAGCCGAGTGGCAACGTGAGTGGGGGGTAGACCCAGATCCAAATTATGTTTCGGAAGGTGGTATGCAACCACCAGTAGTTGAGCCAGCAATAAGAGAAATTTATTTACTGCAACGTAAAACAACCCCACTCGGTATTGGTCTTGGCAAGACTTCGGGGTGGGTACATCGTGCTCAGCTTAAAAAGCACGGTGTACGCATGCTTCGTGGCGTGCAATATAAAGCAGTTACCGATGAAGGGCTTTGGATTGAGCATAATGGTCAGGACCAGCTTTTACGTGTAGATACCGTTGTAGTGTGTGCGGGGCAAGAGTCGGTAAAAGACTTGATGCCAAAAGAAGGGGAGTCGACTATAGCGAACTACCATATTATTGGTGGTGCAAAGCTCGCAGCAGAGCTAGATGCGAAGCGTGCGATTAAAGAAGGAGCAGAATTGGCTGCCCAACTGTAAAATTGATGAAACAATATGCACTTGAACACAAAGCGATGATTTTTTTCTTGAATAAAATGAATAAGCTTTGTATTCTTACGCACATGGAAGCGTGGCAGAGCGGTTTAATGCACCGGTCTTGAAAACCGACGAGGGTGTGAGTCCTCCGTGAGTTCGAATCTCACCGCTTCCGCCAAATTCTAAAAGCCCCTGTTAAAAGCAGGGGCTTTTTTTATGCTTAAAATAAAAATTACAACTTCATTTAGCTTAAATCTTGCTAATAAATGCCAAAAATTTCATATAAATCAAGCGAGTATATATTTTAATCAAAATTACTATCTTTATATAATATGTTTTTTGTTTTCAATATCTTAGCAATAAGAGGCCTATATATCAGAATCGAACAAGTTATTTGTAGAATATTCATTTATTGATATATGATGAGGCCATATTTAGAAACTGATTCAAAACATAATTCTATTGTTCAGCGTGCAAATTCACGGAAGGAATGATGCTGAAATCAGGCTTCTAAACCCTATATCTGGAAATTATATCCAGCCAAATATTGCATTTCGACCCAATGGTTGGAAATGTCTCTCTCTGATTTAGGGGAGGCGTTTCCTATTTTAGGATATATTTATGAAAAAATTATTTAGCGTACTGTTCAGTGCCTCTGTACTGACACTTACTGCATGTAATAAACAGCCTGCACAAACTGAAAATACAGCAGCAGCCAAAGATAAAACTGAGTCGGTTCGTACAATTAAATTGGTTTCAACAGGTTCTGATACGGACGTATGGAAATACGTGGCAACACTTCCTGAAACTGCTCAAGCGGGTATTAAACTCGAAGTAACCAATTTGACTGACTATGTTGTGCTCAATACGTCTGTAGCAAGTGGCGAACAAGATGTAAATGCGTTCCAGTCATTCAACTATTTGGCAGCTTATAATGCTTCAAATAAAGCTAAAGTTGCTGCTGTTGCGACAACTTACTTGGAACCAATGGGTATTTATGCAAATAAAGTTAAAACCGTTGATGAGTTCCCGCAAGGCGCTACCATTGCAATTCCAAACGATACTGCTAACGAAGCTCGTGCATTAACATTATTGCAGTCTGCTAAATTAATTAAACTTAAACCAGGTTTTGACCCTGTAAAAGGGACAGTGAATGATATTGCTGAAAACCCTAAAAACTTACAATTAAAACCTATTCAAATGACAACCGCAGTTCGTGTTAAAAACGATGTAGATGCGATTGTACTGGGTAATACATTGGCACTTGAGGGTGGCCTCAATGTAATGAAAGACGCAATCTTCCGTGAGCCAATCGATCAGTCTACTAAGCTTTATGTCAATTTATTAGGTGTTGCTGAAGCGAACAAAAATGACCCGATCTATACGAAGCTTGGTGAACTTTACCACTTACCTAAAGTACAAAAGTTTGTAAATGAAAAATTTGGCGGCACAAAAGTTGAAGTGAACAAGCCTGTTTCTGAATTTGCAGACATCAAATAAGTAATTTTTTAATTAAAATTATTTTTTAAAGCTAAGTCGCGGTTATCGTGGCTTAGCTTTATTTTATTTGGAATAATGCCATTTTCTTCCTCCGTATATGTATCTAGAAATTTTTTCACCCAACACTATTTAAATGCATTAACGCTTTCTATAGGAATTCCTCTTTAATAGGAGGATCGAATATTGAGTCTTTATTATCTAGTGTTCATTCTCTTTATAAATCCT
Source organism: Acinetobacter sp. FDAARGOS_559 (assembly GCF_003940475.1). Taxonomy (NCBI): domain Bacteria; kingdom Pseudomonadati; phylum Pseudomonadota; class Gammaproteobacteria; order Moraxellales; family Moraxellaceae; genus Acinetobacter; species Acinetobacter sp. FDAARGOS_559. The sequence goes on from NZ_RKJG01000005.1 coordinate 3,627,202, forward strand.
ACTTTAACAATAACTTGTTAATTATTTATCCTTACTTTTTAATGATCTAATTTAAATCAAATGTCATTTTGTGTGCTTGACTACAAGAGGGTGGAATACTATTCTTCGCATGCTGGCCACATTGCCAGCCGGTTGTCGCAGACCGGGAAAACAAAGTCGATATGCAAAATTCTTGTTTTGTGTGTCGGGAACTCGTTCGCCCCCTTTTTCTCTACGGTAGGGCGGAAGGGGGACACCTCTGGTGTGCTGGTTCCTTTGTTTCCAGTCTGCGAACCCCCTTTCGTTCTGCCACCATAATTTAAATATTTTGGCAGAACTCCCAATAAAAAGGAGTTGGCTTTGCACATCCACTATTTTTTGGCAGCCTTTGCCAAAAGCTATAACGACACAACTTAACAATTTAAAGCAGCTTGATAGCCTGTAGGGTTTTCATGCTTTAAGTCATTACGGCTCAAAAAACTTGCATCAACAATAAAACTTGAGATGTGCCAAGCACAGTCTTTATGGCTTTGATGTGCCTTTTTTTCTCCCAAAAAAGTATCTCATTTAGAAACAACAAGAATTTATAACGGTAAAACTATGCCAAATTTAGTTCTCCCAACACGTGCCTTATACGTTGTAAATAAAGCAATTGATCTGTTTCATCACCGTGGGTTCCACCTTATTGGGGTCGACAGAATAGTGAAAGAATCAGAGATTACTAAAGCGACTTTTTATAATTATTTTCACTCTAAAGAACGACTCATTGAAATTTGCCTGATGGTGCAAAAAGAAAAGCTCCAGGAACAAGTAGTCGCAATGGTCGAATATGACTTAAACACTCTTGTAATAGATAAACTCAAAAAGCTTTACTTTCTACATACCGATTTAGAAGGGCCGTATTACTTATTATTTAAAGCCGTTTTTGAAATTAAAAATAGCTATCCCAACGCTTATCAATCCGCAGTGCGCTATAGAACATGGCTAAAAAATGAAATTTATAGCCAGCTTAGAACCCTAAAAACCGATGTCTCTTTTACCGATGCCAAACTATTTTTATATATGGTGGAAGGCACAATCATTCAGCTTTTAAGTTCTGGCAGGGTAAGCGAGAGGGAGAGTGTGTTTGAATATTTTTTACGAGGACTAACTTCATGCAAATAAAAAGTTTTGGGTGCATTGGTTGTAACTAAACACGGTGTAATGGAGAGGTGTTATTATTGCAAATATATGTTTATCAAAATATTTGCAATAATTTAGAAGTGAAAGAAACAATTTTTTAAGACTAGGTGTATATAAAAAGACAAATTTTTGAATATTTTTTAATTGTTGAGTCTATAAGCTTATATAAGAACAAAAAATATTTTTATAAGGGCTCTACAAAGATTCTTTAGTTTTTCTTAAAAATATTTGTTCGAAATATAAGAACTCTCAATTTGCATATTTGATTGTATTCATTTGAGTATATAAATGTATATTTCCTAGATGCAAGGATTTATTGCAGAAAATAAAACTGTTCATAAGGATTTTGTTATGGTTAGAAAAAAACTGACAATCGCATCATTATTTATACCAACGATGCTATGTGCAGCTTTGGCTAATGCGACCGATACTGTTAGGAAACCTAATGTATTAGTGATTGTTGCAGATGATTTGGGTTTTTCTGATACAGAGCCTTTTGGGAGTGAAATACGAACTCCTAATATTAATAAGCTCGCTAAAGAAGGCGCTATTCTAACTAATTTTCATGCAGGTCCAACATGTTCAGTAACTCGTTCCATGCTTTTGACGGGCAATGATAGCCATCAAGCCGGATTTGGAACCATGGCTGAGTATTTGCAGCCTGAACAAAAAGGTAAACCTGGTTATGAAGGTCGCTTAAATAAAAGAGTAATTACTTTAGCTGAAATTTTAAAAACTCAAGGATATGCTTCATTTGTAGCAGGTAAATGGCATTTAGGCTCCACTGAAGACAGTAATGCAAAAGCTCGAGGTTTTGATCGCTCATTTACACTAATGCCAGGTGGTGCTGCACATATGGATGCAAGCCAAATGTTCCCTGGTAATTATAAAGCCCGCTATCTTGAAGATGGTAAAGATATAAATTTACCTAAAGATTTTTATTCAAGTGATTTTTTTACAACTAAAATGATTTCCTATATGGAAAATGATCGAAAAAAAGGACAACCTTTTTTTGGATATTTGGCTTTCACCGCACCACATTGGCCGTTACAAGCACCTGATCAGTATTTGAAAAAATATGAAGGGCATTATAAAGAAGGGTATGAAAAAATTCGCCAAGCTCGTTTAGAGCGTATGATTAAGCTTGGAATTATGCCAAAGGGAACAAAAATTAATAATCCATTAATGGATGTTTTCCCTGCATGGGAGCAGTTAACAGAAAGCCAAAAACAAGATCAAATAAAAACAATGCAAATTTATGCAGCAATGATCGATAATCTTGATCACAATATTGGGCGTGTAATTGATTACTTAAAGCGTAGTGGAGAGTTAGATAATACGCTTATTTTATTTATGTCTGACAATGGCGCTGAGTCTGCTACTCCTGAATCGTTGGGGACAACTGAGGATAAGAATGGTATCCGAGAGTGGGTAAATGCTACATTTGATAACAGCCCTAAAAACATGGGACGTAAGGGTTCGTATGTAACATTAGGACCTCAATGGGCACAAGTTGCTTCAACACCGCTTCCATATTTTAAAAGCTTCTTGGCGAATGGGGGAATTCATGTCCCAGCCATAATTCGTTATCCAGCTAAAGTTAAAGCTGGGCAGATTAATAGTGAAACACTGCATGTTATGGATTTCGTACCTTCAGTTTTAGATCTTACAAATACTAAACGCCCAGAAAATTTTGAAGGAAATCCAATTTTAAAGTTAGAAGGTCGTTCATTCTTACCTATTTTTAGCGGGAAAAAATTACCAGAAAGAACGTTAGGATGGGAATTTAACACACGCCGTGCTCTTTATAAGGGAGATTGGGCTATTCAGTATCAGGCTCCTCCTTACGGTACAGGACAATGGGAGTTATATAACCGTAAAACTGATCCTTCTTACCGTATTAATTTGGCACTTAAAAAACCAGAAAAAGTAAAGGAACTAGCAGCAGATTGGGATGTATATGCCAAACGTGTAGGTGTAACTGAAGCTCCTGTACGTTATAAATATGGTCAAATGAATTGTTTTTATGATAAATGCATTCAACCTGAATTTTTAAAACAAGTAGCTAATCAGTCAACTACTGCTCACTAAGGAATTATCTGATTTTGGGGATTTTAAATATGAGCTTATTCATTTGAGTAAGCTCAGTTGATTCTCGAAATATAATATTTATTGGTTTGAATCTCAAAAGGAAATTGGTATGAGAACTATTCAATGTGTAGTGGTTTTTGCCTGTATTTTGGGAGTCACAGGATGTAGTAAGCCTTCCAAAAAGCAAATTCGGGGACCTAAGTTACAACAATTAGGAAGTTTAAATAAATGTAAAGAGTATTCAGGTCTACCTGTTAACTGGCAAAAAGATGCCTATGCTGGGATGGTAAAAATACCTAGTGGGACTTTTAAGATTGGAAACAATAATAGTTATCCTGAAGAAAAAGCACTCTATAAAAGTGATCGTACAATTAAAGAATTCTGGATTGATGCGACTGAGGTGACAAATGCACAATTTCAAAGTTTTGTAAAAGCTACAGGGTATTTAACGGAAGCGGAGTCACAAGGAGAAGCTGCCGTATTTACTCCTCCAAAAGAACAAGTTGCTGAACTGGCTTGGTGGTCTTTGATGAAAGGGGCAAATTGGCGACATCCTTGGGGACCAGATGCTACACGGCAGATTCTTCCTAATGAGCCTGTCCGCATGATTACATTGAAAGATGCAATGGCCTATGCCGATTGGTTAGGAAGAGACTTACCTACTGAAGAACAATGGGAATATGCAGCTAAAGGCTTCAGTAAAGAGCGGGATATTAGTGCAAATCTTGAGCATATAGATGCAAATGTTTGGGAAGGGCAATTCCCTTATCAAAATGAAAATAAAGATGGATTTGAGGATGTCGCACCAGTAGGTTGTTTTCCATCAAATGGATTTGGTCTATATGACATGATCGGTAATGTATGGGAGTACACAAGTAGTCCATTTACAGGGACTCATGATGACCATATGGGAGAGCAACAATTACACACGGGTCATCCTCAAGTTTTTAACAGTTATACGATAAAGGGTGGCTCATTTTTATGTGCCTCTAATTATTGTATGCGCTATCGAGCATCAGCGCGCCATTCACAAGAGGCAGATTTAGGAATCAGTCATGTAGGATTCAGGACTGTAAAAAATATTAAATAAATTAATGGATTAAAAATGAATAAACTTATTTATATTGTGCCATGTCTTTTGGTCATGGCGGCAAAGGTTAATGTCGTCTTTGCAAAAGACATAAACGTAGATTTAACATTTAAAAATCTTTATGCAGATCGGGATTATAACGATGACAGTAAGCCTTCGATTGGAAGCTGGAGTCAGGGAGTAATTGCTCGAGCAAGTACTAAGCAGAACTTAACTCAAGATACAAATTTATTAATAACAGGATCCTTGCAGTATGCACAGCGTTTAAGTAGTGATAATCATTTAAATGATTTAATCTTGCCTTTCGATAAAGACTCTCAAAAGCAAGCTTCAAGTTATAACAAAATTGCAGGATCAATTGGCTTTCAGCATAAACAACATAAGTTAAGTTGGGGAGAGCAATGGGTTGATACGCCTCTTGCTACTACGGATTATAGTCGCCAACTAATAACGATCTATCAAGGAGTTTTATACTCAGGGCAGATTAATAAAGATTTAAGTATAGATATTGGTCATTTAAATAGATATTCAGTAAGAAATGAGGAAAAATTTAAAAAATTATCTGTAAAAAATCATGCATCAGATGGTTTAACATATATCGATCTAAAACATAAATCTTTTCAAGGAAAACTTGATACACAGTTATTTGTGAGCGAGCTAGAAGATTTATATGATCAGTATTCATTGGGGCTAAATTTAAAAGAAGATTTTGATCAATTTAGATTAAAAACTAAATTCCGTTATTACTATACAGAAGAGACCGGACGTCAATTATTAGGAAAAATTGATAATCAATATTTTGGTTTGATGCAAGAGATTGGGTATGGACCAAATACTTTCGGTATAGGGGTTCAAAAAATTGGAGGGAATACTGATTTTCCTATGTTAGATGGGGCTGTTCCTGTTCTTAGTTATATTAATTGGACGCAAGGCACTTTCAATAAAGCTAATGAGCTTTCATACCACTTCACTTTTAATCATGATGCTGGCTGGTTAATGCCTGGTTTGAGCTTTTTACTTCGTTACGTTGATGGGAAAAATTATCTAATTAATAATGAAAAAGGATTTGATGAAAGTGAATTTGATTTCATTATGAATTACAAAATAAAAGAAGGAAAATTCAAAGGGCTTGGCCTGCAATGGCTTAACTTAAATTATAAAAATGATATTGGAGGGGACTATATGGAAAACCGGATTATTACCTCATACACGCTTAACTTTTAAGAAGTAAATAAAGATAATTTCAGTTCTTTTTTACACCATGAATAGTATATTTGAAGAGCTGTCTGGTTGAGGCAGTTCTTTTCTTAATTGAAGTAATGAGGGTAAAGATTAATTATTGAAACAGCTTAACCATAGGTGATAAATATCCCTTTTCGATGAGCTGTTGATCCCACTCAGGTACTAGATCAAGTTTTTCAACTAGAAAATCAATCATGCAACGAATCTTGGTTAAATTTCTAGAGTTTGAAGGGAATACTGCTCTTAATCCATAATTAGGCAGTGGGTAGTCTATAAGTACAGGAGTCAGTTTTTTATCTAAAAGGCTCTCTCGAGCCACAATTGTTGGTAAGCAAACGATTCCTCCTCCTGTTAATGCAAAATCATGTAATAAATGAATTGAGCTTGATGAAACCCTTGCGTGAATAGAGAATTCATGGAATCTATTATTGATCATAAATTTGATCTTATTTCTTTCAGGGTATCCCGAATAATAGCCTAATTCAAATTGCTGAAGCTGCTGTGGGCTTTGGGGTTGACCATGTTTTTCGATAAATTCTGGTGAAGCACACATTACACGGTTTATATTAAAAATTTTTCTCTCAATTAGACTTTCACCTTTTGGGGGAAACATCTGAAAAGCGATATCAAATCCAGAAGAAATTGGATCAATGACTTTATCATATACAACAATATCTAATTCAATATCTCTGTATTGTGTAGTGAATTGAGATAAAAGTTTACTGAAATAGCTTAAAGCAAAACCTGGTGCCATATAAATACGTAAGCGACCATGTAACTCATTTTTTGCATGTGACATCTCATCGGCTAGTTGCTCGAAACGACTAATTAGCTCTACACATTCAGGATAATACTTTTCACCAATAGCTGATAATCTTACTGATCGTGTACTACGATGAAATAATGGTGCATCTACAAATTTTTCAAGCTGCTGAATACGTGTACTTATCACTGAGCGTGTAACACCAAGAGATTCTGCGGCCTGAATAAAACTTCCACTTTGTGCGACTCTCACAAAGGCTTCCATACATTGTAATTTATCCATGAGTTAATCCATCAACTATGAAAATAAAGGTATTGATTTTATACCCGATGAAATTTACAGATTTACTTAAATTACCTAAATAATCAGTTATACATTTAGAAAAATTAAAGCATGCCTGATATGCAAGCAAAAGGTATCAATGACAGGTTTGCTAAAAGTTTGAAAAGTTATATATTTTTTAACATGATAGAGTAGAAAAAGCACTCCTTAAGAATGCTTTTAATAAAAGATGTAAACTATTCTTGAGTTGGCTCAATTTCAAATGCTTGGATATTTTGTACTTTACGCGGAGCTGTTTCAAGAATAAAGAAACTAATAAACATACCTATAATTGCTCCTATTAAACTTAGATAGAAAATATTTTGAATACCATAGTTTTCAGCAATTATTCCTGAAATTACTGGAGCAACACCTCCACCAAATATTTCACCAGCGCCAACAACAAGGCCAATTGCAGATGCAACTAAGCCTACAGGGGCAGATTCAGCAGCTAATGGACCTGAAAGTAAAGCAATTAGACCTAAGCTAAAAAATGAGACTACAAACAGTAATCCAAATAGAACAGATAAGGATGCTGAAGCATTCGCAAATAAATAAATGAAAATAGCTGAACCTAGAAATCCTAAAATAGAAGCCATACGGCGACCAATCCAGTCAGAAAGCGCAGGAACAAGAAATTGACCCAAGAAACCACCAAATCCAATTGCAGAAACAATTATCCCCATATCTTGTGGATTCATTTTTAAAAAGTTTTCAAGATATAGAGGGACCATTGCACTAATCACGAAAACACAGGACATTGTACAAAAGAGACCGATCATGCTTAGCAAAATATTACGTGTCTTTAATAATTCCATCCAATTAACTTTTACATGAGCTTCAGTATTTTTCTGAGCAATTAATAATTGTCCCCCTTGAGTATTTTGAGGTTCTCTTAATACAAAGAAAAGACAAGCAGCTAAAATGAATCCAGGAATTGCAACTACCCAAAATACCTCGCGCCAAGATGGTACGATTAAAAGTAGTTGAGTTGCGATAAGTGGTCCTAGGCCTAGACCAAATAAGGCAAAACCACTTTGCTGCAATCCTTGTAATGCTCCACGGCGTGAAGGTTTTGCTGCTACAGCTGTTGCTGCAAAACTAGTCGGACAAAATGCTCCTTCTGAAATTCCCATCAATGCTCGGATCAATATTAAGCTCGTAAGTCCCATTGCTGAACCAGAAAAACCAGAAGCTAAAGAAAAGACAAGTAGTGATACTATTAAGATTTTACGATGACCAATTTTATCTGAGAGACTACCAGCAAAAATTGCAAAAACACCCCATGTGATACCTAATGCTCCAAATATCAGACCAACGTCCTGATAGCTTAAAGAGAGGTCTCTCATAATTGAAGGTAGTAATGGTGCAATAATCCATCTATCTAATCCTACAAGTCCAAAACCAAGAGTGAGAAGAAGTACAATTTTCCATTCATAGGAAGTATCCCATTTTTGTAGATTCATCTTAATATCCTTTTAAATGAATTTTAAAAAAGAAAGTTAAATCAATTAAATATGATAATTTTCTACTTTCAATTCCAGTGAGTAGTGGATGTAAATAGTTTTTACTACGATAGCCTTTGCTCTTCTCGTAAAAAAATTATGAGAGCACATAACTTATGTACTTCATCCGAACGTTTTTTATTCAAGTGCAAAGTATGCTGAGCTGTCAATGTGACTAAAACAGAGGATTGTTATAGAAAGTATTTGTAAGATTTTGTTTTTTATATTTATTTTTTTAATTGTTCGCAGATTGCAAACATTCATGTTGCTGCTTTCTTCATTGTCTTCAACAAGGGATTGGCGTAATTTCAAACTGTCGAGGAAAGACCATACACGAAGAATTTCAGTAAGGAATATGGAAATGAGTGCTTATACAACAAAGCTCGGTAGTTTGGAAAACTACGAAAAAGGTTCAATCCAGATTATTCAGGGTGAAGCTACTAATTATGCCTTTTCAAATATTTTTGAAGTGGCAGCAATGAGTAAACCTTATGAAAAAACAGTTGTTGGGATGAACCTCAAGTTTGTCATTGAATCTGTTCTGGCAGAAGGACAATCTGCTTGGTATACCGCATCACATGATGAATTTGTTATTGTAATGGATGGCGAAGTTCGTGTCGATTATTTGAAATTAAAAGACCCAATAGTCTTACAGGATCAAGAGGGTACTCATCTTGCGGGAGAGAGACCAGATGGAATACCAATGGGATATGTTGTCTTGAAAAAAGGTCATCAAGCAATTTTACCAGTCGGATCAGCCTATCGTTTTGATGCATCAAAAAAATCAGTGATGTTAATCCAAACAATTAAAGGTCCACTTTCTGTCGAAAAATGGAATGACATTTGTATTAAGTAATCAAGGAGAGATGAAAATGAATGCGATGCAAAATAAATTTGTTGAAGATGATGGTGTAACGATTACTGGATATGATGAAATTTCAGGTTATTCAACTTTCCAGTTAGGTAATTTTAAGTTTAGCCGTGATGAATACTTTGCCAAAGTAACATGGGAAGCAAAAGGTCAAGAGCATTCTCATTTAATGTCTGTTGATGCTTTTTTACGGGCTTTGATGAGAGATGTTGCTTGGGGTTTTTTCTATGGTTGGGTTAACTTCGATCATGTTATTGGTACTCAAAACCACTATGGCAATGTCGACTTATATGCTGGCACTTTTAATGGAGTATTAAAAGCAGCAGGGGTAGATTATGTTGAGAACTTTGAAACTCCACTAATCATGGCGACTTTTAAAGCTATTTTACATGATTGGGTAAGTGAAGGATTTGATCCATTTGCTGCCCCAGAAGAAACGGGTTCTGCTTTTGGTCGTAAGCATGGTGATAATTCAGAAGCGATTGACCGTTATCGAATTGCCACCAAACGTATGCCTGGGTTACCTGATGATTCGCCTTTACGTGATGATTTACCAGTTAACCGTCAGTTTGAAGATGTGGCTCAAGATGATCCACTTATATATTGTGAACCTGGTTTTGAAGGTCAACTTAGTGGTTTTAACTTGTTTAAATATCTGTCGCGTTCAGATGTGACATGGAATCCTTCTGTAACTTCTGTTTGTAAACAGAGCTTATTCTGCCCTACTACAGAAGAATATATTTTACCAATTTTTCATGGCAATGATCGCGTAGAGTGGTTCTTGCAATTATCAGATGAAATCACTTGGGATATTGGCGATAAAGTAGATGGTAGTCCTATTGCCCGCGTCATTATGAAAGCGGGGGATATCGCAGCAATGCCAGCCAATATTCGTCATCAAGGATACTCAACTAAACGCTCAATGTTACTTGTTTGGGAAAATGCGACACCAAATCTACCTGAACGTTATGAGTCAGGCGAATTATCTCCTTATCCAATCCAATTCTAAGCATTCAGCTAGAGGCTGTTAACTTCCTACATTTAACAGCCTCTAATACTCATTAGGTAAAATTATGAATACTCAATTATTTATTGATGGCCAATTCGTGCCTGCAAAAAATGGTGGCACCATTGATGTACTCAATCCATCTAATGGCGAGTTAATTACCAAAATTGCGGCGGCTGAAGCAGAAGATGTCAATATTGCTGTAGCTGCAGCAAAGCGTGCTTTTCCGGCATGGGCAGCAACGCCAGCGGCTGAACGTGGCAGATTATTATTAAAACTTGCTGATCTGATTGAGGAAAATCTGGAAGAATTGGCTCAGCTTGAGTCACTCGATACCGGACATCCGATTCGTGATTCACGCCGTTTAGATGTACCACGTACCGCGGCATGTTTCCGCTATTTTGGTGGTATGGCTGACAAAATTGAAGGTTCGGTTATTCCGGTTGAGCAAGGTTTTTTAAACTACGTGGTTCGTGAACCAATTGGTGTGGTTGGGCAGATTGTGCCGTGGAATTTCCCGCTTATGTTTACCAGCTGGAAACTTGGCCCTGCGCTTGCGGCAGGTAATACCGTGGTGATGAAACCTTCAGAATTGACACCTTTATCGACGCTCAAAATTGCTGAATTAGTGAAAAAAGCCGGTTTTCCAGATGGTGTAGTTAACGTGGTAACAGGTTATGGTCATACCGCAGGGCAACGCCTGGCAGAGCATGAAGATGTCGGCAAAATTGCCTTTACTGGTTCAACTTTAACAGGTCAGAACATTGTCCGCTCATCTGTAGGTAACTTAAAACGCGTACAGCTTGAGCTGGGTGGTAAAGGTGCCAACATTGTGTTTGAAGATGCCAACATTGATGCAGCAGTAAACGGTGCAGCTTGGGCGATTTTCCACAATCAGGGACAAGCATGTATTGCTGGATCACGCTTGGTGCTGCATGAGGCTATTGCCGATGAGTTCCTGGAAAAATTTATCAAACTGGCAGAATCCATCCGTTTAGGTGACCCGCTAGATCCAAACACCGAAATGGGACCATTGACCTCGGAAGCTCACCGCAACAAGGTATTGTCTTATGTGGAAATTGCCAAAGAACAGGGTGGACACGTCCTGTCAGGTGGTAAGGCACCAGAAGATTCCAGCCTTCAAAATGGCTACTACGTTTTACCAACGGTGGTTGAAGCCAAACCGATGGACCGTGTAGCACAAGAAGAAGTGTTTGGGCCTTTCGTAACGGTATTGCGCTTTAAAACTGATGATGAAGCATTGGATATTGCCAACTGTACTGAATATGGTTTGGGCAGTGGTTTATGGACACAAAACTTACAACGTGCGCACCAGTTTGCCAAAAAGATTAATGCCGGAATGTGCTGGATTAACAGCTATAAACGTGTCAATCCGGGCAGTCCGTTTGGTGGTGTAGGCAAATCGGGTTATGGTCGTGAAATGGGTTTTGAAGCCATCCATGACTATACGGAAGCCAAATCGATTTGGGTCAATGTTGATGCAAATATTCCACCGCATTTTCAGCGAGGATAAACAGCATGAATGCATTCCATTATAAGTCATTGCCATTGGACGTGTATTTTGACAATGGCAAATCTAAAGAAATCAAAGAGATTTTGACACAGCATGGCTATCAGAAAGTTTTGGTACTAACGACCCCTGAGCAGGAAGACGCAGGCCAAAAGCTGGCAGAACAACTTGCAAATATTGCCGTGGGCGTATATCCACATGCAGTAATGCATGTTCCGGTTGATGTGGCGAATCAAGCCGTCGAGTATGTGCAAGCCAACAATATTGATTGTTGTTTGGCATTGGGTGGTGGTTCGACCATTGGTCTGGCTAAAGCGATTGCTTTAAAAATTCATACCCCGATTGTGGCTATTCCAACCACCTATGCCGGTAGTGAAATGACTACGGTATATGGTCTGACCGAAAATAATCTGAAAACTACTGGTAAAGACATTCATGTGTTACCCAAAGTGGTGATTTATGACCCAGAATTGAGCATAACTCTACCCGCAGAAATTTCGGCTTGTTCCGGCATGAATGCGATGGCACATGCAGTGGAAGCCCTATATGCACAGGACAAAAATCCGATTATTAGCTTGATGGCAACGGATTCGATTCAGGCGTTAAAAGCCGCATTACCAGCGATTGTTAAAGATACACATGACCTTGAAGCACGTCAAAAAGCGACTTATGGTGCATGGCTGGCGGGTATTTGTTTAGGCTCTGTTGGCATGGCAATTCACCATAAAATCTGCCATACCTTGGGTGGAACCTTTAACCTGCCGCATGCACAGGCACATGCCATTACTTTGGCTTACTCGGTACATTACAACCGTAATGCTGATGTTGAAGCCATGGATCGATTGGCAGGGGCATTAGGCGTAGCAAGTCGTGAAGACGTTGGTATGGCAATTTATCGATTAAACCAGTCTTTAAATATTCCATTGGCACTAAAAGATATTGGCCTGCCGGAACAAGGGCCTGCTGAAGTGGCGCGAATTATTTGTGACAGTCCGTACTACAACCCACGTGGCTATGATTACGACGAGTTACTTGATTTGCTCACCAAAGCTTATCAAGGGCTGCCACCGGTTTAAGACAAACCGAAACTCATCATGAAGATAGATCTGACCGCAGTACTTTATTTGCTGCGGGCGGGTGACTCACGCCGCAAAAAAGGAATTGATCATGAGCGTAACAACCCAAGCTGTTCAAAGCTTCCAACGTATAGAAGATGTTCGTCACCGGACTTTAATCACAGCACTCGTACAAAAGTTGCATGACTATATCAACGAAGTTCAACTGACCGAAGCTGAGTGGATGCAAGCTATCCAGTTTTTAACCCAAACTGGGCAACTTTGCCATGAGCAACGACAAGAGTATATTTTGCTCTCTGATGTACTCGGTATTTCTATGTTGGTTGATCAAATTAACCATCAAAAAAATGAAGTTCAAACGCCGTCTACTGTTTTCGGGCCATTCTTTATTGCCGATATGCCAGTTCGCAACTTTGCAGATAGCATTGTGATCGAAAATGCTGAGCAATGCCGCCCTTTACTGATTAAAGGCAATATTCGTAATACACAAGGCGAAGCAATAGCTAATGCTTATATTGATGTCTGGCAAACAGCCGCCAATGGCATGTATTCTGGTCAAGATCCTGAACAGCAAATTGATAACCTGCGTGGAGTGTTTGTGAGTCAAGCTGATGGTGCGTATGCGATTAAATCTATTCTACCCGTCAGTTATGAAATTCCTTCGGATGGTACGGTGGGACAACTGCTGAATTATGCCAAACGAACCTTTTGGCGACCTGCACATATTCATTTCAAAATCGTTGCCGAAGGTTATCAACCTCTTGTCACGCATATCTTTTTAGAGAATGAGGAATACTTACAAAATGACGCTGTATTTGGCGTAAAAGATCGGTTAATTGTCTGCCATGAATCGAAACAAGCAGATCCTCAAAGCCAAGCTGTATACGGTTTAGACGGTGATTATGATCTGATGGAATACGATTTTATTCTTTCGGAGGCTTGAGCATGGTTAACTTAATTAAGCTTTGTGAGCAGACCGATTTTCAGGAGAAGATCTGCTTTCGGGTGCTTCATCCAGAGGATGAGAAAAAAAGTATTGTGGTGATCAAAGGGCAGAATGGTTTTTATGCCTATGAAAATGTTTGTCCACATTTTTCAGTACAACTGGATTATAAGGATGGGGTGTTTAGTACTTACAAGAATAAGTTGATCATGTGTGCCCATCATTCTGCCATGTTTGACATTACCACTGGAGAATGTGTGGATGGGCCCTGTAAAGGTCATTACCTTAAGGCTGTACCTATCGATGTAACAGATGGTGTTGTATTTTTAAAACGTTAGCGCTGATTTGTCGCTAACGCTTTATATGTTGATTAAGCACTAAAAGGAGTTGCCTGATACATCATCAACTTCAACTGATCCTGCTGCTTTTTCCAAATCGACAATGCCCGATTTTGTAAGGTGCGTGGTTGCTTGCCGACCAGTAACTTTGCATGAAAATTGGCAGTAACAATCACACAATCTTGCATATCAACCACGTTAATAATATCGTAATCAATGTGTTGATAATCATAATAACCCGCCTGTAATTTGTTCATAAAAGCAGACAAATCATCGACTGTGCCACTAGTGTGTACATAACGTAAATGTTGGTCACACATTGCAGCAAAATGATCATATTGTTTATTAATTAGACTGTTGAAGCGCTGTTTTTCCATTTCACGGACTTGCTCTTCCATATCGTTGACTCCTTATGATTGATCATGTCTTTATCATATTGAGTTTGGAGCAGTGGGATTGTTCTAAATTACAGAACATTGTATTTGCAGTTTCGCAGGCTATTTATGTGGACGAACGCAATACAATAGAGGGAAGGGATTTTAGAATAATGGATGAATTATGATTGACAAAAGTAAGTCCTCACTAAGCGAGGTTTTATCGCAAATTAAAGATGGTGCAACCATTCTGATTGGTGGTTTTGGTACCGCAGGACAACCCGCTGAACTCATTGACGGTCTGATTGAACTTGGCGTTAAAGACCTGACCATTGTCAGCAACAATGCCGGTAATGGTGATTATGGTCTGGCGAAACTGCTTAAAGCTGGTTCAGTTAAAAAAGTGATCTGTTCTTTTCCACGTCAGTCTGACTCTTATGTGTTTGATGAACTTTATCGTGCCGGAAAGATCGAGCTTGAAGTCGTACCGCAAGGTAATCTGGCGTGTCGTATTCAGGCAGCTGGTATGGGCCTTGGGGCGGTGTTTACCCCAACTGGCTTTGGCACACTTTTAGCCGAAGGCAAAGAGACCCGTGAGATTGATGGTAAAGACTACGTACTCGAATATCCGATCAAGGCTGACTTTGCCTTGATTAAAGCCTACAAAGGCGACCGCTGGGGCAATCTTGTTTACCGTAAATCAGCACGTAACTTTGGTCCGATCATGGCCATGGCTGCTGATGTCACCATTGCTCAAGTTTCTGAAGTGGTTGAGTTAGGTGGATTAGATCCGGAACATATCATTACCCCAGGTATCTTTGTACAGCACGTTGTACAAGTACAGCCCGCCCAGTAAGCAATAAGGAGAAATAACATGAGCTACCAGAAACTCAGCCGTGACCAGATTGCACAACGTGTGGCACAAGATATTCCCGATGGCGCCTATGTCAACTTGGGTATTGGTTTACCGACCAAGATTGCCAGCTACTTACCTGCTGACAAAGATGTTTTTCTACATTCTGAAAATGGTTTATTGGCTTTTGGCCCACCGCCAGCTGTGGGTGAAGAAGACCCTGAACTGATTAATGCGGGTAAAGAGTTTGTGACCATGCTTGAAGGCGGCAGCTTTTTCCACCATGGTGACTCCTTTGCCATGATGCGTGGTGGTCACCTTGATATTGCGGTGCTTGGGGCATTTCAGGTGGCAGCCAATGGTGACTTGGCGAACTGGCACACGGGTGCACCGGATGCGATTCCTGCCGTAGGTGGTGCGATGGATTTGGCGGTTGGTGCCAAGAAAGTATTTATCACTACGGACCATGTAACCAAACAAGGTGAGCCAAAGATTGTCGCTGAGCTGACTTATCCAGTTACTGGTAAACACTGTGTGGATCGTATTGTTAGCGGCAATGTAAAAATGACCCCCCAACAGCATTTGAAAATTGACCCCCTTGGTTAATATAGTGGTCTTTTTGGACTGCTCAACATGTTAACTTTGGAGCAAGCAGTGACAATCCAAATACTTCATCAACAAGGTCAATCTATTAAGGCAATTAGCCGCGAACTCGGTATTTCTAGAAATACTGTGCGTAAATATTTACGATCTCAAGTAACACCTAAATATCAACGAACACAATCTAAAGTGAGTATTCTTGAGCCTTATAAACCGTATTTAATCAAACGTGTAAATGCCGCCGATCCAGAATGGATACCGGCTGCAGTGTTGTATCAAGAAATCTTGCAAAAAGGCTACACGGGGAAAATTAGAACACTACAAAATTATCTCAATACATTAAAGCCAACTAAACAACCAGAGCCGATTAAGCGATTTGAGACTCAACCAGGTCAACAAATGCAGGTTGATTTCACAAAAATTCGACGTCATCACACCACATTAAAAGCATTTGTTGCAACTTTGGGATACTCTAGAGCAACCTTTGTTAAGTTTTATGATCATGAACGTTCTGATGCATGGATTGATGGCTTAGAAAGTGCTTTTCAGTTCTTTGGTGGTGTTCCTAAAGATGTATTATTTGATAATGCTAAGGCCATTATGATTGAACGTGATGCTTATCAAGATGGTCAACATCGCTGGAATGCTAAATTACTTGATTGTGCTAAGAAATATAACTTCCGACCACGTGTTTGTAAGCCATATCGTGCGCAAACAAAAGGTAAAGTAGAACGCTTTAATAGTTATTTGAAATCAAGTTTTATCGTGCCATTAAAAGCAAGTTTAAAGGTGGTTGACCTTAGCTTAGATGTTGATATGGCAAATGCCTATATTGGTCGATGGCTTAGTGAAACAGCAAATCAACGCATTCATGCAACAACTAAAGAAAAACCAAGTACTCGTTTGCTTGAAGAACAACAATATTTTTCTTCATTACCTTTATTTAATGATGGTTCTAAAAATCTGTAATTGATGATGTTAGCCCATCATCACTCATACCTCATGAGAGTGTTCAACACCCCTTATCAATCTATGATGAATTACTGGAGGTTTCTTAATGAATTTACAGTATGAGCGTATTGAACAGCTTTGCCGTCAGCTTGGTCTACAAACAGTGGCATCACAATGGTCACATCATGCACAACAAACCTTAGCAAAGGATGGCAGTTATGCAGATTTCGTTGAAGCTATGCTATTACATGAATACACAGCCAAGCAGCAACGTAGTCAACAGATTCTTTTACAACTTTCAGGTCTTACTCAAATCAAAACGTTGGAGGCTTATGATTTTAATTATGCTTTAGGTGCTCCAAAGTCGCAGTTGCTTGAACTATTTAATTTAAGCTTTATTCCAAGAGCTGAAAATGTTGTATTTATTGGTGCAAGTGGTGTTGGGAAAACACATCTATCAATGGCTTTAGGCTATAAGGCAATTATGAATAATATTAAGACTAAGTTTATTACTGCAGCTGATTTAATGTTGCAACTTAGCCTAGCTTATCAACAAGGTAAATTAAAAAACTACATGCAACGTGTTGTACTTGCTCCAAAGTTATTGATTATCGATGAAATAGGATATTTACCATTTGGTCGTGAAGAAGCAAATTTATTTTTTAATGTTATTGCCAAGCGCTATGAAAAAGGCAGTACGATTTTGACCAGTAATTTACCATTTAGCCAGTGGTCTAAATCATTCGCAGATGATGTTACTTTGACAGCAGCAATGTTGGATCGTTTATTACATCATTGTCATGTTGTACAAATATCTGGGGAAAGTTATCGTCTAAAAGATAAAAAGAGAGTAGGAATTCAACCACAAATTGAGTCTTAATAAATCATCAAAGGGGTCAATTTTACTTTGCTGTTTTAAGGTAAAAGGGGTCAGTTTTAAATTGCCGTTGACAGTATTTACACTGACCTGTGTGTGATTGATGTGACTAGCGAAGGTTTAAAGGTGATTGAGAAAGTTGAAGGTCTTAGCTTTGATGAGTTACAGGCTTTAACAGGTGCAACTTTGATTGATGCGACTCAAGGGTAAGGTTTACACAACAAACACCTATTACACAGCATTCACTATCGTGACAGGCGACATGGATGTCGCCCGTTGGACAGGGAGGCAAGGAAGCCTCCTCAGTTCAACAAAGGTTTTTGTTACTTTTGACCTTTCAAAAGTAAGGTATCGCTTATACAACAGACCTATGGATATCACAATAAATTACAGCTGTGATGTTATTCGTTGATATGAAAATTTATAAAGCATCACAACGGAGTCTTATCTGTTTAAGTCAGGTACCACCAGCTAATTCGTGTCACTTTTTTAAAAAAGTAACCAAAAACCTTTGTTACTCAGACACAACCTCCCTGTTGTGCTGAGCAACAAGGCGACATCCATGTCGCCACTGCGAAATACTTACAGAGAATGGCTAAAAAGGCCTGAAGTAAAGGACAAAAGTTAGAATGAAAAACGCTTATATCATCGATGCCATCCGTACTCCATTCGGCCGTTATGCCGGTGGCCTTGCATCTGTCCGTGCTGATGACCTTGGCGCTGTGCCGATTAAAGCCCTCATGCAGCGTAACCCGAATGTAGATTGGGAACAGGTCGATGATGTGATCTATGGCTGTGCGAATCAAGCCGGTGAAGATAACCGTAATGTCGGCCGTATGTCAGCACTACTTGCAGGTTTACCGTATCAGGTTCCAGCAACCACCATTAACCGTTTATGCGGTTCATCACTCGATGCGATTGCCATTGCTGCCCGTGCCATTAAAGCCGGCGAAGCGAACTTGGTAATTGCAGGTGGTGTGGAAAGCATGAGCCGTGCACCTTATGTAATGGGTAAGTCAGACAGTGCTTTTGGCCGTAGCCAGAAGATTGAGGACACCACCATGGGCTGGCGTTTCATTAACCCTAAACTTAAAGAATTGTATGGTGTAGACACCATGCCCCAGACTGCTGAAAACGTCGCTGAACAGTTCAATGTCAATCGTGCAGATCAGGACCAGTTTGCCTTGGTGAGCCAACAACGCACCGCAAGCGCGCAAGCCAAAGGCTTTTTTTCTAAAGAAATCGTGGCAGTTGAAATCCCTCAGCGTAAGGGTGATGCTGTTGTGATTGATACTGATGAACATCCACGTGCATCGACCACACTTGAAGGTTTAAGCAAACTTAAGCCTGTTGTAAAAGCAGAGGGCACGGTCACTGCGGGTAATGCTTCAGGCATTAACGATGGTGCAGCAGCTCTACTGATTGCTTCGGATGAGGCAGTTCAGGCCTACAATCTCAAACCACGTGCCAAGATCATTGCTTCAACAGCAGTGGGCGTAGAGCCACGTATTATGGGTTTTGCTCCAGCGCCTGCAATTAAAAAATTACTTAAACAAGCTAACCTGACTTTAGATCAGATGGATGTGATTGAGCTGAATGAAGCCTTTGCTGCACAGGCTTTGGCAGTGACTCGTGATTTAGGTTTGCCAGACGATTCTGCCAAGGTAAATCCAAACGGTGGTGCAATTGCATTAGGTCATCCACTTGGGGCATCAGGTGCACGTCTTGTGACTACAGCCTTAAACCAGCTTGAGCAAACAGGTGGCCGTTATGCCTTGTGTTCAATGTGTATTGGTGTGGGGCAAGGCATCGCATTGATTATTGAACGTGTTATTTAAAAGGAAAGAATTAATGCTATTTACGTACGAAAATATTTAACTATATCTACTCCTTTAACTGATCAGAAAATTGAAGATATTCAAGCAGAGGAGAGTGCTTATTTCAAAGAAATTCAAAAGTCAGGAAGTGCTCCCACTTATAGAGAATAATGGAGCAATATACAAACATGAGTATTTTGATGTTGAAAGCAATTAGGAACTACATAACTTGTTGCAAAGTTTACCACTTTATTCTTATAGAAAATGGAAGTGGTTCGTTTAAACCCATTCTATCTTCAGTATGAGAAAATGTTTATTAATTTTTGATTAAAGCTATATTATTTTCTGCAAAGTATATATTTTTTTGTAACGAATATTCGGAAAACCTGTTAGATGGTTTTAATTTTTGGGTTTTTAAATACAAACAGCTTTTGGAGTGAAAGAGATACGATGTTGGAGTATTTTTTTTAAATTTGCTCATTAAACCTAAGTTAGATCTAAATGTTGTCTTTTTCTTCAAGATATAAGTTGAATATATTGATTATATTTAATTTATATGTATGAGGTGTTTGAATTTTTTAATAATTTTTAACTAAATTGGAGGTGGAATTTAGTTGAAAATTAAAGAATAAATTAGTAACTGGCTTTGCAATTGAATGAGGGCAAAGGAAAAATTTAGTATTCTTATATGTCGTATAATATATTTTTATTTTCGAATAAAACAGAGTTTGGTATAAATTTATTTAATTATAGGAGTAAATAAGATATACAAACTTAAAGGTTTATTTTATGAGATTTAATAATTATAATTTAAAAGTTTATTTAATAGCATTAATATCATTATGTCAAAATTAGAAGTAAAGGCCGAAAACCATAAAATTTTTGTTTTCAAAAAGATATTTGAGTTTGAGTCCGCTAAGCAACAAGCTGAAAAGAAAAAGGTCAACGCTTTTGGAATGTTGGCAAAATTTAATTTTCTAAAACGTCCTACTGAAGAAACTGTAAATTTAAAAAATCATATTCTACGTTATGAACCGTTTTGGTTTGTTTCAAGTGAACGCAATTTAAACTATGATTGTGTTGTTACTTATTCTATTCCTGTACATAATCCTCATGCGAAGCAGATTCAGGTTTATACAGATCCTGAACAAAAAAATTATCCTGTTACACGCCAACAAGATAAAGGCAAAATAGAATTACAAATGAAGGAAGTGTGTAGCCGGAAAATAGAGTTTTCAAATTATTTTGATGGCTTGCAGCGTGAACTTAAATCATCTCATTTAGCAGAATATATTAGAAAATTTGAACTTACCGAAGTAGAGAAAGTCGAAGTTGAGAATGTACTTCAACCATTACTTTCTCTTGATTCAGTTACTAGTATAGTTAGGTCAGAACTACAAAATCAAAAAGTTCATGCAACTAATATCATTGAAGATTCAGAAGAAATAACTCAACTTTACCTTTATTTTCGCCCCGTTTATGCGTTTGAATATATTTGGTCTAATGCAGATAAAATTGGTGTTATTGAAGTTGATGGACTTACCGGCGAGGTTATTGAACAAGGAAATTGGTTCAGAAATACTTTTGATCAAGCTTTTACTAAAGAAAATTTAGTAGAGCTTTCAGCAGAATTGGCGAGTACAGTTGTTCCAGGTGGAGGTACTTTGGTAAAAGTCGCATCAAAAGCTATTCCTCTTTAAGGTAGCCTCTACCTATTGGATTCTTTAAGCCAAACAACTTGTTTGGCTCTTATTTTCAGAATTTAATTCCTATCTATTGAGACTCATCTAAATCACGTTCGCGGCATGATAATTCATAATAATTACCTTTTGGCAGAGAACTAATTTTAAACCCATAGTAAGTGCTATCGGTTTCTATCGGAGCGATATTACATTGATTCTTTTTTGCAAATTTTTCAATTAATTTTAAATTGGTGGTTTGCTTAAATACAGCTACCCAACCTTCACTCACACAACAGCCCACATATTCAGACATATATTCATCTGAAATAAGTACAACATTTTGTCCCATAAATTCATAAGGTTTTTTGAGTTTGTATATATCGTTATAGTCTGCTCTTGAAATATTAGGTTTTTTGGCTAGGAAACCTTTTTGTTTAAGAATTTGAAACTTTAAAAAATCTTCAGGACCAGTACCAAGTCCCCGATAAGTTGAGCTATTGTCCTCTGCAAAACTATATGAGCTGAAAATGCTAACTAAGCTTAAAAGTAATAATTTTTTCATTTGTAATTTCAGAAGTTGTATTAGGGCATAATTGTTTCATATCTTCTTTAAAGCGTAAAGTAAGTAGCTGATTTTTATATTATAGATAGATTTTTCTATACCGCGGAAAACCATAATTAATTTACTAATAATAGGTTTCATATAATTAACTATCTATAGAATAAATTTTTTGCTTCTTTAAAAATTATTTAAACGAATTAAGTAAATTTTTTATTAAAGTCCTAATTTATTCGCTTATTGGATAGTCTTTTTGTATATAATATGTATTCTTTGTATTTATTTATCTTTATAGAGTAAACATGAAAAAAATATTAATCATTACTATGGCGTGTTCTTTCGGTTTAATTGCTTGTTCAACTACTGAAACTTCAAGAACGATACAAAGTCCACAAGTCATTGCTGCTACTGCTACAACAAAATATACCGGAGTAAAAACTCCTATTTCTATTGGTAAGTTTGATAATCGCTCTAGTTATATGAGAGGTGTTTTCTCTGATAATGTCGATCGTTTAGGTGGGCAGGCGAAAACTATTCTTGAAACACATTTACAGCAAACTGGCTATTTTTCAGTTTTAAACCGTGACAATCTATCAGAAATTAAACAAGAAGTAGGTTATAGCAATACTGCTCAATCTATTAAAGGTGCTCGCTACGTTATTACTGGTGATGTCTCTGAATTTGGTCGTAAAGAAGTAGGCGATCAACAGTTATTTGGTATTTTAGGACGCGGTAAACAACAAGTTGCTTATGCCAAAGTTAATTTAAATATTGTTGATGTAAAAACATCAGAAGTTGTGCATTCGGTACAAGGTGCTGGTGAATATGTATTAGGTGCACGTGAAGTTTTAGGCTTTGGTACTACAGCTTCTTACGATTCTACGTTAAATGGTAAAGTACTCGACTTAGCTGTTCGTGAAGCAGTAAATAATCTTGTGACAGATATTCAAAATAACCGTTGGTCAATTCAATAATTTTGGATATGTGTTAGATGAAAAAAATTCTTTTTAGCAGTTTTCTTGCGATGAGTTTGGTGGGTTGTGCCGCTGGTCCTCAACCTTTATACAATTGGGGAACTTATACTCATCAAACCTATTTGATGTATAACGCACCTGAAAAAGCAACGCCAAATACGCAGATCACAAAATTAGAAGCAGAGATTGAAAAAACCAAAGGTAAGGGCCTAGCTGTACCACCGGGGTTATATGCTCATTTAGGATTATTGTATTTACAAGAAAATAATTCTCAAAAAGCAATCGAGTATTTCCAACTTGAACGTCAAGTATATCCAGAATCTACCGTTTTAATGGATCGCTTATTGCAAAAAATGAATGCGAATGGTGGGAATGCAAAATCATGATTAAGAAACTTCTCATTGCCAGCTTGGTCATTTCTAGCCTTGCATTTACAGGATGTGCAGTTACTGCACCACCTAATAAAGATATTACGGCCTATAAAGCCCATATGCCAAAGTCAATTTTGGTATTGCCACCAGTCAATGATTCACCTGATGTAAAAGCGACCTATAGTTATTGGCCTACTGTGGTGGCACCTGTAGCAGAAGCTGGCTATTATGTTTTTCCAATCTCTGTTATAGACAACATGTTTAAAGAGAATGGCGTTACTAATGGCAACGATGCTCAGTCTATTTCACCTCAGAAATTACAAGAAATTTTTGGCGCAGATGCTGCTCTCTATATTCGAATTAAAGAATATGGCTCTAAATATCAAGTCATTCAAAGTGTTGCTACAGTAAGTGCAGATGCAAAACTTGTTGATTTGAAAACGGGAGATGTGATTTGGACAGGTGAGAAAAAACTTGTTCAAGCGAGTAGTGATGGTAATGCGGGTTTAATAGGGATGGTCGTTGGGGCTTTAGTTGAACAGATTGCTGGCAGCTTTAATGATAGAGCTTATCCATTAGCAAGTATGGTCAATACTCAACTGTTTACCCCGACTAATTATAATCCAGGTATGGGGTTATTATACGGACCACGTTCACCTAAATTTCAACAAGATGGCGTAGCTAAGTAAATTAAACTCAAGCTAGTTTCTTAATTTCTTAAATAAGTTGCTTCATATATTTGCTATGTGGAGCACTTCTATAAAAACTTTGAACTAAGCAGAATAGATAGTTAAGAAACTGATTTTATCTGCTTAATTCAATTGAAATCATATTATTTCTTCCGTTTAAAACGGTATTTACATTTCAAGCAGCGATAGTCCTGAAATATATTTTTATCAATCATTACGCCTGCTTTTTTACCAAAAATATTACCTACCACACCGCCAGTAATGCCTGCACTGATTGCACCGACAAATGTTCCTACAGTTCCACCAACAATTACACCTAATGGTCCGGCAACAGTACCAATCGCTGCCCCTACAGTAGCACCAGTTGCGGCGCCGCCTACAGTACCTGCCGTAGTGCCTGCAGCTGTTAATAAAACACCGCCAGTGGTTTTAAGTAATTTGTCATGATCACGTGTTTCAATTTCTGTAGAACCACATTTCGGACATTGCAGTGTTTTTTCCATAAAATTTTCCTGTCTTTCATCATTGAGCGACGCAGTAAATAGCGCGAAATCTATAAGTGGGTAAAGCACTGGGTTAGATGAAGTGTCTTTTTCCTAGAAGGGCATCGCAACAATATACTTTGTCAGCCTCGATTTTAGCTGAACATAAGCACAAATAATTATAGATCATGTAAACACTTGTATTTTAATCATGATCTGTTGAGTATGACTTAATTGCTTGTTTTAGAATGAATAAAGAATACATAAAATATCTCAGAATTAATTATTGTGAATTAAATTAGAAATAGGCATATGGCATAATTGGTTTGTTCTGAAGGCAAATTGTTTGTAAACCCCAAAATAATAAAGGCTTATCTTGTTTGAATAAGCCTTGTTTGAAGATTAGAGTGATTTTTTCCAACTCAAAATTGTATATAGCCCAAACATAAAGGCGATCCAGATTGGAATGATAATTACTGACTTTTCAAAGCCTTGAGTCCACATGATATATAAAATCATGCCAATAAAAGTCAAAACGATATAGTTACTCAAAGGAGAAAATAGTGCAGGAAATTTGGCAACTTTATTTTCAAGCTTCATCGAACGTTTAAATTTTAAATGGGTAAAACTAATAATTGCCCAGTTTAAAACCAAAGCTGCTACAGCCATGTACATAAGATAGCTTAAAGCTTCTTCTGGTATGAAATAGTTAAGTAATACACACCCAAAAATTAGAATAGAAGAAAAGATAACCGCGGATGTAGGTACACCTTGTTTGCTTACTTTTGCAAAAACTTTAGGTGCGTTGCCTTGAACTGCTAGCCCGTACAACATACGGCTATTGGCATACATCCCACTGTTATAAACAGAAAGTGCAGCAGTCAAAATAATAAAGTTAAGTAAATGTGCTGCCCAACCAATGCCCAGTTGGCTAAAAATCATGACAAATGGACTCTTATCTAAACCGCCGAGGTCCAGTTGATTCCATGGAATAAGCGACATAATAATTGCCAGCGAAGCCACATAAAATACCAAAATTCGAAAAATGACTTGGTTAATGGCTTGTGGAATACTTTTTTCAGGATTTTCAGCTTCAGCTGCCGTCATTCCAATGAGTTCAATACCACCAAAGGCAAACATTAAAAAAGCGAGCATATAAAACAGGCCCGAGAATCCATGAGGGAAAAATCCGCCATGCTGCCATAGGTTTGAAAAGCTAGCTATAGAGTCACTACCTGTGGTAAGCAGTAAATATAAGCCAAACACAATCATTGAAATGACCGCAGCAACCTTAATAATAGCTAACCAAAATTCAGATTCGCCATAAAATTTAACATTGCCCAAGTTCAAGCAAGTGACCAGCACAAAGAAAAATAAAACTGAAACCCAAGCAGGGATATGAGGCCACCAATAATGTACATATTTAGCCACGGCGGTAAGCTCGGTCATGGCAACCAAAATGTACACTACCCAATAATTCCAGCCCGATAAAAAACCGGGAAATCTTCCCCAGTATTTTTGTGCAAAGTAGCTAAAAGAACCGACTACAGGCTCTTCGACAATCATTTCACCCATTTGGCGCATGATTAAAAATGCAACCAAACCGACAATGGCATAACCCAAAATGATTGAAGGACCAGCAGATTGAATGACTTGTGCCGAGCCTAAAAATAGTCCTGTGCCCACAGCACCACCCATAGCGATTAACTGGATGTGACGATTTTTAAGTCCACGTTTTAGTTGGGAAGATGAGTTACTCAAAATACTATGCGCTGAATAAAGAAGCCGGCGTTATTGTAATAGATTGAAAAGGGATAACCTAGTTTGAAAATGAATATTGCTTTGATATAAAAAGATTCGCACAAAACTGTACGAATCTTTTTTAGAAAATGACGTTTTTATAAATTAGAAAGAAACCATTTTGCCCGGATTAATCATTGCACCGAGGCCATACATGCTTTTAGCGAGTGGAATAACAACTGGGGCAAGGGTACGACCAAAAATAATATTTTGATGGTCAATTTTAGATAACATTTCAAAGTCATTCGATTGGCCAACAAAATCATTTGCGATGGCTTTACCAATACGTACTGTCTGCGCTACGCCATGACCGCTCCAGCCGTGAACAGCATAAATCGGGAACTTGTTGCCAAATTTACGGCTATCGACTGCACCATTTACCGTTAAATCAGTAGTTCCACTCCAGACGAAATCCATCTCTAGATTTTTAATTTGCGGGAATACGGTATGAATTCGATGCTCTAGATAATTTAGAGTTTTCTCTGGTCCCCAACATGTTCCAGTACCTTGTCCACCAAACAGTAAACGGTTATTAAAGACAGGGCGGTAGTAATCAATCTGGAACTGAGTGTCATAAACCGGATGTCCAAATGGCAGAAGCTCTTTGGTATCAAGCTCTAAAGGAGCGGTGGTCGCGACATAGGTATAAAACGGAATAGTGGTATTGTTCTGTTCAGATAAAAGTTTAAATGAAGCATGGTGTACCGCTAAAACCACAGACTTTTTAGCTTTTACGACTGCATTTGCTGTTTGAACATAAATACCATCTGCTTTTTCTTCTATTGAAATAACTTCTGTTTGCTCATACACAGAGCCGCCGTTTTGGCAAAAGCCATAAATTAAGCCACGGTTTAGAGCCAACGGATGGATTTGTCCACCTAACTCATCAATTAAACCACCTGTATAGTAGTCAGACTTAATATAGTCCATGAGTTCGTGTTTACCCACAATACGGGTGTGGTCTTCACCTAAGTATTTTCGGGCATCGGCACCTTGTGTTAAGCCAACCAAATGTCCTTCATGAACGGCGGCAGTAATATGGCCGTATTTACGGTCAAAGTTGAGTTGGTATTTTTCCGAGATATCATCAATCAGTTGCATCGCTTCAGTAGAGGTAAAATGCCATAGTTTTTTGGCATCTTCGTAGCTGAGACGATCGGCCATTTCTTGAGCTTCCCAACGTGCTAAACCTGGGGTGAGTTGTCCACCATTTCGACCTGAAGCTGCACTACCAATACGATTTTTTTCTAATAAAACCGTATCTACACCTTGTTCAGCTAAATGTAAGGCAGTTGATGAACCTAATAAGCCACCACCAATAACCACCACATCACACTCGATGTCAGTATTTAAACTGTCAAATGTATGCCAATTCGAGAGGGAACTTTCATAGTAGTTTGCTGGGTTATCTACCGAAGTGCCGTTAACCGTGGTTGCGTCAAATTTTGTATGTTTTGGATTTAACCAGCTCCATTCTTTACCCACTTGTAAAGACTGACTTGGTTTGTATTCCACATCTTTTAAAAGTTGAGGTTTAGAAATAATTTTCATGACGAAGTTCCTTAAAAAATTAATAAGCATTACTAATTGCAATACTTTGTTTTTTAATCGTTTTATAAATGAATAGGAGAATGCCTAAAGCTAACCAGAAGCACCCAAAAGTCAGTGAAGACGAGTCGAGATTGAGCCATAAACAAATAATGCTGACGACCGATAACAGCGGTAAAAATAGGTTTAGAAATTTATTTTTAAAACCTGAGCGTTGCTTATCTTTAATATAAAATTTCATAAAAACTGAGAAGTTTACGGCTGTAAACGCAACGAGCGCACCAAAACTGATCAGACTGACAACTTGAGCTAAATCTAAGAAAATAGCCGACATTGAAATAAGCCCGACAAATAAAACCGAGAAAAAGGGTGTCCCTAAAGAGCTATGGATGGTTCCAAAATACTTTTTAGGGAAAATATTGTCAGTGCCCATTATATACAGTAAACGCGAAGCACTGGCATGTGAGGCAAGGCCAGAGGCGACAGTGTTCATAATTTGTCCGCATAAGAAGATGGACTGAAACAAAGCACCACCGACATAAAGCACAATTTCTGGTAACGCTTCTGAAGGATGGTGAAAACGGACATTGTTTGGAAAATAAAGCTGAATAAACCAAGCGGCTGTGAAGAAAATAGCTCCGCCAGCAAGTGTGGTTAACATGACTGCACGGGGGATATTTTTGGTGGGTTGTTTGGTTTCATTTGAAAGGGTGGTGACCGCATCAAAACCCAAGAATGAAAAGCATAGAACGGAGGCCCCAGCAACAAGTGGTAACAGTGATTGCTGACCATGCCATAGGGGAGCCAAGGTAAGTACATGTTCGTAACCTTGGGTAGAGCCAATACCCCGGACCACTAAATATACAAAAATGACCATGAGGATAATGGGTGCGAACACAAACAAGAGGCTTAAGTTGGCAAGTAACCGAATACGGAAACAGTTGACTAAAGTCACAAGGCCCGCCGATACCAGCACCCAAAACCAATAAGGCAAACTTGGAATCAGTGCGGTGAGATAAATTGCTGCCAGTAATACATTGATGAGCGGTAATAACAGATAGTCGAGTAGAGAGCACCAACCGACAAAAAAGCCACTTTTGGGTCCTAAGCTTTCGGCAGTATAACTATAGGCTGAGCCTGATTTTTCCGAATTTTGACTAAACCTTGCGTAGCTCCAAGCGGTAAGCAACATAGCACCTAAAGCAAGTAAATATGCAAGAGGGACACGCCCGTTGGTAATTCCGGAAACAATACCGAAAGTATCAAAAACCGTCATGGGGGTCATATAGGCAATACCAATAATTGTCACTTGCCATAGCGATAATTTTTTTAAGGAAGACGCTTTATTTTCCATGTCTTTTCAACCTCAAATTTCGTTGTTTTTGCTTTTCATCCAGAAAGGCGATGCTATTTTTAGGCCAAAACTTCCCCTAGACCTGAATAAACAAGTCTGTTTGAAGAAAGTTTGAACAACAGCTAGGGCTTAGAGTGCTATATCACCTTGGTGGTACACTAAAGCGGGAATAAAAGGCCAATATTCTTTGCTTTTTAGATGACAACCAACTGGAAAGACTGACAGGGTTGTGAGAAAAACTGTTGATCAGTCTTAGCTTTAAATAATGTCCCGGTTCTGATGCTAATGTCATTTGAAGTAATGACTCGAGATGAATCATTCATAATGACCGCCTTTTGCTTAATGTTTTTGAGTTTTGGCATAAGTAGTTTTTCAAGGGCCGAAACTAAAATATCGGTCGCAATGACACCGATAAAATGGTCATGAATCATGACAGGGTGAGCAATGGTAATGGTATAGGCACCATTGCAAATATAATCCACATAAGGACCATGTATGCATGGACTTTTATTTTGTGCAGGTTTATGGAACCACTCAAATGAGCGGAAATCTAAAAAGCGCTGCGCATTTTGGTAGTTTTCAAGTTTCGCTTGTTGTAATTGATCTTCTTTTTTATACCACCATTCTAGCGTCCAATAGTCTTGCTCATCTTGAGTTGCCGGACTATAACTTGCAAAACCCGTACCTTGACTATAATGGCTCTGAGAGAGTGCTTTTTTAATTTCTTTCTGCAAAGCAGCGCGTTCTGAAGTTGAAAGCTTAATATCTGCATTTTTTTCAGAAGCGTGTTTTGACAGAATTTTACTTGCTTTACTTGCGAGTGTTTCCGTAATAGAGGTTGTTTCGTCAACCACCGTCTTTAACAAATTTTGAAGCTCTTCTACATCTAAATGTTGGGTCATTCCTATAACTCCTAAAATTCCATATTTCTAACTTGTGTATTGATAAGCCATCTTATTTCTTATTTTTATTCACTCGATAATTTATATCGAAGCATTTGGTCAGTGAGCATTGAAACTATTTTTCTGGCTTGAATAACAGCTTCATTTTCATTGTTGTCAATAAAAGACGACAAAAGATGGTGATATTGCTTTACAACTTCACGGTGAAAATCATCATCTTGATAAAGCACGGCAATGAGCGGAGCCCATTCAGCCTGAATCGTGAGTTCCTGATTTGCCAGTCTTGAAGATTGGGCAAATGAGGTGAGTGTGAGTAAACAACGTAAATCAAGCTGTGCACGTGTATCTGCTTCAACGGCTTGTTCAAATTGGTCAATCAACTCTTTGATTTTGTTAAGTTCGTATTCAGTTGTTCTTTGAGCGGCCAGATAGGCACTATGACTTAAAATTGCACTGTGAAACTCGCCTAAATCGGCAAGATACTCATTTGAAGCTTGGCGCAAAGGATGTTGATTTAAAAGTAAATCCGAAGGTAGCTCACAAACAAAACTTCCACCATTTCTTCCGCGACGTGTATCAATTAAACCCTTTACGCGTAAAGTATTTAATGCTTCACGAACAGTAATTGGCGAAACTCCCATTAAGCGTGCTAAGTCTGCTTCATTAGGAAGTTGTTCATTGCTTTTGAGCAAACCAGAGATAATTGCATTTTCCAAGCGTTCTACAACTTGTTCCGAACGAGTTGCTTGAGCAATAGGTGCAAAAATTATCGTATATGCTGACATGGCGAATTCTCTAAAAGCTAAGTCAAAAGACTTAGCTTAATGAAGCGGATAAATAGTTATTAAAACACGCCATAACCATGGACAGCCTGTTCATCTTCAGGCACAGCAGGTATTGCATCCCAAAGTTCAACAATTTTGCCATTATCTACACGCCATAGTTCAAAATAGGCATGTCGATTTCCGGCAATACTGCCTTCGGAATGTGTCAATACAAATTGACCATCAGCAATGGAGCGATGCGTTTTTGAGTATACCAAACCTTGTCCTTCATTACGGATATTGTTCAAAAAATCAATCACGGCTTTAACGCCATCACCAATATCTGGACTATGTTGAATGAACTGATCGCCGTCGGTATATTCTTTAAAGGCTTCATAATTTCCATCAATTAATGACTTCTTGAAGAAAGACGTCACAATCTCGCGGTTTTTCTCTGGGTCATGGTGAGTTACGATTTCGGTCGGACCATCTAGTTGAGTTCTACCGCTTACATTCGGTGCAGCTTCTGCCACAAGACCATCCCAATGCTCGACAATTTTGCCGTCTTTTACTCGGTAAATATCAAAACCAACCAATGGGTTTTCATCTAAGCCTTGAAAGCGGCCATGAATTGCAACCAAGTCACCATCTGCTAGTACACGTACAGCTTCGTGTTGCATATCGGGACAATCTTCTACCAATTGACGAAGACCTGAAATACCATTTGCAACGAGTGGTGAGTGCTCTATAAAGTCTTCAGAAAAATAACGGTCTAGAGCAGTGGTGTCATGCAAATTAAAGAGCTCATGATGGGCTTTAGTCACCAAGTCTTTCATTTCTTGCTTATTCATTTTGATCTCCTTTCAAAACGCATTGTTATTATTCGTTTGAACTCATCACATGTTTAACACGGGTATATTCTTCAAAACCGTAACCAGATAAATCTTTACCATATCCTGACTTTTTGAAGCCGCCGTGTGGCATTTCCGCGGTTAAAGGAATATGGGTATTAATCCAAACTGTACCGAAATCAAGTTCACGTGACAGGCGTGTTGCACGAGCATGGTCTTTGGTCCAAACACTTGAAGCTAGGCCATATTCAACATCGTTGGCTTTTTCAATGGCATCATTTTCATCGGTAAATTTCTGAACGGTAATCACTGGTCCAAAAATTTCATTTTGAATAGCTTCATCATGTTGTTTTAGGCCACTAATAACAGTCGGTTCAAAATAGAAACCTGGGCGGTCTGCCTGTTTTCCGCCTGTTTCAACTTTGGCGTGAGCAGGTAAGTTGTCGATAAACGCTTTAACATTCTTTAATTGATTGGCATTGTTAAGTGGACCATAAAGTGCATCTTGATCATCTGGATCGCCAAAACGGGTATTTTTTGCAGCTTCAACGAGTTTAGCTAAAAACTCGTCATGAACAGATTCAGCCACAATTACACGTGTTGCAGCAGTACAGTCTTGGCCTGCGTTGAAATAGCCTGTTAAAGCAATCATTTCAACGGCTTTATCAAGATCGGCATCTTCAAAAACCAGTACAGGTGCTTTACCTCCAAGTTCAAGATGAGCTTTTGCTAAATTTGCCGCAGCAGAAGCAGCAACTTGTAATCCGGCGCGAACTGAACCTGTAATCGAAACAAGAGCAGGGGTTTTGTGTGATACAACTTTTGAACCAACTTGCGCTTGGCCTAACACCACGTTAAATGCACCTTTCGGAAAAAATGGTGCAGCAATTTCTGCAAGTAAAAGGGTACTTTCAGGAGTGGTGTCACTTGGTTTTAATACGACAGTATTACCTGCGGCTAAAGCTGGAGCAATTTTCCAAACAGCCATCATGAGTGGATAGTTCCAAGGCGTAACTTGACCAACCACACCGACTGGTTCACGACGAATAGAAGAAGTTAAACCTTCTAAATATTCGCCAGTTGCTGTGCCATCGAGTAAGCGGGCAGCGCCTGCAAAGAAACGAACTTGATCTGCCGATGCACCTACTTCTTCAGATGCAATTAAATGTTTTAACTGACCTGTATTGCGGCTTTGCGCTTCAATTAAACGGTCAGCATTTGCTTCAATAGCATCTGCCAAGTTAAGTAATGCTTTTTGACGAGTCGAAGGTGTACTACGTCCCCAAATTTTAAATGCTTCTTTTGCAGCAGCATAAGCTGCATCAACTTCTGCCTCGGTCGCATTCGGCGATTGTGCATAGACTTCACCAGTGACTGGGCTTACCAAATCGAAGAAATCATTTCCTTTGCTAGCAACATATTCGCCGTTAATGAAGTGTTGTAGTTGAGTTTTAGCCATTTTTTATACCTTGTCCTTAGGTTTTAACATATAACATATAATACTATATGTATTATGTTTTAAATTTTCTGTCAAATGCTTTGATGAGGGGAGTGAATGAAAAAGTGGGAATTTAAATCGAATTAGATTTTAAGTTTTTGATTTTGATTATTTAAAAAAATTAAAAATTTATTGAGGATTGTTAGAATAGGTTCACCATGAGGATGGCGCTTTTAGATTTAACGAGCGGCGATAGAGAAATTTTTGAATGAAAGGGAATGGATGAGCTCAGCCGTATAGTTGGCTCACCCCATGTTTAATTTAAGTTTGAACGCAGTAATTAGGTCTTATGGCTAGCAAGTAAAATACTAGTTTCACTGTTATAAATACCTGAAATATTTCTAATTCTTTCTAATACTTTATCGAAGTTTTCTAAAGTGTCGGAACGTAGCTCAACCAGAATATCCCATTTACCGTTAGTTTTATGCAGACATTCAACCGCACTTTCTAGGCGTAGTTCTTTAATCACAGACTGTGCTTTGGTGCCTTCGACCATAATGCTCATCCATGCACGGATGACATTCCGTTCCGCATTTGGTTTAAAACGAACCGTATATCCGGTAATAATGCCCGAAGATTCAAGATACTCCATTCTCTTTTTAATCGTTGCTCTTGAGACGTGAACTTTTTCGGCTAACTCGGTTACGGACATCCGTGCGTTATCTTTAAGTAAACCTAAAATAATTTGATCAATATTGTCCATAATGTAATTGTCAATTATCAGATTGGTAAAAAATAATTCATTTTTTACTGAATTACAAATTTTGTGAATCAATTTGATTTTGAATAATAAGGTCATCAGTTAATCCGAATAATTTAATTTAATGGACTAGATAAGATGAATAATTTTGCAGTTTCTCGTGGTGACTTTAACGAGTGGATGGTTCCAGTATTTGCACCGGCAAATTTCATTCCGGTACGTGGTGAAGGTTCACGTATCTGGGATCAAGAAAATAAAGAATATATCGATTTTGCAGGCGGGATTGCAGTAAATGCATTAGGTCATGCGCATCCAGTGGCAGTCAATGCGTTAACAGAACAAGCAAAAAAACTTTGGCATGTTGGTAACGGTTATACAAATGAACCCGTTCTACGCCTTGCAAAACAACTCACTGAAAATACATTTGCCGATAAGGTATTCTTCTGTAACTCAGGTGCAGAAGCGAATGAAGCAGCTTTAAAACTTGCGCGTAAAGTTGGGCTAGACAGTGGTATAGCTGGTAAAAGCGGTATCGTTGCATTTAACAATGCGTTCCACGGCCGTACTTTATTTACCGTTTCAGCGGGTGGCCAACCTAAATATTCACAAGACTTTGCACCACTTCCCAATGGCATTAACCATGTTGCCTTTAATGATTTAGAAGCTGCAAAAGCAGTGATCAATGAGCAAACATGTGCTGTTATTGTTGAGCCAATCCAAGGTGAAGGTGGCGTTATTCCTGCTGAGATCGAATTTTTAAAAGGTTTGCGTGCGCTATGTGATGAGTTCGGTGCCTTACTTATTTTTGATGAAGTGCAAACGGGTGTTGGCCGTACAGGTGCACTGTATGCCTACATGAACTCTGGTGTTATTCCAGATGTATTAACCACTGCAAAAGCATTGGGTGGTGGTTTCCCAGTCGGCGCAATGTTAACAACCGATAAGTTTGCTCCGCATTTTTCAGTGGGTACACATGGTACGACTTATGGCGGTAACCCTTTAGCAAGTGCGGTTGCTGGTGCAGTATTTGAATTTATTAATACGCCTGAAGTACTTAATGGGGTTAAAGAGCGTCATGACTACTATAAAAACGCTTTAAATAAATTAAATGAAAAATATGAAATCTTTGAAATGATTCGCGGTGAAGGTTTACTGATTGGTTGTGCTTTAAAAGCCGAATTTGCTGGTAAAGCAAAAGACATCAATAACCTTGCGGGCGAAGAAGGTTTACTGAGTCTTATTGCTGGTCCAAATGTAGTCCGTTTTACACCTTCTTTAATCGTTCCATTTGCTGATATTGATGAAGGTTTAAAACGCTTTGAACGTGCGCTTGCTCGCTTTGTAGAAATTCAAAAGGATGAACAAGCAGCATGATGATTATTCGCTACATTGAACCTAGGGATGTTAATGATCTTTACCTGTTGGCTCAAAAAGCGGGTTTTGGTTTGACATCTTTGCAGCCAAATATGGAAAAGTTGGCTGCACGTATTGAACGGGCGTGTAAGACAGTCGCAGGCGAACTCCCAAAGGCAGATCAGGTTTACTTATTTGTTTTAGAAGATACTAAACTCAACAAAGTTGTCGGGGTTTGCGGAATTGAAGTCGCCCTTGGTTTAAAAGAGCCTTGGTACAATTTCCATGTAGGAACCCAAGTTCACGCTTCAGAACCGTTAAGCGTTTATAACGCTTTACCTACTTTGTATTTGAGTAATGACCATACTAACTGTAGTGAGCTTTGTACTTTATTTTTAGATCCTGACTATCGCTTAAATAAAAATGGCAAATTTTTATCTAAAGTCCGTTTCTTGTTTCTCTCTGCCTTTCGCCAATATTTTGAAGAAACGATTGTTGCCGAAATGCGTGGATACTCTGATGCAAATGGGCAGTCACCATTTTGGAATGCGGTAGGCCATAAGTTTTTTAATATTGAATTTACCAAAGCCGATTATTTGAGTGGGGTGGGACAAAAGGCTTTTATTGCTGAGTTGATGCCGAGACATCCACTCTATGTTGATATGCTGCCTGATGATGCTAAAGCCGCGATTGGAATTGTTCACCCCAATACTCGACCAGCCTACAATCTCTTGCTTGAAGAAGGACTACGCTACAAAGGCTATATAGATATTTTTGATGGTGGTGCAACGCTGCAAGCAGATATTGAAAATTTACGAGCAATTAAAGAAAGCCAGATTTTAACTGTACAAGTTGTAGAGTCTATTCCTCTTAGTTCAGGTGATGAACCCTATATTGTGGCCAACGATAACTATGAAAATTATCGAGCCATTCTTGTATTCGGCACACCTTATCAGGAGTTATTGCAAATAACAAAAGCACAAGCAAAACAATTAAATGTTGAAAATGGCTCTTTAGTTCGTGTGCTAAGTGTCCATGTTAAACAGGACTCGAACCCACAGATAGTGAACAAACTTAAAGAAACAGAACATTTGCGAATGGCTGTTAATTAAGCAGAAATACTATACATTTCACCAAATTTAAGAAGGAATACTATATTATCGCTAGCGCAAGAGGGGTATATGGATAAATACGATCTTGCTCGCTGAGCTGGGATTAATTAGCCTGTTTTATTATATAAAAGATAATTCAATAAAATATGTAATTAATTTATATATTTTAAGAATTTTTCAAAATTATATTTTTAAATGCAGGCTAATATAATAATGAAGGAAAGGAATGATGAATAATTTTTATTGTTATAGGTGATAGCTTTTAAAAAGGAATTTATAAGGTTTTAAATGATTTAATAATATTTTTAACATGATTTAATGGACTAAATTAATAATCATATAATTTATTTATTATTAAAGCATTTACGACGGTTGCTATAAATTGGAGTAAATATTACATGAGTAAGAAGAACGGAAAGCAATTCCTGGAAGGAGATCTTCTTGGTAGTCAACATATGACTGAGCAAGAAGAAGAGAAATTGCAGCGCTCATTGACAAATCGTCATATTCAAATGATCGCAATTGGTGGTGCAATTGGTACTGGATTATTTATGGGTTCCGGGAAAACATTAAGTGTTTCGGGTACTTCAATTGTTTTAACCTATTTAATTATTGGTTTTTTCTTTTTCTTCGTAATGCGGGCAATGGGTGAATTGTTGCTTGCGAATACCAATTTTAAAACATTCGCCGATTTTGCAACGGCTTATCTCGGTCCATGGGCAGGGTTCTTCCTTGGTTGGTCCTACTGGTGTAACTGGATTATTACTGCGATTGCCGATGTAATCGTGATCGGAGGGTACATGCAGTTTTGGTATCCAGATTTACCCGTCTGGATTCCGGCATTTACTTCATTGGCGATCTTAACCATACTCAATTTTGTGGCTGTTCGGCTTTTTGGTGAACTTGAGTTTTG
The DNA here is from genome assembly GCF_003940475.1 of Acinetobacter sp. FDAARGOS_559. Lineage (NCBI taxonomy): Bacteria > Pseudomonadati > Pseudomonadota > Gammaproteobacteria > Moraxellales > Moraxellaceae > Acinetobacter > Acinetobacter sp. FDAARGOS_559. Next base: position 3,664,164 of record NZ_RKJG01000005.1, read on the forward strand.
GTTCTCCCTCATCAAAATTACCGCAATTATTCTGTTTATTCTGGCGGGTATTTATTTAATAGGTACCGGATTTACTTCTCCAAATGGGGTTAAGGCCTCAATGAGTCATTTGTTTGAAACAGAGTCGATGTTCCCTTATGGTGTAACAGGTTTCTTGGCTGGCTTCCAAATTGCCATCTTTGCATTTGTGGGTATTGAGCTTGTCGGTACGACTGCTGCTGAAACCAAAGACCCGCATACTTCACTTCCAAAAGCCATTAACTCTATTCCTTTACGCATTTTATTATTCTATGTGGGCGCGTTGGTTTGTATTATTGCAGTCACATCTTGGGCAAAAGTTTCACCAGAAAAAAGTCCATTTGTAGAAATGTTTACTTTGGTCGGGTTACCAATTGCTGCGGGTTTAATCAATTTTGTTGTTGCGACTTCGGCTTTATCTTCGGCAAACAGTGGAATCTTTGCAACCAGTCGTATGTTATACGGTCTAGCGTTAGATAATGATGCACCTAAAAGCTTTAGTAAGCTGTCAAAAAGAAAAGTTCCAATTCGCGGACTTGTATTTTCAATGGCATGCGTAACGGTTGGAACATCTATTTTATTTATTGTGCCTAATGTTATGACCGCATTTACGATTATTTCAGCACTCACTTCAATTTTATGTATTTTTACATTCATGTTGATTGTACTTTCGTATATTTATTATCGTAAGAAAAGCCCTGAACTACACATCCAGTCAAAATATAAAATGCCGGGTGGATTATTTATGGCTTGGATGACCATGTTGTTTTTAGTGTTTACTATCGTAATTTTAGCTTTAGACCATGATACTTTAATTGCACTTGAGTGCTCACCAATCTGGTTTATTGGTTTATTTGTTGCCTATAAATATAAAAAGAAAAAGATGTTGCAGCTTGATATTTTAAAAGCACAAAAGGTTGATTATATTTAAATAAATTTTAGTGATTTTATTAGAAATCTTATTATTTAAAACCCAATAAAAAGCCTCATTGCGAGGCTTTTTTATCATCCTTATTTAATATTTGGATCACCTTTCTTCAAGAAAAAGCGAATCGCTAATTTTTGTAAGAATGTTCCATAAGGAGGGTGGAAAAGCTGAGTCGGGAAAAGCCGATGGCGAATAAAAACAGTTTTTGCATGTGAAAGTTCGCGGAAACCTTCTTCTCCATGATATGACCCCATGCCCGAGTTGCCGATACCACCAAAAGGAGCATCATGGTTAACTACATGCCAACCCCAGTCATTGATGGTCACACCACCCGAATGAGTTTCACGTAAAATACGATCACGTTCTATCGAGCTATGTGTAAAGCAATAAAGCGCTAAAGGTCGTTCGTCCGATTTCACATAGGTAATCGCATCATCTAAAGAATCATAAGCCACCACAGGTAAAATAGGGCCAAAGAGTTCTTCTTTCATAATCCGCATGTCTGGCGTGCAATTCAGCACAATCTGTACAGGCATCCTGCGACCTTGTTGGTCAAAGCTATAAGTATCGCAAGGAATAATAAGGGCACCTTTTTCTTGCGCATCGGTCAAAATATCTTGAATACGTTTTAAATGGCGGTCGTTCACAATGGATGTGTAATTCTCATTATTTTCAATGTTTTGACCAAACATTTTTATAAAGCTTGATTTCGCAGCTTCAACAAATTCATCAATACTTTCTTTGGGAACCAACGCGTAGTCAGGCGCTACACAGATTTGACCACTATTAGTTGCTTTGCCATGGGTAATACGTTTTGCCGCATCGGCAAGTGGGTAATTACGGCTCACAATGGCCGGTGATTTGCCACCTAACTCAAGTGTAACAGGTGTTAGATTTTCAGCAGCAGCTCGCATGACGACTTTGCCAATGGCAGGAGAACCTGTAAATACAATATGGTTAAATGGCAAAGAGGTAAATCTTGCTGGGTCTGTAATTTCTTCACCAAACACGGCTACTTCATCTTCGTTAAAGACTTCGGCAAGCATGCGTCTTAGCATGGCATTGGTATTTGGTGTAATTTCAGGGAGTTTAATCATGACTCGGTTGCCTGCAGCTAATGCGGCAATGAGTGGGCCAAGTGCTAAATAAACAGGGAAATTCCAAGGAACAATCACACCAACCACGCCTTTAGGTTGGTATTGCACACTTAAACGGTTCGATAAAAATAAAAGCTCGGTACGGCGTTTACTTGGACGCATCCAGTGGCGTAAATGATGAATCGCATGATCAGCTTCCAACACAGAACCAAGCAAATCTAGTAGTTTAGATTCATCAAGTGATCTAGAACTAAAATCGGAATTAATCGCGGCAGCTAAAGCATCTTGATAACGAATAATTTGTTTTTTAAGTTGATGCAGTTTTGTGCGGCGTGCTTCAAGACTTGGGTAAGGATCTGCCTCAAAATTGGCACGTTGTTTGAAAAAAATAAGTTCCATATGTTCAGTGGCAGAGCCGCTATATTCTTTTAAAGTGGAGCGTTCCATTATTGTTCCTTCCATACTTTTGCTTATCATACTTTATGCTTGAAGCGTCGTATGGTCGATGTTAAATTGAGACAACAAGAGGTAGTTTAGTGCCATTATGCACGTCACTCTAGGGATGGTATGAGTTAAATGCCTAAAAATCTTTATAAAAATGCAAATAGTGTTATCGAAGGAAATTATGATAATACACCCTTAGGTGCCAATACATATTTGCTGGGTTTAACCAGTTTATTTGATGAAATGGGGGCGCAAGGCCATTCAATATCCGATGTTTTATCTGGCACAAATATTTCACCAGATGCTATGAATCAATCCTCTTTATATATTTCCCAAGTCCAAAAAATTCAGCTATTTCAAAATATTCAAAAGCTATCAAATGATCCCTTGATCGGTCTACGAGCGGGACAAAAGCAGCGATTGTCAGATTTTGGAGTGTATGGCTATGCGCTATATTCTTCACGTAATTTTAGACAAGCAGTCGAGCTTGGTATTCGACACATTAAGCTTGCAGGACCTATTTTAAAGAAGTCATTTTATATTCGAGATGATGTTGCCGTTTTTGAAGGGCAGGACATTATTGCACTGGGTAAGCTTTTACCTTTAGTGTGCGAGTTTTGGTTTAGCTCTATGCAAACCTTAATTGAACGAGTGCTTGAAGGACCATTTCAAGCGAAGAAGCTTTTATTACCATACCCAGCGCCTGATTATGCAGAAGAATATGAAAAAGTTTTTCATTGTCCTGTTCAGTTTAATGCTGGGGTAATGCAATGGCACTTTGATTTAAAATGGCTCGATGTACCTTGTCCAAATGCCAATCCGATTACTGCGGACATGTGTAAGTCGTTTTGTGAGCGGATGTTAGGCGCTGCTGAACTTGAAGAGCCTGAGTTGGTGAAAACGATTCGTTTAATATTATTGGATGGAACAGGGCTTTTTCCATCAGCTCAAGAAATGGCTGAACGTTTACATATCTCAAAGCGTACTTTACACCGGCGCTTGGCAGGTTTTGATTTAACCTATCAAGAATTGTTAGATGAGACTCGGCGCCGTCTTGCTGATGAATATTTGCGAGAGACAACTTTAACCATAGATGAAATTGCTGAGAGAATTGGCTTTTCAGATACTTCTAACTTTCGAAAAGCCTATCGTCACTGGACAGGCATTTCACCAAATGAGTATCGAATACAGTACCTAAATTAGATTAAGGTTTGTTTATTATTTAAATCGAGAGAGTAACTTTTTCTGCAAAAATGGATTACAGAGCAAAATGGCAAATAAAATAATAAATATGCCGATAATACTGAATAGATCTGGTAATTCATGCCAAAAAACAAATCCCCATATCCCTGCAAAAATAATGGCAATGTAATTCATTGGGCCAATTTGTCCTGCCGGCGCTAAGCTGTAGGCATAAGACATAAACAGTTGACTAATATTAGCTAAAAGTCCTGCGGCAATGAGTAATGCTAATTCATGCCAAGTGAAAATACGCCAATGCCAAAACATCGGAATAGAGGAAATTAAACTACCAAAAACACAAAAGTAAAAAACAATACGTTCAGGTGGCTCTGTACTGGTTAAAGCTCTTACGGTGACAAAAGCCATTGCTGATAAAAAGCATGCACCTAAGCCAATAAATGATAGTGCGTTAAATAGACCTTGATCGGGTTTAGCGACAAATAAAACCCCAATGAGTCCAATCACAGCGGCAAAAATCATCGATTTGGTAATTTTTTCTTTTAAGAAAAGCCATGCAATGAGTGGAATAAAAATAGGAGATGAATAACTAAAAACCATGGCGTTCGATAGTTTTAAGTTCGCAATGGCATAGAAAAAACCATACATGGCGGCTAGCCCGACAATGCTTCGCCAAGTATGCATCCAGAGTTTATCGGTTTTAATAAAATCTAGCCCCTGTTTAAAGAGCATCGGAATAAAAATAAATAAACCTACTGCATTTCTAAAAAATACGACGGTCGCGTTATCTACCGTTTGTGAAGCAAAACGAATGCACACTCCCATAATGGAAAACAATAATGCCGACGTCATAAGACAAAGCAGTGCTTTTCCAAGTTGTGTAGAGGGGAGGTTTGAAGCAGTCTGATTTTGCATAGAGAAATACAGTTCTTAATTTTCGATGTTATTTTAGCAGCGCTGTTAAGTTTTAGTGAAATGTGTCGTAATTAATAGGGGAAATAAGAAAGATGAGGTGATATAACCTCATCTTCTAAACCTTATTAGGTCACTGGTGCAGGGTTAAATACAGCGAGTGAGTTATGAATACCCCAACGGTCCGACCACGTTTGCTGCTCACCACTAGCCACGCGTAAAATCATTTCAAAAAGCTCCCAGCCCACTTCTTCAATAGTTTTCTTTCCAATCGCAATATCGCCAGCACTGATATCAATCAGGTCATACCAACGGTTTGCAATATTATTTCGGCTTGCCATTTTAATGACAGGTACGGCTGCCAGCCCGTAGGGTGTACCGCGGCCTGTAGTAAAGACTTGGACCGTAATTCCAGATGCCATTTGCTGCGTACCACAGATAAAGTCACTCGAAGGAGTGGCCGCAAAAATTAAACCCTTTTTAGTCGGTCTTTGGCCCGGTGCGAGAACTTCTACAATCGGTGAGCGGCCCGATTTGGCGATCGATCCCATCGCTTTTTCTACAATGTTATTCAGTCCGCCTTTTTTATTGCCGGGTGTGGTATTGGCACTTCGGTCCACTTGGCCTGCTGCTAAATAGTCATCGTACCATTTCATTTCCCGAATTAGATCTTTGGCAACTTGTTCATTTGCTGCACGTGGAGTAAGTAGGTGAATACCATCTCGGACTTCTGTAACTTCAGAGAACATGACTGTACCGCCACATTGCACAATCAAGTCAGCTGCGAAACCAACGGCAGGGTTAGAGGTAACTCCCGAAAATGCATCACTCCCACCACATTGCATGCCTACAACTAATTCAGAGGCTGGAACTTCTTCTCGAGTACGTTGATTAAGCTTTTCAAGGTGTTGTTCTGCCACGGTTAAAATATGGTTCACCATACTTTCAAAACCGTTGTGGCGTTCATCTTGTAACTGAATAATATCTTCGTTTGCTAGGGGAATATATTTGTTTTCTTTAGGAATATTTAAAAGTCGTTCGGGTTGCATTTTTTCGCAGCCCAGACTCACCACCATAATTTCTCCACCAAAATTAGGATTGAGTGCAAGGTTATGTATGGTACGAATAGGAACAATTGCAGCGGGTGCATCGATTGCCACACCACAACCATATAAATGGTTTAATCCAACTACACCATCTACATTTGGATATTTTGGAAGTAAATCACGTTCAATAATTTTAACGACATAATCGACAATACCCTCTACACAGTTAACACTGGTCGTAATACCTAAAATATTTTTTGTGCCGACGCTGCCATCCTTATTTTTATAACCTTTAAATGTATATCCGGTCAGTGGAGGAAGCTTGGGGTCGGGGCGAGTTGCTAACTCAAGAGTATCTAGCTCAGGTGCCTCTGGCATTTGGGTAACGGCTTCATTTACCCAAGAACCTGCGGGTAAATCTTTGTTGGCATAGCCAATGATTTCGCCATAACGAACAATTGCTTCACCTTGCTTTAACGGCTCCAATAAAACCTTATGTCCTTGTGGTACTTCATCAACCAAGGTGAGTTGGTATTCTTCAATATATGTAGAGGATGGTAAGCCACCGTCATTGACCACAATGGCTACATTATCGAGAGGACTGATTCTTATTAGGAGAGGCTTCAGCATGATCGTTCCTTGTATACATTTGAAGAGAGACCATAACGCTTAATGTGTTTAAGCGTTATGGTGTAAAGGTTTAAGAAGTAGGTTTTAACTCGAAGCGCTGAATTTTGCCGACAATAACGGTATAGCAAATGACAGCTGCGATGGCATGTACACCGACATAAGTTAATGCAAGGTTGAAAGAGCCTGTACTTGCCAAGATATAGCCGATCACAATTGGGGTTACGATTCCTGCCGTATTACCAAATGCATTCATCATTCCACCTGATAAGCCCACCATTTCTTTTGGTGCAACATCAGACATCACTGCCCAACCTAAAGAGCCGATTCCTTTACCGAAGAATGATAAGGACATAAAGAATACAATTGCTGCTTGAGAATCTACGTAATTACATAAAATAATTGAGGTTGAAACCAGGAAGCCAACTACGATAGGAAGCTTTCTCGAAAAGCTTAAGCTGTAATTCATTCGAATTAACTTATCTGAAATTAAGCCACCTAAAATTCCGCCTACAAAGCCACAGAGTGCTGGTGCAACCGCCGCAAAACCCGCTTCTAAAATGCTGAGATGTCTTTCTTTGACAAGGTAAACAGGGAACCAAGTCAAGAAAAAATAGGTCAGTGTATTTACACAATATTGGCCAATAAAAATACCGAGCATCATACGTGAAGCAAGAAGTTGTTTAACTTTACTCCAAGTAATTTTCTCTTTTTTAGCGTTTTGGCTGTTTTCGCCCATATCGAGTAAAGCACCTTCTGAAGCAATGTATTTTACTTCTTCAGGATTTACTGTTGGATGATTGGTCGGGCTATAAATGACCTTGAGCCAGATAAAGGAAAGAATGATTCCAAGACCACCCATGACCCAGAAAATAGACTGCCAGTGGACGGTTGCAACAAGCCAGCCCATGAGGGGAGCGAAAAGTACGGTCGAGAAATAAGAGGATGAGTTAAAAATGGCAGCGGCAGTTCCACGTTCTTTGGTTGGAAACCATGCAGCAGCAATTTTACTGTTACCCGGAAAAGCAGGCGACTCAGACAGACCGACTAAAAATCTGAGTATAAAGAGTGAAGTAATGATGGTTGCAGTATCACCTAAAATGTCGGTAAAACCGATTAAAACAGTGAACAAAGACCATAAAAACAGGCTCCAGAAATATACACGGCGAGCACCAAACTTATCGAGTAGCCAGCCACCTGGAATTTGACCAATCACATAGGCCCATGCAAAGGCCGAGAAAATATATCCCATAGTGACTGAGTCAATTCCCAGTTCATGAGACATTGGCGTTGCTGCCATTGAGAGAGTTGCACGATCACCGTAATTAAAAGCCGTGACCAAAAAAATCATCGCAAGAATGTAATAGCGAGTTTTTGTATGCTTGGCTCTTTGCTGAGTCACTACAGCAATATTTGTTTGCAGATTATCCATATACAAACTCTTTTTAATAATCGACCTATTTGCATATCCGTGAAATAGGTGACGTCATGTCAAATTCATCGATAGAATAGATGAGAAAACGGAATGTTGTATCTACTCTATAGTCCTAATTCTAAAACCGCGCCTTTAGATGTATGACATCATATGATTAAAAATATTATTTTGGCAAGTAGGCTCGAAAAATAATTTTTGTGCGAGTTTATATTGACAAGTTGTCTGATGTCTTATAAGTTTTGGTGATGAAAAAATAGTATCAGTATGCCAAGGAGTATTTTAATGGCGACCTCTACACCTATTGTTAAATCCATTCGAGCAATCCCTGTTGCTGGGCATGATAGTATGCTGCTCAATTTGAGTGGTGCCCATGGACCTTATTTCACTCGTAATATACTCATCATTGAAGATAACTCTGGAAATATTGGTGTAGGTGAAATTCCAGGCGGAGAGAAAATTTTAGCGACATTAAATGATGCTAAAGCCTTGGTAGAAGGGCAGCCGATTGGTGAATATAAAAATCTACTTAAAAAAATTCAGCAAACTTTTGCTGATCGTGACAGTGGTGGTCGAGGAAACCAAACCTTTGATTTGCGTACAACCATTCACGTTGTAACGGCTTATGAGTCAGCATTACTTGATTTGCTTGGTAAGCATTTAAATGTAAATGTTGCAAGTTTACTTGGTGAAGGGCAACAACGTAGTGAAGTTGAAGTATTAGGGTATTTATTCTTTATTGGTGACCGAAAACAGACTTCATTAGACTACGCAACATCTACTCAGCAGCATGAATGGTATAAAGTCCGTCATGAAAAAGCGTTAACACCTGAGGCTGTGCAGCGTTTAGCAGAAGCATCTTATGACCGTTATGGGTTTAAAGACTTTAAGTTAAAAGGTGGCGTGTTACAGGGTGAACAAGAAGCCGAAGCTGTTACAGCTATCGCGCGCCGTTTCCCGGATGCACGTGTAACGCTTGATCCAAATGGTGCGTGGTTTTTAGATGAAGCAATTGCTTTAGGTAAACATTTAAAAGGTGTGCTGGCCTATGCAGAAGACCCGTGTGGTGCAGAGCAAGGTTATTCAAGCCGTGAAATTATGGCTGAGTTTAAGCGAGCAACGGGGTTACCGACCGCTACGAATATGGTTGCGACCGACTGGCGGGAAATGTCGCATAGTATTCAATTGCAAGCTGTTGATATTCCTTTAGCTGACCCGCATTTCTGGACATTGGAAGGTTCGGTGCGTGTTTCTCAGTTATGTAAAATGTATAACTTAACGTGGGGATCGCATTCAAATAATCACTTTGATATTTCCCTTGCCATGTTTACCCATGTTGCAGCGGCTGCCGTGGGTAATGTGACTGCAATTGATACGCACTGGATTTGGCAAGAAGGTACAGATCAACTGACTAAAGCACCGCTTGAAATTAAAGACGGTAAAATTCAGGTACCAACAGCACCGGGACTTGGCGTCGAACTTGATTGGGATCGAATTAATCGAGCCCATGAACTTTATAAGTTAAAAGGTTTAGGAGCTCGTAATGATGCGGATGCGATGCAATTTCTGATTCCTAATTGGACTTTTAATAATAAAAAGCCATGTTTGGTTCGTTAATCTGACTCGATTCGTATTTAAATATTGAATTGATAGCTGTCCTTTGGGGCAGCTTTTTTATTGCTATAAAAAAATTAATTTTAAAAAGAAAAAAGATATTGAAAGAAATTAGATTGATGATGTAAGATGTCTGACAACATAAACACGTATGGAAACTTGCAAATGGATGCTCTTGAGTTAAAAAACATTATTTCTGATGGTTTACTGTCTTTCCCCGTAACAGATTTCGATCAAAACGGAGATTTTAATAAGTCTTCTTATGCAAAACGTCTTGAGTGGTTAGCTCCATACGGCGCAAGTGCTTTATTTGCTGCAGGTGGTACAGGTGAATTTTTCTCATTAACTGGCAATGAATATTCTGAAGTAATTAAAACTGCGGTAGATACATGCAAAGGCAGTGTACCGATTATTGCTGGGGCAGGTGGTCCGACACGTCAGGCGATTGAACAGGCAAAAGAAGCGGAACGTTTAGGGGCACACGGTATTTTGTTAATGCCGCATTACTTAACTGAAGCAAGCCAAGAGGGTTTAATTGAACACGTTAAGCAAGTATGTAATTCAGTAGACTTTGGCGTAATTTTTTATAACCGTAGCGTATCAAGATTAAATCTCGATTCGATCCAAAAGTTAACTGAGATGTGCCCGAACTTAATCGGTTTTAAAGACAGCTCTGGCCAAATTGATATGATGACGGCAGTGACTCAAACTATGGGTGATCGTTTGTCATATTTAGGTGGCTTGCCGACAGCAGAAGTTTTTGCAGCGCCATATAAAGCCTTAGGTTGCCCAGTTTACTCGTCAGCTGTATTTAACTTTATTCCAAAGACTGCTATGGAGTTTTATAACGCGCTTCGCAGTGATGACTTTGAAACAACCAATCGTTTGATTAAAGATTTCTTCTTGCCACTGATTAAAATTCGCGACCGTAAATCAGGTTATGCGGTAAGCATGATTAAAGCAGGTGCCAAAATTGTTGGGCATGATGCAGGTCCTGTGCGTCCACCATTAAGTGATTTAACTCAAGCAGACTATGAAGATTTGGCTGCTCTCATTGCGACACTTGGTCCGCAATAATTCTAACTGTTTAGGTATTGGAGCTTTAAAATGAGTAAAAATAACGGTCGGCAGTTTATTAATGGTCAACGCGTTGCTGTAAATGCGCCAGCTTTAGAAAGTATAGGTGCAAAAGACTATCAGCCAACAGGTTATGTATTTAGTCAGGCGACCCTTGAAGAAGTGGATCAAGCTGCTCAAGCTGCGCATAACGCTTTTTTAGTTTATAGCCAAACTTCTCAAGAGCAACGTGCCTCTTTTCTTGAGGAAATTGCTCGCCAAATTGAAGCATTAGGTGCGAACCTGCAAGAAGTCGCTTCACTTGAAACAGGCTTACCACTTGCTCGTCTTCAAGGAGAGACAGGCCGTGTTACTGGTCAGCTTCGACTGTTTGCTGAACTTTTACGCCGTGGCGATTTTTATGGTGCTCGTATTGATGTGGCATTACCAGAACGTAAGCCCTTGCCGCGTGTCGATTTGCGTCAATATAAAGTTGGGGTAGGACCGGTTGCTGTGTTTGGCGCGAGTAATTTCCCACTCGCATTTTCAACTGCAGGCGGTGATACCGTAGCTGCTTTAGCAGCAGGATGTCCGGTTGTCTTTAAAGCACACTCTGGCCATATGGCGACTGCTGAGCTTGTTGCAGAAGCCATTGAAAAAGCAATTGAAGTTTGCGGTATGCCTAAAGGCACATTCAATATGATTTTTGGTGGCCGTATTGGTGCAAACTTGGTAGAACATCCACTCATTCAGGCAGCTGGTTTTACAGGTTCTCTTGAAGGCGGAATGGCGCTTTATAACCTTGCGCAGAGCCGTCCTCAGCCGATTCCATTTTTTGCTGAAATGTCGAGTGTGAACCCTGTAGTGGTTTTATCTCAAGCGCTGAGTTCTCGTGGTGAACAAATCGCTCAGGATACGGTTGCCTCATTTAATATGGGATGCGGCCAGTTCTGTACAAAACCGGGGTTAATTTTAGGCGTACAAGGTCCTGAATTTGACAGTTTCGTAGCAGCTTTAGCTGAAAGCACGCAAAAAGCTGTGCCTCAGGTTATGTTGAATGAAGGTACTTTAAAAAGCTATCGAACTGGTATTGATGCATTAATAAATGAAGCTGGTTTTGAGGTCATTGCATCGGGTCAGGAACCTGAGTTGGTTTCTCAAGCAAAAGCACATCTATTTAAAGCGGACCAATCTGTTTTATTGTCAGGCAACCCAAAACTACAACATGAAGTTTTCGGGCCAATGTCGATTGTGATTGGCGTAGAAGATGAAGCGACTTTGTTAAAAGGGATCGAGGCTTTAGGTGGACAGCTTACAGCAACCATTATTGGTGATGAAAATGAATTGTCTAAGGCAGGCGAGCTTCTTGATTTGTTAACCCGTAAAGTTGGCCGGATATTGTTTAACGGTTTCCCGACAGGGGTAGAGGTATCGGATGCTATGGTACATGGTGGTCCTTTCCCTGCAACCAGTGATGCCCGTGGCACTTCGGTGGGTACGGGAGCAATTGAGCGCTTCTTACGCCCGGTATGCTTCCAAAATACGCCACAATTATTATTACCCGATGCATTAAAAGACAGTAATCCACTACAGATTACTCGTCTGGTCAATGGGCAGTTAAGTCAGGCCCAAATTTAAAAATGGTGCAGCTTAATCAAGAGTATTGAGCTGCATATTTTTTAACTTATTCAAAGAATTGTTAAATATTTAAATAAGCACAAATTGCTTACTTTTTAAATATGAGTGGTGGTTTAATAAGTGAGAGAAAATATTTTATTTTTAATAACTTAAGGGTCTAAAAACCGAATATGACTATCGGCTAAGTTTATAGTAAAATGAATTTTATAATTTTTTTCAACATTTCATGAGTTCTTCAGATTATGTCTAGCGCAATTAAACCTAGATCAACAAAAAAACTAAGCCAGATTATTGTAGAACAACTGATCGAAAAAATTCAGTCTGGAGAATTTAAAGTTGGAGAAAAAATCCCGACCGAACTTGAATTAATTGAAACTTTTGAAGTAAGCCGTTCTGTCATTCGCGAGGCAATTACTGAGTTGCGTTCATTAGGATTCGTCGAGACTCGTCACGGAATTGGTACTTTTGTAAAAGAGCAGACTGTTGAGCAAAACTTTCTGTTGTCTAATGCCAGTTTAGAAACCATTAATGACATTATTTCCTTGCTTGAGCTTCGGATTAGCCTTGAGTCTGAAGCTGTCTTTTTAGCATCTGAGCGCCGTAAGCAAATCCACATCGATAAAATGAAAGCTGCGCTTGAAGACTTTGAACGACATATTTCTTCAGATGCAAATGATGGTACGGTAAAAGCTGACTATGATTTCCATATTGCCATTGCTGAAGCTTCTGAAAACCAATATTTCGTTGATTTTTTAAAGTATCTGGGTGAAAAAATTATTCCACGTGCACGTGTTAAATCTATTGAGCAAAGTCCTGAAAATCGCGAAGAATATTTAAAAGCGGTTCACCATGATCATGTCAATATTTATAACGCAATTGTGGATCAGGACGGTTTATTGGCCCGACAAATGATGCGAGCTCATTTGTCTAAAAGTATTAAAAAGTTTAAGCAGTAAAGCTTGAGCTAAGATCAAGATAAAAAAGAGAGCTTATTTAAGCTCTCTTTTAATTTTATACGGTGTTATTTACAGCTAAAGTTTTCAGCTTTTTCGCTATCACCTTGACCATTGTAACGAGCAATCAGTGGGTAAGGGCAAAGTGGACGAGTACGGTCAGGCGCCCAGTCTTGAGGAAGTTCAGTATTCACTTGACCACTCGGGTTACCTGCACCGCGTGCAGTTGCAATGATTTTGTCAGGTGCTTGCCCGTATTCCACCCAGTTGACTAAAGCAGTCAATGCATCAAATTGGTCGGTCGCAATGCCATCACGGGTATGGTTCATGCCCGGAACTCTAAAGAAACGTGCAAATTCAGGTGCTGTACCTTTTGCATCATTTTTATAGTGTTGTAGCAGTTGATCGTACCAATTTTGGGTGTCATCTACAGAGAAAACACCGTCTGCTGTGCCTTGTACCACAATCATTTTTCCACCGTGATTACGGAGTTTATCCAAATTCAATTCATCAGGTGGCATCATGAATGACATGGAACTTTCGGTATAAACATCATTGGTTGCTGATAGTTTTGGATAGTCGGTATCGAAGTTAAAATTAAAGGCAAATTGTCTAGAGTTTTGAGTCACAGTTGGGTCTGGTGGAACCTGAAAAAGAATGCCGACTGCAACGGGGTCACGTGCTGTTCCCACCGAAGATTCAAATTTCCAGCTTGCCCAGTTACTGCCGACTAAACCGGGGTCGAAAGGCTGGGTTGCATAGAGGGCTTGTCTAGCCGAATTTACAGGACCACGGTAAATGTTGGCTAATACATCAATTTGTTCGGGGCTTAAACAAGTACCGTCTCTTGTGCTTGAGCAAACGGGTACATGCTTATGAATATCAAAAGCTGTACGGCAAGCCTCGACGTCTTGAACCAGTCCATCTGTAACACCGTCTAAAGCATCGCATCGATCTAAAATCGCTTTTGCTAATACTTTACGCTCTGAAAGAGTAAGTGCGGTACTTAGGTCATTTTCATCTGTTGCTACACGACGAAGCTGCTGCGCTGTGTAGAGCTGAGCCGCGGCTGCACGAGGTAAATGAAAACCCGGTGTACTTGCTAAAATTCCATCATATTGGTTACCCAAACGAGTTGCAGCAATCATGGCATGACGCCCACCGTTAGATGTACCGCCTGCATAGGAGCGGTCTGGCAATTTACCATATGCGGCTTTAATTAGATTTTTTGCCATAGGCGTGAGTTTGGTAATCGCACCGTAGCCGTAGTTAATTCTAGCTTGAGGGTCTAAACCGAACATTGGATTTTGTGAAGCATTATGTCCGGCGTCGGAGGAAATAACCGCAAAACCATCATGTAAAGCATTGGTCAGTGGACCACCGCTGCCGACCTGACCTGTTGCAGGCACTAAATTACCATCGGTTCCGCCATTACCTTGATAGAGGAAACGGCCGTTCCAGTCTATTGGTAAGCGCATTTCAAAACCAATTTGATAAGTTTGTCCATCGACAGGGCTTACCCGTTGATCCATATAACCTTTGACCAAACAATGTGCACCAATCGGTTTGTTGGCGACAGTCAATGTACCTGCTTCTTGAAGGGTAGCTGAGCTAATAACGGTATTGTTGTACTGAAATCCGAGTAAGTCTGAACAGCTTCCTGTCATTTTTACGCCAACAGCAGGAGATAACTGCGGTGGTTTGGTTGTTGACGGAACCGTTGTGTCATCATTATCACTTCCACAGCCTGCCAAAGAACTAAGCATGGCAAGCACCAAAGCGGAGCGGGTCAAAATTCGTTTATTGTTGGTGTAATTCATTTATTCATATCCTTATTGAATGAATGTTTGCAATTAATCTAAAACCAAAAAATTAGCTGTGCTTCGTGCAATCATTTTGTTGTTTTGCCAAGCTTCACTTTCGAGATTTAGTACAGTTTTGCCTTGTTTAATGAATCGGCATTTTGTAATGACTTCGCCCACAGCACAGGGTCTTAAAAAATCCATCGTTAAGTTGATGGTGGTAGCGGGTTTACGGTCATTAGCGAGATATGCAAAAAGTCCCATCACATCGTCAAGCATGGCGCAGATCATGCCGCCTTCAACGGTGCCGCGTGGATTGGTAAAGCTTTCTAGCGCCGTGTAGTGGATGGTGAGTTCAGTGTTTTGGTCATTCCAATGGATATTATGTCCACCCAAATGCTGATGGATGGGCGGTAAGTGTTCTAAAGTTTTTTGATCCATAATGAAGGCTCCATCCTTTTTGTAGGTGTTATAAAAATTATTATTTCAGGGTATAGGCATCATAAATAACTGCTTTACCCAAGCGCATTGCACTGCCTACCGCAACGGTCTGGTTAAGCCATGAGTATTTAGGTGAGCTGGTTTCAAACTGCATGGTAATTTTGAAATAGTAGTTTTTCGGGTCGACATCTTTGCCTTGGGCAAGCTGTTTTAGCGTCTCTGCCGAGCCATGGCGGTAACCTTTGGTTTGAAGGTAAATAAGCGCACCATCATCGGTTTCTAACAAATATCGCGTATCAATAATGGCCAGTCCTTTACTGTCGACAATTTGCCAATCTGCGCCATTATTTAAAATGCGGCCCTTAAGGGATTTACCTTCAAATGTCCCGCCTGTAATAGGAATAACTCGGCGTTTACCTGCATCACTGGTGGTGCCTAACTCCCAAACAGGCGCATTTAGATCAACACTAAATTTTGCTAAAGGCTCAAGCTGAATAGGTGGTGGGTTATATTGCGTTTCGGCATGAGTCAGGCTAAAGAGACAAATTCCGCAGAGTAGTGTTACAACTTTCTTCATGATGAATTTCCCGAAATAAAAAGAGGTTCTATGTGTGATAGAACCTCTGGTTTTGAATTATTTAAATTTCCATGTGTAGTCGATGTTGATACGGGTTTCGTTTACAGGTTTGATATTGGCTGTAGAGAGCATGTTGTTGTCATAAATGGCATAGCGCGCGCGTAGCCCTAGATTTTTTAACCAGCCACTTTGAACGGTGTAGCCTAAATCAAAGTCTGTTTCGCGTTCTTTTAAATTGGTCCCACCTAAGTTAGGTGCATAAATATTGTGACCTGTGGTGTAACGAGTCATAAACCGTAAACCCGGTACATAATCTTTAAAGTCATATTCATAACGGAAGCTATAGGCTTTTTCTTTTGGGTTTAAAAACTCACCTGGCCATGTATCAATGAGTAGACCCGTTTCACCTCCCGTTAAATACGGGAACGCGGTGTCGCCGTGATGTTGGAAGGTTCCAAAAATAAATTTATGGTTTTGATGTTTAAGTTCGAAATGCGCATGATAAAGGTCATTATCGACTAAGCCTGCTTTTGCTTGTCCGTCATCTCGGCTGCGGTAGTAACGTAATTGAGAGCTAAAATTAGTGGTGTCATTAATTTTGTGTTGGTGTAGTGCGCCGACCATGGTTTGGTTATAAAGATCATCAACATCCATGTAGAAAGCGGTGAGTTTGAGTGCAGGATTAAACTGATAGTTTCCACCTAAATAATAGAGTCCATCAGTTTCGGCACTTTTAAATCGTCCATTCACCCCAGAAATTTTAATTTTTTCATAGTTGGTCGAATCACGATGATTCACTTTATCGAGGTAGGCTGCCTGTAAATCAAAATCTTTAATATCTTTACTGGTTAGTGAAATTCCTCGATAAGTTTGAGGAAGCAAACGAGCAGGTGAAGCCACTAAAACAGGATTCATTGGCATTAGGGTACCAATGCGTAGTTCAGTCTGACTCATTTTCGCTTTTGCTGTGACCCCAATTTCGCCATAAGAGTCGGCAGGCTCATTGGTGCGCGTGTCTCTAGGTAAGTTACCTGTACCTCCATGCTCTGCATCGGCATCAAGTTTAAAACCTGCCGTTGCAAGCACATCCAGCCCAAAACCGACAGTCCCTTCGGTATAACCTGAATTGGCTTTAAGAATAAAACCTTGTGTCCAGTCCTTGGCAGCAGGGTAAGCAGATTGCTCTTGGTAGTCGCGGTCAAAATAGAAATTACGTGTGGTGAGTTCTACTGAACTATTATCAATAAAACTGCCAGCCCACACTGAACCTGAGAGCATAAGGGTAGAGTACATCCATAATTTCGACATAGCATTTCTTCCTGAAATATCATTTTTTGTTTTCAACAAGGCATAGTTGTTGTGTCTGCTTTGTTTGGTTTTTAAATCGAATTATTTTCCGAGCAGTTCTCGGGCGACGATTTCTTTCATAATTTCATTGGTTCCCCCATAAATTTTTTGTACCCGCGCATCCACAAAAAAGCGTGAAATCGGGTATTCCTGCATGTAACCGTAGCCACCAAAAAGCTGAAGTAATTGGTCAATCACTTCACATTGGACATCGGTAATAAAGCATTTCAGTGCGGCAACTTGAGTCACGCTTAACTGGTGTTGTTGATACAGCGCCGCACATTGGTCTACAAAAGCTTGGGCGGCTTTGGCTTTGATTTGCGCGTTTGCGAGCACGAAGCGTGTGTTTTGCATGTGGCTTAAAGGTTGCCCGAAAGCTTTACGCTCTAATACATAGTCTTTGGTCAGTTCGATAGCGCCTAAAATTGACCCCAAAGCCATCATGGAAATACTCAAACGTTCGCGAGGTAACTCTTGCATTAAATAAGCAAAGCCTTGTCCTTCTTCCCCCAAACGCTGAGTTACAGGCACACAAACATCATCAAAAAATAGTTCGGCTGTATCTTGGGCATGCAGCCCGATTTTTTGTAAAGAGCGGCCTTTTTTAACACCGTCTAAAGCTGCATCAACTAAAAAAATCGAAATACCTTTTGCTTTGGCTTGAGGATCAGTTTTTGCTACCAGAACGATCAGGTCGGCATGCAAGCCATTTGAGATAAACGTTTTTGAACCATTCACACGATATTGGCCATTTTCTAAAATGGCTTGAGTGCGTATAGCCTGTAAGTCTGAACCCGCATTGGCCTCTGTCATGGCAATTGCAGTGACGACTTCACCTGTCACCATTTTCGGTAACCAATAACGTTTTTGCTCTTCGGATCCGATATTTTGTAGATAAGGAGAGACCAACTCATTTTGCCCACCAATGGCAACAGCTAAAGACGCAAAGCCCGCTTGAGCAGTTTCTTGAACCAGCATGAGGGAGTAATGAACAGGAGCGCCATAGCCGCCATATTCCTCAGGCACATCAACACACAAAAAACCATTTTCCCCAAGACGAAGCCATAGATCACGTGGGATAAGACCATCGTGTTCCCATTGTTCGTAGTATGGAGCAACCTGTTCTTTTAAGAACCTGCGATAGCTGTCCCGAAATAGTTCAAATTCTGTATCGTGTGGCATGTTGAACCTTTTTTGGCAAAAGTGAGGCTAAGGCCCAAATCGAAGTTTGAGCTTCCTTTTTTATTTCAATTGCTTATTGTTTTAAGGTGGGCACCCGAATAATCAGTGGGTTATCAGTCTGCTTTTGATAAAGCTCATCAATTAAAGCGGCACGACGTTTCGTAATACTGCTTTGATTGAGGTTGCCTTTATCGGTCACTTCGCCTGCATCGAGTTGAGGTGGTTCAGTCATTAAATAAAGCATTGAGACTGTATTTGAGCTGCCAGTCGCATCTTTATTAAAGGTCGTTAAAAATTGGCGGAACCATTGTTGGACTTTAGGGTGTTGCAGTATCTCTGCTGCAGAATGTTCGCCCAGCTTAAGACCTGCATATTGAGCACATGCTTCTAATTTTGGAAAAATCAGAAAGCCAATAGCATTTAGATTTGAACCAGTAATACAAACATCCTGAATCAGTAAATTACCTTGAATCAGTACCTTGTTGCGTAGTGTGCCGACATTCACAAAAGTACCCGTATTGAGTTTAAAGTCTTCGGCAATTCGTCCGTCATACATTAGGCCTTTAGTCGGATCATTGATATCGACTAAACGAACGGCATCGCCTGTATGGAAAAAGCCTTCATCATCAAAAATAGTACTTTGCTGGTCCGCCTTTAAGCGCCAATAGCCTTTCATGACGTGTTTGCCACGAACGCAAAACTCAAGTTTGTCACCACATGGCACTAGCTTGATTTCACATCCCGGAGCAGGGTAACCAATAAAACCTGCCATCACGCGTGGGCCAGTTGTAAAAGCGCAAGAGGGTGCTGTTTCGGTCATGCCCAATCCACTCATTATGCGAATTTTTTCTCCGCAATGTTGCTGAGCAATTTTATCGAGTCTGTTCCAGCCCGCTTCTGAAAGTGCAGCACCGGCAAAGAATAAAATTTTAACTTTGGCAAAAAAGCGGTCTCTTAATTCTTCATCTTTTTCTAAAGCTTCGGTGAGTTCTTCCCAACCTTTTGGCACATTTAAATAAACTGTTGGAGAAATTTCTTTGAGATTACGAATGGTTTCGTCAAATTTTCCTGCAACGGGTTTGCCATCATCAACGTAAATGGTACCGCCGTTATAGAGTGCGATGCCGACATTGTGACTACCACCAAACGTGTGGTGCCAAGACAGCCAGTCGAGTAGGACAGGCGGTGTTTCTTCAAACTCAGGGAAAGTCTGCAATAACATTTGCTGATTAACACACAACATTAAATGTGTGGTCGGTACAGCCTTAGGTAATTTAGTTGAACCTGATGTAAACAGAAATTTAGCAATCTGGTTTTCATCAAGGGTTTGATAAAATTCTTGAACATTTGAAACTGGTGTATCTAACAGCGATTGAAAAGACGTGCAGATCTGATCGCCTACAATCCCTTTATTTGTGATCACTTCAATATCGGATGTAATACATGCCTGAATGGCTTTGGCAAAGGCTTGTCCATCGCTGGCATAAACCATACCTGGTGTGAGCACTTCAAACACATGTTTGAGTTTGCCGAAGTCTTGAGAAATAAGAGAGTAGGCAGGGGAAATAGCCGAGAAAGGTACACCTGCCAGCATAGCACCCATAGAGAGTGTTAAATGCTCAAGATCATTACCACTTAAAATAACGAGTGGTCGTTCTTGGCTTAAATTACGGTCATGTAATGCCTGAGCAATGTGCCATGCGCGTTGTAGAACTTCTGCATAACTCAGTTTGACCCATTCGCCTTGAGCATTGCGTTTTGCTGCAAAAATATGTTCGGGTTTGGTTTGTGCAAAATGAATTAACCGATCTGTCAGTTTTTGTGGATACGGTTTTAATTGCTCTTTTGGGCTGATATAGAGCGTTTGATCTTTATAGTGATAATGAATATCGTGTTGCCCTAATTTTACGAACCGTTCGCGGTCTTGTGATTGAGTGGCATTCATTTGCATTTCTTTCACTCCATGGAAAGCGCATCACTGCGCTTTATTTTTTGCATCATGCAATTTTTATTTAATATGTTGTTGTCCGCATTACCCTGACTAAATCGGGTAATGACGTGATTGGGTTTGAATGGTAATCCAGCGTAAATCGGTAAACTCGGCAATAGATGCTTTACTACCAAAACGTCCGTAACCACTCGATTTTGTTCCGCCAAATGGCATTTGAGCTTCGTCATGTACGGTTGCGCCGTTAATATGACAAATACCCGAATCAATCTGTTTAGCGACTTCTAATGCCTGTGAAATATTCTGGCTAAACACTGCCGAAGACAGACCAAACTCGCTGTCATTTGCCAGTGCTACGCCTTCTTCAATGCTTGAAAAACGTTGAACTGTGCATACAGGTCCAAATGATTCTTCACGGTAAAGCAGCATGTCAGGTTTAATATTGAGCACCAGCGTCGGTTGCATGGTGGTGTCTTCAATATGAATACCTAAAGGTAAGTCAGCACCTTTGTTTTGAGCATCTTCCAGCAAATGCTGAATACGGTTTGCAGCACGGCGACTTTCTAAAACACCCAATACATTGTCTTTTGAGGTTGGATTACCTGCCTGAATAGAACGGGTTTTCTCAATCAACTTTTCAATAAACTGGTCGGCAATTTTATCTTGAACCAAAACACGTTCGGTCGACATACAAATTTGACCCTGATTAAAGAACGCTCCAAAAGCGACTGCATTTACGGCTTCATTAATGTCAGCTTCATTTAAAACCACAACAGGGGCTTTACCACCGAGTTCAAGTAAAACAGGTTTTAAATATTTAGCAGCAGTCTCGGCAATAATTTTGCCGACTTTGGTTGAACCGGTAAAATTAATGCGCTTCACGGCTGGATGAGACACTAAGCGCTCCACGATTTGTGGTGCATCTTCGGTGGCATGCGTAATCACATTCACCACACCTTCACCCAGACCTGCTTCATGTAACACTTCACCAATGAGACGATGTGTTGCTGGACAAGCTTCCGATGCTTTTAATACAACGGTGTTGCCACAAGCCAAAGGCATGGCAAGCGCACGTGTTGCCAAAATGACAGGCGCATTCCAAGGTGCAATTCCTACAATCACACCGCAAGGAACTCGTACACCCATCGCAAGATTGCCCGGCACATCTGACGGAATCAGACTCCCGTCAATTTGTGTGGTCATTGCTGCTGCTTCACGTAACATGTTGGCAGCAAGGTGAACATTAAACCCATACCATGTTGCAGTTGAACCTGTTTCTTGCATTCCAGTTTGAATGAATTGCTCGGTTTTTTGGTCCATTAAATCGGCTGCTTTTAATAAGCGTAAACGGCGCTCGGTAGGCGAGAGCTTCGACCAAACTTTAAAAGCTTGCTGTGCCGAATCGATGGCACGATCAACATCTTCCAATGTTGCAGCAGCAGCTTTAGTTGCTACCGTTCCATCAATTGGACTAATACGCTCAAAAGTTGCCTGATTTGATGCATCAACAGATTGACCGTGAATAAGTAACTGTACATTTTGCATGGGTTGCGTCCTTACGTTGCCATTAAAGAATCAAAAGTTAACCAGTACGTTTATAACTCTGTAAACCCGGTTTAATTGATTTTTCATCTAAGAATTGTTTCAAACCTTCTTGGCGACCATTTTCAGTATCTCGGTGGATACATTGATCGAGTTTGGCATATAAGTAATCTTCGTTTTGGTCCCATGTCAGTTCACGACAACGCTTAAAGCCATTTTTAGCGGTACGAAGAACCACAGGGTTTTTCTCAAGTAAGCAATTTGCAAGTTCAGTCACTTCTGCTTTTAATTGGGCAAGCGGTACGCTTTTGTTCACAAGGCCCATGGTTTCGGCTTCTTTACCGCTAAAAGTTTTACCCGTCATGATGTAATACAAAGATGCACGATGACCTACCGTATCTGCCATTGCTTTGCTTACAAGGTTGCCCGGTGGGATACCCCAGTTAATTTCAGATAAACCGAAAGTTGCTTCATCTGCTGCAATTGCTAGGTCACATGCCACTAAAGGTGAGAAACCGCCTCCAAAGCACCAGCCATTGACCATAGCAATGGTTGGTTTTGAATACATACGAAGAAGTTGCCACTGCCAACGACATGAGTCACGACGAATACGCTCTTGGAAAATCTCTGGTTGAGTATCGACTTCACGGAAATATTCCTTCAAATCCATACCCGCTGTCCAAGAGTCGCCTGCACCAGTCAGAACCAAAACTTTAGCATTTTGATCAAGCTCAAGGGTTTCAAGCACATCAATCATTTCACGATTGAGGGTTGGGCTCATGGCATTTTTCTTTTCAGGGCGGTTTAAAGTAACCCATGCAATTCCATCTTCAACTTTAACATCTACTGTTTCCCAGCGGTTTTCATAACTCATCTTCATACTCCTTGAATGATTTCTTGCTGTTCTGGGATTTAATCTAATATCAGTTAAACTTACATTCAAGTCTTTTTTGGAAAATTTTATAAATATTTTATAATTTGTTGTATTTTAAACATTAATTATTTTAAAAATTAATTTTAAATAAAAATATGTTGATTTTTTAATAAGTTTAACTGATATTTTTGGTGTGTTTAAAAATAATACACAAAGGGCTAAATGGAACGACTAGTCAATAAAGGACAACACAATGGAAAAAATATCAGGACAGCCTTCAAGGGCAAAAATCACGTTGCTACTGTGCTTTGCCATAGCGATTTTTGAAGGATTTGATCTTCAATCAATGGGGGTAGCCGCTCCACGAATGCGGGCTGAGTTTATGTTAGATAATGCCCAGATGGCGTGGGCATTTAGTGCTGCAATTTTGGGAACACTCCCAGGCGCAATATTAGGTGGTCGGTTTGCCGATATTGTCGGGCGTAAGAAAATTCTGATTTTTAGTATCTTACTTTTTGGAATTATGTCTTTGCTAACCGCCTATGCGGCCAATTTTAGTCTGTTACTGCTTATTCGTTTTTGTACGGGTTTGGGAATGGGTGGGGCGCTACCCATGATGATTACGCTTGCCTCTGAAGCTGTGCCTGACCAGCACAAAGGTACTGCGGTTAGTGTGATGTATAGTGGCATTCCTTTTGGTGGCTTACTCACTTCCGTCGTTGCTATGTCGTTGGCAGGCGATGCAGAGTGGCGTCATATTTTCTATATCGGGGGATTGCACCTATTTTACTAATCCCACTGATTATGCGCTTTTTACCTGAGTCAAATGACTACCTGCAACGCAAAGTTCAAGCACAGCAAACCACGCCATTCTTTGAGGTTTTATTTGCGAAAGAACGCCGTATGTCGACCATTCAGCTTTGGATAAGCTTTTTCTGCACGCTGGTGGTGTTGTATTTCTTGTTGAACTGGTTGCCGTTACTCATGGGTGCGCAGGGCCTATCAAAACTACAGGCGAACTATGTACAGATGGGCTACAACGTTGGCGGAATTTTAGGTTCAATCCTCATGGGCGTATTGCTTGATAAATTACGCATGAGCTTTGTGATTAAGCTAATTTATCTCGGCATTTTATTCTCACTATGCTGTTTAGCAATTTCTCCAACCGTTGCTTTACTTGCACTTTCGGCAGTGGGTTGTGGCTTATTCATTGTGGGTGGGCAATCGGCGTTGTATGGTTTGGCTGCCATGTATTATCCAACCGAAATGCGTGGAACCGGAGTTGGCGCTGCGGTTGCAATCGGGCGTATTGGTTCGTTTGCTGGACCTTTAATGGCTGGTTTTTTACTCTCGCTTGGACAAAGCTCGACCATCGTGATTGGTTCAAGTATTCCAGTGATCTTAATTGCAGCGATCTCTGCATTACTTCTTGTCAAAAAACCTAAACAGCCTGTACATTTAGTACAAAGCTCAGGTGCTCGCTAAGTTTTAACGAAAGTATGGGGTTAGAACCTCATACTTTCACTACAGATTTTCTTATGATGATTGAAAGGTTATGGTACGTTCGAATTTAGTTCAAAAAAAAGTAGAAGATGAGCCTAAGTTAAGTTACATGATTGCTCGTGTTGACCGAATTATTAGTAAACATTTAACAGAACATTTAAAAGAGCTTGAAATTACCTTACCGCAATTTACCGCACTTTCTGTTTTAGCTTCAAAAAGTAATTTATCCAATGCCAAGCTTGCTGAGCGTTCTTTCATAAAGCCGCAATCTGCCAACAAAATTTTGCA
Source organism: Acinetobacter sp. FDAARGOS_559 (assembly GCF_003940475.1). NCBI lineage: Bacteria > Pseudomonadati > Pseudomonadota > Gammaproteobacteria > Moraxellales > Moraxellaceae > Acinetobacter > Acinetobacter sp. FDAARGOS_559. Next base: position 3,688,633 of record NZ_RKJG01000005.1, read on the forward strand.
AGATTTACTGGTGAATGGCTGGATTGAGAAAAAACCGGACCCGACACATGGCCGCCGTATTTTAATTACCCTGACCGAAAGCGGGATTGAAAAATTAAACAAATGCAATGAAGTGGTTTTAAAAGTCGAAGAAAAAATGCTTGAAGGCATTGATATTAACTTGGCTTATTTGATCCGTAATAATCTCGATATTATGGTCAATAATCTTAAAAATTTTAAATAAGTGTGTTTGTTTAGGTTGAGTTAAATTGCTAAGTAATGATTCACACAGAAAATTGATTTCATTTTGCAAATGAACTTGCTAGCATCAAAGTGACGTTTTTGATGATGTGTGGCAACGAATGTCTTCAGGACAACAAGTTTTACTAAAACTAAGAAAAATGATTATTTCAGGGGAACTTGAAGGCGGTGCCAGAATTGCCGAGATTCCTACTGCCGAGTTACTTGGCGTTTCACGCCAGCCTGTTCGTATAGCCTTTCGGTTGCTCGAACAAGAAGGTCTCCTCATTAAAAACCCAACTCGTGGTTATACGGTTCGTGAAATTTCCGGAAAACTGGTGCATGACGCACTTGAAGTGCGCGGTGTGCTTGAAGGGTTGGCTGCGAAAACTTTGGCAGAGCAAGGCTTAAGCGAAGAGCAAAAAAGACCTTGCAACATTGCATTCAGGAAACGGAAAAACTCTTTAATGAAAAAGACGAGTTTGGCGATGCTGAGCTAGAGCGTTATCACCATTTTAATGTCATCTTTCATGACACCATTATTGAGGGAGCGCAAAACGTTGCGCTCATCCAAGCGTTGGCTAAAAACAACCAATTGCCGATGGCTTCTGCCCAAGCCATTACCTATGACCAGAACCAAGCTTTGTCAGAATATCGCCGTTTGCACTATGCACATTTGCAGCATTGTTCGATTTTCGATGCATTGGTAAATCGTCAGGCAGGGCGTGCTGAAACATTAATGCGTGAACACAGTAGTGTGGTGATTTTAGGTGAAACGCTAAGAAATGTTCTCAGCACTTAAAGTGAAAAGTTCCTTTATTTTGAATAAAGGAATTTTCGAGTTAAAGCTCAATTACAAGATGTTTAGTTTTTGCACGAGAACAACAAGGCGTAAATTGGTCATTTAGTGCATGCTCCTCATCAGTCATAAATAGATCCCGATGATCAGGTATACCTTCTACAACGCGGGTAATACATGTGCCGCAAATGCCTTGTTCACATGAAACAGGAATATCAAAACCATTTGCAATTAATGCTTCTGTTGCAGTCTGCTCTGGCAATACTTCAATTCGGCGGCCCGTACCTTTCACTTCAATAGTAAAAGCTTCATTGTTGGACGTATCTACTTTTTGCGCGACAAAATGCTCTTGATGTAACTGTTCGCTATGCCAACCCGCTTGTTCGGCTGAGCTCATGACAAACTGCATAAATCCTGTTGGACCGCATACATATAAGTGTCTATCTGGTGAACTCTGACCCAAAACCTCTGCCATATTACATTCAGTGTCGGGTTGATCTTGAATATGAAAATGGACTTGGTCACCAAAATGCTCGGTTAAGTTGCCATAGAAAGCAATCATTTCATGACTACGAACAAAGTAGTGCAACTCAAAAGGTATATTGGCCGCCTTAAGTCGATACGCCATCGACAAAATAGGGGTAATACCAATACCACCAGCAAATAAAACTGCTTGTTTGGTTTGAGGATGAATCTCAAATAAATTACGCGGTTCACCAATTTTTAAATGATCGCCTTCACGATATTCGGTGTGGATGCAACGTGAGCCACCGCGTGAATTGGCATAATGTAAAACACCAATGACATAGCGATGTTTTTCAGTGCAGCAGTTTGAAAGTGAATACTGACGGGTGAGGCCATTTTTCAGATGCACATCAATGTGTGCACCTGCTTCAAAACTCGGCAGCTCCGTACCATTTGCTGCAACCAATTCAAATGCACGAATGGTCGGGGTGAGCTGGTGAATTTTTTGAATGATAACGTCCATGTCCATGCTCCTTTAAATAATCCGAATGTTTGGAAACTTCTGTGTGGACGTTTCAGGAGGTGTTTTATTTTCTTCGGCAAGTAGTCGGTCAATCACTTTACGAGACTGGACACCGCCTGCGTCGATGTTGAGCATCAGTAACTTGCGATGTGGATTGTTTAAAATATTTTGCTGCTGTTGCTCCAGCATTTCTAAATCTTCAGTAAAGATTTTGCCTTGGCCTTCACGAATTTGATCGGTGAGTTCAGCATTATCTGGCTGGAAGTTACGTGCCATTCCCCAGAAATACCAATGTGATGTTTCAGTTTCCGGTGTAATAAAATCGACCACGATTGAGGAAACTTTTTTATCTTTCGGTGCGTGATAACCGCCATGTCCAGCATGCGCTACACCTACTTCAATGTGGACATTACTTGGCGCAAAGAAGTGGCAACGTTGCCAACGGTCGACAGGTACATCATCTGCTAAATGATTGCCGCGAAGGGCCATTTGCCAAAATGGAGGTGCGATCACATTTTCCATATAGCGTTCGGTAATGACATGGTCACCGTCAACTTTAGTCACTGGCAGGGCTTCATCAATTTCTTTTTGCCCAATACTGCTTGAGTGAACATAGGTCTCATGGGTTAAATCCATTAGGTTGTCGATCATTAGGCGATAGTCGCACTGAATGTGAAACAAGCCTCCGCCATAGCTCCATTCCGGATGATCTGCCCATTCTAAAGTTGGGAGTTTTGCTTCATCTGCTAAAGCCTTTTCACCTGGCCATACCCAAATAAAGCCGAACTTTTCAACAACTGCATATGCTTTATTGCAAGGGAAACCATTTACACGTTGGGCTGGCATTGAAACGGTCTTTCCGTCACAACCCATGACTAAGCCATGGTAGCCACAGACAAGGTTGCCATCTTCGACATAGCCAAGTGAGAGTGGGGCACCACGATGCGGACAAAAATCTTCAACGGCTGCAACTTGGTTTTCTTTACCACGATAAAAAACGATTTTTTCACCACAGATGGTGCGACCTAATGGTTTATCTTGGATTTCTTCTGGACGGCAAGCGACATACCAAGCATTTTTAATAAACATTTGTGACGACTCCTTATCACTTATTGGATCCAATTTATAATAAATAAAAATATTGGTCAATTGATAAGCAGTATATTTATTCAAAAATATTGTTCTTTAAGGTTGGTTAATTTGTATATTTTTAACTATTGTTAAGGACTTTTACGTTTCTTTGGAATTTTAAGACGAAATTTTTTATTGGTTTATTTGGATCCATAATGGCTGTAACTATAGCCATTATGGGGCGTGAAAATTTAGAAATTAAAAGTGTAATGAAGCATCATGCGCTGTTCATCCAGACTTTTGCCATGTTTGGTGTCGTAGTTAATATTTTAGAAAAGAAACTTAAGATTTTTAATCCAAGCATTTAGGTCGTACTGAATCAACACATCACTTTCTTGCTCAAAATCGTTTTGATTCATGGTTTGAAAAGAGTCGCCATAAATATATTTATAGGTCACTTTTAAACCCTTGATATAGTTTTTAAAGTCATAGGAAGCAACGAAATGATAAGACTTTTCATCTGCTTTGGTAAACGCGCCTAAGGTCCAGTTCACCATGTGAGGAATGGGCATATTATCGAGTTTTGGAATACCATCTTTGCCAAAGTTTTCTTGATAGCCAATTCCGGTTGTAAAGTTGCCATGTTTGATGAAATGCATAGCGCCTATGGATGTATTGTCATATTCACCAAGCTTTGATTTACCGACATCATCGTGGCGAAACACACGTAATTTTGTGGTGTGCTGCTTTGTCCATTGATAATCAAAAGCAAGGTAACTTTGATTGATGAGGTCAGTTAAATAGCCATTATAAAATTTCCAGTGGTACCGTGGTGTTTTGCCGTCCCATTGAAAGAAATAGAGTCCGTCAGATTCATGTTTTGATATGGCGAGTTTGTGATAGTCCTCCTCATTTTTGGGTGAATAACGGTTAATCAAACCCAGCTCGAAATTTTGTTGCGGTGTCTTATATTTTAATTCCAAGCCTTTGTAGTTCACTCGTAATTGATGTGTGTCGACTTGTGGGGTAAGTGGTGAGTCGGGAGTGATTTCACCTATATTCATGCGAAAGTTTTGATATTCAACTCCAGCTCCTAAGCCATATTTAACGTAGTCTTGTGCTTGTTTTTTTGTGTTAGGGTCAAAGGGTATGACCATATCATTGGTGTGTTGGTCGCTACTTAGGCGATAAGCATATTGAATGCTTGGATTGAGGTGTACCTGAACCTCATTAAGCTTGGTTGACCAGTCGCCACGATAGATCAGACCTTGGCTCAAGCTGTGAGTATCGGGGCTGGTCCCATTTTCATATTGTCTGTCGAAGTTGAATGTTTTTAGTGTGAGTGTATTTTGAAAATTAACATCGACTGCGCTATGAGCTAAACAGCAGGCAAGGGTCGTCCCTGAGAAGAAAATCCCATAAATAAAAATATGCTTCATTTTTAAATCCGTTTAAAAGCGTTTTACTGTTCTAAATCCGACATGGCTGGTGGCAAGGTCGAGTTCTTGTGGATGCCTCGCGGCAGCACGATAACGCGCGCAATAGTTGGTTGCGCATAAATAAGACCCACCTTTAATCGTGTATTGCAAAATCTGTTCGTGACTTTGCCGATATTTCGATGGATCTCCCATATGATGATCTCTTGGACCTGTATAGGGTGTTTGCGTCCATTCCCATACATTGCCAATCAAGTCGTATAAGCCAAATGGGTTTTTGCTAAAACAACCAACAGGGGCCACATCCTTAAAACCATCTTCCTGAACATTTTTGTATGGAAATTCACCTTGCCAGAAGTTGGCTACAATATGGCCTTCATGGGTGGGGCCAATGTCGGAGTTTTGCTGAAAACCTTTAGCTGCATATTCCCATTCAAGTTCGGTCGGTAAGTCATGACCTAGCCAGTTTGCATAAGCATAAGCATCATTCCATGTCACCATACGTACAGGCTCATGAGGTGCAGGTTGTTTAGAGTTATTTAAGCCCCATGGGTGTTTCCAATTGGCACCTTTTCCAAATTTCCACCACTGTAATTCTTCAACTGGATGCTCAGGTTGTACAAACATGGCCGCACCGCCTTGCTTTTCTGCATCGGTGACATAACCCGTTTGTTTAACAAACTCTTGAAATTGGGCATTGGTGACTTCAGTTGCATCAATTAAAAAATCGGGAACTGAAGTTGCCTGTAAGTTTAATGGGCGTTCATCTTCATAACCTTGTGTGGTGCCTAAAACAATTTTTCCTTGCGGAAGCTTGATCATGCCTGCTTCTTTATTTTTAGGCCAACCCGAAGGAAGGCCCGAATAAGAATTACATTTAGCTTTGCTGCCTAAGTCGAGCAAGGTGGTCTGTTCTAGTTGAGGCGTGGTTTTTTGGCACGCACAAAGTAAGAGAAACAATGAAAGCATCATGATCTGTTTCATCAGGTTTTCTCTACTTTTTGTTGTATTGCTCAAAATCCACAACACCATTTTCATCGGCATATCTTAAATATTTATCATTTAAGACTTTGACAATCTCAGGATGTTCTGCATAAACATTATGTTGCTCATTAAAATCTGTTTTTAAATTGTAGAGTTCCCAACCGTGGCTTTTAAATTTAGAAGGTGAGTTTTCAACAAGTTTCCATTCGTCAGTTTTGGCGTAGCGGCTGCCATGCAATTCTTTAAAGTCATAATAATTAACAGGGCGAATACGGGCAGTATTATCCTTAAAAGCAGGAATTAGGCTAAAGCCCGACGGTTTAATTTTAGTGCTTGAAGTTGGATAGATTTGATTATTTTGAATACCCGCGAGTTCCATAACAGTCGGGAATATATCTCTGACTGTCACAAAGTTATTGTTGATTCCACGTTGTTTAGAAATTTGCACAGGTGATTTAACAATAAATGGAACACGTACTCCACCTTCCGAAGCAGCTGATTTCCAATAGGTGAATGGTGTACTGCTGACTTCGGCCCATCGTGGTCCCATATAAACATATGAGCTGGCATTGCCTATATTTTCATAGCGATTATCGGCATCACCCATTGGGAAATTATGATCACCACCTTCAGCGCCGTTATCTGACATAAACACAATCAAAGTGTTGTCATATAAATGATGCTTTTTAAGATATTGAATGACATCACCCACGCGGTCGTCTAACTGGGTAACCATGCCCGCATAAACTTCCATTTTACGCGCTTCATATTTGCGCTCTTGTGGGGTGAGTTCATTCCAGCTTTTGGTGCCTAAAGCTTGGTTACCACGTTCGACTGGATATTTTGCATTTGTAGGAATTAATCCTAATTGCTTTTGTTTCTCAAAGCGTTGTTTGCGAATCGCATCGTAGCCTTGATCGTATTTACCTTTATATAAGTCTCTATAATGAGCTGGTGCCTGTATTGGCCAGTGGGGAGCAGTATAGGCGAGGTAGGCAAAAAATGGTTTTTGCGCTTTATTTTTGTCTAAGTACTCAAACGCTTTTTGTGTAAAAAAGTCGGTTGAGTAGTAGTGGTCAGGCAGTGTGACCTTTTGACCATTTTCCGTGTATTGGGTGTTGCGCGGATAGTTTTTAGGTTGGTCTTTAAAATGTAAATCGAAGCCATCGAGCAGGGCAAAAGATTGATCAAAACCACGGGCTTTAGGGTTTTGTTCGGGAGCATAGCCTAAGTGCCATTTACCGACCATGAAGGTGTAATAATCTTTAGTCTTTAAAATTTCTGCGAGTGTATAAGCATTTTGCGTTAAGTGACCTGAATATCCATCAATTTTGAGCAGTGCACGCGGACTATCGGTGCCAACCAATTTTTCTTGTCGTTTTGAAGTTTCATACATGGCACCTAAACCGACCAAGTGATTATCTGCACCTGTCATAAGCTGTGCACGAATAGGTGAACACATTGATGAAGCATGAAAATTGAAAAGCATTTTTCCTTGCTTTAACAGGCTGTCAATATGAGGTGTTTTAATCTCACTGCCATAGGCACTAATGTCTGAAAATCCAAGATCATCGGCCAAAATAATCATGATATTCGGTGGTTGTTGATTTTTTGGAGATGCTGCTTGCGCTGTGTAAAACAATTGGCTGGCAAAAAAAAGTCCCAATGTAAGCTGGCTTACTCTTTTGAGTTTCATAACACAATCCTTTGAAGTTTTATAAATGCATCTTGCATTCCATGGAAATGAACAGAGCTTTTTTGGCTAAAAAATGCTCTGGAATCGATCATAATAGATTTTTTATTGTGGATCCATAAAAATATTCAAACAATCTAATTTTATGTTTTTAATAATTTTATACTTATATAATTTATATGTTTATAGATGTTTTAATAATCAATTTATAATTTTAGTTGATTTTTTGGATCCAAATATTCAGTATATAAAAAGAGCAGGATGCTCAAAAAAACAAATATTCCTCTAGGTCAAGATGGATACGGATATGCATAACCACCCAATCGCTCATATTAGCAATGTCGTGTGTATCTCTTATCCACATTGGGAGATGCACAAATGGAAAGAGATGTTCTAAGTGAGATCAATCACAATAATATGAGCCGTTATCAATGGTTCATCATTTTGATCTGTATTTGTCTCAATATTATTGATGGCTTTGATGTGATGGTAATGGCATTTACCGCTCCGTCCGTGTCAGCAGAATGGTCACTTTCAGGCGCACAAATTGGCTTATTGCTGAGTTCAGGTCTTTTTGGTATGGCTGCCGGTTCAATTTTTCTCGCACCTTTAGCCGATAAAATCGGTCGCCGTTTACTTATCTTGGTTTGTCTTGTAATTGCAGGTCTTAGCATGTTGGGCTGTGCTTTAGTGCAAAGTCACGGCATGTTGGCAGCACTTCGGTTTATTACCGGAATTGGGGTAGGCGGGATTCTTGCGAGTAGTAATGTCTTGGCAAGTGAGTATGCCAATGCACGCTGGCGCAGTCTCGCAGTGAGCTTAATGTCTACAGGTTATGGTATTGGTGCGACACTGGGCGGAGTACTCTCACTGGCCTTGATTGAGCATTTAGGTTGGCGTTCAATCTTTTTTGCAGGGGGCATCACAACCATAGTGATGTTATTAATTAGCGTATGGTTATTACCTGAATCTTTAGATTATTTGTTGGCAAAAAGACCAAAACAGGCACTAGAACGTATTAACACAACAGTAAATCGTATGGGTTTAACTGCTTTAAAGGCATTACCTTATTACGGTCAGAATAATCAAAAAAATACAGGTGATATTGGTAAATTATTTTCAGGGCAGCAGGGGTTCCAGACACTTTGTCTTTGGTTTGCATTCTTTTTAGTGATGTTTGGCTTTTACTTTGTCATGAGCTGGACACCAAAAATTTTGATTTCAATGGGAATGTCGCCTGAACAAGGCGTAAGTACCGGTATTTTAATTAGTATTGGTGGTATTTTCGGAGCAGCCATTATTGGTTTACTTGCTTCGCGTATGAAAATTTTCTATGCCCTCAGCTTATTTCTGGGATTAACCTCTGTCTGTGTTTTCCTATTTGTCGCTGTCTCATCTCAAGTGAGCATTGCGCTCATAGTCGGTTTATTACTTGGCACACTCATTAATGGCTGTGTGGCAGGTTTATATTCTATTTCTCCAACAATTTATGATGCTGAAATCCGTAGTCGCGGTGTGGGCTATGCAATTGGTTTTGGTCGGATTGGGGCAATCTTATCGCCAACGGTTGCAGGCATTTTCTTAGATAAAGGTATTGCACCCGCAACGTTGTATGCCTATTACGGTGTGGTGTTTATTTTGGCTATTTTCCTGATTTTGAGTTTAGGTAGCGCTTTTTACCGAAGTAAGAAAGAGCAAAACTACTCTCTTAAAACAGCACCTTAATCCATTAAAAATTAAATAGTTGAGTTAAAAAATGAAAAAGACACCATTGTGGGTGGGGGTATGCTTGTGCCCATTATTTAGTCAAGTTGTGCATGCTGAGTTTATAGCAGACAGTAAAGCTGAGCTGACACTCCGTAATTTTTACTTTGACCGAGACTATAAAAAAGATCCATATCCCTATACAGCAGCCAGAGATTGGGCACAGGGTTTAATTTTTAAAGGACAGTCGGGTTATACCGAAGGGACAGTTGGGTTTGGTGTTGATGTGCTCGCAATGGCAGGTTTTAACCTGATGGGAAGCCGTGCTGATGACTATGCACGTAGTGGCTTACTCCCAGTTAATACTGACAACTCGCGTGACGACTATTATGGAAAAATAGGCATTACAGGGAAGGCTAAATTTAGAAAAAATGAGCTTTTTGTGGGCGACTTAGTTCCGCAATTACCAACCATATTTTCATCGCCAGCGCGTTTGTTTCCACAGACTTATCGCGGTATCCGTTTCGTTTCAAATGAAATTCCAAATCTTCAACTCGAAGGGTTTTATGTCGACGAAGTACGGCAGCGCGATTCAATTCGTTATACCGATGTTGGAACAGACAATATCAATCATAGATTTAACAAAGCTGCCACCACTGACTCGTTTTATACTTTAGGTGGAAGTTATCAGTTAAAAGACTACCGTTTACGTGCTTATCATGCTGAACTGAAAGACATTTACCAGCAACAATTTTTGGGCTTTAACGGCAAACAACCTTTGAATGACCGGCTTAACTTTTTAAGTGATGTGCGGTTTTTTAATAGTGAAGAAACTGGAAGTAAAAAAATAGGAGAGGTCGATAACCGACATATTAGTGGCTTATTTGGTTTGAACTATCAAAATCATACGGTTTCTTTGGGCTACATGCAGTCGTTTGGCTCGACTGGTCTGCCATTTTTGTCGGGAACTGAAAGTCCGGTTGTGCTTGATTTTATGAGTTCGGACTACTCAAATAAAGACGAAAAAGTCTATTCAATTCGTTACGAATATGACTTTAAAAATACGCGGATAGGGGATGTTTCATTAAACGGACTACGTTTTATGACTCGCTACGCAAAAGGCGAAGATATTGATTTACTGCAATATGGCGATCAGCGATTTAAAGAAGATTCGCTAGAGTTTGATTTGGGTTATAAAATTCCAGAAGGCAAGTTAAAAGGCTTAGGAATGCGAGCTCGCTTTTCTCACTACCGTAATGACATGCCAACGAATATGACCTTCCACTCGGCAAATGAAACGCGTTTGAATGTCGATTACACCTTTAAATTTTAAATATTAAAAAAGCAGGTCAAAACCTTTTATTTGAGGCTTTAACCTGCTTTTGGATGTGGTTAAGCAGATACTTTTGCTGCTTCTAAAACTTCACCCTGAGTTTGAGTATAAGCTTGTTCTTCTAAAGTATGTTTAGTCGGAATATAAGACATTGCACGTTCTGCTAGAGCTGTAATGGTGAGACTTGGGTTAACGCCCAAATTTGCACCTAACATCGAACCATCTACAACGTATAAGTTTTTATAGTTAAACACCCGATTTTGTCCATCTACCACACCACGCTCTGGACTTGAAGCAATTGCACAACCACCCATACAGTGAGCTGTAAAAGGTACGTTAAACAAAATTTCGGTAATGGTCGTCATGGGGTGGCCATTAAACATTTTGGCAACTTTTTCGGTAAATGCATTCGCCTGCGGAATATAAACAGGTAGCTTTTTACCTTCGCTCGATAACACCTTGCCAAAAGGCCAAAACCAGTTACGTTTCAAGCGCATGTTAATGGACGCATCTGCAGTTTGCATGACAAGGAAAATTAAGGTTTGACGTGCAAAACTGACAGGATTACTCATGCGAAGGAAAATAAATGGATGGCAAATGAGTGCCCATAACCAAAAGAAAATACGCGTCCAACCCGGTTTTCCTTTAGCCATGTAAGTACACATAAGGCCCATAGCATCTGAACCACTTTGGTAGCGAGTTGCTTCAATGTGAGTGTCATGGTCAATGTAAATACTTGAACCAATAGCAACACCTTTACTCATGTCGACATCTTTACCAAAAAAGCGAACACCTAAAATCGACTCGGCATTGGTACGAACCCGATTACCTAAATCATCAGAAATATTTGGCAGAGAACCGGACTGTTTTAAACGGAACAACATCTCTTGTGTGCCTAAAGAAGATGCAGAGAAAATTACATTACGAACTCGCCAAGTACGACGTTGTTTGTTAAACCATGAGCTTGAACATTCAGTCGTGACTTCATAACCATCACTGCCATCGGCTTTACCATTGAGCGGTTTAACATCAACTACTTTGGTTTCTTCATAAACCTTGGCGCCATTTTTTTCGGCAAAGTACAAATAGTTTTTATCTAATGTATTTTTTGCGTTGTGTTTACAACCCGTCATACAACCGCCACATGCGGTACAAGTGCCACGATCTGGACCTTCGCCGTTAAAATAAGGGTCCGGGTAGGTCTTCCCACCTTCTTCACCTTCCGGTGGAAAGAAAGTGGCAACACGAGTAGGTTTAAATGTATGGCCGACACCGACTGCTTCACCCATTTTCTTTAGCATGTGGTCGGCAGGGCCGAAAATTTTATTATCAGTCACCCCAAGCATACGTTCTGCTTCAGCATAGTGCTGAGGCATTTCATTTTTCCAGTCCGCTGCATCTGCCCACGTGCCTTCATCCCAAATATGTTCAGGTGGAACCAGTAGGGTATTGGCATAAGTGATCGAACCACCGCCGACAGCATTACCGCAAATAATGGTGACATGGCGAAAAAAACGCATGTTGAAATAACCGAAAAGTTTCATGCTCGGACGCCAAATCCAGCGGCGGGTATTCCAGTTGTTTTTAGCAAAATCTTCAGCTTTCCAGCGTCGCCCCATTTCCATTACGGCAACCGAGTAGCCTTTTTCGGTTAAACGGCAAGCAGAAACACTACCACCAAAGCCTGAACCAATAATCAGGTAATCATAGTCATAATTGTTTATTGTCACGATGAAGGCTCCTGTCTAATGATATTTTTTATATTGACTCTGTATGTTTATCAATGAATTGCCCAATGCGCTCAATGGAGTCATTAGATTCCTTTAGTATACCTGCATGAAATTGAAAAACATGTCCGACTTGGTCATAAAGCTTTAAGTTCGTCGGAATGCCGTATTTTTCAGTCTGTTCAGCAAGTCGTTTTGCATCGTCTAATAAAACTTCTTCGGTACCGACATGGATCAGAACTGGTGGTAATCCGGTTAAGTCAGCATAGAGTGGGGAACACGTTGGATCGGTTGCCGATTTTTGGCCGCAATAGTTTTTTGCACACCAAGTTAACCAGTCTTCCGAGAGCATTGCATCTTGAGCAGCATGAGTTTTTATTGTGTTTCCTGAAAGACTTAAGTCAACCCAAGGCGAAAGTAAAACTAAAGCCGCTGGTAAAGGTAAACCCGCATCTCGTAAAGCAATTACGGTGCTTAAGCTCAGCCCGCCACCAGCTGAGTCCCCCACAATCACAAGTTTTTTAGGGTCTTGTCCGTAAGCAAGTAAAGCTTTATAGACAGCAATGATATCTTCAATAGCAGCAGGGCTTGGGTGTTCTGGGGCCAGACGATATTCAGGTAACCAGACTTGTGCTTGAGCTACATGTCCGATCTGAGCGGCAAGTTTAGCGTGACTTTTGCTACTGCCCACGACATAGCCACCACCATGTAAATACAAAATACCGAGACCTGACTTAATGGTCTTAGGCCGAATATGAAGCGTAGGAACTTGAGCAATTATTTGCTTTTTTGTTTGATAACCACGAGGCCCAAGCACAATAGCACTGGCTGCATCACTACAAAAACGTTGTAGCTTTAGTGGTGTTTTAGGGGATAAAGCTGGACGTAGTGTGGTACGGATGGTCCATGCAAGAAGTTGCTTCATAATAAGGACTCATACTAAGCATGTGAGATTAGTCAGCATCCCTTAAGATTAAGAGCATGCTGACCACTATTTTTATCTTGCTGATTTGTTGAGTAGGCGAGTTTGCCAAGCGGTCGCGGCTGCAAAGATCTTTTGGTAACCTTGCGGAAGAATACGCTGAATTACATCGACGGCTTTTGCATCGGCTCCAATAAGTAAACGGCGGCGGTCCTTACGAACAGCTTCCAAAATTTGCTGAGCTGCATCATCAGCAGGGGTGCGAAGTAATTTATCGAAAGCATCTTGGCTTTTTAGCGGGTCCATTCCTAAAGACTGGACACTATTATTCATACGTGCAGCTTTGGCAATATTGGTGCGAATACCACCCGGATGCACACAAGTCGCGCTCACACCAGCATTTTGCATATCAAGTTCTTGGCGTAATGATTCAGTAAAACCACGAACGGCAAATTTACTGGCGTTATAAGCACTTTGGGTCGGTTGAGCTGTTAAACCAAACATACTGGAAATATTAATAATATGCCCATCACCACTTTGCTTTAAATAAGGTAAAAATTCTTTGGTGCCATAAACCACGCCCCAAAAATTAATACCAATGAGCCATTCAAGATCTTCATAGCTCACACCTTCAGCCGTGCTACCTATTGCGACACCAGCATTATTAAAAATCAGGTTAACTTGACCATGCTCATCTACCACTGCCTTTGCCCAAGTTGCAACTTCATCACGTTTAGCCACATCAACTTTTTGAGTGGTGACTTTGACAGAATAGGGTGCTAATAGCTCGACTGTTTTGGCTAACCCGGCTTCACTAATATCAGAAAGTGCCAGATGACAGCCTTGTTTGGCGAGGGCGATTGCAATTGCTTGACCAATACCTGAACCCGCACCTGTCACAGCTGCGACTTTATTTTTAAAAGACTTCATAAAATTCTCCGTTTATTTTTCTCATTTCCTATGGCGAAGCGTATTTAAGAAATAGCCGACACCTGAGTGTAGTTTTCAATGTCAAAGCGACGAGTGCGTTGGCGATATTCAAGGGTAAAACCTGGCCAGTTATTGGTATTTTTGCCATCAGCAGTTTGGTACCAACTGGTACAGCCTTGCGCCCACACCGTTTTTTTCATTTTTTCCTGAATATTTTGATTAAACTCGTGTTGAATTTCGGCACGAATGTTGGTGAACAGCAGGTTATTTTTCAAAGTAGTGCGCAGTGCATCTAAAATATAATTCACCTGACTTTCAATCATATAGACGATTGAATTATGCCCGAGGTTGGTATTTGGTCCATATAACATAAAGAAGTTAGGAAATCCGTTTACTGTTAGGCCTAAATAAGCCTCAGCACCATCTTTCCATGTGTCTTTTAATGTACGCCCATCAAGTCCAGTAATTTGCATTGGCGCCATAAATTCAGTCGCTGTAAAACCTGTACCGTAAATAATGGCATCAACTTCACGCAGCTTTCCTTCCGTGTCTAAAATGCCATGTTCAGTAATTTCCTGAATACCTGTATCAATCACATCAACATGAGGTTGGGTCAGCGTTTCATACCAGTGGTTAGAGATTAAAATACGTTTACAACCAATTGGATAGTCCGGCATTAAACGATGGCGTAACTTCCCATCTTTAACAACTTTTCGAATGTGGCGCTGGAATATGTATTCCACCAAAGGCATTTCATTGAGTGAAGTTGTAAAGGCAAGTAGGCGAATTTCATGATGACCATATTGCAAGGCACGGTCTAGACTTTGCAAGATCGGCAGTTTACGGAAAGCTTTTTTCTCTAAAGGTTGGTAAACCCGATCCGGTTTTGGAATAACATAAGGCGCTGAGCGTTGATAAACGTCTAGGTGAGCCACTTGTTTTGCAATTTCAGGTACAAACTGAATCGCGCTTGCGCCTGTGCCAATGACTGCAACACGTTTACCAGTTAAGTCATAGTCATGGTCCCAACGTGCTGAGTGAAATGCCTTACCTTTGAAGTTTTCAATGCCTTTAAGTTTTGGATAGGCAGGGCGGTTAAGTTGGCCTACCGCGCCCACTAAAAATTCAGCTTCAAACTGTTCACCAGTTGTACTTTGGATGTGCCATATACCTTGCAGTGCATCAAATTCGGCGCTGGCTATTTCAGTGTTAAATTTGATGTGCGGGCGAAGGTCATATTTATCGGCACAGTGACGTAAATATTGATAAATCTCTTGAGATGTCCCGTAGCGATTTTTCCAACCAAGTTCCTGTTCAAAAGAAAAAGAATAAAGATGTGACGGCACATCACATGCAGCGCCCGGATAAGTGTTGTCACGCCAGACACCACCTACATCGGCAGCTTTTTCAAATAGAGTAAATTGTTCAAAACCTGCTTGTTTGAGACGAATGGCAAGTCCTAGACCACCAAAGCCAGTGCCAATAATGGCGATGCGTACATTTTTATTTGAATTAGACGACGAATTAAACATAGGCTGCTCTAAAATCCTTAAAAACAGTGAGCGAAAAAATCGCAATTTCCTGTATGCAGAATAGACGTTTATTAACTTGATTTAGAGGATGGATGAGGACAAAATATTGTGATTCGAGGACATTCTGAGCGATACAGTGAAGTATGCATGGGCATTTGAACGCAGTGTACATAGTGTTCGGTTAATGGCTGATTTCGCGATGGAATCAGGCATCTCTTATCAGACAATTTTGCAAGGGACTGGGCTTAGCCAACAACAATTACTTGACCCTAATATGGTGGTGACAGGTCATCAGGAATTACAGTTGATTCATAACTTGGTTGAGCAACTAGGAGACAGACCAACATTAGGCTTAGAGGTGGGCACACGCTATCATTTCACCACATTTGGGCCATTGGGCATGGCTCTGATGAGTAGTGCCAGCATTCGTGAAGCACTGGATTTGGCTTTAACCTATTTTACTTTAACCTTTGCTTTTACCCGCTTTGATGTGTCGGATACACCACAAGGAATTCGTATCGAAATTGATGAGCAAGATATTCCATCTTCAGTGCGTCAATTCATTATTGAACGCGATGCCGCTGCACTCATTACGGTACAGCGAGATTTGGTGCAGGACAATTTTTGCCAATATTTGGCTTTTTCTTTCCAATCCAAAGGTGATGCCGAGCCTTATCGGAATTTATTTGGGGTTATGCCAGAATTTGGCGCAGCTAAAAGTTTTGTAATTCTTGATCCGCAAAAAGTGGATCAAAAATTACTCATGGCGAATGAGTTGGTTCTGCACACTGCAGAAGAACAATGTCGTCAAATATTAGAAAAGCGCCAATCACAAAATAAATATACAACCTTAGTGCAACAGCAGCTGATGAGTATGCGTGGGGAAATGCCATCCATGGATATAGTGGCTGATCGACTGCATTTAAATATAAGAACCCTGCGCCGTCACTTGGCATCGGAAGGAATGACTTTTATCCAGATTCGTGAAGAGGTTAGACAGGTCTTAGCAGAGCAATATTTAGCATTACCAAAAGCTTCTGTTGAGCAAATTGCCGAGTGGTTAGGTTATGCCGAACCTGCCAGTTTTATTCATGCTTATAAAAGATGGCATGGGAAAACACCTCATGCCATGCGTTTAGTACAAAAATAAAAAAATGAAGGGTGCTTTTGCTTTCCCTTCATTAAAGAGTAGTTTATTTAATAAAGCTTAGTTGCTTACTGATTTTTTCTAAAATCGGTGCTTTCTTGGCTTGAAATTCAACTTTGTTTTGTTGAATCAGGTTGTTGCCTTTAGTGTCGATAGAAATAATGAGCGGACCAAATTCTCTCACACGGTTAATCCAAAGGGTTTCTGGCATACCTAGATCTTGCCATTCAGCGCCTTCAATCTCTTCAACTAAAGTTGCTGCAAGTACTGCACATCCACCTGGGAAAATCGCATGAACTGCAATATTTTCCTGACATCCAGCAGCTGTTTCTGGTCCCATGCCACCTTTACCCACAATGAGCTTAACGCCAGTTTGCTTGATAAATTCCCGCTCGAATTTTTCCATCCGCATACTGGTTGTTGGGCCAATCGAAACCATTTCGAAGTCGTTTTCACCTTTCTTGCGCACAATAGGGCCAGCATGAAAAATTGCTCCACCTTCAAGATTAACTGGTAGTTCTCGACCTTGTTCAATCAGTCTGCGATGGGCAACGTCACGACAAGTTACCAAACGGCCAGTCAAATAAACTACATCACCGACTTTAAGGTCTAAAAGGTCTTCATCTTTGATTGGCGTTGTTAGAATTTTTTTCATAGTACAACTCCTTCGTGAGACAAGATTTCATACGACATATCTGGATTAATCTTAATTTTGCCACGGCGATGTGCCCAGCAACCTGTGTTTACGGCAACACCAATTGTTGATGGATGACGTGCAGAAGATTCAATATTGACCCCCATTACACTGTTATTGCCTGTGAGTCCCTGAGGACCAATACCAATTTCATTAAGACCTTGTTCTAACAGTTGTTCCATTAAGGCAGCGCGTGGGTTCTCACTTGTTGAGTCAACTGGACGCATAATCGCGAGTTTAGAAAGACGAGCTGCGGTTTCAACCGAAGTTGATACGCCAACACCGACCAGTAACGGTGGACAGGCATTTACACCGCGTTCGGTAATAACATCCATTACAAATTCAGCAACGCCTTCGTAGCCTTGACCTGGCATTAAAACTTTTGCCGCACCCGGTAGAGTACAACCGCCACCAGCCATATAGACATCAATGGTACAAGTATCGAGTTCAGGGACAATACGCCAGTCTAACCATGGAATTTGAGTACCGGTATTTGTGCCTGTATTTTTTTCATCAAAGGTTTCAACAGCGTTGTGACGTAATGGACCTATGCGTGTTGCTTCAGCAGTTGCTTCGCTCAAAATATCTTGAAGTTCACCAAGCAAAGGGAAGTTGGCACCTGCTTCAACAAAATATTGAATGACACCCGTGTCCTGGCAGCTTGGGCGATTGAGTTTATCGGCAGCTTGCTGATTTTCTTCCATCGAGTCATAAACTGATTTAGCCAATGGATTGGTTTCTAAAGTACGCAGTTCAATTAACTTGCTTTTCACATCTTTCGGTAGGCGTTTTCCAATATAAGCCGTAAATTTGGCCATGGTGTCCGTAAGGGACTGGACTGCAATATCTTTGTCCATGTTGTGCTCCTTGAAGAAACTTGTTCAGATCTAATTGGTGTAAATAGGGTTATTGGGTTGCTTTGGCAGCGTTTACTTTCACTTTTTGGGAGAAGCTCAGCACTAGTGTCAGTAAGGTCGAGATGATGAGTAGGCCTGCAACAAAATAGAGTCCGCCTGTGAAATCTCCAGTTTGATCTTTAATCCAGCCGATCATGGCAGGGCCTGCAAACCCGCCTAAATTTCCGATTGAGTTAATCGTGGCGATGCCTGCTGCTGCGGCTGATCCTGACAAGAACATGGTTGGCATGCTCCATAGCGGTGGCTTGGCACAACTAATACCGACATTCACAATGGTAAGTGCTGCAATTAAACCAATGACGTTATGTGTGCCTGCTGCAATTGCGAGACCAACTGCTGCGGTTAAACACGCGAGAGCAACATGCCATGTACGTTCATTGGTGCGGTCAGAGTGTCGAGACCATAAAACCATGGCAATGACAGAAACGATTGGAGGAATAGCATTTAAAAGCCCCACAGTCATAGACGTTACGCCAAGCTGTTTAATAATTTGTGGCGCCCAGATGCCGAGGGTATAAAGCCCAGCCGACGTTCCGAAATAAATCAATGCAAGGGCAAGTACCCGTGGGTTGGCAAGACCACGAAGAATGCTGTGATGCTCAGGTGCATTTTTTCCTACATCCTCTTCCTTCATGGTTTTTACAAGCCATTCGCGTTCATCCTGTCCTAACCAAGTAGCTTGTTCAGGGCGATCCGTCATATATTTAAAAACAACAACGCCTAAGATGATTGCTGGTATTGCCTCAATAATGAACATCCACTGCCAACCAGCGAGACCCCAAATTCCATGCATTTCAAGTAATGCGGCTGAGATTGGTGAACCAACTGCTGTGGCAATTGGGGCGGCTGCCATAAATAAAGCAATCACCCCAGCACGATGTCGTGCAGGAAACCAGTAAGTTAAGTACAGAATAATGCCGGGAAAGAAGCCAGCCTCGGCAACGCCGAGTAAAAATCGCATAACGTAAAAGCTGGTCGAGCTTTCTACAAACGCCATACCGGCTGCAATCAGACCCCATGTCACCATAACTCGAGCAATCCAGATACGGGCACCGACTTTATGCAAAATAATGTTGGATGGGACTTCAAATAAGAAATAGCCCAAAAAGAAAATTCCGGCACCAAAACCGAGAACCGAGGCTGTAAAGCCTAAGTCTTCTTTCATGGTGAGTGCGGCAAAACCAATATTGACGCGGTCGATATAGGCTATAAGGTATAACAACATAATAAACGGTACGATTCTCCAAGTAATTCGACGTAACGTTCGCTTTTCAATATCCATTTCCATGTCATGACTCCATATTCATGACTACCAATCCTGATTGGTAGTTTTCGCTTTCTTTACCGCTATTGATTCGGCTAGATGGCTTTTCCCGTTCATCCACAGCATTCCTTCTGCGGACATTGTTATGCTCTTAAACAAGAGATGCCTTATGTCGGGAAACATTGAAATGGATGTTAAACCCTTTAAAAAACTGATGAATCGATATAAAGTTAAATCACTATTGCAAAAAACTTAATAATCATGAATGCAGATACGGAATTAGCTTTCTTTTGTTTATTGGTCAAACAAGGAAGTCTTGTCGCGACGGCACGAGAGTTAAACTTGACTCCACCTGCGGTTTCTAGACGTTTAACTCAACTTGAAGAGCGTTTGGGAGTAAGGCTTTTAAATAGAACAACACGGCGAATTAGTTTAACCAGTGAAGGTGAGGTCTACTTTGAAAATGCAGTTCGTATTTTAAAAGAGATTGATGAAATGGAGCGTTTGGTTTCAAGTAGTCGGGCAGCACCCAAAGGGGTATTGCGTGTGAATGCTCCTTTAGGCTTTGGTCGTTCTTATATTGCGCCAGCGATTTCTACATTTGCCAAAATCTATCCTGATGTCGATGTCCAACTGCATTTAACTGACCGCCCGATTAATCTGCCAGATGAAGCGATTGATGTCTCAATCCGCTTTGGCGAAATACCTGATTCACGTCTAATTGCAAAAAAATTGGCAGCCAACCGCCGTTTATTATGTGCATCACCTAGCTATTTAAAAAAGGCAGGGCAACCACTCACTCCTCATGATTTAACACAGCATCAGTGTATTGTGATTCGGCAAAATGATTTTGCTTATGGTAATTGGCGGTTAAGTCATGGCAAACAAGTTGAAACCGTTAAAGTTCATGGGCAACTGAGTACGAATGATGGGGCAGTCGCATTAAATTGGGCCTTAGAAGGCTATGGTATTTTGATGCGAGCAGAGTGGGACGTAGCAAAATATTTAAGAAGTGGTAGATTAGTTCAAGTGCTAGCGGACTATGAAACACCACCCGCAGATGTCTATGCGGTGTATTTAGAGAGACTGAATCTGTCGCCTAAAGTCGCGCATTTTCTAGATCATTTACGCCAATTTTTAAATCAGCATGTCGATGGTCCAGAGCCTCGTTCAAGTTGGTAACGATGGTATTAACCTCAATTAAAAAAAGCCAACTTAAAGTCTAAGTTGGCTTTTAACATTAGTTTTTATTTAAACGCAAATGTAGCAAACGTGTTGCCGATGTATGGCGTATATTGTCGGCACGGTTATAAAAATAACGTTCAGTAATAGCTTCACCAGACAAGTCTTCGACTACTTCAAAACCCATTTTTTCAACCGCCTGATGTAAATCTGAAGGTTTAAATTGACCTAGTAAAGGTTCTTTCAGCAAATGGGTAAACTGTGCAACACCCATACTCCCAAGTCGCTCAATACCGTTTAGCTCCTGAAAGTCGGTTGAATAGTCGAGTACCACTTCGCTTCCGTTTGCAGCAAATTCAGCAATACTTTTTAAAGTTTGTAGCGTAGTGTCCGGCTTTAAATAATGAGTGGTGCCTAACCAAGAAAAGAAAGCCGGAGTTTTTCGTACATAGCGACTTCGGGCAAGCGCTTCAGAGATAGATTCTTTCTCAAAGTTAATAGAAACAAATTCAACAGTAGAGGGAAGTTCGCCTAATTTTTTGAGTTTAGATTGTTTGGCAGCCTGAGTATCAGGATGGTCAACTTCAAAAATTTTTAAAGTTGGATAATGCTGTGATTTTCGGAGCACAAAAGAGTCTAAACCCGCTCCAACCAAAACATATTGCTCAATATTGTGTTGAACAGCTTGATTAAGTAAGTCCTCGGCATAACGTGATCGACCGACAACCTGTCCACTCAATAAACCTAAGGTACGGTTTAAAATGGGTGAATTCATTAATTTAACAATGAGTGGTGTAGATAAAAGCTTTTTCCAACCTTTACTGGTCATTTCAAAAGCATAGGGATCTGAAAATACAGGATTTATCGTATTTTTAAAGTGATTCGCACGTAAAGCAGCAGCGGCTTCGGCAGTACGGCTTGATTGACCTTCTTTCATCTTTAACCTGTTCTTTTATTTCTTGAAGATTGAATGAAGAAGGCAGTGTATTTCATGAAAATCTAAAATACACTGCCCATTCCTTACAACTGATTTGGTCAAATTTACAAATTAATGTGTCTTTGACATTTGATA
The DNA here is from genome assembly GCF_003940475.1 of Acinetobacter sp. FDAARGOS_559. Taxonomy (NCBI): domain Bacteria; kingdom Pseudomonadati; phylum Pseudomonadota; class Gammaproteobacteria; order Moraxellales; family Moraxellaceae; genus Acinetobacter; species Acinetobacter sp. FDAARGOS_559. The sequence continues at coordinate 3,710,247 of NZ_RKJG01000005.1, forward strand.
TGTAACTTCATAATCCTTCAAATCTAGTTTTTTCAAACGTTGTTTAAGCTTTTTCAATGACCACGGCCATGCTGCAAAGTTGCGACCGTTAGCGTCAAGGTAATAACTCTTACAGCCACCGCTATTGAATACAGTGGTTTGTAAGTGCTTTTGCACCAAGTCATTGTGCTTTTTAATTACATCAGCCTTAACATTTAACTTGCTAATTCCTTTGTTTTTAATTTTCAATAAGCCATCTACGATATAGTCGAGCTGTGCTTCTGCCAAACCAATAAATGAGTCATAAACCAGTACGTTTGGTCCCAACACTAAGAATGCATTTGGTACATTTTCAATGTTAGTTCCTAAGTAAGCTTCCGGTGAACTATTTTTCCACAAATCATTTAAACGTTGGCCTTTTTCATTAAACACACGTTTGCCGATTGGTGGGTGAGATACTTCAAAACCTGTACCCCAAATAATCACGTCAACTTCATGGCGTTCGCCATTAGCTGCAATCACCGTATTGCCTTCGACTTTAACCAGGCCATGTGGAATAAGCGTGGTATTTGGTGCTTGTAGTGCAGGGTAGTAATTGTTAGCAAACAAAATACGTTTACAGCCAATATCAAAGTTTGGCGTTACGTTTTTACGTAATTCAGGGTCCGCAATTTGAAGTTTGAGTAATTGCTTACCCAATACATTTACTGGTTTTAGTGCAAGTGGGTTACGTAAACCAAAATTAATCGCATTGAGAGTTAGCGCTACACTTTTACGCCAACTTGCCTGAATCGCTGGATATTTGGCAATGACTGATTTACTAAACTCGCCTAAGTCTGTATCCGGTTTTGGTAATACCCAAGGGGCTGTACGTTGGAACACAAATAGCTCTTTGGCTTTAGGTTGAATTTGGGGCACAAACTGGATGGCAGATGCACCTGTACCAATTACAGCAATGCGTTTTCCAGTTAAGTCATAATCATGGTTCCATTTCGCTGAATGGAACATTTCACCTGTAAAGGTATCCAAACCTTCAAGACGTGGAATCTGGGCTTCGGTAATTGGGCCTGTTGCAAAAATAACAGTTCGAGATAGATATTGACCAGTAGTTGTATCAAGTACCCACAAATGGCGTGATTCATCCCAAGCAGCATTGAGTAGTTCGTTGTTAAACTCAATTTTAGACGTGATATTAAACTCATTACTTACATCTTCTAAATAACTTAAGATTTCCGGCTGACGCGCAAATAAGTGACTCCATTTTGCACTAGGCGCAAACGAATAAGAATACAAAGCCGACGGTACATCGCAGCCACAGCCCGGATAGGTGTTTTCACGCCAAGTGCCACCTACACGTCCTGCTTTTTCAATAATTTTATAGTTGGTATAGCCAACTTGGTCGAGACGAATCGCTGCGGCGATACCGGAAATTCCAGCACCGACAATAAAGGTATCGTAAATATGGTTAGGTGAATTGACAGCTTTTTTTGCTGATGCATTTGTTTTCATTTGAGCAGTCATATGGGTACTACCTATAAAATTTCTTATTTAAATAATTTGTAAGAGGTACCAAGAAACTTGGTATACAAACTTGGTGATGCACGTTTCATCAGCCAGAACAACTTCGCATCGATTTGAGGAATGGTATAAAGCTCATCCTGATCAAGACGGTTAAGTGTGAGTTTGGCTACATCATCACTTGTGGTGAGTGCGTAGTTCATGAGCGCATGGTCTGCAAGTTTTGAATAACGGCCCGGAATACGACCATTTTTAATGATATTGGTAGGCACCAAGGTCGGGCAGAGCACATTCACTTTAATGTTGAATTTGCGAAGCTCAGCCGAAAGTGTTTCAGACAACGCACGAACACCCGCTTTCGTTACGTTATAAGCAGTCATTTCTGGTGCTGCGGTATAAGATGCCGCAGAAGCTACATTAATAATTGCGCCGTAACCTAGTTTTTTGAACTTTGGCACAAATGCATGACAACCATGAATAACACCCCACAGGTTAATATTCATGACCCAGTTCCAGTCTTCTAGGCTGAGTTCGTCAAACTTACCGCCTAAACCTACACCCGCATTATTAATGACAAGGGTGACAGGATGACTAAGTAAAATTTCAGCAGTTTCAGCCAAATTTGTGACATGTTCAGGATTACCTACGTCACAATGCATTGCAAATGCTTTTGCACCCTGTTGTTCAAGCAGCGTTACAGTTTCTTCAGCAGCTTCTAAATTAATATCTGCGCAGACTACGCTGCCGCCACGTTTTGCCAGTTCAACTGCAAAACTTCGTCCAATTCCACTGCCTGCACCCGTCACGACGGCATAAGCTTTTTGGCTTGGTTTAACTTTCTTTTTGCCAAATAAAATCATGATTCATCCCGAAATAGATTTAAGGAAAGCCAGTCATTAAGTAATGACTGGTTGCAAGCCAGTTAAGACAAGCGTACAGGTGGGGTAAATTCCTTCACAAAGTAAGGTGCAATCGCGCCGCCTTCTTTGAGTAATTTGTCTTTGTAGTACTCTAGATATTCGGTCGTGTCATGGTCATTTGGATGGAAGTCAGGACGTAAGTAATCGAAAATCTGGCCAATGGTGCTACCAAATACACCATCTTTTGGACCAAAAATAAGTCCTACACCACGGCGCGCGTCTTTCCAGAATTTTCTAGTCAACATTTCCTGTGGTTTTCTTAAAACCGGAATAAACAAGGTAGTTGCTGGGATCAAACCTAAAATAGTAAAGAAAGCTAAGAAGAAGCCAGAAGCTCGTAGTGGGTAGCTACCATTGAGTAATTGATATACATCATAGGCAATATCTTTATGCTCAGATTCTTCAAGCATATGCCACATCCATAAAGCACGGCTTTTTGCATCATCTGAATAGTAGAAATTCTTTTCGTGCTTCATCATGTATTCGGCAAGTACCGCAGTAAAATGCTCAATACCGGCCATCATCGATAATTTAAGCGGTTGCGGGAATTTCAAAAACACATATTTAAAGAAGTTTTCACCCAAGAAACGGTATAAATCGACAGGGTATTCAACATCTTTAAGCGCATCGTTATATTCATTGTGTAACTTAGAATGAATCGCCTCTTGTCCAATCAATGAAGTAACACGCTGTTTTAAAACTGGATCTTGAATAAATTCACGGTGATGACGAGCTGTTTCAATCACCAGATCTTCACCATAAGTTAGAAATACTGAAAGCGTAGCAAAAAACATCGTGGCAAATTGATTATTCATATAGAATTCAACATCAATCTCTTTACCTTCAAATCCGATATTTAAATGACGGATTGGGATGGATTTTTTACTGGCAAAATCCGGTAACTCGATTTCACGGTAAAATTTAATTTTGTTTAGTGATTTTTTAACTGTGGTCGAGATCATGGTGACACCTTCAGATCAATCAGTGATAGTGCGGCTATGTCGAAAATCAAAAAGCTTTGATTTGCAACAGGACACTGTAAATTCCATTTTCAAAAAGCAGTTTTCTCTGCTTACTGACTACGGTGATGTTGCTCCGTTATTTGTGTGATTATTTGACTGAATAACGGGAAAAAGAGGAAAGTTCAGTAAAACGGCTCAACCTCTTTTTAGATTTTTTCATGTTAATCTGAGTTTATGTTCGGATTCAATTCGGGTAACTTTTCAAGTTTCTAAACCTAAAGTTTCATGTTTTTATAAAATAAAAAATTAGTTTTAAAATTTATTAATATATTGATTTTTATTTAAATATTTTAATGTAATTAAAAAGAAATACTCAAACATAAAAGAACTTATAACTGTATTTCATTGTAGTTTTAAAAGAAATATTTCATGAAAGTTGACAACTATTCGGATTTTGTTTTTTTATTAGGGTAGGGCTAAATTACATGCTAATCTGAGCTTATGTTCGGATTATTTATAAGAAAATATGTCTACGCGAAAACCCCGTCAGGCACGAGCCAAAGTCACTGTCGATACCATTATTGAAGCAGGTTTTATTGCTGTAGCATTGCATGGACCAAGTGGTACCACCACACGTCATATTGCAGAAATTGCAGGGGTGAGTGTGGGGTCACTCTATGAGTATTTTAAAAACAAAGAAGAAATCTACGATGCGATGAATCACTACTTTGTGAGTGAAATTCTCGACATGATTAAAGAACTAACCCCCACAATTTTAGAGTTGGAGTTAGAACCTGTCATTGAAATGATTTTTTATACGTTCAGTGATTTATTAAAGAAAAATAACGACCGTTATTTAACCGTTTTACGTTATGCTGGTGAGTTGCAATACGATAAATATATTCCAAAAATTGAACAGGCTTTAATGGAAGTCATCATGAAGTATATGATGCATAATCCTAAATATTTAAAAATTAATAACTTACCTGTAATTACCTATATTTGTATTAATAGCGGTATTTTTAACGTTGCAAGGCATCTTATTTTACCCAACCCATTTATTAGTTTTGATGAAATGGTGCAGGGGCTAACCACTATGATTATGAGTTATATCAATACTGAAATGGCACGCTCAGAAGATCAATCATAATTTTTAGTTTTTCAAATGCGATAAAAAAACACCTGCGTATATTTCTACGCAGGTGTTTTTACTATTTATGGCATAGTTGGAATTTCTTCCGGACGCATATCAAAAATTAGAATTTCAGCATTGTCACCATTGGTAAATGATAACTTGCCTCCATCGCGAATACGCGCAGCATCACCGGTATTAAAGGTTTTACCGTTTACATCAATACGGCCTTTTGCCACATGTAGGTAAACATAACGACCTTCAGGAATTGCAAACTCTGCTGTTTCTTCACCATCAAAAAGACCTGAATAAATATTAATGTCTTGTTTGATGGATAAAGTTTTTTCGCCACCTTTTGGTGAAATCATCAAGTGCAATTTGCCGCGTTTGTCTTCCTCGGAAATATGCAATTGTTGATAGCCCGGTGTTGTGTTCACTTCATTTGGAACTACCCAAATTTGCAAGAAGTGCACGTTTTCTTGAGCAGAGTGATTAAATTCACTATGTGCAACCCCACGGCCTGCGCTCATTAACTGAATATCACCAGGCACAATCACCGAACCTGTACCCATTGAATCTTTATGTTCTAACGCACCTTCAAGCACATAAGAAATGATTTCCATGTTGCGGTGAGGGTGAGTACCAAAACCTTTCGATGGAGCAACAGTATCGTCATTAATCACAAGCAAATCTGAAAAGCCTACTTGTTTCGGGTCCCAATAATTTGCAAATGAAAACGTGTGTTTTGACTGTAACCAGCCATGATGTGCTGCACCACGCTCATGAGATAAACGCATATCAAACATGATTTATTATCCTCATTCAATTTTTTTCTCTGAATGCAGTTTATCGTTTTCATTTGTGCAATAAAGCTCTGAAAATAGAAAGCTTAGTGTGATTTTTGGAACGCTGAAATATTGAAATAAGATTTCTATCGAAGTAGGCATAATATTTCATTTTTTATCTTTTAAAGCCATATTTTTATCATTTTAGGACAAATGTATTTTATTTAAATTATTATGAATAATAGTTAGTTATATAAGTTATTTGAAATTATAAAAAATATTTAAGTTGGCAAAAAGTTTCAATGTGGGTTGGCTTTTTTTGTCCTTGTTCGAGAGTTATATCAAGCGCACTATTTAATCTGATTTGGTGAACTTAACAATATTTAAGTTCATAAAACATGACAAGGCAGAGGTATTCGAGCAAATTTTTGTTCTAGAGCAGTTAAAGATTGCAAGAAATAATCTAAAGACAACTTTAACTGTTTGATTCGACGCTGCCTTGTATTTAACAAATTTTATAGGGTGTCGAAAATGGTCGCTCAAGCTATCCGAAATATTATTTCTCCTAAATCAGTTATAGCTCAGTATCAAAAGATAGATTTCTCAAATAAAGGAACTATCCCAATTCGCCATTTAAATATCGGATTTGATGGTAAAGAAATTGATATCGAGTTTTACGTCAACAACCAGTTTGCAACTTTGTTCTTTGCAACGCTTTCGGTTTTTTTGACCTATGGTGAAGATCTGGTGATTGAAACAGCTCGTCATCACCGTGAATTTATTCAAGACCCAGTTTTAAAACAGCGTGTTACATCGCTGATTGGTCAAGAAGCCATCCATTCAAAATTGCATAATGAGTTCAATGATGCAATTAAAGAGCTGGAATATCCGGTCGATTTTTATCGTTTCTTGGGTGAGAACTTCTTTAAATATGTGTTCTTAAAATTCCCGCAGCCATTAAAGCTTTCACTCATGGCGGGTATTGAACATTTTACGGCGGTACTTGCCGAATACATGATGAAGCATGAAAAGAATTTCTATTATACCGACGATGCCAAAAGTCGTGCCTTATGGATGTGGCATATGCTTGAAGAATCTGAGCATAAAGATATTGCTTATGACGTCTATCAGGTTTTAAACGGTAATTATCCGTTACGGGCAACGGGCTTTTTAATGGCTTTCATTACCATTTTAGGGCTTATTCCAACAGCAACTTTATTTGTACCCCTACTGCGTAAGCCAAAAGAACTGTTAACCAGAAAATTCTGGAAAGACGCGCGCCGTGGCGTCAACTTAATTTTTAGTCCAAAAGATGGCGTATTTGGTAGCACCATTGGTCAGATTTTTGATTATTTACGTCCTGACTTCCATCCAAATGACCATGATACGACTGAATATCTGGAGTACTACAAAAAGAAATTACTTAACGAGGGCGGTGCAATTGCGCCTTACTTTGTGAAGGAATTTACACCACCAGTTCGTGCAGTTTCATAAGCCTATTGGTCATGGCAGTAATATGACAATTACTGCCATCTCCCTAAAGTTTTTTAGGATTTACTATGATTTTATTTGGTAAGAAAGACCAGCCGAGCCGAAACGCATATGCGGTCGTAACTGGGGCAGGCAGTGGGATTGGACGAAGCTTTGCAGTTGAACTGGCAAAACGTGGTGGCAGCGTAGTCTGCGCAGATATTAATTTAGAAGCTGCTGAAGAAACCGTAAAGTTAATTGAACAGTTGGGACAAAAAGCATTTGCTGTACAGTGCGATGTTGGGCAAGCAGAACAAGTACAGACTTTGGCTGATCAAGCAGAGCAGTTACTTGATCATCCGGTAACCCTCACCATTAATAATGCTGGCGTAGGGCTAGGTGGCAAATTTGATGAAATGAGCTTAGAAGACTGGAAATGGTGTATGCATGTAAACCTGTGGGGTGTTATTCATGGTTGTCATGCATTTGTGCCAAAGTTCAAAAAACTAGGTTACGGTGCACTCATTAATGTGGCTTCTGCCGCGTCGTATACCGCAGCACCAGAAATGAGTGTCTACAATGTAACGAAAGCGGGTGTTTTGGCATTATCAGAAACCCTTTCAGCCGAGCTTCGTAAATTCAATATTAAAGTTAATGTGCTTTGCCCGACTTTGGTGCCAACCAATATCATTAAAAATGGTCGTATTCCGGGGCGTTATTCAAAACTTGCAGATCATGCACTCATGAACTATGCCATGACAACCAGTGATGCAGTTGCGGCTTTAACATTGAATCGATTAGATCGTGGGCAGCTCTACACCACGCCACAGATCGACGCCAAATTATTCTGGCTTATGAAAAGGACATCTCCAACGCTATATGCAAAGTTCCTTGGGCTTTCGTATCAGTTATTTAAATAAAATTTTGTATAGGCAGAAAAATTATGGTCACTAAACCTAGAACAAATACACGCACCCGTAAAACCCAAGAAGTTGCACATATTTATGACACTTTTATTGTCGGTGCGGGTATTTCTGGTCTTGCTGCTGCAATTAAGCTAAATGAAGCAGGCTTAACTAATTTTAAAATTATTGAAAAAGCAAGCCGCGTTGGTGGTACTTGGCGTGAAAATACCTATCCGGGCTGTGGTTGTGATGTACCTTCGGCTCTGTACTCTTACTCGTTTGCCCCAAGTGCAAAATGGAGCCATTTATTTGCACGCCAGCCGGAAATTTTAAGTTATTTAGAAGATGTTAGTCGTGAGTTTGATATTGAGTCCTTAATTGAATTCAATACCGAACTATTAAAAGCGGAATGGGACAATGTAAAAAATGTCTGGAAACTAGAGACAAGCTCTGGTTTATATATTGCTAAAACAGTTCTATTTGCTACAGGCCCAATTACTGAGGCGCAGATTCCACGCCTTGAAGGTTTAGATACCTTTACTGGTGAAATGTTCCATTCGGCGAAATGGAACCATGACTATGACCTTACTGGAAAACGTATTGCCGTGATTGGTACTGGTGCATCTGCCATCCAGTTTGTGCCCCAAATTCAGCCTAAAGCAAAAGAACTGTTTGTATTCCAACGTACAGCCCCTTGGGTACTGCCAAAACCGGATACAGACTTAGGTGAGTTTAGTAAATCAATTATTGCCAAATATCCAGCGATTCAGGCAGGTTGGCGCCAGACTGTAGCAGGCACCTTAAATGTCATCAATTTTGGTTTACGCAACCCAAAAGCTTTAAAGCCTGTCAATTTTGCTGCGAAACAATTGTTAAAGTTACAAATTAAAGATCCGGTTTTACGTAAAAACGTAACACCTAATTTTGATATTGGTTGTAAACGTATTTTATTTGCCAATAACTACTATCCAGCGTTACAGGCATCCAATACCACGCTTATTCCACATGGCCTGGTTAAAGTCGAAGGCAATACGGTGATTGCAGCTAATGGCGAACGCCACGAAGTAGATGTGATTATTTGGGGCACTGGATTTGAAGTATCTCATCCACCTATTGGTAAACGGGTACATAATGAAAAAGGGGAATGTCTGGCAGAACTCTGGAAAGACTCCTCTCCGGAAGCTTACTTAGGAACCAATATTGAAAATGTACCGAACGCATTTCTTATGCTAGGGCCAAATGTCTTGGTTTATGACTCATTCATTGGTCTTGCTGAAGCCCAACTGCAATATATTGTAGATGGTTTATTGCAAATGAAAGCGAAAGGTATTGTTAAACTTTCTGTAAAATCAGAAATAATTAAAAAGCATAATGAGCTTGTACAAAAGCATTTACAAACTACAGTATTCAATAGTGGTGGTTGTAAGAGTTATTACCTTGATGCAAATGGTCGCAACTTTGCAGCATGGCCATGGTCATTGAAAAAGCTTAAACAGCGTTTACATCATTTAAATTTAGAAGAATATGAGGTCATCTATGAAGCTGATCTTGTAAAAGTAAAACCTAAAGTTGAAGAAGTCGCAGGTTAATTAATTTATAAAAGCCCACTTTATTGATTAAGGTGGGCTTTTTACTATTAAATAATGAAAGAAATATATGAAAATTCAATAAATAATATAATGAAGTTAAAGTAAACGATAAATTTAAATATACTTCAAAATAAAAATGGGCCAAGCAGTCTATATAATTTTCATTTAAAATAATATAGCTATTTTTAAAAATGAATTTTTAAGTGAAAAGTTTTCTTTTTAATCAATTTTTTAAATTGCATAGTGGAAAACATTTTTATATCAATAACTTGTGTAGTTGATAATTATTGTAAATAAATGTGAAAGTATTCACAACCTTATTTTTTTTTGTTAAGATCATTAACATTAAAAACATAGAGATAATAATAATGATCAATAAAGTATTAATAGTGTTATGCGTGAGTATTGTATTTGTATTAGGGTATTGGGCATATTTAGATACCCAAAATAAAAGACATCAAGAGCTCATGAGGATCATTCAAGAAGCTGAAAAAAATTTACAGACCATCGAACGTAATCCTAACCGTGTTAGTCATAGCAATTTAGCTTCATATAATTTGCAAAAATATATCAGTGATAAAAAAGTTTTTTTCTAAGCACAGTGTCGATTGTGATTTGCTTTAAAAAGTGTGCCATTGATCATATCTTTTCATAAATTTTGATCATGTTGCTGTTGAATCTGTTAAACTTATTGAACGTATAGTAAAAAAGCTGCATAGGGGTTATGCAGCTTTTTTGTGTTTCAAGAGGGGCTGTGGCTATTTTCTGTGTATGACAGCAGAAATCAAATGAGTGGCATATTTGTTGCTTCGTCTATTTAAGATTTTTGTCTAGAGATCTGAACAGAAAAACAAGATTGCTCAGATACCTACATAGAAGTACATATTCCACAGCTCAGATTTTGCATAGAGGCTACTTATGGCGGCGCCCAATTCTTCGGCAGGGTGGTTAGAGCGTTTATTTAAGTTAAGCGACAATAAAACCACGTTTCGAACAGAAGTTCTTGCTGGTGTAACAACATTTTTAACAATGTGCTACATCATCATTGTCAATCCACTCATTTTATCTGAAACCGGCATGGATCATGGCGCCGTATTCGTTGCGACCTGTTTGGCAGCAGCAATCGGTTGCTTAGTGATGGGTATTATTGCTAATTATCCAATCGCCTTGGCACCCGGTATGGGGCTTAATGCTTATTTTACCTATTCGGTTTGTATGGGCATGGGAGTGCCATGGCAGACAGCTTTAGCAGCTGTTTTTGTTTCAGGTGTGGTATTCCTTGCAATTAGTTTCTTTAAAATTCGTGAGGCGATTGTCAATGCAATCCCGATGTCGCTTAAATTTGCGATAGGTGGTGGTATTGGTTTATTCCTTGCGCTTATTGCGTTAAAAAATGCCGGAATTATTGTCGCAAACCAAGCAACGTTGGTCGGTTTGGGCGATATTAAACAACCTACTGTATTATTAGCTTTATTTGGCTTTTTACTTATCGTAATTTTGCATCAGCTTAAAGTTCGTGGTGCGATTATTATTAGTATTTTAGTCGTTACAGCAATTGCCACAGCTTTAGGTCTAAATGAATTTAAGGGTGTGGTTGGTGAAATTCCTTCAATTGCGCCAACATTCATGCAAATGGACTTTGAAGGATTGTTTACCGCAAGTATGGTTGGTGTCATCTTCGTATTCTTTATTGTTGACTTGTTTGACAGTACAGGTACTTTGGTTGGCGTTTCACACCGTGCCGGCCTTTTACAAGATGGTAAATTGCCACGTTTGAAAAAAGCGCTATTTGCTGACTCTACTGCAATCGTTGCTGGTGCTGCATTAGGTACCTCATCAACTACGCCATATATTGAATCGGCTTCAGGTGTAGCAGCAGGTGGACGTACAGGTTTAACCGCGGTAGTTGTCGCTTTCTTATTTATTTGCTGTTTATTCTTGGCACCTCTTGCTCAATCTGTGCCAGGTTTTGCAACAGCACCCGCTTTATTGTTCATTGGTGTATTGATGATCCAAGGGATCACTCACATCGATTGGGATGATATTACAGAAGCTGTACCAGCCTTTTTAACGATTGTATTTATGCCATTTGCTTACTCAATTGCAGATGGTATTGCAATGGGCTTTATCAGCTATGCATTAGTTAAATTATTTACGGGTAAGGCAAAAACTGTTCCATACATGGTGTGGATTATTGCTGCCCTTTGGGTATTTAAATTTATCGCCTTTGGCGGTTAAGACGATTGTTTATAATTTCCTTCTAGAACTATTTTAGTGATAGGGATATAAAAAGGAAATTATAGAAGGGTGTGCTTACCACACCCTTTTTTCTTTAGATGTGGAGTTAATATGAATCAAGTCGAGCTGATTCAGGCCTTACCAAAAGCCGAGTTGCATGTGCATATTGAAGGGACCTTTGAACCTGAATTAATGTTTGCCATTGCACAGCGTAATCAGATTCAGATTCCTTACAAATCTGTTGAAGAAGTAAAGCAAGCTTATAACTTTCATAATCTTCAATCATTTTTAGATATTTACTATGCTGGTGCAAATGTTCTTGTTCATGAGCAAGATTTCTACGACCTAGCATGGGCATATTTTGAAAAGTGTGCAGAAGATCGTGTCGTTCATACAGAAATGTTCTTCGATCCGCAAACTCATACTGACCGTGGTATTGCTTTTGCAACCGTGATCAATGGGCTTAAACGTGCATGTGCTGACGCAAAAGCCAAATTTGGTATCAGTTCTCAGCTGATCATGTGTTTCTTACGTCATTTAAGCGAAGAAGCTGCATTTGAAACGCTTGAGCAAGCTTTACCGTTTAAACAAGATATTATCGCTGTAGGACTTGATTCAAGCGAAGTAGGCCATCCACCAGCTAAATTTGAACGTGTTTTTGCTAAAGCGCGTGAAGAAGGCTTCTTAATCGTGGCTCATGCAGGTGAGGAAGGCCCACCTGAATATGTGTGGGAGGCTTTAGACCTGCTCAAAGTAAACCGTATTGACCATGGCGTGCGTTCTGAAGAAGACGAACAATTAATGGCTCGTTTAATTAATGAAAAAATGCCATTAACGGTTTGTCCTTTAAGTAACTTAAAGCTATGTGTTGTTAAGGATATGAGAGATCACAATATCCGCCGTCTTTTACAAAAAGGCGTACACGTGACTGTTAACTCAGATGATCCTTCATATTTCGGCGGTTATATGAATGATAATTTCTTTGCCATTCAACAGGCATTAGATTTAACCAATGATGAGTTGAAGCAACTCGCAATTAACTCTTTTGAAGCCTCTTTCATTTCAGATGAAGAGAAACAAAAGTGGATTTCAGAAATCCAGAAAATCTAAATAAAAAAAAACCGCCTGTGATAGGCGGTTTTTTTAACATTGAATTTATTTAGGTTGTTTGGTCATACTGTTTAAAACATTGTCTTTATCTACAAAGTGATGTTTTAAAGCTGCAAGTACATGTCCAACAATAAGTAAACCAGCAAACCATGAAATATAAATATGTAATGGTTTAACAATGGCTAATAACTCAGGATTATCTTGCACTAGGCGTGGAATTTCAAATAAATATAAAACCGGAGCAGGGTGACCAGCACTCCAGCTAAATAAACAGCCAGTGACTGGTAAAGCGACTAAAATCACATACAGTAATAAATGTCCGATGTGAGCTAAAGTTTTCATTGTTGGTGACATCGTGTCAGGCAATTGTGGGGCAGGATGGGTGTAACGCCAAAACAGACGAATGACCACGAGGAAGATAATGGTTGTGGCGATATTCTTATGTAGTGTAATGACATCCCCTTTAAAGCTGCCATCAACGTCATAACTTAGAAAATTTCCACTATAGAAACCAATCACCCAAGCAGTGATAAAAATGATGGCCATGACCCAATGCAGAATCTGTGCAGTACGGGTGTAGTATTGAGAGGTTGAGGCAGGCATAAAAGACCCTTTTTTTGTCATTCTAGCGCTAGATTTTATGGGAAACTGTTAAATTTGAGAAATATTGTTCCCGTAACAGAGCGTGCTATAAACAGAACGGTTCAATTTAAAAAACACGGTTAAGTTGAGCTGGAGAATAAGGGACTTAATTTGCACAAATGCATCAATTTATTTGTTTCTTCTAAGTACAAGTTTAGGCAAAATACGCGCTGCTTACATTCGATCAAAGGAAAAAATGATGAAAAAATTGATGCTCGCTGTAGCACCAGTTGTTTTAGCTTTAACTGCATGTGCAACCACTACAGGTACCGGTACTGGCGGTGCTTCTGCACAAACGACAACTCAACAGTTAGGCGTAGCTGCTTTAAAAGTTGCTGTTAATGCGAAATGTATTACAGAAATTAATAATGTTGCTGCATGGAAGACAGCAACAAAATATATGACTGCTGAACAGCGTGATAGCATCCAAACGAATGTTTGCGGCTGTGTAAGTGAAAAAGCACCAAATAGTGTGACTGCAGTAGAATTAGCTGCTGCTGCGCTTGACGTGAATGCACGTGCTACAATCGTAAACCAAGTGGTTTCTAAAACTGTAAATGCTTGTGTAGCAGAAGCTTTACAAAAATAATTGATGTTTTAAGCATTAAAGAAGGCCGATTCTTATAAATCGGCCTCTTTTTCATTGGAGTATACATGTTTGTTGCAGGCGTAGATGAGGCAGGACGAGGCCCATTAGTGGGCTCTGTTGTTGCTGCAGCTGTTATTTTAGATCCGAATAATCCAATTTTAGGTTTAAACGACTCTAAAAAATTAACTGAAAAGAAACGTGAAAAGTTGTTTATTGAAATTCAAGAAAAAGCTTTAGCATGGTCAATAGCAGAAGCTACACATGCAGAAATTGATGAGCTGAATATCTTGCAGGCAACTTTTTTGGCTATGCAACGTGCAGTGGATGGTCTGAAAACACAACCTCAAAAGGTAATTGTAGATGGTAATCAAATTCCCAAAGGAATTGTTATTCCTTGCGAGGCGATTGTAGGGGGAGATGCAAGCCATGCCGAGATTAGTGCGGCGAGTATCTTGGCTAAAGTCACGCGTGATCGTCAAATGGCAGAATTAGATCAACAATATCCATTATTTGGTTTTGCCAAACATAAGGGGTATCCAACCAAAGCACACTTTGAAGCCATTGCAGCTCATGGCGTGATTGATCAACACCGTCGTAGTTATGCACCTGTAAAACGCGCATTAGGTCTATAAATTTATATATTCCCAAAAAATTTAAAGCGACTATAAAGTCGCTTTAATTAGGGAGAGAACAACTTCATACTAACGATTGAAGTTTTTCTGTGCATAATTATCATCTTCATATGAAACTTGATAATCTTGATCAAGATGTTGAAGGTGTTCATGCATTGCACGTTCATGTTGAATACGTTGATAAATTTCTTCGCGATGAACAGAAACCTCTTTTGGTGCATTTACACCAATTCGAACTTGGTTTCCTTTGACGCCAAGCACAGTAACACTGACTTGATCCCCAATCATTAATGTTTCCCCGACACGGCGGGTCAGAATCAGCATGTTTATCTCCTTGCTAAACGCTTAAAACTGCAATATTGGTACCCAAATAAAAAGCTCAACCTCAGTTTTCAGTCAGATTCTAACAGAAATATGAGAACAAAGTCATATTTTGATAATCACTGCCAAAAAACTTTCCGTTTAATATAACAGAGCCGCTATAAAAAAAACTATAGCGGCTCTGTGTTTTCTTTGATTATTGTCGGACAAGTAAACATTTTTTAATGAATTCTTGACCGTTCGGTAAAATTAAGCGCGTGCGCTGCTTTCACCATGTTCACGATCTAAACCAAAAGCGGTATGTAAGCAACGAACTGCAAGCTCAAGGTATTTTTCATCAATAATGACAGAAACCTTAATTTCAGATGTTGAAATCATAAGGATGTTAATACCTTCGTCAGCAAGGGCAGTAAACATTTTGCTTGCTACACCCGCATGCGAGCGCATACCTACACCCACGATAGATACTTTAACGATATCATCGCGTGTTGAAACTTCACGTGCACCAATATTTTTGGCAGTTTCATTTAAGATTTTTTCAGCTTTTGCTAAATCAACACGGTTTACAGTAAATGTGAAATCTGTTGTGCCATCTTCTTCAACATTTTGGACTATCATATCCACTTCAATGTTGGCATCACTTACTGGTGATAAAATTTTAGAAGCAATACCCGGTTCATCAGGTACACCTAAAATTGTTAATTTTGCTTCGTCACGGTTAAAAGCGATACCTGCAATGATTGGCTGTTCCATAGTGTCTTCTGCCTCAGTAGTAATGAGTGTACCTACATTTTCTTTAAATTCGTCGTCAAATGCGCCGTCGTCATCATTATCAAAACTTGATAATACGCGTAAAGGAACTTGATATTTTCCGGCAAATTCTACTGAGCGAATCTGTAAAACTTTAGAACCTAATGATGCCATTTCTAGCATTTCTTCAAAAGAAATACGATCGATTTTCTTCGCTTTAGGGGCAACACGAGGGTCTGTAGTATAAACCCCATCAACGTCAGTATAAATTTGGCATTCATCTGCTTTTAGGGCAGCTGCAATGGCAACACCAGAAGTATCTGAACCGCCACGTCCTAGAGTTGTAGTATTTCCGTTGGCATCGAAGCCTTGGAAGCCTGCAACTACAATAACACGGCCTGCATCTAGGTCATTGGTCATGACATCTGTGTCAATCGACTCAATACGCGCCTTAGTAAATGCACTGTCAGTTTTAATACCGACTTGACGTCCGGTATAGGATTTAGCTTCCACACCAATCGAATTAAGTGCCATAGCTAACATGGAAATCGTCACCTGTTCACCGGTTGAAACCATTTGGTCTAACTCGCGTGGGTCAGGTGTTTCGGTAATGGCTTTAGCGAGGGCAAGTAAGCGGTTTGTTTCACCACTCATTGCAGATACGACCACAACAACCTTGTGACCGTGATCATGCCAACGCTTCACACGACGAGCAACATTTAAAATGCGCTCGGGGGTACCCATAGAAGTACCGCCATATTTTTGAACGATTAATGCCATAGTTGTTCCATATAAGCCATGACCCTGAGAGGCTTGTCAGGGTCAGTTACACAAAAAGTGAAGTCTTATTTTTGTTCAAGCCAAGCAGGTAATGCTGCCATAACTTGTCCAAACTTCTCGTTAAGTGGCGCGCCACCTTGTGCTAAGTCAGGTTTACCACCACCTTTACCACCTAACTCGGTCGCTAAATGTTTGATGATGTCACCTGCTTTTAGATTTGCAGTGTATTGCGACGCGACTGATGCAAGCAGGCTGACTTTGTCACCCTCTACACCTGCTAACACAATCACTGCGTTCTCTAATTTTGATTTTACACTGTCATGTAAGTTGCGAAGCGCTTTGGCATCAACACCCTGAACAGTAGTAATAAGCGTTTGACGACCAGCAATAGTTTGAACTTGGTCAATCAAATCAGCCGCTTGGAAGTTTGCCAATTTTTGGTTGAGTTGTTCAATCTGCTTTTGTAATGCAGAAACCAATTCTACGTTGGCTTGTACACGCTCAACCGTTTGGTCTTTCTGTGCTTTTAATAAGCTATTAATGTGCTGAATATCATGATCAGCTTTTTGTACTACTTCTAATGCTTTAGTACCGGTCACTGCTTCAATACGACGTACGCCTGCAGCTACGCCACCTTCAGAAGTGATTTTGAATAAACCAATATCACCTGTACGTTTTACGTGAATACCGCCACAAAGTTCGATTGAGAAGTTTTTCTCGTCAATGACTGAGCCCATAGAGAGCACACGAACTTCATCACCGTATTTTTCACCGAACAACATCATTGCGCCTTTTGCTTTCGCAGTTTCAATGTCGAGTAGTTCAGTTGTTACAGCAGTATTTGCAATGATTTCAGCATTTACGAGACGTTCAACTTGTTGTAGTTGTTCAAATGACACAGGTTGGTCATTTGCAAAGTCAAAACGTAAGATATCACTTGCAACCAAAGAGCCTTTTTGTTGTACATGTGAACCTAAAATTTGACGAAGGGCAGCATGCAACAAGTGAGTTGCTGAGTGGTTACGCGCAGTAGCTTCACGAATGTCTGCTTTAACAATCGCTTCTACATTTTGACTGGTTTTAAGGTTACCAACAGTCACAATACCTTGATGAACAAAGGCGCCACCAGACTTTTTCGTATCCTGAACTTCAAAAATACCTGTTTCGTTTTTGAAGATACCAGTATCACCAATCTGACCACCGCTTTCAGCATAGAAAGGAGTTTGGTTTAAAACGATAAGTGCTTCGTCGCCTTCAGAAACTTCATCAACTTGTACGCCATCTTTATAGATCGCTACAATCTGGCCTTGACCGGTTGTGTTGGTATAACCGTCGAATTGAGTTTCGCCTTCAACTTTTACAATGTTGTTATAGTCAACAGCAAATTTACCAGCATCACGCGCACGTTGACGCTGTGCAGCCATTTCAACTTCAAAACCTGCTTCATCAATAATAAAGCCACGTTCACGTGCAATATCAGCAGTTAAATCTGTTGGGAAACCGTAAGTGTCGTAAAGTTTAAATACAGTCGCACCCGGAATAGTTTTGTCTTTTAACTGAGCAAGTTCACCTTCAAGAAGTTTTAAACCTTGCTCTAAGGTTTTAGCAAACTGTTCTTCTTCACGACTTAATGTTGCTTCAATGACTTCACGGCGAGCTTCTAACTCAGGATAAGCCTGTCCCATTACTTCAATTAATGGTTGCAACATTTTGTAGAAGAATGTACCTGTTGCGCCAAGCTTGTTACCGTGACGGACAGCACGGCGGATAATACGACGTAATACATAACCACGTCCTTCATTACTTGGGTTTACACCATCAGCAATTAAGAAGCAGCAAGAGCGGGCATGGTCTGCAACTACACGTAAAGAAGGCTGACCTTCATCTTCAATACCAATGATGTTTGCAGCAGCTTTTAATAAGTGTTGGAACAGGTCAATGTCATAGTTTGAATTAACATGTTGCAATACGGCAGAAATACGCTCTAAGCCCATACCTGTATCTACAGATGGAGCAGGGAGTGGGTGAAGTACGCCATCAGCAGTACGGTTAAACTGCATGAAAACGTTGTTCCAGATTTCAATGAAACGGTCACCGTCTTCTTCAGGTGAACCAGGTAAACCACCCCAAATGTGTTCACCGTGGTCGAAGAAAATTTCTGAACATGGACCGCAAGGACCTGTATCACCCATTGCCCAGAAGTTATCTGATGCGTATTTTTCGCCTTTGTTATCACCAATACGGATAATACGTTCTGGTGCTAGGCCGATTTCTTTATTCCAAATGTCATAAGCTTCGTCATCAGTATGGTAAACCGTGACATAAAGTTTATCTTTCGGTAAAGCAAGCCATTGTTCGCTAGTTAAAAATTCCCATGCGAACTTGAGAGCATCACGTTTGAAATAGTCACCAAATGAGAAGTTACCCAACATTTCAAAGAATGTATGGTGACGAGCTGTATAACCAACATTATCTAAATCGTTATGTTTACCGCCTGCACGTACACATTTTTGTGATGTTGTTGCACGTACATAATCACGTTTTTCAAGACCTAAAAAACAGTCTTTAAACTGGTTCATCCCAGCATTTGTAAATAATAAAGTTGGGTCGTTGGCAGGAACAAGAGAACTCGATGCAACACGTGTATGCCCTTGCGTTTCAAAGTAGCGCAAAAATGCTTCACGAATTTCAGCAGATGTCATTAAACGAGTACTCACAACCAAGTCACTCCATATTTTCGAATTTGGCTAAAAGCATCACCACAAGTTTATTTGTTCATAAAACTCGCACGTGATACGGGGCTTATTTTTAAAAAACGCTAAATTGTAACGGAAAAACCCCACCGAACCAACGATTTTAGAGGGAATATCTTACAAAACTGTGATTTGGCTAAAAATCTATATTCAATTAGCCATGACGTGTTTTACTATATGCCTTCTTTCGCTTCTCGTTTTGTAGATAAGGATAGGTCATGCAACGTATCGCCATTAATGGGTTTGGCCGGATTGGACGTAATGTTTTACGTGCCTGGTTTGAGAGCCCGAAACAATTTCATTTTGAAATCGTGGCGATTAACGATATAGCAGATGTACATACACTGGTACATTTATTCAAATATGACTCAACGCATGGTCGTTTTAATGGCAAAGTTGATATCACCATTGAAAATGAAAAGATTTATTTAAATATTCAATCTAACCAGAGACTCTTAAAGGTTGAAGTTTTGCAGCAAAAACAGCCGGAACTTTTACCGTGGGCAAGTTTAAAAATTGATGTTGTACTTGAGTGTACAGGTTTATTCCGCTCCCATGCTGATGCTACCCGCCATTTAGAAGCAGGGGCTAAAAGGGTCATTATTGGCGCTGCGCCTTTTGATCATGTTGATGCTGCAATTGTTTATGGTGTTAACCATGCTGATGTGAAAGCGACTGATCAGATTATATCGAGTGTGTCATGTACGACACAGGCTTTAGTTCCACTGGTTAAAATCATTGATGATGCATTTGGCATAGAAACAGCGCTTATGACCGAAATTCATGCGGTAACAGCAGATCAGTCTGTGCTTGATCATGCGCATCGTGATTTGCGTCGTGCTAGAGCTTCTGGACAAAACATTATCCCGACTACTTCTAGTGCGCTTGGTGCTTTAAAGCGTGTGATGCCAAAAATGGAAGACCGTATTGATGGTTACTCAATTCGGGTACCTACCATTAATGTAGCGGCAATTGATTTAACGTTTATCGCGCAATCTCCAATTACGGTCCATCATATTAATGAATTGCTGATTAAAGCATCTCAAACAGATTATGCAGAAATTATGGCTGTAACAGATGAACCATTAGTTTCAAGTGATTTTAATCATTCGCCCTATTCACTTATTGTTGATTTAACTCAAACCATGGTTGTTGGACATCAAGCCAAAGTATTTGCTTGGTATGATAATGAGTGGGGCTATGCAAATCGTTTATTGGATTTGTGTGATTCTTTCAAAAGTTAAATTTGGTTAATTGGAAACCGGGTGATAGTTCAGTTATTGCCCCATTCTTTGGTCTAAGAACTTTTATTGATAATGGAAGTCAAAAACAATAAGTCTTTGAATATTATTTTTAATTCATAGAGTCTACTTTTTGACTTTAGAGTTTATTAAGAAAGATTTATGCAAATTGTCAGGTGCATGGCACAAAGTATCATGCTACACTAAGAGAAATCGGGTGTGTTCCCGATTTTTTTATGTGGGGTCGTTCCACGTTGATCAGATTTTAGGCTTGAAATATGACCATTTCAGAGACATGGTTGCTGCCTGACGGGGTAGCAGATGTATTGCCGGAACAGGCGCAAGTCATTGAAAAACTTCGCCGTGAAGCTATAGATTTCCTCGCAGTACGAGGTTATCAACTGGTATATACACCATTTATCGAATACATCGAATCGTTGTCTTCATTATCAGAATCAAATCAAGACCTGGATATAGTAACTTTTAAGGTGATTGACCAGCTTTCAGGCCGTTTACTCGGTATCCGTGCTGATATGACACCGCAAGTTGCACGTATTGATGCACATGTAAGACCTGTTGAAGGTGTTGCACGTTACTGTTACGCAGGGACTGTATTACATACAAAACCACAAAATTTCAATGCGACTCGCGCACCTTTACAATTAGGCGCAGAGTTATATGGGCATGATAGTATTGAAGCTGATGTCGAAATGGTCGACGTGATGCTTGGTTTGATTGAAAATGCCTATACTTTGCAAGGCGCACATTTAGACTTAGGGCATGTAGGCCTATTTCGTAGCTTAGTAAAATATGCGGGTCTTTCTAAAAATGAAGAGCATGAGTTATCTGATCTTTATCAAAGAAAAGCATTGCCTGAGTTAGCTGAATTTACCCAAAATTTAAATATGGGTTCAGATTTCTATGCACTTGGCCGTTATGCAAGTGATTTAGATGCCTTACAAGCGCATTTAAGTGCAGATATTTTAAAAGATGCTGAATTTGATGCTGCATTAAATGCACTTAAAACCACTCTCGAACAGATTAAAAACCGTTGGCCAGCACTTAATGTTGGAATTGACGTGGTTGAACTTCGCAGTTACCACTACCACACTGGTTTGATGTATGCAGTTTATGCACCAAATCGTGCCGCACCTTTAGCGCAAGGTGGCCGTTATGATGGTATTGGGGAACACTTCGGTCGTGCACGTCCGGCTACCGGTTTTAGTTGTGATTTATATGCTTTAGGTGCGAACCAGTTTGCCGAAATCGAAACTGTAGTGGCACCTAAAGGTACAGAAGCTGATTTACTTAAAGCAATTGCGAATGCGCGTTCAGAGGGTTTACGTGTAGTTCAATTGTTAGGTAATGATGATTTAAGTTCTATTCCTTATGCAACACATCAATTGGTATTGCAAAACGGACAATGGAATATTGAAAAGATTTAAACGCCAGCAGTAAGTTTTTTACTGATGGTTTCCAATTTTAACAGCATGATGTAATGAGGCTATTATGGGCAAAAATGTTGTGGTACTTGGTACCCAATGGGGCGACGAAGGTAAAGGTAAAATCGTCGACCTGCTCACAGATCAGGCGGCTGCAGTAGTACGTTATCAAGGCGGACATAACGCAGGTCATACTCTTGTCGTAGGTGGTAAAAAGACTGTATTACACCTCATTCCATCAGGCATTTTACGTGAAAACGTATTGTGCTTAATTGGCAATGGCGTGGTGCTTTCACCAGCAGCATTAATTGAAGAAATGGGAATTTTGGAAGCTGAGGGTGTTCCGGTTAAGGAGCGTCTACGCATTTCTCCAAACTGTCCACTTATTTTGCCTAACCACATTGCTCTTGATCAGGCACGTGAGAAGAAACGTGGTAACGCTAAAATCGGTACTACAGGTCGTGGTATCGGTCCTGCGTACGAAGATAAAGTTGCGCGCCGTGCAGTGCGTGTTGCTGACCTTGTTCGTGGTGGTGCAGCGTTAGAAGAAAAACTAGCCGAAATGCTAGAGTTACATAACTTCCAATTGACTCAGTTCTACGGTGTAGAAGCGGTTAAATTTGAAGACGTATTGGCTCTTTGCAACCAATGGCGTGAAGTTCTTGCTCCATTAGTGATTGACGTAACTAAAGTATTACATGACTACCGCAAAGAAGGTAAGGCTGTAATGTTTGAAGGTGCTCAAGGTTCACTTCTAGACATCGACCACGGTACTTATCCGTATGTTACCAGCTCAAATACAACTGCTGGTGGTGTAAGTTCTGGTTCAGGTATGGGTCCTTTACATCTTGATTATGTATTAGGTATTACGAAAGCTTATACAACACGTGTAGGTGCTGGTCCGTTCCCAACTGAATTGGTTTACGATGCTGCAAGTGATTCTGGTGACCCAATTGGTAAACATTTGGGTACTGTAGGTCATGAGTTCGGTGCTTCTACTGGTCGTCAACGTCGTTGTGGTTGGTTTGATGCTGAAATCTTACGCCGTTCTGTAGATGTAAACTCACTTTCAGGTATTTGCTTAACTAAACTTGACGTTTTAGATGGTTTAGAAGAAGTGAAAATCTGTGTGGGTTATGAAAATACAGATTCAGGTTGTGTAGGTTCTTCTGATGCGGTTTCCTTCGAATGCTTGAAGCCAATTTATGAAACTATGCCAGGTTGGAGCGAGTCAACTGTTGGTTTAACGAGCATTGACCAATTACCTGCAAATGCTTTGGCTTATGTAAAACGTATTGAACAATTAATCGAATGTCCGATTGATATCGTTTCAACTGGTCCAGACCGTGCAGAAACAATCATTTTACGTCATCCATTCTCTGCGTAATTCGCAAAGATAAAAATAGCCTCCTAAAAGGGGGCTTTTTTTATACCCTACTAAAGTGCAGTTTTGGTTTGGTTCGATTCAGATTAAAACATGATATATAGATCAGGAATCATAGGCTCAGGATGAAGCTGCAACCCACTATTTCGAAAACCATTTTTTATTCTTTTTTATTTGCTATAGGTGGTTCACCCACATTAGCAATGCTGATTATTTATGGTCAAAATTATAATCCGGACTTCTTTATGACGGCATTTATGAGTCTTTCTGTCCTGATTGCTTGTGTCCTCATTCCTGTTGTTCTCATACAAAACAGTTATTTACTCTGGAAGAGGAAAAATCCTAATCTTGAAGAGAAAGTTAAGACTTTAAGTCACGTTTATCTTGGTTTAAACATAATATGTTTAATATTCTGGATTTATTTGATGACTTTATCTAATTGACCGTTACATAAATACTATGATCGTGAAGAAATGAGAGATTTAAAGCGTGAGTGGTATTTCTTATAATAAGTGCAAAAGAATAAACAGTTTTTTGACGATTTAGGTGACCCATGTTAATGAATAAAAAGTTCGTTCTAAGCTTGTGCGCAGCAGGTGCAGTAACAATTTCTGGTTGTGCCACAATGGCTGATATGGCAGGTGCAGATACCGCAACCTTAAATGCTCAATCTGCGCAAAGTTTCAATAAAATGGTGCAGGAAGCGCGTGGTAAAGGTGCTTTAGATACAAGTTCAAGTACCTATAACCGTATTAATGCGGTTTTTAACCGTTTAAAACCTTATGCGAATCAAATGAATCAGACAGGCCAGCCATTTAGTTGGCAATTGGCTGTATTGAAGTCAGATACGATTAATGCTTACGTTGCACCTGGTGGCAAGGTAGTGTTTTATACAGGTATTGTAAATAAACTGAACTTGACTGATGCTGAAATTGCAGCAGTTATGGGCCATGAAATGACTCACGCCTTGGAAGAGCATGCAAAAAGTAAAATTGGCGCTCAAGCTTTAACTGATTTAGCGTTAAATATTGGTTTAAGTCAGATTAATGGTGGTAATGTGAGTCAACTAGGCGCGGCTGCGGCTCAGTTAGGCACACAAGTAGGTGTGGGTCTGCCATATTCTCGTAGTTTGGAAAGCCGTGCTGACCAAGGTGGTTTAATGCTAATGGCGCGTGCAGGTTATAACCCAAATGCAGCGATTACGCTTTGGGAAAAAATGAACAAGCTTGAAGGCAGTGGATCATCTTTCTTGTCTACTCACCCATCAAACGCTCAACGTATTAATGACATGCGTAAGAATTTACCTGCGGCATTAGCTATTTATAATGGTCGTAAGTAAGTTTTAACACTTATAGAACTGATGTTAAAAACGGATGCTTGAGCATCCGTTTTTGTTTTTAAGGAGCAGGATTAGGCTGTTGTATATGAATAGCCTCAATGCCTTGTAAAATCTCCGGTGAAAGCTCGATTTCAAAAGCTTGGATATTTTCTTTGAGCTGATCTAAATTGGTTGCACCAATAATTGTACTCGTCACAAAAAATTGCTGCTTAATAAAAGCCAGAGCCAATTGAGTCAGGCTTAAACCATGCTTTTCAGCAAGCTGTGCATATTGTTCAGTTGCCCATTCACTTTGCGGGTTGCTGTATCTGCTAAAGCGAGGGAAAAGTGTAACGCGGGCATTGGCTGGTCGAGCCCCATTTCTAAATTTGCCAGTTAAATAACCAAAAGCAAGAGGAGAGTATGCAAGTAAACCTACACCCTCATATTTGGCAATTTCTGACATACCGATTTCATAGGTGCGATTAAGCAGACTATACGGATTTTGCACACTCACAAATTTACTCACACCTAAATTTTCGGCAAGCTGAAGGAACTTCATGGTGCCCCACGGTGTTTCATTAGATAAGCCGATATAACGAATGCGGCCTCGATTAATCTCTTTTTGGAGAGCGAGTAATGTTTCTTCTAAGGGAGTAGTATCGTAATCATTTTGGGCTTGCTGATTACCATAAGCGAGCGTTCCAAAGAAGTTGGTATGGCGTTCAGGCCAATGTAATTGATAAAGATCAATATAATCAGTTTGTAAGCGTTTGAGAGAGCCATCAATTGCTTGTGAAATATGTTCACTATTAAACTTGGTATGGCCTTCTCGAATATGGGTTCCACCAAAACCAGGACCTGCAATTTTTGAAGCAAGGAATACTTTATCGCGCTGACCATGCTGTGCAAACCAATTGCCTAAGATGGTTTCGGTTGCTCCATATGTTTCTGGTTTAGGAGGCACGGAATACATCTCTGCCGTATCCCAAAAATATAAACCGTGTTCTAAAGCATAATTGAGTTGTTCGAAAGCTTCTTGTTGAGTATTTTGCTCACCAAATGTCATGGTACCTAAGCAAATTTCAGGAAGGTTAATGCCAGTGTGACCAAGTGGTTTAAATTGCATACTGCGAAATCCTTAAGAAATTTTAAGTTAGCCTAACGGAGAATATGTATTCAACTTAAATCATAAAAACAGAATAGATTGTAAGCTTTGTGTATTAACTCATTGTTGCATATAAAAAAAGCAAACCGAAGTTTGCTCTTTATTCAATAATTACGAGTAATTATTCTTCGTCATCATAGTCTTCGTCAGTGACTGGGGTTTCTTCTAATGAAGTATCAAAAATCAAAATAGCTTTACCGTCAGTTTGAATCATACCTTGATCTTCTAAGGTCTTTAATACACGGCCAACCATTTCTCGTGAACACCCGACAATGCGTCCAATCTCTTGTCGAGTAATACGAATTTGACGGCCATTCGGCAAAATCATTGCTTCTGGTTGTGAAGATAGGTCGATTAAGCAACGCGCAATACGACCTGACACATCAATAAATGCAAGATCGGTCATTTTACGAGTTGTATTTTTTAAACGACGAACGAGTTGCGCGAAAACGGCATAGCTGAGATCTGGATACTGTTTGCTCAGTTCGTGGAAGTTGTCATATGAAATTTCCGCAATTTCACAGACATCACGGGTACGAACTTCAGCTGTACGTTGAGGGTTCGGTTCGAAAAGCCCCATTTCCCCAAAGAAGTCACCAGGATTCAAATATGCCACAACAATTTCACGTTCATCGTCTTCACGTAAAATAATTGAAACTGAGCCTTTTAAAATTAAATATAAAGATTTTGACTCTGTTCCGGCATCAACAATTGTGGTTCGTTTTGGATATCTGTTGATGTGAGCACGTTTTAACAATGCTTTAACGGATTCAGGTAGTTGCCCCGGAGATAAAGCATCTGTGCTGAGTTGTGAAAAATTTGAAGTCATGCTTGATATGTTCCGAATAGGGTAAACAATTCACACAAGCTCGAGATGAGCTATTACACAGAAGAGATGAAATTCCTTATCAACTCATTTTATGTTAGTGTACAAAACAAGGGTCTGTTGACATTTCACAGATGGTTGCGACATAAGACAATTTTTCTGGACGTTACGAAGCAAGAACTATGGAATTTAGTCATTCTAAATCAATAGAGCTTAACAACGAAACGAACAAAAAATCTGGCCTTGCGCTGCATCAAAGATGCTTTAATTGCACCTCAGATTCCGGCTGAAATTTAACAAACTTTATTACAAAACTGGACAAAGGATTGCCCTTGTCTGTGTTTTGCGTTTTATTTGGATTAATTTTTAGCTATTACGCAATCCATAGATGAAATGTCAACAGACCCTGCTTAAATTTATAATTTTTTTTGGGTAGTTGCAATGCAAACAAGTGTACATTGGCTAGAGAATGTTGCTTTTGAAGCGAAATCAGAGAGCGGTCATAGTGTAGTGATGGATGGCTCACCTGAGTACGGTGGTGAAAACCGTGGACCACGTCCTATGGAGTTGATATTAATGGGACTTGGTGGGTGTGCTTCGTTTGATATTGTGACTATTTTAAAGAAATCCCGTCAAGATGTGACGAATGTCGTATGTCAGCTTAAAGCTGAGAGAGCAGATGCAATTCCGGCAGTTTTCACCAAGATCCATTTACACTTTGTAGTGACAGGTAAAGCTGTAAAAGAAAAACAGGTCGCAAAAGCAGTAGAGCTATCAGCTGAAAAATATTGTTCAGCAAGTAAAATGCTTTCAGATGGTGGCGTAGAAATTACTCACGATTTTGAAATTATTGAAGCAGCGTAATTTTATTTGTGAATGCCTAAAAAATAAAAAGCTAACAGTCATGTTGGCTTTTTTTATGATAAGAATAATTAAAAAATAAAAGGAGAGTTAAGTGAATATCCGTTTAGCACAATGGGAAGATACCGAGACCATATGTTATTTACTTAAACAAATGGGATATTCACAGCCTTTAAAAGTAGTTCAAGAACAATTTCAAATACTAAGTAAAGATCCTAATGCGATTACGTTGGTCGCAGCTGACGATTTAAAAGTGTATGGAGTTTTATCGCTTTATTTTATTCCACAAATTGCCTTACAAGGTGAGTTTGCCAAAATATGTTATCTGTGTGTTGACGAGAAGATGCGTAGTAAAGGAGTGGGACATTTGCTTGTGCAAGAAGCAGAACGGTTAGCAAAGCAACGTGGTTGTGACCGAATGGAACTTCATTCGGGGATACAAAGACCTTTGGCACATCAATTTTACCTAAGAGAAGGCTATGTCGAAGCACCAAAGTACTTTCGTAAAGCTTTAAATTAATGAGTCGTAGTTAGAAAAAGTTGAGGGTCTACCCGTGCATTGTTAAGGCTCATTCCCCAATGTAAATGAGGGCCTGTGACACGTCCTGTTTTACCGACTAGACCTAAAGTTTCCCCTTGACGAATATGCTGGCCTTTTTCTACTTTTATCTCGCTTAAATGGCAAAACATACTAATTAAGCCTTGGCCGTGATCGATTAATACAGTTTGTCCATTAAAAAAATAATGACCTGTTTGAACGACTACACCGTCTGCTGGAGCAACTACTTTTTGGCCTATTGGTGCTGGAATGTCTAGACCTGAGTGTGGAGCACGTTCTTCACCATTAAAAAAGCGTTTTCTTCCAAAAGAATTGGTAAATTTACCCGAAGTTGGGCGTATAAATTTTGGTAAGGCTTGCCACGAACTTTGCGTAAATGAACTATATACATCATTTTGTTCTTTAGCTTCTTGAGCGTAACGATCTAATTGACTTTGATTGGGATTTACATAGTCTTGATTGGTAACTTTAAGGCGTTGCTCAGCATATGGATAAGATTTAACTTCTATTTGAATAGGGGCTTTATTGGTATCGAGTTGAACACTACCAAGTGGAGTAGATAACGGAATGCCGAAAACAGCATAACGCTGCTGTCCTTCTTGGCTAATTAAAACCGGTTTGTGTTGAAAAGTGACCTGAGTAATATCCGAAGTTAAAGGAATAACTGCAATACCACCGGGTCTTCTTGAATCTTGGGGTAACTCAGCCATTGCTAGAGTCGAGCTGAAAAGACAAGTTGTTAATATAATATGTTTTAAGCGCATTTTTAATTTCAAAAACAGGATGGAATTGGCAAGATAAATTAATTCTTAATTCGGGAATTCTCAATGAAGTCTTTGTGAAGACCATAAAATAGATGAGAGTAAATATAAATATTCAAGATATTTAATAAAATGTAGCCGAAGTGTACTTGAAATATATACAAAACAAACCCATATTATAATCGAGTTTTACTCGCAGTATTTTTTATAACTTAATGAAAAATATATAAAAATTTATTTGAAATCCGAAAAAGTGTTCCCATCTATTACACAAGTACGAATTTGTTGTGAGGAATAACAAGAATGCGATTTGAAAAATTTACGAACCGCTTGCAGCAAGCCCTCTCAGATGCTCAATCCTTAGCGATGGGTAAAGACCATACAGCTATAGCAGGTATTCATATTTTGAGTACTTTATTGGAAGAGCCGTCCAATATTAGTTTGTTGCAACAAGCAGGTGCACGGTTACCTGAACTTAAACAAAAGCTAGAGCAGGCTTTAAAAGATGCTCCGACTATTGCTAACCCGACGGGCGATGTCAATTTAAACCCAGAAGCAGTTAAAGCACTCAACTTGGCAGATCGATACGCGCAAAAAGCTGGCGATGAATTTTTGTCAACTGACTGGGTTTTATTGGGCTTGGCAGAAACTGGTGAAACAAAAAATATTTTAAGTGCCGTAGGTGTAACTCCCGACAGCTTACGCAAAGTAATTGAAAATATTCGAGGTAGTGACAAAGTCATGAGTAATAATCACGAAGACCAACGTGACTCACTTAATAAATATACGATTGATTTAACCGAGCGGGCTTTATCGGGGAAACTTGATCCGGTGATTGGGCGTGATGATGAGATCCGCCGTACCATTCAGGTCTTGTCACGCCGTACTAAGAATAACCCAGTACTCATTGGTGAACCTGGGGTAGGTAAAACCGCTATTGTTGAAGGTTTGGCACAACGTATTGTCAATGGTGAAGTACCAGAAGGCTTAAAGAATAAACGTGTTTTATCGTTAGATTTAGGTTCATTGCTTGCTGGTGCTAAGTATCGTGGTGAGTTTGAAGAACGTTTAAAAGCTGTTTTAAAAGATTTGGCGAAACACGAAGGCGAAATCATCTTATTCATTGACGAGTTACATACACTCGTTGGTGCTGGTAAAGGTGATGGTGCGATGGATGCAGGTAATATGTTAAAACCTGCGTTGGCTCGTGGTGAGTTGCGCTGTGTGGGTGCAACAACCTTAGATGAATATCGCCAATACATTGAAAAAGACGCAGCCTTGGAGCGTCGTTTCCAAAAAGTGCTGGTCGATGAACCAAGTGTAGAAGATACCATTGCGATTTTACGTGGTCTGAAAGAAAAGTATGCGACTCACCATGGCGTACAGATTTTAGACTCAGCGATTATTGCTGCGGCGAAAATGTCTCATCGTTATATTACAGACCGTCAATTACCAGACAAGGCGATTGACCTGATTGATGAGGCAGCTTCTCGTATTAAGATGGAAATCGATTCTAAGCCAGAAGCACTTGATAAACTTGACCGCCGTTTAATCCAGTTGAAAATGCAATTGGAAGCGGTGAAAAAAGATGAAGACGCAGGCAGTAAGGCCGAAGTTACTCATCTTGAAAAACAGATCGCTGAAGTCGAGAAAGAATACAACGATCTGGAAGAAGTGTGGAAAGCTGAGAAAACACTGGTAGAAGGCACTAAACAAGCTCAGGTTGAACTTGATAAAGCACGTATTGCTTTTGAAAAAGCTCAGCGTGAAGGCGATTTGGCAGAAGCAGCACGTTTGCAATATGGTGTAATTCCAGAGCTTCAAAAACAATTGGAGCAAGACGAAGTTGCTGAAGAAAACGAAGAGCCAAAACTCATTCGTACAAAAGTAACTGAAAATGAAATTGCCGAAGTCGTTAGTGCTGCAACAGGTATTCCGGTTGCTAAAATGATGCAAGGCGAGCGTGAAAAACTCCTTCATATGGAAGAGTTCTTGCATGACCGTGTTGTAGGGCAAGATGAAGCAGTCGTTGCGGTATCGAATGCTGTTCGCCGTTCACGTGCCGGTTTGTCTGACCCGAATCGTCCTAGCGGATCATTCTTATTCTTAGGTCCAACAGGTGTAGGTAAAACTGAGTTAACTAAAGCTTTAGCTAACTTCTTGTTTGACAGTGATGATGCCATGATTCGTATCGATATGAGTGAATTCATGGAGAAACATTCTGTCAGCCGTTTAGTTGGTGCGCCTCCGGGTTACGTAGGTTACGAAGAGGGCGGTGTTTTAACCGAAGCTGTTCGCCGTAAACCATATAGCGTAGTGTTGTTTGATGAGGTTGAAAAAGCGCATCCAGATGTCTTCAATATCTTGCTACAAGTGTTAGACGATGGACGCTTAACCGACTCACAAGGTCGTGTAGTGGACTTTAAAAACACGGTTATTGTGATGACATCGAACTTGGGTTCACAAGATGTACGTGAACTTGGTGAAGGTGCAACTGATGATGAAGTGCGTACTATTGTAATGAATGCGGTAAGTCAGCATTTCCGTCCAGAATTTATTAACCGGATTGATGAGTTGGTGATTTTCCATTCACTCAAAAAAGCACAGATTCGTGGCATTGCCGATATTCAGTTAGACCGTTTACGCTCACGACTTGTTGATCGTGATATGAGTTTAACTGTAGATGACAGTGCATTTGACTTATTGATTGACGCTGGTTTTGACCCTGTATACGGAGCGCGTCCATTGAAACGTGCAATTCAACAACAGGTTGAAAATACACTAGCTCAAAAAATCTTGTCAGGTGACTTTGTTGCGGGTGATACCATTTTAGTTAAAGGCGAAAATGGTCACTTAGTGTTTGATAAGCTGAAACTCAGCTAAGTTTTTTCTGCTAAAACCGAAAAGAGAATATGGAAACATATTCTCTTTTTTTTATATTTAACTTTTATGCTGATTTGAAGATATAAGCGCAATAATTGAGTCTGCTACTTTCTGTGTGAGAGTTTTAAGTTTTTGTTCGGCATGACCTGATAAAAAATAATGGTAATGATAAATACGTCCTAGATAAGAAATACAGATAAAGAAAGTACCTACAGGTTTTTCCGTGGTTTCACTTCCGCCAGGTTTTAATAAACCTGTGCAGCTCACAACAATGTCAGCTTGTTGAAATAGGGTTTGGCCAAGCCTGCACATTTCTTCAGTTACTTGTGGTGATTCTGCTGTGTAGGTTTCAATTAACTTTGGATCAACTTTTAAAACACTGATTTTAATACTGGGGTCATAACTGACTAACCCACCCAGTAAAATATCAGCACCACTATTTTTATGAATCGAAAACTGACTGGTTAAGTAACCTGAACTGGCACTTTCAATAAACGCGACTTTAAGTAAACGGTCTTCTAATAACTGACAGCATTGCTGAAGCATTATTCCACCTCGTATGGTGTTTATTTATGAATAAATCTAACTACAAATAAATTATAAAATCACGTTAAGTGATCTAAGGGTATGGTTCAAGTCTAAGATAAAAATCTATAAAACTATTTGAATATTCACAAAAAGCCTGTGAAGAATTTCAGGTTTTAAAATGATCAATGCTAATTATCGGGAAGTTTCTTTATAACATTGCGACAAGGTTAAAAACTTGTTAGTTTGATTCGATATAACAAACAATAACAATTTTAGGATGAACATGATGAACAATAAGCAAGGGTGTGTGCTGGGAATTTTAAGTTGTATAGTGGTATTACCGACGAATCTATGGGCTGCACAGCCTATGAATGAAAGTGCGCTTGCAACTCAAACAGGAGCAGTAACGGCAGCTCTACCCGTAATTATTGCGAAAGCTCAAGATGATGCGAAGAAGCCAGAAATAGAGCAACGTCAAGTTCGGCAAACACTAGGGGATAACTATTTACAGCAGGTTCGATGGAATTCACTGCGCACAAGTGTGTTATCGCCTTATCAAGAACAAAAGCAAAATCAGGTCATTGATGGAAAAGAGAAGAAAAAATTAGAAATGGTTGCTCTGCCAGAAAGAGCTGATCGATTTACGCGTTATGATTTTGAGTCAAAGAATGTACATGGTGAAGTTATCATTACCGTGAAGTAATGATAACTTCCTTTTTCAAATTCAGATTAACTTAATCCAGGATGCTGAATTTTCCATGCACGGTGGATTTTTTTATTACGTTTAAAATCGGGTCCAATCGTTTCAGAAGTAATTTCTTCAACGTCATATAAAGCCTCGATCTCTTCATCCATCTCAAAACCACGATAATTATTTGAGAAGTAAAGTGTACCTTCACTTGTTAAGCGGTTCATTGCACGTTTAATCAAAGAGACGTGATCGCGCTGCACATCAAAAGTACCGTGGAACTTTTTAGAGTTAGAGAATGTTGGCGGGTCAATAAAAATAAGATCGTATTGTTCATGACCTTCTTTTAACCATTCAAAACAGTCACTTGCAAAGAACATATGCTGTTCGTCTGCATGATCTACCGTTAAACCGTTTAAAACGAAGTTTTCTTTTGACCAGCTCAAGTAAGTATTAGATAAATCTACACTGGTTGTACTTGCAGCGCCGCCTAAAGCCGCGTGTAAGCTGGCTGTCGAGGTATAACTATAAAGATTTAAGAAGTGCTTACCACGTGCTTCTTTTGCAATACGTAAACGCATTTGACGGTGGTCAAGGAACAAACCTGTATCGAGGTAGTCAGTTAGGTTCACTAAAATTTTAGCTTTACCTTCTTGAACGATGAAACGTTTATTGGCTGTACTTTGTTTGGTGTACTGATTAGTACCAGTTTGACGCGCACGTGTTTTAATAAAGATTGCATCGCGATTTAATCCTGTTACCGCACGAATAGCAGCAAGCGCTAAGTTAAAACGTTTTTTTGCTTTTTCAGGATCAATCTTTTTAGGTGGTGCATATTCCTGAACATGTAAACGGTCGCCGTATAAGTCTACAGCAAGGTTAAAGTCAGGGAGGTCTGCATCGTATAAACGTAAGCAATAGATATTTTCTTTGGTTGCCCATTTTTTCAAGGCAGTCATGTTCTTTTGCAAACGGTTAGCAAAGTCTTGAGCTTCTTCCATTTCAACAGGTTGAGCTTGCCAGTTTGCCAAGAATGGTTGAGTGACTTTTTCAGGTTTAACTGTACCGAAACGAACATAAATCGGTAATTTACCATTCATTAAGCGTAATGTTTCTGGTGCTTCAAATGCTAAAACATCGGCTTGTTCAATTTGTGCGGCAATAATTGCTGCATATTGATTTGGGAAGTTCTTTTGTAAGAGGGCAGATAAGCCTAAGTAAAGAGAACGGTTAGAAGCTTTGTCACCTAAGCGCTCACCATACGGGGGGTTGGTAACGATAAAAGCAGTTTTATTTTCAGCACCGAAATCTGGCCAGTCTGCTAAAGTACGCTCTTCAATTTGAATATCGCCTAGTAGCTTTTCAAAACCTGCTGCAATAATGTTTTCGCGTGTTGCTTTTACAGCTTCCCAGTCAGCATCGTATGCATAAAACTTAGGTAAAGGTTGTTCAAGTGCTTTTTCATGACGCTCTGCTGCTTCGGCTTTGAGTGAAAGCCAGAGTTCACGGTCATGACCATGCCAGCCATTAAAACCAAAACGACGTACAAGACCCGGCGCACGATCAGTTAAAATCATTAACGCTTCAATAATAAATGTGCCTGAACCACACATTGGATCAAGTACAATTTCCGGGTTACGTTCCTGAAGCTTGGCTTTTTGCAAAATTGCTGCTGCGAGGTTTTCTTTAATTGGCGCATCTGTCATGAAACGACGGTAGCCGCGTTTATGTAATGAATCACCAGATAAATCTAGACAGTAGGTATGCTCGGTTTTGCCCGCAAGCACATATAATGTAATTTCTGGTTGTTTGGTATCAATACTTGGGCGGCGACCTACAGCTTCCATAAAGGAATCAACAACACCGTCTTTTACACGGAGGGTTGCAAACTGCGTATTTACCTTAATTTCACGCTCTGCATGTAAGCGAATTGCAAAGGTACTTTGTGGTGCAAAAATAAGTGACCAATCAAAACTAATTGCACCTTCATAAAGCTCTTCTGCTACATCACGCGCATCGTGGGTACGTTCAAGTTCATAAGTATGAATTGGAAGTAAAACACGTGAAGCAAGACGTGACCACATGCAAATACGGTAAGCATGTTCAAGCGTTCCTTCAATGATTAAACGTCCTGCTTTACGTTCTGTCACTTTGGTGCCAAGCTGTTCTATTTCTTCTTGTAAGAGGGTTTCTAAACCATCAGCACAAGTAATCCAATAGTGGTTTAAACGTAAAGAGGTATTCATAAACTCGATTGACCAAAACATATAAATATTAACGATGCAAAGTTTAACGTATTTTGGTGTCTAAAAGTTTTTAAATTATTGCAACCTATCACTTGGCAACCAATAAATTGATTTTTAAAGCTTAAAATATAAAAACTGGTATGTATTTTGCTAAATCTTTCGAAATAAAACTTATTTAATTAATCATTATTGATGGTTTTTAACCAATTTCATGATTTGAATACATAGGGGAATATAAATGAAAGATATGATGGGGAATGGTTTTATAGCGAATGCAGAAGCTTTCACACTAGCTACTCAAATTTATGTGCGTATGCGCAGAGTAACGGGACGGGTGATAGATGCAATGTACTTTGTTCAAAATAAAGACTATGCAAAATATGTAATTGCACTGGCACTAGAAGCAGAAGATGACGAATTAAAACGCTGTGTTGAACGATTAATGGTATTGACTGATTCAATACCAGAGCAGTCTCAAAAAGAAATGACAGTAAGTATTCAAACTAGTGAAGAATCAGAAATCACAGCCGAAGACATTTATCGGGCACAAGTTCCACATCATTATATTGGTGCTTTAAGGTAATCTGAGCACGGCTCTAAATTTTCTGGTCAATTTAGGGCCTTATTCTGTAAAGTTCTTCTGCGAAAAGAACGGAATTCAGCTACACTATGCACGTTTTCGCGATTCGACCCATAGGAATCCATTATGCATATTGCAGCGTTGCATCAACCGAGCCAGGTTCAGCTCAATCAAGACGGAAATTTAAAACATTTTTTAACGATTGAGGGCCTTTCAAAAGAAAACCTCACTAAGATTTTAGATACCGCGCAAAGCTTTTTAGATGATAATAATAATTTAATTAACCGCCCGCTTTTAGAAGGTCGGACGGTTATGAATCTCTTCTTTGAAAACTCCACCCGTACTCGTACTACTTTTGAAGCAGCAGCAAAACGTTTGTCTGCCAATGTATTGAACATTGATATTGCACGTTCAAGCACGTCAAAAGGTGAGACTTTACGAGATACGCTTTGGAACCTCGAAGCAATGGCTGCCGATATTTTTGTTGTACGTCATTCATCTTCAGGTGCTGCACATTTCATTGCTAAAGATGTATGTCCGAAAGTCGCAATTATTAATGCCGGAGATGGACGTCATGCCCATCCAACGCAAGCGATGCTCGATATGCTCACTATTCGCCGTGAGACGAAAAAACCATTTGAAGACTTGAGTGTTGCCATTATTGGTGACATTAAACACTCTCGCGTTGCGCGTTCAGATGTAGCTGCACTTCAAACACTCGGATGTAAAGATATCCGTGTGATTGCGCCGAACACCTTATTACCGGTTGGTTTTTCAGAATATGGCGACCATGTTCGTTTGTTCAATAACATGGATGAAGGCATTACCGGTTGTGATGTGATTATTGCTTTACGTATTCAAAATGAACGTATCGATTCACCAGCATTATCTTCACAATCTGAATTTTACAGAATGTACGGTTTAAACAAAGAGCGCCTTAGCTTGGCTAAACCGGACTGTATTGTTATGCATCCGGGACCAATGAACCGTGGTGTAGAAATTGATTCGAGTATTGCTGATGGCGAACAGTCAGTGATTTTAAAACAGGTCACTAACGGTATTGCAGTTCGTATGGCTGTGCTAGCGTTGTCTATGCAAGGGCAACTCCAAGAACAAGGTTTAATTGAAGCGATTGCGTTGTAAGGAATGGATCACATGAGTATTGTAAAAATTGAAAATGTACGTGTGTTAGACCCAATCCAAAAAACAGACAGCGTACAAACTGTATATCTTCAAGATGGTAAGCTCATTGCCCCAGTCGATCAGGTTGAACAAACTATTGATGGTCAGGGTAAATGGTTAATGCCAACTATGGTTGATTTGTGTGCACGTTTGCGTGAACCAGGTCAGCAGCAGCATGGAACGTTGAAATCAGAAGGTAAAGCTGCACGTGCTAATGGTATTTTGCACGTCATTACGCCGCCAGACTCAAAGCCGATTGTACAAGACAACGGTGCGCTCATTCACGGCTTAATTGAAAAAGCTTGGCATGATGGTGGTATTCACATGCATATCATCGGTGCCCAGACTCAAGGTCTAAATGGTAAGCAACCAGCAAATATGGCAGGCCTTAAAAAGGGTGGCTGTACTGCTGTTTCAAATGCGAATGCTGCTTTTGAAAATGACGATGTTGTTGTTCGTACATTAGAGTACGCCGCGGGTCTTGGTTTAACCGTCGTTTTCTATGCTGAAGAGCCACAACTTGCTAAAGATGGTTGTGCTCATGAAGGCTTTATTGCATCACGTCAAGGTTTACCAATGATTCCTGCAATTGCAGAAACCGTAGCGATTGCAAAATATCTGCTTATGATTGAAGCGACAGGTGTCAAAGCTCACTTTGGTTTGTTGTCTTGTGGCGCTTCGGTCGAATTAATTCGTGCTGCAAAAGCAAAAGGTTTACCGGTTACTGCCGATGTAGCAATGCATCAGTTACATTTAACTGAGCAACTAATTGATGGCTTCAATTCACTTGCACATGTTCGTCCACCATTACGTTCTGAGCAAGATAAAGAGCTTTTACGCCAAGGTTTAAAACAAGGTGTAATTGATGCAATCTGTACCCACCATGAGCCTTTAAGCAGTTCAGCTAAAATGGCTCCATTTGCAGAGACCCAACCGGGTATTACTGCATTTGATACTTATGTGGCTTTGGGTATTCAGCTCATTAATGAAGGTTTATTTGAACCTTTAGAATGGGTAACTAAAGTGACAAGTGCTCCTGCACAGGTAGCAAATATGACAGCACGTTGGCAAGCTGAAGCAGGGTGGGTGTTGGTAGATCCTGAGTTAAGCTGGACTGTAAGTAAAGACACTATTTTATCTCAAGGGAAAAACACCCCTTTACTGGGTCAAAAGCTTACAGGTAAAGTCTTACAGACTTTTGCTGTTTAATTTTAAGCAGCAAAATGCCGATATAAAATATAAACAGGTAGATCATAAAGATCTACCTGTTTTGTAAATACTAGATGGAAAATTGTATATAAATTATTTAAAAAACAACAAAAGATTTCGAGCGCATTAGAATAAAAAACTATCAGCAAAGAGAAGTATTTGAATAATCAAAAAGTTGCTGGTTACGACGTATAAGATTCGGGAGAATAACCAATGTCGATAAACCCTATAGAACTGCTTAAAGAAAAAGTATCTTCAACAATATTAAATAATCAGGATGGATACCTCGGCGAAAAAACAAACGCTTTATCTAAGTTTTATCCAATTCTACTTTCATTATTAGCTGCTAAACCTGATCTTATAGGACAATTGAAAAACAGTTTGGCTCCGTCATTATCCGATCTTTTTTCTCATAATGAGCAAATTAAGAATACTGTGCTTACCCATTTAAGCGGTACAGCACCAAATAATGAAATCGAAAATACCCTCAATAGCGCATTAAAACCGAGCCTTAATGCAATTTCTGACGTTGCCGGAAATGATCAACAAAGTATTGTGAACTATTTACGTCAGTATGCTGAAACGATCCGTTCATATTTACCAGGATGGGCCGTGGGCTTATTAGCTCCATTAGGTATTGGAGCTGGTTTATCTTCTGTAACTTCATCGACAGCACCGCCACTTGCAGCAGCAACAGAGACTACGGGCAAATCTCGTGGTTTTTTACCCATTATTGCGCTCATTATTCTTGGGTTATTAATTGCTTGGTTGTGGCGCTCTTGCCAGCATAAAGAAGCTACACCTGCACCTGAAACTAAAGCTGCAAGCGGTGTAGAGGCCGCGGCTGCTCCAGCTACTTTAACTTTAAGCACCGATGATAAAGGTGCTGTGAGCCAGTGTCAGGCTGGAATTGGCGATCAAGGTTTCTTGGCGACTTTACAAACTCAAGTTAAACAAGTCTTTTCAGCTACTAAAGATTGTGATGTTGATACAAGTCAAACTTATGCGGCTGCTTTTACCGATAAGGATGCTTTAGCAGGCGTGTTGGGTGCATTAAAAGGTATTCCAAACGCTTCTTTAGAATGGGTGGGTGACAAGATTACATTGAAAGCAGGTGATGCTGCAGCGTTAGAAGCGTTAACTGCTAAAGTAAAAGCACTTGTTCCACATACCGAAGTTGTTGCCGCAGCGCCAGAAACAGCTGAACAGTCTGTAAGCAATAGTTTAAGTGCTTCACAAACAGCCTTAACTGCAATTGACCCGAACAATGTAGATGTAAACGCACTAGTTAAAGCACTTAATTTACAAATTATTAACTTTGCGAGTGGCTCAAGTGACATACCTGCAGATAACAAAGCTATTCTTGATCAAGCAGCAACCCTTTTAAATAAAGTGTCTGGTGTTAAATTAGATGTAGGTGGTCACACCGACTCAACAGGGAATGCCGCTGCTAATAAAGCGCTTTCTCAAAGACGTGCTCAAGCAGTAGTAGATTATTTAGTTTCTAAAGGAGTGGATGCTTCTAAACTGGTTGCTAAAGGCCATGGTTCAGAACAGCCAGTTGCAGACAATACGACTGAAGAAGGACGCTTTAAAAACCGTCGTATTGAGTTTTCAGTAGCTCAATAAAAAACAGATTTTATTGAATTCTAATTTGAAAAAAGCTTCTCATTTTGAGAAGCTTTTTTTATAGAAATAAATATTGTTAGGTTGGCATGAAAATTAGTTTGTTAGGGAGTGGGCGTGTTGCCTTCCATTTGGCAAAGGCACTGTTGGCTCAAGGTCATCACATCGCACAAGTCTATGCACGTGATTTTGAGAAAACTAAGAAGTTTGCAGAGCAAATTCAAGCGAAAGCATGTCAGTCTCTTCAAGAGTTTCAACCAAGCGATTTAATTATTCTAGCTGTTTCAGACAGTGCTATTACTGAACTTGCAACGCAGGTACATGAGATATTCCCAGAAACGCTTATGGTCCATACCTCGGGTAGCACAGACATTCAAGTCATCAGTAATATTCATGAAAAAGCAGGGGTGTTTTATCCTTTGCAAACGTTCAGTCTTGAAAGAGACGTTGATTGGCAAGCCACACCATTATTTGTAGAGGCGACCAATAAAGACGATTTAGTCATACTTTCTGATTTAGCAAATAGCCTAAGTAAGCGTGTATATCAATATACCTCCAAACAACGTTTAACTTTGCATTTGGCAGCCGTGTTTGCCTGTAATTTTAGTAATTATTGTTTTGATATGGCAAAGCAAGTTGTAGATGCAGAGCAGGTCGACTTTGGCTTGCTTTACCCATTAATTCTGGAAACAGCAAAAAAAGCTACTGAAAATGATCCAAAGCAAATGCAAACAGGACCTGCAATGCGGGGAGATCAGAATATCTTGGTAATGCATCAAAGCTTATTAGCCCAAGCAAATCGAGATGATTTAAAACAGGTTTATCAACTTTTAAGTGATGGCATCGTAAAGCGCCATCACTCATCTTAATTTTAAGAGGTTAAGGTTGACCGTTATTGCCCCATTTTAAAAAGCCTTTACGCTGATTTAAACGTTCAAAATATTGGTCGACATGTTTAAGCGCTGGATGGTCAAAAGGAGTTGCTTTCCAGCGTTGTACAGACAGCCCAATTGGTATATCAGCTAGGGTAAACTCAGTACCTGCAACATAGGCTTGAGTTTTTGCAAGTTGTTGATCGAGAATCTGCATTTGTTTATTCCACTGATCAATACCTTGTTGTAACAAATTCGGGTCCTGATGAAGGGCTGAATGTCGAATGAGCGACATAAATGCATAAGTCCAACTGTTATTCAGTTCTATAGCTTGCCAATCAACCCACTGGTCAATAATAGCTCTTTGTTTAGCTTGAGTTGGGTAGAGTATATGATTTTTATCATAAGCATTTGCTAGATAACGTATAATGCTATTCGACTGCCAAAGGACTAAGTCGCCATCTAAAATCACTGGAATTTGTCCATTTGGATTTAATTCCAAAAATTCAGGAGATTGAGCGGAGCGGAAGCCTATACCCCAATCTTCTCTCTCATATGTAAGATTTAATTCGTCACATAGCCATAAGACTTTGCGAACATTAATAGAATTATCACGCCCTAAGATTTTTAACATGTGTTGTCCTTAGTATTTTTTAGTATGGCAGTAAGCGTCCGCTGAATCCCATACCTATTTTTTAATTCGATTTAGGTTTCCAGCAGTGCGGCAGTAACTCTTCAATCTGGGTCACTTTATGTGTCGGTAACCTTTTCAGCACATCACTTAAATAGGCATACGGATCCAGCCCATTCAGCTTTGCTGACTGGATTAAAGTCATGATGTTTGCCGCTCGCTGACCACTGCGCAGCGAACCTGCAAACAGCCAGTTCTTGCGCCCCAACGCCCAGGGACGCATCTGATTCTCTACCCAATTGTTGCATATCGGTAGATTGCCATCATCCAGATAGCGGCTTAAGGCTGGCCAACGCTTCAGAGTGTAATTGATGGCCTTGGCGGTGGGAGAACTCGATGGCACTGTCAGATGATGTTGGTTGAGCCATTCATATAGTTGTTGCATCACTGGTTGACTATGCTGTTGTCGGTATTCGCGGCGGTCTTCCGCTGTACCATCGGTCTTTTTCCTGAGTTCTGCTTCTATCGCATACAGTTTCTGAATCAGCACCAATGCCTGTTCAGCGACCTGACTTTTCCCGGTCACATGCAGTTCATGGAATTTACGACGTGCATGGGCCATGCAGCCGACCTCTATGACCTGGCCTGATTTAAAGCGTGCTTTATAACCACTGTAATCATCACAGACTAGATTGCCCTGCCAGCCTTTCAAGAACTCTGCAGCATGCTGGCCTGAACGACTATCCTGAAAGTCATAGATCACCGCCTGAACTGGATTGTACTGTGTGGTGGCATAGGCCCAGACATAACCTTTCTTCGGTTTTTTCTCATTCTCACCCATCCGCATGATGGTGACCGGTGTTTCATCTGCATGCAGCACCCGCTGTTGCAGCACCACCTCTTTTAAGGCATTGGCCAGAGGTTCCAGTTCTACACCGCAGCGACCTATCCAGTCAGATAAAGTTGATCTAGAAAGTTCGATTCCCGCCCGCTGATAGATCAGACGTTGACGGTACAGCGGCAAATGATCGGCATACTTCGATACCAGCACATGGCTGAGCAATTCAGGTGAAGCAATGCCTTTATCAATCACATAGGCGGGCATCGCTTGCTGAGTCAGAGTGTCACACTGATCACAGACCCATTTACCACGCACATGCTGTTCCTTATAGAACTGTGCCGGTCTGAAATGCAGTTTCTCACTGACATCTTCGCCGATACGACGGAGTTGGCATCCACAAGTGCATTGGGTTGATGCAGGTTCATGCTCAATACGGATGGTGTGTAGATGATCTGGCAGTGGTCGACGTTTAGGTTTATTGGTTTTGGCTTTCTGTGTCGCTGCATCGGTTTTATCTGCATTTAATCGTTCTAATTCCAGATCAACAGCAGCAATATCTTCTTCAACCGCTTCATCCCATAGGTGGATTTGTTTTGCCGTTAAGTGTTCATTCTTTTGGGCGAATTTGTGCTTTTTAAACAGCGCCAGTTCATGCTCGTATTTTTGATTGAGAATAGAAAGATGTTGAACTTTGGCATCCAATTGTTGGTTTGATTGTGCTAGAGACTGATGCTGCATCGCCAACTGTCTGGTGAATTCCAGCAGTTGTTCATGGGTCAGTTGGCTTAAGTCAGGCAGCGTATTCATGACCGCAGTATGCCTGAGGTCATGAAGAGAATGAAATAGAACGTTTGGAGGATGGCAGAATGGTCGAGCTTGGTTTAGAGCATATTCACCACTTGCTGCAATCCAATTCTCTGCCAGGGCAAACCTTGGATTAATGCCTGTAACTGTTCCGGGCTGAGGGCCACGGTTTCACCTTGGTGAACTTGAGCCCAGTGAAATTTACCCTGTTCCAAACGCCGGGCACACAGCCAGATGCCCAGTCCATCATGTACCAACACTTTCATACGATGACCACGTTTATTACAGAACAGGTAGGCGCAATGCGGTTTGATGTAGCCAAAGGCTCTCACCACCTGAGCCATGACAGTATCCATTCCTGCTCGCATATCCATGGGCTGGGTAGAGAGCCAAATTTCATTGATACGGATCATGTTGCCAGTGCCTTGAGTAATTCTGCCAAGGCAGGTATTTCTGATGTCTGCCATTTTAGCTGAATATCATTATTCGTATGAGGCACGGTGATACACAACGTGATCCTCTCATCAATAGGTTGGCTGATTGCAGCAGTGTAAGGCAAAGCAATAAATGCTGGATTCACATGAGTAGGATCCTGCACGGCACCCTCATGATGGCTGAAGATCCTGATCCAACGACTGACAAGGTTGGCATTAATACTATGTTGCAGTGCGACCGAAGCGATCGAGGTATTAGGATTTTTACAGGCATTGACAATACTGAGTTTGAATTCTTTGCTGTATGTTCTGCGTTTTTTAGCAACAGGAGGTGTTGCTGAATATATATCCATGTTCATGGATTAAGTCCCCACTTGTTTTTAGGTGGGAACTAAATTAAGGCTTATAGGACCGCTTGGTAAGGCTGTGTTAGCCGGATGCTTACGTATGGCAAGTACCTTTTCTATAAATAACGAGATTGAGTTCAATTGGCAATCTTTAATTAGTCAGAAAAATGGACAAGATAAGTTATAGGTTTATTTAATTTTTAATATTGAAATGAAAAGGGCCTAGTTTGTTACTAAGCCCTGTTTCTTACTTAATCTTCTTAAAGATAAAGTCATTAATCTTATGACCTGACTCAATGCCACGGCGTTCAAACTTAGTTACTGGGCGCCATTCTGGTCTAGGATAGCTGTTGCCTTTACCCGCCAAGTTTTCAAGGTTTGGACGGTTGTCTAAAACATCTAACATCCACTCAGCATACGGTTCCCAGTCTGTTGCAGCGTGGAATGTGCCACCAAGCTCAAGTTTTTGTTCAACCAATTGCATACGTTCATGAATAACGAAGCGGCGTTTGAAATGACGTTTTTTTTGCCAAGGGTCTGGGAAGTAAAGTTGTACGCAGTTGATACTGTTGTCAGGCATTTCACGTAGTACTTGAATTGCGTCAGCATCGAGTACTCGTAAATTTTTAAGCTCTGCCATACCTGCTTCATAGACACATTGAGCAATGCCCGGTACATGGACTTCAATACCCACATAGTTGCGTTCAGGGTTCGCTTTAGCCATAAGTACTAAAGAACGGCCCATACCGAAACCGATTTCAACTGTTAAAGGGCGCTCTGGATGCTCGAAGTGCTGACGTAAGTCACCCACGGGATATTCCAAAATTAAATCGCGATGTTGTTCTAAAGCCGTGCGTTGAGACGTATTGAGTG
The DNA here is from genome assembly GCF_003940475.1 of Acinetobacter sp. FDAARGOS_559. Classification (NCBI taxonomy): domain Bacteria; kingdom Pseudomonadati; phylum Pseudomonadota; class Gammaproteobacteria; order Moraxellales; family Moraxellaceae; genus Acinetobacter; species Acinetobacter sp. FDAARGOS_559. Next base: position 3,754,626 of record NZ_RKJG01000005.1, read on the forward strand.
GGGCTGAACGACGCATAAACGTCACAATTTCACGGTGTTCAGGCAAATTGTCCAATTCTGCAATTTGCGTTTCTAACTGATCGATCGACATAACCTTGGCAATATTGAAATTCAAATGCGGTATTTTAAGTCTTCAGGTGGTCAAGTCAAATGTTTCGGTGTTTTTCTTCATGTAGATGTCATGATCAATATTTAAGCTAAGAGGCTAATTAAAACTCACATGAACATTTTTACTCATGAAAACTTTTCAATTAAAAACACTTTCGGTTTTTTTAAGTGCATTAGGTGCATTTTCATATAGTTCTGTTGCTCAGGCACAGCTCATGTTTAGCCAGTATGTTGATGGTAGCAGTAATAAAAAAGGGTTAGAAATTTATAACCCGGATGGTACTACCGTTAACTTGGCTGATTATGAAATTCAACAATTTAATAATGGTGGGACTGCGAAAACAGCCACTTTCCGTTTACAAGGTACACTTGCAAGTAAACAAAAATTTTTGGTGGGGCGTTCAGAGTTACAGACAGAACTTGGCAATAAAGTAAATCAAGTGGCTGCATTGTCTTTTAATGGGGATGATGCAGTTGTGCTTGTTTATAAAGGCACACCTGTAGATCGTTTTGGCCGTATTGGGGAGCAACCTGAGGCAGGATGGGGAACTGCCGTTTCAAGCTTGGGAAATAGCTTTAAACGTATTGAAACTGAAAATCCAGCTTTGAGTATTGATCCGACAGCGGCATTTGATTTGGACCATTCATGGACAGCATGGGCAAACCGAAATGATTTTACAAATCTATCAGGTACTACTACTCAGCCTCCTATTGAAACGGTCAGCTGTTCAAGCTCAGATACACCAATTGCCGATTTAGCAACATCAGCACAAAACCAGACTTATACCGTGCGTGGGGTAATTACTGCCGACTATCGTTATGCAAATGGTTTCTCAGGTTTTTATGTTCAAACACCTGATACGAAAGCACGTGCAAATGTGAGCAATGCCATTTTTGTTTATATTCCGAATAGTAGTACGGTGAAAGGTGGACAAATTGGTGATGAGGTTATTTTACGTGGCCGTTTAACCAGCTATCAAAATCAGCTACAGATTGACCAATTACAACAAGATATTCAAACCTGTAATAGCAATATGGCAAATCAGGTTCAGCCAATTAGCCTTGAACTACCATTTTCGAGCTTAACAGGCGGTTCAACCCATTCTCCGCAGCGTTATCAAGGCATGTTGGTGAAATTGCCTCAGACTTTAACGGTGAGTGAGAATTATAATTATGGTCGTTATGGTGAGTTATCGTTAAGTTTAGGTCGCTTATATATTCCAACCAATTTATATCCAGCGCTATCTCCTGAAGCTAAAGCTCTAGCTCAGAAAAATTTATTATCTAAAATTATTTTTGATGATGGTTATAACAACCAAAACCGTACGCCATGGTTACCTACAAATTTTAGTGCTGCCAATACATTGCGTTCAGGCTATCAGCTTAAAAATATCGAAGGGGTTTTAGAATATCGTTTTAACGGTTGGCGCGTACAACCAGTGCTTGGACGTACGCAACCAGAAGTTGTTACTCAAACAAATCCACGCCAGAGTGTCATTACAAAAAATGCCAATCATATTCGTGTAGCTTCATTTAATGTCTTGAACTATGACAATGGTGCAACAGGTTTCCCAACACAGCGTGGTGCAAACACACAAGCAGAGTTTGATAAACAGCACCGTAAAATTGTGAGTGCACTCAAATCGATTGATGCTGACGTTTACGGATTAATGGAAATTGCCAACAATGGCTATGGCCCAAACAGCGCGATTGCTCATTTAACGAGTGCACTAGGTCCAGACTGGAAATATGTTATTCCTGAAAATCTGGATCGTTTAGGTAATGATGTTATTGCTGTTGCGATTATCTATAACAGTAAGCGTGTGAAGCCTTTAAATAAAGCTGTTGTGCTTGATTTAGGTGATAAAAACAGAACGACCTTAGCTCAAACGTTCCAAGCTGTCCGTGGTAATAAAACATTTACCGTTATTCCAAACCATTTGAAATCAAAAGGGTGTAGTGGAGTAGATGCTAACTCTTCTGATGCCGATCAAAATGATGGTCAGGGATGCTGGAATCCAACCCGTGTAAAAGCAGTTGATCAAATTGTGCAGTGGCTAGCAAAAAATCCAACGCAAGTGCCTAAGCAAAATGCTTTACTCGTTGGAGACATGAACAGTTATGCAAAAGAGGCGCCGATTTTGGCATTTGAAAAAGCCAATTATAAAGTCTTACTCAATGACGCTAAAGTTGGGCAAGGCGCTCAGGCGTACAGTTATGTTTTTGGTGTGGCAAGTGATGCAAATGGTAATGGTGGAGCGGGTAACTTAGACCATGCTATTGCTGATGCAGATTTATATCCAAAAGTAGTTCGTACTTTTGCTTGGCATATTAATGCTGACGAGCCGACGGTTCTAGATTACAACGAAGAATATAAAACTGATGAGCAAAAAGCTTTGTTCTATGGTGAAGATGCCTATCGTTCTTCGGACCATGACCCTGTGATTGTCGATCTAGATTTAAATGGCAAAGACTCGAATCAGCCAAATGATAACCAGAAAAGTCCAATTTTCGATTTCTTATCTCAATTAATGGAATGGATTAGCCAGCTTTTTAAACGTAGTTAAGGGTAAAAATGCATGATGTGAATGTGTTTTATCATATTTTAAACAATCGTCACGCAAGACAACTTGCAAGGGAAAACTTTTTCAAGAATATTAGGTAGTGTAAGTAATTTATAAATTTACGCTTTTTTACAATTAAGGAATTGTACAAACCTTGCAGGTTTTTTAGAACCAATTTAAAACGTTAATGTGAGATAACAAGGATCAGATATGAAATTATATTATTCGCCAGGCGCATGTTCTTTAGCTGCACATATTATTTTAAATGAAATTAATGTTGATTTTGATTTAGAACGAGTAAATTTAAAAACACATAAAACAGAAAAAGGTGCAGATTATTATGAAATTAACCCAAAGGGATATGTACCAGCTTTAGAAATTAATCCGGGATTAATTTTAACTGAAAACGTAGCGATTTTACCTTTCCTTGCTCAGCACGACCCTAAACAAGATTTGATTCCTCCTTCGGGCTTAGGCCGTGCGAAAGTATTAGAATGGTTGGGCTATTTAAATTCTGAACTGCATGATGCATACGCGGTATTTTTTGGGGCAGCGTTAACAAATGATGAAAAAACCAAAGCTTATGCTGAAATCGACCGTCTTTTAAAATATATCGATAATTATTTGGCTGAGTCGGATTATGACTATTTGGTAAATGATAATTTTGGTCCAGCAGATGCGTATTTATTTGTTTTAACAAATTGGTCAAACTCAATTGAGCATGATTTAACGCCATATAAACATATTATTGCCTTACGTAATAAAGTTGCAGAACGTCAGTCAGTACAAATTGCAATGCGTGATGAAGGTTTAATTTCATAAGCAATTTTCAAAAGCATTAAAAAAGCCCCTAAGCAATAGGGGCTTTTTTAATGCTAAAGCGAATTAGTGTTGAGCATCTTTTTTCACATCAGCAGCTGCATTTTCAACAGCTTGAGCTGTATCAGCAGTCGCTTTACGTGCAGTAGCTTCTGTTTCAGCTGCAGCTTTAGCAGTCGCATCAGCAGCGTGGTCAGCAGCAGCATCAATTTTAGCTGAAGCGTTGTCTGTTGCAGTTGCAATATCGCTCGCAGCTTGATCACCAGCAGATTTGATATCTGCTGTTGCTTGTTGAGCAGCATTTTCTAAGTGTTCACCTGTAGTAGCACCAGTTTCTGGAGCTTTATCTTTATTACAACCAACAAGGGCAACAGTCGCAGCAAGACCTAAAGCAACAAGTAATTTATTCATTGTGTTTTTCCTTCTAATTCATGGCATCCAAAATTATGGATGTCTAAAATATAAACATAAAGTAACTGATTAATAAAGATCAAAAATTGTTAAAAAGTTGTAACTCTCGTATTAAAAAAGCCTAGCATTTTGTAATGCTAGGCTTGAATTAAATGATAGTGATTTGACCAGTTTTACTGCCCAGAACGAATGATGTAATCAAACGCAGAGAGTGATGCTTTAGCGCCTTCACCTGTAGCAATAATGATCTGCTTGTACGGTACAGTGGTACAGTCACCTGCAGCAAATACACCTTTTACATTGGTTTCGTTGCGGTCATTAACAATGATCTCGCCACGGTTGGTTAACTCAACCTCACTGTCTTTTAAGAAGTCAGTGTTTGGAAGTAAACCAATCTGTACAAAGATCCCTGCAAGCTCTACCACATGCTCTTCATCAGTTGCACGGTCTTTATATTTAAGACCGGTTACTTGTGAACCGTCGCCTAACACTTCTGTACTTAACGCATTCATAATCACTGTGGTGTTTGGCAAGCTATGCAATTTGTTTTGCAAGACTTGGTCAGCACGAAGTTTAGTGTCAAACTCAACCAGAGTTACATGCTCAACAATACCTGCAAGGTCAATCGCCGCTTCAACACCTGAGTTACCGCCACCAATCACGGCAACACGTTTGCCTTTGAACAATGGACCATCACAGTGTGGGCAGTAAGCAACACCACGGGTACGGTATTCAGCTTCACCCGGTACATTCATTTCTCTCCAACGTGCCCCTGTTGAAAGGATCACAGTTTTCGATTCAAGTTTTGCACCGTTTTCAAGTTCAACTTCAACCAAGCCATTTGCTGTTTGGTCTGCACCCGTGATTTTGCTGACACGTTGCAGGTTCATGATATCCACATCGTATTCACGAACATGTGCTTCCATTTCAGCAGCAAACTTAGGACCTTGTGTTTTTTGCACAGAAGTGAAGTTTTCAATGTCCATGGTATCCATGACCTGACCACCAAAGCGTTCAGCCACGATACCTGTGTTAATGCCTTTACGTGCCGCATAGATTGCAGCTGTTGCACCCGCAGGTCCACCACCAATCACCAATACATCAAACGCATCTTTGGCATTGAGTGCTGCTGCGTCTTTTTCAGCTGAATTGGTATCAAGTTTTGCCACAATCTCTTCAAGCGTCATACGACCTTGACCAATGTGTTCATTGTCCTGGAAGACCATCGGTACAGCCATGATTTTGCGTTGTTCCACTTCGTCTTGGAAGAATGCACCATCAATCATGGTTGCCGTGGTGTTCGGGTTATAAATGGCAATCAGGTTAAGTGCCTGTACCACGTCCGGACAGTTATGACAGCTTAATGATACGAATACATCAAAGTTAGCTTTGAGGTTTAAGCCTTTAATCTGATTTAAAACTTCATCCGATACTTTAGGTGCATAGCCAGACACTTGTAACAGAGCCAAGATCAAAGACGTAAACTCATGACCCATTGGTAAGCCTGCGAAGAACACACGAGGTTGTTCACCTGCTTTAGCCACACCAAAGCTTGGGCGACGTGTATTATTACCGTCAAAACGGGCTGTTACCTTGTCAGAAAGCTCAGCGATTTCAGTTACTAATTCTTTAATTTGAGCAGCTTTATCTGATTCATCTAAAGCAGCAACTAATTCGATTGGACTTTCTAAACGTTCTAGGTAAGCTTTTAATTGAGTTTTAATGTTTTGATCTAACATCTGTTTTTTACTCCAATGCATCCAAATTCTTTCAATAGATGCATAGTACGTTAAAACAATGAATAGGTAAAACAGTATGTTTTTATGAATTTAATCGTTTTTTTGAATGTTGGTATGCAACAACGCGTAAGTTAAGAAAGTGCAAAAGAGCATCTTAATTTCATTTTTAGTTTTGCAGTATTTTAAAGTGAAAGTGTTTGAAAATTTATATATGTTATATGGCTGTAAAGATTTTATGTCATAACATTAAAAGGTACTTTCATGTCATTGCAACGCGGCATTTATCAGCATTATAAAGGTAATCTCTATCAAGTTTTTTCTGTAGCAAAACACAGTGAAACTGAAGAGGAATTGGTCGTTTATCAATGTTTATATGGTGATTATTCAACTTGGGTTCGACCACTTGATATGTTTACTGAAACCGTGCAAATGAGTGATGGTAGCGTCGTACCGCGTTTTAAATTAATACAAAGTACTTAAATAAAACGGCTGTCATATAAAGAAGGAGTAAAATAGATGCCAAATACTATTTTCTTACAAAGAGTTGCTGATTTATATGACACCTTTAAACAGCATGACTCACAGCAATCCGATCGTTTACAACGATATCGTAATATAGAAGTAGAATCTGCTCAGCTAATTTCCCAGCTTATTCGTATGCAGCAAGCCAAGTCTATTTTGGAAATTGGCACTTCAACAGGCTATTCAACTTTGTGGCTTGCCGAAGCTGCCCAAGCGACTGGTGGGCAAGTCATTACAGTTGAAATTGATGCAAAGCGAAGTGCAGAGGCAAAACGTCATGTAGCTGAGTTAGAGCTCAGTGAAATTGTTCAATTTTGGGTAGGAGATGCAGCCGATTACTTAAAAGCAGCTCAGGAAAAATTTGATTTTATTTTGTTAGATGCTGAACGCGATGCATATGAAAATTATTGGCCAGATTTAAAACGCCTAATGAAGCCTAAAGGTGGGGTTTTAGTTGTCGATAATGTGATATCCCATGCGGCAGAAGTAAATCGATTTATAGCCTTAATTAAAAAAGATCCGGATTATATGAGTAGCATTTTGCCTGTCGGCGCAGGTTTGTGTTTAGTGGTCACAAAATAGTTATGCTGAAATAATTTTTCATATTCCAGTGGGGGCCTGTTTCGAACAGGCCTTTTTTATAATTTTATGAGGCAATCACCAAAGAGAGTCGGGTAAAGTGCAAATTAAATTCTAAGTATTTGTGTACAAAAGCGGCTTTATCGGTTGAACGCAATAAGTTGTCATAAACAAACTCAGGAACAGGATGATAAAGATCTCCTGAGCCATCGCTATAAAAGATTTTTAAATGACGCGATGTCGCATTGTATTTCCATGAAGTGACGACCGCTGTATTCGCCATAAATGCACCCCTTTATTTCATATCAAACGTACTCAAAAAATAACCAGTTGTTTATTTGACATTACTCAATGTTTAGGTAACGGGGAAGGGCAGAATTGTAAAAGTATCAGTAGAAAATGTGATGTGCTTATTCAAAACAAAAGAACCATCCGATAAAGGATGGTTCTTTAGGTTTTTAAAATCTAAGAGAGATTAGATTTTACCAACTAGGTCGATAGATGGAGCAAGAGTTGCTTCGCCTTCTTTCCATTTAGCTGGGCAAACTTCACCTGGGTGAGAGTGTACGTATTGAGCAGCTTTTACTTTACGAAGAAGCTCAGATGCGTCACGACCGATACCGCCAGCGTTGATTTCAACGATTTGGATTTTACCTTCTGGATCGATAACGAAAGTACCACGGTCAGCTAAACCTTCAGACTCGATTAAAACGTCAAAGTTTTTAGAAAGAGTCCAAGTTGGATCGCCGATTAATGGGTATTGGATTTTCTTGATCGCGTCTGAAGTGTCGTGCCAAGCTTTGTGAGTGAAGTGAGTGTCAGTAGAAACACCGTAGATTTCCACGCCTAATTTTTGGAATTCAGCGTAGTTATCAGCTAAGTCTTCAAGCTCAGTAGGACATACGAAAGTGAAGTCAGCAGGATAGAAGAATACAACAGACCACTTACCTTTAAGGTTAGTTTCGTTCACTTCGATGAATTGGCCGTTGTGGTAAGCAGTTGCTTGGAAAGGTTTAACTTCAGTATTAATCAAGCTCATCATTGTCTCCATGATTGAGGTTTATATTTAAACTTGTTTACGAGATGTAGAATAAATAAAAATTCTTTATTGGGGAAATAGTATTTTTACATGACTAAAATCGGAAAATTGAATAAGTATGAAATTTTCGATTTTTAAGTCCCCAAATACTGTATTCGATTTGACTGCAAAAACATGTAAATCAAATGACAGTTATAGTAAAAGAAACTTGCTTAACAACATGAAGCTTACATATTAAAAATTCAAGGGTGAAATGTAAAAAAATTAAAAATATATAAAAAACCAATTGTTTTACCTTATGGTCATTAAGGCGTAAAATAGAGGATTGTTGAATTTTCAGGAAAATTTATCTGTGCTGAATGGTTTAAATATAGATCAATGGGTGATGGCGAGAGATCGTTACCGTTTAAATCGTTTACGTAAAGATAAAAAAGCCAATACTGCAGAGATTGAAAAATTATTTGAACAGTCTAATGCAAAAGTTAGACAGCGTTTTGAACGCTTACCAAAAATCAAATTAAATCAGGATCTTCCTGTAACCCAATATGCTGACCGTTTAATAGAAGCGATTCAAAAGCATCAGGTCATTATTGTGGCTGGTGAAACAGGTTCAGGGAAAACTACTCAGCTCCCTCAAATTGCAATGTTAGCAGGGCGTGGCTTGACTGGTATGATTGGTCATACCCAGCCACGTCGTTTAGCTGCACGTAGTGTGTCGCAGCGTATTGCAGAAGAAGTCGGCGAAAAGCTCGGCGAATCGATTGGTTTTAAAATCCGTTTTAATGAACAAGGCTCGCAAGATTCGATTGTCCGTTTAATGACTGACGGTATTTTGCTTGCCGAGTTAGGTAATGACCGCTTTTTGTCTAAATATGACACCATCATTATTGATGAAGCACATGAACGCTCACTCAATATCGATTTTATTATGGGCTATTTAAAGCAGTTACTGCCAAAACGCCCAGATTTAAAAGTCATCGTGACTTCGGCAACTTTAGATGTAAATCGTTTTAGTAACTACTTTAATAATGCACCAATTTTTGAAGTAGAAGGGCGTAGTTATCCGGTTGAAGTGCGTTATCGTCCAATTTCAGAAATGAATATTGGTGGTAGTGATGACGACGAGTTCGACGACTTTGAAGAAAACCTGCCGCGTGCAGTCGTACAAGCTGTAGAAGAATGCTTTGCTGATGCCGAAGAAAAAGGCCATCCAGAACATGCAGATATTCTGATTTTCTCAAGCACAGAGCAAGAAATTCGAGAATTGCAGGAAACCTTACAAAAGTACGGGCCGAGACATACCGAGATTTTACCTTTGTATGCACGCTTAGCCGTTTCTGAGCAACAAAAGATTTTTAGCCCAAGTGGAAAGGGCCGCCGTATTATTATTGCGACGAACGTTGCAGAAACTGCACTGACTGTTCCTAATATTCGCTACGTGATTGATAGCGGCTTTGCACGTATATCTCGTTATAACTACCGCTCACGCGTGCAACGCTTACCGATTGAGGCAATTTCACAAGCTGCAGCAAATCAACGTAAAGGGCGTTGTGGTCGTGTTGCTCCAGGTGTTTGTATTCGTTTATATAGCGAAGAAGACTTTTTAAGTCGTCCTGAGTTTACCGAACCTGAAATTAAGCGAACCAACTTGGCATCGGTTATTCTGCAAATGCAGAGCTTAGGTTTAGGTGAGCTGGAAAACTTTGATTTCATTGAGCCGCCAGATTTCCGTCTAGTCAATGATGGTCGTAAGCTACTCATTGAGTTAGGTGCGCTGAACGAGAAGAAAAACGAACTGACCAAAGTCGGCCAAATGATGGCACGTATGCCGATTGACCCAAGACTCGCACGTATGATTGTGGGTGGGGCTCATTTTGGTGTACTCAAAGAAATTTTGGTGGTGGTGAGTGCACTTGCAGTTCAAGACCCGCGTGAACGTCCAGCAGATAAACAGATGCAAGCTGATCAAAAGCACGCATTATTCAAAGAGGCAGATTCAGATTTTCTGTTTTATTTAAAACTTTGGGATACTTTAAATCCTAAAGGTGAAGCAGGAATGTCGGAAAACAAGCGCCGTCAATTTGCTAAGCAGCATTTCTTAAGCTGGTTACGGTTACGTGAATGGAAACAGACACACCAGCAGTTAGTTGAGCTGGCCGAAGGTTTAAAACTTAGTTTTAATGAAAAGCCTGCAAATTATGAAAATTTGCACCGTGCGTTGCTAACAGGTTTATTGTCTTTTATTGCTAATAAAACTGATGAACGTAATACCTTTATGGCGGTGCGTCAGCAAAAGGCTAAAGTTTTTCCGGCCAGTACTTTGCATAAAACCAATACTGCGTGGGTGATGGCTTTTGAGATGGTGGAAACCTCTCAGGTCTATTTACGTACATTAGCAAAAATTGATCCTGAATGGATTTTGCTTGCTGCACGCGACTTATTGAAATATCACTATTTCGAACCGCATTGGTCTAAAAAAGCCGGTATTGTAAATGCTTATGCACAAATTTCATTGTTTGGTTTAATTATTGAACCGAAGCGTTTGGTTAATTTTGAGAAAGTTGACCAACCTGCTGCACATGAGATTTTCTTACGTGATGCATTAACCACAGGAAATCTGGGTACAGTTCCACCATTTTTAAAACACAACTTGCTTAAACTTGAAGAAGTAGAGCGAGTTGAAGATAAATTACGTCGCCGCGATTTGGTGGTCGATGAAGAAACGATTTATCAGTTCTATGCGTCGAAAATTCCTGAAGAAATTGCGAGTCGTCGTAGTTTTGAAGACTGGCGTGCAACTGTAGAAGCAAAAAATCCGCGTTATTTATATGTAGAAGATGATGCGCTTTGGCTCAATGACCGTCCGACCACGCAGCAATTCCCTGATCATTTACATAATGGTCAGTTACGCTTGGCAACTACTTATCGCTTTGACCCAAGTCATGATGAAGATGGCGCAACGGTCCAAATTCCGGTACAGGCATTGCCTCAGGTAGATGAAAATATTTGGTCGTGGGGGATTCCAGGCTGGCGGTTAGATCTCATTGAAGCCTTATTGAAAGCCTTACCAAAAGATAAACGTCGTAACCTCGTACCAATTCCAGATACAGCGCGTAAGCTCATGCAAGGTATTGATGCTGTACATTTGCGACAACATATCTTTAGCTATCTGGCGTTTGCTTTACGTGGTGAGCAGATTACGGAAAAAGATTTTTCATTTGAACGAATAGATCCGTATTTGGTGCCTTTTATTAAGGTGATTGATGAAAAAGGTAAATTGATCGCCAAAGGCCGTGACTTGGCTGAATTGAAGGCTCGTTGTCGCGTAGAAACGCATCGTCCGGTGAAACAGCAAAAAGGTGAATTTAAAACCTTCCCTGAAAACTTTACCTTTGAAGCTTCACAGAAGGTGACAGGTGTTGTTGTTAAACAATATCAAGCTTTAGTACCAACTAAAAATTTTGCCGAACTTGAGGCGAAAGATGAGTCTGGCGTAGTTATACAAACATTTAACGATCAGGCAGAGGCGATTAAACAGCATCGCGAAGGTATTATTCGTCTGGTCCATATGCAACTTGGCGATTTGGTTCGCCAGTTGAAAAAGCAGATTTCAAAACCGCTTGCGTTGGCTTATTCACCTTTAGGCGATAAAGCTAAGCTTGAGCAGATGTTGGTCTATGCAACGTTGCAGATGGCAATTACGACTTTGCCAATTAACGCTGATGAATTTAATAAGCTGCTAGATCAGGTCAAAAAGCAATTTTTGAGTTATGGTCAGCAAGCACTTGAGCAATTAGGTGATATTTATATTCAGTGGCAACAAATCCGTCGTCAACTTTTAGTACTTGATCCGGACGTATTTGGACGCAGTATCGATGATATTGAAGATCAGCTAGATTTAATGTCACTCGGCAATTTTGTCTATTGCCAGCCAGTTGATCTTTGGCAGGAATATCCACGTTATTTAAAAGCACTGCTATTGCGTTTAGATCGATTGCCAAATAATCTACAGCGAGATCATGCTGCTATTGACGATGTCGATCCATGGATGGACAAGGTATTTAAGTTCAAAAATGATCCAAGAATCAAAGAATTGTATTTGATGCTGGAAGAATTACGGATTTCTTTATTTTCTCAGCCGATGAAAACCAAGATGCCTATTTCGCCAACTCGACTACAAAAGTTATGGGATCGTTTGGGAATCAGTTAAAATAGATCGGGGTCTGTTTATGTTGTTTTTAGCTGGCAACGCAATTTATAAATGAAAGATTAACAGACCCTATTCATTTTTTTAGGAGTTTTACATGGGCATTCGTATCACAGGTACTGGGCTATTTCACCCAACAGAAATCATTTCTAATGAAGAACTGGCCGACAGTTTAAATGCTTATGTGGAACAATATAACCAAGAGAATGCAGAGAAAATTGCAGCAGGCGAGCTAGAAGAATTACGTGGTTCAAGTGCTGAATTTATTGAAAAAGCTTCTGGTATTAAGCGCCGTTACGTGATTGAAAAATCGGGTATTCTTGATCCAACACGTTTACGTCCGCGTTTGTCTGAACGTTCAAATGATGAACTTTCAATTCAAGCAGAGTGGGGCGTTATTGCTGCAAAACAGGCAATGGAAAATGCAGGTGTAACTGCTGAAGATATCGATGTTGTGATTTTGGCGTGTTCAAATATGCAGCGTGCTTATCCGGCTGTAGCAATTGAAATCCAGTCGGCACTTGGTATTCAAGGTTATGCTTACGACATGAACGTTGCGTGTTCAGCTGCTACTTTTGGTTTGAAACAAGCGGCAGATGCAATTCGTTCAGGTGCTCGCCGTGTTTTATTAGTGAATGTTGAGATTACATCTGGTCACCTAGACTACCGTAACCGTGATTGTCACTTCATTTTTGGTGATGTGGCGACCGCTTCTATTATTGAAGAAACCACTACTAAAACTGGTTTTGAAATTTTAGATATTCATTTATTTACTCAATTTTCAAACAACATTCGCAATAACTTCGGTTTCTTAAACCGTAGCGAAGATGCAGTGGTTGATGACAAGTTATTCCGTCAAGATGGCCGCAAAGTATTTAAAGATGTTTGTCCGTTGGTGGCAAAAATCATTAATGCACAGTTGGAAAAAATGCAGTTAACTGCAAACGATATTAAGCGTTTCTGGTTACACCAAGCCAATGCCAACATGAATGAATTAATCTTGAAATATGTGGCTGGTAAAGATGCAGATCTAAGCCGTGCACCAATTATTCTAGATGAGTTTGCCAATACTTCTTCAGCAGGTGTAATTATTGCTTTACACTGTACAGGCCACGAAGTGGATGATGGCGAATATGGCGTGATTTCATCTTTCGGTGCTGGCTATTCAGTAGGTTCGATTGTTGTACAAAAGCATGTGGCTTAAGTTACTAGATTAATTAAAAACGCTCGTAAGAGCGTTTTTTTATGGCACAAAAATAATAAAGCGAGCCAAAATTAGCCCACTTTAGTTGAATCAAAAATGATTAAAACTTTTTAGTGTAGTTTACAAACAAGCGATCTTCACCAAAGTCATTGCCATGTTTTACGTTGTAATCAATTCGAATATATTGCAGGGCAAAGCCTTTTAAGAAAGGCTGTTGAAACGTATAGTTTAAAATCACATTCGACTCGGTTTCGTGGTTTTTCTCGCCATTTGCTGCTTTAAAGTCATGACCGTAAACATATTTCACCATCGCATTTAGGCCAGGCACATAGTCCTTAAAATCGTAGCCGTACATCACATGGTAAGACCTTTCGTCTTCTTTAAAGAAGCCTGTAGCATTCCAGTTAATGAAATAGGTTTCTGGTAAAAAACCATCCGGTAATGGATAAGCCGACTCACCCATAATTTGCTGGTACCCCAAACCAAAGGTATGATTTTTCACTTTAAATGTCTCTAATATCCCAATGTTTTGCGCATCGATATCAAAAGTATTGCCATCATCTTTTGCATTGAAGTATTTAAACTTAGAGGTGAGGGCAAAATTAGGTTGTTTCCAATTATGCTCAAGTCCTACATAGTGTTTATTGTAGAGGTCTTCTAAATTACCAAAGTAATATTCACCCTTGAGTGTCGGCGTAAATTGATAGCGCAGGTCAATATAATTTAAGCCATCAGATTCTTTGGTCATTCCATTTGCTGTGAATGAAAACTTTTTAAAATCTTCTTCATTTCGTGGCGAAACTTTTTCAACTCGTCCAATTTCAGCATAAAGCTGATCTGAAAGTTGTGACTTAAGATTAGTTCCCCAATAAGAGGCAAGTAATTGTCGGCTGGCATCGACAGCCGTTACAGGTAAATCCAGCCAGAGTTCACCGATACTCAACAGGGTTTTGTCATAGCCCAGTTTTAAGGTTGCACCGTATTTTAAGAAATCTGATGCTTGAGATTGTGTTTCCTTATTAAAAGGCAAAACTGTGTCCGCAACATGTTTATCTGAACTCAAGCGCACGGCGTATTGAACGGAAGCATCAGCTCCAATCGTAATAGGCTTGTCTGCTATGATTAACGGAGTGTCATGCATTTTCGACTTATAAAATAGCGATGCGGCTTGAGACCAACTGCCAGTATCTTTGAGTGCATCATTATCAAAATTACGGTTGATATAGGCATTTTTTAGCGTGAACTTCCATTCATCTTCGCTTTGTTGAGTGGTGTCTGCTGCCCATAAACTTGAGCTAGTTAATAAACCGAATAATGTGGTTATTGCTAAATTACATGGTTTAAAACGGTGTACGAATTCCATAATCCATTTCCAAAAAGATGCGCCAGTCCTCGGCGCATTTATGTTTACTGCTGGGTAAGCGTGTTTTGAGGGTTAAAAGTTGATGGCGTTTGTGCAGCAACAGAGGCTTTTAGATTGACCATAAATATTGCAAGTGCAGCAATCACACCCGGAATTGCAATCGCCAAGAAATTCATTTGGTGAGGAAGTTCAAATGAAAGTAAAGCACCTGTTAAAACTGGTCCAATAATCGCGCCAATACGGCCAATTCCCGATGCCCAGCCCATGCCAGTTGAACGAAGTGCTGTCGGATAGAACTGCGCAACAAAAGTGTAGAGTAAGATTTGTGAACCAATTGTGGCAGCACCGGCAATCGCAATCAGGCTATATAAAATAAATTGTGGACTATTAATGCCAAGCAGAATTAAAGCTGCTGATCCCACAATAAACATAATGGTAATGACAGGTTTTAAATGAAATCTGTCTGCTAAAGCACCGCCACCAATTGCACCGACCATGCCGCCAATATTAAGTGCAAAGAGGAACAACATGCTCGCACCTAACGAATAGCCCGCTTGCAGCATGAGTTTAGGCAACCAGCTTCCTAAGGCATACACCATGAGTAAGCACATAAAGAAAGCAATCCAGAACATAAACGTGCTGAAGGTACGGCCTTGTTGGAAAAGCGCACGGACAGGTGCATCTGTTGTTGTACTTTCATTTAACACCAGTTGAGTATTGGCATTGACTTGAGTTTGAGGCGCAATTTTACTCACTATATTTTTTGCCTGTTCGCTATGATTAGATTTCACTAAAAAGGCAAGAGACTCTGGCAAAAATTTCCAGATGAGTGGGAGCAGCAACAGGGGAATACCCGCAATTAAAAACATGATTTGCCAGCCCATATCTTTTACTAGCCATGCGCCGAGTAGTGCAGATGTCATGCCACCAATTGCATAGCCACTAAACATGATTGCGACTAATGTACTGCGGATTTTTTTTGGTGCGTATTCGGTCATAAGTGCGACAACATTTGGCATAACGCCACCAATCCCAAGACCTGCAATAAAGCGCAAAATAGCAAACTCAGTTGGCCCTTTGGCAAAGGCACCTATAAAGGTAAATCCGCTAAATAAGGTGACACAAATCAGGATGGTCTTTTTACGTCCCAGTTTGTCTGAAAGTGTGCCGAAAATCATGGCACCAAACATCATCCCGAATAGTGCAGCACTGGCGAGCAGGCCTGCTTCAACTGCAGTTAATGACCATTGCTGCATTAACAGAGGAAGAGCAACTCCATAAATAACTAAATCATATCCATCAAAAATAATAATAAGTAAGCACCAGATTAAAACTTTCCAATGAAAAGATGTAAAACTGGCTTTATCAATTAACTCATTAATATTAACCTTGCTCGTATCCATTTTCTTCACCTCCAATTTGTGAAGCATCGCGTTATTTTTTAATAAACTATTTTGTTATTGGATTAGAGTCAAAAACCTAATTGATATATCTTTATGTCTTTAAGGTATTATGCTTTTATTAATTTAATTATTTGAAAAATATGTATTTATTTTTATTTTTATTGTTTTAGTTGGCTTTGTTGTGTCTTTAAAATAGGGTTAAATATTGTATTATGAGAATTTTAAGGATTTTATAGATGTTTTTTTATAGATTTTATTGATGATAATCACAACTAAAAATATCATTAAATTTATATTATGAGTTGAAGTGAAAATATAAAAATAAAATACTAAAGTCTATTATTTAATTATTTTATAAATTGATCTTAAGAATGAAAATTAATTTATATTTAATAAAAATCGCCAAGTCAGAATTAGCAAGTTATTTGCATCCTGATTTGGCGATTGAGGTTTTATTTTAGTGGCGGGCGCTTAGATAAAAACTTAATTTGTGGCTGAAGTTGAACGTGGGGTGAGAATGAAATGGGCGATTACACCAATACAAATACCCCAAAAGACTGAGCTTAATCCAAGAAAATGCATACCTGATGCGCTAGCTAAAAAGGTAATAAGTGCAGCATCACGTTGACCATCATTTTTCATGGCAACAGAAATATTGGTGGCAATTGCACCAAGCAAAGCTAAACCTGCTAGTGCTGCCACCAACTCTTTAGGAAGTAAGCTAAATAGCATGACAATACTGCCAGCAAATAAGCCTCCTAAAATATAAAAAATTCCGTTGGCGATTCCTGCAATATATCGTTTTTCTTTAAGTTCATGTGCATCTTTACCCATACATAAAGCAGCAGTAATTGAGGCAAGCACAATGGTAATACCACCGACACAGGCAACGGCTAACGAGGCAATACTGGTGGCCGTAATAATGGGTTTGGCTGGTGTGTCGTAACCGCTAAGTTTCATAATCGCCATACCCGGTAAAAATTGGCCGGTTAGACTGACTAAAATAAGAGGAACGGCGAGGTTGAGTGTTGAGTTCCAAGTCCATTCCGGGCTAATCCACTGGGGGATTGCTAAATTAAAACTCACATCAACCGGATTCATTTTGCCTAAAATGAGGCTTAATAAAACTCCGGCAGCTAACACCCAAATCATGGTGTAGCGAGGCATTAAACGTTTGGCAATTAAAAAGACAATGAGCATACTAAAGACAATCAAAGGCATGCTATCAGATGCGGTAAATAGGCTAATACCAAACTGAAAAAGAATACCTGCCATCATGCCTGCAGCAACGTCTTGCGGAATCCACTTCAGTAATTTGTCGAAGTAACCTGTAATGCCAATTAAGAAAATAACGATGGCAGAAGTAATATAGGCGGCTACTGCTTCATTCAATGAGATATTGGGAAATAGGGTAACTAACAGGGCAGTACCTGGTGCGGACCACGCGGTAATCACAGGAGTTTTATATTTAATCGAAAGATAAATACCTGAAACGGCAGCGCCGATTGAAATTCCCCAAATCCATGACACCATCATATCTGTGGACACATGCGCACGCTGAGCAGCTTGGAAAAAAATAATCAGTGGGCCTGAGTAAGAAATTAAAACTGCAAGAAAGCCCGCAACTGTTGCTGATATGGACCAGTCATTTTTTAATGTCTTGAACAGGGTCGCCATGTCCGATTGCCTCCATGCAAATCATGTTATTTATCCAAATATATAAAAAGATCAGGGTTAACCCTGATCTCCACCTCCGACCGGAATGACCGATCCCGTCATATACGATGCTTCGTCTGATGCAAGAAATAAAATTGCATTGACTTGTTCTTGAATTGTGCCATAACGGCCCATAAATGTTCGATCTTTTGTTTGATCAACTACTTGTTGCATCCAGTCTTTTTCATTTTGACTTAACGGATTAGTGTTACGTGGTACTTTGCGAGGTGGCGCTTCGGTTCCACCAGTCGCAACAGCATTGACTCGAATCCCGTCTTTAGCATGTTCAAAAGCAAGCGATGCTGTTAGGGCATTTACCCCACCTTTAGATGCGGAGTAGGGAATACGGTTAATGCCACGGGTTGCAATGGAAGATACATTTACAATAACGCCCGATTGTTGCTTAATCATGGTCGGTAATACAGCGTGGCAGCACCATAAAGTTGGAAACAATGAGCGATTCACTTCCTTAATGATCTCTTCTTCGGAAAACTCTTCAAAAGGTTTCATCCAGATCGCACCACCTACATTATTAATCAGGACATCGACCCGACCATAGTGTTCAATAGCTTTTACAACAACAGCTTGCGCGCCTGCATAGGTTTCTAGGTCAGCATTAATCGTGACAGCATCACCACCTGTACACTGAATTTCTGTGAGTACCTCTTCAACATATTCAGAGCGGTCAGCCATGACGACTTGTCCACCTTCATCCGCGACTTGCAATGCCACGCCGCGGCCAATACCTTGGGCACTACCCGTAACAATCACGACTTTATCGGTAAATCTTTGACGGTTTGACATAGATAATTTCTCCACCTGTTAATTCGCAGAGAATTTTTCAAACAAGAAATTAGCTGGTTTGATATTTTCAGTTTCTAACCAACTACGTACCGCCTCTACCATTGGCACTGGACCACATAGGTAAACATCAACGTCGCCACCGTTTAACCATTCACTTTCAATATGACCAGTCACATAGCCTTTGCGTTCATGGTTACTCTCAGGGCTTGCAACTACAGTTCGATATTCGAACCATGGGAATTTCGCCTGCAACTCATTGAGTTTTTCTAGAGCAACTAAATCAAATTCATTGGTGACACCAAAGACTAAACGAACAGGCTGTTCTGAACCTTTTTCTTCAAGCACTTGTAACATCGACATAAATGGGGCAATGCCAGTACCGCCTGCCAGCATAAGCACTGGACGTACTACATTACGTAAATAGAAGCTACCGAATGGACCGGTAAAAGTCATTTTGTCGCCAGTTTTTGCATTCTTACTTAAGAATTCACTCATTTTGCCATTTGGTACGTTACGTACCACAAAGCCCGTTAAACGATTACCCGGTTTTGAGCTAAATGAATATGAACGTGTTTCGCCAGTTTCTGGAATTGCAACATTCACATACTGACCTGCAAGGAAATGAATATCCGGTTGGCCATCATCAAGTTGAATATCAAATGTGATGGTTGAGTCTGATAAGTTTTCAACGCGGGCTAAAGTACCTTGGAAGCTATGAATTTCTGTTTTGCAAACATCTGAAGATGCTTGAATCTGAAATACGGCGTCTGAAGTTGGTCGACATTGGCAAGCAAGAATATAGCCTTGCTCAGCTTCTTCTGGTGTTAATGCATCTTCAATATAGCTTTCTTCTGGCATGTCATAATGACCTGACTCGCAAAATGCGCGGCAAGTTCCACATGCACCATCACGGCAATCCAAAGGAATATTAATTTTTTGGCGATAGGCTGCGTCAGATAGGGTTTCGCCTTGAGCTACGTTAATAAAACGTGTAACACCATCTTCAAATTGAAGTGCAACATTGTGGTTTGACATGGCATGTATCCTACAAAATATTTGAAACTTTTACCCTCAGCCAACAGTCCGTTTAGCTGAGGGGGTATGTCTTAAAGGTGGTAGATATCAATGACTTGATTGATATAGTCATTTTTCAAAACGACATACTTGCTCAAGATTTTTGGTTGATCACCTGAAAAATCGATCACATAACGTGACATACCGAAATAGCTGTAATTTGTCTTGTAACGGAAACTTAAGGTATTCCAGTTAAAGCGAACAGTGACTTTGTCGCCGTCGCGATCGAGAACTTCAACGTTGGCAATATTGTGGCTTGTGCGTGTGTCTGGCATGGTTGCAGATGAGCGTTCGGTTTTAATACGGAACACTCGATCTTCTAAACCTTGACGGTCTGGATAATAAATAAGTGAAATTTCAGATTGCGGATCTTCAGTTAATCTATCGTCGTCATCCCAAGCTGGCATCCAGAAAGAAGCTTCTGGCGCATAGCATTCAAGCCAGTCATCCCATTGTTCATCATCTAAAAAGCGAGCTTCACGATAAAGAAACTGAGCAATATTTTCTAAAGTTGCTTTGTCTTGAGTACTCATGCTGTTTCTCCCTGATCAGCAATTTCTTTCTCTGATGCAATCGCGTGTTTCATGGTCTTTAACCAATATTGATGCTGGGCCAGATACAGGCCTTCATCTTCAGTTTTAATCCCACTTAACATGGGTTTTAAACCAATCTCGTTTGCTGCATCGTCCGGTCCATAAATCCAGTGTTTTGAACCGCGGCACATGTCATTCCACTCAAGTGCAATACCTGCGTAGCCTGCCTGACAAGCACGGAACTCTTCTAAATCGTCTGGCGTTGCCATACCTGATGCATTAAAGAAATCTTCATATTGACGGATACGGCGTGCACGCGCTTCAGGTGCTTCGCCCTTAGGTGCGATACAGTAAATAGTGACTTCAGTTCGATTGACCGAAAGTGGACGAAGTACACGAATTTGTGAACCGAATTGATCCATCAAATAAACGTTTGGATACAGACAAAGATTACGTGAACGCTCAATCATCCATTTCGACATGGCTTCGCCGTATTTTTCGGTGTATTCGTCTGCTTTCGGGAAGTTTGGACGGTCTTCTGGATTTGCCCATTGTGTCCAAAGCAACATGTGGCCATTTTCAAAGCCATACGAGCCACCGCCTTGTTTACCCCAAGAACCTGCACTCATGGCACGAATGTTATCGGCAGCTTGAGTTTCTTTACGGTGTTGAGTTGTTGCTGCATAGTTCCAGTGAACAGCAGAAACATGATAACCATCGGCACCATTTTCAGCGGTGAGTTTCCAGTTGCCTTCATAGGTATAGGTAGATGAACCACGTAAAACTTCTAAACCATGTTCAGACTGGTCAACAATCATGTCGATGATTTTGGTGGTTTCTCCCAAGAATTCTTCAAGTGAAGGAACATCGGGATTTAAGCTACCAAATAAGAAACCTTTGTAACTCTCAAAACGTGCTACTTTTTTAAGGTCGTGTGAACCCTCTTGGTTAAAACAGTCAGAATAGCCTGCTTCACTTGGATCTTTAACCTTGAGCAATTTACCTGAATTGTTAAAAGTCCAGCCGTGGAAAGGGCAAGTATACGTTGCTTTGTTACCACGTTTGTAACGGCAAAGTTGTGCTCCGCGGTGTGAACACGCATTGATCATGGCATTGAGTTCGCCGTTACGGTTACGTGCAATAATGACTGGCTGACGACCAATGTGAGTGGTGTAGTAATCATTATTATTTGGAATTTGGCTTTCGTGCGCTAAGTAAACCCAATTGCCTTCGAAGATATATTTCATTTCGAGGTCAAAAAGAGCTTCGTCAGTAAACACTGAGCGATGAAGTTTAAATTCGCCTGTATCGATATTGTCTACAAGTAATTCATCAATACGGTCAAGATGGCTAGTATTGATTACAGGAATACGTGGCATGTCCGTTCTCCGACTTTCCAAAAGTGTGGAAGTCACCAAGGCCTTAGCTACGATCTACAAGGTCTTGATATCCTAATATTTTCAATGAAGCGCATGAGTGCGCTGAGTGTTTAACCGTGAATTGATGAAGATGAATAACTGGAAGATTGGCAAAAGGCTTGTTCACAAAGCAATTCATCACTTCATCGGTTTGTTGCTTGTATATACCTTAAAAGAATGGTTAAACTGTGTCTAAGACTGAATTTGCATTTTTTTATATCTTAAAGGTATGGAAACCTGATGGAACTAAGACATTTACGGTATTTTGTAGCGGTTGTTGAAGAACAGAGCTTTACAAAAGCCGCGGAAAAACTATTTATTGCTCAACCACCTTTGAGTCGACAGATTCAAAATTTGGAAAGTGAGCTTGGAATTCAACTGTTTGAGCGTGGAAGCCGTCCTTTACAGACAACACCAGCCGGACATTTCTTTTATCAGCATGCCCTTAAACTTTTGTCGAATGCTGAAGAAATAAAAAGTATGACCAAACGTATTGGTCTGATTGAACGTAGTGTGACGATTGGTTTTGTCGGGTCTTTACTCTATGGTTTACTGCCTCGAATCATTTATTTATTTCGGCAACAACAACCTCATTTGAATATTCAATTGATGGAGTTAAGTACCACTGAACAACTACAGGCATTAAAAGAAGGACGCATTGATGTTGGTTTCGGGCGTTTAAGAATTAGTGATCCCGCCGTGAGGCGAATTCTTTTACGTAAAGAGCGTTTGGTCGTTGCCGCGCATACCAGTCATCCAATTGCACAGCGCACAGAAGGGGTATATCTGGCCGATTTGATTGATGAAAAGATGTTTATGTATCCCACTTCACCGAAACCCAACTTCTCAACCCAGCTTTTGAATATTTTTGCCGAACATAGTTTGGTTCCCAAAAATATGCATGAGATACGGGAAATTCAATTGGCTTTGGGCTTAGTCGCAGCGGGGGAAGGGATCTGCATTATTCCAGCAAGTGCTGATACCATTCGATTTCCACACTTAAACTATATTCCGATTTTAGATAACGGCGCGGTCAGCCCAATTTTTATTACTGCACGGGCAATGGACAGAAGTGAAGACTTACAATCATTGTTCGACTGTATTTATCAGGTTTATGACTTGGAAGGGATACCTTATCAACGAACTGTTTTTACACTTGATCAGAACCCGATAGATGATTCAAATGGTATCGATTTTTAAATAAGGGAAGTGCATAGCCTCAAAGGTTGAAGCTATGCGTTGATGTGTTTTAGAAAGCCCAAATTAATTTTAGCCAGCTGGTATGGCCTTCGGGGCGATATTCGACTTCGGTTTCTTTTAGAAATTTGGCTTCAATAGACCAATTCTTATCGGCATATTGAATGCCTGGCCCAATTGCAAAAGCCTGTCCTTTAAACCCAATGTCACTTCCGTTTACTTTGTCATCTGTGGTTTGTTTAAAGGCATAGCCTTCAACTGCAACTTTGAGTTTTGGGTTAATGCGATAACCCAAGCTATAGTCACCCGCAATGTATTGTCCAGACTGGTAGTCGGTCGCGTCATTACGCGTATTCCAGCTATAAGACAATTTAGTAGATAGATCTAAACCTGCCGCGTTGGCATAACTATAGGCAATAATTGGTCGAATGGTGTGATAGTTTTTCCCGAGATTGGCTTCAACTGGATGTGTCGCACTTGGAGTGTCATATTCACCTGTCCCGAGCACAGTTTCTAGGGCTGCAATCCAGTGATGATTTCCTTGATGCCAGCCGAGCATGCCACCCAAAATCAAGTCTCCGAGACCTTGGTTTGAGTCAGCCATTCCATTTATTTTAAGCCTTTGATAAACCAATGGTTGGGCTGCATAAAAACCGAGTTGTCCATCCATAATTTTTTGATCGGTCATCCAAACCAACCGCGGAACCACAGCGTTGACATCAACATGGAACTGATTGGGACCATTTTGAAACTCTGATGCGTGGTAATTTTGATAATAACTGAGTAAGTAGACGCCAGCAGGTGGTAGAGCACCTGCCATCATACCTTCGGCACCTAAAGCAAAAGAGTCTGAGCCATTTTCTGTCGCAAATGCAGACGGAAGGTAAAGGGAGCTGATTACACCACATATGATTGCAGAGATTTTGTTATTCATAGAATGTCCTATTCTGTGTTGTTTGGCTTGTCACTAAAAAAACGTTATTCCTTAACGGTCTTTAAAAATTTGAGTCTGTTTAACCTGTAAATTTGGAATGCAGAACTCTTGTGAGTCTTGTATTTGCTTTCTAAATTACAAATACAAAGCTCATTTGAAAAAGCCGAGTGCTTAAAGATTTATCTTTAAATATGTTTGAATAAAGCTGAACGCGATTGTCCGGCAGCACCATCGGCTGCACTTAAGAAGCGTTCAGTGTGAATGTCCCGTTCGAATAAGCGACTTTGCATGAGTGTTGAAATTGCCGAGTCGATCATGATGGGTGGGCCACACAAATACGCTTTGTGTCCACCACATCGATTTTCAAAGTAATCGGCAACAGCCTCATGCACAAATCCGGTAAATCCAGTCCATTGGTCTTCTGGTTTTGGTGCATTGAGAGCAGGGATATAGCGGAAGTTCGGATAGTCTTTTACGAGCTGTTCAAACAATTCTCGGTTGTATAGCTCTGCCAAGTCTCGTGCTCCTTGGAAGAGGTAAATCGTGCGACTATCTCCAGACTCAAGCAAATCTAAAATCATCGATTGTGGGCTTGAAAGACCTGAACCACCCGCAATGAAAATGGCATTTTGATCATCTGACTTGCGTACAAAAAATTGACCATAAGGGCCTGAAATATCGAGCTGATCACCTGTGGTAAGTTGTTCATGCACATAAGTCGTTGCTGCACCGCCTTCAACTTTACGAATATGCAGCTCAACGATGCCGACTTCACTTGGTGAGTTGGCAATTGAAAATGCACGAGTTCCTTCAATGTTTGGAAATTGGACATTGATATATTGGCCAGCTTGGAATTCGATTGAACGATCTAGTTGTAGACGAATACTCTTAATGGTCGGGGACAAGTCTTTTATTTCAATGACGGTCGCTTGATAGTCTTGAACCAAATGACCTAAGAAATCTGGGTCTTCATCGACATCGGCTTCAATGACCATGTCGGACTGTGGTTTGCAGCAGCAGGCAAGCACCTTATTTTCATCACGTTCAATATCCATGAGCGCAAAGGGAGAAGCTTCACCGACATCATAAAAACCATCGGTGACTTGAACCTTGCATGTCCCGCAAGTGCCATGACCACAGGCAAAGGGTAACCAAACACCTTGGCGTAAAGCTGCATCTAAAATGGTCTGGTCTTCTTCTACTTCAATCGTTGTTCCGATCGGTTCAATGGTGACTTGATAACTCATGACACACCTCCGAATTAAACGTAACTGTCGTTATAGCCATTTAATTCTGGCGTAACGAAACGAAGTAATGACTTATGCCCAAAACCAAGCTCTACCAAAGTTTTTGTACTCTCAGGACTAATTGCTTGACCATCTAATGTGTATTGCACTTTTGACCAATCAATTTTGGAAAAATCTGGATGTTGGGCAAAACCACCTGTAATTTGTTGCTCAATCAACTGTCCAAAAGTTTGTTGAGGCGAGGCAAGCATGGCATGTGCCGAGCAAAAAAGGGTGTGATGATCCCAACCCACGTAAAGTAAGAATTGATCGCCATAATTTTTTTGCAGATCAAGCGGTTCAAATTGATAGTTGTTGTGTATCGCGCGAACAGTCATGTTCAATCTCCTTATTTCCTATCAGGCAGCTTGATGACTGCCTGAACAATTCCTTGTGCTTAAGCTGCGTTGCCTTTCCATTTTTTCCAGCGCTGTTGGTCTGGAGAACCTTCAATATCCAGATTGTCGGCACCGACATTCATGCGGTAATAATCACGGAGCATAGTTTCGAGGTCACCGCCACCACAGTTACCTTGCAATATTTGATTTACAGGTAGCCATGCTTGTATATATTTTTCAGGCTCGCGTTCGAAAATGTCATGACAGCCATCTGAACAGGTGTGGTAGCGTTCGCCTTGGTAAATGCTATGGCGATAACTAAATTGAGTCGGGTCATCGCCCATTTCGGTAAAGGTCATTGGAATCTGACAAACCTGACAAAGCTGTGGTAAACCTGCGCTGTAGAAGCGTTTACCTTCGGCTTCCATTTTGCGAGCCAGCTCCCATTTTGGACGGTAGTATTTATCGAAAGTGTCTGGATATTTAGCCGATAACCAATCCATTTCTTCGTCGGTTGGAATCCAAGTATGGAAACCAGCAGCATGACCAAAGTTATAGAAAATCCACCATGCCTGATGTGAGACATGCTCTTTTTCTTTTACAATGACATCGCTATATTTCGGCATACGAATGCCATAACGGCTTAAATCTTTAAATAGCGCGCCGCCTGCCTGTTCAAAATAAACCTCCCAAGCTTCTTTCCACGACATCACTTTATTTGGCAGCATGTAATCCATCATCATGCCCACAATTGAAAGCAAACGCGTTCCACGCCAGAACCATTTATCAATCCATTCCTGCACAATCGGCACGTTGTCCTCATGCTGTTCGAGCAAGAATTTCACGATTTCAAGACCAAGCGTCATGTGGCGAGCTTCATCTGACTGCGCACTAAAGCCAAAGGTTACAGTTGCCATATCGCCGTTATAAGCTGCACCTGACATAAACGGCACAAACAGTAAGTTGGTAAGTACATATTCAAAAGCAAAACTAATCGCTAATAAAAATTCGAAAGGTCCGGCAGAACGGGCATCTTCAAAAAATGATTTAGGCACAGACAAATACCAAACGCGGTCATGCATATGTGCCCAGTCCTGAAAACCATCAAAGAACTTGTTGTAATGGCTCATGGCATGAATTTGGGTCTGTACATGACGCAGCTCATCAATCGACTGCATCTGAGAAGCAATACGTGCTCCAATACCACTAAACTGGCGACCTACATGGGCATAGCCTTGATAAGCTTGATATTCAAGTGGAGTCACCGCCGTTAAAAAGAGTTTGATCGCATTTAAGTAGCGTTCATTGCTGACATTCATCTGACCATTATTTTGAGCAAAGGCATCAAAAATGGCATAAAGTTTTTTCTCTTTTTCTGCCTGATATTTCCAGTAAGCATCCATGGTTAAACGGAATGGATCTTCCCATTTAGACCAGTCCGTAATTTTGATGCCTTCAAATTCTTCATAAGGAAAGGCGTCTTTACGGTCAGCATAGGAAAAGTCCCAGTCCAGATCACGGGTTAATGCGCGGTAACGATCTTTAGCATTTAACTTTTTGCTGGTTTCTTTCGTTTGAGTTGTCATGATTGATCATCCTTAAATCTTTGTTAAACAACATCTATGTTGTGATTAATTCCAGTGAAGGCGGAAAGTATCATCATCTTCTTCGACGTTGCCGCCCAGCGTAATCATATTGAGTTGTAACGATTGGATGTCCCAATCTTGGCCTAGTTTTTCAGATACGGTTTCGGCTTTAATGACCAAATCAGTTTCACTTTCAATTCGAATCATGGCTGGTAAATACTGAATTGAAGCTTCAGGGTTATCTTCTTCAATCGCCTCGATGATGTAGCGTGAAGTATCGTTGTCTTGTAATGCGAGATAGACTTTAGACATGTTGCTTCTCCTTAAGCATTTGTAAGTGGTTGTAGGCCGAGTTTTTTTGCGCGTTCAATAACGGCATGTTCTGCTTGATCGACTGCATCTGCTGTTAAGGCTGCTGATGCCCAAGATGTAAAGACTGCTTTCACTTGAGCCAAAGACTGAGTGAACCATTCATTTAATAGCTGTTTGTTGTGATCTGACTCTGCAGCGGCAGTTTTAATGACGGTGTCTGACCACTTACGTAAATCACCTAAAGTGTCTTTCATAAACTCAGTCAGCATGGCTAAGTCGCGAGCATTTTGAGTGACTAACCACTGATCAAACTGTTGATAAACAAGCTCTGTCACAAAGCCGTCAATCACAAGGTTCTGTAATAAGAAAAGTTTGAAGTAGTCTTGCTCGGTGAGGCTTTCTTCACACAGACGGCGTAAGCCTTGCCATGCCGGATGTTGCATCCAAGCCTGTTTTGCCTGTTGTAATGAATTGCCGCTATTACCATCTAAAGCTAAACCAATCCGTGAGATGTACTGCGCAATTCCTAAATGATCCATCGCGGCATAAATACAAGCTTGGGTAAGCACGGTGCCATAACCATAGGCACTTCCAGACATCATGTGTAAGTTTGCAGTTTGTTCAACGTGGCGAAATGGCAATAGGCACTCAATGACCTTGGCTTTGACTTCGTCAGACAAATGCTCTGCAAGCTGACGTTTTTCAAAAAAAGCAAAATTACTTTCGGCTGTGTCCTGCAAACGTGCACGATGTTGAACGTAAGTTCCATAATAGAATTGACGTGGATCTTTAAATGCATACCAATCTTGCATTTGCAGGGCAGTATGGGTTTTGTCATTTAAGGTTTTTTCAGGTTTCCACAAAGGACGATAGTGGAAATTAGTTTCTGCCTGTACATCAAAACTCACTTCTTGATATCGAGTTGCTGGCTTACTACCAAATCGTCTTTCGATATAGGCGTAGTTCTGGCGGATAGGTTCGACATTTGACGTTTTGATTTCTAAAGTCATGGCTTTATCTCCTTATATTTTTACATCTGATCATCGTGATCGTTGCTATTACGTTGCGTGCCGACTAAGGCACTGCTTCAGTGCCATAGCGCCATTTTTCTTCCTGAACATCATTAAAAGCTTGTTGCTCTTGGGTCATTTCAACCACTTGATTGGTCTTACAAAAATCATTAAATGCATGTTTAGGCAAAACCAGTTCCACAAATAGACTTGGGTCATGAATGGCAAAATCGAATTCGATAAACTCTGCGTTTAAGTCGCCAGTGACCCGAATATATTTGGTTAATGCTTCGACTTGAGGTTGCGTCATGCTGTACTCCATCAAGACATGGTCTTGAAATTGATGAATGCTCCTTGCTCTCGCTATTAGCTTTACAAAAGCTATGCCAACTTTATTTTTATTATTAAAAACAATTAATTAAGATTTTTGTGAAAAGTGAGGCGTTTTCAAAATTCACTATTTCATGAATTCTTTTGAATGGTGAAATAGAGATATTCATGATTTGATGAAAGCGGGTTATAAAAATTTATTTTTAGAATGTTTGAGGCTTTAAAAGGAGAGATTTAGAAATACTTTTTTAGTATGAAGTTATGTCTTTAAGGTACTAGGACATTTATCTGGTTCTTCGATAAGATGAGATAAAACCCAAATGTGTTTAATGGATTAAAACAGATCACTCATGGCTCGAGTAAAATACGATACAACGGGACGATACGCAGATCATCCGCAAGAAATTCACGATTTGCTGTCTAAACTGCACTTTGATACTGCCCACGGCCAAATCTGGTTTGATGAATATCGGATGCTGCTTTTACACACCAGCATTATGGGATATTTGCGTAAAGACTTGGCACACATGATTGGGCTTGAGCGGACTAAGCGTTTCTTTATTCGTTTAGGGTATCAAGCAGGGTTAAAAGATGCAGAAGTTACAACAAAAATGCGTCCCGATTTAAATGAATACGATGCTTTTATGGCGGGTCCACAAATGCATGCGATTCGTGGAATGGTGCAAGTACAGGCCAACCAGCTCAATTTAAGCCACGACAAAAAACAGTTTTATGCTGATTTAAATTGGCTTAACTCTTTTGAAGCCGATGTGCATTTAGAGCACTTTGGCCCGAGTGATGAACCTGCGTGCTGGATGCTTCTGGGTTATGCATGCGGCTACAGTAGTTTTGCGACCGGCATGACCATTATTTATCAAGAAATAGAGTGTAAAGCTTGTGGCCACGAGCATTGCCGTATTATTGGTAAGCCTTTAGAAGAGTGGGAAAATGCAGATAATCTAATTCAGTTCATGTCTCCCGAACCTATGGAAAAAGAACTGATTGCGTTGCAGGCTGAACTGTTTGAATTAAAAAAATCAATTTATAGCGACAGCGAAGTCGATTACCAATTATTTAGTTCTGTGGGTAAGTCAGCCTCTTATAAACAGGTCTGTGCATTATTAACCAAAGCAGCAGGCTCGAAAGTTTCTATTTTGCTACAAGGCGAAACTGGCGTTGGTAAAGAAGCTTTTGCACGAGGTGTCCATGAAAATAGCCAAAGAAAAGACCAACCTTTTATTGCGGTAAATTGTGCAGCGATTCCACCAGAGTTAATTGAGTCCGAATTATTCGGGGTAGAAAAGGGTGCCTATACGGGGGCACATCAGTCTCGCTTGGGTAAGTTTGAACGAGCCAATGGCGGTACGATTTTTTTAGATGAGGTGATTGAGCTTTCTCCTCGTGCACAAGCAGCACTATTACGCATTTTGCAAGAAGGTGAATTTGAGCGAGTAGGAGACTCACAAACTCGTATTTTAGATGTTCGTGTAATTACAGCAACCAATGAAGATCTTGAGCAAGCGGTGAAAACAGGACGATTTCGGGCAGATTTGTATTATCGCTTAAATATTTTTCCAGTTCAGATTCCGCCTTTGCGGGAGCGCCGTGAAGACATCCCTTTACTAGTTGAACACTTTCTTCATCGCTTTGAAAAAATGTACGGCAAAACCATTCAGGGTGTAAGTGAAAAGACCAAAGTTTTTATGCAGCAATATGAATGGCCGGGAAATATTCGTGAGTTAGAAAACTTATTAGAAAGGGCGGTTTTATTAACGGATGATCAGCAACTGATTAAGTTAAATGCCATTTTCCCTCAGATCAAGCATGACCCAGAGCAGGCTGTAGCTGTTAAAACTGACTTTGAGCAATTATTACAGGCAGAGTTTAATTTAGAAGAACACGAGAAGCAGTTAATTTTAACGGCTTTAAAAAAGGCAAATCATAATGTGTCTGAAGCGGCACGTTTATTAGGGCTAACTCGGGCAGCACTAGACTATCGAATTAAAAAATTTCAGCTTTGAGTCAATATCAACAAGCTCAAAAATAAAGGCCTAACTTTAAATGTTAGGCCCTATTCATTATTGCACTTTCGCTGGGAAACCATCTTCTTCAAGTGCTTCGGTAATTTTATCGATGCTTTCACTGCTTTCAACAGTCACAATTTTGCTCGCTAAGTCTACATCTACTTTTGCATTTGGATCGACATCTTGAATCGTTGCAGTCACGCCACGTGCGCAGCCACCACAAGTCATATTTTCAATAAGTAGTTTCATATTCATACTCCATCAAGAATGAGATGTTTGTTTGGATAACACTGAGTCTAAACCTTGTCATGATTGTAAGGTCAAGACCAAATTTTTAAAAAAATATGCTTGACCTTCCCATGATGGGAATCTGTATGCTCAATACAGAATATTAAATTTTGCAGATTTGCAGAGGTGTTTGATGGACTCAAAAACCACAAAATTGCCAGCATATAGTGAAACACTCTCAATTGAGGGCATGACTTGTGCCTCCTGTGTAGGACGTGTCGAAAAAGCACTTAAGAAAGTTGAAAATATAGAAATTGCTAACGTTAATTTGGCAACAGAGAAAGCTGTTGTTTATTCAAATCAACCGATTCAACGTGAAGCCCTGATTAAAGCAGTTGAACGAGCAGGTTATGATGTTCCAAAAGCTGCGCCAGTGGAGTTGTCTATTGAGGGCATGACCTGTGCATCTTGTGTTGCACGTGTTGAAAAAGCCCTTAAAAAAGTAGACGGCGTTCAAGAGGCAACCGTCAACTTGGCAACAGAGCAGGCTTGGGTACAAGCAGATTCCTCAGTCAATGTTGAAGACTTAATTAGCGCTGTGAAAAAAGCAGGATATGACGCGAAAGCATCGGAAAAACATCAAGATGAGCAATTCGATAAAAAAGCTTCAGAGTTAGACCAGCTTAAAAAAGATTTGATCATTTCGATTGTGTTAGCCTTACCTGTGTTTATTTTGGAAATGGGTTCACATCTAATCCCAGCTTTTCACATGTGGGTCATGCACACCATTGGTCAATACAATAGCTGGCTTTTACAGTTTGTTTTGACCACCTTAGTACTCGTTTTTCCTGGACGCCGTTTTTACCAAAAAGGGATTCCAGCCTTATGGCGTTTAGCACCCGATATGAACTCGTTGGTCGCTGTTGGAACTTTAGCTGCCTACAGTTTCTCAGTCGTGGCAACCTTTATGCCGCAGGTTTTACCACAAGGCACGGTCAATGTTTACTTTGAAGCGGCTGCTGTAATTGTCAGTTTAATTTTACTCGGACGTTATTTTGAAGCAAAAGCTAAAGGACGTACTTCGCAAGCGATTCAACATTTGGTAGGAATGCAGCCAAAAACTGCTCGCATTCAGCGCGATGGACAAATAGTGGAAGTTGCAGTTGCCGAAGTGGTCAGTGGAACTATTGTAGAAATCCGTCCGGGTGAGCGTGTGCCAGTCGATGGTGAGGTGGTTGAAGGGCACAGCTATATTGATGAATCTATGATTACGGGTGAGCCTGTTCCTGTTGAAAAAGTAGTGGGACAGCAGGTGGTTGGAGGCACGGTCAATCAAAACGGTACTCTAAACATTCGGGCAACCGCCGTTGGTTCTTCGTCTGTACTTTCACAAATTATTCGCATGGTTGAACAAGCCCAAGGTTCTAAACTTCCGATTCAGGGGTTGGTCGATAAAGTCACTATGTGGTTTGTGCCTGTAGTGATGCTAATTGCTGCAATTACTTTCTTGGTTTGGTTTATTTGGGGACCAGAGCCTGCGCTAACTTTTGGCTTGGTGAATGCTGTTGCGGTACTGATTATTGCTTGTCCTTGTGCGATGGGGCTTGCAACACCAACTTCTATCATGGTCGGTACTGGACGTGGTGCTGAGCTAGGTGTCTTGTTCCGTAAAGGTGAAGCTTTGCAGCTTTTACAAGAAGCGAAAGTGGTTGCAGTTGATAAAACGGGTACGCTCACCGAAGGCAAACCGACACTGACAGACTTTAATGTGCAATCAGGTTTTGAACGTAAGCAAGTGCTGACTTTAGTTGCCTCTGTCGAAGCCAAGTCTGAACATCCAATCGCTTTAGCTATTGTTCAAGCAGCAGAAAGTGAAGGCATAAACTTATTACCAGTAACAGCATTTAACTCGATTACAGGTTCAGGTATTGAGGCGGAAGTTTCTGGTCAAAAAGTACAAATTGGCGCAGACCGTTATATGCACCAACTTGGTTTAGATACCAACTCATTCCAAGCGATTGCTGCTCAATTGGGGGAAGAAGGCAAAACACCACTCTATGTTGCCATTGACCAGCAACTTGCAGCAATTATTGCCGTGGCAGACCCAATTAAAGAAACAACCTATGCTGCGATTGAGGCCTTACATCAGCTTGGGTTAAAGGTTGCCATGATTACAGGCGACAACCGTCATACGGCGCAAGCAATTGCCAAAAAGCTGAACATTGATGAAGTTGTGGCAGAGGTTTTACCCGAGGGCAAAGTGGATACAGTCCGCCAACTGCAAAAACAATATGGTCGCTTAGCTTTTGTAGGTGATGGCATTAACGATGCACCAGCCTTGGCACAAGCGGACGTGGGCTTAGCCATTGGTACAGGAACTGATGTTGCGATTGAAGCTGCCGATGTGGTGCTGATGTCAGGTAGTTTAAAAGGCGTACCGAACGCAATTGCACTAAGTAAAGTAACTATGCGAAACATACGCCAAAATCTGTTCTGGGCATTTGTATATAACGTTGCACTTATTCCAATTGCAGCAGGTGCCCTATATCCAGCCTTTGGGGTGTTACTTTCACCAATGTTTGCAGCAGGTGCGATGGCACTTTCTTCGGTCTTTGTTTTAGGCAATGCATTACGCTTAAAACGCTTTCATGCGCCAGTACAGTAAGCGTGCTGAAAATCAACTTTTGGTTTAAGATCATGACAGCAGGTCTTAAACCAAATTTAATATTTGAGGTGTGAGATGAATATCGGTCAGGCATCCAAACATTCGGGTATTTCAGCGAAAATGATTCGCTACTATGAAGAAATCGGTTTACTTGAAGCAGCTCGGCGTTCTGCTTCTGGCTATCGCATTTATTCAGAAACAGACCTTAAAACTTTAAACTTTTTAAAGCATGCTCGAGAGTTAGGTTTTTCATCTGAACAGATGAAAGAGCTTATTTCGCTTTGGAAAAATACCGATCGGCATAGTGCAGAGGTGAAAGCTTTAACCGTAAAACACATTGCCGAATTAAAGCAAAAAATTGCTCATTTACAGGAAATGGTTAATATTTTGCAGGCTTCAGCTGATGATTGCTGTGGTGACCAGCAGGCTTCGTGTGCGATTTTAGACCACATTGAAAAAGGTGTAGGCGTAAGTTAAACCTTATAAAAATAAAAAGGAAAAATCATGGCTTATTCAGTTTCTTGTCTTTGTAATGGTGTTCAACTTCGTATTAATGCCGAATTAGAACCCATTATGGTTTGTCACTGTAAGCAATGCCAAAAAGCACAAGGGGCTGCTTTTGCGGCCATCACTCAAGTACAAAAAAGCGATTTAGAGATTGTACAGGGTGAAAATCTTTTGCAAGCGTATTTTGCATCGCCTAATAAAAAAAGAGTGTTCTGTAAAATCTGCGGTTCACCTGTCTGGAGTGAACGTTTAGATAAACCTGATGTGGTGCGTTTAAGGGTAGGGCTCATTAATGAAGAAATATCCACGCCAGTCATCTCTCATGCTTTTGTCAATTCACAAGTGAAGTGGTATCCGATTTGTGATACGGCTCGCCAGTACGCAAATGGCGTCGAAAACCCTTGAAATATGAAGGTTTGAAAGTGTTTTATTCATTTGTAAAAAAACGTGAACAGCACTAGCCATGAATAAATAATGTGCTATAAATGTACTTAAGGTAATCGTAATATCTCCTCGATCCACAGGGAAACTTGGGACAGGGCAAAAGATACGATAAGACCTTATAAACAGCTAGCAAAGAGCAAATAAAAATGGATAGACACATTTTTTGAGTGCTCAACGTTGCAGAAAAGCCCGTGAAACGGGCTTTTTTAATGCCTATGAAAAGTTATTTCTAAGTGTGGGATAGCTTATGTTTTTAAACTATTTAAGAAAAAGTAATGTAAAAATAATAAAATATTTCAAATATACAGACTATTCTGTATTGCAATTTATTTTTATTAAGGGTACATTTAGTTAACGGTTTAAAGTTCAAGCTTAATAATGAACTCATGGTCGTTGTGGGAGATCTAAGAGCCTGCATTTTCCCCAAGATGCGGGTTTTTTTATGCCTAAAAAAAGTAATGACTCATCTGATCTAAAAATTTAATTCTTTGTTCTATAAAGTTTTAAAACCTACGAACGTAATAGGCCGTAGGTTTCTAAACACGTCTAAAAATTAAGCACGATATGCCTGACAAGCTTGAGCACACGCTAAACATGCTTTTGCACAAACCTGACAATGCTCATGTTCGTGTTTACTACACTCAGCTGCACATAGTTGACATGCATTAGCACATAGCTGCATGGCTTGTTCAGCAAGCTCGGAATGTCTTAATTCTAAAGATGTGCATAACTGACAGGTTTCTACACAGGTTAAGCAGTGTTTGATGCACTCACGCATCATATGCACATGCTCTTCTTGTAGGCATGCAGAGGCACAATGCTTACAAGCAAATATACATTCAATGCAGGCTTGAATAGAGGTAGATGCTTGATTAAACAGAGATTGATTTGGTTCTTGTGAGCTATTCATTTTAATATTCTCCTTTTGAAAGGCTATTATTAAAAAACCGAATATTGTTATCTTTTTTCATTTTATAAAATCATTTTTCCTATCGGGCACTTTGAAATGAAAGATCTACAAATGCTCAATACGAGATTAACCTCGTATAAGAATGTTACAGGTACTTTGTTAGCTAAATTCTAAAAAGACAGTAAAACCTTAAGAAGAGATACCTAAAAACAAAAAATAAAATTTGTTTGGATATAATACTTTTGGCTAATTTTTTAATGTATGAAAATTAGGCAAATTATCAGTGTGAACTTTAAGGGCACACGTAATGGAAAACATTGAACAGTACGCTCACGGAGCTGAGCATGAAGTCCACGTACACTGCAAACGATCATTAAGCACTTTAATACTGAGCTTGTTTGTATTAATTGCAACTGGTCGATAAAGAAAAAGCACCCACGGGTGCTTTTTCTGTATGACTTGACTATAGGTAAATTGAATTAAGAGCCTGTAAAGCCGCGGCGCTTTTTGTAGGCTTTACGATCATAAGAGGGAATATTGGACTTTTGAAGATCAATAGCCAATTGTTTTCTGCGTTGAAATTGCACTTCATTTAAAAGCGCATCATAGATTTTAGGTCGGTCAGTTTTAAACTTTTCTACATCCAGTGGAATCTTACTTTCCTCTTTAACAATATACAGAACAGAACCATTGGCATTGGTTTCATATACTGTCCAACCAACCCGTACTGTATAGAGGCCGGTTTTCTGATCCTTTCCTAAATAAGATTTAAAACCATCGGGATGAGGGCGTACATAAGCATTCATCATGCATCCTCCATCAACTATTTAATTCGATGAAAGCGGCGATCAATGAATTGATGGGAACGATACATCTATTCAGTAAAATCACGATTTTCATGTGTATATATATTGATCAATTTGATAATTTCAAGCTCTGTAATTTTTCTTTTTGTGGGATGAAAAACGTGAGAATTTGTCTAAAAAAGATACAAAAATAACCACTTCATTTTTATAGATAAATTAAGTCTATTTTTAACTTGAATTTGGTTTTTTAAAATTTATGTGACGTATTTTGCAAATTTAAAATTGAATAATTTATAGTGAAGCTTGAGTTCATTTTTTATTAATGATTTGATTTTAAAAAATAAAAAATATTTGTAATATTTCTTGTTACAACGATTTTGTCGACAATACAGGATTGTTTTTGACATATTTCGCCTAGCGTAATCAATAGAGTTTTTTGCCTATGGTGTCATTTTTATTTATTGGACTTGTAGTCACTATTTTGTTGACTCCAGGACCAACAAATACATTATTAGCCTCGGCTGGCATACAAGCAGGGGTAAAGCATTCTCTTAAGTTGATTCCGGCAGAGGTAATAGGTTACCTGATCGCAATTACCTCATGGGGTGTTTTACTTGAATCGGTGTCTCATTTCATTCCATGGCTTCCAGCCATATTAAAGCTGATGAGTGCGGGTTTTATACTCTATCTTGCTTTTAAACTCTGGATGACATCGTCTGAAGATATTAATTTAGACCGACCGCTTATTACACCAAAAGCTTTATTTCTTGCGACACTTTTAAATCCGAAAGCTTTACTTTTTGCTTCAGCGATTTTTCCACATGCAGCGTGGGAAGTTCCTCATTTATATTTTATTCACATTGTTGTCTTTTTATCTTTAATTACCCCAATTGCTTTTTTATGGATTATGTTTGGTACAGTATTAATCTCAAATAAAGTCACTTGGTTAAATCAACGTAACTTACAACGTATTGCTGCATTTATTTTAACTTTTTTTGCCATGCCAATCGGCTATTCAGCGATTAGCTCATTTTAGACCTAACAAATTAATTTATATTAAAAAATTTAATATACAGGAGTTTTTTCATGAAGAGATTAAAAGTTGTTATTAAAGATCAGTTTGACCAAGAAAGTATTGCTTTAGCAAAGGTTAGACCTGCGAACGATCAGAAATTAGAGCTGTATAAAAGTGTAGAGCATATCGAAATTGATGACGATATTATTCTACCGAATATGGATTTACTGTATGAAAATCCAAAAGATGGAAAAATTTATAAATTAGTTGGCCCGTTTAATGAAGATGAATTATAGAGGGGCGAAGGAAAATTGATTTTTTCATCTGTTTTAGTGTTGCTTAAAATAAAAGCAAACTAACGTATAGACACAATTAAAATCTTGAACACCAAGGGGTCCTTATGGAACTATGTTTTTGCAAAAATGTGACCTAATCCACATTTTTGTATTTCAGGACTAAGTGGTGTTCACTAAGCCCATTTCTTCAATGAGAAGTAGAAATGGGCTTTTTTTATGGAAATTTATTCTTTAAAAGTTTCATCTAAAGCTTGCTGGACTGCTTCAATGCGAGCTTTGCAAGCTTTATAAGCACCAATGGATTCTTCAACAATCTTCATCAAATTATCAATATCTGGGCTTTCCTGAGATTCAAGTAATTCGGCATTTCGCTTTAAAATGTCATGACCTTCTTTAAAAGTCAGTTCTTTATCATTCATTTGGAATTACCTCGGTAATATTAGCGTTAATTGCTCCATCTTGCATATCAACAGTAATGGTAGAGCTAGTGATTTGGTGAATGGAACGAATTGCTTTGCCTTCTGATCTTACAATTGCATAACCTTTTGCTTGAATTTGTTTCGGGTTTTGCAAAAGAATTTCTCGCATAAGAGATTCAGTTTGCGATAGAGAAAATTTAACTTGTTGCTGTGAAACAAATTGAATGCGTTCCTTCATCTGCTCAAGGAACTGGTGAGCTGAATTAAGCTGAGCTTGGGCAGAGGATTTAATATGTTGTAGATATTGATCATTCTTGCTTTGATAGGTCGTGATTTGATGTTGTGACAAGAGTTTGATTGTTTGCAGGTTGTCTACAGCTTCTTGTACACGTTCAACAATATGGTTGCGAATACCCGCAATCACTTTACTTGGAGTATCAAACGAACGGTGTGCAATCTCGTCAAGGATAGTACGATCTTTTTCATGTCCAATACCGACCCAAATCGGCACGCTGCGTTTACAGAGGAGAGCGGCAAGCTCATAATCATTTAAATAAGCTAAGTCATTTACAGCGCCACCCCCGCGAATAATTACAATCAGGTCGGGTGGAAAGTTAAAATTATTTGCCCATTGTTTTAAACCTGTTGCCAACGACTCCATAAGACTGACGGCAGCCGTATTTCCCTGAAAGGTTGCACTTTGATAAACAAAATGACAAACCCTATTCCGCTCAAGAGCATCCGCATCCTTTTTAAAGTCACCTAAACCCGCAGCATTTTGAGGAGCAATAACTAATACATTTTGTATATCAAAAGGAGTAGGGAGAAGTTTGTTCTTATGTATTAACCCTTCTTGAGTTAAACGTTCTACAATTTGTTGATAACGTTTTGCAATTTCTCCAAGTGTAAAACTTGAGTCTATTTCTTCAATATTGACTGAAAATCCATATTGCGGATCGAAACGCGCTCTAATTTTGATTAAAACGTTTAAATCACTAGCTAACTCAATACCTGTTTCACGTTCAAACTTGAGAACAATTTTACTTGCTGAAAATTTCCAGATGGTCGCTTTACAGCTTGCAATGACCTTGTCGGTGTCAGCATCTTTTTCTGCAAGCTCTAAATAATAATGTCCACCTTTAACATTTAAATTCCGAATTTCCGCTCTCACCCATACAGGCTCGTCAAAAGTCAGGCGTATGACTTCCTGCACTGTACCGAGATATTCACTAAGAGAGAGCTGAGGATCAGACATATAAACTATAAATGATGGGTTGAAACTAGATAGTATAAAAGCTACCCAAGCATGGCAATTGTTGTCTATGAATAACGGGTTCTGTTTAAAATAAATACAACAATTTAGAGCGTTAAAATTGAAATTGAGGGGGCTTATTTAATTTGAGCGGATAAAAAGAAAAATTAATAAAAAGATAATTCTTAATAATTACAACCGATTAAAAAATAAAGTTTGCTTTATAAAATATATAAGCGTATAAAGCTTACTTCCAATTGCGGGGTGGAGCAGTCTGGTAGCTCGTCGGGCTCATAACCCGAAGGTCGTTGGTTCAAATCCGACCCCCGCATCCAAAATATTATGCTCTGTGATGTACTACTTTTCATGATACGAAATCATGGAAAGCAATTAGCTTATAAATAACCCTATATCAAGCTAAATATTAAATTCTAGACGAATTGTCCATACCTTAAATCTAGCGTTCTAATTAAATACCGTTAAATCACATGAGCTCAGTGATGAGTGAATGATTGTGAATATAGTAAATGAGTGGCAAATCGCCACAGCCGTAAATGGCAATGAAATTAATGTGAGGATTGTTCCTCACGTCCGTAAGCAAAACTCGCTTGATGGTTATCGTTGGGTTGAGGTTGGAAAGAAAATTCAGCTTCAAACTGGTGAAGAAATTGAGTTAAACCAAGACGGAAAAAGCTTTTATGCTGGGTTTAATCAACTTTATCGTTTAAATACATATTGTTGATAAAATCATGGTAATAAAAAAGCAAAAAAACCTATCCCTTTTAAAGGAGATAGGTTTTTTTATATCAAGAAGAAAGTTAAATAATTAAAGTTATAAAAAGACGAAAGTGATGAAAAAGGTCTTATTATTATTTTAGCTATATTTAATAACTAAATTAGCCCGCTCTCCAGAACTGACGCCCCATGACCTTAAAGTTTTTACCGTTCTCTTCGGTGACACGTCGGTCTCTAAATTTTTCATTTAAACTATGCAAAATTAAAGAGCCATCTGCCTCTTTAAAAATTTGTTTAATCATGCCTTCACCAGCAAAATAAACGGCATAGATTTCACCATCAATTACTTCTGTTTGAGAAATATCAATACCGACCAGATCACCATCTTTGATGTAATCGGTCATACTATCGCCCTTAGCTTTGATAATACGCATGC
The DNA here is from genome assembly GCF_003940475.1 of Acinetobacter sp. FDAARGOS_559. Taxonomy (NCBI): domain Bacteria; kingdom Pseudomonadati; phylum Pseudomonadota; class Gammaproteobacteria; order Moraxellales; family Moraxellaceae; genus Acinetobacter; species Acinetobacter sp. FDAARGOS_559. Next base: position 3,794,859 of record NZ_RKJG01000005.1, read on the forward strand.
ATTCCTGAGCAACACGTTTTTCTTTAAAGAATGAAGCGGGGAAAGGAATTTTCCCATTAATTGCATCAAAATGAAATTCGATTGATTCGCCTGTACCACAAGAAAAACTCGCTTCAACTACTTCGATCCAGACATATTGGTCTGCTGCATCGTTATTCACGACAGTAGGACTAAATACATCACTTTCTCTAAAAGAGTCTTCTGAGTTTCCTGTAGTAAGCCAATAAGCATCTACACCTAAAAACTGTGCAATGAGTGGAAGAAAAGCAGATTTTAAATTCTTCCCCGATTCTAAAGCTTGATAAGCAGGCTGAGACATCTTTACTGCTTCAGCAACCTCTGCCTGTGTTTTTTTAGCTTTAATCCTTGAATCTTTTAAACGGTCTTTAAGAGCCATAATGATCGCACCAGCTAACTTATAACAAATATATAACTTAAGTTATATTTAGTAAAACAACTATAGTTATTGACTAATAATAACTATAGTTATAATATCAGTTATAAGGACATATTGATAGAACGAAAATAATATTTTATTTGAAATTTATTTCTTAATTTTATCAATATTTTATCAAGAAAGTAATGATTATTCTGCCTCACTGGACGACAGAATATAAAAATGGCGATAGTCGATGAGTGGTTTATACAGACTATTAAAAACAAGAAATGGAATAAAAAAAGCCCGATTCCGTGGATCAGGCTTAATGTTCATCGATAAAGGGTATCAAGAACATGAAGAATCTAACAAAGAATTTAATGCGTCACAAAAGTTTCCGATATACGGCAACGTGTTATCTCAACTTTATGGTCAAAAAAGAGAGGTTATCTAGCGGTGCAGTTTTACTGAGGCTTATGTCATTCATAGCGGTTTAAAAAGAACAAGAGCGACTAGATTAAATCTGTATACATAGCAGAGTTAGATATAAAAATATGAAAAATAACAAAGCAGTAGCCATGATTATTTTTCAAAAAATTACACTTTAGGCAGGATTAAATTATGGAAAATTTTTTAACTTCAAATGGGCTAGCTGCCGCTTTTAACCTTTATGGCACTGTCATGATGGTGGCTTTAGCAGTGAGCTTAGTTGTTGCAGTAGTTTTAATTATGCGCTTTCCACGTTCACCTCAAGAATGGGCCGTTGGTTTGATTTGTACGGTTGTTTCAAGCTTGACTGGTGGCTCATTCATTATCATGAAATGGAATTTACATGAGTGGGTGACAGATATATGGGGAATGATCACTTTAGGTGGATTCTTCTTTATTTGTGGCTTACCTGGTTGGGCAATTGTGAGGTGGATATTTAATTTCATTAATAAACAAGAAGGAAAAACCATTGTTGAAGTCATGAAAGATCTAAAAAAAGCGAAAGATGATATCCAAAGCTAATAGCTGTTTGGCCCTAATAAAGATGAGGACAACTCTTATGAATATTGAACAATATTTAGATGCACTAATAAAACGCGAAGGTGGCTATGTAAATGATCCACTTGATCATGGGCATGCGACTAAATTTGGAATTACACAAGCCGTTGCTCGTAGTTATGGTTATCAAGGTGCAATGGAGAATTTAACGTTAGAGACAGCCAGAGAAATTTATAGGAATCAATATTGGCTTGAGCCGCGATTTGATCAAGTTAATTTGATCAGCGCACTTATTGCTGAAGAGTTATTCGACACGGGTGTGAATTGTGGCATTAGTTTCACAAAACCACTTTTACAACGTGCATTAAATTTATTGAATAGGGAGGGCAAAGAAGGCTGGGTAGACCTTAAGGTAGATGGTGAATATGGGCCAGCCACTTTGCAGGCTTTAATAAAATATATTAAAAACCGTGGTAAGGAAGGTGAAAAAGTGCTGGTACGGCTTCTTAATATTATGCAAGGCCAATGCTATATTGAAATTACGGAAACAAATCCGAAGCATGAGCAATTCTTTTATGGATGGCTTGCTAATCGTATCAGCTTATAAAAAAGCTAACTTGCTAAAGCTATTGAGTTATAGCCTTACAAGTTGGCTCACTTTCATAAAATAGTTTTATTGAGTAATAAGTAAAACTGCTAAAAGAAAAAATATACAACCACTGACTTTATTGAGCTTAGAAAAATTATTTCCGGCAAGCATCTTCTCTTTGAATATTGAGGAAAAGTTGGCATAAACTAAATGAATTAAAAATCCGATCAAGCAGAATGTTAAAGATAAAACCAAAAACTGATTTAATATTTCTTTTTTAATATCAATAAACTGTGGGAAAAGGGCAATAAAAAAGACAATTGTCTTTGGATTAAGTAGTGAGGCAAACAACCCTTGATAGAAAAGCTTTGATTTCTTTATCCCTTTTTCATTATGTTCAGTTTCTAATAAGTCTTGAGTTGGGGATTTTTTAATAAAATTTTTATAGCCTAAGTACATTAAGTAAAAGGCCCCAATAAATTTTAAAGCAGTGAAGATAGTAGGGTTGCTAGTAATAATAAGTCCGACACCGCTTGCAGAAATCACAGCGATAATAAACATACCAATAATTAAACCACTAATGCCAAATAAAGCTGTTCTCACACCATAATTTATTGAATTTGTTACTGTAAATAAAACGCCTGGGCCTGGGCTTGATAAAGTAAGAAAAGCAATGGTTATAAAAACTAAAAGACCGCTCACGTTGATACTTCCTGTTTTATCATCAATATGTTAATTGCATGCCTACTTTAAAGTAGAATAGGAATAATGTATACAGACAAGTATGTATAATTTATAAAAAAGTAAATTAATAGGATAATATTTGAAAGTTCCTACACAATCTTATTTTTTTAACTCTAAATAATTTGAAAATTAAAAATCCAATACTTTAAAAAGCATTAAATATTTTTAATTAATATATAGATACAGTGTTAGAAAATTATATTTAAATATCATTGAAAATCAGATAGAAAGTTAGAATTTGATACCTTCGTATTCAATAAGAAATGAATTAATTAAGATATCGATTGCAATTCGTTAAGAAGCGTGTATAGTCGACACTAACTACAAAAATATTCATGTTACCCAAAGTCTCTCTTTTCGCAGTTTTATTTATAATCCTCCGTATATTTTTAGATATTTAAGTAGAATGTGTATTTTTTAGTTCTATTGGTTTGCCCAATAATAAATGATAATGTTTTTAAAAGTTAGGATTAATTTATGTCTAATACTACTGGTACAGTAAAATGGTTTAATGAAACTAAAGGTTTCGGTTTTATTCAAACTGATGAAGGTAAAGATGTTTTTGCACATTTTTCTGAGATTCAAACACAAGGCTTTAAAGTTCTTTTAGAAGGTCAGCGTGTTCAGTTTACTGTAACACAGGGTAAAAAAGGCCCACAAGCTTCGAATATCACAATTGTGACGAATGCTTAAACTAAAGTAATTTGATGATTTTAGACGATTTGATCTGTAGTGATTTGCTCAATTAAACGGCTCTAATCATCAATATAGTTAAAAAACCCACTTCTTCCTTTGTGGGTTTTTTATATGGATAATTAAATAAGTTGATTATTTGTTTTATATAATATAGAAATTAGAATTGTGTTGTATAAGTTGACTTTATAACTGGTATAAAAATGGATATTTGTATTGGCGGTATTTTAAACGGTAAAGTAAGAAAGAATAATGAAAATTATTTCTCTATAGGAAATCCTCATTCAGATGATGTAACTGAATATCACAAGCAATATTTCCATTTGGATGGAAAGCTTTTATCATTTTGGGTGTGTAATGAAATCAATTTTCAAGAAGCCTCCAGAATAGCTGAAAGTTTCTTTAAAAAAGAACAAAGTTTTTATTAAGTAAATTTTAATTAAATACTTTAAGTCTGGTAAGTCTATTTCTTCAATGAGATAAGCTAAAAATTATTTTTAATTACATATTTTTAACAATTTAGATTAATTTGTTACTTATAAATCCATAAGTAAAGAGTAATCTTAGCTCATAATATAAAATCATTGTAAAATTAAACTTAACATTCATGAAAATTTATTAAATTTTTCTTGTCTTAACAGTCATGACTTAAGTCATAAATAATATTTCTTTTTGTAGTATATCTAAAGGAAGGAAATAATTCTAAATGTTGAATATAGTACAGCCTAATATTTGCTTCATTGGTAGCAGTAATTTGTCTTTAGCTTTAATTGGAGGTTTAGTTTTAAAAGGCTTTCAAAGAGAAAAAATTAATCTAATAGAGGAAGTCAAATTTGAGAATCAAATCATTCTAAAGCAAAAGCAACATGAGGTGAAAAAGGCAGATATAGTTGTTCTATTACTAGACCCAAAAGACTTAAAGGCTATACTGGCGCCCTTAAAAAAATGGTTAGCTGATAAAACTATTGTGTCGATGATGGCCGGAGTTAATATTAAACAATTAATGAGTATTACGGGTTCAAAAAAAATTATCAGAGTCATTTCTAATCCCCCTGTATTAACCTATACAGGTACTCATGTGTTAATTGGTTCAGACTATTTAGAGCCTTTAGATAAAGAAGTGATAGAAACAATTTACTCAGCAACAGGGCGAACCTATTGGGCAAATTCAGAATCCCAAAGTGATGCGATTATTGCTTTATCGGGTTCAGGACCAGCTTACTTCTTCTATATTCTCGACAGTATGGTGAAAACAGGGGTGTCTATGGGGCTAGATAAGCAATTTGCTTTAGATCTAATACTTCAAGCTGCATCAGGCGCTGTAGAAATGGTTCGTAAAAGTAATGTTCAGCCTAGTGAGTTATGTGGCAAGGTCACATTAGCGAATGGTATTACAGAGTCTGCATTACGAATGTTTGAATTAGGCAACCTCTCTGATGATATTCGGCTGGCTTTAAAAGCAGCTTACCATCGTAGTAAAGAAATAAGCTTAGAAATTAATGCAGAAATTACGAGACACTAGCTTTAGCTGATTACAAAGTGCCTTCCAAATATTAACACCTTATATTTGGAAGGTATTTTTTTAACCACCATGGTTTAGCCGTATAAAGGTAAAGCAAACATTATCTTTCAAAGAACCATCAAAACGGCTACTTTAAAAATCAATTATTAGCTCAAGTTATGGAATTTGTAGGAAATACTCCCAAATAATAAAACCTAAGCCGAACCCTAGCATTGAATAGAGGGTAATAATAAATAGTACAAAACTAGCTTTATTTTTCTTTCTTAAAAAACTCATGTTAGCTACCTCGTGTCTAGATAGTTACTATCATGAAGAAAGGCAAGGTGTAATCATAGATACAGAATTTTTTCAAAAAAATATAACAGATGGGTAGGTGTTATAACCTCATCTTTTAATTAAGTTTTTCTTCAAATTTATGACTGAAAAAAGACTAAAGTATGGTGAATCTAGAAGCATGAGAGGAACTTATAAAAATTATTTCTACATTGTTTTTTAATGATAATTTATTACTCATGTTGTGTGAAAAATAATCATTTACAATTGAAAGAAAATATTTCTAATTGGTTAAAAGTATTAAATAAAATTGTGAAACATTTAACATTAGCTTGACTATTTGTGTTCCGTTATGGTGCAATTTTACATAATATAGGTAGTTCTTACATTGTTTTAAATTTATTTGCACTCAATTACAATTAAGTCTTCATAATCAAAAGATGAATTTTTTTATTTTCAATTATTTATAATAATATTGAGGAGGAAGAAATGCCAAAGTATTTAGCTATAGCGGAGAAAGTATACAAGGAAATTAAAAAAGATAATTTATTTACTGAAGATACCATTCAAAATTTAAATTGTTTAATTAGCTTGATTCGTAAAGCAATTAAAGGTACTGAGTTCAAACTTAAGTACAATTTTATAAATTTTGAAGAATGCTTAAATCAATTTAATAAAGAAAAATCAGTACATATTGATTTAAGTCTTATGCCCAAGTTTAAAAATGAAGATGAATTCATTTTGTGGCTTGCAGGCTTTATTGAGCGAATGACAATTGGAGGGAAAGAGAAGCTTCCTCCAATTTCAAACTATATTCCAAAAGGCTTTAAAATTGATCAAGCCGAAATTCCTGTGGCTGCTGAACCAAGCAAAGAAGAAAATGCCGAGATGATTATTAACTACTTTAAATCTGAGGATTTCATTAAAAATAATAAAATATCCTCTTAAATATAGAAGTATTTGTCCACCTTACTTCTATATCTGGCTGATAATATTCAGCTACCGCCTTCTGGGGCGGTTTTTTATTTAACCAGCTTAAATGATCAGCATATAAAACTTATCAAAAATGTCAGTAAATATGGAAATGTTTTATAAAGAATTAATAATGATATAAAAAATAATAAGTTGGAGATTATATTGTTATTTTTATTAAAATATTTTTCACATAAAAATAATCTTAAATTACGTATAGAAACATTTACTGGTACATAATTTCCAAAAAAATAGGATGATGAAGAGATGAATGAGAATGCTGAACTCATTAAATATTTAGATATTGCCGAAAATGTATACGAAAATATGTATGAAAAGTACCAGATTACGGATAATCCTGTAACTAATCTCAATAGAGTGATGGCAGAAATTAGAAAAGAAGCCGAACAAAATGATTTACAGTTAAAATATACCAAAATTGATTTTGAAGAATGTTTAACTAAGCCTCTTTCTGAAAGAGAGATAAAAGTTGACTTAAGTCTACTTCCTCGTTTTGAGTATAGGGATGAATTTATTTTGTGGCTCACTAATTTTATTAGAAATATTAGTGTGCAAAAAAAGTTCGTAAAACAAAAGTACTATTTTAATTAGCTTTATAAACTTTTTAACTACTCAAAACTATTAATAAATTTTATAGAACAGCGATATAAAAAGAAAAATAAAGTGCACCTTTGTAGAGGTAACTTACATGAAGAATATTACTGAAAAATCACTTTTTGATGTTTTTACCCAGCATCAAGCTTATCTCTACCGAGCATCATCGCGATCGGTAAATGAACTTTATAAGTTTTTTAATAGTGAAACGATGGATATGCTTGATCGGTTAAGCAATTTAATGAAAGAGCTGAATGAAACTGAGAGGTTTGCTCTTGCTGGTGGAGAGTATACAACTCAGCATCTAAAAAACATTCAACTTGTTATTTCGAACTGGTTTAATTCAATTAGCACTGTTTTACCGGAAATTTTTACTCACTCGGCAATTGCTTTGGCTATATATGAATCAAACTATATGGCCAAACTATTTGGTAAGGTTATTAAAGATTTAGAGGGAGAGCAGCTTTATCGGTCAATAAAACGAGTGCCTTTGGCTGGCGGTGCCTTGGTTGATGAATCCTTAGCTCAAATTGGTGAAAATGCCCTTCAACGCATTGAATATGCTATTCGGGATGGTATGAATACCGGGATGACGCCTCAGCAAATCATCAAACGTATTACAGGTACAAAACGCCTTAAGTACGAAGATGGATTGCTCAACAGTACCAAAATCGATATTGAAAGAATTATTAGAACGCTACGTAGCCATATATCAAATCAGGTCTATTTATATAACTTCAAAAATTTTAATTTTGAATATGTAAGGTTTGTGAGCGTTTTAGATGGCAGGACTTCTAAAATCTGTGCAGCCATTGACGGTTCTATTTGGAAACTGAATGACCCGGCGAAAAGAGTGCCACCTTTGCATCCGAATTGCCGAAGTATTCTGGTTCCCGTAAGTAGGGATGGAAGGCTTATTGGGAACAGATCTTTCGTTATGGATGAAAGAAAAGTACGAGATATTCCTAAAGATGAGCGGACTCAGTTAATGGGGCAAATAGACGCAAATATTTCCTTCAAAGAATTTTTTAATCTGACCGATAATTTTTTCCAAAAAGAATGGTTAGGCCCTAAACGTTATAAGTTATATAAAGAAGGGCAATTTGATTTTGATAAATTTTTTGATCCAAAGGGCTGGCTCTATACTTTGGATGAATTGAGAGAATTAGATGAACGAACTTTTAAAATACTTGGGTTATAGCTTTATCGTTCTCCACCAAAATAATAACGCCAATAAACTCACACATGCGCCTAGGCCACATACGCCGAGCCATCCTGCATAAGCATAAGTCGCTGTTGTGCTGATTGCACCCAGTCCACTACCTACTGCATAAAAGAGCATGTATAGACCCACAAGACGACTATGTGCTTCTGGGCGAGTGCGAAAAATCATACTCTGGTTGGTCACATGCAGGGCTTGCCCACCTAAGTCGAGCAATACTATGCCAATCACCAGCGCCCAAAGTGAGTAGGTCATGAGTGAAAGCGGCCACCATGCGAGCAGCAATATTAACAGTGCTGCCAAGCTTGTGCGCTGAGCATATCCGCGGTCGGCCCATTGGCCAGCACGAGTGGCGGCTAGAGCACCGATTACACCGAACAGTCCAAAAGACCCAATTACAGTATGCGAAAAGTTATAGGGTGGTGCACTTAACGGTAGTACCAATGCGCTCCAGAGAATATTAAATGCCGCGAACATGAGTAAGGCTAATACACCGCGTACTTGTAGGACTTTTTCTTGGCGCAGTAGCTTTAACATAGAAGCTAGAAGTTGCGGGTAGCGCATGGTAACGGGCTGAACATTTAAATGAGGGAGTCGCCTCCAAAGTGGTAAGGCAATCATGAGCATAATGATAGCTGCGCAAAAGTACACGCCGCGCCAACCCGCTATATCACTTATTCCTCCTGAAAATACACGGGCAAGTAGTAACCCAATGAACACACCACTCTGTGCAGTACCGACCACATGCCCTTGCTCATGTGGGGCCGCAGCACTTGCAGCATAGGCAATAAGTCCTTGTGTCATAGCTGTGCCGAGTAGACCCACCGCAAGCATTCCTGTCAAAAGAACAATTGTAGAGTGGGCAAAGGCAACCATTAGCAATGCAGATATTAAAGCCAGTAACTGTATAGCCATTAACCGACGCCGATTTACAAGATCACCCAACGGCACTAAAAACACGAGGGCAAGTGCACAACCTATTTGAGTGGCTGTAACCACACCACCAATGACGGCATGACTCACATTAAAGTCACTCGCCAAGATGTCGAGCAAAGGCTGTGCATAATAGACGTTTGCTACGCTTGCACCACTTGCTATAGCAAATAGCAAAACTATGCTACGAGGTAGGTTCGAATGCGTTTTATTGTTGTCTACCGGAGACGTTGAAGATACAAGAGAAGCTTTCATTATCCCTAAATCCATTCAATCTAGTTTTAAAATGCAACTAGTTGAATGTTAGATCGCCTGGTTTTAAAATGCAACTAGATATCTTGTTACTGATTATTGGTAAGGAAACTCAATGGCTAACTCTACATTGATGAAAGAAGAACCTTGTCCTGTTGCACGCTGCGTCAATCTCATAGGAGATCGCTGGTCACTGCTTATTGTGCGCGATGCATTTGACGGAATGCGCCGTTTTGGAGATTTCCAGCGGAGCTTAGGCGTTGCACGAAATATTCTTTCTGACCGGCTGAAAAAGTTGGTGGATGTTGGTGTTCTTGAAATGCAAGATGCTTCAGATGGTACGGCTTATCAGGAATATGTGCTAACCCCTAAAGGGGAGAGTTTATTTCCTGTAATTGTTGCTCTACGTCAATGGGGAGAACACAACTTATTCGAAAGTGGTGAGCGCCATTCTCTGTTAATTGATAAAAATACAGGTCAACAAATTCCATTTATGGTGCCAGTCGCGGCAGATGGAAAAGTGCTAAAAGCCTCTGATACTCAAGTGCAAAAGGTGAAATAAAATAAGAGAATAGAAAAATTAACCTTTTTTAACTTAAATTTTGGGAGATTAATTGCTAACCTTGCGCGTCAAATTAAGGTGAGATTATGAGATTTATATTCCTCTTTATAAGCGCAATTTCAATTCAATGTTATGCAGCATCTGAAGCGATGGAGCTTCATTACTGTGAAACTGTGAAAAAAGCAGCGAGTGGCGTGATGGATGCTAGACAACATGAAGTGCCAGCTAAAGAGTTACATGACATCGCCAATCATCTTGAAGAGCAACAAGCTAAACAACTTTATCAAGAGCTGATCAAATCTGCATATTCTTCAAAGCTATTTGAAGACCCTCTCATTAAATCAAAAGCTGTCGAGAATTTTCAAACCACTTGGCATGAACAATGTTTGGCAAAAGAATTAGCTAAAAATATGTGAGTGTTAGGGGGAAATGGCTAGCTTAGGTTGGAAGATAGAACTTTATTTCTTACTTACCTCTTAGTTATAAAAAGCCCTCGGAATTTCAGAGGGCTTTTTGTTGTGTATAAGTTAAGATCAAATTATTTAACTATGTAAAATTAAGAAATTGGCAAGTTCATACTCTTCTGCAGTTAAAAGTGTTGATTCGGGGTTAATTTCTTCAAAGTTTCCTTTAATGCTGTCAATTAGGAGAACGCTTTTTTATAGATGGGCGAATAAGTTAAATTGGTTTAAATTTTCTTTAAATATATTTAATTTTAGCTTTAGTATCTATAAGTTAATATAACGAGCTTTATTGTTATTTTCGTAAAAATAAAAAATAAAAATTTTTTTAAGTTAATGTTTTTTAAAATTATATATATTTTATATTTACATTAATAAGATTGGATACAGAGGCATGATTCATTATTAAATTTATATCATCTACTTTAAATAAGCTATTTACCCTTTGCGAAGAATATTCAACGAGCGGTATAAATATGGTTGATTGAAATAATGAATAAATAACCCCAACCTTGAATTTACAAGTAGGGATATAGATTGGAAATGTGAAAAAGCTACCCATAGGTAGAAATACTCATGAATTAAGTTAAAGGATATTGGTATGAAAGCTATTTTAACGAAGAAAATTATTAGCTGTATCGCAATTAGTGGTGTTTTAAGCTTCAGTGCATTTGAGATTATGGCAGCGAATCAACAAACTATAAATGATGGGAAGAATCACTCTAAAATATTAAATGAAAACCATGAAAATTTGACTGATAGTCAAATTTTCAAGATATTAAGTACAGCCAATAATGGTGAAATTAAGCAGGCAAAAACTGCATTGCCAAAACTAAAAATGGATGAAGCTAAGAAATATGCTGAAATGATGATTAAAGAACATTCAGCCAATGAAAAAAATGCACAAGCGTTGGCAAGTCGGTTACAGTTGATTTCACAAACCAGTAATCTTAGTAAATCATTGCAAAATGATAGTGATAAAATTGTTAGTAAGCTTAATCAAATAACATCAGATACTGATAAAAATTATATGATGAGTCAAGTTAAAGTTCACCGTAAAGTTTTGACGATAATTGATAAGCAGTTAATACCAAACACGAAAAGTTCTGAATTAAAAAATATGCTCGTACAAACACGTGATGCTGTTGCGAAACACCTAAAAGCAGCTGAAGATATATTTAAAAATATGAAATAATATATAATTATTATCTTTTAAAAATACATTTAAAAAGCCTAGTATTAATTAACTAGGCTTTTTTAAATTGCATATATATAAAATCATAATTTTCTGCAGGGTAGTGTAAAACTAGAATGTTATAGGAAATGTTTAATCTAGCGAAATATAATGATTATGGGATAAAGAATGATGTAGTTGTGAAGACTATTTGAATAAGAATTTTTATTGATGAGAAATAACTTCTTTAATTAATAACATCTCCTTACTTAATAGGGGTATTTATGAAACATAACTAACCTAAAGGTGAATTATAATAATTGTCAAGCATATTTCAAAAGTTCTTTTAATATTCTAGCTCTTTTGAAAGACACTAGATTTTAAAATATAGGGAGTAAGAAAATGGTAAATACAAAACAATCAAATTCAGTTGGTAATCATACGACTCAAAAAGAGCCATCTTCTAATGGTAATGTATCAAATAGCAAACCATTACAAGACATTTCATCCACAATTGATAATGCTCGTCCAGATTTAAACTCTCCACCGACTAATCACAATCATGTACCCGATATGAATGAAGGGGGAGAGAATTTGGTTGCTACAGGCGCAGGAACCTTGGGAGGAGCGGCGGTAGGTGCTGCATTTGGTGTTGTTGGCGGCCCTCCAGGTGCTGTTGTTGGGGGGATTATTGGTGGTGTGGTAGGGGCAATAGCAGGTAATGATATAGCTCAAACAAATAATCAAAAAGATGATAGTAATGACTGGCAAGAAGAAGATAATTATTGGCGAGAAAACTATAAAAAAATGCCATATTATACTGAAGACAAGAATCTAGAATATGATCGTGATTATCGGGCGGCTTATCGTTTAGGTTATGAAAATCGTGTAGATAATAATGCAGAAATTAATTTTTCCGAGGTTGAATCTAAATTGAAAACTAAATGGGAACAAGTTAAAGGTAGTTCACGTCTACAGTGGGAGGAAGCTAAATTTGCTGTAGAAGATGGATTGAAAAAAATTCATCCTTAAGTCATTTAATACTTAGAAAGTCTCCTCAATGGGGGAGACTTTGCGATAATATACTTTTAAGCTAATTTTTAATTTCAATATCAATAAAAACTTAATGATGGGTTTAATCATAAAATATTAATTATATTTTCATTATTCTTTCTTCTTTAGGCATTTAAGTATTTGAACAATTAAGCGGGCACTCTTCATTTTTCTGCCTTCTTCTTGATAGTACTGTTCAAAAAAGGGCATAGAAGGGGATATGGATTTTTCAGACTCAGGATTAGCCTGTTCAAATTTTAATTCTAATAATTTTTTAGCGGCCCATTGTTCACACTCACTCGCAGTATCTCGAGTAGCTGTATAATGTTTACCTAAATAACGGACAGTGATGCGTCACGCGTCTCCGCGCTTAACCAGCTTTTGCATAATAACACTCCAAATTTCATGGTACTGCAATGGAAATATAAAGCGTTTTTTAATGCGAATTTTGAATTGACCTATAGACAATAAAAAAACCACCTAACTCTTTCGAATTAAGTGGTTTTTGAATTTTGGAGCGGGAAACGAGACTCGAACTCGCGACCCCAACCTTGGCAAGGTTATAATAAATATTAAATAACAAAAGGTTATATTTTAATGGTGCCGAAGTGAGGTCGAATAATTTTTTACAATTTTATTATGGTGTAAGGTAAGATCAAGCTTTTAATTTTATCATTTTTAATATGAATAAGTTTAATAAATTTAATTTATTGGCAATTGGTACTTTTCTTTTGGTTTTGTGTGCTTTTTTATCATATGTAGGAGAAAAATGGTTAAATTTACAGGGAGATTACTTATCTGCAGCTGCTACACTATTCGCTGCTGTAATTGCATTTTTATTGTTCAACGATTGGAAAGACCAATTTTTAATTACAAAATTTGAAAAATATTCAGAAGAAATAGAGTCTCTTTCTAAACAATTAAGAGGTGAGATGCATGAAATTGGGTATTTAAAAAATAGAAACGATGAGGAATCTAATAAAATTTTATTAGCGAAGTATATTAAAGTAAGAAGAATACTAAGGTTTTTAAATCAAACTTTTTTAATATATGTGTATTTTCTGGAGAATTTTGAAAAGGACAATTTAGAAGAGTATAAAAAACAAATTCATGAATTGCTCACAGATATTCATTTTCTCGTGGAATTATTGAATGAGATCAATCGATTGGAAAGTGATGAAGTTAAATTGCAAAATTTAAGTCATCAAAATATAAATAGAAAACTACAAAATGTAGATATACAGGTATTCAATTTATCAATTGACTCTCGTACTAGAATATTTAATCTCCTTTTGAAAAAGTAATTTTAAGATAGATGGTAATTAAGATTTCTAACTAAGATTTAAAAAATATTTGTTTAATAACAGAATTAAATAGAATAGAATATTTTTTAATTTTCGCTATCAAATAGTCTTTAAAATTAAGATTATTGGGGTATTTCTTGGAGTTCTTAGTTTTGTGAAGAGTTATCTTGCTCAATGGTTAATAGATCTTGGGACAATATTTAGCATAATTGGTTTTTTTATAACTATATGGCTACTCTGGGAAGCTAAACAGTTACGTAAATCTTTTTTCAGAAGAGCGAGATTACCAGAAGTAATAGAAAATTTAACAATTGCTTCTAGCAAGTTATCTTCTCATTTAAAAAAGTGGGAAACAGAAGATAAAGAGGCGATTCATCAACTTTCTATTTGCAAAGCTGTGATCGAAAATGTTACACCCAAACTACCTGATAATGCGCAAAAAAAATGCAAAATTTTTGTAAAATCAGTTACCCCAACGACTTTTCTAATATGGACTTTTGGTAGTTCAGATATTGATAAGGATAAAGCGTGGGATCTGTACGCCTTGCTCAGCGAAGTAGTAACAATGCTTCAAGAATTGGAAAAAGATTTGAAATGGGATTAATGCATGAATATTGACGAAAAAGCAATTCTATTAATTACAAAATTAGTCAGAAAGACATCTGCTGATGAAATTAAATGGAAGGTCGCAAATCCACCAAAATCTTTAGTTTCTGCAACAGAGGATGAGATTTTTACATTCTTTGAGGCAAATTATAAAGAAAAAAAATTTGCTATATTTGAGCGTAAATCTAAATTTTTTTTTGATGAGCATGAGTTTTATTGGACAAGTGATGATGTCTTTGCAATTTTAGACAATAATGAAAATGTAATTTTAGAATATTCTAAGAATACGCCAGTCTTAGTTGATCTTTTTACAACTGTTAGAGAACAAGTAGCAGATTTAGATAATCTTATAGATGATTTATAAGTTTAAATTTTTAGTGTAATTTCTTGAAATTAAAGGGCTTTAAGCCCTTTTTTTAATTTTTACGTCTCGACTGCCGTTGCTGTCTTTGCCTATTTAAATTTTCAAGGATAGGAAGAACTTCATTTGGATCGTATAGATGTTTGCCATCAGTCCCTTTATTGAATGGACGAAGCTCATCAATAATCAATTTACGAGACAGACTATAGCGATCCATTAACCATGCTGCAGTAACTGAAATGACGTAGCTAAATAATTAAAACCTCTGGTACGAATAAAAGTTGTTTCATGTCATAATTAAAAACCTAATGATTCAAATAGTTAGAAATGTGAAAGGTATTATATAAATGAAGAAATTAATGCTTACATTGTTAGTGTTATTTTGTGGGGTTGCTCATGCAGAATGTAAAACTGGCAATGTTTATTCTGATATTGAATGCTTTGAAAAACAGTTAAAAACTGATAAAGCTAAAATGAATAAGATATACAATAAATTAGCTTCAAACTTGGATAGTGAAGGGAAAGCCAGTTTGGAAAATTCCCAAAAGGCTTGGCTTGATTATCGTACAAAGCAATGTTCTGGTTTGATGGGGTATTATGGATCTCAAGCAATGGGAGCAGGTTCACATTTAATTATTTTAAGTTGTGAAGCTGATAAAACTAAAGAACGTCTTAATGAGCTTAAAAGTTTAGATCTTTAAAATAGGTTTTAAAAATTACGGTGTTTTAAATATTTAATTTTAAACCTGCCTTTTAGCGGGTTTTTTAATACTTAAAGTATAGGTTAGTTGAATATTCTAATTAATCAAAGCAAATAACTACCAGACAATAAAAAAACCACCTAATTCTTTCGAATTAAGTGGTCTTTAAATTTTGGAGCGGGAAACGAGACTCGAACTCGCGACCCCAACCTTGGCAAGGTTATGCTCTACCAACTGAGCTATTCCCGCAATGTGAGCACATTATAGAGTGTTTCATTAAAGTGTCAACACTCTTGTGATCTAATTGAACGTTTAATCAGCACGACGCCAAACTGTACCTTGACGTGTATCTTCAAGAACTACACCTTGCTCAAGTAAAGACTGACGAATGCTATCTGCTTTAGCAAAGTCTTTTGCTTTTTTCGCATCAACACGTTGTTGAATGAAATCTTCAATTTCAGCATCAGACAAAGCAAGTGCATCTTGTCCAATATCTGATTTTAAGAAATCGTCTACATTGTGTTGTACCAAACCTAAAATGTTGGTGAGGTGACGTAATGTTGAATAAAGCACAGTCGCTTGGTCAGCTTGCTCTTCTTTTACAGCACGGTTTAACTCTTTGTTCAGTTCAAACAATACAGCCATTGCTTCAGCAGTATTGAAATCGTCACACATTGCATTATTAAAGCGTTCAACAAAGCTTTGATCAAGCGCTTCAGTTGTCGTTTGACCGTACACTTGTTGATAAGCTTTAAATGAATGATAGAAACGAGTTAAAGAAGTTTTTGCCTCTTTAAGTGCTACATCAGAGAAGTTCACAGGGCTACGATAGTGTGAAGACACAATGAAGTATCGAATCACTTCTGGGTGGAATTTCTCCATTACGTCACGAATCGTAAAGAAGTTGCCTAAAGATTTAGACATCTTTTCACCATCAACGTTAATAAAGCCAACATGCATCCAGTAGTTTACATATTGCTCACCAGTCGAAGCTTCACTTTGCGCAATTTCATTTTCATGGTGCGGGAACATTAAATCTGAACCGCCCCCATGAATGTCAAAGTGATTACCTAGGCAGCAAGTCGACATTGCAGAACATTCAATGTGCCAACCTGGACGACCATTACCCCAAGGAGATGCCCAAGACGGTTCATTTTCTTTTGCATGTTTCCAAAGCACAAAGTCAAAAGGATGTTTCTTTTCAACTTCTACATCAACACGCTCACTTGCACCAGCTTGCATGTCATCAAGCTTACGGCCAGAGAGACGACCATATTTTTCAAATTTGGTGACTTCAAAATAAACATCACCGTTTGAAGCAGGGTAAGCAGCGCCTTTATTCACCAGATTGCCAATCATGTTTTGCATCTGGTCGATATATTCAGTCGCTTTAGGTGCTTCATCTGGTGCTAAACAGCCTAAGTTCGCTGCATCTTCATTCATGGCGTCGATGAAACGCGTGGTGAGCTGTTGGATTGTTTCACCATTCTCATTCGCACGTTTGATGATTTTGTCATCGATATCGGTAATGTTGCGAATGTAGCGGACTTTCCAGCCTTGACTACGCAAAAAACGGATAATGTAGTCAAATGCAACCATAACTCGAGCATGCCCGATATGACAGTAGTCGTAAACGGTCATACCGCAGACGTACATATCGATGTGACCTTCTTTGCGAGGTACAAATTCAACTTTTTTTCGTTGCTCAGAGTTATATAAAACAAACGGTTGCATAAGGGTTTTCAAACACTCAACAAAAATAGTGTTACATCATAACTGATGCATCATTTTTAACAAAGTTTTATGCATGAATTTTATAAGCTTGTGAAATCTTATACATTTAAAAACGTGTAACTGATTGAGTTATGCTAGAATGCCCCCAAATCTTTTGATTAAAATCACCGATCTCAACCAGAGATCAGATCAATTATTTTGAGTCAAACTCGTATGCCTAATCCTACAGATTTCCAAAGCAGTGCATTAGCGACATTGCGCATTGAGCAACAAGCCATAGATGTATTAGCAACACAAATTGATGACCGTTTTAATCGTGCTTGTGAAAAATTATTACAATGCAAAGGTCGTGTTGTGATCACGGGTATGGGTAAATCTGGGCATATTGGCCGAAAAATGGCAGCGACATTTGCTTCGACAGGTACGCCGTCTTTCTTTATGCATCCTGGCGAAGCAGGCCATGGCGATTTAGGAATGCTTGTTCGTGGCGATGTACTTATTGCAATTTCCAACTCGGGAAAAAGCGATGAAATCATGATGTTGATGCCACTCATTAAGCATCTTGGTGTACCTCTTATTACGATTAGTCGTGATGATAAAGGCCCAATGCCGCAAAATGCAGATATTGCTTTAACTCTGGGTGAGTCTGACGAAGCATGCCCTTTAGGCTTGGCGCCTACTTCAAGTACGACAGCGACTTTGGTTTTAGGCGATGCTTTAGCAGTTGCTTTACTTGAAGCTCGTGGTTTTACTGCTGATGACTTTGCTCGTTCGCATCCGGCAGGTGCGTTGGGTAAGCGTTTACTGTTACATGTAAAACATTTAATGCATACAGGCGAAGAGTTACCAAAAGTTTCACCTGAGACTCCAATGAACCAAGTGCTTTACGAGATCTCAAATAAGCGTTTAGGTTTGACAACAATTGTTGATGAACAAGACCATCTACTTGGTATTTTTACAGATGGGGATTTACGTCGTCTCATCGATAAACAGCAAGGGTTTGATGTAAATTTACCTGTGTCTGAAGTGATGACAAAGAAACCGTCAACGATCTCTCAAGAAGCACGAGCTGTAGAAGCTTTACAACAACTTAACCAGAAAAAAATCAGTCAGTTTGTGGTAGTCGATGACCAGAACAAAGTGATTGGTGTAATTAGTATGCATGACCTTATTCAGGCAGGGGTGAATTAATCAATGGCATCGTATGCATTGTTAGAACAAGCACGTCATTTGCAGGCATTGGTTCTGGATGTTGATGGTATTTTAAGTGATGGCTTTGTGACATTAACCAACACGGGCGATGAAATTAAATCATTCGATATTCGTGATGGTTTGGGTATGAAACTTGCGCAACAAGCAGGTATGAAAGTCATCATTATTACTGGACGAAAAAGTAATATCGTTGAAAAACGCATGTCCGATTTAGGCGTCGATCTGGTTTTCCAAGGCCGTGAAGATAAAGGCTCGGCACTACGTGAAGCGTGTGCACAGTTTAATATCCTGCCTTCAGACTGCTTATACATGGGTGATGATTGGCCGGATCTTTCAGCATTTGCCATTGCCGGAATGAGTGTTACTGTTCCAAACGGACATGAAGAAGTGCGCCGTCGTGCGGATTTGGTAACACAGGCGATGGGTGGCCGTGGAGCTGTGCGTGAAGTTTGTGATATGTTGCTGATCGCAAAAGGCATTTACCAAGAACTTCTTGAAAAATATCTTGCAGTACCGCATTAATAACAAGATTACTTAAAAAGGTAGGCTATTCCTGCTCATGGATACCAGAGTTTTATATATTGTTGCTGTAGTGGTTGCTGCTGTGAGTGGTGGTTACTACTACTATAGTGGCAAGGCAAAAAAACTGGACATTGGTTCGGCGAAGAATATGACTTATTCGGCGCAGGGCGTCCATTTGACTCAAACTGATGACAAAGGCAATTTGTATATTCGTGCTGAAGTTCGTCAGCTTGAACAGGATATGCAACAAAAAACGTCAAAGTTGGATCAACTCAATGCCACTATGTATAAATTAGGTAAAGTTGATGCAACATTCTTTGCTAAACAAGCTTATGGATATGATGATAATCAAAAGGTTGTGTTATCAGGTGATGTGGTAGCCACTAAGCTGGCACCGCAAGGAACCATTGAGTTTCAAACCGATGAATTAACTGGTTATCCAAAAACTAGAGATATTGAAACTAATCATCAAGTGACAGTTCAGTCTCCACAAGGCGAGTTTGTGAGTAAAGGACTAAAAGCCAATTTGAATAATGGTCAGTACGAATTTTTTAATATTCGAGGAAAGTATGCACCAAAGTCTTAATTTAAAACGTTCTTCAGCTTTCCTAAAACAAGCTGCGGTAATTACATTCGTTGCTTTATCATCTGCTTCGACTTTTGCTTTGCCGTCTGACCGTAATCAACAAATTTCGTTAGTGGCAGACCGAGCAACTTATAATGAAAAAACCGGTTTGACGACTTATACGGGTAATGTCGTGATTGAGCAGGGCACCATGAAGCTTCAGGCTGACTCAATTGTGGCTACGCTAAACTCTAAACGTGAAATTCAAACGATCACTGCTAAAGGTAGACCGTCTAAGTTTCAGCAACAAATAAGTGCTGATAAAGGTATTGCACGCGGTGAAGGACAAACGATTGTTTATAATGCAGATACAGGCATTATTACCTTGTCTGGCGGTGCATATTTATACCAAGATGGTTCAAGTATTCGCGGTAACACCCTGAAATATAGTATGAATAAGGGTGATGTTGAAGCTCAAGGTTCTTCTTCAAACCGTGTACAAATCATTATTCCACCTTCAAGTTCAAAAAGTTTCCCAGGAGCGCGTGACTAATGCAGCAAGCTCTTCAACAACCGCAAACTTTGTGTATTAAACACTTAGCAAAAAACTATAGTAAGCGTTGGGTTGTCAAAGACGTCTCTTTTAGTATGCAAAGTGGACAGATTGTTGGTTTGCTTGGTCCTAACGGCGCTGGAAAAACCACCAGTTTCTATATGGTGGTTGGACTAGTGCGCATGGATAAAGGTGAGATTCATCTTGATGACTTGGATATGTCAGACCTAGCGATGCATGAACGTGCACGTAAGGGTATTGGTTATTTACCTCAAGAAGCTTCTATCTTTAGAAAATTGACGATTGCTGAAAATATTATGTCGATCTTAGAGACGCGTAAAGATTTGAATAAACAGCAACGTCAGCAGCGCCTTACTGAGTTATTAAATGACTTTAAAATTA
Source organism: Acinetobacter sp. FDAARGOS_559 (assembly GCF_003940475.1). Lineage (NCBI taxonomy): Bacteria > Pseudomonadati > Pseudomonadota > Gammaproteobacteria > Moraxellales > Moraxellaceae > Acinetobacter > Acinetobacter sp. FDAARGOS_559. Next base: position 3,815,247 of record NZ_RKJG01000005.1, read on the forward strand.
GTCATATTAAAGATTCATTGGGAATGAGTGTATCTGGTGGTGAACGTCGTCGTGCAGAAATTGCACGTGCTTTGGCCGCAGATCCGAAATTTATGCTTTTGGATGAGCCGTTCGCTGGTGTTGACCCAATTTCAGTGGGCGATATTAAAGATATTATCCAGACCTTGAAGGATCGAGGTATTGGTGTCCTCATTACCGATCACAATGTTCGTGAAACTTTAGCAATCTGTGAACGTGCTTATATTGTAAGTGAAGGCTCGGTAATTGCCGAAGGCACACCACAAGAAATTTTAGACAATGAACAGGTACGTAAAGTCTATTTAGGTGATGATTTCACAGTTTAATTAAAGACATTAATCTGTTTGGTTAAAAAGAGGTCAAGGCCTCTTTTTTTATTTTTTAGTATTTTATAAATAAAAACAAATACATATATCAATCATTTAATGAAAAAATAATGTGTGATTTATTCCATCAATTATGCTGCTTTAGGTGAAAAACTATGTAGAATGTAGAAGCTTTTAAACGATAACAAACAAGATCAACAAGATAAGCATGATTGGATATAACCAAAGAAGAGTAAGAGGGATATGTAGAAAGCAGGCTTTCCTGAAAGGGCTTATGCTTTTAAGTACACTACATGTACCTGTCGTGATATACGCTGCTAAGCCAAGTGAGCAATACCACACCCTGAAAGAGAACTTGTCACAACTTTTTGTCCCTAAAAGTAGTGATGACTTTAAAGTTGCCAAAATGCACAAGCTTAGTAATTTTAAGCTAGACCGTTCTATTGTGCAGGAATTTCCTACTGTTCAACTTAATGATAATCGAGCTTCATCTTTTTCTAACTTGCCATCTAGAACGATGACATTGCAAGATGCGGTAAAAATTGCCATTCAGCGTAGCCCCGATATTTCACAATCTATTGCAACTTTAGCAGGTCAAAATTCAGGAGTTGACGTTGCTAAAGCCGGTTACTATCCCCAGCTTTCAGGAGGGATTACGACTGGTGATTTAAGCAGTGGAGAACGAGGTCGGCAGTTATTAACCTTAAGTGCTACCCAAATGCTTTATGACTTCGGTAAAGTCAAATCAGGTGTTGATGTTGAAGAAGCGAAAGTTCAGGTTGAACAAGCCAACGTCTTGGTTAGCGTTGATACTCTAGCTTTGGATGTTGCACAGACCATTGTGAATATTCAGCGTTATCTACAGCTTAATAAAATTGCTGAGCAGCAAATTGCCGGTATTCGACGTATTCAGGAAATTGCTAACCTGCGTGCAAACGCTGGTGTCGCGAGTCAAGCAGACCCAATTCAGGCGCAGTCATACTTACAGGCAGCGCAGTCTGCTTTGATTGCTCAGCAATCATTATTACGTCAATACCAACAGCATTTAAGAACCTTATTAGGTGCAGATGTTAGTCATACTGGATGGATTATTTCCGATGATCTCGTGAAGCAATCTGATCTTTATGGTGAACCTGAGTTTAATACCATTCCAAAAATGATTGCCGCGCAGGCAGGTGTTGAGGTTGCAAAAGCTCAAAAACAACAAACCCGTTTAACCCGATATCCGACCTTGGCTGTGAAAGGTTCGGTAAGTCAGGCGATTAATGGTAAAAACCCGAATAACGACAAAGATGACGGTTTATATAGTTCAGTCATGCTTGAAGCAACCAGTCAGTTTTACCAAGGTGGTGCTACCGCTTCACAAGTAAAAATGGCAAGTTATGCCGAAGAAGCTGCAAAAGCCAAAGTGAATTCGGTGTATATGGATGTTCTGGACCAAATTAGAACAAGTCGCGAACAGATTGAAAATAAACAGCGTCAAATGCAGGTTTTGGCAAGTCGCCAAGCAACAACGGTTCGTACACGTGAACTCTATCAAGAGCCTCTGTACACGATAAAAATAGATAACTCATTGAAATAATGTCATAATAATTGTTTTCTAACGACGAATACTATGACACATCTCAATGAGTTATATCTTATCTTAAACAAATATCTAAAATGGAACAAGTCACATTTAAAGTGCTTTGCGCTCATCATGCTTGTGATTATTTTAAAGCAAACATGTAATCTTTCTTCTGCATCTAAAGCCTTGCCCATCAAGTGCTTACCACAATCATTTTATCGACGTATGCAGCGCTTCTTTGCAGGTCAGTATTTTGATTATCGTCAAATTTCTCAGTTGATTTTCAATATGTTTTCATTCGACCAAGTGCAACTGACTTTAGATAGAACCAATTGGAAATGGGGAAAACGAAATATTAATATCCTGATGCTCGCAATCGTTTATCGTGGAATAGCGATACCTATCCTTTGGACATTGCTTAATAAACGTGGAAATTCAGATACGAAAGAGCGTATTGCTTTGATTCAACGCTTTATAGCCATTTTTGGTAAAGACCGTATTGTGAATGTGTTCGCAGACAGAGAGTTTATCGGTGAGCAGTGGTTTACATGGTTAATTGAACAAGACATCAACTTCTGCATTCGTGTTAAAAAAACTTCATTGTCACCAATCATTTAGGAAAGAATCATAAAATTAGTGATTTATTTCGCCATCTTAAAGTTGGTCAAATTGAATGTCGTAAACGACGGATTTTGGTTGGTCGGGTGAAACTATATATAAGTGCACTACAGTTAGAAAATGGAGAGCTTTTACTCGTCGTTTCTCCTCAGTTTAATGCCAATGCTATTCAGGATTATGCATTACGCTGGGAAATTGAAACCTTATTCAGTTGTCTCAAAGGACGCGGGTTTAATCTTGAAAATACGCGCTTGACAGACCCTAGACGAGTGAAAAAATTGATTGCGGTGTTAGCTATAAGCTTCTGTTGGTGTTACTTAACGGGTGAATGGCAACATGATCAAAAAAAAGCGATAAAAATAAAGAAGCATGGACGACTCTCAATGAGTTTATTTCGCTATGGTTTAGACTATGTTCAAATGGCGATTCAGCGTTTAATTGGTTTTGGGAAAAAAGAAGAGTTTAAGGAAATTTTGGCAATTTTAAGAAGGCAGAACCCTGATAGGATAAGGGTTCTGTGAAATTTGTCGTGTACAGAGATCAAGAGCAATACAAGCTCGGTACGCGTTCATTGGTCGATTTATTAAATGCTGAACAAGCTATTCATAGTGCCAACTCAGAACTCGAATCAGCACGTTATGACATTTATAGCAGCATTGTTCAGTACATTGAAGCAACAGGACGTTCCCGCCAAGCCTATGGCTTAAATAATATTTCAATTCAGGGGTTCGAAGTACAACCATGATGACAAAAATAAATTACCAGCCTTGGCTACAGGCGGTCTTAACTATTGCTAAACATTATCGAATAGAGCCTTCAGAAGAAAGAATTCGTTTACAACTTGATTGGAACCAAAATCAGAATTTAGATAACGTCTTGCAGTTAATGACACGTCAAGTCGGTCTGAATCTTCGTAAGGCACCATTTTCCTTAGACTTACTCAACCCATGGCGTTTACCTGTCATGGTGGAGTTTAATGATGGTCAAGTCGGTGTAATCGATAAGGCTGATACCCAAGGAAATGTGAGTATCCAGTTCAGTGGAGATCAGGGCCTTTCACAAAGTTTATCTTTAGACGCTTTAAAAACTACACTTAAAAATGTCTATATCTTGCGTCCTGAAACGTCTATTCCAGATGCACGTATTGACGAATATATCAAACCTTATGAAGCCAACTGGTTCTGGTCAATCGTTTTAAGAGACTGGAAACGCTACGTAGATATTATGTTTGCCTCGCTGATTGCCAATGTGCTGGCACTGGCAACCATTATTTTCTCGATGCAAGTGTATGACCGCGTGGTTCCTTCCCAGTCAATTCCCACTTTATGGGTTTTAGCGGGTGGTGTACTGATTGCCGCTCTTTTTGAGTTTACCTTACGTGTTTCACGAGTATATTTATCCGATATTATTGGTAAACGTGCTGACTTACGTGTGTCGGATCGTGTATTCGGCCATGCCTTAAGAATTAAAAATAAAGATCGCTCAAAATCTACAGGTAGTTTTATTTCCCAGATTCGTGAACTCGAAGGCGTTCGTGAACTGGTCACCTCAACTACAATTAGCGCGATTGCCGATTTTCCGTTCTTTTTCCTGTTCTTAGTAATTTTTGCCATTATTGGTGGAAAACTGTTCTGGGTAATGCTACTTGTTGTGCCGCTTATGATCTTGCCGGGTATTTTGGTACAGAAGAAGCTGGCTCAACTAGCACAAGAGGGTATGAGAGAATCTTCAATTCGTAACGCAATTTTGGTAGAAGCGGTGCAAGGTATTGAAGACATTAAGCTCTTACGTGCTGAATCACGTTTCCAAAACCAATGGAACCATATGAATGAAGTCTCAGCCGACATTGGTATGAGACAGCGTAAAATTGTGGGTACCTTAATGGCGTGGACCCAAATGGTTCAGGGTTTAACTTATGCCATTGTGGTGTTAGTAGGCTGTTTTGCGGTAATGGACGGTGAAATGACCACAGGTGCGTTAGTCGCATGTTCAATTTTATCTTCGCGTATGTTAGGGCCAATTGCCCAGATTACGGGTGTATTAGGTCGTTTACAACAGGCAAAAGTTGCTAAGCAAAGTTTAGATGAGCTCATGCAGCGTCCGATTGATCAGGCCGACCGTTCACATCTGGTACACAAAGCTGTTTTAAATGGCGACTATGAATTAAAAAATATCTTGTTCCAATATGGAGAAGAAGATCCGAGGCCAAGTCTTGCGATCCGCCATTTAAAAATTCGTGCTGGAGAAAAAATTGCGATTTTGGGGCGTAATGGTGCTGGTAAATCAACATTGCTTCAGCTTTTATCTGGCATGCAGGTTCCAACTCAGGGAGCTGTGCATTTAGATGGACTCGATCTTTCTTTAATTGACCCATCAGATGTGCGCCGAGATATGGGGCTACTCAACCAGAATGCACATTTATTCTATGGAACAATCCGTGAAAACCTGACTTTAGGTGCACCGCTTGCAACAGATGAAGATATTCTTCGTGCATTGGTGGTAACAGGTGCTTTGTCTTTTGTTCAAGAGAAAAAAGAAGGCTTGGATTACTTGGTTTTAGAAGGAGGCGTTGGTTTCTCTGGTGGTCAAAAGCAAGCTTTATTGCTGGCGCGTTTATTGATTCGTCAACCGAATATTTTATTGCTTGATGAGCCGACAGCAGCCATTGATGATGTTGCAGAGAAACAATTAATTGATCATCTCAAAGGATGGTTAGCACACCGAACGTTGGTTGTGGCGACCCACCGCCGAGCTGTTCTTGAACTGGTCGATCGAATTATTGTCGTCAATGAAGGCAAAATCGTGATGGATGGACCACGAGATCAGGTACTTAATCAATCTACAGCCCAACAAAAACAAGTGAGCCAAGGGGGCAATTCATGAGCGAACAACAACAAGAACTTACCCGTTCAATGAATGTATCTTATAGTGAACCACCATTACCACGTGCCAGTTTAGTCATCTGGATTGTGGGCATTGGTTTAGTGATTTTCTTTATCTGGGCATGGTTTTTTAAGCTCGAAGAAGTTTCAACCGGTACAGGTAAAGTTATTCCATCCTCTAAAGAACAGGTCATCCAGTCTTTAGAAGGTGGTATTTTAACTAAGCTAAATGTACAAGAAGGCGATATTGTCCAAAAAGGGCAAATTCTTGCTCAGCTTGACCCAACCCGTTTTGCTTCAAATGTGGGTGAGTCGAGATCTTTATTAATTGCAGCTCAGGCCACAGCAGCACGTTTACGTGCGGAAGTGAACGGTACACCACTGGTTTTCCCTGAAATAGTTGCACAAGATCCGAAGCTTGTTCATGAAGAGACTGCTTTGTATGAATCACGCAGAGCTGATCTTGAACAAACGCTTTCAGGATTAAGACAGGCTTTACAACTGGTTCAGCAAGAATTGGCCATGACAGAGCCTTTGGTTGCCAAAGGTGCGGCAAGTGAGGTTGAGGTTTTACGCTTACGCCGTGAAGCAAATGATTTGCAAAACAAGATGAACGATGCACGTAACCAATACTACGTTAAGGCACGTGAAGAGTTATCTAAAGCAAATACTGACACGCAAACTCAACAACAAGTTGTCATGGGCCGTAATGACAGTTTACAACGTGCCGTATTTAAAGCTCCTGTGCGCGGTGTCGTAAAAGAAATTACAGTGACAACGCATGGCGGTGTGATTCCACAAAACGGTAAGTTAATGACCATCGTGCCAATTGATGAACAGTTATTAATTGAAGCCCGTATTTTGCCTCGTGACATTGCGTTCATTCGTCCTGGTCAAGAAGCTTTGGTTAAGATCACGGCCTATGACTACTCAATTTATGGTGGTTTAAAAGGTAAGGTTACGGTTATTTCTCCAGATACCATTCGCGATGAAGTGAAACAGGATCAATTCTATTATCGTGTTTATATCCGAACTGACTCCGACAAGCTTTACAATAAAGAAGGTAAAGCATTCGGTATTACACCGGGTATGGTGGCAACTGTAGATATTCGTACTGGTGAGAAGACTGTACTGGATTACTTACTTAAACCATTTAATAAAGCCAAAGAAGCATTAAGAGAAAGATAAGAAAAAAAGCCCCGAAATTCGGGGCTTTTTTTATAGGTTTGCTTCTATTAAATTCACGTTATAATTTGATTTTTATTATGCTTTATTTCATTTATGGCTTTTACGATTGCATCACCCGTTACTTTTGAAGAAGAAATTAAAAAAAGTAGATTTCAGGCGATTGCTGCGCCAGTAGAAAATGAACAGCAAGTGAAAGAGTTTTTAGAATTAAATAAAGATATCTCGACCACACATCAATGTTGGGCATGGAAAATTGGACATAACGTTCGCTTTAATGATGATGGTGAACCATCTGGTACAGCGGGACGTCCAATTCTGGCAACTATTGAAGGAAATGACCTGACTAATATTATTGTCATGGTGAACCGCTGGTATGGCGGTATAAAACTGGGAACTGGGGGGCTTGTTCGGGCATATGGTGGTTGTGCCGGACAATCATTATTGTTAGCTGAACGTATTGAACTGATTGCCAAGAAAACGATTCATTTTTCTTGTCATTTTAATGAGTGGGCCATTTTTCAGTATGAGCTGACACAGCAGCAAATTGAATATCAGGAAAGTTATACTGCAACAGGTGTCGATATCGAAGCGAGGCTACAGGTTCACCAAATTGAACCACTCGCTCTAAAACTACGAGATGTGACTCGTGGTCGCGAAGAATTAAAAGTTGAGGAGGAATTGACTGATGACTGATTCTTTACTCAAGTACCGCGAGCAACATAAACACCGTTTAAATTATATGCCATGGCTATATTGGACATTGAAGCCCAAACACCGTGTTTGGGCGGAAGAATGGCAAAAAGAATATCAGGCTTATTTAATGGATATGGAAACGGTCGAGATCGGGGAGAACTGTTTTATTTCACCGTTAGCCCATATTTTTGCCGAGCCGGGCCGGAAAATTAAGATTGGTAATAATTGTTTTATCGCGGCAGATTGTAGTTTGCATGGACCGCTTGAGATTGGTAATGAGGTTGCAATTAACCACCACTGTATCTTAGATGGTGGTCGGGCAGGCATAAAACTGCATGATCAAGTTCGTATTGCTGCTTATTGTCATCTCTACGCATTTGATCATGGCATGCAACTCGACCGTCCACTTTACCAACAGCCTGTTCGCTCACAGGGTATCGAAATTGAAAAAGATGTTTGGTTAGGTGCGCATGTGGGGATTAAAGACGGGATTAAAATTGGAAAACATGCTGTAGTTGGCATGAATAGTATGGTGACAAAGGATGTGGAGCCGTACTATATTGTGGGAGGAAACCCAGCAAAATTTATCCGTTTAAGAGAATAATGCAGTCTCAAGAATGTAATAAAATGTTTGATCTTTAAACAAAAAAGTGGATTTTAATACATAAACCTTAACATACGGATTTTTATCTATGTTAAGTTAAAGCTAAGTTATAGAAAAATCTCCAAGGCAAATAGACCTGAAGAAGAGAGGCAAAAATGAACCGTGTTATTGCGTGTATTGACTCATCACCTTGTATTAATGCTATTGCAGATGCAGCGGCTTGGGTTGCGAAAGCAACTGGACGAGAGCTTGTATTATTACAAATTCTAGATTACTACCCGGCAAGTTATCACCTTGGTGAAATTAGCGGTGTAATCGGCTTTGAAAGCAATGCAATGTTGCTTAAAGAGTTAGCTGAATTAGAGCAAAAACAAAGTGAACTCGCTTTAGATTACAGCAATAATTTACTCAGACATATCTCTGACTTAATTAAAGAAAAACACGGAATTACTTGCTCAAAAATTCAGGAAAAAGGGGATTTTCTAGAGCAAAGTTTTAATCTCTTACACGAAAACGATATCGTGATTTTAGGTCGCGTAGGCGAAAGAGCTGCCGAAAAACATAAACCGATTGGCAGCAATGTTGAAAACTTTATCCGCGGTGCAAATTGTACGGTTTTGACCATTGGTGAAAACTTCAAAGTACCGACACGTTTTATTTTCGCTTATGAATACTCTCCGACATGTCAAAAAATGATGTGCCGTATTGCGCAAAGTGACTTATTACGGACTTTACAGTGCCATTTAGTCTATGTCGGTGACCATCCTGAAATATTGAATGAACCAGAGCATTACTTGAAACAAGCGGGGCTAGATGTAGTGACCGTTTATAGATACGGTGATGTGGCGCAAAATATTCTAGAGTACCAACAAGAACACGGCATTCAAATTATTGTGCTCGGCGCATTTAGCCATAGCAAAATACATCAGTTCTTCTTGGGAAGTATTGCAACCACGATTTTCCGTAACGCGACTGTACCATTACTTGTGGCTAAATGATGAGATTTGCATATAGTTATCCGCAAATCTTGTGGATAACTATATGGAAAAGCAGGGGTAATAAAAGTAATTTATTGATTATAAATAATAAAATGAAAAAGATGATTTTTTAACCATTATTTCACAATTGCAATTGCAAAACCATCATGACCTTTTGAGCCAACCGTTTGTAAAGCTGTGCAAGACAAAATTTGCGGATGATTTTCTAGGGCTTTAAAGGTTTCACGAATGCCTTCAATACTTGGTTTTTTGTTTTCAGGATTCAAAATATCACCAGCACGAATGACATTATCTAGCACAATAATAGTGCCCGATTTTGAAAATTTGAGACTGAGTTCTAAATATTCCGGATAGCCCTGTTTATCGGCATCGATAAAGATAAAATCAAAAGGCTCAATCGACTGAGGGTCAATTGCAGAAAGTACATCGGCGGCACGACCTAATTTAAGCTCAACTTTTACAGGCAGGTTGGCATGATCGATATTCTTTTGAGCCATTTCTGCATGAGTATCACGACCTTCAATGGTAAGCAAATAGCCATCTTCAGGCAGTGCACGTCCTAACCAGATTGTACTGTAGGCAGCAAAGGTCCCAATTTCCAAAACACGCTTGCACTTATTCATCTGAATGAGCATTTGCAAGAACATTCCTTGATTTGGAGCAACTGCAAGATGATTTGAAAAGCCGTGTTCGTCGGTATTTTTTAATGCAAAGTCGAGTCGAGGATCTTCGGGAATTAAATGTGAATCGATATATTCGTCAATGTCTGTCCACATCTGCTGCATAGTCAAATTTACCTGTATGTTGATATGCGTATTTTAAACGTTTATGACTAGAGTGCAAAAATCTTCGATTCAAGAAATTTTGGTTGATTATAGAATGAGCAAATCCCCTTAAACTGAAGCGCATAAGGGGATTTATATTTTAGAAATTACACATTGACGTATTACGGGTTAGGTCAGGTCCCCAAGTACGATAGCCTTGAGTATCAATATGGATTTGTCCTGAACTATATAATCCAATACCTAAATTTAAACTTTGGCCGTGCTGAGCCCAGAACTGACACAATTTAAACTTCGTATTTTCAATAAAAGCGTAGTCTTGTGGCTGTGGAACTTCTGGTCCAATACGGAAATCGATGGCAGAGTTAAACAAATGCTTAGAAGAACTTGCGCCGCCTGCACATTCATTTAAAGGTAAGTCTCGGTAAACCGAGGTGACCTCAAAGTCGGTTAAAACTTTTGCGGCAATAAGATATTTAAAGACACGTAAGGTCGATAAAGAATTATTCCAAAGTTCACGGTTAGGTACCGCATATTCTGAACGGCCACACTTCTGCCAATCACGAGCGGATCTTAATAATTCAAAACTTGGTACGATACCTGCCACATCATGACGCGCCAGAAATTTTTCATATTCGCGTACACGTTCATAATGATCGCCTGTATTTAACCAAGCGCGATAGGAAGCAGGTTCAACTTTAGGTGGAATTGGACGTTCGATAATAACGCGCTCTTGAGGAATAAAGATGCGCTTACCGCTTGGAGAGGTTTTGCCTGTTGTTGTGTGTTGAGGAGAGCTGGCGCAACCCACCATAATCGCAGGGATTATGCATAGGGGCAGCATGCTCTGCAAAAACTTCCGCATAAGAAAAATCAAAAGCTTATAAATATTGCGCCTATTTTAATGCAAAACAGTGCACAAATTACGAGGAATTTGCAATGAAATGTTTGAATAGGGTATAAAAAAGATCAGCGGTTGCTGATCTTTTTGAAATTATTTTTCTAGATACTGTAACTTATCTGGTTTGCCGTTCCATTCTTCGCGGTCAGCAGGCTGTTCACCAATTTGGGTAATGTTAGGCCACTTTTGAGAAAGTTCAGCATTTAATTCAATAAATACTTCTTGACCTTCTGGTAGCTCATCTTCAGAGAAAATTGCATTTGCAGGGCATTCTGGTTCACACAATGCACAGTCAATACATTCATCCGGATTAATCACTAGGAAATTCGGACCTTCGTAAAAACAGTCTACAGGACAAACTTCTACGCAATCTTGGTATTTACATTTAATACAATTTTCAGTGACAACAAAGGTCATGGCGACAGCTACCTAAAAAATATGGTTTCATTTCGAATAGCTTATTTTAGGCAAAAAAGGGGTAAACAAACAATTGCTTTTATTGATATTGTTTATTTATACATATGAAGATAAGTTAATACATTGATATTCAAAAGAATGTTTCAGCTTAAACAAGAGCTAAATTATAAAATCAGGATAATAATAAGTTTTATAAAACAATAGCTTAAATAATTTTTTTGTCATGAGTTTTAATGTCATTTGGGTCAAGGTATCTGTTTAAGCAGACACCTCAACTACAACATTTACTTTTAAATTTTGCCTCTATGCTGAATTGATATACAAAAAAATCGTCAAGTAATGAGCTTAAAGTGTACAAAGTAAATGGATGTCTTCTGGTTCAAGTTCCCATAATTGACGATCTGGGTGCTTTAATACGACCGCGCCATGCTTTATATAGAAATCTACTGTACGCTTACTTGGCGTAGCTGAAATATAAAGTTGATTGGCTTCCAATTGCTTGGCCGATTCTTTTGCCGCTTGCATCAGCTTTGCACCAATACCTTTGCCTTGTTGATCGGCATCGACGTAAAAATATTGCAGTAATTTTGCATTGGGATAATCAGTAATAGTCTGATTCGAGACTACACTAATGCCAGCCAACTGTTCAGACGCATCAAAAGCACCGATAAATAAAGCCCCTTGTTCATAGAGTTCTTTTAATTTGGGTGGATCATTTTCTAAATGATAAGCATCCCAATGTTTAACATCATAAAAACAATCTGTTAATTCTAAGTGTTCTTGTTTTTGTAAGTAGAGTTGGGTAATCAGTTCACGACGATTAATCTGTTGCCAAATTAAATCGATCTCTGTGTATTGTAGTGGCCTTAAGAAAATAGAAATTTTATTCTCCTTAATGTAAGAGCAAACATGCCAAGATACATGTTTGCTCAATGAATGATTATGAATTAAGCGCTGCTTTTAGCTCATAAAGCTGTTCAAGTGCCTGACGAGGAGTCAGGTTGTCTACTTCGATTTGCTTAAGTAAATCGAGGGCAGGTGAAGAGACTTCAACTTCAATCACTTTCTCTATGACTTGAGTACTTGGAGTAACTTCTGAATCTAAAGTTGCAAACAAATCACTTTGAACACTAGTTTGTAAGTGCTGTTGTTGTTGCTTCTCTAAAATACGTAAACGCTTCTGAGCTTCTTTAATCACATTAGCTGGAATACCGGCTAATTTTGCAACTTGTAAACCATGACTTTGACTTGCTGGTCCTTGTTGGACTTTATGCAATAAAATGAGATTGCCGTTTAACTCTTGAGCAGTGACATGGTAGTTATCAATACCAGGTTCGCTACCCAACTCTGTTAATTCGAAATAGTGAGTTGCAAACAAGCAAAGACATTTAACGCGTTTGGTTAAATCAACCACACAAGCCCACGCTAAAGAAAGACCATCGTAGGTACTGGTTCCGCGACCAACTTCATCCATTAACACAAGCGATTGATTCGTCGCATGGTGCAAGATTTGTGAAGTTTCAGTCATCTCAACCATAAAGGTCGATTTGCCTGTCGATAAGTCATCGGCTGAACCAATACGGGTAAAAATACGGTCAATCGGACCAAGTTTGGCAGCTCGTGCCGGAACGTAACTACCGCAGTAAGCAAGCAAACTAATTAATGCTGTTTGGCGCATAAAGGTAGACTTACCACCCATGTTTGGACCGGTAATAATTGCCATACGGTGCTGCACATCAAGGAAAGTATCATTTGGTGTAAATGGTGCTTTACTTAACGCTTCAACTACAGGATGACGGCCACCTTGAATCTTAATACCTGTTTCTGGTGTAAATTCAGGGCGTGCCCAATTGTTTAAACGCGCTTGATGAGCAAAGTTTGCAATTACATCAATTTGCGCGATTGCTGAACTCATCATTTGTAGGTGAGCAATATTTTCACGAAGGTTTTCAAGTAAAGCTTCAAATAATGCTTTTTCACGAGCTAATGCACGCGACTCACTTGATAAAACTTTATCTTCAAAACTTTTTAGTTCAGGGGTAATGTAGCGCTCGGCATTCTTTAATGTCTGACGGCGGATATAGTCGGCCGGGGCTTGCTCGGCTTGAGCGCGAGTCAGCTCAATGTAGTAACCACTCACACGGTTATAACCGATTTTTAAGGTGCTAATACCAGTACGTTCACGCTCTTTTATTTCTAAATCAATGAGGAATTGACCTGCATGATCACGAATTTGGCGTAATTCATCAAGTTCAGCATCATAGCCTTCTGCAATTACATTGCCATCACGAAGTAATACAGGCGGATTTTCAACAATCGCAGCCATTAAATGTTGATGAAGCGATTTAAAGTCACCTAATTCCTGATCGAGCTGTCCTAATAACTTAGATTTCTTTGCTTGTATAACAGGTGCTAAAGCATTTCGTAAAAATGGAATTTGCGCGCAAGCATGACGAAGTTGAACTAAATCACGTGGTCGCGCACTACCCAGCGCCACACGACTAAGAACACGTTCAATATCACCAATTTCTTTAAGTACCAGACGAACTGGGCTTTCATGGTATCCTTGAATCAATTGCTCAATCGCATCTAAACGTGCGTCAAGTAATGCTGTATCACGGACAGGCTGCATGAGTGTTCTGCTAAGTAAACGTCCACCCATTGCGGTTTGGCAATCGTTCACAAGCTGAAATAAAGAAGTTCCATGCTCAAACAAAGGTTCAATAATTTCCAAGTTACGGCGCGTGATTGGGTCGAGCGCAATAAAGTCAGTACTTTGTTCTAAAAGAATTGAACGGATATGAGGTAACGCCGTTTTTTGAGTTTCTTTGGCATAGTGAATAAGTGCTGCCGCGGCGGCCTTAGCCAAAGGTAACGGGTCTAGTCCGAAGCCAGAGAGTGTTGATACAGAGAACTGGTCACATAAGGTTTTTTGCGCATTGTTTAAATTAAAATCTACATTTGGGCGCTTGGTTACAGGGCAATCTAAATGCTTTTTAATTTGTTCGATAATATTCGGGTCAACCAGGTCTTCATCAATCAAAATTTCACTTGGCATGAGGCGAGCCAGTTCAATTGGAAGTTGTTCCGGTTTGTAGTCTTGTTGTTGAACTTTAAAAATACCCGCACTTAAGTCGAGTAAAGCAAAACCGATCTGGTTTTGATGGATACATAGCGCAACAAGGTTAGAGGACTGATAACTTGTAAGTAGTGCGTCGTCAGTTAAAGTACCCGGTGTAAGAATACGAACAACTTTGCGTTCAACCGGGCCTTTGCCAGTAACTTCACCGACTTGCTCACAAATAGCTACAGTTCGGCCGGCTTTTACTAAACGCGCCAAATAACCTTCGGCTGAATGGTAGGGAACACCTGCCATTGGAATCGGGTTGCCATTTGCTTTACCCCGATGGGTTAAGGTAATACCTAAAAGTTTGGCTGCTAAATGCGCGTCTTCAAAGAACAATTCATAAAAGTCGCCCATACGATAAAACAGCAACGCATGTTGATAGTCTTTTTTGACTTTGAGATATTGCTGCATCATTGGAGTGTGGTTGGAGAGATCAGCCATGATTTCAGCGCTATTCATGCGTAATAAACCCTTAAAAAAACGAAAAATCTACTTTTGGTTTATTAACCAATTTCAAGTCTTTAAAAATGAATGTAATTCAAGAAAAGTACAACAACTGGATGAACTTTAGAATCAGCATCCCTAGTATAAAGTGACTTCAGACCATTCCAGTGGTGCAATGGTAACAAATTTGAGTAATTGAAAAAAAGTGATCAAGGATTGAAATAGAGGTTGAATGTAGCAAGACATAAAAATAGAACAATTGGGTCTTTTAAGCCAAGGATTGAAAAATTTAAATATTCAACTCAAAGTTTACTTTTACGCGATCTAAAACAATGAGTGTTCTATAAGTTTTCACGTCTTCATTATCAGCGAAATGTTTTCTAACTAAACTTTCAAAATGAGATAAGTTATTGCTCAGCATGATAATTATAAATGAGACTCCTCCATTCACGAAGTAGCACTGTTGAATTTCTTCAACAGCAGCAAAGTATAGCTTCGCTCTGTCCATAACTATTGAACGATCTTCGCTAAGGCGGACCTCAATAATAGAAGTAATTTTTTCACCAAATTTGAGAGGATTTAAGATAGCGCAATTTTTTAAAATAATTTCCTTTTCTTCCATCCGAGTTATACGCCTTTGTACAGATGCCGCTGATAGACCGATTTTTTCAGAAATTTCTCGATGGGAAGTTTTATTGTCTTTTTGCAGTATTCTTAAGATCGCATAATCAAAATTATCTAAAGAAATCTCTGACATGAGTAAATCTCTCATTAAAGGTTAAATATAGAGTTATTTAATCGTTTTACCGTGAAAAATAGAAGAAATATATTGATTATAGAGAATTAAAATTTCAATCATCCCCCCCAATAGTAAAGATGATGATTGAGACAAACTCCAAACAAGGTATGGCATTTGCAGCCGCATTTTTATCTTTAGTTTCTGTACAGATCGGCGCAGCAATAGCAAAAGTCCTTTTTCCGATTCTTACTGCTGAAGGAGTCACCTTAACTCGACTTGCCTTATCGGCCTGTTTCTTATGGGTAGTCTTTAAACCATGGCGGCAGTGGAATAAACAGATCAATTGGAAAAATCTAATTATTTATGGATCAATCCTCACTTTAATGAATACTTTGGTTTATAAAGCATTTTCTTACATGTCTGTTGGGATTGCGATTTCCATCGAAGTGTTAGGACCACTTACGGTTGCTATTTTAATGTCTAAAAATAAATTAGATTATTTTTGGGGTGGATTATC
The DNA here is from genome assembly GCF_003940475.1 of Acinetobacter sp. FDAARGOS_559. NCBI lineage: Bacteria > Pseudomonadati > Pseudomonadota > Gammaproteobacteria > Moraxellales > Moraxellaceae > Acinetobacter > Acinetobacter sp. FDAARGOS_559. Next base: position 3,831,068 of record NZ_RKJG01000005.1, read on the forward strand.
TATTATTGGTTTGCTTCTTCTACCTATGGGCAATGCAAATAATAACTTTGGTTTTATTGGAATGACGTATGCTTTATTAGCTGCAGTGGGTTGGGGACTGTATGTGATTTATGGCTCAAAAGTTGCACAAGGTGGTGGTAGCTCTGTTGCGACTGGAATGTTTATAGCGGCTTTATTTGCAACACCTTTAGGTGCATCTCACATTATCCATATTTTTGATAGTTATAAGATTCTTTTTACATGTTTACTTATGGCGATGCTAGCAAGTGCTATTCCATTTATATTAGATATGATTGCCATGAAAAAACTGCATCCTCGAGTTTTTGGGATTTTACTAAGTGCGTCACCCGCAGTGAGCGCTTTGGCTGGATGGCTGATTTTAGATGAACGATTAAATAGTTTTCAGGTTCTAGGGATAACAATTATTATGGCATCGTGTGCAGGTTGCTCTTATTTTTCTTATAAACGTAATAAGGTATAAGCCAAGACTTCTATATTATTAAAAAATAAATATTTCTGGTAAACATGAGATAACCCGATCAAAAATATGAGATGGGTATCTCATGGGTTCTTTAGCTTTTAGCTCCAACCTCAGAACAACAAAGCTCACAACTTGGTCATTAGCAGCATAATTAAGCACACATGTGCATTATTTTAAATGGTCCTATTGATGAATCTAAATAATAAAAATATTTAACGCAGAAATTGTAATTCACTAATTTTTCTGCACTTAAAGGCTGTACCTGAGAGTCATAGGCATGTATCGTTAAGTCATGATACTCTAAAATTATAGAGTGTTTAAAAAGCAGTATCGTTCAAGTGACCTAATCGGGCTATACCATCAAGATGATTAAAACTTGATCTCAAAATAATAAGTACAAATCACAATGGGAGAAATGATTACGTTTTATTGGTAAATATTGAAATGGAGTATCAATGACCAAGCTAGCTGGGGTCCTTTAAAGAAATATTTACGGTTGGTTTATTTATGATAACTTCGTCTTACTTTAAAAAACACAAGAAAAATTACCGCTCCCTAAAGGACCAGCAGCTTACAATCGCAGCCAAAGCAAATATTTTTATTTGTATTATTTTTTGCTTGTTTTGGACTATATATTTTGCATTTGCCCAAATGTGGGTGATTGTTTATATGGATATCTGTTTCACACTAATTTCCATATTTAGCTTTTTTCTTATTTATATAAACCGTATTTCGGCAGGGATACTTTTATCACAAGCGGTTCTGCTGGTGTTTCCAGTGGTTTTTTGCTTATTTTTCGATGTTGCTACGCCTGATCGCCCTCGAGTGGCCCATTTGTTTTTACCTGCCGGAGCGATACTGGGATATTTGAATTACCGTAGGGAGCCAAGCTTCTTACAAATTGTTTTAATTTTACTGTCGATTGGCTGCTTTATATTTTTTAGTGGTAGCTCTTTTACTCTCGATAATGCCATACCTTTATCAGAAGATATTCGTGATCATGGTGGGTGGATAGCCACTTGTGTCGCTACTCTTATGATTTGTATTTCAATTTATACCATGCAACTAGAGATACAAATAGAAAGCAGTATGGAGCACAATCTACGTTTGGCACTCACTAAGCAACAATTTGAGCTTTTTTATCAGCCCCAAGTTAATTCGTCAGAAAAACTGATTGGTGCGGAAGCCTTGTTAAGATGGCATCATCCGGTTTTAGGGTATATTCCAACAAAAGAGTTTATTCCGGCAGCGGCAACTTTTGGGTTAATGCCAGAGATCGGCGAGTGGGTATTGGACCAAGCCTGCCAAGTTTTACAAGACTGGAGTAAAAAAGAAGAGACCAAAGATCTTACGCTTTCAATCAATATTAGTGCTGATCATTTTATGCAATCTAACTTTGAGCACACGGTGATTGGTCTGGTTCAGCGGTATGACTTCAATCCATCTCGGCTCATATTAGAAATTACTGAAAATATTGCTTTAAATAATTGTGCGAGCATGATCGAAAAAATGCACTTCTTGTCTAAGCATGGTATTCAGCTTTCACTTGATGACTTTGGTACAGGGTATTCATCCTTAAGCTATTTACAAAAAATGCCAATTAAACAAATTAAAATTGATCGCAGCTTTGTACAGGCAGCTTTAGATGATAAACGCAGCAATAAATTAGTGACGGGTATAATTAAAATTGGCCTAGATTTAAACCTTCGCGTGTTGGTAGAAGGAATAGAAACGGCTGAACAGTTTAGTGCTTTTAAAAGTAATGGTTGTACCGAGTTTCAGGGCTATTTATGGGGCTGCCCAATGTCTTTAAATGAGTTTATCAAGCAATTGTCCATCAAGACCGATAAAGAATAAATCTGAGCAGTAAGCGTCCGCTGAATCCCATACCTATTTTTTAATTCGATTTAGGTTTCCAGCAGTGCGGCAGTAACTCTTCAATCTGGGTCACTTTATGTGTCGGTAACCTTTTCAGCACATCACTTAAATAGGCATACGGATCCAGCCCATTCAGCTTTGCTGACTGGATTAAAGTCATGATGTTTGCCGCTCGCTGACCACTGCGCAGCGAACCTGCAAACAGCCAGTTCTTGCGCCCCAACGCCCAGGGACGCATCTGATTCTCTACCCAATTGTTGCATATCGGTAGATTGCCATCATCCAGATAGCGGCTTAAGGCTGGCCAACGCTTCAGAGTGTAATTGATGGCCTTGGCGGTGGGAGAACTCGATGGCACTGTCAGATGATGTTGGTTGAGCCATTCATATAGTTGTTGCATCACTGGTTGACTATGCTGTTGTCGGTATTCGCGGCGGTCTTCCGCTGTACCATCGGTCTTTTTCCTGAGTTCTGCTTCTATCGCATACAGTTTCTGAATCAGCACCAATGCCTGTTCAGCGACCTGACTTTTCCCGGTCACATGCAGTTCATGGAATTTACGACGTGCATGGGCCATGCAGCCGACCTCTATGACCTGGCCTGATTTAAAGCGTGCTTTATAACCACTGTAATCATCACAGACTAGATTGCCCTGCCAGCCTTTCAAGAACTCTGCAGCATGCTGGCCTGAACGACTATCCTGAAAGTCATAGATCACCGCCTGAACTGGATTGTACTGTGTGGTGGCATAGGCCCAGACATAACCTTTCTTCGGTTTTTTCTCATTCTCACCCATCCGCATGATGGTGACCGGTGTTTCATCTGCATGCAGCACCCGCTGTTGCAGCACCACCTCTTTTAAGGCATTGGCCAGAGGTTCCAGTTCTACACCGCAGCGACCTATCCAGTCAGATAAAGTTGATCTAGAAAGTTCGATTCCCGCCCGCTGATAGATCAGACGTTGACGGTACAGCGGCAAATGATCGGCATACTTCGATACCAGCACATGGCTGAGCAATTCAGGTGAAGCAATGCCTTTATCAATCACATAGGCGGGCATCGCTTGCTGAGTCAGAGTGTCACACTGATCACAGACCCATTTACCACGCACATGCTGTTCCTTATAGAACTGTGCCGGTCTGAAATGCAGTTTCTCACTGACATCTTCGCCGATACGACGGAGTTGGCATCCACAAGTGCATTGGGTTGATGCAGGTTCATGCTCAATACGGATGGTGTGTAGATGATCTGGCAGTGGTCGACGTTTAGGTTTATTGGTTTTGGCTTTCTGTGTCGCTGCATCGGTTTTATCTGCATTTAATCGTTCTAATTCCAGATCAACAGCAGCAATATCTTCTTCAACCGCTTCATCCCATAGGTGGATTTGTTTTGCCGTTAAGTGTTCATTCTTTTGGGCGAATTTGTGCTTTTTAAACAGCGCCAGTTCATGCTCGTATTTTTGATTGAGAATAGAAAGATGTTGAACTTTGGCATCCAATTGTTGGTTTGATTGTGCTAGAGACTGATGCTGCATCGCCAACTGTCTGGTGAATTCCAGCAGTTGTTCATGGGTCAGTTGGCTTAAGTCAGGCAGCGTATTCATGACCGCAGTATGCCTGAGGTCATGAAGAGAATGAAATAGAACGTTTGGAGGATGGCAGAATGGTCGAGCTTGGTTTAGAGCATATTCACCACTTGCTGCAATCCAATTCTCTGCCAGGGCAAACCTTGGATTAATGCCTGTAACTGTTCCGGGCTGAGGGCCACGGTTTCACCTTGGTGAACTTGAGCCCAGTGAAATTTACCCTGTTCCAAACGCCGGGCACACAGCCAGATGCCCAGTCCATCATGTACCAACACTTTCATACGATGACCACGTTTATTACAGAACAGGTAGGCGCAATGCGGTTTGATGTAGCCAAAGGCTCTCACCACCTGAGCCATGACAGTATCCATTCCTGCTCGCATATCCATGGGCTGGGTAGAGAGCCAAATTTCATTGATACGGATCATGTTGCCAGTGCCTTGAGTAATTCTGCCAAGGCAGGTATTTCTGATGTCTGCCATTTTAGCTGAATATCATTATTCGTATGAGGCACGGTGATACACAACGTGATCCTCTCATCAATAGGTTGGCTGATTGCAGCAGTGTAAGGCAAAGCAATAAATGCTGGATTCACATGAGTAGGATCCTGCACGGCACCCTCATGATGGCTGAAGATCCTGATCCAACGACTGACAAGGTTGGCATTAATACTATGTTGCAGTGCGACCGAAGCGATCGAGGTATTAGGATTTTTACAGGCATTGACAATACTGAGTTTGAATTCTTTGCTGTATGTTCTGCGTTTTTTAGCAACAGGAGGTGTTGCTGAATATATATCCATGTTCATGGATTAAGTCCCCACTTGTTTTTAGGTGGGAACTAAATTAAGGCTTATAGGACCGCTTGGTAAGGCTGTGTTAGCCGGATGCTTACTCTGAGCACTCACCAGTACTGTTTAGTAGTTGTTTGCTAGATTGAGTCTAATATTAAGACACACTTTACAAACGTATGTAGAGTGCGAGTGTGTTAGGATGAATTTCTATACCTCTAGATATTTACAATATGACGAAACCTGAAGCGCAGTATCAATCAGGGCAATTTCAATTTTCCTTTCTATCATTAAAATATTGGGGTATCTGGTTCACAGCTTTTATTCTAACGTTTCTTGCGTACTTGCCTTGGGCAATCCAGTGGCGCTTAGCAAAACTATTTTCAAAAATTGCTTGGACACTATTGGGTTCTAGAAGGAAAACGACTTTAAGAAATTTAGGTGCGTGTTTTCCGGAAAAAACACCTGAGCAAATTGAGGCCAAGGCTAAGTCGGTTTTTACCGATACGATGATTGGTATATTTGAAGCCTTAAATGCTTGGTATTGTCCTGCATGGTTTAAAAAAAGAGTTCATATAGAAGGCTTGGAACATCTAAATGACAATAGGGATCGCGGTATTCTACTGTTAGGCACGCATAGCACATTACTCGATGCCGGAGGTGCTGCATGTACGCTATTTTTTGATATGGATGTGGTGTATAGACCTCAAAATAATCCTTTCATGGATTTCCTCATTCATCGTAGTCGCGCTAGGGTTTATAAAAATCAGATTGCAAAAGACAACATGCGTAGCTTAATTGAAAAACTCAAAAATGGTCATGCAATCTGGTATAGCCCTGATCAGGACTTTGGTTTAAAGCAAGGCGTTATGGCTTCATTTTTTGGAATACAGGCAGCAACAGTCACGGCACACCGAAGACTCATGGATATTTCAAACGCTGTTGCAATACCTTTATATTTTTACAGAAGCGGGGATATTCGAGATCCTCAATACAATGTACTGGTAGAACCTAAACTTGAAAATTTTCCTAGCGAATGCGAAGTGAATGATGCTGAACGCGTCAATAAAATTATTGAAAACCAGATTCGGATCGCCCCAACACAATATATGTGGTTTCATAGAAGGTTTAAAACTCGTCCTGCTGGTGAGGCGAAGTTTTACTGATTTTGTTATGCATTTTTATACAGTCAACTGAGAGATTTAAAGGCCTTTAAACCGAGACTTTATAAATCCCAATTTAACAATAATTTTTAATTATTTATCCTTAGTTTTTAATGATCTATTTTAAAACAAATGTCATTTTGTGTGCTTGACTGTATGGGGCTTGGCTACTAACCTTCGTAGCGGTAGGACGGAGGTGGGACGCCTTGTGCGTGCCGGTTTCTAGATGACTGGTCTGTCAACCCGCCTTCGTTCTACCACCATCATTTGATAGTGATTTGGTAGAACCGCAGATTTTAGTATCTAAACTAGCTTGTGACGTTGTGGAAGTTAAGAAATACGCGTCATTTGAGTATGAACAAGTTAGATATCTTCAGAATGCTGTCACGAATATTATGAATATTAAACAAAACCAAATTGTTAAGGTCTTTACTATTATTACTGCTGTGTTTTTATCACTAACATTGGTAGGTACATTTTATGGGATGGACTTTGATGTAATGCCTGAATTATCTTGGGAGCACGGTTTTTTATATTGTATGATACTTACTTTAGCAGTAGCGATAATACCTTTAGCATATATTAAATACAAAGGTTGGTTACGTTATTCTATATCCAGAATGTGCTCTTTCCGAATATAAAAGGGCATAATAAAAGTATTTTAAAAAGATGAGCGTATATTTCCTTCTATTAATTCTTTTCATTTTTTTTGATTTTATTTAAAACATAAAGTAAAGTTTGCTCGCAAGATATTAAATAAAATGCATGGCTTTTTATAAATATTATAAAAAGCTTTTGATGAGTTTTATAAAGCTAAACATATGATTCCAAATTGTAAAATATAGATATGGCCTCTAAAAACTTTCTTTCTACGCTGCCACGGAAAATTAAAGAGAACAAAGGGAGTATAGCTATATGTTTTATTCTTTTTATTATTCCTTTATTTGTATTTCCTACTTATCCTAAAAACGAATGGCAGTACGAAATATATCAATACATTACACAAATTATGCATGTGACTATTGGTACGAAAGGGCCATTACCGTTTTTTACGATTCTTTACAGCCTTTATATAACCATAGTCATGTTCATTGTTGGTTGTGTTATATGTTATTTTTTTATTAGAAAATATGGAATTAATAACGCTTATCAAGAGGAAATCTATAAATTATTTTTCAAAGCCGAATTTGAATCTTCAAAAAAATACCGTTGGTTAGAAAAGCCTCTAATTAAAAAGACTTTAGTCTCAAGTACCTTTGCTGGGTGTTTTGTCATAGGAATTATTCACTTTATTGAGGATGATATTACTCAGCAAAGACCTAGACGTAGAGGTGGACTTATAGCATTTAGTTATAATTACAGAGTCGGGGTGATGTTTTGGGAAATAGTAACAACTGTCTTTAGCATTTTCCCGATTTTTTATTTTGGCTTGTTATTCTTATATATCATTAATTATTTTTTTCGCGGGTTAGGTACAGGTAAAGTGGTTGTTTTAGAAAAAACTTCAAACCCAAAATTCAGATCTTCTAATAAATAATTATAAGTAATTTTCAAGTGAAAAGGATTTTTATATAAATCACAAATGAACAATAAATTTTAATTATTTATCCTTACATTTTAATGATCTATTTTAAAACAAATGTCATTTTGTGTGCTTGACTGTAATAGGGCAGAGCACTATCCTTTGCCTGCTGGCCACATTGCCAGTCGGTTTTAGCAGGCCGTATTTACCCAAAGCACACGAAAAAGTCTCTCTTTTTTGTGGGCATCCCTACGTGCCCCCTCTGCGGCGGAACGGGAGGGGGACATCTTCGGATGTGCTGATTTTTGGGTAAATCAGTCTGCTAACCCCTTTTCGTTTCGCCACCATAATCATTTAGCAGTGATGTGGCGAAACTTCTTTCTTACCCAAAGGAGTTCGCACATGCGTACTATTTCTTATTTATTGGCTTTTGCCAAATTCTCTCTATTGATACCGCCGAAACAGTCTTTAAAACGGCTCTAGGTTTTCTACACCTTAAGAATCGTCACGACTAAAAATCATATCAACAACAAAACTCGAGATAGGCGAGCACACCACTTGTGCGGCTTTTGCATGCCTGTATTTAGCACTCATTTTAAGAGTGACGGTATTTCTATCTCTTTACATACAACAAGAATTTATAACGGTAAAACTATGCCAAATTTAGAAACCTCTTCTAAAAAATTACACATTATTCGTACCGCTATTCGTTTGTTTACCACACATGGATTTCATACAACAGGCGTAGACCTGATTGTCAAAGAATCAGAAATACCGAAAGCCACCTTGTATAACTATTTTCACTCAAAAGAACGTCTTATTGAAATGTGTATAGCTTTCCAAAAAAGTCTACTTAAAGAAGAAGTGCTTGCGATTATCTATTCAAGCCGTTATTGCACGCCAACCGATAAGCTCAAGGAAATAGTAGTTTTACATGTTAACTCTAACAGTCTGTATCACTTGCTACTTAAAGCCTTTTTTGAAATTAAAGTGGCTTACCAGCAGGCTTACCGTATGGCAATAGAGTATAGAAAATGGCTGACTCGTGAAATTTTTGAACTGATTTTTAGTTTAGAAATACGTGCGTTAAAACCCGATGCCAATATGGTTTTAAACTTAATAGATGGCTTGATGTTCGAGTTTTTAAGTACAAATAGTTTGGGTGAAAGGGATGTGGTGGTGGAGTATTTTTTTAAGCCAACTTGTTTGAGGTAAATGAGTTATTTAAATAAAAGGATTTATGGTTTGCTTGATTTTTATTAGATGAGCAGACCATATACACCATGCGATGATATGAGCTCATTACCCGGATTAGATCAAATAATTCGATCTAATATACTGTTTATATTATAAAAATTAATATTTTTGACTTAGTGGCAATAATATTGCTATTTTATTTTTACGCTAATCGTAAATAGATTACGTATAGCATAATTAAAATGGAATTAATTTAAAGCGAGTCATGGAGAAAGGAATACCATGAAAGAAATTGTATTAAGTGATTTGATCAATCAGCAGAAAGTTGGACCTTATCAAAAATTTATTTTGGTTACCTGCTTATTACTAATGATTATGGATGGGTATGATATTCAGTCCATGGCTTACGCAGCCCCACTGATTATAGAAGAATGGGGTGTTCAAAAATCCATGTTGGGAGTGGTGTTTAGTGCAAGCTTGTTTGGTTTGTTTGTTGGATCATTTTTATTAAGTTCACTTTCTGATCGTTTTGGTCGCCGTCCGATACTACTGATCTCGACCTTTATATTCTCCATATTGATGCTGTTGACACCACATGTAGGCAATATTGAGCAATTGACCGTAATCCGCTTTGTTACAGGAATTTTTTTAGGCGGTATCATGCCAAATGTGATGGCTTATAGCTCCGAAATTGTTCCATATAAATCTCGTATTTTTACCATGATGGTCATTTCTTGTGGCTATACGGTAGGGGCAATGTTGGGGGGCGGAATATCAGCCTTACTAGTTCCTTGGGGAGGATGGCAGGCGATTTTTTATTTCGGCGGTATTATCCCTTTAATTATTTTCTTTATCACATTCTTTAAGTTACCAGAATCTTTATATTTTTTAAGTGAAAATAGCAAAAATAGCTCCAAAATTTTGTTTTGGTTGAAGAAGTTTTATCCAGCATTAACATTCAATACAGAGATAAAAATCATCAATAATACTGAGGTTCAGGTTAAAAAGTCACCGCTTGAGTTATTTAAAAATCAGCGTGCGTTTTTTACCTATTCCATCTGGATCATCAGTATTTTAAATATGATCAGTTTATATTTTCTGGCAAATTGGCTACCGACTTTGGCCAAAGAGTCAGGGCTTTCATTAAATCAGGCATTGTTGATCGGCTCCACTCTACAATTAGGCGGTACGATTGGTAGTGTGGTGATGGGCCTTAAAATTGATAAGACAGGATTTTATAAAGTATTAATTCCTGTTTTTTTGGTTGCAGTGATTAGTGTTGCTTTAATTGGCTATTCTGTTAGTCATATCGTTTTATTGTTTATTATCATTTTTATTGCTGGCTTTGCCATTGTTGGTGGGCAACCTGCTATTAATGCTTTGTCGGCCAGTTATTACCCAGTTTCACTTCGTACTACAGGGGTGGGCTGGAGTATTGGAATCGCTCGTTTGGGTTCTGTCATTGGGCCGTTATTTGGCGGTTATCTCTCTCAATTTCTGGTCATTACCCATTTATTTGTGATTGCTGCCATACCTTCGCTATTCGTCATTATCATGCTGATGATTCAGGCCAAGTATCGGTCATAATACGGTCTAAATATAGAATTTACATAGTGCATATATAGACCGTAATTATGATCGGTGAGTAGCTTCAGAGAGTTGGTCACAAGCTACTCATGGATTATTTAACTCGATACCATGTTTGGTTTCGGCCAATTGCAGAAATACCAATGTAGCCACGAGCGGTAAGTTTTTCCCCATCTGGTGATACGGTTACACTAAAGCGATAAGTCTTGTCTGACTGAGGATCGAGAATAGATCCTTTGTCATATTTATTTTGACCTACGTTTTTTAAATTTTTGACAATGGTTAAACCAATTAAAGATTTATTTTTATAAGTCCCTTCACACATCGTACATTTATTGGCTTCGCTTGGAACAAGGATTTTTTCAATATTTGCGGATAGAACTCCATTTTTGTCTTGGCTAAATCTTACCAGCGCTCTCGGTTGATTGGTGGCATCATCAATAGTTTTCCAAACACTGCCATGTAGTTTGTCCGAAGCAAATGAATGAACCGAATAAAAGCTGAATAAAATTAATAATAAATATTTTTTCATATCAAATGTTTCTCTAATTAAATATGGATGGCTTTAACTGCCAAAAATGATTCATTTTAAATTTAACTTCACAGTCTTCTTAGTATTGATCTATAAGCTTAACAATATGTAAAGTTATAATCTATTTGTCTAAATATTATTTTGAATACATTACTTATGCAATTGCGAGAATGGACAGAATTATTAAGTTTTTTAAAGTCATTTAGTTAGTATTAAATCACAGTCTGCAATATTAAATTTTATGACTAAAAATCCTGAAACTGTTTCTTTACTTTAATCATATTTACGGGTAAATGGCTCTTCCTGAAAAAAAGAGCCATTTAAATTGATAGATAGAACTAAGCACTATGCTTGAATGCTGCTACTGCTTTTTCTAGAAAGTGTAGGGTAACTGGTTTGAGCCAAGTACCGTCAGCAAGGCTTGGTTCATTTTGCATTGCTAAACGGATCTTTTCTTGAGTGCTTGGATTTTCGCCAGTATAACCTTGTAGCATAGAGAGCCATTGCTGTGCCAAACGCTTTGCTCCTTCACTATTCGGTTTAACCTCAGCGTCAATCAATTTCTCAATATCGACTAATAGTTGAGGCCATTTTTTCATTTCGCGAACATAATTTTCCTTTAAAAAAGCAAACTCATTATCAGATAAATAACGAGCAAAAATACTCAGCTTACTCTCTGAAAAGGCCTTAAGTAAAAACTCAACAACTTCTGGCATTACTCCTAATTTTTCCTGAAATTCAGGTTCTGCTGAATTGATGTTATTTAATTTAACAAGCCATTCTGGATTGGTGCGCGTATTCTGCTCAAGTGTTTTCATCCACTTATGGGCGAGCTTTTGAGCGGTTTCACTGCTAGATGATTCTCCAGCATTAAATACCGTATTTACAGCCTGAGTTAACTCTTGCCATTCTTGGTGGCTTTTAGTACCTGATTGTAAAAATGTAAGCTTTTCAAGTTCTTCTTGCGTAAAGTATTTCTCGTACATTGCTATAAGCTCCTGCATATTTAACCAATCCTCCAAATCAAGTTCTTCACCATTGATGAGCTGAGATTTCAATTGTCCTAGCTGATTTCGCAATTTTTTCTGCTCTGCCAGTCTTTGATCAATTGCTTGAATCTGCCGATCAATAATCGGTAAAAGTGCTAGATTGGGATCTTCAAGAACCGTATAGATTTCGGCTAGCGACATACCCAGCCCTCGTAATGCTTGAATTTGATGCAAACGAGTAATGTCTTTAGGGGTATATAGTCGATAACCAGCATCGGAACGGGCCGAAGGCTGAAGTAAACCGATATCGTCATAGTGATGAAGAGCACGGACAGTAAGTCCTGTTTGCTTAGCCAATTCACCAACTTTTAACAGCATCTTTTTAGCTCCTTCTTCCTTAGGCGTGTTTTATGCTAGGGGCTTACGTTACGTGAGGGTCAACTACTTTAAATCATAATTTTTTATTATTTTATTTTTGATAAATGTTCAGATTTATCTTTTTACTGTGGTTTAACGACCAGAAATTCTTCACGATTCTAAAAGTAATTTTTGGTTTTTGACTGGTTCTATATAAGATATTGAAATATCTAACAAATCAGTAGAAGCCGATATTCACCATCATTTTCAACTGGTGCCCGATGAACACACGGTAAAACCTTTTGAGTTGGATGATCTACTGCTAAGCGCCATAAGTGTCCTGTACCCAAATTTATAGGTTGTGCATTGGGTTTAGGCTGATAATGTAAATCAAAAAAATACTCTGCTAAAAAGCTTTCAAATTCGGCTTCTGGGCCGTCATGTAAAGCTTTGAGCTTTTCTCTAATTTCTGGAATTAAAACTTTTTGTTCAACCTGATCATTCGGCACAATGTCGCTAGCAGCGCCGTGATAAGTACATAAGAATGTGTCGGTTTCAATGGGGGAGCGGTCAACATGAAATGAATATACATCTGTTGAAATGAAATCTAGCTCTTCATCGCGTTCATAGTTTTTAAGCAAATTAAGTACAGGTGATGCCCCCATATCAGTTAAGAGCTGCATGTCTTTTAAAATAATATCTCGAGCCAAATCACCTTGTTCTGAAAGCTCAAGTGCTAACAGGTCTTCAGTAGAAATTTCGGTAATATTTTCTTTTAACTTAAGTTTAGCCACAATTTCTTTAAAGTCGCCTACCAAATTTCTGTACCAACAAATAGCATTCTTATTTCCCTGAAAATGTGTATTCACAAGTTCAGCAAAAGTAGATACCACTTCAACTTGCTTGTGGTCAGAAAATGTATTTGTCATATTAAAGTTAAATGGCTCAAAATCTTGCCAATCATACACCCTTAGCGCTTATAGGGCTGCAAGCAGTAGCCAAAATTTGCTTAAAAAATGAAGGTAATGCAAGAAAAGTACAATAATGGTATGAAGTTTTGGTTATGCGTGCTTATTATAAATTGGCTTTGAATAACTGAGAAAAGGTAAGAAGTCGACTATTTTTATAGTCATGCAAGGAATAAGAAAAGTTTTGAAGTAATAAGGTCACGAGGAAAATATGGAAGGAATTAAAACAATCGGTGTGGTTGGTGTCGGTATCATTGGTGCAAGCTGGACAGCATTATTTTTATATAAAGGCTTTAAGGTAAAGGTGTATGACGCTTATCCAATAGACGAAGAATTATTTAAAAAGAGAATACAGGCAAATCTTAGTGATTTGCTCGCTTTAGATCAGCAAACAGATTCAAGTCATCATTTACAAGATATTTTCCTAAATTTAGAGCTTTACAACAACTTAAAAGATGCGGTGATTGATGCCGATTTTATTCAAGAAAATGCACCGGAGAGGTTAGATTTAAAGCAAAATTTATATCAAGAAATCACTTCATATTGCCCTGAAAAAACACTAATTGCTTCAAGTTCTTCAGGTCTAAAAGTTTCTGACTTTCAAAAAGATGCAACTCATCCCGAGCGTATTTTTTTAGGTCATCCATTTAACCCACCTCATCTATTACCTTTGGTTGAAATTGTGGGTGGAAAATTAACAGATCCGCAAATTTTAAAGAAAGCTTCCGAGTTTTATCAAAGTTTGGGTAAGCATCCGATTGTTTTAAATAAAGAAGTTAAAGGGCATGTAGCAAATCGTTTACAAGCTGCTTTGTGGCGAGAGGCATTTTCACTGGTTAAAGAAGGGGTGTGTTCGGCAGAAGATGTTGATATCGCAATCACCAGTGGGCCTGGGCTGAGATGGGCTTTATTTGGCCCCTATATAAATATGGAACTTGCCAATCAGAAGGGGTTTAAAGAGGCAATTCACCATTTAGGACCACCTATGACCGAATGGTGGAATGATATGCAAAATTTTCAGCACTCTGAAGAAACTACTGAGTTGCTAGAAGAACAAACTAAAGAGCTTTTAACACATTATAAAGATATCGATTTATCTCAGAAAAGGGATAAAGGACTAGTCGATATTTTAAAATTGAGACAACAATTAGAGTTAGATTAAGCCAGTTTTTATGAAAACCGATAAAAAGTCACCTAAAAAAGTATAGAAGTATTGATCCATTATAGTTCTATATGCTGTTGATTTTATATTCAGCAATCGCCCTCTAGGACGGTTTTTTAAATGAAGTCGGAGTTTCTATCTGAGCATTTAAAAAGTAGTGAGCAGTTTATAAAAACCAAATGCTTATGCTATAAAAATATTCAAGTAATTAATTCTGTAGTCCATGCATCATAACTGTAAACCCAGTCAGCATTTTCTTGGCCTTTCATCCATTGATTGCCTCTCGAACCTATCTGTATTTTTGCCGTACATTCCTTGCGAGAATTCTCATAAGTTTGTAAGGCAATTTTTGCTTCTAACTTTGAAGATATATTAGATAAACTTCGAACTAAAATAATTGCATCTTCGATAGCCATTCCTGCCCCTTGAGCCATAAAAAAGGTAGCATTGGATGACAGGCATCACCTAATAATGTGACATTATCAACAGACCATTTTAATAAAGGATCTCGTTCATATAGAGCACTTTTGAAAGTGGTTTCACAAGCTTGAAGTAATGCCCTTGCATCTTTATAAAAATTAAGGAGTTCTTGAAGATCCCCCCGCACTAGTCCAAGATTTCTCAGTCCAACTTTCTTGCCCGATTGTTGCAAATATAAAAGTTTCTTTACGTTGATTTAATGGGAAAGTGACAATTTGTTTTTGTGGAGTATCACCCCACCATTTAATAAATGCTTCTATTTCTGGGATATGTTTAACTTTTTCTGTAGATACTACAGATCTAAAAGAAACAATTCCTGTAAATCTAGGTGACTCTGCACCAAAAAGGGCTGTACGAACTGGCGAATGGATACCGTCTGCACCAATAACTGTATCGTAATTTAATCTTTCCATGATCTCATCTCACCAAATGATCTTGAATTTGGTAGAGCTAAAGTTTTATATGTAAAATAATTTATTATATATAAAACAACATTATTTTCTATAATTATGAATCTTATCTAGATAGGTTAAGACAATGCAATAAACCACAAATGCAGAAAATTTTAGCTCAATTTCTAAGAGATGATGTAATCTCGTGGTCATCTCAAGTCATTTATAGCTGGAAGCAAACCTTCAAAGCTAATAGTTTGACTAAAATTCACCATGAATATAAACCCTTGGTGGGCGGTTCAGTTGCTCTCTATCCAGATGAATATAACCAGCAATTTTGTATGGATAAACAATTTAAGCAAGGCTTAAAAAAAGCCAGTGCAGAAAATTCGCCGTTTAGTGCTTTGGGCTATATTTTGACGACGGGTGCAAATTGGGCAAAGCCGATTGAAAATTTTAAGCTCACTATTGAGCGAGATAAAAATGAATTAGTGTCATTTTGTTGGGATGGACCAGTCAAAAAGATTAGCCCAACTCAATTTCAAATGATCAAAACCAAGTTTGTGCCTAAAAAAGATTTGGATATTATTTTTGTGAGAGTGAAATAGGCCAAATTCAAATAAAAACGAATAAATGGGTAGCCTAACTCAGCTAAAAGCTTACATACTATAAAAGTAAAGGAATTTTTAAGACAGGATGAAACGTGAATTTAAAGAATCTTGAAGCATTTTATTGGGTCGTGACTTTAAATAGCTTCAATAAGGCGGCAACTAAATTACAAACGACGCAGCCTGCGGTATCTCAAAAAATCACATCTCTTGAAAATGAATTAGGTTTTAAAGTTTTAGACCGAAGCTTACGGCAGTTTAAACTGACCCATAAAGGCATGACATTATTTAAGTATGCCGAAAAGTTTATGCGTTTAGAAACTGATTTGGTTGCAGAGCTTACCGAAAATCAGCACCTGACCGGAACCATACGTTTAGGCGTTTCTGAGACTATCGTGTATACGTGGTTGGTTGAATATATCGAAAAAGTTCAACAGGAATTCCCAAAAGTTTCGGTTGAAATTGTGGTAGATCTGACCCCTAACTTGCAAGAGGGGGTACGTACAGGCGATTTGGACATGGCCTTTTTGCTTGGGCCAACTTTGGCTTTTGAATGTATTGAGCAGTCGCTTTGTAACTTTGAACTGAGTTTCTTGGCGGCGCCATCTTTTAAAGGTGGAATTGGGCAAATGTCTTTTAAAACTTTAATGTCGCATACCATTTTAACCTATCCAAAAATTACCTATCCCTATAAAGAATTAAAGGCAAAAATGAAAGAAAAGGGGATTGATGAACCACTTTCTATTACCAGTTATTCTTTAGCGACGTTATTGCGTCTAGCAGAGCAAGGTTTGGGTATTGCGGTCGTGCCGACCTTAACGGCATTAAAGGAAATTACCGACGGACGATTGGAAATATTAAATACGCCCATCCGTTTAAAAACTTTTCATTTCACGTCTATTTATATTCATGGTAATGACGTTGCTTTGAAAGAAAAATTAACTGAAGTAGCGGTTCAGGTTTCAGAAAGTGCCATGAAAAGACTCAATGAACAAATTAAAAAATAAGATGTTTCTTGAATGCTTTTTATCCCTATTTTTTCTTATTAAAAAAAGCTGTTTTGTAGGTAAAACGATAAAAGCAGCTTATGTACTTCGATAAGTAAAATTTATCCCACTCTTTCTTTTGAAAATAAGTTTATAAAAATCAAAAGTTTAAAATTTTAAATTTCTGTAAAAAGTCTTATTGTTCGTAGGGATTAGCTATGTTTTTATTTTAAACACAAGATTTGATCACCGATTATGTTGATTGGGGAACAGGGAATCTTTGTCATTTAAAAGGATTAAAGAATATCGTTTGGGACAAAAATGATGTTCTTGATTCAATTTGAAAATAGCGTTGTTAAGCTCAAATGGATGAGGAACGCATTAATATGTCTTTACTGAAATCTTCTTTTTTATCAGATCGCCAATGGGCCATTGTTGCCTCAATTTTTATGATGGCGACCTCTGCAATGGGGCCGGGATTTTTAACCCAAACTGCTGTATTTACAGTTAAGTTAGGTGCTGCATTTGGCTTTGCAATTTTAATTTCTATTTTAATTGATTATGTCGTCCAACAAAATATCTGGCGAGTGGTGACACTTACCCAAATGCGTGCATCTGATATTGCCAATAAAGCCTTACCGGGTAGTGGTTATTTACTGGCGTTTCTGGTGATTTTGGGTGGTTTTTTCTTTAGTGTCGGTAACATTGCAGGTGCGGCTTTAGGTTTAAATGCACTTTTTGGCCTAGATACAAAGTGGGGCGGTATTTTAAGTGGTGCTTTAGCCATTTTGATTTTTGCCTCTAAAAAAGCCACACTTGCCATGGATAAAAGCATGATCGTGTTGGGATTGCTTAAAATCTTGCTGATTATTATTGTGGCCGTCATTGTAATGCCTCCTGTTGGGCAAGCAGTTCAGCAAACCTTTGCTCCAGACCATATCGACTTTGCCATTATTACCACCATTGTTGGCGGTACAGTTGGTGGTTATATCTGTTATGCCGGAGCACACCGTTTACTCGATAAAGGTGCTGTTGGACCTGAAAATATTAATGAAGTTGCCAAAGCTGCGACCAAGGGCATTGTTGTAGTCGGCATCATGCGTTATGTGTTGTTCTTAGCATTCTTAGGTGTGGTGGTAAGCGGTGCTCATATTGATTTAGCCAGTCACGATGCCAACCCGGCAGCCCAAGCATTCCAATATGCAGCAGGTACATTTGGTTTTAAATTATTTGGTTTAATTTTCTGGGCAGCAGGTATTAGTAGCACGATCGGCGCAGCATATACTTCAGTGTCATTCTTTACTGCATTTAAAAAGAACTTAACACCAAAACAGACCAACTATACGACCATTACCTTTATCGCATTAGCGTTATTGCTCTATGTGTTATTGGGTGCAACTCCGGCAGGCTTACTCATTTTCGTAGGTGGTTTTAACGGATTGGTGTTGCCAATTGGCCTTACAATTTTTGTGTATGTGGCTGCATGCCGTAAAGATTTAATGGGTAATTATAACTATCCAAAATGGTTGCTTATTTTAGGTGGATTAACATGTCTGTTAACGTGGTGGATGGGCTATATGTCATTTACGACAGTATTTAATTATTTGACCAAGCTTTAAGCCAGACGACATGAATTGATAAAGGGATAATGCCATGTTTGTAGATTTAAATAGTGATTTGGGCGAAAGCTTTGGGTCATGGAAAATGGGTAATGATGACCAGATTTTACCTGTCGTGACCAGTGCGAACATTGCTTGTGGTTTTCATGCTGGTGATCCGCTCGGCATTTTAAAAACAGTTCGTAAAGCGGTTGAACTTGGCGTGACCATCGGTGCTCATGTGTCTTACCCAGACCTTGTAGGCTTTGGCCGCCGTAATATGGATTTGTCGCGTGACGAACTGATTGCCGATGTGCTGTACCAAATTTCTGCACTCGATGGCTTGGCGAAAGTAGCAGGCTCAAAAGTGCAATATGTTAAACCACATGGCGCGCTCTATAACACCATTGCCCATGACCAAGTTCAGGCAGCAGCCGTGATTGATGCGATTAAAATGTATAACCCTGAACTGGTTTTGGTGGCTTTAGCAGGTTCGAACTTAGTCGAGCAGGCACGCGCGGCTGGTTTAAAAGTTGTGTCTGAAGCATTTGCAGACCGCGCTTATAACAGTGATGGTTCACTGGTGTCTCGTCGTCTCGAAGGTGCGGTTTTACACGACTCGGCATTTGTTGCGAGCCGTGTGGTGTCTATGCTTAAAAATGGTGGGGTCGAGTCAATTGATGGTGTATTTACCCCAATTCAGGCTGACACGATTTGCCTACACGGCGATACCGACGGCGCACTAGAAATGTCGGCAGCCATTAAAGCCGAACTTGTAAAAAACAATATTGAAATCCGCCCGTTTGTAAACAAAGCATAAGGATGAGCACAATGTATAAGGATATTAAAGTCGACCCAGCTCAACTTGAAGCCGCATTAGATGCGCGTTTAAAAATCCGTGCAGGTTTTGATAAACCGACAGCAGGCATGGCGGCTGGCATGACGCAGGTCAACATGATTTCGGTGCCAAAAGAGTGGGCATATGACTTTTTGCTCTATGCACATCGCAACCCGCAAAGCTGCCCAGTGCTTGATGTGCTCGAAGAAGGTATCTATGCAACTAAGCTTGCCGCAGATTCAGACATTCGAACCGATTTCCCGCGCTATCGCATTTGGAAAGATGGGAAAATGGTCGATGAAGTGACCGACGCAAGAGAGATTTATAGCGCTCATCCAGATTTAGTCACGTTCTTAATTGGCTGTAGTTTTTCGTTTGAAACTGCTTTGCAAGAAGCGGGTATTGAAGTTCGCCATATTCATGATGACACCAATGTTCCGATGTATTTGAGCAATATAAAGTGCCAACCGGCAGGGCGTATTTCAGGAAATATGGTGGTTTCCATGCGACCGATTCCATCGCATCAAATTAGTGAAGCGGTACAAATTACCGCACGCATGCCAAGCGTGCATGGCGCACCTGTACATATTGGGCACCCTGAAAGTTTAGGCATTAAGGATGTAAATAAGCCTGACTTTGGTGATGCTTCCCGTATAGAAGCGGGTGAAATTCCAGTGTTTTGGGCTTGTGGGGTAACACCGCAAGCAGCAGTGATGAACTCGAAAATTCCTTTTGCGATTAGTCATGCACCAGGTTACATGTTTATTACCGATATTCCTGACCGCGCTTGGATGGGCTAAATAGCTAAGGAAGAATTAAAAAGGATAAGCAAATGCGTTTTTTATCGGTAAACGCCGATTGTTTTCTGATTGAGCTTGCGAGCTTAGAGGAAACTTTGGCGTTATACAATAAATTGCAAAATACGCAATTGAATGGAATTAAAGACTTAGTCCCTGCTGCAAAAACAATTTTGGTTTTTTTCAACGAGATCGAAACCAACTTTAAAACGTTGGTTGCTTCAATTCAGGGCCTTAAAGTTGATTCTGGATTTGAACGTAGCAGCCAAGAAGTGATTGTGCCGATTCGTTACGACGGTGAAGACCTTGCGCAAGTTGCCGAGCTACAAGGGCTGTCTGTAGCTGATGTAATTAGAAAACATTACCAAAGCGTGTGGAATGTGGCTTTTATTGGTTTTGCGCCGGGCTTTGCTTATATGAGCAGTCCCGATAAGCCTTTTACCGATATTCCACGTTTAACGGTTCCGCGTAAAAAAATACCGTCAGGCTCGTTGGGCTTGGCTGGAAAATACTCTGGTATTTACCCAAAAGACAGTCCGGGTGGCTGGCAGCTGATTGGGACAACATCAGAAAAAATGTGGGATTTAGAGCGTAAAAATCCAGCACTACTTTTACCAGGCATGACCGTTCATTTTGAGGATGTCACGCATCGTCCAATCACTGTAAGTGTACCGAAGCAAATCACGCGTACAGTTAAGCCGAAACAATCGGTGCCACTGTTTAAGATCACTGCGCCAAGTTTACAGATGCTTATTCAAGATGAAGGGCGTTTAAATCAAACCAATATTGGGGTTGGGGTTGCTGGTGCGATGGATTTATCTGCCATGCACAGTGCTAATCGTATTGTCGGTAATCCAACCGATACACCCGTTATTGAAGTTTTAAATGGTGGGCTAAAAGCCAAAATGCAGCATGCAGGCGTTATTGCAGTTGCAGGTGCTATTTCAAACATTCGTGTGAAATTTGCCGACGGACAAACCGCAGACTTTGCAAGCCATCAACCGATTGATCTGGA
Source organism: Acinetobacter sp. FDAARGOS_559 (assembly GCF_003940475.1). NCBI lineage: Bacteria > Pseudomonadati > Pseudomonadota > Gammaproteobacteria > Moraxellales > Moraxellaceae > Acinetobacter > Acinetobacter sp. FDAARGOS_559. The sequence continues at coordinate 3,851,993 of NZ_RKJG01000005.1, forward strand.
TGAAGGCGATGAATTTCAAATTCAGCCACCGACCGCAGGCTTAAGAAACTATCTAGCAGTTCGTGGTGGTATAGACGTTGAACCAGTACTCAATAGTGCCTCGTTTGACAGCTTGGCAGTGTTAGGTCCAGAACCTTTAAAGCTTGGAGATACCATTTACCAAGGGCAGGTAAAGGCAGCCAATATTAGCGTAAATGAAGTGGGCAAAAGTGACTTACCGCGAACTGGCGAAGTCGTTGAGCTAGATATTGTGATGGGCCCACGTACCGACTGGTTCGAACAAGACAGTATTGAACTGCTCTGTCAGCAAGAATGGCTCGTGACCAATGAAAGCAACCGAGTCGGGCTAAGACTTTCAGGTGCACAGCCTTTAACTCGCAAAATTACCTACGAGTTGGAAAGTGAAGGCACGTGTATTGGCGCTTTGCAGATTCCACCGAGTGGTCAGCCTGTTTTGTTTATGAACGATCACCCTTTAACGGGTGGGTATCCGGTCATTGGCTCTGTTGCTAAACACCATTGGGACTTGGTGGCACAGATTCCAGCAGGTTGCCGCATCAAATTTAAAAAAATTGCCGAATTTACAGATTTTGAGAATGAATGATGAATACAGAAAAATTATTGATTGCTAACCGTGGTGAAATTGCCGTTCGTATTATTCATGCTTGCCGTGATATGGGAATTTCATCAGTCGCGTTATATGCAGATGACGATATTGGCAGCATGCATGTCGAACTTGCAGATGAAGCATGGGGGTTGGCTGGTGCGACTGCTAGCGAGACTTACCTAAATATTCCAGCCATTATTGAAGTTGCAAAGAAATCGAAAGCGACCATGGTGCATCCAGGTTATGGCTTTTTATCTGAACGTGCTGAATTTGCCCAAGCCGTGATTGATGCGGGCTTAAAATGGGTAGGGCCATCACCAAGTGCCATTGAAAAACTAGGCGATAAAATCGAAGCACGTAAAATTGCAGCTTCGGTTGGTGCGCCCTTGGTTCAGGGTACGCAAGATCCACTCAATAATGCAGATGAAGCTTTAGAGTTTGCCAAACAATATGGTTTACCAATTGCCATTAAAGCGGCGTTTGGTGGCGGTGGCCGTGGCTTAAAAGTCGCGTGGAAACTCGAAGAAGTCAAAGAGCTTTATGAGTCGGCAGTACGTGAAGCAAAAGCTGCCTTTGGCCGTGGTGAATGTTTTGTCGAGCAATATCTCGATAAACCGCGCCATGTAGAAGCGCAGGTGATAGCAGACCAACATGGCAATATTGTGGTACTTGGTACACGTGATTGTTCATTGCAACGCCGTAACCAAAAGTTAGTCGAAGAAGCACCAGCGCCATTTATTAGTGATGAGATTTACCAACAAATTTTAACCTCGGCAAAAAATATTTGTCAGGCTGCAAACTATGTGGGTGCGGGAACAGTTGAATATTTACTGAGTCGTGACGGCAAGCTTTCATTCTTAGAAGTAAACACACGCTTGCAAGTTGAGCATCCTGTTACCGAAGAAACGTCGAAAGTCGATTTGGTGGTGGAACAAATTCGTGTTGCACAAGGTGAAGCGCTTTCTATTAAAGAAACACCAAAAGCACAAGGCCATGCCATTGAGTTTCGTATTAATGCTGAAGACCCAGCACGTGGTTTTATTCCGGCCTTTGGTGTATTGAGTTTATTTGAAGCGCCGTTTGGTAACGGTGTACGAGTCGACACAGGTGTTCGCACTGGGTCATTAGTGTCTAGCCATTTTGACTCACTCATGGCAAAGCTAATTGTGACTGGTCCAACCCGCGAAGTTGCAATTGCTCGCGCTAAACGTGCTTTAAAACAATTTAAAATTGAAGGCGTAGCTTCGGTTTTAGATTTTCACCGCGCGGTACTTAATGAACCTGACTTTACAGATGAATTTAATGTACACACGCGCTGGATTGAAAATGACTTTAAACAAGAATTAAAGCCAACCAAACGTGGCATTCCAAACCATCAACAACCGATGTTACTGAGCTACATTGAAATTGATGGTAAGTTACACCGTTTAGGTTTACCTGCGGGGATGTTTGCACAAGGTCCAGCAACTGCAGTTCAAGCGCAGACTGCCGAGCCAGAAGTAAGTGCCGAGCATTTACTTACTCCAATTAATGGTGTGATTAGCACTTGGAAAGTCGAAAATGGTGAGCAAGTCACCGAAGGCCAAGTGGTTGCGATTATGGAGGCCATGAAAATGGAAGTGCAGGTACTGGCACACCGCAGTGGTGTTATTCAGATTGGCGCAGAGAAGGGCGCGACCTGTCATGCAGAAACCGTGATTGCGAGTATTAATTAAGACTTCATTAAATGATTTGGCTCACTTAAGCATCAGTTTAATTGGGTCAAATCGAATGCTTATTTATTCACTTAGTTCGTTATTTTTCGCAGTACTCGTTAACCATTTTTAGCTTGAAAATCAGCACTAATTATGAGATATTCCTCACAGTTTAGTGATATGAAAATTAATCACTGTATTGAAAGCTCGCTTATGCGGGCTTTAATTTTTAGCCCAGTTTAAGCATTTCTCACTTAATGAGCTGGCAGCATAAAAATAATTTGAGAATTTGGCACTCACTCAAAGGCGAATTGAAGAAAGCGAATGAAAATTCTACCTTCATCTGAATATGATCAAATTCTAAAATACAGTGTCTATTGGCTCGTCATCTCGATCGTGATTGGAGTCGTCGCGGGGTTGGCCTCGACTTTAATTTTTGTTGCCTTTGATATTTCCAACAAAGTCAGAAGCCTGCATCACTGGCTCATCTACTTTTTGCCTTTTGTGGGTTTTGGTATTGGTTATCTCATTAAAAAATATGGTTCGCCCATTGAACGCGGAACTCATTTACTCATAGATGAAATTCACCAACCCAAGTCGTTTATTCCAAAACGAATGAGCCCCATCATTTTTATTACTTCAATTTTAACGCAGTTGTTTGGTGGTTCGGCAGGGCGTGAGGCGCCAGCAGTTCAGCTTTCAGGTGCTTTAATTGACCACTTAAGCCATATATTAAAAATCTCGGAAGATAACCGAAAAATTTGCTTAATCGCTAGTATTGGCGCGGGCTTTGCGGGGGTGTTTGGCTTGCCTCTGGCGGGTGCAATCTATGGTTTAGAAATTACTGCCTTAGGTAATTTAAGATACTCAGCCATTTTTCCATGTTTTGTGTCGGCGCTGATTGCTTCGGCCATCCCTGAGCTATTCGAAATTGTTCATCCGCATGTTTTTTATGTAATTAGCGAGTTTCCAGCCATTCATTTTGGAACGCTCATGAGCCTGATTGCGGCAGGGTTGATCTTTGGTTTAGTTGCGCGTTTCTTTATTGCAGCTATTCATTTTGCGAGTGACGTTTTTTATAAATATGTTCGGTATTTGCCTTTAAGAACGATGGTGGGCGGTATTGTCATTATGCTACTTACTTTGTTCACTGCGCATCAGCAATACAATGGTTTGGGTACAGATAAAATCATTTCATCTTTTTATGTGCCGATTGAGTTTTACGACTTTTTTAACAAGACTATTTTTACAGCCATCACTTTAGGTTCAGGCTTTAAAGGTGGTGAAATTACGCCATTGTTTTATGTAGGTGCGACATTAGGCAATGCTTTAGGCGCAGTTTTAAATCTGCCAATTTCATTGCTTGCAGGTTTAGGTTTGGTGAGCCTGTTTTCAGGGGCGAGTAAGGCACCGTTAACATCTATTATTTTAGCTGTTGAGCTATTTGGAATGAATGTTGCCACTTACGCCATTATTACCTGTTTGTTGGCAGCGCTATTTTCTGGGAATTGTGGGTTGTATCGTCGTAAAAAGTTGATGGATTGATTAAGCCTTTCTAAGGAGTTAAGTAATTTTAGGTTGCTTAACTCTTATTAAATATTCTTTTTTAAGAATAATGATAAAAATTAGCCTAGTAAGTAAAATACTTCTAAAAATATGAAAAGAATTGAATTTATATCTTATAAAAGAAGATGGAAATTAATTTTAATGAACAACTATTGTTTTCTAAATATTTAAATCATGGGTATACATTAATAAAAATTAAAAATATTTAAAAAATTTCCAAAATGTTTCAATTATGAATTTTTTATGACATTTGTTGTTGATTATGAATGATTCATGTAGTTTTTGTTTGATTTTTTATCTATTTGGTAAATTAAAAATAATATTTTATGCAAAACAAAATTTTTTTTACTCACGCTTTTTTTCTTTTATATGGGTTAGCTACGCATGCTTATGCTATCGATGATATTTCTTTACCAGATCGTATACGTCAGGAACAACGTTTAAAAGAGCTTAATCAACAATTAGAAGCGCAAATCACTCAACTTCCACCTAAACCTGATACTACCCAATTGCAGGATTTTAAAACTATAGTTGTTCCGGAAGAGCCATGTGTTCAGGTCAAGAATATTAATTTTGATAGCAAAACGTTACAGGACCCTGAATATTATAAATTTCACTTTATGCTTCGGGCAATCTGGAACCATCCCCAGAAGATCATTGGCAAATGTATCGGTACGCAAAGCTTACATAACCTCGTTAATTTTGCCCAAAATGAGTTGATTAAAAAAGGATTTATTACCAGTCAGGTTACTGTTGACCCTCAAGATATCCAGCAAGGTTCTTTGCGACTTGGTGTGCAGATTGGGCGTTTACGTAAAATCATCGTAGAAGGTGAGCAACTCTCCTTATTACAACTTAAAGCAGCTTTACCCTTTAAAGAAGGTGATGTCCTGAATTTACAACAACTTGATCAGGGGCTAGAAAACTTAAAACGAGCTTATACGGTAGATATACAAATTGTGCCGTCAAACGAGTCTGTTCAGGATACTCAAGGTTATAGCGATCTGGTTATTAAGTTACAGGCACATTCAAAGATCAGTTTAAATTTAGGCTTGGATAATTCAGGTAGTAAAGATACTGGTAAATACATCGGTAGCTTAGGAGTCAGTATTAACAATCCATTCTACTTAAGCGATTCTCTTTCTTTTAATTTTAGTCATTCATTAGATAACTTACATCGAGACTTAAATAAAAACTACTTTGTAAGTTATCAGCTTCCGTTAGGAAACTATGATTTTAGTACTAGCTATAGCCGTTATCAATACGAGCAAAATGTATTGGGTGCAAATAGTGTACTACGTTATCACGGCTTAAGTGAGCAGGGTAACTTGAATGTATCTCGAGTCCTTAGCCGAAGTGGGCAACATAAAACCACTCTCTATGGCAAGCTCTACCATAAGCAAAACTCAAACTTTATTGATGATATTGAAATTGAAGTCCAACATAGAAGAACGTCAGGCTGGAATGCCGGGATTCAACATCGGCAATATCTGGGGGATGCTGTATTAGATGCGGGTTTGGATTATCGGCATGGTACAGGCGCCTTTGATGCGTTGTTAGCACCAGAAGAACAAATTAAGGATATTGATAAAAATCCATTACCGTCAGAAGGGTATTCCCGTGCACCGATCTGGAGTGCCGATTTACGTTTTCAAATGCCATTTTTGCTTTTAGATACGCCTGCTCAATACCGTTTGAACTGGCGTGGACAATATGCTCCACGAGTGTTAGTACCTAATGACCGGTTTTATATCGGTGGTCGTTATAGCGTTCGAGGTTTTGATGGTGAATTGATGCTATCAGGCGATAACGGACAGTATTTACAACAGGAAATCAGCGTAAATACACAAATTCCTAATACCCAATTTTACATGGCTGTAGATCAGGGCTGGGTGAACGGTGAGAACAGTATTGCTGGGCAGCGCCATCTGATGGGGAGTGTCGTGGGGGTGCGTAGTTACCTGAACCATTTTTATATTGATGCCTTTACAGGGCGCGGTCTAATCGCTCCGCAAAGTATAAAAAAAGACTGGATATTTGGATTTAGCCTAAATGCTTTTTATTAAGTTTCCTTATGAAAAAAGATTAATTTTAATTAGAGAAAACTGACTTATGAATAAAAATCTTTATCGAATTGTTTTTAACAAAGCGCGTAACATGTTTATGGCAGTTGCTGAGAATGTCAGGAGTCAGAGCAAGGCGACAGGACAATCCACATCCTCAGAAATAGTGAGTTCTGGGCAATTACTGGTACAAGAAAAATCATTTCATCAACTGTGGCATGTCAAGGCATTAGTGACAAGTATGAGCTTAATGGTACCTTTTGCTCCAGTCTATGCTGATATCATTGCAGATAGTGCAGCAAATGCTGCAAACCGAGCTGTCATTGCTGCTGGCAAGAACTCAGCAGGCACAACAGTTCCAGTGGTTAATATCCAGACTCCTAAAAATGGTATTTCCCACAATATCTATAAACAGTTTGATGTGTTGGCTGAAGGCGCTGTTTTAAATAATAGCCGAACAGGAGCTATCACCAAAACGATAGGGGGCGTGGGGGCGAACCCATTTTTAGCGACTGGTGAAGCTCGTGTCATCCTCAATGAAGTAAATTCAACAGTCGCTTCACGCTTTGAAGGGAATTTGGAAGTTGCAGGGCAAATGGCAGATGTGATTATTGCCAACCCGTCTGGTATTAATATTAAAGGCGGTGGCTTTATTAATGCCAATAAAGCAATTTTTACTACAGGTAAGCCCCAGTTAAATGCTGATGGCAGTATCAAACAGTTCACAGTTGATCAAGGAAGAATTACGATTTCAGCAAATCCTAACTCGAAGTTTGGATTAGGGGGAAATAATAATGATGCAAACTATGTGGACCTCTATGCTCGTGCATTAGAACTTAGTGCTGAACTACGTGCCAAAAATGATATTCAGGTGATTGCCGGGGCAAATAATGTCAGTGCAGATTTGCAGGATGTTACAGCTAAAACAGGTACTGGAACTGCACCGACATTGGCTGTGGATGTTAAAGCTCTAGGTGGGATGTATGCCAATAACATATATCTGATGGGTACAGAAAAGGGCTTGGGCGTTACCAATGCGGGGACACTTCAAGCAGTCAACAATCTGGTGATTACCAGTGCAGGGAAAATTGAGCATAGCGGTACTATCAGTTCAACCAGTAAAACCCAAGGTTTAGTCAGTGTGCAAACAACGGGTGTTGGTGTAGCTGCAGATATCAATTCATCAGGTAGTATCAATAGTAATGGCATGCTCAATATTGATTCAGGTAATAATCTGAATGTAAATGCTAAAGAAATTATTATTAATAATGGTAGCTTGGCTTCCTCTCCTTTAATCATCAATACTAAAGGGAATTTAAATTTAGCAGCAAATAGTCGAATTTTTAATGATGCGCAGAGTGGGGAGTTATATGTTGATGCAGCGAACATCAATCTGGCAACTAACGCAGGCATAACCAGTAATCGTGGTTCTGCTTATATTCAGTCACAAAAAGATGTGGTTGCAGCACAAGGTGCAAAATTAATAGCAGCACAAAATTTAAATGTATCTGGGCGAGGTAAGCTCTCACTAAACGAAAATCAGATACAGGCATCCTTGGGTTCAATAAACCTACAAGTAGATTCTTCAAATACAGATGGTTTAATTGATATTCGAGGTGGGACTATTTATGGGGGTAAAGATTTAAACTTATATAGTTCAGGAGATGTAAATTTACAGAATCTTGGATTTGCACTTGAAAATTATGTAACACGAGTCAAGAACATTAATGCTCACAGTGGGCGTAACTTGGTCTGGAACAATGCAACAAAAGTTCTACCCCAGATTACAGGGAAAGTTGCATTGGATGCCGAGAATAATTTAAGTCTTTCATCACAAGGGTTCTCTAGTAAAGGTGGTATTCAGCTACAAGCAGATCAATTAACATTAAATACGGCTCTTACTTCTCAAAACAATATTAGTTTAACCGCAGAAATTGCTGATTTGGTTTTAGATAATGCATTGACTGCTCAAAATGATATTAACGTTACAGCTCTAGCGGGTAATTTAAAAACTTTCAGCTTAAAAGCTAATTCAATAGCTGGAAAGATTTCACTGCTTGCGAACAAAGATGTTAACTTATCATCTATGCAACATTTTGATTCAATGGCTTCTTATGATGTAATCACTACTAATAAAACTAATATTAACGGAGCTAAAGGCGTTGTTGTTGGTTCAACAGGTGAAGGTGCTTTAAGTATCTCAGCAACAGATATAATGGCCAATCAAGGTGATGTTCAACTTATAAGTAACAATGGCCTTAAAATCTTGGCGAATAATGATGTAAGTATGCATAATGATGATAATGGCCGATCAGTTTTAAGTCCTACGACTATTACAGCACAGAATATTAATATCAATAATAAGAAGAATGATTTAGTTGTTGATAATGGAACAAGTTTTATAGCTGCTAATGAGTTGAAAATTAATAGCGAAGGAAAATTAAATTTTAAAAATAGTATTTTAAACTCTAAAGGTAACACTGAAATATCGTCTAAAGATCATTTAACTTTGTTAGGTGTTACAGCTAATTCTGATAAGCATCTAGCCTTAAGTAGCAAGAAAAATATTTATATTAATGGTGAATATGGTACAACTACAGTTTGGACACCCTATGTTGAAAGTAATTTAACAGCCAAGGGTATTTTGTCAATGACAAGTGGCGGTAGCCACGCTGCTCAAAATACTACCTATACTGGTGGGGCAATATCATTAGAGGCTGGCAATGTTTTGACTACACCTTCTAATGCAACATTAACCTTAAATGCAGTTGATAGTGCTTTTCTCAGAAGTGATCCTGCTCTCAAAGATTTAAATGGTGATCTTACCATCCAGACCAATGGTGCTTTAACGATTGACCCAAAGATCCACACGTTGAATGCTAAAGGTGATGTCCAGCTTATTTCAAAAAATGGAGCATTAAACCTGAATGGGTATGGAGGAAAAAATGGAAATGGATCAGAGCAAGTTGTAAAAATACAAACGACTGATGGCAATATTAATTTAATTGGAACAAAAGTGCATATTAATGGAGCAAAGTTACAAGCTAGCTCCAGTAACGCTTTTATACCAAGAGATATTAACATTACAGCAACAGATGGTGATGTTGTCATTAGTGGTGTTAAGAATACGGCAGTTGATTACGTTACACAAAAACGTATTCAAGAAATTGGCATAGAACTGTCTGCTTTAGATGCGCAAATTGAACGATATAAACAAGATCAAGCTAATTATAAAGCACAAACTTTTGAGTCTATGGTGCAGCAAAGAAATATCATGTCTCAAGGTTTAGAAATGTTAAAAACCAAAGGGAAGGCAATCGAGCATTCATATGCAGAAATATTACCATGGACAAAGGCTGCGGCTATCGGTACAGGTACTCCCTATTGGGCGAAAGGTAATGTCAATATATTGTCTAATGGCGGTATCAAACTGGAGGGGACTCAAGTTGATGGACTTAGTGTATTAATAAGGGCAAAAGGACTGTTATCCCAAGATCCAGATGTTGGAAATAAAACAGAAATTTTACCCAATAGTGTCGTTATACAAAAATCGCCTACCAGTATTTATATTGCTGGACTGTTAGATGAGTTTGAATATGGAGTGGCTGGAGCAAATAATTATGGGTATGCCAGTTTTAATACTCCAAGTTATATTAATGGTTCAAAATCGGTAAAAATAGAAACGCTTGGGGGAAATAATGGCTTAACAATAGTTTCTTCTTCCTTAAATGGTGGAATTGATGGAGTAAATTTAGCTGCTTCTGGAGATTTACGTTTAGAAGCAACTCAAGAAGAATTATATAAATACTCCACAAAAACTTATAAAACTGGCAATTGGTATAAACGTAAAACGGTTACAGAAACGGAAACTTATAATACCAATACACCTACACCTACTTCTATAATTTCAAATAGGGATATTAAAATCTCTTCGAATGGAAGCCTCACATTGGTATCCACAGATTTACAGAGTCATGATGGAAATATTAACTTAAATGCAGGGGGTTATTTAAGGCTCTGGACTAAACCGACAAGCCAGTTCAGTCAAATTGACGTGTCCAAAAAGTCTAAGCTTTTTGGGGTGAAATATAATACAAGTACAGTGAGTTCAACTCGTTCTGTTGAATCTGAGTTGCCAGCTGTATTGGTTGCTCAGCGAAATACCAATTTAAGTTCAGGAAATACCACATGGATTAGAGGATCCGAGTTTGAAAATAAACTTGGTCATGCTGAAATTAAAGCTGGTGTCGGTGAAAATGCAGTTGAGGGGGCGCAAATTATTCTACAAGATATTGTTACTAAGATAACCGAAACTAAAAAAAGAGATTCTAACTCAGTTGTCTGGCAATCTATGCAGGATAAAGGCTCTATTACAGAAACAGCCAAACTTCCAAGTTTTAATGGTCCCACACCACCGATCTTTAAAGCCACTGGTGGGCTGAGCGTACAAATACCGATAAGCGAAAAAGATGCCAATAAAATAGTACTTCGGGATGAAATTTTAAAATTAGCAAACCAATCTGGAAATACTTACCTTAAAGATTTAGTCAATCGTAATGATGTGGATTGGCAGAAGGTTCTCCTTACTCAAAAGGATTGGGATTATAAATCACAAGGTTTAACTGGAGCAGGGGCAGCGATTATTGCTATTATCGTCGTAGCAGCAACTGCTGGAGCGGGGGCGACAGTAGTCGGTGCACTAGGTGGAACAGCATCGACTCTAGGTGGCTCTGCTGTTGCAATGAGTCAAGCAGCAATTACGACTATAGCTTCTCAGGCTAGTATCAGTTTGATCAATAATGGGGGAGATATTGGTAAAACTCTAAACGATTTGGGTAGTAAAGAGTCGATCCGAAATTTAGCAGCAAGTGTTGTAACTGCTGGATTATTAAGTCAGGTAAGTACGGCATTGAATCTTAAACCTGATAGTACTTTATTTCCTGATCGTTTAATGAATAATTTTACCACCTCTGTAGGATCCACCTTGGTACAAACTGCCATTAATGGTGGGAATCTTGGCGATAATTTACAGGTTGCTTTACTAGCAGGTCTAGCGGGGGCATTACAAGGAGAGTTAGCTAGTCAGATTGGAACAAGTTTAGATAAAGTTGATCCGAATATATTTGAATATACAATTCATAAAATTGCTCACGCCGCTGTTGGATGTGCAACAGCAGCTGCAACGAAGTCTAGCTGTGAGGCAGGTGCGATTGGCGCTGGCGTAGGTGAAATAGTGGCAGGGTTAATGCCAGAACCAGCCAATGGTATTGAATATACTGATGCAGAAAAACTAAAAATCCGGAATATTGGTAAATTAGTTTCTGGAACGGTTGCAGCATATACAGGTTATGATGTTAATACTGCTGCGAACAGTGCTGATACTGCAATCCAGAATAACTCTTTAGTTCGATTAGCAACAACTACAGGCAAAGTTTTAGTGAAAACTTTGGATAAATATAATGCTTTAAGAAAAACAGGGAAACAAGTCACAAAAGATGACATCGTAGCATCCTTAAAGGAGCAGAGTGCTGATGAGCTAATAGGTATTGCTGATGATTTATTGACTGTATTTGGCCGAAGCACCTCTCCATTTGATCGGGCAATGGCTGCAATAGATTTGGTTGTTGGCACTGATTTAAAACCAGGCAAGGGAGAGTCATTAAAACTTGCAAAGAGTGAGCTAGATAAATTAAAAATAGATCGCTCTTATGTTCAAACAGTTTATCAAAATAGAGTAGATGTTGTTACACGCAATAGGATGAATGGAAAGGAGTTTGAAACCAGTGTTGCAAGTAAATTGGGAGTAAAGCGAAATACCGATCGACAAATGATTACTATAAAAACAGAGAGAGATGGGCAAATTAATATTATTCCAGATGCATTCGGTAATGGCGGCACATTAGTTGAGTTCAAGAATGTTCAATATCTTACAGATACTAAACAGCTTAGAGGCTATGCTGCAACAGGAAAACCAGTTAGTTTGGTTGTGAATATGAACACAAAAATATCCGAAACAGTAAAGAATAATATTTTATCTAATAAGGGAACAATTCAAAGATTTGATCCTATTAAACAGACACTCCACCCATATTAGGAAATTATCAAATGAAGTTTAAACGCCCTATTCATAGTAAAATTTTTACTCCAAATATGTTGAGAGAGCCCCAAGATTTTTTTAAAAGAGTACATAATTACTGTAACTTTTTCCCAGAAATGCTTCCAGAGAAGTGTGGTTTTTGGGAACCATTAAAAACCCCATTTTCACCTGAGATAATAGAAAAATTAGTTCCTAATGACAAAGGGGGAGCCGCTGATCGATTATTGTGCCAACGTTTAAAAAAGCCTCGTTATCAAGGAAGTTTTTGGCCTTCATTGCATGGAGAGACGCATAGTGAGGAATATCTTACCTCAGAGTTTACTCAAATTGATCAGCATAAATTGATAAATTATCTGAAAACTACTACCTTACAATTTAATGCGGACTTAGCAATTATTGATGCAAATCGTCATTCGGAACCACAGTTAGGAATTAAAGAAGGATGGCGTGGGGTAACACCTTTTTCCCATGAACTAAAACATTGGTTACCAGATATGTATTGGGGAACGGTATTTGGTAAACCTTATGTCGATTTATTTGGCTTAGAGTGTTTATTGTCTACCCCCGCGTATAAAGTAGAAAAGTTATCAGATGATGCTGTTTACATTCAATTAACTGAGCAAGTACAAGATATATTTGAAAAAACAGAACATGTGGATGAACAGCGTGAAATAGTTAAACATCATTTGGGTTCTGATGCCTTTTGGTCACCAGAAAAGGCTTATGTAATAAACACGGATTATAGAGTTTTAAAAGGCTTATCTGAACATAATGTAATTCATATTCCTTTGCAGACTAATTATACTGATGTCTTCCGTGTGCCTCATTTTAATTTAATATCAGATGCTTATATGCAAGCAGAAGTACCGCCGGAAAATATTTATACATATTTGAAGGAAATAAAGGAATTTGGTACCGATCAATGGATTATTCAATTGTCTCAAGCATGGTTATTACGCATGTTTGATCCTATAGCACTTGGTTATGGTGTTGAGGATGTTTATAGTCATGGTGAGGTAAGTGAAATAGAGTTTTTTTATAAACCAGATGGATATGACGCTCCTATAGAAAAGGAACTATTTATTGGAGCGTGGGATCGACCAGAGCAAGAAACAATGAGCCGTCAGAAGTATGCTGAATCCATACTTCAAGTATTAGCTAGTAATTACCCATTAGCGCAATCAGAATGGTCAAATGTAGAAAGTAAAGTTGATCATTTTGAGGAATATTCAGAAGTTTATTTAGACCAAATCGATCAACAAGAGTTTAATTTGTTTCGTATAGCAATTAAAGTAATTGTATTTGAGCGGTTTTTTGTTAAGGTCACTTTCATGGATTATTGGTGTAATGACTTGAGTGAATCTCAAGAAATTTCTAACCCAATTTTTAACTCGTTTAAAGCGAAGTAATATTTAGAAATAAATTTTATTGTTTTATATAAGGGGGGGCTAAACCCTCCTTATTAGTTAAAATATTTAATTATTAAAATTGAATATTAAAGTAAAAACGGGAGAACTTCTTATTTCTAGATTTTTAGTTATTTAATAGATAAAACCTAAATAATTGTTAGCCTCCTTATAAAACTATTTTTTATACAATGAGTAATTAAATATAGAAATATTAGAAGACTATCATTTATTGAAAATAGACTATTGAATTATATTGTCTGTAAATTTAAGATAAATATATAAATATTAATTTAAATAAGAAATAAATAACAAAGAAACTATTTTATTTCCCCTTACTTTTTAATGATCTATTTTAAAACAAATGTCATTTCCCACGCTTGACGATATCAAAAGCGAATACTATCCTTTGCCTGCTGGCCTACATTGCCAGTCGGTTTTAGCAGACCGAGAGCGTATAGCGCATCAAAAAAGCAATTTTTTGGTGGCGAACTCGTTCGTCCCCCATTCGTAGCGGTAGGACGGAAGGGGGACGCCTTGTGCGTGCTGGTTCTATATGCCCAGTCTGCTAACCCTCTTTCGTTCTGCCACCATAATCATTTAGCAGTGATTGGCAGAAATTTTATGCATATAGGAGTTCGCTCATGCGTACTATTTCTTCTCAATTTTTGGCCTTTGCCAAAATCTCTCTATTTATACCGTTTAAATACTCTATAAATTGGTTTAACCGACTCTAGGTTTTTACACCTAAACATCGTTACGACTAAAAAATCATAGCAACAATAAACCCGAGATAGACGAGCACATCTTTATTGTGCGGCTTTTGCATGCCTGTATTTAGCACTCAATTTAAGAGTGACGGTATGTCTATCTCTTTTATATACAACAAGAAATTATTTTAAACGGTATAACTATGCCAAATTTAGAAGCTTCATTTAGAGCACTCAGAGTGCTTCATACAGCAAAAGATTTATTTAACCAATATGGATTTCATAAAGTCGGTATTGACCGAATTATTGCCGAATCTAAGGTGACCAAAGCCACGTTTTATAACCATTTTCATTCAAAAGAAAGGCTCATTGAAATGTGCTTAACCTTTCAAAAAGATGGGTTAAAAGAAGAGGTATTTTCTATTATTCATTCTTATCGTGAACTTATGGTGTTTGATAAGCTGAGAAAAATATTTTATCTCCATGCCAACCTCGAAGGGCTGTACCGTTTGCCTTTTAAGGCCATTTTTGAAACTGAAAAGTTTTATCCCACTGCCTATAAAGTGGTGGTTGATTATAGAAACTGGTTAGTGACTCAAATACATGGCCTACTTTTAACCATCAAACCCGCAGCCTTAATGGAAGATGCTCACATGTTTTTGTTTGTGATTGATGGGGCAATGGTTCAGTTGTTAAGTGCCAATAGCGTAGATGAACAGGATAAATTATTAGATTATTTTTTAAGAAAGCTGTCTGAGTATTAAGTCTAGAAACACTAAAATAAAAAGCCCATCACTGGGCTTTTTTTTGTAGATATTGGTCTATTAAAACTTAAGTTTTTTTAGCCCACGACTCACGCCATTTTGTAAAGCCGCTTTAATGATAGGACCAATAAAAGGAACGCGACCTTTAAAGCTAATGGTGTAATTTAAACGAGTTCGGTTATTTCCCAAGTCTGTAAATTGCATCACACCACGGTGTGCCTTAATTGGGCTAATGCCGCTTGTAATTGCGTACTCGATCAGTTCATTTTCTTTGTAGACTAAATTTGTTTCAACAAATGAAGGTGTAAACGGAATAGACATCTTGCGTGCAGAGCCAACCCCATTACGTGCATCCTTTCCATTACTAATGCGAGTGACTTTAGCAGGGGCAAAAAGTTTACTTAGGTTTTCGTGTTCACTTAAGGCTGCAAAGACCTTGTCTACGGGTGCATCAAATTCTTGTACGATGTTGATTTTTTGAGTTTTTAACATCTTGTTCCCTCTAAAGTAAATTTGACATGAGTAATTGTCAGAATTTGGATATTAGCATGCTTTTCACTAGGGTGGAATTCTAGTTTATCGGCGTGATTTCATCTCTATATTGCACCTTTTTTGTTAGAAGTGGAGCCTTAACTCATTTGCATTTAAGCAATATGCCTTACGTGAAAAATAACAATCGTTGCAAACCGTAAAGAAAGCCTCCTCATAATCAAATGACAATTATAGGAAATAGAGGAATAACAAATGCGCGCTCTTACTTACCACGGTGCAGAAGACGTTCGAGTAGAAACGGTTGCAGACCCGATTATTCAAGAACCAGATGACATTATTTTACGTGTGACTGCCACAGCGATATGTGGTTCCGACTTACATTTATATCGAGGCAAAATCCCAAAGACTGAACATGGCGATATCTTTGGGCATGAGTTCATGGGCATTGTTGAAGAGGTCGGTCCAGCCGTCACTGCAGTCAAAAAGGGCGACCGTGTGATTGTGCCATTTGTGATTGCCTGTGGTGAATGTTTCTTTTGCCAACTCGACTTAACCGCTGCATGTGAGACCACCAATACAGGGCGCGGCGCGATTATCAATAAAAAGCAGATTCCACCGGGTGCAGCTTTATTTGGCTATAGTCATCTTTACGGCGGTGTACCGGGCGGGCAAGCAGAATATGTGCGTGTGCCAAAAGCCAATAAAGGACCTTTTAAAGTACCCGGCTCACTGTCAGATGAAAAAGTACTTTTCTTGACCGATATTTTGCCTACGGCTTGGCAGGCAGTGAATAATGCCCAAGTGAAACGTGGCTCAACCGTTGCAATTTATGGTGCTGGTCCGGTTGGGCTATTAAGTGCTGCTTGTGCCAAGATGCTTGGCGCTGAAAAAATATTTATGGTCGATCACAATGAATATCGATTGAACTATGCGGCGGCAACCTATGACGCTATTCCGGTTAATTTTGATGAAGTCGATGCAGCCGAATTTATTATTCAAAATACTGACAATTATCGTGGCGTCGATGCGGTGATTGATGCGATTGGTTTCGAGGCAAAAGGCAGTGTGATTGAAACAGTCCTGACCAATTTAAAACTTGAAGGTTCAAGTGGCGCAGCGCTTCGTCAATGTATAGCCGCGGTTCGCCGTGGTGGAGTGGTGAGTGTACCGGGCGTATATGCAGGCCCGATTCATGGTTTTTTATTTGGTGATGCTTTTGATAAAGGCTTAACTTTTAAAATGGGACAAACCCATGTGCATCAATATTTGCCCCAACTCTTAGAATTGATTGAGCGTGGTGAATTAACACCTGAAACGATTATTACCCATCGAATGAAATTAGAAGATGCCGCAGAGGGTTACCGCATTTTTAATGAAAGAGAAGAGGACTGCCGTAAGGTGATTCTGCTTCCTTAAAACTTTCAATCTTATAATTCATTCTTAAGCCTCTTACTGAAAGGGGCTTTTTTATTTTGAAGTGCACAATTTTGAATGCAGTTTTTTATTTTTGAACTTAAATCGCACCTAAACGGCTCAAGTTTAGTATTACTTTTCACCAAAAACGTAATACTAAGCTGGCATGTCCTTTGCATAGTCATAACCAATCAAAAGTGATCTAGGGTTCCGATACTTTATGTATGACTGGACCGAGAGTTCACGGTTCCTAGCGAACTACACGGAGGGATAAAAGCCCGGGAGGAAGTCTAAAACTATCCGACAGGAGTAGCTATGAACACTGCAAGTTATCATAACAATCAGGCGATTTGGACCGAACTTTTACCCGGCGGACATCACTGGTCGGGTCGTATTCAAAAAGGAACTATTCTTAGATTTACATCGCTTGGCGCTCAGGCAAATGTTTCTTTGTTTTGTGTAAATGCTGCCGATGTGCTTGAACGTTTCAACATGCCCGACAGTTTAAAAGGGCAACACACTGTCTATTTAAAAGCTTCCAACGTATTGTACTCAGACCTTGGCCGTGTCATGGCTTCCATTGTTCGTGATGATCATGGTTGGAATGATGCACTTTGTGGCCCAAGCCGACCAGAACAAATTGAAAAGCAATTCGGTACTCGTACATTTCAAGATGCCCGCAATGATATGTACCAAAACGGCTTAGACAGCTTACTCATTGAAATGTGTAAATACGGACTTGCCAGCCAAGACCTGAGTGCCACCGTTAATCTATTTTCTAAAGTTGCACCAGATGAAAACGGTGCTTTGTCTTATGTCAGTTCTGATAACACCAATCAAAGCATTGAACTGCGTTTTGAAATGGACTGCCTATTATTTTTATCTGCCGCGCCGCATGGTTTAGACACTAGCCCAAGCTATCAACCTGCCGATATTCAACTCAGTTTATTTAAAGCCAATTCTCTAACAGACAGCGATATTTGTCGTGATGCATGTTCGCAAAATCAGCGTGCGTTCCAAAACACAGCCCGCTACTACGCACTTAGCAATATTTAAATCAGGAGAAGCATCATGACAGTTTTACAATCATTTGAAAAAGCAGTTTTAAATGAAGTTTGTCCTGCTGGCGAAGCGTGGATGTGCGAGGTTAAAAAGGGCCAATATTTTCGAATTATTGACCTTGAGGGAAACCAAGCGGTCGATACTTTATTTATGAGTGCAGAAAACCCGACTGAGCGTTATAGCGCAATGGACACTTTGGCCATCAACCAACAAATCTATTTAGAAAAGGGCACTAAACTCTATAGTAACTTGGGTCGTCCAATTGCCGTTATTCATGATGATAACTGTGGGCGCCATGACACCATTGGCGGTGCTTGCTCATGTGAAAGTAATACAGTTCGCTATGCACATGAAACCTACCCAATGCATAGTTGCCGTAACAACTTTATGTATGCCTTGGCAAAACACCCGATTGCAAAAAAGCATGGTTTAAATGTCCGTCACATCGGCCCAAATATTAACTTCTTTATGAATGTGCCTGTTACGCCAGACGGTCAGCTTAAATTTGATGATGGAATTTCAGGTCCGGGAAAATATGTAGAAGTTCGGGCGGAAATGGATTTGATTGTTTTAATTTCAAATTGTCCGCAGCTCAATAACCCATGTAATGCCTATAACCCAACCAAAATTCAACTGGTTGTCCGTGAAGCGGAAGGGGTGTAAGCATGTTTAAAAAAGTTCTGATTGCTAACCGCGGTGCAATTGCCTGTCGCGTAATTCGCACCCTTAAAAAACTCGGGATCGCTTCAGTTGCAGTTTACTCCGAGGCCGACCGTGACTCGTTACACGTGACTTTGGCCGATGAAGCTTTTCTGATTGGCCCTGCACCTGCACATCAAAGTTATTTAAATATTGAAAAAATCCTTGAGGTTGCTAAACAGTCGGGAGCAGAAGCCATTCATCCCGGTTATGGTTTTTTGTCTGAAAATGCCGAGTTTTGTGATTTGTGCGAAAGCCAAGGCATTGCCTTTATTGGGCCAACTTCAAGCCAAATGCTGGATTTTGGTTTAAAACATACCGCACGTGAACTCGCTATTAAAAGCAATGTGCCTTTACTTCCGGGTAGCTCATTACTAGCTAATGAAGCCGAGGCTTTGACCGAAGCTGCTCGTATTGGCTATCCAGTCATGCTGAAAAGTACCGCGGGCGGTGGTGGTATTGGTATGCGTCTGGTCTGGAATGAAACTGAATTAAAAGATGCCTACCAAACCGTATCTTATTTAGCGCAGGTCAATTTTAAAGATGCAGGTTTATATTTAGAAAAATTTGTACAACATGCACGCCATATTGAAGTGCAAATTTTTGGTGATGGGAAAGGGCAAGTTTTAGCCTTGGGTGAGCGTGATTGTTCGGTACAACGCCGTAATCAGAAAGTCATTGAAGAAACACCCGCGCCCCACTTAAATGAACAACAACGTGACCACCTCCAAAAAGTTGCGATTCAACTCATGCAGTCGGTGAACTATCGCTCGGCAGGCACAGTTGAATTTGTCATGGATACCGAAACCCAAGAGTTTTATTTCTTAGAGGTCAACACGCGTTTGCAAGTCGAGCACGGCGTGACCGAGCAAGTGTTTGGTGTCGACTTAGTTGAATGGATGGTTACTTTGGCAAGCGGTGACTGGTCAGCACCAACAGAAAAGTTAGAGCCAACAGGACATTCCATTCAAGTTCGTCTTTATGCCGAAGACCCAATTAAACAGTTCCAGCCGAGTGCAGGCCTGCTTACACATGTTAAATTTGACCCGCAAGCCCGAGTCGAAACATGGGTTGAAACAGGTTCAACGGTATCGTCTTTTTATGACCCAATGATTGCCAAAATCATTGTGACTGCTGCAACACGGGACCAAGCCATACAGGCAATGAGTGCTAGTCTTGCCAACACGCAGGTGGCTGGCATCGAAACCAATTTAGAATATTTACAAAACATTATTGCTTGTGATGTGTTTGCTTTGGGTACTCAAACCACTCGATTTTTAAATACGTTTGAATGGAAAACGCAAAAAATTGAGGTCTTGCAGTCTGGTATTCAAACTGCCATTCAGGACGTAACAGGCCGATTAGGTTATTGGGATGTTGGGGTGCCGCCATCAGGTGCCATCGATCCACTCAGTTTAACGGTGGCAAACCAGCTTCTAGCCAATGAGCCAAATACGGCAGGACTTGAATGCACCTTGCAAGGGCCAACTTTAAAGTTTCACTGCGATAGCCAAATTGTCATTACAGGCGGTGATATGCCTTCAAAACTTGATGGCGAACTGGTGCCGATGTGGCAAACCATTAATGTGAAAAAAGGCCAAGTTTTAAAATGTGGGCTTATCCGTTCAGGTTGCCGTAGCTATATAGGCGTGAAAGGGGGTTTCGATGTTCCTGAGTATTTAGGGTCACAGGCGACTTTTACTTTGGGGCAGTTTGGTGGGCACGCAGGCCGTAATTTATTAATTGGCGATATGCTGCCGATTACTGAATATTCCGCTCAAACGACTATAGCTTTAGCTCAAGCGCAAATTCCTAGCTTTACCCAAAACTGGGAAATTGCAGTCATGTATGGCCCACATGGCGCACCAGATTTTTTCACCAAACAAGATATTGATACGTTCTTTGCCAATGAGTTTGAAATTCACTATAACTCAAGCCGGACAGGTATTCGTTTAATTGGGCCGAAACCTGAGTGGGCACGTGAAGATGGCGGTGAGGCAGGCTTACATCCTTCCAATATTCACGACAATGCTTATGCGATTGGCGCAATTGATTTTACTGGCGATATGCCAATTATTTTGGGTCCAGATGGTCCGAGCTTAGGCGGCTTTGTTTGCCCTGCGGTAGTCATTCATTCCGAGCTTTGGAAAATCGGGCAGCTAAAAGCAGGCGACAAGGTCAAATTTGTACCCGTGAGTTATGCGCAAGCAAAAGCACTCGATCAAAAATATCATCAAAGTTTAACCGCGACTGATACAACTCAGATCGATTTTAATCCAGCTATTCAAGCAGAACCCGACACTTTAAAAGATGCCGTTTTAGCTACTTTAGACGGTGAAGCTGACTTACCAGGCGTGACCTATCGACCAGCGGGAAATAGCTATTTGTTGGTGGAATATGGAGAGTTAGTACTTGACCTAAATTTACGCTTCCGTATTCATGCGCTTATGCAATGGGTCAAAGATCAAAACATTCAGGGCATTATCGACTTAACACCGGGCATTCGTTCACTACAGATTCATTTTGATTCAATCCAGCTCGATCAACTTGAGCTTTTACAGAAACTTCAACAGGCAGAAGCCGAATTACCCGATATTCAAAATATGCAGGTGCCTTCACGGACTGTCTATTTGCCTTTGGCTTGGGAAGATTCGCAGACTCAACTTGCAACTGAGCGCTACACACAAATTGTTCGACCAGATGCACCGTGGTGCCCAGATAACGTCGAGTTTATTCGCCGTATTAATGGCTTAGCTTCAAAGCAAGCAGTTAAAGATGTGGTTTATAGCGCAAACTATTTGGTGATGGGTTTAGGCGATGTGTATTTAGGTGCACCCGTTGCAACGCCACTCGATCCACGCCAACGTTTAGTCACCACAAAATATAACCCTGCGCGAACTTGGACACCTGAAAATGCGGTCGGCATTGGCGGGGCGTATATGTGTGTGTACGGTATGGAAGGGCCGGGTGGCTACCAGTTTGTTGGTCGCACGACCCAAATGTGGAGCCGTTACCGTAAAAATGCCAACTTCGAAGAAGGCAAACCGTGGTTACTGCGCTTTTTTGACCAAGTTAAGTTTTATGAAGTTTCTGAGACTGAACTTCTACAAATGCGTGAAGACTTTAAGGCGGGCCGACTACAACTTCGTATTGAAGATGGTGTGCTTAACTTAAAAGAATACAACGAGTTTTTAAAAACACATCAAGACAGCATTCAAGCCTTTAAAGACATGCAACAAGCTAACTTTGAGGCTGAGCGCCGCCGTTGGCACGAAGCGGGCTTACAAGAATATATCTCTGAAAGCCTAGATGCTGTTGATGAAGGTGAAACCGTGGTTATTCCTGAAGGAGGCTGTGCAGTCGAATCACACATGCCGGGTTCAATCTGGAAAATCGAATGTGCATCAGGAGATATTGTTGAAGAAGGTGCAACCCTTGCAGTAATTGAAGCAATGAAAATTGAAATTCCGATTATTGCGCCGGAACGCATGAAAGTAGAAACCATTACCATTGAAAAAGGGCAAACCGTAAAAACAGGACAAGTACTATTTACTTTGGCACCAGTCGCTTAAACCAAAAGAGAGCATCGATATTGATGCTCTCTTTTTTATTATGCTTCGGTCAAATGTTTTAATACTTTATGGCCATGTTCAACAGCTTCTAATTTAATTTTCGACTCTGGGTTACCCGATAAAGGCGATACGTCATAAAGCAAAAATGTGCCGCTTAACTGCATTTGTGTATATTGAATTGAATGTTGAACTGATTTTAAAAAGCTATCGATTAAGTTTTCTTGGTCGTTCACCATGTTCGCTTCTTTTTGCCCGACCGTCATACTAATAATGACTTTTTTATCTTTTAATTTATCGCCCTGAGAGCCATAAGCAAACTGATAAGTAAAAACTTCATCAAACCATAACTTCAAAATTGCCGGCATATTAAACCAGAACATTGGATATTGCAGAATGATGGTGTCGTGGCGTAACAACGCTTCTTGTTCAGCGCTGACGTCAATTTTATAGTCCGGATAAAGCTGGAAAATATCTCGCACTTCAAGGTCCGGATAGGTTTTTACGAGTTCATTCACAATCGTTTTATTTGCAATTGATTGAGCGTAGTAGGGATGAGCTAAAATCAGTAAAGCCATGAGAGTGCCTTTAAACTATAAAAATAATAGTCACTATAATTTTTATAGTATGGGCGTACAATAACTATCAAAGTTGATAGGTAGCGTTTAAAAATGGCAAAACCTGAAAATAAATGTGAAGTTACGATAAATGGAAAAACGTATCCATGCCATATCAGTATGGCTATGGATTTGGTGGGTGGAAAATGGAAATGCGTGATTTTGTATTATCTAAAAGATGGGCCAAAACGTTTTAATGAAATCAATCAATTAATGCCAACCATTACAGAAATGACCTTAAGCCTGCAACTCAAGCAATTAGAGCAAAGTGGCTTAATCTCTAGAACCGTTTATGGTGAAAAAGCACCGATTAAAGTGGTTTATGAAATGACCGAATTAGGCCAGTCTTTTAAACCTGTTTTAGAGTCTTTATCGGTATGGGCACATACAATGATTAATCAGTCATAAGATGAAAAATTAACTTTTTTAAAAATATGAATATTAGCCCCATCCCTGTGCATGGGGCTTTTTTATGCCCAAAAAACACTCATAAATATCTATCAAATCCATCAAAACTACGCTTAAAAACTGGCACATTTTCTGCATCTCATATCAGTAATACAAAAACTGAATTTGGTAATACCAAGCTAGAGGTGTGATATGAACGATGTAAAACCTGTGGTTCAACCAAAGCAAACTTTAAAAGCCTTTTTAGTCGAATTGCTTAGCGTACGTGCAGGCGTATATATCAAGCAAAACAATCAGCTGCCTAAAACAAAAGGATAAGACTGTGCCGAAACAAAAGTTGGCTCGAATCAGTATTACCGTACCTGAATCGACCCTCAACGCGCTCGACCAAAAAATTGTCGAGCAGAACTATGAAAGTCGCTCGCAAGCCATTGTCGACATGATTAATAAACACCTGATTGCAGAGCAAGCACAGGCTAATGAAGTCATGGTGGGCACATTAACGCTGCTTTATGACGCTAGCCAAATGACCTTGCGCAATCAATTGGTTGACTTGCAACAACAGTTTTTAGCACAGGTGATTAGTTCACTTCATATTCAGCTCGACCAACAAAAGATATTGCAAGTCATGTTAATGCAGGGCGCGAGTTCTGAGCTTAGACAAATTAGCCAGCAATTTATTGTGCTGAAAGGGGTAATCAAAGGGCATTTAGAACTGATGGATGCCGTCATGCCGCCTATACAACAAAATGACTAAATGAGGAGTAGCGTGTTGAAAAATTTATGGACCATCCAAGACTGGAAAACAGCATATCAAAAAGGGCAAATCCATCTTGCAGATATGATTGGCTATGTGGCAGAAATTAAAAATGATGACCATGCATGGATTGAAATTGCATCGAACGAGCAGATTCAATCGCAAATTGATATTTTAAAAGACCAGAATATTGCTGACTTACCTCTATATGGTGTGCCATTTGCAGTTAAAGACAACATTGATGTCGCTGACTTTCACACCACTGCTGCCTGTAAAGAGGTTCAATATTTAGCGACACAAAATGCCGTCGTTGCCAAACTGAAAAAAGCAGGGGCAATTGTGGTGGGTAAAACCAATCTCGATCAGTTTGCGACTGGACTGGTTGGCGTTCGTTCCCCATATGGTGCAGTAAAAAATAGTTTTAACCCGGAATATATCAGCGGTGGATCAAGCTCTGGTTCTTCGGTAGTGGTTGCCAACGGTATTGTACCTTTTAGTTTAGGAACTGACACGGCGGGGTCAGGCCGTGTTCCTGCGGGCCATAACAATATTGTGGGTCTTAAACCAACAAAGGGCTGGTTTTCTACCACAGGTTTAATCCCTGCATGTCGGACTATTGATGTCATTTCCATTTTTGCCTTGCATGTTGATGATGCGTGGATCATTGCCAGCTTAATGCAGGGATACGATGAAACAGATGAATATTCACGAGTACATCCAGCCAATGTACCGACTCAGTTTTCTAAACAAAAAATTGCTATTCCAGCTCAACTTGAGTTTTATGGTGATATTGAATCTGAAAAAGCCTTTTTAGTTGCAGTCGAGCGTGTAAAAAAACTGGGTTACGAAGTTGAGAGTATTGCTTTCAGTGCGTTTAATGAGCTTGCTGTCGCACTGTATAACGATGCTTGGGTAGCGGAAAGAACAGTCGCCGTTGAACGCATGACAACACGTGAAAAGGCTCATCCAGTTATTGCTCAAATTATTGCGCAGGCAGATAAATTCAAGGCAACAGATGCACTTCAAGCCGAATATAACCGCGCCGTACTAGCTCGAAAAATTAATTTGGCATTACAACCTTTTGATGCATTGATGGTTCCGACAGCGCCAACCATTTACACCATTGCCGAAGTTGAAGCCGACCCATTGACTAAAAACGCGCACATAGGGGCCTATACCAACTTTGTTAATTTTGCTGATCTTTCTGCTTTAGCTTTACCTAATGTACTTCGTGAAGACGGTCTACCAAGCGGTGTAACCTTTATTGCACCAGCTTGGCACGATCAGGCACTCGCCAATTTTGCGCAGCTTTGGCAAACCGAGACATCGCTGAGTTTAGGTAAATCAACTCAACATTATCAAAAAAGTATAAACATCCATTCGAATCATTCAGTACAGCTTGCCGTTGTGGGAGCACATTTAACAGGCATGCCCCTTAATTTTCAGCTCACTAGTCGTAATGCCACTTTGCTCAAGAAAACTCAGACGGCAGATGCTTATAAACTCTTTGCTTTAAAAAATACCACACCACCAAAGCCAGGCCTACAGTGCGATGCAGCAGGTACGTCAATTGACGTTGAAGTGTGGGATGTTCCTTTAGCAAATTTTGGAGCCATTGTGGCTGAAGTACCTGCACCACTTGGTATTGGGAACCTGAAATTAAAAGATGGAACATGGGTTAAAGGCTTTATTTGCGAAGCGTATGCCATTCAAGATGCAACCGATATTAGCCATTTTGGAGGCTGGCGAGCTTATATACAGTCACTCAATCAAACCGCTCAAAGTATTGTTAGTAAAAATGTTGGGGAAGTTTCTATATGATTAAAAAAGCGTTGTTATCCGTATCTATTTTATCGGCAGTTGTATTGGGTGGGTGTGACAATACCGCTAAAGTGCCCGAGGCTAAACAAGACGCTCAGGCATCCACAAATACAAAACCAATTACCATTGGCTATAGTGATTGGCCGGGCTGGGTGGCTTGGCAAGTGGCTATTGAAAAAGGCTGGTTAAAAGAAGCAGGGCTAAATGTAGAGTTTAAATGGTTTGATTATTCGGCTTCTCTTTCGGCTTTTTCGGCAAATCAGCTCGATGCGGTGTTGGTCACCAATGGTGATAACTTGGTAACTGCTTCGGGTGGTACGCAAGGCATGATGATCATGGCAACGGATTATTCCGCGGGCAATGATGTCATTATTGCAAAAGAGGGCATTAATACCATTCAAGACTTAAAAGGAAAATCGATTGGTGTCGAAAAAGGCTTGGTTGACCATCTTTTACTAGCAACAGCTTTAACCGACCATAACATTAAAGCGAATGAGGTGAAGCTGGTAAATTCAGCGACGAACCAATTACCTCAAGTGTTTAATAGCCCAGATATTTCCGCGATTGCTGTTTGGCAACCTGTTGCAGGTCAGGCATTAAAAGCAGTGGCAGGCTCTAAAATTATCTATACCTCTAAAGACAAGCCGGGTTTAATTTACGACACCTTAACAGTCAACATGAGTCATTTAACAGCTCATCAAGAGGAATGGAAAAAACTCATTCAAGTGTGGGATAAAACAGTTAAATATATTAATGACCCTGCAACTCATGCTGACGCAGTTAAAATTATGGCAAATCGTTCAGGGGTTGACCCAAAACAATATGAGTTGATGGTTAGCGGTACGCATTTATTAGATATCAATGCCAATAAAAAAGTATTTACTAAATCTCAAGGCTTTGACTCGATTTATGGCTCTAGCTATCACGTCAATAAATTTAACGTCGAAAACGGTATTTATAAAACTGAACAAAATGTAGATGGGCTGATTTATCCGACACTTATAGAACAGCTCAAATAAGCCAAATAAGCAAAAAGCCCAAGTTAAACTTGGGCTTTTTAATGTCTTACTTATTTTTCTGTACTGACTTGAGTCATACGCGGTATTTTTGGTAAGTCTTGTAAAGCTGGGTCAAGCTCGTCTTCTTCAGCGTGAACCAGATAATCAACTCGTGCCCGAAGTTGTTTGAACTCAGGTGTGCTCATTAAATCGAGTGAGCGTGGGCGAGGTAAATTAACTTCAATAATTTCTTTAATTTCACCTGGGTTGGCTTTGAGTGCTACAATTCGGTCAGCCAGTAAAATAGCCTCATCCATGTCATGGGTTACAAAAATAATGGTGATATCAATGTTTTGCCATAAATCCATCAGGTGCTTTTGCATTTTTTGACGGGTGTGTGGGTCGAGTGCACCAAAAGGTTCATCCATGAGTAAAATTTTAGGTTGATTAACCAAGGCTCTAGCAATCGCAACGCGCTGTTTCATGCCACCAGAAAGTTGGTGTGGATACTGATTTTCATATTTTTCTAAACCAATAATATTGATCCATTCGCGTGCTTGAGCTTCGGCTGTCATTTGACTAGCCCCGCGCATTTGCGGACCAAACATCACGTTTTCTTTTACGGTTTTCCAAGGGAAAAGGGTATAGCCCTGAAACACCATGCCGCGTTCAGGACATGGCCCCGTAATACATTCGCCGTCTACTAAAACTTCTCCACTATGGTAGGGGTCTAAACCTGCAATAACACGGCTTAGCGTCGATTTACCGCAGCCAGAAGGGCCAATCACACAAATAAATTCTCTTTTATGAATTTTTAAATCGAGCTTATTTAAAACAGTACGTTCAGTTTGACCATGCTTAAAAACTTGGCTCAGTTGTTTAGCTTCTAAAATCACAGGACGTTCATAAATTTTTTGAAAGTATTCATGTGCGTTAAATGTTGAATCGTTCATTATTTTGCTCCTACTTTCCATGTGAACATCCGCTCACCTAATTTCATTAATACCCAATCACAGACCAGCCCAATCACGCCAATAATCAAAATAGCCGCATAGACATTGTCAAAGTTTTGATAGCGTGCCTGTTGGGTAATGAACCATGTAATACCCGAGGTCGTACCAATCAACTCTGAAACAATTAAATAGGTCCATGCCCAGCCCAATAGCACACGTAAGTCACGGTAAATATCAGGTAAGGCAGCAGGAATCACCACATGAAATAAACTTTTGAGCTTATTGGTGCCAAGCGTATAGCCAGCTTCAATTAAGCTTCGATCAACCATTCGTGTGGTATTGGCAATAATGAGAATTTGCTGAAAGAGTGTACCAATCACAATAATGGCAATTTTAGGTGCGTCATTAATCCCTAAAATTGCCACTGCAAGCGCACCAAATGCAGGTGCGGGTAAGTAACGGAAAAACTCGACAAACGGTTCTGTTAACAGGGATATCCGCTTAGAAAAACCACACAAAATACCTAGTGGAATCCCGATAAGCGAAGAGATAAAAAAAGCTGAAAATACCAGTTTAATACTGTGCCATAAACTTTGATGAAACCATGGCGAATCAGGTTGTTCAGGTGGTGTGGTAAATGCGGTGACCAAAGCCTTAGCGACTTCATGGGGAGCGGGTAAATAAATTGGATTGACTAAAATACCTTGTGGTGGTGCAGAATCTCGATTGACTGCATTTTGTGCTTCGAGATAGAACACATTTTTATCAACGCGACTTCCTACTTGTAAGTAAGGAACACTGCCTGAACTTGTGATTTGTACTTGAGGATGCCAAACAAAAGGTAAGTAACTGATTGCGCACCAAAGACATATTGGAATCACGAAAGAACAAATACTGAGAATCAGCTTGTTCTTTTGCGTAAATTCCTTTGCAACATAACCCATATCGAGAGCTCCCCGTTTTGATCAGTATTACGATTTTCATAAAACGTAATATTGTTAAGCAAAATAGGTGCCATCTTTAAGGTGCTCTAGATGAGTTAAGAAGATGAGGGAACTAAAGTTTCATGCAAATAAACCCAATAACATTTTTCGTCTTCTACTTTAATGCAGGCCGTAGAGGTACGCACTGTCTCGGTTTCATCAGTTTGCTGATGTTCCTGATATTGCACCCAACAATAATTTTCAAATTCGTATAAAGCTGTACTCTTAATAATGTCGATTTTTAAAGAAGGCTTCTTTCCAATATTTTGACTAAATAAGTTTTTAACTTCGGCTAAGCCAATACTCTGACCTTGAACCGTAACCATCTTAAAATTTTGATCAAAGCTATCTAAAAGCGGTCCCAGACTTTGCTCTGCATTTTTTCCTGTAAATACATTTTCTATTAAAACATGTAGGTCAATGATACTTTGAATGGCTTGATCTATTTGATTAGACATGAGTTTTCTCCTTTAAAATTTTACCTTTATTTTAGATAAACTAAAAAGTATGTAAGTTAGGGGAAGATAAGCTAATTTATATAAATTAGACAATTCTGTCTGTTTTTTATAAAATATCGATGATTATTACTCAGTTTTTATAATAATGATGTCCCATAAAATATTTCAAATTTTAGATAGTTTAGGATTGGTCGCACAGAATCGCGTTCTTCATGTGCAATTTTCCAACGCATCATTAAACAATCAAGTCTTCTTACAACGTATTGAAGGCGAACATACGCTTAATCAGGGCAGCGTTGCTGAGTTATTGTGTCTGTCGACAAACGCCCATATTGCATTAAAACAGTTTATTGGCTGTCAGGTTGCCGTCGATCAGGTCACCGATACAGGCCAGTTTTTTAGAACGACAGGTATTATTACCGAAGCCAGCCAAGGGCAAAGCGACGGCTCACTCACTATTTATAACCTCACCTTAAAAGACCCAACTGCACTCTGGCATAAACGCCGTAATAGCCGCGTGTTTATGAATAAAAGCGTGCGCGATATTAGTGAAATTCTGTTTAAGGAATGGCAGGAAAAAAGCCCGTTATTTGCCTCAAGCATAACGCTCGATACATCCGGCTTAACTAAAGACTACGATGTG
Source organism: Acinetobacter sp. FDAARGOS_559 (assembly GCF_003940475.1). NCBI lineage: Bacteria > Pseudomonadati > Pseudomonadota > Gammaproteobacteria > Moraxellales > Moraxellaceae > Acinetobacter > Acinetobacter sp. FDAARGOS_559. The sequence goes on from NZ_RKJG01000005.1 coordinate 3,881,773, forward strand.
CGTCCATTTGTGATGCAGTCAAATGAAAGCGATTATGACTTTTTAACCCGTTTGTGGCGTAGTGAAGGTATTAACTGGTTGGTCGATGAGTCACAGCTTTTTGTCGCTGACCCGAATGCTTCTATCCAGCCACAAGTCTTACGTTTAATTGACGATAACCAAAATTATCAGGCACTTGAACGCCGTAGCATCCGCTATCAACGCAGCAGTGCGACAGAGCAGTTCGATACCATTACCCAAGTCAAAGCTGAGCGTCGTTTACAACCAACCTCGGTTCATGTGCAACGCTGGCAAGCCGATGCTTTGCAACAAGAAGAAGGTAGCGGCAGCGTACAAGGCACCCAAAAGCACAGCGAACACTATGACAATGCAAGCCTGAACCTTGAAGATGCATGGCATGTTAGCCCAGCGTGGATGCAGGATCTAAACGGGGAAGATCAAGCCACAGCTTCAGGCAATAGCCAGATTGAACAGCTTAACCAGCACATCAATGCTTACCATCACCTGAGTTCTAAACAGTTTACCGTTGCAGGGAATGTCCGTGATGCACAGGTAGGTTACTGGTTTGAACTCAATGAACACCCAGAACTTGACCAACATGACAGTGCTGATAAAGAGTTCTTAATCTTAAGCAAACACTACTATAACCAGAATAATTTACCGAAAGAATTACAACAGCAACTTGAGTGCCTATTACCACAAGGCAAACTCAAGGCAGCCCAACTCGACAGTCAAAACCCTGAGCAGCGCCACTTTGCTGAGCTGAATGTCGTTCGTCGTAACATCAAAGCTGTGCCTGAATATAACCCGTTAGAGCACCGACCAGCCGCTCACCCACAGCGCGCTAGAGTGGTGGGTTTAGAGGGTGAAAGCATTCATGTCGACCAGTGGGGACGCATTAAAGTCCGTTTCCTGTTTACCCGAGCTGATGACCACAGTCATGATGGTGGAGCAGGAAGTAACGACAATGACACCGACTCGGCTTGGATCGATGTGCTGACTCCATGGGCGGGTGCAGGTTATGGCGCACGTTTCTTGCCACGTGTTGGTGAAATTGTTGTCATCGATTTCTTTGACGGGAACATTGACCGCCCGTTTGTGGTGGGGCGTATTCATGAAGCCGAGCGCCACCCGACCCAGTTTGACCAGAAAGGTCAGCTACCTGACACTAAAAAACTCAGCGGCATTCGTTCAGAAGAAGTTGATGGCAAAGGCTTTAACCAACTCCGTTTTGATGACACCACAGGCCAAATCAGTGCCCAGCTACAAAGTAGCCATGCGGCCAGCCAGCTAAACTTGGGTAACTTAAGCCATCCAAAAGACAAGGCGGAAAGTGATGGTCGTGGGGAAGGTTTTGAACTCAGAACTGACCAATGGGGAGCAGTTCGAGCTGGTAGCGGCTTACTCATTAGTACCCACAAACAGGATCAGGCTCAAGGTGTACACCTTGATGCAAGTGAGGCCAAGCAACAAATCGAAGGCGGCCTCAACAATGCCAAGGCACTCAGTGAAGTTGCTAAAAATCAGCAAACTGACCCGTTAGATATGCTTGAGAATATTCAGACTTTCTTAGAAGTTCTCAAACAAGAAGATCCTAAAAAAGCTGCTGAGTTTCAATCAGCAGTGATGCTGCTAGCATCTCCAAAAAGTATTGCTGTAAGTAGTAATGAAGATATACACCTCAGTGCAAATGGTCAGCTCACTCAAAGTGCTGGAGATAGCATTAATATGAGTACGCAAAAGAATATAGTGAATCATGCGAGCCAAAAGATTAGTCTCTTTGCTGCTCAGGAGGGTGCTCGACTTTTTGCTGGGAAGGGCAAAGTAGAAATTCAAGCTCAAGGTGATGGCTTAGATGTCATTGCTCGAAAAGGTGTACAGATTACTTCAACCGAAGACACAGTTTATATTACTAGCCCAACTGAGATTAATCTGACAGCAAACGGATCTCAAGTTAAGCTGAACGGTTCAGGTATTTTCCCTGTTACGGGCGGTAAGCTTGAGGTGAAAGCTGGGCAGCACTTGTTTATGGGAGGGTCATCAATAAATCCGCCTGCTTTAGATTTACCAGACTGTTCGGCTAAGCAAACTCAAGCTGCTCAAAATGGTTCGGCTAAGGTAGATTTATCATGAGTTTGTCGGTTTTTAATACAACCCAATATGAAGATTTAAAAGATATTACTTCTAAAATTGAAGAACAGTGCATCCAAATTCTGAATGAATATGGCCAGATTATTTTTTTATTAGATACTACACTGAATGATTCTATTTTTAACGGTGTAATAGATAATCTATCAAACAAAAATATTGCATATATCCCTTTAGCGCATAAGAAAGGAATTGCAAAGTCAAATCTCTTTTTTATTTGTATTGATGGTAAAAAAGTATTTGAGCAGGTTAAAGAGGACTTATTGCAAAATCTATCGAGAAATAAAAATATTACGAATGATTGCTATTTTGTTCATGGGTTTGGCGTGGCGATGACACGCTCACTTGAGGAATTGCGAGATCAAATAAAAGCTAAATTAGTGATTTCTGATCAAGGTAAAAAAATTCTTTTCCGTTGGTATGACCCTAGAGTCATGATCTACTTGGATGAGATTTTTAAAACAGAATATGTAGGCGGCTTATTAAATGGCTTTAAAGAATGGCATTTTTTGCATCCAAAGGGTCTATTTAGCTTTAAATCTTACGATGAATCGCGATCAATCTTGAATCTAAAAAAAGTGAACCTTGAGCAATCTATAGAATTGGATTTAATTGAAATTGCTAATAATGTATTTCAACAATTAAGTGAATTTGAACAAGTTGATCTAATAAAAATTCATCCAGTTGAAATCCATCAAAATCTTAAAGAGGCTTACTACGATTTTGGTATTCAAAATCATTTAGATTTAGTTACATATGGTCTTTACAGCCAAATTATACATAAAAATTTTATACAGCATCCCATGGTAACCAATGTGCTCTACGACCATTGTGTAATGAATAAAATGTCTTTTACGGACGCTATGGATTATGTAACGAAAGACTTATATGAGCAGATAGCTAAAGAATTGAATGGATAAAAAGATGTCAGAAAATCAAAAAATGATATTGGGCAAGTCAAAATCAAATAATTTATTTAATGAGGCTATTGCTCAGCAAAAACAGAAGCAGAGTCAAATTCCTGTTATGGGAAAAACCAAAGCAGTGGGCGATATGCGCAACCCAACAGTTGCTAAAAATATTAATAAGAAGATTGAAGAAAGTGAAATTGCAAAATCAGCGAAACAGTCAACTGCTGCAAACATGCAAAATAGTAGTGCGGGGCAGGCCCAGAAAGAGTGTTCAAATTTTTGTCGTAAAAAAGGCTTCAATATTTTACCTTTACGATACACCGTTGTTAAAGATAATCCACCTGCTTTGCCTCCAACCTTGGGTAAAAATGTCAAAGATATTCAGTTAAGCCATCTCAAATATGCAGTTGAGATGATTAATACTGGTTATATCTATCGCTTAGTAAAAAGAACATCTGGAGCTTTGGAGTGGGCTGGATATAAAGTTACTCCAAATGGACATTTGTCTTATTTTCCTGTGGGTAAAGAAGCACCTAAAAGTGTTCCAGAGTTCGCATGTAAAGGAGCAGGTCATAGTTTTAATTCATCTGTGATAGCTGTAGAAAGTAACCCTAAAGATGAGGCGAAGATTGCATATATTATTCATACGCATGTGCCTATGAGTAAGGCCAAAATATCTGAATATGAAAAAAATGCCGATAAGTTTGTAACAGAAGGAAAGTGGCAGAAAATTTTAATTAATGGTGGAAGTGCGCAAGAACATTGTATTGCTGCAAGCCAATTTAAAACTACGGTTTATAATCTAAACAGTTTTGGTAAAAACCGTATCGATGCGACATTAAACAAGTTTAAAGATGAGCCTAAATCGCTTGCCTGTATGGCTTTATATGATCCAGTTGGTATTACGAGAAAGTTGAATGACAGTCGTAATAGTCAGTTTGGTAAATTAACAAATTATCTAGCCAAAAATGTAGAAAAGATTAGCAATGAACACCGACTACAATCTTCTCAGCTCGTAGATAGTATTAAAATAGTTGTTGAGAATAAACTAATTAATCAACAATTAAGCGCACGAAGCCAAGTTGCTGATCTATCTGCAAAAATAGAATATGCTAAAGATAAAATACCAAAATTTGGTTCGATGGATCAGAGGGAATATTTAAGTAAAATTCAAGAAATTTGGGATCGAGCACCTACTGCTGAAAGAGATAAATTTCTTCTGCAAAGGAATAAAAAATTTGCAGAAGGCGAACAAAAGTTAAAAGAGAAAATTATAACGCAATCAAAAGCTGAAGCTAAAATAACTTGGGAAACAAAATATGCACCTAAAATTAATTGGGATACTAAAAAAGCTTTTGATAAAGAAGTAAAAAAACTAATAAATGAAGGCCGTACACTTGCTCAAACTTATGCAAGTGATCATATTAAGTGGCTTAAATCTAAGCATTTGCTGAATGCATTTTATGTTTATGACCAAACAATTTTAAAAGAATATGGTGCATTGTTCCATGTACACGCTTTAGCTGTGATGGATGGAATGACAGGATGTGATGAGGGACAAGCATTAATGGAAAAATGGTTGGGGGTTGAAGAAATTTCTGACGATAATCTATATATGCGGGCAGTCACTTATAACCAAAAAAATTTAATTGATCAATATAATGCAAAAAGCTCTGAGATTACCTCTTTGACGTGGGATCAGACCCAATCCAGTTTAAAAAGCTTAATCGCTGCATTTGTAAGTGCTGACCAGCTTTGGGAGCAATGGTTAGCTGATCCAAATAATAAAATTAATGAGCTGAAATGGTATAACCCTGCTAAATCCTTACTCTGGATTTCAGAAATTACTAGAAGTGTGGCTAAGTGGAGCCTGCAATATAATATAAATCCATTGATTGCAAAAAGACTTTCACGTGTTTCATTCATTGCTTATGCGCATAGCTCACTATTAACAGACAGAGTGCCAAAGTGGTCGTTGCTCTATAATGTAGATTTTAAAATGACAAATGCGAGTACCCAACTGAATGTAACAGAGATAGAAAGACGCTGGAAAAATGCAGGGCAAAATACCGCTGCACAAAAAATCAAAGAAATCCTTAGTAAGTCTCCAGCAAGCGTAGCAATTAGGATTTCAAGTATTGTGGCTTTGTTTGAATTAATAAATTTTGGAGTGCAATCTAATAAGTTTATTGGCGAAAGAAATTGGGAAAATGGGTTTCAATTAATATCAGGTTTATTAGCATCTTCAGCAGCGGTATTGGATATTGCTGGTGGGGGAATGGATGCCTTAAGTTTTCAAGAGAAAGCAAATAAAATTCGATTATATGGTGCAAGACTGGGCGAATTCAAACATGAGGTGCGACAGTTTCAAAAGCCATATGATAATCAACAAGCTGAGCAAATTTCTCTAATGGTGTAAGCCAATCTAACGCCTTTCTAGGACGAGTATTCAGTGACATGGCAACTTGATTTAAATAATGCTGATCTGCCTGATTTAAATCAATCCCTTTAGGTAAATATTGCCTAATTAAACCATTCATATTTTCGCATGTGCCTTTTTGCCAGGGTGAATGTGGGTCACAGAAATATACATCTATGCCTAAATCTTCTTCGAGTATTTTATGTTCTGACATCTCACGTCCACGGTCATAGGTCAACGTTTTACGCAGTTCTGCAGGTAAATATTTCAGAGCTTCAGTTAAAGCCTTGCGCACTGATTCTGCCTTTGCATCAGGTAATGTTGCCAAGATACAGAGCCGTGTATTTCGTTCAATAAGTGTTGCTATCGAACTTTTATTGTCTTTACCTTTAATTAAATCAGCTTCCCAATGACCCGGTATTTTTCTTTCTTGAACTTCGGCTGGGCGCTCATGAATAGTTTTAATATCCTGTAATATAGAATCTTTTTTAGGTTCACCGTTAGCTTTTCGCTTTTTATTTTCATGACGTAGACAGGATAATAAGTCTTTTTTCAACTCACCCTTGGGTAATGCTCGTATCGTTGAATAAATCGTTGTATGGCTTACATTCATTGTTTGATCCAAATCAGGAAATGTCTTTAAACGCTTTGCTATTTGCTGAGGAGACCATAAACAACGGATCGCTTCAACAATAAATTTCCAGAGGATTGAATCGATTTTGAGTTTTCTGTGACCACGTCTACGTCTAGCAAAAGTGTTATCAGAAGCATATTGAGCTTGATAAACGTCATTGATGCTATTTCTTTTAAGCTCACGATAGATCGTACTAGGATGTCTTTTAATAAGTTCAGCAAATTTTCTGGCTGAAAAGCCTTCTTTTCTTGACTCAAGCATTAATGCAGTACGATCTTCAAAGTTAAGATGATGGTATGACAATTTTATATACTCCATAAACCCTTTAAATTAATTAGGTGGTTTATGTCGCACTTCAAGTTTTACTCTGCCCTGGCTGTTTCAGCAGCTATTATATCTTTTTGTATAGATGCATTTGCTGTGTATAAGGAAAAGGAAGGTGATAAAGATAAAATTCTTATGGCTTTTCTATTCACAAAGGCAACCGTATCCTTAGTAATGGTTGGAGTTGGTTTTGGATTGTTACTAAATTTACCGATATTACAAAATTCATGGGTAGTGTCATCAGCTAATAAAATAGCTTTTACAAGAATCCTTTTAAGAGCAAATTTTATACGTATTGCAGCATATTGTAATTGGATCGGTATTGGTTTTTTGGTTATTGAATATTTGCTTAAAACATATGTGTTAGATGATGATTTACAAAAATGGTGTGAGAAATCAATATTTGGTAAAGATTCAAGCAAGTTTAAGCTATTTAAAGATGAAGAAGAAGCTTTTAGTAAAGCTATTATGAGTATTTAGTATGAAAGTTATTCAAGGTGAAATTCAGAAACTTACTATTGAAGATTCTAAAATTCTTCCTTTAAAAAATATAGAAAAACAAGCAGTTGGTTCTGCGATGCTTGGAGCTTTAGCATCAAGTAGTACTTTAATGACTAATGCACCAATTATGCTTATGGCTGCAAGAGGAATTGATGCTAAAACTTTTACTTGTGAAATCAATGGTTATAAGGTCATAGGGCAATTTACTACTGTACAGTTTCAAGAAAATGATCCACTTGTTATTGTGATTAGTGATGAACAAGAACAGGGACGGCATTTAGCTTACTCTATATTGGATCCTCGGACGGGTCTATTATATATGTTATATGAAATGGGGAGGTCACTTAAAAACTCTTATAAAAATATTTGGCAGCTAGTTTTTATTTGGTCTATAAGTGCTAGTATTATTTTTACGGGACTATTTTTTATATTTGATATTTTTTCTGGAAAAGAAATTTTCAATTTTTCTTATTTAATTGAAAATCTAAAATTATTTTTCTTAATTCTTTGTGTACTTTTAATTTTCTTTAGTTTATTTATGAATCTTGTTTTTAGAAGAAGCTTTAAACAAGCTGCTGAGTTATCAGAGAAAATCTTTTCTATTTTAGGTTTTAAAAATGTAGATGAACAAGATTTTTATAACGATTTTATTATTAAAGATGGAGTACATGTCAGTGTTATGGAGTATCGAAAAAATTTAAAAGGCCCAGATCCATACCCAGAAGATTATTTTAGTAAGAATACAACAAGCGAATAAGTAGTGGAACTTAAATTAAACCTTAAGCTAGTTAAAGGTCCAATACATTCTTTAGAAAAAGCAAATTCTAAAATTCCAGTAAATCAGAATATTGGTGGAATTGCGGCTGGGACCGCTTTTGCTGGTGTGCTCGCTGAGAGTAGTTCGTTGCTGACCAGTGCACCTATATTAGTAATGGCCGCTAAGGCTAAGGATGGTATAACTTTTATTGGTGAAGTAGAGGGATATCCAGTAATCGGACAATTTACGACAGCACGTTTTGAAGAAAATGATGAGTTGATTGCTGTAATTAGCGAAAAACCTGTAGATGGACGTTATCAGGTCTATGCAATTATCGACCCTAAATCAGGCTTATTGTATATGATTTATGAGATGGGGCGTTCAGTAAAAATGGGTTATAAAGCCATTTTTAAGCAAACTTATTATTTTACATTGTTGTCATGGGGTTTTCTCTTAATTTTTATTTTATTTTATTTTTAATTTTTCTTATTCTGTGAATACCATTTTATATTTTCTAGAGATTGTTGGCACTACTTTATTTGTTACTGTAGCAATTTCTGGTTTTGTTAATTATTTTGGTTATAGGAAATCGTATGAAAATTTTGGAACATTATCGGAGCAAATATTTGAAAAGCTAGGATTTGAATATCCAAAAGAACAGGATTTCTATAATGATTTTTTAACTGATGATGGTGTTCAGATTAGTGTAATGAAATATAGAAAAAATTTAAAAGGTCTAGATCCATACCCAGAAGATTATTTTGATAAGAAAAATTTTTTGAAGTAAAAGGTTGTTTAATGAAGCTTAGATTGTTTGTCATTACCTTAATATTAGTCACATCTGCATGCAGTCAGCAGAAGGAAGAACACACTTATGGAGCTTTGACTAAAGATTATAAAGATGTGTCTGAATATAAGTCTAAACATGAACTAGAAAAGGCTGCAAAAGCAAATGACGCTGAGGCTATTTTTGTATTAGCATCTATGTATGCCACAGGCGAAGGTGAAAAACTTGATCAAAAGAAAGCACTGGAACTATTTGAGAAATCTGCACAACTAGGCTCTTCAAATGCCATGTTGCAATTAGGATTAATTTATCGGAATGGTAATGATTTAATAAAAAAAGATGATTTAAAAGCTTTAAAGTGGTTTGAACAGGGGGCTAAGAAAGGTAATCCTTCAGCTATACATAATTTAGGCGTTTCATATTATAAAGGATTGGGTATAACAGAAGATAAAGCGAAAGCTTTTAAGTATTTTAGTCAATCTGCAGAATTAGGCTTATTACAATCACAGGTAATAGTTGCGGGTCTTTTATACAACGGTGAAGGTGTAACTAAAGATCACAAAAAGGCTTTTGAGTGGGCATTAAAGGCAGCCAATCAGGGGGATGTTGAGTCACAAAACAATATCGGTTTAGCTTATGAAAATGGAGATGGGGTTGCAAAAGACCCTGTGCTTGCAAAAAAATGGTTTGAAAAAGCAGCTAATAATGGTTCTGTATTAGGGCAATATAATCTTGCACTTAAGTATTTTGATGGTAATGGTGTAGAGCAGAATTTTTCAAAATCAATTGAGTATGCAGAAAAAGCAGCTAATGCGCAGAATAAAGCTGCTATACAATTGTTGGTTGATATCTATTCAAATGATAGAAGCCCTAAATATAATCCTGAGAAAGCTAATTATTGGAAATCTAAGCTTTAATTGAGATTAGTATAAGAATTTTTAAGGCATGTTAGTATCAATATGAACATGCCTTTTTTAAATGAGTCATTATAATAAATTATTAAAAAAATTAATTTTGTATTGCTGGGTGTACTTTAGAATCTTGTTTTTAGGGTGGGTGAAAATAAACATACTGTGTCAGATATTTAGGATAAGTAGTTTATAGCTCTTAGAAAGATTCGATAGTGCAGTAAATTGTCAACAAAACTTTGATGGCTCATATGTAGCTTAAGGTTATTCAATTGGCTGCTGAATATTAGCAACACAAAGAACAGAATATAAGCGATATTTTGATTTGGTTTCCTCATCTGGGATGGGTGGGGCTTTATTTCTAGCTATATTAAAACCATCATTCATCATTAAGTTATCGGCTCCCATTGCTAGAGTACCTCTTAAAACTTTTTCTGTACCCATTTGGAGTCCTGTTGGGTTATCACTAGGTGAGTGTTTATAATAATCTTTATCGTACCAATCATTCATCCATTCATAATTATTGGTAACAAGATCGTAAAAACCTAAAGGATTTGGTGGTGTTTGACCTATAACCGGAATATTCGCGACAGTTTGTAAGTCATGTGAATGCCTGTAGTTATCATATTGTCCTTTATTTCGGGCTACATATTCCCATTGCGATTCAATGGGTAAATCCATGGGTGTATCCACTTGTTGTCCAAGCCATTGGCAATAATCTTTGGCTTGTTGCCACGCCATACCAGTTGCTATTTTATGAGCAATGCTTGCACTATATCGTTTATTATATGTACTCTCAATTTGTCCAGTTGCTTTTGTAAAAATATTAAAGTCTTCTAAGGTAGTCTTATAAGCACTCATATTAAAACTGCTAAGGGAAACTTTATGAAGTGTTTTATTATCACCGCCTGGGGAAAATAGTTGGTTACTAGGTTTTCCAGTATTACCTTTAGGATTTTTTACCGCCATGCTATCAGGTACAGTTTTTCTAATTCAGGAGTTACTAGCCTAAAATCTCCCATGAGATAGCTACCACCTCGACAAAAATCATATTCTTTTTAGTTTTCTCAACCAACTTCTGAATTTTTTGCTCCAGTTCAGGTGAGGGCTTTGTTTGTTTTTGATTTGATTCAGTAGATGTTGCACAAGCACTTAAAGCAATGCTTGAAAATAAGATAATAGCTATATTTTGTTTCATCATTTTTTGAAAATCATTAGGTTGTATATATCAAATATATGCTTTTAAAGAAAATCGAATTTGCTATAAAGAAACATGATGTTAATGCTTTCTTTTAAAAGAAATACATTCGTGTAAATTTCCTTTGATTGATGAGACTCTTAAGAATCTATATAGATTAAAAACTTTAGCTGGGCATGATCTATACAAATGTTACTCAAATTTGTAATAAGAGTATCCAATGTATATAGGAGCTTCTCTTTTCAGCTAGTTGCCAAGTAAATTAAAACTGAAAAAAATATACTAAATAGACAGATTAGTCTTGACAAGTTGATTTTATTTATAGTGAGCTTTTAGTCACATAAATTTGAAATGTATTTTTTACAGTCATTTAATCTAGTTGTCTTTTAGCTGGAATAAAATCTTTTTAAGTAAATGTTTCATAAATCTTAACTAAGTGATATTTATGATAATTTTTTCTTAGTTTTAATTTTTTGTTTAATTAATAAAAATCAATAACTTATTTTTATTTACAAAAATTAACAATATTATTTTTTTATAAGAAAAACTTTATTAAGCTATATTTTATAGGCATCTTAACTATTAGCTTTTAGTTTAAGTTAATATGTTTTTTATATAAAATATGTTTATTTATATGTTAAACTGCGACTAAATTTTTTGAATATAAGGTTTTTATACTGATTTTTTGATATTTATAAAATGTTAATTTTTCAGTAAAACCTTGACTAAATAAGAAGATAGAGGAATGAAAGTTGTGTTAAAGCAAAGTGTTTTGATACTTTTTTTAATTGGTAACTATGTTGGTTTGGCTTGTGCACAAGCTGCAGAATTAGAGCCTATAAAACTAAAGAAAAGCTGTGTTAAGAAAAATCCTATAATTGAAGGGCAAACTGATCCAGAATTATTAAATCTTTTTAAACAAGTATGTGATACAGATAATTCTACTCAAAAGAATGATTTATTAGCTAAAGCAGCTATGCGTTTTTATCAAACCAACCAACCAGTTAAGGCATTAAATTTAGCTAATCAATTACAGAGTCAAAACGTTCGTGGTTCATTATTAACAGATGTATTGTTTTTATCAGGTGTAAGTATTGCAAATAACTCTTTGCAACAAATGCGTAGTCAAGAAATGCGATATTTAACAAATGACGTAACATATCCCCCTGCGAAACAGTTAATTGAAAATATTCATACAGCAATGCCAGCACCTGATCCTTCAAGTTTCAAAACTAGCTCAGAAGGTAGTTCAGCTGATAATGAAAAAAGAAGTTATAGAAAACAAAATGTAGTGCGTAATCGGGTTTCTACTCCTCGAACGACAACTAAGCGTACAGTAACTCCCGTAAAAACATCTGCGGTTAAACCAAAAACAGCACCTGTTGCGAGTGTTAGTAAATCAAAAAGTTCGCCTTTTGACCCTTTAACTAAATAATCTGGGATAGAACCTTATGGCTAAGAGAGAAAGCGTACAAAAGAAGCTTCAGCGAATTCGACCTCCACGTGTTCAGCTTACATATGATGTCGAAATTGGTGATGCAAAAGAAGCGAAAGAACTACCATTCGTTGTAGGTGTAATGGGTGATTTTTCAGCTGCATCAGAGCTTGAGCGTACAAAATTAAAAGATAAAAAATTCATTAATGTCGATTTAGATAATATTGATGAAGTAATGGAATCTCTGTCTCCAAGAGCTGCTTTTCAAGTAGACAATACGTTGACAGAAGAAGGCGGTAAAATGGCTGTTGATTTAACATTTAAATCAATGGAAGATTTTCGCCCAGAAAATGTTGTACAGCAAGTTGATCCATTAAAGAAATTGGTTGAGGCGCGTGAGCGTTTAACCGATTTAAGAAACAAAATTTCAAACAGTGAGCGTTTAGAAGATCTGCTTGATGAGGTTCTTAAAAATACTGATCAAATCCGTAAATTAAGTGCGGAGGCCGATCATGAATAATACTCAATCAGCAGCAATGCCACTTGTTGAAAATGAAGAAGTTAATCTTTTAGATTCGATTGTTGAACAAAGTCGTATTGCACGAAATGAAGAAGAACATTCTCGTGCTAAAAGCTTAATTGGTGAGCTTGCTAAAGAAGTAATGGCAGGAACCATTACTGTTTCTGAAAATATGACTTTATCAATTGATAAGCGTATTGCAGAAATTGATGCTCTGATTTCAAAGCAGTTAAGTCAGATCATGCACAATGAACAATTCCAAAAAATTGAGTCAACTTGGCGTGGTCTTTATTACTTTTGTCAGGAAACGCCTTCAAATCCGCTCATTAAAATTCGTATGCTCAATACGACTAAGAAAGAGTTGGTAAAAGATTTCCAAGGTGCTACAGACTTTGATCAAAGCACTTTGTTTAAGAAAATCTACGAAGAAGAATACGGTTCTTTTGGTGGTGCACCATACTCAGCATTAATTGGTGATTTTGAGTTTGACCGTACTCCATCTGATATGTATTTGCTTGAGCAAATCTCTCATGTTGCAGCGGCAGCACATGCACCCTTTATTTCAGCTGCTAGTCCGAGCATTTTAGGCCTTGAATCATTTACAGATATTGATCGTCCTAGAGATGTTTCAAAAATCTTTGAAACCGCTGAATATGTTCAATGGCGTTCGTTCCGTGATAGTGAAGACTCACGTTATGTTGCATTGACTTTGCCTCATGTCTTGGGTCGTCTCCCATATCATCCAAAAGAAGGTACTGCGACAGAAGGCTTTAATTTTATTGAAGATGTTTCTGGTGAAAACCATAATGAATATTTGTGGATGAATGCAGCTTATGCTTTTGGTACTCGCTTAACAAATGCATTTGATATGCATGGTTGGTGTGCTGCTATTCGCGGTGTTGAAGGTGGTGGTTTGGTTGAAGGCTTGCCAGTACATACTTTTAAAACACAAGATGGCGAAGTGGTATTCAAGTGTCCAACTGAAATTGCAATCACGGATCGCCGTGAAAAAGAGTTAAGCGATCTAGGCTTCATTCCGTTAGTACATTGTAAAAATACAGATTACGCAGCTTTCTTTGGCGCGCAATCAACTCAAAAGCCTAAAAAATATGACAATGATACAGCCAATGCAAACTCGGCTTTATCAAGTCAGATTCAGTACATCATGGCTGTTTCACGTATTGCACATTACTTAAAAGCAATGATGCGAGATAAAGTGGGTAGCTTTGCTTCTGCTGGAAATGTTGAAGCATTCTTAAATGAGTGGTTGTCACAGTATGTCTTACTTGACGATGGTGCTTCTCAAGAAGCAAAAGCTCAATACCCGTTACGTGAAGCGTCTGTAAAAGTTGTAGAAGATCCTGCTCAACCAGGTCACTACAAATCTGTGGTTTTCTTGCGACCACATTTCCAGCTGGATGAGTTGTCGGTTTCTTTACGACTTGTCACTGAGTTACCTCAGTCCTCAAATTAATCAAGGTCAGCTAAAGAATAACTTTAAATTAAAAATAGGAAAGTTCTAAATGAAAGATATATACGTTGAGTTTCGCGGTAAATATAAAGTTGATGGAGAATCTCGTGATTCTGAGCACAAAGGTTGGTTAGAAGTTAACTCTTGGTCTCATAACATCCGTCAACCTAAATCTGCTACTTCAAGTAGTGTAGGCGGCCACACTGCTGAACGTGTTGAACATTCTGACATGGTTTTCGTGAAAGACTTAGACGCAACTAGCCCTAAATTATGGGAAGCTTGTTCAGCTGGTTACACATTTGATGAAGTACAAATCGACTTCTATCGCGCAAATGGCGATAAACGTATCAAGTACTTACAAATCAAATTGAAGCACGTTTTAGTTTCTAGTGTGACTCCAACTGTTAACGAAGAAGGCGTTCCTACAGAAGCATTCGGTTTGAAATATGCTGCTGTTGAGTGGACTTATAACCAACAAGATATTAACGGTACTGCTAAAGGTGCTGTTACTAAGAAATGGTCACTTTCTAATAATACAGCTTCTTACGCAGCGTAATTATTTAAGTGAATATTTGGTGGAGGCTGACATAAAGTTAGCCTCTGCTGTCTTTAAATATACTTTGTTGTGAACTCGAATGAACTTAGATCGGCTTTATCCATACGGATTTCGTTCAACTTTATTTGATCGCTTAATTCCAGAAAGTGAAGATTATGCAAAAGGTCTTTCTATTCAGCAATTAAGAGAATCTGTAGCAAAGGATTTAGAAGATTTGCTCAATAGTCGGGTAGCAAAGTTAGATCATGTGATTGATGACTATCCACTTGTAAAAAAATCGATACTTCAGTTCGGGATTATTGATTTTGTGGGGCTTTCTACAGCCAACCCTCTGGATCGGGATAAAATTTGCCAATCCATTGAGCAATCAATAGCAGCTCATGAACCTCGGCTAAGACAAATACGGGTAGAGATGTTATTAGATGGACATAATATGGGCGCATTATGTTTAAGTATTCAGGCTTATCTAAATATTCACCCCTTATATGAACCTGTTGTATTTGATGCATTGTTAAAACCAACAACGCAGCAATATGTAATTTCAGCAAGAACTTAAGCGTAGTGGGTGTGTTGTGATAGAAGAGCTTTTACCGTTTTATGAAAAACAATTACAAGAATTTGGACAACAATCTCGGGAATTTGCCCAAAAATATCCAAAAATTGCTCAGCGCTTATCTTTAAATCAAGAGCAAATTGATGACCCACATATTGAACGTCTGATTCAGGCTTTTTCGCTGATTGCTGCTCGAATCGATAAAAAACTAACAGACAGTTACGATGTTTTTACTCGTTCTTTATTTGAGGTGATGTTTCCTCAATACTTACGACATTTTCCTGCGTGTTCAGTTGTTAGTTTTGAAGATATTAATAAGATTAAACAGCTTACAGAACCTCATCTTGTACCTCATCATACGGTTTTGAAATCTCGTAGTTTCAAAGGGGTGCAGTGTGAGTTTAATACAACTCAAGATGTTAAATTACTGCCTATTCATTTAAGTGGTTTAGATTTTAAAACTACACCTAGTGCACATATGCACTTAAATCAAAATGCGACGTTGAGCCTTAAATTTGAAATTTTTAATAACGCTCATGCTTGTTTAACTGATGAGAAGCTTCCTATTTATTTGGATGCTATCTCTAATTTTCCTCTACAGGTCCTTGATAGTATTTTCAAAAAAGGAACCAGTTTTGCGGTTAAATATGGACAAACAATTGTAGAATTGAGCAAGAATCCATTCGAATTGATTGGTTTTGCAGAACAAGAAAGTTTATTACCGCTTGATCAACATACCCATCATGCTTATCGTTTGTTGATGGAATACTTTTGTTTCCCGGAAAAGTTTAGTTATCTTAAGCTCGATTTGGATTTTTTAAAGCGAATACCTCAGCATGTATCCGAATTTGAGCTTTTAATTCATTTCAAATTAAACTTAAATGATCAAGCCGTTGTTAGAAACTATTCTGAGCTAAATATTGCAAACTTTAAATTATTTACTACCCCAGTAATTAATTTATTTGAAAAATATGCTGAACCTCAGAAGATAGTTCACAAGCAGTTAGAATATCCTTTAGTTACAGATGCACATCATCCTGAGTTTTATCAGGTATATTCAATACTTGAGATGAATATGGTGCGTGAAAAAACAAATCAGGAAGAAAGCTATGTTCCTGTTTTGGCTTTTTTTGCGATGAGCCATTACCACAATGATACAGCTCGCTTTTTTTACTCAGTAAACTATCAAAAGTTACAGTCCAATTTCGTTGAAATGGGCTATTCGATTATTTCTAAAAATTTAAATCCATTTTCAACGCGCTCAGATTTTATTAGTACCAAATTATTATGTTCAAACCGTGATTTACCTCATGAAGCACTGGGTCAGTCTAATAACGTATTAAATTTAAATGATAGTAGCTTGGCGAGACGTGCCATTGTTTTAAAACGACCTACAAAGCCTTATAAGTTTGAACAAGGCCAAAGTGAACAGTGGCGTGTGATCTCGCATCTTTCATTAAATAGCTTAGCACTTATGAAAGGGGATGCTGTTTCTCATGTTAAAGAGCTGCTGGCTTTATATAACTTACCGCAGTCAAAAGAAAACTATTTAATTATAGAATCAATTAAAAAATTAGAATTTTCTCTTACCCATAAACTCGTAGATGGCAAACCATTTCCAATGTTTGTAAGAGGAGTAAAAGCTGAATTACAAATTGATTCATCCGTATTTAGAGGGCATAGCTTATATATTTTTAGTCAGTTATTAAGTCGTGTTTTTAATTTAAAGGTTCAAATTAATAGTTTTGTTGATTTGGTGGTTAAGGATTATTCATCTCAGCAGGAGTTATACCAATGCAGTCAGAACGTTGGTGGCAAGACTCTTCTGTAACGGCTGAGTTGTTTCAACGCCCTAAGTCTTTTGAGTTTATTCAAGCAACACGTTTATTGCGTCATATGCCTGCCAATGACGCAGCTTTGTCATGGTCTGACTATTTTAAATTTGAGACCTCATTTAACTTAAATTTTCCAGCCACTGAAATTGAAAGTTTAGAGTTAGTAGATGAGCGTGTTCATTTAACAAACCTGATCGTTGGTCTGACTGGTATACAAGGTGCATTACCTTATACATATACAAATAAAATTAAGCAGGCTCCAAGGCAACAACGCGCTGAAACGAAAGAGTTTTTAAGCTTATTTAATCATAAGTTGACCAGTCAGTATGTTGAGTCAAGTATTACTTATCACTTGCCTGTGCGCTATGAAATTGAAAATAAAAATGATTATTTGGATATTCTCCATGCATTGAATGGCTATGTTCGCTCACAACATCAGCAACAAGACTTGGATGAATATTTCGCTGAATTTTCAGGCCTAATGCAGGGGCAAAATAATACGGTTCATGCTTTAAAGACGATGTTGAGTTGTATTTTTAAGCATGAAATTACAATTAAAGAGTTTGTACAGGAATCGTTTAAGTTAGCGGGTGATCAGCTAACCACTTTAGGCGGAAGTCAACCGAGCTTACTTGGTATTAACACATTTTGTGGGGAAACGATTCAACAAATTGATGGAAAAATTGAGATTCAAATAGGTCCGCTTAAGCGTCAGCAATATTTAAAATTTTTACCTCATCAAGAGCTTAGCTTAAAGCTCAAAAAAATCGTAGAAACCTGGTGCAGTCCAACTTTATCGATAGATTTAAGATTGATATTGGATGAGACTGAAATACAACCTGTTCGCTTAACTCAAGGCCAAGAAAGTGGTTTAGGGCAAGGCGCTTTTTTAATGTCTCGTAATCCTAATACACATAACGATGAAACATGTTATAGCCTTATTGGAGAGCAAATATGATTAAAAAAATATTACTCTCATTCATCGCTATTTTTACAGTTGTTAGTGGAATTATCATTTTCTACTGGCGTGATGTTCAATATAACCCAAATAAAATCGACTTTTTCCTTTATTTTTTATTATTGCCAGCAATCATTACTTTGGTGATCTTATCACCTTGGTTAATTTATAGTGTTTATAAAAGCTACAAAGAAAAGAAAGAGCAGGCTGCAAATCAAAGTCAAGATGATGATAGTCAAAAATCATCTGCTGCAATTGAACAACCTCTAGAACAGCTAGATTTTAATGTATATTCCGCTTTTGCTATACATGCCCTAGGCGAGAATGAAACTATTATTGAAGAAATACAAAATTTTAAAAGTCCGGAGCTTGATGAGCAATTGTTGAATTCGTATGGATTGCCTCTTTTATCTTATCGAATTAAAGATTTAGCTGAGACAAATGATGAGGATATTCAATACGCTGCTTCACCAAGACAAGTTCGTATCATGTCTTTAATCAGGCAACAACTAGAACAAAATATAGAGAATTTGTATCGCTTGGCTGAACATTTAAAGCGCTCAATTTTATTTTATGAATCTCATCAGATCCGTGAATATCATATGCATTCTGCATGGGTCGATCCAAATAGCGAATATGAAGATGCGGAAACACCCGTAGTTGAAGTACACCGTTTAAATCGACTGAATTTGCATATTTTTCTTCCAGAAGATTTATTACATGTTTGGAATGATGAGCAAAGTAATGATCTGATTTTAGAGTTTTTTAATGAGATTGGCATTATTTCTCAAAAAGTTCATATCGAATATCACTTTTTGGGTGAGCGTGTAGCTTATCAAGAATTTATTCATTTATTAAAACGCATTCAAAAGAAAGAACATGAGGTATTTCTCATGCTGGCTGTTGATTCAGAGATTGATCAAGATCTTATTGATGAAAAATCATGGATGGTCAAAGATTATATTCCGGCTGAATTTGCTGCAAGCTGCCTCCTTGCGGACCCATCATTAAAAATCGAAGAACTCGAACCAGCTAAAAACTTAAAAATTGTGGTGGGCCAAGAAAAAGCAGCCAAAGTTCTTCATACGCTGAACTTAAATGAATTACAGCAGTATGAGGGAGATGAGCCATATGTACTTATTCTTTCAGATCAGACAGATATAAAAGCAGCGAAGCAATTACAACAGCAGTTTGCACAAACATCTGTTGAACCACATCACTATATTTATGTGAAATCTTCATTGGGGCATACCCAGCATTTAGTTGATATTTATGGCTTTATGCTCAGTATGCATTTTCCTGAACATATCGTTCCTTTTGTCTTTGGAGAAAATACAGTGTCAGCACATACATTTGTGCAGAGTGTCACTGAAAATTCAGAAGATGATGCGATGGTGTTGAATAGCTAATTTAAACTTTGAACTTAGAACGAGAATAGAATGCATACAATTTTAGGCTACTTGTGGCAGTACATCACGAATCCTAAAGCAATTATCGCCTTGTCATTGTTCGTGGCATTGATGTCTTCCTATACTTCAATTCCTCGCCATATATTTTGGGCTTTAGCATCTGCATATGCTTTAGGGCTCATCGCTTATGGAATTTATTGGCTAATTCAGCGTAAAAAGCATGCTGTCCAAGGTGAAGAACTTGCGCAAGCGATTGAAAAGGATACCCAAGCAGAGTACGGCAAAAATAAAGATAAAGAAGAGCTACAACTTATTAGCCAACAAATGAAAGAATCTATTCAATTGATTCGTAAGTCAAAGTTAGGCGATAAAAAGGGGAACGCAGCACTATATGAGTTGCCATGGTATATGGTCATTGGTAACCCGGCTGCTGGTAAAAGTTCTGCGATCTATAATTCTGGTTTAAAGTTTCCTTTTGAAGAAACCCATCAAAAAATGGTTTCGGCTGGTTTAAGCGGTACGCGTAATTGTGACTGGTTTTTTTCGACTGAGGGTATTTTACTCGACACCGCTGGACGTTATTCGGTCTATAGTGAAGATCACTCTGAATGGTTAGGCTTTTTAAATATCTTAAAGAAGAACCGTTCGAAGGCACCAGTAAATGGTTTAATTCTTATTGTTAGTATTGCTGAGCTTGTTAGTCAGAGTCCTGAACACTCATTAAAACTTGCGAAAAATTTACGCGCTCGTATTCAGGATTTAACCGAACGTTTAGAAGTAGTTGTACCCGTATATCTAGTCTTTTCAAAAATGGATTTGATCGCGGGTTTTACCGAATTTTTCGAATTCTATGAAGCGCAAGAATATAATCAGGCGTGGGGCGCAACACTACCATATGAGCAAAGCTCTTCTCATAATGCCGTAGATCTTTTTGAGAAACACTACAATATTCTTTATGACGGTTTAAAAGGGGTCAGTTCAACTCATCTTAGCCGTCGACATTCTCAAAATATCTCACCTAGTGTGATGACTTTCCCATTAGAATTTAAGACATTAAAACCAGCATTAAAAAGTTTTATTGCGACACTGTTTGAAGATAACCCTTACCAGTTCCAACCAGTTTTCCGCGGGTTTTATTTCACAAGTGCTTTGCAAGAAGGCGTAATAGAAAGTCCAATGACTGAGCAAATTGCACAGGAATTCCAGCTTTCCCAAATTGCTCAAAGTGAAGTAAAAGATCAACTAAAAACAACGCCTAACCATGGTTATTTCTTAAAAGGCTTGTTTTCAGATGTCATTTTAAAAGATAAAGATCTGGTTAAACAGCATGTCAATACAAGCAAAAAGCGTCAGCGTTATATTGCATTTATTGGTGCTTTAGCTGGCGTATCCATTATTCTAGGTGTGTGGGTTTGGTCATATCGTAACAATCAACAACTTATTGCTGAAGTTCAAGCTGATTTAAATAAAGTTGTTCAATTGGAAAAGAGTTCAGGTCAACAATTGTCGACTCAATTAGAGGCCTTACTTATCTTGCAAAGACGTCTACAACAGTTAGACGAATTTGATGAAAATAGACCACTAAAATTTAGTTTTGGTTTATATCAAGGTAATGAGCTACGTGAAAAATTAAAAGCTGAATATTTAAAAGGTGTTAAGCAAATTGTTTTGATACCTACACAGCAAAATATTGCTCAGTATTTGCAACGTGTAAAAAATAACGAAGCAACTTTAAAAGCAAATCATACCAATGTTGAGATCAAGCAAACTGCTCAAACTCAGCAATATTTAGAGCCTTCGGATACCAACCCTCAAGATGCTTATAATGCTTTAAAAGCATATTTAATGATGAGCAATCCACAGTATATGGATGCAAGTCACTTAAGTGATCAGGTAACGCGTTTCTGGCGTTCTTGGCTTGATGCCAATAAAGGGCAGATGCCACGTGCAGATATGATCCAAGAAGCTGAGCAGATCTTATCTTATGCAATGACATTGGCAAATGATAAACAATTCCCGATCTTGGATGCTGACTCTCAACTCGTGGATCAGACACGTCAAGTATTGCTCTCTGTTATTAGAGGTATGCCAGCACGTGACCGTGTTTATAATGAAATTAAAATGCGTGCTGCTGTGCGCTTTCCAGCTTTAACTGTAAGCCAGATTGTAGGTGACGCAAATAAAAATATTGTATTGGGTAGTTATGCATTACCAGGGGTATTTACTCAAAAAGCTTGGAACGAGTATGTAGAAAAAGCAATTGAGGAAGCAGCAGACAAACCTACGGATACTAAAGACTGGGTGCTTAATAGCCGTCAATCTGATGATTTAACTTTCTCTGGTAGTCCAGAGCAAATCAGAAAGCAGCTTACTGCATTGTATAAACAAGAATATATTGCAGAGTGGAGAAAATTCTTAAGTGGCATTCACTATGCAAAAGCAACTCAGTTTGCTCAGCAAGTTAAAAATATTGATGTATTGGGCGAACCACAAAATTCACCAATTCGCATGCTTATTGAACGCGTAGCCATTGAAACAAACTGGGATAATCCGGTTGTTCAAGCAGAGTTAGCAGCGCCTCAAAAAGGATTTATTGCATGGTTTAAACGTAAGGTTTTAAACCATGATGATAAACAATTAGCAAATCAGGCTGTAACGAATGCTCAAGGGCCTATTTCTCAAGAATATCAAATGTTCTATCAATTGGTTCGTAAACGTGATGATCAGCAAGGTAAATCTTTGCTTGATGAATATATGACGAATCTTGCCTTAGTACGTAGTAAGTTTAATGAACTTAAGAATGCGGGTGAGATCGGACCGAATGCGATGACATTGGTTAAGCAAACTTTAAATGAGCAGACATCGGTATTTAACCAGACTCAAAAAATTGTAGATGAAAAGATGGCGGTTGGTTTCAGTGAAATTGATCAGCAACTTCTACAAAAATTAGTGGTGAGTCCACTTACCCAAGCCTTTGAAAGTTTAATTACACCTACTCAAGATGAAATTAATAAGCTATGGGTAATGCAAGCCTATCAACCATTTACTGCAAATCTTGCTAAGAAATATCCATTTAACTCATCAGCTTCTTTACAAGCAACAAGTAGTGAAATTGGACAAATTCTTGGTGAGAACGGCAGTATTTCCCGTTTTGTTAAAGAGAGTTTAGACCCGTTTGTTATCCGCCGCGGTTATACCTTAACCTCCAAAACATGGAAAGATTTGGGGATTAGTTTAAACCCACAATTTGTTATGAACTTCCAACGCTATGTTGCACCTACAAATGGAATGGCAACAGGTGAGTTAAATAGCCAAGCACCAGCTGCTCCGGCAACCAATCAGTCTAACTTCCAGTTCTACCCAATTCAAAACCCGCAGTTACTTTCATATACCGTTGATATTGATGGTCAGCGTATGACTTATGAAAATGGGGTGCAGCAATGGGTTAACTTTATTTGGCCAAATCAAGGCAGTATTCCGGGTGCTCGTATTACGGCTGTAGATTTACAAGGTCAAACACATACCATTTTTGATGAACCAGGCGAATACGGGATTAACCGTTTAATCGATAGTGCACAGCGTAAAGAGCAAAACGGTGGTTTTGAAATGCTTTGGCGCAGTAAGACAGATCCATCACTCTTTGTGAAAATGAACTTCCGTCTTATTAGTAGTAATTCAGGAAGTATCGGTTCAAGCCGTGGCTACTCTGGTATGCAACTGGTTGACAAAGTAACTGCGGATAAGGCTGCTCGCGTTGTATCCGCACAGCAAGCACCAGCTCAGGCAGCTGCTCCTGCCAAAACTGAAAATCCAGTTTCTGCACTAGCACAACCTGCTGCGGGAATTAAGCCATGACATGGAAACTAACCTCTACATTCAAGGAGGAGCATTGATGCATACATTAAAAACAACTCCTCTGTATTACGGGAAAAGCCCTGCACGTGGTGACTTCTTAAAGACAAAAGGTCAATATGCCTTAATACAGGTACTTGATCAGTGGATAACAGAAGCATTGGAATATGCAATGCAGTCAAATATGTTCAAAGAAGCATATAGCAAGTTGCCTTCATTGGATTTCTTTATTGCAAATCCACAAGAGAACATGTTCTTGGCTGCTAATTTGTTGGCGAGCGAAGACAGTTCAGGTCGAGCTTTTCCGATGGTACTCAGTCATTTACTTGAGATTGATTTACCATATGAAAATTTACTATATGCACCTTATAGCTATAAGCATGTCTTAGTTGATTTATTTCAAAATAATCGTGCATTAAGAGGGATTAAAGATTCTGATTTATTATTTGGTAAGCTAAATCATTTACCAAATCAAATTCAGGTTTTATCTGAACGTGAATGTGTAGGTTTTTATGAAAATCATACCATGCATTCATTTGCTCAGTTAATGAAGCTAAGTATTTATGAGTTAGCTCAAAGCATGATTGGTTTAGGATTACTACTACAACCAATTTTACAAAATGGGACTAGCCGTTTAAATAAAGTCTTGATTCTACCGATTAATAATCCTGCTTATTGTTATGAAATAGCGGCATTCTGGGTCAGTATTATTTGTCGTTTTTTAAAACAGCATAATACCGAAGTATTAATTGGATTGTTACATCGGGAGCAGCCAGTATTATTCTTTGGTTTTCAGGGTGCTGATATTTTAGCTCTTAGCGATATTTTTACTCAGAATATGGATAGCAAACATTGGGTTTCTTTAATACAAGCTCAATGGATTGATACTTATTTGGAACAGAATGCTGGTTTAGCAACGCTAGAACAATCTTTATGTCAACGCCAATTAAGTTTAAATCAAGGTTTAAAACTATTTAGACAGACTTTTTTGGGTGAATAACAATGAATCAAAAATATCAAATTAAACTTTCACAATTTATAAAAGGCTGTTTTATATATGCAATTGCGAATTATGCTTTAGCACAGCCAATAGTTGTAGAAGGTGTAGTGCCAAATGAAGCAAGTAAACAGGCTATTTTAATGAAAATGCAGTCTGTTTATGGTGCAGATCAAGTTGTCGATAAAATACAAGTTCGACCAGTTGCTGCTCCAAATGGATGGAGTGACTCTGTCACACGAGTGATTACACCTGATCTTAAAAAAGTTTCTCAGGGTAAGTTAAGTGTTAATGGAACCCGATTTGAACTGACCGGGAAAATGCTAAATCCGACAGAAATACAGCCAACCATTCAGTCTTTTCAGAGTTTGGTACAGCCTCCATATCAATTATTTTCCCAGCTTTCTGTAAATCAGGCTGAGCAGAAGATTATTGATGATGCTTTAAAAAATCGAATTATTGAATTTGAATCTGGTAGTGCAGTATTAACTGAAGCTGGGCAAAAGATTCTTGATGAAATGGCTGTTGCTTTAAATAAAGTGGGCGGGAAAAAAGTCAAAATTGTGGGGCATACCGATAGTTCTGGTGATGCGACCAAAAACTTAAAACTCAGCCAAGATCGAGCTTTAGCAGTTAAAAATTATTTAATTAGTAAGAATATTCCTGCTGATCATTTATCTACCGAAGGTTTAGGTTCATCTAAGCCTGTAGCGGACAATACTTCTGCGGAAGGTAGAAAGAAAAACCGCCGAATTGAGTTCACCGTTTTATAGGGATAAGGAGAAGAATATGGCTAGCCCTTACATTACGATTGGATGCCCAACGACAGGTGGAGGGCAAGTCATTTCTGGTAATAGTGCATTTTTAATTGAGGGAATCGCAATTGCATGTGTAGGTGATAAAGCAACTTGTCCGGCGCATAAAACGGTTTCTACGATTGTTTCCGGTGACCCAAATATGCAAGTGATGGGAAAAGCAGCAGCAAGAGTAAATGATTCATTATCGTGTGGCTGTAAATTATTACCGAAACAAAGTTTGGTTAATCAAGGGTAGCAGAGGGTATATCTTTTTTCTTAAATGGTTAAGTTAAAAAGATATGTGTACTAATTAAATGATCTTAAATGGTATTAGATTTTTTATTCAGATATAAGAAATCTAATAAATCATATTAATGATTGTAATGCTGGGTTATTTGTCGGATAAAGCTAAATTTTGGTAATATACGGGCATTATGATTTTAAGTATTAAATTATTTAAAAATATTGAGAGTAATGATGAGTAGTTTAAAAATTTTAATTACAAAACTTTCTACAGCTGCACGCACTGCTTTAGAAAAATCTGCTAATGCTTGTGTTCTTCAGCAAAACTACGAAATTGAAATTGAACATTTATTTTTAGAGTTACTTAATCAGCCTTTAGAAAACGATTTAAAAATTTTATTAAAAAAATATAAAATCTCAGCCGATGCTTTAGCAGATGATTTAAAAGAAACAATTTCTCAATTACCAAAAGGTAATACACGTACTCCAATTTTTGCTAAATCAATTGTTCGTTTATTTGAACAAGCTTGGTTATTGGCTTCAGCAGAACAAAATCCTGTCATTCGTAGTGGTCATTTACTGGTTGCATTATTAACTGCACCAGACCTCTATCAAATTGCAACGAGAGCTTCGAGTTTATTTGATCTTTTCCCGATAGACTCAATGAAACATAAGTTTCTTGAAATTTGTGAAAAAAGTGTAGAACAACAAGAAGAATCAAAAACATCTTCACAAGCAGATGAATTAGAACAAGCCGCGACTCCAACTGCAAAAACTCAAAAAACACCTGCTTTAGATCAATATACAATTAATTTAACTGAAAAAGCGAAGAATGGTGGGATTGACCCTGTTATTGGGCGTGAATATGAAATTCGTTTGATGCTCGATATTTTAATGCGTAGACGTCAGAACAACCCAATTTTAACTGGTGAGCCAGGTGTAGGTAAAACAGCTGTAGTTGAAGGGTTGGCTTTAAAAATTGCTCAAGGTTTAGTTCCTGAAGCATTAAAAAATGTTCATTTGCACGTTTTAGATATGGGGCTTTTGCAAGCTGGGGCAAGTGTTAAAGGTGAATTTGAAAACCGTTTAAAGCAAGTTATTCAAGAAGTCCAATCATCGGCTCATCCTATTATTTTATTTATTGATGAAGCGCATACGCTTATTGGAGCAGGTGGCCAAGCGGGGCAAAACGATGCTGCCAATCTTTTAAAACCTGCACTTGCTCGTGGCGAGTTACGTACTATTGCTGCAACAACATGGGCAGAATATAAACAGTATTTTGAGAAAGATGCTGCATTAAGCCGCCGTTTTCAGGTGGTAAAGGTTGAAGAACCGACCGAAGAAGTTGCTGTAGATATGTTACGTGCAATGATTCCCGTAATGCAAAATCACTTTAATTTACAAATTGATGATGAAGCAATTGTAACGGCTGTACATGCCTCTCACCGCTATATTAGTGGTCGTCAACTCCCAGACAAAGCAGTAAGTGTTCTTGATACTGCAGCAGCGCGTGTAGCTTTGACCCAAAATGCACAACCAGTCAAACTTGATCAATTAAAAGCACAAGAACATAACTTAAAGCTTGAGCAACAAATTTTGGAAAATGAACACCGTCAAATTCCAATACATCATGAAAGATTAGAAAATCTGAAAAACCAACTAGAGTCATTACAAAGTGAGATCCAAGAGACTCAGGAACAATGGCAAAAAGAATTAGAGCTAGTTCGTAAAATTCAGGAATTAGAAGCGCAGAGCCATTCTAATGAGTCTGAAGCCTACGATCAGATTAATTTAATACGCAAAGACCTTGCTGATATTCAGGGACAACAGCCGTTAGTTTTTGAGCGAGTAAACTCTCAGATCATCAATGAAATTATTTCTGATTGGACAGGTATTCCTGTTGGGAAAATGGTCAATGATGAAATTAAGCAGATTTTAACGCTTGAAGATAAATTAGGTGAGCGTGTAATGGGGCAAGATTATGCACTTACACAATTAGTTCAAGGGATTAAAACTTCAAAAGCTAAATTAGAAGATCCAAATAAACCTCAAGGGGTGTTCCTTTTAGTCGGGCCTAGTGGGGTTGGTAAAACTGAAACTGCTTTAGCCTTAGCTAATGAGTTATATGGCGGTGAACAGCATTTAATCACGATTAATATGTCTGAGTATCAAGAAGCACATACTGTCTCTTCGCTTAAAGGTGCACCTCCAGGCTATGTTGGCTATGGTCAGGGTGGGGTTTTAACTGAAGCTGTACGCCGTAATCCTTATAGTGTTGTGTTACTCGACGAAATTGAAAAAGCACATAGCGATGTTCAGGAGTTGTTCTATCAAGTATTTGATAAAGGTACTTTAGAGGATGGTGAAGGGCGCGTTATTGATTTTAAAAACACGACAATCTTATTAACTTCAAATACGGGCTCGAGTGCAATTATGCAGGCATGTTTAAATCAGCCTGTAGAAGAATGGCCTACCGCAGAAGATTTAATCGAACATTTAAAGCCGAGTTTATATAAACAGTTTAAGCCAGCCTTTTTAGGGCGTATGAGAGTTGTGCCATATTTCCCATTGCATGATGATTTATTGGTTCGAATTATTAAACATAAATTGGGCAAAATTACTGCTCGAATTGAAAAACAATATGGAACGGAAGTTCAATATTCAGATGACTTGGTCGAGTTGCTACTCAGCCGTTGTACTGAAGTGGATAGTGGCGCCCGTAATGTTGATAACATCTTAAATTCTACAGTTTTACCTGCTTTGGCAACTGAAATTTTAGTGGCGTTAGCAGATCAAAAATTGCCGAAATTGATCATGATTGATGCGAAAGATGACGAGATCCAATATTTACTAGATCCTGTGGCGAAGCCTGCCAAAAAACGGACTAGTAAAAAGTTGAAATCAGAAGTTTAAAAATTTAATAGAGCCAAAATTAGATGAGTATTGATATTTCTGAACTACTTAAACCCATTAATGACAGCTTGCTTTGTGGTGAGGATTATTCATTTTCTAATGAATTTCACGAGATAAAGAAAGCCAGAACACAGGATGATCTATTATTAGATCAGGGGG
The DNA here is from genome assembly GCF_003940475.1 of Acinetobacter sp. FDAARGOS_559. Taxonomy (NCBI): domain Bacteria; kingdom Pseudomonadati; phylum Pseudomonadota; class Gammaproteobacteria; order Moraxellales; family Moraxellaceae; genus Acinetobacter; species Acinetobacter sp. FDAARGOS_559. Next base: position 3,910,058 of record NZ_RKJG01000005.1, read on the forward strand.
ATTGGGTTGCTGAACGGAAGCAGGCAGATTGGGACTTTGTTGCGAAGAGTGTAAGCACTTTGCTCATTGAAAAAACCAAAGATATCCGTCTATTAACTTGGGTAATAGAAGCCTGGACTCATCTAAATGGTTTTGAAGGCATGGTAAAGGGAATCACTTTAACTCATACCATGCTGAACCAATATTGGCAGGATATTCATCCGATTATTGAAGATGATGATTTGGATCAGCGTATTGGTTTATTACAAGGACTTATTAATCAGTTGCCAATGCTGTTGAAGAAAGTACCTTTAACTAACACAGCTCCTTATTATAACTTGCTTGATTACGATAATTTTCTATATCACGAAAATATACGCCGTAAGCAAACAGAAGAGTACGAGAGTCAGTCAGGTCCATCTGAATTAGAACAATTTGATCAAGCGATCTTTAATACCTCTAAAACCTTTCAATACTCAAATTATCAAGAGTTTAATTCGGTTTTAACGGAGTGGAATGTTTTAAAGCAGACACTCGACCATTTAATGGGATTAGATTCACCGAGTTTTGCTGCAATTGATTCTGCATTTGAAACAATACACAGCACTTTACGTAAAATTTACAAAGCAGAGGCTTTTGGTACTGGGCTTGCGCCGAGCCAAGAACAGGCCGCTGTCATCACGACACCGTCTATGGAAAATCAAGTGCCTGTACAAATCGTATCAGACCAGCCTATGTTTCAGCCACAAGCACAAACTCACTTGGCCAATCGCGAGCAAGCAATGAAAGTGCTGCAAGAAATAGCTGATTATTTTCAAGCAAATGAGCCCCATAGTCCTGTGAGCTATATGCTCCAAAAGACCATTAAATGGAGCCAAATGCCGTTGCATGAATGGTTAGCACAAGTGATTAAAGATGAGCATCCATTACAAATGGTTCAGGAAATGTTAGGTGTTCAACCTAAAAATGAATATGAATAAAGATTGGTAAAGAGATATGTTTAAAGCTGAAAAAGTCCTGTGGGGCGAAGGTTTATTTTTAAGACCTCAACATTTCCAGATTCAAGATACCTATCATGAACAACGTTTAAATCATACGGTTCGTGCTGTTGTGCCATTTTCCTATGGCGTTCAAAAACTTAGTTTTGATGAAGCACAGTTAAGTACGCATATTCTTGCACTTGAATCGGTAGAAATGATTTGGCAAGACGGTGAAATATATCAAGCGCCTGCTTATGACTTATTACCTGAACCTATTTTGCTTGATGAGCTTAATTTACGTGGTGAAATGGTCATCTATTTGGCATTACCATTATTACAAGCCAATAAACAAAATTTAATCGATCAAAATCAATCACAAAAGGGGCGCTATCAATCACATTTGGTTGAGACCCATGATCTGTTCACAAACGCGACAGAGGCTGATATCAGCTTATTACGTCGTCGAGCTGTGTTTAAATTATTAGATGCACATAGTAATCCTGATCATAATTTAGATGGTTTCCTGTATTTGCCAATAGGCAAAATTAAACGTCAGAGTTCAGGTGCTTTCGAAATTGACCGCAAATTTATTCCGCCCATTTTGCATGTCGATGCATCTGAGACCTTGGTTTCAAATTTAAAAAGAACCTTGAATGTTATTAAGGCAAAAATTAAAACGATTCAAACCAATAACCGAGAAAATGAGCAGAAATTAATTGAATTCCGTTCAGGTGATATCGTTTCGTTTTGGTTGGTAAATGCTTTAAATACTGCTCATGCTGGTCTGAGCCATTTCTTGCAATATCCGCAAATTCATCCGGAACGCTTATTCTTTGAATTGCTACGTTTGGCAGGTTCATTATTAACTTTCTCGACAGCTTATGAAGTTGATCAGTTGCCTGCATATAAACATCATAATTTGCAAGAGAGCTTCACCCAGCTCGACACAATTTTACGTGATTTACTCGATACGATTATTTCGAGTCGTTACATCAGTATTGCCCTTAAAGAAATTCGCCCTTCATATTGGGTGGGAAGTCTCGAAACCGATAAGATTACTCGAGATACCAGACTTTATATTGCTGTATCAAGTAGCGCGATGCAGACCCACGAGTTGATTCAAATCGTTCCTCTACGTTTTAAAATCGGTAGTACTTTAGATGTTGAACAACGTGTTGTTGCAGCATTACCAGCAATTCCATTACATCACTTAATCCAAGTTCCAACTGCTATTCCAGTACGTTCGGGTGTGAGCTATTTTGAAATCGAACCGCATCATGAACTCTATCAACGTATGTTGGATTCAGAAACGATTTGTATTTATGTTCCGGCTGGATTCCAAGATATCAGTATTGAGCTGATTGCGGTCATGAACGCTTAAAGATAAAGGAGAGAAAAATGTCACAATCTACAGGTGCTCCTTCTTTATTTGACGATGGGCAAATTGGGACAGGGGGGAATAATAATAGCCAGTCCCAAGTAAAGTTACAGGCAATTAATCTGATTGATTTATTGCATGATGGTTTTTACTTAATCTTTTTAATTCGAAATCAGTATGTGCCAGCTGATCCACAGCGCTTTCGTGAAAAAATTCTAGATTTGCTTAATCGATTTGAGCAACAAGCGAAAAAGTTACAATTTTCAGCTGATGATATTCATGATGCTAAATATGCGTTTTGTGCGCTAATTGATGAAACGATCGTAACCCAGCAAGATCCAAGCTATTTTAATTTACAAAATTCTTGGTTAATTAGCCCATTACAGTTAAGTCTCTTTGGTTCTCAGTTAGCGGGTTATCAATTCTTCGAAATTTTAGAGCAACTACGTAGTCGTGGAAAAGAGCGATTAGCTGCTCTTGAAGTCTTCCATTACTGCTTATTATTAGGTTTTCAGGGTAAATACCGAATTGAGTCAATTGAAAGCCTTAACCATTTGGTGGCACGAGTAGGCGATGAAATTGATTATCTGAAAGGGAAAAAAGTGGCCTTCTCGCCATTCTCGGCAATTCCTGATCAGATACGAAATATTATCCATCGTGAGTTACCTTTTTTCTGGATTTTGATTTTCTTATTGATTTTTGCATTACTTACCTTTGCAGGTTTAAGGTTTATGCTTAACAATCAAAATGATAAAGCATTATCTAATTATCAAAATGTGATTTCTGCCCCACAAGAGCAGGCACATATTACAATTTACTTACCTTGATGATGGAAAGAAATGGCTCAGGAAAAACCAACTTCTATTCGAGTTTTGCAATCGAATAAAAAAAAGTCGAGATCACCCGTAATCTATATCATCATTGGTATTATTGCAGGTGTTTTTGTAAGTATCTCGCTGTTCCTGTTCTTGTCTCAACCGTATTCATCCGACCCTACAAGTGTTGAGAGCAAATCGAATCAAGATCAGGAGCTTGACCAAGTCTTGATGACTAATTCTTCTGCACATGATCAAGCAGTAAGTGATCAGCAAGAGCAAACTGATCCGATGAGCCATGATGGTTTTGAGCAACCTAAAGAGAATGAGTTAAGTAACATTTTTAAGCCTGCTCCTCATAAAGAGGCAGTACCTAACCCGCAACGTGTTTCACCTTTTGATGCACAGTTAACAGGTGAACAGGTTGTACCTAAGCAACAGGCTGTAGCTAAACCTGTACAGCCAAAACTACAGGTAGTTCAGCAAAAACCGGCTACCCAGACGAAAGTGGTTCAAGCCAAACCCGCTGAGGTAAATAAAGCTCCGGTTGAACAAGAGGCTGATGTGGAACCACCTAAAGCTTCGGTTGATATTAAGATTACACGAAGTCCATTTGCTGTGAATTAGTTAAGTCATGATGATTTTTCTAATTTTCTTTTGTTTTGCTTGCCTTGCTATAGGGTTAGCATTTTTGATGTCTTATGAGTTAAGAAATAAGGGTAGAACATTTGTTCTATCTTTATTACCTCAGGGGCGTCGGCAGCTAAATCAAGTTAGACAATTTGCTCAAACAATGAATCAGGCTGCGGCTCCTGAAAAACTACAATCACATTGGCATTTACAGCAGTGGTGGATTGTAATTGCAGGATTTTTTTTATTTGCCAGTATTTTAATTTTTGCTTTTACTCGACCAATCAGTTCAACACGAATTGAAGCCGAGTATCTTAAAAAAACTGATCCGCAAATTTATGCATTATTAAATGGAGAAATATTATCGCCTCCACCTGAAGTAGATGAAAGCCTGATTGAAGCTGCAATTGTTGAAGCAACTCAGTTAGAGCAGCAATATGCTTCTCAAGAAAGTGGTGTTATAAATTCTTCACCAATTGATAATACAAGTTTTGATGGCCGTGCGATTTTAGATACGAGTTTAGTCAACCGTAAGTGGGATAAAATGAACCCACGCTATAAGCAGCGTTTGCTTATGGTCTTTAAAATTATGAAAGAACAATATGGTTATGAACTTGTTTTGCTTGAAGGTTATCGTAGTCCAGCACGTCAAAATATGTTGGCAGGCAATCCGAATACAACCAGAGCAAAAGGGTATCAAAGTTATCATCAATTTGGTTTAGCGGCAGATGTGGCCTTTAAGCGAAACGGTAAAGTTGTTATTTCTGAACGTGACCCATGGGCTATGCAGGGTTACCGCCTATATGGGCAAGTTGCTGAGTCCGTCGGGCTTACTTGGGGTGGTCGCTGGAAATCTATACAAGATTATGGCCATACAGAATATAGAATGCCAGGCTTGAAGAAAACTCAAGAAATGGCGGAAAAGTTAATTGCTGAAAGCTTAAATGACATCAGTTAAACCTAGGAGCCTGATTGGAAGCGATCATGTAAAACGGTAGCCATGTGATCGACAAGCTGGGAAATCAACCCAGCTTTTTCCCATGTATAAATTGAAACAACCATAGGTGAAGCTTCACCTAAAGATTTATATCTACGTACACGACGGCCTTTTGTTGTACTTACTGGCAGTAAAGATATTCCCAAACCTGTTTCGACACTTACTAGAACACTTTCTAAACTACTGCCTGTAAAAGCAATATACCAACGTCGCCGTTCACGTTCTAATGTTTCAAACATTTCATCTCGGTAAAGTCCACCTTGAGGAAAGGTCACTAAACGAATTGGTTCAGACAAAGGCGTAATCGCATTTTTACTTTCAAACCATGCCATTTCTTCAGGAAAAGAGGCATAACAATCGGCGCTGGCTGCTGATTCTTTCACAATAACAATATCTAGCTCACCATTACGATAGCGCTCTGTCAGGTTACGGCTTAAGCCTGAAGTGACATCTAACCGAATAGTACGATGTTCTTGAGCAAATAGACCGAAAACTTCTGCCATAGCAGTACTCATCATATCTTCTGGCAATCCAATTCGAATAGGAATGCTGCCAGCTGGATCTTTTAAGACCGCCTCAGCCTCTTGTTGAAGCGTCAAAATTCTTTGAGCATAACCAATTAAATATTCACCTGAAGCTGTTAATTGTAATGGTCTTGCTGTGCGATCAATAAGGGAGTGACCAACCGATTCTTCGAGGCGTGCTAACTGCTGACTAATAGTTGATTGTGTCAGATGCAACTTATCAGCGGCGGCTGTAAAACTACCACTTTCGAAAATGGTTACAAATGCACGAAGAAGACGAGGGTCAAACATAAATGAATACCATCAATTACGCAGAGAACAAGATGCTTAAGTATTTATAATCTTAATACAATCGATTAAATAATTTAATTTCCAAATACTTTTAAGCGCGCTTATTCTAGTGCCAAATTGTTATGCAATTCATTTTTATTTGGAGTGTTTCATGCGCAAGTCCCTCATATGGATCAATCTGATCATTGCGATGGGCGCTTTGGGTTTTACAAATGCGGTAAATGCAAAAGATGAATACCCTTTACACATGGCAGCTGCAAATGACGATATTCAGTTAATAAAACATATTTTGTCTCAAAAGACCTTAATTGATGCACGTGATGAAACAGGTTCAACAGCATTAATGGTGGCAACAAGAGCAAACAATATACATGCTGCTCATATGTTGATTGAGGCCGGCGCAGATGTAAATGCGAAAGATAATATACAAGATAGTCCTTATTTGTATGCAGGCGCACAAGGTTATTTAAAAATTTTACGAATGACACTCATGCATGGTGCCGATTTAAAGAGTACTAACCGTTATGGGGGAACCGCGCTTATTCCAGCAGCAGAACGGGGCCATGTAGAAACTGTCCGTACTTTAATTGCCGCAGGTGTAAACGTAAATCATGTCAATAATTTAGGTTGGACAGCTTTACTAGAAGCAATCATTTTAGGTAATGGCAAATCCAACTATCAGCAAATTGTGGCGCTTTTGCTAAAAGCTGGTGCCAATCCGAATTTGGCAGATAAAGATGGGATCACACCATTACAACATGCACGTACAAGAGGATATCGTGAAATTGAAAAACTCCTTCTTGTAGCTGGTGCAAAGTAGATGGAGGAGGAATAAATGAAAGCAAATCAGGAATTTTTACGTCAAGCCATTGAGCTTGCTTATAACAATATAGAAAAAGGTGGCCGACCATTTGGTGCAGTAATTGTAAAAGATGGCAAAGTAATTGCTTCAGGTGTTAATCAAATTTTGACAACCAATGATCCGACTGCACATGCTGAACTATTGGCAATTCGTGCAGCCAGCCAAATTCTAGGAACCGCGAATTTAGAAGGTTGTTCGGTATTTGCAAGCGGGCATCCATGTCCTATGTGTATGGCTGCAATGCGTTTAGCGGGTATAAAAACAGTTAACTATGCTTATTCTAATGAAGATGGCGCACCATTTGGTTTATCTACAGCTGAAATATATACCGATCTTGTAAAACCATTTGCTGAACAGTCCATGAAAATCGAATATGTGCCTGTTCGATTTGAAGACCGTACCGATCTTTATGTGTTTTGGAAAAATTATCAAGCTAAGCAATCGGGCCTAAAGTAATGAAGCAGTCTGAAGCTTTCTTGGCTCGTCCCATGCTTATTTTGACAGTCGCTCTGGTTGGACTTAATTTCAGACCTTTTATGACCAGTATTGGTCCTTTAGTCTCAAAGATTCGAGTAGGTACCGGATTAAGTCTACAAGGAATAGCTCTACTCACTTTATTGCCCATGATGTTGATGGGACTTATTGCCTTTATTGGTCCAATCGTACAGAGCATGGTTGGAGAACGCAGAGTTGTTTTGGGTGCTTTGCTGACTATTTGTATTGGATGCGCACTTAGATTTTTATTTCCTACAGCTGAGGGTTTAATTGCTAGTGCAATAATTATTGGTTTAGGCGTCGCGCTGATACAGGCTGCTTTTCCAGGAATTATTAAACGAGAGTTTAGTCAACATATCGGGCCTATGATGGGGCTTTATTCAGCTATGCTTATGGGTGGTGGTGCATTAGGCGCATGGTTGGCACCTGTGATTTCCAATATAACGGGTCTATGGTCACTGGGGCTGGCTTTCTTTACTATACCCGCTGTATTAGCATTATTATCAACATTTATTTTTTTACCCTCCATTGTAAGTTCGACTGCCCATCTGTCACCTGTAAAAACGTTATTAAAGAAACCTAGAACATGGTTGTTAATGCTGTGTTTTGGTTTGGTCAATGGTGGCTATTCTTCGGTGGTTGCGTGGCTGGCACCTTCGTTTCAAGATCATGGCTGGAGTATTTCTCAAAGTGGGAAATTGCTTGCCTTACTTGCCTTGAGTCAAGCAGCCTCGGCTCTGTCTTTGCCTATTTTAGCTAGACAATATAAAGATCGACGTCCGTGGTTGTGGTTTACTCTATTCATGCAATTTGCTGGCTTTGCAGGACTTGCTTTTATACCTGAATTTGCATCTGTGTTATGGGCAATTTGTTTAGGAATAGGCTTGGGAGGTTGTTTTGCTTTAACACTTATTGTGGCATTAGACCATTTTGAAGAGCCGAACAATGCGGGTGCTTTATCTGCACTTATGCAAGGAGGCGGTTTTTTACTTGCTGCAATACCGCCTTGGTTTGTAGCAGTTTTGCATGACTTTACAGGGACTTATAAGGCAGGTTGGATTTTTCATTTATGTAGTGTGATATTGGTCATTGTGTTAGTGGTAAGGTTAGCTCCAAGAAGTTATAACAAAATTCACTAATAAAGGTTTAGGTGAGTAAAGAATATTACGGACCTAAAGAAATACTATTTTGAAGGGAAGATAGTTAAATAAAAGTGATAGGATAATATTGAAACTTTCAGTTTTTAAATGAACACAACAATATTTGATTTTTATGACATCTTCTTTGAAAAAAATAGCTTTATTAAAACAGGGCTTAGAAAAAAATAGTCCATTCGCAGCAGGTAGGCAAGGAACATTAGAGGCGATTGACCATTTAGGTTATGTGCAGATTGATACCATATCTGTCGTTGAACGTGCTCATCACCATATATTGTGGAGTCGAGTGCCAGATTATGATTTAAGCCATTTAAACAGTTTGGTTCGTGAACGGCAGATTTTCGAATATTGGTATCATGCGGCATCTTATCTTCCTATGAAAGATTATCGATATGCATTACCGGCAATGATGTCTGTCAGAAAAGGGGAAAGTCGCTATTTTAATAGAGGCGATCAACACCTTATGAATGAAATTCTGGCACGTGTTCGTGCCGAAGGTAAAATTCGATTAAGGGATATTGATAAGAAAAATAAAGAGAGTTTAGGGAATTGGTGGAATACCGGTCCAGGCCGCCGTGCTTTTGAGCAGTTATATATGCAAGGTGACCTGATGATCTGTGAACGTAATGGTATGGAAAAAGTTTACGATTTGACTGAACGCTGCCTACCTGAAAATATTGATTTAAGTTTGCCTACGCTTTACGAATATGCTCAGTATTTATTTAATAATACGCTTCGAGCTCATGGTGCATTTACGTGGAAACAATTGGTTCATTTAAAGAAAAATGATTTAAAAGAAACCATGCGTGTCGTGCTGAAAGAGCAGATTGATGCAGGTGTCGTATCAGCGATTAAACTTGCAGATGGGCAAACTCTATATGTGGATGTAACTGCAATAGAGCAACAATTGGATACTGATTTTGGTCTAAAAATACTTTCGCCTTTTGATAACTCTCTTATTCATCGTGACCGTTTAACTTCTTTATTTGAATTTGATTATCGGATCGAATGCTATGTACCAGCGGCCAAACGGGTATTTGGATATTTTTGTTTGCCTATTCTTTATCAAAATGAGTTAGTAGGACGAATCGACTGTAAAGCACACCGGACAGTAAAAGAACTAGAAGTGATTAGTCTACATTTAGAAAAAACGGTAAAAGATAAAGAGCATTTCTTTTTTGAATTAGATCAGGAACTCAAGCGTTTTGCAGCATTTAATCAATGCTCAACTGTGAATGATAAGGTAGTCAAACTCATTCGCAGCAAGCTTTAAGTACCAATCTATTTGGGTAGTCAAAAATGATTAAAGCTAAAACACCAAAAGAGTAAAAATTTTTGGTGTTTAACTTCGCTTAGTTCAAAGACATACGGTACTGAATAACGCCGGGATTTTGTGCAATCCAATCATAGAGCTTTTGGGCTGTTTGATTGCTTTCTTGAGTATGCCAATATAAACGTTCACAGCTATGTTCGGTGGCTTGCTTCTGTACATACTCAATAAGTTGTTTACCAATGTGTCGTCCACGAACTTCAGGTGATACATACAGATCTTCTAAATAACAGTAGTTATTTTCTGCCCAAGTAGACCGATGAAACATATAAGTGACAAAACCTAAGATACGTTCTTTATTTTTGGCAACAGCACAATAAATAGGTTCTTTTTCATCGAAAAAACGATCCCAAGTCTTTTTTGTGATATGGAGGGGTAAATTGACCTGATAGAAATTTTGATAGGCAACCCAATATTCTAACCATTGAGTATAGTCTTGTTGTTGAACTGGCGAGACTTCGATCGTTTCATTTTGAATCATAATTACACTTCATTCTGACTAATTGATGAAATTATATGTTGGATATAAATGTTTTATAGAAACATTAAAGTATTAAAAACTAACACAATAAATTTGATGAGAAAAGAAATTGCTTATTTTTATAACTTTCTAAAATAAAAATTTTTTTATTAATCTTATTTTAAGCTAGCTTTATTATTCTAATAAAACAAAGCTCGTCTAAGTACACCTTTTAGCCACATTCTCCAGATGTGGCTCTTTTTATTTGCGGTTAGAAAAATCTAGAAGTAAATAAATATAATTAAATATTTATTTTTGAATCGCTATAAATTTTTTTAATCATTTTCCATTGTATTACTATAAAACTTAACACCTATTTTAATGCGATCTCGACCATTACTCATACGCCAGCGATTCGTATCACGTAGGGAATACACACAGCCACAATATTCTTGCTGGTAGAATTCTTCACGTTTACTAATCTCAATCATGCGGCTAGAGCCACCATTTTTTCGCCAGTTGTAGTCCCAGTACTGAATATCGGGATAGTGTGAAGCAGCGCGAATCCCGCAGTCATTGATTTGCGCCATATTTTTCCATCTTGAAATCCCTAAAGAGCTGCTGATTAGACTAAACCCATGTTCATATGCATACAAAGCGGTACGCTCGAAGCGCATATCAAAACACATGGTACAGCGGATACCGCGTTCAGGTTCATTTTCCATACCTTTAGCACGGGCAAACCAATTATCGGTGTCATAATCTGCATCAATAAAGGGAATATTATGTTTTTCTGCGAAGCGGATATTTTCTTCTTTACGAATGAGATATTCTTTTACCGGATGAATATTAGGATTATAAAAGAATATAGAAAAGTTTATATTAGACTCAATTAATGACTCCATTACTTCTCCAGAGCAGGGAGCACAGCAAGAATGGAGTAATAATTTATTATGTCCAGATGGGAGTTCGAGTTTTTGACGTTGAATAGCCATAATTAAAAAATAAGTTATATTTTTATATATTTTAGATTTTTTAACTGCTTATAAAAATGAATTTTTTTCAATTAATGATGAAAATATCTAATCTTTATTATTTGTGCTGAATAATAAAGTATTTTTTAATTTTATTACATATAACAAATAATATATTATATTTGTGTAATATTATTAAAAATAATTTTAACTTTCTATTGTTAAAAAAGTGCACTCAATGGAAAATAGTAATAATTTTATATTTGTGTAACTATTTGTCTTTTATATATTTATCTACTAAGTTTTAGCTAGGAAAATTGTGTGATGAACGTCTCAAATAAGTATTATTTTTTAAATTTAAATATTTTTTTAGATTTATATTTTTAATAAATTTATACTAAAACAGTTATTCTATTTTTCTCATTTGAGTATGTGATATTTTAAGATATGGACGATTGGCAATGTAAGTATTGTAATGGTTACATTATGGTTAATCATTCAAGGATAGAGGTAGGGGAAAAAGTTTACTTTTTGGTATATAAATTCGATGCAAAAAATGAAAGAAAAAAACTATATAAAAAAGGAACTGTAATTGCACGTTGTGATAGTATTTTACATATCGAATCAAGAAAAAAGACATATAAAATAGAGGAGGCTAAAGTCTATCCTTTAGGTGCACCTATGCCATTTGTTTATAATATGTTCTGGATATGTGGTTGTGAAAACAGACTATAATATTTTTATTGAATCTAAAATGAATAGTGAATTTAAATAATTTTGATGATTTTTTATTCAATTTTGCAAATTATAGTTTTTAATTTTTATAAATAGCTTAAATTGCTGAAAGGTTAAAGTTAGATTGCAATTTGACAAAATTTTAGCAACCTTTTATAAGACCTCAACTAAGCTTGAGATTAATAAAAATGAGTGAAAGGAATCAAAGTCGTTTGTTAACGGTTGGTGAGGTTGCAAAACGTAGCGGTGTTGCAGTTTCAACCCTTCATTTTTACGAATCTAAAGGTTTAATTAAAAGTATAAGAACCAATGGTAACCAACGCCGTTTTACTCTAGTGGTGTTACGTTACATTGCGATCATTAAAATTGCTCAAAAAGTTGGTATTCCATTAGATGAAATAAAACAAGCCCTAAGTAAATATCCGATGGGTTCTAAATTAACTGCACAACAATGGAAAGAGCTATCTCTCGATTGGCGGAAGAATTTGGATGAGCGTATTCAAAAACTCACAAGACTCAGAGACGAAATGGATTGGTGTATTGGATGTGGTTGTTTGTCATTAGAACAATGTCCATTAAGAAATCCAAATGATGTGTTGGGACAAGAAGGTGCCGGGCCACGTATTTTAGAAAGACCATAGAAAATAAATTTTATTGTTAAATATAACGCATCATAATTTAACATTTGCAATAGAGAATTATTTTGTAAGTTGCTCTCTATGAAGGTTTTTTATTGTAAACAAGTCATATAAAACATAAATTTTTTTGATATCTTTATTTCTTTTAGTAAGAAGCAAAATTTATGAAAAAAATTATCTTTCTTGGTTTAGCGCTTGTTTCGTTAACGGCTTGCTCATCAGTACAACATAAAGATTCAACTCCTCCAAAAATTGGTTCACCAAATCCTGCTAGTCAATATTGCGTTGAACAAGGCGGGAAATTAGAAATTAGAAATGAAGCAAATGGTCAGGTAGGTTATTGCCATTTGCCAAATGGACAAGTCGTCGAAGAGTGGAAATTATTCCGTGATAATCAGGCGAACTGTGTTTCAGAAGAAGCTCAAAAATTAGTTGGGCAATCTGGTTTAACCGATGATCAAATTAAGCAAAAAACGAAGTCAGAAATTGTTCGTAAAGTTGCTCCAGGTCAACCGATGACAATGGATTATCGTTCAAATCGAGTAACTGTCACAATTGATCCAACTTCTAAAAAAATTACTCAAGCAACATGTGGTTAATTCTTTAATTAAAGAATTAACTTAAGTTCGAACAAGAAGGCCTGTCAAAAGACAGGCTTTTTTTAGACAGCCAAATAAATTGTTAAGCTTAATCACATAAATTTTCATAATGCACAAAAACCTGTTAAACCTCATTCAAAGAAAAACAAACATAGGTGTTAAGTTTTAAGTTCCTTTTAAATCATGTGTAGGACCGAGCTATGATGCAAGCAATGTTTTTCTTTAGTGCTGGAGCAGTTTTTGGTTATTGCTATCGTCATTACGATGCTAAAGTTAAAAAAGCCAATGATTCAAAATAAATGATTAAAAAAGCCTGCTTCTTGAGTAGGCTTTTTTCTTTTTATTATTCCCACCCATTGAATAGAACATATTTTAAGTAATCATAAAAAAAGCCCCTAGCGGACTAGAGGCAGAAAAACTTCAGATGCAGGTAACAGGTGAATTATGCATCTGAGTTAAGTAGGTTGTATCAAACCATGTAAAGCACTTTACCAGTAAAAATGAGTAAAAATAGGGATGTGCGACTAATGGCTAATGTTTCCTGTATCTTTTTTAACCATTTTAAAAGTAAATAATTTTCTTCAGACCCGTTTAATTTTTGAACCTTTATTATTAATAAATCAGAAAAAAGCTTTCAAAACATATCCTATTTATCAGTTCTACAGTTTCTATCTTTGTTTTTTATACGTTTTTTTTAGATAAAAAGAATTTTAGAACAAAGACTATTCTTTTTTATGTATATCGTATACGATATATGAAGAATGATTGGACAGCTATTGATACCCATTCCATAACTTTTGAGATGGATTAACTCAAAAGTACAACTACCAATAGTTTTAACTATATTACTGAGGAATAATTATGAGTAATATCTTCACAGGATGTATCCCGGCGCTAATGACTCCATGTACTCCTAACCGTGAGCCAGATTTTGATGCGCTTGTGAAAAAAGGGCATGAGCTTATTGAAGCGGGAATGAGTGCGGTAGTGTATTGTGGTTCAATGGGCGATTGGCCTTTATTGACCGAAGCTCAACGTCAAGAAGGTGTAGCACGACTTGTAGCTGCTGGTATTCCGACAATTGTGGGTACTGGGGCAGTTAATTCAAAAGAAGCCGTTTCTCATGCAGCTCATGCAGAAAAAGTAGGTGCACAAGGGCTTATGGTAATTCCACGTGTATTATCACGTGGTGCATCGCCAACTGCACAAAAGGCACACTTTTCTGCGATTTTAAAAGCTGCTCCTAGCTTACCTGCGGTAATTTACAATAGCCCGTATTATGGATTTGCGACTCGTGCAGATTTGTTTTTTGAATTACGCCGTGAATTTCCAAACTTAATTGGTTTTAAAGAGTTTGGTGGTGCTGCTGATATGCGTTATGCAGCTGAGTTCATCACTTCCCAAGATGACTCTGTGACATTAATGGCTGGTGTAGATACTCAGGTTTTCCATGGTTTTGTTAACTGCAATGCAACGGGTGCGATTACGGGCATTGGTAATGCTTTGCCTAAAGAAGTTTTGCAGTTGGTTGACCTTAGTAAGAAAGCTGCAGCAGGGGATGCGAAAGCTCGTCGTTTGGCACAAGAATTATCAAGCGCTTTAGAAGTTTTATCGTCTTTTGATGAAGGTACTGATTTAGTCCTTTATTACAAGTACTTAATGGTACTTAATGGCGATAAAGAATATACCTTACATTTTAACGAGACGGATGCATTGAGTGAATCACAACGTAAATACGTTGAAACTCAGTATGAATTATTCCGTACTTGGTACCGTAACTGGTCAGCTGAAATCTAAGCAAATATCTATAAAAAAAGAGGCTAACGATTTAGCCTCTTTTTTACTTCTATTATTTATTTTTTAGTGAGGACAATAACGCAGAGGAATATTAAAACTAAACCTAAATAACTATTCATTGTTAAACTTTCGCCTACGACAACAACTGCCAATAAAGCTGCAACAGGAATTTCGACCAAAGCTAACGTCATGGCTTGACTGGCTGGAATACGTTTTAAACCGAAGCTAAAAAATAAATAGCCTAAGAACATAGGTACGATTGGGATATAAAGGGCTACCCAAATATTATTTGGATAATTAAATAGGTGAGTTGCTGTAATTAATAAAGTAGGTAATAACAGAACTGCTGAAATCCCAAAGATCACGCCCATGGCAGCTCTTGAGTTGATGCCTTTATGGATTAAGTTTTTCATAATCCATGAATATGTTGCATAACTCAGACTTGAGAGTAAGCCAAAAAATACACCTAATAGCCGTTCGGATTGGACGCCTTGATGTTGGTGACTATGTTCGCCTGCATATGAGAGTAAAACGACTCCTAAAAAACCAAGAATAAAACTGATAAGCCATTTTAAAGAAAGCTTACGTTTATCTAATAACCACTCAAGCATAACTGAAAACAAAGGGGCGCAGCCAATTGAAATAACAGTACCAATTGAAACACCAGCTAATGAGACCGAAGAATAAAAAGCAAACGGACAAAGAATAGAAACAATG
Source organism: Acinetobacter sp. FDAARGOS_559 (assembly GCF_003940475.1). Taxonomy (NCBI): domain Bacteria; kingdom Pseudomonadati; phylum Pseudomonadota; class Gammaproteobacteria; order Moraxellales; family Moraxellaceae; genus Acinetobacter; species Acinetobacter sp. FDAARGOS_559. The sequence continues at coordinate 3,925,416 of NZ_RKJG01000005.1, forward strand.
ACGGCAATCAAAACTTTGGTTTTATAGTCAAAAAGCTTTCGGTAATCTTTTTTAATGGCTTTTAAACTTAAAAATGTGTGAATTAAACCACCAAAGCCCACAGAAATGGTAGCAATCACAAGTGGACTGATGCCCTTTGCAAAAGATGCTGCTGTGCCTGCCGTACCCCATAGAAAAGCAGCAAATAGTACAGATAAGAAACCCGTATAATAAGTCAGGGAAAATTTTGCTTCTGTTGGCGTACTCATATGAAGTGACTCAAACTCTGAAAGTTTTATGCAGCAAGATTTCTACAAGATAAAATTTTTTACCTTGTAAGGAATAATCAGCTCAATGGATAAGAATTTTTGACAGTTTCCCGTCAAGAGAACAGGGTAGTATGCTGGTATTTATGACGATTTGCTTGGTTAAATACAATAAAATAATGACGATTTCGGCATAGTCTAATAATAGTTTTGTGAATTAAATGGTATAAAGTATACTTTGTATATGAATGATTTTAAAAATTATTGATTTATAGTGATATAAAAATAGTTTTTAAAAGCTTTATATGAAGGATAAGCCGTACCGAAAATGATGCTTTCAAAGCAATAATTTCATTATGGTGGATGACTAAAATTATCATCCTTTTGTTTGTGTCATATTTTGAGGTTAAGAGAATATTCGTGACGCTACCATCTTTTAATGTATCAAATCTTGGTGCAATGCCTTCGGTATCTGAAGTTATTGTCAAATATATTAGAGAAGCAATTATTGCAGGGCATATTGCTGAAGGTGAGCCGATCCGTCAGGATGAAATTGCCAAGCTATTTAATGTCAGCAAAATTCCGGTACGTGAAGCCTTAAAGCAACTTGAAGCCGAAGGTTTAGTTGAGTTTATAAAAAATCGCGGTGCAATTGTGACCCGAATCTCTGAAGAAGAATTAGCTCAGATTTTTGAAGTACGGGTTATGTTAGAAACGAAGTTGATTCAGCTCGCCGTGCCGAATATGACAGAAGAAACTTATAAAAAGGCAGATGAAATTTGTAATGCCTTTATCGATAACATGGATATTGGAAGCTGGACAACACTAAATTGGCAGTTACATGCGTGCCTTTATGAACCAGCACAGCGACCTTATATGCTCGGATTAATTCGTTCTATTTACGATAAAATTGAGCGCTATTTAAGATTGCAGATGAATGTTTCCGAAGGCAAATCGCGTGCAAATGATGAGCACAAAGAAATTGTGAAAGCCTGTAAAGCCAAGGATGTTGATTTGGCGGTTAAGTTAATTGAAGAGCATATTAATGGTGTTTGCCAATCACTTTATGAGCACTTACCTCACCATAAAAATGTGAAAAAATAAGCGCTGCATTCTTTATCATTTCAATTAGGCCAATGGCCTAATTTTTTTGTCTTTATTTTAGCTGAAGTAAGTTTTCACTATGCTGATTTCGTCATAGATTTATAAGAAAACGATCAAGCTTGCTGTTTTGAGATCAGTCATCCTAAAGGAAAATGTAAGGATACTTCTATGAAAACAGTAAAAATTTTGGACTCTCATACTGGTGGTGAACCAACACGATTAGTGCTTGAAGGTTTTCCTGATTTAGGCACAGGGGATATGGAAAGCCGCCGAAAAATATTATCAGAACAATATGACCATTTCCGTAGAGCAACCATGTTAGAGCCGCGCGGTAATGATGTGTTGGTTGGCGCATTATTGTGTAAGCCAGTGAATCCAAAAGCGAGCGCGGGCGTTATTTTCTTTAATAACACAGGCTACCTTGGTATGTGTGGTCATGGCACGATTGGTTTGGTAGCTTCGTTAGCACACTTGGGAAAAATACAAGTAGGTACACACTTAATTGAAACTCCAGTAGGTGATGTTGAAGCGACATTGCATGAAGACCATTCAGTGAGTGTGCGAAATGTACCGGCATATCGTTATAAAAAAGCAGTCGAAGTTGATGTTGAAAAATATGGAAAAGTTACTGGTGATATTGCATGGGGCGGTAACTGGTTCTTCTTGATTAATGATCATGGTCAACGTGTTTCAAGTGATAATTTGGATCAACTTACCGAATATGCGTGGACTGTTAGACAAGCGCTTACGGCACAAGGAATAACCGGTAAAGATGGGCAAGAAATTGACCATATTGAGTTATTTGCAAGTGACACCGAAGCAGACAGTAAAAATTTCGTACTTTGCCCAGGCAAGGCCTATGACCGCTCACCATGTGGAACTGGAACGAGTGCGAAAATTGCTTGCTTGGCCGCAGATGGCAAACTTGAGCCAGGAAAGTTATGGAAACAAGCCAGCATTATCGGTAGCCAGTTTATTGCCTCGTATGAGCAAGCAGGGGAATATGTGATTCCAACCATTCGTGGTGAAGCTTACATGAGTGCCGAAGCAACTTTATTTATGGATGAAAATGACCCATTTGCTTGGGGTATTCAGCTATGAAAACCGATGCCATCGTCATTGGGGCAGGCATTGTAGGTGCGGCATGTGCTTATGAATTGGCTCGGCAAGGGTTAAATGTGCAAGTTTTGGATGCTCGGATTGGTGGTGCCACAGCCGCGGGCATGGGGCATTTGGTCATTATGGATGACTTGAAAGCCGAATTAAAACTTAGTCATTGGTCAGTTCAGCTATGGCATGAATTAGGACACGAACTTTCGGAAGACTGTGCTTATCGCCAAACGCCAACTTTATGGCTGGCAAGTAGCCCAGAAGAAATGCAGATTGCTGAGGAAAAATATCAACGTCTCACTGCACAAGGTGTCCGTTGCCAACTTCGAAACGCAGATGAAGTTCATCAGCTTGAACCTCACTTAAAGCAGGGTCTTTATGGTGGTTTAGAAGTTTTTGATGATGGAATTTTATATGCACCTTGTGCTGCTGAATGGTTATTAAAAAAATTTCCCCACAAGGTTCAGGTTCAACAAGCTAAAGTTATTCATATTGAAGAAAATCGGGTTCAGTTAAGTGATGGCAAATGGCTAGAAGCTGCGCATATCGTTTTGGCTAACGGTATTCATGCGACAGATTTTTTTCCAGAGCTACCGATTGAACCTAAAAAAGGTCATCTGGCGATTACTGATCGTTATCCCGAATTAAATGTAAAGCATACGTTGGTGGCTTTGGCTTATGCGGCCAGTACTCAAGCGACAAGTGGAATTTCGGTGGCTTGTAATATTCAGCCTAGACCGACGGGCCAGCTTTTTATTGGGTCATCTCGTCAGTTTAATACAGTTGATCCGACTGTAGAGCCAGAAGTCTTTACTCGGGTACTTAAAGAGGCTGCCGATTATTTTCCAGCTTTGGCTGATCTTAATGTTATTCGGGCATGGACTGGCTTTCGCGCAGCCACACCCGATGGTATTCCGGTAATTGGACAACATCCTGCATTTCAATCGATTTATTTAGCGGTAGGTCATGAAGGATTAGGTGTCACAACAGCAACAGGGACAGCAAAACTGATTGCCTCACACATATGTGGAATAACTTTTGATATAGATCCAGAGCCTTTTTTACCTCATCGTTTTATAGGAGCTGCATAGATGATTCAGCTTTTTATTAACGGACAATCAGTTTCTGTGATTGAAGGTACGAGTGTTGCTGCTGCTTTAGCACAAGCGAAATCTTACAGCCGTTTGTCAGTTTGTGGTGAAAAACGTACTCCATTTTGTGGAATGGGAGTTTGTCAGGAATGCCGTGTCAATATTAATGGACTCAGAGTGCTTGCTTGTCAGACGCTGTGCCAGCAAGACATGAAAGTGGAAACACAATAATGGAAAAACAATACGATGTGGTGGTTGTTGGTGCTGGGCCTGCAGGGTTGTCAGCTGCTATTGCAGCCGCCGAAAGTGGCGGGCGAATTTTAATATTGGATAATAACCCACAGGCGGGCGGTCAAATCTGGCGCGCTGGACCGATTTTCCCTGTACCTGAAATGGCGCAGCAGAAATATCAACAAATCAAAGCTCATCCTAATATTGAATTTATGTTTGGTTCGAAAATTGTCGCCGCGCCTTTTGCAGGCCAGTTACTCGTTGAGCGACCTCACGACAGCCTAAACTTGTCTTATCACCAGCTTATATTGTGTACGGGAGCAAGAGAACTGTTTTTGCCTTTTCCCGGTTGGACTTTACCTGGCGTAACAGGGGCAGGTGGTTTGCAAGCCTTAATTAAAGCAGGCACACCTGTCAAAAATGAACGCATTGTGATTGCAGGTTCAGGGCCATTACTTTTAGCAAGTGCGGATACGGCAAAAAAAGCAGAGGCTCAAGTTCTCTATGTTGCCGAACAGGCGGCTTCATCTTCCGTTCGTAAATTTGCACTGCAACTTTGGCGTTGGCCTTCGAAAGTAATACAAGCGTTATCTTTACCTCATCGTTTATATCAACCTGACAGTTATGTGGTTGAAGCGATTGGTCAGGAACGTCTTGAACGAGTAAGGCTACAAACGCCGAAAGGAATCATTGAAATTGAGTGTGATCGACTCGCGTGCGGATTTGGTTTAGTCCCGAATACTCAATTAGGGCAGTTAATGGGTTGTCAAATTAAGGACAATGCGATTACGGTCGATGACTATCAACGTACATCACAGCCACAGGTGTGGGCAGCAGGTGAGTGTACAGGTTTTGGCGGAAGTGAGCTGGCGATGGTCGAAGGTAGCATCGCAGGTTATGCCGCTATAGGCCAAAATGAAAAAGCCAGACAATTATTTGCTCAAAGACAACGGTATCGTTTATTTGCACATCTCCTTGAGAAAAGCTTTAAGTTACGTGCTGAGTTAAAAACGCTTGCACGCCCAGAAACTATTTTTTGTCGATGTGAAGATGTAACTTTTGATAAGGTTGCCAAGCGTAGTAGTTGGATTGATGCAAAATTACATACACGTTGTGGAATGGGAGCTTGCCAAGGAAGCACATGTGCAACAGCAGCGGCCTGCCTGTTTGATTGGCAGTTGCCTAACTCTAGACCACCATTACTGCCTACTCGTGTAAAAAGCCTCATGGCGATGTCTACTTCTCCTTTAAATCAAAAATGAAATGTTCTAGAGTAGACAAGTTATAACTTTGTCCGCTCTAGCTCATGACTTTGGTTCAAATTCCGAAACTAACTACCACTTTGGAAGATTTCTTAAAAAATCTGGAAAGTATAGAACCATTGTTTGATGCTTTATCTTCGGTGGTGTTTTTCATCAAAAATACCGAAGCACGTTATGTCTTTGTCAATCAAACATTAGTAAATCGCTGCGGTCTAAAAGATAAAACTGCAATATTGGGAAAAACCTCTTCTGAAGTTTTTCCTCATTCACTTGGAAAAATATATACATCGCAAGACTTGCAAGTTATTCGCCGCGGTAAAAAGTTAACAGAGCAATTAGAACTACATTTATATGCAAAAAATCAGTCGGGTTGGTGTTTAACTTATAAAGAACCATTATTTGATACGGATGGAAACTTAGTAGGAATAGCGGGTATTTCTAATGATTTAAATGTGCCTGAAAATACACATCCTGCTTTTTATAAAATGGTTCAGGTTGAGGAATATATTAAAAAGAATTACGCCGAAACCATTACTTTGGCGCATTTGACCGCAATTGCTGGCGTGTCGGTGGCTCAGTTAGAACGTTATTGCAAAAAAATATACCATTTAACGCCTCGGCAAATGATTAGCAAAATTCGTCTCCAAGTCGCCACTGAACTGCTTGCGACTGACTTACCGATTACTCAAATTGGTTTGCGCTGTGGTTATACCGACCATAGTGCTTTTTGTCGTCAGTTTAAGTTACATACAGGCATGTCACCTACTTTGTATCGGGCCTCTATCAAAAATATTTAGATAAAAAAAATGGGTTGTATAGAACAACCCAAAAATGATTATTAAGTGCTGAATTTGTATATTAAAGATTAATCTTTAAAAGCTAGAGATCGGCCTTTGGTTTCTTTCACCAGCAAAATCGAGACAATAGAAATCAGACTTGCGGCAACCAAATATAAAGAAATCGGAACCGAGCTATTAAATTCTTTGAGTAAGGTTAAGGCAATTAATGGAGCAAGGGAACCTGCCATAATGGGTGCGACCTGATAACAAAATGAAAGCGCCGTATAGCGGATGTGAGTTGGAAATAACTCAGTCATTAACGCAGAGTAAGGCGAGTAGGTCATGGACTCAATAAATAAACCAAGCACAATTGCTAGCATAATGAGCCAGTCATTGCCTGTATCCATTAAAGGAAAGCCGACAAAACCCCAAAAAGCAGTAAGTACAGCCCCAATAAGATAAATAGGTTTGCGGCCAAATATATCGCTTAAATGTCCCATAAAAGGAATAATAAAGAAATGGATCAGATGAGCGCCAAACATGAGCAGTAAGATCTGCGAAGTATCTTTATGGACGACTAACTTTAAATAACTGATCGAAAAAGTAACCACCATATAGTACAAAATATTTTCTGCAAATCTGGCACCGATACCCGCAATAACAGATTTCTTATGATATTTTAAAACCTCAATAATCCCGAGTTGTTGTTTTTCAAGAAGCTGTTGTTTGGCCTGTGCTTCTTTAAACACTTCGGCATCGTCTACATTTTTTCGAATCCATAAACCAATCAGTACCACGACTGCTGAGAACCAGAATGCACAGCGCCACCCCCAGTCTAGGAATTGTTCGGGTGAGAGGTTTTTTGAAAGTAATAATAAAACCAGTGTGGCTACTAAATTTCCGAGCGGTACGCCAGTTTGTGGCCAGCTTGCCCAATAACCTCTGCGAACATCTGGACTGTGCTCTGAAACTAAAATAACTGCGCCGCCCCATTCACCACCAAAAGCAAAACCTTGAATTAAACGCAGTATCACTAGGAGTGTAGGTGCCCAATAGCCAATTTGATGAAAGGTCGGAATACAGCCCATTAAAAAAGTAGTGATACCGACAATAATCAGGCTAATTTGCAATAATTTCTTGCGCCCAATTTTATCGCCGTAGTGACCAAACACGAGGCCACCGAGAGGTCTTGCTAAAAAGCCAACGGCATACAGGGCAAAGGCCGCCAAAATTCCATCTATAGCATTGCCAGTTTGTTGAAAGAAAAGTTCGCCAAAGACGAGGGCAGAAGCGGTTCCATAAAGGAAAAATTCATACCATTCTGCTACGGAGCCAACCATGGAGGCCGCTACTACCTTTTTTAGTGTTGTCGTCATATACCAATATCCTTATTTGAAAATATGTTACGCATTGATTTAATGGAGCATCGTGCTATTCATTTTTTGCACTTTTTTATTTAAATAATGTGCGGTTACGCTGGAGGCTTTGAACTAAAAAAAGGAGTTCATCTCTTGGATAAACTCCTTTAAAGAATTAAAGAGCAGCTTTACTCATTTCACCATTGACCAAGCGCGCAATACCAAGCGGATTGGCATTTTGAAGGGCGAGTGGCAATAAGTGATCTGGATAGTTTTGGTAGCATACTGGACGTAAATAACGCTCGATTGCCAAGGTTCCTACCGATGTACCACGTGCATCTGAAGTTGCAGGATATGGCCCGCCGTGTACCATGGCATCACAGACTTCCACACCTGTTGGGTAACCATTTAGAAGTAAACGTCCTGCTTTTTCTTCGAGTAATGGAATAAGGGTTGCGAAGTTCTCAAAATCTTGTGGCTCGGCAATTAATGATGCTGTAAGTTGACCACGTAGACCGCTTAATGCGAGAGCAAGCTGCTCTGCTGATTCAACTTCAATCACAATCGTCGTTGGGCCGAACACTTCTTCTTGAAGTAATTCATCATGCTCGAGTAAAAGAGATACATCGGCTTTAAAGAGCTGAGGATAGGCTTGCTGGCCTTGTTGTGGTTGACCCGCTAAATGCTCAATCTTGTCATGTGCGAGTAATGCTTTAAGACCATGCTCGTAGCTTCTTAAAGTGCCTTTGTTAAGCATAGTTTGTGGCGGTTGCTGAGCCATTGCAGCCTTGAACCGCGTAATAAATTGGCTAAATTCAGGTGATTTAATTCCAATAATTAGGCCCGGATTAGTACAAAACTGACCGCAGCCTAAAACCACTGAACCACTAAGTTCGGTCGCAATTTTATCACCACGCACTTTTAGAGCTTCGGGTAATAAAATCATTGGGTTAATGCTCGACATTTCGGCAAAAACAGGAATGGGTTCAGGACGTGCGGCAGCTAAATCGCATAGAGCGCGGCCACCTTTAAGTGAACCTGTAAATCCAACGGCTTTAATTGCAGGATGTTTTACCAGTGGCTCACCGACACCTTGACCATAAATCATGCTAAAGATACCTTTTGGCATGGCGCATTTCTCAATCGCACTACAAATGGCATTTGCAATAGATTCGGCCGTTGCCATGTGACCGCTATGAGCCTTCACAATAACTGGACATCCAGCAGCAAGTGCTGAAGCGGTATCGCCACCCGCAGTAGAAAAGGCAAGAGGGAAGTTACTTGCACCAAATACGGCAACTGGTCCAACACCGATTTTATATTGACGTAAATCTGGACGTGGAAGTGGCTGGCGCTCAGGTAAAGCCAAATCAATACGGGCACCTAAATAGTCACCACGGCGTAATACTTGAGCAAATAGGCGTAATTGACCTGTGGTCCGCCCACGTTCACCGCGAATACGCGCTTCCGGCAAAGCAGTTTCTTGACAGACTGTTGCAATAAACTGGTCATCAAGCGCATCAATTTCACTGGCAATCGTTTCTAGAAAAACGGCGCGTTGTTCTGGCGTAGTTTGTCTAAAAGCCGGATAAGCCAATGCAGCTGCTTGAGCTGCCTGATCAATTTCTTCAGGAGTTGCTTGAGCAAACTGATAGGGTAATGCTTCATCTGTTGCAGCATCGTAGCTTAATACAAACTTACTGCCTGCACTTGAACGTTGACCTGCAATAAAATTTTGACCAGTAATATTTAACATTATCAACCTCACTTGAGAGTGAACGTCAAAAGTGGTTCTTCTGACGTTGGAGAGTTATCAAAGCGAAGGTTTTACATTTGAAAATATTGTATTTTGTATACGGTATTAATCAAAAGAAAACCTTAACTTATATGTGTTTAAGCAAACGATCGCTAAGCTTCATCGTCATTTTTAATCAGTGCTTTTGGTAAACCTGAGCGTATACCCCAGTAGTAGCAACCAAGAGAAATCACCATGACGAATAAGGTGTCGAAAGGCGCTGCCAATAGGTGTGATGCGCCATCACCGAAGCTGCCAAGGTAAGAGGCAAGAATCATTAAAATGTAGTAAACAAGGAGCCATGTTGATGACTTTAACTGTTGGGCAAGGCTGACTTCTTGGGTTGGCACGTAGCGCTTAAAAATGACATAGAGTGCAAACAACACGATTTGTGCGCCTAGCAACCATGAAATGACATTCCAGCCAGACCAATACACAATAAAAGACGCAATGACAAAAGCGAGCGGCCCGAGAACAGTAAATCCTTTTACATAGAATGGACGTTCAAGCTCAGGAGCATTACGGCGTAAAGCACCCACTGTGACAGGAGCTAGGGCATAACTTAAAACTAACGCTGCTGAAACTACGGAAATTAATTTATCCCAAGATGGAAACGGCATGGTCCAAAATACTGAAAGTGCAAACGTTAACCATAATGCATAACGTGGAATGCCAGATTTTGGGTCTACACGCGTAAAAATACGGAAGAATGTATTACTGTTTGACCATGCATAAATGACACGTGGAGTTGCAGCCATATAGATATTGCCGCAGCCAGACGGAGAAATAATGGCATCTGAAACAACTAAGAGTGCTAACCATCCCAAACCTAATAACATGGCAATGTCGCGGTAAGGTAATGGGAACTTGTCACTAAGTCCTGACCAACCATTTGCTAACATATCGGTAGGTACTGCACCTAAGAAAGCAACTTGAAGCACTACATAAATAATCGTTGCCAAAACGACAGATAAGATGAGTGCAAAAGGAATCGTAAATTGAGGACGTTTTACTTCACTTGCTACCGAAATAATCGGCGTTAAACCCAAATACGCAAAAATAATACCGCCAGCAGATACGGCACCTTGTACGCCGTGAGCGCCCATTGGAGCAAACTCGGTCATTGAAAAGTTTGCAGGTTTAAAATGGTATAGAAGTGCAACCATCACTAAAACCGGAACAGCAAATTTCAACGCACTAATCAGGTTGTTGGCAATTGCAAAGGTCTTTACGCTGTAATAGTTCAATGCAAAAAATACGCATAAAAGTGCAAACTGAAACAACCATCCAATGGTAGTTGGAGTTCGAACACCATCATGTACGGCGGTAAGAGAAGGGAACCATGCTGCTGCATATTCGCGGGCAGCGACGACTTCAATTGCAATTAAACTTGAAAAGGCAATGACGGTCACAGAACCCAATAAATATCCTTGTAATGGGCCATGTGAAAATACGGGATAACGGATAATACCGCCTGCTCGGGGTAAGGCTGCGCCTAACTCACAATAAATAATTCCCAGAATTAAAACGGCAAAGCCCCCAATAATCCATGACAATATACCCGCAGGGCCGGCTTGAGAGGCCACATGACTTGCTGAAAATAACCATCCTGAACCGAAAATGGCGCCTAAGCCAATGAATGTAAGATCCATTAGAGATAACTGTTTTTTAAACTGACTTGTCATTACGTTTTCCTTAACGACAGAACTATTGTTCTTTCATATATCGTATACGATATATGGTTATTGGTAAATAGGGGAATTTTTATTCTATTTATGGGCAATGAATGATTTAAATACTATGTAAATGTTTGTTTTTAATTGATTTTAAATAGCCTAAATTTCAAGTAAATAACTTGAAAACCAAATATTTTTATAAAAAATTGGCAAAGGTTTGTGATTTTATTTGCTCAAAAGAACAATTCTTCAATATTGGTTGAGTCATTTACCATTTAAATTAATGGAAAATTCAATTTTTAAAAAAGGCTGTATTAGCAATTGATTGTGTTGTTTTTAGGCAATGAACCATTTATTTTCAGTGCTTTATAGATGGCTTAATGATAATTTTAGAGCTATCCGAAAGGACACAATAATGACGAACATACGAATAATAATGAATCGAAGGTAGGACCACGTGTTTATTAGTGTATTTGATCTTTTTAAAATTGGCATCGGCCCATCTAGCTCCCATACAGTTGGACCCATGCGAGCGGCATACAGTTTTGTGGAAGATTTATTGAAGCAAGACGATTTACAAGCCACGGTTAGAGTTCAGGTGAAGTTATACGGTTCGCTGTCGGCAACCGGTGTCGGTCATGCGACAGATAAGGCTGTTCTGTTAGGTTTAATGGGTTTTGACCCTGAACATATTGATACTCAAGTAAGTACAAGCTTGATTGAAGATGTTCTTGAAAATAAAGCCATCCAGCTTAATCAGCAAAAGACTATTTCTTTTGACTATAAGCATGATGTGCTTTTTTTAGATGAATCTTTGCCTTATCACCCCAATGCAATGGAACTAATTGCGTATAACGAGGCTCAAGAAATTTTATATGCAGAAACTTACTATTCGGTTGGTGGTGGCTTTATTGTCAGTGAAAGAAAATTAACACACATCCACACTGAAACCAATGACGTTAAAGTTCCATATCCATTTCACAGTGCGGCTGAACTTTTAAGCTTATGTAAGACTCATCATTTATCAGTGAGCGAGTTAATGCTTGAAAATGAAAAAAGCTGGCGGAGTGAAGCTGAGATTCGTAGCAAGATTATGGAAATCTGGAAAGTGATGCAGCAATGTATTCACAACGGATTAATTAATGAAGGCATATTACCGGGCGGATTAAACGTAAAACGTCGGGCTAAAAAAATTCACGATAAGTTATTAAATAAGAAAAATTCAAACCTGATTGTGACGACTTTTCATGCGATGGAATGGGTCAATTTATTTGCCTTAGCGGTAAATGAAGAAAATGCTGCTGGCGGTCGAGTAGTGACGGCACCTACAAATGGGGCCGCAGGAATTATTCCGGCAGTTTTATATTACTACGTGACTTTCTCTAAAGACTTTTCCGAAGATAAAGTGGTTCGTTTCTTTTTAAGTGCGGCAGCCGTTGGCATTTTATGTAAACTCAATGCTTCTATTTCTGGTGCAGAAGTAGGGTGTCAGGGAGAAGTCGGCTCGGCATGTGCAATGGCTTCGGCAGGCTTAGCCGAAATTTTAGGTGCCTCACCTGAGCAAGTGGAGCATGCGGCTGAAATTGGGCTTGAACATAATTTAGGGTTAACGTGTGACCCGATTGGTGGTTTGGTTCAGGTGCCTTGCATTGAACGAAATGCAATTGCAGCCGTAAAAGCCATTAATGCAGCCCAAATGGCACTTCATGATGACGATGAACACTTTGTCACACTAGATAAAGTCATTCAGACTATGAAGGAAACAGGTAAAGATATGTCTGAGAAATATAAAGAGACTTCAAAAGGTGGTCTCGCTGTTAACGCCATTGAGTGTTAAAAAAATGAGATGGGGACGAGGTGACCCCATCTCATTTTAAACATTAAGCCTCGCGAGCAACTAAAGTTAAAATGTCGTAAGTTGCGACAAGTTCACCGCGTTGGTTTTTGACTTTAATATCCCATACCACAACGCCATGTGCAGGCTGAGACGGGTCTTTTTGTGGTTTAGGGGTTTTCTGTTTACAGGTAAGTTCAACTTGGATTGAGTCACCAATTTTAACCGGTTCAACAAAACGTAAGTTGTCCATACCGTAGTTGGCAATCACTGGGCCTTGTGCTGCATCTACAAATAGACCTGCTGCGGCAGACACAATGAAATATCCATGTGCAACGCGTTCACCAAAGAAAGACTCGGCCGCTGCGATTTTGTCAGTATGTGCATAGAAGTAGTCACCGCTTAAACAAGCAAAATTGACAATATCTGCTTCGGTGACTGTACGGCGCGCCGTTAATAAACGCTCACCAATCACTAACTCATCAAAAGACTTTTTAAATGGATGTACGCGGTCTTCATTAACTTTTGAGCCAGCAGTCCATGAGTGAGTAATTTGTGTCAGACTGTTTGGAGAGCCTTGAATTGCAGTGCGCTGCATATAATGTTTAACCGCGCGAATACCACCTAACTCTTCACCGCCACCTGCACGGCCAGGGCCGCCGTGTACTAAATGTGGAAGTGGTGAACCATGACCTGTACTTTCTTTTGCCGATTCTGCATCGAGTACATGCACACGGCCATGCCAAGGCGCAATTTTTTGAATAATCTGTTCAATATTTTCATCGTTATTTTTAACGACAGAAGCCACTAAGCTACCTTCACCACGTGAAACAAGGTCAGCTAGTTCTTCAATGTTTTGATATGGCATGAGTGTACATACCGGACCGAAAGCTTCCGTGGTATGAATATTCGTTGCTTGTAAAGGTTGTTCGCACACCAATAAAGTTGGAGCGAAAAAAGCACCTTTTTCAGGATGGTCTGCATTAAATGTAAAACTATCGTTGCCACCAAAAACAATTTTTGCATCTTTGCTGAGTTCGGCAACTTTTTCTGCAACGTCATGTTTTTGTTTAATGCTCGCTAAAGCCCCCATGGTAGTTTCTTCTTTTTGAGGGTCGCCCACCACAACTTTAGCAAGTTTGGCAGTCAGCTTCTCTTGTACAGTCGCTAACAAGTTTTCAGGAACAAATGCACGACGAATTGCAGTACATTTTTGGCCTGCTTTTGTAGTCATTTCACGGAAGACTTCACGCACATATAAATCGACAGTTTCTTCATTTGCCTCAGGGCTTAAAATTGCACTGTTTACCGAGTCAGCTTCCATACTAAATGGAATCGAATATTTATTGAGGTGAGGGTGGTTACGTAGTTTTTGGCCTGTGTAGGCAGAACCTGTAAAAGTCACGCAGTCTTGTGGACCTAACTGTTCTAACAGGTCATAAGTCTGACCGCAAATGAGTTGTAGTGCGCCTTTTGGTAAGACATGTGTTTCTTCAATGGCTTTTACAACTGCTTGAGTTAATTGGGCACCATCGGTTGCTGGTTTCACAATACATGGCACGCCTGCAAGTAGCGTCGGTGCAATCTTTTCAAGCATTCCCCAAATTGGGAAATTAAAAGCATTAATATGAACGGCAACACCTGCTTTAGGGCTTAAAATGTGTTTAGCGCCGAAAGTGCCGTTTTTAGATAATTGAATCCAGCTATCTTCAGTAATAATTTTTTCATCATTGAGTTCACGGCGAACCAGACTTGAATAAGCAAATAATGTCTGGATGCCACCTTCAATATCAATCCATGCATCTTTACGAGTTGCACCTGTTGCATAAACAAGTTTGTAGAAGTCTTCCTTACGTTCAAGTAAATGTTGGGCAATTTGTTTTAACGCATTAGCACGTTGGTGAAACGTCCAGTTAGCCAGTTCTGAACCATTCTGTTTGGCATACTGAACAACACGTTTCATATCTATGCCATGACTACTTACGGCATAAATCGCTTCACCTGTAATGGCATGATAAACGGTACGTAATTCTTCGTCAGACGAATGCCATGTTCCATAGACATAAGAAGCAAGGTGAGGCAGTTGATGCTCAGACTGCTGAAAATCTGTGTCAGTTGAGGTTCCTTCTAGGTGTGCTTGTTCAAGCATGACCAAACTCCTTTTTATTTGATACATCAATTATAAAAATTGCAAAAATATGATTCATAATTTCAGATTAATTTGTATAAAAGTCAACTTTATTTTGATTTTTAAACGTAAAAAAGTTTTTTACATTTAAATTAATTTTATTAATTTCAATAACTTGATTTGTTTTATTGTTGTGGATTTAATTTGATACTAAAAAATTAGTTGACTTTGTTTTTTGTGTATCGAAAAATAGATTTAAGGGTGATACCTACAGGGAATGAAAGAATGGAAAACAATTACCAGAAATTTGAACAAAATATTGCCAATGAAATTACGATCGAGGCTAAGGATCAAATGCCTGATGCCTACCGCAAAACATTGATTCGTCAAATCGGGCAACATGGCCATTCTGAAATTGTAGGTATGTTGCCTGAAGGAAACTGGATTACTCGTGCGCCAACTTTAAAACGCAAAGCGGTTTTGCTCGCGAAAGTACAAGATGAAGCGGGTCATGGTTTATATCTGTATAGCGCAGCAGAAACCTTAGGTGCTGACCGTGATGACATGATGGAAAAGTTGATTAATGGGAAAATGAAATACTCATCAATCTTTAACTATCCAACTTTGACTTGGGCAGATGTCGCTGCAATTGGTTGGCTTGTCGATGGGGCAGCCATTGTGAACCAAGTTGCGCTTTGCCGTACTTCATATGGGCCATATGCACGTGCGATGGTACGTATTTGTAAAGAAGAAAGTTTCCACCAACGTCAAGGTTTTGAAGCCATGATGGCTTTGGCAAACGGTACACCGGAACAAAAGCAGATGGCACAAGATGCAGTGAACCGTTTCTGGTGGCCAGCACTCATGATGTTTGGTCCAAGCGATGAACATTCTCCAAACAGCGCACAAAGCATGGCGTGGAAAATCAAACGCTTTAGTAACGATGAATTACGTCAAAAGTTTGTCGATAACACTGTACCGCAAGTGTTGCAACTTGGCTTGGAAGTACCGGACCCAGATTTAAAGTTCAATGAAGAAACAGGACACTATGAGTTTGGCGAGATTGACTGGCACGAATTTAATGAAGTGATTGCCGGACGTGGACCATGTAATCACGAGCGTATCGAAGCACGCCGTAAAGCATGGGAAAACGGCAAATGGGTTCGTGATGCAGCCGTGGTCTACGCGAAAAAACAGCAGCTTGAAGCGAACAAAGTGGCTTAACAAGATTTATGGAAAAATTTGAGGAAATCAAAATGGAAGATAAAAACAACTGGTCGCTCTACGAAGTATTTGTACGTAGTAAACAAGGCTTAAGCCACCGTCACGTAGGCAGCTTAAGAGCACCTGATGATGAAATCGCACTACAACATGCTCGTGATGTTTACACGCGTCGTAATGAAGGAATTAGCATTTGGGTAGTTCGTTCAGAACTGATTAAGTCATCACAGCCAGATGAAAAAGCTGAATTTTTCGATCCTTCTTTAGACAAGGTTTATCGTCATCCGACTTTTTACCATATCCCAGATGGCATTGAGCACATGTAAGGGGAATGGCAAATGAATCATTCAGTTTTATCTAAATTCTTATTACATATTGGCGATAGCCAACTGGTTTTATCTCAGCGTTTGGCTGAATGGTGCGGGCATGCACCTGAGCTAGAAATTGATATTGCCTTAGCAAATATCGGCTTGGACTTGTTAGGTCAAGCAAGAAACTTTCTAACTTTGGCTGGTCAATATGATGAAGCTAAGCGTGATGAAGACCAACTTGCGTATTTCCGTACAGAACGTGAGTTTTTAAACCTCTTGTTGTGCGAACAACCCAATGGTGACTTTGCACAAACGATTGTACGCCAGTGGTTGATGGACCATTACCATCTTCATTTATTTACGGCTTTAGCGCAAAGCTCACTTCCTGAATTAAGCGCGCTTGCTGTGAAATCTTTAAAAGAAGTGAAGTATCACATCCGCTTTTCAACAAGCTGGATGGAACGTTTAAGTTTAAGTACAGATGAAGCACATCAACGTGTGCAAGACGGTTTAAATAATTTATGGCGCTTTACCGCTGAATTATTTGAACTGAGTGCAGACGAACAAGCATTAGTTGCAGAAGGTGTGATTCCAGATTTTTCAAATGAAAAAGAACAATGGAACCAAACTATTGCAGATGAGCTTAAGCGTTTTGAATTAAATGTTGCTGTGAACGGTGCTTATCGCCGTGGTGCGAAACAAGGATTGCATACCGAGCATTTGGGTTATTTGTTGGCTGAAATGCAATGTATTCAAAGAACTTATCCGGGAATGACCTGGTAAGACAAGGAGGTGAGCCATGCAAATGATTCGTCATTGCATCGACCAATGTTGGGATGTTCTACAAACGGTAAGTGACCCTGAAATTCCGGTTTTATCGGTTGTCGATTTAGGCATGATTCGCGGTGTAGAGATTAACGATCAACAAGAAATTATTGTTCGGCTAACTCCAACATATAGCGGTTGCCCAGCAACAGATATGCTCAAAGCACAAATTGTTGAGGCATTTACCGCAGAAGCTTTGACACCGGTCAAAGTCATGGTCGATTTATCAGAAGCATGGACCACGGACTGGATGTCTGATGCGGGTAAAAAGAAACTACAAGTTTATGGCATTGCACCACCTGAAGGGTTGGCGCATCAGTGTGGAACTCACGTTCATTTAAATGATGGTGTCGAGTGCCCACGTTGCAAAAGCCGACATACCCGACTGTTAACAGAGTTTAGTTCCACCGCCTGTAAAGCACTTTATAAATGTCAGGACTGTCTTGAGCCTTTTGATTACTTCAAATGTATTTAAGTCTTTAGATAAGGAAATCAGCCATGAGCCAATTTGTACCATTAAAAGTAAAAAGTATTACACCGCAAACCGATCAGGCAATTTGTATTGCATTTGACGTTGTACCTGAACAACAAGAACAATTTCAATTTCAACCGGGACAACATTTAACCATTCGCCATTTAACTGAAGCGGGTGAAATCCGCCGTTGCTATTCAATTTGTAGCTATGCGGGCAAAGAAGACATCAGTATTGCGGTTAAAAAAATTGATCAGGGTCAATTTTCAAACTGGGCCAATGACCATTTAAAAGTGGGCGATGTGCTTGAAGTCATGCCACCACAAGGTGTGTTTTTTCAAAAAGCAGCCAAGATGGGCGGACAAAACTATTTAGGCGTTGCGGCAGGCAGTGGTATCACGCCAATTCTATCAATTATTAAACAAGTTTTATTTGAACAACCTGAAGCTAATTTTACCTTGCTCTATGGCAATCGCTCATGGAAACAAACTATGTTTGCCGAGCAAATTATGGATTTGAAAGATCAGTTTAAAGAACGCTTTCAACTCATCAATATTTTTTCTCGTGAGTTCAACGATAGTGAACTCATGAACGGTCGTATTGATGCAGAAAAGCTTAAGCAACTTTTTGATTTTGAAGTGCTTGAAACAAATTTCGATCATGTGTTTGCCTGCGGCCCGGACGAAATGATGAATGCCGTAGAAAATACTTTACCGAACTTTGGTATTGCCAAAGAGCGCATTCACACCGAACGTTTCCATACAGGACAAGCGCGTAAACGTAGTGTTGAAGCGGATGCAAACCGTAAAGAAGAAAAGGTCAACATCATTTTAGATGGTCGTGAACTGATTGTTTCTGTGGCTCAAGATGATGAAAGTATTCTTGATGCGGCTTTACGTGCAGGTGCTGACTTACCGTATGCATGTAAAGGTGGAGTGTGTGCGACCTGTCGTTGTAAGGTGCTTTCTGGCGAAGTCGATATGTTCCTTAACTATAGTCTTGAAGAAGATGAAGTGGAAAAAGGCTATGTGCTGAGCTGTCAGACCTTACCAAAAGGCTCAAATGTTCGCTTGAGTTTTGATGAATAGAGGCTGTCATGCAAGAGTTGATCAAAGCCAGTACAGCTGCTGACGGTGTTTTATTATTAACTCTAAACCGTCCGGAAAAAAGAAATGCCTTAAACAATGCAACATTGCAGTGTTTATGCGAGTTGCTCGAAGAAGCTGAACATAATGCTCAAGTCAAAGCGGTGGTTTTAACAGGTAATGCTCAATGTTTTGCGGCTGGAGCAGATCTTAGCGAGCTGGCTGCAATGGATGCCGTGACTTTACAACTCGATATTCGCCCGAAGCTTTGGCAGAAAATTGATGCGTTTAGTAAGCCACTCATTAGCGCAGTCAATGGCTATGCCTTGGGCGCTGGGTTTGAGTTAGTTTTGCATTCAGATATGGTGATTTGCGGTGAAAATGCCCGATTCGCTTTACCTGAAATTGGCCTTGGTATGTTGCCGGGTGCTGGCGGAACACAGCGTTTAGCACGCTTGGTTGGACAACAACTCACCATGCGCTGGGCTATGACAGGTGAAATGATTTCGGTAAAACAGGCAGAGCAATATGGCATTTGCAGTCAAGTGGTGCCGACCGAATTAACCGTTGAATATGCGGTTCAACTTGCAGCCAAAATTGCTAAACAAGCGCCTTTAGCGATTCGCGTGATTAAACAATCAATTAAAAGTATTCATGAAACAACATTAAGTCAGGGACTCAAGTTTGAACGTCAAAACTTTGTCTGGCTGGCAGCTACAAAAGATCGAAACGAAGGGATTAATGCTTTCTTTGAGAAAAGAAAGCCAGTGTTTAGAGGTGAGTGATGGACTATCAAAATATTATTGCTGAAGAAAAAAATGGTGTTGGCTACCTGACATTTAACCGCCCAAAAGCACTGAATAGCTTTAACGTTGATATGCACCGTGAAGTGGCTGATGTTTTAAACCAGTGGACCAAAAGTCCGGATGTTCGTTGTGTTGTGATTAGTGGTGAAGGCCGTGGCTTCTGTGCAGGGCAAGACTTAGGCGACCGTGTAGTTGACCCAAACGCTGAAGCTCCAGATTTAGGATATTCCATTGAAACTTACTATAACCCGCTCATTAAAACGATTGTAAATATGCCAAAGCCTGTGATTTGCGCGGTAAATGGTGTAGCAGCAGGTGCAGGGGCAAATATTGCACTGGCATGTGATTTGGTGATTGCAGCTAAATCGGCAAACTTCGTACAAGCATTTTGCCGCTTAGGTTTGGTTCCAGACTCGGCGGGTACATGGTTTTTACCACGTGCTGTAGGTCATGCGCGTGCTATGGGATTGGCTTTGTTAGGTGACAAGCTCCCAGCAGAAACCGCAAAAGAATGGGGCATGATTTGGGATGTGGTTGAAGATGCCGAGCTTAAAACAAAAGTGACTGAACTTGCTGAACGTTTAGCAAAACAACCTACTTTTGGCTTATCTCTTATTAAAAAGGCCATTCATCAATCAAGCAACAACACTTTTGATGAGCAAATGTTGTTAGAGCGTGATTTACAACGTATTGCGGGTCGTTCCGAAGATTATCGTGAAGGGGTACAAGCCTTTATGAATAAACGTGAACCAAATTTTAAAGGGCGCTAAGCATGACAGATTTAGACTTATCTCGTGCCCGAATTGCCGTTATTGGTTCTGGCACCATGGGCATCGGCATTGCTCAGTTAGCCATTGTTAATGGGCACTCGACTGTTTTATATGATCTGGACGCTCAAAAAGCGCAACAAGCCACTCATGGCTTAGGGCAGACATTTAAAAAGCTGGTTGAAAAGAGCAAGCTCACAGAGCAGCAAGCGGATGAAGCTTTAGCGCGTTTAACGGTGGTCAATCAAATTGAAGCTTTAAGTGAGGCTGACTTAGTCATTGAAGCAGTGGTTGAGAAAAAAGAAGTTAAACAGTCTTTATTTAAGCAACTCGCTGAGATTTGTAGTGCGCAAACCATTTTTGCAAGCAATACATCTTCAATTTCAGTGACTGCAATTTCGGCGGGCATTACTCATCCTGAGCGCGTAGTGGGTTTACACTTTTTTAACCCTGCACCAGTCATGAAACTGGTTGAAATTGTACAAGGCTTAAAAACACCAAACAGCTTATGTTTGGCTCTAAAAAACTTGATGTTGAATTGGAAAAAAATTCCGGTACTCACCAAGTCGACTCCCGGATTTATTGTTAACCGAATTGCACGGCCGTTTTATGCAGAAGGCTTTAGAGCACTGCAAGAACAAGTCACCAGCTACGACCGACTAGACTATGCTTTAAAGCAATGTGGTGGTTTTGCGATGGGGCCTTGTGAACTCACCGACCTCATTGGGCAAGATGTTAACTTTTCGGTGACCCAAAGCGTTTACCAAGAGTTTTTTTACGAACCACGCTACCGTCCAAGCCTCATTCAAAAAGAATTGGTCGATGCAGGAGCTTGGGGCCGTAAGTCAAAACAAGGCTTTTACAGCTATAACGAAAAAAATCAGTACGAGACATTTCAGCCTCAAGCTGTGGTTGCCAAACCAGTCGATGCCCATATTCAGCTAAAAGGGACTTGGTCTCAGCTACCTACGTTTTTAACGCGTTTAGGTTTAAAAAGCGGATCTGCAAGTGACGACAATATTCTTCAAATTGATGATATCGACTTACGCTTAAGCCAAGGTGAGTCAGCCAATATTCATTACCTAAGCCGTAAAGTAGTTTTAATGGATTGGCATCATGATTTTGAAAAAGCTCAGGCTGTGGTGCTTAGTCATAACGAACTTTGTGAAGCAAGTGATCTCGCTAAAGTTGAAGCGTACTTTGCACAGTTTGGTATCAGCGTGATGTGGATTAAAGACCATCCCGCACTGTTAACCTTGCGCACCATCGCTTTACTCATTAATGAAGCCTGTGAAGCAAGTTTACATGGTGTTGCGAGTCTGGAAGATATTGATAATGCCATGAAATATGGAGTGAATTATCCTAAAGGTCCTTACCAGTGGTTGACACAAATGGGTGGTGCGTATGTGCTCCAAACCTTAAATAACTTATATGCACTGTATGGAGAGGAAAAATATCGCGCGAGTATCTACCTCAAGCAATATGTAGCGAAAACTCAAAACATTGCTACCCAATATTCACGTGATATGACCGAATTTGCATAATCAGGAGTCAACATGGAAGACGTTTTAATTTGCGATTTTATTCGTACCCCAATTGGACGATATGCAGGTGCCCTAAGTGCTGTACGTGCAGATGATTTAGCTGCATTGCCCATCAAATATTTAAAAGATAAACACCCGAACCTACCGTGGAATACGGTAGACGAAGTGTTTTTGGGATGTGCCAACCAAGCAGGTGAAGACAACCGTAACGTTGCACGTATGGCAACACTCTTGGCAGGCTTACCTGATACAGTACCAGCCATGACCGTCAATCGCTTATGTGCTTCGGGTTTAGATGCGGTAGGCCTTGCTGCACGCTCAATTAAAGCTGGTGAAGCACAATTTGTGTTGGCAGGTGGTGTAGAGTCCATGAGCCGTGCGCCATTTGTACAAGCTAAACCAACAGAAGCGTTTAGCCGTACACCTGAAATTTATGACACCACCATTGGCTGGCGTTTTGTAAATAAGCAACTTAAAGCGCAATACGGCACCGACAGCATGCCTGAAACTGCCGAAAATGTAGCTGAAAAATACCAGATTAGTCGTGAAGACCAAGATGCGTTTGCATTGCGTAGCCAACAAAAAACGGCTGCGGCACAACAAAACGGTTTCTTTAACGATGAGATTTTGCCTGTCGAGATTACAGACCGTAAGAAAAACGTGGTTGTGGTGAACCGTGATGAACATCCGCGTGAAACAACACTTGAAGCACTCGCTAAACTAAAAGCACCATTTAAAAAAGAAGGCGGTTCGGTGACTGCCGGAAATGCCTCTGGTGTAAATGACGGTGCCGCGTGTGTGTTAATTACCAACCGTGAATTTGCAGATACACATGGTTTAAAACCTTTAGCACGTGTAATTGGCATTGCAAGTGCAGGGGTTGAACCCAAATATATGGGTATAGGTCCTGTTCCGGCTGTGCAGAAAATTTTAAAGCAAACAGGTTTAACGCTAGATCAGATGGATGTGATTGAGCTGAATGAAGCATTCGCAGCCCAATCTTTAGCTTGTATGCGTGAGCTTGGTCTAAAAAATGACGATGAACGCGTGAACCCAAATGGTGGTGCGATTGCGTTAGGCCATCCGTTAGGTATGAGTGGTACACGTTTAGTGATTACGGCAACACGTGAGCTAAAAAAACGCGGTGGACGCTATGCACTTTGCACGATGTGTGTAGGTGTTGGACAAGGCGTCGCACTGATTTTGGAAAACTTAAATTAATTCAGACGGTTTTTAAAATTACATAATGAGGAGAGAGGCGATGGACAGCCTTACAATGGATAATGTTGAGCAATTAACACTTGCAGAGCTTAGAGAGCTGCAAACGAAACGGTTAAAGCAAACCCTGACTTTTGTATATGAAAATAGTCCGGTCTATAAGAAAAAGTTCGATGAAGCGGGTGTACATCCTGATGACTTCGTAACTTTAGATGATCTGGCAAAGTTTCCATTTACCACCAAACAGGATTTAAGAGACAACTATCCTTTTGGGATGTTTGCCGTACCGCAAGAGCAAATTGTGCGTTTACATGCATCATCAGGCACAACTGGCAAACCGACGGTGGTGGGCTATACCCAAAAAGATATTAACACGTGGTCGGATATTGTTGCGCGTTGCTTACGCATGGCAGGTTTAACCGCGAAAGATATGGTTCAGGTGGCTTATGGCTATGGACTGTTTACTGGTGGTCTAGGCGCACATTATGGTGCCGAGCGCTTAGGTGCAACGGTTATTCCAATGTCTGGCGGGCAAACTGAAAAGCAAGTTCAGCTTATTCAAGACTTTAAACCGACTGCAATTATGGTTACGCCATCGTATTGCGTGAGCATTATTGAAAAGCTTGAGCAACAATTTGGTACTGCACGTAATACGTCTTTAAAAGTCGGTATTTTTGGTGCCGAGCCGTGGACCAACGAACTGCGCCGTGAAATTGAAGAACGTCTCAATATTAAAGCACTCGATATTTATGGTTTGTCTGAGGTGATGGGACCGGGTGTTGCGATGCAGTGCTTAGGTGAGGGCGAGGGATTAACCATTTGGGAAGATCATTTCTACCCTGAAATTATTAACCCTGAAACAGGTGAAGTCTGTAAAGATGGCGAACTTGGCGAGCTAGTCTTTACAACCATTACCAAAGAAGGCTTACCGATTATTCGTTATCGTACTCGTGATTTGACCCGCTTACTGCCGGGTGAAAATCTGGCAATGCGTAAAATGGATAAAATAGTGGGCCGCAGTGACGACATGCTGATTATTCGCGGTGTGAACGTTTTCCCGACCCAAATTGAAGAGCAAATTTTGCAAGTTCCACATTTAGTTCCAAATTATGAAATTTTGGTGACTAAAAAAGGCCATATGGATACTTTGCATATTCGTACAGAGATGTGTCATAACTGTACTATACAGGCCAATCAACTTGCTCAGGAGTTGATGAAACGTATTAAAACCATGATTGGGATTAGCGTTACTGTAGAAGTTGTGACAGAAGCGACCTTACCTCGTTCGGAAGGCAAGGCAAAACGGGTAATCGATATGCGTCAGATTGCTTAACATCAAGATCATTCAGGGTATAGAATCTATACCCTGAAACTAAACGCCAAGACATGAGTATGAGTGCAAAAATACAGCAAATAATTGATTCTGTTGTAAAGAATGAAACCTTAAGTGGAACTTCGCTTATTTCGACAATTTTTGGAGATTCAGTACTTCATCGGGGTGGAAACATTAGTCTTGCAAGCCTGATTCAGTTATTAGAGCTGTTTGGTTTTAATGACCGTGCTGTAAGAACCTCTGTTTTTCGTTTAGTTAAAAATGATTGGTTATGTTCAGACAAAATCGGCAGAACCAGTTTTTATCGCATTACCGATTCGAGCCGTTCGACTTATTTGCAGGCCGAGCAACGCATTTATAACGACCAGATGAAAGAGTGGGACCATTATTGGGATCTTATTCTGATGTCTAGTCTCGATACTGAAAATAAAGTGTTGTTAAAGAAAGAACTCGAATGGTTAGGATTTGCCAATATTTCGACAAACCTAATGGCTTATCCGGGTTGTAACCGTATTGAACTGCAACGCTTGTTGGTTGACTTAAATATGAGTGAGCAAGTGGTGGTGTTTAAAGCTGAAACCTTGCAGCTCTTTAATAACTCGGTTGATACCATTGGGCGTATGCTCAGAACCAACTGGCCTATCGATGAATTACGCCAAAGATATTTACAGTTTCTCGATATTTTTAGAGAAATTGGCGTATTGCTGATGCAGGAAAACGAACAACTCGAACCGGTTCAGGCCTTTCAAATTCGAACTTTGCTGATTCATTATTATCGACGGATTTTATTGAAAGACCCAGCATTACCGCTTGAGCTGTTGCCAACTGACTGGCCCGCGATAAGTGCACGAACTTTATCAATGAATATTTATAAAAAAGTATTTGAACCTGCGGATGAATACTTCTTGTCTGTTGCCGCAACAGCAGAAGGACCAATGCCAAATGCCACAGCACACTATTGGCGTCGTTTCGGAGGTTTGGTGGCGACAAATGAGAGGTTAAATCATGCCTTGTTATAGTATTGACGGTGTTATTCCAGTCGTTAGCCCAGAGGCTTTTGTACACCCAACCGCTGTTTTAATTGGTGATGTGATTATTGAAGCGGGTGTATATGTAGGACCATTTGCTTCATTGCGTGCCGATTTTGGACGTATTCATATTAAGCAAAATGCCAATATACAAGATAGCTGCACCGTACATGGTTTTCCGCAAAGCGTGACTTTAGTTGAAGAAATGGGGCACATTGGGCATGGCACAACTTTACATGGTTGCCGCATTGGTAAAAATGTTTTGGTTGGCATGAACAGCGTAATTTTGGACTATGCCGAAATTGGTGAAAACACCATTATTGGTGCAAATAGTCTGGTCAAAACCAAAGATGTTATTCCGGCAAATGTATTGGCAATGGGTAGTCCTGCCAAGGTTGCACGTGATTTATCAGAACAAGAAAAAAAATGGAAAACCCGCGGTACGCAAGAATACATGGAGCTTGCACAGCGCTGCTTAAACTCAATGCAAGAAGTTCAGCCTCTAACTTCAGAGTTGGATGACCGCCTAACCTATAAGGACTTTAGTTCTTCAAACTATCAGATTAAACAAGATAGCGTTTAACGGCTCTTGACAAGTCGATTTCAATACACATAGATTCATAAAACTCAAGGAATACTCGCACGAGTAGGGAGACGTTTGTGCAAAAAATGGAAAAGACTGCGGTTGATCAATTCGCAGAGCTATTGGGTGTTCAAGTGCTGCATCGCAGTTTTGATGAAGCGCGTTGCAAGCTTAATGTGAAAGACGAACACATGAATGCCTTGGGCGGCGTGCATGGTGGCGTCATATTTTCTTTAGCCGATATTGCTTTTGCGATGGCTTGTAACGCAGGGGATGCACCATATACAGGCCTACAGGCTGATATTCGCTATATGAGTGGTGCGAAAGATAGAGTGTTATTTGCAACGGCAACCAAGGTCGGAAGTAGTAAAAAATTCGCGCATTATGAAGTTGTGATAACAGACGGTTTGAATAATAGAGTCGCTTTATTTACATCTACGTGTTACAGACTTGCGCCGTGATAGGGGGGTGATGGTGAGATTAAGAGTAAAACTTAACTAACACGACAGTTTGAGTCGTTTATATATTGATCAATTTAACGACTTAGATATGATAAAAGCTTCTTAACTATGGGGTTTTTATTATGTCAAAAAATTCAAAACAAACTTCTAATAAAGTCGCTAAATTAGCTTCAGAAGTATTGCGAGATCCATCTTCCTCAGCAATTCAGAAAAAGTTAGCTGGATCAGCTTTAGCCCAAACGCATTCCTCTAAACAAACGGGGAATGAAATGGAATCAGAAGCATCTAGAGTATTAAAGAGCGACAAATATAATGACACGACAAAGACTTTAGCTGCTTCATTAGTATCGCAGTCTAATAAAGAAAGATAAGTTATTTCACTTATTAATAATAATTAGCTGTATATGAGTACAGCTAATTATATTTAAAGCCAGTATTTTTACTAACTACGGTTCAACTATTGAAATAGCAGAGAAGCTTTGTTTCTGTCATATCAACTACTGCGGAGTAGGTAGAACTTAACAAATCTGTCATTTCATTATTTAAGGCACTATAACTAACACCTGGTTGAGCAATTGAGAAAAGGAAGCGAACGTTTTTATATTTTAGTTCATCACGAATAGTATTCAGTATAGCTTCATTACCTTTATAAAAACGTTTACCTGCTAATACACCCGTTTTATTTCTTCTTTTTAAGTGGCTAATTAGATCTTCTGGTTTCCATTTATATCTAAGAGATACGATTACTTGTCCACACACTTCATAAAGATCTGATAGGCGTGAACCAGATTCTTGCTTAGAGTATTTACAGTGGGTGACTTTAAAGATAATTTCTTCTTCAGTTGAATAGATGGCTACAACATCTGCAACTTCACCTGAATTATCATCATTGAACACTATATCTGCATTTTCATTAACATATTTTTTCATTATGTATTCTTGGACAGAATTTTCTCTTATAACCCCATTCTTATACATTGATTCATGAGGAAAATGTACATTTTCCCAATCTAGAATATGGATTTGATCGGAAGGAATTCTATAAGTAGGTTGAGTATTGTAAATGGTATGAATACAGCCACTAATTGTGTCACTATTTGATAGAAATAATGTTGGCGGATAGTTTTCAAAGAATTTCTTTAAAGAAATATCTTCTCTT
The DNA here is from genome assembly GCF_003940475.1 of Acinetobacter sp. FDAARGOS_559. Lineage (NCBI taxonomy): Bacteria > Pseudomonadati > Pseudomonadota > Gammaproteobacteria > Moraxellales > Moraxellaceae > Acinetobacter > Acinetobacter sp. FDAARGOS_559. The sequence goes on from NZ_RKJG01000005.1 coordinate 3,952,842, forward strand.
TTTAAATTTGAAATACAAATTTTTTCATTATCTAGATTTTGAATATTAAAACCATTTTCACCACCTGTCAGCTCTATTGAAAAGTCTAAAGTTTCTATTTCTGTTTTTATAGCGAGATCAATCTTTTTAGAACTCACATTTTTTATGATAAGTTTAGTTTCATAAAGACAGTATTCATGTTGGTCAGTCTTGAGCGTAATTCGATGAATTTTTTCATACAATTCTTCGGCCCAATCAGCGGCTAAAATTTTGATGTTTTCAGGAAATTCAACGATATCTTGCTTTTTAGCAGAGTCTTCAAGAATTTGATCTGAATTAATATTCGGATCAGTTATTAAAGCTCCAATTTGAATACACCATTCTTTCCATTCTTTTAAATCTGCAATTTTCGCAGGACTCCAAATTTTTCCTTTGGCTGAAGCTCCAATACTTATAGGTTTTCCATTACGATAACCTATACCTACAAAATCAGATTTCTTACATTTACTACCTTCTCTAATCTTACTCAATTCAATTGTGACATCAGCACCACTGAATCTTGAATATCGATGCAAGTGATTAGCAGGTTTGAACACACCTGCATGAACTATACTTAGGCGTTTGATATCATTAAAAGATTTGAAAACATCATCTTTATCTATTTTCTTTGCAGTTCCCAGTGAAATGATTTGTACTAAATTATCTATATCAAGTAATTTATCTGAATAACCTAAATACAATAATTTTTTTGATTTATCGAAATGAAGAACGACTAAACCCCAAATTTGATCTTTAATATGATCTGATTTAGCCCATTTCACTTTATCTCTACATTGAGTCGTAAAGTAAAAAACATTTTCCACTTCATTAATAAATGGCTGAGAAAGAGAATAGTATTTTGTATTAAAAGCCTCTCTAAATTTATACCAATCTACTTTTTGGGCGTGGAAACATACAAAGCTTAGGGCCGGAAAAACGATTTTAGGATTTAAATCTATATCAGGAGAATCAAAACCGGATAAAGGCTTACATTCCTGTAAAAAGGCGAGTAAGGAGGCAGCTTGTTCTTTTCTGGTATCTGCAATTTGGCTAATTACGTTTTCCCACCCAGTTCCTTCTTGGAAAAGACTCTCTAATTCCATTGTGAGTTTTTCTTCTGCAAAATTCACAATAAATGATGCATCACCAAGATTGTCTTTCGTGCGTGTAAAACGTCCAATAAATTGTAGCAAGACCGAAATAGATTTATGCATACCATGAACTGCTGCTATTTTGAAATTCGGATAGTCAAAACCTTCCTTTAACATATCGACGCATATAACAATATCAAACTCATGATTTTTAATAGATTCAATTATTTGTTTTTTCCCTGAAACTTTAGAATGAACAAGAGTTATTTTTTCTTCAGGAAACCACATACGATATTTGCTTAGTAAGTCTTCTGCTTTTTCTCTAGTCTCTGCTCTAACCATGACTTTATGGTTATAAAAACCTCTTTGGCGATCTTTATATAATTGATTAATAGCAGTATGAGCTATTTCATAATCTTTTTTACTTGGATGACGTTCATCTACTGAGATTAATGAAATTTTAGAAAAACATTTATCATTAAGAGCTTGTGATAAAGGATAATTGTAAACAACTTTTCCTTGAATCGGTTGTCTATCTAATCGATAAGGCGTAGCAGTAAATTGGACAATTTTTGAAGCTGAGAATAATTGTTTTAGCATATCCCATTCTTTTGCTGTTACATGATGGGCTTCATCAAAATATACATGACTAAAAAAGTTTTTTAATTTATGTTTTATAGCAGATGGGCTTCTTGCTAAAAGAGCTGGAGTAGAAATAATAACTTCTGCATTTAATAAATATTCAACTTCTTCTTCAGATTTAATAGTCTCTTTTAAAGCAATAATTTTAGGATTTCGAAAATTTTGAGGTATCACACCTAGATCTTTAAGGATTCCCCAACTACTAAATTTTTGAAAGAGTTGTTCTTTTAATTCAATAGTAGGAACAATTACTAATGTTCTTTTAGATTGGTCGACTAATGTTGTTAATAGCATAGTCTCCGTTTTTCCAGTGCCTGTAGGTAAGACTACCGTTGCAGGCTCTTTAGATAGAGTCCAATGTGCTATTAATGAGTATAGAGCACCAATTTGAGCTGCTCTTAATCTTTCTCCATTTTCATTAATTGCATTGATATTAATTGCAGAGGATGTAGTAATAAATTCAAATAATGGAATAAGTAGATTTTTTTCAACTTTTAGTATTCCTTGATTTCTTTTCAAGGTGGCCTTAAATAAAAGATTTGTACTTAAACTTTTTAAAGTATATGTACTTTTATCTTGATAACAGATGGCGAAAGTATTTTTTCTTTCAGGTAATGCTAATTCTTGGATTTGACCAAGACGACTATGTTTATCCCAATAAGTATAGAGAAATTGATCAAATATTATTTCTTCTTGGAAAAGTTGATGTTGTTCAAAGCTATTTGAAGACATAGTGTTTAATTTCCTTATCATCACTCTTAATTAATTATTATTTTTTTTTAAGAATTGTTAAAGAGAAAAAAGAATTAATATTAATTTATAATAAAGATACAAATTTGATTTAATGGAAAAAAGAACAATATAGAAATATGAAACGAATAAAAAGACAATTAATTTCTAATTTCCCACTTATATTGCAAAATTAGCACAGCATTAATAGATAAAACCTTAAGCTTTACACCCCCACTTAACAATAATCCACCCATTATTTAGCCTTACTTTTCTAATGATTTAATTTAAAACAAATGGCATTTTGTGTGCTTGACTGTAAAAGGGTTGGGCACTATTCTTTGCCTGCTGGCCACATTGCCAGCCGGTCGTCGCGGACCGATTACAACAGCATCAGAATTATTCCTTTCTGAGGGATAATTTTGTGTGAGCATCTCCTCGTCTCCTCCCGTTGCGGTAGGACGGGAGAGGGACACCTTCGGGTGTGCTGGTTGTTGTACCAGTCCGCGAACCCTTTCTCGTTCTGCCACCATAATTTCGATTCATGTCGGCAGAACTCCCAATAAAAAGGAGTTGGCTTTGCACATCCATTATTTCTTGGCTCTCAATGCCAAAAGCTATAACGACACAGCTTAAAAAATAAAGCAGCTTGAACGCCTTAAGGTTTTCAGGCTTTAAGTCATTTTTACTTAAAACTTAGCAACAACAAAACTTGAGATGTGCCAAGCACAGTCTTTACGGCTTTGCTGTGCCTTTTTTTCTCCCAAAAGGGGCACAGGCTTTTTATCTCATTTAGAAACAACAAGAATTTATAACGGTAAAACTATGCCAAATTTAGTTCTCCCAACACGTACCTTATATGTTGTAAATAAAGCAATTGATCTGTTTCACCACCGTGGGTTTCACCTTATTGGGGTCGATAGAATAGTGAAAGAGTCAGAAATTACGAAAGCGACTTTTTATAATTACTTTCACTCAAAAGAGCGGCTTATTGAAATCTGCCTTGTGGTGCAAAAAGAAAAACTCCAAGAGCAAGTAGTCGCAATGGTCGAGTACGACTTAAGTACCCCTGCAATAGATAAACTTAAAAAGCTGTATTATTTACATACCGATTTAGAAGGGCCGTATTACTTATTATTTAAAGCCATATTTGAGATTAAAAATAGTTATCCCAACGCTTATCAATCCGCAATGCGCTATAGAACATGGCTCAAAAATGAAATTTATAGTCAGCTTAGAATGCTAAACGCGGATGCTTCTTTTACCGATGCCAAGCTATTTGTATATATGGTGGAGGGCACAATCATTCAGCTTTTAAGCTCAGATGGGGCAATCGAGCGGGAAAAGATGTTGGATTTTTTTTTTAACTCTTTTGTTAGAAATTTTAGTCCATGTATGTTTACTCATGTCGATGCTAGCAAGTGTTAGCCTGTTCTTCTATGAGGGTTTATATGTAAAAGCTAGACGAGTGGTTTTGAGGGGGGAGAGAAATAATAAATAAAGCCCCCTTAAAAAAAACTGCTTGTGTACAAAAGAATATAAAAACAGCAAGTAACAATTACTCAAGTATCATTTTAATCTGATTGATATTTATACAATATAGTTACCAGATCACAAGGATATGAACCGATGAAATTTCAAAAATTTTTAACTTTTAGCACGATTCTTACCTTATCCGCACATAGTTATGCGACAGTGGGTGGTGGACAAAAAATTGAAGTATTGGGCTATCAGCAAAAAGAGAAGAAACTTTATGTATTAAGACATTATGAAGATGGCCGAGGACGCCTACCACAACTCTATTATTATCTATTAAATAGTAAATCGCCTGATAAACTTATCGAGGTTAAATCTCTTTATATCAATCCAAAAACACATAAGATTGATTATGATCAAGATAGTACAGCGTTTAATAAGGCACTTAATAAAATTAAAAAGAATTTAACTCCTTTGATCGTAAGTAATAGTAAGACCGTAAAAATTCAAACATTAAAAACACATCAGAATCAGGTATCGTCTTGGTTTGATCCTTCAGGAAAGATCACTCAATATAAAATAGAATATGTTGTAAAATCGCCGTCTTTACAAAGTAAGACCCATGTTGCGGTTCATTACACCAAAGCAATAAAAATTTCCCAAAATTATAAGGTGCCTAAACAAGATAAGAGGTTGGTTGTCGTTAAATATTTGGGGGTTCCAGAAGAAACTGGTTACGACATTGAAGACCCTGTTTTACTGCTACCTATGAAAAAATAAGCTTAAGCGAAAATTATTTTTACGTTAGTAGAATTTTTGACTTTTCAGCAAAATAATTCTGATTTTCATTGAGAAAATGAAGATATAGTTTTTAGTGTTTTATTATTTAAGTTAGAAATTTTCCTTTCTATTAAGTTTTAGTTTCTGAAATTTCTCTAAATTTTCTTGGGCTATAACCAAATGTTTGAATAAAAGATCTGGTAAAAGCAGCTGGTGAAGAATAACCAACTAAATCAGCAATTTGTGAAATACTTTTATTCGTTTCAATTAAATATTGTTTTGCTAACTTCATTCGCCAATGTTTGAGATAATTAATTGGGGTAGTACCTACCAATTGTATAAAATTTTTTGAAAACTTTGATTTAGATTGATTAGTTTCTTTGGCAAGAATTTCTACGGTCCACTCTTTAGTAGGATTAGAATGCATTAAGAATAATGCCTTGCTAATAGTAGGACTCTGCAAAGCTGAAATCCAACTTTTATGGTTAAGTGTTTCTTTGTTTAGCCAGTATCTTATTGACCACACTAACAGCAAATCGATAACACTTGAAAGCATAACCTGACTACCTAAAGAAGGTTGATCAAGTTCTAATTTTATTGCAGCTACTGTCATTGGGATCCATTCAGCAACTTTACCATCTTGGTCAGAAGGAACGACTATATATTTAGGCAATCCTTCAGCGATTGTTTGTCCATATACACCGTTTAATTGAAAAACACATGTAATAACAACTGGTTCTGCAGCTTTATCTTCTATAATTTCGATAGAATGCTTAAATCTTGAAGGAATAACGATAACATCCCCGTCGTTTACGATCTCATTTATTTTTTGTTCATCACTTTTAATTCTAAAACTACTTCCTTGAAATATATGAATATACGAATAATCACTATCCAGAAAAACAATATTTTTATTTTTATAATTTTCGACTTGATAAATTTGTCCTGATATTTTTGCATTCTTGTAAATATCAAAAAAAATATCAGTTAATTTATTTACATCTTGCTCATTTTCCATCTCACTACATCTCATCGAAAAAAATGTTTCTGCAAAAAAATATGCTGTTTTGGTAATTGTGGAAAGTAGTTTTATAACAAATAATCATTTTAGAAGATTTTATAGTTTGATATTTGATCAAATTATCGAAACTTTATGGATAAATATTTTTAATTTAATTTATTAAATTCAATGTCATAGCAAAAGCTAGGAGAAAAAAATGAGTAATAAACCAACAATTATATTAGTACATGGCTTTTGGGGAGGTGCAGCCCACTGGAGTAAAGTTATTATTGAACTTTCCCATAGAGGTTTTACCTCATTACAAGCAGTTGAATTGCCATTAACCTCACTAGCTGATGATGTCGAACGGACAAAGAAAATGATAGCTCAGGTTGATGGTGACGTAATATTAGTTGGGCACTCTTATGGAGGTGCGGTTATTACTGAAGCGGGTAATCTTCCAAATGTAGTTGGCCTCGTCTATATTGCAGCGTTTGCTCCTGATACAAATGAGAGTCCAGGGGAGATTACGCAAAAGCATCTACCTGTAGCTGCTCCTAATTTATCACCAGATAGTGATGGTTACCTTTGGCTTAAAGCAGATAAATTTCATGAAAGTTTCTGTCAAGATTTAACAGAAGATGAAGGTCTAGTTATGGGAGTAACACAAAAAGCTCCGCTAGCAAGCACCTTTGGCGACACCATTACCTCACCAGCTTGGAAAACTAAACCTTCGTGGTATCAAATTTCTACTCAGGATCGAATGATTAGTCCTGAAAATCAAGAATTTATGTCATCGAGATTAAAAGCTAAAAATGTTATTTCTTTAGATGCGAGCCATGCTTCATTAGCTTCCAAGCCAGTTGAAGTTGCGGATTTAATAGATGAAGCTGTTTCTTTCTTTAGTTCATAAAGTTATTTAATTTAAATCTACAAAAATTAAGAAGTTAAGAAAATAATAATTTTTTTAACTTCTTTTTTTCTAAGTATCTAAGTATAAGTTCATCCTACTTATATGGATTGTTGCGAAAATTAATGAGGAGAGCCTTAGTTGTTTATAACATATTTATATTTGATTTTAACTTGGTAAGTTTAAGCTTTTTATAATATTTTATTTATCAGAATCATAGGCGAGAAATATAAAATTTTTATAATTCTATATATTTATTATAGCGTTATGAGTTTCAAGTTATAAGATGGGTCATCTGTAGTGCATATAGAAAATATTATTCGTAAATTGGATTTGGTCACCTTAACGATTTTCCAGTCTGTTTGTGATGAAAAATCTCTGAGCAAGGCCGCTGAAAAAAATATGATTGCGCTGTCTGCTGCAAGTAAGCGTTTGACTGATTTGGAGCATTTGATTGGAACCAAACTGTTTATTCGTGATGGTAAGGGCATGCAAATTACGCCTGCTGGTGAAAGCCTGCTTTATCATTGCAGAACCATCTTAGACTCGGTTTATAAAGCTTCGGTTGAGTTAGAAGAATACAAAATAGGCATTAAAGGTTTTGTACGATTACAGGCAAATTTATCAACCATCATTCAGTTTTTACCCGAAAGTCTACATCCTTTTATTGTTGAAAACCCTCAAATTAAAATTGAACTTGAAGAACGCCCTAGTATAGAAATTATTCAAAATGTAAGTAATAAAATTGCCGACTTAGGCATCTGCATTGCCGAGAATTTATCAGAAGATCTGGATTATTATCATTATCGTAGCGATCGGCTGGTCGCGGTCATACAAAACCAGCAATATTTAAGTGAACAGAAAATCATTTCCTTTGAAGATGCATTAGATTACGACTTTATTGGTTTACATACTCAAAGTGCGATTAACCGGATTTTGCAGCAAAAATCTGAAGCGTTAGGAAAACAGCTCAAACTCAGAATATTGGTGACAAGTTTTGATGCTGTTTGCCGTATGGTACAGGCGGGTATGGGGATTGGAATTTTGCCACATAAGGTTTTTGAAATCTTTGGTAAACCATTAGGGCTGGCAAGTGTAGAGTTAACCGATGATTGGGCAAAAAGAGACTTATATCTTGTGTCCAAGCGTGATGAGTTTTTAAATCCAGTAACTTTGCTTTTAAAACAATATTTTATGCATCCACATAAAGAAATTATACCTAAATGATTTTTATAGGTTTCGCAAAACACGAAGACTTGTTGATCTTTTAAGAATTGTATTACTGCTCATTGCGCCATAAATTTAATTCTATCGGAAGTAGATATAATATGGATTGTTATGAGTCTAGCCCTTGAAAAAATAAAAGTCCTAGAAATAGGAACGCTGATTGCAGCTCCTTTTGCAACACGTATTCTTGCTGAGTTCGGTGCTGAAGTCATAAAAATTGAACCTATTGGCAAAGGCGATCCACTTCGTAAATGGCGTAAGTTACATCACGGAACATCTTTGTGGTGGTATTTACAGTCACGTAATAAGAAATCTTTAGCACTTAATCTTAAGTCACCAGAAGCAATTGCTTTAATCAAAAAGATGATTGTCGATACCGACATTCTGGTCGAAAACATGCGTCCCGGTGCGCTTGAAAAGCTGGGGTTAGATTGGGAAACCCTAAAATCAATTAATCCTAAACTGACTTTTGTTCGCATATCTGGTTATGGTCAATCTGGCCCTTATAAAGACAAGCCGGGCTTTGGTGCAATTGGTGAGGCAATGGGTGGAATTCGTTATACAACGGGTTCTCAAGATTCTGCGCCTGCACGAGTTGGCGTGAGTTTGGGTGACTCACTTGCTTCATTACATGCGGTGATTGGCGCTTTAATGTCGATTGTGAATATCAAAACCAATAACGGTAACGGACAGATTGTTGACGTGTCACTTGCAGAGAGTGTCTTCAATATTATGGAAAGTGTTGTCCCGGAATACGACTTGCATGGTTTTATTCGGGAGCGTTCTGGAGGTTCATTACCGGGTATTGCACCTTCAAATACCTATCGAACCAAAGACAATGCTTTTGTGGTGATTGCAGGAAATAGTGACCCAATTTTTAAGCGCTTAATGCATGTGATTGGCCGTGAAGATTTGGCAAATCGACCTGAGTTTGAACACAACGATGGGCGTGCGCAACAGAGTGATTTACTCGATGCTGCAATTGAATCATGGAGTCGACAGCATTCAATTGATGAGGTCTTGCAGCAGCTTGAACAGGCTGAGGTTCCATCTGGGCGTATTTATTCTGTAGCCGATATGGTCAATGATCCGCACTTTAATGCACGTGATATGTTGCTTTCAACCGAGTTGCCTGATGGTCAGGTAGTAAAAATGCCGGGTATTGTTCCGAAGCTTTCCGAAACACCGGGGCAGGTCAAATGGCGTGGTCCTGAGCTGGGTGAGCATACTGAATCTGTTTTAAAACAATACGGTTATCAAGCTGAAGAAATTGAAAGCCTGCGTGTATCGGGAGTAGTGCAATGACAGCATTTTCCGACTTACTTGTTGTACAAGAAGTCTCTCCACGAGATGGTTTGCAAATTGAGCCGACTTGGGTACCCACCGATAAGAAAATTGATTTAATTAATCAGTTGTCGACAATGGGTTTCTCTCGAATTGAAGCAGGCTCTTTTGTCTCGCCAAAAGCGATTCCAAATTTGAGAGATGGTGAGGAGGTTTTTACTGGAATTACACGCCATAAAGATATTATTTATGTTGGGCTAATTCCAAATTTAAAAGGCGCGCTTCGGGCAGTGGAAGCCAATGCAAATGAGTTGAATCTTGTCCTCTCTGCTAGCCAAACCCACAACCTTGCCAATATGCGTATGACTAAAGCTCAATCGTTTGCAGGATTTACCGAAATTGTGGAGCAGCTACAGGGTAAAACACAGTTTAATGGAACTGTTGCGACAACGTTTGGCTGTCCATTTGAAGGTAAGATTAGTGAAAAAGAAGTGTTCAACCTAGTTGAGCACTATCTAAAACTGGGTATTCATAACATTACACTGGCAGATACCACTGGCATGGCGAACCCAGTGCAAGTGAAAAGAATTGTCTCTCATGTTTTATCGTTAATTTCGCCTGAGCAGTTGACCCTACATTTTCATAATACACGTGGACTGGGATTAACTAATGTTCTTGCAGCTTATGAGGTTGGAGCAAGACGGTTTGATGCTGCATTGGGTGGTTTAGGCGGGTGCCCATTTGCACCAGGGGCTTCTGGAAATATCTGTACTGAAGATTTGGTCAATATGTGTGAGGAAATTGGAATACCCACCACGATTGATTTAGATGCTCTTATTCAACTTTCCAGAACCTTACCAGCTCTTTTAGGGCATGACACGCCAAGCCAGCTTGCCAAGGCGGGGAGAAATACAGACTTGCATCCTATACCGGATTATATCAAATCACTTAATTAAGATACGTCACTCAAGATAGTTGGAAATGAGACGATATTCGTATCGTCATCGGTCAACTCGTCTTTAAAATCTTGATAGGACGCGTCTTAAGGCTCATTTTCAGGAGAAAATAAATGAGTTTAACGCAAAGCATGGAATTATCGGCTGAAGCAATTGCCGAAAAGCAATTAATAAAAAAAGTAGCATGGAAAATCATGCCATTAATTATGGTGTGTTACTTATTTGCTTTTTTTGATCGTATCAATATTAGTTTTGCCAAGTTTCAGTTACAAGCTGATTTATCTCTAAGCAATACAGCTTATGGCCTTGGTGCCAGTTTGTTTGTAATTGGGTATGTAATATTTGAAGTACCTAGTAATTTATTGCTACATAAATTTGGTGCGAGAAAATGGATTGCGCGCATCATGATTTCTTGGGGTGTTGCAACGGCCTTAATGGTATTTGTGACCACAGAGTGGCAATTTTATGTATTACGTTTCTTGATTGGTGCAATGGAGGCTGGCTTTGCTCCGGGTGTGCTGTATTACATGACGCTTTGGTTTCCTCAAAGCTATCGTGGTCGAATTATTTCATTATTTTTCCTTGCTTCTGCTTTTTCAGGCATCTTTGGAGGACCAATTTCAGGGGTGTTATTGTCATCACTTGATGGTGTGATGAACATGCGTGGATGGCATTGGTTATTTTTAGTCGGTGGCGTGCCTTGCGTTTTACTGGGTCTTTGTGTTCTTACTTATTTAAAAGATCGTATTGATGATGCGCAATGGCTATCATCCTCAGAAAAAGTTCACTTAAAACGTTTGGTTGAACCTAAACAACCAGAAAAGGCCTCTCATTCATTATGGGCTGCCATTAAAACCCCGGGATTATTAATTTTAGGTGCTATCTATTTTCTGATTCAGATTGCATCTTATGGTTTAAATTTCTGGGGGCCACAGTTAATAAAAAGCTCAGGTATTGATGATACGCAAATGATTGGTTTTCTTAGTGCCATTCCATACCTCATGGGAGCAATTACAATGGTAATTGTTGGACGTTTAGCAGATAAATCTGGGGAGCGTTTAAAATTTACTGCTGGTTTACTCTCTTTAGGTGCTATTGGTTTCTTTACCGCCGGTTTCTTTGATGCGAACCCCGTTGTTGTGGTCATTTCGCTTGCTTTATTAGGGGCAGGTATTGTTGCTGCAATTCCTTCTTTCTGGAATTTACCACCTAAAGTCTTGGTCGGAGCTGGGGCGGGGGCTGCGGGTGGTACAGCGCTCATTAATACATTAGGGCAAGTAGGGGGAATTGTTAGTCCTATTATGGTTGGTCATATTAAAGACATAACAGGGAGTACAACGCCTGCGCTGTATATTATTGCAAGCTTATGTGTTGTGTGTATTGCACTACTAATATGGGCTACGCCAAAACGGTTAAAAGAAAAAGGTTAAACGATTCACTCATGCTCAAAGCCAGTTGGTTGGCTGGGCATGAGTGTATTTAATATGAAAATGATCTAATAGTTAAAAAATAAAACTTATAGCCAACTTATAAAACTAAAAGCCAATGTGACTTGTCAAAAAGTGGGAACTTTTACATTTTTCGTTCCCATGCTTTATTTATCTCCATTCAAATGTTAATAAACTTAATAATAACCTCACGGTACGTAACTTATATGGCCCAGAAATAAATATTATATTAAGGTTTATCACTATTGGATCCAGAAATTTCGGGATTTTATTTACTTAGCTAATCTTGAACATAATTCCATCAAATTAAGTAATACTCTTTTTTATAGGATCAAACTTTTCTTTATAAATGCAGCTATATAATTTACACAGGATGAAGAATGAATAATTTGAATTTTAAAACTCTAAAGAAGTACTGGCTGCGATTCGTGGGTATTGCTGTAATCGCAGGCGCTTTAGTATTGGCATTTGCTTGGACCGCTGGTCTATTTGGACATCGAACAACATCCAAAACTTTTTTGGGTGACACATTAAAAAACTTTGATCCCGGATATCGACGAGCACATGGTAAAGGTATTTGTTTTGATGGCACTTACCATAGTAATGGTGCGGCAGCAGCACTCTCTAAAGCCACGGTATTTACCAAGTCTGATATACCAGCAATTGGCCGATTTTCTATTGGAAGCGGTAACCCGCATGCGGCAGATAATTCTACCGCAACAGTGAGTATGGCTTTATTACTTTCTCCAGCCGATCATTCGCAGTGGCGCATGAAATTAAACAACTTTCCTTATTTCCCGACTCGAAATGCTGAAGGTTTTTTGGCGCAGCAAAAAGCATTTAAACCGGTTCCGTCTACTGGTAAACCTGATCCAGCCCTTGTTGAGGCATTTTTAAAAGAATATCCCGAAGCGCGTAAGTCTATTGAGCAAAAGGCCAAGATGCCATTAACTGGTAGTTTCAGCGGTGCAGAATTTTATGTCGTAAATGCCTTTATATTGCGGGCAGCCAATGGACAAGAACAGCCAGTCCGTTGGTCTATGCGTCCTCATTCAAAATTTATTAGTCTGACGAAAGAGCAACGTGATCAAGCTGATCATGATTTCTTATTTAAAGACATCAAAAAACGTTTGGCTGAAGGACCGCTCTATTGGGACTTGGTTTTGCAACTTGCCGAGCCGGGAGACCCGGTGAATGACCCATCTCAGCCTTGGCCAAAAGGCCGTAAAGAAGTTATAGCCGGAACATTGGAAGTCAAAAATGTAACTGATCAGGTAAATGGCGCTTGTCGTGATATTAACTTTGACCCAACTTTGGTGCCACCGGGAATTGAGTTATCAGATGACCCAGTACTCGCAGCACGAGCGGCTATCTATTCACAGTCTTACAATGCTCGATTACGTGAAATTGGATTTGGCAAAGCAACGGATGCCGTGGGCAAATAGGAGAGCTGAACAATGCAAAATAAATCTAACGATACTGCTCCACGTCATTTTAATTTGACTGCTCGAATACTGCATTGGCTTATGGCGGCAGCAATTCTGGCTATGCTATTTATTGGGGTAGGAATGACCACCTCAATGACTTGGCGTCCGTGGTTAATTGATATTCACCGTCCTTTAGGAATCGCAATCTTACTATTGGTCATCATAAGATTAATAAATCGACTCTGTTATCCAATTCCACCTTTGCCGCCGACTGTACCGCGCTGGCAGGCGTTTCTTGCCCATGCATCACATTGGCTACTTTATATTTTGATGTTTAGTTTGCCATTGCTCGGATGGGCGACGCTATCGGCAGGTAATTGGCCTGTCACTTTATTTCCGGGTTGGGATCTTCCACCTATAGCACCAACCAACTCTACGCTTTACGCTTGGTTCCGTACTCTACACGGAATTTTGGCTTGGCTATTATTTGCTGTCGTCATTGGTCATTTATCTGCTGCGTTATTACATGCCTGGATTTATCGCGATGGCGTATTTTCGAGTATGGCTTTGGGGCCTTCTTCTAAAAAAGAAGAAGCTGATTAGTTTGCTTGAAATTTTTTCGATTGAATGATGAGTTAATGGTGAGGTTTTTATAAGGTTTATTTAAAACATATAAATAAGCTCGCTGATATAACAACTTAAAATAGAATTGATTTCTCAAGTTGAGAAATCAATTCAGCAATTTAGATCCCTTCAACAAAACTCACCATGACATCACAGCAGCCTTGGCGTTTACTTTTGGCAAGCTGATATTCAGGTGAAAAATAACATTCACGTGCAGTTTCCATATCTGGAAACTCAATCACCACATGACGTTCAAACTCTTGTCCTTCTAAGACTTCCGAGGCACCGCCACGCGCAAGAAACTTGGCACCATACTTTTGAAAAGCTTGCGGAGCAGTGGCCATATATTGTTTATATTGTTCCATATCATGAATGGTGACATGAGCAATCCAGTACGCAGACATATCGTATTTCCCTATAACTTATTCAATAAAGGCCTATTTACCTTTTCCTAAAATTTGTGATTTCACGCATCTAAAATATTTTTTGCGACAGCAGCAGCTTCAGCAATATGTTCAGCAACAGCTTGTTTTGCCTTTTCAGGGTCTTTGTGAAGATAGATGGCCTCACACATATTTTTAATACGTTGATAACCTGAAATTTCACGCTTTGTTGATTTCATGGTCATGGCACGAAGACGGCTAATTCGACCGTTTAAACGTTGAACCACTTCCCAAGCAATATGGTGATTGGCTGTAGTAAAAATAGTTTCATAAAGCCGGGTAGAGGTCGCAATAATGAGATTGATGTCATCGGCGGCAAACGCAGCTTTAAGATCTTCTAATAGAAGTTTTAATTTTTCAGCAGTTTTTTCATCTAGATTTTTAGTGCAGTCGACCACGGCACTTTGCTCTAATAAAAGACGAATTTCATAAATTTGTGAAGCGATGTCCCAGTTAAGGAGCGAAACGATAGGGCCTTTATTTGGCAAAATCTCGACTAAACCTTCTGCTTCCAAATAACGAATCACTTCGCGAACTACAGAACGGCTCACGCCAAGTTCTTCACATAACGTTCTTTCAACCAATCTTTTTCCTGAAGGGAAATAGCCCGTAATAATAGCATTACGCACTTTATCTAAACACAGCTCTCGTAAAGTTACGGGCGGGTTCTCAATTTTAAGATTCATAGGTAATTAAATTTTCCTGTTTTTTAACATGTTGAGTTTCATTACATGTTTTTCAATAAAAATTAGCATAGCAAACTCTTGCTTTTTTTTCAGTATGTATTATGGTATACCGTAATACGAATGATAAGATAATTTACTTGCAAGGAAGAGCAATGGAACTCATACGTAAAACTGTGCTTCATGTAGAAACCACTTATGTAGATGGCGGCAAAGAAGCAGCCAAGCCTTTAAAAATGGTGGCAGCAGCAGCGGTGATTAAAAATCCGTGGGCAGGGCAAGGTTATGTAGAAAACCTAACACCGGAAATTCGTCGTATCGCTCCAATCTTAAGCAAGCATTTAACCAAGCTTATTCTTGATGAAGTCGGTTCGGGCGAGGCTGTTGAAGCTTTTGGTAAAAGTGCAGTGGTGGGCTTAAATGGTGAACTTGAGCATGCATCAGCTTTAATTCACACCTTACATTTTGGTAATACTTACCGTAGTGCTGTTGGCGCGAAGTCTTATTTGGCATTTAACAATACCCGTGGCCCAGCAAATGCGCCGATTTTAATTCCAATGATGGATAAAAATGACGAAGGCCGCCGTTCTCATTACTTAACATTGCAATTTGCAATTCCAGATGCACCTGCTGCTGACGAACTGGTTGTTGTGATTGGTGCAGCAACAGGTGGTCGACCACATCATCGTATTGGTGATCGTTATAAAGATTTGGAAGAGTTAGGTCATGATGTCAAAAACCCTGCAGCTGTCAAATAACCGTATTGCTCACTATTTTGAGCAAGGCGAAGGAGAGCCTCTGGTTCTGATCCATGGAGTGGGAATGCAAGCTGCGGCATGGTATCCACAAATTGAATATTTTTCTAAACATTATCATGTGATTTCAGTAGATATGCCGGGACATGGTCAAAGTACCAAATTACCGGCAGAAGCCAAATTACAAGATTTTGTTGAATGGACTATCGAATTTATTACAGCCTTAAATTTAGGTCCGGTAAATTTAGCAGGGCACTCAATGGGATCACTCATTACGACAGGAGTCAGTGTTACCCGTCCTGATTTAGTTAAACGGATGGCTGTACTCAATGGTGTGTATAAACGGACACCACAGGCACGTCATGCAGTCATCCAAAGAGCTGAAGAGTTAAAAACAGGCCGTATTGATGTTGAAACTCCGCTACAACGCTGGTTTGGTGAAAGTGAAGTCGAGCGTATAGCAGCTGCCAAAGTGAAAACTTGGCTCGAAAATGTCGACTTATCTGGTTATACCACTGCGTATTCTGCGTTTGCACAAGGCGATGAAACTTATGCAGATGACTGGTCAAAGATCACTTGTCCTGCTTTGGTGTTGACCGGTACGGATGATCCGAACTCAACTGCAGAAATGGCAATACAAATGGCAAAACAGGCAAAGCATGGCACTGCAATTGTCATTGAAAATGAACGTCATATGGTGAATTTAACTGCACCTGACAAAGTGAATAATGCAATGCAAGCGTGGTTGGAAACCAACGTTTAAATTGCCACACATTGCTGAAGGAATATAACAATGAGTGAAATGGATACTATCAATAAAATGCGTGAACTTCGTGATGCTTTCGGGTCATTTATGACAGGCGTTACGGTGGTCACAACCTGTAAAGAAGATGGAACGCCACTTGGCTTTACAGCGAACTCTTTTGCTTCGGTGTCTTTGGACCCAGCTTTACTTCTAGTGAGTATTGCCAAGACATCAAGCAATTATCATAACTTTGCAAATACCACTCATTTTGCAATCAATATTTTGGCAGAAGAGCAAAAGGATGTTTCAAATACTTTTGCTCGTCCAAGCGAAGACCGTTTTGCAAATCTTTCATGGTCAAAAAGCGCTTGCCAGAACCCGCTGATCGATCATGTCAGTGCATGGTTTGACTGTACTACCTACCAAGTTGTCGATGCTGGTGACCATGCGATTTTAATTGGTAAAGTTGAAGATTTTGCTTCGACCGGTTTTGCAGGTCTTGGTTATTATCGTGGTGGATATTTCACACCAGCCAAACTTTCTGCCGAGGTGATCTCTGGCCCTAAAGTGGTGATGAGTGCCATTATTGGACATGAAAATACCATTTTACTTGAAGAAACTGCCGATCATAAATGGACTATTCCGCATGTCATGGTAGATAAAGACGGTGCAGATAAAGCGCTCGAGAAAATCTTTGCACAATATCAGCCAGATGCTTCTGCCAACTTCATTTACTCTGTATATGAAAACGTTGAAAACCAGCAGCAATATATTTCATTTTTATGCAACACACCCGTAGCTCAAGCCACTAAAGGTCAGTTTGTCGATTTAAATGATCTTGAGAAACTTGAGTTTGTAGACAGTGCTTTAGAAAGTATGCTGATGCGCTATCGCAAAGAAAACCATTTGAAAACTTATGGTGTTTATTACGGAAATCAGACAACAGGTACAGTTCGTCAAATCGTTAAAGAGGAAGTTTAATCATGCGTTTTTCATTATTTGTGCATATGGAACGTGTTTCTGATCAGCAAACCCAGAAGCAGCTTTATGATGAAATGATTGAGCTTTGTCAAATTGCAGACCGTGGCGGTATGCATGCGGTTTGGACAGGCGAACACCATGCCATGAACTTTACCATTGCACCGAACCCATTTTTAAATCTGGTCGATTTAGCGAATAAAACCAAAAATGTTCGTTTAGGTACGGGTACGGTAGTAGCGCCATTCTGGCACCCGATTAAACTTGCAGGTGAAGCTGCAATGACCGACATTATTACCAACGGCCGTTTAGATATTGGTATTGCTCGTGGTGCTTATTCGTTTGAATATGAACGTATGGTTCCGGGCATGGATGCATGGAGTGCAGGTCAGCGTTTACGTGAAATGATTCCCGCAATTAAAAACCTTTGGAAAGGCGATTATGAGCATAACGGGGAATTTTGGCAGTTTCCAAAAACGACTTCGGCGCCTCAACCGCTTCAACAACCGCATCCACCAATTTGGGTTGCTGCCCGTGATCCAAATAGCCACGAATTTGCTGTGCAAAATGGCTGTAATGTACAGGTAACGCCGTTACATTTAGGTGACGAAGAAGTTGAAAAGCTCATGGGACATTTCAATGCAGCTTGCGAAAAGTTCAGTGATGTACCGCGTCCGGAAATTATGTTGCTCCGCCATACCTATGTGGCAGATAGCGAAGAAGATGCTCAACTGGCAGCAGATGAAATTAATACGTTCTATAACTACTTTGGTGCTTGGTTTAAAAATGAGCGTGAAATTAATCAAGGTTTAATCGCACCTTTAAGCCCTGAAGAAATTGCTGCACATCCTTTTTATACACCTGAGGCGATGCGCAAAAATAACGTGATTGGGCAAGCCCAAGAAGTCATTGATCGCTTAAAAGCCTATGAAGCGATGGGCTATAACGAATATTCTTTCTGGATTGATACAGGCATGAGCTTTGAACGTAAAAAAGCCTCATTAGAACGTATGATCAATGAAGTTATGCCGGCATTTGCATAGAGGCGAATATCATGACAGCAGACTTTCAGCTTTATATTAATGGTCAGTTTGAATCTGGTGCAGCGACTTTTGAAAGTATTAATCCTGCAACAGGTGAAGTTTGGGCACACATGCCGGAAGCTCGAACCGAGGAAGTCAACCGAGCAGTTCAAGCGGCATCTCAGGCATTAAAAGCACCGGAGTGGGCAGGTTTAACGGCCTCCCAGCGCGGTAAATTGCTCTATAAGTTGGCTGATTTAATTGAAAAAGCTGCACCGCAACTTGCCCAAATTGAAACCAGTGATACGGGCAAAATTATTCGTGAAACATCGAGCCAGATTGCCTATGTCGCTGAATATTATCGCTACTATGCAGGTATTGCCGACAAATTAGAGGGTAGTTTTCTACCGATTGATAAGGCAGACATGCAAGCATGGATTGTTCGTGAACCCGTGGGTGTGGTTGCTGCAATTGTTCCTTGGAACAGTCAGTTATTTTTATCGGCAGTGAAGGTAGGTCCTGCTTTAGCAGCAGGTTGTACAGTTGTGCTAAAAGCCTCTGAAGACGGCCCTGGACCATTGTTAGCCTTTGCTAAATTGGTCCATGAAGCGGGTTTTCCGGCTGGAGTGGTCAATGTGATTACCGGTTTCGGACCTGAATGTGGCGCCGTGCTGAGTAGTCATCCTGATGTTGCCCATGTTGCGTTTACAGGTGGACCAGAAACAGCGCGGCACATTGTGCGTAACTCGGCTGAAAATCTTGCAAAAGTTTCACTCGAATTAGGTGGCAAATCACCATTTATTGTATTTGCTGATGCAGATATTCAAAGTGCGGTAAATGCTCAGGTTGCTGCTATTTTTGCTGCTACTGGGCAAAGTTGTGTAGCAGGTTCACGCTTACTGGTTGAAGAAAGCATTAAAGATGAATTTGTTCAGCGTTTGGTTGAGCGTGTACAAACCATAAAAATTGGTTTACCTCATGAGATGGCCACCGAGTTTGGGCCGCTTTGTACCTTACGCCAACGCCAAAAAATTGAGCAAGTCGTTGCAAGTTCAATCCAGCAAGGGGCAAAACTTCTTACTGGCGGGAAAAGCCTTGAGCGAGCAGGTTATTACTATCCACCGACCATTTTAGATTGCACCGATGCACCTCAAGCAGATTGCATTACCACAGAACTATTTGGTCCGGTGTTATCGGTAGATAGTTTCAAAGATGAAGCGGAAGCTGTGCAAAAAGCCAATAGCACGCCTTACGGGCTGGCAGCAGGCGTTTTTACCACCAATTTAAGCCGTGCTCACCGTATGACCAAAGTCATTGGGTCGGGAATTGTTTGGCTAAACACTTACCGCGCGGTTTCTCCACTTGCACCTTTTGGTGGACATGGGCTTTCGGGGCATGGTCGGGAAGGTGGCGCAAATGCGGTTCTAGATTACACCACCACCAAAACAGTTTGGTTACGTACCTCAGATGAGCCAATTGATGACCCATTTGTCATGAGATAAGTCATGACTTGAGGTATGAAAATATATCGGGATTTTAATTTCAAGGATGAAAAAATGAATCAGTCAAACCCAGTAATCGCCTAAAGCTTTAAATAGTTGAAAACGTAAAACTAGATGTATCGATGCTTAATCAAGTATTGATCGGACTGGCTTTACCTTTTTTCTTGGCTAAAACAACACAAACAGAAAAATGAGCTGTTTGTAAAAGGAAATAAAAAGATGAAGCCGAGTCATATTGAAATGACTTTGGCTGGGCAGATTTTTTGATGTTGAGGAAATGAATTCCTCAAAGAGAGATTAAGGATATGAGCCAAAACGAAAATAGCAATAATGCTTTCGCCATCGAAAGTCATTCCATTGATTATGTTGCTCCCTCTGAACGTAATGGGAAAGTTCGCGATCTATTCACATTATGGTTTTGTACCAATATTGCACCGCTTGCCGTGATTACGGGTGCAATGTCAATTTTAACGTTTAACCTCAATATTGTAAGTGCATTGCTTGCGATCTGCTGCGGACATTTTTTTGGTGCAGCGATTCTGGCCTTAACCTCTGCACAAGGCCCACAGGTCGGCATTCCTCAAATGATTCAGAGCCGCGCACAGTTCGGGCGTTATGGGGCATTGCTGGTTGTACTGTTTACCACCCTCATTTATTTAGGTTTTTTCATCTCTAACATTATTTTGTCAGGCAAAACCCTTCATACCGTTGTTCCTGCTATTCCTGTGCCGACTGCGACTGTGATTGGTGCAATTGCAGCAACCACAATAGGCGTGATCGGTTATCACTTTATTCATAAGTTCAATAAAATTGGAACTTGGTTTATGGGTGGTTCGTTGCTCATTGGCCTCATGATTATGGTGCCGCATATTAATGCAGATGTACTTGCTAAAGGCTCTTTCAATATGAAAGGCTGGTTTGCCATGTTTGGTTTGTGTGCGGTATGGCAAATTAGTTTTTCACCCTATACCTCAGATTATTCACGATATTTACCGAAGTCGATTGGTATTTATAAGCCATTTATCTTTACCTATTTAGGCGCATCGTTAGGAACTATTTTTGCGATGGCATTTGGTACGATTGCGGTCAGTATTGGCTCAACGGCAGATGCTATGGAAGCGGTAAAGTCAGGCACTGGGCTGTTCGGTTATGTCCTTATGATTTTGTTCTTATGCAATATCATTGGTCATAATGCCATGAACCTCTACGGTGCGGTTCTTTCCTGTATTACCTCAATTCAGACTTTTGCAGGGCAGTGGATGCCAAGCCGAAATATCCGAGTCGTGTTATCAATCATTGTATTAGTTCTAGCGACTTTAACGGCGCTTTGGGCATCAAGTAACTTTATTAGTTTCTTCTTGAATGTGATTTTTGCCTTGTTATTTATTTTGGTGCCGTGGGTGTCTATTAATTTATTAGATTTCTATGTCGTGAATAAAAAGTCTTATGATATTCAATCGATCTTTGCACGTGATGGTGGTATTTACGGCAAATTTAATGCAAAAGCGCTTACGGCTTATTTCATTGGGATCGCGGTACAAATTCCGTTCTTAAAAAATGCCTTCTTCACAGGTGCATTGGCTGATGTAATTCCGGATGTGGATATTTCATGGGTCATTGGATTGGTGGTGAGTCTGGTGGTGTATTACGTCTTTAATCTAGGAAAGATTAAATGTTCTGCACCTGCATTAAACGCAAAATTACCTCAATAAGCATTGTAGTGAAAGGAATCCGACAATGAAAAAAAGCTATTTACAAGCAGCTTTAAGCACAGCATTGATGGCTGTAATCTATCCGAGTTACGCAGGTATAAGTTTTGGAAACACCGATGATGAATACGGCAAGCTCACCGTATCCGGCTATGTTCGCGCTAACTATCAAGATAAACACTATGGAGAGTCTGCTTCTGATCAAAAAATTCGTTTTGATGCTGCGCAGTTAAAACTGGACTACGAGCGTGGACCGTTATTTGGTCATGCGGAATATCGTTGTTATCAATATGACCATCTATGTGATTTTTCTACCTTAATTGATGGTTATGTAGGGTACAAATTAAATAAAACAGATCAAGTGGTGGCAGGTGTTCAGCCGATTCCATTTGGACCGGGACGTTTTTGGGGCAATAGCCTATATGGAAGTATGAGCACAACCGCAGGTTTAGAAGACGTTCATAATCTTGGTTTGAATTATCATTTTGAATTGCCGACAGCAACCAAGTTTGATGTGGGTTATTTTGCGGTAGATGGTGGGAACTACACAGGTTCTACCCAAGATTCAGGTCGCTACACTGCAAATTATGTGAGTTCAGATGATCCGAATAAAACCGATTTGCAAGAAAAGAACATGTGGGTAGGCCGAGTGACTCAAGATATAAATCTTGGAATTAATGGTTTAACCACACAACTCGGTGGTTCCTATTGGACATCCGATATTGAAAATAAAGCTGCTTCGAGTGATGGGCGCCGTCATGCATGGGCACTTTTTGGTAAAGCCAATTATGGCAATTTTAATGTGACCCTTACTGGTGGTAAAAATGATGTAACTAATCAGGACCAGCTTAATCCTAATCAGTCGCTCATGGGCTCTTACGACACCGAATATTATGTAGCTAACAAAGGAACATTCTATACAGCAGATGTTGGTTATTCTTTCAAAAATGTTAAGCAAATCGGAAACATTACGCCGTACTTTATGTACAGCCATTACGATAAAGATCAGGACAGTATGAAAGATTCGATTCGTAATATTATTGGTGTGTCTATTGACCATAAACAGCTATCTTTGGTGGCTGAATACATCATGAGTAAAAATGACCCATTCATTGGTGGGACTCAAGATTCATTGGCAAAAGGGGATGATAACCAGTGGAATAAGTTGCTTAACTTAACGCTGTTTTATTATTTCTAAAGACATTTAAACATTCGGGCATACCGAAAATTTTTTTAAATTAATTTTTGGTATGCCATAATACAAAGTTGATGGTGAGCTATTTAATTTATGTATCGCTCGACTATCAATGCAGAAGATCTCAACAGGATAATGATCATGCAGCTTAATGAACTCACTTTATTTCGTCAGCAAGCTTTTGTTGCTGGAAAGTGGTGCGATGCAGACCATCAACAAACATCCGAAATTTTAAATCCGGCGACATTAGAGATTATTGGTACTGTCCCAAATATGGGCAAGGCTGAAGCCGAGCGTGCCATTGAAGCTGCCAAAGAAGCTTGGCCGTTATGGAAAAATAAAACAGCAAAAGATCGATCCATTATTTTAAAAAAATGGTTCGATTTAATTATTTCAAATGCAGATGAATTGGCTTTTATTTTAACAAGTGAGCAAGGAAAGCCTTTAGCCGAAGCCAAAGGTGAAATTTTATATGCTGCCAGTTTTATTGAATGGTTTGCCGAAGAAGCAAAACGAGTGTATGGCGATATTATTCCGAGTCCATATCCCGATGCTCGTATTGTCGTAAATAAACAGCCTATTGGTGTTGTGGCAGCCATTACACCGTGGAATTTTCCCGCTGCCATGATTACGCGTAAGGTTGCTCCAGCCTTGGCGGCGGGTTGTCCTTGTATAGTAAAACCGGCGCCTGAAACGCCTTTTACTGCTTTGGCTTTAGTGGACTTAGCCGTGCAAGCTGGCGTGCCTGCTGAAATCTTTAGTGTGATTACAGGCGACGCGGCTCATATTGGTGATGCGATTTTTGAAAGTGATGTCGTACGCAAGTTTACTTTTACCGGTTCAACACCAGTTGGCAAAATGTTGCTTGAGCGTTCAGCAAAAACCTTAAAAAAAGTTTCCTTAGAATTGGGTGGCAATGCGCCGTTCATTGTATTTGATGATGCCGATTTAGATGCAGCAATTGAGGGAGCACTCATTGCTAAATTTAGAAATGCAGGGCAAACCTGTGTATGCGTCAATCGATTCTTAGTGCAGGCGGGCATTTATGAAAAATTTATTGCTGCCTTAAGCCAAAAAATCCAAAACTTTAATATTGGTAATGGATTAGAAGCTGGGCATGACATTGGGCCATTAATTAATGCCAATGCGGTGAAAAAAGTTGAAGCTCATATTCAAGATGCATTAGATAAAAATGGTCGTCTTGTGATTGGTGGTAAAAGGCATACTGCGGGTGAATTATTTTTTGAACCGACACTGATTGCAGATGTTACCGCTGATATGGATGTGGCAACCCAAGAAACGTTTGGTCCGCTAGCAGCTGTATTTAAATTTGAAACCGAGCAACAAGCAGTTGAAATGGCAAATGCAACTGAATTTGGTTTAGCCGCATATTGTTATACCAAAGATTTAGGCCGTGCTTGGCGAATGAGTGAACAGCTTGAGTATGGCATGGTCGGAATTAATAAAGGCCTTATTTCAAATGAAGTTGCGCCTTTTGGTGGCATTAAACAGTCTGGTTTGGGGCGTGAAGGTTCTAAATACGGTATTGAAGATTATCTGGAAATTAAATACACCTTGTTTGGAGGATTGAATATATGAGTAATGAAAAATTTGAAAAGGGTTTAGCAATCCGTAAACAAGTTCTTGGTGAAGAATATGTAAATAATTCAATCAACAATGCTGATGAGTTTAATCTTCCTCTTCAAGAATTAGTCACTGAATATTGCTGGGGAGCTGTTTGGGGGCGTGAAGAATTAAGTAAGCCTGAGCGCAGTTTAATTAACTTGGCAATGATCTCAGCTTTAAATCGTCCGCATGAATTAAAACTACATGTTAAAGGTGCACTTCGAAATGGTGTACCTAAAGAGAAAATTCGTGAAGTGCTTTTGCAGGTTGCAATTTACTGTGGCGTGCCTGCTGCCGTAGATAGCTTTCGAATTGCTAAAGAGGCAATTAAAGAGTTTGAATCTGAGCAATAAACATTAGCTTTGAATATTAAAAAAGGCCTTGTTCGAATGAACGAGGCTTTTTTATTTTAAGCTTGTTTGTTAAGTTTAGAGGGTAAATGCTGCGCCAAATAATCAATTGCAAGGCGGGTTTTTAGTGGCATAAAAGGCAGTGTAGGCCATACCAAATGAATCGGAAAAGCAATGCTAGACATGGTGTCTAACACTTGTACCAGCTTACCGTCCTGTAATTCATTTTGAATGAGCCAGTCGGGTAGCCAAGCAATACCTGCGCCAGCAAGTGCTGCATTTTTAATGGCTTGTAAGTCATTTAAAAGAAGTTTTGCTTTGGGCTTAATAAATAAAGGTTCTGCATTTTCCTTTTGAAGTCGCCATTTCTGCATTTGACCAAAATGCGGATCGGCAATCGTGGCGTGCAGGTCTAAGTCTTCAATATTTTCTAATGGACCTGCTTCATTTAAATAGTCAGGTGAAGCACAAAGCAGCATTCGATGTTCACCAATCGGTTTGGCAACGAGCTGAGTGGTGTCAGGCAATTCCCCGATTCTTATACATAAATCAAAACCTTCTTCGATCAAGTCTACATTTCGGTCATTAAATGAAATTTCTAACTGTAAGTCCGCATGTTGATGAGCAAATTTAACCATGAGCGGGGCAGCAAAGAGTTGTCCAAAAAGTACAGGCACAGATATTCTTAATCGACCTGTTGCGTTAATTTTCCTTTGGTCTAATAAAGCTGCTGCATTTTGTATTTCACTTAATGCTCGACGGCTATGTTCATAAAACAAAGCACCTTCATCAGTCATGCTGAGCGAACGTGTTGTTCTTTTAAATAGAACTACACCAAGCTGTTCTTCAAGCCGAGCAATATTTTTACTTATGGCTGAGCGAGTTAAATGCAATTGCTCGGCAGCTTTTACAAAACTTCCAGCTTCAACCACAGTCACAAATATAGAAATTGCACTTAGCTCATGTTGCATGATTGTTGCCTAAATAGAACCAATGATAAGAAATAATATCACCACTGTTGAATTTATTGTGGAGTTAATATGGCTTCATTGAAAACGTGGAGATGGTCATGGCTAAAATATTGGTATTAAAATCCAGCATTATGGGTGAGGGTTCACAAACCAATCGCTTAATTGATGTAATGCTTGAACATCGAAAAGACCAAGGTTTGCAAGATGACATTACCATACGCAATTTAGCTGAAATGAACCTGCCTGTATTAGATCTGGAAATTTTCCAAGCGCTGCGTGGGGCTGAAAATATAAATCAAGACATTCAACAGATTGTTGCTTTATCGGACGAATTAATTGCTGAATTAAAAAATACTGATTTATTGGTCATTGGTGCACCCATGTACAACTTAAATGTGCCGACTCAACTTAAAAACTGGTTTGATTTGGTGGCACGAGCAAGACAAACATTCCGCTATACCGAAACTTATCCTCAAGGTTTGGTTGAAGGCGTAAAAGCTGTGGTGGTAAGCAGTCGGGGGGGTATTCATGTCGGCCAAGAAACTGAGGCAGTCACGCCTTATCTCAAAGCAGTGTTAGGGCTAATGGGCATTCATGACATCGATTTTATCTATGCAGAAGGCTTAGACATGCAGGCCTATCGCAGCAACGCTTTAGATTTGGCAAGCCAGCAAGTGAAAGAATTCGCCATTTAAAATCATGAACTGAAACTCTTGTACCTCTAATTAATGACAAGAGTTTCTAAGTCTATTTAAATTACATTTCTAAGTTCATTTGCCGTGTTACGCAGCAATGGCAAAATTTGCTGAACCAAATAATCTTCTTGTACTCGGTTGGTTTGAGACATGCAGTTAAGTGCTGCCACTGCTTGACCTTGTGCATTAAAAACGGGCACGGCAATCGCAATTACGCCAAGTTCATGTTCTTCTTTAGAAAGACAATAATCCGATAACGAAATACCCTTAAGCACTTCAAAAAACTTTGACTCATCTACAATGGTAAATGGGGTTAAGCGTTTTAAACCGTAATTTTTTACCCACGTATGTTGGGCTTCTTCGGGTAGTGCTGCCAGCAATACTTTACCCGTGGAAGTGGCATGGGCAGGGAGACGGTTTCCTAAATGCATGCCATAAGGGCTAACGCGCAAATTATCTTGCTGTGGTAAATAACTACGGGCAATCGGCACCACTTCGTTATCGTCTAACACCACAATCGAAAAAGTCAGAGATGTCTGGGCACACAAAAGATTTAAAAATGACTGAGCAACTTTAGGCAGGTGGGCAGAGCTTAAATAAGAACTCGAAAAGCGCAGCACGCGATGAGTGAGCCAAAAGTAATGTTCATCTGTCTCTAAATAGCCTAAGTATTTTAAAGTTTTTAGATAACGCCTTGCTGCTGTACGACTAATACCGGTTTGCTCAGCCACTTGAGTGACATTAAGCCGTTGCCGATCTGTTCCAAAAGCTTCCAATAAAGCCAAGCCTTTTGCTAATCCTGCAATATAGTCATCTTGACGAATTTTCTCATGCGAGTTCGGGTGCTCTAGAAAAGCATCGAGAGAAGGCATCCTTTCATTCCTGTTATTTTGGTTGTTTCTGTCCGCTATTCGGACAAACTAAATGATAAACGGTTATTTTCGTCTTGAATACATAGTGAACAAAACTTAAAGCCAGTAATTTAAAAGTCAGGATGAAACAAGGATGAAGTTATGGATATTTTAAAGACACAGGTTGCAATTATTGGTTCTGGACCAGCAGGGTTATTGCTTGGGCAACTTCTATATAAAGCTGGCATCGATCATATTATTGTTGAGCAACGTAGTGCTGAATATGTGGCTTCACGGATTCGTGCAGGAATTTTAGAGCAAGTTTCGGTCGATTTACTTAAACAAGCAGGCGTTGACCAAAACTTAAAAGAAAAAGGATTACCACATTCAGGCATCGAAATCTTAACCAATGGTGAATTGCATCGGGTTGATTTGGCTGCACTCACAGGTGGAAAACAAGTGACTGTATATGGCCAGACCGAAGTCACCAAAGATTTAATGACTGCGCGTGAAGCAGCACAGCTCACTTCATATTATGAAGCTCAAAATGTACAAGTAAAAGATTTCTACACTGCACCGAAAGTTGAGTTTGAGTACCAAGGTAAAGCTTTTCAAATTCAGTGTGACTTTATAGCAGGGTGTGATGGTTACCACGGTGTCTGCCGTGCCAGTGTGCCAGAAGACAAAATTAAAACCTTTGAAAAAGTTTATCCGTTTGGCTGGTTAGGGGTGTTGGCCGATGTTCCACCTGTAGCGGATGAACTCATTTACGTACAGTCAGAACGTGGATTTGCTTTATGTAGTATGCGTTCAGAAACGCGTAGCCGTTATTATTTACAAGTCCCTTTAACAGATCATGTAGAAGACTGGTCCGATGAAAAGTTCTGGGACGAGCTAAAAAACCGTCTAGACCCTGAAAGCCGTGAAAAGTTAGTGACAGGACCTTCTATTGAAAAAAGTATCGCGCCGTTACGTAGCTTTGTGACCGAACCAATGCGTTTCGGAAAACTATTTTTAGCAGGTGATGCTGCGCATATTGTTCCACCGACTGGAGCAAAAGGCTTAAATCTCGCTGCCTCTGATATTGCTTATTTATCAAGCGCACTCATTGAATATTATGCCGAAGGTTCCGAACAAGGGATAAATGAATACTCTGAAAAATGCCTACAACGCGTATGGAAAGCAGAGCGTTTTTCTTGGTGGATGACTCATTTATTGCATCGTTTTGAAACTGAAAGTGAGTTTGATCATAAGATTAAACAAGCCGAGTTGAGTTATGTACTGGGTTCGATTGCGGGTAAAACCACATTGGCTGAAAACTATGTCGGTTTGCCTTATGAGATTAAGCAAATTGATAGTTTTAAGCACGCCAGCTAAAGGCTAAGTAAAAATAAAAAGGGCATGCAAATGCTCTTTTTTTATAGAAAAATTTAAGTGGGCCGTACTAGCTTAAGAGATTGTTTTGCTTAAAAGATCAGCATTAATAAAAGCTTTTGTCATATTTTTTCAGTATATTGCTATTAATTTCTTTATTTATAAATTCTAAGTTTGTATGGAACAGGACCAAGCACGCATACCTAAATATATTCCTATCCGCGATGCAATTGCCCACGATATTGAATCTGGCGTATTAGAAGCCCACGCAAAACTCCCTTCGGAAAGAGTGCTTTCTGAACAATTTCAAACCACTCGCGTGGCTGCACGTGAAGCTTTACTGGCTTTGGAAACTGATGGCCTGATTTATCGATTAGACCGTCGTGGTTGGTATGTTCGTTCTCCTCGTATTATTTATCACCCGCAATCGACAAAAAACTTTAATCAGTTTGTGATTGAACAAGGCTATGAACCTTCGACAGAAGTGATTTCGAGTGAACTGACTCAGGCCACTTCTTGGGATGCCAAGCATTTAAAAGTTGAAAAAGGGCATCCGATTTATTCAGTTTGGCGACGTCGTTGTATTAATGGTCGACCTGTTTTGGTTGAACATTTAAGGGTGAACGCCGAGCTTTTCCCTGAGTTTCTAACTCACGATCTCAAGCAATCCATTACTTTACTGATGGCAAATCAATATAACTGCCATATCACCAGAGCTGACATTAACCTCTATCCAACCGCTTTATCGGAACAGCAGGCCAAAGCACTGCATGTGAATGTGGGCGCGCTTGGTTTATATATTTGCCGTAGCAACAGAAATGAAGAAGGCGTGATTACCGATGTTGACCAAGAATATTGGCTACATGATGTTTTAGATTTACATTTCGAAGCGCGAGCATAAAAACACAATCTGGTTTAAACCAGATTAATTAAACTGTCATATAAAGCTGTTGAAATACGATCATCAAATAATTGCATTCGATGGTTTGCAGATGAAACAGTATGTTCAACAGACAATTAAACTCGGCACTGCATCAGTTTTAAGTGTGGTGATCGCTATTCAAATGGGATGTTCATCAGCAACATCAAAACAATCAGAAGAAATTACAGTCTATACGGCAGTGGAAGCCGACCAGCTTAAACAGTACCAAGAAGAATTACATAAAGCCTATCCTGAACTCAAAGTAAAATGGGTACGTGATTCAACTGGTGTGATCACTGCTAAACTTTTGGCAGAGCAGAAAAACCCACAAGCAGATGTGGTTTTTGGTGTGGCTTTAACCAGTTTGCTGGTCATGGAAAAGAAGGACATGCTTGAGCCTTTCAAACCAGAAGGCATTGAAAATTTAAAACCAGAATTTGTAAGTCAAAAACCTGTACCGACTTGGACGGGTATGGATGCATGGGAATCTGCAATTTGTGTCAATAAAGTCGAATTAGAAAAGCGTAAGTTACCGATTCCAAAAGCTTGGAAAGATTTAACCAACCCCATTTATAAAAACCTGATTGTGATGCCAAATCCGGCTTCGAGTGGCACAGGCTATTTAGATGTCACGGCTTGGATACAAATTTGGGGTGAAAAGCAGGCATGGGATTATATGCAGGCTTTGGATAAAAACATTTCACAATATCCTCATTCTGGTTCAAAACCTTGCAAGATGGCAGCACAGGGCGAAATCCCAATTGGTATTTCTTTCGGCTATCCGGCATTTAAATTAAAAGCAGAGGGTGCGCCTTTAGAAGTGGTTTATCCAACTGAAGGTTTAGGCTGGGAAATGGAAGCCTCAGCAATTGTGAAAGGAACCAAGAAATTAAGTAGCGCGCAAAAATTTATAAATTGGTCGGTAAGCAAAGCGGCAAACGAAGCCTATGCCCATAACTTTTCAATGGTGGCCTATAAAGGCATTGAAAATACTACTATGGACTTCCCGAAAAATCTTCCTCAAATGCTCGTGAAAAATGATTTTTATTGGGCGGCCGAGCAGCGTGAACGTATTTTGGCTGAATGGTCAAAGCGTTTTGAAAAGTGATCTTTGGGATAAGGGCCTCATTATGCAAATACCTTCGTCATTGCAATCATCGCTGCTAGGTCAAAACCAAAAGGGTGAGTTAGCAGGGCATTTATTGTCGACCTTAACGACCTATAAATATCCTGAACATGGCCCCTCAGTTTTAGAAGTGATGGATATTCAAAAAAAGTTCCAACACTTTCAGGCCCTAGCGCATATTAATTTAGACCTGAAAGCGGGCGAGTTCGTGAGCTTTTTGGGACCTTCTGGATGCGGTAAAACCACATTGCTACGCATAATTGCGGGTCTAGAAAAACCTGATTATGGAAAGGTTATAAAAAAGGGCGCAGACATTACCTTGTTGAGTGCTGAAAAGCGTCACTGCGGCATTGTGTTTCAGAACTATGCGTTATTTCCAAACTTAAATGTAGAAGAAAATATTGCTTTTGGCTTGGACAAAAAAAGATGGGATAAATCACAGCGTAGCCAACGGATTCAACAGTTATTAGAACTGATTGAGTTACCTGATATTGCTAAAAAATATCCAAACCAATTGTCGGGTGGTCAGCAACAACGTGTTGCGCTTGCTCGGGCAATTGCGCCGAAGCCTGATATTTTACTGTTGGATGAACCATTGTCTGCACTCGATGCTCAGGTACGTCTAAACCTAAGACAAAAGATCCGTTCGATTCAAACGCAGCTTAATTTGCCAACCATTATGGTCACACATGACCAAGAAGAAGCATTAAGCATTTCTGACCGTGTTGTAGTCATGAATCATGGTGTCATTGAGCAAATTGATACGCCGCACAATATTTACTACAAGCCACAAACCCAATTCGTTGCCAAGTTTATTGGTACCATGAATTTTTTAAAAGCCACTTGCGTTGTACCGAATCAGCTCGAGGTTTTAGGTTTTATTCCTCTAAATTTGGAACAGCAAAAACTTAAAGCTGGGCAAAACTACAGCATTGGTTTTAGACCCGAAGCTGTCGAGTTGGTTGATGATTTCGGTAGTGATAAAGAGTCGTTGTATTTGCCAATTAAAGTATTAAGCACTGAATTTTTAGGTGCCAAGCGTCGTTTATTTTGCGCTATTCATATCGATGGAATTGAGCAGGCAAAACACCTTTTGCAAATTGAAATTGAAAATACCAAGTTCAAATCTTTACAAGAACTGATGTTTATAAAAGTGCCTAATCAGCTCATCCATGTCTTTGACGAACAAGGGTACGCACTATGTTAAATGAAGCTGCTTCAGCGGTTTTAAAAACACAGCCGCGTCGAAAAACTGAATATTCATTAAGATCAAATGTTGCTTTAGCAGCCGTTGCAATTGCTTTAACTTTAGCGATTATTGCTCCTTTAATGATGTTGTTTGAAACTGCATTTTTTGATGAAAATCAAAATTTTGTTGGTCTTGAAAATTTTTATAATTATTTTGATAGTCCAGCTTTACTCAGTTCCGTATTTAACTCGGTGTGGGTTGCCTGTGCTGCTACTATCATTACAGTATTTCTTGCCAGTATTTATGCTTTTGCACTCACCAATGTAAATATAAAAGGCAAAGGCTTCTTTAAATTAGTGGCTTTTTTACCGATTTTAGCGCCATCACTTTTGCCTTCTTTGGCATTGGTTTATTTGTTTGGTAAGCAAGGTGTGTTTAAACCTTTGCTGGGCGATATACAAATTTATGGTCCAATCGGTATTTTAATCAGCTACTGCTTTTGGCTATTTCCAGCAATTTTAATGTTGATGATGGTGTCTTTTCGCAGTGTCGATCAGCGTTTAATTGAGGCATCTTTGTCACTGGGCAAAAATATCTGGAAGACGCATTATCACGTTACGCTACCTGCAATTCGTTATGGACTCATCAGCGCAAGTTTGGTGGCTTTTATTTATGTGCTGACCGATTTCGGAATTCCGAAAGTCATTGGCGGTTCATTTAACATGATGGCCCTTGATGTCTATAAACAGATTATTGGTCAGCAAAATATGAGCATGGGTGCGGTGATTTCCATCTTATTGTTGCTACCAGCAGTGTTTGTATTTATTTTTGATCGAATACAAAGCAAGCGGCATGCACGGTTTCAAGCCTTTCAGACTAAACCTTATGTTTCAGCATCGAATAAAAAACTTGAAGTTGTTCTAAGCATATTTTGTGGTTTGGTTTCAGGTTCGATTTTACTGATTATTTTTACGGCAGTGCTGGCTTCATTCATTCAGTCTTGGCCTTATGATTTGTCTTTGACCTTAGCGCATTACAGTTTTGAATATGTCGATGGTGGCGGTTGGGCAGCGTACTTTAACTCGGTTCGCATGGCACTCTTTAGTACGGTTTTTGGAACAGCACTGATTTTTATGGTGGCACTATTAACCGAACGTTTTAAGGCACATCCACTTATTAAAAACTATGTGCAAGCTTTGGTTTTATTACCACTTGCTGTGCCGGGGCTGGTTCTAGGTATTGCTTATATTTTGTTTTTTAACCAGCAGAGTAATCCGTTAAACGTGCTGTATGGAACCATGACCATTTTGGTGATTTCAACCATTGTGCATTATTACACCGTGCCACATCTGACTTTAACCAATGCGATTAAACAAATTCCGCTACAGCTCGACCAAGCAGCACAAACTTTAGGTACATCGAAGTGGAAAACCTTTTGGAAAGTGTATTTGCCTATGTGTTTTCCAGCGCTATGCGATGTATCGGTCTATATTTTTGTGAATGCCATGACCACTGTATCGGCTGCCATTTTCCTCTATTCACCAGACACCAGTTTAGCTGCGGTAGCTGTTTTAAATATGGATGATGCGGGAGACACGGTTGCTGCTGTTGCGATGAGCATTTTGATTTTAACCACCTCATGTGTTGTAAAACTCATTCATTGGTTATTTACCAGAAAAATTATGGCAAGAAGTCAGCAATGGCGTGAAAGCGCTCACTAAGTTTTAGCTAAACACAATTTTTATTTAACCGACTGAAACGAAATGCTTTGTTCAACAAGGCAAGGGTTTATTCATCCTAAATTTCGCAAATTGGAAGTCTTATGAATAATGCACAGTTTGATTTAATTGTTGTCGGAGCCGGTATTTTAGGTTTGTCCGCTGCAATACAGGCACAAGAACAAGGCTTGAAAGTTTGCATCTTCGAGAAAAATGCCAAGCCTGTGGGCGCAACTCGCCGTAATTTCGGCATGGTCGGAACATCGACCTTAACCCATCCAGAGCAACAGTGGCGAAAGTACGCGCTTGAAACGCGTTCTTTTTATCAGCGTATTCAAACTGAAACTGATATTTCGTTTGCTCAACGCCAAGGAGTCTATCTGGCAAATACGGCACTTGAATGGCAAGTTTTAAATGAGTTTGCCGAGCGTGCAAATAATTACCAAATTCCAGTTCATTTGCTAAAACATGATGAACTGGTCACCCAATTTTCTTATTTAAACCCCGCGCAGCAGTTTCAAGGCGGCTTGGTTTTTGAAGAAGATTATTCGGTCGAACCCCATGTGGTTGGGCAACGACTATTGGCATATGCACAAAGTCAAGGTGTAGAGATTTATACCAATGCCTGTGTTGTTCAAACCCAATATCAGCAGGAAAGTTGTCAGGTTCGTTTGGCAAGTGGCGAGGCATATCGGGCAAATAAAGTTTTGATCTGCCACGGTGAAGTCATCGATGTTTTATATCCAGATCTCTTACAAAGTTTGAATCTGAAACGTTGTGGCCTACAAATGGCTCTGACTCAACCGTTTCACCAAAACTTAAATGCTTCTCTTTATTCAGGCTTATCTATTTCACGTTATCCGGCTTTTGAAATTTGCCCAAGTCATGCCGAGCTAGTTAAAGCATCACAGCAGGGTTTCATTAAAGAATTCGGTATTCATATTCTGATTAAACAAAACGAATTTGGTGAACTGATCGTGGGCGATAGTCACGAATATTATTCTATTAATGAAGCGCCTCAGTTCGAGCAGCGTGAAGAGATTAATGAGTTTATTCAAACGTACTGCCATGAAAAACTAGGGCTGAATTTACCTCCAATTCAAAAACGTTGGAATGGTTATTACCTGACCCATGAACATGAGTTGGCCTGTGTCACTGAAGCTGAAAAAAATATCTTTCTGGTGAGTGCGATTGCTGGCAAAGGCATGACTACAGGGGCTGGCTTTATGAAAGAAATATTAGAACAAAATATTTACTAGTTTGTCATCTGGTTTAAACCAGATTGATGTATATTGAAGTGAACGCGAAAGAAATGAGTAACATTATGAACATGCAACCCCAACTCGATATGGATTTAGAGAACAAGTATTTGCTTCTTACTCCAGGACCATTATCAACATCGGCAACAGTACGCCGTGCAATGCAAAAAGACTGGTGTACTTGGGACCAAGAATACAACTCACTGGTACAAGATATCCGCTCTCGTCTAGTCAACTTGGCGACCAGTCAACCTGAAAAATATACGGCTGTGTTAATGCAAGGCAGTGGAAGCTTTGCTGTGGAGTCTGTACTTGGTTCAGCTATTCCGCGTGATGGCAAAATCTTGATCATTAATAACGGCGCATATGGTGCACGTATGGTGCAAATGGCGCGTTGCTTAAATATTGAAGTTGTAGAGCTGAACTATTTAGAAACTCAAACACCAGATTTACAAGAGATTGAGCGCGTTTTAGAAGATAAAACCATTAGCCATGTTGCTTGTGTGCACTGTGAAACCACCACTGGTATTTTAAATCCGATTCAAGACATTGGCCGTTTAGTTAAAGCAGCAGGAAAAATCTGGATTGTGGATGCCATGAGTTCATTTGGTGGAGTACCTATGGATATGGCTGAGCTTGAAATTGATTTTCTAATTTCAAGTGCAAATAAATGTATTCAAGGTGTTCCGGGCTTTGGCTTTATTTTGGCAAAGCGTGATTGCCTAGAAGCATGTAAAGGCTTGGCACGTTCGGTCAGTCTCGATTTGTATGACCAGTGGAATACGATGGAGCAGCATAACGGTAAATGGCGTTTTACCTCGCCAACCCATGTGGTACGTGCATTTTATCAAGCATTACTTGAGCTTGAGACAGAAGGCGGTGTTGCTGCACGTTATCAACGTTATTTACAGAACCAACAAACTTTATCTAAAGGTATGCAACAACTGGGCTTTGAATTGGTACTCGGTGAAGAGTGCCCACAATCACCCATCATTACCACTTTTCTGTACCCAACAGCCGAGACATTTAGCTTCCAGTCATTTTATGAAACCCTGAAAAAATCAGGTTATGTAATTTATCCGGGCAAAGTCACAGATCTCAACTGCTTCCGTATTGGCAATATTGGCGAAGTTTATATTCAAGATATTGAAGGGCTTCTTGCTGCGATTGCCAGCTACTGCGAAAACCACCTAAACCAAGCTGTAACAGCATAATTTTTATTAAATTAAGGGGAATACATCATGACAACCAACAATACACAAATTCAGGCTGTGGTTTTTGACTGGGCTGGTACAACAGTAGATTTTGGCTCACGCGCACCAATTTTGGCTTTTATGGCTTTATTTAAAGACAATAAAGTTGAAATTACGGTTGAAGAAGCGCGTGCCCCAGTGGGCTTAGAAAAACGCGACCATATTGCAGCAGTTTTAAAAATGCCACGTGTGGCAGCGGCATGGCAGGAAGTATATGGGCAAGCTGCAACTGAAGCAGATATTGACCGTTTATATAAAGACTTTATTCCGTATCAGTTAAAATCGATTCCAACATGTTCTGCTTTAATTCCGGGCGCATTGGAAACGTTTGAAAATATTAAAAAGCGTGGTGCAAAAATTGGTAGTAATACAGGATATGCATCCATGATGATTGGTCGTTTGGTTAAAGATGCTGCCGATCAGGGTTATCGACCGGACTGTATCGTTACGGCAAGTGACGTGAAATTTGGCCGACCATATCCTGAAATGTTGTGGAAGAACTTAATTCAACTCGATGTATCTGACATCAAAACTGTTGTAAAAGTAGATGATACTGTGGTGGGAATTGACGAAGGTTTAAACGCAGGGTGCTGGACAGTCGGGCTTGCGATTAGTGGCAATGAAGTCGGTTTAAGCTATGAAGAGTGGAGCGCATTATCGGCCGATGAACAGATTGTTCTAAAAGATAAGGCATACCAAAAAATGAATGCGTCGGGCGCTCACTATGTGATTGATAGTGTCGCTGATTTGCCAAATGTTTTAGATGATATTGAACGCCGTTTGGGGCAGGGTGAACGACCTTAAAGATAGTTTAGGCCAATATATTTTTAAGCTTAGCTCCCTTGGGAGCTAAGCTTACCTAAAAAATTAAAATGAAGAGTAATAAACTCTACATATGTGGAAATAAAGAGTAACTTTGAGGAGTAAATTCCTTATTTCCTGCTAACCATCTAAAACACATGTTTAGATCGTTAGACCATCAATCCTATAGTCATAGGACCTATAGGATTTTTTGTGATGGATCTTTTACGACTTTTGAGGGTCGTATATTTTTTCTTTAATGAATAGGGCTGGTATCACACCACAAATGAGGTAGGCAGCACCCATGACGACAAAGCCTAACCCAATTGAGCCGCCAGAGGCTAAGAAACCAATCGTTGCAGGGGCTAATGCAGCGCCTAAACGTCCGACGTTATAAGCACCACCAATGGCTGTACCGCGAATAGCTGTCGCAAAGCTTTCGGTCATGTAGGTTGCATTTACGCCATACGGGATGCCGTAGAGGAAACCAAAGGTGACCAGTAAATATAAAATGTTGCTTGGTGAGTTATAAAAAACGATCAAAGGTAGGAAAATAGCAGTACCAATTGCACCAAAAGCATAGGTAAAGCGACGCCCTAATTTATCGGCCATCATACCCGCAAGAACTTTACCTAAAATCATAGCGGTATATGTACCTACCATATAAGCCGTCATTTCTTTGAACTTCATACCCAGTTCGCTTTCTAGATATGAAGGCATCCAGTTATTTACACCATAGTAGCCAAACTGTAAAAAGCCTGCCGTTAACGCCCATAAGATAAACATATTACGGTTTCGTTTATCTTGGAAAATAAGCTTAAATGCTGAAGTTTTTTGAGCATTCTGAGCCACAACAGGTTGTTGTAGTCGAGACTTTTGCCATGCTTCTGGTTCTGGTACAAGAATATGCATGAGGACAGCAATAACAACAGGAATAATCGCAACATAAAACAGCATGCGCCAGCCATGATCAGGAATAATCCAGCCTGCAAGCAAAGTCGCAACAATATAGCCAACGGTCCAGCCAGCTTGTAAGGTTCCAAGTACTGTGGTGCGATAACGGGTTGGAACATATTCGGCCATGAGGGTATTACAGGCGATATAAAGTGAACCCAAACCCAGTGATGCAAAAAATCTTAAAATACCAAACTGAAGAAAGCTTTGGGTGAAACCTAAGCCACAGGTGAGGAGCGAGAAAGTTAAAATAGAAATAACCACAATGCGCACGCGACCAAATTTATCGCATGCCCATCCCCCAAAAATTCCACCAACAGCCATACCTGCCAATGTAAAACTGCCAAGCATACCTGCTTGTACTGAATTTAATCCAAAATCTGCCTTAATACTATTTAAGCTATAAGACAGCAGCATCAAATCTGCCCCATCTACCAATAGTGCTAGAAATGCAAAAATAAATGCTATTTTCCACGTATGAGGCTGTATACGAGAAAGACCTTCTTTGTAATTTGTAGCCATAATCCATTACCTACATTTGATAAAAAGCACTCCAAGTCGTTTTAAAGTGCTTAAAATTTAATTAAGATGCAGCGCGAATCATGTTTCGGGCAATAATCATTTGTTGAATTTGAGTGGTCCCTTCATAAAGACGGAACAGACGAACATCTCGATAAAAACGTTCAATGGCATATTCACTGATATAGCCCGCACCGCCGTGAATTTGTACGCAGCGATCAGCAACGCGGCCACACATTTCGGTTGCAAACATTTTTGCGCAAGAAGCTTCGGTGCTAACGTTTTGCCCTGCATCGCGTAGGCGTGCAGCGTCTAAGACCATACATTTGGCGGCATAAATTTCAGCTTTCGAGTCAGCAAGCATGGCTTGAATGAGTTGGAATTCGGCAATTGGTTGTCCAAATTGCTTGCGTTCGATGGCGTAATTTAAAGAATCATCTAGCATTCGTGTTGCTGCGCCGACACTCAAGGCAGCAATATGCAAACGGCCTTTATCCAGCACTTTCATAGCAGTTTTAAAACCAACACCTTCAACACCACCAATGAGTGCCGAAGCAGGGATGCGGCAATTTTCAAAAATAACGTCACAGGTATGTGCGCCTTTTTGCCCCATTTTTTTATCGCGTTTGCCAAGAGAAATGCCCGGAGTTTGGCTATCGACGATAAAAGCAGAAATGCCGCCAGCACCTTTAATGTCAAAGTTTGTGCGTGCCATGACTGTAAATACACCAGCATGAGGTGCATTGGTAATAAAGCGTTTGGTGCCATTTAAAATATAAAAATCACCATCTTTTACTGCACTGGTTTTTAAAGATGCCGCATCAGAACCTGCATCCGGTTCGGTTAAGCAAAAAGAGCTGATCACTTCACCACGTGCTAAACGTGGCAAGAAAAATGATTTTTGTGCTTCGGTCCCATCAATAATCAGGCCACTTGAGCCAATGCCATTATTGGTTCCAATCAGAGAGCGAAAAGCAGGAGAAGTACGACCTAATTCAAAAGCGACATAGACCTCTTCTTCCATTGTTAGGCCAAGACCTTCGTATTCTTCAGGAATGGTTAAACCAAATAAGCCGAGAGCTTTCATTTGCTCAACAATCTCTTGAGGAATTTCATCCGTTTCAGCGACTTCATTCTCATGAGGAATTAAGACACCTTCAACAAATTGTCGAATCATATCAACAAGTTGATTTAAGGTTTCCTGATCTCGAATCATAGTCTCGTCCTTTTACTACATACTAAAAACATCAATGTGATGTTCGTAAAATCACCAATATTTGAAGCGATAGTAATCAAAGGATGAACGCAAAACAATATATTTTGAAAATTAATTTCGCAATGCGATACTTTGTTATTGATTTATGTTTGGCTAATTTGTTGATTTATTTAAGCTATATTTTCTTATAAAAAATCATTATTTTTAGTAGAAAATTAAAGTTTGATTTTTAAAAAGAGCTGTGTATATTAAAAATATATATCGCTATGCGAAATTTTAAATGGATAAGTTTTCTTATAGGAAATAAGTCACAAAATATAGTGGGATGAAGATGGGTGCTTTAAATGGAATTCGGGTGCTTGACTTAAGTCGGGTATTGGCTGGACCTTGGTGCGGGCAGATTCTTGCAGATTTAGGCGCAGAAGTAATCAAGATTGAACGACCAAAAGTTGGTGACGATACCCGTTCTTGGGGGCCACCTTGGATGAAAGATGACTCAGGCCAAGACACTCAAGAAGCTGCTTATTATCAGTCAACCAACCGCAATAAACTATCGGTTGCCATCGACATTGCCAGTTCTGAAGGCCAAGAATTGATTAAAGCCCTCATTCAAGACACCGATGTCGTGATTGAAAACTACAAAGCTGGTTCTTTAAAAAAGTACGGCTTAGACTACGAGTCTTTATCTGCGATTAACCCTAAACTGGTGTATTGCTCAATTACAGGTTTTGGTCAAACTGGTCCAAGAGCAGAGGAACCCGGTTACGACTTTATTATTCAGGGCATGGGCGGGCTCATGTCGGTCACAGGTGAGCGTGATGATTTGCCGGGTGGTGGACCACAAAAAGTAGGCGTCGCATTTTCTGATTTAGCTACGGGACTTTATTCTACGATTGCCATACAGGCTGCTTTACTCAACCGCCATGTAACGGGTTTAGGCCAATACATTGATATGGCTTTGCTTGATGTTCAAATTGCCACAATGGCAAATCAGGGAATGAACTATCTTTCATCGGGTAATATCCCTAAACGTTATGGCAATGCACACGCCAATATTGTCCCTTATCAAGTGTTCAAAGCTTCTGACCGTGATTTTATTATTGCATGCGGAAATGACACTCAGTTTATTCAACTCTGTCGTAGTATTGGTTTACCCGATTTACCAAATGATTCGCGTTTTGCCCGAAATGCAGACCGAATCAAGCATCGTGATGAAATTATAGGAATTTTACAAACACACTTTTTAACAAAAACAGCCGATGAATGGGTAGATGCA
Organism: Acinetobacter sp. FDAARGOS_559; assembly: GCF_003940475.1. NCBI lineage: Bacteria > Pseudomonadati > Pseudomonadota > Gammaproteobacteria > Moraxellales > Moraxellaceae > Acinetobacter > Acinetobacter sp. FDAARGOS_559. The sequence goes on from NZ_RKJG01000005.1 coordinate 3,993,586, forward strand.
ATATATGCGGCTAAAGTTCCCGTAGGTGTAATCAATAACTTGGAACAAGCTTTTCAAGAACCTCAAGTGATTGCCCGTGAAATGTTAGTCGAGATGAACCATCCTCAGCGTGAAAAACTGAAGGTAATTGGGTCACCAATCAAACTTTCTAGAACACCCGTTGAATACAAAACAGCACCGCCGCTGTTGGGTGAACATACGCAGGCCGTTTTGGGAAGAGTGGTTTCTTCAGAAAAACTGGCTGAGCTCAAAGAAAAAGGTGTAATTGGGTAGGTGGTTTAAAAGCGGAAGGTTAAAATTATATTTAAAATCAGAAAATAAAATATTTAATCTTTCGCTTTAATGAGTTAAATGAAGTTATCTTTTAGATGCAGACTCGGATGTTTGCTCTTTTGCTATTTATAGAAAAAATAGATTATAATTTTCGCAGTGCGAAACAAAATATGGATTGGTATGACAATGAACGATGCAGTTGATGCAGAACAGACAGAAAAATTATTAGCGCCTTTAAGGCATGAATTATTACATCCGATTGAAGACATGCAGGATGAAAATGATCGCCAATTTATTACTGCATTAGCACGTGGTTTAGAGCTATTACGTTGTTTTACGCCTAAACATCAGCATTTGGGCAATCAAGAGCTTGCGCAGATGACAGGTTTGCCAAAACCAACCATTACTCGCCTCACACATACCTTGTCGCGTTTGGGCTATATCAAACAAGTACCTAACTCAAGCAAATTTCAGCTTTCAGTAGGAGTTCTTGCGTTTGGTTATTCGATGCTATCTAACGTATCGATTCGCTCTATTGCTCATCCATATATGAAAAATTTGGCAGACTATGCTGGCGCTGCTGTAGCCATGGCAACACGTGATCGACTGAACATGATTTATCTTGATGTGGTATAAGGCAAAGGCAATATGACCATGCGCCGTCAAGTTGGAACCTATTTACCGATTCATTTAAGTTCGATGGGGCGTGCATGTTTAGCTGCCATGCCTGAAGATGAAAGAGAGTTCTTGCTTAATGCCATTCGTAACAAGCACAAAGAAGATTGGATCAAAATTAATCGTGATCTAGACAAAGCCTTTAAAGATTACCAAGATTTTGGATACTGTTTTTCAATTGGCGAATGGCATAAAGACGTTAACTCGGTTGCGGTTCCACTCATTCATGAACAACATGGTTTATTGGTGTTTAACTGTGGTGGTCCAAGCTTTATTATGAACCGTGAAAAACTCGAAGAAGATATTGCACCGCGTCTTTTACATATGGTGAATAATATTCGTACCGAGATTAGCTAAACCTATTTGATTTATTTATAAGAGCCAGCTGTGATCTTCAAAGCTGGCTTTTTAGTGGGTAAGCTTTAGGCTGTTTGGTTGTGAAAGTTCGGTTTCCGTTTTTCTTTGAAAGCACTTAATGCTTCTTTAAACTCGCAACCTTGTAAACAACGCGAGAAAATAGTCGACTCATGGTCAATACGATTGAGTAGATCATCAATTGGCATATCTCTTAGTAACTTTTTACTCAGTTGTAAGGCTTGGCTTGGTTTGTGAGCAAGTTTAATTGCCACATCTTCAACCACTTGATCCAGCTCAGTTGCCTCAAATATTTCATTTACTAGACCATAATTTTTTGCTTGTTCCGCCGAAAACTTTTCACCGAGTAAAATAATTTCTGAAGCTCGAGCAAAGCCCAATAATCTTGGCAAGATGTAACTTGAACCCGCTTCAGGTACAAGCCCCAAATTCACAAAGGGAAACTGAAAAATAGAATTTTGGCTTGCATACACAAGGTCGCAATGTAGAAGCATAGTGCTGCCAATGCCAATTGCCACACCATTTACTTTGGCAATAATCGGTTTTGGAAAAGTTGCCAAGCTTTTTAAGAAAACAATCGAAGCGGGTGGTTCTGAAGTGGTGGTATCTCGTTTTTCAAATGCGTTGACATCATTGCCGCTGGTAAATGCGGAGTCTTCACCAGTAAGCACAACCACATGAATGTCTTGATTGGTTGCAGCTTGATCTAATGCCTGACTTAAAGCTGCATACATTTCATAATTAATTGCATTCTTTTTAGTGGCATTACTCATGGTGAGCGTTAGTATATTTCTATCAAAATACTTATGAATTGTGCCTGTTTTAAGCTCGCTTTGGGTTTTGTTGTTCTGCTGCATCATTCATTCCTTTAAATAATTTTCCGTCTAAAATTTAAACTAATGCTATCGAAAAATAATTCCGTTATCAATTATTTTGTTTTATATTGTGGTATAAAATTTTGTATTGTGAAATTTTTAACTTAAATTACTTTAAATACTGCTAGGATTTATGCGTAAATAAGCATCTAGCCCTGCTAAGGAAATGAGAAGCTAGCTATAGAACAGTGAGTGGAAAGAATATGAAGACCAAAATTACAGAATTATTTGAAATTGAGCATCCAATTATTCAAGGCGGTATGCATTATGTTGGTTTTGCAGAGCTTGCTGCTGCGGTTTCGAACGCGGGCGGGTTAGGTATTATCACTGGCCTGACTCAGCGTACGCCTGAAAATCTGGCAAAAGAAATTGCACGTTGCCGAGAAATGACCGATAAGCCTTTTGGGGTAAATTTAACCTTTTTGCCTACCGTAAATACTCCTGATTATCCGGGTTTTGTAGAGGCAATTATTAAAGGTGGCGTAAAGATTGTAGAAACAGCAGGGCGTAATCCTGAACAGGTGATGCCATATTTAAAGACTGCTGGTATTAAAGTAATTCACAAATGTACTTCGGTTCGACATAGCTTAAAAGCTCAGCAAATTGGATGTGATGCAGTTTCTGTAGATGGTTTTGAGTGTGGTGGGCATCCTGGTGAGGATGACGTGCCCAATATGATTTTATTGCCCTTAGCAGCCGATGCATTAGAGATTCCGTTTGTTGCTTCAGGTGGTATGGCAGATGGGCGCTCACTTGCTGCGGCTTTAGCGATGGGAGCCGATGGAATTAATATGGGAACACGCTTTATTGCGACTCAGGAAGCTCCCGTACATGCAAATGTGAAACAGGCGATTTTGAATGCAACCGAAAGAGATACGCGTTTAATTATGCGTGCTTTGCGTAATACAGAACGTGTCATGAATAATGCGGCCGTAGAAAAAATCGTGGCAAAAGAAAAAGCACTCGGCGATAACATTAAATTTGAAGATATTATTGAAGAAGTTGCAGGGGTTTATCCAAAAGTCATGATTGATGGCGATGTTAATGCAGGAGCATGGTCATGTGGGTTGGTGGCTAGCTTGATTCATGATATTCCGACATGCGATGAACTAGTTAGTCGAATTGTCAAAGAAGCAGAAGATATTATTCGTGGTCGGTTATTAGGGGTTCTATAACGAACTATTGCCTACTTTATATAAGATCAGCACAAGTTTTAATTGTGCTGATTTTTTGCATCACTCACACAATAATAAAGACATAAAACGGCAAAAATTAAGCCTAAAATACAGACGCCCGTCCATCCGAAGTGTTTCCAAGCATAACTTCCTGCCGTTGTGCCTAAAGCGCCTCCAGCAAAGTAACCTGTCATATAAATCGCGTTAAACCGCGAACGTAATTCTTGATTAAGTTTAAATACAATACTTTGATTGGTGACATGTACAGCAGAAAGAGAAGCGTAGAGAATGAGTAAGGCAATAATATAAAAGGCGAAATGGTAGGGTAAAAGTAAAAACAGAACCCAACTTAATATAAGGCCAATGCCGCAATAAATTGAAATTTTATGGATATAGCCTTGGTCAATAAATTTGCCTGAAAAATTAGCAACGAAAGTTCCTAACACGCCAACAAAACCGAAAAGGCCAATGGTAAAGTCGCTAAAAAAATAGGGCGCTGGAGCCAGAAGCAACGACATGGTGGTAAAGGTTAAACTCACACATGCAAATGTAAAACCACCAATATAAGTTCTGGTTCTTAACCGACGATTTTGAATAAAAATCTGTGGTAAAGAACGAATGGTTTTCGCATAGTTTTCAGATTTGGTCGGTGCAAATAACCCGATATTACGATGCAAAATAAAGGCAATCACAAGTAACAGAAAGCCACTGACCAGATAAATAATATTCCATGCAAAAAGTGTAGACATCAGTCCAGAAAGGGAGCGGGCGAGTAAAACTCCCATCATGAGCCCGCTCAGTAGGAAGCCAACGACACGGCCGCTTTGTTGAATTGGAACCAGACTTGCAGCAAGTGGTAACAACAGTTGGGCTGCACTAGAAAATAGACCAGTAATGATAGTGCCAAGCAGTAAAAGATAAATATTGTGCGAAAAACCGCTAATAATTAATCCACTTGAAGCCAATAACATAAAGATAAATAGCAGCTTACGCTTTTCTATGATGTCCCCTAATGGCATTAAAAAGAGTAAGCCACAGGCATAGGTGATTTGGGCTAGAGTTGGCACCCACGCTGTAGTTGTTTCGGTTAAATTTAGGCTTACACTAATTGAGTGAATAAGTGGCTGGCTAAAATAATTTCCACCTGTACAAATGCCTGCGGCAATCGCCATTAAAATAATGGTTGGGGTATAGAGTGCGTTTTTCATCATGCCTATAGTCATAATGAAAGTGGAACTTTAATCAACACAACCATGACTTTTTAAGCACGATTGTTAGTGCGTTTCATTCAAAGCATCTTGAATATTGTGCACCATGTGGATTAAACGTGGTCCAATTTCACCTTCAAGTTTTTCCGGATTTAAATGAAAACTTGGCGCACCACAGTTAAAAACATAAAGACCGTGTTTAGAACTAACCAAAGGTACAGCCACCGAGTTCACTTCTTTATGCCACTCACCTAACGACAAACAATATCCATAATCTTGATAATCACGGAAAGCTCGTTCTAATGAGCGTTTTATGGCTGGCCAGTTTTCGGGGTTCTTTTGTTTTAGTGCATCAAGTAGAAAGTTGCGTTCACGTTCAGGGGTCGCAGCTAAGCATGCTCGGCCCATTGAACTGCTATGCAGTGGTAAAGTTGAACCAATTGGACGGCGCATGTTTAATGCAGTTTCAATTTGCACAACATCGATATACACCATATTTAAGCGATCACGCGTTGCCATCGCTACAGGCGCTTGAACATACTGGCTCATCTCTTCCATATATTGATGAGCAATATTACGAATCGAGATGTTAGATAATGCTGCATATCCTAAAGATAAAACGCCAATATCTAATGTATATTTGGTCGAGTTAGGCAATTGTTTTAAATAACCTAATGACACAAGGGTATTGGTAATACGTGCAATGGTCGGTTTAGGTAAACCTGTCATTTTTGCTAATTCTTGGTTGCCAAGCACCTGATTATTTGCAGAAAAGCATCTTAAAAGTTCTAAACCGCGTGCTAAAGAAGCAATAAATTGCGGGTTGTTTTCCCGATGTATATGCGAAATAGGATCTAAACGTATCTCATCAAAATTTATTGGTTTTTCAGTTTCCGTGTTTTGAGACATTCGATCCTCAAATATAATTAAAGCAATAGTTTTGCCATTATATTTCGCTCTGCAAAATAAATCCATTCATCACTGCGCTGTTGTGATGAATGGATATCCGGTTCAATGGTTATGAAACGTTTTCAATCACCATCGCAAGACCTTGACCTACACCAATACATAAGCTCACCACGGCATATTTCTTCTTACGGCGAATTAACTCGCGCGCTACTGTTAACGCAAGACGAGCGCCTGAAGCACCAAGTGGATGACCAACAGCAATTGCGCCACCGTTCGGGTTCACACGTGGGTCATTAAAATCAACATTTAAACCTTTTAAACAAGATAAAACCTGTGAAGCAAAGGCTTCATTAATTTCAATAATATCCATGTCATCTAAAGTAAGGCCAGCACGTGCAACCGCTTTTTTAATGGCTTCGATCGGACCTGCACCCATAATGCGTGGCTCAATACCTGCAGCCGCCGCTGACAAGATTTTTGCCATTGGTTTTAAGCCATATTTTTGACCTGCTGCTTCTGAACCAATCAAAAGTGCTGCTGCCCCATCATTAATACCTGAGGCATTACCAGCTGTAACCACGCCACCTTCAAATAGCGGTTTTAACTTTGTGAGTGCTTCAACAGTTGAGCTTGGGCGAGGATGTTCATCTTCAGAAACGAGTTTAGGGGGCAATTTTTTGCTTTGGAAAACCTCAATTGGTGTAATTTCATCGGCAAAGAAACCTTCTTCTTTAGCTTTTTGATATTTGGCTTGTGATTGGGCTGCAAATAAGTCGGCTTGTTCACGGCTAATACCAAAGTCAGCTGCAACGTTATCGCCCGTTTCAGGCATTGAATGTCCGCCGTACTGAGCAATAATTTTTTTATTTGGAAAGCGAGAGCCAATGGTGGTGTCATAAATTTTTGCATCACGGCTATAAGCACTTTCCGCTTTACCCATCACGAAGGGAGCACGTGACATACTTTCTACACCACCGGCAATATACAGTTCGCCTTCACCACAAGTAATGGCACGTGCTGAATCAATTACTGCACCTAAACCACTCGCACATAGGCGGTTTACCGTCTGGCCTGGCACAGTAACAGGTAAACCTGCAAGTAATAGCGCATTTCGTGCCACATTACGGCTATCTTCTCCAGCTTGGTTGGTGTCGCCTAAGATCACATCTTCAATATCCGCACCCGGCACACCAGTTTTTTCTAGTAGTTTTTGAATGACAGTTGCGGCTAAATCATCAGGGCGAATTGAGGCAAGTTCACCTGCATGACGACCAAATGGACTACGTAAACCATCATAGATATATGCATTTAACATTGAGAAATTCCTTTTCAAGACTCGTGAGTAAAAGTAAGTGGTAAATGAAGTGCGACACGACGCTGTAACCATGGGCTAGGGCGGTAACGCGGGTCATGCGTAAGTGCTGTTATACGGTTAAGAATGAGTAAGATTTTTTCGCTACCGACTTGATCGCCCCATTCAATTGGTCCAAATGGATAGCCTAAGCCAAGACGTACTGCAGCATTAATGTCATCTACCGTTGCAATATTTTGCTGGGCAATATCGCAGCCTAAATTAATGACCATTGCTAAAACGCGCTGCGCAACAAAGCCAATACTTTCATTAATCATGCTGACCATATTTCCATCTAGATTGAAAATAGAGTGAGCAGCTTGTCGGTATTCAGGTTTGGTAATGAGTGAAGGCATCAAGGTGCGGTGCTTTGCAATGCCATAAAGCATGTCTATAGCAACGGCTTGTTCTGGGTTAATCCCAAGGCGAGTAGCCGCTTGAGTGGTATCTTCACCATAACAAGCAACTAAACATAAGCTATCTGTTTGTGGTTCAGGGTTGATGTCTAGAGCAATATTGTGTTGAGTTAAATAATCTTCGAGCTGTTTTTTATCGTCTAAGAAATCTGCCGCAATCCAAACTTTTGGATATTGCGCTAAACGCTCTACAAACTTGGCAGGTTGTTCACCTGTTTTTGAGCCGGTTTCGTAGTTATAAAAACCTTGATTAACCTTACGTCCAAGTTGCTTGGCATCAAGCATTTGTTTGGTGAGCGGGTTTGGTTTGTAGCGAGCTTCTTCATAGTATTGATGATAAATCGACTCCATAACTGGATGCGAGACATCAAGACCAGTTAAATCGAGTAATTCAAAAGGACCCATTCTAAAACCAACGCCGTCACGTAAAATTCGATCAATTTCACTGATATCGCAAACGTTTTCATTTAAAATTTTGAGTGCTTCGGTGCCATAAGCTCGACCAGCGTGATTAATAATAAATCCAGGGGTATCCTTCGCTACAACAGGGCGGTGACCAAATGCACGAGATAAATCGTTTAAAGCATCAATAATAAGTGGGTCTGTTTTTAAACCACGAATGACTTCGACCACTTTCATGAGTGGAACGGGGTTAAAAAAGTGATAACCCACAACACGCTCAGGCTTTTTGCAATTTGCAGCAATGGCTGTAATAGAAAGAGAAGAGGTGTTTGAGGCTAAAATAGTATTATCCGAAACAATATCTTCAAGCTGCTGCATCAAGCTTTGTTTGATATCAAGACGTTCAACAATTGCTTCTACAATGAGGTCGCAATTTTTTAAATCTTCAATTTGATGAGCAACAATTAAATGGTTATTTGCCGCTGCTGCTTGCTCAGATGTAATTTTATTTTTGTCGACTAACTTTTGAAATGTAGCAGCCAGTTTTTCTTTAGCCTGTTCTGCTGCACCTGCTTTGGCATCATATAAATAGGTGGTATGTCCTGACTGTGCAGCAATTTGAGCAATACCACTGCCCATGACACCTACACCAATCACAGCCATGCTTTTAATATCATAAGTCATGTCGATCATCCTGATTATTGATCTATATTTGAAATTAAACGGAAAAATAGGGTTAGGTGATTTAGCTTAAGCATTGTTTATCACCATCAATGGGTAAGATTTGTCCTGAAATTGAGCGACCACTGTCTGACGCTAAAAATAGGCATAAATCTGCAATATGTTTTGGATTGACAAAATATTTGAGCGACTGATTTTTCAGTGCATTTTGAGTCACTTCTTCAAGTGAGGTATGCGCTACATCGGCACGGGCCTGTAATACGCGTTGAACCCGATCACCATCTACTGCACCCGGAAGAATGGCGTTAACTCGAATATTATCTGCACCAAGTTCCATAGAAAGCGTTTTGGTAAAACCAATCAGTCCCCATTTTGAAGTGGAATAGGCCAATCGATATGGATAGCCTAAGCGTCCGGCAATAGATGACATATTTATAATCACGCCTGCCTGTGCTTGCTTTAAATAGGGAATGGCTAACTGTGTAATTAAAAAAGTGCTATTCAGGTTTAAATTAATCACCGTGTTCCAATCATCAAAACTTAGTTCATCTGCGGCAACAGTCGGGCCTGAGATGCCTGTGTTATTGACTAAAATATCAATACCGCCAAGTTTCTGAACTGCTTCATTAAACATGAGTTTAATTTGCTCATGATCAGCCAAATCACAGGTATATATGTGCAGCTTTGGATAATCTTGTTGAAATTGTTCTAGGCTTTTAGCATTAATATCGCAAACAAAAACTTCATCCTGATTGTTTAAAAAAACTTCAGCAATGCATCGTCCAATCCCTGAACCACCTGCACTAATTAATACTTTTCTGACCATTTTCATTCCTTTGTTATTATGGTTTTAAATTATTTACCTTGATACGACGGCTTACGCTTTTCGATAAAAGCTTGAACGCCTTCATTTTTATCTTCGGTCGAAAACAGTAATTGGAATGCTTTACGTTCTAACGTTAAACCTGCATTTAATGGAACATCTTCGCTCATCAACGCAACTTCTTTAATTTGTTGCAGGGCAATCGGCGGCATTTTGGCTAGGCTTTGTGCCATTTGAATTGCAGTTGGAATAGTTTGGTCATCTTCTGTGACTTGTGAAACAAGACCAATCAAATAAGCTTCTTCGGCTTTGACCATGGCGCCTGTCATAATCATGCGCATGGCATGGAATTTACCCACAGCACGGAATAAACGTTGTGTACCGCCAGCACCAGGCATTAAACCAACTTTAATTTCCGGCTGGCCAAAGGTTGCGCCTTTACCTGCAATAATAATATCAGCGTGCATTGCAAGTTCGCATCCACCCCCTAATGCATAACCATTTACGGCAGCAATCATGGGTTTAGGGCACTGGGCAATCGCGTTCCAATAACGTTCTGTATGACGCAATAACATTTCTGTGGAAGTTGCGGTTGCCATTTCTTTTAGATCTGCACCTGCAGCAAAGACTTCTTCACCGCCTGTGAGCACAACCGCATTGATCTCATCGTTAAAACTTAACTCGGTAAAAACTTGTGCGAGTTGTTTGCGAACTTCACCGTTTAAAGCATTTTTTGCTTCTGGGCGGTTAATTTTAACAACCGCTATTTTTTGAATAGAAAAGTCGACTTCTACGAAATTATTCCCTGTTGACACACTCATTTTTGAATTCCTTGTTTCGCATATCAAAACTATATTCCTTTTATGATGCTTATTTTGGAATTTATTTCAAGTCTTATTTCTTTTAAGAGCGTAGTTGTTATCTTTTAAAAGATCTAAGTTATTGATATTACGTAGTGGTCTAATTTTAAATTTCGTTAAACGAAATTAATTTTCAAAAAAGCTTGAAATTTGTATTTTTGTTCTCGTACTATGAAACACATCCGCAGTAAACAAGATTTAAAACATGGTATCCAGACAAGCTGGAGATGGCTGATGGGTACGATGGAAATACATAAAAAGGGAGATCACAGATGATCCGTGATGAAGGGATGTTGGAGCAGTTACTTTCAACAATTCGAGATTTTGTAAAAAATGAATTGATCCCTCGTGAAAACGAAGTGGTAGAGAAAGACAAAATTCCGGATGACATTGTGCAGCAAATGCGTGAGCTTGGTTTGTTCGGACTCACAATTCCCGAAGAATATGGTGGCTTAGGTATCACTATGGAAGAGGAAGTCAGAGTTGCATTTGAACTTGGACAAACTTCACCAGCTTTTCGTTCTTTAATTGGTACTAATAACGGTATTGGCTCAAGTGCAATTTTGATTGATGGCACAGAAGAGCAAAAGCAGAAATATTTACCACGTTACGCAAGTGGCGAAATTATTGGTTCATTTTGTTTAACCGAGCCTGAATCTGGCTCTGACGCTGCCTCTTTAAAAACCAGTGCTGTAAAAGACGGCGATTTTTATGTATTAAACGGTACCAAACGTTTTATTACCAATGCACCCCATGCTGCAACTTTCACTGTAATGGCTCGGACGAATCCTGAAATTAAAGGGTCGGGTGGCATTTCAGCCTTTTTAGTCGAGGCCAATACACCAGGCATTACATTAGGCAAAATTGACCAAAAAATGGGGCAAAAGGGTTCACATACCTGTGATGTGATTTTTGAAAATTGCCGTGTGCCTGCTTCTGCACTGATTGGTGGCGTAGAAGGTGTCGGTTTTAAAACGGCCATGAAAGTGCTGGATAAAGGGCGTTTGCATATTGGTGCCTATAGCGTGGGTGTTGCCGAACGTATGTTAAACGACGCATTGCACTATGCGATTGAGCGTAAACAGTTTGGTCAACCTATTGCAAACTTCCAGCTTATTCAAGCCATGCTTGCCGACTCAAAAGCCGAGATTTATGCAGCTAAATGTATGGTCCTAGATGCAGCTCGCCGCCGTGACAATGGCGAAAACATTAGCACAGAAGCATCTTGCGCAAAAATGTTTGCGACTGAAATGTGTGGACGTGTTGCTGACCGCTGTGTACAGATTCATGGTGGTGCGGGCTATATCAGTGAATATGCGATTGAGCGTTTTTATCGAGATGTGCGTTTGTTCCGTTTATATGAAGGAACCACGCAAGTTCAACAACTTATTATTGCCAAAAACATGATTAGGGAAGCTACAGCCTAATAAAAAATTAAATGCCATGAGGCATGGGATGCCTCATGTTCCTTCTGAGGATATGGACATGACAACAAAGACTGTTACAGAGAATATGAGTAGCACTGAAGCTATTCAAACACCAAAAAAGATTTGGATTACAGCTTTTATATTCGCTTTTTTTACACTTTTATGTGACGGGGCCGACTTAGGTTTTTTGGCATTAAGCCTCACTAGTCTTAAAGCAGAGTTTCATTTAACTGGTGTGCAAGCCGGAACATTAGGAAGCTTGACACTATTTGGTTCGGCCGTGGGTGGTCTTATTGGTGGTTGGGCTTGCGACCGTTTTGGTCGGGTTCGCATTATTGTTTTCTTTATTGCTTTTTCTTCGATATTAACCTGCGCACTCGGCTTTACACATTCTTATATGCAATTTGCAGTTTTAAGAACAATAGGCGCCATGGGCTTAGGTGCATTATATATTGCCTGTAACATTCTTATGTCTGAAATGGTGCCAACCAAACACCGTTCTACCGTTTTAGCAACGCTGATGACAGGTTATACCCTAGGTTCTTTATTAGCGACATTACTAGCAGGTCATATTATTCCTGAACATGGCTGGCGTTTCCTATACTGGATTGCAATTACCCCTGTGGTTTTGTCAGTTTTGATGCATTTTTGTGTACCTGAACCTGAGTCATGGAAAAAAGCCCGTCAACTAAAAGCGCTAGAAGTCGCTCAAAGTAACCAACCTAAAAAACGCCAAAATCCATATCTTGAGATTTTAAGAGATAAAAAACATGGAACCATGTTTATTCTTTGGATTATTAGTACTGGGGCATTGCAGTTTGGTTATTACGGGGTAAGTAACTGGTTACCTGCTTATTTAGAGTCTGACCTTGGCATCAAGTTTAAAGAAATGGCCATGTATATGGTCGGTACATTCCTAATTATGATGTTTGCCAAAGTGATTGCAGGGATCGTTGCCGATAAATTAGGACGCCGCGCTGTATTTGCTTTCGGAACCATTGGTACAGCTTTATTTATTCCAGTGATTGTCTATTTAAATACACCGACCAATATTTTATGGATGATGCTGTTCTTCGGTTTCCTTTACGGTATTCCATACGCAATTAATGCCACCTATATGACAGAAAGCTTTCCGACTTCTATTCGAGGTTCGGCAGTGGGTGGTGCTTATAACATCGGCAAAGTACTTTCTATTTTCTCTCCATTAACAATTGGTTATCTATCGCAAAACGGTTCTATTGGTTTAGGGCTCTTGGTGATGGCTGCAGCTTATTTTATCTGCGGGGTAATTCCATTGTTATTTATTAAAGACCGACTATTTAACCCGCAAAAGGCAGAGTGACAGATCAATCTGTCACCTTAAATTAAGGATGAAAAGGGACAAGTGAGATGATAAATAAAATCACCAGTGACATTGAACCGATTTTAAAAGCTATTCCTGATGGGGCAACCATCATGACAGGCGGGTTTGGTGTGACGGGGCAACCTGCTGAATTAATTGAAGCCTTAATCGATTTAGGAAAAAAAGAACTCACCATTGTAAATAACAATGCGGCCTCTGGTGATCGTGGTTTAACAAATCTGATTATTGCCGGTTGTGTTAAAAAAATGATTTGTTCATTTCCGAAATCTGCTGGATCAACCGTTTTTCAAGACTTATATAGAGCGGGAAAAATTGAGTTAGAACTGGTTCCACAAGGTAATTTGGCTTGTCGTATTCAGGCCGCAGGAGCTGGCCTCGGGGCTATTTTTACTCCGACGGGTTATGGCACTAAAGTTGCCGAGGGTAAAGAGACCCGAACCATTAACGGTAAAAACTATGTGCTTGAATACCCACTTGAAGCTGATTTTGCACTGATTTATGCCGATAAAGCTGACCGCTGGGGCAATTTAACTTACCGCAAAGCGGCCCGCAATTTTGGCCCAATTATGGCAAAAGCCGCCAAGACCACGATTGTTCAAGTGAATGACACCGTAGAGCTAGGAACGCTTGACCCTGAGTGCATTATTACACCAGGAATTTTTGTTCAGCACGTTGTAAAAGTAGGAGATATCTAATGTCAGTTCAAAAGCGTTCTCGTGAAGATATTGCCAAGCTCATTGCCAATGACATTCCCGAAGGTTCTTATGTCAATTTAGGCATTGGCTTACCCACCAACGTTGCTAAATTTTTGCCAAAAGACAAAGAAATCTTTTTACATTCGGAAAATGGGGTTTTAGCTTTTGGGCCGCCGCCACAACCTGGTGAGGAAGATCAAGATTTGGTTAATGCCGGAAAAGAACTTGTTACTTTGTTAGACGGCGGATGCTTTATGCATCATGGCGACTCATTTGACATTATGCGTGGCGGCCATTTGGACATTTGTGTGATCGGTGCATTCCAAGTTGCGGTAAATGGAGACTTGGCAAACTGGCATACTGGTAAAGCAGATGATGTGCCGGCAGTTGGCGGTGCTATGGATTTGGCAGTTGGTGCAAAAACGATTTATGTCTATATGGAGCATGTCACTAAAAAAGGTGAGCCCAAAATTGTAAAAGAACTGAGCTATCCAATAACGGGTGAGCAGTGTGTAAACCGTATTTATACCGATTTATGCATTATTGAACTCAAAGACCAAAAAGCTTACGTCAAGGAAATGGTAGACGGCTTAACTTTTGATGAATTACAGGCAGTCACTGACTGTGAACTAATCGATGCACGTGTAGCCTAAATACACACGGAAAAACGCTTCTTTAAGGATTAAAAGATGAAAAAATTAATTTTAGCTGCAGCTTGTGCTGCGGCTTCAGGGACTATTTTTGCAAATTCTTCAGATACGACAGAACAAAGAATTAATTTGCTAGAAACTGAGCTGCAAAAATTAAAAGCAGAACTTGCTGCTCAGAAACAAACTCAAAATAATTTACAGGTCAAACAGGTTAAGATTGAAGAGAACATTGAAAAAACTAAAGCAACGGTAACAGAAAAGCCTGTTGCTCCTTCATGGGTCACTTGGACGGATAACGTTAAGGTTTACGGTATTGCCCGTATTGATGCAGCGGTGGATTTTAAATCATCGCCTGATTCGGGTGGTAGAACGACCAGCAGCCTGTACCGAACACCTTTTGAAAGTGAAAAACGTTCAAACCATGCACGCTCTGATGCCATGATTAATGCAAGCCGATTAGGCGTTTATTTTAATAGCCCAAATAAAGCGGTTACAGGGAATATCGAAGCCGATTTCTTTGATAGCTCTAACATGGGAACGGGGGATGGTAAATTCCGTATCCGTCATGCATTTTTTACCTATAAAGACTGGACTTTTGGTCAAACATGGTCACTCATGTCTAACATGGAAACCCGTACAGAAGCTGTCGATTACACCCAATTTGTGGGGACTTCTTATACACGTACTCCTCAAATTCGTTATGACTGGAAAATTGATGCCAATAATGATTTAAAAGTAGCTTTGGAATATACAGGTTCGAGAGTCTCGGCATTTCCAACTTTAACGGGTCGCTATACCTTTAAACAAGGTCCTTTAACAGCACTTGCTCAAGGCTTTATTAATGAAAAATCCACAGATGTCGCAACTGCCACGGTGAAGAAAGTAAGCTGGGGTGCTGGAGGCGGTTTAAAATATCAACTCACGCCACAACAATCAGTACAAGCAAATTATCAATATATTGTTGGTGATCAAAAATTTATGCCGTACACAACCCAAAGTGGTTTGGCAAATTCAACAAATTTAAATGCCGCGGGTGATTTTTCTTTAAGCGAAGACAAAACAGATTTGGTTATGAATAAGTTGAATAGCATCAATATTGGTTATTCATATAAATTTAATGAGCAATGGCGTGCAAACTTATCGGCTTCAATGTTTGATTATGATGATGACACGGCTTATGCCAAACTCAACCCAGATGCCAATAAACGTTTAACGGACTACGCAGCTAACGTCTTTTATTCACCGATTGAGCAAATGGATATTGGGATGGAATATCACCAAGGCAAACGAGAAGTGTTTGACGGCAGAACCGCTGATGTATCACGTGTAAACTTTGTTTCGATGTATAAATTTTAAAATAGGGCGTAGTTAAAAATGGAAAAAATAGTTGAGCCCAATGCAGAAAATATACTGTCAAAAAGCTTTATTTTTATCATGGCAATGACATGTGGAATTTGTGCGGGTTCAAACTATTATAACCAGCCCTTAATCTATTCGATTGCTGAAGCATTAAAAGTTAATGCCGACCAAGTCGCTTTAACTATTGTGATTAGCCAACTGTCATATGCAGTTGGCCTTTTTATATTGGTTCCCTTAGGCGACTTTTTTGAAAAGCGTAGTTATATTTGTTTGCTCATGTGCTGTACGGGGCTTGCACAAGTAGGGTTATCCTTAAGTCAAACCTTGCCAGCTTTATATGGCTTTACTTTTTTAGCCACATTCTTTTCAATTGCGACTCAAGTTTTGGTTCCTTTTGCCGCAGGTTTAGCCAGCCCGAAAAAAAGCCCTCAAGTTGTAGGCACTCTCATGAGTGGTTTGTTCTTGGGAATATTATTGGCACGCTCTATTGCAGGCTTACTTTCTACAGTCTGGTCTTGGCATGCGGTTTATTTAATTAGCGGAATTGTCATTTTAGTGTTTGCTTGGGTAATGTGGGTAAAGTTACCAGTTGCGCGTAAGTCTCACCAACTTAATATTCTACAGATTTATGGTTCACTATTTTCATTAGCTGTTCATCAGCCTCATTTACTACGCCGTGGTCTTGCAGGGGGAATTGGCTTTGGAATTTTGGCCCTCATTTTTACCACCATGACTTTTATTTTGGCGAATGAGCCTTATCACTTTAACGATTTCCAGATTGGTTTATTTGGAATTGTGGGCTTGGCTGGCGTATTTGCGACTCCTTGGGCAGGTAAGAAAATTGCAGCAGGTCTTGAAAATAAAATTGCAGTGATTTGCATGGGGTTATTAATGAGTGCATGGATACCCCTATTTTTTGCTCAGCAGTCTTTGGTGGCCTACGCTGTTGGTGTGATCATGGCGTACTTTGGGTTGTCAGCATTTCATGTGCTTAACCAAAATTTGGTCTACCGAATCTCGGCCGAGGCTCGTTCCCGTATTAATTCAATTTATATGACCTTATATTTTGGCGGAGCCGCCTTAGGTTCTTTTATTGCGGTGTATGCTTGGAAACACTGGGGATGGGAAGCATGTGCAGCCTTAGGTTTAGCGATGGCAATGTTAAGTTTCTTGATTGATCGCTTAGATTTTTATGAAATGAACAAAATTGCAAAGCAAGAAAAAGCTCCATAAATAGGAGCTTAGATATTTTATTATTTGCGAATAATCATTAAGGTTGCCGAAGCAAAAGCATACACTTTGCCGTTCTCATCTACGATTTTACCTTGGGTACTAATAATATTGCGGCCCGCATTGATCAACTCGGCCGTCGCATAGTAAGACGTATCAACCTGCATGGGGCGGATCATTTTTACATTTAAATCAATGGTTCCATAGCCAACACCATGTTCAAGTAGGGTATGGGCCGCACTGCCTGTCGCCGTATCTAAAGCTGTGGCACAAAAGCCGCCGTGTACACCGCCTTGTATATTTCTATGTTCTTTGCGAGGAGTAACTTTATAAGTTGCTTTACCTTCGGAAACTTCAACGAGTTCCATCGGTATGGTGTGAGCCATAGGTGATGGAGAAACTTCACCATTTTTTAAAGCGGTTAAAAACTCAAGACCTGTGTATTTCGGGCTTTCCATAAATCGTCCTTGCATGATTAAGCAGTCTAATCACCATACTATAAATTGATTTTTTACGGAATAAAATTTTGCAATACAAAATAAAAATTTATTCTAGTTAAACAAGACTAATTAATTTTTATCTTATATTTGTATTTAAAAACATATGTTTATATTTTATCTCTATAGCTAAGTTAGGATAATTTTATTAAATTAGTGAAAATATATTTTGCTATAAGAAATTTTTTGATATTTTGGTGAGATTGAAACAATAAAAGTCCATTTTAAGGAAAAACGATATCTGCCCATGACATAGGCAGTGAAGTGAAAGGAAAAAACTATGCCTTTATACAAAGCTCCATTACGTGATATGCAATTTGTACTGCATGAAATGCTTCAAACAGAACAAAACTATCAAGGTTTAAGCAAATATCAGGAAAGCGTAAATCGAGAATTAATTGATCAATATTTAGAGGCAGCAGCAGATTTTTGTGAAAATGAATTGGCGCCCATAAATCAAAATGGTGATCAGGAAGGCTGTCATTTAAATCAAGGCGTAGTCACAACGCCGAAAGGTTTTAAAGAAGCCTACCAAAAATATGCCGAGCTTGGGTTTACTTCATTAACCGCCGATCCGGAATATGGTGGGCAGGGCTTGCCGACATTGCTGCGGATTGCGATTTCTGAAATGTTATGTGGTTCTAATTGGGCTTGGGCAATGTATCCGGGATTGTCTCATGGCGCAATGAGAACAATTGAGCATCATGGGACTGAGCAACAAAAACAAAAGTTTTTGACTAAACTTATTAGTGGGGCTTGGACTGGAACGATGTGTTTAACCGAATCACATGCGGGTTCGGACCTTGGATTAATTAGAACAAAAGCAGAGCCAAATCCGGACGGTAGCTACTCCATTACAGGTGAAAAGATTTTTATCTCGGCGGGTGAGCATGATCTTTCTGAAAATATTATTCATATTGTTTTAGCCCGTTTGCCTCAGGCACCTGCAGGGACTAAAGGCATTTCTTTATTTATTGTGCCTAAATTTAATGTGAGTGACGACGGTCAGGCGCTGGACCGTAATAAAGTCGTTTGTAGCGCGATTGAACATAAAATGGGGATTCATGGCAATGCCACCTGTGTACTTAATTTTGATGGCGCCAAAGGTTATTTGATTGGTCCGGAAAATCGCGGGCTTAATTGTATGTTTACCTTCATGAATACCGCACGTATTGGAACAGCTGTACAAGGGCTTGCTGCTTCTGAAATTTCATTTCAAGGTGCATTAAGTTATGCCAAAGAGCGCCTTGCTATGCGTTCGTTATCTGGTCCTAAATATCCTGACAAAAATGCCGATCCAATTATTGTGCATCCCGCTGTACGTTCAATGTTAATGACACAAAAAGCTTTTTCCGAAGGTGGTCGTGCGCTGGCTTATTTTCTGGCTCAGCATGTCGATATTGTCGAAAGCTCAAACGATCAGGAACAGCAAAAACACTCCGACGAATTACTGGCTTTTTTAACGCCAATTGCTAAGGCCTTTTTAACAGAGTCGGGTAATGAGTCTGCAAAGCATGGCGTTCAAGTATTTGGCGGCCACGGCTTTATTGTTGAGCATGGTATGGAGCAAATTGTACGTGATGCACGTATCTCAACCTTGTATGAAGGAACAACAGAGATTCAGTCTCTAGATCTGCTGGCACGTAAAGTCCTCAAGTCGGAAGGCAAACTTTTAAAGAACATGACTGATTTAATTGATCAGTTTATTAGCCAGCACCAATCCAATGAAGTGCTGAAACCTTATCTAGAAAAATTAGCTGAGCTTAAGCAGCAATGGCTGTCACTGACCAAATTGATTGCAGAGAAAGCCAAGCACAACCCTGAAGAAATAGGAGCCGCTTCAGTAGATTATCTTTATTTTTCCAGTTACGTTGTGTTCGCGTATTTGTGGGCTCGAATGGCACAAGTTGCCCATGAAAAATTAGAATCGGGTACACAAGAGGAAGCTTTTTATAAAGCAAAATTAACGACTGCTAAGTTTTTCTATCAAAAACTTTTAAATCGTACACAGAGCCATGCCGCTTCTATTGAGTCTGGAGCTGAATCTGTGATGGAGCTCGATCAAGATGCTTTTGCATTTTAGTGAATGGTAAGTTCTAGAATCGCTGGGTGAAATTGACATGCGAAATTTTACCTAGTGATTAAATTTGTAATTTTAGACTCATCAGTTTTTGGTAGGAAAAACCAGTTGAGCCAATGAAATAGAGGGTTAACATAAGCATTAAAACGTGAATTTTCATCAAATATTGAAGTTGTATAAGGACTAAGGAAAGAAAATCATGAATGCTTATTATCAATTACTGAATAGAACAATTGGTCCTCAAGGTGAAGTGATTGCTCATTATTGCTCAACTGTTCATGCGCAAGGTGCTTGGAACCCTCATGAACAGCATATGGCGCCTGCAAGTGGCGTGATCGCAGTAGAGTTAGAACAGTTTTCACCGCGACAAGATATGCGAATTGGCCGAATTAGTTTTGATATTTTTGGATTAATTGCATTTGGTGAATTTACGATTAAGACCCATGTGATTCGTGCCGGTAAAACGATTGAATTGATTGAAGCAGAACTACAAGCACAAGGTAAAACTTGTATTGTGGCTAGAGCATGGCGCATGTGCACTCAAGACAGTTCCGAGATTGCGGGGCTTGAAGATCAACCAATTCATCATCCCGATACCTTTACCGAATGGACGGGCATGAAAAGATGGCCGGGTGGTTTTATCCAGACATTAGTCACTAAAACTAATGATCAGCACCGCGCGGGCAAAGGCATTGTGTGGCTAAACAATGACAAAGAAATGGTTGAAGGGCAGCCGACCACAGATTTTGCGCATTTAATTGGCATGGTAGATGCGGCAAACGGCATTGTACCAAGACAAGAAGGAGAATTTACTTGGGGCTTTCCAAATCTTGATTTACAAATCCACATGCACCGTTATCCGCAAGGGAAATGGCTAGGTTTGGAAACCGTTCAGCAATATGGTACGGATGGCATTGGTTTAACCAGTGCAGTTTTACATGATGTATATGGTCCATTTGGACGAAGCGAGCAGATTTTGACTTTACGTAAAATGACTAAATAACTTTTTAAGTCAATAAAAAAGTCATCCCTAAGGATGACTTTTTTATTTTGAGATTTAATTTTTAGTTACGGACTTTTAGTAGTGTTGGGGTAAGTTCATCCCAACGTTGTTTTGCAGCGTCCATTGCTTTCATTTTGATATGTCCATAACCGCGGACTTCTGCCGGTAGTTTTGCAATTTGTTCAGCAACTGCCAAGTTATGATTGTCTGGTGCTTCAACAAGTGCTTCAACAAATGCGATGTAACGGTCACGCCAAGCTTGTTCGTGTTGACGTTCTTCTTGACGTGCAAATGGGTCAAGGAAAGTTTCACGAAGCCATTGTAAACGAGCAAGCATCATCATTGGGAAGCGCATCCAGTAACCAAACGCACGTTTACGGACATTTTTCAGGCCACCAAGTAATGCTGGCGGAGCAAGATGATACGTTAAACGTAAGCCTTTACCGAATTGGGTTTCGATCGATTCTTTGAAGCTTTTACCTGTTAGTAGACGTGCAACTTCATATTCATCTTTATAAGCCATAACTCTATAAAGCTGAGTTGCAATCGTACCTGTTAACTCTTCTGGTAACTTTTTAGCTGCCAATTCTACAAGTGTGCGGTATTTAGCTGCATAAGCTTCATTCCAGTAGTCTGTTAGACGAGCAGAACGGTCTTCAACAAGTTCAGCCAAAGTTTGCGGAGTTTTAGTTTTTGGCATTGCTGCAAGTAAACGAGCAGCTAAAGTCGGGTCACTTGCAAGATGACAACCCACGCGGAAAGCTTCGATGTTCTTTTCAACTGCCGTACCATTTAGGCGAATTGCTTTTTCAATGCTTTCACGTAATAGCGGAATGCGACCAGATTGCCATGCCATACCGAGTAATAACTGGTTGGTATAAATTGAATCACCTAAGAGTAGTGTGGCAATGCGAGCCGCTGGTAGAGAAACTAGTTGACCTTGACGAACACGACCACGAAGACGATCAATTAAATCGGTAATAGGCGCATACCAGTCACGAGATTTAATAAACTCAGAAGTAGGAGTGCTGTCTTCATTCACAATGACTAGAGCATCTTCTTTTAAGCGCGAAAGGGCTGCACCACTACCAGCAACTACCGCATCTGCACCAATGAGTAATTCACATTGACCTGCTGGAATTTTGGTTGAAGAAATTTGCTCATCACTTGCTGCAAGTTGTACGTATGAATAAACCGTACCACCTTTTTGCGCAAGACCTGCCATATCCATAACACGTGTTGCTTTGCCTTCTAAGTGAGCTGCCATACCAAGAAGTGCACCGATAGTCACAACACCCGTACCACCAATACCACCGACCATAATGCGACTTGGAACATCATATAACTGAGGAATAATTGGGGACGTTGGCCATCCTGCGCTAATACCTTCAAATTTAGCAGGACGTTTCATATCACGTGTATGAACAGTCACAAAGCTTGGGCAGAACCCTTCAGCACAAGTGAAGTCCTTATTACAACTACTTTGGTTAATTTGACGTTTAGTGCCTAAAGCTGTTTCTACTGGCTCAATAGATAAACAGTTTGATTTTTTAGAACAGTCGCCACAGCCTTCGCAAATATCGGTATTAATGAATAAACGTTCAGCTGGGTCAGGGTAAGCATCGCGTTTACGGCGACGGCGTTTTTCACTGGCACAGGTTTGTACATAAATTAAAGCAGTTACACCTGAAATTTCACGCAGCTCACGTTGAACTGCGTCAAGTTCATTACGGTGGCGAATTTCTACACCTGGCGCAATACCGTCTTCTTCATTTAACAGTTTGATTTCATCAGTCACAATGACTTGTTTTTTAATACCTTCGGCATCGAGCTGACGAGTTAATTGTGCAACGCTCAAATGACCATCTACATGCTGACCGCCTGTCATAGCGACTGCGTCGTTGTAGAGGATTTTATAGGTGATATTGGTTTTTGCAGCAATAGACTGACGAATTGCCAAGTAACCTGAGTGGAAGTAAGTCCCATCACCAAGGTTAGCAAAAATGTGTTTTTCATTGGTAAAAGGCGATGCACCGACCCAGCTTACACCTTCACCACCCATTTGAGAGAATGTTTCCGTACCACGGTCAAGCGAAACAGCAATATAGTGGCAACCAATCCCACCTAATGCACGGCTACCTTCAGGAACGACGGTTGATGAGTTATGTGGGCAACCACTGCAGAAATAAGGTTTACGTTCAGCAAGGTCAATAACACGTTTTGATTCTTGCTCTGCTTTTAGTAGGAGGTCGATTCTGCTTTGAATTTGTACTTTTAAGCTTTCTGGAATATCTAGTTTTAAGAAGCGAGCAGCCAGCATTTTTGCAATCGGTTCAGGCTGGTACTCATAGTGACCAATGAGCGGTGCTTCTTCAATAGAGGTACTCCATTCACCTTTGCCGTCAGTTGCTTTACCAATGACACGAGGACGTTGGTCATCAGGAAGTGAGTAAAGCTCATCTTTAATTTGTGTTTCAAGAATTGGACGTTTTTCTTCAATAACGATCAACTCTTCTAAACCTTTGGCGAATTCACGAATACCTTGTGGTTCTAAAGGCCAGATTAGACCAACTTGATAAACACGTAGCCCAAGCTGTTGGGCTGTTTCATCTTCAATTCCTAAAATACGTAGGGCTTCAATGGTATCTAAATAACCTTTACCACTTGCAGCAATACCAATACGGGCATTTTCACAAGGCCATGTTACGGTATTGATTTTATTCGCACGGGCATAGGCCAAAACAGCTGGTAAGCGATATTTATAAAGACGTTCTTCTTGTTGGATGCCATGATCTGGCCAACGAATATTGACGCCACCCTCTGGGAAATTAACATCTTCTGGTATAACAGGAGTGACACGGTCTAAGTCGACATGAACTGAAGCGGAAGTTTCTACAATTTCACTGACCAGCTTCATGGAAGTCCAAAGACCAGAAAAACGTGAAACTGCGATGGCGTGAACACCAAAGTCTAAAATTTGTTGAACGGATGTTGGGTAGAAAATTGGAATACCGCAACCAATCATGACATGCTCAGACTGGTGGGGAACTGTAGAAGATTTACATGAGTGGTCATCACCAAATAAAGCAACGACACCACCACGTTCAGAGGTACCAGCTAAGTTAGCATGGCGGAGTACATCGCCTGAACGGTCAACACCCGGGCCTTTACCATACCACCATGAAGACACTCCATCATATTTGCCTTGACCTGAAAGATTTGCTTGTTGTGTACCCCAGATTGCGGTAGCAGCCAAGTCTTCGTTTACACCAGGTTGAAATACGACATTATGGGATTTAAGTAATCCTTCAACTTGCCAAAGGAAATTATCATAGTTACCAATAGGGGAACCACGATAACCAGAAATAAAACCAGCAGTATGATAACCATTGATCGCGTCACGGCGAGTTTGGGCAAGAGGCAAGCGAACAAGTGCCTGAATGCCGGTCATAAATGCTGTACCGTTATCACTTACATATTTATCTTCAAGTGACACATCCTTTGTTGCAATAATATTTGGAGTGACTTTTGTAGCTATATTCATTTATATCTCCTTAGAATTTTTAGTAGCTCGGACTACTTTCTTTTTTCAACATCCAGTTGAATATTTGGAGCAAGTGACATACGAAATAAAAAAGATCGGTTCCTCTTCTTAAAAAAGAATTAGTGCCAATGTATGTACATTTAGTCATTGTGGTTGATCTAAACTGGTGCAACAATCCGTAATTTAGGAAAAGATATTTACGTTATGCGCAAAAATCTCGATGGTGGACTTTTGCATGCAATGCATGCATTCCTGAAAGTGATTGATAGCGGGAGTTTCACAGCAGCAGCTGAGCAGATGGATCTGACCACAGCACAGGTTTCACGTCTTATCAGCGAGCTAGAAACACGCTTAGGTACAAAATTAATACAACGCTCAACGCGCCAGCAGGCACTGACTGATATTGGTGCAACTTATGCAGAGCGTTGTCGGCAAGTTATTTCAATGGTGGATGAAGCAGAGGCAGAAGTCACCGGAACGGCCTCTAAACCAAAAGGTCGTTTACGTGTATTAAGTATGGGAAGCTTTGGGCATCATTATGTTTTCCCTGTCATGGCCGAGTTTTGTAAGCATTATCCCGAATTAACCGTGGAATATACGACCTCACAATACGTTCCGGACCTGTTAGCAAAAGGGGTGGATGTCAGTCTTTATCTCACTGAATCATTAACAGACTCTCGTTTTGTTGCACGCAGAATTGGCACTATTTTTTCTGTTTTATGTGCTTCACCTGCGTACCTAGAAAAACATGGCGTTCCTAAGTCTCCAGAAGACTTAAAAAATCATGCCTGTTTACGCTTGGTAAACCCGTCTATTACACCAGATTGGCATTTGTTAAATGCCAATGGTGAATCTTATCAAATCGACATTGGGGGGCAACTCATTGCAGATAACCCTGAGTTATTGTTAGATGTGGTACAACAGGATATGGGTGTCGCATTATTGCCGATGTTTTCGGCTTTAGACGCGGTTCAAAATGGAAGATTATGTCATATCTTGCCAGAGTGGCGTTCGCCTGATATTGGGGTTTATACCTTATTACCTTCACGCCATTTTATTGATGCCAAAACACGCGCATGGTTGGATTGGGTAGAAGAATATATTTCTCCAAGAATTGAAATGGATGCATCTTATTTTTATAAATAATGAGTTAAATTTTTTAAGGATTACAATTGAAAAAGGATGAAGAATAATACGGATTAGAATAAAATAGGGTAGAAAATGCTTCTTTTTAAAGAGGCATTTAATACAGAGATGAACGGTAAATTTTAAAAAAATTGCATGAGGAATTGAGTCCCAATTCCTGAACAGAATGAGATAAAGATGAGATAGGATGATCTGGTACTTTGCCTAATATTCAGCTTTATACCAGATGCTGAGCTATTTTAATTTATGACTATGCACACTTGGTTTGCCAATACGCATTTGCATAATTCGACAAGCTTTTTCGGTTTAATACGTTGCTAATATTTTGGCTGGCTTGCATCAGTTTTTCTAAATCAATACCAGTTTCAAAGCCCATGTGTGATAGCAAATAAAACAAATCTTCAGTTGATACATTACCTGAGGCGCCTTTGGCATAAGGGCAACCCCCAAGTCCTGCAAGAGACGAATCAAAAACACGAATACCTTGTTGTAAAGACTGATAAATATTGGCAATCGCCATGCCATAGGTGTTATGGAAATGCCCGGCTAATACCTTGCTATCGAGTTCAGCAAGGCAGGCTTGCCATACCTTTTGAACACGATTTGGTGTTGCGGTACCAATGGTTTCACCTAAAGACACTTCATAGCAGCCCATGTCATAGAGTCGTTTAACCACTTTTACCACTTGCTCAGGTGCAATTGCGCCTTCATAGGGACAATCGACAATACAAGAGACATAGCCGCGTACACGGATGTTATGTGCTTTTGCTGCGTTCATGACATCGCTAAACTTTTCAAAGCTTTCGTCGATTGTACAGTTAATATTTTTACGGGTAAAACTTTCAGAAGCTGCGGTAAACACGGCAACCTCTTTGCATCCGACCGCTTGAGCAGTTTCAAAACCTTTAATATTGGGAGTGAGCAGACTAAATTGCACATCGGTTGTTTGGGGTAATAACTTAAATAGCTCGTCACTTTGAGCCATTTGCGGTACCCATTTTGCTGAAACGCATGAACCGACTTCAATGGATTTTAAGCCCGCACTGATTAGGTCATTAATAAAGTTTAAGCGTTGTTCGACAGTTAAAGCCTGCTTTTCATTTTGGAGGCCGTCTCTGGGACCGACCTCCACGATTTTGACAAACTCACTCATGCAACTTCCTCCTGAGCAGGCTGAAATTCCACAAGCTCATCGCCAGCTTTGACCTGATCACCGACTTGGAAGTAGGAGTCTACAATCACGCCATCTTTAGGGGCGCGGATGGTATATTCCATTTTCATGGCTTCAAGCGTCATTAAAATATCGTCTTTCTTCACGCTATGATTTGCACTGACTAGCACTTGAGTGACCACACCCGGCATTGGGGCTTTTAAGTGACCTTCATCGGCTTGGCTATCTGCCTGATTAAAGTCTTGGCGGATATAAGCAAACTTATAGCTTTGACCATTTTGGAACAAGGTAATGCCTTGCTGACTTTGGTTAAAAGGTAGCTTTTGCTGAGTTCCACTAATTTGAACAGAAACAGTATGTGCATCAATCAATTGACCTGAAATTGGGTAGCTTTGCCCATTATATTCTGCGGTGAAGCCATCTTCATTTGAGGCAAATTTAATTTGAATATTTTGGTTTAAATAGTTCAGTTTAATACTGTGCTGATAGGCAATATTTAAACGCCAAAGCGGTTGAGCCTGCCAAAGCTGTTTTTGGCTTGAACTGTTGTTATTAAGTTGGCTTAAAAACTCAATAAATGCCGCTGCTACCACCAGTTCCGGTTTGATCTCTTCAGGGCTAAACAAGAAGTTTTGTTCACGTTGAATCAGGTTGGTACCAAGCTTGGCTTGTTTAAACGATTCGCTACGAACAATCTTTTCCAGAAAGGCAATATTGTTGCCTAAACCATCGACATGGAATTGGCTTAAAGCATTTTGCATTTGAATAAGTGCAGCTTCACGGTTTTTACCCCATACGATGAGTTTGGCAATCATTGGGTCGTAATAGGTCGTGATTTCATCGCCTTCAACAATACCGCTATCTACACGCACATATTGGTTTTGAGTTGGGTAGCGCAAATAGTCAATTTTACCGATTGCAGGTAAAAAGCCTTTTTCAGGTTCTTCTGCGTAGATCCGTGCTTCAAGCGCATGTCCATGAATCTGCAATTCGTTTTGTAGTTTAGGCAAAGGTTCGCCATAAGCCACACGAAGTTGCCACTCGACCAAGTCTTCACCTGTAATCATTTCAGTAACAGGATGCTCGACTTGTAGACGGGTATTCATTTCCATGAAATACGCCGTACCGTCTTGTTCCACAATAAACTCGACCGTACCTGCACCAACATAATTTACCGCTCGTGCAGCATCAATTGCAGCTTGGCGCATTGCATCGAGCTTTTCGCTTGGCATTTGTGGAGCAGGGGCTTCTTCTAGCACTTTTTGGTGGCGGCGTTGTACTGAACAGTCGCGTTCAAACAAATGTACGTAGTTGCCATGTGTATCGCCAAACACTTGCACTTCAATATGGCGCGGTTGAATCACATAACGCTCAATCAAGACATCATCATTACCAAAACTCGATTTGGCCTCACGTTTACAAGAGGCTAAGGTATGCAGAAAATCTTCACTGCGTTCAACTAGACTCATGCCTTTACCACCGCCGCCAGCACTGGCTTTAATTAAAACAGGATAGCCAATTCGGTCTGCCTGTTGCTTTAAAAAGTCCGCATCTTGGTTGGTTCCGTGATAACCCGGTGTTAAAGGGACACCAGCTTTTTCCATTAAAGCTTTAGAGGTTGCTTTTAAGCCCATCGCTAAAATGGCATCCACTGGCGGGCCAATAAAGCAAATGTTGTGTTGTTGGCAAGCGAGTGCGAACTGGTCGTTTTCAGAAAGGAAGCCATAGCCCGGATGAACCGCTTGGCTGCCTGTATCAATG
The DNA here is from genome assembly GCF_003940475.1 of Acinetobacter sp. FDAARGOS_559. Lineage (NCBI taxonomy): Bacteria > Pseudomonadati > Pseudomonadota > Gammaproteobacteria > Moraxellales > Moraxellaceae > Acinetobacter > Acinetobacter sp. FDAARGOS_559. The sequence goes on from NZ_RKJG01000005.1 coordinate 4,021,535, forward strand.
GCAGCTTGAATAATACGGTCAACCTGTAAATAACTTTGTGTTGCAGGGGACTGACCAATATAAACCGCTTCATCTGCAAGTTTGACGTGTTGTGCATTTGCGTCTGCATCTGAGTAAACGGCAACCGTTCTAATACCTAATTTTTTAGCTGTACGAATTACGCGGCAGGCAATCTCGCCACGGTTCGCAATTAAAATCTTTTCAAACATGATGATCGTCCTTAATTGTTGTTATTCGAGTTAGAAACCCAAGCAGGCTGTTGTTTATTTAAAAAGGCACTTAGACCTTCTTTTGCCTCACTGCCTTGACGAACTTGAGCAATATGATGTGCTGTCTGTTGCAGCAAGTCATTGCTCATGGTCTGGTTGCTCACCATTTGAATGAGTTGTTTTGAAGCCGCTTGAGCGTGCGGGCCACCGAGTAATAGAGCATCAATAATTTCTTGAACTTTTTTATCTAAGTCTTCAGCATCTGCTACTTCGTGTGCTAAACCAATTTGTTTGGCTTCACGTGCTGAAATCCGCTCGGCAGTTAAGAAGTAACGGGAAGCTTGTCTTGCACCAATCGCACGAATCACATAAGGACTAATGGTAGATGGAGCAAGGCCTAAACGAACTTCAGAGGTTGCAAACTTGGCATCAGTACTGGCAATACAAATATCACATGCCGATGCCAAGCCCATACCACCACCAAAGGCAATGCCATGCACGCGGGCAATAGTCGGTTGTTTAAGTGTTGCAAGTGCATCTAACATTTGGGCAAGTTTTAATGCATCTGCTTCATTTTCAGCCGAAGATGCTTGACCTGCCTGTTTCATCCAGTTGAGGTCGGCGCCTGCCGAAAAGCTTTTACCGCGACCAGCTAAGACCACAACACGAATGTCATCACGAGTATTAATTTGCTTAAAGCAAGTATGCAATTCTTCAATGACTGTCGTATTAAAAGCATTGTGCAATTCAGGGCGGTTCAGCCATACATAGGCAACCTGACCTTGTTGTTCGAGTTGTAAAAATTGATAGCTCATATACACCTCTTACATGCGGAACACGCCAAATTTGGTTGGCTGGATTGGAGCGTTCATGGCAGCTGCAAGACTTAAACCAAGTACATGACGAGTTTGAGCTGGATCAATTACACCGTCGTCCCAAAGGCGGGCAGAAGCATAGTATGGATGGCCTTGGCGCTCGTATTGTTCACGAATTGGTTGTTTAAATTCGTCTTCTTCTTGCGCTGACCACTCGGCACCTTTTTGCTCAATTTGATCTCGTTTTAAAGTCGAAAGTACGCTCGCTGCTTGTTCGCCGCCCATCACTGAAATACGAGAGTTTGGCCATGTCCATAAAAAGCGTGGTGAATAAGCGCGGCCACACATACCGTAGTTACCTGCACCAAATGAACCACCAATAATCAGGGTGAGTTTAGGTACATTTGCAGTGGCAACTGCCATCACCAGTTTAGCGCCGTGTTTGGCAATTCCTTCATTTTCATACTGGCGACCAACCATAAAGCCAGTGATGTTTTGTATAAATAACAATGGAATATTGCGCTGTGTGCACAGTTCAATAAAGTGCGCGCCTTTTTGAGCAGACTCGGAAAATAAAATTCCGTTATTGGCAATAATCCCGACTGGCATGCCGTAGAGAGAAGCGAAACCCGTTACAAGTGTTGAGCCAAAGCGGGCTTTAAACTCGTCAAAACGAGAGCCGTCTACAATACGTGCAATGACTTCACGCACATCGAAAGGTTTACGCGCATCACTTGGCACCACGCCATAGAGTTCCGATGCATCAAATAATGGTTCATCAATTTGCTTATTTAACTCATTTGGCTTTTTATTTAAGTTAGCAACAATGTTTCGTGCAATCGCAATGGCATGTTCATCATTTTCAGCTAAGTGGTCAGCTACACCTGAAAGACGTGTGTGTACATCGCCACCGCCTAAATCTTCACTGCTTACCACTTCGCCAGTTGCAGCTTTTACCAGAGGAGGACCACCTAAGAAAATCGTACCTTGATTACGGACAATAATCGTTTCATCAGACATGGCTGGTACATAGGCACCACCTGCGGTACAGCTACCCATTACCACAGCAATTTGGGCAATACCAAGACTCGACATGCGTGCCTGATTATAGAAAATACGCCCGAAGTGATCGCGGTCTGGGAAAACCTCATCTTGCATTGGTAAATAGGCACCGCCTGAATCTACTAAATAAATACAAGGCAAGTGATTTTGTTCAGCAATTTCTTGTGCGCGTAAATGCTTTTTAACCGTAAGTGGGTAATACGTTCCACCTTTAACCGTTGCATCGTTAGCAACGATCATGCAAGTGATGCCGTTGACTTGACCAATACCTGCAATCACACCCGCAGCAGGAACATCATCTTCATAAACGTTGTACGCTGCCAACTGACCAATTTCTAAAAATGCCGTGCCGACATCAATCAGTTGATCAATACGTTCACGGGGTAAAAGCTTACCTCGAGACAAATGTTTCTGACGGGCATTTTCACCACCGCCTAAAGCAATACGCTGGGCAACTTGTTTGAGATCTGTGACCAATGTTTGCATGGCTTGCTGGTTTGTTTTGAAGTCTTCGCTTCGAACATTAATCTTGCTTTGTAATTGGTTCATAAGATGCGTCCTTATTTATAATTATTATTTGGTTTCATTGAAAAGTTCGCGGCCAATCAGCATGCGGCGAATTTCAGAAGTTCCCGCGCCAATTTCATAAAGTTTGGCATCGCGCCATAAACGCCCAGCAGGGAATTCATTGATATAACCGTTGCCACCTAAAGTTTGAATTGCTTCACCCGCCATCCATGTTGCTTTTTCAGCAGCATATAAAATGGCACTTGCGGCATCTTTGCGTAGGCTGCGGTCATGGTCAGCTTTGTCGCAGGCAGCACCAACAGCATAAACGAGAGCTTTACATGCCAACCAAGTTGAATACATATCGGCAAGTTTGCCTTGCATAAGCTGGAATTCACCTAAAGCCTGACCAAACTGTTCACGCTGATGTAAGTAAGGAATAACGACATCTAAGCAAGCATCCATAATGCCTAAAGGTCCGGCACTTAAAACTGCTCGTTCATAGTCCAAACCACTCATGAGTACTTTAACCCCGTTACCAACACCACCGAGTACGTTTTCAGCAGGGACTTCTACATTGTCAAAGAATAGGGGGTAAGTGTTAGAGCCGCGCATACCGAGTTTGTCTAAGTGGTTGCCGTGACTAAAGCCTTTCATGCCTTTTTCAATCAAGAATGCGGTCATGCCTTTAGGGCCAGCTTGTGGATCAGTTTTAGTGTAAACGACCAGTACATCTGCATCACCGCCGTTAGTAATCCACATTTTTGAACCGTTTAAAACAAAGTGATCACCTTTTTGCTCGGCGCGTAATTTCATACTGACAACATCGGAACCGGCATTCGGCTCAGACATGGCAAGGGCACCAACATATTCACCAGAAATCAATTTGGGTAAATACTTTTGTTTCTGCTGCTCGTTACCGTTACGGTTAATTTGGTTTACACATAAATTAGAATGAGCACCATAAGAAAGACCAATGGCTGCCGAAGCACGGGAAATTTCTTGCATGGCAATAATATGGGCTAAATAACCCATATTGGCACCGCCATATTCTTCAGAAACCGTCATACCTAAAAGGCCCATATCTCCGAATTTTTTCCAGAGATGTGCAGGGAATTTGTTGTCTTGATCAACTTGTTGGGCAATTGGTGCAATTTCCTTTGCACAAAATGCGGCTACCGAATCTTGAAGCGCAATTAAAGTTTCATCTAGACCGAAATTCAAGCTGCGTAGGTTCATGATATTTTCATCCTATTGGTTATATTTGTTGTCCATAAAATATTTTGTGGGTATTTGATAATTACCATACAATGATTTTTTGAAAAAGTGAATACAGATTCATAAAATGATTTACAATTCATTTTATTTGTTAGAGAATAAATTATGAGCTATAAACGATCATCTTTAATGCAAGAGCGGATGGAACAAAATCGTAAGTCGATTTTGAGTTCAGCCAGAAAAATAATTTCAGAGGGAGGGTTCAAAGACGCACAAATACAAACAATTGCAGAGCAAGCGGGTGTATCTAGTGGACTGGTTTATCGCTACTTCGATAATAAAAGCCAAGTGCTAATAGAAGTTTTGTCTGATGCCATTAATACAGAACTATTGGTGATTGAATCGATTACCGAAAGTGACTTATCGGCAAAGCAGAAATTACACAAGGCGGTAGCAACCTTTGTAAAACGGGCACTCAATAGTCCTCAGCTTGCATATTCACTCATGTTTGAACCCGTCGATTCAACGGTTGAACATGAGCGCTTTCGTGTGAAGCAATTGATTAAACAAAGTATTAAAAAAATACTTGCGGATGGAAATGCAAGTGGTGAGTTTGTCTTGGATGATTTAAACACAGCAGCACTTTGTGTAGTCGGTGCTATGACTTATGTGGTGGTTGAACCCCTAGACCCAGCTCAAAATACAAAGTTTGATCATGCGTATAAAGACTATTTTTCAAAACAGATTGCTGACTTTTGTGTGGATGCTGTGCAGAAAAAATAGGGCATATAAAGGATAAAACAACACAAAATAAGTAGTTTGGAAAAGTAGTTGCAGTAACAACAATTAGATCAGGTAAGAAGAGAATTAGAAGAATCAAGGAGAATGATTCAATGCAACAAGAACGGTTAAGCTACGCCTCGGGACCAAGTACACAACCCTTATTGGGTATGACCATTGGTGAACAATTTGATCAGGCCTGTCAGCAATATGCTGAAAAGGAAGCGATTGTCAGTTTTCATCAAAACAGACGATTAACCTATAAAGCTTTACAGGATGAAGTAAACGCTTTTGCTTGTAGCCTATTAAAATTGGGATTAAAAAAAGGAGACCGATTAGCGATCTGGTCACCTAACTGTGTGGAATGGACCATTACGCAGTTTGCAGCTTTTAAAGCAGGGATTATTCTAGTCAATCTAAATACAGCTTATAAAAGTCATGAGCTTGAATATGTGTTGAATAAGGTCTCATGCAAAGGATTGATTATTGCTTCTCAATTTAAAACGACGGATTATCAAGAATTACTCACAAAAATTGCTCCTGAGTTAACCACCTGTACAGATAAAGTGCTCAGTTCAGAGCGACTGCCACATTTAAAATTTGTCATTAAAATTGATGACCAACAACATACTGGTATTTATCGTTTTAGTGATTTACTAACTACACCAACTTCTGAACAGCTAGAACAATTAAAACAATTAGCCAGACAGCTCCAGTTTGATGAAACCATTAATATCCAATTTACTTCAGGTACAACAGGTAACCCGAAAGGGACCATGTTAACCCATCATAATATTTTAAATAATGGTTATTTTGTCGGTGAAGGCATTCGTTTAACCCCCCAAGATAAAGTCTGTATTTCTGTGCCATTGTTCCATTGTTTTGGCATGGTGATGGGGAATCTGGCGTGTGTGACGCATGGGGCAACCATGGTCTATCCATCTGCTGTATTTAATCCTTTGGAAACTTTAAAAGCGATTCATCAAGAACGTTGTACGGCAGCTTATGGCGTACCAACCATGTTTATTGCAACCTTAGAGCATGAACAGTTTAATGATTTTGATCTATCGAGCTTAAGAACAGGCATTATGGCAGGTAGTCCTTGTCCACGTGAAATTATGCAACGTGTTATAGACCGAATGCATATGTCTGAAATCACCATTTGTTATGGCATGACCGAAACCTCGCCAGTGAGTGTACAAAGCTCGGTAAACGATTCGATTGATAAGCGAGTAAGCACAGTTGGGCATGTTCATCCGCATGTTGAAATTAAAATTGTCGATTTAGAAGGGCAAATTGTTCCGCAAGGGACTTTGGGTGAGCTATGCGTCCGTGGTTATTCAGTGATGGCTGGTTATTGGGGTGAAGAGGAAAAGACCCGTGAAGTGATTGATGCGGCTGGCTGGATGCATACGGGTGACATTGCCGAGATGGATCAAGACGGTTTTATTAAAATTAAAGGCCGTATTAAAGATGTCGTGATTCGTGGTGGGGAAAACCTCTTTCCAAAAGAGATTGAAGACTTTTTATATACTCATCCAGACGTAAGCGATGTACAGGTGATTGGCTTGCCAGATGCGAAATATGGTGAAGAACTTTGTGCATGCATTATTCTGCATGAGCATCACCAAGTCGATGAAGACAGCATCCGCCAATTTTGCAAAGAACACATTTCACACAACAAAGTGCCGCGTTATGTCCGATTCTTTAATGAGTTTCCAATGACTGCTTCTGGCAAAGCCCAAAAGTTTAAATTGCAGGAAATTATGCGAGCTGAACTTAATTTAACGGGAAATGTCTTTGACTAAATAAGTCAAAAGCTCGGTCAAAGTGCAACAAAGGAAAATCGAAATACGGTTTAAATAGAGGACACGCAAAATGGCAAAAGACTTTAATAGCCCTAAAGTAGTCGAAGGATATGATGTGCATATTCGTAAATTAATTCCGGGCTATGAAGTGATCCACCAACAGGTGGATGCCATTTTGCAGTCGGTGTTGCTACCAGATGCTCATATCTTAATTGTGGGCTGTGGTACGGGTTACGAACTCGATTATTTACTTAAAAGACATCCAAACTGGCAATTCACAGCGGTTGATCCATCTTTAACCATGCTGCAAAAAGCTCAGGAGCAGGTGGAGATTTTAGGTAAGTCTACCCAAGTCACTTTTGTTCACGGTGAAACTTCAGCTTTACCTCTCGAGAGTTGCTTTGATGCTGCACTTTCTATTCTTGTGGCTCATTTTATTGCAGATGACATAAAACCAGCCTTCTTTAAGGATATTTATAAGCGCTTAAAAGAAAAAGCGCCTTTACTTACCTATGACCTCATGACTTGTGCAAATCCACAGCAGCTTCAAGCATTACATTATTTGTGTTTGGCTCAAGGGTTAACAGAAGAACAATGTCAAAAAATGTTGGAGCGTATGGCGGAGGACTTTTTTAGTTTAACGACTGAAGGATATATAAAGCTTTTGGAAAAGACAGGCTTTGAAAGCGTACAGCCATATACGCAAATTTTGTCTTATCAAGGGTTTATTGCAAAAAAATAATACTATTGGGGAATATAAATAAGGGTTTAAAACCGAATATTCTCAATGTGGAAGAGAATATAAAAAATGGAAAATTAAAAAGTTGCTTTTGCTGCACTAGGGAGGGTGGATCTAAAAAATATGAGGGAACGTCTTTCTTGTGAAAGAAAGGCAAATTTTCAAGGATCTATTTTAGATAGGTACATAACAAAAAGGATGTCGAGACTTTTAAGACTACTTAAAGGTCTAAAGGAAAATTTCATGATGAAAATTTTAAATACAACGATTCAAAAAAGCTTGTTGGCAGTTTCTGTGACTCTGCTTATGTCTTCTGCTTTTGCAGGCCAAGTAAACCCTGAAATAGAGCAACTTCGCCAAGAAATAAAAGAATTACGAGCTATGCTACAAACTAATATGGAGGCTCAAAAATCTTTAGCTCAAAAAAGAGTAGAACAAGCTGCTCCTGTAGTTACTCAAGCTCCACAACCTATACAGCAAACATTAACTAAATCTGGTGCGGAATTTAACTTATACGGTTATATACGAGCAGATGCTTCTTATCAAATTAAGGGTGCATCTACCATGTATAACAATATTAGTGGCGTTCCTCTTGAAAATACGCCAGAAGAATCTGCACAGAAAGATCAGTTGCACAGTACGATTTATGTGACGCGTTTTGGATTGAATTTTAAAACACCTACCGCCATTGGTGATGTAGGCGGAAAGTTAGAAATGGACTTTTTTGGGGCGGCTACTCGTGATCAGTTTCGGATACGTCATGCCTATTTAACTTTTGATAAATGGCTTATTGGTCAAACATGGTCGACATTTATTGCCCCTGAATATTACCCAGAAACGATTGATGCGGGTACATTTGTAGGCAGTGCATTATTAAGATCGCCGCTTGTTCGCTATAGCGATAACTTAACGGCAAATACAAGTTTTGCAGTATCAGTTGAAGACCCGAAATATACTGCTGCAACAGATCCAGATAATAAAATGCGTTTACCTGCTTTAGTCGGACGTTTAAATCATAAATTTGCCAATGGTTCGATGCTTTCAGGCCGTAGTTTTGTTGCAGAAAAAAGAACTAACAATGATAGCGAGTGGGCGTGGGGGGTAGGCTTGGGCGGTAAATATCAAATTACCCCTGATACATTACTTAAAGCCGATTATTACCATGTCAAAGGTGATGGACGTTTCTTGCTATGGAGTAACAGTGGCTATGCAATAGACGATCAAAACAATATGCATAGCAATGAATTTGACACGGTTTCTTTGGGTATCACTCATCAATTTACACCGCAAATTCGCTCGACTTTAGGCTATGGCTATATGAAGGCTAAAGATGATAACCGTTTTGCCGAATTACAGCGTACGAGTACCACCCAAAACAAACAGCTTTGGCAAGGTTGGGTGAATGCACTTTATAACCCGTATAAGCCGATTACTTTGGGTATCGAATATGTTTATGGAGAACGAGAAACATTCGATAATCGCAACGGGATTGATAACCGCTTCAACATGATAGCAAGTTATGATTTTTAAATAAGCAGCCCCATCATGTGAAGATTTCACCTGATGGGGGAATCATTAATTTTTAATAATTTGATCTAAATCTACCAATTCTGCCATATGCTGATTGCCTCGATCATTAGGATGTAAATGATCTCCAGAATCATAAATTGGATTTAATCGATTGGGATGTTTTGGATCTTTTAAGCCTTCATCAAGATCAAGCACACCATCAAAGGTATGACTGGTTCTCATCCAGTGGTTAATGCGCTGACGTAATTGATCTTTGTTGGGTTGATAATAATTATCTAAAGGGGTATTAGGCAAAGCACCAGAGAACGGAAGTAAGGTTGCACCAATCACCTGAATATTATGTTTATGGGCCTCACTTACAACACGTCGATAACCTTGAGTGAGCGCTTCAAAAGAAGGTATTTGCTGTTTAGGAGCAAAAGCTGTACCGGGCCATGAAATGTCATTGATACCGACCAAAACAATTAAAGTTTTAACCCCTGAATATTGAAATACTTCACTGTTTAAGCGTTTTAAAACCCTATCGCCCATACCATCGGTAAGTAATCGATTTCCTGAAATTCCGCTATTAATCACGGCTACATGGTGTGCTGATAAACGTTTCGCTAAAAAATCGGTCCATCTTGTATTTGCATCTAAGGTTGCAGTCGCCCCATCGGTAATTGAATCTCCAACAACTGCAACTACATGAGCCTTTTGTTTGGGTTTTACCTCTATTGCAGACAGTAATAACCGTGCCGTCGTTGTTTTGGCATCGGTTGGCGTAGTTAAATTTGTTGTCTGATTTCCACTAATCAGCCAACTGGTTTGTTTGGCATCCCAATGAAATGTTTTAAACGTTGTAGGCTTTTGAATAAAGCTATTCACCACCAATTGAGCATGATCGGGTACAGGCAACTGAATTGGATCACTTATGAGTTGTTTGCCAGGTAAAATTCTTGCTTTAAGTTGACCAGAAAAATAAACGGGATAGGTGCTCTTAGATTTTAGAGTTACTGCGTTCGCTAAACCAATCGTTGTTTGATCAATATAAAGTGGCTGTTTACCATATTGATTGGTAAAAACGAGCCGAACAGCTTCACCGCCCAAACTAATTTTGCTCATTTGTCTAATAGTCTGATTAGATACTTGCTCTGGAATGAGTGTTGGAAAAACGAAGTCTTTATTCCAGACTTTTTGAGGGCTCGCAGACCAAGTGGTAATCCATTGGCTGTTTTCTACATCAGCTTGTGCCAAGCTCGTAATTAAAACCAAAGAAAATAGGGTAGCTTGCTAAAGTTTCATCTCAAGAACTCTTTAAAACGAATTAAAGGTATCTTGAAACAAATTGATGCCTTGTTATAGCGGGCTAAGCGGAATAAGATTTGTGAATACAATTCATAAATAAATTTTGCTATGTCTTATTTTGATATCAATCGTTCTGGCGAGTTGGCAATTTTTATACGGGTGGTCGAGCTTGGAAGTTTTTCAGCGGTAGCAAGAGCATGTAACATGACGCCGTCTGCCGTAAGCAAGTTAATTTCTCGTTTAGAAAAAAGACTGGGTGTCAGGTTACTCAATCGTTCAACACGTCAGTTTCAGCTTACCAGTGAAGGATGCCAGTTTTATGAGCAAGGCATTCAAATACTCAATGACTTGGACGAACTGGAACAATCGGTTACCGCAAATCATACACCGAAAGGGCGAATTAGAATCCATACCAGTTTTTCATATTGGACACACTTTTTATTGCCATGCATTAGATTGTTTAATCAACGTTACCCGGAAATTGAATTAGAAGCTCATTTGAGTGATGAAGTAATTAATTTGGTTGAACAAAGAATTGATGTTGCGATTCGAACAGGACCTTTGAAAAGCTCCAATTTGGTGGCCCGCTCGCTTGGCAGTACTTATAAACAGTATGTTTGCTCACCTGTATATATTGAAAAGTATGGTTGTCCTGAGCATCCAGATGAACTACATGAACATCAGCTTTTAGATGTAAGTTATCAACGCCAGAACAAAACCTGGTTATTCAAAAAAGCAACTCAGGAAATCAGCCTTACCCCCTCTAAAGTTTTAAAAGTAAACCATGGCGAAGCAATTTTACAGTTGGCACTGGCAGGTGCTGGCATTGCTCAACTAAATGAATTCCAGATTCGAAATGCGTTACAGCAAAAACAACTCGTCAAAATTCTTGAAGATTGGAATATTCATGCTTCTGAAGAATTTCATGCTGTCTGGATTGGCCACGATAAGTATGTTCCTAATCGCGTACGTACATTCTTGGATTTTTTGGTAGAGCATGCCTCTATAAATTAGTTTAGTGTTTGCTCGCACTCAATTGGCACTGCTGCATTGTTTGATTCATGGTTTCTACAAAGTTCATTTTTGCATCAATATTTTGCAAACTTAATTTTGGTAAACTTTCTACAAATTGAGGTGAATAATGCTGCTCTAAAGAATTATAAATACAATTGCACGCTGAAAGTTCATGTCCGGCCCATACACAACGCGTATTAAATTCATTTTTACTCATTGGCCTGCACCCCATCAAATTTAAAACACCTATTGTCAGAAGGCTCACCAAAACAAAACGATAGAGAAAAAACATTCTTGTTACTCTTCATGGGTTGTTGTTATCGTTAAGTGATGTTGATAGAAGTTTTAATCTTTATGTGATTTTGAATACATAAAACTTCTGCCCCCAATCTTGTATATCAAGATGGGTACACAAAAAGATTAAGTAAAAATTTTTCGAACTCTATAGTGTGTAGTTCTTTTAAACAGAGGATGAGAAAGAACTCTAAGAAATGACTGCTTGAGTGAAAGATGTTGAATGTAAGTAGGTTTAATAAAAGAGTTTAAAAAATATAGAATAATAGTCATGAGTGACTCCTTGGTTAAAAGAAGTTATGCCCACTCATTGCTCATTATTATGGTGGCGAAACGAAAGAGGGTTAGCAGACTGATACCTAAGAAACCAGCACACCCAAGGGTGTCCCACTCCCGTTCCTCCATCAAAGGCACGAGGGGCGTCACACCAAAAAACGTGTTTTTAGTGCACTTAGGTAGACGGTCTGCTAAAACCGACTGACAAAATTGGTCAGCGCGAGCATCATAAGCTGAGCATTGGGGTGGGTCAATTGCAAAAATAAAAGATTGATTTATATAACTTGATATAAATATTTCACTGTTTTTATTTAGAAAATAGAAAAATTAAAAAATATAATGTGAGTATAAATAATTTGAATATAAGTCACACTATTATTTTTTAATCTTATATATCAAATATTTATTAATTGTTTATTTGTATAGTATATCAATATCTCTAATTGGGTGTGTTGTTTGGCTAAACTATTTAATAATTCGAATTTTATAACATGACCAGCGTCTCCTAAACATTGCTTGCCAAAAAATAACCAAAATATCAATTGCAAGAAATATAATTTTATTAATCATAATTTTTGGTTTTTACAAAAGCTTGCATAATCTACAAAAGTTAAGAGAACCACTGCGGTAGGCCAACATAAGATAATGTTATTCATAAACCTACATTTTAATATTTATAAAGGTGATTTAAATGGTAAGAATCGTTTGTGCAGTAAGTATGGTGTTGGCAATTGCTATGGGTATGAGTGCTTGCCAAGATCGTAATTCAAGAAATGACGGCATGCATGAAGCAAGTGATCCAGCCACATCTCATGACATGAATAAAAACTCGTAATAAATTAGCTTCTCTAAAAAGCCTACTTTATTAGTAGGCTTTTTTAATCGTTATTTTATATAAAAAATATAATTTAATAATAATGAAATATATAAAAATATAAAATTAATCAAATATTTATTTTATTTTTACAATTTGGAGAATTTATTGTTGCCGTTTTGTTGCAATCTTAAGTTAACGTTTCAAAAAGTTAATAAAACAAACACAATAGCTTACTTATATTCATCCAAAATTCATTTTAGTAAGAGCGAACTATAAAAGGTAAGGATATGCCCCAATATTTAAAAATAGCTGAGAAAATATATCAAAATGTTAAAGAAAAAAAAGGCTTTACGGATGATCCGATGGAAGATCTTAATAATTTGATGATTGAACTCAGACAAGAAATAAAGGGGACAAAATTAAAGCTTTTATATAATTATATTGATTTTGCCGAAATACTCATTAAACCTTTGCAAGAGTCAAAAATTAAATTGGATTTAAGTCTTATTCCTAAAAGTAAAAATACTCAGGAGTTTGTACTTTGGCTTGCTGGTTTTATTGAGCGAATTACCACAGGTGGACAAGAAAAATTACCTCCAATTCGAGCTAAAATTACTTTACCCGCCTATGCCTATGAAGAAACTTACCCTTCGCAGAAAAAGCCTGTAAATAATGGGGAAGAAATAATTGAATATTTTAAGAAAAATCAAAGTTAATTTTGATGAAAGGCCTGACCTGATTATCTGAGTCAGGCTTTATTCTTGATAAGACCGCTATGATGAGTAATATTTAAGGTAGGACGTATGTTTGTATATTTTACAGATGGAACTTGCATTAATGATTCTGAGATTTATGGTGTAAAAGCCAAATATGAGCAAAATAAGTATGTAGTGGAAGTTACTATTAAGCCGACACATGTACTCGCTACAACACCGAGTGTACAATTTAAAAAAGAAATTTTTGATGATCCAATTTTAGCAAATCAATATCTTAGTCATAATTTTAATATGCCACCATTTTTTTAATGCTCATAATTTTAGGACAATAAAAAAGCCTATTTCCCAGGGCCAATAGGAAATAAGCTTATAGCTATGGACCTTTTGAGGATGTTACATATCATCCCATGCATCTTTAATCGCTTGTTTAGCGTGTTCCCATTTTAGGCGGGACTCAGCTTTTAGCTCTTCCCATTTTTGCTGCAAGCTGCCTTCCATATCTTCAAACTGAGTTCCTTCTTTAGATTCAGAACGAGCTCGATGACCAAGTTCATAAGCTGCAGAGAAATCACGATCATAATCTAGATCTGGTGTAGTTAATTGCGCTTCTTGATAATAAGGTCGAGTAAGATAGCTTTCGCGCCAGCGAGAGTCAGAATAGTTATGATCGCCAGCTACCAATTGAGCATGATCTGTATTTTGATCTGTCATCAGAATTCCCTCATATTTTATTGAATTTTATGCTTATATTTTGATTTAGGAAGGTGAGGTCACCTTCCTAAATGATCGACCGCATCAAAGAACAACTACAAACGATTAACGTTGTTGGTTGTTATTTGAGTTTTGTTGGCCAGAATCTTTTTGGTTAGATCCTTGTTGTTGGCCGCGGTTATCATTTTGCTGTTGTTGCTGGTTATTTTGTTGCTGTTGATCGTTTTGCTGTTGGTTACCGTGTTGCTGTTGATTACGGTTGTCATTTTGCTGTTGTTGTTGCTGCTGATTATTGCGTTGATTTGCTTGATTATTAGTAGTGCTCATTTTTAATACCTCATATCAATTATGACGATGTGTTTTATCTGAGAGCTTCAGATAGGGTTATTAAAACATGTAGATTTTAAATGTGTAGGGTAGGGGTGTTACCCTATATTTAACTGTAAACTTAAAATTTATAAATTTTAAATAACTTGCTGATTTTTAATGTATGTAATTTTAAGTCATAAACATTATTAATATGAACATTTAAAAAATTACATTTCAGCACATAATATTTAAGAAAGATAATAAATATTTCTAAATGTATATTTGTTAACTTTTATATAAAATTAACGCCTTTTGTCTTCTAATATAATAAGTTTTATATCTTGAGTAACATAGTAAATCAACTTTCTTAGTTTTAAAAAGGCAGGACCTCTTAAAACACGTCTAAAATTATAAAAATTATTTTTATAATATATTGAGTAAAAGAAAGTACCTACAGGTTTTTCTGGTGTTTCAGAGCCGCCTTTTTTCAAAAGACCTGTGCAGGCAACATACAGGTCGGCATGTAAAAGTTCTTTACCTTTATTAATCATTTCAACAGTCACTTGCATTGATTCTGCAGTATATTTTTCAATAAGCTCTTCTGAAATATGTAAGGTATTTTCCTTTACGCGAAGGTCGTAACTCACAAGGCTTCCAATCAGAATATCGCCTGAATAAGGACTTAAAGAGAAACGATAAGCAAGGTAGCCCGCAGAGGCACTTTCAAAAAATGCAATTTTAATTTTTTCCTTTGCTAATAATTCGCAACATTTATTGAACATTTTAATTCTCCCTACAATTGTTTTTAAAATGTTATAAAACTATTTAATTGTTTGCTTTGTTATTTTTTTAATGTTTATAATTTTGATGGTGAAGTTAATGTAAAATTGGATTAAGTTTTGCAAATTTTATATAAAAACAGTAGCTTAAATAATACTAAAAGTTTAAATGTAATTTTGCGTTATTTTATATGTCTATGAATTTTTTAGATTTATTGTATTTACCTTGTTTTTTAATAACGCAAAATAACAAACTTAAAACTCGATTATAGTTAGGGTGACGTATGGTAATTGATATCTCACAAACGGAGAATGAAAATGCCTGTTGTAGTGAAAAAACGATTATTAGACTTATTACAAGATAATCAACAAAATTATTATGAATTGTTTGTTTTTTTCCTTGATCCTGATGTTTCTAGCTTTGAGAAAGAGAAAAAGGCTAGAGATTTTCTTGTTAAAGAGATAGATAAACTAGAGATGAAGGAAATAGATTTTCCTTCGGATATCAATTTGATTAAGGCATGGTGTGAAAACGATAATAAAAAAAATTGTCAGGAATTTCAGGCATATTTAAATCGTAGACAATCTGGTCAAGATAGAGAGTATTTTAAGAACGTCGCTCAGGCATTTGAGTTTTTAATAAAGGTGTCTCCAACCAAAAAAGTAGACGGTGCATGGCTATATAGCTCAGTGCATTATTGGAATGATCCTATTTTTCATGAATTAATTATTACTTATCTCGAAGAGCTTGGGTTAGGTGAGCCAAAAGCAAACCATGTCTGTATCTATGATGATCTTTTACGCAGTCTAGGGCTAGACAGTTTCGATCTGCTTTTAGAAGACGAGTATTATCATCAAGCAGTTGTGCAGCTTGCTCTGGGTTATGCGCCTCCTGAGTTTATCCCCGAGATTGTGGGTTTTAATTTAGGCTATGAGCAGTTACCACTGCATCTTTTAATTTCGAATTATGAGCTTGCTGAATTAGGTATTGATTCTAAATACTTTAATCTTCATATCACTATCGACAATATTGACAATGGTCATGCCTATAAAGCCATTAAAGTTATTGAAGATATTTATAATAAATATAGAGATAAAAAACTCTTCTTGACCAAGCTAAAACGTGGTTTTGCCCTTAATAATCATGGGGTATCCTCTTCAAACATTATAAAAAATTTAAATACTGAAGACTTTGTCCATAGAATTTTCAAAAGAAAGGCGCTTGTCGGTCAGTTAATCCATAACGAAACCAGACAGTTTGGGTGCAAGACCATTAATCAATGGTTATCAAATCCCGATGACATTGCAGGTTTAATCACTCATTTAACTGAACACAAATGGATTAAGTTTAATACCGACCCTGAACAGAGCGTATTCTGGCGAATGATTAATGAAGAAAATGGAAAAATGTTTGGGGTATTTAACCCTGTAGAGCGCCAAATTATTCATGACTGGATTGCTGGTAGTGATCATTCTTCTAACTTCTTGGCATACAGCAGAGAACTAAAGAATAGCCAGCGTATTCAGGACTATCTATTTAGTTATATCTCGGATGGCGAACTTGATGCACTACAAGAGCGCGTCCAACAATCAAATGACCTTGCCATAAAGATTTGCAAACTTACTCCGTTTCTTGCCCCAGATTCTCATCATAAAAGTATTGGTCTTTGGAGTACTCGTAAATACGTAGAACTCCTTTTTCCTTATTTAGGTACGTTTAAAAACTAGTTTTATAAACGTTTTCTACTTCAACCCCAAGTTTAACTTTCAAAAACATAGGTAATGGACATGAACGACAATACTAAATCAACCAATAAAACAAGTGAAATGGCTGGTGCCGATGCAGCAAATAAAGCCAATACTACCCAGAAAACTGAACAGTTAGACACAGTTAGAGATGATGCAACTAATGAAGCTTTAACCACAAATCAGGGGGTTAAAATAGCGGATAACCAAAATAGCTTAAGAGCGGGTATTCGTGGCTCGACTTTATTGGAAGATTTCATTTTAAGAGAAAAAATCACCCACTTTGACCATGAGCGTATACCTGAGCGTATTGTGCATGCGCGTGGTGTAGGGGCACATGGTTATTTTCAGGCATATGAAGGAAACGAACGTTTAACCAAAGCTGGATTCTTGACAGACCCAACTATTCAGACGCCTATTTTTGTACGTTTCTCAACAGTGCAAGGGCCTCGTGGTTCAGCCGATACTGTCCGTGATATTCGCGGTTTTGCCATTAAGTTTTATACCCAAGAAGGTAACTTTGACTTGGTAGGAAATAACGCACCTGTCTTTTTTGTGCAAGACGGGATTAAATTTCCAGACTTTGTACATGCGGTAAAACCTGAACCGGACACAGAAATCCCAACGGGTGCAACTGCGCATGATACTTTCTGGGATTTTGTATCTTTAGTGCCCGAGTCAGCACATGCGGTAATTTGGGCGATGTCAGACCGTGCGATTCCTCGTAACTTACGTTCAATCCAAGGTTTTGGTGTGCATACGTTCCGTTTAATTAATGCTGAAGGTAAATCACATTTTGTGAAATTTCACTGGACACCAAAACAAGGTTTGAGTGCGCTGGTATGGGATGAAGCTCAAAAACTTGCAGGTAAAGACCCGGATTTCCACCGTCGTGATCTTTATGAAGCAATTGAGCAAGGTTTTTATCCAGAATGGGAACTCGGCGTGCAGATTGTCGAAGAAGAAGATGAAATGAACTTTGACTTCGATTTGCTGGACCCAACAAAAATTATTCCTGAAGAATTAGTTCCTGTTACGCCAATTGGCCGATTTGTTTTAAATAGAAATGTAGATAACTTCTTTGCTGAAACAGAGCAGGTAGCTTTCTGTCCGGGTCATGTAGTACCTGGTATTGATTTTACAGATGACCCACTTTTACAAGCACGTCTATTTTCATACACAGATACCCAGTTAAGCCGTTTAGGTGGACCAAACTTCCACCAAATTCCGATTAACAAACCTGTGTGTCCATTCCATAACAATCAACGTGATGGTATTCATCAGCATACCATTCATAAAGGACAGGCTGCATATCAACCAAACTCAATTGATGGAAATTGGCCAGTAGAAACACCGCCAGCGGCATCAAATGGTGGTTTTGAAAGTTATCCTGAAAAAATTAGTGGACATAAACTTCGTCAAAGAAGTGAGACGTTCTCTGATTATTTCTCTCAACCGCGACTATATTACAAAAGCCTTGCACCGCATGAACAAAAACATGTGGTCGATGCCTATACTTTTGAATTAAGTAAAGTTCAAAGAAAGCATATTCGTGAACGTCAAGTTCAACAAATTTTGGCTAATATCGACTTAGATTTGGCACGCCAAGTAGGGGCAAATTTAGGTATTGAAGTGCCTGACTTAACCCTAAACTATAAGAAAACAGCAGTTGAAAAATCTGCCAAGTTATCTTTTTTAGCTTTCCCACCTGAAGATATTCAAGGTAGAAAAGTTGCCGTACTTATCCATAACATGGTGAAGTCTGATGCATTGGAGGCTATTAAAAACTGGGCAATTAAAGAAGGCGTAATCCTTCACTTACTAGCGCCGAGCTTGGCTCCAGTCAAAGATCATGAAGATAACGTTATTGTGGCTGATGGCATGCAAATGTCTGAGCCTTCAATTGCCTATGATGCGGTAATTATTCCGGATGGCGATAACCTAAATACGGTTATGCAAGACGGGGTAGCTCGCCATTACTTACTCGAAGCTTATAAGCACTTAAAGCCAATCGTATTTTTAGGTAATAAATCTGATTTGCTTGAACCATTAGGTTTAGTGGCGGATGAAGGAACTTTAATTGAAGATGAGTTCCAGCATGTTGCGGAAAAATTTAAGAACCTGATTAAAGCACACCGTGTTTGGTCAAGAGAACAAATAGCTGCTCATGTACCGGCTTAGATAAAAAAAGCCCTGAAAGTTTAAACGCTTTCAGGGCTTTTTCTAAATTATGTTATTAGCCATTAACAATTTGACCGCCATTTACATGAATAACCTGACCAGTAATATAACTTGCATCATCTGAGGCAAGGAAAAGGTAAGCAGGGGCGACTTCACTTGGCTGACCCATTCTACCCATTGGGGTATCTTTACCAAACTTTTCGACAGTCTCGGCATCGAAACTACTTGGAATAAGGGGAGTCCAGATTGGGCCTGGTGCAACACCATTTACACGAATACCTTTTTTCTGCTTCATTAAATTGTTCGATAGACTACGAGTAAAAGAGGTAATTGCACCTTTAGTACTTGCATAGTCAATCAACTCATCATGACCTTGGTAACTGGTAATACTGGTGGTGTTAATAATGCTATCACCTTCCTCCATATAAGGAATGGCTTCTTTGGTTAAATAAAACATGGCAAAAATATTTGTTTTAAATGTTTTTTCTAATTGTTCATTACTAATACTTTCAATTTCTTTTTGTTGATATTGCACACCCGCATTATTCACTAAAATATTAATTTTCCCAAAATGCTGTAAAACCTTATCAATATTTTGTTTTGCAAGGTCTGGATCGGAAATATCACCTTTTAATAAAAGACATTGTTGTCCTTCCTTTTCAATAAGCTGTTTAGTAATTTCGGCATCTTGGTCTTCTTCAAGGTACAGTACAGCAATATCGGCACCTTCACGGGCAAATAGTACGGCAACTGAACGGCCTATACCGCTATCACCACCGCTAATGACGGCAACTTTGCCTTTTAGTTTTTCACTGCCTTTGTGGGATGCTTTAATAATTTCTGGTTCAGGATGCATTTTCTCCTGATCACCTGGTTGATGAGGTTGAACTTGTGCAGGAACTTCTGATGGATACTGATTCGTTGTATTTTCCATGTCTAGACTACCTCTATTTAATTTTCAGTCCCTCTATATTGGTTAATTTGCACGTGAATATGAGTAAATAGTCTTTTTTAAAAAGTTGTCTTTGTTATTTTATATATAAGGATGTAAAAAAATATAACATATCAAGTTAGGTTAGATAATATCCAATAACTTAACCTTGTTTTTATCAATCATACTTTCAACAATTGATCGATTACCTGTATCATTTAGCCAATTTTCTATAGGTATATAATTAGATAAATCTAAAATTTCTTTTATTACTGTTTCCGCTTCGACTATATTTTTTAAGTCATCTTTATTTTTACTGTTTTTAAAAACTGTATTATCTAGTAATTTTTTTATATCTTCCGTTTCAATATTTTTTGATTTAATAATATACAAGTCTCTCTGAAAAGGATGGCTTGCGTGAGGCGGGTCTAATCTATAGCTCCATTCTTGGTTATAATCTTGCCAAGAATTTTTTATTTGAATATTACTGAGTAAAATTTCAGGTACAGAAATATGAATATATTGTAGCGTTGAGTGTGTATGAATAGGTTGCATCATTCTTTTCTCACAAATATTATATGTTAATTTTAAATCTTGATTTTAATCACTCAAGTAAAGTTTTTATGTAAAAGTAATAGTTTATGTTATTGTTTTTAAATAATTTTAATTATATTTTAGGTTTGTTTCTTCAATAGTGAAGATGTTTTTGTTTTTTATTGATTTGTACGTTATGAAAGTTTGTGTTATTTAGCCTGAATTTTTAAATGCATTTGTAAAAATATATTGTTATGTAGGTTTGAGTAATAATAAGTATGGTGAGTATTTAAAAAGTAAAATTAGCTAATAATTTATAAATATTTTAACTAAGGAAATCTTTATTTAAATAATGAAGTTAGAGTTTTTATTTGAAATTTAAATTATATACATTTAAAAAGATTGAAACATAGCATGGGTATAAAAATAATTTAAATCTCTTATCTTAAATTTATCCGTTCAATAAAAGCGGTAGCGACTTATAATTTTAATATAGGAAGATATAACTATGGCTAATACTAGATATGAAGATGATAACAATAGTTCAGGTACTTCAAATCGTGGATTTGCAAGTATGGATCCTGAAAGAGTCAGAGAAATAGCCAGTAAAGGTGGGCGAGCTGCACATGCCAGTGGCAATGCGCATGAATTTACTTCAGAAGAAGCTCGTGAAGCTGGCCGTGCTGCACATGCCAGTGGTAACGCACATGAATTTACCTCAGAAGAGGCCCGTGAAGCTGGTGCTTTAAGTCATAAAAACGATGATCGTAATGGTCGTGGTCGCAGCCGTTATGATGACGACGAAGATGATGACCGCGGCCGTTCAAGCGGTCGAGGCCGTGGCCGCAGTCGTTATGATGATGACGACGAAGATGATGATCGCGGTCGCTCAGGCGGTCGAGGCCGTGGTCGCGGTCGTGATGATGACGACGAAGATGATGATCGCGGTCGTTCAGGTGGCCGAGGCCGTGGCCGCAGTCGTGATGACGACGATGAAGATGATGATCGCGGTCGTTCAGGTGGCCGAGGTCGTGGTCGCAGCCGCCGTGATGATGACGATGAAGATGATGATCGCGGTCGTTCAGGCGGTCGAGGTCGTGGCCGCAGCCGTGATGATGACGATGAAGATGATGATCGCGGTCGTTCAGGTGGCCGAGGTCGTGGTCGCAGCCGCCGTGATGATGACGATGAAGATGATGATCGCGGTCGTTCAGGCGGTCGAGGTCGTGGTCGCAGCCGTCGTGATGACGACGATGAAGATGATGATCGCGGTCGCTCAGGTGGCCGAGGTCGTGGTCGCAGCCGTTATGATGACGACGATGAAGATGATGACCGTGGCCGTTCAGGTGGCCGAGGCCGTGGTCGCAGCCGTCGTGATGACGACGATGAAGATGATGATCGCGGTCGTTCAGGTGGACGAGGTCGTGGTCGCAGCCGTTATGATGACGACGATGAAGATGATGACCGTGGCCGTTCAGGCGGTCGAGGTCGTGGTCGCAGCCGTCGCGACGATGATGACGAAGATGATGACCGTGGTCGTTCAGGTGGCCGAGGCCGTGGCCGCAGTCGTTATGATGACGACGATGAAGATGATGATCGCGGTCGTTCAGGTGGTCGAGGTCGTGGTCGCAGCCGTCGTGATGACGACGACGACGATGATGACCGCCGTGGCCGTTCAGATGGTCGTGGTCAGAACTCTCGTAATCAAAAACGCGATGCTTATGGACGCTTTACGTCTTAAGCAAACAGTTTTTGAGAATAAAGGAGGCATTATGCCTCCTTTATTTTTATTATTTTAAACTTATGAATGGGTAAGGGGATGTAAGCCTTTTACAATATCTGTGAATTCTGAGCCATTTAACCAAAATGATTTCTTTAAAAATAGTGTCGTCATAATACTTTCGGCTGCTTCACTTTCCGGATTTTCACAGAAAATTCCATAGCTTTCGCCTAATACCGCATCATTTTCAATAAGACGGATATAGTAGGCATGTTGTTCATCTGCATAACCTAAAACTGCATCACGTTGATTTTTCATTTCGCATGTCTCCATACCAAAAACTGAATCTAACTCATATTTAAGTGTTCAGAATTTCATTGATAAAAATCAAAACAGTCAGTAATAAGGACTATTTCACAATAGGTTTTGATTCTCTTCAACTTACCATTTCCGTTTTAACATCCCTGTTAAAAGCAAAATGGATTAAAATCTGATCATGAAATTTATTGTTATGCAAAAAAAATATTTCGTCAACTTGAAAATGTAACTTTTTCAAGCTACATTGTTTGTGTAGGATTTGAACGGTGAAATGGAGGAGATATGCCAAAGAAGAAAGAATTCGAGCATGGCGGTGCACGGGAAAACGCCGGCCGTAAAGCACAGTTCAATGAACCCACTAAAGTGATTCGTGTTCCTGAATCTCAAGTCAACTTTATCAAAAATTGGTTACTGAATAATGTCAAAACCGATCACCAGACAGATTTCACTTCAAAACTAAAGATACAGCAGGTCCATCCGAACAACGATAAAATTTACCACATTCCTTTGGCGACAGAACGTGTTGCTGCGGGTTTCCCATCACCAGCGCAAGACGATATAGAGCAAGCTCTTGATTTAAATGAATATTTGATTAGAAATGAAAATGCTACGTTTATTGTGAAAGCCAATTCGTTGTCTATGTTAGATGCCGGAATTGATATTGATGATCCGCTTATTGTGGACCGTAGTATTCCTGCTAAATCGGGCGATATTGTGATTGCACTTATCGACAATGATTTCACTGTGAAGCGCTTAATGATTGATACCCAATTTCAACCCCCTAAAGTGTGGCTAAAAGCAGAAAATCCTGATTATCAAAATATTTATATTGAAGAGGGGCAAGAACTGGTGATTTGGGGAGTCGTGACCTATAACCTTAAACGAATGAGATAAATTTTTCTTATATTTATTATTTAAGTTACCGACCCGAAAAGTGAGTCAGTAACTTTTTCCTAAATGACTTTTAAATTTGTCCAATCAATAAACATGTTGCGATAACAACCATCAAACCGCCCGAAAAACGGCCCACTAACTGTGCTGCTTGTGGTCTGGTTTTCAAAATAGCCTCTGAACCATAACCCACCATTAAGTAAATAATCGCGCAGCTAATCATGTGCACAACACCGAAGGCAAGAATCTGTGTAGTTACGGACCATGAAGCAGTCGTGTCAATAAATTGAGGAAGCAGGGCTAAAAAGAGCAAAAAAACTTTCGGGTTTAATCCACTCACGTAAACGCCTTTGGTTGCCCAACTTAACCATGACTGAGCCTTTTCAGAATCAGACTCGTTCGGAGTTGGAGGGGTAAGTAATAAGTTTATTCCCATCCATAGCAAATAAGCAGAACCTGCAATTGTTAGGATCATCAGAGCAGTTGGGTTATTTGCTACAAGCAGACCAACACCAGCCGCTACCAATAAAATCGTAATAAAGTGCCCGAATAGCATACCTGCAACAGCGGGGACGACGACTTTACCCTTAATACCTGCGGAAATGGCGTAGGCCCAGTCTGCCCCTGGCGTAATAATAAAAAGAATGGAGACACTCCAAAATGCAATAAAAATGTTAAAAGCCATATGCTTATCTCGGCAAACTATTTTCCAAAGGTTTCGCCCGTGGTTTAGAAAAAATCCCTATTTATTCGAGCTTGTTGAAAATAATATGCTCATGTATTTAGAATGTGCTTTTAAATGTTTGCTCATATCACATACATTTGGGGTAAATTTTTCTAAATGGATCGCACGGATAAAAAGATTCTTGCTGAATTGCAATTAAATGGCCGATTATCTATCACTGAGTTGGCAGAAAAAGTTGGTTTGAGCATTTCACCTTGTCACAGACGAGTGAAGGCTTTAGAAGAGTCGGGAGCTATCAAAGGCTATCGGGCAGAACTTGACCCAAACTTAGTCGGTTTTGAGTTTTCAGCGATTGTTTTTATTACGCTTAAAGAAGGCGATAAACAGGCAGTTGAGAAGTTTGAAAATGCCGTGATTGAGATTCCGCAAATTATTCAGGCACAGCGTTTGTTTGGTGAACCTGACTATTTACTCCATGTTGTTGCTAGAGATTTACCAGCTTTTCAGCGTTTATATGACGAAAAATTATCTGCTATTCCAAGTGTGCAACGGCTCATCTCAACCATTGTGATGAAAGATGTGGTGCCTGAGCGTTTATTTCCTATTGGCTAAATCATCAGATGTAAAAAAAGAAGCTTTAAAGCTTCTTTTTTAATTGGTAAAGGGGGCTAAGCGTCGAGTGTTTTACACAAAGAACAAATTGTACCGTTATGTTTGTGAGAGAACATAATATCTGGACGCTCATAGCCTTGCTCACATACGCGGCAGTGATAAACAGTTGCTACTGGTGTACCTTCAGCATCGTAACGTGGTTCTTTAACGCCGTCATCGTGTGACTTGATGTAGTATTTTCCTTTGGTTAATAGGCCCATGATTGGTGTTAGTACAAAGGCAAGTACAAGTGCAATAATTGGAGAGTAAGGTGCTAAGAAACTACCCAATAATCCGAAGAATGCTGCAATCGATAAACCTGCTGATACAAGGAAGGCAACCATACCGACAGGGTTTACGTTGTAGAGCATGTCACGACGGTATTCCGGTTCTTTTGGTGAAAGTTTTAAAACATATTTGTTGATTGAGATGTCTGTTGCAACCACCACCACCCAAGCAATTGCAAAGTTTGAATAGAATCCTAAGATTTTACCCAGTACCGCAAACATGTTGCCTTCCATCAAAGCAAGTGCAATTGCCAAGTTTACAATCACAAAGACAATACGACCAGGATAATGTTTGCTAATACGAGTGTAGGCACTTGTCCATGCAAGGGAACCAGAGTAAGCATTGGTCACATTAATTTTAATTTGAGAAATAACCACCAAAATAACCGCAAGTGTTAAAGCCGCCCAGCCCGGAAGCATGTCATGAAACGCCGCATTAAACTGTTGAACAGGTTCAGTGCTGTTTACGCCCGGTATTTTAGTGAGTAAATAGAAACCTAAAAATGCCCCAATAATTTGTTTAATCGCCCCTAAAATCACCCAGCCCGGACCTGCTGAAATAACTGCAGCCCACCATGCTTTGCTATTTTCTTTTGTTTTTGCAGGCATGAAGCGTAGGTAGTCAATTTGCTCACCGATTTGCATAATTAGGGATAAGCATATACCCGCACCAAGCATGATCGCTGCCATATCTACAGGTGCAAAACCTTCATGACCTGTAAAAGTTGCAAACTGGCTAACTAAGGTAGGTTCTTGGTAAATCAGATAGGCCACAGGACCAATCATTAGAACGAGCCAAAGTGGGGTAGTCCAGACTTGTAATTTACTTAAAGCTTTCATGCCGTAAATGACGAGTGGAATGACCATAACGGTTGAGATGAGGTAACCTGCCCAAAGCGGAATGCCTAAACCGAGCAATAACCCTTGCGCCATGATTGAACCTTCAAGGGCAAAGAAAATAAAGGTGAAACTGGCGAAAATGATACTGGTTAGGACCGAACCGATATAACCAAAACCTGCACCGCGGGTAATCAAGTCAAGGTCGATGTTATAGCGAGCTGCGTAGTAGGCTAAAGGAATGCCGGTTAAGAAGATAATAATCGCTGCAAATAAAATGGAGAAAACAGCATTGGTTGTTCCATAAGACATACCAATACTGGCACCAATAGAAAAGTCAGCAAGATAGGCAATACCACCAAGTGCAGTAATAGCAACAACTTTGGGACTCCAGCGCCGAAAGCTGTGTGGAGCATAACGTAAAGTATAATCTTCTAAGGTTTCATTCACTGCTTTTTGTGAATCTGTACCTTGCACAGTGTCCAGATTTGGATGTTCAGATACACTCATAACATCAATCTCCCAATCATTTTCGGTCAATCAACACAAATATTGATCATTGTTTTTTGATGGTTTTGAGTGTGTGATTTTTGGGGAAAATTGAAAATACGTTATTTTGCGTATATGTGCGTATTAGAAAAAATCGCCATGATAAATGACTTTTGGCATAAGGATTGCTGGGTTTAATGCAGCCACATGCCAAACATGAGTGTTATGCCAGATTCTTCACGCCCCCAACAAGCGCCACAACGTGTGATCAAAACACGCCGTGAATATAATATTTGGGTGGCAGATGAAAGTATCGAAGATTATGCGCTTCGCTATGCACCTACCTCAGTACGAAAATGGTCGCCTTGGACGGTAACTAATACCGCAATCTCGACCGTTAGCTTTTTGGCTATGGAAGCCATTGGGGCGACCATGCTTTGGCAGTATGGCTTTAGCAATGCATTATGGGCAGCAATTGTCGTATGTACCATTATATTTTTAACCAGTTGGCCGATTAGTTACTACGCCGCAAAATATAATGTAGATGTTGATTTGCTTACTCGTGGTGCAGGTTTTGGCTACATTGGCTCGACCATTACATCTCTGATTTATGCCAGCTTTACCTTTATTTTGCTTGCATTTGAAGCCGCAATTATGGCGATGGCACTTGAGCTGGCCTTAGGCATTCCGCAAGTTATTGGTTACTTAATTTCTGCCTTAGTGATTTTGCCTTTAGTGGTCAAAGGCATTGGTTTTATTAACAAAGTTCAGGCAGTCACTCAGCCAATCTGGCTCTTATTGCTGTTATTACCGTGGTTTTTTGTACTTTGGAAACAACCACAAATTTTAAGTAGTAGTCTGCATTTTGTTGGGGCAGTTTCAAACTCGACCGATTTTAATCTGTATTACTTTGGTGCGGCGTGCACTCTTATTTTTTCATTTGTGATCCAAATTGGTGAGCAAGCCGACTATTTACGTTTCTTACCGCAAAAAGAAAAGAATAGAACTGCATGGCGTTTTGCCGTTTTTTTAGGTGGTCCGTCATGGATTATTTTCGGATTTCTAAAAGTTTTGATGGGCATGCTACTGATGGTGTTGGCTTTTCAGCTGTTTACTCCTGTCTCTGAACTAGACAATCCTACATATTTGTATTGGGTTGCCTATCAACAATTTATTCCAAATCCTCAGCTAGCGTTAATATTGACTCTAGCACTGGTTTGCTTGGCGCAAATTAAAATTAATATGACCAATGCCTACGCTGGTTCATTGGCATGGTCTAACTTTTTTGCGCGCTTAACTCATAGCCATCCGGGACGAATTGTCTGGCTTCTTTTTAACGTGTTTATTGCCATTGTTTTGATGGAAATGGGCATTAGCCATGCGGTTGAACGCATTTTGGGGCTATATAGCAATATCGCTTTGGCATGGATTGGTGCCGTTGTTGCCGATTTAATTATCTGTAAACCTTTAGGTTTAAGCCCGAAAGGAATTGAATTTCGTCGTGCTTACTTATATGACATCAACCCCGTAGGCGTGGGCGCTTTACTGATTGCTTCAGTGTTATCGATGCTGAGCTATTTGGGCTTTTTCGGATTGATGGCGAAAGGTTTAGCAAGTTTCATTGCTTTGGGGAGTGCGGTTTTATGCGTTCCTATTATTGCTTACCTAACCAAAGGCAAATATTACATTGCACGCCAGCCTGAAAAAATTCAGGCGACGTCGGTTGCTAACTGTGTGGTATGTGAACGGGATTATGAGCTTGCTGATATGGCGGGCTGCCCAGCCTATAACGGTACGATTTGCTCTCTATGCTGTTCACTTGAAGCCCGCTGTCACGATTTATGTAAACCCGATGCACGTTGGTCAGTTCAGCTCAAAAAAGCCATCTGGCACTATTTACCAGAACGTTGGGCTAGCCGTTTAAATAGCAGGGTCAGTTTGTATTTATTACTGACTTTAGGGTTGTCTATTGTTTTGGCAGTGAGTTTAAGTCTGGTTTATATCCAAGAAAAAACCTATTTAGAAACCATTAATGCCGCAGCCGTTCCGCAGTTATTTACACTGTTTGTAAAAATTTACACCATTTTATTTTTATTGATGAGTGTTGCAGCATGGTGGTTAGTACTAAACGATGAAAGCCGACGTAATGCCGAAATCGAAACGCATCAGCAAACAGCATTATTGATTGATGAAATTGCTGCCCATGAAGTCACTTCAAAAGACTTACAAGACGCCAGAATAGCAGCAGAACGGGCCAATGATGCAAAAAGCCGTTATGTCATTGGCATTAGCCATGAATTACGAACGCCTCTAAATAGTATTTTGGGCTATAGCCAATTACTTCAAAAACAAGAACAACTCTCTGAACAAGGCAAAATGGCGCTCGGGGTGATTAGCCGTAGTGGGCAGCATTTGACTTCACTCATTGACGGTTTACTAGATTTAGCACGCATTGAAACAGGCAAGATTTCTTTAAATGTAGTGGATGTGCATTTCCCCAATTTTATTGAACAGATTATTCAAATGTTTCAGCCACAGTTTGAACAGAAGAATTTACAGTTTGTTTATGAAATTGGAGATAACTTACCGCACTACGTTCGTACCGACAAAAAACGCTTAGAGCAAGTGCTCATCAATTTACTGGGCAATGCTTTAAAGTTTACGACAAGCGGCACAATTACTTTAAAAGTCGAATACCGTTTTCAAACGGCTTATTTTGAAATTAGAGATACGGGCTGTGGTATTGCAGAGGCAGATTTAGAGCGAATCTTTAACCCGTTTGAACGGGGCAGCAATGTAGTACAAGGTGGATTTACCGGAACAGGGCTAGGCCTACCTATTGTAAAATTGTTGGTCGATTTACTCGGTGGACAGCTATCTGTGACTAGTCAGCTCAATCAGGGTTCACAATTTAAGATTAAGTTTTACTTACCTTCAAAAGAAGTGGTTCATCCGATTTCTAATGTTTACTCCAACCAAATTACAGGCTATCAAGGCGAACGAAAACGAATTTTGGTTGTCGATAATGAAGCGGTGGACCGAGGATTAGTTGCTAATTTTCTCAAACCTTTGGGATTTATGATTGAAGAAGCCGAGTCGGGCATTGATTGTTTAAGACGTGTACCTATTTTTCAGCCGAACCTGATTTTGATGGATTTAAATATGCCTTTGATGGGCGGGTGGGAAACTGCGCGTTTGTTACGTCAGAATAATATTACCAATGTGCCGATCTTAATTATTTCGGCCAATGCAGGCGAGCGTGAAGTCAACCCACAAGATGCGGTCTTAAGTGAAGACTTTATGTTAAAACCAATCGATCTCAATTTATTGCTGAGTAAAATTGGAGACAAGTTGGGCTTGGTGTGGATTGATTCCAAATCAGAGACACTCCTTGAAAATAATGAAGTTCAAGCACTCGATTTAAATATATATAAGCAAGAGCAAGCTGCTGTTCATACACCAATTCAACGACCAGAAAATAATGATCTGCTTGATTTACCGCAAAGCTTGCAACAGTTAAATGATTTAATTGGACAGGGGTACATTCGAGGAATTCAACAGGCTTTAATGCAATGCCGTCAAAATTTTCCAGAGCATAATGAGTTATGGGAACAGCTTGAACAGGCTATTCAAAAGTTTGATTTAAAACACGCGCAACGATTAATTCAGGATAAGCAATGAGTACGCAACATGTTTCTTTTCAGCAAGCTTCGCCAAATGAGCAGGCTGTTATTCTGATTGTAGATGATGTGCCGGAAAATTTAGGCTTGCTACATGAGAGTCTGGATCAGGCAGGTTATCGCGTACTTGTCACAACCGATGGGTTAAGTGCAATTGAAATAGCACACCGATGCTTACCGGATATGATTTTGCTTGATGGCAATATGCCACATATGGATGGTTTTGAAAGTTGTATACAGCTTAAAGCGAGCCCAATTACGCAGTTTATTCCCGTCATTTTTATGACAGGTTTGTCTGAGACAGAGCATATTGTGCGTGGTTTTCAGGTCGGCGGGGTGGACTATGTAACCAAGCCACTGAATATTGAAGAAGTATTAGCAAGAGTAAAAACACATTTGGCACATGCCAAACTATTGCAACAACAAAAACAGGTCATTGATGCAACGGAAACAGCCATTCTTGCGCTAGATGTTCACGGTAAAATTGTGTGGAAAACCCAAAAGGCTAGTGATCTACTAAATCAATATTTACCTGAATTAGAAGGCTTTGAAGCAGGTTTAAAAGCTTGGTTTTCAGATTTAGAACATGAAAAAGACTCCAAAAAATTAACCAGCTGTTCTTATTCAACACCATCTCAGCAATTACAGCTTTTATTGCTTACGCCGTGGGAGAATGAGCCAAGTGTGGCAAAAAATTATCTTATTCAGATAAAAACCTCTACACCAGCTTTGGAAATGGCTGATATTTTGAAATATTGCCCGCAGTTGACTCAACGTGAGGCAGAAGTCATGCACTGGTTGTTGTTAGGAAAAACCAATAAAGACATTGCAGAAATTTTGGAGCTGAGTCCACGGACAGTGAATAAACATTTAGAGCATGTTTTTGAAAAACTTTGTGTTGAAAACCGAACTGCTGCCGTGGCGCATATTAATAGTTTGGTGCAAGAGTTTCATTAAGTTAATTAAAAAGCTAGAGGCCCGTGTTGAGCCTCTATCATCTGTATTACTTCAAGTTTTGTTTAAAGAAACTGGTTAATTTATTAAATGGAATGAGATCGACCCGATCATATAAATCAACATGTCCAGCGCCTTTAACGTAATAAAGCTCTTTAGGTTGGCCTGCGAGCTTATAAGCTTCTTCACTAAACTCTTTTGAATGAGCCTGATCACCTGTAATAAACAACATCGGACGTGGTGAAATCGTTTCAATGTCGTTAAATGGGTAGAAGTTTAAAAATTTGACATTACTTGTGAGCGTTGGGTGAGTTGTAAGCTCTCTCGATGAGCCTTTAGGCGTATATTCTCCGCGTGGAGTACGATAAAAGTCGTAAAATTCACGTTGAATAGGGTGTGTATCTGCTGTTAGCTCATGCGTAGTTCCGCTGGTATATTTGGTTTCACCACCTTTAAATTCAATGTAACGCTGTGCAGCGGCTTCTGCAACAATTTGCTTTCTCTGCTCTAGGGTTTGTGAGTGACGTAAGCCATTGCGGTTTGCTGCGCCCATATCATACATGCTGACAGTTGCTATCGCTTTCATACGCGGATCAATTTTTGCTGCACTAATGACAAAACTCCCACTTCCACAAATACCCAGTACACCAATATTATTAGGATCAATGAAAGATTGTGTTCCCAAATAATCTACAGCGGCACTAAACGCTTCTGCATAAATGTCTGGTGCCACAACATTTCTTGGTTGGCCCGCGCTTTCACCCCAAAATGATTGATCAATTGCTAAGCTCACAAAACCTTGTTCAGCCAGTTTTTGTGCATAAAGCATAGAGCTTTGCTCTTTTACAGCCCCCATAGGGTGACCAATTATAATTGCAGGGGCTTTAGTCTTTTTATTCAAATTTTTGGGAATAACCAGATTGCCGACAATATCCATGTTGTATTGATTTTTAAAAGTCACTTTTTGAATAGTCACTTGCTGACTTTGATAAAAATTATTTGCACCATTAGACATATCGGCCGCCATAGCTGAAGTTGAAGAAAATAGACCAATAGTTGCTGCACAAATTGCAACCACTGTATGGGTTTTAAGCTTTTTAAATAAGGGAGATGTCGTCATAAATACCTCAACTTAAACAATGTGAATGAGTGAATAGATAGATGCTTATTCGATTTGGGAAATTGAAATTTTGATGGGTTGTTTTTGCTTGAATGCGTGGGGAATAGCATCAAGTTTCCCAAGAAAAATGAGGCCATTCGCGTAACCAACAGCTGAGTCTTTATAGAAAAAAGCCAGATTACCCCACGGAGCATAATAGGTAAGATCACCAGCCTTGCCCGCATAACCATCAGGCGCGTTTTGTGTAGTTAGCTTGGTGGGTAGATCGGCTATTTTTTCGGTAGCGTCATAATCTTTAAGTGTTAATGTCAGTGGAAGCTGTTTGATAAAATCTTCAACAGTAGGTGTTATAGCTAATGTGGCAAATAGTGGTTGCTGTGTTCCATCAATATCAATACGGATTTTCATCATCGATACCCTTTGTTGATTTTTACCTTGAGGCTTTATTGCATAAGAAGCGGAAGTCACTGAGAACAAAAAACATAGGCTGACTAAGCCTTTAAAAAACTTATAACTAGCCATATCAACTCACCTCGCTTCTTTAAGAAAAAGCACATAAATGCAATGAAGCTATTTATTCTTTAACGTAAAGATATGAGTGGAATTTATTAATTTTTTACAATAATAAAATGACTCATAATAATCGCCTCAGTTTATTTAAATCTTCATATTTACTGCTTGATATGGATTTTAACGAATCTTCTTTTTAATAATTAGTCTAAAAAACAAACATGGACTTATGAGTAATATTCATGAATGGTTTTATCCTTTATAATGAGGTTGACTCCCCAATAAGAGATAAAGCAGATGATAAATAAAGAAAACTATAATGATCTTTATGCTTTTTTAATGGTGGCAAGAGAGGGTAGTTTTACTAAGGCTGCTGGGAAAATGGGAATTTCACAATCTGCGCTGAGCCATACGATTCGGGGTTTAGAAGAACGTTTGGGAATGTTGCTCCTGACCAGAACTACACGTAGTGTTTCACCTACAGCAGCAGGCGAAAGGTTGAAACAAACAATTAGTGCTAGCTTCGATCAGATTGATAATGAATTATCCCTTTTAACTTCATTTCGAGACCAACCCGCTGGTACAGTTCGGATTAATGCTAGCAGCCATGCGATACGGGAAGTGCTGATTCCAAAACTTAAAAAGATTGCTGGTGTTTATCCTGATGTACAAGTAGAAGTGACTGCCTATAGCGGCATGGTCGATATTGTGGCAGAACGCTTTGATGCTGGCGTTCGTTTCGGAAGCCGCGTAGCTGATGGCATGATTGCAGTACGCATTAGTCCAGATGTCAAAATGGCGGTAATAGCAACACCAGCATATTTTGAACAATATGGAATTCCTCATACTCCTAAAGATTTAATCAATCATCAATGTATTGGCTATCGTTTAACGACCCAAGGCAGCGTGTATGCGTGGGAATTTGTGAAAGATGGTCAAGAAACAAAAGTTAAAATTCAGGGGCAATGGATATTTAATGAAAGCTACGATATCGTCGAGGCGGTTAGAGCTGGATTTGGACTGGCTTATATTCCCGAAGATTTGATTCGAGAAGATTTAAAAGAGGGGAAGCTGATTCAAGTTTTGGAAGAGTACAGTATCCAGTTTCCCGGATACCATTTGTACTATCCACATCGCAGACAACTTTCACCTGCATTACGGTTGGTTATTGATGTGTTACGTGAGTAGCATTCCGCCATGTAATATA
This sequence comes from Acinetobacter sp. FDAARGOS_559, assembly GCF_003940475.1. Taxonomy (NCBI): domain Bacteria; kingdom Pseudomonadati; phylum Pseudomonadota; class Gammaproteobacteria; order Moraxellales; family Moraxellaceae; genus Acinetobacter; species Acinetobacter sp. FDAARGOS_559. The sequence goes on from NZ_RKJG01000005.1 coordinate 4,055,147, forward strand.
AGCAGTAATCGCGCCAAATAGCAAAACAGTTGCGCTCATATAGAACGTGGCGCTATAGCCATGTAAGTCATATAACAACCCACCTATAGTTGCACCTAAAGTAATTGCAAATTGAATAATCGCAACCATCAAACCACCACCAATTTCGGCATCTTGATGTAGTGTTTGGGCAAGCCATGTATTCCACGCAACAGGTGCCGACGTTCCAATAAAGCCCCAGAAACCCATCAATATGGCAACAAACCATAAATGCTCACCACCAAATACAAAAGCTCCAGCAATCACTGCCATGATCAATGGAATAAGAATCAGATAACGATAAACATGTTGGTGGAGAATTAAACTAATTACAAATGTACCCACTAAACCTGCTAAACCCAATATTAATAATAAAATGGATAGCATTGTCGCATCGACATGAGTAACAGTTTCTAGAAATGGGCGTAGATAGGTAAATAGCGCAAATTGGCCCATAAAGAGTAATAAAATTCCGGTCATCCCATAAAGTACAATTGGGCGTTTTAGTAAAGCAAATGGATTTTTAGATTTCTCAGCTGACAATATTGCAGGAAGAGAGGGCATACTTTTAAATTGCCAAATAAGTGCAACAATCGCGATAGGAACAATACAGAAAAAAGCGCCACGCCAGCCAATAATTGAACCCAAAAAGCTTCCTAATGGTGCTGCAATTGTGGTGGCTAGCGCATTTCCGCCATTTAATAAACCGAGTGCTTTAGGTACTGAAAGCGGAGGAACGAGTCGCATGACAATTGATGTCGACATTGCCCAAAAACCACCAATAACTACGCCTAAGATTGCACGACCCAACATAAACAAAGCCGCAGAATGGGCAAATGTAATGACTATGCCAGAGACAATCATCAGTAGGGTGAGTAATAAAATGATATGACGTCGGTCCAATGCCTTAAATACACGGCTAATCGATAAGCTGGTAATAACAGCAAAAATACCAGAAATTGCGATTGCTTGACCCACTTGGCCTTCACTGATATTTAAATCTAAAGAGATGGGGGTAAGTAAACTTACAGGCATGAACTCAGATGCAATTAATACTGCACAGCAGAGCGACATTACAAAGACGGCACCCCAGGCAGGTGTTGAATGTTCATATGTGCTTTGCTCAATTTGATGAAAAGAAGACATAAAAGTTCCAATCTCAAAACCATTGAATTTTCATAAATGAAATGAATAAAATTTGGTCGCAGAGCTTAACAACAATGATTTGAGAGGATTAGACGCTGAATTACGAATAGAATTATGAATTTTATGCATGAATTGTATTTAAAAAGCATACAGACTCACTGCTAAAAATAGGCTATTTTTTTACAGTTAAATTTGTTCTTATAGATAAAGATATATAAAGTCATTTTTAAATAAATTTGAGTCGTAATACGAGGAATTCATTGTGAATATTCAACAAAAAGATGATACAAAACACGGCAGCTTTAGCTTACTTGATGGTGAAACCGTTGCAGGCGAAATGACTTATACATGGGCAGGCGAAAGCATGCTAATTATTGATGCCACAGATGTAAACGAAAATTATCGTGGACAAGGCGTAGGTCGCCAATTACTTGATGCTTTGGTAGCTTTTGTTCGCGAAAAAGACGTAAAAGTAATTCCACTTTGCCCATATGCAAAATCGGTTTTTGATAAAGACCCAAGCATTGGTGATGTACTTAGAAAATAAACAATAGATTAAAAATCATTTAATAAAAATCGGGCGTTGGTGTCCGATTTTTTTTATTGGTTTTATTACTCATCTTTGCTTTAGTGAACATGTTTTAAGCAGTTGTATTCAACTGATTTGAAGGTTTGCGATTGCCAAATCGAATTTATCAAACTTATAGAAAAGCTTATCTAATAAAAATAGTTTTAGACCAATTGGGAAAAAAATAAACTTGTTACACAAATATTTAATGGCTGACGAAAGCTAAATATTTATAACGTTTTAATATTATTTGTTGGAATTTTCCTTGAACTGGCAGTATATCCATAGTGTGTTGCCGCAATTTTTCTCTGCAACTTTGACCACGCTGAAAATTTCAATTATCAGCATTATTTTGGCGATTATTGTAGGGCTGATTTGCAGCATTTTAATCACATATCGCGTGCGGGTGCTAAATAGAATTGCCCAGTTCTATATTGAGTTATCTCGAAATACCCCTTTATTAATTCAACTGTTCTTTTTGTATTACGGTTTGCCAAAACTCGGTATCAAAATCGATGGTTTCACTTGCGGTGTGATCGGACTGACTTTTTTAGGTGGAAGCTATATGGCCGAAGCTTTCCGAGCAGGTTTGCAATCTGTGGCCAAAGGGCAGATTGACTCTGCAAAAAGTATTGGTCTACAACCGATTCAAATTTTTAGATATGTCATTTTCCCTCAAGCGCTTGCCATTTCAATTCCGGCAATAGGGGCAAATTGCCTATTTCTAATTAAAGAAAGTTCTGTGGTCAGTGCAATTGCTGTTGTTGAGCTGCTTTTTGTGACCAAAGACTTAATTGGCATGGACTATAAAACTACGGAAGCTTTGTTTTTACTCATCATGGCTTATCTGATTATTTTATTGCCCGTGTCTATTTTAACCAGTTATCTGGAGCACAAAAGTCGGAAGGTGAGCCATGGAACTTGATTATCTATTTCAAGCGAGTCACCTCGAACGTCTAATGTGGGGACTTTGGGCAACTGCAAAAATTGCATTTATTTCAGTGTTTTTCTCTGCAATTTTTGGCACAGTTTTCGGCGTCATTATGACTTCTAAAAACATAGTCGTTAAATCGCTGTGCCGCCTGTATCTAGAAGCCATTCGAATCATTCCAATTTTAGTTTTGCTATTTGTGTTTTATTTCGGCTTTGCGACATGGTTTAACTGGCAGTTTTCAGCAATGTGGGTATGCATTGTTGTATTTGTTTTATGGGGTACGGCAGAAATGGGCGATTTGGTTCGTGCAGCTATTACTTCAATTGACCAGCATCAACGTGATTCGGCCTATGCACTTGGACTCACCCATGTTCAAGCCTTGGTGTATGTCATTTTTCCGCAAAGTCTAAAACGAGTAACACCAGGCGCGATTAACTTATTTACCCGAATGGTGAAAACCAGCTCTTTGGCAGTCCTGATTGGTGTGGTTGAAGTCATTAAAGTTGGCCAGCAAATTATTGAAAACTCGCTGTTGACCGTGCCGAGTGCTTCTCTTTGGATTTATGGTTTTATTTTTATTTTGTATTTTCTGATTTGCTATCCCTTATCTCGTTTGGCGGCACATTTAGAAAAGGTCTGGGAGTAATTATGCCTTTGTTATCGATACAACAATTACAGAAATCATTTGCACAAAGTCATATTTTACAGGGCATTGATCTGGATGTAGAACAAGGAGAAGTGGTTGTTATTTTAGGTCCATCGGGTTGCGGTAAAAGTACCTTATTGCGCTGTATTAACGGCTTAGAACCGATTCAAGGTGGCGAAATTCGTTTAACTGGCTCAGGTGTGCTCGGTAAAGATGTGGACTGGACTAATGCTCGTCAAAAAATTGGTATGGTTTTTCAGAACTATGAGCTATTTGGGCATATGAACGTCATTGACAACATCTTGCTCGGACCACTCAAAGTACAAAAACGCCACCGCGATGAAGCAGAACAAGTTGCAGATGAGTTGTTAAAGCGCGTTGGACTGTTTGAGCGAAAATTAGATTATCCACGACAGCTTTCGGGTGGACAAAAACAGCGTATTGCCATTGTACGTTCACTGGTCATGCAACCTAAAGTCATTTTGCTTGATGAAATTACCGCTGCGCTTGATCCGGAAATGGTCAGGGAAGTGCTTGATGTGGTACTCAAGTTAGCGAATGAAGGAATGACCATGTTGATTGTGACACATGAGATGTCCTTTGCCCGCAAGGTTGCTGACCGCATTATTTTTATGGATAAGGGCAAGATTATTGAACAGGCTTCACCAGAAGAATTTTTTGAACAGCCAAAAACAGAACGAGCGAAAGCTTTCTTAAATATTTTGTCGTACTAAATTTTTATTATTTGAATCATGAGGAAGTGAATGTTTAAACGTAATTCAATAAAAATATTAAGCAGTCTTGCCGTTGCTGGGGTTTTATTAACTGCATGTAGTAAAACACCATCAACTGAACAGGCAAGTAATGCTCAAGCAGACCATTCTTTAGAACAAGTCAAAAAAAATGGGGTTTTACGCGTTGCCGTTTTTGCTGATGATCCGCCGTTTGGTTATGTAGATAGTGCGGGGAATAATCAGGGCTTTGATGTGGCTCTAGCAAAACGGGTGACTAAAGATTTGCTTGGTGATGAAAAGAAAGTTGAGTTTATTGTGACTGAAGCTTCAAATCGGGTGGAGTTTTTAAAATCAAATCGTGCCGATGTGGTGTTCGCGACATTTACAGTAACCCCTGAGCGTAAGGAGGTTGTCGATTTTGCCGAACCTTATTTAAAAGGGGCTTTTGGGATTGTCTCGCCTAAAGCCAAGCCGATTACTGACATTGCTCAATTAGAAGGTAAAACCTTAATTGTAAATAAAGGCACAAGTTCAGATACGTACTTTACCAAGCATTATCCAAAAGTGAATTTACTCAAGTTTGAAAGAAACTCGGATGCCTTTAAAGCCTTAACAGATGGTCGTGGTGACGCGATTTCACAAGATAGTACCTATGCTTTGGCATGGGCCGCGAAAAACCCAAGTTATGTTGCAGGTATACAGTCTATTGGTGATCAAGAGTTTATTGCACCGGCAGTTAAAAAGGGCAATACCCAATTATTGAATTGGCTCAATACTGAAATTAAGCAGCTCAGAACAAGCGGTGAAATCAAGAAAATTTATGATGAAACCTTGAAACCAATTTACGGTGACTCGGTCAATCCAAATGTGTTTTTAGATGTAGGCCAATAGTTTTCGATATCGCTAGAGCAGTGGCTAAAAGTAGGCGCTGCGATTCTAAATAAGACTTTTACAAGAACGATAGGGTGAAATAATGACAACATTAACATTTCAAAACGTGAAGCATATTTTAGCTGCCTCTTTACTGAGTTTAGGTTTAGTTGCATGTGATAAAGGAACTCAGTCTACTGAAAAAACGGCCGATACCACACAAACTACGTCAAGTATTGAACAGATCAAAAAGAATGGTGTGGTACGAATTGGCGTATTTAGTGATAAACCGCCGTTTGGATATTTAGATGCTCAAGGTAAAAACCAAGGCTTTGATGTAGAGATTGCCAAGCATGTTGCTAAAGATCTGCTGGGTGATGAAAACAAAGTTGAGTTCGTTTTAACTGAAGCAGCTAACCGTGTCGAATATTTAAAAGCCAATAAAGTAGATATTATTTTTGCAAACTTTACCGTTACACCTGAACGTAAAGAAGTGGTCGATTTTGCTAAGCCTTATCTAAAGGTTGCTTTGGGCGTAGTTTCTCCTAAAAGCCATCCGATTACTGATGTGGCTCAACTTAAAGATAAAACTTTGTTGGTAAATAAAGGTACAACGGCTGATTCATTCTTCACCAAGACTCATCCTGAAATTAAACTACAAAAATATGAGCAAAACACTGAAACTTTTGATGCTTTAAAAGATGGCCGTGGCGCTGCGCTTGCCCATGATAACTTGCTGGTTTTAGCTTGGGCTAAAGAAAATCCAAATTACACCGTTGGCATTACCAATTTAGGTGAGCAGGACTTAATTGCACCAGCAGTGAAAAAAGGCGATAAAGAGTTACTGGACTGGTTGAACCAAGACTTAGAGAAACTGGCAAAAGAAGGTGTGATTCATCAGGCTTATGAAAAAACGTTAAAACCAGTTTATGGTGATACGATTAATCCAAAAGATCTATTGGTTGAGTAATCGTGCTAATAACCTCTAATGATTAGAACTCTAGATAGTATTTACTCGAACTAAGATTCATCTACAGCCTGCCCATAATTTATAAAGGTAATGTTTTTGCAATATTTTTTATAGATGTAAACAGTGGTCAGGTTCTGTAGATGAGAAAGTTTTTTGGTTACTTTTTCCAAAAAAAAGTAACAGAATTAGCTGATTGCTTTAGAGATTAAAGGTAGGATTCAATCGTGCTAATTCTTTGACTTTATATTACTTTAACTTAAATAAAGTCGGCTCTGCTGCTAATTTATCTGCCAAATATTGAATCAACACACTCAATTTAGGCGGGACATGCCGTGTCGGTGGGTAGAGTAACCACAGCCCACCGCTATAATAGGTCTTAAAATACCAATCTGGTAAAACCTGAACTAAGGTACCTTGTTGTAGAGCATGGCGTGCAACGAAGTACGGCAAGCTCGCAATACCTAAATGCTGTAATGCAGCACTCAAACGCACACCCGTATGGTTTGCTGCATAACGGCCACGCACAGCCACACTGATCGATTTATTTCCTTGTTGAAATTTCCACTTTGAGTCACTGGCTTGTTCGCCCAAGTAAATACATTCATGCTGCTTTAAATCATGAGGATGGTTCGGTGTACCGTGCTTGGACAAATATTCAGGTGTAGCACAAACCAAGTGATCAATATCAATCAGCTTTCGACCCATAAGGCCACCTGGTGGTTGCTCTGTAATTCGAAGTGCTAAATCTACTCCATCATCAATCAGGTCTACATAGCGATCTTCTAAAAGCATTTGTATATCAATTTTCGGGTAGCGTTCTAAAAACTCGGGTAAATGCGGATGAATCATAAAATGTCCCACAGCTTTCGGAACACTCATACGAATAATACCTTCGGGTTCGACATGAAATTGGCCCGAACTTTCCATGACTGCTTGTGCAGCATTCACCATATCTAAACAACGTTGATAAACCTGTTGTCCGCTTTCACTTAAGCGAAGTTTCCGCGTAGTTCGATACAGTAAGCGGGTGCCTAAAGCACGTTCTAATCGAGCAATCGCGCGGCTCACAGCAGAAGGTGTTGTACCAAGCTGGCGTGCAGTTTCAGAAAAGCTTTCCGACTCGACAACCTTAACGAAGGTCGCCATTTCATTTAACAGAACCGGACTTTGATTTGTGCTCATGAGGCAAAAGTTATTTGGATTTTGACTAGATTATCGCGTTTAAAAAATCGCAATACAATCTTTTAGGTGATTTTCAGGAAACTAAATTGTTATGTGGCAGTTATATGGGCATGAGTTTTTAACGCTAGCTCTTATTCACTTTATGGCGGTGATTTTACCGGGACCAGATTTTGTGATTACGGTAAGACAAAGTGTACGTTATGGTTATTTGATTGGATGTCTGACTGCAATTGGTATTGGTGTCGGAATTTCAGTACATGTGTTTTATACACTTGTTGGTATTGGCTTTTTGATTCAGCAAAGCGAATGGCTCATGTCACTGATCAGAACAGTGGGGGCAGCTTACTTAGTGTATTTAGGATGGCAGTGTTTACGTAGCCAGCCGAATACTAATATTGAAATTAATGGCCAAGCAGGTAGTGACACGCCAAGTTTATTTAAAGCGTTTACCATGGGTTTTCTTACCAATGCGTTAAACCCCAAAGCCACTATCTTTTTTCTGGCAATTTTTACGACGATTGTAAGTACGACCACACCGATGAAAGTTCAGGTTTTTTATGGGATATGGATGTGTATGGTCAATGCTATCTGGTTTATGGTGGTGAGTGTACTGTTTGCACAGCCTATCGTACGTAAAAGATTTTTGGAGTTTGGGGTTTATTTTGAGAGGGTGATGGGAGTGTTGTTGATTGGGATTGCATTGAGATTGATTTGGAGTTTGTTTGTTTAATTGCCGTGAGTATTTAATGGGGGCAGAAGTACGATTTTAGATTGTATATAGTTTTTACGGCGTTCATACCAGTATTTGCTCGTGCTAAATTTCATCCACAGCCTGCCCATGATTTATAAAGATAATGTATTTGCAATATTTTTTGAAAAATGAAAACAGAGAACAGGTTCTGTGGATGAGAAAGTTTCTCTTGCGTGACGTTGTCACTCATTTTTTAAAAAAGTAATGGAATTAGCTACTTTCTTTGGAGATAAAACGGTAAGACTCCGCCGTGATAACCACTAATAATTTTTAGCTCAACCTAAAGTCATCTGCGAACTATTGCATAGCACGACAGAGTATTATCGCTTAAAGTTTTAATTTCTTCAGTCGCCTTCGGCTGGACTTACTTTGGTTTCGCTCAAAGTAAGCAAAAGCATTGTCATCTGCAAAACCTGTCGACTTATTTCATTTAACTAGTGTTTCACAGAAACAGAATCTTTTTGATGCTACGCAGGTTGCAGACGACTTTTGCTCGAGTAAATGTGGTGCTAGGACTATTTGAGTTTTAATAGTTTCCTCATTGAAAAATTGAATTTTAATGATGGCAAATTAATTATAAAAAAAGACCGCTCAAAAGCAGTCTTTTCTACAAATAGATTTAATTGCTACGCCTATTACGCGTCAGTTGATGTAACACTGACACCAATAAATCAATTTCTTCAGTCGTATTATAAAAAGCCAAAGACGGACGCACGGTTTGTTCTACACCAAAACGACGTAAAATTGGCTGTGCACAGTGGTGTCCAGAACGTACGGCAATGCCATGTTGATTTAAAGCTTTACCCACTTGTTCAGTTGAATAGCCTTGTAGGGTAAATGACATGACACTGGCTTTGTGATGCGCCGTTCCGATCAGACGTAAACCAGACACACTGCTCAGTGCATTTTGACCATATTCGAGTAGATCATGTTCATAGCGAGCAATGTTATGAATACCTAGACTCTCCACATATTCAAGTGCAGCACCTAAACCGACAGCATCGGCAATGTTTCCAGTTCCGGCTTCAAACTTGTTTGGTGCAGGTTGGTAAACTACTTGTTCGAAGGTGACATCCTGAATCATGTTACCGCCGCCTTCCCATACAGGCATGCTTTCTAGCAACTCTGGTTTGGCATATACCGCACCAATGCCCGTCGGCCCAAACACTTTATGTCCAGAAAATACAAAAAAGTCTGCATCAAGAGCTTGAACATCGGTTGGCATGTGCGAAACGGATTGAGCACCATCGACTAGCACGCGGATACCTTTTGCATGAGCGATTTTAATGACTTCAGCAACAGGTGTGACTGTGCCTAAAGCATTCGAAACTTGAGTAATCGATAGCAGTTTGGTGCGTTCATTAATCAGTTTTGGTAATTCTTCCAAAATGATTTGTCCCGTGTCATCGACAGGAATGACTCTTAATTTCGCTCCAGTTTTTTTAGTGAGTTGATACCAAGGCACAATATTGGCATGGTGTTCCAAGTGCGAAACAATAATTTCATCACCTTCGCCAATATTTTGCTCACCCCATGTTTTCGCAATCAGGTTAATCCCTTCCGTGGTGCCTCGAACAAAGATAATTTCTTTAGAAGAGGGTGCACCAATAAATCGGGCAACTACATTTCTTGCATGCTCATAGGCGTCGGTTGCACGAGCCGCTAACTCATGTGCAGCACGGTGAATGTTCGAGTTTTCATGCTGATAAAAATAAGCAATCCGGTCAATCACGCGCTGCGGTTTTTGTGTGGTCGCTGCATTATCAAACCAGACCAAAGGTCGACCGTTGACGCGTTCCTGTAAAATAGGAAAATTGCGACGTATGGCATGCACATCAAGTGGTTGAGCACTACTTGCTACAAAAGTGGGTTGTGATGGTTGATAGTGACTATAACTTTGTCCACTTTGAGGCAAGTCTAAAAAATAAAATGCAGAGCTTGCTGAACTTTGGGGAGGCGTGTTCGTTGCAAAACGATCTTCCGTCAGTAAGGACTTTAGCTGGTCACCATGTGGCAACTGAAAAGACTGTGCAACCGAATAATTATCTTCAACACCTTTAACAGATGGCTCTGCTGCATTGGGGACAGAAAAATCATTTAAAAAATAATAAGGTGATTCACCAGCACCCGTTGGTAAGTTCGGTTCAATGCGTGGCACATTGGGTTCACTATGAGCAGCTTGTGGCAAATGTGGTTCAAATGGTGGGCGTGGCAAATTAGCTCCACCCACCACAGGCGCAGACGCTACAATTCGGCGTTCAGGGTAGTCGGGCAAATTTGGAATATGTTCAGGATATTCCGGATTAAGACTTTTCTGAAAGGCGATATTGGGCGCACGACCACTGAGTGCAGAAAATGGTTCACCCGGTTGTGGTGGGTGCGGTGGTGCTCCGACAGGTAAATCCAAGTTAAGGCCCGATGGAGAAGCTGAATTGCTTGAGCTTGGCACTGCTAAAAAAAACTCATTAGCAAGTCGAGCAATGGTGGACTCATCGGGGAAGTTGGCTGGTGGGTTAGCACCAGTCACTTCAGGCCCCGTTGAACTACCTTGCAGATTACTTGTAGTTAACTGGGTAGTCATGATATTTGTCCACCTCCACATCATCTAACACTGCCAAAGCATCGTCTGTTAATACTGCAAGTGAGCAATATAACGAGATTAGATACGACGCAATCGCGTTACGGTTGATTCCCATAAAGCGTACTGAAAGCCCCGGTGACTGTTCACCCGCAAGACCCGGTTGGAACAAACCAACAATCCCCTGACGCTTTTCACCAACACGAAGCAGCAAGATTTTAGTTTTGCCATCTTCTACAGGAATTTTATTTGATGGAATGAGTGGAATTCCGCGCCATGTAATGAATTGCGAACCGAACAGACTAACCGTTGGAGGCGGTACACCACGGCGTGTACATTCACGGCCAAATGCTGCAATTGCATCAGGATGCGCTAGGAAAAATCCCGGTTCTTTCCAGACTTTACGTAACAAATCATCTAAATCATCTGGCGTAGGTGGGCCGTTTAGAGTCGAGATACGTTGGTCATCTGTCACACTTGCCAGTAAACCGTATTCAGGATTATTGATGAGCTCACTTTCTTGACGTTCTTTAATGGTTTCAATGGTTAAGCGAAGCTGTTCTTTAATTTGGTCGTGTGGGCTGCTGTAAAGATCAGCAACACGCGTATGCACATCTAAAACAGTAGATACACCATTTAAAAAGTATTCGCGTGGCTCAGGGTCATAATCAACAAAAGTCTGAGGTAAAGTTGCTTCATCACGTTGTGTACAAGCCACCTGAATATCATCGGTATTATTGACACGGTTTAGGCGATAAATACCTGCTTCAACAGGAATCCACTGAAGTAAGTGAGTCAGCCAGCGGGGAGTAATTGTAGAAAGCTGGGGAGCTGTTTTGGTTGCATTGGCCAGTTGACGGGCTGCATGGTCCCCAAGTGCAAGTTGGGCTTTATCTGTATTTTTCGCCATGAATCATTTTTCCTTATTACATTGGCTTTTTGAAAATAAAAATTCTAGGATGCATATAAACTAGAATTAGTTCTGGTTTTAAAATTAAAATCGCGTTATAAATTTTTTAAATACTGAGCTTATTAATGAGTTATCTATTTTCTAAATAAAAATATATTTAAACTAGAAATAAGCATTTTATTAATCTGCACGTTCTTTGTTTATTTATCTCCTTATCTATTTATTTCACATCTATAGTTTTTAACCGGCAATATGATTTTTTTGATAAGACTCATTCGGTGACTGTAAAATCTGGCTACCTGCAGCAACACTATGGGTTAGCCAAACATTCCCCCCAATAATTGACCCTCGACCAATGGTAATACGGCCTAAAATAGTGGCGCCTGCATAAATCACGACATCATCTTCAACAATCGGATGGCGTATATAATCTTTTTTCAAACCACCATCATCATTGGTTTCAAAGCGTTTTGCTCCAAGGGTCACGGCCTGATAAATACGAACGCGTTCCCCAATCACACAAGTCTCGCCAATCACCACACCCGTACCATGATCAATGAAAAATCCTTTACCGATTTGCGCACCCGGATGAATATCAATACCTGTTGCAGAGTGAGCCAACTCCGAAATAATGCGAGACAATAAAGGCACTTGAGCATAGAGCTGATGGGCAATTCGGTGATAGATAATCGCAAATATGCCCGGATAGCAGAGTAATACTTCATCTACACTATGTGCTGCCGGATCACCTTCATAAGCCGCTCGCACATCGCCGTCTAAAAGGCGCCGTATAGAGGGCAAAGTGTTGGCAAAATCCTGCACAATAGTTTGAGCAAGTTCTTGTGGCTGCTGCACTGGGTTTGAATGACTCAAATGTCGTTTCGCTTCATAATTTAAAGCCAGTTGTACTTGAGCATGTAAAGCTGTTAGTACCCGATTTAAAGTATAGGCAATATAAGAATCTTCAGTTTCCTGACGTAAGTCGGCAGGGCCTAAACGCATTGGAAATAAAATCCCGCACAGGTCATCTAAAATGGCCTTTAAAGCTTCTTTAGATGGAAGTTCACGGCCTCCAAATTCTTTTGTTCTGTGCTGTTGCTGACGCCAGTCATGCCTTGCTTGTTGTAAACCTTGTACAACCGCATTAATGTTCCATTGAGTCACAAGCTTTCCTTGATTCACTGAAAATTGATTGAAGTATTAGTCTTGTTGCCAAGGAAGTTGGTGGATGCGCCAGCCATTTTTCTGATTACGCTGTTGCTGATCATTTAGATCACCTTCGAAGCCTTCAAGAACGTTATAAATATGCTCAAAACCTGCATTAAATGCGGCCTCGGCAGCTTGTGCTGAACGGTTGCCACTACGACATAACAAAAGAATGGTTTTATCTTTGCCAACTTTTGATTCGAGTTCTTTTAAAAAGCGTGGATTACGGTTAAACGATGTGCCTGTTGCCCAAGCAACATGAACACTTTCAGGGACATAACCTACAAATTTACGTTCTTCATTGGTGCGCACATCAACTAAAACAGCTTCTCCTTGTTGTACGAGTTGCCATGCGTCAACAGGTGATAAACTGCCACTAAAATTTAGTTCGTGTTCTTGTGCATATTGCTGTGCTTTAGCAAGAATATCTTCGGCTGAAAAGGATGTATTTGAACCATTTGAGATAAAACTTTGTGGAGTTTCAGTATTTAATTTAGCGTTCATTGAATATATCCTTATCTTTGATTCAGATTGTTAAGGTTCAATTTACGCGGTTTTAAATATAAGCAAAAATAAGGAATATCTATTTATATATATTATTTTGATAAATAAGAGCGGTGAATATTTTATATAAAACAGTATTAGTTAATCTTATAAAGTTATTAAAATAAAATAAATTTAAGAAATTTTATTATTTAGTAAAAAACCGTACAGATTAAAATAATCCGCACGGTTTTTAAAATTAAGCAAATCCACCATTTACACGAATGACTTGAGAGTTTACCCAGCCCCATCTGGACCAGCCAGCATGGCCACTACGCCAGCAATTTCGTCAGGTGTCCCGATTCGTTCCAATGGAGCAAGTTTTGCAATAGCTGCCACTTGCTCTTCAGTTTTTCCATTGTAAAAAAGGTCAGTGCCTGTCGGGCCAGGCGCAACAGCATTTACAGTGATATTGCGTCCACGTAACTCATTTGCTAACACATGTACCAAACCTTCGACACCTGCTTTTGAAGCAATATAAGGACCATATGCCGGAAAAGATTTGGCAATTACACTGGTTGAAAGCGCAATAATCCGGCCACCATCTGGCACTGTTTCGGCCGCATGCGCCAATATTAAAAACGCGCCACGTAAATTGGTATGAATCACTTTATCGAAATCTGGCAGGCTTTCAGGTGTAATTTTTGCCATAGGCATAATACCAGCACTATGAACTACCACATCTAATTGCCCGTTAATCGCTTTAGCTTCTTGAAACAAACGGCTCACCTCATGTTCATTTGCAACGTCCGCTTGAATAGCTGAGGCTTGACCACCTTGCTCAATAATATGTTCTACAGTGGCTTGGGCATGCGCTTTATTGCCAGCATAATTAATAATCACATAAAACCTATCTTGAGCTAAGCGTTCTGCAATAGCACGGCCAATACCACGTGATGCGCCAGTAACCAGAGCTGTTTTTCTTGAAATATTCATTTTTAGATTGCCTGTTTGATTAAGTATGGCTTATTTTAATAATGTAGAAATATGGGATAAATCATCAGAATTGGATAAGATAATTCCATATTTATTAATAATAGACAGGGTTAAAAGCGAGCACTATGGATAAATTTGATACCTTGCAACTTTTTACCCGCATCGTAGAGCTGGGTAGTTTTAGTCAGGCAGCCGATCAGCTGAATATCCCACGCGCTACAGCAAGTAACGCCATTAAAGAGTTAGAGAGTAATTTACAGTGCCGTTTGCTAGAACGGACGACTCGGCATGTAAGACCATCACTAGATGGACAGGCATTTTATGAACGCTGCACACAAATATTATCGGAACTTGATGATGCCGAATCATCTTTACGCAATGTAATTGCTCAGCCCCGTGGTTTATTACGTGTCGATTTATCAGGCGCACATGCAACTAAAATTGTTTTACCCAATATAGATCAATTTCACGAGTTATACCCCGACATTGAACTGGTAATCAGTACGGGTGACCGCTTGGTTGATCTGATCAGGGAAGGGATAGACTGTGTGGTGAGAGCGGGCCGTTTAGATGATTCCACTTTAATTGCTAGACATTTGGTGGATATGCCGCAAGTGATTTGTGCGAGTCCTGACTATTTAAATAAACATGGAACGCCAGAGCAACCAGAAGATTTGTTATCACATTATTGTGTTAATTTCTTTTCGAAATCAGGCGGACGGAATTATCCATTTGAATTGATGGCGAATGGCAAAAAACAAGATTATTTTTTGAAAAGCTGGATTGCGGTAAATGACGCTGAAAACTATGTATTATCTGCTTTACGTGGGGCAGGCTTAATTCAAGTACCGCGCTACCATGTGGCAAATGAATTAAAAAATGGGCGACTAGTTGAGGTTTTATCTGAGTGGGAAATCCCGAAGATGTCAGTTTCTGCTTTATATCCGCAGCATCGGCAGCTCTCGCCACGCGTACGAGTTTTTGTCGCTTGGCTGAGTGAGTTATACACGGGCTATTTTGCCAACTTTGAATACCCGCAAAAATGAAATATCTTGCGGGTAAGTCAAAAACTAAATGATATTTTTAAGACTGATTCTGCAATTTATCTTGAGTCTTGGTCTCAAAATCACTCGCATCATGGCGTTCATGCAACTGCGTAGTTAAATCACCAAAGGTACGATTGACCATACGGCCACGTTGTACCGCAGGGCGCGCTAAAATCGCATCTGCCCAACGTTGAACATTTTTATATTGATCGACACCTAAAAACTCCGCGCCGTTATATACCCAGTTTTTAACAAGACCGCCATACCAAGGGAATGCTGCAATATCAGCGATGCTATATTCAGAACCCGCCAAATATTCGTTTTTTGCCAGATGCTGATCTAATACATCAAGTAAGCGTTTTGTTTCCATTGCAAAGCGGTTAATCGCATATTCAATTTTAACAGGGGCATAAGCATAAAAATGTCCAAAACCACCACCTAAGTAAGGTGCACTGCCCATTTGCCAGAATAACCAATTGAGGCATTCAGTACGTGCAGCAATATCAGTCGGAATAAACGCTTTAAACTTTTCAGCCAAGTAAAGCAAAATTGAGCCAGATTCAAATACTCTTAATGGCGGGTTTTGGCTATGGTCAACCAATGCTGGAATTTTAGAGTTGGGATTAATGTCTACAAAGCCACTACCAAATTGCTGTCCTTCACCGATTTTAATCAGCCATGCATCATATTCAGCATCTTTATGTCCTAACGCTAAAAGCTCTTCAAGCAAAATAGTAACTTTTTGACCATTAGGCGTTGCTAAAGAGTAGAGTTGGAGCGGATGTTTCCCTACTGGAAGTGTATGCTCGTAACGCGCACCTGAGGTAGGTTGGTTTAAATCGGTTTTTTCTCCAGTCCATTGCCAAACTTGTGGAGGAATATAGTTTGAATCACTCATTTTTTATCTCATGTTTGGTGTAAATAAAGGGCTTAGTTATGTCGCAAGGCAAGCCATTTTTGTACAGACGGACGTTGCCATTGCTGTAATGCATAATTTTTTAGGCGCTCTGATACAGCATCACCATTTTGAATAAGGCGTTGCAACATCAGGGCAAGTTCAGCATCTACAATGCTCCATGAACCAAAAAGAAATTCCGCATCAGACGCAAGAAGTTTTTCTGCAACAAAGAAAAGTTTCTCGGCTGCTTTTTTGCCTTCTTCTGAAAGTGGAGTGGACTTGGGCTGAATAAAAATAACATCGGTTGGACGCTCAGTTCTTAATGCCACCAAGTCTGATCTGAGCCATGCCTGAATTTGTCGTGCTCTTGCGCGAGCTTGAATATCTTTGGGATAAATAGCTGTGTCTGGATAAAGTTCTTCTAAATATTCCAAAATGGCGGAGGATTCTGATAAGGCAAAATCATTATGCTCAAGTACAGGCACTTTGGCAGTTAATGACTTTTCTACATAAGATTTTTCAAACTGGCCTTGCTGGCCTAAGTCGATGGTTGCTATTTCAAATGGAATTTGTTTTTCGTGTAGTCCTACAAAAACTGTAAATGCATAGGGACTTAGAAATTGTGAATCTGTATACAGCTTAAAATGCTCGTTATTCATTGTTATTGTCCGTGTGATAAACAGATGGGTCTAGTCTAAGTGAGCTAAGCCAAGATTGGGTAGCTTTTTTGTGGAAAAGCTTTATCGGTTTTTGAACTAAGCTATTTCGGTGGTCAACGTTAGGGTTTAATGTGCTGAAAATGTTGACGAACAATGCTAAGCCAAGCTTGTACCGCTGGTGAGGCAGGAAGATTCTTTTTCCAAGCCATGACTAAGTGCCACTGAATATTTGGTTTTTCGAGTGGCACTGCTGCAAATAAACTAGGGTCAAGCATGTCGGTATAATATTGAGGGAGAAGCGCAATTCCCATACGTTGTAACACCATGTCTGCCAAGAGGTGCCATTGGCTGGTACGGCAAGCAATGGTTGGGTAAAAACCATGCTGCTTACAAGCATCGAGAATAATACTGTTTAAAGAGAAATTTTCAGGAAACATTAAAAATGATTGGTGTTGTAGCTCTTCTAGATTTATTTTTTTGCGGGTTGCCCAAGTTGCATCACGACGTAAAAGTACCATTAAAGGGTAGTTACATAACTCGATGCTATTAAAAGTTTGTTCATCAAAAGGCTGCAATAAAACACCAACGTCTAGCTCATTATTGAGTAAAGCCTGTTCAATACCGCGTGAACCCACTTCCATAAAAGCCAATTCAATATCTGGCCATTGACGATGAAAGTCAAACAGCGCTGTTGTTAGGAGCTGTGAACCTAAAGGTGGAACGCCAAGTTTTAAAGTACCTGTTTTTAATTGTTGATAGTTTTCTATTTCAAGAAAGATGTTTTGCTCTGCCTGAAGAAGTTCGACCGCATGTTGATAAATACGCTCTCCAATTTCAGTTAATTCAATTTGTCTTTTTCGTCCATGATCGGGTTTAACTAAAAGCTGTACCTGAAGCTGCTCTTCGAGTTGTTGTAATATTTTACTAATGGTGGGCTGAGTCAGATATAACTCTTCAGCAGTACGGGTAAAACTTTTAGTTTTAACCAGAGTAACAAAGCACTGTAATGATTTTAGAGAAAGCATAATAAAGAATAGATTATTCCATTTTGGAATAATATTAACATGAATAATTCATATTTAGCAGGTTTAACCAAGCTAGCATAATAGTGTAGTTAACCATTTAATTTCGAAAAATGAGTACTGAATCTGCTTCTGGAACACCCTCACAACCATCACTGTTCGTGTTAGTTAAACAAATTCTCATTTTGGCTGGATTTTGGTGGATCGGATATCTCTTACACCAAAAACTCGGTGTGCCTGTCTCGGCAGGTATTTTAGGTATGTTTTTATTGCTTTTATGCCTGTTCTTTAAAATTATCAAAATGGATCAGGTGGCAATGGGAGCAACTGTGGTTTTAGGTGAGCTATTACTGTTTTTTGTGCCTGTAGTCGTTGCCGTTGTCCAGTATAAAAACCTGTTTATGACCGAAGGATGGCAAATCGTCTTAAGCATTGCGGTTGGAACCATTTTAGTCATGTTAAGCACTTCACTGACTATTCATTATTACAATCGTTTGAAGGCTTACTTACAGGCTAGAAAACGTCTTCAACATAAGCATATCTAAAGAGCATAATGACATGAATATCTGGTCAATTCTTTGTCTCATCTGGACTTTGGTCGCTTATGTTGTGGCAAAGCGAATCTATCAAAAACATCCAAAACTTTGGTTATCACCCGCAATTAGTGTGCCTGTACTTACCATCATTTTGATGACGATTTTTGGAATTTCATACCAAACTTATTCAGAAGATACCCAGTGGATTGTTAATTTATTAGGTCCTGCAACGGTAGCTTTCGCTATACCGATTTATCGTTATCGGGAAACGATTCGTAAAAACCTCGGAGTTCTTACGATTGCGATTATTGTGGGCATGAGTGTAGGCGTGATGACTGCCTATAAAATGGCGCAGTGGTTCCACTTTAGCCCTGAAGTCACCAACAGTTTGATGGCACGTTCTATTTCAACACCTTTTGCCATGATTTTAGCTGAAGATATTCATGGTTCGGCGGCATTGGTTTCCCTATTTACTGTTATTACCGGTTTGGTCGGTATGATTTGTGGCGATGCAATTTTGGCAATTACTAAAATCCGTTCTAATGTGGCAAATGGTGCCGCCTTGGGTAACGCAGCGCATGGTTTTGGTACAGTTAGAGCACAGCAGCGCAATAGTGAAGAAGGGGTGATTGCCAGTTTAACCATGGTTATTGCTGGTATTTTAATGGTACTCATTGGACCATTTGCGATTCATCTATGGTTGCTGTTGTAAGGTTTACCTACATTGACTTGGCGTGCTGTTGAATAATCTTTGATAATTTTTTGATAGCTTGTTGCATTAGTTCGGGTTCAAAATCGCCTAAGCCGACAATTAAACCCGAACGTCGCCGCTCTTTTGAAAATGTCGGTGAAATTGCTTTGATGGCAATACCTGCATCGACTGCCGAGCTTGCAACGTCAATATCATTAATATGTTGAGCAAGCCATAACACCATATGCATGCCTTGATCGCCCGGTTGTAACCAAGCAAGTTCTTGAGGTATGTATTTTTCAATCAAGCCAATAATGTATTCTCGAACTTCTGCATAGACATTTCGAGTACGTCGAATATGCCGTTCTAAATAACCCTCTTGAATAAAAGCAGCCAAAACGTGTTGGTCGGCAGCAGGCGGGTGTCTATCAATTAATACTCTAAGCCCACAAAAAGGAGCTACCAGTTCTTTAGGCAACACTGCATAGCCAAGCCTAAGCGATGGAAATAAGACTTTGCTGAAAGTCCCAAGATAAATGACTTGGTCAGGTGCCATGCCTTGTAAAGATGGGAAGGGCTGACCGTTGTAACGAAGTTCACTGTCATAATCATCTTCAATGATCCATGCATTTTGCTGTTTTGCCCAAGCTAATAATGCCGTGCGTCTTGCTAGACTCATCGGCATACCCAATGGATATTGGTGAGAGGGTGTTACAAACGCAGCACGCGCTTGTTTAGAAAGTTTAATTCCGGTTTCAACCTGAATGCCTTCTTCATCAACAGGAACACGCACCATTCGAATGTTTTGTACAGTATGCTCAAAAATGGCTGTTGTCCCACGATAAGCAGGATCTTCAACCCAAACTTCATCTTTCGCTTCAAATAAAATTTGACTGCAAATATAAAGTGACTGTTGAATGCCAGGTGTAATCACAATTTGTTCAGGTTCGCAGTGGACAGAACGTGAGCGTCGTACATAGTCTGCTATAGCAACTCTAAGTGATAATACACCTTGGGGTTCGCCATATCCTGAAGGAACACCTGCTCCCCGAGATCTAAATTTATTACCAAATTTACGCCAGATATCACTTGGTTGAGTACGACCGACGGGGACAGATACCGCAAAAGGAACATGGGGAAGTGGCTTAAATTCATCAAGCACTTTGGCATATGAACGTGCCGATTTGGTCAAAGAGATCGAGTTAGGTTTATTTTCTTTTGAAGAATGTTGTATTACAGATGTTTTAACCAAAGCATGAGACACATAAGTGCCAGTTCGTGGTTGAGAGTCAAACACACCTTCAGCTAAAAGCTGATCATAAGCTTCAATAATGGTTCCGCGAGCGACACCTAGGGTTAAAGCCAGTTCACGAGAAGAAGGCAATGGATCGCCGGGTTGTAAATCACCACTTTGTACAGCTTCACGTAAAGCTTGAGTCAGTTGAGCACTTATCTTTCCTTGGCTTTTATCAATCTTTGCAATAGACGGAAGTTCCACAACTTTTGCCATTCTTGCCATAATTCTGGTCTACTTAAAAAAATACAAAGTGGTTCTTTTTAATAAACCACAGAAACCAGAAAATTTACAACACCAAATATAAATAACCCTGATATTTACAGCGAGGTTTTTAGCCATGTATATCCCTGATGATTTTGCAGAAAACCGTTTGGATGTATTGCACTCTCTTATTGCAGAACATCCATTTGGGGTGTTTTTTACGCATGGAAGTAATGGCTTAGATGCAAATCATCTTCCATTCGAGTTACAAGCAAATGAAGGGAAACTTGGCATGCTACATGCCCATGTGTCACGAAATAATTCTGTTTGGCAGGACATTAAAAATGGAGATGAGGTGTTGGTCGTTTTTCAAGCAGGCGATGCTTATATTTCACCAAACTGGTACCCATCCAAACATGAACAGCACAGACAAGTACCCACATGGAACTATAGGGTTGTGCATGCTTATGGCAAAGTGACGATTCGAGATGATGAACGCTATGTTCGTGGTGTAGTGGCTCGTTTAACCCGTACTCATGAAGCATCTCAACCTGAACCATGGAAAATGTCCGATGCACCAAAGGATTATCTTGAACCGATGTTAAAAGCCATTGTAGGTATTGAGATTGAAATTACCAAGCTGCAAGGAAAATCAAAACTTGGGCAAAACAAAGAACGCCGAGACATTTTAGGCGCGGCAGATGGCCTATCGAAATCTGGTCATCAAACTATAGCGAATGCCATGTACAGTGTGGCTGATTTAAATAAATAATTTTGAAAATATAAAAGCTTAATATCAATTGAGGAGATAAAGATGTCTTTGACTACACCTGTTGAGTTATTGGGTGAACACGTTATTTTAAAGCCGCTAGATGTAACTCAAGCTGAAGCGCTCAAAGAGGCCGTTTGCGATGGGGAACTCTATAATCTTTGGTATACCCGTGTGCCAAGACCTGAACAGATGACTGCTGAAATTGAAAGACGTCTTGATTTGCAAAAATCCGGCTCTATGTTGCCATTTTATATTGAAGACCGAAAAACGGGGCGAGCGCTGGGCATGACAACTTTAATGCATATTGAAGAAGCCCATCGCCGTGTAGAAATTGGCTCAACATGGTATCGAAAGTCTGCACAACGTACGCCTGTAAATACTGAATGTAAAAAGTTATTGTTGGCTCATGCATTTGAGACTTTAAACTGTATTGCGGTTGAGTTACGCACATCTTCTTTAAATGTTCAAAGTCAAGCCGCGATTGTACGCTTGGGTGCAAAGCTAGACGGTGTGCTAAGAAGCCATCAAATTGTGAAAGATGATATTTTGCGGGACACTCATGTTTATAGCATTTTAAAACATGAGTGGCCTGCGGTTCGCCAGAATTTGGAATGGATGTTGAATAAACCGCGTTAGGAATTAATGCATAAGTCTATATTCTTGTGGAGTATTACCCGTCCAGTTTTTAAATGCTCTGCTAAAAGAATTGTGCTCTTGAAAGCCCAATAGAAATGAAATTTCACCTGTACTCATTGATGACTTTTCTAAGTAATGTTGGGCAAGAGATTGACGTGTTGTATCCAAAAGCGTTTTAAAATTAGTTTGCTCTTCTAAAAGTAGCCGTTGTAGCGTACGTTTGCTCATCGCGAGTCGTTGAGCAACATCTTCTATTGTACATAGTCCAGCAGGTAGGTTTTCTAAAAGTATAGCTTTAACTTTTTCGCTAACTGTTGCATCTTCATCAAGCTGTATAAGACTACGTTGCAAGTTTGGCTCGAAAAAAGACCACATGGTCGGGTTGGCTGTTAAAAAAGGACGTTCAGCATCTTGGCGTGAAAAGACAATTGAAATGTGTTCACTTTTTTGTGGAAGTACGCCAAAAAATGTTTTGTACTCCGCCAGATTATTAGGTAAATCGGGCAGTGTAACTTTCAAAGGTATAACCTGATGTCTTGTACATATTCTTGCTAATTGAGCAAAGAAGACCAGTTCTGACATGGCAAGACTTTGCGGCGTTGGCGTAGATACATTATAAAATTTGAGTTCTAGCGTTGTTGTGTCGTTATCAATTGCTACTTGTAACTGCATTGGCCCAATCAGTCTTTTAAATTCAGATAGACGCTGTATCGCAATATTGAAGTTGGGACTACAAATACAGGCAAAAATCGCTGGGTCAAAAAGCTCAACTGTAATCATTTGACCGATTTTTAAAGGTAAGTCATTTATTCCTGCAAGTTGTTCAATTGCGTGCCAAAAATTGAAATATTGAACGGGCGTAAGGCTTGCATCTTTACGGTTGAACAAATCAAGCGGTAGAGATGCCAAACGTAATGCATCTTCAAGATTTATGCCTAGGTCATTCAGTAATAACTTCCAGTTGGTATTTAGGGCAAAATTTGAAGCATATTTCATTTGAGCATCTCAACATTAAACTTATACGGGTCACTTCATTTATTTAATAACTGACATCACCATACGATCAAATACACGGTCACCAAACCATTTACGTACAAATATCATCAGTTTGGCATATTTGCCACCCACATAGCGTGTTTTAGGTGAGGATGCATGAACAGCTTTCATCAGCATATCGACGACAACTTGCACGTCTGAAAGTTCACCTTTTTCTACTGTAGTTTTTGTTGAGTTAGCAACTGCGGCTGCCATATGGCTATACGCACTTTGCCCTGAACGTTCCAGCATAGGTTGGATCATTACATCTGCAAATTCAGTTGCGATAGCACCGGGTTCAATGACAACAACATCAATATTAAATGATTTTAACTCTAAACGTAGACAGTCAGACCAACCTTCAACAGCATGTTTACTCGCATGATACCAGCTACCAAGTGGTGTATAAATTTTCCCACCCATTGATGAAATATTGATAATTCGACCCTGCATTTTTTTACGCATACTAGGCAGAACCTTTTGGGTTAAATAGGCCATACCAAATAGATTCACTTCAAATTGATAGCGTGCATCGGCAAGTGTCGTATCTTCCATAGCGCCATACATACCAAAGCCTGCGCAGTTAACTAAAATATCAACACCATGGGTTTCTTTTTCAATAGTTTTCACAACTTGGTCGATATCATCCTGATTGGTAATATCCATTTTTAATGTATGAGCACCGAGTGTTTTTAGTTCTTGCATAGCATCAACGCGACGGGCAACGGCATAAACAGTTGCGCCTTCTTTGAGTAATGCTTTGGTAAATGCTTTTCCCATACCAGATGATGCGCCTGTGATGAGAACGATTTTTTCTTTAACTGTGTTCATATTCTGTCTCTCAACTAAAGTTTTAAGGAACTAGCTTTTCGATAGAGACATCATAGAAATTTGAATGATATTCATCCAAATCGAATGGCGACAATGTGTAATCAAAGTGCGCCAAATTTTAGTAAAGATCATTTATTAGAAATAGAAAAATAAACTCTGCATAAAGCGAAAGCTTATTTTTTGTTTAATCATGATGAACATAGGGCAATTAATAACCACGGGATTAAGCCATACTTAAATCATTAACCTGAAGTTAATAACTAACGAAGTAAGTTGATTGATCGAAATTCCATAAAGCGTTTTTATAGATTCAGAACAAAACTGCGATCTATAGGTAAGTACATGGAAGGATCAGTTCAGAATAAAGAACGATTATGGACAAAGCGGCGTCATGCCAAACAACTAAAACTAGAGATGGCAAACCAATATACCGATGGTGTGGTGATTCCAACTCAAGACATTATTAAAGTTTTGGAAACCTTAATTACACCGGGTGACAAAGTTGTACTCGAAGGGAATAACCAAAAGCAGGCTGATTTTTTATCGCGCTCTTTGGCTCAAACCAATCCAGATATTTTGCATGATTTGCATATGATCATGCCAAGCGTAGGGCGTTCAGAACATCTTGATCTGTTTGAAAAAGGTATTGCGCGTAAGCTCGATTTTTCTTTTGCTGGCCCACAAAGTTTGCGTATTAGTCAGTTAATTGAAGATGGTTTACTAGAGATTGGTGCGATTCATACCTATATCGAACTATATTCACGTTTGGTAGTCGACCTCATTCCAAATGTGGTGCTCTCAGCGGGCTTTATGGCAGACCGCCAAGGCAATATCTATACAGGTCCAAGTACCGAAGATTCTCCAGCACTCATTGAACCTGCTGCTTTTAGTGAGGGTATCGTGATTGTTCAGGTCAATGAACTGGTCGATGACGTCTCAGAGTTACCCCGTGTCGATATTCCTGCTTCTTGGGTTGATTATGTGGTGGTCGCAGATCAGCCATTTTATATCGAACCGTTATTTACTCGTGACCCGAAACACATCAAGCCAGTGCATGTGCTCATGGCCATGATGGCAATTCGCGGAATTTATGAAAAGCATAATGTGCAATCGTTAAACCATGGTATTGGTTTTAACACTGCGGCAATTGAACTGATTTTACCGACCTATGGTGAGTCTTTGGGTTTAAAAGGAAAAATTTGTCGAAATTGGACACTAAATCCGCATCCAACCTTAATTCCTGCTATTGAAACAGGTTGGGTTGAAAGCGTGCATTGTTTTGGTACCGAACTCGGTATGGAAAAATATGTTGCAGCTCGTCCCGACGTTTTCTTTACAGGCCGTGATGGCGCTTTACGTTCTAACCGCATGATGTGTCAGCTCGCAGGTCAGTATGCCGTTGATTTGTTTATTGGCGCAACGTTGCAAGTTGATGGCATGGGCCATTCTTCGACTGTTACCAAAGGCCGTTTAGCTGGTTTCGGTGGTGCACCAAACATGGGGCATGATCCGCGTGGTCGTCGTCACGATACGCCAGCATGGTTAGATATGCGTTTGCAAGGTGCCAATGAAACCGAAACTTATTTGGCACGTGGTAAAAAGTTAGTTGTTCAAATGGTGGAAACCTTCCAAGAGGGTGGCAAGCCAACTTTTGTAGAACGTCTTGATGCGATTGATGTGGCCAAAACCGCAGGCTTGCCTTTAGCCCCGATCATGATTTATGGCGATGATGTGACCCATTTACTGACCGAAGAAGGCATCGCTTATCTATATAAAGCAAACAGCCAAGAAGAACGTCAAGCCATGATTGCTGCGGTGGCAGGTGTGACCAGTATTGGTTTAACTCAAGACCCAAAAACAACAGCACGTTTAAGAAGTGAAGGCTTGGTGGTATTCCCTGAAGATTTAGGTATTCGTCGCACCGATGCAACACGTGAACTTTTAGCTGCAAAAAATATTGCCGACTTGGTGACATGGTCAGATGGCTTATATCAACCACCTGCAAAATTCAGGAGTTGGTAATGATGGCACAAGTTCAATATCAAACGCTCAGCGATAATCAGCTTTTGGCAGATATGGCAGTCGAAGCGTTAATTGATGAAGTTAATCTGACACCGAAACCAGCTTTGGTAGATCGCCGTGGCAGTGGTGCACATGATGATCTGACTTTGGAGTTAATGGAGCGCTCTGCGAAAAGTTTAGGGCCTATGTTTGAGGAAATGGCTCAAGTTGCAAAACATCATGGAAAAGTCTGTTTAGCTTTGCGTGAAGACATTGGAGAAATCGGTCGCCAAGGTGAAAAGACCATGATGTTGGCAACAGATGGTGTAAATACACACCGCGGTGCAATTTGGGCCTTGGGTTTAATGGTTACCGCATCAGCATTAGCGCACACGAATCAACAGTACTTTTCTGCTGTTGAGCTATGCCAGTTAGCAGGCCAGATTGCTCAGCTTGAAGATCGCTTTATTCCAAAGCAGGCTTTGAGTCATGGTCAGCAAGTACAAAAGAAATTAGGCATCTTAGGTGCTAAAGAACAGGCTCAACAAGGTTTTCCAACCATCGTAAATTTTGGCTTAAAACAGCTTTACCAAAGTCGTAGTAAACCCATGAAAGAAGAGTTCGCTCGTTTAGATGCTTTACTTGCCATGATGACCGATCTGACCGATACCTGTGTGCTTTATCGCTCGGGAACATCTGGCTTAAAGCGTATGCAACAAGGTGCACAGCAAGTACTTGATTTGGGCGGCAGCTCAAGCTTGGAAGGCCGACGTGCTTTGCATCTTTTAGAGATTGATCTGCTTCGGATGAAAGCTTCTGCAGGTGGTGCCGCAGATTTGTTGGCAGCAACACTATTTGTAGATCGTGCTGAGCAGTTATCCGGAAAAAATAAAAAGGGATTTTGATTATGGAAACACTTCATTTTGAATTTGTGGCCACAGAGCCACCTGTAAAAAAAGCACTAGTAGGATGTGTAGGCTCTGGCGATTTAGAAATTTTGATGGAACCCGGTGAAAAGGGAAAGACCTCTATTCAGGTAGTGACTTCGGTAGATGGCAGTGCAGCACGTTGGCACAATCTTTTTGAACGGATTTTTACTGCGCAAATACCGCCAGCGGTCAATATTGATATTCATGATTTTGGTGCAACTCCCGGTGTTGTTCGCTTACGTCTGGAACAAGCATTGGAGGAGATTGCTCATGACTGATATTCAAAGCTTGTTAAATAAACAAGATTTTATTGAGCTGAGTGCGAGAGAGCGTGCTAAAGCATTATTAGATGAAGGGACTTTTCGAGAGTTACTCGACCCATTTGCCCGTGTTATGTCGCCTTGGCTCGTTAAACAGAATATTGTGCCGCAAGCCGATGATGGCGTGGTGATTGCAAAGGGAACTATTCAAGAACGCCCAGTGGTTTTAATTTCTATTGAAGGCTTATTTCAAGGTGGCAGTTTAGGTGAGGTGGGCGGTGCCAAAATTGCGGGTGCCTTAGAACTTGCGGTTGAAGACAATCTAAAAGGCATTCCAACAGCTGCAATTTTATTGTTGGAAACGGGTGGCGTTCGTTTACAAGAAGCAAATCTGGGCTTGGCTGCAATTGCTGAGATTCAAGCTGCAATTGTGAATTTACGTCAGTATCAACCCGTGATTGCCGTGGTTGCTGGTAGTGTAGGGTGTTTTGGCGGTATGTCAATTGCAGCTGGACTATGTAGCTATATTGTAATGACACAAGAAGGACGTTTAGGTCTAAATGGCCCACAAGTGATAGAACAAGAAGCTGGTGTACAAGAATATAACGCCAAAGATCGTCCATTTATATGGAGTATTACTGGCGGGAACCAACGGTTTGCTAGTGGTTTGGCAGATGCTTATGTAGACGATGATCGCCAGAAAATTCGTCAGCGAGTCATCGATTATTTAACTCAAGGCGTACCTCATCAGCATCGTAGTTCAAATTACTCATTCTATTTAGAAAAGCTACAACAAGTTGATACTGCTGAGCAGATTACCCCAGCACAAGTTCAAGCTTTGTATCAAGGAGAGCAAGCATGAATATCGCCGTTGATACATTAAAAGCATCTACTCGTGGTGCACATTGGTTTAAAGCACTCACGCAGGGCTTTAAAACAGTTGAAGGTTTTCCAGCTTCGATTTGGGTGGCTGATGGTCAGCTTGACCAGCAAGCGGTACGTGTGATTGCCGTTGTTCAAGACAGCAATAATCTGTTCCCTCGGGCAAAACAAGGGGAAGTTGGATTATTAGAAGGCTGGAGTTTAGCAAAAGCAGTTAATGAAGTGATTCAAGCTGATATTCATTCGGAAACTAAACGCGCTATTTTATGTTTAGTTGATGTTCCAAGTCAGGCCTATGGGCGTCGTGAAGAATTATTAGGCATTCATCAAGCTTTAGCGGGTGCAGTAGATAGCTATGCTAGAGCCAGATTGGCAGGTCATCCAATTGTGAGTTTATTGGTTGGTAAGTCGATGTCTGGTGCTTTCTTGGCGCATGGATACCAAGCCAATCGTATTATTGCCTTAAAAGATTCAGGTGTTATGGTGCATGCAATGGGTAAGGAATCTGCTGCACGCGTTACCTTACGGTCGGTTGATGAGTTAGAGCAATTGGCCTCAAGCATTCCACCAATGGCTTATGACATTGAAAGTTATGCCACGCTTGGTTTGTTATCTGAACTGTTATCTGTTGAAAACCCTGAACAACCGACAAACGATGATCTTTTGTTAGCGAAACAGGCAATTGCTCAAGCGTTTAAAGAAATTAATGCTGAGCAATCGAGAGGACTGGAACAAAGACTGCATGGACAAAACCGTAAAATGTCTAAAAAGGTCCGTGAATTATTGCGTGAGCAATGGTCATGAAACTTAAGCTCGAAGCCCATGATTTGTTGTGGGGTATGACGGTCGATTGCTTGGCCGATGATGCTCCACATTGGGTGAAAGAGGTATTACTACGTGGTGATCCTGTTGTAGTTCGACGGGAAATTACTCCTGAAGATCAGGTGGCCGTGGGTATAAGAGGACAATTTCGCTATCAACGATATGCAGCGCAAATGCCAAGATCTGTAATTAGCAGACAGCTTAAACCCGAAGCACTAGCTGAAGTAAATCCAAGTCACTTTAAACACTTGGCAGAACGTTTACAGAGCATTTCTAGCATTATGAAAAACTTTTCAGGATGTTGGGGATATACGGGAAGTTTCGGCTTTGAACTAGCAACGGGCATTAAAACAGTAAATCAGCAAAGTGACATAGATTTGTTGATTCGAGCTGAACAACCTTTTGCCAAAAAGCAGGCAGTTGAGCTACTCGAAAATTTTCAGCAAGCAGGGCTGAATGTGGATATACAGCTACAACTTCCACAAGGTGGTTTGGCGTTAAAAGAATGGGCTGGGAATAGCGGAAAAGTTCTATTGAAACGTCTTGATGGTGCTGTTTTAGTAGAAAACCCATGGAATTAGGGAATAGATATCATGGCTTCAATTTGGGTATATCCGGGACAAGGTGTGCAAAGAAGCAATATGTTGCACGATTTACCTCAAACCGCACTGGTTAAAGAATACCTTGAGCGTGCATCGGATGCACTCAAAGAAGATGTCTTGATGTTAGATCGTCCGGCAGCATTAAAGTCAACGCGTGCAGTACAGCTGTGTTTGCTTATTTCAGGTGTGGTGAGTTCAGCTCTATTAAGGGCTGAAAACTTAAAACCTGATTATGTAGCAGGTCTATCAATTGGTGCATGGTCGGCTGCAGTTGTAGCAGAAGTTTTAGCCTATGAAGATGCTGTTCGTTTGGTTGCCTATCGAGGTGAACTCATGCAAAACGCCTATCCAACTGGCTATGGTATGACAGCCCTGATTGGTACAGACCGTGCAGCTGTTGAAACATGGGTCAAACAAATTTATGAAATAACGCCAGAGGTGTTTGTCGCAAATATTAATGCACATAACCAGATTGTTATTTCAGGAAGCTTTGAAGCCATGACTCAAGTTGCTGTTTTGGCAAAGCAACAAGGCGTGGTGGCAAAAAAATTAGATGTATCGGTGCCATCGCACTGTGAATTATTAAGTCAGCAAGCAAAGCAACTTGCAGCGTCTATGGAGGGAGTGACTTTAAAGCAGCCTAAAATACGTTATTTAAGTGGTACAACGGCTCGTACGCTTAGCAGGCCAGAACAGATTGGTGATGACTTGGCTTTTAATATGAGTCGAACTGTAGATTGGGAAAGTACCATCCAAGCTGCATGGGAGCGAGGTGTGAGGTTACAGATCGAAGCTTTGCCGGGAACGGTGCTTACTACACTTGCACGTCGAACATTTAAAGAAGGAACTGTATTGTCATTTCAGGGAACACGTTTAGACAGCATTCAGATGGCAATGCAAAAAGAACAGGCAAATAGTTTTTCTTTTTGAGTCAGATTTTACAAAAGCATAAATGATCCAAGGATATGAGGGATTGTCATGATTATATATGGAGTTGGTTTACTCGCACTTTGCACCTTGGTTGGTGTAATTGCTGGTGATCTATTAGGCGTTTTATTGGGTGTAAAGTCCAATGTTGGTGGCGTGGGTATCGCCATGATTTTACTCATTTGTATACGGTTATGGATGGAAAAACGTGGAATGATGACAGTTGAAACTGAAAAAGGAGTTTCATTCTGGGGCACCATGTATATCCCGGTTGTTGTTGCTATGGCAGCCCAACAAAATGTAGTGGCAGCATTATCGAGTGGCCATATGGCACTCTTTGCGGCTGTAGTCTCAGTTGCAGTTTGTACGCTCACTATTGCTGGTCTAAGTCGATTTAACAAAGCCAGCCCTTTACCTAAAGAAGAGGACACAGCCTTAAACCGAATCGGAGGTAAAGTTCATGGTTGAATTATTATTAAAAGACTTAACACATTTAGGTTTAATTACAGCTTTTGCTTTAATTGCCTTAATTATGTGGCTGTCGACCAAGCTCTCTAAATATTTAACCAATGGACGTGTGCATGCTTCAGCAATTGCGATTGTAATTGGTTTGATTTTGGCATGGTTTGGCGGAAAAATGACAGGTGGTGAAAAAGGCTTGACTGACCTTGCACTTTTTACAGGTGTAGGACTCATGGGCGGTGCAATGCTTCGTGACTTTACTATTGTAGCCACAGCATTTGAAGTACAAGCGACTGAGGCCAAAAAAGCTGGATTTATTGGTGCCTTCTCTTTATTTCTCGGGACCATTTTGCCATTTATTGTCGGTTGTATGTTTGCGTGGATTTTTGGCTATCGCGATGCGGTAAGTATTACCACAATTGGCGCAGGTGCAGTGACTTACATTGTTGGGCCAGTTACGGGTGCGGCCATTGGTGCGAGTTCTGAGGTCATGGCATTATCAATTGCAACTGGCTTGGTGAAAGCAATCTGTGTAATGGTTTCAACACCACTCACTGCGAAATTTATGGGATTAGACAATCCACGTTCTGCGATGATTTTTGGTGGTTTGGCAGGAACGGTAAGTGGTGTGTCAGCTGGTTTAGCGGCTACAGACCGCCGTTTAGTGCCTTACGGTGCACTTACAGCAACTTTTCACACGGGCCTTGGCTGTTTAATGGGTCCAACTATTCTGTTCTTTGCGGTTAAAGCTTTGGTGGGTTAATACGTATTTTATAATCAGGCAAAAGAGCTGTTGTTATTCGCAGCAGCTTCTATCTTTTAAAGTTAGATGCAAACATTCGACATTCAGCAATCAGAGCAAGTAAGTTTGGGTCGCGTTCTTTACTTTTTAAAAAGACCAGACCAATTTCTTGTTGCATGTGGTATTGCTGTTTTAAGGGAATAAGTTTTACCGAACTTTCATAAACCGCAGAAATACGACCAGGTAATAGTGCGAAACCTACACCTGAGCTAACCATACTAATTAGGGTAAAAATATCATTGACCTGCAAAGCAACTTTAGGTGAAAAACCGGCTTTTTTAAAAATGATGTCGCTGTCGTTATGAGTTGCAAAACCCTTGGTTAAAGTTAAAAAAGTTTCTTCTTTTAAAAGGCTTAAATCAATATCTTTAAACTCAGCATATTTTGAATCTTTATTGACGGCCAAAAAAATGTCGTCTGAAAACATCGGCAAAATTTCAAAATCATCATCCTGTGTGGTTTCGTTTAAAGCCACAATGATTGCATCCAGCTCAGTTGCTTTGAGCTTTTTTACCAAATCCTGATTTGAACTGAGTAATAATTGAATATCAAGCTCACTACGTCTGAGTTTAAGACCACTAATCACATTTGGAATTGTGTTTACCGTCAAAGAATAAAGTGAACCTAAATGTAAAACCTTGGCTGCAAAGCCTGCGGCTTCTCTGGTTTTATTTACGGTAATAAAAATGTCTTGTACGATTTTTTGTGCCCGTTCTTCAAAGACATAAGCACTTTTTAAAGGAATGAGGTTACGGCCTTCATTTTTAAAAAGAGGACAACGTAACGCGCTTTCTAAAGAGTGTAGTGCTTTATGAACACTGACATTACTCAGTTGCATTTCTGCCGCGGTTTTAGACAAATTGCCACAGCGCATAAAGGCCAAAAAAATCTGTATTTTTTAAAGAGTCAGTTCTTCATCTATTTCCATATTAACATCCAGATATTCTTACCCTTAAAATCGCGCTTTAAGATGAAACTATCATAAATTAAATACTTTAAAATTGTGCTTAGGTCGAAGCATCACTTTACAGGCTTGCTTCGACCCTTTGTTGAATGGTTTTGATGACTTGATCTAAAGCAGTTTGAATTTTTTCGTTCCACTCAAAAGAACAATTGATTCTTAAATAATGCTGCTGTGCGGGTAAAACACTAAAGAGTGGGCTTGGCGCAACACCAATATCTTGTTGGATGAGTTCTTCATAAATTTGCATGCTATCGAGTTTATGAGGCAATTTAACCCATAGAAAATAACCGCTTGGGTAATAATAAATCTCACAGATCGCGGGCAGATGTTGCTTCAAATAGTGGTAAAACTGCTTTTTATAACGTTCAAGTGAAAGTCTAAGTGTGCGCAAATGCTTTTCATAATGATGATGAGACAAGAACTCAACCAAGGCATTTTGGATGAGTGCATTCACTGAAATAGTACTCATGAGCTGCAAGTGTTGGATATGATCTGAAAACTTACCCGCATAGACCCAACCTACCCGAAAACCTGCCCCTAAAGTTTTAGAAAATGAAGAGCAGTGCAGTACCAGATTTTGTTGGTCAAAGTACTTCATCGAAAGTGGTTTTTGCCCGCCATAATAAAGCTCTTCATACACATCATCTTCAATTAAGTAAATTTGGTGTTCATGAAGCAGTTTGGCAATTTTATATTTAATCTCATCACTGACCGTAAACCCAATCGGATTATGGCTATTTAACATGAGCCAACATACTTTAATTGGATATGTATGAATAACCTGCTCAAAAGCCTCTAGGTCAAAACCATGTTGTGGATGTTCGGGAATGGTAATGACCTTAAGCCCTAAACGTTCAGCAGCCTGCCAAGCACCGTAAAACACGGTTTGTTGCAATAGAATATAGTCACCCGGTTTAGCTACTGCTTGTAAAGAAAGATTGAGTGCATCTAATCCTCCAGATGTAATGACAATGTCATCTGGATCGGTCTGTATGCCTTGCATACAGTAGCGCTGAGCAATTAGTTTTCTTAACGCTAAATTACCGGGAGGTAGGCTTGCTGTCTGGTCATAGCTTTGCCTTTGCCGTGCAAGTTGCCCCATAATTTGAATAAGTTTGGGAGCAGCTAAAAGTTGACTATCAGGAAAAGCTGAACCAAAAGGCACAACAGACTCATGTTGAATCGATTTAAGATATTTAAAAACTAAAGAATTAATTTCAATTTTAGAATTAAGTGAAACGACCGAATATTGTTCCAGTGGCTTTAGTGCAATTTGCTCGGCAACAAAATATCCCGATTTTTCTTTTGAATAGATCAGACCTTGTGATTCAAGCTCCTGATAAGCATTCATCACAGTCATTAAACTAAAACCAGAACGTTGGACCTGATCTCTTAATGAAGGTAATTTCTCATGTGCATTTAAAGTGCCGCTTTCAATAAGTTGGCGAATGCTATGGGCGAGTTGTTCGGATTTATACATGTATGGGCTGCACGAAATAACAAAATAAAAGATGCACTGAACCAATAATAAATGCCGCTTGCAGAATCTACAAACGGCATTTGTTTATAAGGATGGGTTTACTTTAAGTAAGGGGCAGCATAAATCAATATCACTTTAAACAAACCCGCAATCACAGCTAAGGCTAAAAAACCGCCAAGCCATAACAGAATAAACCATTGGGTTTGACTGAGTTTAACTGACGACTTTTTCATAACACCCCCGTACCTTAATGATAACCTTCATCACCTACACGAACTTTGTCACGGAATACCCAGTAAGACACAATGGTGTAAGTAATAATGATTGGAATCAGAATAAGCGCACCCACTAAAGCAAACATTTGACTGGAATGAGGCGCTGCCGCTTGCCAAATCGTAACTGATGGTGGAATGATATTTGGCCACAAACTAATTACAAAACCAGTAAAGGCAAGGAAGACCAATGCCAAGGTATATATAAATGGTTTGTGATCTTGCTGTTTTTTACATGCCGATAAAATCAGGCCAACAAACAATAAGACCAAAATAGGCACTGGACTAAAATAAAACAGATTTGGTAAAGAGAACCAACGCTCTGCAATTTCGGGGTGTGTTAACGGCGTATATAAGCTGACGGCACCAAAGATAATGAGCAGCGCAATAATTAACTTTGGCATCAGCTCATACATACGTTGCTGCAAGCCTTTTTCAGTTTTTAAAATGAGCCAACCACAGCCTAAAGTGGCATACATGGCAACTACACCAATACCTGTGAAAATGGAGAATGCAGTAAGCCAGTCAAAAGGGCCACCGGCAAAAATACCGTTTTCGGTTTTAATCCCTTGAATATAGGCCCCTAAAATAATCCCTTGGAGGAAGCTCGTTAAAACCGAACCCCAAATAAAAGCTAAGTCCCAAAGGTGTTTGGTCCGATGAGCTTTAAAACGGAATTCAAAAGCAACTCCACGGAAAATCAAGGCAATGACCATGAAAATAATAGGCAGGTAGAGCGCAGATAAAACCGTTGAATAGACCAGCGGGAAGGCTGCATACAGGCCAGCACCCCCAAGTACCATCCAGGTTTCATTACCATCCCAGACAGGAGCGACGGTATTCATCATCACGTCACGTTCTTGGCTATTCTTAATGAAGGGGAACATAATCCCGATTCCTAAGTCAAAGCCATCCATGACCACGTAAATTAAAACACCTAAACCGATAATACCGACCCATATTAAAGAAAGATCAATCATGACGGTTCTCCCCAGAGTTTTGTTTGCTGTCAATATTTTCATCAACTGCACTAAGTGGACGCATCGGTGTTTTAAAGTGTCCTACGCCGCCTGCTTCCATATTTGGCGTGTCGATAAATACAGGGCCTTTATTAATGAGTTTTAAGGTGTAGTAGATACCGCTACCAAAAACGATGGTGTAAACCACCACAAAAATAAAGAGACTTAGACCCACCTGATCTGCTGAAACAGTATGTGATAAACCATCTTTGGTTCGCATAATGCCATATACCACCCAAGGTTGACGGCCTACTTCGGTAGTAATCCACCCAGCCAGCATTGCCACATAACCTGCAGGCCCCATCACTACAGCAAATTTATGAAACCATGATGTTTCATAGAGTTTTCCTCTTTTACGTAACCAAAGAGCAATGAGTGATAAGGTGACCATAAGGACGCCAAGACCCACCATGACACGGAAACTCCAGAAAATAATGGTCGAGTTTGGACGGTCTTCAGGTGCGAATTCTTTTAAGCCAGTCACTTGACCATCTAAACTGTGAGTCAAAATTAAGCTACCCAAATATGGAACGCCCACTTCAAAGTGATTTCGTTCTTCTTTCATATCCGGTATGGCAAATAATAGTAACGGCATAGGCTCGTTATGATTGGTTTCCCAGTGACCTTCCATAGCAGCAAGTTTGGCCGGTTGATGCTCACGAGTATTTAAACCGTGGTTATCGCCAATTACCACTTGTAAACAAGAAGTCACAAGCACCATCCAAAGACCCATCGAGAATGATTTTTTCACCAATTCATCACGACGGCCCTTTACCAAGTGCCATGCAGATGTTCCCACTACCAATAAAGATGAAACCAAGAAGGCAGCAGCACCCATATGTGCAAAGCGGTAAGGGAAGGACGGGTTGAAGACAATAGCTAGCCAGTCTTTTGGCACAATAATGCCATTTTCGATGGCAAAACCTTGCGGCGTTTGCATCCAGCTATTGGAAGATAGAATCCAGAACATGGAAATACATGTTCCGATGGCAACCATAAGCGTTGCAAAGAAATGGGCTCTAGGACCAACACGGCCCCAACCAAACAGCATGATTCCTAAGAAACCCGCTTCTAAGAAGAAGGCACTCAAGACTTCATAGGTAAGTAAAGGACCAGTAATGCTTCCTGCTACTCGTGAAAACTCACTCCAGTTGGTACCAAACTGGTAACTCATCACGACACCGGAAACAACTCCCATACCAAACGCAACGGCAAAGATCTTAATCCAGTATTTAAATAGATCTTTATAAATAGGGTTTTGCGTTCTTAACCATTTCCATTCTAAAACTGCCAAAAAACAGGCAAGTCCAATAGAGGTGGCCGGAAAAATAATATGGAAGGATACTGTAAAAGCAAATTGTATTCGTGCTAATTCTAAAGCGGTTAGACCGAGGCTCATAAACTTTCCCCCTGTGAACTAGCTGATGATGATTAAATGATTTAAATACTTAATTTCAGGCAAAAAAGTACTTTGGCAATTAAGCTTACTTCTGTGATAAATGTTCTTAGCAAGTAAAGTGCCAACAGGGTAAAGCAACATAATTGCTTGATATTTCAAGAGAATAGAACGATTGATTGTTCTCAATCTGTTAACAAAGTTTAGGCTTGATGTTGCATTTGTAAAAATACATGTTGCATTGAAACATTGATGAAATATCTGGCGATATGCAATAGATCGTTTCATGAAAACTACCTACCTTAAGAAGTTTTCTTAATCATGCACTCACTGTATTTGTATATGTAGATACAGAAATTTTTTATAAAACTATAACAGTTAAACCGTGTTTTGATGGCGTGCTATAGTTTTTTTTCAATCATCTGTAGCTATATATCCAGTCCTCTAAAGTTCAAAATAAAAATGAACAGGATTTACCGCCAACCTAAATCAACTTTCAAGACTCAATGTGAACGCTGTTTTAGATTTTATATAAGTACATGATAGTGTTCTTCTTTTCTATTCCATTGTTGTTTTGTGTAGGGCCTGGTTGTTGCGTGTTTCTTAAAGACCTAAGTGTAAGTGTAGCGCTTCTAAAATAGCTTGGATGTTAAAAAATGTTTATCACTTCTCAACTGAACATTATTCATAAAATTATTAAAAATCAGTCTATTTCCACCTTGGTAATAGATCAGTTGGAACAGACTTATGTGAACCTTGAAGCAACCTTACTTAGAGCGAAAATACTTAGGGATTTTTCTAAAACTCAAACCGTGTATTTAATTCAGTCTCACATTGAGCCACAGCAAAGCAGTTTGACTTATCTATTCTCGCCATTTATTTTTGCAAACTTAAACAAAGCAGCCATTTATACAACACCGGCGACTCCACCTGTGCTAAATATCCTTAATAAATACTATCAAGCTGACAAGAAGGTCGTATTTAAGGTAGACGAAGTTCTAGAAAGCCTAAAAATATATCTAGATTTAGAATTAATGGAGATGGGAGAAGCTGACTTTATTTATTTGAATTTAATCAAAGCATTGTGTCGAAGTGATATCTCTACAGTTTTTTTAATTACCCATTTAGAGCTTGATTTAGAGGCGTTAAAGCAACTTGAACAGTTCTTAAAAATAAAAATTCATTGGGTAAAAGTCATAAAAGATAAGGGTCTAAAAGGCTTGGATCAGTTGGATATGCGTAAATTATTATTTAAAAATAAAGATGAAATGCATGTTCAATTATGCGCTCTGTTTGCTCAAATGAATGCAGCACTGGTCGGCCTATGCGATACCTTTACTGCCAGTCAAATGACACACTTAATTGATGACATGTTTTATTCAGAGCATATTTTCGAAAAACTTTCTGTCTATTCAGAATATATGCAAACCTTATTGCAAAGTCAGCATAGTCTTCACAAAAAACAAATTGCTTAGCAATGCCATGCTTTTGATTGGTGTTATATCAAGATTGAATACTGTTATAAAAAAATAATCGTTTTCATGTGAAATAAATATTTTATGGTAAAAGCAAAGCAATATTGGTTTTACTTACATGACAAATTTAAATTTTGAGCATCATCTCGGTTCATTAACTCACGCTGCACTGAGTCAGGCTTCAATCATTTCGCGGGTATGGGGTGAAGGACCTTCTGAACGGTATGATGAATTGGCAAGTAACTTCAGACCGACTTTTGCCCGTATTAAAGAAGGGGCTTTAATCCGTGAGCAGCAGCATATTTTGCCCTATGAACAACTTCAATGGCTTAAGGATATTGGTTTTACACGGTTAAGACTTCCAAAAACTCATGGGGGCTTTGATGCAACCATTCCTGAACTATTTGCATTGCTCATTGAACTTGCAGAGGCCGACTCAAACTTACCGCAAGCTTTGCGTGTGCATTTTGGTTTTACAGAAGATGTCTTGGTAAGTAAAGATAAGGCGTTTCAACAGCGTTGGCTTAACCGAATTGCCAATGGCGAAACAGTGGGTAGTGCATGGTCTGAAGGCGGGAAAGAGTCAATCGATCAGTTCGAAACTCATTTATATCGAGACAGTGAAGGAAAAATTCGCGTTAAAGGGAAAAAATATTACACCACAGGGAGTCTATATGCAGACTGGGTGGATGTTGGTGTAACAGATTTAAAGGGTGAATCTGGCTCAGTCGTTGTTCGCCGTGAAGATGAAGGTGTTGAAATTGTTGATGACTGGAATGGCTTTGGTCAGCAACTTACCGCGAGTGGTACAGCATATTTCCATGACGTATTGGTGGATGAAACTGAAATTTTACCTGACGATGACCGTTTTAAATATTCAGCGGCTTACTATCAACTGGTCCAGCTAGCAATCATTACAGGTCTAGGACGTGCTGCAACCTATGATGTTTCTCAAGCTGTTGCTAAACGTACCCGAAACTATACGCATGCGAATGCCCAATTTGTAAAGCAGGATCCGCAAATTTTACAAGTCGTAGGCCAAATCCGTGGCGCGGCTTATAGTGCAGGAGCGATTGTTGAAAAAGTTGCACAAAGCTTACAGCGTGCTTACTTGGCTGCATTTCAAAATAATGAGCAGCTTGAAGAAGAACAAAATGCACTTGCCGAGCTTGAAAGTGCGCAGTCTCAAACGGTCATTACCGATCTAATTTTAAATGCTTCCACGATTTTATTTGACGCTTTAGGTGCTTCTGCAACAGACAAAGATTTAGGTCTAGATCGATATTGGCGTAATGTAAGAACTTTATCTTCACATAACCCAAGAGTATTTAAAAATCGAATTGTAGGTGATTTTAGTGTGAACGGCACATTACCACCGTATCAATGGCGAATTGGTGAAGTTGCTAAACAATAAATTATAGTTTTAGATATTAAGCTGCTATTTTTAGCGGCTTAATATTATTTATATTTTTTAAAATAAATTATAAAAAACTATTAGAATAAAATCATATTTTGTTTGGGGTATATATTATAAAGAAAATATAAAAATTGCTTTAGTATAAAAATTAAATAAAATGCTGGTTGATATTTTATGACTAAGAGAATTAGTTTTAACGCTTTTGAAATGAATTGTATTGCCCACCAATCTCCTGGATTATGGCGACATCCTCAAGATCGATCTGTTGAATATAAAGATTTAGAATATTGGACGGATTTAGCCCAAATTCTTGAGCGTGGTTTTTTTGACGGTATTTTTATTGCAGATGTGCTTGGTATTTATGACGTTTATCATCAAAGTGCTGAACATGCTTTAACAGGCGCGGTGCAAGTTCCAGTCAATGATCCTTTGCAGATTGTGCCAGCGATGGCCGCAGTCACAAAGCACTTGGGTTTTGGTGTCACGACTTCTATTTCCTTTGAACATCCGTATCCTTTTGCTAGACGTATTAGCACGCTAGACCATTTAACCAAAGGGCGAGTTGGTTGGAATATCGTGACGTCTTATTTGGAAAGCGGTTCAAAAAACTTGGGCCTAAAAACTCAGGTTAACCATGATAATCGTTATGATATTGCTGATGAATACTTAGAAGTCCTTTACAAACTTTGGGAAGGTTCTTGGGAAGAGGGTTCGGTACTACGTGACCGTGAAAGCGGTATCTTTGCTGACTATAAAAAAGTGCATCCAATTCAGCACGAAGGTAAATACTTTACTGTACCGGGCATCCATATTTGTGAACCATCACCGCAGCGAACGCCAGTACTTTATCAAGCAGGCGCGTCATCACGCGGCCAGAAGTTTGCGAGTCAAAATGCCGAGTGTGTATTCATCGCAGCGCCGTCTAAAATTGCCACTAAAAAAGTGGTACAGGGCATTCGCCAAAAATTGGTCCAAGAAGGCCGCGACCCGTACTCAGTTAAAATTTATGCACTTTTGTCGATTGTCACTGATGAAACCGATGCAAAATCACAGGCTAAGTTTAAAGAATATCAAAGCTATGGAAGCTACGATGGCGCTTTAACATTGCTGTCTGGCTGGTCGGGTGTGGATTTTTCACAATATCAACCCACCGATAAAGTTGAATATATTCAAACCAATGCCATTCAATCTTTATTAGATTCTTATGTAAATGCAGACCCAGAACGTGTTTGGACCATTGAAGAAATTGCAAATTGGAATAGTTTAGGTGGTAATGGACCTGTACTTGTAGGTTCGGCAGAAACCGTTTCGGATGCTCTACAGCAATGGGTTGAAGATACCGATGTCGATGGCTTTAACTTAGCCTACATTTTGGCGCATCAAACCTTTGCCGATGTAGTTGAGTTTATTGTGCCGGAGCTGCAAAAACGAGGGGTATATCAAACCTCATATGCACAAGGAACATTAAGAGAAAAACTATTTGGTGCTGGGCCATATTTGCCTGAAAATCACCGAGGTGCAAAATATCGTAATCTAAAAGAGTTAAAACTTGCTGAGGCGAGTTAAATATTTTGGAAAGTCTTTAAATAAATAGCTGGTTAAATACCAGCTTTTATTTTGTCTTTTTATATCGATTTTACTGCTGAGTTAATAATGAAAAGATAATTCTATAATTTAGATTAAAACATCAGATTAATTTGTTTTTGTATTATGTAAATAATCATTATTTTGTTCCTGTGATTAAAATTCAGGAATTATTAAGTGAGCATACAAGAACTCGATCATAACCATCGTTATGAAATTAAATCTCCCGATGATGTTTCACAATTAATTTCCAAATTTGCAGGGAAGGGTAAATCGAATAAAGTTATTTGGTTGGCACTGATTGGCGTATTTATTGATGCCTATGATCTAACAACGCTCTCTTTCGGTATTGAGCAAGTCATCTCAGAGTTTTCCTTAAACCCAGTCATGACCGGTGTGGTGGCATCAGCAATTGTTTGCGGAACCATTGTGGGTAACCTGATTGGTGGTTGGCTGACAGATAAAATCGGCCGTTATCGGGTCTTCATGGCGGACATGGTGCTGTTTGTTATTGCTGCAATTGTCGCGGGCTTTGCACCAAATGTTTGGGTTTTGATTTTAGCCCGATTCATTATGGGAATTAGTGTTGGTATTGATTTGCCTGTTGCAATGTCATACTTATCTGAGTTTTCCAAATTTAACGGTAGTAGCAACAAGGCAGCGCGTCTAGCCGCATGGTGCCCAATGTGGTATGCCGCTTCTTCGGTGTGTTTTGGGCTGGTTCTGGCGCTTTATTTTCTTTTACCACCCGAGCATAGCAACTGGTTATGGCGAGCATCCTTAATTTTTGGAGCAGTGCCAGCATTACTTATTATTTTTATTCGCGGTAAATATTTGACTGAGTCACCAATCTGGCTTGCAAACCAAGGCGATTTAAAAGGGGCCGCTCAAGTTCTACAAGAATCCTATGCAATTCATGCAGTCGCTACAGTTGAAAAAGTAGAAAGAACTGCTGAAAAGAAAAAGCGTGAGGGTTTTGCAGTTTTATTTAATAAAACCTATTTGCCAAGAACTATTGTGGCAATTGTGATTCACATTTCGGTGGCATTTCAGTACACGACCATTGCCTTCTTTTTACCTTCTATTTTAACGCGTTTCTTTCATACCGATGTCTTGACGACCATTACTACAACACTCGGGCTTAATTTATTGTTTGCATTTACGGGCGGGCTGTTAGGTGTATTTGTTGCCAGCAGATTTAAATCTCGTCATGTGTTGCTTACAGGCTTTTTACTCCAGTTTATAGCCCTCATTGCCTTGGCATTCATTGGTGAACCCGGTAATAGCTTTTTACTCTACACTGCAATTGGCATGCTCGGGCTTTGGCTTTTTGCTGAAGGTTTTGGGCCAGGTGCACAAATGATGGTTTATCCAACCATGGCTTATCCAGCTTCGATTCGTGGCGTTGGGGTTGGCTTTAACCGGGCAGTAACGGGCGTTGCTCAAGCAATTGCTTTGTTTGTTTTACCAATCTGGATGGCGGGATATAAAACCGATGTTTACCTGATTATTTCTATCTTTGCGTTTATTCCTTTAATTGTGATTGGACTACTGATTAAGTTTGAGCCTACCGCCCAAGATGTTGATGTTATTGATGAAGATAAAACAGAACTTCCTCTCAATAATTCACCAGTAATTGACTAGAGTGAAATAGATATCTAAATAAAAACAAAGGCCAACATCTGTTGGCCTTTGTTTTGGAGTTAGAAGTAATAAGCAAAAATTACAAATGCTTTTTTGTTCCATTTATCGTTAGTTCCACCAGCCGCAAGGCCTTCACTGTCTCCTAAATATGGATCGTGTTTACCCACCAGCAACTCGGCTTGTACTGTCAATTTTTGATAGTTAAACGCAATGCCGGGAATAAAACGGGTGGAGTCTTTGAAGCCATCTTGCTCTTTTCGATAAGAACTATAGTTTAGGTAGGGGCGAACAGAGGTAATTGGGCCAAACTGCTGAGGAAATAAATAGCTGAGTTCTGCTGAATAAATCTGGCCTTTGGTTGCTGAGTTAAATGAATAATCGAAACCACCTAAAGTCAGGTGGTCTTTATATTGAGCGTCGGCATTATCAATGTCTTGATAACCAGCCAAAAGCTGTAAATTCCATTGATTGTAATTGGTATTGCTAAAAACTGAATAGACTTGGCGATCGCCATCTTGTCCTGAACGTTTATTTTCAATGGTGGAGTACCATGCAGAGGCGCCAAGTTGAGTAGAGAAATTTTCTTGGCCTAAGATATTCTTAAAGGTATGAGCACCGCGAACAACAATTGAGTTCTTTTCTTTGGTATTAGTGCCTTGCGGTACAGAGTCATCTGCATTGACAGGGTTGATACTAAAACGACTCGAGTCTTTGCTTTTACCTCTATAGGTGCCACCATCGGTAGGATAAAAGGCGAGTTGTGCTTCATTGATTCCATCATTGAAATCATATTTTACCCCAAGGTTGTGTACATCTTCCCAACCAGCACTATTGGCAATGCCTAAATAATAAGTATTTCCCCAAAAGCGGCCCAAGCCAAAAGGAACGGGGTTTAAGCCAGCAATAATTTTACTGTTGTCATTAATTTTATAACCTAACCACGCATCGGTAAGCCAATTGGCATCTCCTAAATGCCCGTAATATTCATAAACCCGATAATCTAGGCGGCCTATCCATTTCGGGGAGTTGTAATCTAGCCATAAGACCGCGTCATTAAAAGAAAATTTACTGGTAGTGGGATCAGAGTCAAAATCATAAATATATTTAGCCCGAACAGTACCACTTACTTTAAGTTCACCTTCTTCAGCATTGCCAAAGGTAAGGGCTGCATGACTTGAGAGGCTGAATGTAAGCAAAGACGTTGTAATTAATGTTTTTGTCAAAATTTGAGAATGTTTAAACAAAAGAATTTTTCTCCTCTTAAAAATAAAAATTAAATTTGCCTCATGTATAAACCAGAAAAAGATTTGTCCAAATCTTAATATTTGCAGAAGATTCAA
Source organism: Acinetobacter sp. FDAARGOS_559 (assembly GCF_003940475.1). NCBI lineage: Bacteria > Pseudomonadati > Pseudomonadota > Gammaproteobacteria > Moraxellales > Moraxellaceae > Acinetobacter > Acinetobacter sp. FDAARGOS_559. Next base: position 4,099,041 of record NZ_RKJG01000005.1, read on the forward strand.
GATAAAAAGATAATAAAATCTGTACTTTATATAAAAGAATGAAAATTAATGAAATGCAAAACTTTGGGTATAGAGACAAAAATAAAAATGATGAAATATGAGTAGGATAAAATAATTAAAAGGGGGATGTCAGGGTCTTCTGATCATATGATTTGGGAATATCGTTTTTAATTATTGATATATAAGTAATTTAATTTTACCACTAATCTGTAAGTTTGCTTGAAATTTGCTTTTTACCAAAAGATAAAAACTTATGAAGAAAAGTTATTTATAAAAACCAGATAAGCAACTCATATTTTTTTATTTTTCATTATAAGGCCAGCTGCATACCATGAGCTTATATTATTGAAAGATCATGAAATTATGAGCACGAAGACCAAACCGTTGATTATCACGGCAATTGTTATAGTCGCAATTGTTGCATTTATCGTATGGCAAAATAAAAAAGACAATAATACAAGTGCTTCAGTTCGTGACAATAAACCTGTCGTGATTGCTTATCAAACTGGGGTTGACCCAAGCAAAGTTGCACAGGCGAATGGAGACTATGAAAAACATAGTCAACGTACTATTCAATGGAAAAAATTTGATGCGGGTTCAGATGTTGTCAATGCACTTGCTTCAGGTGATGTGGTACTTGGTAATATTGGTTCAAGCCCACTTGCTGCCGCGGCAAGCCGTAATTTACCGATTGAAGTATTCTTAATTACTTCAAAACTTGGTGCATCTGAAGCACTCGTGGTGAGTAATAAATCAGGCATTAAAACTCCTCAAGATTTAATTGGCAAAACCATTGCTGTACCGTTTGTTTCGACAACCCATTACAGCCTTTTGTCTGCACTTAAACATTGGAACATTCCAGAAGACAAAGTAAAAATTATTAACTTGCGTCCACCTGAAATTTCAGCTGCTTGGGAACGTGGTGATATTGATGCTGCCTATGTGTGGGAACCTGCTTTAAGTAAAGCCAAAGCATCTGGTACGGTTTTAACTGACTCAAAACAAGTCGGTGAATGGGGTGCTCCAACTTATGACTTATGGGTTGTACGTAAAGACTTTGCAGAGAAAAATCCTGACTTTTTGAAAGCTTTTGTCCAAACCACACTTGAGCAACTCGAAAAATATAACCAAGACCCAGCCGCTTACGTTAAAGATGCCGATAACGTGCAAAAAATTGCGCAGCTCACAGGTTCTGATGCAAAAGATATCCCGCTTTTATTAAGTGGAAATATTTATCTTGACCACGCTCAGCAAAAACAAACATTAGATGGTGAATTTGCGCAAAATATTTTTGATACAGCGAAGTTCTTAAAAGGTCAGGGCAAGGTCGATCAACTTAAAGCCGATTATAAAGGCAATGTGAATTCTTCATTTTTGCAGCCTTAAGGAGTTGTCATGAGTGTACTTGAAGCCAAACATATTCATCTGACTTTTCCTAAACAGCAAAAGCCAGTTTTACAAGACATTAACCTAACCATTGAAGAAGGTTCTTTAACCGTGATTTTAGGTGAGTCGGGTTGTGGCAAAACAACTTTGCTTAATATCTTGGCAGGGTTTCAAAAGCCGAGTTCTGGTGATGTGCTTGTAAATCATGAAGTCGTAACTGGACCAGATGTAACTCGTGCTGTTGTATTTCAAGATCATGCCTTACTTCCTTGGTTGAATGTTGCAGATAATGTTGGCTTCGCTTTGCAGTTAAAAGGTTTAAAGCGTGCAGAGATTGAGAAACAAGTGAGTGCAATTTTAAAAATTGTGGGTTTAAGTCACGTTGAAAAAGCCAATATCTGGGAACTTTCCGGTGGTATGAAACAACGTGTTGGTATTGCCAGAGCTTTGATCAGTCACGCGCCGTTTATTTTATTAGATGAACCTTTTGCCGCATTAGATGCTTTTACGCGTGAAAACATGCAGCAGTTAGTGCTCGATTTATGGATTCAACAAAATAAAAGCTTCTTTTTGATTACTCATGACATTGAAGAAGCATTATTGCTCAGCAATCAGTTAGTTCTGATGACAGCGCATCCAGGCAAAATTGTAGAAACTCTACACCTCGATTTTGCCCAACGGTACCGTCAGGGCGAGTCTATTCGTTCAATTAAATCGGATCCTCAATTTATTCAGCTCAGAGAACAGTTATTTGAAAGTTTAAGGGCACAAAAACAAAGCGGTAAGGAGGCGTTACCTACATGAACACTAAAGATAACGTCTATGAATATGACAAAGCAGAGCTTAAACCTGAGTTAAATGTGCAAACAGAAAATGCTTCATTTCTATCATCATTTTTTGAGAAGCATCGTACTTTGGCGGTCAGCATAATCAGTGTGGGAAGTGTAGTTGCACTCTGGTTCCTCATTACTGCTTTGCATGTTGTACCTGAACTGTTTTTACCGAGTCCACAGGCAGTCTGGCAAAAATTTATATCGGTCAGCCAAGAAGGCTTTATGAAAGCAACTTTGTGGCAACATTTGGCAGCCAGCATTTCTCGTGTATTTTTAGCTTTGATTGCTGCCGTGGTGATTGGTGTTCCGCTGGGTTTGTGGATGGGGCTGAACAAATGGGTTCGCGCTGTTCTAGATCCTTTGGTTGAATTATTACGTCCAATTCCACCGTTAGCTTATTTGCCATTACTTGTTATTTGGTTCGGTATTGGTGAAACCACAAAAGTACTTTTGATTTTCTTCTCGATTTTGGCGCCTGTCATTATTAGTAGTGCGCATGGTGTGTTAAGCCATCAGCTTAATCGTGAACGTGCGGCATTGTCGTTAGGGGCAAGTCAGTCACAAGTCTTTTGGCATGTCATTTTACCAACCGCTTTGCCTCATATTATTACCGGTATTCGTATTGGTCTTGGGGTGGGCTGGTCAACATTAGTTGCAGCTGAGTTGGTTGCAGCGGACCGTGGTATTGGTTTTATGGTGCAATCGGCAGCACAGTTCTTAATTACCGATACGGTGATTCTGGGCATTATTGTGATTGCGATTGTCGCAGTTAGTTTTGAGCTGTTTTTACGTTGGTTACAAAAACAGTTTTCTCCTTGGTATGGTCAGCAGTTGTAGTAAAGAAGATGAATACAGTAGTAGCAAACTTAAATATAGAAGTGATCAAGCCTACCATTGGCGCAATTATTCACGATATTGATTTGAATGCGTTAAATGAACAGACAACGCAACAAATCCAGCAGGCTTTGCTTGATCATCAAGTCATTTTTTTTCGAAAGCAACAATTAGCTCCGCAAGCACAAGCAGACTTGGCCCGTAGTTTTGGCACGTTGCATGTGCACCCGATTTATCCTTCAATTGAAGATGTACCTGAGGTGATGGTACTCGACAGTTGGAAACAAGATTTGCGTGACAATGAACTTTGGCACACAGACGTGACTTTTAGTAAAACTCCACCTTTAGGTTGTGTGTTGCAAGCCATTAAAATTCCACCTGTAGGCGGTGACACGTTGTGGTCGAGTAATACAGCAGCTTTTAAAGGGCTTCCGCTTGAGTTACAGCAAAAATTGCGTGGCTTAACTGCAACACACGATATTCGTAAGTCTTTTCCACTTGAGCGTTTTGCCCATAACGAAGAAGAGCGTGAAAAGCTTTTACAAACCTTTAAGCGTAACCCGCCAGTAGTTCACCCAGTGGTACGTACTCATCCGGTTACAGGTGAGCCTTTGTTATTTGTAAGCGAGGGTTTTACCACACACATTAATGAGTTACCCGAGCAAGAAAGTGAGCAATTACTTAACTTCTTGTTTGAACATGCGACCCAAGAGCAATTTCATTTACGCTGGAAATGGCAAGACGGTGACGTCGCGATTTGGGATAACCGTTGCACACAACATAAAGCATTATTTGATTATGGCGATGCCCATCGAATTATGCACCGCGCAACTATTAATGGCGATGTGCCATTTTATAAAGAAGAACAACAGCCAGAGTTAGCAGAGGCTTAATTCTTTTGATTATTCTTTGTTTCAATTCCAAATCTGAGTTTTGAGCTGGAATTGAAATATTAACTCTTTAGCGTACTCCAAAACCTGACAATATGCCTGTGTAGTTCTTTACAGGAGGTGAGGCCCAATCACCAACTTTGCTTGTTTTTAAATTTAACTGAACTAACATTTCAGCTTGTTTAACTGCTGCTGCAACGCCGTCTATAACTATTACGCCCAACTCGTTTTGTAGTTTTAGGCATAAATCGCTCATACCTGCACAGCCCAAAACAATCGCATCGCTTTTATCTTCTGCGAGTGCTTTTTTGCACTCATCTCTTATTGTTCGATAAGCATCTGAGTCAGGAAGCTCCAACTCTTCAACTGCAATGTCACAAGCTCGAACATTTTTGCAAAATGGTGTAGCCCCGTAGCGATGAGCCAGATGCCAACTCATATTCACTGTGCGTTGTAAGGTCGTGACCACACTAAAACCAGTACTTACATAACTTGCAGTTCGCATAGCTGCTTCGGCAATCCCAATCACAGGTGCCGAACTGATTTCACGGGCGGCATAAAGCGCAGGATCACCAAAACAGGCAATAACATAAGCATCTGCATCTAGAAGTTCACCTTGGCGAATTTCCTCTAGCACACCTACGGCACTTAGGGCTTCATCATAATAACTTTCAATTGTTGCAGGGCCCATTTGAGGACTCACAGCAATAATTTGAGTATCAGAATTTGCGACTATCTTTGCTGATGCAGCAATTTTGTCAGTCATGCTTTGGGTGGTATTAGGATTAATAATTTTAATTTTCATTGTACTTTTACCTTAGTCATTGCTGATTTAGCATGGGCAAGCGGTTGGTTAAGAAATCGGTAAATGACAAAACCGAATCCCATCCCAATAAACCATGTGAAATTAGCCAGCCCAGACAGTTGTGGTAAAAGTACGCAGAGAATAGGAATTAATGAAGCTGGAATTAACGCATAAAAGGCAGAGTGGTTATAACCATTTTTGTACCAATACGAGCCTTGAGTATCTAAAGTATATAAATCATCTACCACGATTTTTTGTTTTTTAACGAGGTAAAAATCGGCGAGCAATACACCAAAAAGTGGACCGATAAATGCACCTAAAATATCAATGGTGTAATGGATCACTTGAGGGTTATTAAATAAATTCCATGGGGTAATGAAAATTGAACCTACTGCTGCAATCATTCCACCCGTGCGCCAGCTAATTTTGCTCGGTGAAACGTTGGAAAAATCAAAGGCAGGTGAAACAAAGTTAGCGACAATATTAATTCCGATAGTGGCAATCATTAAGGTCAAACTACCTAAAATGACTACAAATGTGTTATCCAGTTTTCCAACCATCTCGACAGGGTCTGTAATAAGTTTTCCATATACTGGAAGCGTTGCTGCAATACACACCACAGTAAGTAAAGAAAAGCCTAAGAAGTTAATTGGTAAGCCAAGAAAGTTCCCCATTTTAATCGCGTTAAAGCTTTTACCATAACGAGAGAAGTCGCCAAAATTCAGCATCGGTCCTGAAAAATATGAGACAACAAGCGCAATAGCACCAATCATGACTGGTACAACTGCAAAACCGTCGTATTGAACCCCACTTAAATTTAAATCAATATTCTGCCAGCCAGCTTTCCAGATCAGCCAGACTGCCATGGCAAACATTACAACGTAGACAGCTGGACCCGCCCAGTCAATGAACTTACGAATGCTGTCCATGCCAGACCAGAAAACAATCGCTTGTAGTAACCAAAGCAGCATGAAGCCAACCCATCCTAAATAGGAAAGCCCAAGAAAGCCGTAAGTTGAAACATCAGCATAGACTGACCATTCTGGAAAGAACTTTAAAATGACCAATAAAAAAGCACTGGAGGCCAAATAAGTTTGAATGCCATACCATGCGACAGCAATAAGACCACGGATAACGGCAGGGATATTTGCACCAAGCACACCGAAAGTGGCACGACAAATCACAGGATAGGGCGTGCCTGTTTGTTGGCTAGACTTGGCAATGAGATTTGTAAAAAACTGAACAATTGCAATGCCGATGAGTAAAGATAAAAGTACCTGCCAGCTATTTAGCCCTAGTGCAAAAAGGCTCCCAGCCATGACATAGCCGCCGACACTATGAACATCAGACATCCAGAAGGCAAAAATATTATAAGCGCCCCATGTTTGCTTTTTTAAAGGAGCTAAGTCTTGATTTGTCAGTTTTGCATCATAAGAAGGTTTAATTATTGCTTCGGTATTATTCATCTTGAACACTCACTTCCTTAAGATGGAGGCACTTTCAGCAGTATTGTTTTTCTGTCTAAAAGAATGAAATTAAAATTGTGTACAATGTGATATTTAAATTGTGCACAATTTTAATTGAGCAAAAGTTATGCCAAATTTAGGAAGTAGTGTTTATGAGTCATTAAAACTGGTATGGATTTTGGATATGAAGAGACAGATTTATAAAATGAGAAGTGCTTAATTTTTTATAAAAAGTAAGTAAATTTAGGTATATAAGTGGATATTTAGAGATCTAATATTAAATTGTTCAGCTCAACATAAGCGTTGTGAAAATGAGAGAAATATTTCCAAACGCTTAAGTTAAACTTACACTATTCAAAATAGATGAAGTTCTAAAAAGAGGAGGCATTAATAAAAATGGAGAAATCAATGCCATCGAATGCACCAAAAAAAGCCGTAGAAATGAGCAATGATGAAATTGATGACCATATATATAACGCTATTGTAGATGCTATTTTAAATCGACAACTTGCCCCTGGCGCACGTTTAGTTGAAGCACCCTTATGCGAAGCATTTGGTGTAACGCGAGGAGTGTTAAGACGTGTTTTCGTCAAACTTGCACATGATAAGGTTATTGAAATTCAACCCAATCGTGGGGCACTCATCGCAAAACATAGTGCAAATGAAACAAAAGAAGTCTTTGAAGCACGCAGCATGCTGGAAATCGCCACTGTAAGAAAACTAGCACAAAAGTCTCATCGCCTAGATTTTAGTGAGCTTCGGACTTTGGTAGAACAAGAGTCGCATGAGCGTTTAGCTGGCAATTGGGCCGAGTGGATTAAGCTATCAGGTCAATTTCATTTAAAGCTGATTGAAGCTAATCAAAATTCGATCATGACCAGTTATTTGCAGACACTTATTGCGAGGACTTCGTTATTAATTGGCTTATATGAAATTCCAAAACATAATAATTGTTCGGCAGATGAACACCGTGCAATTTTAGATGCCATTGAACAAGGCGATGAAAAACGAGCAACGCAATTGATGGAAGAACATTTAGAACACTACGCAACCACATTTATTGAAGAAAACAGTACAGTATCTGCCGAGCAAAATTTATTAAATTTATTTAAAAATAAGAGAATTGAAACACCTCAAACTAATTAAAAATCTGGGCCAATTCCTGTGGAAAAGGCCCAGATTGGTTATTTTATGGGAATGATTTGATGTGTTAAAAAATCAATAAATAGTTTTACTTTCTTCGATAAAATCTTACGATTTGGCCATGTGACATATAAGTGAAGTGGCTGACTGGTATAATCTTCCAAACATTTCTGTAACTTACCTTCTTTATAATAAGGCTCTGCAATAAACTCTGGAAGAAAAACAATACCGTGATCTTTTAAACACATATCCAATAATAGTTCACCATTATTACACGTCATCACAGGGAAACAATTAAAAGACACTTCTTTCTGATCTTTTTGAAAAATCAATTTTTTATGTCGGCTATCTTGATAGTAAATTAGAAACTTATGTTCTTTAAGTTCTTCTAAAGAAGTAGGTAATCCATGTTGATTGAAATATTCAGGTGTTGCATATAAATAACGTTGATAGGTATTTAAAATTTTACTATTTGCCAAACTTGGCGCAGATCCATCTAAGCGTATGGTCAGATCAAATTTGTGTTGATTCACATCTAATAGCTGATCTGTCATAAACAAATCAATTTTAATACTGGGATATTTCTCAATAAAGTCTGAAATGATATGTTGAAGGAAAATGTTGCTAAAAGACATGGGCGTATTGAGCTTGAGTTCGCCTTCAGGATATTGCTGGTTATAGCTAATCTCGTAAGTTGCCCATTCAAATTCACTCAATATAACCTTGCAATGTTGGTAAAATTTTTCCCCACAACTGGTCAGATTCATTTGTCTGGTTGTTCGATTTAATAGTGTTGTTTTTAAATCATTTTCGAGATAGCAAACACGTTTGGCTACCAAATCACGAGAAATATCGAGTGCTCTAGCTGCGCTACTAAAATTCCCATGTTCTACGACACTTACAAAAGTGGAAATACAGTCTAATCGATCCATGGATAACTAAAAATTAAAAAATATATATCCATGATTAAACTATAAAAATTAAAAAGCAATCATTGATTTGATTGTATCCATACAGGATACAGATTCGAGCTGTTTTGCTGTCTATGTTTTTACATTTTTATCTGTTTTGATAATAACCAGTAGGCAATTTTAAAGCCTTATATAATGAATAATGGAGTTTAGACGTGAATAAATCACTTTTAGAACAACTATCACCAACCAATTGTCAGGTTATTTTTATTGATCATCAGCCGCAAATGGCTTTTGGGGTACAGTCAATAGATCGCCAAGTATTAAAGAATAATACTGTAGGGTTAGCAAAAGCGGCTAAAACATTCAATATTCCTGTCACCATTACAACGGTTGAAACTGAAAGCTTTTCTGGTCATACCTACCCAGAACTTTTAGATGTATTTCCAGATGCTCCTTTACTAGAACGTACTTCAATGAATTCATGGGATGACCAAAAAGTACGTGATTCGCTTGCAAAAAATAATCGTAAAAAAGTGATTGTTTCAGGTTTGTGGACTGAAGTGTGCAATAACACCTTTGCTTTTGGCGCCATGCTTGAAGGCGATTATGAGATTTATATGGTCGCAGATGCTTCAGGCGGTACATCGAAAGAAGCACATGACTACGCCATGCAACGCATGATTCAGGCAGGTGTTGTTCCGGTAACTTGGCAACAAGTATTACTCGAATGGCAGCGTGACTGGGCACACCGTGATACATACGATGCAGTTATGGCGATTGTACGTGAGCATTCTGGTGCTTACGGTATGGGTGTGGACTATGCCTATACGATGGTACATAAGGCACCTGAGCGTACAACATCAAAACATGAAGTACTTGCACCCGTTCCTGCAAAATAAAACAGTACTGATTTAGATAAAGGTATGTCTAGTATTCAATATTTAAGTGATATTAATACAGATATATCTTTATTTTTTTAGAACGATAATTCACAAGAATGGAGTTCAGAATGACCGAAATAAACCTCATACTTAAAAACGGTAAAATCACAACACTAGATCCTCAAAACCCCGAAGTACAAGCAATTGCGATTGCAGATGGTAAAGTCGTCCGCACGGGTACAACTGATGAGGTTATGAAACTCGCAACTCCAACAAGTAAAGTTGTAGACTTAAATGGTCGTCGCGTTATACCGGGTCTAAATGACAGTCATTTGCATATTATTCGTGGTGGTCTAAATTACAATATGGAACTGCGCTGGGAAGGTGTGCCATCCGTTGCAGATGCACTACGCTTACTCAAAGAACAAGCAGATAATACGCCTGCTCCACAATGGGTCCGTGTAGTAGGCGGTTGGACTGAGTTCCAGTTTGCCGAAAAGCGTTTACCGACTTTAGAAGAAATTAATAAAGCTGCGCCAGATACTCCGGTATTCGTTTTACATTTATATGCCAGTGCCTTGTTGAACCGAGCTGCGCTTGATGTATTAGGCTTTAATAAAGACACGCCAGACCCACCGGGTGGCAAGATTGTAAGAGATGAAAAGGGTGAGCCAACAGGTCTGTTGCTCGCAACTCCATCCGCTATGATTTTATATTCGACCTTAGGTAAAGCGCCGAAATTGCCAGTTGAAGATCAAGTCAATTCGACTCGTCATTTCATGCGTGAATTAAACCGATTAGGTATTACTTCAGCAATTGATGCAGGTGGTGGAGGTCAAAACTACCCTGAAGATTATGATGTGATTAAGCAATTACATGATCAAAATCAAATGACTGTGCGAATTGCTTATAACTTATTTGCTCAAAAGGCAGGCCAAGAGCTTGATGATTATCGTCGCTGGACAGAAATGACATTCCCGGGTGATGGTGATGAATTATTTAGAATGAATGGAGCAGGTGAGAACCTGACTTGGTCAGCGGGTGACTTTGAAGATTTCTATGAGCCACGTCCGGATTTACCAGAAAAAATGGAAGGTGAACTCGAAGCTATTGTAGAGCACTTGGCTGAAAAGAAATGGCCATTCCGTATCCATGCAACTTATGATGAAAGTATTAATCGTCTGCTCAATGTATTTGAGCGCGTCAATTCAAAACAGCCATTTGCGACACGATTTATTATTGACCATGCCGAAACTGTATCTGAGCGTAATATCGAACGTATTGGTGCGTTGGGTGGTGGTATCGCGATTCAGCATCGTATGGCATATCAAGGTGAGATTTTCGTAAAACGCTATGGTGCCGAAGCTGCCCAAGCAACGCCACCAGTCAAGAAAATGTTAGAACTCGGTGTACCTGTGGGTGCGGGAACAGATGCGACTCGTGTTGCATCTTATAACCCTTGGGTGTGTTTGTATTGGCTGACTACAGGTAAAACAGTAGGTGGGTTACCTTTGTATGATGAAAAAAATCTATTAGATCGTCAAACCGCCCTCAAACTCTGGACGAAAGGTTCGGCTTGGTTCTCAGGTGAAAAAGATATCAAAGGTTCACTCACAGCAGGGGAACTTGCCGACTTAGTTGTGTTGTCAGATGACTACTTTAAAGTTGAAGCAGAAGATATCCAGTGGATTGAGTCTGTACTCACTGTTTTAGGTGGAAAAGTGGTGTACGCAGGGGCAGAGTTTAAGCAAGACGATCCGCCGTTACCGCCAGCATCTCCAACATGGTCGCCAGTAAAACGCTTCGGTGGTCAGTGGCGCTTATCTGAAAACCGTAATGCACCATCGAATCAATCATTACAGTCACAAAGTGCATTGTGTGCATGTGCTAGTAGCTGTGGAATGCATGGACACAGCCACGCTTGGATGCTTGATGTTCCTGTAAATGATAAGGACAAAAAATCTTTCTGGGGCGCACTTGGGTGCTCGTGTTTTGCATTTTAAATAAAACAGTATGGGAACCTGCCTCATTAAATAGCTTGTTTCCTTAAGGTATGTACGATGAAAATGTACTTGTTATCTTTGGCTGTAGGGTTGCTTGTTGGTGTCTTATATTATGTTTTAAATGTTAAGTCACCAGCTCCACCTCTTGTTGCATTAGTCGGTTTATTAGGCATGTTAATAGGAGAGCAACTGCTTCCTTTTATCAAATCCTATTTTTAATCCGTTTCATTCAAAAAAGCTAAATGGTGCCATGTCATTTAGCTTTTTATATTAATAAGTATCTTCAATTACTTTAAACGACGGCCTTGTTCATCAATGATCACTTCACCATCTTCTTTTGCAAAATAGCCTAAGTTTTGTGAATCTAAAATGTCTAGTACCATCTCAGAAGGGCGGCAAAGTCGCGTGCCTTTTGGTGTAACCACAAATGGGCGATTAATTAAAATTGGATATTGCACCATAAAATCAATTAACTGTTCATCGGTCCAATGGTCTTGTTCTAACTCTAAATCTTTATAGGGTTCAACATTTTTACGAATTGCTTCACGTACACTTAGGTTCGAATCCTTAATGAGTTGAATCAATTCATCTTTACTTGGCGGTGTTTGCAAATATTCAATAACGATAGGTTCAATTCCTGCATGACGAATAAGCGCCAATGTATTGCGCGAGGTCCCGCAAGCAGGGTTATGGTAAATCTTCACTAGCTCAGTCATGACAAATTTATCGATGAATTAAGATATTGCATTTATATATGGATATTCGTATATTTGCAATAACGAATATATTTTGTTGAAGATATGATCAACCAAGTCGATTTCTTTAAATGTCTATCTGACCAAACTCGGTTAAATATTCTTAAATTAGTTCTAAATAAACAAAATATTTGTGTCTGTGAGCTAACCGAACAGCTTGAGTTGAGCCAACCCAAAATTTCTAGACACTTAGCTTTGTTACGAACTCATGGCGTATTACTGGATGAAAGAAAAGGACAGTGGGTTTATTACAGCTTAAATCCTGATTTACCTGTTTGGGCTTTAGATATTTTAAAAGTGATAGAAAATGACGAGAGTGGGACAAAAGTAAAACAACAAGATCAGTCTTTCATCACGACAACGTGTTGTGATTAATCTTCCTAAATTTTGTCTTAGAAAATGCAGATTTATTTAGCATAAGTGCATAAGTCATTTGTGTGTATTGAACGTAATTAATTTCTTCTTCGAGTAGAACATGACCAAACAAGGGCTTTCCTTTTTAGATCGAAACCTGACGCTATGGATTTTTATAGCAATGGCTTTAGGTTTAGCGATTGGAGTTTTCTTTCCTCAGGCATCTGTGTCTTTAAATGAATTAAGTGTAGATAACGTTAATATTCCAATCGCAATCGGTTTGGTTTTAATGATGTATCCGCCATTGGCAAAAGTGGACTATGCGGCTTTACCAGAAGTATTTAAGGATAAGAAAACCTTAACTTTATCTTTGATACAAAACTGGATTATTGCTCCAGTTTTAATGTTTATCCTTGCGATTGTTTTTTTGCATAACTATCCGGAGTATATGACGGGCCTTATTTTGATAGGCTTGGCACGTTGTATTGCAATGGTATTGGTCTGGAATGGCTTAGCTTGTGGTGATAACCAATATGTTGCAGCTTTAGTCGCCTTTAACAGTATTTTTCAGATTTTATTTTTTAGTACCTATGCATGGTTGTTCTTAACTTTCTTGCCGCCATATTTTGGTGTGGCAGGACAAGTGATTGATGTCAATTTCTGGACCATCACACATGCTGTTTTGGTGTACTTAGGTATTCCATTCTTAATGGGTTTCTTGACACGTTTGATTTTAGTCAAGTCGAAAGGGTTGGAATGGTATCAAACTAAATTTTTACCAAAGATCAGCCCGATTAGTTTAATTGCTTTACTTTTTACCATTGTGGCGATGTTTAGTTTAAAAGGTGGCGATGTGGTGAGCTTACCTTTAGATGTATTACGTATTGCGATTCCACTCACGATTTACTTTGTAGTGATGTTCTTTATTAGTTTCTTTATGAGTAAACGGATGGGGAATAACTACCCACGTACCACTGCTATTTCATTTACCGCGGCAGGTAATAACTTTGAGTTGGCTTTAGCTGTAGCTATTGCAACTTTTGGTTTAGCATCACCTGTAGCATTTACCACAGTGATTGGACCATTGGTTGAAGTACCCGTTTTAATTTCACTCGTCACCGTTTCGCTTTGGTTAAAGAAAAAGTATTACTCTTAAAATCGTAAAATTTATTTGAACTATTTTTTGCTAAAAATGACTTTAACAAAGTGCCTTTATATAGGCACTTTTTATTGCCTAGCTTTTACACTTAGGTCATTGTTGGTAATAGTTTTTGCATGAGTTCAATGAAGTTTGACACTTTAGCTGAGTTTTCATTTTCTCGTGTAATTAAGTAAATAGGCGCATTTAGTTTTATCGAATCATCAAACTCGCGATAGACGATTTCATGGTCCCAAAAGTTATGCATTGAAGCCGGCACAATACTAATTCCAATACCGGCAGCCACTAAATTGAGGGTCGCAGTAGGGCGTGGCGCTTCTTGAATAATACGCGGACTAAAACCTGCCTGATAGCAGCTATATAAAATATTGTCATATAAGCCTTGCCCTGAAGAGCGACGGTATAAAACAAAATTTTCCTCTGATAAGTTACTTAAACTAATTTTTTTCTTCTGTGTAAGCGGATGGCCGATAGGTAAGGCCACCACCATTGGCTCGTTTAATATATGAAGATGCTTCAAACCAATATCTCGGCTAATCGGCGCTCTTAAAAAGGCAATATCAAGTTTTTCTGAAATTAACCAGTCCAGTTGCTTTTGACTGCCTGCTTCTTCAAGTTTGGTTTGCACAGCAGGGTACATTTCTCGATATGAACGTAATACGAGTGAAATGAGCGGATGCAAACCTGCGGAACTTGTAAAGCCAATATTGAGTTGTCCAGTTTTACCTTGGCTAACATCTTGGACTAATTTAGGAATATGGCGGGCATGTTCTAATAAAAGTTGTGCTTCTTTAAATAATGCTAAACCCGCTTCCGTCGGTTCAATCCCGCGCGGTTGACGAATAAGTAACTGTGTACCGAGTTCTTGTTCAAGTTTTTTAAGTAAACGCGTTAAAGGTGGCTGTTGAATAAACAAACGGTTTGCTGCATGAGTAATATTTCTTTCTTCAACCACCACTACAAAGGCATGAAGCTTATATAAATCGAGCATAGGAATACCTTTAGGGTATGGTTAATGAAAATAAAAGCATTTGTAGATATATCATAAAAGTATCATTCTATCTTGGTCGGATAAAGTGAAAAGTAACGAAAATGAACCATGTTGAGATTGCCGTGCAGAAGGATACCGTTCCTACTTGCACAGAGTTATTTTTAGGTTTTTTAACATTAGGTTTAATTGGATTTGGTGGTGTGCTGCCTTTAGCCCGTAAAGTTATTGTAGAGCAAAGGCATTGGTTAAGCCCTGAAAAATTCACTGAGTTACTTGGTCTGTGTCAATTTTTACCGGGCGGCAATATTATTAATTTATCGGTTGCGATTGGCATGGAGTTTCGCGGTGTCCGTGGAGCAGTGAGCTCACTCATTGGTTTAATCTTCGCACCTACCGTAATTGTTGTACTTTTACATTATGTCTATGAGCAGTTCCAAGACAACTTAATGGTTAAACACCTTTTTGAAGGTTTAGGAGCAGCAGCAGCAGGGCTTCTGGTTGCCACAGGTCTGAAAATGCTTAAGCCTTTGTTATGTAATCCATTAGCAATCTGTGTTGTGGTAGCGGCAATTGTCAGCATTGCCTTTCTAAAAATTCCTTTACTTTTGACTATGCTGATTTTACTTGCGTTTTATTCAGCCATCATTTGGAGACGTGTGTAATGGGTGCCGTACTACTTACTTTAGCAATCATTTTTACTCAGTTGTCTCTTATTGCATTTGGTGGTGGGAATACGATTTTGCCCGAAATGCAACGCCAAGTAGTCGATATCCATCACTGGATGACGGCGCAAGAATTTAGTGCTCTGTTTGCCATGGCACAAGCTGCACCTGGTCCAAATATGATGATTGTACCTTTGGTAGGGTGGCATGTAGCAGGGTTGTCTGGTCTATTGGTGACGTCTACTGCTAAATTTTTACCGTCATCTCTTATTACTGTATTTGTGATGAGAGGCTGGTCAAAATTCAAAGATAAGAAATGGCGCCGTGTTTTACAGCTTGCTTTACAACCTGTCACTGTGGGAACGGTACTTGCCAGTGCTTGGATTATCTCTGAGGCAGCGGCAATAAATACTTTACTTATCATTATGGTAGTCATTGCAACTTTATTATCTTTAATTAAAAAAGTTCATCCTTTGCATGTTTTGATTGCTGGGGCTGTATTTGGTGTGGTCTTACTCTAGTTTAACCAGTTTGCCGACCTGCGCTGGGATGAGTTCAGGTTGGCTTTTTTTGATTGAAGAAATGATAAAATCTAAAAAACCGATCAAATATATAAAAACATACTGTTTTACCTATTCATTGTTTTAACGTACTATGCATCTATTGAAAGAATTTGGATGCATTGGAGTAAAAACAGATGTTAGATCAAAACATTAAAACTCAATTAAAAGCTTACCTAGAACGTTTAGAAAGTCCAATCGAATTAGTTGCTGCTTTAGATGAATCAGACAAAGCTGCTCAAATTAAAGAATTAGTAACTGAAATCGCTGAGCTTTCTGACAAGGTAACAGCCCGTTTTGACGGTAATAATACACGTCGCCCAAGCTTTGGTGTGGCTAAAGCAGGTGAACAACCTCGTGTGTTCTTCGCAGGCTTACCAATGGGTCATGAGTTTACGTCTTTGATCTTGGCTCTGTTACAAGTGTCTGGCTATGCACCTAAAGTTTCGAATGAAGTTTTAAATCAGATTAAAGGCTTAAACCTCAAAGCCAACTTTGATGTGTTTGTTTCGCTTAGCTGTCATAACTGTCCGGACGTGGTACAGGCCCTTAACCTGATTGCCATTTATAATCCGAACACCACGGCAACCATGATTGATGGTGCATTCTTCCAAGACGAAGTGGAACAACGCAAAATCATGGCTGTACCGATGGTATTCCAGGACAATGAACACATTGGTCAAGGTCGTATGACCCTTGAAGAGATTGTGGCAAAACTTGATACCAATTCAGCTGAAAAAGACGCAGCAGCACTCAATGCCAAAGATGCGTTTGATGTATTGGTGATTGGTGGTGGACCTGCGGGTGCAACAGCTGCAATCTATGCAGCACGTAAAGGCATTAACACAGGTATCGTGGCTGAACGCTTTGGTGGTCAGGTCATGGACACCATGGACATTGAAAACTTCACTTCTGTGCAAAAAACACAAGGTCCTAAGTTTGCTGCTGAAATGGAAGCACATGTTCGTGAATACGATGTGGATATCATGAACCTGCAACGTGTCAGCAAAATCACGGGTGCAGACCAAACAGCAAATGGCTTGGTTGAAGTTGAACTTGAAAACGGTGCAAAACTTGAATCGAAAACTGTGATCCTTTCAACAGGTGCACGTTGGAGAGAAATGAATGTACCGGGTGAAGCTGAATACCGTACCCGTGGTGTTGCTTACTGCCCACACTGTGATGGTCCATTGTTCAAAGGCAAACGTGTTGCCGTGATTGGTGGTGGTAACTCAGGTGTTGAAGCTGCAATTGACCTTGCAGGTATTGTTGAGCATGTAACTTTAGTTGAGTTTGACACTAAACTTCGTGCTGACCAAGTGTTGCAAAACAAGTTAAATAGCTTGCCAAATACCACTGTGATTATGAATGCATTAAGTACAGAAGTATTGGGTGACGGTTCACAAGTAACCGGTCTTAAATATAAAGACCGTGCGACTGATGAAGAGCATGTGGTAGAGCTTGCAGGGATCTTTGTACAGATTGGTTTACTTCCAAACACTGACTTCTTAAAAGACAGTGAGGTTGAGTTAACCAACCGTGGCGAGATCATTGTCAATGACCGCAACGAAACCAATGTGAAAGGTGTATTTGCTGCGGGTGACTGTACCACTGTACCGTACAAGCAGATCATTATTGCTACAGGTGAAGGCGCTAAAGCATCACTCTCTGCGTTTGATTACATCATCCGTTCTGAGCAATAAAATCTGACCTAAAACAAAAGAGCCAAAGGATATCCTTTGGCTCTTTTTATTTTTTATGGTTTATACAAACCATGTTCAACTAAATGCTCTCGTAAAATACGACGTAGTTCTAATACGGCTTGAGGTGTTAACTGAATAGAGTGTCCACCCGGTAGAACTTTCTCAGATTTAGCACCTTCTAAGTGAGCACTTTTATAAGGAACAATACCATCGGTAATCACATTTGGATCATCACTTTTGGTAATGTTGCCCATAATTGAGTGGAAGATTAACCCTTGATGTGGATTAATATTCTCAGTGAGTTCCATAAATTTAGATTGATGGCTTAAGTCGCTTGGTCCATTTTGAATCAGGCCATTATCAATATTATTCAAGAAATCTTTAATATCTAAATTTTCTGTGGTGAGCGAAGTTGCAACAGCTGATAAAAAAGCACCCGGTAAGCGGATAATTTTACGCGCAGCTAATGTGAACCAACGATCGGCATAATCTGTACCTCGGTGTGGCGATGCCAAGAAAATTGCACGATCAAAGTTACTAATTGAATGCATTTGCAACCGTTCAGTCACCATAGGATGTTTCTTAAAACGGTTTTGCTGACGGATCGTCATCATCTCCAAGGCAGGTTTAGTAATATCAGCATCACTTACAAGTAAACGGCTAATAATTCCTCCCATACTATGACCTACAAGCACCGCATCATGCGCAGCAGGATCACTTGGGTTTAACGAACCGAACGCTTGTTTTAAGAGTGCATAAATCTGGAACCGGCTTTCCAGAATGGGCATATTGGTCGAGTAGAAAACTTGCCAAACTTGATAGTTATCTCTTAAAACAGTATCGCCCATGACATCGTTAGTGAGTGCAATCCATGCCTCAGGACTACTTGCCAAACCATGGACCAACACAATAATTTTTTTGTTTGGATTATAAGGTTCAAGCATATATAAATGCGGCATGGTTAAGTGCTGATCACGATCAATCAAGCTTAAATAAGCCGCTACACCTAGGTTGTTTTCAGCTAACCACAGACCATAAGGAGCTGAGAAGTTTGCAGCTAAAGGATACTGCTTACCAGCGACATTAATATTATCGGTTCGATAAGGATCATAAACCCGAATCACAAATTCTGGGTCATTAATAATTTCTTGAATGGTTTTAGCATGTTTAGGCTCTGCAACAATAGTTGCCGCTAAATAACGTGCATGGTGAATATTTGGATTTACACCATTTTTATAGCTGTAATTAAGTGGATCTAAAATGTATTCATTAATATCTTCTTTGCCTGAACTTGGGAAGACAGCTACAAATTCGGAACCGAAACCATCACGACGGTTGATTGTTCTTAAACCTGAGAAATTTAAGTTATAACTTGAAATTAATTTTTCTAATTTTTGGCCAGACAATTGTCTATGAAACTCAAAATCAATTGAATATACACTCTTACCAATATGGATTTGTGGCTCTACCACATTTTTTTGTGGATACCTTAAATCATACACACTGACCATTTTGGCAATCGCTTGATTATAGAAGTCGCGTATCTGAACTTGTCTATTATCAAAAATACGATCAGTTGGCTGACGTTTTGTAGAAAACAGATAAGCATAGCTATAACGGATACTCTTATCGAGTAGACTTAACTGTTGATCTAAGCATTCATCATATTTATTTTGAATAACTTTTTGTTCTTCAGTTGGCTTATGTTTAGTGAAACGACTAATTTTACATTCAGAAGAATCTGACAAAGCCATTGCTTTCGCCAGATACATTTCACTTGCAGCCGATAATAGCTGTTCATCTAAAATTTGGGGCAGATTTTTAAGTTGATTAACACAAGTGTCAGGGGAGTCTGTACAGGCCTTAGCTTCTTGCCCTGACATAGACAAAACGTTAAGACTTGCTTCACTTAGTTTATCTTGGGTAAGAATACTATTACGCTCATTTGCAATAGTAACGTTGAGAGCTTGTTGCTTAACATTGACGACCTGACATCCACTCAGAATTGAACCGAGGAGTATGACCGTGAAGAGCGCTGAGTTTCTTTTTCTAACAAACATTATGGTCAAATATGTGGATCAGTAATATGCTGATCATACAAATTTTAAAGTATTTTTCAATTGATCAAACATAAAAAAAGGGCTGTCAAATCAGCCCTTTTATAAAGTTTAAGCGTTTACTTTTTTGTAGCTGCGCTTGGGGTAGTAGAAGACATAGCAGGGTTTGTTAAAACTTGCCATACATTCCAGCGACCTTGTTTTTCAATTTCTTGAATTAAACGGTCTGCTACTTCAGCTTCATCAGGGTATTTAACCTTGTAATTTTTTAGAGTCTGAATTGCATTTTTCTTTTGTTCCATTGCAATATAGTTATTTGCAGCGGCTAAATATGCTTCCTGAACATTACCTTTAATAGCTTTATCTAAATAAGGAATAGCCTCACGTTGACCACCACCTTCAGATAAGCCAAAACCAAACCAGAAATTCGCTTCAGCATCATCTGGATTAATTTTTAAAAGTCTTTGTGCATATTCTAAAGACTTAGTGGTATGAGCAGTACCTAAATCAAGGTTACGGGCAAGTACACTTGCTTTAAAAGCACGAATAAGAATATCAAATGAAGCATCTGGATTAGCAGCTAAAGTATCTAAGCGCTGAGTCACTTCCTTAAGTTTGCTTTCAAAGCCTTTACGTTCTTGACGGTCAGTAAAACGAGGTGGATAGTGACGCGCTTTACCTTCAACAAGTTGTAAGAAGTCATCAATTTCAGTTACATCAATTTCATTATCGCCCGCTAAAACTGCGTACTTCATTGAACGTTGTGAGTTGTTGACTGTAGGTACGATCAATTTATTCGTATCTAATGTAAGTGTTTTGGTTGGATCGTCCTGACGAGTTACAACCATTTTGGTTATAGGCTGTGCAGCAGCTTCTTTTAAAGCAACTTCAAATGCAGGCGGAGCATCATAATTAAATGGGTTTAATGCATAAAATGGAGGTGTAAGCTCTGGTTCCTTAAAAACAAACGGCTCAATTTTTTGTTCTTTTACAGGTGCCATGGTACACGCTGTTAAACTTGAGGTCGCAAGAAGGATATATGCCAAAGGCTTAAAATTCATAGGATCTTCCGTTCATTTTATAAAGTTAAATAAGGTACAACAAGTCTAGGAAAACCTAAACCGACATGCAAGGGTAAGCGTGTTACATTATGAATCAAGAATATTACGTTTTTGATGTCTTGTTTTGCGCACCGCATTCACGACGAACTTCTTCAAGAATTTTTAGCTCTTCATCACTAAAAGGCTGTTCATCTTGACTTTCTTTTTTGAAAGTTGGGTCAAGTTCGGACAAACGCTGGCACAAATTATTCATACGCGTTTCATTGTGCTGAATACGGTCAAGTAAAACTCGCATTCCTTCTAAAATTGGGTCAGATTGATCAGCAGTAGTCGCATACGGAGCAAAACCAATACTTTGTGCATAATCACGGCGACGTTCTTCATCTTTATCTTTAGTTTTGTCGGCATCTTTATAGATATAACGTGCAGGGTTACCAACAGCTGTTACACCAGCAGGAACTGCTTTTGTGACTACCGCATTTGAACCAACTTTGGCGCCTTTACCTACCGTAAATGGACCTAAGATTTTCGCACCAGCACCGACAACCACGCCATCTTCTAAAGTTGGGTGACGCTTACCTTTATTCCAAGTCGTACCACCTAAGGTAACACCGTGGTATAGCGTTACATCATCACCAATTTCAGCAGTTTCACCAATTACAACGCCCATGCCATGATCGATAAAGAAGCGTTTGCCGATTTTAGCACCAGGGTGAATTTCAATACCCGTTGCAAAACGACTAAATGACGAAACAAAACGGGCGGTACCTTTGCAATCTTTTTTCCACAATTCATGTGCAAGTCTATGCAAAAGTAAAGCGTGTATACCCGGGTAAGTGGTAAGTACTTCGAGTGTATTTCGTGCAGCAGGATCTCGCGCGAATACAGCCTGTATATCTTCTTTAAGCTGTTTAAGCATTGGGTTGATCCTCCTTGTCCGATGATGCTTTTTTCCATTTGCCGCTTGTGAGGGCTTGGACTCGACTAAAAATACCGCGAAGTAAATGATATTCCATACGATCTAATTGTATACGACCAAATAAACGACGCAAGCGTAAAGGTAGTAAACGTGGATTTTCTGGATCTAAAAATTCAATTTCGGTGAGCATTTTTTCCAAATGAGGGTAGAACTCTTCCATTTGCTGCTGAGTCACTAACGGCTCATCCCATTGCATGCTTTGACCTTGAGCAAGCGGCATTTGCCCAGCATCAGAAGCAACTTCTTTTTGCTCTAATACCGACATACGAAGTTCATAACAAACCACTTGAATCGCTTGAGCAACGTTAAGTACACCATAGTCCGAGTTTACAGGAATAGTAAGGTGATAGTTTGCCAAAGCCAATTCTTCATTGGTTAAACCGCGGTCTTCACGCCCAAAAACGATCGCAATTTGTTGTCCTTGAGCAGCCGCCTTGATTGCTTCTTTGGAAGCAGGGCGAACATCTAACAAAGGCCATGGAATAGTACGGCTTCTTGCACTTGTCCCGAAAACTAAATGGCAATCTTTAATTGCTTCTTCGAGTGTTTCAACAATTTCAACCTGTTCTAATAAATCTTGTGCACCAGCAGCAAGCGCCTGAATATCTGGATGTGGATACGTTTTTGGTGAAACCAGAACCAACTTACTCAAGCCCATCGTTTTCATTGCGCGTAAAGCACTGCCAATATTAGCTGGTAAAGTGGTATTGACCATGACAATACGCACTTGTGCTAATTGTTTTGACACGGCGGTGTCGTCAAACAAACTCATAAGATTTCCAGAAATTACGAATATTGAGAAACTTCGCTTTGGTATGAATCCAATGCATCATCAATAGTCATGTCCACAGGAGGTGAGGCAACAGGTTGTGGACGAACAGGTTCTGCTGCTTTAGCTGCCTTAGATTTTACCTGATATTCAATATGAATATTATCCTTACCAAAGTAATCTCTTAGTTTGGCAAGAAGTTCATCTAAAGGAGCGACTTTCCATTGTGGGCCAAGCTGAAGCTCAGCCTGAGCATATGGTTGGTCAATCTGTAACTGTATTGCAATATGCTGATGCATATCGACATTACAATAAGGCAATAATATATTTTGTAGATCTTTTGCCAAACTTGGTTGCAATAGATCATGGGTTAACTTGATTTGAATGCTATTGGCGCGTTTTTGTCTGATTTCATTTAAGCTAAACGCTTTGTTCAAGCGTCCCATTGGACGATCAAAACCTTCACGCTCATAAATTTCGCCTTCAAAGACGACTACGCGCTCAACTTGAATAATATCTTTAAAGCGTTGGAAACGTTCGTGGTTACAGCTGACTTCAATACGTGCTGTTCCGTCGTCAAGCACAATAACAACCCGGTTTGGGAAATTCGCTACATCAAGGACGAGTCCTGCATAAACAGTCGTTACACCGCGACGAGTTGCGGTAATTTCATTAAGTTTTGCAGGAATAAACGCTTTGAGTTCTTGACGATAAACATCAATTGGGTGACCTGTTAAATATAGTCCAAGCGTATCTTTTTCGCCTTTGAGACGAACTTCATCACTCCATGGCTTAACAGGTTTAGCTGGTTTACGTTGAACTTCTTCAACTTCACCAAATAAGTCCATAATACCGCTTTCACGGTTACTACGTGCCTGTTCGGCAGCTTGGACAGCTTCTGGCAATTGAGCCATTAGACTTGAACGTTCAATACCTAAACAATCAAGCGCACCAGCACGGATAAGTGCTTCTAAGGTTCGTTTATTGATTTTTTTCAAATCAATACGATGGCAGAAATCGAATAGGTCAGTATAAGGCCCTTGTTGGCGACGTGAGTCAATAACAGACTGCATTGCCTGTTCACCAACACCTTTAATTGCCCCTAAACCATAAACAATGGTTTTATCATCGCTCGCATGGAAATGATAAGTCGACATATTGACTGATGGCGGTAAGACCTCGAGTCCGTTATTTCGGCAGTCATCAATCAAAAATACGACACTGTCAGTGTTCTGCATTTCCGATGACATTACTGCTGCCATAAATTCGGCAGGATAGTGGGCTTTTAACCATGCTGTATGGTATGCAACAAGTGCATAGGCTGCGGCGTGCGATTTGTTAAAACCATAGCCTGCGAACTTTTCCATATAGTCGAAGATATGGTTAGCTGTGCTTTCATCAATACCTTTTTGTCCAGCACCCTCAAGGAAGATTTGGCGCTGTTTCACCATTTCTTCAGGTTTCTTTTTACCCATCGCACGGCGGAGCAAGTCAGCGCCACCGAGTGTGTAACCTGCACAAATCTGTGCAGTTTGCATTACCTGTTCTTGGTAAACCATAATCCCGTAGGTTGGTTCTAATACACCTTCTAGCAATGGATGAAGATACTCAAATTCTCCACCATGCATACGGTGAATAAAGTCTGGGATCAGATCCATCGGACCCGGACGATATAAAGATACGAACGCAATAATTTCTTCGAATTTACTTGGACGCGCTTCTTTAAGCATTCGTTTCATACCGACGGATTCAAACTGGAATACCGCGGTTGTATTTGCATCAGCAAAGACAGAATAAGCTTTAGGGTCGTCAAGAGGGACGTGTGAAATGTTTAAAGGGTCATTGCTATCGCGGTTTTTATTAATATTTTGAATAGCATCTTCAATAACGGTTAAGTTACGTAGACCCAAGAAGTCGAACTTTACGAGACCTGCAGCTTCTACATCATCTTTATCATACTGTGCTACGCGGTTAGTACCGTCTGCGTCACAAAGCACAGCAGAGAAGTCGGTAATTTTACCGGGTGCAATAACAACACCACCGGCATGTTTACCTGTATTTCTGGTAATACCTTCTAACTTTAATGCCATTTCCCAAATTTCGCTGGCATCATCATTATCTGGGTTGGAAGGGTTGGTAACAATATCTTTAAGCTGAGGTTCCATTTCAATCGCAGTTGCCAAATCCACACCAAGTGGCTTAGTTGGAACCATTTTTGAAATACGGTCAGCTAGACCATAAGACTTTCCTAAAACGCGGGCAACGTCACGAATCGCACCTTTCGCAGCCATCGTACCGAACGTTGCAATCTGAGACACCGCTTCACGGCCATAAGTACGTGATACATAATCGATCACACGGTCACGACCTGCGATACAGAAATCGACGTCAAAGTCGGGCATCGATACACGTTCCGGGTTTAAGAAACGTTCGAAGAGTAGGTCATAACGAAGTGGATCAAGATCTGTAATTTTTAAGCTATAAGCTACTAATGAACCTGCACCTGAACCACGGCCCGGTCCAACAGGGACACCATTGTTTTTCGCCCATTGAATGAAGTCCATGACAATCAGGAAGTAACCAGGGAATCCCATTTTCAGGATGATTCCGACTTCATAATCTATTCGTTCATCATATGGTTTACGAATTTCGGGCCAGTCTTCACCACGCTTTTCGACAGGATAAAGGTAATTTAAGCGCTCTTCCAAACCTTCCTTTGATAAGTGCTCAAAATAGGTATCGATGGTAAAACCATCAGGAATTGGATACTCAGGTAAAAAGTAAGTACCGAGCTTTAAAGTGACATTACAGCGTTTAGCGATTTGATAGGTGTTTTCAATAGCACTAGGAATATCTGAGAACAGCTCAATCATTTCATCAGAAGTTTTGAAATACTGCTCTGGACTATATAAGCGCGGACGTCGATCATCTGCTAAAACATAACCATCTGCAATACATACACGAGCTTCGTGCGCTTCGAAATCTTCTTTTTCAATAAAGTGCACATCGTTGTGCGCAACAACACCAATATTATATTTAGCTGCAAGTTTGGCAGCTTCTTGAATAAAATCTTCTTCGCCAGGACGATCAGTACGTGTTAAGGCTAGATAAACACGATTACCAAACTTTTCAATCCACTCTTCAAGTAAAGGTTCTGCTTTTTGCGGGTTAGATGAGCAAAGCATTTGCCCAACATCACTATGTTGGCCAAGTAAAACAATAATATCTTGATGCTGCTCTAGGACCCATTCTTTTTGTACACAAGGGATACTGAGTTGCTGGCCTTCAATAAAGCCACGCGAAACAATTTCAGTCAATCCTTTCCATCCAATATCGCTCATTGCAAGCAAAGTTGCACGATGTTGGGCATCATTAAGACGGATTGTACTACCCAAAATTGGCTTAATGCCTTTCTTAAGACAAGAGTTATAAAACTTTACAGCAGCATGAAGGTTAGATAAGTCGGTAAGTGCCAGCGCAGGCATTTCATCCTTTACCGCAGTCTTGACCAAGTCGGGTATGCGAACAATCGACTCTGTAATCGAAAATTCTGTGTAAATACCGAGATGAACAAACTGCATAAACCAATCCTTAATGCGACCGCAGCATAGTTTAACACGCAAAGTTCAAACGAAATGCTTAATATTTTGGCAACTGTTATGGATTTTAGTATTTAAACAGAAGGTTGAGAACACGAAAGTGAAGGATTGATCAAAGTTGTTCTTTTATTTTTAAAGAGAAAATTAAAGCGGATAAAAAGAACCAGCCCAAATTGATTTGGGCTGGCTAGAAATTTTAGTACTGCCAGAACATGCGTTGAATTTCTTTCGCATCGTTAGTTTTTGTAAGTGCCAACGCTGCAAGAAGACGTGCTTTTTGAGGATTCAAATCATGAGCTGCTACCCAACCATATTTAGAGTCAGGTTGTTCTGCATCACGTAATACAAAACCTTGTGGAACGCGTGATGAGCGGATAATTTGAATACCATTTTTGTCATGAAGGTTTTGTAATGTTGGAACGATATATTTCGCTACAGAACCATTACCTGTACCTGCATGAATAATCGCTTTAGCGCCAGCTTTTGCATATGCTTCATAAGCATCAGGAAGCATAGAGTCAGAACCATAAACGATTTGTACTGTTGGAAGAGCATCACCTTTAATATTTTCAATATTAAATTCTGAAGCATTGGTATGACGTTTAACAGATTGTCTAAACCAATATGGTTTGCCTTCAACAAGTGTACCCAAAGCACCCCATTGGCTTACAAAAGCATTTGTATGAATGTTGATGCCTTTAGTTACATCACGAGCAGCAAAAATAGAGTCGTTCATGAGAACCATAACGCCTTTATTTTTTGCATCATCAGAAGCGGCCAATGCAACAGCACTATAAAGGTTAAGTGGACCATCTGCTGAAAGAGCAGTTGATGGGCGCATTGAGCCAACAAGTACGATTGGTTTATCAGTATGAACAACAAGATTTAAGAAAAAAGCTGTTTCTTCTAAAGTATCTGTACCGTGTGTAATCACAACGCCATTTACAGTTGGCTTTTTAACAAGTTCATTTACTTGACGAGCAATTTGTAATAATTCCTTGTCAGTAATACTTTCAGAAGCTACTTGTAATGCTTGAATACCAGATACATTTGCCAAATCTTGGATTTGAGGAACTGCATTGATTAAAGCATCAACTGGAACTTTTGCCGCCGTATAAGTTGCACTATTTGCTGAGCTTGCGCCAGCACCAGCAATGGTACCGCCAGTAGCAACAACAACAACATTGTTTTTTGCGTAAAGTGGGAGAGAGCAGGCTAATAAGCCCATCGCTAAACCGAAAGATTTAACAGTTTTAGTCAACATCGAAAATATCCTTATGAAGTGACGAAGTATAAAGTTTGCCGAATACGCCTGCTTTTCCTAAGCAAAATACATACCATGTAAAACATATCCGTAACTTGTTTGAATAAAAGCATCCTTGAATATCATTTTGTTTCGACAACAATCATTTAAACATTGCTTTTATTCAGCGCTAATAAATATCATGAAAAAAATAAAAAATCTATTAAGTTTTTCTAATTTATCTGAATTTATTTACTTTTTAATATAATTCACGCAAATGATTTTTTAGTCTTTATAAAATTAAAAAATAATAGGTTGGGTTGGGTCTTTATTTAACATTTGGTGGATTTATTGAATTGATTTTTAAAACTATATTTATTAAGAATATAAAATAAAATTTTTCATGTTCGAATTAAATAATAATCTTAGTTGTTTAATATAATGAATCGATCATAAATTGAATTAAAAAATAATCAGTTAGTGTATGTTTCTAAGTATATAAATTTTTGAATGATTATTTTTTATTCTGTTTTTAAGGTTTACTTTTAAGAAATTTAATAGGAATTAAAATCCATAATTTGGCCTATTATTTAATATAGAAATACTGATAACTTTTTATTGTTTAGTTCGAAAGAAAAAAAGAGCAATTTTATAAGGTCGTATAAAATTGCTCTTAAGTTGGGAGAGTGGGAGAAAAAGGAAACTTAAGCGATTGTTTGTTCTTGAGTTGATTTAATTAATACAGGCTCTGGTAATTCTTCAGTATCAGCTACTTTATCGCCTTCAAGTTTGGCAACAACTGCAGTCGCAATACTATTACCTACTACGTTTGTTGCAGTACGGCCCATATCAAGGAACTGATCAATACCAAGCAATAATAGAATGCCGGCTTCAGGCAAATGGAACATTGTGAGTGTTGCCGAGATAACTACAATAGAAGCTCTTGAAACACCCGCAATACCTTTACTTGTCACCATAAGCGTTAACAAAATCAAGATTTGTTGAGTGAAGCTCAGATCAATATTGTAAGCTTGAGCGATAAAGAGTACTGCAAAGGTGGTGTACATCATCGAACCATCAAGGTTAAATGAATAACCCAAAGGTAAAACGAAGCTAGTCACTTTTTTAGGCACGCCGAACTTATTTAAAGCATCCATAACTTTAGGATAGGCTGATTCACTTGAAGCTGTAGCAAAAGCAAGTGTTACAGGTTCACGGATCAATTTACCTAAACGGAAGATATCTTTTTTAAGTACGATTGCGCCAACAGAGAACAAAATGACCCAAAGTAATAGCAGACCGAAGTAGAATTCTGCGATTAAAATGCCATAATCAACAATTAAGCCTAAGCCTTGTACTGTAATTGCTGAAGCGATTGCAGCAAATACTGCAAAAGGTGCGAACATCATTACGTAGTCAGTAATGCGAAACATGATTTTACTGAGTTCATCAGTTAAGCGAATGATAACTGAGTCTTTTTCTTTGCCCTGATTTACAAAAGCAAGAGCTGAACCAAAGAAAATAGAGAAAACAAGGACTTGTAAAATATCATTGTTCGCCATTGCTTCTGCAATGCTGCGTGGGAACACGTGACTCAAGAATGATTGCAAGGTAAAACCAGTAGTTGTTGGGAGAGAAGAACTACTAAGTTGTTGAGCTGTTGGTAATGCTAGGTCTAGCGCCGCGCCAGGTTGGAAAAAGTTTGCTAAACCCATACCGATGGCAAGTGAGACAAACGAAGCGGTAATAAACCAAGTCATTGACTTGAGTGTGATGCTACCAATTGAAGTTGATTTGCCCATTGAAACAATGCCGCACACAATTGTAGCAAATACCAATGGGGCAATAATCATTTTGATGAGACGTAAAAAGATATCTGTGACGATGTTGAAATAAGAAGCGATTTGCTTCAGTTGCTCGCCTTCATTAAAGAAGTGATGACAGATCCAACCCGTCAATACTCCTAGTAAAATAGCAACCACAATATACTTGAGCAATTTCTTTTGCTTCATAGGAACCTCTATCCTTTGGGTTCAATCATCTTTTAGATGGGATAACGATGATTGAAAGCTTTCCTTGTAGTTCAGTTCGGTCCTGTAACTGATTTCATCTTCCTAAATTTGCATCAGTATTAACCGAATCGAATATGGTGATGTTGTTATGGGAAGGGATTGTTGCTCGGTTTTGAAGCAGTGTGAAATGCAAAAAAATATCAACTTATGCATTTTTTGCATAATAACGAAAGGAGGAATAGGGGATAAATATAGTAATTTAAACGTTTGGTAAAAAAATATGGATGAGGTTTTTTGAGAAAATAAGTCTTATATATTATTTTTAAAAGTTTATATTATTCAGTATATTAATTTGGTTTATTGATCTGATTAAAATAGGTGATATTAGTTTTTAAATAATTATTTAAATGATATAAAAATAAAAAAAGCACTTAATTTAAGATGCCTTTTTTATTATGCATTTTTTTAACGGCGATTGGCCAAGAAACGACCTAAACGACCAATTGCTTCACGTAATTCGTTTTCTGCCGGTAAGAAAACAACACGGAAATGGTCTGGTGTTGGCCAGTTAAAACCTGTTCCTTGAACTAATAGTACTTTTTCAGCACGAAGTAAATCTAACATTAACTTTTCATCATCTTCGATTGGGTAAATGTTAGGGTCAAGACGCGGGAAACAATACATTGCGCCTTCTGGTTTAACACAGCTTACACCAGGAATTTCATTTAACATTTCCCATGCGATATTACGCTGTTCATATAAACGTCCACCTGGTCGGATCAAGTCATTAATAGACTGATAGCCACCAAGCGCCGTTTGAATTGCATACTGAGCTTGTACGTTTGCACATAAACGCATTGAAGCTAACATATCCAGACCTTCGATATAGTCTGCTGCACGGCTCTTATCGCCTGTGATTGCCATCCAGCCTGAACGGAAACCAGCAATACGATATGCTTTTGATAGCCCATTGAAAGAAATACATAATTGGTCGCCTGCTAAAGAAGCAACAGCAACATGTTCAATGCCGTCGTAAACGATTTTGTCGTAAATTTCGTCAGCAAATAAAATCAGGTCATGTTTCTTTGCAAGTGCCACAATTTGCTCAAGCACATGACGTGGATATACCGAACCAGTTGGGTTGTTCGGATTGATAATGACAATACCACGAGTGTTTGAAGTAATTTTACTTTCAATATCGGCAATATCAGGATACCAACTGTTTTCTTCATCACACTTATAATGAATGGCTGTACCGCCTGACAGGTTAACGGCAGCTGTCCAAAGCGGATAGTCCGGCATCGGAATGAGCATTTCATCACCATCATCGAGTAGGCCTTGCATAGCCATGACAATGAGTTCAGATACACCATTACCGATATACACGTCATTAACATGCATATTTAAGATGCCTTTTTGCTGGTAGTACTGGCAGATTGCTTTACGTGCCGGAAAGATACCTTTTGAATCTACATAACCAATTGCATTTGGTAGGTTTAAAGCAACGTCATTAATAATTTCTTGTGGTGCTTCAAAACCAAATGGGGCAGGGTTGCCGATATTCAGCTTAATGATTTTATGTCCTTGCTCTTCCATTTCATTGGCGGCTCGTAATACTGGTCCGCGAATGTCATAACAAACATGCTCAAGCTTCGATGATTTTTTAATTTCTCGGGAAGTTGGCATGGATTGGAGAGTAGCAGTATTTTTAGACATAGCTGGATTCACTTTTGCATATCGGTATAAATAACTTTTAAATGTTTTGACTGTTACCAAATTAAGATCATGTTGATCTTTAAGTAATTCAACAATTTTTTCATGGGTAAAGCCCGATTGCTGATACTGTTTGATAACTGGTAATAGTTGCTGGAAAAGCACACTTTTTTTCTGAGACATGTTTTGTCCTATACAACCGTGCCACACAAGAATAGCACCATCTTTGCTTCCTTAAAAGGAAATAAAATAAAAAATTGCTTTCTTTTGTTTTTGTATTTTGCTTACTTTCTGCTTTCTGTTATTTAGATGTTTAAAATCCAACAAATTTTACGTTCAGAGACTAGTGTTTTTTTGATGAATGGCGTAAATATAAAATACGATTATCAATTTATGTTTACATCAGAATAAAAGGTGCAGGTCATGGGAAAAGTTAATAAAACAGACCGAGAATGGCAAAGAGAGTTATCACCTGAAGAATATCGGATAACGCGACAAAAGGGCACTGAACCAGCATTTACGGGGCAATACTGGAATACTAAGCAACATGGCACATATGTTTGTCGTTGTTGTGGCGCGGAATTGTTTTCGTCAGATGCAAAATACGATAGCGGTTGTGGTTGGCCAAGTTTCTTTCGCCCTCTGAATGGAAGCGTTATTGATGAACATGAAGATTTAACGCATGGTATGGTCAGAACGGAAATTGTTTGTCATGATTGCGAAGCTCATCTTGGGCATGTTTTTGAAGATGGACCACAGCCGACAGGTTTACGCTACTGTGTGAACTCGGCATCATTACAACTGAAAACACAAGAAAAAAATGATGAGGAAACCTATCCATGAGTAACATTTATCAGTTTGAAGCTGAATTGTTAGAGGGAGATATTAAACAATTCGCTGATTACAAAGGTAAAGTTTTATTAATTGTAAATACTGCAAGTAAATGTGGTTTTACTCCACAGTTTGCGGGCCTCGAAAAACTTTATGAAAAATATAAAGACCAAGGTTTAGAAGTTTTAGGTTTTCCCTGCAATCAGTTTGGTGGGCAAGATCCCGGAAGCAATAAAGAGATAGGTACATTCTGCCAGCGTAACTATGGAGTGAAATTCCCTATGTTTGCCAAAGTAGATGTAAAAGGTCCTGAAGCTCATGTGATCTTTAGATATTTAACCCGTGAAGCAAAAGGAATTTTAGGAAGCAGTACTATTAAATGGAACTTTACTAAGTTTTTAGTTGGTAAAGATGGTTCGGTTTTAAATCGTTATGCGCCAACAACCAAGCCTGAAGCATTGGAAGCTGATATTGAAAAAGCATTAGCGAGTTAATGGGTTCAATGAACGCTATTCCTCAAACTTTCGAGTTTTGGCAAGATCGGCGAATGCCTTATGTGGAAACCCGAAGGTCATGTTTTGGCAGAACATGTTATAAATCTCATAGCCATCCAACATTTTCAATTGGTGCTATAGATGAGGGGAATAGTGTTTTTCAAAGTTCTTTTGGCACTGCACAAAAGATCTCGGCGGGTACATTAGTTATTGTGCCCGCACATGTTGAGCATTCATGTAATCCTATGCCAAATCAGGCATGGAGTTACCAGATGCTTCATTTAGATCTAGCATGGTTAAATCAACTGTATTCAGAATTTCAAGAGCAAGGTCTTGATTTACATATACCTCAGCATAAGCCGCTCATTATAAAAGACGAATCTTTATATGAAGCTTTTACTGAAATGAATGAGACATTATTTGATGCGCAAAAATTAATTTTTGAAAAAGAGCAGTCTCTTCTCCATTGCCTGATTCATTTGTTATTACCTCATTTTATTTTAGAAGAAATACAAAAGCCTCAATATTTATATAAAGACTTTTTAAACCTGATCGATGTGATTTCATCCTCAGAGGGTTTTATTTCTTTAGAAGAACTTGCTCAACGAGTAGGTTTAAGCAGATATGCAATCATACGTCTATTCAAAGCAAATGTAGGTTTAACTCCACATGCATTTCAAATTAATTTAAAAATTAATCAGGCTCGAGAGCAGCTCAAACAAGGCGTGCCACTTGCCGAATTGGCTGTAAATTTAGGTTTTAGTGATCAAAGTCATTTCCATAAAGCTTTTAAAGCACATACAGGGGTAACTCCTCGGCAGTTCCAGCTCGCAGCCGCGCAATAATTTACAAGAAATTGTTTAGCTCTATTTCTAAGATTTTCCAGACTGTTTTACAGATGAAGCTGTTATGGAAGTTTTTTTAGTTATTGCATTTACTCATTTTTTAGCACTCTTATCACCGGGTCCAGATTTCTTTCTTATTCTCACTAGTCTTCTACAAAAAGGACGCCGTTATACATATGGTATTGTTCTAGGAATCACTTTGGGAAATGCTTTAATTCTGGCTGGATGCCTGTTTAGTTTTATGTTGCTTGGAAATCTAAGTAGTATCTTACTTTTAATATTTAAATGGCTTGGCGCTTTGTATTTGGCTTATTTGAGTTTTCTTTGTTTTAATGCAGCCCGATCTACAGTTCTAAATTTCTCAACCGATGTAAATAATTTAAGTGACCAAGCAAAAGATAAGCGCAACAAAATTAAAAGCTTGGTATTAGGTTTGCAATCGAGTCTTCTAAATCCAAAAAATATTATGTTTTATAGTAGCTTAATGCTGCTTATACAACATAAATTTAGTTTATTTCAAAAACTGCTTATGAGTGTATGGATGGTCGGTGTGGTGTTAATCTGGAATATCTTATTGGTTAAACTGCTGGCCTATGAACGAATCTTAGTCAAAATTAAGCGCTCTGCAACAGGTTTATATTATTGTTCTGCGGTAGCTTTTATTCTTTTTGCTGTGCTTTTGATTACATATAAATAGTGTTATAGCCCAGTTGTACAACCTGAGTAAAAGGCTGTACAACTGCTAAGAAGAGGCTTACAGAATGGCTTTTAAACGCTTAACTACTTCTTCACATTGAGCTAAATCTGCCACTAACGCCATACGTACATGGTTAGCTCCAGGGTTACCTTGTTCGGTATCACGAGATAAATAACGGCCCGGTAAGACTTTAATATGTGCTTTTTCCATAAGCATTTTGGCAAAAGTTTCATCATTATCCACTTTTAACCAATAGTAAAAACCGGCATCTGGTTTTTGTAATGGAAGCAAATGACCTAGCTCAGATTGAAATAAGTCAAATTTTGCACGATATTGCTTACGGTTTTCTTCAACATGGTTTTCATCGTTCCACGCTGCGATTGAAGCAAGCTGGTGTTGTACTGGCATTGCAGCGCCGTGATAAGTGCGGTATTGCAAATATGGCTTTAACAGATCAGCATCACCCGCTACAAAACCTGAGCGCAAACCTGGTAAGTTTGAACGCTTTGAAAGTGAATGAAATACGATACAGTTTTTGTAGTCATCACGGCCAAGCTCAGCACAAACTTCTAATAGGCCAGTAGGCGCTTGGTCAAACCAAAGCTCTGAATAGCATTCATCAGAAGCAATAACGAAATTATATTGATCAGATAAGGCAATTAGCTTTTTAAATTGTTCTTTGGAAAGCACAGTACCTGTTGGGTTACCCGGTGTACATACAAAAAGTAGGGCTGTCTTTTCCCAAACTTCTGCTGGTACTGCATCAAAATCACCTAAATAGCCATTTTCTTCCTTGCAATTAATGAAGTATGGCTTTGCACCTGCAAGTAAAGCCGCACCTTCATAAATTTGATAAAACGGGTTCGGCATCACCACATAAGGTGCATCTTCACGATTAATTAATGCCTGTACAAAAGAGAAAATGCCTTCACGTGTACCAGAGACAGGCAAGATGTGGTTTTCAGCACTAATGCTGTTAAGTTTAAAGCGCTTAGTTAACCAATCTGCAATGCTTTGGCGAAGCTCTGGTAAGCCTTTACTGTTTGGATAAGTTGATAAATGGTTAAAGTTATCAATAATAGCCTGTTTAACAAACTCTGGTGCTGGATGCTTAGGTTCGCCAATTGATAGAGGAATCAAGGGAAGGTTAGCAGGAGTAGTATCCTTAAAAAGTTGGTTTAACTTTTCAAATGGATACGGGTGTAATAACGACAAGCTAGAGTTCATTAAACAGTTACCAAGTAGTTGAGTTTCAGTGCTGACAAATTTGATTAGATGCTTCATCTAATGCAGCTTTCAATTTTTCCGAGAAGAGTTTGACCTCTTCGTTATTCAGCGGTTTTCCATCTTTTTTGGTGACAAAGAAAATATCTTCGGCACGTTCACCTAAAGTTGCGATTCGGGCTGAATGGATGTCTAAACCTTGCATCATAAATAAACCACCCACGCGTGCAAGTAGGCCGGGGTGATCGAGTGTTGAAATTTCGACCATATTTTGCTGTAAGGCTTCATTTAATGTTACGTCGACTGTATTTTCAATATCGAAGTGACGTAATTGACGTGGAATGCGACGTTGCATGAGTCCCGGATATTGGTCTGGTTGACTAAGGGCTTTCACTAATGCATTTTTAACGGTTTCTTCACGTTCTGGGTCGGTAAGCAATGTCCCGAAACGATCCAGTACAACATAAGTGTCTAAGCTAAATGCTGTACTTGCCGTGATAATTTTTGCGTCCTGAACGTCTAAGTTCATTCGGTCTAAAACGGCAACAGTGGTGGCAAATAGGTTAGGTTGATCGCGAGTATAAATAAAGATTTGCACCGCATCTTGAGCTGCTTTACGGTGAGCACGCAAGAGGACTAATGGCTCTGGATTATCACCGTGTTTTAAAATTGCTTGTGTATGCCACGCAATTTCATCTGCCGATTCTTTAATGAAGTATTCATCACCAAGTTCTTGCCAAACTTTTTCGACATCTGCCAATGCGAAGTTATTTACTAGTAATTCACTTGCTGCAAACTTGGTGTCTTCAATTAACATTTGGTAGTCAACAGGACGGCCTAAACCTGTACGGATTACATCACGAGCGTGCGTATAAAGTTGACGCATAAGTGATGCACGCCATGTATTCCATAGTTTTGGATTTGTCGCGTTAATATCGGCAACCGTTAATGTATACAGATAATCAAGATGCTCCATATCGCCCAGTTTTTCAGCGAAATCTTTCACGACATCAGGATCAGAAATATCTTTTTTCTGAGCGGTCAAAGACATGAGCAAATGGTTTTGAATAAGCCATGCAATTAATTTACATTCACGCTCTGTAAAGCCATGTGCACGACCAAACTCAATCGCGTCTTCTGCACCAAGTTCGCTATGGTCACCACCGCGACCTTTTGCGATGTCATGGAATAAAGCAGCAATAAATACAATATCTTGACGAGCAAGACGTTGGAAAACTGAACTTACTACAGGGAATTCTTTGGCAAATTCAGGTTCTCTAAAACGATTTAAATTACGCAGCAATAATAATGTGTGAGCATCGACCGTATAGATATGGAACAGGTCATATTGCATAAGGCCCATAATTTGGCCAAAAGCAGGAATATAGTTTCCTAAAACACCATAACGTTTCATTGCAACCAAGGTATCGTATAAACGATATGGTGAGCGAATAATCGACATAAACAGTGCTTGATGCTCTGGATTATCGCGATAACTTTGGTTGATTCGTTTCGCGGCAAGAATAAGTAAGCGTAAAGTCCGGGCGCGAATACCTTCAATATCTGGTCGATTGGCTAAAATATAGAACAGCTCTAAAATTGCGCTTGGATGTTCTGCAAATATTTTATGATGTTGTACGGCAAGTTTATTATCGACAATTTTAAAGTGATCGTTAACAACTTCAATTTTGCGTTCATAGTTGGGCAGTCGAGGAGTAATCACTGACTCGCTAAAATACGCAAGCAACATTTCATTGAGTGTTGAAACTTGCTGCGCCGTACGGTAGTAGCGTTTCATGAATTGCTCAACACCATAATTTACAGGTTGGCCTTCTTGACGAACATAACCAAATTTAGCGGCAATTTCCCTTTGATGGTCAAAGAGTAAACGGTTTTCATCCCGTTTAGCTAAACGGTGTAAATGATGTCGAATTTCCCAAAGAAAACTTTCTGCTTCTTCTAAAACTGCCAATTCAAACTCTGAAATGAAACCTAAATGCACTAAGTCAT
Source organism: Acinetobacter sp. FDAARGOS_559 (assembly GCF_003940475.1). Taxonomy (NCBI): domain Bacteria; kingdom Pseudomonadati; phylum Pseudomonadota; class Gammaproteobacteria; order Moraxellales; family Moraxellaceae; genus Acinetobacter; species Acinetobacter sp. FDAARGOS_559. The sequence goes on from NZ_RKJG01000005.1 coordinate 4,135,914, forward strand.
AAATACGATTTACGCGAAAGTGACGTTTGGCTATCCAGCCAATTTGGTTAATGTCACGTATACCGCCCGGTGCATTTTTAATGTCGGGTTCTAAATTACTTTCAGTATTGTTGTGTTGGTGATAACGCTTGGCTTGCTCTGCCATTTTTGCGTCATAAAATGTTTTATCTGTCCATGTCTGTGAAACAATACGGCGAGGCCATTTCGCAAGCTGACTATTACCCGTAATTAATCGCGCTTCAATTAAAGTTGTTGCAACGGTTAAATCTGTAGCAGCCTGTTCAACACAGCTTTGAATCGTGCGAACACTAATGCCAGGTTTAAAGTTTCCAACGTCCCATAAAGAAGAAATAAATGTAGAGATACGTTTTTCGTTTTCTTCGTTAATTTCATGCTCCGATAGGATCATGATATCGACATCGGAATAGGGCAACATTTCACGGCGCCCATAACCGCCTACAGCAAAAAGGCCCAGTTCTGTCTGATCGAGTTCAGCATGTTTCCATAAAAAGATCAGTGCTTCATCTACTAAATCTGAACGGGCTTTAATGATTTCACGAATAGATTGCCCATTTTCATATGAATCTTGCAACTGCTTTTCTACATCCGTTCGCCATTGATTAATGGCTTTAATATCATGATGACTTGAGACATAGTTCAACAATGGCGATATATTGATCATGAAAATGGGTCTACCAATAAGTAAAAATTAAGAGTTTGTTTGAACGCTTACTTGATCAGCGGTTTCTTTCGCTAAACTACGAGCAAGATCAGTATTTTCAGCACGAGCGGTTGCTACCCCCATACGACGACGTTTGAAACCTTCTGGTTTGCCAAACAGGCGTAAATCGGTGTCTGGGTGTGTTAAAGCTACATTGAGATTGCTATAACTTAAATTGCTGGCATCAACTCCAGCATAAATTACTGCACTTGCTGCAACACTGTGGCGTGCTGTGTTTACAGGTAAACCTAAAATTGCACGTGCATGCAGTTCAAATTCACTTTGAAACTGAGATGCTAAAGTTACGAGTCCTGTATCGTGTGGGCGAGGTGAGACTTCACTAAACCAAACCTTGTCGCCTTTAATAAACAGTTCTACACCAAAAATACCACAGCCACCAAGTGCAGTTGTCACTTTATTTGCAATACGTTTTGCTTCTTCGAGTGCCGCCGCCGTCATTGGTTGAGGTTGCCAGCTTTCTACATAATCCCCGGCATCTTGGCGGTGACCAATTGGGTCACAGTAATGAGTTTCGATTTCACCAGTTTCAGGGTTTTTAGCGCGAACGGTAAGTAATGTAATTTCAAAATCAAAATCAATTTGAGATTCAATAATAACCGTGCCTTGGTTAACACGGCCACCTTGCATCGCATATTCCCAAGCTGCATCGACTTCATCGAAACTTTTTACACGAGACTGACCTTTACCTGAAGATGACATGACTGGTTTTACAAAGTTTGGATAACCAATGTCATCGCAAGCGGCGCGGAAGCTTTCGAGCGTATCAGCAAAACGATAAGCAGAAGTAGGTAGGCCAAGTTCTTCAGCCGCAAGACGGCGGATGCCTTCACGGTTCATTGTGAGGTTTACAGCTTTAGCAGAAGGGATGACAGTTGCTGTTTTGCTCGCTTCAATTTCAAGTAAAACTTCTGTCGCAATTGCTTCAATTTCTGGAACAATTAAATTTGGTTTAATTTTCTCGATGAATTGTTTTAATTGGGCAGGATCTGCCATGTTTAATACATAAGAAAAATGTGCAACTTGCATTGCTGGTGCGTGATCATAACGGTCGGCTGCATGTACTTCTACACCAAGGCGTTGTAAGGAAATTACAACTTCTTTGCCAAGCTCTCCTGAACCTAACAATAAAACTTTAAATGCAGAAGATTGAAGTGGGGTACCGAGTGTCACGCTCATGCGAATCATCCTGACAAAATTATTTTTTTAAGCATAGCAGAACTTATGGTGGAGTTAAGCCTTATCATGCATAAAAAAAGTAATTTTGTCGGACAATTAAAAAAGTGGTTTTTAGATGTTAACCTGATAGTTTAAAAGCAATTCATCCGCATTTTTACCACGGATGCCCCAATTTTCTTTAGGTGTTTCAAAAATAGTAATTTCAATGTCTTGTGGAGAAATTCTACATTGTTCTTGAATATTACGAAATAAGGTTTGAATAAGCTGCTTTTTAGTGGCTGGGCTGCGGCCTGCAAACATTGAAAGTTCAATAATAATGTAATGCTGGCTCCTGTCAGAAGGATAAATGAAATTTCCTGGTTTAAGGCTAATAAAACGTTGAAACTTCTTCTCAACAGGATATTTCAATTCTTCAATAAGCGCTTGATGGATTGCATGAGAAAGTAATTCTCGGTATTGCATAATGGTTTGTTCATTTGCATAAATTTTAACTTGTGACATTTTTATCTCTATATAAGTAGCTAAGGTTATCTTTTTAATCAATTCAAAAATTAAATTTTCCAAGCCAGGAGTTTCAATCTTAAACGCCTCTGGCCAGATTTTATTTTATATAAGGAAGATCAGTTTATCTATTTATAAAGGTAAATAAGTATAGATCAGACCATAAACAATTGCGGCAGTTAAAGTTGCCGGTACGATTTTCTTAAATTTAAAATAAAGACCTGCTAAAACTAAAAAACCGATAAGCATTGCGAAACTCTTATTGGGAGTTTCAAGGAGAGGTGGAAGGGTAGCAACTACAAGCATGGCACTAATTGCAGATATTCCAATACTTCCTAAGGCAATTTTGATCCAGATTGAGCCGCGTCTTTGTTGGTTGCCCTGTAGTTTTTGTATTACAAAAAAAGGTCCAAAGCGTGAAGCAAAATTGGCTATGCCTACAATAATGCCGACCAAAATAATTTCTAGGTTCATATTAAGCCTCAACCTCATCATGCTGTTTCAGTACATAATGTTTAAATAGACCAGCTAAAATGCCTGAAAAAATACCTATAAAAATAGCGGCTGATAAGTTAATCCAATAACATGCCAAAGCTGAAACTACTAAAGATACAGCAACTACAAGGCTATGCTTTCGTTCAAACGCCGCTAATAAAAAACTTAAGAATAAAGCAGGTAATAAGAAGTCTAAAGCTGCTTGTAAAAACTTTGGTAAATGAGCAACTTGATCGGCAAATAATCCACCTAACAAAGAGCCACTTGCCCAAGCCATCCAACTAAATAGACTTAAGCCTAACATCCAAGACTCGGACCATTGTTGTTTGCGCTGTGAAAGTTGGATCATTCCACTGGCAAAAACTTCATCCGTTAAGCCCCAAGCCCATACTGCCGTTTTCTTAAGATTTAATTTGTTTGGAATCAGGTTGTATAGAGCAGGTCCATAAAGGACATGGCGAATATCTAGTGCAATGACTGTTAATGCTGTTAGCCAAATGGATGAACCGCTAGCCAAAAGCGCGACAACCAAAAATTGGCTAGCGCCGGCATACATTGAACAAGATAGAAAAAAAGCTTCCCATGGTGTAAAACCAAACTGGGATGCAGAAACGCCAAAGGCAAAAGAAACGGGTAAATAGGTGAGTACGATAGCTTGGCTATCTTTGGCGCCTTGCCAAAAAGTTGCTGTTTGGGCAGGCATCAATTGTTGTTCGGACACAATACACCTTGGCAATAAACCAAATGATAAAAATACTTGAAAGATTGAGTATTGTAGCCGAATTTAATAGCATAGTGCCGAAATGTTTAATCGGCAGTTTGATATGTTCAAGGCAAAGATTCGTTTAGTTTATATCGCCATGATGAGTGCAGGTATTTTTACATTGCAGGGCTGTGATAATGGTAATCAAGGTGCAGAAAAAAAAGTAGAAATTAAGCCAGCACCGAAACTAACCAATGATGCAACTGTTTATGCTCAAAAAGCATGGACATTAATTAACACGGTTGAGCATTTAGTTTATGAAAAACAACTCAGCCAAATTGATGACAAAGTTCGTAAACCTTTACGTCAATTAAGTACAGACTGGCGCATTAATGTAAAAATGACGGATTCGGTGACAGAAGGGAAATACGCACTCTGTCGTAAGGCTCTGACAAGTTTAGATATATGGGCACGCGAAACGCTAGAAAACAATAGTTCAGTTGCCCAAAAACAAGCGGACTATGAGCGAGATAAGGCTCAATGTAAGGATGCGATCGATACGCCAAATCTTGGAAATACTTCGCCAAAATAAAACTAATGAATCTAAAAAAGCGAGATGACCAATCTCGCTTTTTTGCTTTAAACGGTAATGGGTGAATGATAATTAAGGTTTTGTCGCAGCTTTAGCTGTGTTGGCAGTTTTTACAGCATCTTGCTTCATTTGGTGAGTCATTTGATGTGATTCATGTTGTGCATGAGTCATACTAGTCATTGCATCATGCTTTTGCATGGTTAAGTCTTTTTTAACTTCCTGTTTAGTTTTAGTTGCCTCTTTCTTTGCTTTTTGAGCTGTAGCTTTTCCATGTACCGCTACACATTTTCCACCTTTGTGATTTGGTCCAGTACCGCCTTGTAGTTGAGTTCCTTTTGGACATGCAAATGCCGAAACACTTAACATAGCCAATACGCCTGCTGTAAGAATTGTTGATAATTTTTTCATGTTAATCAGCGCCTTGTTGAGTATTATTGCTCAGCTTGAGTGTAAGGTGAAAAATTCTGCTTTAAAACATTTATTTTGTGGAAATAGAGTTTGAACAATGTTTTGATTTGCAGTGTTATCTAATTTTTTAATTTAATTTTAAGTTTTTATTATATAGCAGCGTTTCTTACAATTATGAATGAACTTGAGCAATTACTTTTAATTTTTCAATATCTAAAATCTCAATTTTTCTAAAAGCAATTTTAATAATATTCTGTTTTTCAAGTAGGCTCAATTCATGGTTGATCGTCTGCCTAGACGTAGTCAGCATGTTGGCTAATTGCTCTTGAGAAATCTGAATGTGATGATCTTGAATAAGAATATGGTTACCGTATCCTTCTAAAATGAACAGAAGACGTTGTGCCAGCCTTTGAGAAATACTGCGTGTTTGTATCGCAATCTGTTCTAAGAAAACGTACCTGAGTTTTTGGCTAGTTAAACGTGCAAAATAATACCAATAATATGGATGTTCTTTTAGTAGCTCATTTAATGGTTTTGCGGGAATATGCAGAACTATACTTTTTTTTAAAGCAATCGCGTCGTGTGACCGTGGCTCATGATCAATTAAAGATATTTCACCGAACCACATAATCGGCTCAGCAATTGCAGAAAGTGCTTCATTACCATTTACATCGACATAACCTAAGCTAATTGAGCCTTCAAGGACTGTATAAATACCATCAAACTCATCTTGAGCGTGGAAAACATAGCTATTTTTCTCAAAAGTAATTTGCTTGCCATGTTCTAAAATAAACTTTTGAAATGCTTCCGGAAGCACGCTAAACCATGTGTTTTCTTTTAATCGGTTAATATAAATTAGGTCCAATATTCGGTCATCCATGAAAAAATTCATTACTTTGTCAAATAGCTGACAACTTTAAATTTTCCTTATTTGTACAGTATGACTATAGTTAGGTGAATAGGGAATAACTCATGTCAAATCTGGAGCAGAAACTGAGCCAATATGCGGCTTATCATTTAAATCATCAAAATATTTTGACGCATTTTATAGGCATTCCACTCATCGTGTTTTCAATTTTATGTTTAACAGCGAGGGCAGGAATCGATATTGGTAATTTTAAAGTTACTTTAGCTATGGTACTGATTGCATTCAGTACAATCTATTATTTATTTCTAGATAAAGTTTTTGGCTTAATCATGCTTATGATATTGGTGGCCGTGTATCCACTGGCAAGCCAAATTGCCGAACTTTCTTTAGGACAATGGTTGGCTGCAAGTATTGGTTTCTTTGTGGTGGGATGGGCTTTTCAGTTTGTAGGGCATTATTTTGAAAAGAAAAAACCTGCTTTTGTTGATGATGTAATAGGACTTGCAATTGGACCACTATTTGTATTGGCAGAATTTATATTTATGTTAGGCTTTAGAAAGCCTTTGCATGAGCGAATTTTACACGAGGCGCGCAGTAAACGAGAGATGATGGATTTAAGCCATTAAATATAAAAAAGCCCCAATCTAGTGGGGCTTTTTTTTAAGCTTTAACTTAAACGTTAAAACGGAAGTGCATTACATCGCCGTCTTGAACAACGTAAGTTTTACCTTCTAAACGCCATTTACCTGCTTCTTTAGCGCCGTTTTCACCGTTGTATTGTACGAAGTCATCATATGCAACAACTTCAGCACGGATAAAGCCTTTTTCGAAATCAGTATGGATAACACCAGCTGCTTGAGGAGCCGTTGCACCAACTTTTACTGTCCATGCACGAACTTCTTGTACACCAGCAGTGAAATAAGTTTGTAAACCTAAAAGTTTATAGCCTGCACGAATAACTACGTTTAAGCCTGGTTCTTCCATGCCCATTGCTTCTAAGAATTCAGCACGATCTTCATCTTCTAATAATGAAATTTCAGCTTCGATTTGGTTGCAAAGCGGCACAACAATTGCATTTTCTTCGGCAGCAAGTTTTTTAACAGCTTCTAAATGTGGGTTGTTTTCAAAACCATCTTCTGCAACGTTTGCAATGTACATGGTTGGTTTCAAAGTCATTAAACCAAAACCACGAATTAATTTGCGTTCGTCATCAGACAAATCAGCCGCGCGAGCTGGTTTACCTTCGTCAAGTAACGGTTGGATTTTCTCTAAAACTGCTTTAGTTGCTACAGCTTCTTTGTCACCGCCTTTAGCAACTTTAGTTAAACGTAAAATTGCTTTAGCAACAGTCTCAAGGTCTGCAAGTGCAAGTTCAGTATTGATAGTTGCAATGTCATCTAATGGATCAATTTTACCATTTACGTGAATGACGTTTTCGTCTTCGAAACAACGTACCACATGAGCGATTGCATCAGTTTCACGAATGTTAGCAAGGAACTGGTTACCCAAACCTTCGCCTTTTGATGCACCAGCAACAAGACCTGCAATGTCCACAAATTCCATAGTGGTCGGCAAAACACGCTGAGGGTTAACAATTGCAGCAAGTTTATCTAAACGTGGATCTGGAACAGGAACAATACCTGTGTTTGGCTCAATGGTACAGAACGGGAAGTTTTCCGCTGCAATCGCTGCTTTAGTTAATGCATTGAAAAGGGTAGATTTCCCTACATTTGGCAGACCAACAATACCGCAATTAAAACCCATGAAAACCACTCACAAATGTGTAAATTAAAAATTGTGGCTGATTTTACATGAAAGCCATGACAAAGTCATGGCTAGAGCAGGGTTCTGTTGTGTTTAAACTTTACGTTTATCGAGTTGCTGGGCTAATGCATCACCAGTCGCTTGTACTAACATGACTAAAACAATCAATACTAAAATAACGGCCAACATAATTTGCATATCAAAACGTTGATAACCATATCGATAGGCAATGTCTCCTAAGCCACCTGCACCAATAGCACCAGCAATCGCAGATGAATTAATCATTGTCACTATAGTCACTGTAAAGCCTGCCACAATACCTGGCAAAGCCTCTGGTAAAAGTACGTGCCAGATAATTTGTTTGCGGTTACAACCCATGGCTTGTGCAGCTTCAATTAAGCCTTGATCGACTTCACGTAGGCTGACTTCTGCAATACGGGCAAAAAACGGAATGGCCGCAATCGTTAAGGGAACAACCGCTGCCCATACGCCATAACTTGTACCCACAATCCAGCGAGTAAGCGGAATAAGTGCAACCATTAAAATTAGAAAGGGTACAGAACGAGTAATGTTGATGACCCAACCCAAAGCTTGATTAATCTTTTGCGACGGATGAATGCCATGTTCAGAAGTGCTGACTAAAATAACAGCGATAGGTAAGCCAATTAAAAAGGCAATGAATGCAGATGCGCCTACCATGAGCAAGGTATCTACAGTTCCAGTAATTAATAAATCAATGAGCTGGTCTTGCATAGCCAAGTACCTCAAATTGTGCAATTGCTGTTAATGCATCTTGTTGTATAGATGAAAGATCAATTTCTACGTTAGGAATACCAACTAAAAGTGAGCCAATAATGTGCCCTTGAATGATATCGACCTGACTTTGATATAAATTGACTGGTGCTTTGAATCTGGCAAGTAGTTCTTGGATATCTGGAACCTGATGTGCTTCAGCCTCATATTTCAGTTTTACAATAATATGAGTCGAATTTTCATCAGGTAGACGGCTGATTTTAAAAGGCAGGGTAATTTGCTCAAGGTTTAATAGTTCTTGAGTAATTTGTTGCTCTGGTCGTGAAAATACCGACCAAACTTGCCCAGCCTCTACAATCTCACCTTGGTCAATCACCACGACTTGATCACAAATTTCTCGAATCACTTGCATTTCGTGAGTAATTAATACAATGGTGAGACCAAGTTCCTGATTAATCTTTTTAAGTAAAGCCAAAATAGTGGCGGTACTTTCAGGGTCAAGTGCTGAGGTTGCCTCGTCACACAGTAAAATTTCTGGGTGGTGAACAAGTGCGCGCGCAATACCAACACGTTGCTTTTGTCCGCCAGAAAGTTGTGATGGATAATAGTTAGATTTATCTGCAAGACCTACGAGAGCCAGAACTTCATTTACGCGTTGGTCGATATCTGCTTTGTTATAATTGGAAACTTTTAAGGGCAATGCCACGTTTTCCCAAACTGTTTTTGCAGACATTAAATTGAAATGTTGAAAAATCATTCCAATCCGTTGACGGGTTTGAATAAGCTCGGAATGGCTCAATTCAGCAATGTTTTGTTGATGAATATGAATGCTGCCAGTATTTACTTGTTCTAAACCATTTAATGTACGAAGTAAGGAAGATTTTCCTGCACCACTTTTACCAATAATGCCTAAAATCTTACCTTGGGGAATATCAAGGTTAATCTCTTTTAAAGCGTGCAGTTTTTGACCTTGAGATTGGTAAAACTTATTTAAACCACGAATTTTGATGTGGGGTAGAGAAAAATCAACTTGTGATCCAAAACTCACCATCGTCATTCTCCTTATTTCCAGCCTTGAAACCACATACCTTTACCAAAGTCCTTATCCAGAATGTCTTGTGCTTGTTTTGAGTTCTGGAATGCTTTAACAAAGGTTGCAAGTTTTTGGTTTTTGTCTTGGTAATCGCGACGGGTCACAAACAAAATTGCATATTTTTTATCGATTGGGTCTAAAAATAATGCGCTATGTGGGTCGGTTACCTTTGCCATTTTTAAGTAATGGGGGAAGCCGAAAATTAAATCGACATCGTTATATGCATGTGCTGTCTGTGGGCCTTCAACTTCAACAAAGCTCAGCTGTTTAGGATTAGCTATAATGTCTTGGGTTGTTGAAAGTTCATTATTTATATCTTTAAGCTGAATTAAGCCAGCACGATGTAATAAAATTAAAGCACGGGCTAAATTGACCGGATCGTTTGGAATAGCTACACGTGCATTTGAAGGAAGTTCTTCAAGTGATTTATATTTTTTTGAATATAAACCCACATGACTTCCTGAACCCACACCAAATGCATGTAAGTCATAACCCGTTTCTTTAACAGCATGACGTAGAAATACGCTTTGCTGGAAAAAGTTTGCATCAATATCACCGTTTTGTACGGCAACATTGGGTGCTCGCCAATCAGAAAATTCAACGAGTTTGACATGAACGCCTTGCTTTTCTACTTCATTGGCAACGCTTTGTAATAGCTCAGCATAAGGCGGGCTAATGCCAATCGTTAAAACATCATCGGCTTGTTTATTTTTAATATAACGGTAACCGACAAGGCCCAGAACTACGATTAAAATCGTAATTCCGAGTAACCAAGGCTTATGCTGTTTGAACTGAATCGCCATAATCTTTCCGTTATTACTTCCAGCCAGGGAACCAAAGTTTTGGCCCAATTTCAGCGTCTAACACAGCTTTAACTTTTGGCGAGTTTTGATAGATCTCAACAAATTTCTTTAATTTTTCTCCCTTATCTTGGTAGTCATCACGCACTACAAACAAAATGGCATAACGTTTATTGGTATTGTCATCCAGTAAAAGCGCACTATTAGGGTCTGCTGTTTTTGCTAAGCGCAAGTAATGTGGATAACCAAAAGCCAAGTCAACATCATCAATTGCACGAGCAGTCTGTGGTCCTTCAACCTCAATAAATTGCAAATTTTTAGGGTTTGAAACAACATCTTTGAGTGCAGATAAGTGATTATTTGAATCTTTAAGCGTAATTAACTTAGCTTGTTGTAAAAGAAGTAGGGCACGACCTTGGTTCACCGGATCATTTGGAATGACTACGCGTGCGTTTTGTGGCAATTCATCAAGACTTTTATATTTCTTTGAATACAGTCCCACATGTGAGGCTGCACCTACTGCAAATGCCTTTAACTTAAAGCCAGTTTCTTTAATTGCATTATCTAAGAAAGGTTGATGCTGGAAAAAGTTCGCATCAATATCCCCATGATTTAAGGTAATGTTTGGGGTATTCCAGTCAGAAAATTCAACAAGTTTTACATTTAAACCTTGTTTCTTTGCTTCATCGGCAGCAGCTTGTAAAGGTTTTGCAAATGGTGGACTAATGCCAATCACAAGTTCATTTGAGCCACTTTGACGATGTTTATTCCATAAGAACAAAGCAACAAAAAGGACTACAACGACTAAGCCTATGCCTAGCCATTTTTTAGAGGCTGTTTGAGCCATGTCTATCTCCAAATTTAAGCGGTTATTTCTTCAATTTTTGTTAAGTTTTTGCTGTTGTTATAGGGACTACATCGGAACGCTTGAACAGGGTGCTGTTCTGGTAAGTGATCACCCCGATTAAAAATTTTGTTCCGTAGTGAACCCGTTTTATATGCAGTTTTATAGCGACCACGTTGTTGTAGCTCTGGAATGACCAAGCGTATAAAGTCATGGTGAGACTCAGGGGCAACGGTACGTGTCAAATTAAAGCCATCAATATCAGTCTCATCTAAAAGATGAATTAAGTATTCAGCAACCTCTTCGCCACTACCCACAATAAGGGGATAACGACCACCTAAAACATGCTGAGCTTTTAAGTCATTTTTTGTGATTTGCTGTTCTTTAAACTTTTCGGTAATCGAAACAATGCTGTTACTTTTTTGGTAAGGAATTGCTTCATCATCGGCAAACTTACTTAAGTCAATGCCTGTTGAACTCGCATAATGCGCTAAGCCTGCTTCAGGGCTCGCATACTGACGATATTCATTAAGTTTTTGTACAGCCAGATCATGTGTTTCGGCCACAACAACAGTTATGCCGACAAACACTTTAATATCGTTAGCTGAGCGTCCTTGCTGTTCGGCAAGAGTACGAATCTTTTTCACTTGTTCGCGAATTTTTTCGGGTTTGTCACCGCCAATAAATACACATTCAGCATGACGTGTTGCAAACTGCATACCTTTAGGTGAAGCACCTGCTTGAAATAGGGTTGGAGTGCGTTGCACAGAAGGAGATACCTGAAACACACCTTCACTCTGGTAATACTTTCCATGGTGGTGAATGGTATGCACCTTAGAAGGATCTGTAAAAACACGCCGTGCTTTATCTTTTTTAACTGCGTCGTTTTCCCAAGAACCTTCCCAATATTTGTAGCAAAGTTCTAAAAACTCTTCGGCTTGTTCATAGCGGGCATCGTGGTCTTTTAAACCTTTTTGACCAATTAAGCGTTCGGCACTATCTAGATAACCTGTCACGATATTCCAGCCAATACGACCTTGAGTTAAATGGTCAAGACTCGCAAAGCGGCGAGCAAATTGATATGGATGCTCATAGCTTAAGTTCACAGTGACCCCAAAACTTAAGTTTTGAGTGACTGCCGCCATTGCTGAAATGAGTGTAGACGGGTCATGGCTCGGAAGCTGAATGGACTCTTTTAAAGTGAGATCTATACCGTTTTGATAGACGTCATACACACCGGTAATATCAGCTATAAACAAACCATCAAATAAACCATTTTCTAAAGTTTTGGCCTGTTCTGTCCAATAGCTCAGTTCATTAAAGCGGTGTGATTCATCACGTGGATGTGTCCATAAGCCATGATTGATATGCCCAACACAGTTCATGTCAAAGGCGTTTAATAAAATCTCTTTCGCTTTGAAATCTGCCATTACAATGTCCCCCGACGAGGTGGAAGCACACCGTTAAGAACGTAGTTCCCAATAAAGTAATATTTCCATCGTGCAGCATCATGTAAGGTATGTACACGCGCATTACGCCAGAAACGGTCTAGGCCATCTTGAGACTGACTACCACGGCTACCAGCAAGTTCAATCAGCTTAGACGATGCTTTGAGTGCGATATCGGTACTATGAGCACGTACTTTAGCCACATCAATGGATGCTTTAGCAATGCTTTCAGGTGTGGTTTCAATTTTTGCGGCATCAATTGATTGAGCTGCCTGTTTTAATAGGACTTCACTAGCTCGTACATCTACCGCAATACGTCCTAATTCATAAATCGTTAAAGGATCTTGGTTGGCTGTTTCTACATTTGAATCAATCCATGGGCGAGCTTGATGCACTCTTTGCAAGCTTTCTTCAAAGGCTGCACGTGCAATGCCTACCTCAATCGATGCATGCATGATTTGGGCAAAAGGTCCGACTAAGGTTGGTTGTAAAAATGCTGTATCAAAAGGAATAACATCATCTGCATCGACAAAAACCTGATCAAACTTAACTGTGCCGCTGCCTGTAGTTTTTTGTCCAAATCCAGACCAGTCATCAACAAGTTTTAATCCTTGTGAACCACTTTTTACAAAGGCTAAATACTCTCGACCTGCATCATCTAAAACTAAGGTTGGAATACGGTGAGCAAATAAACTTCCTGTGCAGTAAAACTTTTCACCCTGAATGAGATATCCATTTTCATGCGGACGAATGTTAGTTTGTTTATGGGTTGAAGTTTTAGTTTTAAACTCAGCAAGTGCATTACCAAAGCGGGTGCCATTTAACACTTCGCCGTATAAACGTTGTTTCTGAGTTTCTGTACCTGTATTGCGTAACACTTCTAATGCATAGAAGTGGTTTTGTGGAATTTGCCCGATTGAACCATCTGCACCGCTTAAAAGTGCAATCACTTTAGCAACAGTATGACTTGAAACTTCGGCACCGCCATATTGCTTTGGTACTGTAATTGCCCAAAGTCCAGACTGGCTCAAAGCATCAATTTCGGTATACGGTAAAATTCGCTTAGCGTCTCGCTCAACTGCGGTTTTTTTAAATTGCTCAGCAAACTGTTTGGCAATTTCTAATGCTTCAGCATCATTTTGAATAATGTGCGCTTGGCCAGATGCCGATGTTTGTTTAGTTTGAACCGATTGATATGAAGTCATGACAATTGCTCCTTAAATCCAGGCATGGCGGGCAGGGAAATGACCATTAAGGTAATAATTGCCAATGGCATGTAATTTCCAGCGAACAGGGTCGTGTAAGGTATGTACACGGGCATTTCGCCAATGTTGATCTAAATTATGTTGGCTTAAACTTGAACGGCTACCGCCTAGCTCTAGTAGTTTTTCTGAGATTTGTAGGGCAGCATCATTGGCATAGACTTTTGCTTCTGCGACCAAAATTGAAGCTTTTGCTACTTGTTCGTCAGTCACCGTTTGAAGTTGATCAAGTTCATCTAAATATTCAGCAGCTTCATCAAGCAGTAAAATTGCTGCGTCGAGTAAAATATTTAACTTACCCACCTCTTGTAGGGTGTAATGTTCAAAGCTGGCTTTTTCAACATTTGCATCAATAATGGGGCGCGCTTTGTGTATGGTCGATAAAGTATCTTCAAAAGCAGCTTCCGCAATACCGACATCAATTGCCACTTGTAATAACTGCGAATACGCACCGCGATAGGTTGGAACTTGTGTTAATAATCGCTCATCAAAAATAAGTTCAGGATTAATTTCAACTTGATTTAATTTAACCGTACCACTGGCTGTAGTACGCTGACCAAACCCATTCCAGTCATTAATAACTTCAATGCCTTGAGCATCTCGGTTAACAATCACTAAAACGACATGACCTTCAGGATGAACCGCTTTAATTGCAAGCCAATGCGCAAAACTTGTTCCCGTCGAATAAAACTTTTCGCCGTTTAAAAAATATTTGCCGTTTTCAATAGTAAGCGTGGTTTTTAAGGTTTTTGAGTCATGGGTATTTCGTTCGGGACCGCCGTTGGCAAGACGTTTACCGGCTAATATTTCTGAAAAGATAAATTGTTTTTGTTGTTCTGTACCCATGATTTCAATCAGGTTTAACAGACTAATCTGATTTTGTGGAATCTGACCAACATTTGCATCACCTTTACTTAAAATACGGAAAACTTGTGCCAGTGTTTTATTGGAAACGAAAGCACCGCCGTATTTTTTTGCAATACGAATTCCGCCTAAGCCTTTTTGGCTAAAGCTTTCGATTTGCTCATGCGGTAATAAGCGTTGTTGATCACGTGTATTACGACCCTCTAAAGCAAAATCAGCCACTTGATAAGCAGCATTAATTGCTTGTTGATCATTTTGAATGACTTGGACGTATGCCGTCGTTTTAGATAGAGAATTAGACATAATGACACCTTGTATTGCTGTCATTACCTTACAAAAGAAATATTTTTCCACTAAACGAGGACTTATGCTCAGCTTATGAATAAAAATGCAAAGCACTTTTTTTGATTTTTAATAGATAAATAGAGATATAGAAATATATTAAAAATCAATAAATTATAATTTTTATTTGTAAAATGAATAACAAAAGGACTTTAATATGAAAAACAACTATAAGTACGGTAAAAAAAGATATAAAAAATATAGACCTAACTGTCAGTGAAAAATGAGCACAATATCCATTGTTTTCATTAAAAATAGCTTCTAAAGTATCTACTTACCGAAGACGATTTTTGTACGAATAGTCAAATAAAAATAAACGTGGAGATTTTATGCGGGTTTTGTATCAGTTTCCTTTGTCTCATTATTGTGAAAAAGCTCGCTGGTTGTTAGACCATAAAGAACTTGATTACGTTGCACATAATTTGATTCCTGGATTTCACCGTGCTTTTGCACAACTTAAAACAGGTCAAAATTTGTTGCCGATTTTAAAAGATGACCATCGCTGGATTGCTGAGTCGACTAAAATTGCGCTTTATCTGGATGATACTTATCCGGAACATGCACTTTTACGCCGTGATGAACAACTTAGACAGCAAACTCTTAAAATTGATAGTTTGGCAGATGAACTTGGGGTGCATGTACGTCGTTGGGCACTTGCTCATACTTTAGCTCAAGGTGATCATGCTCTAGAGATTATGATGGGCGAACAAGGCTACTTACGACAGTTTGAGAAAATATCAAAACCGTTTCTCAAGACTCTAGTCAAGAAGAATTATAAGCTTGAAGAAGAGCTCGTAAGTCAGTCAAAAGGACGCATGGATGAACTCATTAATGAGTTAAACCATTATTTAATTGAAAACCAAGCACGTTATATGGTTGGTGACCGCTTAAGCCTCGCTGATATTTCAGTATGTTCTATGCTTGCACCTTTATTAGAAATAAAAGGTACACCATGGGAAAGGGAAGAAGATGGGGAAGTATCGCCTGATTGGAGTAATTATCAGAAATATTTACTTGATTTGCCGCTTGGACAGTACGTTTTAAGAATATATCAAACTGAACGTAATGCACGGGTTGACTGGCGAGGAATTTAAATTTTAGTTTTTAAAAAGCTCCGATAAAATCGGGGCTTTTTTATTTTTTAACTTTAAAGATACTTAAAAAATATTACTATCAATTTTATAAATGATTTTTAATAAAACATTTATGTATATTATTTTGATGCTTAATTTAATATTTATTACTGTTTATTCAACTTAAGTATAAGCTACTAATAAATTTGATCTTTTATTTTTGGGATAAAAGTTACTTTTGCTAAAAACAGTTTTTAGAAAAATTTAAGCCACTTTATTGTGCATGTGTTTACATTGTAATCAATAATTGCCACATTTAAGTGTAAATAGATGAGCTTAATAATAGACAGAAGATTAAAACATAGATTAAAGTAGAAACATGTGAGCAGTTTTAAAGGTATTAATTCTGCGAAACAGATAAATAATAAGTGAAGCAAATGGACGTGTCCTACTTGGAAAAGTTGGCTCGATAATTGCAATTTAATAATAAATCACTCTATTTCTCTATATGAATGATTCTGTAGACAAATAGAGGGAATGATCATCAAGGAGTTCTTATGAAACGTTCTGCAACCTCTCTCATTGTTTCAACAGTTATGCTTTGTACGGTTGGTGCTACTTCTCAAATTCAGGCAGCAGATACATTAGCTAAAATTAAAAGTACTGGGAAAATCGTTATTGGCCACCGAGAATCGTCTGACCCGATTTCATATGTTGTTGCAGGTAAACCAGTAGGTTATGCAGTCGACATTTGTAACCAGTTTGCAAATGATATTAAAAAAGAATTGAAAATGCCTGGTTTAAAAGTTGAATACAAGGCAGTAACCTCATCAACACGTATTCCTGAGCTTTTAGCGGGCAATATTGATATGGAATGTGGTACCACCACAAATTCTAAACAGCGTCAGCAACAAGTAGGTTTCTCAACTAACTACTATGCAACAGAAGTACGCATGGCTGTTAAAGCAAACTCTGGTATTAAAAGTTTGGCAGACTTAAATGGTAAAGCAGTTGTTACTACTCAAGGTACTACATCTGACAAGTACATTAAGATGAATGAAAAAGGCCAAGCAATTAATGTACAAAATATTTATGGTAAAGACCATGCTGACTCTTTTGCCATGATGGCATCTGGACGCGCTGCTGCATTTGTAATGGATGATAATATTTTAGCAGGCTTAATTGCTAAGTCTTCTACACCTAAAGCATTTGCAATTGTTGGTCCAGTACTTTCATCAGAACCTTATGGCATTATGATTGCAAAAGATGATCCAAAATTTAAAGCAATTGCTGACCGTACTGTAAATAACTTATGGAAAACTGGTCAAATGGATGCTTTATATAAAAAATGGTTCTTATCGCCAATTCCACCGAAAAATACTAATTTGAACATGCAACAAAGTTCATCTTATAAAAAACTCAAAGCTCACCCAACAGATGCAGGAATCTAACTGGATCTTTTTGTCCTAAATTTACTTGTGCAGGTGTAAAAATTCATTTGCACAAGTGGTCTATTTTCTAAAGATATTAATTTAAGGGGCAAACATGTCAGTCGGCTCACTAAACTGGACTATATTCTGTGCGGAGTCTAATGAATATGGTGTCGATAAAGCCGCATGGGCAGAATCAGTTTGTAAGGTTATTGGTAGTTCTAGCTACAATGCCTATGCTGAGGCGCCCACATGGTTACAAATGTTAGGTTCTGGTGTCTTTACTATGGTTTGGACTGCCATTGTAGCCTTTCTTATCGCATTTTTATTAGGTTCTCTCCTCGGGGTAATTCGTACTTTACCCAATAAACCACTTGCTTTTATCGGCAACTGCTATGTCGAAATATTCCGTAATATTCCATTAATTGTACAGTTATTCTTCTGGGCTTTTGTTTTTCCGGAGTTCTTACCGGACAGTTTAAGTGCAGGAAGTGGAGATGTTGTAGCAGGGGGATGGTGGAAAAACATTTTAAATCAACAACCCGCTGTTATCGGTGTTTTTGCTTTAGGCCTTTATACTGCGGCACGTGTTTCGGAGCATGTCAGAGCCGGAATTAACACGGTTTCTCGTGGTCAAAAGTTTGCGGCATCGGCTATGGGATTTACCACCGCTCAAAGTTATCGTTATGTGATTTTGCCAGTTGCGTACCGTACGGTATGGCCAACGATTACGTCAGAAGCAATGAACGTCTTTAAAAACTCGGCAGTTTTATATGCCTTAAGTGTTTTAAATTTCTTTGCTTATACCAAAACCATGCGTGAAGAGACTTCACAGGACATTATCATTCTTATTCTGTCTACACCTGTCTATTTAATCATTACATACACCATTAAATTTATAATGGCATGGATTGAAAAACGCATGGCTGTACCAGGTTTAGGCTCGGGAGGAAAATAATTATGGATTTTTCTCTATTGCATAATCCTGATGTTATTGCGGCATTAAAAGAAGGATTTATTTTTACACTTACCGTAACCGTGCTTGCAATGATGGGGGGCATCCTCATTGGAACTCCTTTGGCAATGATGCGTTTATCCAACAACGCCCTTGCAAGTAACTTTGCCAAGTTCTATGTCGATTTATTCCGTGGTATCCCATTAATTCAGGTTATTTTTATTTTTTATTTCTTGTTGCCAAAGATATTTGAGTTTCAATCAGATACGTATTGGGGGCCATTATTTTCCAGCGTTGTGACCTTTGCCATTTTTGAAGCTGCGTTTTTCTCGGAAATTGTACGTTCGGGTATTCAGTCTATTTCAAAAGGGCAAGTCAATGCAGGCTATGCTTTAGGTTTTACCTACGGACAATCCATGCGTTATGTGGTGTTACCGCAGGCCTTTCGCAATATGCTTCCGGTATTACTTACTCAAACCATCATTCTATTTCAGGATGTGTCATTAGTTTATGTCATTAGTGCACCAGACTTCTTGGGGCGTGCAGATACTTTGGCTAATACCTATGGTCCTGAAACGAAAGCAACATTCTATTTAATCGTCGCTGTGGTGTATTTCTGTAGCTCGTTTGTGCTATCGCAATTAGTCAAACGTTTGCAGAAAAAAATTGCCATCATTCGCTAATTGGAGATTTTAAATGCCAATGATAGACATCCAACATATCTCTAAATGGTATGGTGATTTTCAGGTTTTAACAGATTGCACGACGAGTATTGAAAAAGGTGATGTCGTTGTTGTTTGTGGGCCATCCGGTTCAGGCAAATCAACGCTCATCAAAACTGTAAATGCTTTAGAGCCGTTTCAGCAAGGCGACATTATTGTTGATGGGGTTTCATTAAAAGATCCGAAAACTGATCTTGCAAAATTCCGTTCTCGGGTAGGAATGGTGTTCCAGCATTTTGAACTTTTTCCTCACATGACTGTTTTGGAAAATTTAACTATTGCTCAAGTAAAAGTTTTAAAACGTTCAGTTGCTGAAGCGCGTGAAAAAGGTCTTAAATATTTAGAACGCGTAGGTCTGCTTGCCCATAAGGATAAATTTCCAGGGCAACTTTCTGGTGGTCAGCAACAGCGTGTTGCTATTGCCCGTGGCTTATCAATGGACCCAATCTGTATGTTGTTTGATGAACCTACTTCGGCACTCGACCCAGAAATGGTAGGCGAGGTTCTTGAAGTGATGGTGCAACTTGCTCATGAAGGTATGACCATGATGTGTGTAACACATGAAATGGGCTTTGCAAAACGCGTATCTAACCGTTTAATTTTTATGGATGAAGGTAAAATTCT
This sequence comes from Acinetobacter sp. FDAARGOS_559, assembly GCF_003940475.1. Classification (NCBI taxonomy): domain Bacteria; kingdom Pseudomonadati; phylum Pseudomonadota; class Gammaproteobacteria; order Moraxellales; family Moraxellaceae; genus Acinetobacter; species Acinetobacter sp. FDAARGOS_559. The sequence goes on from NZ_RKJG01000005.1 coordinate 4,155,373, forward strand.
TGAAGATTGCCCAACCCATGAATTCTTTGATAATTTAGAGGCACGTCATGAGCGCGCTAAAATTTTCTTGGAAAAAATTCAGGCAATGCACTAATTGTGACAATAAAAAAGAGCCATGAGTGGCTCTTTTTTTTTACATCTAAATTTTAGAAATTATATTTTGCCAATAAATTTATGCGTGAGTAATCACCTTTATCACCTGCAAAAGTTTCACGCTGACCGTAAGTATATTCTGCACCTAAATCAATATTTTTAACCGGATTCCAGATTAAGTTGACCAAAGCGTTATAAATTTCTTTGTTATAGCTAGTATTGGTTAAATTGCTATTTGCATAGACGCTATCATCTTTATATTGAATACCGCCTATTGCGAAAGTAGAGCGGAGAATAGGGCTCCATTTCCGTTGGTAGCCGATCACCGCACTATCAAATTCACCTAAGTTGATATCTTGAGTAGTTGTATCGTATGCATATGCAGAGTTGCTATAAGATAAATAGCGGCCATCACCTTTAACATGATAATAGTTGGCAACGACACTATCCTGAGGCGTGATATCGTACTTGCCACCGATGCCTACACCCCAGCCAAATTTTTCTTCAGATGAACTATCTTTAGGCGCTAATCGATTTTCATGGGCAAGACCATGAAGCTGTAATAAGCCTTTATTATCTGCGGTTTTGAAATCATAACGAGTTGTTAGAGCAGGGAAACGGCTTCCTCCAGCAGCATTACTCACTTTTTCAACATCACCACCTTCTAAGGCAACTAATATTTTTTGTTGAGCATTAATTGGTTGAGTATAGCGAACCTGTACAGTACGTGTGGTTCCTGTACCTACTGCACCAGTAAAGTCTAGTGTTTCTGGAGAAGTATCTGTATTGACGAAAGGTGAAGTGGTTTGACCAGCTAACCATTTACCTAAAGACATATAGGCATGGCGTACACGGAAAGTTCCACTGCCATTATCGCCATTGCCACCCATAAAATCGGCTTCAATTTTGCCTGTTAAATCGCCATATTGTGTAGGTCGAGTAAGATCTAACCCAATGCGTGTAGTCGCTGCAGATACATTTAAGGAGTCCTGTCTTGGGTCATCTTTATTTAAAGGGTAGTTAGCACCATTTGAAATGCTGCCATTTGACCCCTTAAAGTCATAGGTTGCATCTACACGTACATTCCCATAAAGCTTGACTTGCGTTTGACCATCAGGCATTTGCATCCAACCCGGTTTGCTCTGAGGAACGGGTGAGCTTGCTGTAATTGTAGTTGGTGGCACTGTTGGAGTATTTACTACAGTTACCGCTTTTTGCTGATTTGATAATTGCTGGACCAGTTGCTTTAACTCACTAACTTCTTTGCGTAAAGCATCTACTTCTGCATCAGTAGCAGCATGAGCTGGCATAACTACACCAGTTAAGCTGATAGTGCTCATTGCAAGAATTAATGTTTTGATATTTTTCACAGGCATTCCCCACATTGGATATAAAAGATTTCCAATATGTGCATAACAAAAAGAGTGCCAACTTTTTAAAATTATTTAAACTCATTGATTTTAATTAAGAAATTATAAAATTTTTAAAAATTAAATATGCTGTTATTCATATATTAATTAAATCATTGAAGAGTTATAGGCTATAAGTAATTGAAAATGCGCTATGAACGTTATACTACTGCACAGTTAACAAGCAAAAGTTAAGTTAAGAGGGGGGTAAAGCTTAATTCTCTCTTTTAATGATATTTGATTTCCAAAGTAGGCTTAGCTTTAGGATATACTGTAATTTATAAAGCGTGTTAATTGGAGCAAAGAATGGAGTTAGACCGTTTTGATAAACAAATTCTGGAAATTTTGTCTCATGAAGACCTGAATTTGAATGAGCTTTCAGAACGGATTAATCTTTCAGTTAGTTCTGTTCATCGCCGAATTAAACACTTGATTGAAGCTAATATCATGGGGCAACTCAAAAGAGAAATTAACTTTAGCAAATTGGGTTTTACCGTAAGCATCCGGCTAACACAGCCTTACCAAGCGGTCCTATAAGCCTTAATTTAGTTCCCACCTAAAAACAAGTGGGGACTTAATCCATGAACATGGATATATATTCAGCAACACCTCCTGTTGCTAAAAAACGCAGAACATACAGCAAAGAATTCAAACTCAGTATTGTCAATGCCTGTAAAAATCCTAATACCTCGATCGCTTCGGTCGCACTGCAACATAGTATTAATGCCAACCTTGTCAGTCGTTGGATCAGGATCTTCAGCCATCATGAGGGTGCCGTGCAGGATCCTACTCATGTGAATCCAGCATTTATTGCTTTGCCTTACACTGCTGCAATCAGCCAACCTATTGATGAGAGGATCACGTTGTGTATCACCGTGCCTCATACGAATAATGATATTCAGCTAAAATGGCAGACATCAGAAATACCTGCCTTGGCAGAATTACTCAAGGCACTGGCAACATGATCCGTATCAATGAAATTTGGCTCTCTACCCAGCCCATGGATATGCGAGCAGGAATGGATACTGTCATGGCTCAGGTGGTGAGAGCCTTTGGCTACATCAAACCGCATTGCGCCTACCTGTTCTGTAATAAACGTGGTCATCGTATGAAAGTGTTGGTACATGATGGACTGGGCATCTGGCTGTGTGCCCGGCGTTTGGAACAGGGTAAATTTCACTGGGCTCAAGTTCACCAAGGTGAAACCGTGGCCCTCAGCCCGGAACAGTTACAGGCATTAATCCAAGGTTTGCCCTGGCAGAGAATTGGATTGCAGCAAGTGGTGAATATGCTCTAAACCAAGCTCGACCATTCTGCCATCCTCCAAACGTTCTATTTCATTCTCTTCATGACCTCAGGCATACTGCGGTCATGAATACGCTGCCTGACTTAAGCCAACTGACCCATGAACAACTGCTGGAATTCACCAGACAGTTGGCGATGCAGCATCAGTCTCTAGCACAATCAAACCAACAATTGGATGCCAAAGTTCAACATCTTTCTATTCTCAATCAAAATACGAGCATGAACTGGCGCTGTTTAAAAAGCACAAATTCGCCCAAAAGAATGAACACTTAACGGCAAAACAAATCCACCTATGGGATGAAGCGGTTGAAGAAGATATTGCTGCTGTTGATCTGGAATTAGAACGATTAAATGCAGATAAAACCGATGCAGCGACACAGAAAGCCAAAACCAATAAACCTAAACGTCGACCACTGCCAGATCATCTACACACCATCCGTATTGAGCATGAACCTGCATCAACCCAATGCACTTGTGGATGCCAACTCCGTCGTATCGGCGAAGATGTCAGTGAGAAACTGCATTTCAGACCGGCACAGTTCTATAAGGAACAGCATGTGCGTGGTAAATGGGTCTGTGATCAGTGTGACACTCTGACTCAGCAAGCGATGCCCGCCTATGTGATTGATAAAGGCATTGCTTCACCTGAATTGCTCAGCCATGTGCTGGTATCGAAGTATGCCGATCATTTGCCGCTGTACCGTCAACGTCTGATCTATCAGCGGGCGGGAATCGAACTTTCTAGATCAACTTTATCTGACTGGATAGGTCGCTGCGGTGTAGAACTGGAACCTCTGGCCAATGCCTTAAAAGAGGTGGTGCTGCAACAGCGGGTGCTGCATGCAGATGAAACACCGGTCACCATCATGCGGATGGGTGAGAATGAGAAAAAACCGAAGAAAGGTTATGTCTGGGCCTATGCCACCACACAGTACAATCCAGTTCAGGCGGTGATCTATGACTTTCAGGATAGTCGTTCAGGCCAGCATGCTGCAGAGTTCTTGAAAGGCTGGCAGGGCAATCTAGTCTGTGATGATTACAGTGGTTATAAAGCACGCTTTAAATCAGGCCAGGTCATAGAGGTCGGCTGCATGGCCCATGCACGTCGTAAATTCCATGAACTGCATGTGACCGGGAAAAGTCAGGTCGCTGAACAGGCATTGGTGCTGATTCAGAAACTGTATGCGATAGAAGCAGAACTCAGGAAAAAGACCGATGGTACAGCGGAAGACCGCCGCGAATACCGACAACAGCATAGTCAACCAGTGATGCAACAACTATATGAATGGCTCAACCAACATCATCTGACAGTGCCATCGAGTTCTCCCACCGCCAAGGCCATCAATTACACTCTGAAGCGTTGGCCAGCCTTAAGCCGCTATCTGGATGATGGCAATCTACCGATATGCAACAATTGGGTAGAGAATCAGATGCGTCCCTGGGCGTTGGGGCGCAAGAACTGGCTGTTTGCAGGTTCGCTGCGCAGTGGTCAGCGAGCGGCAAACATCATGACTTTAATCCAGTCAGCAAAGCTGAATGGGCTGGATCCGTATGCCTATTTAAGTGATGTGCTGAAAAGGTTACCGACACATAAAGTGACCCAGATTGAAGAGTTACTGCCGCACTGCTGGAAACCTAAATCGAATTAAAAAATAGGTATGGGATTCAGCGGACGCTTACGTTTTACCTTGCATATTTTGCTACAGGTCTCTTTAAGCAAGCATGATAGTGAGACATTTGATAAATTTCTTTCTGAAATTGAAGCCATTCCTGAAGTAACAAATGCTTTTTTGGTGACTGGTCAAAGCGCAGATTTTATTCTTGAATTAGTTGCACGTAATATGGACGACTACAGCGAAATTTTATTAAGACGGATTGGTAAAATTGATAATGTCGTTGCTCTGCATTCGAGCTTTGTCATTAAAGAATACAATGTATTTAACTGTTATAACTTATTAAATAAAGTATAAAAAACGCACCATTTGGTGCGTTTTCTCGTCTTAGGCATCAAGTTGCGCTAAAACTTCATCACTAAACTCAACGTTTGTATAAACGTTTTGTACATCGTCTAGATCTTCAAGCATATCAATGAGTTTCATCACTTGTTTAGCTTGATCAATATCAGTGATTTCTGCTTTAGTAGAAGGGCTCATCACTACTTCAGCATTGTCTGATTTTAAACCAGCAGCTGCTAGAGCATCTTGAACCTCACCAAAAGTCTCTGGAGAAGTGATTACTAAAATTTCATCTTCTGAAACTTCAATATCTTCTGCACCAGCTTCTAAAGCAACGTCCATGATCTTATCTTCTAAAGAAACATCGTCAAAAGTAATCTCACCACGTTTGGTAAATAAGTAAGCAACAGAACCTGCGGTACCTAAGTTACCATTAGTTTTGCTGAAACAATGGCGAACGTCTGGAACTGTACGGTTCAGGTTGTCTGTCATTGTCTCAACAAGAACAGCAACACCACCTACACCGTAACCTTCGTAGGTTACTTCTTTTAAATCATCATTATCTTCACCACCCACACCGCGTTGAATTGCACGGTTAATGGTATCTCGTGTCATGTTGACAGAAAGCGCTTTTTCGACAACAGCACGAAGGCGAGGGTTACTGGCAGGATCTGCACCACCAAGTTTTGCAGCAGTGACAATTTCACGAATATATTTAGTAAAAACTTTACCGCGACTGGCATCTTGTTTCGCTTTACGATGCTTAATATTGGCCCATTTAGAATGACCCGCCATGGAAGTGAACTCCAAAAATTAAAAAATGCAAAAGTGACAGAATATTAGCATAGGCATGGTTTTCTTGAAAACTGTTGCCTTATGTTTTGTTAGCCAATTAAATAAGCTTAGAGAGCCTAAATTTACATAAAAATATAGGCTCAAACTTCACGAGAGAGTTAGCTAGTTAATTTTCACATCAATATCATATTGCGCATAAAGTTCTTTAATCGTTTCAAGATCTTTCTGTAAATCGGTAGGATAAATCTTACCTAAAATACCGCCTTTTTTGGTTCTTGCATTTGCATACATCAGCACAATCGGAACATTTGCTGCCTTAGCAATATGCCAAAAACCGGTTCGAATAGGTTTGCGTTCCGATCCATCTTTGGCACGCGTTGCTTCAGGTGCAATCACTAGGTTAAATGTATCACTACTTTGGAATTTTTCGACCATTTGAGAGACGATATCTTTGCTTGCTTTTCGGTCAACGGGAATGCCACCTAGCTTTTCAAGGATAGGCTTCATTGGACCTTTGAAAAGTTCTTTTTTTATTAGTGTATGAATTTTTAAATCTAATATTTGAAACAAAGCAATTGATAAGATCGCATCAAGGTTAGAAGTATGTTCAAAACCGATAATAACTTGTTTTTTCTCAAGAATTGTAGGATCTGCATCATAGGTCCAACCAACTGCTTTGAAGATAGAATTGCCTAAAAACTTTTTCATAGAGATGTGGGAGACAATAAGGTTGCAGAATTCTAATATGAGTTTGTCTAAAAAGGTAGAAAATTATCTTCCAAACAAATTTTATTTATTTTAATTTAAAAATATTTTTAAATATTATATTCTAATTTAATAATAGAAAAATATATAATTGAATTTTTAAAGTATTATTTTATACATAAAAAATATTAAGGATTTTCAGTTTTAATTAAATACTCAATATATTGCCATTTCTTAGAAGGATCAATCAGATCTTTATCAATTGTCCCATCAATAATAATACCATCAATAATTGAAATGATGATATGAGTAAGTGGAGTAGGGTCTTTAATATCTAGCTCTACTAATAAACTATTTAATAAATTTATAAGCCAGTTTGTATATTCTTGAAATGGTTCACGAATTGAGGTGTATTGTTTAGACACTTCAATAAAAGCCTTTTTGAATAGGCAACCATTAAAATTCTCACTATTAACCCAGTCAATATACCAATTAAAAATTAGATGTATTTTCTCAATTGGACTCACATCTGGATGTAAGCTTAATTTTTCATAAATTGAATTTTGTATATTAATATTTCGATGATGTAGGCACTCCATGATTAAACTTTCTTTCGATGGAAAATATTTGTAGAAAGTCATCTTGGCTACATTTGATTCAGCAATAATTTTGTCTACCCCTGTAGCATTGTAACCAATTTGGTTAAAAAGTTCTAAAGCAGTATTTATAATATCTTCTTTTTTTGACATTACATTTCCATATAATTGAAACTAATTATTACTTGATATAGATTATAAAATTTTAATCAAATTAATCATAATCAAAAACATAATTTTATTCAAGCGAATATTATAAAAGCTACTCAAGATTATTTTTAAATTTTTTAAATATTCTATTTGATTTAGTAGAATTTTAATTCTAATATGAATTTTCGACAAAAGGAGTCTTATTTTCATCTTAACTATTTGTTTTTAAAATAGAATATGGAAATTTAAAAAATTAATAAGTTTAATGAGAGTGGATTATGCCTAAAAAATTTGAGGACTTTAATAATCCTAGGAAAAAAGCACTTGCAGGAATGAAACAAAGCATTTCAGCTGAACTTTGGGACAAAAATCTTAATTTTTTAAATCAATTAAGAGCCAAGATCGCGAAACATCCAGTATCTCATCATCCTGCAATAGAAACTTTAAATAACGGTGAAATTAATAAAGAAAACTTAAAGCGTATTCATTTAGAGTATCGCCATGCAATCGTACAAACTTTTACAGATGCTTTATTAATGGCTCAATACCAGACAAAGCAGTTAGAACCTAGGTTGCATGCAGGTGCAAAGATGTTTCCGCGCTGTCTTTTGAGTCTTAACATATTTGATGAGTTTGGGTTTCGGCCTGGGACCGACAAAGACGGTTATTATCAAGGTAACCCAGAATATGCACATTATCCTTTATTTGAAGATGTGCTTGATGATTTTGGAGTAACGGAGAACGAGCGCCTGAGTTATCAACCAACAGAAATTGCACATCAGGTGAGAGAGTTTCTAGAAAATTCCTATAAAGACTATAAAGCCGTTTCTGCTTTATTAGCTGTAGCTGAAGAAGAAGTTATTTTGTACAGTCCACCTTTACGAAAAGCAACCAGTACTGTAGGTATAGCGGTGGAGGGTGGTGGCTATTACCATGTGCATGGAGTATCTGAAGATGAAACTGCTGAGGCAGCAGATGACGATCATGAAGAAGATCTATGGTTTATTTTAATGCAAGCTTGTACAGAAGAAGACTACACTTATTTAGAAAACCTATGCCTCGAATACTGTGATTTATGGGAAAAGTTTTGGGATATTCAAATAGAAAGCTCAAAATCAATCCTGAAACAAAATTTAGCTTAAGAACAGGTCAAATAATCAACTCAAACATTTATAACAGTCCTAAAGGTTGAAAAGGAATGTTCAATAATACGGAAATTGGAAAAGGCTTTTAATGTTTAATTGAACAATTTTTGAATAATGAAGTGATATTTGGCTATATTTTAAAAATATCTAAAGTTAAAAAACCCCAAAAACTTAAAGTTTTTGGGGTTTGTATTTGGTGGGCCCACACAGACTCGAACTGTGGACCAACGGATTATGAGTCCGCTGCTCTAACCGACTGAGCTATAGGCCCTATAATCAGAAAAGCTTTTAATCTCAAGGCTTTTCAGTGCCTGCAATACTAATCAATTTTTTTATTAAACACAAGTATTTTTCAAAAGTAGCAGCAGTAGACCTGAAAAATATTTTGCTATATTGTTAATTATCACAAGCGATAGGGATTCTAGCTTATGAGCACTTCACGAGTAAAGCTAACTAAGTCATTTATCGATCAACTTGAACTCACACCGGCTATTTATCGTGACAGTGAGATTATTGGCTTTGCTATTCGTGTAAATAACTCTTATAAAACTTACATTGTGGAGAAGAAAGTAAAAGGGAAATCAATTCGTTGTAAATTAGGGGATTATGAAAAAATTACTGTTGAAGACGCCCGTATACTTGCACAGCAGAAGTTAAAAGAGTTAACTGACTCAAACCCTTTAAGCATTAAAAATAATAAAATATTAAAAAATAGTTTAAATGAGAAAATTGATCAGCCTTATCTCAAAGAAGCTTTCCAAGTATATATAAATCACCACGAGTTAAAAGAAAGGACATTAGCTGACTATAGAGAAGTTATAGAAAAATATTTAATAGACTTAAGTGAACTTAAACTGATTAATATTACTGAACAGAGGATTGAAGAAAAGTATATTCAGCTATCTCAGTATAGTTATGCAAAAGCTAATTTATCTATGCGTGTACTTAGAGCGGTCTATCGTTTTTCAATTATGTATTATCAAAATAAAAATTGTGAAGTAATTATACCAAGGATAAACCCGGTTAATTTGTTAAAGAAGAAACAGCTCTGGGAAGAAATTCTACCTCGAAGAAACTATATCGATGTGGATAATCTAACCAAGTGGGTGCAAGCAATTATTGAATATAAAGGTAGGGGACAGGAAAATGAAACAAATAAGGATTTTTTATTAACACTTATATTAACAGGGCTTTTTAGGAATGAGTGTGAATCTTTACATTGGAAAAATATAGATTTAGAGGAAGGAACTCTTTCTTTTATAAATCCATATAATAATGTGTACTATAAAATTTATATGGGAAACTTTCTTTGGCATCTGATGAAAAAACGAAGAATACAAAATAAAGGAGAGTGGGTTTTTCCATCTGTAAAATCTGAATCTGGTCATATTATTAATATTTCGAAATTTAGAAAAAAAATTAATGAGCAATGTAATCTTTCTTTTACTTTTCAAGATCTACGTAGAACATTTTATTTTGTGTTAAATCATTTAACTAATAAACCATTAGCTAGCAAAAGAACAGATCAGTATGAAGAAAAGCTAGACGTTAAGAATATTGCTCATGCTCAGGATATGCGTAATAGAATGAACAAGGTTGAGCAAATTATTCTTGGTCCCTATCGAGATGAACTTATTAAATCTATCAATATTAATCTATAAAATTTTGTACTTTCAAAGCTAGAAATAGAAGCCGTACAGGGTCAAAAATAGTATAAATTTAAAGTAAGTTTTATGGATAAAACCTAGAATAAAGATTGTTTCTCATTTTCTACAACCTTTTGTAATTGATCAATTTTATACTTGACTAAAACACTTGGAATTTATACAGTAGTAGAGTATTTTTGATAATTATTATTATTGCTTAGTCCTGAAATACAGTAAGAAGCCTATTCATCATGAATAGGCTTTTTGCTTTCTTTAATTTAATCATAGAGTTCTCGTTTTTTATAAAAATTAATATAATAAAATCAATAAAATAAGTGTTTTTAATAAATTGAAAAAGATTGTCACGTAATTTTTCATTATGAACAAAACTGATTTAAATAGTACTCAAAGTGAAACATGGCTAAATGCTAAGTTTAACTTTCAATCAATAAGGCATAGGAGTGTCATCATGTTTAAAGCAATGTTTTTCTTCAGTGCAGGTGCGATGTTTGGCTATTGTTATAAGCATTATGATGAAAAAGTTATAGAGTCTAATAAATCTAAATAGCTCCTAAAAAAACCGTCTAAATGGCGGTTTTTTAATGACAATTTTGAGATAAGTTTGCTTGAACAATCTGGACAAGCTCTCTGGCTGCTTTCGATAACGGTTTATCTTGAAGCCAAATGAGATAAATAGATAAAGGCAAATGATTTTTCGTATTTTTAAAATCTAATTGAACTAAGTGGCCTTGTTCAATCTTTTCTTTTACCAAAGATAAGGGAAAATTTCCCCATCCTAAGCCAGCTTCGACCATATTAATTGCTGTTTGTAAGCTATTCGTTTTCCAGTACATTGCTCCAATGATTGAACGTGAATCTTCCATATCCAAATCACTACTTGCGACCACAATTTGCCGAATATTAATTAACTCTTCAATCGTGTTTAACTTGTTCTGTTCTTTTAAAAACGGATGATGAGCAGAGATCGTAGCAACAACTGTTTCTGTCATTACTAATTGTAAGCTTTCACGCATTTTTATATTGAGGTTTGAACCTGCAAGGCAAAGGCTAATATTTTCTGTATAAAGTAAATTTAGAATATCATCTTGAGGAGCTGTAATAATTTCTAGGTTAAGAAGAGGAAACTTCTCTGCTAGTTGCTTTATGGCTTTAAAAAGTAATTCAGTATTCGCATCTGAAACCACACCTATTTTTAATTTACTTTCAAGGCCGAGTGAAAGTTCATAAGCATGCGTAGCTAATAGCCTAAGCTGTTCAGCAATAATGCGGGCTTGAGGTTCCAATGCTAAAGCCGCCGCGGTAGGAATAACTTTGCGGTGTGTACGTTCAAATAAGTGATAACCAAGTTCTGCTTCAATATTGGCAATTGCCATACTTACTGCTGATGGCACTCGATTTAACTTTCGTGCCGCGGCCGAGAAAGATCCAGTATCTAATACAGTTAAGAAAAGTTCGATATTTTCACTATTAAAATTCATTTTGATATCAGTAGAACTGAAAGCTGTTAACTTTATATGTGATTTTAACTGAAACTAAAATAAAAAGAAGTGATAAAAGTTGAAAGATTATGCAAGGCTTAAAACGTCGTATTGTTTATGTTTCTTCATATGAAATTATTGGAATGATGATTTCAGCAGTAGGTTTGGCTCTTTTGGCCGGAGATAGTGTAGAGCACACTGGGCCACTTTCAGTGATGATTACTACTATTGCGGTAACGTGGAACTTTATCTACAACATTCTTTATGAAAAATGGGAGGCTCGCCAAGAAAGTAAGTCGCGTACGGTTAAACGAAGAATTGCGCATGCGATCGGATTTCAAATTACTTTAGTAATGTTCTTAATTCCGCTTATTGCGTGGTGGATGAATATTTCTCTTGTTGCCGCATTTTGGTTAGATGTTGCATTTATTATTATCATTCCAATTTATACATTCATATTTAATTGGACATTCGATAAGTTATTTGGATTGCCTGCCTCTGCACAACCAAACACTGCTCAACAGTAGAAAAATATTAATGAGATATCAAAGTGTTATTTTAGACTTTGATATCTCGTCTTAACATTATTTTACTCGTTCAAGTTCAAGAGCTTTTGAAATTTTTATTTGAGCTCTTTTGGCAAGTACATAATATAAAACTGCAGTGGATAACAATCCCACTAACCAGGATAAATCGACTCCACCCAACATTTCGGCAATTTGTCCTTTATAGAATTTACTATCAATAAAGGGCAACTGAAGTAAGATACCAATACAATAACAAGCGATTCCAATCGTGTTCCAGCGGCCATATTTACCATTTGGGTCATATAAGGCATTTACATCGCATTCTTCTTTAGAAATAAAATAGTAATCAACTAAATTAATTGCACTCCAAGGAATGAAAAATGTAAGAAGAAACAAAATAAAAGATTTGAATGCGCTTAAAAAAGTATGTTCACCTACAACTGCAATAAATGTTGAGATAATTACCATCGCAAGAACAATTGTAAGTCGCGTTAATTTTGAAATTTGAGCACTTGGCTTAAAACTGTTCCAAATGGTCGCAATACACATAAAACTGCCATAAGCATTAAGTGTAGATAAAGTGACCTTTCCGAATGCAATACTAAAATATAAAAAAGTAATCACAAGAGCGATTGGATTCATGCCTACAACGTACTGAACTTCATTGCCAACAAAACCACCATTCGAGACTTGAGCAATAAATACACCGAGCATCATTGAAATTTGGGAGCCTATTAAAGACCCAAGCCCAACTGCCCAAAATACGCGTGTTGAAGATGTTTTTGTAGGAAGATAACGAGAATAATCTGCTACATAAGGTCCAAATGAAATTTGCCAAGAAGCAGAAAGAGAAACTGCTAATAAAAATGATGACCAGCTAAAATGCCGTACAGCAAGCAATTCTGAAATATTAGAGAGAGCTAAAATTTGAGTTAAAATAATAACAAAAGCAATTAAACCAATAACACTTGCAACTTTGCCTACCCAATGAATTAAACGATAGCCAATTGTCGCAAATATAATAATAAAACAAGCATAGATTAAAATACCTGTTGTATTACTCATCTGTGCTAGATGAGCAATTGCTTTACCAGCGAGTACCTCACCAGTGGCCGTAAAGCCAATATACATAAGACAAACAAGAATGATGGGGATACAGGCACCATATACCCCAAATTGGACTCGACTCGAAATCATTTGTGGGAGGCCGAGTTTTGGACCTTGAGCTGCGTGTAAAGCCATGACGGCAGCACCAAAGCATTGTCCAATAAAGAGGCCAATGATTGACCAAAATACATCACCACCTAATACGACGGCTAATGCACCTGTAACAATAGCTGTAATCTGTAAATTGGCCCCAAACCAAAGCGTAAATTGGGCAAATATACTGCCATGCCTTTCATTTTCAGGAATAAAGTCAATACTTCGGTTTTCAACAAATCCGCTTTTCGATTTCCCAGCTGATGAGTCCATAACACTCTCCTTATCCTTTAAGAGCTTTTCTATTATTAGATCCATTTTTGTATAAACAAATACAAACATGTATATACAAGTTATTTGAAAAAGAAGCAAATGGTTTTTTGAGCCGATACCTTAAAATTTTTTTGTTTGTAAATTAAAACGAGTTGAGAAAACGAAACTGATGTTATGACTATTTTTATAAAGATGAGTCTGTTTGATGCGTAAATTCAGTTTATAAAAAAGCCCTCCATTGAGGGCAGATAATCAGACTTCTGCATCAAGGATTGCTTGAAAAAATACAGGTAACTCCGAAAATTGAACTAATTGTGTTTTATCAGCGTGTTTGTAATAGTATTGATAGTGGGGTGTTTCAAAACCACTATCAAGATATTGGGTTGCATCAGAAAATTGGGCTTTTGCAACGGGCTTATCCTTTTTAAATTTAACAATAATTGGATTAACGGAATTTAATTTAACAGGAACACCGTTCTCGAATTTGGCTGTTTCAATGAGTAGAGATATTTTAAAATCACCAAATACTACACAAAACTGTCCTCCATTTTCTGTTTTAATTTCTCGATCATGAAAAAGTTCTTTAAATAAATTTTTTAATGATTCTCTATGCTTGTCTAAAGCTAACTGAAAATCATGATCTTGCTGTTCTAGTTTCTCTTGCTCTTCTTTTAGCAATTTGGCCTGTTTTTCGATAGTTGTAAAATCCAAATTCATCTTAATTCTCCTTGTTGTGTTTTAAAACTATATATGGCAACCATTTGTTAAGTTTTAAAGAAACATACATTCTTTGTTACAACGCAATAATTAAGATGAATTTGTGTGATCATTACTTTGTGCAAGGCTTAGCTATAAGTGCAGGACGTTTAATCTGAATAAATCCTCCACTACTCATCACGCCAAGCATGACTAAAGCTGTGCCTATAAGTTGCCAGATATTAAGTGATTGACCAGCTAACAAGGCAACTAACATACTAAAAACCGGAACAAAGTTAAAAAAGATTGATGCTCGGCCTGCACCTAGTTTTTGAATACCATTAAACCAAAATAAATAAGCAATCATGGTAGAACAAATAATGACGTATCCCATAGCTAAGTGTGCAGTGATAGGCGCTATAGCAATTGCTTGAGAAGGGTGCTCAAAAATTACACTTAATATGATTAAAGTCAAAGCACCGAACATCATAGAAAATGTTGTGGTCTCTAAAGGTGTAGCATTTTTTACATAACGGCGTGATAGCACATTCGCTAAACAAAAACTGACACCACCTAGTAAGATGAATAAGTCACCGATTGCTATTTTTAAATGTAGTAGCGTTGAAATATGGCCATGACTAATAACAAAAAGTACACCACTTAAGCCAAATACAACACCAATAGACTTATTAAGTGTTAGTTTTTCTCCATCAAGTAAAATTGTTAACAATAAAGTAATTAAAGGTGTTGTGGCCATGATTAAAGCGCCATTGACTGCTGAGGTGGTTTGTAAACCATAGAAACAGCCTAGGTTAAAACCGGCAATACCTATAATTCCAATAATAAGATAGATAGCTAAATTTTGCCGTAATGCGGCCCAACGTAGCTTTCCTATAGCTGCAAAAAGAATAAATAGACCAAGGCTTGCAATTGTAAAACGTTCAGCTGCTGCTGAAAGAGGTGGCATATATTGAATCACATAAGACATCGCATTAAATGCCGAGCCCCAAAACAGCATTGTGATTACAACACCAGTATAGGCATACACCATTGATTTATTCATGATTGGGCTCCGAAAAAGAATGTCTTTATTCTGAGTAATCACATAAAGGTGTACAATTCCATATTAATTCATCTCTGATGTGAAAATTTGCACAATGATTGATTGGGAAAATTTACATTACTTTTCAGTTTTTTCTGAAGAGAAGACACTTTCAGCTGCTGCAAGAAAGTTAGGTGTTGACCATGCTACTGTTGCAAGAAGAATTGCCCAGTTAGAAGATAATTTAAAACTAAAATTAGTGGACCGTAGACCTCGTACTTATATTTTAACTTCAGAGGGGGAGCGTCTGGCCAAAATCGTGACACGTATGATGGAAGAAACATTTTCTATTGAACGTCTGGCTCAGGCAGGACAACAGGAAATTAGTGGAGTAGTTTCGGTAAGTCTACCGCCAGCTACGGCTGCACATTTGGTAATGCCTCATCTTGGTAAGTTTTATCGTCAATATCCTGAGCTACAATTGAGAATACTCGGTGATGTTCATTATGCCTCCTTACAGCATCGTGAAGCAGATATCGCAGTTCGCTTTGGACGCCCTAAAGATGATTATCTAATTGCGCGTAAAGCTGGTGAAGTTCCTTTTGGTATATATGCAGCCCAAGAATATTTGGATGCTATACAAGAAGAAAACTATGGATGGATTAGCGTTGAAGTTGGTGGAGTTCAAGGACAAAAACAGCAAAAGCTAAAACAACGGTTAAATTATAAAGAGCCTGTTATGGTTACGAATCATCCTGAGCTTCAATGGCGGGCTACTTGTGGAGCAGTTGGCTTAGCTGTACTACCTGATTTTTTAGGCCAGCAAGGTCATTTAGTAAAATTACCTGATGATGACCCAATGAGTGCTGAAATTTGGTTAGTAATTCATGAAGATCTGCGGAGTAGTCCTGCAGTAAGGGTAGTGATGGATTTTCTTTTAGATTGTTTTGAACCTTTTCGTGTTTAATATTGCTTAAGCCTTGACTTCAATTAGCTTAATTAATTTTTATTCATCAGGAAAACTTCCTGCATCTTCTCTTGCTTGCTTCAAGGCTAGAAAAAAACACAGCAGGAAAAGTAATCCAATAAAAAATAAGAAAAAATCTAAATAACTAATACCTAAACCAACTCCGAAAGCCCCTAAACTTAATAATAAAATACAAAATATTTTCCAAATAATGAGCATGTGGTTTTGTAATAAAAACTTGAAGTTAGGCTGTAATTGAAAAATATTTCCAGATATGTGTTTGTTTTTTTTCTTATAGGTTATGTAAAGCTTTATAATTTATCGAATTACATAATATTTACTTTTAACTAAACCCTCCTATTTGAGCACTTTTTAATTTTACTATACATTCGTATATATAAAATTTATGTTTTTTGAATTAATAGAATGATAATTCTTTAGAAAGCCTGTAAAATGAAAATCGTAAACTTTATTTTTAACTTATTTTCATTTAAAATTAATGAGTTAAATAAATTTATCAAACTTTTGTTAAAAAAAAGACTTGATATTTAAGCTAAATTTTGAAATTATAGTCATGCAAATTGTGATCTATTTCCCACAATTTGTATTTCGGGTTAAGTGGTTATCACTAATGCTCATTAGCTTTTTTCGCTTATGAGCATTTTTTTAATTTATTTATTAGTAAAATTTAAAAAATAATGTGTATGATCATTTGACTTTTTTAGTATTAATTAAAAATTATTCATTCTATAAAGCCTACTACTTACTACTAAGATCTAGTGTTTAGAAGAAATACTAATCATATTGGATCGTTACCGTTGCATTAGCTTTGACTTCACCAGCTGTTACATTCGAAGCAGTTTGATAATAACGCGCCGTTAAAGGAATATCGTACTGTACTGTCTGGTTAGAACTTACTGTACCAATATCTAGTTTGTTTCCTTTTCGAATAGGATTGTTCGCGCCATTCATATTCCATAACAATTCCACACCAACTCCGTTCGCTTTAGTTGAGTCAGCAGCACTGTTATTAATAACCTGACTATTTGAAGTATCAGAATTGTAGTCAAAGCTTAAACTCAGTGTATTACTCGTTGGTACACCCGAGTTATTTTCCCCACCATTACAAAGAATCGATAAATTAAAGTTTTTCTCACCTTGAGTTGATCCAATGGCTCTAAAACCTGACTTCATCACAGTGGGAAGCTGAACAACCGTATCTATACCGTTTTGAATTTCACAAGAAGATGATGCAATAAGAATAGGGGAGCTGCTCAATACTGTAGTTGTTAAGAAAGGACGATTTTGTTGTCCTGTTACATAATAGGTACTGTAACGACCAGCAACTAATGCACCTGAACCTGTAGTTGCAGCAGTTTTAATCACTTCCATAACAAAATATCCTGGTGAAAGCGTATATGTTGTATTAGGAGTCAAGCTGCGTTTATAAGGGTAATATCCAGAAAAATCTGTAGAGTCGAATGCCTCTCTATAAAGTCGAATACCTATACCCGGAATATTGGTTGCATACACATTATTTCCAATCGAGCTAACAGGATAGTTTAATGGAAGTGCCGCTGTAATTTGGTCACTGGCACGGTTGCAAGTTGCAGTCGAATTATTGGGTGAAATAGTAAAAGTATTCTTTTGGAGAACTGTTCCGATTGGATCGGTCGGGCGTACTACAATAGTTCCAATCGTCATTGGAATATCGACTGTGGTAAAGCCCTTGCTTAAAGTACAGTTGGCATAGGTTTGGTTATAAATAAAAAAACTAGTAATGAGTAAACCGCTCTTTATAAGCATTTTTTTCATTTGCAGACTGCCTCTGTCATAATAATTAATTGTTTTTCCTGTAAGATTTTTGATTGAATGTCATAATCAAGTTGACATTCTTCACTATTACTTTGTCCCCATTTCACATAAAGATGATCTTGAGTTAGGGGAGTACGTAAATAAATCCGGCTACCTTGGGCTACCATTCCGACTATTTCATTGTTTTGATTAAAAACTTGTGCTGCAAATGGCAAATGGCCGCCATTAGGTGTTTGGGTGCTAATAAAAACTGCATATCCCGTTTTTGTTGAAAAGTTAACTTTAGTGATTGATCCTGCATACGGGGCAATACGATGACTTGTTTCCGTAAGTTCAACAGTTGATGGCATCCCTTGAGGGTCAAGGCTAATGTCATTTAAGCGATAGGGGGTTACATAAGGAATGACAGCATAACCTTGTTTATTAATGCTTAGACCAGAGGTATTGCCGACTCGAGCACCAGTCGCTTGAGGCGCATATACCAATACCATGGTCTGTACTTGGTCTGGGCCAAATAAAATACCTTGTGAGTGAGCGACCAAGCTTCCATTTAAATTGATCATTTCTTGTTGGTATGTATCGGACTGACCAAAAGAAGCGCCTATAGTTGTATAGTTAGTACGGTAGGTGCCATTGATATTTAGGCTTGTCTGTCCTGCATCTTGATATGAAATTGATGAGCCATAATCAAAGCGGTTTCCGATATAACCATTCATTCCTAAAGTTCGGCTATCTTCTGAAATAGAACTATTAAAATTAACGGTATTTTTTTTAAATTGAAGTGGAAAAGATAAAGACAACAAATATTGCGTTTCATGACCAGAATTTTGATTTTCTTGGTCAAGCTTATGAGTAATTGCAGAAATACTGTAAGTCAGATCTTTAAATTGATTGCTATATCCAAATTGGAATTGTTGATTACGATTAGGCTGGTTCCAATAATTAATCCACGAGCCTACTAAATAAAAATTACCCCATTGATTTGGAAGGCCTTGGTTTAATGTGATCTGAAATTCACTTTTTTGTTTCCCCACGGAAAAGCTATCAATATCTTGTTGTTGCAAGTCTCGAATTAAAATTGAATCGCGTAATTTCAAATAATTTTCTGTGGAATATCTATACGTAGCTAAAGTTAAATTGGTGTTGGTTGGAGTAAATAGTCGGTTATAACTTAAGCGATAACTTCGTCCTTTAAGGGTGGGCTTTTGCTCGAACTCAGCTGACGACTGAGTTGCATCAAATGAAATTGCACCAATTGGGGTTGCAAATGCGCTACCTATTAAAAAAGACTGGTAGTTTTCAGTTGCCTGAAAGCCTGTATAGCTTGTTAAATAGTTATTAATACCTCTTTGATATTTACCTTGCACTAGCCATGGTTTTAGATTGATATTGGCATCTCTAAAATGTCCCAAAGTAAAAGAATATCGGCTCATTTTAGGTCTTAACATCTCAATGACAGAAGCATAAGGAATAGAAAACTTTTGAATTTCTCCATTTGTTTCATATATAGAGACTTGTAATTCGCCACCGAAGCCTGTGGGATAAAGATCATTAATTTCAAAACTTCCGGGTGTAACAGTCGTTTGATAAATTAAATTTCCTTGCTGACGTACCTCTACTTTTGCATTGGTTTTGGCATAACCTCGAATTTGGGGAGCATATCCGAGCATACTGTTAGGAAGCATGCGGTCATCACTTGATATGTTAATCCCACGATAAGGTAGGGCATCAAAAAAATTATTATTGGTAAAATAATCACCTAAAGTAACAACACTATTGAGCTTGGGAAAAGCCTTTTGGGCATATGTATTATTTGATGTGTAGGAAGAAACCTTTTCTTGTATTTCATTATGATCTTGCCATTTCCACTGCCCAGTATGGCGTAATTGCCAATCATAGAGATTTAGACCAACATTTGTACCCATAAACGCATGATTTGTTTCATGGTTATTATTTACAATACGATAGGCAGAAGCATTGTATGCAAAAAAAGCTGCATTTATACCGCGGTCCCATAAACGTGGGTCGACATACCCTTGAGCATTCTTTTGTAAAGCAACTTGTGGTATTGAAATATCAAGTCTCAGACGAGAAGTATCAAATTGATAAAAAGCATCGTTAACCCACTTGTCCAAGTCATTACAGGTAAAGGTACTACTTACTTCATGATGAAGAATTTCTGGTTTAACTCCATATTCTAAAAGCATATCTGGGGTAAAACAGGTCTTTGCATTCTCATTCGAATGAGTGCTTTTAAAAACAAACTTTCGTTTTCCTAACCACTGCCCATTAATATAGATGTCAAGACTATATTCACCCGGTAAAATAGGATTGCCGTACTTAAATCGACCAATATCAATTTTCTGTGCATTTCCCACTAAAAAATTAGTATCAAAGTCAGCTTTTAAAATATTTTCCCTATTCATATTGTCTGATGCATATACAGTTAAGGGGATATTAATTGCGAGACTCAATACTAAATAATATGTAGTGCGCTTTTTAAAGCATATACTGGATATGAACCATTCTGACATCGTCTTTATGCCTGTTCATGAGTAGGTGTTTAAATTAAAAAGTAGGTAAGCTTAGAACCTTATTACTTGTTCAATTCTTCCACCATAATCATTTATATAAACAAAGCTCATATTTGTTATATTGCTATTTTTAAGTTTTATTTGATCTTCTGAAAAAGGAGAAAGCATTAAACCCTGTTTTAATAAATCTGTTTTTTGATGATTTATTTCTTGAAAAATTGAGCTTATTGTAATGTAAAAGGGAGTAGGGTTTTTAATAAGCAAGTTTTCACCATTTTTTACCCACTGAATTTTTTCACTTAATGTATTAATATTTTCTTTTAGACTTACTGGTCGATAAAAGAACTTAATTCGTGAACGTATCGCTAATTGAAGAAAATTATTGGTTAATACTTCATTATTTTCTTGTTTGTTACCTTCCGGCCTTGGTGGTATATCTAATACATTAAGCCAAAATACACTTTCTTTATTTTGGTTTAATTGAGAAGCATTAGGTAGTGCAGTAATTCGTAAAGTTTGCCCTTTAGAGGGTTCTACTCTTGAAATAGGTGGTGTAATGATAAAAGGGACATTCGCTTCATCGGGAGTTGATTTAGCGTTTCCATCATCAATCCAAGCTTGAACCAAGGAAGGCGCTGTACCGTTATTGCTGAGTTGTAAGTTTACTTCTCGAGCATCTGATGGATAGATTACACGTGTACCATGAAGTACTATTTCGGCATGCCCTGTAGTAGCAATTAATGCTTGAAGACAAGCCATTCCCCAAAAAAATTTACGACCACGAAAAAGCATGAGTCATATTCTCAATAATAAATAATAGATGAGATATAGCTTCTATTTAAAAATAGAAGCTGGTTTTAATTTATTGATAAATAATTGTGTATTTCACTTGTGACGTTACAGTACCCGCTGTAGATGCTCCAGTTGCATAATATTCAGCATAATAATTAAGATCGGCATTCCCCCCAGCAGAAACATTTACCCATTGTGAGTTATCTTGTGCACCAGAAGCGCCTTTCGCAATTACAGGAATTACTGCATTGTTGCTACCCAATAATTGGATGTTGACATTGGCAGCTGCACCAGAGGTAGCTTGGTTCAATAGTCGACCAGTATTAAAATCAACTGTTGCGCCTGGTTCAAAATAAGTCGCGACTTTACCAACTGAAGCACAATTCGTTAAATTGATTTGAAAAGGTGTACGACCAGCAACATCGCCCGCATTTTTCAAAGATTGAGATGATACTGTTGGTAAATTTACAGTGAGATTTTTATCACCAGTATCAATCGTACACGTATTATCAGTTACTAAACCATTAATAGTGATCGTACCATCAGCTGCTTGTGCTGCTGCAATATTAAAAAGAGAACTAGCCGCAATAAAAATAAATTTTTTCATAAAATCCCCAGAATATTCAATAAATATCACTTTATTACTCTTCAGTGCTTTTATTCTGATCAAGTAATGCGGTGGAAATATAGCACCTTTCAAGTAAAAAACAAGAATAACATTATATTTTTATGTATTTTGATTGGTTATTTTTTTATTGATAAATGCGGTTTTTATTTTAATTTATACCATATGGTAAAACATCATGAAATTATTTTATTTAAATTAATTTGATAATAATTTTCATTTAAGTTTTTTAATTTTTAAGAATTGATTTTTTTATTGTAATTTTATATAAATTATATATTTTTGAATAAATTAACTGGTTGATTTTTATTATTAAAATTAATTTTTATATATCGTGTAAATATATTTATTTTTTTAAGAAAATTTTAAGGTTTAATTCCTAGTGTTTTAGTTGTAATTCAATAAAAGATCATCTGGAGTTTGGTTCCATGAACAACATGAAATACACGTATAAACCGAATTATTTTTTCTTTGCTCATAAATTAGTCTTGTTTTTAAAAGACTATTTACTCAAACATCCTACTGAACAGAATACGACGTTTAATTTACAAATAATTTATGATGTCTTTAGCCACGATCTAGCCTCTAGCACAACAAATCTAGAAGGTATTCTAAACATTGCGGATGAGTATGTTCTAGAAACAGAAGAGGGGCTTTTACCATTGATTAGTAGCCACTCAATCAATTTAAAGAATCATGTACTTTCTTTAGAGTTTTCACCTAAAGCGTTAACAAGCTTATTGTCGGGGCGTTCATTAGTGAATCCGAAGGCTGCTTAGATTTTCTTTTAAGGTAGAATGAACTCATATAGAATTCATAAAATTTATTTTTAAGAGTTATTTATGAGTAAAGACTTTAAAGCCTTAACTTATATTGCAGATGATAATATAGCAGATACAGTGATTTGGCTCTTACACCATCAAGATGTTTTTGAATCTTTTCACTTTGATGTATTGAGCCAAGAATTATCGGTTACACATGCGGCAGGTAGGGATATTATTCGAGTTGGAACCTTTCTGAATGCTACTTATGGAATATTAGTCACTTCTGTATAAATGAAAAAAGCCCTGAATGATCAGGGCTTTTCAGTTTTTGCTGAGGTTAAGCACTCATCGCATCGACTGATAAATCAGAAACAGTTGGTTTTGGCTTTTCAGCTGTTAACCCTAATTTATTAAATAACGCTTGGTCTTTACCTTCACCTGCATTTGGCGTCGTAAGTAATTTATCACCAGAGAACAGAGAATTTGCACCCGCCATAAATGCTAAAGCTTGATCTGAGTCACTTAAAGATTCACGACCAGCAGATAAACGAATATAACTATGCGGCATAATAATACGTGCTACCGCAATAGTACGAATCCATTCAATAACATCTAGTTTTTCAACATCAGCTAATGGTGTACCTTCAATTGGAACAAGCATGTTGATTGGCACAGATTCTGGATGAATAGGTAAGGTTGCTAATTCATGTAACAAACCAATGCGATCTTCACGGCTCTCACCTAAACCAACAATACCGCCACTACATACTTTCATGCCAGCTTGACGTACATAATCTAAAGTATTCAAACGATCATCAAAAGTACGTGTGCTGATGATGTGGGAATAATACTCGCGAGATGTATCAAGGTTATGGTTGTAATAGTCTAAACCAGCATCTTTTAGGCGTTCTGCTTGTGATTGATTAAGCATACCTAAAGTCATACAGGTTTCCATACCTAGTGCTTTAACTTCACGTACCATTTCTAAAACATAAGGCATATCGCGCTCATGAGGGTTACGCCAAGCAGCACCCATACAAAAACGAGATGAACCTGAATCTTTTGCAGCTTTTGCTTCGCTAATTACTTTTTCAACAGCAATACGTTTTTCTGCTTCTAATTTTGAATCGTAATGTGCAGATTGAGAGCAATATTTGCAATCTTCAGGACATTTACCCGTTTTAATAGATAAAAGGGTGCTGACCTGAATTGTATTGGCAGTGAAGTGCTCACGGTGTACTTGTTGAGCCTTAAAAACTAAATCCAAAAAAGGTTGTTCATATAGAGCTTGGATTTCTTCACGAGTCCAATCATTACGTAGAGTCATTGTCATATCCATGATGATGGCATTAATTCACTGTACATAATCATACAGAATTCGTATTAAAGCTATAGGGCAAAAAACATCATTTTTTTAATTTGATAGCTAAAGTTGATTAAGTTGCTGTTCAATTGCCCAATCAATATGCACATTGACGATTTCGTCATGTAAACTTTTGCCTTTGTTTAGCTGATCTACAATTTCTTTTGAGTACGGTGCGTTGCCTAAACCGATAGCAATATTACGTTTGAAGGATTGATAACCTGTACGTCGTATTGGGCTGCCTTCTGTATTGGCTAAAAAAGTAGCTTCGTCCCACTGCCAAATATCAAGCAGACTAATATTATCTAAACCATGTCTAGGATTGAAATCGGGAATAGACGCTGTTTTAGCAAAACTATTCCACGGGCAAATTAATTGGCAGTCATCACAACCAAATATCCGGTTACCAATGCCTGCACGTAATTCTTCTGCAATGATTCCTTTATATTCGATGGTGAGATAAGCGATACAGCGTCTAGCATCTAACATATAAGGTTCGACAATCGCTTGTGTCGGGCAAATATCAATACACGCACTACAAGAACCGCAGTGAGAAGTAGCAGGTTCATCAAAAGGTAAGTCAAGTGATGTAAATAGTTCACCTAAGACAAAGAATGAACCTGACTTTTTATGAATGAGTAAAGTATGTTTACCTGTCCAGCCCATCCCAGCACTTTCAGCTAATGATTTCTCAAAAATAGGTGCCGAGTCTGCAAAAGGGCGAGATTCAAAATCTCCCACTTTTTCACGGATACGTGTGGCTAACGTTTTTAATCTGCCACGCATCACCTTATGGTAATCACGACCACGAGCATAACGGGCAATAATCGCAGAGTTTGGTTCGAAAGGTACATATCGTGGTTTTGGCGATTCCACCAAATAATTCATACGTACGCAAATAATACTTTTTGTTCCTGGCACCAATAAAGTTGGATCTGCTCGCTTTTCCAGATTTTCTTCTAAATAGGTCATATCTGCATGATAACCACGTTCAAGGTATTCTAAAAAACATGGCATTTGCTCTTGAGCATCTGGTTTGGCAATGACACAATCAGCAAAACCCAAGTCTAATGCTTGAGCTTTGATCCATGCTTTTAATTCATGTGGATCAATTTGTTGCACTGCAATGCGTGATGTGTTGGAAGATGTCATAAACCGAAAAATGCAAGAGGATAAGAATATGCAGGCGGTAGTTTACCATAGCCAAGATATCCAGGCATGGGAGCAACGTTGGTTTGCTGCGCAAAACTCCTCATTAGGCTTAATGCAACAAGCAGCTTGGTCAATCACTCAACAACTTATTGTACTTTTTCAAAAACAAAATTTTAAGAATATTGCTGTTTGGTGCGGACAGGGCAATAACGCTGGTGATGGCTATTTTATAGCAAGCTATCTCAAAAAAGCTGGGTTTCAGGTTGAAATATTTGCGGCTGATTTGGGTGAATCAACTGATTTACACCATGCTGTCGATTTTGCGAAAAAAAATGATGTTCAGGTTCACCAAGGTTTTGAGGTGAGTAAAACCTTTGATTGCCATATTGATGCGTTGTTTGGGATTGGTTTAAACCGTGAATTAAACGGTTATTGGCAACACGCTATTCAACAATTTAATGGGCAAGCTGGGCTAAAAATTTCGATTGATATACCAAGTGGTTTACATGCAAATACTGGCTCTACCTTATCTTGTGCAATACGGGCTGATCATACATTTACTGTTTTAGGGCTTAAAGCAGGATTATTTACAGGCCAAGGCAAAGAATATGCAGGACAAATTCATTTAATTAATTTAATACCAATAGACCAAGAGCTGAAACCTCTTGCTTACTTGACGCCAACACATATCAAACTTCCTAAACGTTTGGCTTTTGGACATAAAGGAAGTTATGGGCATGTTTTGGTGATAGGTGGACATGAGCAAATGGGTGGGGCTGTTATTATGGCTGCTGAAGCTGCTTTTCATGCGGGTGCAGGCAAAGTGACAGTGGTTTGTCATAGCAACCACCATCAGGCTATTTTGTCGCGAGCTCCTAATATTATGCTTCGTGATATTAATGATTTCGATGAAAACGGTATTAAAGAAATTTTATCTCAGGTTGATGCAGTATGTTTCGGAATGGGATTAGGCCGTGATGAGTGGGCACACCAAATCTATCAACAGTGGTTTAATTATTTAAATCAGACTTCACATTTAGAAGTTGTATTAGATGCAGATGCCCTATGGTTTCTCGCAAAGCAGCCTGAAAAATTGAGTTTACATATTTATGCAACACCTCATCCGGGGGAGGCCGCTACATTACTTGGTTGTTCTACTTGGCAAATTGAAAATGACAGAATTGCTGCGATTTATGCGTTGCAGCAAAAATATGCAGGCCAGTGGGTGCTTAAAGGAGCAGGCAGCTTAATTTTAGAAGATAACTTGTATATTTGTACGCAAGGTAATGCAGGTATGGGAACTGGTGGAATGGGAGATGTGTTGGCGGGCATGATTGCAAGCTTAAAAGCCCAGTTCCACAAAGCAGTTACCCTACATGAGATCGTAACTCTCCATGCTCAGGCAGGTGACCAACTTGCCAAACAAGGCATGCGCGGTTTACAAGCTTATGAGATGAATCAAGCAATTACTCAAGTAGTAAATCAATAAACAATAAAACTTTAGCGTCTACGGCTACTAGAGCGACTTCGTCCACGAGCCATACCACCTAAGGCATTCAAGACGGTTAGTTTGCTCATACTTCCTGAAGCGTGGGCATGACAAATTGCAGCAGCAAGAGCATCGGCTGCATCGGCTTGAGGTTTAATGGTCAGGTTAAGTAAACGCATCACCATCATTTGTACTTGTTCTTTATCGGCAGCACCATATCCCACTACAGACTGTTTAATCTGGCGTGCAGTATATTCTGCAACTTGTAAATCTAAATTCACTAAAGCGGCTATAGCAGCTCCACGGGCTTGACCAAGTTTTAAGGCAGAGTCGGGGTTCTGTGCCATAAAGACTTGCTCGACCGCAGCTTCAGTAGGACCATGAAATTTCACAATTCGTTCAACACCAGCAAAAATACGCTTCAAGCGCTCTGGCATCTCTTGAGTTTCCGTTCGGATTGTACCGGCATCAACAAAACGTAGTTTACTACCATCTTTTTCAATGATTCCGTAACCTGTTAAGCGTGAACCTGGATCAATTCCAATAATCAATGGCATGTGAAGACTTACTTAAATAGTTTAGAGGGTATTGTTACATAGCCAAATCGGTTCTGCATGAGTAATTTAAAGAATGCTGCTATGAATGGTTATTTTTCGGTTTTTAATCCTAAAGATTTATATTGTCCACCCAATTTTCCATATATTCATAATGAAGAGTTTGAAATCATTTGATGTAATTCTATTTTAATGGAATACTTATCTATAATGATGGAATTGAGCTTCTTTAATGGATGATATCAATATAAGGATTGCACATCGAATACGAGAGCTGCGTTTAGCACGTGGATATACTTTAGATGTATTAGCTGCCCGTTGCCAAGTTAGCCGTTCAGCTATTTCTTTAATTGAAAGAGGAGAAACGAGTCCTACGGCAGTTGTTCTTGAAAAACTAGCAAATGGTCTTGAAGTACCTTTAACTCAAATTTTTACGAATGAAGCAGGGAATTCATCATCTCAACCGCTTATTCGTCGGAATGAACAAGCTGAGTGGCGAGATCCGGAAACTGGCTATATACGCCGTACAGTTTCACCTCCGAACTTAAAATTACCCTTCCAGATTGTTGAAATTGAATTTCCGCCTCATTCTCGAATTACTTATGAAACTAATGAAAGCTCTAGAGTGGTACAGCAGCAGCTTTGGGTCGTTGAAGGGAAAATTGAAATTCAATTAGGTGAAACTTCTTATGCATTAGGTCAAGGGGATTGCTTGGCAATGCAATTAGATCAACCTGTCATATACAGTAATCATTCAGCTCAAGTTGCTCGTTATATTTTAGTCGTTTCTAATCAACTGGTGCCCGCTCTTAAGGAATCTTTATGAACTATTCCCTCGATTCTAATTTCCGTTTAATTGATTGTAATGAAGCAGAGCATGCGGTAGCAATATTAGAAATTCTAAATGATGCGATTGTTAACTCTACCGCATTGTATGACTATGTTCCCCGTTCACTTGATTCAATGAAAACATGGTTTTCGGTAAAAAGAGAAAATGGTTTCCCTGTCATTGGGGTAGTAGATGAGTTAGGTAAGTTATTAGGATTTGCTAGTTGGGGAACATTTAGAGCGTTTCCAGCTTATAAATATACGGTTGAGCATAGTATCTATATTCATCATGAACATCGTGGCTGTGGTCTAAGTAAAGTTTTAATGCAAGCGTTAATTCAACGTGCTCAACAGGCTCAACTTCATGTGCTCATTGGTTGTATTGATGCGACAAATCAAGCCAGTATAGGCCTTCATGAGAAAATGGGCTTTACCCACGCTGGTACTTTTAAACAAGTGGGCTTTAAATTTGGGCAATGGCTTGACGCTGCTTTTTACCAATTAATTTTGAATACTCCATTTGAACCAGTGGATGGATAGATTAGCAGTTTTAAAATAGCAATGGCCCAGATCAAAATGGTAAAAGTGAACCGGGCTATAAACTAACTCTATAAAATACCTAATTGTTCTAAACTTTTATAAGTAATCTCTTTTCGAACAGAGCTAGGTATTCCTTTTTTCATTTCTAAGTTAAGGGAGAACGCTACAATATTCCCTTGAGGCTGAACAACCCATCCAGTTAACCAGCCTACTTGTGGGTCTACATCCCATCCCCAACCACTTTTTGCGTATATTTTATTTCCATTCTTTTCTTCTATGAATAACATGGATTGCACTTCATCTTGGACTTTTGGGCTAAATGGAAGCGTTTTATTAGCTAGCTTGTAAGCAAACTGTGCCTCTTGCTGAGGAGTAATTTTTAAAGGACCCACCAGCCAAAAATTATCGACTTGGGTACCGATATCTGCATTGCCATAACCAACACGCTTCACTTCCTTAGACATGAGTTCAAGTCCAATACGACGAGCTAAATCTTGATAAACCGGAATAGCGGAAGCTTTCATAGCATCGCCTAGGGTCATGTCCTTTTCCCATTCTGGGAATAGCCTTTTTTGCCCGTCCCACTTAAATACTTCTGTGGTGGTTGCCTTATGGTGCTCAAGGCCGATCAAAGCATTAAGCATTTTGAAGGTCGAAGCAGGTACATACTCGGTCGAAGCACGAGCAAGATCATTACCATAGCTTTGTTGAGTTTGGCCTTGTTGGATAACTAAAACACCCGTAGTGTGTGCTTCGTTAAATAAATTTTTAATTTTCTCTCCTTTTTCATCAGATTTTGAAGCGCTGTGATTTGGATTAGCAGTCACTATATAAGGTGAGCAGGCTGAAATAAAAATAGCGCTTGTTATAAGTAAGAGTGCTTTAATGTTCATAAGACTTATAAGATTGAATGTAAGCGTCCGCTGAATCCCATACCTATTTTTTAATTCGATTTAGGTTTCCAGCAGTGCGGCAGTAACTCTTCAATCTGGGTCACTTTATGTGTCGGTAACCTTTTCAGCACATCACTTAAATAGGCATACGGATCCAGCCCATTCAGCTTTGCTGACTGGATTAAAGTCATGATGTTTGCCGCTCGCTGACCACTGCGCAGCGAACCTGCAAACAGCCAGTTCTTGCGCCCCAACGCCCAGGGACGCATCTGATTCTCTACCCAATTGTTGCATATCGGTAGATTGCCATCATCCAGATAGCGGCTTAAGGCTGGCCAACGCTTCAGAGTGTAATTGATGGCCTTGGCGGTGGGAGAACTCGATGGCACTGTCAGATGATGTTGGTTGAGCCATTCATATAGTTGTTGCATCACTGGTTGACTATGCTGTTGTCGGTATTCGCGGCGGTCTTCCGCTGTACCATCGGTCTTTTTCCTGAGTTCTGCTTCTATCGCATACAGTTTCTGAATCAGCACCAATGCCTGTTCAGCGACCTGACTTTTCCCGGTCACATGCAGTTCATGGAATTTACGACGTGCATGGGCCATGCAGCCGACCTCTATGACCTGGCCTGATTTAAAGCGTGCTTTATAACCACTGTAATCATCACAGACTAGATTGCCCTGCCAGCCTTTCAAGAACTCTGCAGCATGCTGGCCTGAACGACTATCCTGAAAGTCATAGATCACCGCCTGAACTGGATTGTACTGTGTGGTGGCATAGGCCCAGACATAACCTTTCTTCGGTTTTTTCTCATTCTCACCCATCCGCATGATGGTGACCGGTGTTTCATCTGCATGCAGCACCCGCTGTTGCAGCACCACCTCTTTTAAGGCATTGGCCAGAGGTTCCAGTTCTACACCGCAGCGACCTATCCAGTCAGATAAAGTTGATCTAGAAAGTTCGATTCCCGCCCGCTGATAGATCAGACGTTGACGGTACAGCGGCAAATGATCGGCATACTTCGATACCAGCACATGGCTGAGCAATTCAGGTGAAGCAATGCCTTTATCAATCACATAGGCGGGCATCGCTTGCTGAGTCAGAGTGTCACACTGATCACAGACCCATTTACCACGCACATGCTGTTCCTTATAGAACTGTGCCGGTCTGAAATGCAGTTTCTCACTGACATCTTCGCCGATACGACGGAGTTGGCATCCACAAGTGCATTGGGTTGATGCAGGTTCATGCTCAATACGGATGGTGTGTAGATGATCTGGCAGTGGTCGACGTTTAGGTTTATTGGTTTTGGCTTTCTGTGTCGCTGCATCGGTTTTATCTGCATTTAATCGTTCTAATTCCAGATCAACAGCAGCAATATCTTCTTCAACCGCTTCATCCCATAGGTGGATTTGTTTTGCCGTTAAGTGTTCATTCTTTTGGGCGAATTTGTGCTTTTTAAACAGCGCCAGTTCATGCTCGTATTTTTGATTGAGAATAGAAAGATGTTGAACTTTGGCATCCAATTGTTGGTTTGATTGTGCTAGAGACTGATGCTGCATCGCCAACTGTCTGGTGAATTCCAGCAGTTGTTCATGGGTCAGTTGGCTTAAGTCAGGCAGCGTATTCATGACCGCAGTATGCCTGAGGTCATGAAGAGAATGAAATAGAACGTTTGGAGGATGGCAGAATGGTCGAGCTTGGTTTAGAGCATATTCACCACTTGCTGCAATCCAATTCTCTGCCAGGGCAAACCTTGGATTAATGCCTGTAACTGTTCCGGGCTGAGGGCCACGGTTTCACCTTGGTGAACTTGAGCCCAGTGAAATTTACCCTGTTCCAAACGCCGGGCACACAGCCAGATGCCCAGTCCATCATGTACCAACACTTTCATACGATGACCACGTTTATTACAGAACAGGTAGGCGCAATGCGGTTTGATGTAGCCAAAGGCTCTCACCACCTGAGCCATGACAGTATCCATTCCTGCTCGCATATCCATGGGCTGGGTAGAGAGCCAAATTTCATTGATACGGATCATGTTGCCAGTGCCTTGAGTAATTCTGCCAAGGCAGGTATTTCTGATGTCTGCCATTTTAGCTGAATATCATTATTCGTATGAGGCACGGTGATACACAACGTGATCCTCTCATCAATAGGTTGGCTGATTGCAGCAGTGTAAGGCAAAGCAATAAATGCTGGATTCACATGAGTAGGATCCTGCACGGCACCCTCATGATGGCTGAAGATCCTGATCCAACGACTGACAAGGTTGGCATTAATACTATGTTGCAGTGCGACCGAAGCGATCGAGGTATTAGGATTTTTACGATTGAATTTGAAGTTTAGCTAATTAATGTAACTTGAGTAGATCAATTATTAGATATCAAAAATGTAAGTTAAATTTTATAAAAAAGCTGCTAATAGATAAAAGCATCGGCCAATTCATGAAAAAATTGCAATCTTGTAGAAAAAACACTTGATAAAGTTGATATAGCACTCATTAATAATAGAGTATGACTGTTTTATTAAGTTAGAATCAGTCTTATTTATAGTATTGCAGAACCTTAGTTTAGCTATGATTTTAGGTTACAACAAAAACATTGTCTAAGCTTCGCAACTAAATTTAATCCATGATTTCAAATGAAAAATGGATGAGTTTAGTTAAGTAGTAACAACTGCAATGAATTTTCTTTTTGAGATAGATAAAGTTTTACATGAATTTACTTCTTATTGTGGTTCTGGGCGCGATTGTTGAAATTGCCGTATGGATTGGCGTAGCACAGTTCATCAGTGGATGGTATGTGTTTTTCTGGTTCATTATTGCTTTCTTTATTGGTCTAACGCTTATTCGTAATAGTACGGCTGGTATTATGCCGCAATTACAACAAATGCAGATGACTGGACAATTGGGTAATGATCCGACTGTGACTAAAAAATTAGCTTATGCTTTTGCTGGTTTTTTATTAATGTTGCCAGGTTTGGTATCGGATGTATTAGCGCTCTTAATTCTTATTCCGGGCGTACAAACTGCGTTTCGTAATATTGCAATGAGAACACTGGCAAAACGTCAGCAAGCCATGATGAATAAAATGATGGGCGGCATGGGTGGTGCAGGTGCTGGTCAAAACCCATTTGCAGATTTAATGCGTCAAATGCAGGATATGCAGAATCAACAAGGTGGTGGTAGCCAATATCATGATTCAAGTGTTATTGATGGCGAAGCGAGAGAAGTTACTCCAGACCACAAGAAAATTGAGCATAAAAATAAAGATTAATTAATCCATTATAAAAAAAAGGGCTTAAATCTAAAAGATTTAGGCCCTTTTTAATTTATAACAGTTAATCATCTGAAGTTTCAGCAGTACTTGCTTTTGCTTGAATCATCTCATTTTGATTATCTTGGAGCTTAGTTTGAGGTTGATACTGGTTTGAAGGCAGAGCTACTTGCTTGTTTTCAGATTGTTGATATTTTCGGCTTCTATTGGCTCTTTCACGAAAGCCACCTTTATTAATGAGCTGTGTCATAAATTCGCTTAGAAAATAAAATATATTTCTATTTTAACAAATTCAACAAAATATCAAAATAAGAAAAATAGTGCTAAAAAAATAATATTTAGTCTATCTCTTTGTATAAATTAAATATTTGAAATTTGAACGGATTGTTCATTCAGATTGAATTATCTTTTCATTTCACATAGGATAAATATAAAGGATGTATAAATTTAAAAATGTAGCAAACCTATTAAAACAACAACGGTTGAAGTGAGGGAAGGAGGGTTACCTATGCTATATCAATATCATTGTGCTTGTTGCGACAAAGTTGTGGCATCAACTGATAAATCATGTCCATATTGCGGTTCACACCATATTCGTAGTCCATATGGCCTATGGATGTTTTGTGTGATGGCTTGTCTAGCAGTTGTTGTCGTATTCAAAGTTGTTCATCTTTATATCCAGAATCATCAAGACACACCTGTGCAATCGACTCTGTTAGATGTATTAAATGAAGGTGATAAGAGCACAAAACAATAATATTGCTTAATACTCACTACATGCCTTTAAATAATGTATGTTGAAGGGGCTGTTGTTTAATTTTAATCAAATACAAAAATAATAAAAAAGCCCGCTAAAGAGCGGGCTTTTAATATAATCAGCTTAAAGGCCTGCGGCATCTTTAAGTGCTTCAACTTTATCAGTTTTTTCCCATGTAAATGCAGTATCTGAACCTTCACGACCAAAGTGGCCGTAAGCAGCTGTTTGTTTATACATAGGTTGAATTAAGTTAAGCATGCGAGTAATACCAAACGGACGTAAATCGAAATGTTCACGTACTAACTGGATAATTAACTCATCAGAAACTTTTGCAGTACCAAAAGTATTGATTGAAATAGACGTTGGCTCTGCAACACCAATTGCATAACTCACCTGAATTTCACATTTGTCCGCAAGACCAGCAGCAACAATATTTTTAGCTACATAACGACCAGCATACGCAGCTGAACGGTCTACTTTAGATGGATCTTTACCAGAGAATGCACCACCGCCGTGACGAGCCATACCGCCATAAGTATCAACGATGATTTTACGGCCAGTTAAACCACAGTCACCCACAGGCCCACCGATAACAAACATACCAGTCGGGTTAATGTGGAATTTAGTTGCTGCATGGAACATTTCAGCAGGAATGATCGGTTTAATAATTTCTTCAATTACAGCTTCTTTAAGCTGAGTTTGAGTAATTTCAGGATCATGCTGTGTAGAAAGTACTACTGCGTCTAAACGTACAGGTTTGCCATTTTCATAAGCAAAAGTTACCTGACTTTTTGCATCTGGACGTAACCATGGTAATGCGCCTGAACGACGAAGTTCAGCTTGGCGTTCCATTAAACGGTGAGCATAAGAAATAGGGGCTGGCATAAGCACGTCGGTTTCACGGCTTGCATAACCAAACATTAAACCTTGGTCTCCAGCACCTTGGTCTTCAGGTTTTTGGCGGTCTACACCTTGTGCAATCTCTGGTGATTGTTTACCAATCATGTTGATTACAGCACAAGTTGAACCATCAAAGCCTAAATCTGAATGGTGATAGCCGATACCGTTAACAGTTTGGCGAACAACAGCTTCTACATCAATATTCGCAGTTGTTGTGATTTCACCTGCAAGTACAACAGCGCCTGTTTTTACCAGTGTTTCACAAGCAACACGTGCGTATGGGTCTTCTTTTAAGATTGCATCCAAAATAGCGTCGCTAATTTGGTCGGCCATTTTATCGGGATGACCTTCGCTTACAGATTCCGAGGTAAAAACAGCGTACTCGCGCATGAAAGTCCTATCTTGGTTATTTCAAAAAGACATAATATGTTACATCGACTTGAGCTTGAGGACCAGTTCATACTGACTAAAAAGCATGAATTTCTTTCATTTCTACGATGTTTTAATTGATATGTGTATCAGGGAAATTGATATAGATAGATAAAAATTAATCATTTTTATATTAGAGTTTTAATAAAATGTTTAAATTTTAAACATTTGATTTTGTTAAATATTAATCAAGAAGATTTAGACTATGAAGTGAAAGCTATAAATAAAGAAAATAAATACAACTCTATATGTTGATTAAGAGGAAGAAGCTTACAATCGTTGAGTATGGAAATAAGTATAAATACTATTGTTTTACACAGCTTAAGAATCTAAATGTTTTTTGAGTAACCAAGAAATAGTTAAAAATAAAGAAATATACAGTGTTGGGGTTTACCCCTAGGCATTTTTTTAAGACAATATAGCGGCATTGAATGGTTATTCATCTTCTTCTTTTCATCAATCTATTAAAATTGGATTCTGATCTATGACGACCCCTTTAAACGAACGTCGTATTGCAAACGCAATTCGTGTATTGGCAATGGATGCTGTGCAACAGGCAAACTCAGGGCATCCGGGTGCTCCAATGGGGATGGCAGATATTGCTGATGTCGTCTGGCGCGAGTTTTTAAATCACAACCCAAATAATCCACAATGGGCAAACCGTGACCGTTTTGTTTTATCAAATGGCCATGGTTCAATGTTGCAATATGCTTTGCTTCATTTAACAGGTTATGATCTTTCAATTGAAGATTTAAAACAATTCCGTCAATTGCACTCAAAAACTCCTGGTCACCCTGAATATGGTTACGCTCCAGGGATTGAAACAACGACAGGTCCTTTGGGTCAAGGTATTGCGAACGCTGTTGGTTTTGCATTAGCAGAAAAAACTTTAGCTGCTCAGTTTAATAAAGATGACTTAAAAGTAGTTGATCACTTTACCTATTGTTTCTTAGGTGATGGCTGTTTAATGGAAGGTATTTCTCATGAAGTATGTTCTTTAGCAGGTACTTTACAGCTTGGTAAATTGATTGCTTATTATGATGACAACGGCATTTCGATTGATGGTGAAGTAGAAGGCTGGTTCAGTGATGACACTGAAGAGCGTTTCAAGTCTTATGGTTGGCAAGTTCTTCGTGTAGATGGCCACGATGCTGATGCGATTCGTCAAGCAACAGTTGAAGCTAAAGCAGAAACTCAAAAACCAACGATTATTATTTGTAAAACAATTATTGGCTTAGGTTCTCCAAACAAGCAAGGTAAAGAAGACTGTCACGGTGCACCGCTGGGTAAAGATGAAATTACCTTAACTCGTGAAGCTTTAGGTTGGACTGAAGAAGCATTTGTTATTCCTGCTGATGTATATGCTGCATGGGATGCTAAAGCAAAAGGTAATGAAGCTGAAGCAGCTTGGAATGAAGTATTTGCTCAATACCAAGCAAAATATCCAACGGAAGCAGCTGAGTTACTTCGTCGTATTAGCGGTGACTTACCAGCAGAATTTTCAGCTCAAGCAGATGCATTTATTCGTGAAACAAATGCTAAAGCTGAAACTGTAGCAACTCGTAAAGCGAGCCAAAACACATTACAAGCATTTGGTCCTTTATTACCTGAATTATTAGGTGGTTCTGCGGACTTGGCAGGTTCTAACTTAACACTTTGGAAAGGTTGCCAAGGCGTTCAAGAAAACCCGGCTGGTAACTACGTATATTATGGTGTACGTGAGTTCGGTATGACTGCAATCGCTAACGGTGTTGCATTGCATGGCGGCTTCATTCCTTACGTTGCAACGTTCTTAATGTTTATGGAATATGCACGTAATGCGGTACGTATGTCTGCATTAATGAAACAGCGCGTGATTCATGTGTATACACATGACTCAATCGGTTTAGGTGAAGATGGTCCAACACACCAACCAATTGAACAAATTGCTTCTTTACGTGGCACACCAAACTTAAATACTTGGCGTCCTGCTGATACTGTAGAAACAGCAATTGCGTGGAAATCTGCTTTAGAGCGTAAAGATGGCCCTACAGCACTTATTTTCTCTCGTCAAAACTTACCATTCCAAACGCGTACTGAAGAGCAAATCCAAAATGCGGCAAAAGGTGGTTATGTTCTTGCTCAAGAGAAAGGTGAGTTGAAAGCAATTATTATTGCTACTGGTTCAGAAGTTTCTTTAGCAATGGAAGCTTATGCTCAACTTGAAGGTGTTCGCGTTGTTTCTATGCCATGTGCAGAAGAGTTCATGAAACAAGATGCTGCATATCGTGAAGCAGTATTACCAGCTCATATTCGTGCACGTGTTGCTGTAGAAGCTGCTCACGTTGACTACTGGTGGAAGTTTGTTGGTCTGGATGGCAAAGTAATCGGTATGACAACTTATGGTGAGTCAGCACCAGCAAAAGACTTGTTCCAATTCTTCGGTATTACAACTGAGGCTGTAGTTGCTGCGGTAAAAGAGTTAACTGCTTAATCTTTTGAGCAGAATAAAAAGCGTCCCGATTGGGGCGCTTTTTTTATAGAGTATTTAAATGTTAAGCTCAGTTTGGATCGTAATATTAGACGTTAAAAGCTTATGAATAGGGCAGTTTTCAGCAACTTTTAATAATCTTTTATGCTGATCCTCAGTAAATTCACCTTTTAGAGTAATTTTACGCTCAATATTATTTTGACCTGCTTCTGGATCACCATTTGGATTTAATGCTAAATCAACTTGTACATGCTCAATTTTGATGCCTTTGTGATTTGCATACATCTCTAGTGTAATTGTAGTGCAAGCTCCTAAAGCCGATAATAAAAGCTGAACCGGATTTGGAGCTGTATCTTGTCCACCTTTATCGGTGGGTTCATCTGCAAACCATTGATGACCCGAAGGATCGGTAAGTGTTACTCGATAAGGAGTTGAAGTACTTTGTGCTTGGGCAGTGTTAACCATGTTTTACCTTGTTATTTATCAATAAAATCGTAGTAAAAATTAATAAATCTGAAAGCTTCGAATAGAAGAATACCTATACTTTATAATATGGTTTTTGAATAACAACTGTAACGCTTTTATTGTTGCATGGATGAAACATATCGTTTTATAAAGAATAGTGAATTAAATTACTTGATGTATACACTAACGACTATATCAATAAAGGATACGAAAAATGCATCTTAAAACATTAAGCTTCGGTTTAGCAGTAGCATTGGCAAGTACAGTTACATTAGCTGCACCAGTGGACTATAAAATTGATCCAACACACACAGCTACTGTTTTCTCGTGGAATCACTTCGGCTTTTCAACTCCAAGTGCTAACTTCTCGGACATCCAAGGTGTAATTAAAGTTGACAATGCTAAACCAGCAAACTCATCTGTAAATGTGACCATTCCTTTAAGCAGTGTGAATACCAATGTACCTGCTTTAGATAAAGAGTTCCAAGAAGAAGCTTGGTTTAATGCGGCTAAATACCCAAACATTACTTTCAAAAGTACGAAAGTAGAAACGAAAGACAAAAAGCATTTCAAAATTACTGGTGATTTGACTGTTAAAGGTATCACTAAGCCAGTTGTACTTGATGCTGTCTTAAATAAGCAAGGCGAGCACCCAATGGCAAAAGTTCCAGCGATTGGTTTTAACGCGACAACTTCGTTCAATCGCTCTGACTTTGGTTTAGGTAACTATGTGCCGAATGTAGGTGATAAGATCACTGTAAACATTACAACTGAAGCAACTGCGGCTAGTGCAGCTAAAAAATAAGTTGTAAGTTTTCTAAAAAAGTCCTCAACTTGAGGACTTTTTTAATTAGATAGTTTCTTTTTTATCTGGTTCTATAAAGACTAAAGGTGAGGTTGGGTCTATATTTCTTTTTTCGGCTTTTTCTCTTAGAAATTGATAAGTCGGAATATTCATTTTTGCCTGATCACGTAATTTCTTTTTAATATAAAGAACAAGAGCAAAGCAGGTGGTTGCTACGGTTAGCATCATGCCATTCATATAGCTCATGATTGAACTCACGTAACCAATGGTGGTTAAACGATGCATCATACGCTCAACTTGAGTACTACTTTCGATACCAGTAATCGCCCAACTGCATAAATGCTCACAATTATTAATAATCAAATGATAATGGTTTTCATGCATACGTGAACGCATACGTCGTACAACAACTTTTCCTCTGTAGCGTGGTGCATCATAAGAACGTACATGAATTTTTTTGCCATGAGAAAAGGCATCTAGGGAAGTGATTTCAATGGGCCGTTTTTTGATGAAATGTGCGAGGCCTGAATAATGAATAACTCGACCTCTCCCAGCATAGATACCATGATGGCTATAGCCGAGATGTTTTACAATAAGATGAGCCCCTAAAGGGTAGCGTTTATTTGTTTGTTGCATATTCACGCTGATCCAATAAAGTTTAATCACTTTTATACAAAGCTGTGACTATTATAACGAATATAGTTGTGTTCTAGTGTATTGATTAGGTGGAATAAGCGACTTTCGGGTATATATCACTTCAAACATTTTTATTTAATAAAGTGTCTTTATGAAAATAAAATGACATCTAAGGTTTGGCATTAATGAAAATACTAGTACTGTGTATCGTGAACTTCATAATCTTTACACAATCCGCTTTAGCACTAGAGTATCGACAGATTAGAAATACTACTGATGATCAGTTTGAAGTAATTGAAATTTCTAATTTAGAACAATTACGCTTATTTCTGAAAAATCCGCAAACTGATCAATATTATAAAAGTTTCGACAATATTCAATATCAACTTAAAGCATGTGAACAGCTTACTTTTGCGATGAATGGAGGCATGTTCCATTCCGGTTTTTCTCCAGTAGGACTATATATTGAAAACGGACGAGAGAACCAGCCTTTAAATGAAGATAAAGGCTGGGGAAACTTCTTTTTGCAGCCTAATGGAGTTTTAGCATGGAATGACAAACAAGCCGTTATATTGACAACTGAACAATATAAAGCAAAAGTTTTTCAACCCGATTATGCTACGCAGTCCGGCCCTATATTAGTGATTAATGGCAAAATAAATCCCTTATTCCTAGCAAATAGCGATTCAAAGAAAATACGTAATGGGGTAGGTATAAAAAATAATAAGTTGTATTTTGTGATATCTAAAAATAGAGTGAATTTCTATAGTTTTGCTCAGTTCTTCCAAAAAAATCTTGAAGTCGAGCAAGCTCTATACCTTGACGGTTCTATCTCTAGTTTATATTTGCACAAGAATAATCGAAATGATAAAAGATTTAATATGGGACCTATTATTGGATGGGTGGATCAGGCAGATTGTAGACCCAAGTAAAATATAAAAAAGCCAGTACAAGACTGGCTTTTTAATTAATGAATAGATGGTTTTTGAGTGAGTTCATTTAACTCTTTTCGGCTATAACCACGGGAAATAAGAACTTTCTTGATTCCCTTAATGACATCTTCATCAGTCGCTTGCGCAAGCGCACTTAGAAGTTGTTCATTAGTTTTACATGAGCAGTCATTTTCAACACAAGCAGTTTGGTTTTTATGCTCGTTATGCTGTTGATCTGCCAAGAACAGCTTTTGCCAAAAACTCATAGAGCCTTCATATACAACCTAACATAGCTCGAAATATAGCCAATATAAATTAAAATACAAGACTCTATATGTGATAAATCCACCAGTTGAACTAGAGAATTTTCGATAGTAATGGTCGAGTTAAACGAAATTATGACGAATAGATGACTTGATATTTTTTTTAAATTTAAATACTTAATTAAAACACCTTGAAAAATAAGGAGATATTTAATCTCCTTATAAAATAGGGTTACATTGAAAAATTTTGTTTAAATCTTCTCAAGTAAGACACCAGACTCTACATGATGCGTATAAGGGAACTGATCAAATAAAGCAAACTTAGTAACGCGATGAGTTTGAGTGAGCGTTTTTAAATTTTCATATAAAGTGTCGGGGTTGCATGAAATGTAGATAATACGTTCAAAGCCCTGCAATAGTTTTAAAGTTTCATTGTCAATTCCTGCGCGTGGAGGATCAACGAATACCGTATCGAAGTCGTAGCTTTGAATATCAATATCTGCTTCTTGTAGACGGCGGAATTCACGTTCACCTTGATAGGCTTGAGTGAACTCTTCAGCCGAGAGACGTGCTACTTGAATATTATCAATCTGGTTCTGTTCGATATTCCACTGCGCCGCATAAACTGATGATTTTGCAAGTTCAGTTGCAAGCACTCTTTCAAATTTTAAAGAGAGTGGAAGTGTGAAATTACCATTACCACAATAAAGTTCTAACAGGTGTTTTTTTGATCCTTCAGCTGCATCACATGCCCATTGCAGCATTTTTTTGCAAACTTGTGCATTAGGCTGTGTAAAGCTACTTTCGATTTGTTTGTATTTAAATGAACGGTTTAAAAGTTCAAATTCTTCTACAACAAAGTCATCGCCAATAACAATTTTCTGGCCGCGGCTACGGCCCATAATTTTAATATTTAATTTTTCAGCAAGTGCTTTAGCTGCTTGTTCCCATTCCTGATTAAGCTTACGGTGATAAATCAAGGTAACTAACATTTCTCCGCTTAAAGTTGCGAG
Source organism: Acinetobacter sp. FDAARGOS_559 (assembly GCF_003940475.1). NCBI lineage: Bacteria > Pseudomonadati > Pseudomonadota > Gammaproteobacteria > Moraxellales > Moraxellaceae > Acinetobacter > Acinetobacter sp. FDAARGOS_559. The sequence goes on from NZ_RKJG01000005.1 coordinate 4,196,676, forward strand.
AAAGTCAACTTCAAATAAACGCTGAGAAAGTAAAGAGTTGGCCTTAAGTTCTGCTAAAAGAAGTGGCATTAAGTCATTAATGCTTTTATCTGCAATAGGAAACTCATCTATGTGTACAACGGTTTTTTGCTTGCCATCGTCATTACGTTCAAACATGGCATAAAACATATCATTTTCTGTATGCCAGATACGAAATTCAGCACGCATACGGAAATGTTGTTCAGGCGATTCAAACACTTCTAATGTAGGCGGTGTAAATTCAGAAAATTGAGTAGTAATGCGATCAATTTTAGCTTGAAGTTGTTGACGATAAGAAGAAGTCATAGACAAAGAAAATTTAGACAGAATCAAATGGTGAATGGTACCAAAAAATTGAGCTTAAAGGAGCCAATTTTAGTTAGTTATTCATAAAGAAAAAATACTTACACTAGGAGTGACTTAAAACGCGTTCAATAAAATTAGATTTTACTGCTCTATATTGGTCATGATCTAAGTAGGTGGACTGTAACTTTAATTGATTATATTCATTAACTAATGTTGGAGAAGCTATAAGCTTATCTCTAAAGGTTAAGAAAAATGTGAATATTGAACCGGTTACTACAACTTGAAAGGCAACATCATCGTTGTTGAGTGACTCGAGCATGCAAAGCTCGGCGAATTCAAACATGAGGTGCGACAGTTTCAAAAGCCATATGATAATCAACAAGCTGAGCAAATTTCTCTAATGGTGTAAGCCAATCTAACGCCTTTCTAGGACGAGTATTCAGTGACATGGCAACTTGATTTAAATAATGCTGATCTGCCTGATTTAAATCAATCCCTTTAGGTAAATATTGCCTAATTAAACCATTCATATTTTCGCATGTGCCTTTTTGCCAGGGTGAATGTGGGTCACAGAAATATACATCTATGCCTAAATCTTCTTCGAGTATTTTATGTTCTGACATCTCACGTCCACGGTCATAGGTCAACGTTTTACGCAGTTCTGCAGGTAAATATTTCAGAGCTTCAGTTAAAGCCTTGCGCACTGATTCTGCCTTTGCATCAGGTAATGTTGCCAAGATACAGAGCCGTGTATTTCGTTCAATAAGTGTTGCTATCGAACTTTTATTGTCTTTACCTTTAATTAAATCAGCTTCCCAATGACCCGGTATTTTTCTTTCTTGAACTTCGGCTGGGCGCTCATGAATAGTTTTAATATCCTGTAATATAGAATCTTTTTTAGGTTCACCGTTAGCTTTTCGCTTTTTATTTTCATGACGTAGACAGGATAATAAGTCTTTTTTCAACTCACCCTTGGGTAATGCTCGTATCGTTGAATAAATCGTTGTATGGCTTACATTCATTGTTTGATCCAAATCAGGAAATGTCTTTAAACGCTTTGCTATTTGCTGAGGAGACCATAAACAACGGATCGCTTCAACAATAAATTTCCAGAGGATTGAATCGATTTTGAGTTTTCTGTGACCACGTCTACGTCTAGCAAAAGTGTTATCAGAAGCATATTGAGCTTGATAAACGTCATTGATGCTATTTCTTTTAAGCTCACGATAGATCGTACTAGGATGTCTTTTAATAAGTTCAGCAAATTTTCTGGCTGAAAAGCCTTCTTTTCTTGACTCAAGCATTAATGCAGTACGATCTTCAAAGTTAAGATGATGGTATGACAATTTTATATACTCCATAAACCCTTTAAATTAATTAGGTGGTTTATGTCGCACTTCAAGTTTTACTCTGCCCTCATTTGTTCTTAATGTATTTTGCTTTTCTATAAAATTAAGCGTTTTTAACTGTTCTATTGCAAACTCAAATTGATCGGGTAGAACCTCAATATAAATGTCTAAATCACCTTTTGAGAATGCATTAGGTATTGCAGATGAACCTATATGCTCAATTTGGGCAGATGGTAGCAGAGCGGAAATTTGTTTTCGGTATAAGTTAAAAAGCTGAGTGCATCTTTTTTGGTATTGTTCTGGTTCAAAAAAAATCATTATTAAAAACTCAAATTGATAAAATTTATATATTTAAGAATAGATTATTTTATTAAACAAAAAAGCCCAAATATCGTAATTTGGGCTTTTTAGAAAATTACTTAATTATTCAGACATTGTCATTAAGCTTGCATTACCGCCAGCCGCAGCTGTATTTACGCTAATTGCACGTTCAATTACCAAACGTTCAAGTGGAATCGACTCATTTGGTTCAACATGAGTAATACCAACAATTGCGCCAGAACGGCTAGCAATTTCTTGCTGTAATGAGAAGATCTCTTCACGGTTGCCGTGATGTAAAACTGCATCAAAATCATCTGTAGTGATGTTTTTAATGGTAGTAATCGCATCAAGTACATCTTTTGGCAACGTTTGTTTATGTTTTGCCAATAATGGACTATTTGGCATTACAGCAGCTTGGCTGCCAACTGCAAAGATTGCAAGTAACTGATGCAATTGATCTTGTTCTGTATCAGCAATTGAAAGAACACGATGACGCGGCAAAATAATATATTGGTTACTTTCCCCAGTAGGGCCTTGTAACTCATAAAACTTACCAACACCAAAAGGTTCAATTTCACGGTTTGCTTGTGGTAAATGTTGTTTCGCCCAGTTTTGTAAGCTTTGATAAACCTCACGGTTAAAGCCGTCAAAAATGGTTTGCTCATTTTTTACCGCAAATGGAGTTGCTAATACTTTGTTAGAACAATGCTGCATTAAGCGATACATATAAAGAGGGCCACCCGCTTTAGGGCCTGTACCAGATAAACCTTCACCACCGAATGGTTGTACGCCAACAACAGCACCAACAATATTACGGTTGATATAAAGGTTACCCACTTCAGCATGTTGAATTACGGTTTGGATGGTTTCATCAATACGGGTATGCAGACCCATGGTTAAACCGTAACCTTTCGCATTAATTCTTGAGATGAGTTGCTCAAGTTCACCATACTTATAGGTAATGATGTGTAAAACCGGACCAAAAACTTCACGTTGTAAGTCATCAAGATTAGGAAGTTCAATTGCTGTTGGTACAACAAAAGTTCCTTTATCTAATTCTGTTTGGCTTGTTGCACCAAACATCAATTGATGTACCGGATAACCCTTCGATTTCATTTTCTGGATGTGCTGGTCAATCGTCTGTTTTGCTTCGTCATCAATAACAGGACCAATGTCAGTTTTTAAAATTGCAGGGTTACCTACGATCAACTGTTGCATTGCACCTTTAAGCATTTTAATAACGGTTGCAGCACTGTCTTCTTGTACACATAAAATACGTAAAGCAGAGCAGCGTTGACCTGCGCTATCAAAAGCAGAACTTACAACATCTAATACAACTTGTTCAGTTAAAGCAGATGAGTCAACAATCATTGCATTTTGACCGCCAGTCTCTGCAATGAGCGGAATAGATTGACCATTTTCAGATAAACGTTTTGCAACGGTCTTCTGTAAAATTTTTGCAACTTCAGTCGAGCCAGTAAACATAATGCCATCGATACGGCTATCTTGGCTGAGCTGAGCACCTACTGTTTCACCGCGGCCAGGAAGTAGCTGTACAGCACCATGTGGAATACCAGCTTCCCATAAAATCTGAACTGCTTGGGCTGCGATCAATGGAGTTTGTTCAGCTGGTTTAGCAATAACACAGTTACCACTGACTAATGCCGCAGCAATTTGACCTGAGAAAATTGCAAGAGGGAAGTTCCATGGGCTAATACAAAGTACAGTACCTAAAGGCTGAATAACTGTATTTGCAGGAAGATTTTCAACTTGGGTTGCATAGTAACGTAGGAAATCTACAGCCTCACGAACTTCTGCAATCGCATTGGCATAAGTTTTACCACTTTCACGGCAAAGTAATACCATCAACTCTTGAATACGGCTTTCCATGAGGTCAGCTGCGCGTTTTAAATATTGAGCGCGTTGATCCTTAGGCGTATTTGACCATTCTGACTGGGTTTGTTCAGCTGCAGTAAGAGCGATTTCGACATGCTTAAGATCAGCTTCTTGTACATAACCAACAATTTCATCATTTTGTGCTGGGTTTGTAATTGCAACAGAATGACCTTGTTCTAAAGAATCAGTATTAGCCAACAACGGATGGCTTTGCCAAATACGATTACGTAATTCTTGAGCTGTGCTATCTAAAGCTGCAAGTGGGGTGTCATTTGCTAAGTCATAACCTTTAGAGTTTTTACGAAGCGTTCCGTACATATCTAAAGGTAGTGGAATTGATGGATGTTTTAAACCAACTGAACCTTCAAGCTTAGCTGCATTACGAATATCATAAATTGGAGACTGGATAAGATCTTCAACTTTAAGTGTTTTATCGGCAATACGGTTAACAAATGAAGTATTCGCGCCATTTTCAAGTAAACGACGGACTAAATAAGCTAACAATGTTTCGTGGTTACCAACCGGAGCATAAATACGGCATGGCACGCCTAATTTATTTTGCTCACGTGGACCAACAACTTGTTCATAAAGCGGCTCGCCCATACCATGTAAGCATTGGAACTCATATTGACCAGCGTAATATTTGCTTGGATCTGCTAAATGATAGATCGTTGCTAAAGTTTGAGCATTATGCGTCGCAAATTGCGGATAAATAAATTCTGGTGCTGCAAGTAATTTTTTAGCACAAGCGATATAAGACAAATCAGTATGAACTTTACGCGTGAAGACAGGGTAGTCATCCATACCTTCGATTTGTGCTTTCTTAATTTCGCTATCCCAATATGCGCCTTTTACAAGACGGATCATCAGACGCTTTTGGCTACGCTTAGCAAGGTCAATAATATAATCAACCACAAAGAAGCAGCGTTTTTGGTAAGCTTGAATTACGAAACCAATGCCTTTCCAGTTCGCAAGTTCTGGCTCAAAACAGAGACGCTCAAGTAACTCAAGAGAAATTTCTAAACGCTCTGATTCTTCTGCATCGATATTTAAACCAATATTGTACTGTTTAGCTAAACGAGCGAGCTCAAATACTTTGCCGTAGAGTTCTTTGTGAACACGTTCAATTTGCGCACGTTGGTAACGTGGATGCAAAGCAGAAAGCTTAATTGAGATACCTGGACCATCATATACGCCTTTACCATTAGACGCTTTACCAATTGCATGAATGGCTTGTGTGTAATCATTAAAGTAGCGTTCAGCGTCATGGTCGGTTAAGGCAGCTTCACCTAACATGTCATAAGAATAGCGGAAACCTTTATCCTCAAGTACTTTTGCGTGGTCGACAGCTTCTTCGATGGTTTCACCAGTCACAAACTGTTCACCCATCATACGCATTGCAACGTCAACTGCTTTACGGATAATGCCACGGCCACTACGTGCTAAAAGGCCAGTAAGTACACTTGAAAGACTGGTTTGCTTTGGTGTTTCCATAAGCTTACCAGTTAACATGAGACCCCATGCAGCAGCATTCACAAACATTAAGCTGCTTTGGCCAACATGTTCTTTCCAGTTACCTTGATTGATTTTATCGCGAATGAGCAAATCACGTGTTGCTGTGTCTGGAATACGAAGCAAAGCTTCAGCAAGACACATCAAAGCCACGCCTTCTTGTGAAGAAAGAGAGAATTCTTGTAATAACCCTTGAACAATACCTGCTTTACCTGAAGAGGTCTTACGTTCACGTAAATTATGGGCAAGGTTAAATGCAAGGTCATAAATTTTATGATCTAAATCATCAGATACCGCAGCAGCTTGTAATAGCTCTTCTACAGCTTCAGGTTCGGCACGTCGCCAAGCTGTATTAATGCGTTGTTCAAACTCACTTTTATCGTTGAATTCGGTGATATAGCCTTGGTGAGATTTATCCATTTGATGAAAAGTATCCATTGTGTTCATATCTATTTCCGCCAACCAGCTCTCGTAAACTCATCTTGAGTAGAGAGGTTTAGATAATTTATCATTACAGAAGAAACACCGAATAACTCACTATATTTTGACCATTTTTTAGAGGAAAATTCAGATGAATGGCCCATTATTAAGCCTTGATCGCACCGATTTAAAAATTTTGGATATTCTTCAAACAGATGGGCGTATTTCCAACAGCAAATTAGCTGAACTCGTCAATTTGTCTCCAACAGCAGTTATGGCACGAGTGCAGAAGCTCACCAAAGATGAATTCATCTTAGGTTATGAAGCTAAATTAAATCCGGTTAAGTTAAATGCAAATTTTTTGGTTTTTGTTGAAGTCTTACTCGATAAAACCACACCTAATGTTTTAGATGAGTTTATTGACGCAGTCGTGCACTATCCAGAAATCGTTGAATGCCATATGGTCAGTGGGGGATTTGATTTTTTAATTAAATTACGCAGTGGAAGTATGGAGGAGTTTCGACGTATCGCAGGGCAAGTGCTATGGCAATTACCCGGTGTAAAAGAGACTCGTAGTTATCCCGTGATGCAAGTTGTGAAAGATAGTTCAAAAATTAAAATCAAAACTAAAAATAAATAAAGGGGCCGAAGCCCCTTTATTTATTTCAATGAGTTATGTACTTTCTTTATAGAGTTTATCTGCTTGCTCAAAGCGACCAGTCACATCAGAGTTTGGCGTTTTGCTGATCAAGCTTACTACGATGATGCTGATAAATGCACAGATAAAGCCTGGAATAATTTCGTAAACCCCAGTGCTTGCGAAAAGGTTTTTCCAACCGATTACAACAACAGCACCTACGATCATACCTGCTAAAGCACCTTCTAAAGTCATACGTTTCCAGAACAATGACAAGATGATGAGTGGTCCAAATGCAGCACCAAAACCAGCCCAAGCGTAAGCAACAAGACCAAGAACTTTACTGTCAGGATTCCCCGCAAGCACAATTGCTAGAACGGCAATTGCAAGAACCATGATACGCCCAACCCATACAAGCTCTTTTTGAGATGCATTTTTACGAATGAAGCCTTTGTACAGATCTTCAGTTAGTGCACTTGAACATACCAAAAGCTGACAGCTTAATGTACTCATAACCGCAGCTAAAATAGCAGCTAGAATGATACCGACAATCCATGGATTGAATAAAATTTTAGTCAATTCCATAAATACAGTTTCAGGGTTTTTGCTTACCACACCTGCAAGTTCAGGGTGTTGCTGGAAGTAAGCAATACCAAAGAAACCGGCACCGACAGCACCGACTAAACATAAAATCATCCAGGTCATACCGATACGGCGAGCAGCAGGAATTGATTTTACAGAGTCAGCAGCCATGAAACGTACAAGGATATGCGGTTGACCAAAATAGCCTAACCCCCAAGCCATGGAAGATAAAACGGCCACCACACTTAAATCAGAAATGATGTTAAATGCATGTGGACGAGCAGTTTCAATAAGCGTCACAAACTGAGTTGTGTCACCAATTGCGAGGTAAGTCACTATTGGAGTGAGCAAGAGGGCAAAAATCATTAAGCCCGCTTGGAAAGTATCAGTCCAGCTAATTGCTAAGAAACCACCAATACAAACATAACTGATTGTTGCAATAGCACTTAACCAGATTGCGGTGGTATATGACATACCGAATAAATTTTCAAATAAACGGGCACCAGCTACCATGCCTGAAGCACAGTAAATAGCGAAGAAAACCAAGATAATAACGGCAGAGAAAATACGAAGTATCTTTTTCTGGTCATCAAATCGACTTGTAAAATAGTCTGGCAGAGTGAGTGCATTATTTTGGATTTCAGTATGAACGCGTAATCGACCAGCAACCAGTAACCAGTTAAGCCAAGCACCGATAATTAGACCAATTGCAATCCACGCTTCAGATAAACCAGAAAGATAAATCGCTCCTGGTAAGCCCATGAGTAACCAACCACTCATGTCCGATGCGCCTGCGGATAATGCAGTAACGAAACTGCCTAAACTACGACCACCAAGAATATAATCAGAGAAGTCGCTTGTAGCACGGTAGGCAAATAAGCCGATAAGTACCATTGCTACGATGTACACCATAAACATGATGAGGGTGGGATCAAAATAACTCATAATGGATGTGTGTCCTTATATCCATAATCCGTGATTGTAACCTAATCCAGGTCGCTGTTTTCTTGTACGGCATTTCAAGAGGTTGAGATTCAACCATAAAAGAATTTTTTTGCTCTGTTATCTTTGTGATGTATTTTATGTATCTTTGTGTAAACAAGTGTAAATTTGATTACATATTATATTTAGTTTAATGAAATCAATTAATTATAAATTTAAAATAATATCAAAACTTATTAAAAAACTAATAATATAAAAAAACTAAGAGCTAAATTCAGTTTTTTAGTTACAAAAATAGTAATGACAGGGTGCCTTTTAAGAAAAGTTATTATTTAGATGAATAATTTCTCATCAATTTTACGCGAAAAAATGGTTTTAATAAGAAAAAAAGAATATCAAAAGAGGAATATTAACTCGTCAATTGATTAAATAACTCGTGCATACCTTCTGTAGCCGTCATATTTAATAATTTATATTGAGGTGGAACACGAGAATGATCTGCTTGGGGATCTATGTAATACGCTTTGGTATAATGAGGAATCTCATGGACCAAGGCGGCAACTGGATATACGCTTAATGTCGAACCGATTACAATAAAAATATCAGCACTTTGTACTAAACGAATTGCTTCTTCATAAGCAGGTACAGCTTCACCAAACCAAACGACATGAGGGCGAAGCGGGTAACCATCTGGACAAAAGTCCTGTTCTAAATCGAGCTTCCAACCATTAACTTCATAAAATTGAGTTGTATATTGTGCATCTGGCCCAGAACTTTTCGCTAGTCGAATATTGCCATGTAGATGTAAGACATTTTGGTTTCCAGCACGCTCATGTAAATCATCAATATTTTGTGTAATGACTTGTACATCATAATGGTCTTGTAGCTTAGCAATATATTGATGAGCTTCGTTTGGCTGGGCTTCTAAAATATTTTTACGACGTTCGTTATAAAAGCGTTGAACTAAAGCTGGATTTCTTTCCCATGCTTTGGGAGTCGCAACTTGTTGTATATCATAATTTTCCCAGAGACCATTACTATCGCGGAAAGTACGAATTCCACTTTCTGCACTCATACCGGCGCCGGAAAATACCACAAGTTTTGTCATATGAATGATCCATTATGAATTTGGTTTTTAAATCTGATCTATACATATATAAAAAAACCAGTTAAATCTAAACTGGTTTTTTTATTAAAAACTATATCTATATTATAGACCAGCTTCATACTCTGCATTTGTTAAAAGTTTTTCAACATCTGCAATATTGTCTGGTTTGATTTTATAAATCCAGCCTTTGCCATATGGATCTTCATTTACAAAATCCGGGTCATCTTCAAGATCAGTATTAACTTCTACTACTGTACCAGAGACAGGGGCATGAATATCAGAAGCAGTTTTAACTGATTCAACAACTCCGGCTTGTTCGCCAGCGGTTACTTGGCTACCCACTTCAGGAGTTTCAACATAGACCAAATCTCCAAGCTCATCTTGTGCATGGTCGGTAATCCCTGTAATAACAAGGTCTCCTTCAATTTTTACCCACTCATGTGTACGTGCATACTTCAATTCTGAAGGATGGTTCATGATAACTCCTTAAGCTTGTGTCCAATATTTTAATAACATTATAAATAGGGGTCTTTGCGCCAGTTGCTCGGACTACGACCGCTCCAGCGTTTAAAAGCGCGACTGAAATTTGCGACATCCGAGTAACCAAGTTCATCTGCAATTTGTTCAAGACTATAATCTGTACGCGAAAGCAGAGAGGTCGCATGACGATATCGAACTTCATCTACTAAAGTAGAAAATGAAGTACCTTCGGCTGCCAATTGTCGCTTTAAGGTACGATCTGACATATGTAAATATTCTGCTACACTTTCTATGCTTAAGTAATGTTGTTCCGAATTACTTAAAATATCACGTACACGCATGGCTAGACGTCGGCGTTCACCTAAAGCAGAGAGTTCAGCCTCGCATTGGTTAATAGCAATTTGACTTGCGATTGGATCTGAATTAATTAATTTAAGACCTAAATATTTTTTATCAAAACTAGAGATTAGATGAGGCTGGTTAAACCGAATAGTACTGCTTAGTTTGCTCTTATATTTATCAAAGCCTGCTGGTTCTGGAAAGTCTAAATCAACATCGCCTGCTAAATCTTCAATACCTGTCATAGCTTTAGCCATGGTCATAATACCAATAGTTAAACCTAAAACGATCTCAGTACGAAGAGGCTCTAACTCAATATCACATTGCAATTGTAATGTGGCTTTTGGTCCGAAAGTAGAAAAATATAATTGTAAAAAAGGTAAGCGTAATTGGATAAAACGGGCAGCGAGAGCAATCGCTTCTGTAATATCTTTTGCTGTCATTATCGCGTAGCCAATAAATCCGTGAATGGAAATACGCATTTGAGTGCCAATATGGTAACCCAGTGTACTTTCACCGGTAAGATTTAAGGCATGTTTGACCAGCTCATTTGCTACGAGTGTTGAAATACGATATTCAGGATCGGCCAATTGCTCACTAGTAAGATGAAAAGGAGCAAATAATGTTTCATCGTTGTATCCCCAACGTGAAACTACATCTAATAGCAATAAGCCATAGACTCCTGGAATACCTTGATCTTGACGAGCTGAGGTAATTTTCATATGCGTTCCGTTGCTCTCATCAATTTTCTACGTGCATTTCTTACACATCTTGTCATGAAATATAATTTGAGTTTATAAAAACTGTTAGACAATCATATCAACGATTCATTAAACATTCTTTTTAAAGACAACGATTTTTGTCGTTGAAATAAGTAAAACATCCCCATGCTGATTTAAGGCTTGCGTAACGTAGCTTACAATACCACGATCCAATTTTGTTTTGGATGGCGTAATGGCGGAAATTTCAGCTTCAACATGAATACGGTCACCAGGCCGAGTAGGGCGTGGCCAACGTAGACTAGATTCTGAGCCTACTAGTCCACCATGAATCGGCATGCATTCAGTCCATAAGCGCATAGTAATTGCCGAGGTATGCCACCCGCTAGCGGCGATACCTTTAAAGATTGGATCTTCTTTGGCTAATTCTTCATCTGTATGGAAAGGTTGAGGGTCATAGTGGCTTGCAAATTGTTTAATTTCATCAAGTGTAATTTCATACTCACGACTGATAAAACGATCACCAATTTTTAAATCTTCTAAATAAAGCATTAATCTTGACCCTGTACTACTTTTTGCTCAATAAGAAAACCGCCCGTTTGACGTTTCCATAATTGTGCATATATACCATTTTTAGCAATTAATTCTTCATGAGTACCTTGCTCTGCAATTTTACCTTCATCAAGAACAATTAAACGGTCCATTTGAGCAATGGTAGACAAACGGTGAGCAATTGCAATAACTGTTTTATCTACCATTAGGTCATTTAAACTAGACTGAATAGCTGCTTCAACTTCTGAGTCTAAAGCGCTAGTTGCTTCATCTAAGATTAAAATTGGTGCATCTTTTAAGAAAACACGCGCAATAGCGATACGTTGTCTTTGACCACCTGACAGTTTGACACCACGTTCACCAACTTGTGCTTCATAACCTGAACGCCCTTTTAAGTCGACAAGTTGAGGAATAAATTCAGCTGCTTTTGCCTTATGCACGGCACTTTGCATATCTTGATCAGTTGCATCTGGACGGCCATATTTAATATTTTCGGCAACTGAGCGATGTAGTAGAGAAGTGTCTTGAGTAACTAAAGCAATATTTGCTCTCAAACTATCTTGCGTAACATCTTCAATATTCTGCCCATCAATTAAAATTGCACCTTCTTTAAGATGATAAAAGTGTAACAGTAATTGGATGAGGGTAGATTTACCTGCACCTGAACGGCCAACGATACCAATCTTTTCACCTGCTTTAATGTGTAGATTAAAGTGATCGATGACATTTTTATTGTTATAAGCAAAGGTCACATCTTTAAATACGATCTCACCTTGTGTGACTGCAAGTGGTTTTGCATCTGGCTTGTCTTGAATATTGATTTTTTTACCAAGTGTTTGCATGCCATCTTGAATGGTACCAACATTTTCAAATAATGCTGACATATGCCACATCATAAACTCAGCCATGCTATTAAGTTTTAAAATCATGGCAGTAGTAGCAGCAATTACGCCTAACGCTGCTAAACCTTGAGTCCATAACCAAACTGCGGTACCAATTACCCCAACAAATAAAACAGCAGACAGTAAATTAATGCTAACTTCAAAAAGAGTACCTAGACGCATTTGCGCATAGACTGTGGTCATAAACTCTTTCATTGACGCTTTTGCATATTGGCTTTCACGCCCAGCATGCGCAAAGAGCTTTACAGTTTGAATATTAGTGTAGGCGTCAGTTACACGACCAGTCATTACAGCGCGTGCATCGGCTTGTTGTTGTGATACTTTGCTTAAACGTGGAATAAAGAACCATGCGCTTAATAAAAATAACCCTAACCAAACCATAAGTGGAATAAGTAATGTGGGTGAGATTGCACCAAGAACAATACTTACGGTAATAAAGTAAATGCTGACGTAAGCCAACATGTCGCCTAAAATAATCCAGAATTCACGGACTGCTAAAGCTGTTTGCATGACCTTTGCAGAAAGTCGACCAGCAAAATCATTATGGAAAAAGTCTAGGCTTTGTTTTAATAAAAGGTTATGGAAGCGCCAACGTAAGCGCATTGGAAAAGTACTATATAAAATTTGATGTTTTATAATAGATTGAATATTAACAAATAAAATGTTAGCAAATAACACGCTAATGAGAATAAGGATGTTTGACGCATGTTGGCTTAAGAAACTTTCAGGCTGACTATTACTAAGCCAATCTACAAGTTGCCCAATTTTTGAAAAGAGCAGGGCTTCAAAGCTAGCTGCACCAGCTGTACATATAATAAGTAGCAATAAATATGGACGCACACCTTCAGTAGCTTGCCAAATAAATGGGAAAAAGCGTGTTGGTAAGGGCTCATCCAAACCTTTGGTTGGATAAGGATCTACAAGTTTTTCAAACCACTTCAGCATGAATGACTACCTTTATACATCAGCTACTTTAGTAAAATTTCGCAATTTAATTTGCAATAAAGTCAGTTAGATCAAACTTAATTAAGGTATTGATCTGTTGGGTGTGTGGATACACGTCAAAGTTTATGTTGTATATCTTTGGCTAAAACTGACATGATTTAGTCAAGACATAAATTTGGAATCGGGAAGAAGCCTAAAAGGCATCGTAAAGACAAAAAATGTTTTATTCATTATATCGATAATAATAGATGAAGTGGTGAATGAATTTGGCTTGAATGTAATTTTTATAAATTTTTTTAATAAATGATAAAATATTAATATTTATTTTAAGCAGTATGAGCCTTTATCCGAATGTTGATAAAGGCTCATAACAGTTACCACATTAAGTCATCCGGAATTACATATGCTGCATATGGATCTTCTTCATCAGTAGTTTGTTCATTTTTCTCAGCATTATTGATCAAAATAAATCCTTTCATTTTTTGATCAATTTTTTCAGCTAAGGCTTTAGGAAGGTAAGCATATTGATCTTGATCTTTAGCAATCACTAAACTGCCTGTAACAAGTGCATTATAAACTTGCTGAGATAGGTAAACCTTTTTAATCTTATTCTCGTCAATAAATTGATAAGCCACATCTCCGGCAAAATCTACAATTTTGTGTTGCTTGATCATTTGAATGATTGAAGCCTTTAATGCTTTTTCTTCGAGTTGCTGCTGCTTTTCTAGATTCAAAGCTTGATCTTTTGCTTGTTTCTCTTTTTGAGCTTTTTCAATATTAGCTTTAATTTCTGCTTCATTGCTTTGACCAGTACGCTGCTCATGCTGAGCTTGTTTGGTAAGTTTTTTCGCTTTTTTATTGTCAACTAAACCAGCTTTGAGTAACTGAGCTTGTAAGGCATTTTTAACCATGACTTAATCCGAATTTGAAGAGGAAGAACTATGAAAGTAAACTGCCCAATACGAAATACTGAGAGTTAAGCTTAAAATTGCTGGAAGCAAAAATGATTGCAATTTTAAATAAGGGTGAACTAAAGCAGCAATTATACCGCCAGATAGAAAACCTATAAAAATAAGTAGATGCAAAATAATGCGGCGATTCTCTACTTTTAAACCTCGTGCTATATAACCAAGTGCAAGCCCAAGATCTGTTAAGACACCCGATAAGTGAGTAGTCCTAATAATGGTTCCTTTATAGTGACTTACCATTGCATTTTGTAGCCCCATGGCGACACAAGCCCATAATAGTCCATATTTTGGAAAATAAGGCAGCAGTAACCAACAGAGAAAAATAAATAGTGAAACTAGACTTAAAGGAAGGCCATACCGGCGGCCTAATTTGAAATGGCTATTGCCTAGAATAAAACCACTGTAAAATGATCCACATACATAACATAATATAACTAGTACTAAATATATGATGTGTTCAAACTGCCAGTTTACCAAACTCATGGCTAGCATACTGACATTACCAGTCATATGCGACACCGATTGATGTAAAAGGGTGATAAGCCCTAATACATTAATCATTCCGGCATTTATTGCCAGTAAGAAGGCGCCAAGTTGGAACCAGTTTGGTAAACTTTGAAATGGCATGTTCTCTATGAGTTTTGTCTTGAGCGAATATCAACTGCGGCTGTAAATAAAACATCGGTAGATGAGTTAAGCGCCGTTTCTGTTGAATCTTGTAATACACTAATAATCATACCTACTGCAACAACTTGCATTGCAATTTCTGATGAAATACCAAATAAGCTACATGCGACTGGAATTAGAAGTAGGGAACCACCTGCAACACCAGATGCACCACATGCTGATATTGTAGCTACAACAGATAAAATAATCATTGTTGCCAAATCAACATGAATTCCTAACGTATGCACAGTTGCTAAAGTAAGTACAGTAATCGTAACTGCTGCACCAGCCATGTTAACAGTAGCACCTAAAGGAATTGAAACGCTCGCAGTTGAAGGATTTACGCCTAAACGTTCAGCTAAATCAAGGTTTACAGGAATATTAGCTGCTGAGCTGCGTGTAAAGAACGCTGTGATACCACTTTCTTTTAAGCATTTAAATACTAATGGGTAGGGATTACCGCGAATTGTTAAACCTACCAGAATTGGGTTAATCACTAGAGCAACAAACAGCATTGTTCCTAATAGAACAGCAAGTAATTGTGCATAACTTTCAAGTGTTGCTAGTCCAGCATCTGCAAAAGTTACTGCAACTAGACCGAAAATACCAACAGGTGCAAACGCAATGACTTTATGAATAATAGCGCTTACAGCATGTGAAACATCCTGCATTACTTGTTTGGTCGTATCCGAGCTATGGCGCATTGCTAAGCCGAGACCAATTGCCCACGCAAGAATACCAATAAAGTTCGCTTCACTGATTGCTTGAACAGGGTTTGCAATAAAACTTAAAAGCAGATTTTTTAATATATCAGCGAGACTACCAGGCGCTTGCAAATTATTATGAGAAACAGTGTTGAGATAAAGCGTACTAGGAAAAGATAAGCTAGCGATCACAGCACTAAAAGCAGCTAATAACATACCTACTACATAGAGTAGTAATACTGGGCGTAAATTTGCACTATGACCGACTTGGAAGTTGGCAATAGATGAGAGAACCAGTACAAAGACTAAAATAGGAGCAACCGATTTTAATGCTTTAATAAATAGTTCACCAAACAAGCTTAAGTACGGCGTAACGGTTGGAAATAATAGTGCGACGCCTATCCCTAAAATAATGGCGATAATAATTTTAGTGACTAAGCTTAATCGAGAAAAGAATTCAAGCATATAAAGGCCTTATTAACCTATTCATGGCTAAAGGTTGAACAAGCTGAGTATTTTATACGTAAGTGATGTGAATCTTAAGCTTTTTTATATCAAGTCATCAGTTTTATAAGGTTTGGTAATATTAAGTTTTTGTTTTTAAATAAATAAAATTGATTTTTTAAAGTGGGGTATCTAATGTTTTGCTTATATTACAGCCAGTAACGCTTAAGTTCTTATTATTTGCCATAAAAATTAGTGAAGAGGGAGAAAAGATATAAAAAGAAATAGGAGAGGTTATTTTTGTTTTTTTAATAGATTGGAATGCTAGAAAAACTACGCGAATTTTCAATCCTCTTTGCTCGGATAATTACCAGCTACCAAGTTGAAAAATCGCATATTTCAGGAATACATTAATATTATTATAATTTTATAAGTTTAGAGCAGTTATTCTATGCAGTATAACTGGTAAAGCATATTTAAAATTGAATGCATCTTATCATCCTTGATCGAATAGAAGATTTGCTTGCCATCACGACGTGTTGAAACGACATCACTTTTACGTAGCATCATCAATTGTTGTGAAAGGGTGGGTTGGGTGATTTGTGTTTTCTCTTCAATTTGAGAGACATTTAACTCCTCATGGGCTAAGTGACATAAAATTAATAAACGGTCAGTGTTAGCTAAAGATTTTAATGTTCCTACGACTGAATCCGCCGCATTTTTCATTTCTTCAATTTGGAGTCCATCTTTCATACTTTATACCTATATCAATATGGCCGGCATAGTATAGATTGATCTTAAGAAAATGAATGTAGCAAAACTAATCAATCCAATTGTTTTTGTTGAAAAGGTTTATAAGTGTAATTGATAAATATATAACATTATTAAGGTAAAACAAGAATTTGTATTTGTTTTGTGTCAAAAGTGTTGCTTTGTGTGAGAAGCGTAATTGTTAAGTATAAATGAAACAAAGTCAAAGAAAATAAATTCTATTTTTCTCTCTATCAATAGTTAAATCTGATTTATATATAAAAGGGCAAGAAAAAAAGATTGTGTTTTTATTTTCTAAAGTTATAATCGATCATGTGCAGACAGGTCTGTATATTCTAGTTTGGGATGATAATTTAAAAAAATGTCAAACTCTAAGCTAGAATGACTTTCAGACGCAGCGTGATGAATAAGAAGAAGATTCAACAAGATAAGAAGAATAATATCACGCTTTATTTTTTAATGTGCAATTTTTTCAAATTCAATGAGTTTCTCTACACGCTTCCAATAGTCATCAATTTTTACTGAACCATGCTCAACTTGGGCTTGAATGGTCATACCCTCTAAAATATTGATTAAAAGCAATGCCAAAGGTCGAGACTCTTCAATTTCATATTGAATAAGAAGATCTTGCATTAATTGTGTTAACCAGATTTTGTATAAAGTTGCTGGTTGATGTGTTGACGGGTATTGTTTTAATACTTCTTCTAAGGCTTTTTGGAACATGCAACCATTAAAGTCTTCACTATTAAACCAATCTGAATACCATAAAAAGATAGCTTTAATACGAGCTAGTGGGTTGGTTTCGTCTTCTTTAGAGATTGCCGCAGTAAGAGAATTTTGTAAAAGTGAGTTTCTTAATAATAAACACTCTTCAATAAGTTTCTCTTTTGAAGGAAAGTATTTATAAAATGTCATTTTCGCTACACCAGATTCACTGATGATACGATCTACCCCTATAGAATTATAACTATATGAATTAAAAAGTCTTAAAGCAGTGGTAATAATGTCATCTTTTTTTGACATATTTTAGTAGCCTCACACAAATATTTTGCTATTAGCCTAAAGGTCGAGTGTACAAATAAAAAGCACGAACGCGAAATTTTACATTGTATTGAGTGTTATTGATAGAAAAAAATAGGTTTTTTAAAAATAATAAAAGAACAAAACTCAATGCTAAGCATTAATTTTTTTATAATTGAATAGCTATGTTTAGTAGTTAATTTTTTGATTTGGTAAGGTGGTTTTTACTATAAGTGGGCCTTTATAACTTTGATTTAAAGATTGGTATATTTAAACATGTATTTATAAAAGAAAAAAGGAGAAATTTTATAATTTCTCCTTTTTATATATTTAGTTAGTATTACTCTGCAGGAGGTAACAACATAAGAATTGAATTATTCAATAATTGAACAATGTTTTCTAAAATATCTGTATTGTTAAGCTCACTATTGAAAGGAATGCTTTTCCCATCGGCAATCGATTTGAGTTGGGTGGCAAAAGATTCCACAATCGGTAATTCTTCTCCATTACCCCAAAACTTTAAAACGCCATTTTGTTCTGTATAAAGTAGACGCGAAGCAGGTTCGAGTAGCAGCTCATAGCCATCTGACAAAATAGCATTTAGGTCTTCAACCTCTATTTCATCTGGTTCTGGAATATTGTCTGGATATTTAGGCTCGCTCATGTAAGACATGAGGGCAGCATCAAGTACTGTTGAATTTTTCAATTGAGCTAGCACTAAATCTCTTAAATAAGCCAACTCTTCCGTGTTTATTTCCCCAATTTGAGGAGGATTCTTACGGGTAATATCGACAACGGGATTTTGAAGTAATTCATCAGTAGCAAATTGATCGCTAATTCTATCGATCATGCCTGAAATATTAGGCATACGGAAACCAAAGGAGAAAGTTAAACAATCATCTTCGGCAACGCCATAATGTGATAATCCAGGTGGAACATATAATAAGTCGCCAGGAGCTAATACTTCATCAAAATGAACATCTATTTCTGGTAGCAACTTTAAAGGTTGATTAGGTACAAATTCAGTGTTTGCATCACACATTTGGCCGAGTTGCCAGCGACGATGACCATATCCTTGAACAAGAAAAACATCATAAAAGTCAAAATGTTTTCCTACTGAACCACCTTTTGGGGCATAAGAGACCATAATGTCATCACGGCGCCATTGCGGAATAAAAGGAAATTTCTTCCATAACTCAGCTATATCAAATGAGTAATGGTCTACTGCTTGAACCAAAAGTGTCCATAACTTTGGTAGTTTTTGAAAATCACCTTTAGTTAAGGGAGACGATTTTACATGCCATTCATTTGGATTTTTATCTTTTTGACGGATAAGACGAGCTGTTACATGGTCTTCTAAAGCGAGTTCTTTTACATCATTCGGCTCTAACATACCCACAATTTCAGGCATAGCATTACGTACAAGTAATGGTTTTTTCTGCCAATACTCTGTTAAAAACTGTTCAGCAGTAATACCGCCTAAAACGGTTAAAGCTTCTGTCATGGAAATAACCTATAAATAAGCTAATAAATATTAAGGAATTTGGAGATTGAGTTGTCTTAAAATCTGACAAAGCTGAATCATGGGTAAACCCATTAGCGTGGTTTGGTCTTGGCCTATCATTTTTTCAAATAAACTAATGCCAAGACTTTCACACTTAAAACTTCCTGCGCATTGTAAGGGCAGATCTAAGTCGACGTATCTTTCGATTTCAGGCGCGCTTAAATTGCGAAACTTAACTTGATAATGCTCAACAAGCGTATGTTCAAAACTTTTTTCAAGGCACTGCACACTTAAAGCAGTACTAAAAAAGACTGTTCGGCCAGAGTTTGCTGTTAATTGAGCTTTGGCATTTTCAATTGTTAAGGGTTTACCAATAAAATCATGAGGAGCATGCTCTCGCCATGCAACCTGATCTGATCCAATTACAATTGCTTCAGGATTTTTTTGTGCAATTAGCTGTGCTTTAGTAAATGCCAGTCTTTTTGCTAAATCATCGGCATGCATTTCACCACAAGGACTCTCGTCAATATCTGGACTAATGCAGATATATTCGATTCCTAAACGATTCATTAAATCTTTACGTGTCTGACTGCTTGATGCCAAAATAATTTTGGGTTGTTTCATTACACTGCAAATTCCATTAATACATCTAATGGAACATAGCTCAATACAGCTTGATGACAAGCATGAAGTTTAACAGGAGGTGCTTGACCAGCTTGATAAGCTTCTACCCAACGAGTTACACAAATGCACCAGAAGTCTCCCGGTTGTAGGCCAGGGAAGCCTGCTTCAGGTAGAGGAGTGATCAGATCGTTTCCGACTTTTTGTGAAAAATTTAAAAACTCAGAAGTCATTTGGGCGCACACCGTATGTTGACCAAGATCTGTTACGGCTGTATGGCAAAAACCATTCCGGAAGTAGCCAGTAATAGGGTCAAAACAACAGCTTGCTAAGGGTTCACCTAAAACATTTAAACGATTGATTTGTGGATCTGGATGAATAGACATAATGGATGAAATATTAGATGACTACCTCTATCATAATCAAAACTTTGGCTTTCTACAGCTTTTATGCAAAAAAACTAACCTTTTTTGATGTAATCATTTAAAATTGGCGCGTTTTTAAAATCATAAAGAGAGCTTTACATGAATTTTCAGCGCATGACTGACCTTAATTTAGCAGGTAAACGTGTCCTTATTCGTGAAGATTTAAACGTTCCTGTTAAAAATGGTGTGATTACTAGCGATGCTCGTTTACGTGCCGCACTTCCAACAATAAAAGCTGCTTTAGAAAAAGGCGCTGCTGTAATGGTATTTTCACATTTAGGTCGTCCTGTGGAAGGTGAGCCAAAGCCTGAACAATCACTTGCACCAGTGGCTGCATATTTAACTGAAGCATTAGGTCAAGAAGTTAAATTATTTACTGATTATTTAAATGGGGTTGAAGTTGAAGCAGGACAAGTTGTTTTGCTTGAAAATGTTCGTTTTAATCCGGGTGAAAAGAAAAATAATCCTGAACTTGCACAAAAATATGCAGCTCTATGTGATGTGTTTGTAATGGATGCTTTTGGTACTGCTCACCGTGCAGAAGCTTCTACAGAAGGTGTAGCACGTTTTGCACCTGTTGCAGCGGCAGGCCCATTATTGGCTGCTGAATTAGATGCACTTGGCCGTGCAATGCAAACACCTGAAAAACCAATGGTGGCAATTGTCGCTGGTTCTAAAGTTTCAACAAAACTTGATGTGTTAAATTCATTATCTGGTATTTGTGACCAACTGATTGTAGGCGGTGGTATTGCAAATACTTTCTTGGCGGCTGCTGGTTACAATGTTGGTAAATCTTTATATGAAGCTGACTTGGTTGAAACTGCAAAACAAATTGCTGCTAAAGTAAGTGTTCCACTTCCTACAGATGTAGTTGTAGCTGATGCTTCACAAATTAACTTCGAAGATTTCTTAGGTTCTTTGGCAGCAGCGCAAGCAGTAATTAAGAAAGTTGAAGATGTCACAGCAAATGATATGATTTTGGATGTTGGTCCTGAAACAGCTAAAGCATTTGCAAATATTTTAACAACTTCAAAAACGATTCTTTGGAATGGTCCTGTTGGTGTATTTGAAGTTGATCAATTTGGTGAAGGTACTAAAGCACTTTCTCTTGCAGTTGCACAATCTGATGCATTCTCAATTGCTGGTGGTGGTGATACTTTAGCTGCGATTGATAAATATAATGTAGCTGATCAAATTGGTTATATTTCAACAGGTGGTGGTGCATTCCTTGAATTTGTTGAAGGAAAAACATTGCCAGCAGTTGCCGTTTTACTTGAACGTGCTTAAAAACTGTTATATTGAAATAAGAAGGGATTGAGTTATCAATCCCTTTTTCATTGATAAGTCATTAAATTGTCATATTCCTGAAATAATATAATGAGTACTAAATCACCAATTGTGGAAAATAGTGATGAATTTAAAACTTACCTTTGCTGCTTTGTTAATTGTCCCAATGATGTTGACTGCTTGTGCGAAAAAAGAAGAGGCGACTCAAGCAGGCCAAGATGCGTCATCTACAGCTGTTGCTGACAAAGTAACTCCGGAACAACAAGCTGCAATCGATGCTCTTGATAAGCCAGTTTTAGATGAAAAGAATACAGATGTGGTTGAAGGTAGTGCATCTAGCGAGACGGCTGCTTCAGAAACGCATTAATTTGTTGTTTTTTGTTAAAAATTCCCTGCAAATGCAGGGATTTTTTTTGAAATACTGTGATTTGTTGCTGAATTGAAATAAATGACAAGGTAGAATAAGCCGCACTACCTGGGAGGATATTATGGCACTCATTTCAATGCGCCAGCTCTTGGATCACGCTGCGGAACATAACTACGGCGTACCAGCATTTAACGTAAATAACTTAGAACAAATGCGTGCAATTATGCTTGCCGCAGATGCTACCAATTCACCTGTAATTGTTCAGGCATCTGCTGGAGCTCGCAAATATGCAGGCGCTCCATTCTTACGCCATCTTATTTTGGCTGCAATTGAAGAATGGCCACACATTCCAGTGGTAATGCACCAAGACCATGGTACAAGCCCTGATGTATGCCAACGTTCTATTCAACTTGGTTTTAGCTCAGTGATGATGGACGGTTCATTAGGCGCTGATGGTAAAACTCCTACAACTTACGATTACAACGTAGATGTAACTCGTCAAGTGGTAGCAATGGCTCATGCTTGTGGTGTATCTGTTGAAGGTGAGATCGGTTGCTTAGGTAGCCTTGAAACAGGTATGGCTGGAGAAGAAGACGGTGTGGGTGCAGAAGGTGTACTTGACCATTCTCAGCTTTTAACCTCTGTTGAAGAAGCAAAACAATTCGTTGCTGATACAAATGTTGATGCTTTAGCAATTGCTGTAGGTACTTCACACGGTGCTTATAAATTTACACGTCCACCTACAGGGGATATTTTAGCAATTGACCGTATTAAAGAAATTCATGCGGCATTGCCAAATACTCACCTTGTAATGCACGGTTCAAGCTCTGTACCACAAGAATGGTTAAAAGTAATTAACGAGTTTGGTGGTAATATTGGTGAGACTTATGGTGTACCAGTTGAGCAGCTTGTAGAAGCGATTAAACATGGTGTACGTAAAATCAATATCGATACTGACTTGCGTTTAGCTTCAACAGGTGCAATTCGTCGTTTCATGGCGGAAAACCCAGCTGAATTTGACCCACGTAAGTATTTCGCTAAAACTGTCGATTCAATGAAACAAATTTGTATCGATCGTTATGAAGCTTTCGGTACAGCTGGTAATGCTGACAAGATTCGTCCAATTTCTTTAGAGAAAATGGTTGATCGTTATAAATAATTCCCTTTAGGGTCTGATTTATAGAAACCGGTTATTCATATAACCGGTTTTTTAATGGCTGGGTTTTGTTTACAAAAAAACCTGTGATCAACACAGGTTTTAACGACAAAAGATTAACTTATTTTTGTAAGTTCTTTTTGTCGAGGCTTGGATCTTTAATTTCTACATAAGCATTTGCACGGACTTCACGTAACCAGCTATCAATTTCAGTGTTAAATTGACGCTCACCTAAAATTTGACGTGCCATACGCTCTTGATATTCATGCGTCATATCTTTTTCGCGTTTGTCTGTCACTTGTAAGATGTGCCAGCCGAATTGAGTTTGGAAAGGTTCACTAATTTCACCTACAGGAATTTCCTGCATTTTTTTATCAAACTCAGGAACCATCATGCCAGGCGTAACCCAACCTAGGCTGCCGCCATCACGTGCTGAACCTGTATCATTTGAATAAGTTGCAGCAAGAGTAGCGAAATCTTCACCCGCTTTTAATCGCTTGTAAATGCTATCAATAATTTGTTTCGCATTTTCAGGGCTTACCACTTCGGAAGGTTGAATAAGAATATGGCGTGTTTGATATTGCGGTACTAATGCTTTCTGTTCATTTTGCTTACGTTCTAAAAGTTTTAGAACATGTACACCATCGCGTACAGAAATTAAGTCAGTTGTTTGACCATCTTGCAGTGGAGTAATACGAGCAGCAAGTTCAGCTGGTATGTCAGAAAGAGGACGGAATCCCATATTTGCACCTTCAACTTTTACAGTTGCAGTTGAAAGCTTTTTAAGAGCGTTTAAATCATTGTTTTGAGCAAGTTGTGAACGAACTTCTTTTGCTACATTTTGAACTTCTTGAGGGTTGTCTCCAGAAATTCGCATATGAATCACATGAGCTTGATTACCTAAAGCAGCTTGCCCTTGTGGTGACTTCAAGAAGTTATCTACATCTTGATCACTGATTTTAATGCGAGACATAACTTGCTGTTGACGCAGACGATTAATTGCTAAATCTTCAGCAATACGGCTACGTAAGTTTTCATAAGTTCCAGGTGCAATCGCATCTAATTTTTGTTGAAAGGCTTCTAGGCTTTTGCTACCCGATTGACTTGCAACTTTAAGTACAGCCTCATTTAGACTTTTCTCATCAGGTTTGATGCCATATTTTTTAACTTGTTCAAGTTGTGCTTGACGTAAGATGAGTTGGTCTAATACTTGAAATTGTAAGTATTGTTGAGGTGGAACTTCTTTTTTTTGTGCTTGCAATTCGTGAGCTGCTTCAGCCATTCCTTGTTCAAGGTCACTTTTTAAAATTACGCTATTGTCCACAATTGCCACAACTTCATCAGTAGGTTGGGCAAAACTATGCATTGATGAAGATATTAATACAGCAAGGGTCGTCGCTTTAAAAAACTGTTTAAGATGTTTTGTCTTCATTAACGTTGTGTCCAAGATTGATTAATTTTGTTAAAACCTAAAACGCGATTTTCAAGTAAAGACGCGAGTTTATTGTTTAAACCACCTAAACCTTTAAGTGTAATTTCGGCCATGATCGCGCGCTTTTCACTAACATCTGAAGTTTTCGGATCATCTAGATCGTTATAGTATGAACGGCCATAGACAGAAATACCCCAGCAACATGACTCATAATTAACTCCTAGCAAGAGTTCACGGGCAACATCATTGTCCATGTCATATTGTACGTGGCCCATAATACGCCAATTGTCTTTAATTGGTTGTATAAACGATGCAACAACTTGGTCGTATGTATCTTGGCGACCAGGAATATCTTTACGATAGAAATAGCCTAAGTTATATAGATTTCCTTTATCACCTGTATAGTAAACTTGGAAGTCACGTTGAGCATTATCGCCATTTGACATCCAGGCCGAGTTGGCAGCAATGGTAAAGTTTTGATTAAGTTGGCTTGATAAGCTTATAACAGGGCCAGTTTTACGCTCGGTGTCGAATTCATCTTGGCCTTGTTTTAAAGTGACGCGGCGATCTTCAAAATAATAGCTTTGTCCCACACTTGCACGTAAACGCTCTAAACCTACTGTGTCAAAAAGACTATAACTTACACCTAACGATAAAAAGTTATTGTCTTCAAGGCGGTCATGACCATAGAAGCGGTAAGGGTTAAATAATTGATCGTAACTAATTGACGCAGTGGTTGAGTCAAAGTTAGGGTAGCCATCTTGATTTTTGTATGGCGCATAGGCATAGAAAGCACGTGGTGTAAGTGTTTGTAAATATTTACCTTCACGTTCAAAATTCAAACCAGTGTCCAATGTAAATTGTGGCACAACGACTGATTTGTTTTCAGAGCCGCCAGGGTTATTTAACTGAGTATCTTTATCATAGAAGGTTTGAATAGAACGTACAGAAACCTCAGGAATTACAAAGGCTGCTGGTGTTCGATAGTTATAACGTGTTGCAAACTGGTTATAAATACGCGTACCGCTACTTTCTTGTGCAGAATTATCGTTAATTGATTTCTTAAAGTATGCAGTATCGTTATTGAATTCGTATTGTAAGCCTAATGGATTACCTGTGACATAATTCAACAAGAATTGCGGCAAACGTGCATATGGCTTGTCTGCATCTTTAACTTGAGGATCAAGGGTCTGGAAATCTTCGACTTTAAGCTGTGCTTTTAAACCCGGAATACCATGTTGATAGTTAAGTTCCCAAGCTCTACGTAAGTTAAGATCTGTTTTAGAGATAGGGCTACTATCTAAATCAGAGAAGTAGTCTTTATCTGATGCGTAATTGTATTCAAGGTTGGTAGACCATTGGTCATTGATATTCCAATTATGTAAAAAATGGAAATCTTTACGGTCTTTATCATCATATTCTTTATCAGATGGCAAAATGCCGCCCCAAATCTGTCCGGCACCAAACCCATCCGTCAAATATCGGAATTCACCTTGTAACATTGCACCACGATCTGCTAAGTATCGTGGCGTAATTGTTGCATCGTAATTAGGCGCAAGGTTTAAATAAACAGGAACCGAAAGTTCAATACCACCATCGTTTGAGAAACCAAATTGTGGGTTGAGGATACCTGTAGTGCGGCGGTCATCAATCGGGAAGTTAAAGTAGGGAACTGCTAGAACTGGAACATCTTTTACATATAGTTTTGTTCCGCGCGTAACACCACGCCCAGTTTCTTGGTTCAACTCAATTTTGTTGGCTTGAATTTTCCAACCTGGTTTCTGGCCTGGCGGACAGGTTGTGTAAGTCGCATCATTGAGAACCATTACATTCGGAGAGGTTCTCTCGATCTTCCCAGCATGACCATGGGCATGTTGTTGTTCAGAAATATAAAAACTATTATCTAAATTTCCGGTTTGAGTCTTTAGATTGTAATCAATTTCATCACTTTGAGAGAGTAAGCCGCCTTGAGCTAACTGTACTCGGCCTTGTGCATGTGCAAATGTTTGAGTTTTATCGATGGTGACTTTATCGGCACGAACTGTACGGCCTTCCTGATCTATCACCACGTTTCCTTCCAACACAGAGTCGCCGGCAGGGTTGTAGTGCCCATAATCAGCCGTTACAACTGAAGTAGCTTTATCTGCATCTAACGCTTTAGTTTCAGGATTAATTGGTGTAATCCAAGTTCCTTGGCAGAATGCTGAACTCAAATATTTATTATTGCGCAATTGCGCCTCAGGAGCAGATTTATCAACATAATATTGTTGAAAGAATTCCTGCCCTGGATAGGCTTCCTTAATACTCGCCTTAAGTTGATTATTGTCTATGTTGGAGACAACACCAGCTGACTCAGCATAACTTGATTGTATGGAGCCACTACATAAGAGCGTAAAAATAGCGGTCGCTAAAGGATTAAATTTAAACTGATGCTTCATTGTCTCATTAACCAAGTATGCTAATTCACAATTAATTATTGTCGCATCATAGAGAAAAAGTTTATAAGTGGCTACACTTAACCCTTCAAAAATCTCAGCTTGTTTTAGATTTTATTGCAAATGAATACACAACGTGAACAATTGATACATACATGGCTTACATCTGTTCTTGAAAATGATCAATTTCAGATCGCTTATTTAGCAGGGGATGCAAGCTTTCGACGTTATGCTCGCATCCAGTTACAAAATAAAACGTATATGCTTATGGATGCGCCTCCTGAAAAAGAAGACTGTATTCCGTTTGTGACCATTGACGAGTTTTTTGCAGGGCATGGGGTTCGGGTACCTCAGATCGTTGCAAAAGATTTAAATCAAGGTTTTTTATTGTTAGAAGACTTTGGTGATGTGCTGCTGTCTACATTGTTAAACGATGAAACAGTTGATCAATATTATGAACAGAGTTTTAAACAGCTTATTCATTTGCAATCGATTAATGGGGCTGAACATTTCCCGGCTTATTCTTATGAAAAGCTTTTATCGGAAATGCAGTTGTTAACAGATTGGATGTTACCGTCACTCGATATCCATCCAACAGCTGAGCAAAAGAAAACTATTGATGATGCATTTGATTTCTTGGCTCAGGCAGCATTAGCTCAACCGCAAGTTATTGTACATCGTGATTTTCATAGCCGTAATTTAATGAAAATTGCTAATGAAGAAGAATTGGGAGTAATTGACTTCCAAGACGCGGTTATTGGTGCTGATACATATGATTTAATCTCGATTACACGTGATGCATACGTGCAGTGGAATGCTGAGCGTGTTTATCAATGGTTTAAAGTGTTCTATGAGCTTTTACCAGCATCTGCTAGACAAAACCGAAGCTTTGACCAATTTAAACGTGATGCTGATTTAATGGCAATTCAACGCCATATCAAAATTTTAGGTATCTTTGTCCGTTTGTTCGAGCGAGATGGTAAGTCTGGTTATTTGAAAGATTTACCACGAGTCATGTGGTATTTACTTGAAGAGAGCCGTGGCTATCATGAGCTTGATGACTTCATGGCGTTTATTCACAGTTCAGTAATGCCTAAATTTATTGAAAAATATGGCCCTTATGAGGTTGCAGCATAATGAAAGCAATGATTTTAGCTGCTGGCTTGGGCAATCGTATGCGTCCACTCACGCTATATACACCAAAGCCTCTGCTTGAGGTAGGGGGTAAGCCACTTATTGTGTGGCATATTGAAAAACTTAAGAAAATCGGTGTGACCGAAATAGTCATCAATTCTGCGTGGTTAGCCGACAAACTCATCAGTAACTTGGGAGATGGCTCTCAATTTGGTGTGGATATCCGTTGGACACGAGAAGAAGAAGGGCTGGAAACAGCTGGCGGAATTATTAATGCTTTGCCACTGCTTGGAACAGATCCTTTCATTCTGGTGAATGGAGATGTATGGACTACAATGGATTTTGAAGCTCTACACCATATTAAGTTAAATGATGATTTGGCACATCTTGTATTAGTTGATAATCCTAAACAGCATCCCGAAGGCGACTTTACATTATTAAATGGACGCGCTTTTACATTCGATCAAGATGTGAAGGGCGAGAACCTCACGTTTAGTGGTGTATCTGTTATCCATCCTAAGCTTTTTGATGGATTGGAAGCTGGTAAACGTCCGTTAGCCCCATTGTTGAAGCAAGCCATGCACAATCAAAAAATATCTGGTGAAAAGCTTAAAGGTGCATGGGTAGATGTGGGAACGCCTGAGCGTTTAATGGAGCTAGATTTGCAAATTCGTGAAGGCTTCTACGATTAACTGCGTAATCCCTAATCGTTAACTAGTGTTCCACGATGCATAAATGGGTATACTTTGTTTTAAATTTTACTTAGATGTTATCTGTTTATGCATCCGTTTTTTCAAGAGTTACAACAGGGTAGTCAAAAATTAGGTTTATCGCTTAGCGATGAAGCTGTGACATTATTGTTGAAGTATCAAGATGCTTTGGTACTTTGGAACAAAGCTTATAATCTAACAGCGATTCGTGATCCGAAAGAAATGTTAGTGAAGCATTTGTTGGATAGCCTAAGTATTTTGAAAGATTTGCCAGCAGGTCGTTTGCTCGATGTAGGTACAGGTGGTGGCATGCCAGGCATGATCATTGCTTTATGTCAGCCAGAACGCTCTTGTGTATTGCTTGATTCAAATGGTAAGAAAATTCGTTTTTTGAAACAGTTTATTGCTGACCTTAAGCTTAAAAACGTAATAGCTGTGCAAACGCGTGTTGAAAATCAAGATACAATTGATGAACTTGGCCAATTTGATGTAATAACAAGTCGTGCATTTGCATCATTAACAGATTTTGTTGAGGCTGCGCGTCCATATTTACATGAGCAGAGTATAATTGCCGCGATGAAAGGACTGATTCCAGTTGAAGAAATGGAAGAGCTTAAGCAGGAATTTTCATGTAAAGTGATTGAACTGCATGTACCGAGACTTGATGAACAACGTCATTTACTTTTACTTCAACGAATTTAAATAAAAAGTATTAGGGTTACCATGGCTCAAATTATTGCGATTGCAAACCAAAAGGGTGGTGTTGGTAAAACAACGACTGCAGTAAATCTTGCAGCGTCACTAGCTGTATTGAAAAAACGTGTGCTACTTGTTGATATAGATTCGCAAGGTAATGCTACGATGGGGTCTGGTATTCAAAAGAATGATCTACTTTATTCAATTACGGATGTGTTATTGGGTGAAGTGCCAATCGAAACGGCAATTCAAAAAGCTGAGGTTGGATATAAAGTTTTGGGTTCAAACCGTGAACTTTCTGGTGTCGAGCTTGCCATTGCCGAGCAAGAAGGTCGTGAGTTCATTTTAAAGAATGCTTTGAATGAAATTCGGGACTCATTCGATTACATTATTGTTGATTGTGCGCCTAGCTTAAGTTTAATTACCGTGAATGCTTTAGCTGCAGTAGATGGTGTAATCATTCCCATGCAATGCGAGTACTATGCATTAGAAGGTTTGGCAGATTTAACTCAAACGATCGATCGTATTCAAAAAGCGTTAAATCCAGATTTGGAAATTATTGGTGTTTTACGCACCATGTATGATGCGCGTAATGCCTTAACTCGCGATGTATCTGCTGAGTTGGAACAATATTTTGGTAAGAAACTCTACGACACTGTGATTCCACGTAATGTTCGTTTGGCTGAAGCTCCAGCACATGGTTTGCCAGTAATTTATTTTGAAAAAAGTTCGAAAGGTGCAGTTGCATACTTAAATCTTGCGGCTGAGATGTTAAAGAAAAGTAAAGTGAAGAAAGGAAGTAAAGTATGAGCATCAAAAAACGCGGATTGGCGAAAGGTCGTGGTTTAGATGCATTACTTGGTTCAATTCAAAAAGAAAAATTACAACTAGAAGCTCAAGCGCTTGATCATGGTCAGTTAAAGCAAATTGATGTGAAGTTGTTGAAACGAGGTGAATATCAACCACGTCGTTTTATCCATGAGCATGATTTGCAAGAGTTGGCATCCTCTATTGAAAAACATGGGGTAATGCAGCCAATTGTTATTCGTCCTGTAGATGATGAAGCTCATCCTTACGAAATTATTGCAGGTGAGCGTCGTTGGCGCGCAGCTCAAATTGCTGGCTTAACGGAAATCCCTGCAATTGTTCGTGATTTAAATGATCAGGTTGCTATTGCTTTAGCACTTATTGAAAATATTCAACGTCAAGATTTAAACCCGATTGATCAAGCGTTGGCGCTACAACGATTCCATGATGAATTCGGTTTAAGCCATCAAGAAATTGCTGATACAGTCGGTAAAGCAAGAACAACGGTAAGTAATCTATTACGTCTGTTGAGCTTGGCTGATGACATTAAAGAATTTATGCAGCAAGGCCAGCTTGATATGGGGCATGCTCGTGCCATCTTAACTTTAAAGGGCAAAGAACAACTTGAAGTTGCAAAAATTGTAATTGAAAAAGGATTATCTGTTCGTCAGACTGAGCAGTTAGTACGCGATTGGAACGAGCCTAAACAGGAAAAGGAAAAAGCTCCTGTTGCACCAGACATTGAGCAACTAACTCAGAAATTATCAGAACGTTTTGGTGCCAATGTTAAAATTGATCATAACCAGAAAGGTAAAGGTAAGCTTGTTATTCACTATCATTCACTCGATGAGTTAGATGGTATTTTGAATATTTGTTTACCAGATTAATTCTAAGTTAGGTCATATATTTCTAATTTATATTCTTGGGGAAGAAAATATGTGGGAACTTGTGAAAGCGGGCGGCTGGTTAATGCTGCCTTTAATTTTGTGTTCAATTTTAACCGTCGCAATTAGTATTGAGCGTTTTGTACGTTTAAGACGTTCACAAGTTTTACCTAAAGTACTAATGAATGATGGCAGTGCAGATATTTCTGTTGTTATAACAAATTTGGAGCAGGATACTAATGCGCAAAGCACGGCATTGGGCAATATTCTAAAAGCTGGTTTTGAGTATCAGGAACATGGCGAACAATTTGCGCGAGCACAAATGGAAGCTATGGCTTCTCAAGAAATTTCTTATTTAGAGAAAAATATTAACTTCTTAGGAACCTTAAGTGCTATTGCGCCTTTACTAGGACTGCTTGGAACAGTTGTGGGAATTATTGAGTCTTTTTTGGTTATTGATTTTGGTTCGGCAGGTAGTCCTAGTTTAATGATTCCCGGTATTTCCAAGGCTTTGATCACAACAGCAGTTGGTATGCTCATTGCAATTCCTGCGCTTATTTCCTATCGATATTTTCAAAGAGTAGTGCAAGATTATATTGCTGAGTTAGAGCAACAATCTACGCTATTTCATGCCTCATTGTTTTACAAACGTTCTTCAGTCATGCAAGAACATCGCCGCGTTGGTTGATGGGTAGATCGCAATATGAAGTTTAAACGTTCTCATGTTGAAGATATTCATATCAATCTAACACCTATGATTGACTGTTTATTGTTCATTCTAGTGTTTTTATTGTTATCTACCACTTTTAATCAGCCTAGTCGCATCAATTTAACTTTACCAGATGCACAAGGTGTTCCACCAAAACAGTACGATCATAAAATTGAAGTCGTGGTAGACTCTAGCGGACATTACGCCGTGAATGGTCAGGCGCTATCTAGCAAAGATGTGGCTGATTTGAGCACTGCAATTAAGCAGATTGCTCAAGAGCGACGTGACTTTATGTTTATCATTGCTGCTGATGCAAAAGCATCCCATCAGGATGTTATTCGTGTTATGGATGTAGCAGGACAACTCGGTTTTGTTAACATCAATATTAGTACCAAAGTTCCTTCTAGAGGTTTTTCTGAGTGAATCAAGATTTTAAGGTTTATTTGCGTCTCCTATCCTATTTAAAACCTTATTGGGGCGTGGCCTTATTAGTTCTTATCGGGTTCGGTATGAACTCAGCAACGGAGGTTTCTGTTGCTAAGCTCATTAAATTTATTATTGATGCAATTCAAAATGCGAGTAGAGCGGATCTAGATTGGTTCCCTTTATTAATCATTTTATTGGTATTCTTCCGTGGCCTTGGCCTATTTATGGGGGGGTACTATACGGCTGTAATCTCGCGTAGTTTGGTTTTTAGTATTCGCCAAGAAGTTTATGCAAAACTTCTAAGGTTACCGGCTCAATATTATCTCGATAACTCTTCGGGACATATTACTGCCAAAATTATGTATAACGTCGAGCAACTTACAGCTGCTTCATCTGAATCATTAAAGACCATTGTTCGGGATGGCATGATTACTTTGGGGTTATTAGGTTATTTGTTCTATACCAATTGGCGTTTAACAATTTGTATTATGGTGTTCTTACCTGTGATTGGGATTTTGGTGCGTAAAGCTTCAAAAAGAATGCGCAAGCTTTCGATGCAAGTTCAGGACACTATGGGTGATGTTAACCATGTAGTGCAAGAAAGTATTAATGGTAATGCAGTTGTTAAAAGTTTCGCTGGTGAAGAGTCAGAACAAGAGCGTTTTTATAAGTCATCGGAAGAAAACTTAAAACGTGGTTTAAAAATGGTGATTGTGCAAAACCTAAATAGTCCTGTTGTTCAAGTGGTGATGGCTTGTGCAATGGCTCTAATCGTATGGTTAGCATTAAGACCACAAATTTTAGGGAATACAACTGCTGGTGAGTTTGTTGCATATATTACGGCAGCAGGATTACTTTCAAAGCCTGTTAAAAACTTAACTGATATTAATGAGAAGTTACAACGTGGTTTGGCTGCAGCACATTCAGTTTTTGAATTATTAGATTTACCTGAAGAAGAAAATAGTGGTCAGCTTAAACCTCAGTTGCATGGTGCAATTCGTTTTGACCATGTTGTACTTAACTATGCTGATGGCACTCAGGCAATTAGAGACTTTTCTTTAAATATTCGCCCAGGTGAAACTGTTGCATTGGTAGGGCGCTCTGGTGCTGGTAAAACTTCTTTAGTGAACATGTTGGTACGTTTCCAAGAAGTCTCAAGTGGTCAAATTTATTTAGATGATTTACCAATACGTGATATTGAGCTTTCAAGTTTGCGTACACAAATTGCGATGGTAAATCAGCAAGTTGTTTTGTTTAACCGAACTGTACGTGAAAATATCGCTTATGGTCAGCTACATGATGCGAGCGATGAAGAAGTTATCGCAGCGGCAAAGGCTGCTTATGCCCATGACTTTATTATGAACTTACCAGATGGCTACGATACTGTTTTAGGTGCCCAAGGTCTAAACTTATCCGGTGGTCAACGTCAACGTATCGCAATTGCTCGTGCAATTTTGAAAAATGCGCCTATTCTCGTTTTAGATGAAGCTACAAGTGCGCTTGATAATGAATCTGAACACTTTATTCAACAAGCATTTGATGAGGCTATGCAAGATCGTACAACGATTGTGATTGCTCACCGTCTATCAACCATTGAAAATGCGGATCGTATTGTTGTGATGGACCGCGGACAAATTGTTGAACAAGGTACTCATCAAGAATTACTTGCTAAACATGGTGCTTATTATCAATTACATCAGCGTAATTTTGAGGACCATTAAGTATGTCTTTAGCCCAGCTGATCCAAAATGCATGGAATAAGCAATCAAGTTGGTTGATTGTTTTACGTCCTTTGTCTTGCTTGTATCGTGCTGGGTTTTTACTAAATCGTGGTTTTTATAGTTCAGGCTTTAAAAAAGTTTATACCGCACCTGTGCCAGTCATGGTAATTGGCAATATTACGGTGGGGGGAAGTGGAAAAACGCCATTATTAATAGAGCTCGTCAATTATCTAAAGCAGCATAATGTAAAGGTAGGGGTAATTAGTAGAGGCTATGGTGGAGCTGGCCCTTTTCCTGTGTTGGTAACATCGGCCAGTCAAGCAGCTGAAGCAGGAGATGAACCTGCTTTGATTGTACAGTCAACTGGCGTACCTATGGCAGTAGGACCCAATAGACAAGCTGCAATCGAGTTATTATTAGCATCGACTAAACTAGATTTAATTATTAGTGATGATGGGTTGCAACATTGGGCATTAGGTCGCCAAATAGAATGGATCGTACTTGATCAAAATCGTGGCCTTGGAAATAGAAAGTTATTACCAGAGGGATATTTACGTGAACCTGTGGAACGTTTAAAAACTAGTACGGTAATTGAGCATACTTTCACACCAACAACTACATTGCATATGCATCTTGATGCAGGGCAGCCTTACTTATTGAATCCTTCTTCGGCAACTGAATTATCATTCAATATTCAAAATAATTACCATGCAGTAGTCGGTATTGGTTTTCCTCAGCGCTTTTACCAAACACTTAAAGGTTTAGAGGTGAAACAATTTCAAGAGCATGCTTTTCGTGATCATCATGATTACAGTATTGATGACCTTCTATTTAATGATGACCAACCTATCATTACAACTGAAAAAGATGCAGTTAAGTTGTTACCATTACTTGAAAAGCATCCAGAATTTAAACGACCTATTTGGGTCGTGCCAGTTAAAGCTGTTTTGTCTACAGAGTGCTATCAGGTTTTAAATCAACAATTGCAAAAGCTTGATATTCAAATATCTTAGGAAGAAAAAATGAAACATATCGTCATTCCAGCACGCTTCTCAAGTTCGCGTTTGCCAGGTAAGCCATTGTTACTTATTCATGATCGTCCTATGATTTTACGAGTGGTGGATCAAGCAAAAAAAGTTGAAGGTTTCGATGACCTATGTGTAGCAACGGACGATGAACGTATCGCTGAAATATGTCGTGCAGAGGGCGTTGATGTCGTTTTAACAAGTGCAGACCATCCATCAGGAACAGATCGTTTAAGTGAAGTTGCTCGTATTAAAGGATGGGATGCTGATGACATTATTGTAAATGTACAAGGCGATGAGCCATTACTGCCAGCCCAGCTTGTTCAGCAAGTTGCAAAGCTTTTGGTTGATAAGCCAAACTGTTCAATGTCTACATTATGTGAGCCTATTCATTCGTTGGATGAATTTCAGCGTGATAGTATCGTAAAAGTAGTCATGTCTAAACAAAATGAAGCATTATATTTTAGCCGTGCAACGATCCCTTATGATCGAGATGGCGCTAAGCGAGACGAACCAACTTTACATACTCAAGCATTTCGTCATTTAGGTTTATATGCTTATCGTGTGAGCTTATTACAAGAATATGTTACATGGGAAATGGGTAAACTTGAAAAGCTCGAGAGTCTTGAGCAATTGCGTGTTTTAGAAAATGGACACCGTATTGCTATTGCTGTAGCAGAAGCGAATTTACCACCAGGTGTTGACACTCAAGCAGATCTTGATCGTTTAAATAATATGCCTGTTGAGTCTTTTGAGTAAGCGTTAATTTAATGAATCAGAATGTGACTTCTAAGGTTTATCCGTGGCAACAGACAATGTGGGAAACGTTAACAACACGTTTTCCTAATA
The DNA here is from genome assembly GCF_003940475.1 of Acinetobacter sp. FDAARGOS_559. Lineage (NCBI taxonomy): Bacteria > Pseudomonadati > Pseudomonadota > Gammaproteobacteria > Moraxellales > Moraxellaceae > Acinetobacter > Acinetobacter sp. FDAARGOS_559. The sequence goes on from NZ_RKJG01000005.1 coordinate 4,232,465, forward strand.
TTGGGCATGGCTTATTATTTTATGGTAAACAAGGTTGTGGTAAACATGCTTTTGCTAAGCATTTCTTAGCGTGGGTACTTTGTTTAAATAAACAACCTCAAGGTGCTTGTGGTGAATGTAGTAGCTGTCAATGGTTAAAATCAGATACGCATCCAAACTATGTTCATATCACGACAGATGAAGAAAATAAAAAACAGAATGCAAAAATTAAAATAGAAAAAATTCGAGATTTATTGCCATTTGTACAACAAACTGGTGAGGGATGGCGTGTTGTTGTTATTGAGCCAGCTGAAGCTTTAAATCTTGCGTCATCAAATGCGCTGCTAAAAACCTTAGAAGAGCCAGGTGAACGCGTCGTTTTAATCTTGTTGGCCGATCATTATTTGAAATTACCGGCAACCATTCGAAGTCGCTTACAGCATTTTGCTTTAGACCGTATTTCATATACAGAAGCCACATCTTATCTAAATGAACATTTAGCGGAAACAGCATCTGTACCACCTGAATTATTGCTAGGCCTTTCTAATGATATGCCTTTGCAAGCAGTTGAAATTGCGACTAGTGATTGGTTTGCTAAAAGACAGTCTTTTTTAGAAGATTGGACTAAAGTTGTAAATCAAAAAAATATGCCTTTATTTTATTCGGCTAAATGGCAAAAAGAACTCAACTTTAGTGATTTTATGATGCTTCTTGAATACTTGTTAGGGGATTTAATTCGTGTCAAGCTCAATCAACCACAGAAAAATATAGATTTACAGTTCGATCAATTGGCGCAAAACTATAATTTAGAAAGTTTATTCAGTCTTTATGAGGAATTACAGCAATCTAAAAGATTAGTTGAACAGAATGTACAAACACAACTCATCATAGATCAACTTTTTATAAAATTAATGAACGTTTAAGGGGAACACTAATGCAACCACAAATGGGTGGAATTATTCAGGTCAATATTCCAGATAGAGCAACATTGCAAGCAAGTTATATGGGATATGTACAAGGTGGGGGCTTGTTTGTACCATCAAAGCAAAAAGTGAAGATGGGCCAGGAAATTTTTATTTTAGCTACGTTACCAGAACAATCACAAAAAATTCCTTTAACTGGTAAAGTAGTTTGGATTTCACATAAGCAAAGTGGATTTAAACCGCAAGGTTTCGCAATTCAATTGAGTGGTGATAAAGGAATTTACTATAAAGCTGAAGCTGAGCGGATTTTAGCTGGTAGTATGTCTTTAGATCGCCCAAGTTATACCATGTAAGCAGATAGGAAAGAACAGTGTTTGTTGATACCCATTGCCATTTAACAATGTTAGATTTAACGCCTTATAACGGTGATTTAGATCTCGCACTTGCTGCTGCGCGAGCAGAAGGTGTTTCTAAGTTTATGGCAATTTCAGTTGACCTTGATGATCATATTGCTTTAGCTGAAATCGCAAAGCGTCATGAAGATGTGGGGTATACGGTAGGCGTACATCCGTGTGAGGATGTTGATACTATGGCTCGAGCAACGACTGAGTATTTGACTGAATTGGCTCAATCAGAAAAGGTATGGGCTTTAGGTGAAACAGGTTTAGACTATTACCACAGCACTGACTTTATTAACGAGCAAAAAGATTGTTTTGCTCGTCATATTCAAGCCTCTAAAAATGTTAAAAAACCAGTAGTTGTTCATACACGTTCAGCAAAACATGATACCGTGGATATTATTCGAGCTGAACAATCTACACATGGTATTTTGCACTGTTTTACTGAGGACTGGGAAACAGCAAAAGCTGTATTGGACTGTGGTTACTATATTTCCTTTTCAGGAATTGTTTCATTTAAAAATGCTCAAGATCTACGAGATGTAGCCAAGCAAGTTCCTTTAGATCGGCTTTTGATTGAGACAGATAGCCCTTATTTGGCTCCCGTACCATATCGTGGTAAAACGAATGAACCAAAATATGTACCTTATGTAGCGAAAGCACTAAGTGAGGTATATGATAAGCCAGTTGAGGAAATTGCAAGAATCACCTCGCAGAATTTTGAAAATTTACTTAAAGCGATTTAACTTATAGAAACTATATAAAGAGAGTAATTGCGTGAAGATGGACCGTCAAGCTCAGTTCCGAGCAAGAGAAGCATTAATATTTCAAGTTGCGGAACAGTTGTTGTTAGAAAATGGCGAAGCCGGAATGACACTTGATGTGCTGGCTGCTGAGCTTGATTTGGCAAAAGGTACTTTGTACAAGCACTTTCAAAGTAAAGATGAATTGTACATGCTATTAATTATTCGTAATGAGCGCATGTTACTGGAAATGGTTCAAGATACTGAAAAGGCTTTTCCAGAACATTTAGCTTTCTTTATGTTGCATCATTTGCACCATCCGGAAAGAACAGTGCTGTTTCACCAAATTGAAGAAAAGCTTTCAATTACTGCCCAAGGTGTGCACCATCTTTTTAATGAACTCTACCAAGTGAGAAAGCAACGCTTACGTATTATTATTCGTATGACTGATCACTATTTAGAGTCAATCCAGAGTCATATGACTACACGAGATTACTTAGCTTCAATCTGGTCACTCACTCATGGAGCTGCTGCAATTCTGAATTCAAGCTTTTATCAACGTTATTTGGGTTCAAGAGATACTTTACGAGTAGCCTATATTGATCAGGCATTAGCCTTACCCAAACAAGCAGTTGAGCAGTACGCTTAATAGGTCGATATGAAATCGAATCTACCACTTCAATCACAAAAAGGCTTTACCCTCATAGAAGTGATGGTAGTCATTGTGATTATGACAATTATGACTTCTCTAGTTGTATTAAATATAGGTGGTGTCGACCAAAAAAAAGCAATGCAGGCGAGAGAGTTATTTTTACTCGATTTGCAGAAAATTAATAAAGAATCGATCGATCAATCACGTGTATTGGCTTTAGAAACTCATGGTGAGACAGATGTCTCACCATTTTCTTATGAACTTTATGAATATCACGATCAAAGCACTTTACAAGTACAAGATATAAAAAACCGTTGGCAGAAATATACTGAGTTTAAAACACGGCAACTTCCTGCCCATGTGTCTTTTTCAGTACAACCCTTGGATGACCAGAATTATTCTAAAGCTAAAAATACAGATTTGATTGGAGGACAAACGCCTCAACTCATCTGGTTTGGCAATGGAGAAGCTAAAACCGTTAAAATACAATTTTATTTAGAACAAAAACCGATTGGTTCAGAAATACAAATAGATCACTTGGGTAAAATAAATGAAATCTAAAGGCTTTACCCTCTTAGAAGTTATGGTTGCTTTGGCAATCTTTGCAGTCGCAGCTGTCGCTTTAACTAAAGTGGCAATGCAGTACACGCAGTCCACTTCAAATGCAATTTTGCGAACCAAAGCTCAGTTTGTAGCAATGAATGAAGTTGCTATGATGGAGATTAATCAAGAATGGTTGCAAGGAACCCAGAGTAAGCAAGTAACTTCCCAAGGTGAAACTTGGCAAATTGATAAGTCAGCTCAATCTACTATTAGCCCGAATGTTCAAAAAATTGATTTACAAGTGAGTTTGTATGATCCGGATAAGGGAAAAGTACAAAATGGCATTACACATATAGTCTTTTTTAATTATCCAGTGAAAGCAAAATAATGATAAAAAATAAATATATTCACATCCGAAGCTTTGCTGCTCGCCTTGCAGCACGATCGAGCAGTGCTCGATTAACTCGCGCCTCAGGATTTACTTTGGTTGAATTGTTAGTCGCGATCGCTATCTTTGCGGTTTTATCTTTATTGGGGTGGAAAATTTTCGATTACTTGCTCAAAGTTCGTGATCGTAATGCCGAACATGAAGTGCATTTATTTGAATTACAAGATGCTTATCAACAAATTCTTCGTGATACTTTGCAGATTATCCCTTTATCCGCCAACCAAGGTGGGCAACTTCATCCAGCTTTAGAAATAGATAATCAAATTCTACGTTTTAGTAAAGCTGGGGTAACAGATCCTTTAAAACAAGGCTTATCACCATTTGAACGAATTGAATATCGTTATGATGCAGATCAAAAAAAACTATATCGTCTTAAATATACAAATTTAAATACTTCGAACAGAGAGCAACCTTTATCGAGTACTTTGTTAAGTCAAGTCGACCAATATCAGATTATGGTTTTGACTCCGCAAGAAGTCACAAAATGGCCCGAGGTTAATATTGATCCAACGAAACCTAATGAGTTAAAAAAATTACCGAAAGGGATAAAAATCCAACTTACAGTCGCTGGTGTAAATTATGAATGGATTTATAGCTTAAATCAGGGTGACTTATCGCTTTCACAGGAAGGTAATTCATAATGGCCGTTAGTTACAAACACCAACAGGGTGTCGCTTTACTGACAATACTTATTATGGTTGCCTTGGCTACAATTTTAGCGGCTTCTATTGCCAAGCATCAAAATAATACTATGGAAAATACAGCCTACTTGATGCGCCAAAATCAATCTTTGCTTTATGCAAAAAGTGCAGAAGCCTTTTTTTCAGAATTATTAATTCAAGATACAAATAATGCAGGTGGAGTAGATCATTTAAAAGAGACATGGGCACAACCTATGCCTCCGTTTCCTATTGAAGATGGTTTGGTATCCGGACGTTTGCTTGATGAGTCTGGTAAATTTAATTTAAATAATCTAACTAATGGGGAAGGCATTGTAAATGAAGATGCTAAAAGTTGGTTTGAACGTTTACTGGTACGTGTGGGATTACCAGCCGAATTAAGCCAAGCTGTGATTGATTGGCAAGATCCAAATGATGAGCCAACTGGGCCAATGGGGGCAGAAAGTAGTTATTATGAAGGTTTGGATCCAGGTTACATGGCTGCGAATACTAAATTCCATCGTATTGAAGAGTTAAAGTTAGTGAGAGGCTTTGATGGAAAAAAATTTGATCTAATTGCTCCATATATTTCTGCTTTACCAGAAAATTCGAAGTTAAATATTAATACTGCTTCACCATTGGTTTTAGCTAGTATGGATGAAAAATTAGATATAGGGGCTATCGAAAAAGAATTGCAAACACGCCAACAAAATTTAAAGTTCTTCCAAAATGTAGATGAATTGTGGCAATTGAATGCTTTTTCAGCGGTTGATAGTCAAAAGAAAAATCAAGTAAATAGTCTTATTGATGTTAAATCCAGCTTCTTTCAAGCTCAGATTGAAGTTGTTCTAAATAATAGGAAGCGACAGTTTACTAGTGCTTTAATGAGAAAAGATAAGCAAGTATATGTTTATTCAAGAAGCATGACTCCATTTAACTAAATAAATTTATTGATATTTTTTCTGAGTCTGTAATACTTGAAACTTATTAATAAAAGGGATGAGGTTATACTTCTGTATAGGCAGTATTTAAAGTAAAAATCAATATCTTCAAAATTTCTTCACATCTCTTATCATACTTTTTGCTAATTGTTTCTATTTGAAAAGTGGTGCGAAGTTTTTATCTTTTGCTTTATAATAATGTTCTTAGAAGGAATGATCGATTTGGCACATGTTAATTCGTAAGTTATTTAAGTTTGAAAATGCACACGTTGTACGTAACTGTACATCGGATCGTTGTAAGCGATCCATTCATGGGCATAGTTATAAAGTCGAGTTATTACTTAAAGCTTCGAAATTAGATCATGGACAAATGGTATATGATTTTGGGCTGTTAAAAGGCGTAATTAAGGACCTTTTCGATAGCTTTGATCATGCGATTTGTTTCTGGGAAAAAGATGATCCTCAATATATTGATGCTTGTAAGACTTTTAGCGCGCGTTGGATCTCTTTACCAGTTTCGCCATCTGCTGAGCAATTTTCTCGAATCTTCTTCTTTTTAGCTCAGCAAGTATTACAATCTACTGTTACCCAAAATGGGGAAGGTGATGTTGAAGTCTATTCAGTGATTGTTCATGAAACCGATACAGGTTATGCCCAAAGTTTTCTTGAAGATATTCAAAATGAACAAATGGGGCTGTTAAACCTTGAGGGAATTATTTTTTCAGAACAAGTCCAATCCGAATGGGCTGATCCAAATATGTATGAAAATTTAAAACAAGGGATTAAGTTTCATAATCCGCATGTTAACTTACAAGTAGAAGTGTAAGTTAACTTCCTTTTGTTTGTCGAAATGAAAATTGATCTAGGATGACATTAATGCAATTAACTGAGCAACAGCAAGACAAACTCAGTAAAGTTCAATTAGAAGAAAGCTGGAAAAGATCATTAACTCCATTTTTACTGAGTCCTTATATGGATAGTTTAAGAGACTTTTTGTTTCAACAAAAACAGGCTCAAAAAACCATATATCCACCAAGTAAACAAATATTTAATGCTTTAAATATTACGCCGTTAGATCATGTGAAAGTCGTTATATTAGGGCAAGATCCATATCATGGTCCAAATCAGGCAAATGGCTTAAGTTTCTCGGTTCAAAGAGGGGTTGCATTACCACCATCTTTACGTAATATTTTTCATGAACTACATACAGATTTAGGGGTGCCGGTTTCTCGTCATGGTGATTTAACCAAATGGGCTGAGCAAGGCGTACTTTTATTAAACAGTGTACTTACTGTAGAAGCAGGGCAACCCACATCACATCAAAAACAAGGTTGGGAAGAGTTTACTGACGCAGTAATTGATGTTTTAAATGAACAACGTGAACACATTGTTTTTATTTTATGGGGTGCTTATGCACAACGTAAAGGACAACGTATAAATAGAGAAAAACACTTGGTTTTAACTGCTGCACATCCATCGCCACTTGCGGCTAATCGTGGTGGTTTCTTTGGATGTAAAGTGTTTTCCAAAACAAATCAATATTTGAAACAACATGGCATTGAGCCCATAGACTGGCAATTGGACGCATGATGAACTCTCCCAATGTAAATAGCTATCATCCGGATTTGGTAGTTGAAGAAGCGAAAAATGGTTGGCGTATTGTACGTTTGAATCGACCTAAATCATTACACGCTTTAGATGAATCAATCGTAACGGCTCTATTACGAGTATTTGAAGACTTCCGTGATGATGAGCAAGTAAAAGCAATTTGGTTGGACTCGACTACACCAAAAGCATTTTGTGCGGGTGGAGATGTACGCAAATTACGTCAGCTGGTAATTAATCAGGAAGTAGAAACCGCAAATAAATTTTTCCAGCAAGAATATGCTTTGGATTTATTGTTACATAACTATGCTAAACCGGTTGTTGTTTGGGGCGAAGGCTATGTAATGGGTGGTGGTTTAGGCTTGTTTATGGCTGCACCTTTCCGTTTGGTTACACCATATTCACGTTTGGCTATGCCTGAAATTAATATTGGTTTATACCCTGATGTTGGAGCAAGCCGTTTCCTTGCTGACCGTGGGCAAATTGGTTTATTTACTGGTTTGACAGGTTCTATTATGACGGCTGCTGGGGCATATAGCATTGGTTGGGCGACGCATATTTGTGAAGCACAACGTGATAATGTTCTACAGAAAGTACTCAATATTAATTGGGCTCACTATCCGGCAGGTGATTTCCGTGCGATCGATGATACTTTAAATAGTTTACATCGCCCGGTTGCCGCAGGGCCATTACAAAATTCGTTAGACGTTATACATAGTGTTTGCCGTGGTTCAAGCTTTGAACAAGACTATCAAGCGATCGTCAGCTTGCGAGATGCAAGCAGTGACTGGTTGCGTCAAGCGAGTGAAAACTTACAAAAGGGCTCGCCTAGTACAGCAGCAATTACTTGGTTGTTATGGCAATGGGGTAAACAAGTTCATTCTTGGGATGAAGTTTTTGATTTAGAAGCGCAAATCTCTGAATGGAAAATTCGCCATCCTGACTTTGTGGAAGGTGTTCGCGCACGCTTAGTTGATAAAGATTTATCACCTGAATGGAAAGCATGTGAAGATCTTACATTACGAGGTATTTTGGCCGATGATCCACCGATCACGACGATTGATAGCTGGAATGCCTTACTTAGACAATATGGTGTAGTGTCATAATCAATAATGTCTAAATTTAGTGATGAGTATTGGATGCAGCTTGCTTACGAGCAAGCTGAATTAGCAGCCGAGCAGGGGGAAATTCCTGTAGGAGCTGTAATCGTGAGTCAAAATAAGTTAATTGGAGCTGGTTTTAATGCTCCAATTGGTTTATCTGATCCTACAGCTCATGCAGAAATTCAAGCTATTCGTGCGGCTTGTGAGTCATTGAAAAATTATCGTTTACCTGAAGATGCGACTTTATATGTTACGCTTGAGCCGTGCACAATGTGTGTGGGAGCATTAGTACATGCAAGAATTAAACATGTCGTATTTGGAACAACAGAACCTAAAGCTGGCTCACTCGTGAGTGCACGTCAATTATTAGAAAATGGTTATTACAACCATAAATTTACTTTTGAGCATGGATGTTTACATGAAAAATGTGCTCAACAGTTAAGTCTTTTTTTTAAGCAAAGACGTGAACAAAAGAAACAAGAGAAACAACAAAAAACGTCCTTAAATGATTAAAAAATGTCATGAGGTTATGGCACACTAACGCCGTTTCATTGACATGATTTATTTAAATAAGGAACTTTCATGCGTAATGTAATTACTATACAAAAAGAATTTAATGCTCCTCTTAGTGATGTCTTTAACCTGCTTTCTAAACATGCAGCTTACAACACTGCGTTTGCTCCACTACAAGTTGTGCGTGTTAAAGATTCGGCAGATCCTGAAAGACCTGATGGAGTGGGTTCTGTTCGTCGTATGGGGTTTGGCGTGATTAAACCACTTAAAGAAGAAATCACGCATCTCGAAGAAAACAAACGTATTGAATATAAACTGATTGATAATCCTCTAGTGAAACACCATTTAGGTCGAATCGAGTTCTCAGAAATTACTCCTTATATTACTTTGGTTACGTATCGTATCGAATTAACCGCAAAAGCTCCTGTTGTAAGTAAATTAATTCTTGCACAGCTAAAACTAGCGATTACACTAGGCTTTTCGAGATTAGCTAAAGCATTTGCTTCTTCGTGAGAGTTCAATGACAGTTCAAATTATTACTATTGATGGTCCGAGTGGTTCGGGTAAAGGAACATTAGCGGCGAAACTTGCTGCGTATTATCAATTTCATTTACTTGATTCGGGTGCCTTATATCGTTTGTTAGGGTTGTCATTACATAAACATGATTTATTGGAAAAATTAGATAGCCATTTAGATGAGTGTGTTAACTATGCTCGTCAGCTTAATATTAAGTTTGAAACCTCGGCAGAGGGAACATTAGTTTTCCTCGATGGGGAAGATGTAACCCAAACTATCCGTACAGAGCGTGTTGGAGAATACGCATCTAAAGTTGCAGCAATACCAGAGCTCAGACAAGCACTCTTTGAGCGCCAAAGAGCATTTGCACAAACTCCGGGATTAGTTGCAGATGGCCGAGATATGGCAACATCAATTTTCCCGGAAGCTAATGCTAAAATTTATTTGACTGCTTCAGCTGAGTCGCGTGCTGAGCGAAGAGTAAAACAGTTGCAGGGTATGGGGCTAGATGCTAAAATAAACGACATTTTAGCTAATATACAAGCGCGTGACAAAAGAGACATGGAGCGAGAAGTAGCTCCTCTCAAGCCAGCCGCAGATGCTTATATTATTGATAGTTCGGAATTAACGATCGATCAAGTATTTAAGTTGATGGTTGATTACGTCAATAGCCGTACTGTTAGCAACTAAGATTATCAGTTGACGCATAGCTTGATCAGTCTATAAAGACTATGTTGATACTTAACTAAACCGGCCTTGTCTGATCCAAGACCGCTGACTTTATCAGGTATATCATGACCGAATCTTTTGCAGCCCTCTTTGAAGAAAGTGAATTAAACCTCAACGTTGAAAAGGGTGCAGTCATCCAAGGTGTTGTTGTAAACATCGATAGTGACTGGGTTACTGTTGACACTGGCCTTAAATCTGAAGGCATTGTTGACCGTGCTGAATTTTTAAATGAACAACGTGAACTTGAAGTTCAGGTTGGCGATACTGTTGACGTAGTTGTTGAAGCTCTTGACAACGGTATGGGTCAAACAGTTTTATCACGTGAAAAAGCTAAACGTGCTGAAACTTGGACTAAACTTGAAAAAATCTTTGAAGATGGCGAAATCGTTACTGGTGTTATCTCTGGTAAAGTTAAAGGCGGTTTCACTGTTGACATCGGTCCTGTTCGTGCGTTCTTACCAGGCTCATTAGTTGACACTCGTCCTATCCGTGACACAACTCACCTTGAAGGTAAAGAGTTAGAGTTTAAAGTAATCAAGCTTGATGCTAAACGTAACAACGTTGTTGTATCTCGTCGTGCTGTTATGGAAGCTGAATCTTCTGCTGACCGTGAAGCATTACTTGCTCAACTTGAAGAAGGTCAAACAGTTACAGGTACTATCAAAAATCTTACTGATTACGGTGCATTCGTTGATCTTGGCGGTATTGATGGTCTTCTTCATATCACAGATATGGCTTGGAAGCGTATCAAGCACCCTTCAGAAGTTGTTGAAGTTGGTCAAGAAGTTACTGTTAAAGTACTTAAGTTTGACCGTGAACGTAACCGCGTATCTTTAGGTCTTAAACAATTAGGCGAAGATCCATGGTTAGCGATCATGAGCCGTTACCCTAAAGGTTCTATCGTTAAAGCACGTGTTACTAACTTAACTGACTACGGCTGTTTCGCTGAAATCGCTGAAGGCGTTGAAGGTTTAGTACACGTTTCTGAAATGGACCACACTAACAAAAACATCCACCCATCTAAAGTTGTTCAGATCGGTGACGAAGTTGATGTTATGGTTCTTGAAGTTGACGAAGAACGTCGTCGTATCAGCCTTGGTATCAAACAAACTCGTGCTAACCCATGGGAAGAGTTTGCTAAGTCTCATGAGAAAGGCGAAAAAGTTTCAGGTACAATCAAGTCTATCACTGACTTTGGTATCTTCATTGGTTTAAATGGCGGTATCGACGGTCTAGTTCACTTGTCTGATATTTCTTGGAACGAACAAGGCGAAGAAGCTATCCGTCGTTACAAGAAAGGTGACACTGTTGAAGCAGTTATCTTGTCTGTAGACGCTGAAGGTAACCGTATCAGCCTTGGTATCAAGCAATTGAACAGCGATCCGTTCAATGATTTCTTAGCTGCTAACGAACGTGGTGCTTTAGTTAAAGGTACTGTAACTGCAGTTGATGCTCGTGGCGCAACTGTTAAGTTAGCTGACGAAGTAGAAGCTACTCTTAAAGCTTCTGAAATCAACCGTGACCGCGTTGAAGACGCAACTAAATTCTTAGAAGTTGGTCAAGAAGTTGAAGCGAAAATCATCAACGTTGACCGTAAATCTCGCTCTATCAACTTGTCTATCAAAGCGAAAGACGAAGCTGAAGAGAAAGAAGCAGTTGCTAACTTGCGTACAGCATCAGCTTCTCAAGACAATGGTCCTAAGACTATTGGTGACTTGATCAAAGCACAAATGAAGTAATAAGTTAACAAAGTACAGTTTCATGTAACGAAATTGTACTTTTTATACAAATTACTGTAAACGGTAGCGTAGTATTCAACATACTGCGCTACCGTTTTGTATTTAAACAGGTTATTATCAAACGACTTAGAGTAGTAATAAATAACGAGGTCGTAGATGACTACTGAAGCTCTTAATAAGTCTGATTTGATTGAACGCATTGCGCTAAAAAATCCACACTTGGCTGAACCATTGGTGGAAGAAGCGGTTAAGATTATGATTGACCAAATGATCGAAGCTCTTTCGTCTGACAATCGTATTGAAATCCGTGGTTTTGGTAGCTTTGCATTACACCACCGTGAACCTAGAGTTGGTCGTAACCCTAAAACAGGTAAGTCAGTAGATGTTGCAGCGAAGGCTGTTCCACATTTTAAACCAGGTAAAGCACTCCGTGATGCAGTGAATGAATCTGGAAAATAAATAAAACTCATAAGTGGGGTGCCTATGCGTTATATTCTAATTGCATTACTCATTATTGTATTTGGCTATTCTTTAGCACTTGTTTTGCAGAACCCAACAGAACTTCCTGTTGATTTATTATTTACTCAAGTTCCTGCAATGCGTTTAGGTTTATTATTGTTGCTTACCTTAGCGCTTGGAATTGTGGTTGGGCTTTTATTAGGTGTACAAGTTTTCCGAGTTTTCCAAAAAAGCTGGGAAATTAAACGTCTCCGCAAAGATATTGATCATTTGAGAAAAGAACAAATTCAAAGTGCTCAATTGGCGGCAGCAGAAGCAGCTGCAAATGTAAGACATGAAAAAACTGTTGTAGATATTTATCCCCAAGATAAAAACTCTACTCCTTTATAATTTTTGGTACTACTCTTTATCTCGTCATAAAGAGTAGTATTTTCCCTTCTATATTCCTCATTATCCTTCTAGTTTAAAATCACTATTTCCTCATTTAAGAATTTGGTTCAATAGATTTCTTTATTACTGGCTGACTTGTCTATTATAATAGCGCTGATTTTATGTGATGGAAGAAAGTCTCTTGAGTATCATTGTTGCGTTGGACGCTAAAAGCCAATATGACGCTTTAAAAATTGTTGAACAACTTGATCCTACTTTATGTCGCGTAAAAGTAGGTAAAGAGCTTTTTACTCATGAAGGCCCATCTGTTGTAAAAAAACTTCAAGAAGAAAATTTCGAAGTTTTCCTAGATTTAAAATTCCATGATATTCCAAATACGACGGCTCAAGCTGTATGTGCTGCCGCAGACTTAGGTGTATGGATGGTTAACGTACATGCATCAGGTGGCCGTAAAATGATGGAAACCTGTGTGGAGCGTTTAAAAGCAGGTAATTATCAAACACAATTAATTGCGGTAACAGTTTTAACTTCTATGGGGCGTGAAGATTTAAAAGATATCGGGTTAGATATTGAACCTGTAGAACAAGTTAAAAGATTGGCGAAACTTACTAAAGAAAGTGGTTTAGATGGTGTAGTTTGTTCTGCTCAAGAAGCTAAAATTCTTCGTGAGTTAATTGGACAAGATTTCTCTTTAGTTACTCCGGGAATACGTCCTGAAGGTAGTAATGCAGATGACCAAAAACGTATTGTAACTCCGAAACAGGCAATGCTTGATGGGTCTACACATTTAGTTATTGGTCGTCCGATTACTAAAGCAGAAAATCCAACTGAAATGTTGAAATCAATTCTTGCTTCAATTGTTTAAAAGTTTAAAAACACAGTAATTAAAAGTGGAGCGAGTAGACTTAAGAGTAAGCCACTCATCATGGCATGTGGTACATAATGTGTGCCACATGACTGTTTTACCATTGCTAATGTTACATCCATTGAGGTAGCGCCAGCACTTGAAATCGCTGGACGTGGAAACCGCCAACCCATTGTATACATGAGTAAAATTGCAACTATCTCTCTAAATAGATCTGTGAGCAAGGCAATCCCACCTAACTCAGCTGAATGTAGCTGTGTAAATAAAATACCTGACATTGAATACCAACCATAGCCTTGGCCCAAAGCTAATATTTCATTAAGTGTAAACTCATGACCAAGTAAGGAATAGTTGAGAAGCCCAGCTAAGCACGAGCCTATAAAGGCGGCCAAAGGTACAATAAGAATTTTCCAACTTAACCATGTACGATTAAAATGAGTAAAAGCAAGTTCGATTCCGATTAAAAAAATAAAAAGTAATAGTAAATACCAACTATTAAAGGGAATATGGGTATGTAATTGGGTAAGAAGAATGCCTAAAATCACGCCTATTGTTAAAGCTAAAAATGCCTTGGCAATATTTTTTAATGCATTCATAAAAAGTTGAAGCGAAATTTTCCCTTTAACACTTTCTTTATCAAAAATTGTATAAGCGAATAAGCAAGTAAAAAAAGAACCAAGAGAAGTGGTTAATGCAATTAATAGAGCAGGTGGAAGTATAGTTGAGGGATTATCAATTTGGTCAAGGGCGAGTGTTAGTTCTAAAGCTACACTGGTTAGTAAAATATAAGAAAAATAAGGCAGGATTTTAAAAATAAAATGCCGAATATTTATTGAGAGTTTAGGACCTAGAAAATAACCAAATGCTAATACAAGAAAAATTTGAATAATGAGACTAATGGACTGCATATAATAATAGATAGATTGTTATCAACCTATCTATTATGTATTGAACATATTATGCTGCATAGCTCTGTGAGCATTTATTTAATAACAAATAATCTTTAGGATTAATTTTACGAGTGTCTAGCCAATATTTCCATGTATAAGTTGGCCATAAAGAAAAGTTCTTTCCATCGGCAGCTTGATACCAGCTGCTACATCCGCCAGCTTGCCATACAGTACCTTGAAGTTGTGTTTGTATTCTTTCATTGAAGGAATCCTGAACTTCCGGTTTAATTTCTATAGCGTGCTGTCCAGATTTTTCAACTAGATCAATAAGCTGTAAAATATAATTAACTTGTGACTCAATCATAAATATAATCGAGTTATGACCTAAAACGGTATTTGGCCCGACCAGTTGAAATAGGTTAGGAAAATTCTTGGTCATAATTCCATAATAACTTTCTGCACCGTTTTTCCAAGCCTGTTTCAATTCAATTTGATTGCGACCAATACATGTAAAATGTTTTAAATAAATACGTGGATCGGTAACAAAACCAGTTCCATAGATTAAACAGTCAATTGGTCTTTCTTTTCCATCCTTTGTAATAATACTGTTCTCTTTAATTTCTTGAATACCCTCGGTCACTAATTCAACATTTTTACGGTTAAAAGTAGGGAAGTATTTATTTGAAATAAGAATGCGTTTACAGCCCATCACAAAGTCTGGTGTAAGTTTCTTGACTAAATCTTTATCTTTAACTTGGAAACGTATAAATGCCTCAGCTAATTTTTGTCCATATTTCATGATTTGCGGCTGAACTATAGGAACAACGCGGGATTCATTACTCCAATAAAGGCGGCTGCGATGAATTTGTCGATAGAAGTTTGATTTTTTAAATAGAGCTTTGCTCAAATTAGAGTATTTACGCTCATCTCGTGGGATAACCCAAGCTGCTGTACGTTGGAATACATATAATTGCTTAACGTCTTTTGCGATTTCTGGAATATATTGAATTGCACTACCACCAGTACCAATGGAAGCAACTGATTTACCTTCTAGACTGTAGTCATGTTCCCATTGGGAAGAGTGAAAAACTTTACCCTTGAACTTTTCAATACCTTGAATATGAGGGATTTGTGGAATATGTAGTGGACCTGATGCAAAAACTACAAATTGTGCTTCGAGAGAAGGTTGGTTTGCAAAATCTAGTGTCCATATATGGCGCACTTCATCATACTGTACATGAGTAACCTCATGGTTAAACTTACAGTAGTTTTTAATTTGATATTGATTGGTTATATCTTGGATATAATCGAAAATTTCAGGAGCTTCTGCATAACGTTTTGACCAGTCAGTTTTAGGTGCAAAAGACAAAGAGTACATATGTGATTGAACATCACACGCAGCTCCTGGATAGCGGTTTTCACGCCAAGTTCCACCGACATCATTAGATTTTTCTAAAATAAAAAAATCTGATTGTTGGCTTTGTAACAGACGAATAGCCATGGCAAGGCCACCGAATCCAGCACCAATAATTGCGATTTTAGTTTTTGAATAGCATGTTGTTTTGCGTTTAGCATTGGAAACCCTGCATATGCGGTAAAGAGGATTGCAGGCAAGACTAACGTTTTTTAAACAGTTTAAACATGATTGTATCGACGTGAAAATTGATAGATTCGGCAATTAATTTTATCACTTCTTTATAGTAAAACATTTCAGTCTAGGGAAATTGATAAAAGAATGAAACGATCGGCACTTGGTTTAATCTATTTAATTCAAGGAATGCGCAATGCGGGCATTGATGTCGACTCACGTTTGGCAGATATAGGTATTAAAGTAGATTCCTTGGACCCAAGCTCAACAATTCATGACAGTTTGGAATGGGATATACAGCAAATTATTAGTGAGAATGTTGACCCAGAGAAAGGATTATTTATTGGACAACATTACGCATTGGCAGGTTATGGTCCTTTACTCATGTTACTTGTGACCAGCCATGATATACAAACAGCCTTAGAAAAAGGCATACAGTATCAAAAGCTTACTCATTTATTTGGTACTTTGAGCTTACAAGAAACTGAAAATCACATTATTTGAACTATTTACCGGTCGATTTAAAAACAGAAATCGGTTTACTCCGTGCCCAATGCGAAATTTCGGGTACTTATAAGTTTATTCAAGATATTTATACCATGATGGGCTTAAAAATGCCTGACATGCGTATAGATTTACCATTTCCGAAACCCTCTGATCCAGATACCGTTGCTCAATATTACGCATATTATGGAGATGATCTACATTTTAATTCTACACATGCAGCATTTAGCCTAAGTAAGAATGTGCTGGAAATAAAAATTCCTTCAGCAGATATTATTACTCATCGTATCTATGAGGCTAAATGTATCAAAGAAATAGAAAGATTAAATGAACAAGATCATCAAATACCGCCTATTATTCAATATGTGCAAGATTATTTAGAGCTACAACAAGGAATTATCCCGAGCATGGCGGAAACCGCTTTTGCTTTGAAAATGCCTGAAAGGACATTAAGGCATCAATTGCAGCAGCTTAATACGAGTTATAAACAAATTCGTGAACAGATTATTAAGAATAAGGCGCTTAAACTTATGGAATATAAAGAGTATTCAATAGAAGTTATTGCAGAAGCACTTGGTTATTCTGAACCTGCCGCTTTTAATCATGCATTTAAAAGATGGTTTGGACAGAGTCCTCGGCAATATGGAAAAGAGTTTTACTGAGTGTAACTCTTGATGCTAAAAGCTAATGTGGTCGGACAAAATGTTCGCTATACTCTCTTCAGTTAAAATTGAAATAAAATGATATGTTAAATTTAAAATCTTCTCATAGTACTGCATTTACTCCGTCTTCCCCAGCAGAGCGCTATGCTGAGGCATTGGCTTCAGGCCAGTTTATGGCAGATGAGGCACAAGCACAGGCAGTGCAAGAATTAGATCGTGTATGGAAAGAACTTTTAAATCGTTATAAGGCTTCTAAAAAAGCTTTCCGTCGTTTCCGCCGCCAAACTTCTCCAAAAGGTGTATATATGTGGGGCGGTGTAGGACGTGGCAAAACTTGGCTTATGGACCAATTTTATGAGTCTGTACCATTTCGCCGTAAAACACGTATGCATTTTCATCACTTTATGCAACATGTTCATAAAGAGTTAAATAAACTTTCGGGTCAACGTAATCCACTCGATATCGTAGCTGATCAAATTTATAAAGATGCTGTCGTTATTTGTTTCGATGAGTTTTTTGTCTCGAACGTAACTGATGCAATGATTTTGAGTGACTTATTCCAAAAGTTATTTGTTCGTGGTGTAACACTCATTGCAACTTCAAACATTGCACCAGACGGTTTATATAAAAACGGGATTCACCGTGATCGTTTTATTCCTACAATTGAAATGGTTAAAAAGAACTGTGTCGTTTTAAATGTAGATGCAGGGGTGGATTACCGTTTACGTGTTTTAAAACAGGCTCAATTGTTTAAATCACCATTAGGTAATGAAGCTCAAAGCTGGATATCAGAGCGTTATACTGCTTTAACTCATACTCAAACCAATTCTCATGAACCGATTGTGATCAATAACCGTGTTGTTGAAACACTAGGGCATACGGAAGATGTTTTATGGTGTGAGTTTTCTGAACTTTGCTTAAAGCCGCGTAGTCCAGCAGACTTTATTGAAATTGCCAATATTTATAATACGGTTTTAGTCAGTAATGTTCCTCACTTAACAGACTTCCTGTCTGAAGGCACACGTCGTTTTATTTATCTAGTCGATGAATTTTATGATCGTGGAGTGAAACTACTTTTAACCTCTCAAGATAGTATTATTGATATCTATCAAGGCGAGAAATTGGCTTTTGAAATTGAGCGTACTCGTTCACGTTTATTAGAAATGCAGTCAGATGAGTATTTGCATTCTGAACATCGACATATTGATGCGACTAAAACTTCTTAAGAAATCAGATATGAAGAGCGCTCTAAATTGAGCGCTTTTTTTACAACAAAAAAAGATAAATTTAGCGAAATAGTACTTTTTCATTGTGCAAAGTTTGATATAACTAAATACGCTTTAGAAAAAAACAAGATAGTGAAATTTTTTGTCTGTTAACAAAAAGTCTAGTTTCAGTATCTTTAAATATTGAATAAATTGTTGGGAATCCTAGTTAGAATTTTAATATTTTCCTATATAGAAAAATTTATCTTTGTCAATAGTTATGCAAGGGAAAATGCTTACTATTTAGGAATGTGATATTAGTATTCAGCTTAATTTAAATCGGTATACTAGGATTCTCTTGGTATAAAAAGTAGCAACTTCAGGAAAGACAATGACTGCACGTATTCAAAAAGGCAAGTTAGCGATTGCTAAAGAACTTTACGATTTTATCGAAAATGAAGCTTTACCAGGTTCTGGTTTAGATAGTGAAACTTACTGGAAGAACTTTGAGCAAGTTGTTGTCGACCTTAGTCCAAAGAATAAAGCATTATTGGCTAAGCGTGATGAATTACAAGCAAAAATTGATGAATGGCACCGCAACAATAAATTTGAATTAGGTGCTTACAAAGCATTTTTAACTGAAATTGGTTATTTATTACCAGAAGTTGAAGACTTCCAAATTACTACTGAAAACGTAGATGAAGAAATTGCATTGTTAGCAGGCCCACAATTAGTAGTACCTGTACGTAATGCACGTTATTGCTTAAATGCAGCAAATGCACGCTGGGGTTCTTTGTACGATGCACTTTACGGCTTCGATGTAATTTCAGAAGAAGGCGGTGCAGAAAAAGGAAAAGGATATAACCCTGTACGTGGTGCGAAAGTTATTGAGTTTGCTAAAAACTTCTTAAATGAAATTTTCCCGCTTGCGCAAGGCTCACATGCTGATGCAACTAAATATGCAATCGAGCAGAATAAACTCGTTGTGAATTTAAAAGATGGTACTAAAACTGGCTTAGCTCATGAAGCTCAGTTTGTGGGTTTCAATGGTGAAGAAGCGAACCCTTCAGAGGTTGTTCTTTTGAGTAATGGCCTACATGTCATTATTGAAATTGATGCGAATAGCCCAATTGGCCAAACTGATTTAGCGGGTGTTAAAGATCTAACACTTGAAGCTGCGGTTACAACAATTCAGGATCTTGAAGACTCTGTAGCAGCTGTTGATGCAGAAGAAAAAGTTGAAGGTTATCGTAACTGGTTAGGTTTGATGAAGGGTACTCTTCAAGAATCTATCGAAAAAAATGGTAAAACAATTGTTCGCGCTTTGAATAAAGACCGTGAAATTAAAAATTTGATCGGTGGCACAACCAAACTACATGGTCGTTCACTTATGTTACTTCGTAACGTAGGTCATTTAATGACGAATCCAGCGATTTTAGTTGATGGTGAAGAAATTTTCGAAGGTATTATGGATGCGTTGGTAACACCATTGTTGTCAATTGCTGACATCCGTAGTGAAAACGAAAATAAAAACTCTCGTAAAGGGTCTATGTATATTGTTAAACCAAAAATGCATGGTCCTGAAGAGGTTGCTTTTGCTGTTGAGTTATTTGAGCGTGCTGAGCAAGCCTTAGGATTACCAGCGAAGTCTTTAAAAATCGGTATTATGGATGAAGAACGCCGTACATCTGTAAACTTGAAAAACTGTATTGCTGCTGCTAAAGATCGCACAATCTTTATTAACACTGGGTTCATGGACCGTACTGGTGATGAAATTCATACTTCTATGGAAGCTGCTCCAGTTGTTCGTAAAGAAGCGGTTAAAACACAAAAATGGATTGCTGCTTACGAAAACCGTAACGTTGCAATTGGTTTGAAATGTGGTTTACAAGGTAAAGCTCAAATTGGTAAAGGCATGTGGCCAAAACCAGATAGCATGAAAGATATGTTGGCAACTAAAGCTGCTCATCCAAATGCTGGTGCTTCATGTGCTTGGGTTCCATCACCAACAGGTGCTGTACTTCATGCGATGCATTACCATCAAGTAAATGTAAAAGCACGTCAAGATCAGTTAAAAGCTGAAGAAATGTTGTCATTAGATGACTTGTTAACTCCTCCATTTGCAACTGATACAAACTGGTCAGCAGAAGAAATTAATAACGAACTTGAAAATAACTGCCAAGGTATTTTAGGTTACGTTGTTCGTTGGGTTGACTTAGGTGTAGGTTGTTCAAAAGTTCCTGATATTAACAATGTGGGCTTAATGGAAGACCGTGCAACATTACGTATTTCTTCTCAACATGTTGCCAACTGGTTACGTCACGGTATCGTGACTCGTGAACAAGTTGAAGAAGTGCTTAAACGCATGGCAAAAATTGTTGATGAACAAAATGCGAATGATCCATTGTATAAACCAATGGCAGCTAACTTTGAAACTAGTATTGCTTTCCAAGCGGCTTCAGATCTTATCTTTAAAGGTTGTGAACAGCCTTCTGGTTATACTGAGCCATTACTACATGCGGCTCGTTTAAAATTAAAAGGTTATACAGGTGACTAATTTTAACCTGTTATAAAAAGCCTCTTCGGAGGCTTTTTTATTTTTGGTATATTTGTGCTTATAGATAAGGCGTGAATTTATAAATAAAGGATTTCAAGTTTGATTAACTTAAAAAATCTTGATCGTGAGAATTGGCTTCTATGCGCAAAATTATCATTAGATGATTATCAAAAGGACTATGTCGCGCCAAATGTATACTCTATTGCTGAGTCTAATGTTGAGGAATACTTTAAAAAAACGCTAACTGAGAATTCAAGTTAGCGTTGAAGGAAATGGAATTAACTAAAGTTAAAAGCGATATTAATTGCTACTCACAATCCCAATTTTAGTTACACCTAAACGCTGCGCCATAGCCATGACCATCGCTACATTTTTATATTCAGCCATTTGGTCTGGTTTAAGTTTGATTTGGTCTTGATCTTTTTGGCGACAACACCTTGAAATAAAGTCTCTAGTGCCTTGCGGTCAGAAACCTGTTGGTTATTCCAAATACTTTGCCTGCTGCATCAATTCTTACATCAATGATTTCAAGTGGCTTTTCATTTGTTGGTGGCGGTGTGCCATTTGGCAAATTAATATTAATCGCATTGTTTGGTGCAGGTATAGTAATAATAAACATAATAATGAGTACCAGCATGACATCAATAAGCGGTGTCATGTTCACCTCTAGCATTACATCGTCATCATTATTTGAGCCAACATTCATACCCATAAAATTCTCCTTAAATCATTACGGGGAGGCTGGAGGGGTAGTAACAAAGGCAATTTTGCCAATACCAGCTTGTTTGGTCGTACTAATGACCTGATCTATCGCTTCAAAATGGGTAAGCTGATCTCCTCGAATATGTACCTCGGGCTGCGGTCTTTTTGTGCCACAGCTTGTAATTTTGCTAACAATATTTCTTTATTCGGTACATAACTCTCGTTCCAGAAAATATCGCCTTCTTATTAACTGAAAGTTGGATGTTTTCAGGCGTGGTCGCGTACGGAGTATTTTTTCTTCTGGTAGTTTCACCGGAACTGTATGCGTAACTACCGGAATAGTAATAAGAAAAATAATAAGTAAAACCAACATGACATCTACGAGAGGTGTCGTGTTAATCGTTCCAATCATTTCGTCATCATCTTCAGAACCACACTCATACCCATAATGTCTGCTCCTGATTATTTAATGCTGCGATTAATTGAATTGTTGGTATTAATTTCTCCGCTTAATAAAACTGCATGTAAATCTGAACCAAATGAACGAACATTTTCCATCACTGCTTTATTACGACGAGTCAACCAGTTGTAACCCAGTACAGCAGTACTGCGACCGCAAGACCAATAGCTGTCATAATGAGAGCTTCACCAACTGGGCCTGCAACTTTATCAATAGATGCCTGACCTGAAATCCCGATTGCAGTTAAGCGTGATAGATTCCCCATACTGTTCCGAAAAGACCTACGAAAGGTGCTGTAGAGCCAACTGTTGCTAAAAAAGCGAGACCGCCGCCTAAATGGTTTGTACTTTTTCGATAGCACGTTGTATTGAAATGCTCACCCAAGTATTAAAGTCAATGCGTTCAAGTAGTGAGCCGCCGTGTGATTAGTCGAGTTAATGCCTTTTTCTGCAATAAAACGGTACGCGCTACTTTGTTCTAAACCTTCTGCAGCATTATCAAGCGAAGTTGCCTCCCAGAAATGTTTTTCAGCTTCTTTACCTTGGCGTTTGACTTTACCTTGTTGTAATAATTTAGAGATGATGATGTACCAAGTACCAATCGACATGAGTACTAAAATAAATAAGGTAGACTTAGCGACTAAGTCACCTTCACGCCAAAGGGCTTCTAGACCATATGGATTTTTAACAGTTTCACTTGTTGCAGGCTTTGGTGGTTTGGAGTAGTTGTATTTGAAGTAGCTTCAGTAGTTGCTGTTGCCAC